>NZ_BJKL01000046.1 GCF_006538345.1 Alteromonas sp. KUL49 | reverse complement strand
TTCTGCCTTGTTCTCAAGCCGTTTTTCCTGCGCTATTTTTGATCACTTACTTACTGTGATTGGTATTATAGAACGGCTCATCCAGACCGGCGCGAGTCAGTAGACCATCACACGGAGCGAAACGATCGCCGTACTTCACAGCAAAGTCGTTCATCATCTCAACCAGCGACTTCACGCCAATTTGATCCATGTAACGGAACGGACCACCTAGGAACGGAGGGAAACCGATACCGAAGATAGCACCGATGTCGCCATCACGTGGGCTGCGAATTATGCCTTCATCGAGACAGCGAACCGCTTCATTTAGCATTGGTAACACGCAACGCATCGCGATATCGTTATCACTCAACTTAGGATCAGGCTGAAGTTTCAGAAGTTTGTAGACTGACTTGTCGACCTCT
The DNA here is from genome assembly GCF_006538345.1 of Alteromonas sp. KUL49. Taxonomy (GTDB): domain Bacteria; phylum Pseudomonadota; class Gammaproteobacteria; order Enterobacterales; family Alteromonadaceae; genus Alteromonas. The sequence continues at coordinate 115 of NZ_BJKL01000046.1, read as the reverse complement.
TTCTTCTTACCTTTGTAAGTGTAGAAACCCTTGCCGCTCTTGCGCCCTTTACGGTCATCATTCAGTAGACATCGAACACATCAGGACCTTGGAAGCGGTCACCCAACTCATTGAC
>NZ_BJKL01000045.1 GCF_006538345.1 Alteromonas sp. KUL49 | reverse complement strand
ACAGGCTTGTAGCTCAGCTGGTTAGAGCGCACCCCTGATAAGGGTGAGGTCGGCAGTTCAAGTCTGCCCAAGCCTACCAATTCTACTTGCTTGCGTTACTTTGAACGCTGTGATGCTCAAGTGCTACTCGCACATTGCGCTTCTCGCCTTCAAACTAACTTTATCAAGTGAATTGGTTGATGAATATAAGTGCGATGTTGGACCTGAATCCTAATGAATATTTACTTTTTGAGTAAGCATTGATTAGGGTTTTTACCCTAGGTGAGACGATTCGTCGTTTTGCTAATGTTCTTTAACAATTTGGAAAGCTGATATTAATAGTAATCAATCAAAATTGAGTAACTGAGATGTCGAAAGACGTTCTTAACTACTCTACTTGACGAATTGCTTGTTATCTAAGAGCGTTGAAAAACGTGTCAATTGGCAAGTCCAATTGGCAAACTGATAACAAGGTAAATCACGATTAGCTTGTCATTCATACAGCACAACTTGAACGGGATTCAAAAGGCCGTTTGGGGTTGTATGGTTAAGTGACTAAGCGTATA
>NZ_BJKL01000044.1 GCF_006538345.1 Alteromonas sp. KUL49 | reverse complement strand
TCAATTGGACTTGCCAATTGACACGTTTTTCAACGCTCTTAGATAACAAGCAATTCGTCAAGTAGAGTAGTTAAGAACGTCTTTCGACATCTCAGTTACTCAATTTTGATTGATTACTATTAATATCAGCTTTCCAAATTGTTAAAGAACATGTGGTTGTAAAAACCACTTTTAAATACACTTATCTAAATGCACTTAGAAGTGGTGGAGCTAAGCAGGATCGAACTGCTGACCTCCTGAATGCAAATCAGGCGCTCTCCCAGCTGAGCTATAGCCCCATTGGTATAACCAACAGTATGTTAGTGCATTTCTTACTTAATCAAGGAAAAGGAAGCCGTAGTGTGCGAATAGCACATGAGGTTTACTTTGACGAAGAGTAAGTGAGAAATTGGTAGGCTTGGGCAGACTTGAACTGCCGACCTCACCCTTATCAGGGGTGCGCTCTAACCAGCTGAGCTACAAGCCTATTGCTTGGTCTTTGTCGCCCATGCTGCCTTGCTCCGGAATTTGCTTGGTCACAATCAGACGATTGCTCCCTGCGACAAATTCCTCGCGGCGTTGCCTGAACAACAAATCCGCTGCGCAATACTCCGTTTAGGTGAGTACTACCTTCTGGTGTTCTTCTTTAAA
>NZ_BJKL01000043.1 GCF_006538345.1 Alteromonas sp. KUL49 | reverse complement strand
GGGTTTCGGGTCTATACCTAGCAACTAAACGCGCAGTTAACACTCGCTTTCGCTACGGCTCCGCTATTTGCTTAACCTTGCTACTAAATATAAGTCGCTGACCCATTATACAAAAGGTACGCAGTCACCCCGAAGGGCTCCCACTGCTTGTACGTATACGGTTTCAGGTTCTATTTCACTCCCCTCACAGGGGTTCTTTTCGCCTTTCCCTCACGGTACTGGTTCACTATCGGTCAGTTAGGAGTATTTAGCCTTGGAGGATGGTCCCCCCATATTCAGTCAAGATAACACGTGTCCCGACCTACTCGATTTCACATTAAAAGACCCTTCGTGTACGGGGCTATCACCCTGTATCGCGCCACTTCCCAGAGGCTTCCACTAAATCTTAAAATGCTTAAGGGCTAATCCCCGTTCGCTCGCCGCTACTAGGGGAATCTCGGTTGATTTCTTTTCCTAAGGGTACTTAGATGTTTCAGTTCCCCTCGTTCGCCTCAACAAGCTATGTATTCACTTGTTGATACACATAAATGTGTGGGTTTCCCCATTCGGACATCTGTGGCTCAAATGCGTTTTGTCAGCTCACCACAGCTTTTCGCAGACTTACACGTCCTTCATCGCCTCTAACTGCCAAGGCATCCACCGTATACGCTTAGTCACTTAACCATACAACCCCAAA
>NZ_BJKL01000042.1 GCF_006538345.1 Alteromonas sp. KUL49 | reverse complement strand
CCATACATAAAGACCTCTTCGGGTTGTATGGTTAAGTGACTAAGCGTACACGGTGGATGCCTTGGCAGTCAGAGGCGATGAAGGACGTATTAACTTGCGATAAGCCCAGATTAGGTAGTAAAAACCTTTTGAGTCTGGGATTTCCGAATGGGGAAACCCACTTACATAAGTAAGTATCTTGTTGTGAATACATAGCAACAAGAGGCAAACCGGGGGAACTGAAACATCTAAGTACCCCGAGGAAGAGAAATCAACCGAGATTCCGAAAGTAGCGGCGAGCGAAATTGGATTAGCCCTTAAGCTTTTAATGATGCAGGTGAAGAGTCTGGAAAGTCTCGCAATAAAGGGTGATAGCCCCGTAACCGACACATCATAATCAGTGAAATCGAGTAGGGCGGGACACGTGATATCCTGTCTGAATATGGGGGGACCATCCTCCAAGGCTAAATACTACTGACTGACCGATAGTGAACCAGTACCGTGAGGGAAAGGCGAAAAGAACCCCTGTGAGGGGAGTGAAATAGAACCTGAAACCGTGTACGTACAAGCAGTAGGAGCACCTTCGTGGTGTGACTGCGTACCTTTTGTATAATGGGTCAGCGACTTATATTCAGTGGCAAGGTTAACCGTTTAGGGGAGCCGTAGGGAAACCGAGTCTTAACTGGGCGTTCAGTCTCTGGATATAGACCCGAAACCA
>NZ_BJKL01000041.1 GCF_006538345.1 Alteromonas sp. KUL49 | reverse complement strand
GGCTGCATCTAAATTAGAGGCGTTGTCCCATCCTCACAAACTAGTGATCTATCCCAATGGCGATCATGCGCTCACTTTTTATCAAGAGTCGTTGCATGAAGAGATAGTCAATTGGTTGTCTGCGAATTTGTAGTCCCACATACAAAAGAGCCCGCGGTAGCGGGCTCTATTAAGATTAACAAAAGGCAATACTAACCTGTGTTACGCATACCTATCGCGATACCAGCGATAGTTACCATCATGGCGCGCTCAAGTTCAGCGTTGTGTTCACCTTCTTCTACTTGACGGATACGCTCAAGAAGTTCTATTTGCAGATAGTGTAGTGGTTGCAAGTAACCTGCACGTATCTCCATAGACTCTTTACCTTGAGGGTCAGACTTCATAATGTCGTCTTCACCCGTGAGTTTAAGCAGCGATGCAATGCTGTCTTTAAGTTCTTGGCGTAATGCCGCACCAAAGTGCTTGAGATTCTCTGGCACCAGGCGTGCATCATACTCTTCACTAATGCGCGGGTCGGCTTTATGGAACACCATATCTAGCATAGACAAACGTGACGCGAAGAACGGCCAGTTAGCGACCATTTCTTCGGTAATCGCTTCGTTGCCATCCGCTTTCACCGCTTCAATTGCCTTAGTTACACCCAACCATGAAGGTAATACCAAGCGGGTTTGCGCCCACGAGAAGATCCAAGGGATGGCGCGAAGGCTTTCAATACCACCAGTAGGCTTACGTTTAGCAGGGCGACTACCTAAAGGTAGCTTACCGAGTTCTTGCTCAGGTGTTGCTACACGGAA
>NZ_BJKL01000040.1 GCF_006538345.1 Alteromonas sp. KUL49 | reverse complement strand
ACGAGACAAAGCCATTAATGCACCGGTATTTCCACCGCTGACACATGCGTCTGCTTGAGATTCCGCAACCAGATCGATTGCTTCACGCATAGAGCTGCCCTGACTGTTTCGTAAGGCAAGAGAAGGCTTTTCTGAGTTTGAAATAACTCGGTCACAGTGCTGAATACTCAAACGAGAATCAGGCTGTCGACCTAATGAGGATAGTTGAGATGTGATCGCATTTCGATCACCTATGAGAATGACTTTTAGCTCTGGGAAATACGACAGTGCCTGCACGGCGGCAGGCACTGTTACACGAGGACCGAAATCCCCGCCCATTGCATCAAGCGCAACGGTTATATTTTGCTAAAAGGTCAACCTTACTTGTTGATAACCTTTTTGCCGCGGTAGTAACCTTCCGCAGTCACGTTGTGACGTAGGTGAGTTTCACCTGAAGTTGCGTCTACAGAAAGTGCAGCTGTAGTTAGCGCATCGTGTGAACGACGCATGCCACGCATTGAACGTGATTTCTTGCTCTTTTGTACGGCCATTGACCCTACTCCTATGTAAATTCTTAAAGAAGCAGTTACTTCTTTAAGCTTTTTTAAAACATCAAATGGATTCGGCTTCTTGTCTTCCTCAATTTCTTCAGGAAGTTCACCAAACACCAAGTTATTTGAGTTAACGCTACAGTCCGCTTCGTCGTGCATTGCTACTTGAGGCAATCCAAGGATGAACTCGTCTTCAACTAGTTGAATCAGGTCTAATTCACCGTACTCGTTCAGATCTACCAAATCGTACTCTTCCGGTGCTTCTTCTTCACT
>NZ_BJKL01000039.1 GCF_006538345.1 Alteromonas sp. KUL49 | reverse complement strand
ACTTTGCTTCATAGTAGAGAGCTAAAGCAAAGTGTTATTGCGATGAGTTGGTTTGTAGTGGTGCGCGACTTGAGGAGCGATGAAGGAGCATGCATAAAGTATGTGACTGAAGAGTGACGAAACCAAGCGCGGCAATACGAGCCAAGGCAGAAGCAAGAACAGGCTTGTAGCTCAGCTGGTTAGAGCGCACCCCTGATAAGGGTGAGGTCGGCAGTTCAAGTCTGCCCAAGCCTACCAATTCTACTTGCTTGCGTTACTTTGAACGCTGTGATGCTCAAGTGCTACTCGCACATTGCGCTTCTCGCCTTCAAACTAACTTTATCAAGCGAATTGGTTGATGAATATAAGTGCGATGTTGGACCTGAATCCTAATGAATATTTACTTTTTGAGTAAGCATTGATTAGGGTTTTTTACCCTAAGGTGGGTAAGCGATACTCTTGAGAGTACTGTTTGTCCTCCTTGCGCAAAAGTCGAGGTGCTACGCACAACGATTTTGCACGAAAAGTTCTTTAACAATTTGGAAAGCTGATATTAATAGTAATCAATCAAAATTGAGTAACTGAGATGTCGAAAGACGTTCTTACTACTCTACTTGACGAATTGCTTGTTATCGATTTGATTGATAACAAGGTAAATCACGATTAGCTTGTCATGCATACAACATTACCCAACCTGAATTCAAAAGGCGGGTTAAAAGCGATGAGTTGGTTTCTAGGCGAATGAATCGACGAACGAGCGAAGGCGCATACATAACGTATGTAACTGAGTGAGTGAGGAAAATTCATGAAGCATAGGAAGCAAATCAGAAGG
>NZ_BJKL01000038.1 GCF_006538345.1 Alteromonas sp. KUL49 | reverse complement strand
GTCGCTCTGTAGGTAGCTAACACTAGTAGTCCCATTCCCAACTTGGCCTTGGAACGTACTTGCAACGAAGTCTAAGTTGTCAACCGCATTCTGGTCTTGTTCATATTCAATTTGAGCATCACTGCTGATGATATCTCCAGCTTTAATCAGTACTTTGCCGCCGCCACTAACGTCGTAAAGGTTACCGAATAATGGCTCTTCAAGAATCTTCACATTAACTGACGTTCCGGAAGCATCATCTTCAATGTCACCAACGTTATCTTGAGAACCAGACTGACCACCATCAAACGTAAAGAATGCCTCATCTTGGTTGTCTAGGGTCACAGAGAAGTCGGTTGCGGTTGGTTTGTCGTTGACTGGCGTCACCGTCAGATCCAACGTCGATGTTTCTAATGGCGTGCCGTCCACTTCCAGACCGTCGGTCATGGTGTACGTAACCGTTGGGAACGCGCCGTTGTAGTTACCCTCTGGCGTGAAGGTGTAGTTACCTTCGCTGTCGATGCTGATGGTGCCTTTGCCGTCAACCGTGATGCTTTCGCCTGCGTTCGCAGTCTGGCCGTCCACGCTGAACGTCGTCACTTTCACGTCGCCATCCGGGCTTTCAGTGCCCGTTAACACGTTGCCCGTGTTATTCACGCTGTCTTCTGCAACATTGATGCTTTCATTCGCATCCTCGAACGTGTCGTTGACTGGCGTCACCGTCAGATCCAACGTCGATGTTTCTAATGGCGTGCCGTCCACTTCCAGACCGTCGGTCATGGTGTACGTAACCGTTGGGAACGCGCCGTTGTAGTTACCCTCTGGCGTGAAGGTGTAGTTACCTTCGCTGTCGATGCTGATGGTGCCTTTGCCGTCAACCGTGATGCTTTCGCCTGC
>NZ_BJKL01000037.1 GCF_006538345.1 Alteromonas sp. KUL49 | reverse complement strand
TTTTCGATAAGTAGTTATTCTACAATCAAAAATTCTAACGCAGTTATCGAGCCTTTTAACAAGCTAGGATGAGCAATTATTTACTACGATTGGTATTAAAGCTTAGTTGCGAGCTCAACACCTTGACGAATCGCTCGAACCGCATCCAATTCACCGGCGTAATCCGCACCACCAATCACATGTAATTTGTTGCCAAACTCTTGCCACATGTCTTCAAATGGTCGCACAGACACTTGACCCGCACAGATCACGACGGAATCTGCATCCAGCACTTTAGGCTCTTTGTTGACGGTAATATGCAGACCTTGGTCATCAATTTTTTCGTAGCTTACGCCGCCCAATAGATTCACACCACGCTTCTCAAGGGTACGCTTATGAATCCAACCGGTTGTCTTACCCGGACCTTTACCCACACGGCCTGCTTTACGCTGCATAACCCAAACAGTTTTCTCACTCATTGCATCTGGGTATGGGAATAAGCCCCCTGGGTGTTCCATGTTTTTATCAATGCCCCATTCATGTAGCCAATCATCTAAGCTGTGTGAAGCGGGTTCAGTGAGCATGGTCGCGACATCGACACCAATCCCACCAGCCCCAACGATCGCAACCTTTTCGCCTACCGGTGTCTTGTCACGAATCAAGGTCTGATAGTCGACGACATTCTCTTGATCAATACCCTCAAGGTTCAGTTTTCTCGGCTCTACACCTGCCGCCATGACAACTTCATCGTACTTAAGCAGCATTTCGAACGTCGCTTCGGTGTCGAGTTTAAGGTTCACACCAGATGCGTCAACTTGGTTGGCAAAGTAACGAATCGTCTCTCTAAACTCCTCTTTGCCCGGGATCTGCATCGCCAATCTGAACTGACCACCAATTCGGTCATTCTTCTC
>NZ_BJKL01000036.1 GCF_006538345.1 Alteromonas sp. KUL49 | reverse complement strand
GTTTCATATGAAATTCAGGGCTAGTCATGAAAAATAGCTTTTGACCACCAGCATACCCAGGCCCAACAAACTCGGTTTTGAAAGTATGCAAGTGCACATCGGTGACCGTGGCGTGGCTCATGGCTGGCGTATCAACCTCCATCACATCACGCTCAAAGAAGAAGTCACGGATCTGACGAATCAATAAAGCACGTTGTTTCAACTGCTTAATCGGCGCAGCTGGCTGCCAGTTAGCTTGGTTCATGATTTTAGAATTACTCACTGAAATAACTGGAGCGAAAGATACCGTTTGTTTAAGCAAAAGATCACCTTTTCTTAAGCCTTAGTTATCAAAAAGTTTCCAACACTTGCATTGATGGTTAACGCGTAATAATAATCAACAAAATCAATAACAAACCTCTCAATTTCGCTACATTTATCGACACCTTATCTTAACTGTAGCACGCAACAAATTCTTGCCGTGACTGCAGTCACAGATTCCATAAAGTTTATGCTCTCGCTTGCACTACCGAAGCAAAACACTAAATACATCAATTTTTGAAATCACATCCTCTCATACACTGAACCTACCACTTAAGGCTTAGGGGCGCTGAATGGTTACGACTATTTAGAACTTCCTAAATCGGCTTTTAATAATAACAAGCGGAAAACTCCGCATCACACTGGAGGATAACTGTGAAGACAATTACCACAGATATCGCAGTCATCGGCGCAGGCGGCGCTGGTCTTCGTACTGCTATTGCAGCGGCTGAAGCTAATCCTGAATTAGAAGTAGCACTGATTTCTAAAGTTTACCCGATGCGTTCGCACACGGTAGCGGCAGAAGGCGGGTCAGCGGCTGTAATCAAGGACGAAGATAGCCTAGATAACCACTTCAACGATACGGTTGGCGGTGGCGACTGGCTATGTGAACAGGATGTTGTTGAATAC
>NZ_BJKL01000035.1 GCF_006538345.1 Alteromonas sp. KUL49 | reverse complement strand
TACCTCAAACTACAGCTATTACCGTCAGTTAGAAAACTGTCACACCATTCAACGTTTCTACGGTGCCGAGTTCACTGAAGAGACTCAGGCAGACCTCGTTCTACTGTACTGGCCGAAGGCCAAAGCGGAAGCAGAGTTCTTATTGGCGATGTTGATGGCGAAGCTAGGTAAAGATACTGAAATTGTAGTTGTCGGTGAAAACCGCTCTGGTGTGAAGAGTATCGAGAAGATGTTCAAGACATACGGCAATGTCGTTAAATATGATTCCGCGCGCCGCTGTTCATTCTATTGGGGTCAATGTCTAGAGCAAGCACCAGCATTCAATCTTCAAGACTGGTTTAAAACCTACTCGGTAAACATTGGTGAGCAATCACTTACCGTTAAGAGCTTGCCCGGCGTATTCAGCCACGGTGAGTTTGATATCGGCAGCCAATTACTGCTGGATACACTACCAAGCCTAAACGGTAAGGTGCTTGATTTTGGTTGTGGTGCAGGTGTGCTTGGCGCTGTAATGGCTTCGCGTAACCCAGAGATCGAGCTAGAGATGTGTGACATCAGTGCTTTTGCTGTGGAATCAAGCAAAGCAACATTGGCAGCCAATGGGCTAAACGGCAGAGTATTCGCTTCAGATGTCTACTCTGACACATCAAAGGACTATCGCTTCATTATCAGTAACCCGCCTTTCCATTCAGGTCTAGACACAAGCTACAGCGCAACAGAAACACTATTGGCCGATGCGCCAAGCTATCTGAACGCTCAAGGTGAAATAATCATTGTGGCTAACAGCTTCCTCAAATATCCACCCATTATTGAGCAAGCCTTTGGTAAATGCGCGACTCTAAATAAGACTACAAAATTCGCTATCTATCACGCAGCGAAATAACCGACCTCTTCCAAGTGCAGGATAATGCCTGCACTTTCCGCTCAAATTACTCGCAAAT
>NZ_BJKL01000034.1 GCF_006538345.1 Alteromonas sp. KUL49 | reverse complement strand
AACATCTTCGTATAAGGAGGTGATCCAGCCCCAGGTTCCCCTAGGGCTACCTTGTTACGACTTCACCCCAGTCATGAACCACACCGTGGTGATCGTCCTCCCCTAATCTCGAAAGAAAAGGGGTTAAACTAACCACTTCTGGTGCAGCCCACTCCCATGGTGTGACGGGCGGTGTGTACAAGGCCCGGGAACGTATTCACCGTAGCATTCTGATCTACGATTACTAGCGATTCCGACTTCATGGAGTCGAGTTGCAGACTCCAATCCGGACTACGACGCACTTTTTGGGATTCGCTCACTCTCGCAAGTTGGCCGCCCTCTGTATGCGCCATTGTAGCACGTGTGTAGCCCTACTCGTAAGGGCCATGATGACTTGACGTCGTCCCCACCTTCCTCCGGTTTATCACCGGCAGTCTCCCTGGAGTTCCCGACATGACTCGCTGGCAAACAAGGATAAGGGTTGCGCTCGTTGCGGGACTTAACCCAACATTTCACAACACGAGCTGACGACAGCCATGCAGCACCTGTCTCAGAGTTCCCGAAGGCACACCTGCGTCTCCGCTGGCTTCTCTGGATGTCAAGAGTAGGTAAGGTTCTTCGCGTTGCATCGAATTAAACCACATGCTCCACCGCTTGTGCGGGCCCCCGTCAATTCATTTGAGTTTTAATCTTGCGACCGTACTCCCCAGGCGGTCTACTTAACGCGTTAGCTCCGAAAGCCACGGCTCAAGGCCACAACCTCCAAGTAGACATCGTTTACGGCGTGGACTACCAGGGTATCTAATCCTGTTTGCTCCCCACGCTTTCGCATCTGAGTGTCAGTATCTGTCCAGGGGGCCGCCTTCGCCACTGGTATTCCTTCAGATCTCTACGCATTTCACCGCTACACCTGAAATTCTACCCCCCTCTACAGTACTCTAGTTTGCCAGTTTCAAATGCAGTTCCGAGGTTGAGCCCCGGGCTTTCACATCTGACTTAACAAACCACCTGCATGCGCTTTACGCCCAGTAATTCCGATTAACGCTCGCACCCTCCGTATTACCGCGGCTGCTGGCACGGAGTTAGCCGGTGCTTCTTCTGCAGCTAACGTCAAGAAATGCCGCTATTAACGACACCCCCTTCCTCACTGCTGAAAGTACTTTACAACCCGAAGGCCTTCTTCATACACGCGGCATGGCTGCATCAGGCTTGCGCC
>NZ_BJKL01000033.1 GCF_006538345.1 Alteromonas sp. KUL49 | reverse complement strand
CTGACTTAAGCCATAAATTTGATGTAACTAACCAAGATGCAGCGCTAAAAGCATTTTACAAGCGTCAAGATATGCTGAAACGTTTCTCAGAGCAGAACGTCTACAGTGAAGATGCGATGTGGTTGAGTACTAATGCGAAGGGGTTGATCGCTGGTATCGACTACGCAGGTGGTGATTATTTTGCTGATGCTGAACAAAATACCATGAAAAAATGGAATGAGTTGAGCTTAGAGCAGCAAAAATTGGCGAGTGAAGCGATTTCAGAGCACATGTTTAAGTCGACATTGATTCATGAGCTAGGCCATAACTTAGGCTTGCGCCACAACTTCATGGGATCTGTCGATAAAACGAACTTCTACACGACTGAAGAGTTAACGAAAAGCAAACTGGGTCACCACGGCAAACCTGCAGCATACAGCTCGATCATGGACTACGGCGCATCAATTTTTGATGAACTGTTGGTCTTTGGTAAATATGACAAAGCAGCGCTTAAATTTGCTTATGCTCGTGAGATCGAAACCAATGAATTTGTCAGCGATTCAGTACGTGATAATACAGGTGCTCAAGTTCGTAAGACATACTCATTGGCAGAGTACGACCGACAAATGACCGAGGATTACAATGCTTATCCTACCGGTGTCATTGCTCATTTACGTGCGAATGCAGGTACAGAAGGTATCCCTGAGTTGGCAAGCTACCGCTTCTGTACCGATGAACACACAACGACAAGTCTAACGTGTGATCGCTTTGACGAAGGTACATCACTCACCGAGATTACAGAGTTCCGTATTCAGCGTTATTACGATAGCTACGAAACGGCGAACCGCCGCAATGGTCGTGATTGGTTCTCCCAGTATCACCAGTACGAATACTTCTGGCAACGTATGTATGAATTCCAGAAAATTCGAGACATCATAGAAAACGTCGGCGAAATCGATTTTGTTTTCGCACGTTACATTGGTGCTGACACCACCAATAACAAAGGTAGTGTGTTTAAAGAGATTGCAGGGAACAACTGCGTCGATTATCGCGGTAATATCGTACCACTAGACAATATGTCAGCAGGACTTCGTCCGATTTGTGACACATACAACGCAGCAAATCTAGCGGCTAATTTCTTCTTCGACGTACTCACAGCACCGGACAAAGTGTGTGAGCTTGAAGAGCTTAGTGGTGTCGAGGGAGTGCCGAACCGTTATCGTTTTGCAAAACTTTCTGACCTTTGGTTAACATACCAAACAGGTATGTCACCAAACCGAGACGTTCCAACGAGCTGTTATGATGAAGAGCTTGTTCAAACTGCTGAAGAACCCGAAAGCTAATGAGATTAGTGATGCGCTCTTGAGACGCGTGATGGTCATATTTGGTCCAAG
>NZ_BJKL01000032.1 GCF_006538345.1 Alteromonas sp. KUL49 | reverse complement strand
TTATTAAGTTGAATTTGAAGCTGACTCATTTGAGCTTGAACAGGTTTTATTAGTGCTGCTTTGCTGAACTAACATGAAAGCTTGAAGACCAATAACGGTTGCGAAGGCAATTGTTGAGATAACGATTTTAGTGTGACTTTTCATTAAAACTTCCCTATTTCATTAGATTGTTTGAGACTACCAGTGAATTTAAAATTTTTCACTTATTCGTATAACACTAAGCTAAGGGGCAAATACACAATGCGATAATTGCGGAGCCGCATTGTGTATTTGTCCCAGCGACCCGCGCAGCGGGTTGCGACTTGAGCGTTTTGTTATGCATGTTGCTCGCCTTTACTGTAAAGCCAATACCACAAACCGTACATAGCTAACCCGACAAAGGATGCAAAAAACAAAAAACGCAAAGCTGAATAATTAGCTACCCACCAATTGCGCAAGTGAGTGAGCAAATGGTCTTGATAGGCGGGAAGAGCGTCTGAGTAAGCTTTTGTACTTGAGAAAGATGCGGAAAATTCCTTTGGTTCTGGATGTGTATCTAATGCTATTTGAGCAATAACCATTGAGGAAATTACTAATATCAAAACCGCTGGAATTAATCTTTTACTCATAATTTTCTTTGAATGCATAACACTAAGCTAAGGGGCAAAAGCACAATGCGATAATAGCGGAGCCGCATTGTGTTTTTGTCCCAGCGACCCGCGTAGCGGGTTGCGACTTAAGCGTTTTGTTATACGCTGCCTGCACGTTCTACAACCAAAATTCTAGCTTGGCCTTTAGGATGAGCAACATGCTCTGTGCCCACTGAAGCAAAGAATATATCTCCTGAATTTAGGGTTACAGACTTAACTTCATTGTTTTCTTTGTACAGCATTTCTACAACACCATCCATAACAGCAAATACTTCTTCGCCGTCATTTACATGCCATTTGTAAGGCTTATCAGTCCAATGCAATCGAGTGGTAATGCCGTTCATATTGGCAATATCCTTCGCGCCCCAAGCATTACTTGCTGTGAACTCTTTACTTCTAATTACTTCCACTTAAATTCCGTTTTTTTGTTGCGATACTTCAAAGCGTATAACACTAAGCTAAGGGGCAAAAGCACAATGCGAAAATGGCGGAGCCGCATTGTGTTTTTGTCCCAGCGACCCGCGTAGCGGGTTGCGACTTAAGCGTTTTGTTAGAACTCGTTCTTACCACATCCTTGCCTTTGGATTGTTAAATGAAATTTTAGTGACCTCTGGATACATTGCTGGATAAAACTTAAAAATTACCCCATCCAAACTATCACCGTTAAATTTTACTACTACAAATTTTAAACTTTGAGCACGTATTTTTTAGCGAGAGATGGATACGTATCCTCAACAGACTCCGGAGTGATTTCGAATTCAGTATTGTCAGGGTGATCGAAT
>NZ_BJKL01000031.1 GCF_006538345.1 Alteromonas sp. KUL49 | reverse complement strand
CAGCTGAAACACAAGCAAAGCTACGAATGTAAACAAAGAGCGTAAAAGCACTGCTAGATATTGCCTTTTAGCCGTGAAATTACCAAGGCTGTAGCAAGCGGACATGGGTAAACTGAAAAAGTCTGTAAAGGGACTTGTCGTTGTTCATCCAATGACGAAGATCGGTAAAGAGCTTCGTTTAGAGGTTATGACTGGTTACGCACCGAAAAAATTCTAATTACCCACGCTGGTAATGCAAAAGGAGCTATCAATAGCTCCTTTTTGCTTTTTTAGGTTTCCAGAATGATAGTTAATGTAATAATTTTTCAGATGTCGGGGTGAATTTTCGAAGTGATCAAGGTCAAAAAACACCCTGATCCTCGCTAAAATTGACCTAGGACTAACATCCTGGTCGTCTTTCACACTATTGTGGAGCGTTTTCTAAACTCACTAATTCATCATTTTCATAAACACAGGTAGAGCAGCACTAAAAGCTACAGACAAGACTAGACTCATTAGGGAAGATGAGGAACGTAAAAATATAGAGGTGATATGAATCATTTAATTTCAATAGGCCCACTAGAATCTTTCCTAATCGCAATTAGCGTTTTGTTTCTTAGGCCATTTTGTAAACGCAAAGCTTCCGGTTCTCAAAAAGTACAATATCCCAGAACCTATTGTCGGCGGCTTAATCGTTGCGCTTGCAATTACAGGTCTTCATTTCAACGGTATTGATCTTGAGTTCTCTTTACCGTTGCAAAACACATTCATGTTGATGTTCTTTGCAACCGTTGGTCTCGCGGCGAACTATACCCAGTTGATGAAAGGGGGCGCAAAGGTGTTCCTATTCCTAGCTGTGGCGTCGGTGTACATCATTATTCAGAATGGAGTTGGCGTAACCTTGGCAACGGGATTGGGGTTAGACCCACTCATGGGGCTTATCGCGGGTTCGATTACTCTATCTGGTGGACACGGTACGGGTGCGGCTTGGTCTCAAACTTTCGCTGATACTTATGGTATTGCTAATACGCTAGAAATTGCGATGGCTTCGGCAACCTTTGGTTTGATCATTGGCGGTATCATTGGTAGCCCGGTGGCACAAAAGCTGATCGACAAAACAACCTTGAATCTGAGTACGGTACAGGCACTCATACGCACGAGCGTTTCCCAGAGCTGGTGACGTATAACGAATATGAAGAAGATAAAGTAACAGCCAAGAAGGTGATTGAAGTTCTGTTTATCCTTCTTATCTGTATCACTGGTGCTAAGTATTTAGAGCAGTGGGTATCGACCTTTGAAATCAAGTGGCTAATGATTCCTGACTTTGTTTATGCGTTGTTTATGGGGGTGTTCATTACCAACGTATTTGAAGTCACTAAGCTGCATAAAACAGACAGTGAAACGGTTGATATTCTAGGTACAGTGTCTCTTTCTCTGTTCTTAGCGATGGCATTGATGAGCCTAAAACTGTGGAACATCTTTGATCTTGCGAT
>NZ_BJKL01000030.1 GCF_006538345.1 Alteromonas sp. KUL49 | reverse complement strand
GTTCGATTCATGACGTTGAAGCTGCTAAAGAGTACGCAAAACGCCTGAAAGCACTCTCTGAAGAGCTCAGTGATCAACTGTACATCGTAATGCGCGTGTACTTCGAAAACCGCGTACAACCGTTGGTTGGAAAGGTCTAATCAATGACCCACATCTAGACGGCACATTTGATATCGAGCATGGCCTTCACGTAGGTCGTGAACTGCTGGTTGAACTGGCAGAGATGGAAATCCCATTAGCGACTGAAGCGCTTGATCCAATCAGCCCGCAATACCTAGCAGACACATTTAGCTGGGCGGCGATCGGTGCTCGTACGACTGAATCTCAAACTCACCGTGAGATGGCAAGTGGTCTATCTATGCCAATCGGCTTCAAAAACGGTACTGATGGCAACCTAGGTACTGCGATTAACGCGATGCAAGCGGCCTCTTCAAGTCACCGTTTCATGGGTATCAGCCGTGAAGGTCAAGTTGCGTTACTGACAACTCAAGGTAACCCAAATGGCCATGTGATTCTTCGTGGTGGTAAGCAGACTAACTACGATTCTGTATCGGTGCATGAGTGTGAAGAAGAGCTATCAAAAGCAGGTCTAGGTGCTGCACTTATGGTGGATTGTAGTCACGCTAACTCTCGCAAAGACTTCCGTCGTCAACCGCTGGTTGCTGAAGACGTAATCCATCAGATTCGTGAAGGCAACAAATCCATCATCGGTTTGATGATTGAAAGCCACCTTAACGAGGGCAATCAATCTTCTGACATTCCTCTCGATCAGATGAAATACGGCGTTTCAATTACCGACGCGTGTATCAATTGGGATTCAACTGAGGCACTATTAAAACGTGCACACACGGAACTAGTCCCATTCTTGGAAAATCGTCTAAAAGGCTAGTACCTGCACCAATCGAGGCTTAAGGATTAGAAAGGAAGAAGAATGGCCGTTGAACTGAACGAATTACGCGACCAAATTGACGTTGTCGATAAACAGATGTTAGAGCTTCTTGCCCAACGCTTGGCGCTGGTTGAGAAAGTAGGTGAGGTGAAAAAGCGAGCACGGTTTACCGATTTATGTGCCTGAGCGTGAGGCAGCGATGCTTGCATCTCGCCGTGCAGAGGCTGAAAAACTCGGTGTGCCGCCACAGCTTATTGAAGACATTCTGCGTCGTACTATGCGTGAGTCGTACGCGAGTGAGAAGGATTCTGGCTTTAAGTGTCTGAACCCTGAGCTGCGTTCAGTTGTTGTTATCGGTGGTAATGGCCAGCTGGGTGGTCTATTTGGACGTATGTTCAAGCTATCTGGCTACGATGTAAAAGTACTAGGTAGCAAAGACTGGGACAAGGCTGATGAGTTACTGAAAGATGCTGGTCTTGTCGTGGTCACTGTGCCTATCCATCTGACAGAAGGTGTAATTGACAAGCTGAACAATTTGCCAAGCGACTGTATTCTGTGTGACTTAACATCAATCAAGTCTAAGCCACTGCAACGCATGTTAGCGGTTCATCAAGGCCCTGTCGTTGGTCTACACCCAATGTTCGGCCCAGATGTCCCAAGCCTTGCAAAGCAGGTGATTGTTTACAGTGATGGTCGCGGTCAAGAAAGCTACCAGTGGTTGTTAGAGCAATTCGGTATCTGGGGGGCA
>NZ_BJKL01000028.1 GCF_006538345.1 Alteromonas sp. KUL49 | reverse complement strand
AATACTTATGACTTCTACCATACTGACTAATAACCCTTTTTAGTCAGTATGGATGAATCCTATTTTGACCCAGTTACTTTCTCAGCTTTTACATATTCAGGGGCAGGCAATCCAGTCGATTAAGGTCGATGAATCCACTCAAACTGTTGACGTTTACTGTCGTCGAGACCGACGATTTAAAGTGACCGACCCAAAGTCTAACCAAGCTTGCACCGTCAATACTTACGTTTCTAGAACCATTTATGACTTGCCGATAAGTGGCCGGTGTTGTCGAATTCATATTGAGCTTGCGCAAATCCGTACAATCGAAGGTGAGCGACGTATTGAAGAGTGTGACTTTGTAGAAAAAGGTGTACGTTATTCCAAACGATTCTGTGAACAAATTAGTGGCTTGTGCCGTCACATGCCCATCAGTGTGATTGCGAGACACTATGGACTTCGCTGGGAAACGATTAAGAATATTGACAAGGCGGCGCTGCATCGAACGTTGCCACCCTCTGAGCCGTCAAAACTCCGTAGATTAAAACGGATTGGCGTTGATGAAGTCGCAAAAGCCAAAGGGCACGACTATATGACTGTGGTGTATAACATGGATAACGGCCAATTGATTTGGGTCGAGCATGGTCGTACACACCGCGTTCTCGAAGCCTTTCTCACTCAACTTACCGAACAAACTGCCCAAGGGATTCAGGCCGTTGCAATGGATATGGGGAAGGCTTACCAAAAAGCCGTCAGAGAAAACCTGCCGAACGCTGACATCGTTTTTTGACCGATTCCATGTCGTCCAACAATATAGCCAACTCATTCGACGAGAGCGTTCGTATGAGTTCAAAAAAGCGGTCTGTAGAGAAGATAAAACGCTGATTTAAGGCTCGCTTTACCTTCTATTAAAGAATCCAGAAAGGCTGTCAGAAAACCAAACGGACAAACTGAAAATGTTACTCAAAGCTAATCGCCGTCTGAGTGAAATCTACGTTCTTAAAGAGCAGCTAAAAAGTATCTGGCGAGCGGAAACCTATCAGCAAATGGCTTACCGTTTAGACGCTTGGTGTCAGTTAGCCAAAGCGACAAGAATAATGAGCGTGCAAGGTTTTGTATCCATGCTGCAAGACCACAAAGAAGGCATCTGTAACTTTGCAAAGTATGACCGATTAACCAGCTCTGTAATCGAGGCTGGCAATGTATCAATAGGATTGTTACGCAGAAGAGCTCGCGGGATAAGAGATACCGAATACTTCAAACTGAAGATTAAACAGCTTTCAGTACCTGAGGTAAGTTCAATGTTATACCCTTCTGTCAAGCTCATCTAAGCGGAGAAGAGCCCCTCAGTTAATCCGTTCTATCCTAATTTAGTAATACAACTGACAAGGTTTTGTCCAAAGGTGTGCTGACGGGACATGAAACATGAAGATGTCCAAAAGTGATTTAGGACTTCAAACTTGTTCCTTCTCTAATATTCTCAGTTTCTTACCCAAAACAGCCCCCATTGTCCCCAGAGGTTTTGAGTGGGATTGTGGGAGTATTGGCTCGTTTCGATGTGTCGCTGCAGCCCAGATAAATAGGGCGTCTGGATACCTTCCATAAACCTAGAATGAACGTGTTCCTAACTTTGTTCTCACCCCAAACAACCCCCGTTGTCCCCAAAGGTTCTTCGTAGGTACAACAATTCTTTAAGCTAGGTTTTGGGATGGTGGGATCTTCGATAAGAAGAAATATTGATGAATTAGAACATTGTCTATCTTACTGTCAAATGCCCT
>NZ_BJKL01000027.1 GCF_006538345.1 Alteromonas sp. KUL49 | reverse complement strand
ACAGGTGAAACTATGACAAAACGTACGAGAAGAACTTTCAGCCCAGAATTCAAACTTGAAGCAGCTCAGCTGGTCGTTGACCAAGAGTACTCAGTTGATGAAGCGGCCAAAGCTATGAATGTGAGCAGATCGGCTATGGACAAGTGGGTCAGGCAGCTCAAACAAGAGCGAAAAGGCATTACGCCAAAGGCCTCACCACTGACACCAGAACAAATTGAAATTCGAGAACTGAAAAAGCGGATCGCAGAGCTTGAAGAGCACAACGAAATCATAAAAAAGGCTACAGCTCTGTTAATGTCGGACTCACTGAAAAATTCTCGATAGTCGAACGACTCAAACAGAGCTACAGCATCACTACACTGTGCAACGTCTTTGGCATTCATCGAAGTAGTTACAAGTATTGGAAGCGACGACCGAGAGCCATTCCTGCATTGGAGGTTCAAACTCGAGCGTTTGTTCAAGAGGCTCATAGTGCCAGCAATGGCTCCGCAGGAGCTCGGACGATAGCAGGGATCGTAACTAATGCGGGCATTAACTTGAGTCGCTATCGAGCAACCAAGATCATGAAAAAGCTTGGATTAGTGAGTCGACAGCTACCGAAGCACAGATATAAGAAACAGTCTCCCGAGCATGTGGAGATCCCGAATCATCTTGAGCGGCAGTTCGCGGTTACGGCCCCAAACCAAGTGTGGGTTGGTGATGTGACTTATGTCTGGACTGGCAACCGCTGGGCTTATCTAGCTGTTGTGCTGGACTTGTTTGCTCGTAAACCAATTGGTTGGGCGATGTCTTTTTCGCCCGATAGCCAGTTGACAAGCAAAGCCTTAAAAATGGCTTATGAAAGCCGTGGAAAGCCTAAAGGAGTAATGTTCCATAGCGATCAAGGCACGCATTACACTAGCCGTAAATTCCGTCAAACTTTATGGCGTTATCAGATAAAACAAAGCCTGTCACGTAGAGGTAACTGTTGGGATAACAGCCCGATGGAGCGCTTCTTCAGAAGCCTAAAAACAGAATGGGTGCCAGCTAGTGGCTATCGGAATTTAACAGAGGCCTGGAAAAGCATTGTTGGCTACATCATAAGATATTACAGCCAAATCAGGCCGCATCAGTACAATGGTGGTCTCACACCAAATGAGTCGGAACGGCTCTATTGGCAGACTTATAAAACCGTGGCCAATTTTACTTGACCACTACATAAACACTTTTCAACAAAACAGGAGAAGGCGTATTACTTTCTTCACGCAATTGAATGCAAAGGGTACCCAATCAAACTTCGTGCAGCCCGAGGTAACGCTTTGGCAAATCCATGGGATGACTATCCAGCCCATGTGTATGGCTTAGCCAAAAGTTGGAAACATAACTCAAGGCGACGTCACCAGTACTACAAATAATTAACGAAAATGAAGCTCAGAACTCTGAGCTTCATTATTTTGGGGATACTAGGTAAACGCCCCATAAACCCACCGGGCGGTATTACTAATGTTTGAAGTTCCAAGGTAGGAGTGCATCGATATTTGGCTCTGCTTTCGCCAGCTCTTTGTATCCGCCCCATGAACCCACGGGGCGATATTACTAATGTGTGAAATTCCAAGGTAAGAGCGCTTCGATATCGGGTTCAGCTTTCGCCAACTCTTTCATACACTTGACCATGTAGTCATAGAGAATTAGGCCGTTAGCTTTAGCCGTCTCGACGATACTGTAAAGCATCGCACTCGCGTCAGCACCACTTGGTGTGTTCGAGACAACCTGTTCTTTCTCCCAATGACTAGCGGTTTTATGCTCGTTCAGCATGGTTA
>NZ_BJKL01000026.1 GCF_006538345.1 Alteromonas sp. KUL49 | reverse complement strand
CAATCGACGCTTGTATTACTCGTCTACGTCTAACTCTTAAAGACCGCTCAGTAGCTGACGAAGCTGTTCTTAAGAAACTAGGTGCGAAAGGTGTGGTTAAACTAGGTGAAAACAACCTACAGGTTATCCTAGGTCCACTAGCTGAAATCGTTGCTGGCGAAATGAAAGCAATCGGTGCAGGTGAAGACCTATCAGATGTTAAACTTCCTTAGTCGCTTTCGCGTAGAGCAAATCACTCACGCAACAGCCTAAAGAGCTAAGTAAGTCTAAATTGAAGCCTCCCTTATGGGAGGCTTCAGACTGCTGACAAAGGTCTAGCTTTCAAGCTAGACCTTTGATCTAATAGGGGTATCGAAATATGGATATCTCACTATGCTTCAAGAGCCTTCACCTCAACAATATGAACTCGAAATGGTCACCATGGAACAGCTCGTTCCTCAGAACCATTTAGTTCGTAAGATAGATAAAGCCATCGACTTCGAGTTTATCCGTAATGAAGTCGCTCACCTCTACTGTAAAGACAACGGTCGCCCACCTGTTGACCCTGTACGCCTGTTTAAAATCATCCTGCTTGGTTACCTCTTCGGAATAAAAAGCGAGCGACAACTCGTGAAAGAGATTGAAGTCAATGTCGCTTATCGATGGTTCCTGCGTATGTCACTGACAGAGAAAGTTATCCATGCATCGACACTCAGCCAAAACCGTATTCGCCGCTTTAATGGTACCGATGTGTTTGAGCGTATCTTTATCAATATCGTAGAGCAGGCAATGGCGAAAGGTTTGGTCGCAGGCCAAGAACTATTTACTGACAGCACGCACCTAAAAGCCAATGCCAACAAAAATAAGCACACGAACAAAGTGACTAAGGTTCGCGCCAGTGCTTATCTTGATATGCTCGATGAAGATGTCGCGCTAGACCGAGAGAAAGAGGGTAAGAAACCTCTAAAGTCACGTACCGCTGAGCCTAAAACTAAGAGCACCAAAACGAGTACTACCGACCCGGAAAGTGGCTTCATGACTCGAGATAATAAGCCCCAAGGCTTCTTCTATCTCGACCACCGTACAGTGGATGGACAGCATGGCATTATCTTAGATACCCATGTCACAGCAGGTAATATCAATGACTCTCAACCTTATGTGAAGCGTCTGGACTATACCCTAGAGCAATTTAACCTTAATCCAATCGCCGTTGGACTCGACGCGGGCTACTTCACTGCGCCAGTCGCTGAGTCATTAGAGCGTCGAAATATCTTAGGCGTGTTCGGTTATCGCAGACCATCGAGAACAAAGAATGCGTTCAAGAAAAAGCACTTCATCTACAATGGAGAGCGAGACAGTTAACGCTGCCCTAACGGTCAAGAGCTCATCTATAAAACCAACGTCTAGAGATGCGTATCGTGAGTATCACTCCGACCCGAAAGAGTGTGCGTTCTGTCCAATGAGAGATGACTGTACGCAAAGTAAAAACTATAAAGAAAGTCATTACAAGACATATCTATACGGACGCGATGGATAGAGCCAACCAAATGCGGCTCTCACCTTATGGAAAAAACGCGTATAGGCGAAGAAGTGAGACGGTAGAGCGGAGCTTCGCCGACGCTAAGCAGCACCATGGTCACCGTTATGCCCGCTTCCGCGGGCTCTCGAAAGTGCAAATGCAATGTTGGTTGGCAGCTGCCGCTCAAAACATCAAGAAGATAGCCTTGGTGGTGAGCTATTTACAAAAAATAGGGCTAAATATGTCCCAAATACGTCAAATTATGGCGTCTAGATGCCAATTTAAGTGTTGGGCTCTTCCAAACTTCGCATAATAAAAAAACTATCGCGATCGCGGCCTACGGCCGCTCGAAAAACGAGAACCCCACTTCAAAAAGTGGGGTTCGTCAGCAATCTGAAGCCTCCCTTATGGGAGGCTTTTTCGTATCTGGCTTTGGCGCTTGAATCATTCAGCGTTTCTATTCTTCATCGAATAGCAGAAATATTCACATAAACTGATGGTTCTATTGTGTAAAGCCTAAGAATTGTGGATGATTAGCAACAATGATC
>NZ_BJKL01000025.1 GCF_006538345.1 Alteromonas sp. KUL49 | reverse complement strand
GGTGATCTAGCCATGGGCAGGTTGAAGGTTGAGTAACATCAA
The DNA here is from genome assembly GCF_006538345.1 of Alteromonas sp. KUL49. Taxonomy (GTDB): domain Bacteria; phylum Pseudomonadota; class Gammaproteobacteria; order Enterobacterales; family Alteromonadaceae; genus Alteromonas. The sequence continues at coordinate 2,237 of NZ_BJKL01000025.1, read as the reverse complement.
CTGGAGGACCGAACCCACTAACGTTGAAAAGTTAGGGGATGACTTGTGGCTGGGGGTGAAAGGCCAATCAAACCGGGAGATAGCTGGTTCTCCCCGAAATCTATTTAGGTAGAGCCTCGGACGAATTCCATTGGGGGTAGAGCACTGTTAAGGCTAGGGGGTCATCCCGACTTACCAACCCTTTGCAAACTCCGAATACCAATGAGAACTATCCGGGAGACACACGGCGGGTGCTAACGTCCGTCGTGGAGAGGGAAACAACCCAGACCGCCAGCTAAGGTCCCAAAATATTGCTAAGTGGGAAACGATGTGGGAAGGCTTAGACAGCTAGGAGGTTGGCTTAGAAGCAGCCACCCTTTAAAGAAAGCGTAATAGCTCACTAGTCGAGTCGGCCTGCGCGGAAGATGTAACGGGGCTAAGCAATATACCGAAGCTGCGGCAGCACGTTTACGTGCTGGGTAGGGGAGCGTTGTGTAAGTGGATGAAGGTGAGTTGTAAAGCTTGCTGGACATATCACAAGTGCGAATGCTGACATGAGTAACGATAATGGGGGTGAAAAACCCCCACGCCGGAAGACCAAGGTTTCCTGTCCCATGCTAATCAGGGCAGGGTAAGTCGGCCCCTAAGGCGAGGCAGAAATGCGTAGTCGATGGGAAACGGGTTAATATTCCCGTACTTATATAATCAGTGATGGAGGGACGGAGAAGGCTAGGCAAGCTTGGCGTTGGTTGTCCAAGTGAAAGTGCGTAGGCTGGAATTTTAGGTAAATCCGGAATTCTAAGGCCGAGACACGAGACGAGCTCCCAAGGGAGTGAAGTTGTTGATGCCCTGCTTCCAGGAAAAGCTTCTAAACTTATGATTATATGAACCGTACCCCAAACCGACACAGGTGGTCAGGTAGAGAATACTAAGGCGCTTGAGAGAACTCGGGTGAAGGAACTCGGCAAAATAGTACCGTAACTTCGGGAGAAGGTACGCCCCTGTTTGTGAACACTTCGCGTGGTAAGCAGATGGGGGTCGCAGTGACCAGGTGGCTGGGACTGTTTATTAAAAACACAGCACTGTGCTAAATCGAAAGATGACGTATACGGTGTGACACCTGCCCGGTGCCGGAAGGTTAATTGATGGGGTTAGCGTAAGCGAAGCTCTTGATCGAAGCCCCGGTAAACGGCGGCCGTAACTATAACGGTCCTAAGGTAGCGAAATTCCTTGTCGGGTAAGTTCCGACCTGCACGAATGGTGTAACCATGGCCACGCTGTCTCCACCCGAGACTCAGTGAAATTGAAATCGCAGTGAAGATGCTGTGTACCCGCACCTAGACGGAAAGACCCCGTGAACCTTTACTACAGCTTGGCACTGAACATTGAACCTACATGTGTAGGATAGGTGGGAGGCTTTGAAGCATTGTCGCTAGATGATGTGGAGCCGTCCTTGAAATACCACCCTTGTATGTTTGATGTTCTAACATTGGTCCCTTATCGGGATTGTGGACAGTGTCTGGTGGGTAGTTTGACTGGGGCGGTCTCCTCCCAAATAGTAACGGAGGAGCACGAAGGTTAGCTAATCACGGTCGGACATCGTGAGGTTAGTGCAATGGCATAAGCTAGCTTAACTGCGAGACAGACACGTCGAGCAGGTACGAAAGTAGGTCATAGTGATCCGGTGGTTCTGTATGGAAGGGCCATCGCTCAACGGATAAAAGGTACTCCGGGGATAACAGGCTGATACCGCCCAAGAGTTCATATCGACGGCGGTGTTTGGCACCTCGATGTCGGCTCATCACATCCTGGGGCTGAAGTCGGTCCCAAGGGTATGGCTGTTCGCCATTTAAAGTGGTACGCGAGCTGGGTTTAGAACGTCGTGAGACAGTTCGGTCCCTATCTGGTGTGGGCGTTGGATGATTGAGGGGAGCTGCTCCTAGTACGAGAGGACCGGAGTGGACGAACCGCTGGTGTTCGGGTTGTTATGCCAATAGCATTGCCCGGTAGCCAAGTTCGGAACGGATAACCGCTGAAAGCATCTAAGCGGGAAGCCGGCCCCAAGATGAGTCATCCCTGACCTTTAAGGTCTGGAAGGGTTGTTATAGACGATGACGTTGATAGGCAGGGTGTGGAAGCGTTGTAAGGCGTTAAGCTAACCTGTACTAATTGCCCGAGAGGCTTAACCATACAACACCCAAGAGGCTTTATGTTCTTGTGGTGTTGTAGACAAGCTAAAGTTAGAAAGTAGAGTAGAG
>NZ_BJKL01000024.1 GCF_006538345.1 Alteromonas sp. KUL49 | reverse complement strand
GTAGCACTACTGAGCACCTGCTTCTGGCCATGGATGTTCAAAAATGGTGGTTTTAAGTTCTTTGTAAAGTTTTGCGAAAAGCTGGGTGTGCCTTGGCCAGTGGGTAAGTACCCTGAAGGTACTGATGAAAAAGATATCGAAGAGTTAGTTAGTCGACTACAGCAAATGGTTGAAGACGCTGTAGCAGCCATTCCTGACACTGTTGACCTAACACTACTTGAAGCAAAAGCAACGGGTGAACTACCTCAAGAGCGTTTGATTAACTTATGTAATCGCGAGATGAGTAAAGCGATTACGAGCCAAACTCTCACAACGGAAATTGTTGATGGCGGTAGCCGAGCAGCTGCGCAAACACACGAGAAAAAGTCCGGAGAAAACCAAAAAGCCGATCGCTCTTTAATTTCTGACACCTACAACGAGCTTTTTGCATGGATCACAAAGGTTAACTTTCCTGGTGACGTAGCACCGCCTACCTATAGCTATGTTGATAAAAAACGAACTCAACTCCAGCGACGTTAAGTTTTTCGAAAACGCAGCTCAGCTTGTACCTATCCGTAAACAAGACATCTACAAACGATTGGATCTGTCAGAACCAACAGACCAGGACGACGTTGTGTTTCTTGGAAACACCGACAGCAAATCAGCCGAACCCGCTGGTAACTTTTCAAAGGCGAATAACGAGTGGGATCACATTGATGAAGCTGTTCAAGACTTAGTTAAACAAGTGAAACAAGAGATTGATTCGGCAACATCCCTAGAGGATGCCCTGGATAAACTGGTGAATAACTACAAAAGTTTCGATGAGGAAGCATTGCGCGATCTAGTTAAACAAGAACTAGAAGCGCAGTACGGCCTTGGGATGATGAGTGAAGGTTAACGAATAGTACTATGAATGAAAATGAATCTCGGAGTGGCTACACCATTGCCTTTAGTGTGTTAATCAATGTCGCTTTGTACCCAGTATGGGTGCTTAGCCTTCTAATACTCCTCCCAATTTTTTTCACTGCTTTTTTTGTAGCGTTAAACGTCGATTACATAACAGGCGACGAGAGAAGTTTAGCCACTAAAGTAATGTTCAAGATGGCTGAAATATATGGTTTTTAATTACCCCAACAACACCGGAGAATACAAAATGGACAATCAACACAAGAAGATCAAAGGCTATAGAGATTTGACTCAAGAAGAAATTGACCTAATGAACGAAGGGAAGGAGCTTTCCGAAAAAGTAGGTGAGTATGTTGAAAAACTCCAACAGAACAAAAAACTTGATCATCGTTGGATATCTATTGGCAAAACTAATCTGCAACAGGGCTTCATGGCTGTGATAAGAGGCATTGCTCAGCCAACGACATTCTAAAGATTTAAAGTAAAGAAAGACCGACACGGAACGTCTTTGCAGGACATTCCGTGTCCCGAAACACTGTGGTCGCGCACAGTGAGCCAGCTAGGGTCTCCCACGACGTCGACATCGCATAAGAGAGCCTATCAATTTAATTACTAATAAGGAAGGCTCACATGCCCGTAAAACCCGTAATACCGTGGATTGGTGGAAAAACTAAGCTTTTAAAGCATTTATTACCGCTGGTACCAGAGCACAGGACTTACGTTGAACCGTTCTGTGGCGGAGCAGCAATGCTCTTTGCAAAAGAGCAGTCGAAGGTCGAAGTGATTAACGATATCAATGGAGATTTGATAAACCTCTATCGTGTTGTACAAAATCACTTGGAAGAGTTCGTACGCCTCTTTAAATATGCTTTAGCGAGCCGCCAAGTCTACGAATGGGAGCAACTGAAAGCCCCTGAAACACTTACAGATATTCAGCGCGCTGCAAGATTCTTCTATCTGCAAAAAAATAGTTTTGGCGCAAAGATAGAAGGTCAAAGCTTTGGGGTTTCAAAGGTATCACCACCACGATTCAATATACTTCGAATTGAAGAAACGCTGTCTGAAGCTCATCTCCGGTTAGCAAGGGTGTTAATAGAGAATATCTGTTGGAAACGCTGTATTGAAAAATATGACTCTGAAGAGTCTTTCATTTTTTGCGATCCGCCTTATTGGCAGACTGAAGGATACGGTGTTGATTTTGGGTGGGATAACTACGAGGCGCTGCTAGGAAATTTCAAAGAGTGCCGCGGGAAAATGTTGATCACTTTGAATGATCACCCTGAAATAAGAACGCTTTTTAAAGGCTATGTGGTAGATACCAAAGATATCAAATACACAGTCAGTGGTAACAAAACACCCAAGCTTAGCAAAGAGGTATTCATAGCAAATTATGAGTGACATCCAAGTCGGGAGCATGCCTTTTCGCGAGGCAATAAAACACTTTCAAGAAAAGCTGCTCATTCCATCTAGGCAATGGGACGACTTACTTGGCCCAGTGAATGCTAAAGCGTTCACTGTGGCCGGAGCAAACAAACTCGATATTGTTTCGGACTTCTACGAATCAATAAGATCACTTGTAGAAAGTGGCGGTACCTTAAATGATTTCAGAAAGGACTTTGACAATATCGTCGCTAAACATGGTTGGTCTTACAATGGAAAGCGAGGTTGGCGAACCAGGGTAATACTTCAAACAAACAAAAACTCTTCCTACATGGCTGGAAAGTGGGAGCAAATGTGGAGAGTTCGCGAAGCTAGGCCGTTTTTACAGTATAAGGATGTAGGCGACGAACGCGTGCGAGAGTCGCATCATTTCTGGAACAACAAAGTGTTCCCGATTGATCACCCTATATGGAAAGTGATTTATCCTCCGAATGATTGGCTTTGCCGATGCAATGTACGATCACTATCTACTGATGACATGGAAGAGGAAGGGCTATCAGTTTCTAAAGCTGATATTCCAGAGAAGATAGAAGTTACAGACCCACAGTCGGGCGAAGTACGGAAAACACACAAAGGAATAGGTGTCGGCTGGGACTACAACGTAGGCCGCGAATGGTTGGCACCAGAGGCATTGTTTGGGCAAAAACTAATGTTGGTACCAAGTGATTTAAGAGAAGCTGCACTGGATAACTTGGATTTAAACCACTTTAAAAAGCCTTTTAAAAGTATGGTCAATAAAGTCGCCTATCAAATTGCGAAAGGAAAAGTGAATGCTTCTGGTAATGTCTTAGCTGCTGGATACATATCAAATCAAGTGCTAGAGGAATTGTTTGAGCGGCAAGTATATCCAGTAGGTTTGGCCGTAGTAGCGAAAGATGCAGATATAGCGCATATGTTGAGAAGCACAAAATCTAGTCGAGGCGCTACGGTGCCAATGTCCGTAGCGTCCGAAATTCCGGATATCGTCACCAACCCTGATGCCGTTCTTTGGGATAAAGAAGATCCTGCACTTATATATGTAAGAAGACTGGCAAATGGACAATATGCAAAGTTTGTTATTCGTCTCAACATTAAAACGAAAATGAACGTGGCTAAAGTTCGCTTTAATGAAGCTTTAAACGCGATTAAAACAGCTGGGATAGTTAAATGGGAAGACTTGAATGCTGCAAGGTATGAATTGATTACTGGGGATATAAGCAGATAAAAATAATGAGTCCAGGAAGGACGCCTTAACCTTCATATAGACTGCCTCTCGACACTCCAGCTGGCCCGACGCGACACACGTGCTTTTTCCAGCCTCTGAACTCACACATACAGTATAGCTCCGTTTTTAATTGGCATTCAATAAACACAGCGCCAAAAGTGACGGTAACGGTGACAATATTTTTACCACTAAACCCCTCAATTCTTACCAGTAAAAACTGAAAGTGTGCCAAAAAAATTTAAAACCTATTAGAAAATCGCACTTTGGGTAAAAAAGGAGGAAACGCTTATAAATAGGGGGCTGGACTATGGTTTTGGGTATGTTTCTATATTTTAAAAACTATCATCACCCTACACAAACGACAGAAAGCAAAAAACCCGCCATAAGGCGGGTTTCTTTAATA
>NZ_BJKL01000023.1 GCF_006538345.1 Alteromonas sp. KUL49 | reverse complement strand
ACTGCCATCTGCGCAATAGAAACATCAGTGACGTATACATTAAAGCTTTCTTGATTACCATGTGAACGTGTTGAGCAGGTTAAACTTTGTCCAGTTTGTGGCGGGATTGCTTCCAGAGAAAAAAAATTGCCAAAAAACCTGCCGCGCTACAAACTAATGTAACGAGCAATAGAAACGCCCAAAGAAAGGAAGTGTTTGTTTGCGGATTTGTCAAAAAATAATCTAGCGCTTTATTTATTTATTGGTGAATTTCAACAGTTAAGGTTATTTATTGCAATAGGTAATTTTATTTTAAGGGCTTAAATTACTGTATTTATTGGTTATTTTAATAGTAGATCTGAATCTCATTAAACGATGTTTATTGATGCGTACTTGAGAAAGAATGACCATGGCAATAACAGGTTGTCGTTCTAAAATGATAATAAGTAAGTTTAGTTGACCATGTGGTCAACTATTTTGAGGCAAAAGCAGTCCAGCCAGGGGGTGTGGAGGTGGCTGCTTCGTTTTTTTGTCATCAAAGTGAAACAAGAATGAAGAACAATCCTGCAAGCCGAAAAATATCACAGTAAATTGTGAAATGAGTCCTTGTGAAGGTTTTTCAAGCTCTCTTTGTGTAGCGGTCAAATACACATGACCGAGTGGTCAAAGTTTAGAGTGTATTGTCACAATGCTTACATATTCACTTTTTACAGTGTTATTAAGTGACAAGTTGGTCGAAAAAATGAGCAGTTGTCATAAAACTGTAATAAAGTTATATGCAAGATCGATTTCGAATGGTCGTTTAACGTAGACAATAAGAAATATCGCGTTGAGCAACTTATTTTTAAAAAAAAGGGAAACACACATGAACACTACAGCGAAATTAAGTCGCGTTGCTGCAGCTGTTGCTTTAACTGTTGGTTTATCAACAGTCGCAATGGCACAAGAAACGTCGTCTGCTATTAAAGGTAGTATTACGGGACCAATGGGGTCTCCTGCGGTTGGCACTACTGTAACAATCAAGCACGTCCCTACAGGTGCTGTTAAAGTAGTTGAAATTGGTCAATCAGGTCAGTTTAGTCTTCAAGGCCTTCGTGTTGGTGGTCCATACACGATTGAATTGGATTCTGCTCAGTTTGATGACAAAACGGTGAGTGATGTTTACCTTCAATTAGGTGAACCGTTAGTATTAAACTTGGCGTTGACAGACAACGAAAGCATTGAGCGAATTCAAGTAACTGCATCTCAAATCGGTGTAGATGTTTTCGGTCAAACTAGTCCTGCTTCTACCTTTAACTTAGAAGACCTTCAGAGCGCTCCTGCTGCTAACCGTGACCTACGCGATATCGTTCGTGTAGACCCTCGTATCAGCATCTCTGAAAGTGACGGTGAAGAAGCAATCATCTGTGGTGGTGGTAACCCTCGTTTCAGCGCGTTAACCGTTGACGGTGTTCGCATGAACGACAGCTTCGGTCTAAACAGAAACGGTTACCCAACGGTTAGAATGCCATTCTCTTTTGATGCAATTGAACAAGTTACCGTTGAATTAGCACCATTTGATGTACAGTACGGTGGTTTCACAGCATGTAACGTGAATGCTGTAACAAAAGCGGGTACTAACGAAATCTCTGGTAGTGCTTTTTACGACTTTACCAGCGACTCGCTTACTGGTGACAAGATTGAAGACTCTGAAGTTGACCTGGGTGACTTTACAGAAAAGCGCTACGGTGCAACTGTTGGCTTCCCGTTAATCAAAGACGAACTATTCTTCTTCGGTGCGTACGAAAAGCTAGAAGGTGCACAAATCTTCTCTTACGGTCCTTTTGGTACTCAAGTTTCTCAAGCGGAATTGGATCGCATCGGTCAAATTGCTTCAGATGTATATGGTTATGACATCGGTGGAATGCCGGGTTCAATGCCTGTTGAAGATGAAAAAGTACTTGTAAAACTTGACTGGAACATCAACAACGACCACCGCGCATCATTAGTTTATAACTACAACGACGGTTTCCGTATTGACCAATCAGATGACTACTCAACGGCATTGTCATTGAGCAGCCACTTCTACGAAGTTGGTGCTAAATTAAACTCAACAGTAGCGTCACTTTACTCAGATTGGTCTGATAACTTCTCGACCGAAGTAAGACTTGGTCACATCACTTTGACGAATCGTCAGATTTCTCTAGATCGAGACAGCGGTTTCGGTGAAATCCGTATCGATAACGTAAACGGTGCTGACGTATTCATCGGTCCTGATGATTCACGCCAATCAAACGAAATGGACTGGAACAGCACTACTGCTAAGTTCGCAGGTACCTACTACCTAGATAACCACACCATTACTGCAGGTTACGAGTGGGAAACGCTAGAAGCGTTCAACTTGTTCATGCAGCACACGATTGGTGAGTATCGCTTCAACACTATCGATGACTTCGAAAATGGTTTAGCGGACGATATCTATTACAACAACTCTGCGGGTACACACAACCCACAAGACGTTGCTCAACGCTTCTCTTACGATACGCATACTCTCTATGTTCAAGACGAGTGGGTAATGGACGACCTGACCCTACTTATCGGTCTTCGTTACGACAAGTATAGCAGTGACGATCAGCCACTTTACAACGAACTGTTTGAAGATCGTTACGGCTATGCAAACACTGCAACCTTCGACGGTATTGATCTTCTTCAGCCGCGTATTGGCTTCAACTACATCCTAAACGATAGCATGGAGCTTCGTGGTGGTATTGGTCTGTACTCAGGTGGTAACCCTAACGTTTGGTTGTCTAACTCGTTCTCTAACGATGGTATCACTAACATCGATACTTACCGTTCAGACTTTGACCTGTTTGATGACGATGGAAACACTGTTCCAATCGCTAATGGCGGTCGTTTGATCTTTGACCCAGTTCAAGAGATGTATGACGAAGTTACAGAAGCTAATCCTTCTCTCGGTAATGAGCCATCTACTAACGCCGTTGACCCAGATTTTGAAATTCCAAGCGAATGGAAATTCAACCTTGGTTTTACTTGGGTAACCGACAACGACTACGTTTTCCAAGCTGACATTTTGCATAATAAAAAGCGTGACAGTGCGCAAATTGTTAACGTTGGTTGGGACACTGAGAACGTAACTTTTGCGGCAGATGGACGTCCTATTTATGACTACGTTCAAGTTGGTACTGACGACGACGGTGATGCGGTATTCCGTAACTTCCGTAAGAGTGACCTTGTGCTAACAAATGCTCGTGAAGATGGTAAGTCAACAACTGTGTCTTTCGCTGTGCAGAAAGAATATGACTTTGGTCTAGACGCGATGATTGGTTATGCATATAACCGCTCTGAAGACGTTACTCCAATGGCTAGTTCTGTTGCGTTCTCAAACTTTACAAACTTTGCTTCATCTGACCCATTAAACCCAGGTGTAGCAACGTCTAACTATGAAGTTCCTCACAGATTGACGTTTAACCTTCGCTACTCTACTGAGTTTGTAGACGGTTATAGAACAAGCTTCTCATTGTTTGGTTCACGTCAGAAAGGTCGTCCTTTCTCGTTTACATTTGATGGAATCACCATTGGTGATGCGCAATTCAGAACAGACAATGCATTGCTTTACATTCCTGAAGAGAACGACGCTATCGTAACTTACGGTGCTGACTTCGATGTTGCTGCGTTCAATGACTTCATTGATCGTGAAGGTCTAACTCGTGGTCAAATCATCGATAGAAACTCTTCTAACGCTGAATGGTATACTCGTGTTGATTTCCGTATCGACCAAGAGCTACCTGGCTTCTACGAAAATCACAGAGCAAGTGCTTACTTCATTCTTAAGAACGTGGGTAACTTCTTGAATGATGACTGGGGTGTTCGCAGAATTGGTCCATTCGTTTCGGCACCAGTTGTTGATGCTAGCCTGAACTCTGATGGTACTTATACCTTTAACGAGTTCTTCAGCGATAACACCAACCAAAACGGTTACTTCAACGAGCAGTCGTTGTGGCAGATCCGCGTAGGTGTTAAGTACAACTTCTAAGATTTAGAAAACAAAGTGCAAGTAAAAAACCACACTCCTTTGGAGTGTGGTTTTTTTATTTCTAGAGGCGCAAAAAAAAGCGGATTTAACGTCCGCTTTTTCGTTTATGTGTGTGGTGATTAAACGTTCTCGAATAGGTTTTCTACCCGCTCGCATAATTCATCAATCTTGGTGACATCAGCTGGCGCAATGAAAATAGTATCATCACCCGCAATAGTACCAAGCACACCGTCTTTTTTGCTCAGTGAATCGAGTAATCTAGCAATGAGCTGAGCCGCTCCAGGGCTAGTTCGAATGATTACCATCACGTTGTTGTGGACGATATCGAGTACTAATTGTTTTAGCGGACTCTTTGCTGTTGGCATGCCAAGCTCAGGTGGTAAGCAATACACCATATCACCACGAGCATTTCTGGTTCGAACGGCACCGAATTTGCTGAGCATTCGCGATATTTTGGACTGGCTTATGTTGTCATGGCCTTGTGTTTTTAGCGCTTCAACAATTTCCCCTTGGGAGCCGTAGCTCTCTGCTTTAAGTATCTCTTTAAAAGCTTTTATGAGTTGTTCTTGTTTTGCATTAGCCATAACGCCTGATGATCACCGAATGTTAAAAAACTTAATCCACATATTGTGCACTAAGGGTGAAGTTTGCGCAATTTAATTGCATAATCATTCATGATAATGAATATCGTCGAAAAATCGGTGTAAATCGGCCGTTTAAGACCTTTCGGTGATTGAGTTTTCCCCGTTGTTGCATTAGTGTGACGTTCCGTTTTGTATACGTGAGTAATCCCATAGGAGAAATGGTATGAAAGTAGCCGTGTTAGGTGCTGCCGGTGGTATAGGTCAGGCGCTGTCTTTGTTGTTAAAAACACAATTGCCAGCAGGTTCAGATTTAGCGCTTTATGATGTAGCGCCAGTTGTTCCTGGTGTTGCTGTTGACTTGAGCCACATCCCAACTGCAGTTACTGTTACTGGTCACGGTAAAGATGATTTGGCTGATGCGCTAACAGGCGCAGACGTAGTGCTTATCCCAGCGGGTGTGCCTCGTAAGCCTGGTATGGATCGTTCAGATTTGTTCAACATCAATGCTGGAATTGTTAAGGCGCTTATCGAAGGCGTTGCTGATAACTGTCCAGAAGCCTGTGTAGGTATTATCACTAACCCAGTGAACACCACTGTTGCCATTGCTGCAGAAACGCTTAAAGCGAAAGGTGTTTACAACAAGAACAAACTTTTCGGTGTTACCACACTAGACGTTATCCGCGCAGAGACTTTCGTTGCAGACCTTAAAGGTCTAAACGTTGCTTCTGTACACGTTCCTGTTATCGGCGGTCACTCTGGTACTACTATCCTTCCACTACTATCACAAGTTGAAGGCGTAGAGTTCTCTGATGAAGAAGTTGCTAGCCTAACAACACGCATCCAGAATGCTGGTACTGAAGTTGTTGAAGCAAAAGCTGGTGGTGGTTCTGCAACACTATCTATGGGCCAAGCGGCAGCGCGCTTCTGCTTATCTCTAGTGGCTGCAATGCAAGGTGAAAACGTAGTTGAGTACACTTACGTTCAAACTGATGACAGCGACGACGCCGCGTTCTTCGCTCACCCAGTTCGCCTTGGTGCTAACGGCGTAGAAGAAATTCTTTCTTACGGCGTGCTAAGTGACTTCGAAGAAAAAGCGAAAAACGACATGCTTGAAGGCCTTCGTGGCGACATCAAGCTAGGTGTTGATTTCGTAAACGGTTAATTGCTTAATCGTTGATGTGACCCATTCACATCAAGTGACATAATACAAAGCCCCATCCTAGTTGATACTGATGAGGGCTTTTTTTTACTCAAAATTTCAGTGACCAGCTTATCCAAGGACAGTTATGAAGCTAATTACTACCTTATTACTCATGCTTTGCGCTTTGCTCCCTTCTATTGCGTTGAGTGAAGAGTTAAATCCGTTCAGCTCAAAAGAGTTGCAAATCGTTGATAAGTCTATTCCCTTCAATTCTTACAATGAGTGGTTTAATTACGCTAAGGAGAATACCCGCAATGTTGCTCAACTGGATCGTTGGCAAAAAAGCGTAAATCCAAGTGCCTTTGAACGTTTAATATCAACAACTGAAGCTTATTGGATCGCCTATCAATCAGATGGACTCAATATTTCGGGTGTTATGGCTTACCCCAAAAACTATCAAGGTGAAAAGCTTCCTGTGGTTATTTATAACCGAGGTGGAAATCACAAGCACAATGTTTCTAGAACACAGCTACTCAATTTAATTATGCCCCTGGCTGAGAAAGGCTATCTAGTGATTGCGAGTAACTATCGCGGTGCAAAGTTTAGCGAAGGAAAAGACGAGTACGGTGGCAAGGATGTTAATGATGTTTTGCGCTTAATTGAGGTTGCTAAAACTCTCCCAGGTGCAGACACATCCCGCGTTGCTATGATTGGTTTTAGCCGCGGCGGTATGATGACTTGGCAGGCGTTACGAAGAGAACAGGATAGTATTAATACAGCAATAATCGTGGCAGGCGTAACAGATCAAAGCTCTGAGCTATTAAGGCGGCCAGAGATGCTCAAATTGTTCCAAGAACTTGTACCCATGTTCGATGCTAATCGAGACGCGGAAGTGAGGGCTAGGTCAGCTATTCATTGGTTAGATGAGCTGAATACACAAGTACCTCTATTACTGATTCACGGCGACAGTGACGTGAGAGTTGATGTAAGCAATTCTACATT
>NZ_BJKL01000022.1 GCF_006538345.1 Alteromonas sp. KUL49 | reverse complement strand
CCGCTAATCAATAGCGTGTTTTCGCACCATATTTATAGAGTGGTCAATATAACCACATACGTAGTCAATATCGCCAAATAGTGTTTTAAGAGAGCTACATTGAAGGGTTGTATATCAACTGAATTTAAATAATTGCTTTATTTATCAACATTTTAAAAGTTTGGCACGTGCTTTGTAACAGTAGAGTTGTAAATCGCATAGGTTGTAAGAAAGTTATTTCAATTGAATACAGCCACAATATTTTAAGTACACGGAGAATTAGATATGGGTATGTTTTCACGCATTAATGACATTGTTCAAGCTAACCTAAACGCTATGTTGGACAAAGCTGAAGATCCTGAAAAAATCATTCGCTTAATCATTCAAGAGATGGAAGAAACGCTTGTTGAAGTTCGCTCAGACGCGGCGCGCTATATTGCTCAACAAAAAACGCTTGATCGTCAAATTGCTTCATGTGAGCGAGATATCGCAGACTGGCAAGCTAAAGCGGAATTGGCCATCGACCGTGACAAAGAGTCACTGGCAAAAGCAGCACTGACCGAAAAGCAAAAATACGTAACTAAAGCCGAAGGTCTGCAAGCACAAAAAGCACAGATTGAAGAGCTGATGGATAAAATTCAAGCAGACTCTGCACGCCTCAATAACAAACTTGCGGAAGCAAAGCAGAAGCAAAAAACGCTAGTAAGCCGTAAACAATCTGTGCAAACACGATTGAAAGTTAAACAAGCAGAGCACAGTACAAAAATTGATGACGCTATGCTCAAATTCGAGCAATACGAGCAACGTATTGACGATTTAGAAGCGCAAGTTGACGCGTATGACATTACTAGCTCAACGCCTCAGGCTTCCTCGTTAGAAGCTCAATTTGCAGAGCTAGAGAGTAATGATGTGGTGGAACAAGAACTCGCCGAGCTCAAAAAGAAGAAAGCTGCTTAATGTAGCAGCTTTCGCCCAGTAACCAGTTGCAGTACAGATATCAAAATTGTTAGGAGATCATCCATGAAAATTCCTTCGCAGAAAAGACTTTATAGAGACGTAGATAATGCCATGATTTCTGGTGTTTGTGCTGGGCTAGCTCGCCACCTTGATGTGGATGCTGTTTGGGTGCGTGCAGTGGCTATAGCGGGTTTATTCTTTGTGTCAGTGCCCGCTGTTATCGCTTACTTCGCTGCTGTTATGTTGTTACCGAGGATGCCCTAATGAAAAACTTTCTTATTGCATTAGTACTAGCAGTTATACTGATAAACTGTTTGGGGAGTATCGCAGATAGTTTTTTGGGCATGCACATTGTGATGTCTGATCACTTTATGGAGCCTTGGGAATCGTTAGCTGCCTTATCTGTTGTTGGTGTAGTCATTGCGATTGTCGGATTTGTGGTAGCAATTAGCGTCATTGGTACATTGCTTCTAACTGTGGGGATCGCATTTGTGGCGTTATTTGCCGTGGGTATTAGCGCATTCTGGCCAATCATTTTGTTCGCGGTGATTATTTACGCGCTGCGTGGGAGAAATCGCCAGCAAGCGCATCTGTGACCACCAAGCCAAGATTCTCGAGTATGGCGTTATAAAAGGGATTTATAACGCCACTTCGTAAAATAAAGTTGTGTTCTGCAGCGCAAAAATGATGACATACACAGTAACGTCATACATATTTAGCAAAGCTGTAGTATACAGTGAGTTATTGCATAGCCGGTGTAAACCGGCTTTATGCTTTTAAAAGGAAGGTTTAATACGTTATGAAATTTACATTTAGCGCCAAGTGGGTTTCGATAGCTACTGCAGTAGTGCTTGTTTTATTCTGGTTAGTGGGTTGGTATTGGAGTTTGTCACCAAATACCTTTAATGTGGCGCAGCGAGCGCAAGAGCAAGCTGAAGGTTTCGATCCTTCAACCGTCGCTGGTTTTACCTTGACTACCACCATGATAGACGTATCCGAAACCTTGTTAAACAAACCAGGTGGCTATCTATCAAATGATGTCACTCCTCCAAGCATATTCCTAGACAATATGCCCGCATGGGAGTTCGGAGCGCTAGAGATGGTGAGAGACTTGGCACTCTCTATGCGTAAAGATTTCAGTCGAAGCCAATCTCAGTCTATTGAGAATGAATACCTTACAAAGGCACATCCCAAATTTAATATGGACCACCGAAGCTGGTTGTTCCCCTCTTCAGAATCAAGCTATGACGATGGTATTGAGTTGTTAAAATTATACCGACAGCAACTTGCAGATACCCAACAAGCCGGTGGGCAGTTCTATACTCGTGCGGACAACCTGAGAGACTGGTTAAAGCAAGTAGAAAAACGCCTAGGTAGTTACTCTCAGCGTTTAAGTGCGAGTGTTGGGTCAGCGCGTATCAATACAGATTTAGCGGGAGACGCAATGGCTCGTCAGTCGTCGCCATCTGCACCACAAAGCGTGGTAAAGACGAGTTGGTGGAAATTGGATGACAACTTCTATGAAGCACGGGGCGCGACTTGGGCATTACTTCATTTTTTGAAGGCGGTAGAAATAGAATTTGCTGATGTATTAGAGAACAAAAATGCTAAGGTTAGCTTACAGCAAATCATTCGTGAACTAGAAGCGACACAGCAGACGGTATATAGCCCTGTCATTCTAAACGGAAGCGGCTTTGGTATGTTAGCTAATCACTCACTTGTTATGGCTAATTATATTTCTCGCGCCAATGCCGCATTAATTGAACTCTCTGAACTTCTTAATCAAGGATAATTCATGAAAAGAAACATACTCGCAGTTGTTATCGGAGCCTCGCTTGCTTCTGGCGCGGCTCAAGCAGACACCATTGCTGGGTTGTATGTTGGTGCACAAGGTTGGGATAGTGGCGTATCAGGTGGTTTCGCAGATACGTCTACCACATCTGATTTCAGTTTTGATGATAAAACGAACAGTGCAATTTATGTTGCGTTAGAGCATCCGGTTCCTTTTGTTCCAAACGTAAAAGTAAATTACACCACCATGGACACGACGGGTGATACCGTACTCGAAACCAACTTCACTTTTAATGATCAGTTGTTTACCGCATCTAGCACGGTGAATAATGATATCGAATTAACCTCTACGGACCTTATTCTTTACTATGAGCTCTTCGACAATGATCTCATTAGTTTTGATTTGGGGATTAACGGCAAGTACATCGATGGAACCTTATTTGTGGAGGATTCTGCCAGTGCCACCAGCGCTAGTGCTGATTTTTCTGGTGTTATCCCAATGGTGTATTCAAAAGTACAGCTAGGGCTTCCATTCACCGGCTTGGCAGTTTACGCAGAGGGAAGTTACCTCTCGTTTGATGATCACGAAGTGAGTGATTATCAAGTGGCTGCAACATACTCTTTCATCGAAAGTTTAGCCATTGATATGACCCTTCAGCTTGGTTATCGCAATGTTACTGTGGACATTGAGGATCTTGATGACATCTACACCAACCTGACTTTCGACGGTGTATTTGCTGGGTTAGAGGTGCATTTCTAGACGCAGTAGTCTCATCCTATTACCGCTAAAGAGTAGGTGCGGCTTGCGGTTTCACGCTGGTCGCATTTACTTTCAAAAGTTTTAAGTACTTTCCGTAATAAAAAGTTTCATTTATTCTTTTCTCTTATTGTTCAAAGCCGTTAGCCTTGTGCCATCAAAATAAGGCTTCTTTGAATTATGTCACAACAATCGAATCAAAATGTCGCACCGGGTGCGATAGTTAATGAACAACAGTGGAATGCAATCACGCAAGCAATTGCGGGCTTAAATCGTGACCAGCTTACTTGGGTAAGTGGTTATGCAGCGGGCTTAGCCGCAGCACAAGGGGGCGCAGTTGCACCTGCTGTGCAAACAGCCGCGCCTGCTGCTGTTGATGCACCAACACTAACTGTACTTTATGGCTCGCAAACCGGTAACGCAAAAGCGTTAGCGCAACAGTTTGATGCGCAAGCGAAAGAGGCGGGTTACGGCAGTAAGCTTGTCAGCATGGCGGATTACAAACCCCGTCAATTGAAGTCTGAGACTCACGTAGTCATTTTCGCTAGTACTCATGGAGAAGGTGACGCTCCAGATGATGCGATTGAACTTCACGAATTTTTAGGTGGAAAGAAAGCGCCAAAATTGCCGTCGACAAAATATGCGGTATTAAGTCTAGGCGACAGCAGCTATGAATTCTTCTGCCAAACGGGTAAAGATTTTGATGAGCGCTTGGCAAAAGCTGGCGCTACTGCTTTAGTAGAGCGTGCCGATTGTGACGTGGACTACGAAGCACAAGCGCAAGCTTGGACAGCTTCTGTAATTGCAGCGCTGAAAGAAGATTTTAGTGTAGGTACGGTCAGTGCCACAGTTGCAGCACTAGCGCCTGTTGTTGAAGCCTCACAGCAGTACACTAAAAAGTCGCCGTTCACGGCAACTTTGATTGAATCACAAAAAATTACTGGTCGTGATTCAGTAAAAGATATTCGCCATATCGAAATTAGTTTAGAAGACTCTGGTATCACCTATAAGCCAGGTGATGCCCTTGGCGTATGGTTCAAAAACGCCGAGGGACTCGTCAATAGTTTTGTTGAAGTATTGGCGTTGGACGGCAATGCAGAAGTGACTGTAGCCGGAGAGTCTTTGACACTTGCGGCAGCACTCACCAGTAAATTGGAGCTTACATTAAGTTACCCAACCTTCGTTAAGGCTTATCAAGAAGCTACGGGTTCTGAGAGTCTAGCGGCATTGATTGAAGACAAAGCAGCACTTCGTACCTATATGTCTGAAAGACAGCTTATTGATATCGTGAAAGACCATCCTGGTACATTAACGGCGCAACAGTTGGTTGATGCGCTGCGTCCTCTAACGCCAAGACTTTATTCGATTGCATCTAGCCAAGCAGATGTAGAGGAAGAAGTTCACCTAACCGTAGCCCATGTGGACTATGAAGCGTTTGGGGCTCGTCATCAAGGTGGTGCTTCAGGATTCTTATGTGAATATTTAGAAGAGAACGGCGAAGTAGAAGTGTTTGTTGAAAACAACGACAACTTCCGCCTTCCAGAAGATCCAAATACACCGATCATTATGGTGGGGCCTGGTACAGGTATTGCGCCTTTCCGCTCGTTTATTCAAGAGCGAGATGTTCAAGGGGCAGAAGGTAAAAACTGGCTATTCTTTGGTAATCCGAATTTTACGCAAGACTTCTTGTACCAAGTTGAATGGCAAGGTTATGTGAAGGACGGACTAGTCGATAAGCTGACGCTAGCGTTTTCTCGAGATCAAGAAGAAAAGATTTATGTTCAACATCGTTTACTCGAACACGGTGAAGAAGTGTTTGCGTGGTTAGAGCAGGGCGCTCACTTCTATGTGTGTGGTGATGCTACGCATATGGCGAAAGATGTTGAAAATGCACTAATTACAATTGTTCAAAAATACGGTAACAAGTCAGAAGCCGATGCTAGAGCCTACATAGTAGCGCTTCGTAAGGCAAAACGTTATCAGAAGGATGTCTACTAATGAGTAACGATCAATCACAATTTATTGTTGAAGGTAAACTTGCCGACAACGAGCGTCTTAAGCGTGAGAGTCGTAATCTTCGCGGCACCATTGAACAAGATCTGAAAGACGATATTACTGGTGGATTTACGGCCGACAACTTTCAGTTGATTCGCTTCCACGGTATGTATCAACAAGACGATCGTGATATCCGTGCAGAGCGCGCCAAGCAGAAACTTGAGCCTTTACAGAATGTCATGCTTCGTGCCCGTCTACCGGGCGGTGTTATTCTTCCTCATCAATGGCTTGCTATTGATAAGTTTGCTGATGAGCAAACCATGTATGGAAGTATTCGCTTAACGACACGTCAAACGTTCCAGTTTCACGGTGTATTAAAGCCTAAAATTAAGCTCATGCACCAAACGCTAAATGCTGTGGGAATGGACTCTATTGCCACCGCGGGAGACGTAAACCGAAACGTTTTGTGTACTTCTAACCCTGTTGAGTCAGCACTGCATCTAGAAGCCTATGAATGGGCGAAGAAGATAAGTGAGCACTTGCTGCCAAAAACAAATGCGTATGCAGAAATTTGGTTAGATGGTGAAAAAGTGAAACTACTGAGTCGCCGGTAGAACCGATTTTAGGTGATACCTATTTACCGCGTAAGTTTAAAACTACGGTGGTTATTCCACCGCAAAATGACGTTGACGTGCACGCCAATGACCTCAATTTTGTTGCCATAGCAGAGAATGGTCAACTGGTAGGTTTTAACGTGCTTGTTGGTGGTGGTCTTGCGATGACTCACGGTGATAAGTCGACCTATCCGCGCAAAGCCAGTGACTTTGGTTTTATTGCATTACAAGACACACTTGCGTTAGCTGAGGCTGTTATTACCACACAGCGTGACTGGGGTAACCGAGTTAACCGTAAAAATGCAAAAACTAAGTATACGTTAGAGCGTGTTGGTGTAGATAACTTCAAAGCCGAAGTGGAAAAGCGTGCCAATGTAACATTTGGTGAGAGCCGTCCTTACGAATTTACCGGACGTGGTGATCGCTTTGGCTGGGTTGAAGGCATCGATGGTAAATATCACCTGACGGTATTTATCGAGAATGGTCGTATTTTGGACTATCCCGGTAAAACGTTGAAAACTGGTTGTGCAGAAATAGCGAAGATCCACAAAGGAGACTTCCGAATGACTGCTAACCAGAATCTAATTATTGCTGGCGTAGCACCTGAAGATAAGGCAAAAATCGAAGCACTTGCCAAAGAACACGGTTTGATTGCGCCTAGCGTATCTAATCAACGTTTAGATTCAATGGCATGTGTAGCCTTACCTACCTGTCCTCTAGCAATGGCTGAAGCCGAACGTTATCTGCCAGATGCTGTAACAGAGCTTGAAGGTATTCTAGACAAGCATGGCCTGGCCAACGACAGTATTATCTTCCGTGTAACAGGGTGCCCAAATGGTTGTGGCCGAGCCATGCTCGCCGAAGTAGGCTTGGTCGGTAAAGGGCCAGGGAAATACAACTTCCATCTTGGCGGGAATCGTGAAGGAACGCGTATTCCTAAGATGTATAAAGAAAACATCAGCGAACAAGAGATCATGGCTGAACTTGATGCCTTGATTGGTCAGTGGGCTGCTGAGCGAACCGAAGGCGAAGCGTTTGGTGATTTCGTTATTCGCGCAGGTGTAGTTAAACCTGTAATAGACTCTGCTAGAGATTTTTATGAGTAATACAGCCATTAACCGCAGTGAGCGGCTGACATTAGATATCAGCAAAGATGAACTTGCGGATATTAACGTTCAGTTAGAAGCTATGGACGCGCCTGCTCGTATAGCGTGGGCGCTATCAAACCTACCTGATAACCCTATGGTATCGTCGAGTTTTGGTGCTCAGTCTGCGGTAATGTTGCACTTATTAACCAAAGCAGTGCCCTCAATTCCTGTAGTACTCACCGATACCGGTTATCTGTTTCCAGAAACCTACGCGTTTATTGACGATTTAACCGAGAGGTTGTCGCTTAATTTACATGTCTATCAGGCAAAGCTTTCTTCGGCTTGGCAAGAAGCACGTTTTGGTAGACTGTGGGAAAAAGGCTTGGAAGGTATCGAGCAGTATAACCAAATGAACAAAGTTGAGCCTATGCAGCGCGCATTGAAAGAACTCAACGTTGGGACGTGGTTTGCAGGTCTTCGCCGAAGCCAGTCTGATACTCGTGGTAAGTTGCCAGTGCTGCAAAAGGTAGGTGGTCAATTTAAATTTTACCCAATTATTGATTGGAGTAACAAAGACCTCCATTACTATCTCAAAGAACACGGTTTGCCATATCACCCATTGTGGGATGATGGTTATGTATCTATTGGTGATTGGCACACTACTCAATCACTTCAAGAGGGTATGAGCGAGCAAGATACCCGTTTCTTCGGTTTGAAACGCGAGTGTGGTCTTCATGAGTTTGGTGATGGTATTTAAACTGACTATCACTGTCGTCCGCTGATAACAAACGCCTTTTCTAGCGATGTAAAAAGTGTATCCAAATAGGCCGAGTTGTCGGCCTTTGGAACCAGCTTAAATAGTTCGGCTCCAACTGCTGAGAACTTATAGTAGGTAAGTAAAGTGCCGCTCACTTTACTCGTTAATACATAAGCGCTATTACCGCATCGCCATTTGCTCTGCTGCCCTTGTGCGTACTCTCCGCCTTCTATTTCACTGACATAGAGCAACTTCATATCTTGTAATGCGAGTAAGTCTGGATAAGACAAACCCACACTTGCAAGGTTTATTTGCTCATTGGTTGACTGAGTGAAAATCGAATACCAACGTTTTTGGTTCCGAAAACCTACGAGTATCCGTGGGATCAATTCATTGCTTCGTTTACTTGCCATAGACGCGGCTTTTGAAAATAGCTTTGCGTCTCGGTGGGTGAGTGATTTCAGAATTTGCAAACTTCGCAGTGAAAAACTACCGGGCCGATTTATCTCTACTGCAAAGATTTTTCCCCAAAGCTCTTGCATTGCAGGACTGTAAATTTCTTCAGCCATAGACGTAAAGGCAAAAAACCAGTCAGGATCTAAGCTGTCATTACTCGATTCGGATATCGAAACATTTAATGCTATATTTAGAATTGATTGTAAATTCGACGCCCGTTGAATGGCGAGTAGTTTTTCTCTTCGCTCCAATTCGTTTCGATTAGATTTGCCGTCTTTGGGTAATTGAGACGAAGAGATACCAACGCGAGAGAACCATCCTCTTATTTTCTGTTGGGTAGCGGATTCATTACTGGTCACTTCTGGTTGAGGTTCGGGAGTAGGCGTAGGGTTTACAGGAGTAGATTTACTTTTTTGCTAGTAATAATCGGGGTGTGAGGGTCTGGAGAAATCTTCATATAGACTTAAAGCGCTTTCACTGGTAAAAAAAGCATATAGTTTACAGATACGACACTATTGCACTGCAACAAAGATTTATCAATTCTTCTTAATAGTAGTGCGGTATTCCTCAAGCAATTGGCGCTTTTAAGGTAGTGAGGGTTAAAGCAAATATGTCGGCAACGGATTACGATAATGATGAACTCATCTTTTTAGAGGAAGATGACACGTCGGAGATAGACGATACCGTTTACAAAGAATGGAACGTTTTAATCGTTGATGACGACGAAGAGATTCACTCTGTCACACGTCTTGCCCTCTCTGATCTTGTGATTAACAATCGCAAACTCAATTTTATTCACGCTTACTCCGCAAAAGATGCCAAAGACATTCTTCACGAATATGGCAGTTCAATCGCGATTATACTGCTAGATGTGGTGATGGAAACCGATGATGCGGGCTTTGATGTCGTGCACTATATTCGAGAAACCATGAAGTTGTCAGAGCCCAGAATCATTCTTCGTACGGGACAACCAGGTCACGCGCCAGAAGAAGAAGTTATCAAGGTTTATGACATCAATGATTATAAGACGAAAACCGAGCTTACACGTGGACGGTTATTAACAAGCGTTATTTCATCTATTCGTTCCTATCAACAAATCATGACGATCAATCAAAACCGTCATGGTTTGGAAAAAATTATCTCGTCTTCCTCTAATTTGTTTGAAGAACACTCGGTCAAAGGCTTTTGTGAGGGGGTGGTTACTCAAATTAGTTCACTCATTGGCTTGGACGCAGAGGGTTTACTCTGTGCTAGAGCGGGGTCGGTGATAGATAAAGATGACAACGGTGTATACGTTTTGGGAGCTGCGGGTGATTATGCCCCTTTCATAAATAGCCCCATTGAAAGCATACGAGATACAACCATTGTTGAGCAGGTTAACCGATGCCTTAGGCTGAAAAAGCACATTTTCGAGTCTGGTTCTACTGTGCTCTATATTAATCGAGCTGGTTTTGAAGCCGCCGTTTTTGTTCACATGATAAAAGAAATTGACGAACTTGATAAAAATCTGCTCGAGGTATTTTTATCAAGTATTTCTGTGGGCTATGAGAATGTAAACCTTTTCCACGAGTTGAGAAATGCAGCCTTCCGAGACTGGTTAACTCGGTTACCCAATCGCAATCAATTTATCAACATGCTTGATAAGCCGCACATGTTTGCTAGTGAAAACTTCTCTGTGGCACTTATTGATATCAACCATTTTTCGGATATCAATGATGGGTTGGGGCAAGAGGTCGGCAACCAGCTTCTGAAAGCGGTCAGTGAGTGTTTTGAAGACAACTTTGATGAAAGTGTTAGGAAGGGGCGCATTGGAGCCGATGTCTTTGGTCTAATAGGTCCATCGGATGTGGTAAATCCCGATACAATCAATGCAGTATTTCAATCACCTTTCAAGGTTGAAGACCATTCTTTACCTATCAACGTAACCCTTGGATTGTGCCGGTTGGATGACAAGCGCAACATTGGCATTGAAATTCTCAAACGTACTAACATCGCGCTAAACCGAGCGAAAAAGAATATTAGCGATAACTTTGAGTATTACGCGAAGGAAATCGAAGACCAAACCACTTGGCGTTTGGATATGATTCGTCGTCTCCGTAGTGATTTCATGGACAGAAAGCTAGAGCTTTGGTTCCAGCCTCAGGTTGACTTAGTTACAGAGAAAGTCGTGGGTATGGAAGGTTTACTTCGTTGGCCTGACGGACAAGGTGGCTATATTTCTCCTGCTGTTTTTGTACCCCTAGCCGAATATTCTGGTCTTATAGTAGACATAGGCCATTGGGTCTTGGAAGAATCTTGTCGAAGGATTGAAGCATTAAGTGACGCAGGCTATGGCCACTTACGAGTGGCAGTGAATATCTCTATTCCACAATTTAGAGACCGTTCTTTTGTGAATAAAGTCAAGGATGCGTTAGGAGCACACAACTGCGATCCTAGCTTGCTAGAGCTAGAAATCACAGAGAGTGTGGTAATGGACGAACCGCAGATTGTCATTGATGCGCTACGAGTGCTTAAGCAACACGGTGTTGCTATTGCGATAGATGATTTTGGTACTGGTTTTTCCTCTATGAGTTATTTGCAGCAGTTGCCTCTAGATAGACTCAAAGTCGACCGTTCCTTTGTTAAAGATATTGAGCCTGGTCAAAGCGCGGTTTTAGCAGAAACTATTGTAACCTTGGGTAACAAGCTCGGCTTACTCACTATTGCCGAAGGCGTTGAAACTCGTGAACAAGCGAGTTATATGATTAAGTTGGGTTGTGACGAAGCTCAAGGCTACCTTTACGCTAAGCCCATGCCATTTGATGACCTGATGGTGTTCTTGGCTAATAGCAAATAGCACTACGGTATTTATTTCAGTTAATGTGACATTCTGTAATATTAATGTCACATAACTATGATTCAGATTGATCTGACTTCGGTTTTACATTATAGTTACACGTAACAGTAATTAACTGTGAAACAGGAGAAAAACCATGCGTAAAGTTTTACTTTCAGTTGCTTTGCTTTCTTTTTTCAGTGTTGCGCATGCGGGTACTGGTGAAAACCAGCTTTTCGATTGTATGGATGCTAAAACGTTCGAAATGAATAACCAATGTATGTCTGACAAAATCAGCAGTAACATTCGTTTCCGTGAAGCTCAAACTGAACTAACTTCTGATGCAAACGAGAGTCTTGGAGACTACGCTATTGCAACAATGACGTTTGATCAAGAAAAAATGCAAATTGACGTTGTGGCGCATCGCGAAGCTTTGTTAGCTCGCTTAGCCAATCTGAAATAACTTCTACACAAAAAAACCGGCAATCGCCGGTTTTTTACACCTTAAAAGCTCTCGCTAAAAAATTCTATTCAACCCATTTATTGCAGCTACACGATAGGCTTCTGCCATTGTAGGGTAATTGAACGTGGTGTTGACGAAGTATTCGATAGTATTACCACCGTCCTTTTGCTGCATTATGGCCTGTCCAATATGGACAATTTCCGAAGAACGTTCGCCAAAGCAATGAATACCCAAGATCTCTTTGGTTTCGCGATGGAAGAGTATTTTTAAACTACCTGTTTGTGTTGAGGCAATTTGCGCTCGAGCCAAGTGTTTGAACTGCGCTCTACCTACTTCATAAGGGATTTTTGCTGCAGTTAACTCTTGTTCCGTTTTACCTACTGAACTTATTTCTGGGATTGTATAAATCCCAGTGGGAATATCCTCGACCAAACTAGAGTGCGTCTGCCCTTTCAACATAGCTTCTGCCGCAAATCGACCTTGGTTATATGCAGCTGATGCTAAACTTGGATAGCCGATAACGTCACCCACGGCATATATATTTTCAATTTCAGTTTGATAGTTACTATCGACTCGGAGTTGCCCACGTTTGTCAGCTTTGAGGCCAATAGCATCAAGATTCAGAGAATCAGTGTTA
Organism: Alteromonas sp. KUL49; assembly: GCF_006538345.1. Lineage (GTDB taxonomy): Bacteria > Pseudomonadota > Gammaproteobacteria > Enterobacterales > Alteromonadaceae > Alteromonas. The sequence continues at coordinate 6,448 of NZ_BJKL01000022.1, read as the reverse complement.
CCAGTTCTACCATTCGCAAATAGCAAGCAGTCTGCCTTCATACGCTTGCCTGACTCGAGATTCAGAATGACTGCATCGTCTGTACCTTCAACCGACGTGTAGCTCTCATTGTGTCGAATTAACACCCCGTTATTCCAAAGGTGATAACTAAGTGCGTCTGAAATTTCTGCATCCAAAAATGAAAGTAAGCGGTCCCGCATGTTCACAAGATCTACTTTCACACCCATTCCTCTGAATATACAGGCATACTCAGAGCCGATAACACCTGCACCATATACGATAATCGATTTGGGATCGTGGTCTAACGATAGGATTGTATCTGAGTTATAAATACGAGGGTGGTCAAAATCGATGTCAGACGGGCAATACGGGCGCGATCCCGTTGCTATTACTATTTGTGCTGCGGTAACAATATCTTTCGAGCCATCGGCACGAGTGATAGCAAGTGTATGCTTGTCTACAAAACTCGCTTCTCCGTGAAACAGTGTTACGCGATTTCTATCATAAAAAGACGAACGCAGCCGAGTCTGACTTTTTACCACACCACTCGCATGATGCATGATATCGGCAAAGGTTAAACTTCGGCTGAGGTGATTATCGGCAAACAATGACGACGAATTATACTCGATAAGGCGGCTGACCGAATGACGTAATGCTTTTGAAGGAATCGTTCCCCAGTGCGTGCACCCCCCACCAACAGCTTCGTAGCGCTCAACAACCGCAACTTTTTTACCCGCTTTCGCGAGCTGCATAGATACCCCTTCACCTCCCGGTCCAGTACCAATGACTATGGCGTCGTATAAGAAGGAAGTTGGGGTCTTTGGCTCTTTTTTGGTCGTCATGCGTTGCACCTTTTTTAAATAGCATAACACATTGTAATCATGTGCTTATTTATCAACTAGGTTACTGAGTTTACGCACCTAACGCCAGCTTTTTACTGCATAAAAAAGCCCCAATGATCGCGAAATCATTGGGGCTTGATATTAGAAGGCTGTTAGGCCATTTGGAAAGAGAGCGATTGAAGTTGTAGCCATTTTTCTTTCTGCAATGCGAGAGATTGTTTCAACTCTTTGTATTTATACATAACTTCTAAACTTTCGAGGTTACGTTTTAGCGATGAATGCTTCATTCGCATCAGACGCTTACGCGCTGCGTAATATTCAGACATGCGCTGAATAAGTAGATCGTATTCAGACTGAATAGTTTGCATGAGTTCGTCGGCATTAGGTAACACCGATGCTTTTTCGCTTGCGCGCTGAAGCTGCATAGCAGCTCGGGCTTTTTCAATACGTTCTTCGGGGCAACGACGTAAATTTTTAGTCAGCCCAACAAACGATAGACCAGCGATAAGCCATTTTGTCGGATCAAATTGGTACCAACGAATACCGTTGCGATAGTCGTATTCAAAAATATGATGATAGTTGTGATAACCCTCACCAAAAGTAAAAAAGGCAAGAATGCCGTTGTCTCTGGCGGTATTGTTATCGGTATAGGGCTGATTACCCCAAAAATGCGCAAGTGAGTTAATAAAGAAGGTGACATGATGAACAAGTACAAGACGTAATACACCGGCGACGAGAATCATCCCTAGGATATCGCCGTTTAACCAACCTAAAAAGCCCGTAATACCGAAGTTTGCAACCAGCATTATCCGTAAGTAATGGTTGTGTTGCCACATAACCACTTTATCTTTTTGTAAGTCTTTGCAATTGCTGTAGTCGCTGTAACGTTTAGCTTGATACTCTCTCAGCATCCAACCAATATGTGCGAACCACAGACCTTTCTTAGCAGAGTAGGGGTCTTTATCGTTGTCATCTACGTGACGATGGTGAATACGGTGATCTGAAGACCAATGAAGAATACTGTTTTGTAATGCCATTGCTCCGCCGATTGCAAGAACAACTCTCACTACCACATTGGCGTCATAGGTTTTGTGAGACCACAAACGGTGATAACCCGCAGTAATCGACATACCGGTAAAATAGAAGAGGAAGATAGCAACACCAACTTCGGTCCAATCAATACCAAAATTAGCTGCCCAAATGGGAACGCCGATAAACGCAATGGCGGCAGTGACAATAAACACCAGCACATTGGTCATTATTAACGGTGGTTTTTTCATAATATACAACTCAGCTTACAAGTGTGCGCTAATTTAGCGTTTTCTTTGTTTGCAGGCAAGCGCCAGTGAATGAATCTTGCCGCACAACTGTAAACTATAATTATAGTATTCTTATGCTGTAACGGCGAAAAACTGTTTGGTTTTGCACCTTAGCGCTTGTATAGAAAGGTAATAATCTTGTTTATCACCCGTACCTTTGGTTACCATTGTACTGTTACAAGTACTCTCGTACTTTGGCAATAAAGTTGGCATTAAAACTACCTAGGCAGCATTGTGAACAGGCAAGAGCAAAAACTTAAAACACGACAAAATATTATTCATGCTGCGTTTTCTCTACTGGATGAGAACCGCAGTTTGTCGGCTATTAGCCTAAGGGAAGTTGCTCGGGAAGCCGGTATAGCGCCGACTTCTTTTTACCGTCACTTTAAAGATATGGACGAACTTGGCCTGACCCTAGTTGATGAAGCTGGGTTGGCATTGCGTCAATTAATGCGACAAGCGAGACGACGCATTGAATCGGGTGGTGGAGTAATTAATACTTCCGTTGATACCTTTATGGAGTTTATTTCTGGCAACAAGAATGTATTCCGGTTGTTATTACGTGAGCATACCGGAACATCGGCGGCATATCGCTTAGCGGTACACCGTGAGATCCAGCACTTTATCGATGAGCTAGCCGACTATATTCTTGAACAGCAGGACATCGACCACAAGTCCGCTGAATTTCAGGCTGACGCTATGGTGAGATTAGTGTTCAGTTCTGGTGCTGAGGCGCTGGAGTCTGACCCTAAGCTACGTAAGCACATTGGTGATAAAGTCAAAGCCCAATTGCGTTTTGTGCAACTAGGCGCTCGTGCTCTATTCAAGCATAAGTCTTAAAAGGCGTCACTTTCGAGTTAGGAGTACACCAGCCTCTATGTGGTGGGTAAATGGGAATTGATCGAACAACGCTCCCTCTTTAACATCATGGGTTTCACACAGTAGTTTGAGGTTTTCGACTAAGGTGTCTGGGTTGCACGATATATAAATTATATTGTCGTATGCCTGAATCATTCGAAGTGAATCTTCATCAAGTCCAGCGCGAGGTGGGTCCACCAATACAGTAGTGAAATTGTAGGTAGTAAGATCTATCCCTTGAAGACGGCTGAATTCTCGCTCGCCCTTCATAGCTTCAGTGAATTCTTCTGCAGATAGCCTAACAATCTTCACATTATCTAACTTATTTGCTTCTATATTGTATTGTGCAGCAGCAACAGAAGGCTTGGCGATCTCCGTACCAATAACATTATCGAAATGCAACGCTAAAGGCATAGAGAAATTGCCCGCGCCACAATACATTTCTAGTAAATCACCGGTAAGAGAAGATGAGCATGAAAGTGCCCACTCGATCATCTTGCAATTAACCTCAGCGTTAGGCTGAGTAAAGCTATTTTCGATGTGTTTGAACTCAAACTCTCGACCGTTTATAGGAAGTTTCTCAATAACGTAGTCATGATCCAAAGTAATCTTTTGCTTACGGGCGCGGCCTATGATATTCACAGAACTAAAGTGAGAACTTAATGATTCCTTTAATCGACGAGCTTCCTGTTCCCAACTGGTATCCAGTTGCTTGTGATAAAGTAAGCTAATCACCAGTTCCCCAGATAAGCCTGACAAATAGTCCACTTGGAATAGCTTTTTCCTCAAAGTTTCATTACCCCTTACTATTGCCATCAACTCACTCATTGCTTTGTTGATTGTTTCACTGGCTGGTGGGAATGAATCTACGCGATACTTCTCCTTGGTTCGTTGATTAAACATGATGTGATAAAGATCATCTCCGTCATGCCATACCCTGAATTCAGCACGCATCCTGTAGTGCTCTGCCTTTGACGCAAATACATTTATTGGCGCGCTATAATAAGGAGTCAGTAAATCGGTAAGCCGTGTGACTTTTTCATCAAGTTGTTCTTGATAACTGATAGGTGTTGCGTCAGACATAGCTTTCTCCAATAGACCGACAGGAACTTCTAAATAATGCAAGGCTGCGAATTGTAGTACCTTAAATTTTATGTGCAATCTGAATACGTCATTCAAAACATTTTAATCGTATTAATATTAAACAATCTGAGGACATTGCCGATAACGTAGTTGAGGATAGTGAGGATTTAATTATGAATGTAGGCCAAATCAAGGCCTCCATGGGTGATCAAAAGGCAGAAGCGTCAACGCCAAAGGATCCCAACGAGGCGATCAAAAAGCAATTACAGCAAGACGGGTTAAAGCAAGCTGTAGAATTTGCACAGAAACAAAGTTCTTCGGTAACTGTTTCTAGTACTCAAACCGTTATCGGGCTAAAGGTATATAGCACAAACATGAATCAAAATGTCGTTGTTGACGGCAAGCGTGCACCCGAAGATAAGGCAACATTAGAAGAAAAGAATGCTTCCTTATTTGATTTCGAAGAGGTAGCAAAAAATGTTATGCGATTTGTTGGCGGTGTTATTCAGTCGGCAGCAGACAGCGGTGCGGATGATGATAAGCTAAATTCGTTATTCAGCCAGGCAAGAGATGGTGTAAGTCGTGGTATTGCTATGGCAGAGAAAGATCTCGCCGGAATGATGAATGACGAAATATCCGAAGGTATTGCTAGTAGTCGAGACTTAATTGAAGAGAGATTAAGTTCACTCGAAAATCGAATTTTCAATCCACTCTCAGCAGTTAGTGAGTCTGTATCAACTTCAGTAAATGCGTCAGATGAAAAAAGTGGTGGTCTACTAGTAAGAACTAAAGACGGTGATGAGGTCACTATTACCTTCGAGAACGTTCAACAGCTTTCTATAGGAGCCCAATCTACTCAGTCGATTAATCAATCCGAACAAGATGGAGAGACATCGTCATCATTAACACAAGAGTCATCAGCTTACTTTCAGATGTATGAACGAAGTGGTATTAGTTTCTCGGTGCAAGGAGAATTAGACGAGGGTGAGTTGGATGCTATTGCCGATCTCGTGGGTAACACCAAAGATCTTGCAGATACATTTTTTAGTGGCGATCTTGATAAGGCATTTGATCAAGCATTGAACTTAGGGTTTGATGACACTGAGTTAGTTGGGTATGCGCTACAGTTAAACAGAGCAACATCTGCTGAAGTTGTGAAAACCTATGAGAACATCCAGCATTATAATGACGACAATGCTGACCAGAATAAGTACGGGAATGTAGTAAGCCCAATTTCTCAATATCTGGATAAAATGTTAGCGACATATGATCAAGCGGAAATGGTTTTAGCTTCTGGTGAAGACTACAATAATATGATCGCTGATCTTCTTGCGGAGATGAAAGACGTTCAAGTTCCAGATTTGGTCAGTGCGATTAATCGTTTTCATACTTTTAATCAAAAGCTTTTAGATGGAATGCCAAACCAACAAGATAATGCATAAACGCTTGCAATAAAAAAGGGCTCTAACAGATTGTAAGAGCCCTTTTGCGTATTCAGTGTTGAGCAAGAAACTACTCAACCTCCACCTTATCTTTTGCTGGGCGGACTTTAAGCGTTCGTTCTTGAAAAATAGAATCGTTTGTTTTCGAAATCACACCATCTACATCGTCGGTGAAAACTTCGATAAATCCATAGCCTTTTCGTTTGCCGGTTTTACGGTCTTTCATCAACCGAACAGACTTAACAGAAATGTAGTCGCTAAAATATTCCTTAACGGCGGTTTCATTTGCACGATAAGGAAGGTTTCCAACGTATAGGGTTTCTACATTACTTTCGTCGACGTCAACTGAACCAGAAGATGTTTTACTAAGAAGCGAAGCGATGAGTGGAGTTACAATACCGCTAATAAATAGAGACAAAGCAACGGTGAGTGGAATATGTTGGGCGAACAAACTCGCAGAAGAAGAAACTACGTACCCAACAATTGCAAAGACTACACTAATAATAGTGCATTGAATCAAGCCTACTTTCATATACCTACCTTTCTATTGTTTTATTATCATAATGAAGGCTGTTCATAGTTTACTCATTTGTAACAAAATGAACAATATAATGTGAAAAAAGTAGTCTAAAGACGAAACCAACCTTCAGAAATGATGCAAAAATAACCGCTTAAGATCATTTTTCCAATAAAACCTAAAAAAGATACAAATAAGTGTTGATCTTTACTGCTCAGTACGTACAATGCGCCCACGTTTTGAGGGGGCTACAGGCCAACTTAAAGCGGCGCAAAAAATGACAGTTTTTTGACTAAATAAAAGTAAAAAACACTGTTGACATCAAAGTTTAACGATGTAAAATGCGCACCTCGCTTCAACGAGTTACTTTAAACCAGTTCGAAGCGA
>NZ_BJKL01000021.1 GCF_006538345.1 Alteromonas sp. KUL49 | reverse complement strand
ACACTTTATAATTGTCGTGCTCTGTTAAATAATCGTGGGCATCAACACCATTGTGCTCAAGATAAAACTTTGCCTGAGACCAAGTGTTGAAGCGCTCAATTAACTCCTGTAAGCGAGTTTTTCGATATACCAGAATAAACCTGTTTTCATTATCGATACTCATTATCGTGCAACCTGTTTAGCAAATTGACTGATTAAGTCTGGGCTAATGTTAAGCTCACCGATTTTATTAGCGTTTACTGCAAAAGACTCAAACGCGGTTGCCATCAATTGCTCTGGTGTCATCTGTGCGAGCGCCATTGCCCTGAGACTCTCTACGGGGAGTTCGCGATAGGCTTTCATCTTCTCAGAGATAGTGTATGCGTCTGCTTCAGCTTGAATTCGCTGATTTTGTGCACTGAGCGCCACCAACTCTTGACGCTTTGTTTCAGCGTCGACTTCTGATTGAAGACGCTCTTGCTCAATGGCAGCCTGTTCGCGCAGCAGTTGCTTTTGGTTTTCCATACGAGCTTCTTCGAGCTCCTGCTCTTTTTGCTGCACAGAAAGGTCAGTATCAAGCTCAGCTTCTCGGATGGTGCGTTCTTGCTCTACTGAAAATTTGCGTCTGGCATAAATAGCATCATCAGCCTCTTTCAATATGCTCTCCCGCGCCTCTGCTTCTAACGCCTTCGCAGTTTCGGGAGATGGCGTGATTGCTGCAATTGAAACATCCATCACCTCCACGCCCAGTGACTTAAGCGACTCGTTGAGAACGAGTTCTCTCTGCAGTAGCTCAAGAAGCGGTTCTGATGTTAACAGTGACTCGCGAAGTTTCGTCTGTTGAATGTGATTCTGGATGATAGTTTGAACGACTCGAAGTACACGATCATTGAGTTTCATTGGGTCCTCAGACACATAAGACTTGCCGTCTTCAGCCAACGAGTAATTCAATGCGCCTGCGGTTATCTCTGGTGATTGGATAAGAAACGACACCTGCCCCTGTACACGTAAACTCTGAAAGTCAGAAGTTTGCAGATTAAAGATAAATGGCGCTTCTTGAGAATTGACAGGTAGTACCGCCACCGTCGTTGTGGGTTTGTAGTACCAAAAACTGATGCCCTTTCCCACTCTACGTGCCTCTCCATTAATCGACTTAATCACAAATGACGAAGAGTCTGCTTTAAAAAATTTTAATCCGAACATGTTTTCCCCAATTAGTGTCCCTGCGACACATTTAATTAATGTCACAGGGACACATTAAAGTCAAACAAATAAATTAAATTATTAAATTGATTGAAATGCAGAGGGCCTAGTGCTTAAATAAAAATAATGTCACTGAGACACTTAATTATGAAAGACAGTAAAAAAGAGTTTATCAACCCACTGTTTACCGTAGACAGCGTGCTATTTACGGTGGTGGATAACCAATTGAAAGTACTTTTGGTAAAAAGAGCCATTGAGCCATTTAATGGAAGGTGGGCGCTGCCCGGTGGTTTCGTGGATGTTAAACAAGACGATAACACCGATATGACAGCACAAAGAAAGTTGTATGAGAAAACCGGAATTACCCCCAAATATCTCGAACAACTCAAAGTGTTCTCGGGCCTTAACCGTGATCCAAGGGGTTTTAGTGTTACGCTGACCTACTTTGCTTTGGTGGCATATGAGGATACCGAACCTCATATCAACACGGTTGAAGAAGCAACTTGGACAGAAATAAACGAGTTAAGAAACCTGCCCTTGGCATTTGATCACAGAGAAATCATAGAGGCAGCATTTCAACGGCTGCAACAAAAAGCGCTGTACTCTATGGTTCCGGTTTACTGCTGTGCAGAAAAATTCACAGTCGGCCAACTGAAGTCTGTTGTTGAAGTCATAATCAACAAGCCACTGCAAAGAAAAAGCTTAATGAGGCGTATTGAAGCGTCGGGCATGTTTAAAGAAGTTGATCAAAAAGTACAATCAGGTGGGCGTCTCGCCCAATTGTATTCGCTCAAACCAGACGTTGATGTTGTGCATTTTGAACGAAATCTAGGCGCGTGATTGCACTTGCAGCACGGAAATAATTCGGGAGTGGATAAAATGGATATCCGATCTAATGAAGATTTATTAGCCCATTTACAGCGCAAAGCGCGAGTTAAATATTTGTGCTTTTGGGGGCATCGAAAATCAAGCCCCTCGATTACTAAGAGTTGTTTGAGCCAGTGGTACGAATCACCTTTTAAAGAAAAGGGCGATACTTTTAAAACATCAGAACACTTTATGATGTTTTAAAAAGCACGGCTTTTTGGAAACCAAAAGATTGCTGAGCAAATTCTTGCCACCAAGACGCCGGGTGAAGCCAAACAGCTGGGCCGCGAGGTACAAGGTTTCAATCAAAAAACGTGGCAGGAGGCACGCTTTGAAATTGTTGTTCGAGGTAACTTGCTGAAGTTCTCGCAAAACAAAACTCTAAAAGATTTTCTCTTATCTACGGGCGAAAGAGTGTTAGTTGAAGCCAGCCCTGTGGACAAAATCTGGGGAATTGGCCTTGCTGCCGATCATACTCATGTCGAGACACCTTTTAAGTGGCAAGGTTTAAACTTACTAGGTTATGCGTTGATGGAAGTTAGACAGCAACTGAGGGATAAATAGCAATGGAAACCATTACATGTTACCGGCCCACTGGTCAAAAAGAGTTGGATCTGGTTGAAGCGTCCGGTTTTAAAAAATGGCCGCCTAGACTACCAGAGCAACCTATTTTTTATCCGGTAACAAACGAACAGTATGCCTTTGAGCTTACTCAATGGAATGTTACCGATTTTGGAAAAGGCTATGTGACTCGATTTGAGGTCAATAAGGCGTTCATGGCTCGCTATCCCTTAAAAACCGTTGGTGCAAAAGGCCACACCGAATGGTGGATACCTGCCGAAGACCTCGACGAACTTAATGAAAACATTGTGGGAAAGATTGAGGTGATTGGTTATGTTGAGTAAATATATCTACGACGCAACAGCAGCATCATAAACATACCCAATAAAGCTACCGTTGCCGGTGTATTTACAAGTGAGGCTTGCGTATCGACACGCAAATCATCCAGTGCAATGGCCTGATAGTTACCAAACACCACCATGTCAGATATAACCGATGCAGCCACACGCATAGATGTGAAGCCTGTCTGTGAGGTAAAACCAACTGTGGTTCCCCTATCAACTAATACGTCTCCCAAGCCCACACTGACGGTACCGTCGAATGCTTCCCATAGCAGGTTCAACTGATTGGGTGAAAAATCCCATCCGGCACCTAGCCTAAAATCTAGTGCATAGATAAGTGATTCATCTAACATCTCAATCGTCACCCAACTATTGTTGCCACCGGAACCGTAATGCATTTGTGTGGAAATTACCCCGCTCTCAAATGGCATAAAACCAACGTAAGAGACGTCAGGCACAGTAACGGAAATACCATCTTCCGCATAAGTGCTTAAATCGATGTTATTAGTGTTCAGTGAGTCAAACGTGGCAGTATTCGTAGCATTGGTGATCACCGCTTGATTACTGTAAATCACAGAGGCATAAGAATGAAAAGAAAAGGCCAGTAAAGCAATTAAAGACAACAGTGTTTTCATGATTCTTACCCCAAGTGAAACTATGCTCTTTGAACTCAAAAAAATACTAACATTGTAGACTAGGTTGCGATACAGCTATTTTTTACACTTGGTTTACATTAAATCGATATGTAGATTGGAGAGTTTATGAAGCTTGATGACGTAAATAGGATTGAGGCTGTCGAGTTGAGGGGGATATCAAGAAGAGAGATTGGTCGGTGTGAGAGGATTTGAACCTCCGACCCCTGACACCCCATGACAGTGCGCTACCAGGCTGCGCTACACACCGACCGAAAGAGCCGACAAGTCTACTTATTTTCGTTAAGTTTGCAACGAGAATTACGATATTTGCTGCTAAACGTTTATTTTACGGTCAATTCTCGAAAAATTCGGAGTTACAGCGTAACGTAACACACCACACTCACCACACTTGCCACAACAATATTCAGTACCACACCTTCCCTTGCCATAGTCTTAATGTCGAACTTGTCGGTAGCGTAGGCGATGGCATTAGGTGCGGTGGCAACTGGCAGCATAAAGGCACAACTTGCACTGATGGCCGCGGGGATCATAAGTAGTTTAGGGTCAACTCCCACTGCTGCACCGGTGACCGCCAAAATAGGCATAAGCAAAGTGGCAGTAGCGGTATTTGAGGTTATTTCTGTTAAGAAAGTTACGAAGAGGCAGGTCACCAATATCAGTAAAAATATTGGTAAAACGGACAGCTCGTTAAGCCACCCGCCCATTAAACCACTGAGGCCAGATGCCATGAACGCCTTGGCTATACAAATACCACCAGAGAACAAAAGCAACATGCCCCAAGGAATGTCATTGGCAACCTTCCAGTTCAGCAATTTATCGTCGTTTTCTTCGCCACTGTTAATCATGAACATGGCTGCCACACCTGCAACGGCAATAGTACTGTCACCTATGCTGGTAATACCCAGCCAGCCGGTCCAGAACGGTCGGAACACCCATGCCATCGCTACCGTACCAAACACCATTAATACGCGAACTTCTGCTTTGCGCCATGGGCCTGGTTCAGGAAGCGTGATGTCCCCTACTTTGCCTAAGCCTCGTGCTAGCCACATTGCCATTAACGGAATCGATAAAACAACAATAGGTACGCCAGTTTTCATCCAATCCACAAAGCTGTATTCCACCCCTTGGGTTTCTTCATACACACTCATGAAAATGATGTTGGGTGGTGTACCGATAGGCGTTGCAACGCCTCCTAAGCTTGCAGCATAGGCTATACCCAAAATAAGTGCGACGCCAAATCTTGAACCTTCCATTGCATTAACTATGGCAATGGCCATTGGAAGTATCATCAAAATAGTGGCTGTATTGCTTATCCACATACTGAGCACAGCCGTGGTCAGCATAAAGCCTAGAATAAGCTTAAGTGCGCTACCCGACCCAGTTACACGCAACATGTATATAGCAAAGCGCTTGTGTAAATCGGCTTTTTCTAGGCCTTTGGATAACATAAAGGCTGCCATTAGCAGCATGATTACGTGACTACCCAGAGAAGACGCTGCTTCTTTATGACTAATTACACCTGCGAGCGGAAAAGCAGCAAAAGGGATCATTGAGGTTGCCGGTATAGGCAGCGCCTCGGTTATCCATAAAATGGCAACAAAGAGTGTGATACTGGCAGTGAGGTAAATTTCACTGGGCTGGTTAATGGCGTACAAACCAACTGATAGTATAACGGAGCTTAGAAAGGCGACTAGCACTATCCATGTGGTTTTTGACATTTCCTTGCTCCTCAGTATCAGTTAGTTATTTTTGTTTGTCTGATGATATTCGACTGGCTACGGCGCCAGACTGATCTTTATATTTAGCGTCTACTCGGGCGTTGTAAGGCTTTTCTGCAGGGTTAGAAAGCACTTCAAAACTCAACGCACCGATTTTCATTAACGGCTTTAGCGCCAACGGCAATTTACCACTGTTGTAAAATTCTAAAACGATATTGCCAGACCAACCCGGGTCGATTCTATGGGCGGTTACATGCACCATTAACCCCAATCGCGCTAATGACGAACGGCCATCTAACCAACCAACAATGTTGCTTGGCAAGGTGACTGACTCGTGGGTAATCGCCAGTGCCAACTCACCTGGATGAAGAAAAAACGATTTGTCATCTGGGATGACAATTTCGTCACTCATCACGGAATTCAGTGCTTCTTGAACTTGGGCTTTTGGTCCGCTCAAGTCTATATATGGCGCTTGGTGGTCTTCAAATACCCGAAACTTATTACCCAAGCGCATATCAACAGTAACACCGCTGATTTGATCGTAGTCGGGAGTCGGGTTTATTTTAATCTTACCCTGTTGAATATATTCGTAAATATCCCGATCGCATAACCGCATAACATTAATCCTAACAATAAAAACGCCACTATTATGCGTTGGGAGCGCAAACGACTCAATGTGAATTACTGTGGAATATTATGTTTACGGCTTGTATTCACCATGTTTACCACTAAATCGTTCATTATTAAAGCGATTTAATACCAATTGTTTCTCCGCGAATGTGTTGTTCGGATGCGCGAATAGGCTGAGAGAGCGCCAATTGCATAGAAACCGCGCGGGCTGCTTCTCGGTAACTATCGCTCAGCGGATCGTCGGGCGAAGCAAACAACAATGGCGTACCTGCATCTACATGTTCACGAATGCCGATATCTAAAGGCAGTTGACCTAACAAAGGTAAACCGTGACGCTGTGCCAAAGAAACACCACCCTCTTTTGAAAATATGTAGTCTTTCGTACCGCAGGCACGGCATTGGTAGTAACTCATATTTTCAATAAGACCGAGTACTGGCACGTCCACTTTATCGAACATGCTAATGCCTTTTTGAGCGTCGGCTAGGGCTAGATCCTGCGGTGTGGTCACAATAACCGCACCGCTTAAAGGCACTTGCTGAGCCATGGTAAGTTGAATGTCTCCCGTACCTGGCGGCATATCAACAATCAGATAATCAAGCACTGGCCACAGGGTTTCATCTAATAGTTGTTTTAGCGCACGACTTGCCATCGGCCCTCGCCATACGGCAGCATCTTCAGCGGGAACAAGATAGCCAATTGAGTTCGCCCATAACCCATGCGCATTAAGTGGCTGCATGTGTTTGTTGTCTTCGCTAGTGGGGTGGTCTCCTTCGTTGCCGAGCATAATAGGTAATGAAGGCCCATAAATGTCGGCATCAAGCACGCCCACGGTTGCACCTTCTTGAAGTAATGCACTTGCTAAATTAATGCTCGTGGTAGACTTACCTACTCCGCCCTTACCCGATGCTACGGCAATAATGTTTCTAATATTGGAAACTGGGTTTTGCTTAGTTTGCGCGCTTGATATTTTTTGACTCATTTCAATATCTTGCTGGGTAATTTCACCCTTAAGCGCTTTTACTAAGTGTTCGGTTATTCTGTTGTATTGAGAGCTCGCGGCGAATGGCAAAGTGATCACATACACAGAAGCGTTATCGCCAGTTACCTTTTTACTGCACCACGGTAGGGTTTGTTCTAGGTTAAGGCTGAAATATTCAGCCAAAGCGCTGGCGAGTTTTTCTTCAACGGGTTTGCCTTTTCGGGAAAAGAACATAAACATCCTCAAAACAATGTATTTTCATTAATTTGGTAATGCAAAAAAGACGGTTTTCCGCTAGTATTTGCAGCCATTTTGAAACGTCAGAATCAATAACGTTATTATGTCAGATAAACGCCGCATTTTGGTAACCAGTGCGTTGCCCTACGCCAATGGCTCGATTCACTTGGGTCATTTGCTAGAACATATTCAAACGGATATTTGGACGCGATTCCAGCGTCTTCGTGGACACGAGTGTTACAGTGTATGTGCTGACGATGCTCACGGCACACCAGTCATGCTTAAAGCACAAGAACTAGGTATTACGCCAGAAGAGATGGTGGCACAAACTCGTGCTGAGCACCATCAAGACTTGCTTGATTTTCATGTAGATTACAACAACTACTACGTGACACACTCGCCAGAAAACAAGGCCTTGTGTGAAGACATTTACAACCGCTTGAACGATGCAGGCTATATTAGCAAACGCACTATCAATCAGTTGTACGATCCGCAAAAAGAAATGTTCTTACCGGACCGTTTTGTAAAAGGTACATGCCCGAGCTGCGGTGCAGAAGACCAAAACGGCGATAGCTGTGACGTATGCGGCGCTACGTATAGCCCAACAGAGGTTAAAAACCCACGCAGTGTGGTTTCCGGTGCAACGCCAGTTTTGAAAGAGTCTGAGCACTTCTTCTTCGACTTACCCAAGTTTGAAGAAATGCTGAAGGGTTGGATCCGCTCGGGTGCCATTCAAGACGAAATCGCCAACAAGCTCCAAGAGTGGTTTGAAGAAGGTCTACAGCAGTGGGACATTAGTCGTGACGCGCCTTACTTTGGCTTTGAAATTCCTGGTGCTCCTAACAAATTCTTTTACGTGTGGGTTGATGCGCCAGTGGGCTATATGGCCAGCTTCAAGAATTTCTGCGACCAAAACAATTTAGAGTTCGACGATTTCTGGAAAGCGGATTCAGACGCAGAGCTTTATCACTTTATTGGTAAAGACATCACCTACTTCCATTGCTTGTTCTGGCCAGCCATGCTTGAAGGCGCCGGTTATCGCAAACCTACGGGTGTAAACATTCACGGTTTTGTTACTGTGAACGGTGCGAAGATGTCTAAGTCTCGCGGTACTTTTATTAAAGGCCGTACTTACCTCGACCACTTGAACCCAGAGTACTTGCGTTATTACTTTGCTTCTAAGCTGAACGACAACGTTACCGACATCGATCTTAACTTTGAAGACTTTGCGCAAAAAGTTAACTCAGATTTAGTGGGTAAAGTCGTTAACATTGCGAGTCGATGTGCCAGCTTTATTACCAAGCGCTTTGACGGCAAGCTGTCTGAAAATGTGATTGAAGGCGAGTTAGTTGCTGAATTCCAAAATGCCGAAGCAAAAATTGCAGAGCTTTACGAGAGCCGTAAGTACAACCAAGCAGTGCGTGAAATCATGGCGTTGGCAGATAAAGCCAACCAGTTCATCGACACCAACGCTCCTTGGGTAACGATTAAAGATGAAACTAAGCAAGCTTTCACTCACGATGTGTGCTCGTTAGGTATCAACCTGTTCCGCTTGTTAGTGATTTACCTCAAGCCAGTGCTACCTGTGCTTGCCGATAAAGCAGAAGCTTTCCTTAACAACGAACTTACCTGGGATGGCCTACAAACTCTGTTAACGGGTCATGCTATCAATAAATTTAAGCCAATGATGCAACGTGTAGAAATGGAGAAAATCGACGCTATGGTTGAAGCTTCAAAAGACAGCCTAGCTGCCGCCGAGCCAACAATTGACCCTAATAGCCCGCTGGGTAAAGACCCTATCAGCGAGACTATCTCGTTTGATGATTTTGCTAAGGTTGATTTACGTATTGCCCGCATTGCGAACGCTGAGCACGTTGAAAAAGCCGATAAGCTGTTGCGATTAGAGCTAGATCTTGGCGGCGAAACTAAGCAAGTATTCGCTGGAATTAAGTCAGCATACTCTCCTGAAGCACTCATCGGTAAACACACAGTAATGGTTGCCAACCTAGCGCCGCGTAAGATGCGTTTCGGTATGTCTGAAGGTATGGTGTTAGCCGCTGGCCCTGGTGGTGAAGACTTGTATATTCTTGAGCCTCACGAAGGGGCAAAACCGGGTATGCGTGTTAAGTAATTCGCAGCCTAATTCAGAATAGCAAAAGCCCGATAGTGTAATGCTATTGGGCTTTTTCATTTTTGTTCTACAGAGAATTTCGGGTACTTCCTTTTGCAGAACGAATACTTGCACCTACGGGTGAAAAGCGAGGTTTGAGCTTAAGTTTTGGCCGGATAGCGGTCATGGGCACCACTCGCTTTTTAGCCAAAATCACATACACGGCACTGCACCACGGAAAGTAAGTGGATAACTTAGCTTGTGCCCGTTCAATATTGGCCCAGCGATATTGGAAGAACAGCGTTGAAAACATCACGTGCCGCTGCTCAACAATTTCGAACCCCAACAATTGCAACCAGTCTTTGATGCGATGCGCGGTAAAAAAACCGTGCATCATGCAGTACATTACCTCGCTTGACCGGTAAAAATTTTGCGATACCCGCCAAGCTCAACGGGTTAAAACCACTGATCATAACGTAGCCGTTGGCAGTGATTACCCTATCCACCTCTCGGAGTATTTGGTGAGGATCTTGCGCAAAATCCAATTCGTTGGCGAGTAAAAAACCATCAACACTGTTCTCTGAATAGGGTAAAACATGAGACTGCCCAACGACACTGGTGTGTTCGGTTAGCTTAGCAGTTTGACTTACAACGTGATTGATTGGGCAATCCGGTAGCTCTATTTGCGCACTGAGCGTACCCAACTTCACAAAGTGATACCCAAACACTCGCTGTACGTAATCATTACACACATCGGTAATAGCGTTTTGAATTTGCTTACCTGCGGGGAAGTCTTCCCAGTGTTCAGGGTAACGGGGTGGCTTATGTCGAAACGCGGATTTCATAGATAAACGTTTGGGCTACTTATTGCTCTGGCATTAACAACTTCATATAGTACGCCATAATTACGGGTACACAAGTAAGGATCATTATGACTACACCAATGAATTCAGCGCTACCAACTAACACTAAGGTCGTGGCTATTCCTGCATTTAATGACAACTATATCTGGTGTATTCATAACAACAAAGATGCGGTAGTGGTAGACCCGGGTGATGCCACACCTGTTCTCGATTATTTAAAAGTAAATGCACTTAATCTAGTTGGTGTATTAATTACCCACCACCATCACGATCACACAGGCGGTATTCTCAAACTAGCCAGTGCAAACACCTCACTGGTGGTTTATGGCCCTAGCGGAGGCCATATCAATGGTATCACCCATCCACTCGTTAATGGCGACACCGCGACATTTCCGTCGATGGGCCTCGAGCTCAGCGTAATAGAGGTTCCCGGTCATACCCTCGACCACATCGCCTATTACGGACACGACGCACTTTTTTGTGGCGACACGCTCTTTTCGGCGGGCTGTGGACGGTTATTCGAAGGAACTCCCGAACAAATGCTTCGCTCGTTGAATAAACTTGGTGCGTTACCCGACCACACGATGGTTTACTGTACCCATGAGTACACTGCGGCAAACGTCGCCTTTGCGCTGGCAGTAGAGCCGGACAATAAAGCACTCATTGAGTACAAGGACTGGGTATCAGAAACTCGTTCAAACGATATACCTACCCTACCAACAACTCTATCGCAGCAAAAATCAATTAACCCCTTTCTTCGTGCACATAAACCCACTGTAAAAGCGTCAGTCGAAACACATACCAATCAAAAGCTAGAAAGTGAAGTAGCTGTATTTACTGAGGTTCGCAGATGGAAAGATACCTTTTAGTGAAATTTATCATTTTTAACCGTAGAATGGTTGGTTTGTTGATTTAAACGAGTCTGTAGTATGCCATTGAAGTTGTCGGCAGCCCTTCCACTTTTAGCGGTACTAGGGTTGAGCGGGTGTCAGTTAACCGCGTTAACAGGTGAAGAACCAAAACACAATGATCACGCCGATGATTTTGCTGCTACCTGTGAAGTTGAGCACGTAAGCCAACAAGACAAACTAGACTGTGACCTTGCCAATGAAGGGGTTATCGATGTTATACACCCCAACGATGCTCTGCTTGACGACGAGCTACTTGCCGAAGAACTTGCTGTAGCTGAAACACCTTCAGAACCAGAAGTCATCACAGATGTCTGGCAACGGGTTAACAACGGATTCGTATTTGCAGTTCCAGACAATGACAGGCTCGCCGTGCAACGACGTTGGTACCTGCGCCATCCCGAGTATATGGAGCGCGTAGTAAAACGTGCCCGTCCTTTCTTGTATTACATTGTTGAAGAAATCGAAAAACGCGACATGCCTATGGAACTCGCGTTACTTCCGATTGTAGAGAGTGCCTTCGACCCCTTCGCCTATTCACACGGTCGAGCAGCTGGTATGTGGCAGTTTATACCGGGTACCGCTAAACGCTTTGGAATGGAGCAAACCTGGTGGTATGACGGCAGACGTGACGTTGTGGCGTCTACCCAAGGTGCGCTCGATTACTTGGCGTACTTGGTAAAATACTTTGATGGTGACTGGTTACATGCCCTTGCCGCGTACAACAGTGGTGAAGGCCGTGTTGCTCGTGCCATTCGCGCGAACAAACAGGCAGGTAAGCCCATTGATTTTTGGTCGCTGCGCTTACCCAAAGAGACGCGCGCCTACGTACCCAAGTTGCTCGCCTTGGCAGACATACTTGCTAACAAAGAAGCGTATGAATTTACCTGGCCTACCGTTGATAACAAGCAAGCCATTGCATTGGTGGATATTGGTTCTCAGGTGGACTTAGCCTTTGCCGCAGATTTAGCGGATATGAGTGTAAAAGCCTTGCATGCCCTTAATCCAGGATTCAACCGCTGGGCAACTGACCCAGACGGCCCCCATCGCTTGGTACTCCCCATAGACAAAAGTGAAGCCTTTAGCGCAGCGCTCGCAAAAGTTGATAACCGTGAACGTCTTAACTGGGTTCGTCACAAAGTCAAAAGCGGCGATAGCTTGATCAAAATTGCAAAGCAATATCACACAACGGTAGATGTGATTAAGCAAGTGAACGAACTCACATCTAACATGATTCGCGTCGGTGACTTTGTTATGGTTCCTGTGGCACTCAAAGCCCTCGACCAGTATTCACTGTCGCAAGACCAGCGTCTAGCACAAACTCAAGACCGACAACGTGCCGCCTATAAAATTAATCATACGGTGAAATCTGGCGATACTTTGTGGGATTTATCTCGTAAGTACAAGGTAAGCACTCGCCAACTTGCGAGTTGGAATGGTATGGCGCCGGGAGATATGCTTCACCCCGGAAAGACATTAGTGGTGTGGCAAGAAAACGCCAGTGTGAGTAATGCGCAACGAGCCGACGCTATCATGAAGTCAATTACTTACACAGTGAGGAATGGTGACTCCTTGTCACGTATTGCAGATAAGTTTAATGTACGAGTTAGCGATATCACTAAATGGAACGATATCAACACACGCCGCTACTTACAGCCAGGGCAAAAATTACGGTTACACGTCGACGTAACTCGCCTACAAAACGCAGGATAAACAAATGCTAAGGATTAACCGGGAGAACTTAAAGCAAAGTCACGAAGCTCCATGGTTAATCCTAGACTTAGTGATGCTTGGCGTACTGCTAGTCAATTTGTTGTGGCTGGTCTTTGATGCACTTTACGGCACTAACGTATTCTTTCATATGCTAGGAGATTACTTCCCTAGCGTCATTGACGTTTATGACCCAGTACACAACAATTTTTTGTTTGTAGATTTGGTGTTTATCGCCATCTTTTTTACCGAGTTTTGTTTTCGTTGGATAGTGTCTATCGTTCGAAAAGAACACCTTCGCTGGTACTTTTTCCCATTTTTACACTGGTACGATATTGTCGGCCTGATCCCCTTGGGTGCCACACGCTTGTTTCGCTTTCTGCGAATATTTTCCATATTGTATCGGTTGCATAAATTTCAAATTATCGATTTGCACCAAACAGCCATTTTCCGATTTTTTGCCTTTTACTCAGACGTATTCATAGAAGAATTAAGTGACAGGATTGTTGTTAAAGTGCTGAGTGATGCGCAAAAAGATATCGCGGCGGGATCACCATTATTAGACGATATTACTCACCGAGTGCTAGCGCCACGACGTCCTGTGCTCACTGAATGGATTGCGGGTATTCTCAATCATTTTGGTCATGCTATCAGAAGCGATATTCACGGTGGTGTCATTCGAGAGCACGTTCAAAAAAGTGTGAGTAAAGCCGTGAGAAGTAACGATCAGGTATCAACCCTGAGTTACATGCCTGTTATCGGTAAAACCATCGAAAACACACTCGAATCTGCTGTCACCGATATTGTCACTGCATCATTAATTAACTTGTTAGACGACTTAGACGCCGACCGCATTGACCATATGATCTCGGTGGGTCTTCATGACCACACGCCTGATGAAGAAGTACTCGACAGAGAGGTGCTCAACGTGGTCAATGAATGCCTTGAGCTGGTAAAAGAACACGTGTCGAGACAGCGCTGGAAGGAAAAGCTTACCCAGCCGGCTGAGTAAGCTTTATATCTGTTTTATGGTTGGCGATTAGCCTCTGCGCCACGTAGTCCCTTCAGGACCATCCTCTAGCACAACATTCATCGCGCTCAACGCATCACGAGCAGCATCAGCTGCCGCCCAATCTTTTGCAGCACGAGCATCGTTTCGCTGTTTGATAAGCGCTTCAATTTCCGCGGCATCATCATCGCCACCACCTTGTAGGTATGCTTCAGGATCGCTTTGCAACATTCCCAAAATCCCACCTAAGCGTGTTAACACAGCGGCTAATTTGCCAGCTTCGTCAGTATTGGCTTTCTGACGATTAAGCTCACGAGCTACGTCAAACATTACTGAAAAAGCCTCGGGAACATTTAAATCATCGTTCATGGCTTCTTCAAAACGCGCCAGATAGCCACCAAAATCAGCAGGCGTAGATTCATCGACAACCACACCACGAAGTGCAGTGTATAAACGCTCAAGTGCCGCTTTTGCTTGCGTAATGTTGTCTTGTGAATAACTCAGCTGGCTGCGGTAATGGGCAGACATCAAGAAGAAACGCAATGTCTCTGCATCGTGTTCTTGAAGCACGTCACGCAGGGTAAAGAAGTTGCCTAATGATTTAGACATTTTCTCATCGTTAACCTGCACCATACCCGTATGCATCCATACGTTTACGTAAGGTGTATCGAATGCACAGCAAGACTGCGCTACTTCGTTTTCATGGTGTGGGAAGGTAAGGTCCGAACCACCACCGTGAATATCAAAGTGTGCACCCAAATGTTTGTGGTTCATCGCAGAACATTCAATGTGCCACCCTGGACGACCTTCGCCCCAAGGTGAAGACCATGAAGGCTCGCCTGGTTTGGCGGTTTTCCACAGTACAAAATCCAGAGGATCGTCTTTACCCGATGCCACTTCAACACGAGCGCCTGCGTTAAGCTGCTCTAAATCTTGTTTGCTCAACTTACCGTAATCCGGGAACTTGCTTACATCAAACAATATATCGCCACTGTCCGCTTGGTAGGCGAAGCCCTTGTCTTGCAATGTTTTAACCAGTTCAATAATTTCGTCCATGTGCCCTGTCACTGTTGGCTCAATATCTGGCAACAACAAGTTAATGGCAGCAAAGTCTTCGTGCATCATGGCGATGGTACGCGCTGTCAGAGCGTCAAATGTTTCACCATTCTCATTCGCTCGGGTGATAATTTTATCGTCGATATCGGTGATGTTTCTAACGTATTTAACGTCGTAACCCAAATGACGAAGGTAACGAACCAACACATCAAAACTCAAATAGGTACGTGCATGCCCCATATGACTGAGGTCGTAAACAGTAATACCACACACATACAAGCCCACCTTCCCTTCTTCAAGCGGCACAAACTTCGCTTTTTCACGGGTTCGGGTATTGTAGAGATGTAGCATAATTGTTGTTTCCTTCAGCATTAATTGGCCGCAGAGTTTAGCATTCTCAAAGGCCAGTTGATAAGTACTTTATGTGCTTAAAACTTAGTAGAAACCATTGGTGGTTCTATTTAGCATTATATTTTGGAGGTCATGAGTGGCGCGATTTACTTTTTAGTTCCCGTGCCATTTATTCCACTCCTGAGTGAATTGCGTTACCATTACGCCTCTTAAATGCCGTATTGAATTTCAGGACACACAACATGGTTACGTTAAAAACAAATTTTGGTGATATCACACTAGAGCTTTTTGCTGACAAAGCGCCTAAAACGGTTGAAAACTTTTTGTCGTACGTAAACGACGGTTTTTACGACAACACCATTTTTCACCGAGTGATCAATGGTTTCATGATCCAAGGTGGCGGTTTCACTGCTGATATGGATCAAAAAGACACCAAAGCCCCTATCGAGAACGAAGCAAACAACGGTGTGAGCAACGACGCAGGTACCATTGCTATGGCGCGTACTAACGATCCACACTCTGCAACAGGTCAGTTCTTCATTAACGTAAGCAACAATGACTTCCTAAACCACACCAGCGAATCGATGAATGGCTGGGGTTACTGTGTATTCGGTAAAGTAACCGAAGGTATGGACGTAGTAGAAAAAATCAAAGGCGTTAAAACGGGTAACCACGGTTATCACCAAGACGTTCCAGTAGAATCAGTAGTTATCGAGTCTGCTACTGTAGCGTAGGCTGTTTTCTAGAGGGCGGTTCTCTGCCCTCTTTTGTATTTCTTCTCATGTAACCACTATGTCATTTACCTACTTTATCGCTGATTTACACCTAAGTGCAGACCGGCCAGACATCACTGAGTGTTTTATGCGCTTTTTGCAAGAAGACGCCATAAACGCAGATGCACTTTATGTACTGGGTGACTTATTTGAAGTGTGGATTGGTGATGACGACGTAACATCCTTTAGCGAAAGTGTAGCCACTGCATTTAAAGCGGTAAGTCATTTTTGCCCAGTTTACTTTATTCACGGTAATCGGGATTTTGCGATACGCCAAGGTTGGCTGGATAAAGCAGGCATGACACTGCTACACGAACAAACGGTGATTGACCTATATGGTACCCCTACGCTGATAACTCACGGGGATGAGTTGTGTACTCGCGACGTGGCATATCAGAAGTTTCGCAAGAAATCTCGCAGTTGGTGGTGGCCGCGACTAATGCTTGCACTTCCTTTATCTGTTAGGCGTAAAGCGGCGCAGAAAGGGCGAGCAAAAAGTAAAGAGAACCAAAAGTACTTAAAGCCAGAGATTATGGACGTAACCCCAGGTGAAGTGGTGAAGGTGATGGAGAAGCACAACGTTGCCCGACTTATTCATGGCCACACCCATAGACCCAATGTGCACTGTCTATCTGTAAATGGAAACACTGCGACGAGAATAGTGCTTGGTGATTGGTACGACCAAGGCAGCGTGCTTAAAGTTTCTCCCGAGTCTCAAGCATTAGAAAACCGCAAGTTCATCTAACGAGTAGTGTTACTGAAAATAGTGCACTGATTCTTGCCCTGCTCTTTTGACTGATACAGAGCCGTATCGGCTTCATTAACCCAGATCTTTGCAGTACTGTGGTAATTGGCTAAGGGTGCTAATCCAAAACTTGCGGTGAATGTAATCTGCTTGTTATCGAATTCAACAACGGCTTTCTCGAGTGCTTTTCTAATGCGTTCTGTTACTTGAAGTGCGGCTTGAATACTGGTTTGAGGGAACAGTATCCCAAACTCTTCCCCACCGTATCGTCCCGCCACATCCACTTCACGAATTTCCTTTTGCACGGTTTCAGCAACGAGCTTAATCACCGCATCTCCTGCAACATGACCATATTCGTCATTGATCGACTTAAAATTGTCGATATCAAACAGCGCTAGTGACGCAATATGTTTATGGTAGCGTTTGCGTTGTGATATCTGCAGATGCACTTGTAGTTCCCAATAACCTCGATTAAACAACTTGGTTAGTGAGTCCTGTCGGTTGATTTTTTGAAGCTCGACAGTTTTTGACTTTAACTGTGACGATATCTTAGTTTGTCGAATGGCCATTAACACAATGATTAAGCTCACGGCCACTAATACATAAGACGCATATTGAAATTGAGTCAGCCTTTTTTCAGCCAGTGCTTGGCTGGATTCGGCCTGCACTATCAAGCGCTCCATCGATGACCGTACACCTTGAATATCCTCGATACGGCGCTGGTGCACATCATTGCGATTATTAATGATGTATGTCTCATAGTGCTCAAGGGCATCTTCAGTGCGCCCTTCGAGTAAAGCGAGTTTGCCCAAGACACGATTCACGTAGTTTGTGGTTATACGATAACTTTCGTCTTGTGCCTTGAGCGCCTCTTCTGCCGCAGTTAACAATTTTCGCCCTTTATCTACCTCACCTAAAAAGAAATAGTTTTCAGCTTGTATTAAATTGATCTGCGCCAACCAAAGCTCGTCAGCATACATATCGTATTGATGAGCTTGTTCCAAAGCGATATTCGCGGCTTGATATTGTTTATCGTGCGACAGTGCCTCGCCTAGTCGCTCGTATCCGTAAAACAGCTCCTCTAACTGGGCTTGAGCTAACGCTAGCTCTACATAGGACTCACCAAGGTAGATAGCTGCATCTACATACTCACTGCTTGCCATCAGAATTGCTATGTTATAGAGAACAAGATACTTGTGCACAGGAAAGGTGTTCGCTTCTGCACCGGCAATAAACTCTTCATAGTAGGTTAAAGATTGTTCAATGCTCCACCCTCTTGCCACCAAGGACCACAAAATCACATGCTTTTCTTGTGCAAATTCAGGGTCATCACTTATCGTCTCTAGATGTTGAATTAGGTACTGTAACTCAAAGGGAAAAATCATGGGTCGTAGCTTGGTATAAGTGATCACCAGATCACGGTGAACCCTGACTCGCAAGTTTTGCTTGTTAGATGCACTTAAGCTATCTGACCATTGTTGAACGAAAGCTACCGCGTCTTCAAGGTCCGGATTCTGAGTAAACCCTTGGTAGAGTCTGGCAATGTCGAAATGAGGTTGGTTGTTCAGTGCTAACGCAAGCTGTTGTAATTCAGAAGCATATTTAGCAGTACCCTCTTCATCATCAATCATAAAATGCCATAGCAGCAGGGCTCTTGCTGCCTCTAATTTATCCGATAACGATTGAAGTTGGGTGTAAGATGCCTCAGCATTTTCTACGAGAATATGGTAATCGGTGGGAGACTCCACAGCGACACGGTCGACCAAAGCGATGATTTTATCGTGTTGACTTTGGATTTGTTCTGGGTGTGCACTCCCCGAAAAACCAAAGAAAAAACAATAAACTATCGCAATAAAAATGTGACGCACGACTAAAAACCACCACTTACTGTATCTAAACCACGAGAAACCTATAACAACATTATAGATACAGCAAGGGAAGGCTAGTGTAAAAATATCGCCTCAACTACTCTGTTGTTAGATTGGAAAGCTCTTCTCTCATTGCATTAAGTGCCGCAACGGAGAATCCTCTGTCATAGAAATATTTGATACTCCCAGCGCCATCGATGAGCACAACTCGCGCGTTATTAGGGAATTCATTGCCCGTAAATTGCTGCACTTTACTTCCATCTTCATAAATCGTTACCACACCCTGCCACAATGCTTTGGGAATACCTTTTCTCATGCCATTATCGATTTGAGTACTGAACATTCTCGGGAACATTCCCGCGATGGTCGGCAACTCATACACATCAACTTGGGTACCTGTCATATCTAAACCGATCAACCATCGGTCGATATCAAACTGACTATCTTGCTTGTACCCAATGAGAAACAAGGTTGGCTGTCCTTCCATGTCTTGAGGAATGTTTAGTGTATCCCCTGACAAGCTTGTGCCGGTAACGGATGGGAAATTTTGATTCAGAATATTTTGATTTGGGTAAGTTGTTGAGCATGCAGTGAGCAGCAAAGCAAAAAGGAGTATGAGCGCTTTCATTTTTAAATCCATTAACTGTATTTGCAGGCTTATATGAGCCTGTCAGAAAAACGGATTAGTTTTTAATTAATGTTTGCAAGGTGGGGCAAAGGCTCGCTTTTGGGTATAATGCGCAAAAAATGCCATTAGTTAGTTGTGTATGTATTCAAAAGAGCTGCTTTCGCCCATCAACGCTTTTCTTCATTGTGAAACACCAGAAGCCTGGTTGCTCGAGGCTAAAAAACCTGAAAATCTTCGCGTCATATTAACCGATCACTTAATTTGTGAGCTGAAAGCCGCGCAGAGCGCAATGTACCTCATCCGTAAATACGCCGTGGATAAAGAGAGCGCAGATGCCCTACTGGCATGGTTAAAACCTTTTGAAGACTTTACCTACCGTATGCAAGGCGACTGGCGTGACTTGTTAAAGCACAACAGTCTCTCTAAGTCTATGTTGCCAAAATCTGGCACGCCTTACGGGCAGGACTTAATAGATAAAATGGTGCTCTTGATAAAAGAAGAACTTCACCACTTCTATCAAGTACTAGAGGTCATGCAAGAATTTGACATTCCCTATGAAAATATTACGTCGAGTCGCTACGCCCGAGGTTTACTTACTCACGTAAAAAATCATGAGCCCGACGCCCTTATCGACAAACTAATATGTGGTGCCTACATCGAAGCCCGTTCTTGTGAACGCTTTGCCAAACTCGCTCCGCTTGTAGACAATCGCATTGGTGATTTTTACGTATCGCTGTTGCGTTCAGAAGCACGTCACTACCAAGACTATCTGACTCTTGCAGAAGAAATCGCGGGCAAGGATATTAGTGAAAGAGTGGCTTTTTTCGGAAAGATTGAAGCAGACTTAATATCGTCACCCGATGATGATTTTAAATTTCACAGTGGTAGCCCTAGTGAAGCAAGTAACAAAAGTGATATGACACAAACCAACCTAGTTGGGCAAATCTGACAACGGTCTAGTGTGCAAATAGCTGGCAAAGCGCGGTTTGCCGTGCCGCGTTGTGCCATAAAATTTGTACGTAACCCAGCTATTAATCGGTGGTGGATTTTCTCGCTCTTGATCACTAAATCCACTGCCAATCTTAAATACCACGCCGTCTTTTGTTTGAACGAGTAGCGATCCCATGACATCAGCGAACTTTCCTTTTCCTGATATGTGGCCAATGACTCTCGCTTCATTATCATCGAACTTTTTTAGCTTTAATAGTCTATCACTTCTACCGTGAATATATCTGGCGTGTTTGTGGTGAAGCATTAGCCCTTCGCCATCACTAGCAACCAACTCGTCAAGTGCCAGATCTAGCACATCGAGAGACGAATAAGAATGTTGAGAGACAAGTGACAGAGTATTCGATTGCAGAGACTCTTTCAGTGCGTGTAACTCTGACAAACGGCCATTAAATGTCGCCTGAGAATTTGGCAAATCAAATACCTTAAAAATGAGCTTGCTCCATCGCTCATCCGGCGAGTGGCTCAGTACTATCGAGGCAGTTTCTTCAAATTGACCACGAGCTATCCATAGCTCGCCGTCGAGGGCAACCTTAGGCCAATCTTTTGTAAACCAATCTGGCGAATGAATAAGATTGCCATTTCTCGTTAGCAGCTGGCTGCCCGTCCATCTTGCGCGAATACCATCTAGTTTTTCACTCACCCAATAGTCTTCAAGCATAATATCGTCTTGTTCAATGTTAAACGTAGAGGCAAGTTGCAGCGGAGCGCTGAGTGTCTCGGGGTATGCGTGGGATGTCAAAAGCACAGTAATAGCAATGGTTGTACTTAACCTTTTGTTCATTTCAGAATTCCTCGCTCAAAACGTCAATTTATCTTTTTACAAGCATGAAAAAACTGAACGAGAGAATGTTTTTGATTCTGGAATTATCGGGAGCGCTAACAAAAAGCTGATGTGTAAAGTCGGCTTTATCGCAAAACGAAGGTCGCAATTACTAAATACACCCCCATACTAGATTTATCACCGACTACAATCCAAACTTGGATACCTTTCGTAGTAGTCACGTGTTATAGAATTAAAATGTAATAAAAGGAATCTCATTCATGATCAGTTACGCAACTCTTGGTGTCAGTGATTTAGAAAAAGCGGCAGTATTTTATGAGCAACTGTTTGCGGGTTTTGGCGCAAAACGTCTTATCAGTATGGATAGAATCGCTTTTATCGGCGAGTCAATGAAGCACCCTATGGTTGCTGTGTGTATTCCGTATAATAAAGAAGAAGCGCACCCAGGTAATGGAAACATGCTTGCTTTTGCTCCAGGTAGTAAAGAAAAGGTCGATGAACTTCACAAGAAGGCTATTGAGCTTGGTGCTACATGCGATGGTGAGCCTGGCCAGCGTGTTCCCGATATGTTCTATGGTGCCTACGTTCGTGACCTAGACGGCAACAAAATTTGTTTTAACCACTTTGGTTAAAATACCAAAAAAGGGGCCGACGTTACGGCCCCTTTTTAATTATCATTCAAGCTGATGTATAGTGATCACTTAGCATCAAGCGCAGAAAGCTTACCTGACACGATATTATCAAGACCCACCTTACCAGCGCCGGTGACAAGTAATGAAACACTGAGCGCGAACAGTGCTAAACCAAATTCATAGCCATTGTTCGACATAAACAAACCGTTTTCGAAGTGAACCGAGAATATAGCAACAAGCATTGTCACTGCTAACACCAAAGCCGCTGGTCTTGTAAGTAGTCCGGCAATCAACAACAAACCACCGAAGAATTCAGCACTGCCCGCCATTAACGCCATAAAATATCCAGGCGCAAGACCAATTGACTCCATCCACTGCCCAGTTCCTTCCAGTCCGTAGCCGCCAAACCATGCGAATAGCTTTTGCGCACCGTGTGCTGCGAAGATTATCCCACCTACTACACGCAGTGATAAGGTTGAATAAGTTTGCTCAGAAGTGAAAAGTGTTTTGATGATTGATGTATTCATTGCTCTGTTCCTCAAAAATTTAGTCGATGTCTTAACCACGAGTGAAAGTATCGTCGATTTAATTAACTTGAATAACCATCAAAATTTGCTCAATATATTCAAATAATTTGAACAATTAATTGAAGGGTAGATATGCTCAACAATGGTATTAGTGTCGAAGCGTTAGTGGTGTTGGACGCTATAGACAAAAGAGGAAGTTTTGCCGCTGCTGCTGCCCAATTGAACAAAGTCCCTTCTGCATTGAGTTATATTGTACAAAAACTCGAGGACCAACTCGGAGTGAGTTTGTTCGTCAAAAATGGCCGACGCTCCGTATTAACGCCAGCAGGCCAACACTTATTACTGGAAGGAAGAAAACTACTCAATGCCATTGAACAAATAGGTAACCAAACAAAAACCATTGCACAAGGATGGGAACCATCCCTGAACATAGCCATCGATTCCATATTGGATATCGCCCCTATCTTGGAGATTTTGTCGCAATTTCTGAACAATCATCCCACTATAGAAATAAACATCTTTGAAGAAGTCATGATGGGAAGCTGGGAAGCATTAATTGAAGACAAAGTGGACATAGTTATCGGTGCACCAGAACCCGCCCCAACCAATAAAGGTCTTTCGGTGCGTCATTACATAGACCTTGAGGCAGTATTGGTTTGCTCACCCAAACATCAGCTCACAAAAAGTAACAAGGTAATCAACGAAACACTGTTGAGAAAGTTTCGCACTATCGTGGTTAAAGACTCAGTAAAATCTGATATTGCATGGACGTCTAATGTTATTGAACAGAGCCAGCATCTTTATGTACAAACGCTAACGCAAAAAATCGCCGCTATACAGGCCAACTTAGGAATAGGCTTTCTACCTAAGTACCGCATTAACGACAAACTCCAAAGCGGTGAATTGGTAGTGCTCGATCACCAATTACCCTTCTCTAATCCCTCTCTCACTGTTGCATGGAAAACCGCCAACCGTGGAAAAGCGCTTGCCGCATTTAGAAATTTGCTTTTACACAACAAAAATCAGTGAACCGAAAGTCAGCTAGCGCACTACAAGCCATAGAGCGATCATTTTTTAGTCAACACCATTGACGATACTGCTCACTTAATGCACACTGGATTTGTAAAATAAATGTTAACTTATTTACATAATTAAAAAATCATCGCAGCAAACCAGTAAAAAAACACCAAATGCGTTAGATAACAAGGTAAAACACTATGATACTAAACCATCTGATTGGTATTTATACCCATCCTAAAGAAGAGTGGCATAGCATTGATGACCGTCACGAAAATTATTTTTACGCGCTAAGTCATATCGCCATTATTGCGTTAATTCCATCGTTAGTCGCTTATTATTCCTCAGCACATACTGGCTGGAGTATAGGTGCAGGCGACCTTATTCGACTCAGTGAGAACAGCGCGCTCGCCATGGGCGTAGGCATGTATTTTGGGCTTGTAACAGGTGTTATTGCACTGGCAGTCCTTATTCATGAACTGGCCAAAGCGTTTGAAGTGCATCCCTCATACACCCAATCATTAGAACTTGCTGCATATACTGCTACGCCATTGTTTATGGTGGGCTTTGCAGGTCTTTACCCTGAACTTTGGGTCGTGATGACGGCACTATTGGTGGGGATCAGCTATTCAACCTACTTACTGTATTCTGGCGTGCCTATTCTTCTGCATATGCCTGAAGACAAGGGGTTTATTTACTCAAGCTCTGTGGTCACTTGCGGATTGGTTCTGTTGGTTATTTTGATGACGGGATCAGTATTAGTGTGGGGAATTGCGGGCGGCCCAGTGTTCGTACACTAAGGTCTAATTATCTTATTAAAAACAAAAAACGCGCTTTAAGGCGCGTTTTTCTAGTCAATAACAAATACTACTCTGACTCTGTCGCACCAATGTTGTGTAAATCAAGGTTACTCAACTCACCTTGCACGACTGGTGCTTTTCGGCTCTTTTCTCCACGAGACATGTCAATGCGCTCCAAATATGCTTGGTCGATATCAGCAGTGATGTAATTTCCGTCAAAAACTGAAGTTTCAAAGCGTGGAATTGCTGTGTTTTCTTCTTGAACTGCAGCAACTAAATCTGCAATGTCCTGGAAAATTAGACCGTCAGCCTGAATAAGGTCAGCTATTTGGTCAATTTCGCGACCGTAAGCAATGAGTTCGTTGGCTGATGGCATATCAATACCGTAAACATTCGGGAAGCGAATCTCTGGTGCCGCTGAAGCGAAATACACTTTCTTAGCACCTGACTCTCGAGCCATCTCTATGATTTGGCTAGACGTCGTTCCACGAACAATCGAATCATCCACTAGGAGCACGTTCTTGCCTTTGAATTCTGAAGAAATCGCATTGAGCTTTCTGCGTACTGATTTCTTACGCATAGTTTGCCCAGGCATGATAAAGGTACGGCCAATATAGCGGTTCTTCACAAAACCCTGTCGATAAGGTAGCTCTAGAGTGTTGGCAATTTGAAGTGCAACGTCTGACGATGTTTCTGGAATAGGAATAACAACATCAATATCTAAATCTGCCCACTCTTTTGCAATTTTTTCGCCCAGTTTACGGCCCATATTTACACGTGAGGCATACACAGAAATTCCATCGATATGGCTATCTGGACGCGCAAAGTAAACAAATTCGAAAATGCAGGGTGAAGTAACAGGGTTTTCAGCGCATTGTTGTGTATGAAGCACACCTTGTTCAGTAATAAAGACAGCTTCACCCGGTGCAACATCGCGAATAAACGTAAAACCTACGGCATCAAGCGCTACGCTCTCTGACGCTACCATCCATTCTTCACCAAGCTCTGTTATGCGTTTACCTAGCGCTAGTGGACGAATACCGTGCGGGTCACGAAACGCCACAATACCCTGACCGATAATTGCTGCCACAACCGCATATGCACCGCGAATTTTCTTGTGAACTTTAGTCACAACACTGAAGATATCTTCGGCAGTTACGTTAAAACCAGCCTGCTCTTGAAGCTCGTGTGCAAGAATGTTCAGCAACAACTCAGAGTCTGAGGTAGTGTTGATGTGTCTGCGGGCTATACGAAAAACCTCTTCTTCCAGCTCATGAGCGTTAGTGAGGTTACCGTTGTGAGCAAAAGCAATACCGAAAGGAGAGTTTACATAGAACGGCTGTGCTTCCGCTGAACTTGATGTGCCAGCAGTTGGGTATCTCGCATGCCCAATACCCATGTTTCCTGTAAGTCGCTTCATGTGACGGGTGTGGAACACATCTCTTACTAAGCCATTTGCTTTACGCAAATTAAACATGCCTTGGTCAATGGTCATGATCCCTGCGGCATCCTGGCCTCGATGCTGTAACACCGTTAAACCGTCATACAGTGACTGGGCCACTGGGGTTTTACCAACTATTCCAACAATACCACACATTCGCGTTACCTATTTCAAGCCGTTTTTAAGAAACTAGAGGTGTCTTTTACGTACGTAAAGAACCATTCAATTATAATCGCAAACTCTGGAATGAGTACCGAGTTTTGCCACCACTGCGACGACGCCGCGGTGGTAAATGTATCTAAAAAGAAGAGTACTGCGCTGGCTATTAACACACCACGCAGTGCACCAAACACAATGCCTAGGGCTCTATCCGTACCCGATAATCCACTGACTTGCACGAGTTGGCCAATCGCATAATTCAACATTCCCCCAAGTATCAGACTGGTTACGAATAAAGCTGCAACTGCAGCGCCATTGCGCAGATATGGATCTTCAATTGAGGTGAAATAAACTGCTAGATCAGCGTAAAAATGACTCGCGATGAAAAGCGCACCAAACCATACCACTAGTGAAATAGCTTCTTTTACAAAGCCTCTCACAAGGCTAATTATGGTAGATACCGCTACGATACCTAGAATGGAAAAATCTACCCAATTCATCGTGTCTTTATCACTTTATTGCTGCTAATAAATGCCATACAGCGTGCCGTGGTTAAGATGGCGCGCATTCTAACAGAAGCCCGGCAGATTACCAATGCGATTTAGGCCGGCTTGCACACCGTACGGTTTAGTTTACTGAAAAGCCTCAGTTAACCGAAAACGTCGTTACTTTACCGCTAAGGTCAGTTAGCTCTTTTAAGTGTGGTAATGCAGCTTCAAGCTTTTGCCGGTCTAAGTCAGGCCCAACAAAAACTTTGGTAAGTAAACCTGATTGGGTTTGTATTTTTCGACTGAAAGCGCGATAGCCTGCATTTTCTAATTTATCGAGCAAGCTCGCTACATTTCGTTCATGCCTAAAACTACCCAACTGAATCACCCAACCCGCACCTTCATTCTGAGTATCTTGTGGCTGCTCAACAATCGTTTGTGCAGCCAAGTCGTTGGCGCTAGTGTTTGCCGGTTCGACAGCTTCAGCAGGAGTCTCAATTACCACCTCTTGCGGAGTATCGTCTAGTGGCAGGTCTTCAACCACTTCAATAGGGCGCTGGGCCGAATCTGCTACGCGGTCTACCGGAAACGGTTCTGGATCCACAATAGGCTTTTGTTGTGGACTTACAGGTACAGAGACAAACGGTGTGTTATTCGTTTGTTTTTCACCATCAAGAAAGTCGGGTAAGAAAATGACAGCTAACGCCACCACAATGATAGTCCCCACCAATCGGTTCTTTAATGCCGATGTCACTTGTCTCTCCTATTCGCTTTCAGCACTGTGCTGTGCCAGTACATCAGCGACAGTGAGGAATGACCCAAAAACGACAATTAAATCGCCCTCTTTGTAGTCGTTATTTGCTGCACTAAAAGCATCTAAAACATTGCTGTGCTTGAACACGTCTTCTTTGGCTACATTAGCACGTGATAACGCATCTTGTAATACTTGCGCGTTACAACCTCGACTGCCATGCGTATCAGCCACATACCAACAACCACAGAACTTGGTTAATGGCGCTAGCGTCTCTTCAATCGCTTTGTCTTTTAACATGCCTACCACAAAGCGCATATTCTTCGCACTGTGCCTTTCTGAGATAACGTCAATCCATCGCTTAAGGTTCTCAGTGGCTTGGGGATTATGAGCAACATCAACAACCACGAGGGGTGAATCGCTCAACACCTGTTGGCGCCCAGGCATACTCACAGTTTGAGTCAAGGCTCGCAGTGTATCTTCGTCTGGTAACAAATCCATATGTCTTAACGCTGCAATAGCCGTTGATACGTTCTGTAAAGGTATTGATGGGAAGCGCAACCCAGACAAAGAATGATCCATGGCGGCACAACGCCATTGCCAATCATCGGCACTAGCGTTATCAACAAAAAAGTCCTTATTAGCCCACAAGGCTTTAGCGTTAAATCTTTCCACTTCACTGACAAGTGTCGTTGGCGGATCTAACTCACCGATAACAGCCTTTATACCGTCTCGAAGGATCCCAGCTTTTTCAACAGCAATCTTTTCACGGGTATCACCAAGCCAATCCTGATGGTCTAGACCAATGGTGGTGATCACAGCTAAATCAGGCGAAATGATATTCGTGGCGTCTAGCCTTCCCCCTAGCCCCACTTCAAGAATAGCCACATCGACGTGCCAATCTTGCATCATTTTCATCCCTGCAAGAGTACCAAACTCGAAATACGTTAGAGAGATTTCTCCTCGTGCTATTTCAACCTCGCGAAATGCATTACAAAATGCAGCTTCTTCAGGTAGTGCACCATTTAATCTTACTCGTTCTCGATAATCCACTAGGTGTGGAGAGCTATAAACCGCAACGGTTTTTCCCTGTGCTAACAAGGCTTGTTCAATGAAACGACAAGTTGTGCCTTTACCGTTTGTTCCGGCAACAGTGATAACCGTGGATGATGACAACGACAGGCCAAGACGTTCAGCAACCTGTTTGGTGCGGCCTAAGCCCATGTCAATTTCAGAAGGGTGTATAGATTCTAAGTAGGATAACCATTGCGCTAGTGACTTGTTCTCTAGCGCAACAGAAGTATTTTTATTTTCGTTCACTAATTTGCGTGGTGTAACTTATTCAATAGGCCGTGTAATTTATCACGCATTTCTCTACGGTCAACAATCATATCGATTGCGCCTTTTTCTAACAAGAATTCACTGCGTTGGAATCCTTCAGGAAGCTTCTCGCGAACAGTTTGCTCAATAACTCGAGGACCAGCAAAACCAATCAAGGCTTTTGGCTCTGCCACATTAACATCACCCAACATAGCCAAACTAGCTGATACACCACCCATCGTAGGGTCAGTAAGTACTGAAATATAAGGCAAGCCTTTCTTACTTAGTTTAGCCAATGCTGCAGATGTTTTCGCCATTTGCATAAGCGACATGAGCGCCTCCTGCATACGCGCACCACCACTTGCTGAGAAACAAATCAATGGAGCGTTGTTTTCGATACTCGCATTGACTGCTTCAACGAAGCGCGCACCAACCACAGATGCCATTGAACCACCTAAGAAAGCAAATTCAAAACAAGCAACAACTACAGGCATGCCTTTGAGCTTACCTTTCATTACGATTAGTGCGTCTTTCTCGTTAGTCGATTTTTGCGCAGCAACAATACGGTCTTTGTAACGCTTAGAGTCTTTGAATTTAAGTACGTCTTGTGGCTCAAATTCGCCACCCAACTCAACGCGATCGCCCTCATCTAAAAACGCATCCAAACGACGACGAGAAGTAATACGCATGTGATGGCCGCATTTGGGACACACCTCTTGCAGCTTCTCTAATTCGCTTTTATACAAAACAGCCTGACAAGAGCCGCACTTTGTCCAAATACCTTCAGGTACATTGCCTTTCGTTGAAGTTTGGGTGCGCGGAAGAATTTTTTGAATCCAGCTCATGGAAAATTAGACCCTTAAATTGTTTTTCGTAACGCTGACGACATTTGTTCTATGTTTTTAGGTCAACGTTATATGAATTGCTCGGCGTCCGAGGGTAAGTGTGATTTTTGGGATAACCCACACTTATCGGTACAACCACCTAATATAGCGCGCTATTACACCACAATACAATCAAATGGAAAAAACAAAACTGGTCTTAGAAGTTAAAAGTAAAATTAACGAATAGTTAACTTTACTTTTCAATCTTCAGGTAAAAAGAGTGGCCCTAGCGGAATACGAGGCAAACCAAAGTGTTCAGGGTAAGTCACATCTACAAGATACAATCCATTAGGCTTTGCTGTGGCTGCAGATTGGTTGCGGTCTTTTAGCGCCAAAAGCGTTTTGATCCAATCAATAGGTTCTGCTCCAGCGCCTATTTCAACCAAAGCACCGGTAATGTTACGCACCATATGATGCAAAAAAGCATTAGCGCGTATATCGATGACCACATAACGACCTTGGCGATACACAGAAACATCCGTAACATTTCTAAACGGCGTGTTACTTTGACAAAGTGCAGCTCTGAAAGAGGTAAAATCTTGCTCTCCAAGAAGTGCTTGTGCCGCCTCATGCATACGAGCTTCATCTAATGGACGATGAACGTGGGTAACGCCCTTGTTTAATATTGCAGGACGCATTTTGGCATTGTGAATAACGTATCTATAGCGACGGTGAGTTGCTGAAAAGCGCGCATGAAAATCGTCATCTACTGTAGTCGCCCAAGTCACCGCAATTGAATCAGGAAGGTTGGCGTTTACACCTAGTGTCCAGGCACGTTCGGGACGTGGTTGATTACAATCGAAATGTACCACCTGGCCGGTGGCATGCACGCCAGCGTCGGTTCTACCCGCACACTGAACTTCAATGGGCATGTTAGCAACAGTTGAGAGGGCTTTTTCAAGGTGTTCTTGTACGCTAGGGACTTCGCGCTGGCGCTGCCATCCATAAACAGATGCACCATCATACTCAATGCCTAACGCAATACGCCCCATAGTTTACTACCTCAACCTGAAAAGCCGCATAGTGTAGTCATACACAAGTCAGGATGCAATTTTAGTTATCAATGCCGTTGAGTATATCTTGTGCTTCTTTGACTTGCTCTTCAGTACCCTCTTGAATGACTTCTGTAAGAAGGTTTCGCGCAGCGTCTTCATCGTCCATTTCGATATACATACGAGCCAAGTCTAGGTTTGCATGTTGACCCGCGTCTTTGTCAATGTCGATAACATCGTCGTCATCAGACACGCCAGTAAAATCAGACAGACTCACGTCTAAATCTAATTCCAAGTCGTCAGGGTTAGTATCATCGGTGCCATCATCAATTAATGCTTCAACATCTAAGAAGTCTTCGGTAGGCAGTTTCGGTTCTGCCGCACTCTCTGTGTCGACGTCAACATCATTCAACAATGCACTCAGATCAAGATCAGGGTTATCGAGCTGAAATGCTGTATCGTCTTCTGTTTCTGCATCTTCGACGACTACTTCTTCAGTGACATTTTGCTCAATGCTCTCTTCAGCGTTTTGTATCTCTGCATCACTGCTTTCGTTTTCAATACTTTCTAGTAGCTCATCGAATTCGGTAGTATCTAATTCTTCGAAAATACCGTCATCTTTTGATACTTCTTTGTGATCGTCTAACCAATCACCTAAGCCAGGGACATCTTCTAGCTCATTGATATCTGGATTTTGAGGTTCTTGCTCAGGCAGCTTTCCGTCTTGTTCTTGCTCAAGAGAGAACGAATCGATTTCGTCGAACGCTTCGTCAAGAATGGAATCATCTATCTCGTCATCTACTGATGAGTCAAAGCCATCTTCGCCGATTTCACCTATTGAAGGAATATCATCTACGGTCTGACTATCAAAGGCTTCAATAGCTTCGTCTAGCGGGTCTGCTTCTGCTTCTGCTTCTGCTTCTGCTTCTGCTTCTGCTTCTGCTTCTGCTTCTGCTTCTGCTTCTGCTTCTGCTTCTGCTTCTGCTTCTGCTTCTGCTTCTGCTTCTGCTTCTGCTTCTGCTTCTGCTTCTGC
>NZ_BJKL01000020.1 GCF_006538345.1 Alteromonas sp. KUL49 | reverse complement strand
GCGTGCGTTTTTTATTACCTTCGGCAGTGATGAGACCAAAAAAACGCAGTCTACACTGCGCTTTTGTGAAACGTATTGATTAATAAAGACGTTGATGTGCATGAAGAGGAGCGATGAACTTTTTACAGCCGTCTGAGGCATGGATGCCGAAGCCGAGCCCTCAGGGAAGAGTTTACGGCGTGCAGTAAAAAGTTTGTTGCTCCTCTTTTGAGAGGTCGATAAAAACTTAGTTGATTAGCATTACAATATCAACTGCGTTTTTTTAATCAGGTGTTGATTACCAAACGATTGGCATAAATACCGTCATTTCTGCAGTACCGCGGTTACTCCACGCGTAGTATGGAACGAGTTGTCCTTTAATAGGCGTAAAGCTTGGTTTTTGCACTGCGTTGTACATGCTTTCTTTCGACGTATTGTCACGAAGTAAAATGTCTGTCTCGATAACTGAAATACCACCGAGTAGACTTTCATCATGCTTAACAGTGAGTTCACTGTTACCCGATAGATATACGTCAAGTACTGTGCGCTCTTCTGGAAGATCCGGTGACTCAACACAATAAACAATTGGGCCACGCTTAACAGCGACTTGGTTACGTACTTCTTCGATACGCGGGTGACCTTCAATGAATTTGGCTTCCATAGGAATATCCAAA
Organism: Alteromonas sp. KUL49; assembly: GCF_006538345.1. Taxonomy (GTDB): domain Bacteria; phylum Pseudomonadota; class Gammaproteobacteria; order Enterobacterales; family Alteromonadaceae; genus Alteromonas. The sequence goes on along the minus strand of NZ_BJKL01000020.1, from coordinate 33,432 downwards.
ACAATCTCATCACCGGCCTGCCACGTGCGATTAAGCATGACGTAAGTCGCTGGCGTAGCGTCGATTGGCTGTTCTTCACCGTTAATGGTGATAGTCGCTGAGGTTGCCCATCCAGGAATACGAACGGCAATATCAAACGGGTCTGACTTGCAGTCATCTACTGTAATACTGATACGGCCATTCCATGGATACTGAGTTTCTTGCTTTAGCTTGATAGTAGAGCCATCAGCCATTGCAGTGTCTAGCACATTAGAACCATACAAGTTTACGTAAACACCATTATCAGCAACGCTATACGCCCAACCAGAAAGGTTTGAAATGGTACGTACTAGGTTTGGCGGACAACAGAAACAAGCAAGATAACCCTCGCGATCTGGTGTTTCCGTTACATCGGCGTGAGCGTCGTAGTTACGTGTGTTATGCAACATACGCAATGGGTTGGCATAAAAATAGTCTTTACCTTCATGACCAATACCAGACAATCCACTGTTGTGCATGACAAGCTCTATGATATCGGCGTACTTCGCTTGGCCATGAATGCCGAGCAAACGGAAGCTGAACATGGCATTACATAGGTTCGCACAGGTTTCATTGTAAGCCGTCAGGTTAGGCATCATATAGTCATCGATGAAACCTTCTTCTATGGTATCGCGGTTTACCGATGCACCATAGTGCGTTTGACCTACCGCACCTGTGGCATACATTTTCTTCTGCGTAACACTTTCCCACAAACGATCTAGCGCAGTAATCAGAGCGGTTTCGCCTGTTTCCGCATAAACATCGGCAGCACCAGCATAATAGTACAACGCCAATACCGCGTGGCCCACAGGCTCGTGCTCTTCACGAAGAGGTGTGCGCTCTTGCACCATATCACCAATGGGGTAGCCCACTGTGGTTGAATCATGTTCTATCTCGTAGGTGCCGCGACGGTCAATAAACTTTTGCGCAAGTTTTAGATATTTTTCATCACCCAGTGTGCGGTATAGTTCAACTAGACCCATAATCTGGGTTTGGTTAAAACCGAATCGACGGTAATGTTTAGTATCTGGGAAGAATATGGTGTAGAGCAGGTCAGCGTGTTTTATCGCGATATTGATGAAATTGCGCTTACCTGTGATGCGGTAGTGAGCACAGGCTGTGATAAGCAAGTGGCCGGTGTTATACATCTCGTGATATTTACGGTTTTCGTAACGATCTGCATCTTCTCTTAGCTGAATCTGTGTCTGTAGGTAGCCATCAGGTTCTTGCGCTTGTCCGATAATATCAATGTATTCATCTAGCTCAGCAAGCAACTTTTCGTCTTTAGTGAGTCCATATGCGTAAACTTTAGCTTCAACAAACTTATAGAAGTCGCCATCATGCCAGTACATCCCCTGGTGTTCACCTTCTTTAAGACCCGCAGCAATCTTAAAGTTATTGAGAGCATGACCTACATCACCGCAAAGTAGATCGCCCATATAAGGGATCATTGTGTCGATCGCTTTTTGCGTTTTCTCTGCCCAAAAACCTGATGTCCACTTACAATCACCAAAGTCAGTGGCTTTCAGCTTAACGTGCGGGCTATTGCCGTTGGCAACAATCGCCTTGCTATGTCCTGTTGAATCGCTCATTTACGTGCCTCTTAAACATTCTAGGGAACTTGCATCACACTCAGTGCGGCGTCAATGTACCCGATTTTTTACATATTTATAACGTTTTTATCTCGAATTCCGCGGTTATGGCAGATTATTCAAAGATAATGGTTGAGTTTAAAAACTTGTAAACATATTATGTTTAAAATAATGGTATGTATAGAGGTTTGGCGAAGAATATGGAAAAAAGTCCTACAGCCAATGTTACTTTTTATTCTATGGTGGCTGCTTTTGGCGGCTTTGTCTTTGGATTGGATGCCGCAAATATCTCAGGCGCTGTTCGTTATGTGAGTGCGCTATTTGAGCTAGACAGCATTCAACAGGGAACACTCGTTGGGTGCGCGTTGTTAGGTGTTATCGTTGCACTGTTCTTTACGGGGTCTTTGGTAGACAAGTTCGGTCGCTCTAAAGTCTTGTTGGCGATCGGTTGTACCTACGCACTTTCCTCTATCATTTCCGCCACTGCCTTAAACTACGAAATTCTGGTTATTGGTCGTTTCATTGGTGGAGTAGCATTTGCCTCAATTACCGTATCAGCAATGTACATTGGTGAAATCGCACCTGCCGAAAAACGGGGAAAGTTTGTATCGGTAAATCAGCTCATGATCGGGCTTGGACTTTTACTGGCATTCGTCATTAATTACTTCCTTATTAGCGCTATTGACACTGTTATTTGGATCACAGAAGCCAATGTCTGGCGCATTATGCTGGGTGCTGAGCTTATCGCTAATGTGGTTTGGGTTGCACTCCTATTAAGAATTCCAGAGTCTCCTCGCTGGTTAATAGCAAAAGGGCGAGAAGATGAAGCGCGCACCGTGCTAGCTAAAATAGCTGAGCCTTCGGATTTCGATGAGACCATCTCTGAAGTTAAAGAGAGCCTGAAAGCTGAATCTCATCTCAATGTGCCACAACAGCTTAAAGCATTATTTAGTTCTCGTATGCGGTTTGTACTTTTTGTGGCGGTGAGTTACGCCATAGTCCAAGGTGCCACTGGCATGAACGCAGTACTTTTTTTTGCACCAATGGTGTTTGAACAAATTGGAATGAGTACGGAAGATACCTTCCTGCAAACAATAACAACGGGTGTAGTTGGTTTGTTAGCAACCCTCATTGCTATAGGTTTTGTAGAACGCTGGGGGAGAAGATTATTAACGTTGGCTGGTCTTGCGCTAGTGGTTATTGCTCACGGCTCGACTTACTTAGGCTTTAAAGATGCTAGTTACGTGTTTGATGAAACATCAATTGTCAATATTGAACAGGCGCTAACGTCAACCGAATATGATAAATCCAAGCTCACGTTATTGTCGGATAAAACCTTTGAGTCAGACGTTGAACTGAAGCAGGCACTAGCATCAATCTTTGACAAAAGTGAACTACCACTGGTTAGCGGTGCAATCATCAATGCATCCGCGCAAGGGATCAACGCACCACTGGTCTTATTCGGTATATTCGCTTTCCTCGCGGCCTTTAACCTTTCCATTGGGCCAATCATGTGGGTGATCTTCTCCGAAGTATTCCCTAATGCTGTGCGCAGTGTGGCATTGCCTTTCGCTGCACTAGTACAGACAGTTTCAAGCTGGTCAATTCAACAGTTCTTCCCTTGGCAGCTCGACAACATGGGCGTCGCGAGCATTTTTGTGATGTATGCCACTATCGGACTGATCGGATTGGTTGTGATGTACTTCATATTGCCAGAAACCAAAGGTAAATCTATTGAAGCCATTGAACTAGAGCTTGTGAAGGGGAGTAAATAATGAATATCGCTGTATCGCCACACTATCTTATCATCGATTGGGGAACGACCAACTTCCGTGCTTTTTCAATGACTGAAAATCACACCTTGATAGATTCAATTGCTAGGCCCATGGGATTACTACAAGTCCCTGACGGAGACTTCGCTACTGCATTGGAACATACCCTGTCTGAATGGCTTGGTGATTATCAAAATTTACCCATATACATGGCTGGCATGGTTGGCTCTATGAAAGGCTGGGTAAATGTACCGTATGCCAGTACACCCACAAGTCCCAGAGCATTGGTCGATGGAGCCTATGAATTGTCATTGCCTTGGGGGAGTAAAGGAGTGATTTTTCCTGGCGTTAGCCATAGTTATGAAAGCGACAAATATGATGTTATGCGAGGTGAAGAAGTTCAGATATTTGGGCTCTCCAACATAAAAGACAAAGGAAATTTCAGTGCCATATTGCCTGGTACACACTCGAAGCATGCGCTATTCGAAGAAGGTGAGCTTACTCATTTTGCAAGCTTTCTTACGGGGGAGTTTTTCTCAGTACTCGTTAATCACACCTTACTTGGATCAGGACTAAGTCTTTCTTCTGAATGTGATCAAGAAAGCTTTGCTAAAGGTGTGGCAGATAGTGGCTCTGGATTGCTTACCAATCGAGTGTTTCTTGGATGGACACACAGACTATTCGAGCAGTTGAAGGTTGAGCAAGTAGGGGACTATCTATCTGGCATGCTTATAGGTTATGAGCTTCGAGAGTGTAGTAAAGAATTTGTCTATCTCGTCGGTGGAGATACGCTGTGCGCGCGCTATCAGTTGGCCGCTGACTACCTCGATATAGAAACAGAGATCGTTTCCGGAGACCTTACGTTCTTGTCCGGTATGATTCGTTTAATAAAGGAAGTAAATAGTGAAAACAGCTAGTGATGTCGCAAACGCCTATCCACTCATTGCAATAATCCGGGGAGTCACACCTGAAACCTGTATTGAAGTGGGGCAAATACTCGTTGATGCCGGCTTTGATATGATTGAAGTTCCTCTCAATAGCCCAGAGGCGATAAAAAGTATCGGTATGCTTGTTGAGCACTTCGGAACTGATGAGTATTTTATCGGTGCTGGCACCGTTACAACATTAGATGCTGCTAAAGCAGTGGTCGAAACGGGGGCAAACTTAGTCGTTACACCAAACTGCAATGTCGATGTTATTAAATATTGTAGCGAAAACGACTGCGCAACATTCCCCGGTGTTGTTACACCTACCGAAGCTTTTACAGCGCTTGATTCAGGTGCAACTGGATTAAAATTCTTCCCTGTGTCCATGGTCGGTTTGGATGGAATGAAGGCAATGCTTTCTGTACTACCCAAAGGCACAAAGTGTTATCCAGTGGGAGGTATAAATCCCTCTGAAGCTAGCATGGAACCTTATGTTTCGGCGGGTGCTGCTGGCTTTGGTTTGGGCTCGTCTTTGTACAAACCAAGCATGTCTTTGGCGCAAATAAAAGCGAACGCAGAGGCTTTCGTTGCTACTTATAATGCGCTAGTTTAGTTTAACTACATCATTTAATTGCATTTACAAGTGAAATCAGCGTCATTATTGTTATAATGCAAATTGTAAACATATTATGTTTACCTAAATTGAGAAAATGGAAACTAAATACGATTATGAGTGAATTGGTCTACTACGATCTAAAACGTGCGGCAAAAATGACCCCAAGCCTGTCTGTACAGGTAGCTCGAGAGCTAGGGCGTCGAATTGTAGCTGGTTCATATGAGCCGGGCGCGTTGATAGACGACGAAAATGCGTTAGCCGAACGCTTTCAAGTGAGCCGTGTGGTGGTGCGCGATGCGGTTAAAATTCTTGTTGGCAAGGGTTTACTCGATGTTCGACGAGGGATTGGTACTAAGGTACGACCGAGAAACGAATGGATTTTGCTCGACGACGATGTGCTAGCTTGGCATATAACGGCTACGCCAAAGGCAGAATTTATTAATCAGTTAATGGATGTAAGGTTAGCTTTTGAACCTAAAGCTGCTCGCTGGGCTGCCGAGCGTGCTACTGATGATGACATTAAAGAATTAGAAAATGCTTGTATCCGAATGGAGCAAGAGACAGGTTCGTTGGAAAAGTTTATCGTTGCTGATGCCCTGTTCCACAAAGCTATGTTACGTGCTGCACACAACGAGTTCATTACCGCTATGGAGGGGATGATTTATTCAGCATTGTTGGTTAGCGTGCGAATTACAAACCAAGATCCCCGTAAAAACAGTGATTCTGTTGCATTCCATCGCGAAGTTTACGAAGCGGTTAAATCCAGAGACGGTGATAAAGCTGAAGGACTTACGGAAAAATTACTCAACGACGCCATAAGGCGCTTAAAAGAGAATTTCCCGGGTTAGATTTCCATTCTACGAATTTCAAAAGGTTGCTACATGAGCAACCTTTTTTTTGTCCAAATTTTAGGCAGCACTTTTGACGGCACTGTAAAACGAGGAAGAATTAGCGATTATGTTAACTTTTCCTTGAAGAATTTAACATCTTATGGTTTTATCTATACAAACATATGATGTTTAATCTTTAGGGAGTATATAACCTCATGAAGTTGGCAAAAGCACTCTGCAGTGTTTCTGTAGTAGCAACATTGGCAGGACTTTTTTCATGCTCAGTAATTGCAACGAGTGATTCAACTAATACTGAGGTTGTAAAACCTCAAGGGAAAAATGTGTTAGTGCTGATGTTTGACGACATGCGATTCGATACTTTTTCTTATCGAGGTGGTCCAGTTCCCACTCCTAATATTGATCAGTTAGCCTCCGAGTCCACACGCTTTGATAACGCAATGACAACAACAGGGTTGTGCTCTCCCTCCCGTGCAGCATTTTATACAGGACGTTGGGGACATAAAACGGGCCTAGATGATAATGTCGAACTCTATTCTACGCGCTTAGCCGAACTTGATCTCAATGAGGGGGGCCTTCTACGCCGTGCATCTGAAGCAGGTTACTTAGTGGGGCACGTAGGCAAGTGGCATCTTGGTGCGAGGGGGACGGAACTTCGTGGTGCAGAAATTGACTTGGCACATGGGCATGAGGCTCGCGTCCGCTTCAGTCGTGTGTACACCCCTTACTCAAAAGTAGATCAGGTTGCTGGTTATTACGAAGGGGAACTCGATGCTCGTGGCGAGAAACATGAGTATTACCGGACTCTTGATGGAAGTTACGAAGATACGGAAGCATACAAAAAAGTGGTTGCGGGCAAAGCAATGCTTGAGCAAATGGCTGACGATGACAGACCGTTTTTTGGTGTTATTAGTTTTAATCAACCACACCCTGCTTATCGAGTTCCTGAGCCTTACGCCAGTATGTTCGACCCAAACGAGGTAAAGCTACCCAAAAACCATTTAGCTGAACGTGTATTCAAGCCCCTTGCTCAAGATGGCATATGGTGGCCATGGCATGATGTGGGTCACATGACAGATGATGACTGGAGAAAAGCGCGCAGCTATTACTATGGTGCGATAGCCATGGTTGATCGAATGATAGGTGAACTCATCGATAAAGCAAAAGAGGAGGGGATCTATGATGATCTTCACATCGTTTTGCTTGGTGACCAAGGCAGCATGTTAGGAGAGCATACGTTATATGACAAAGGTCCTTACGCGTATGACGAATTGATGCGAATGCCACTATTGATCAGGAGTCCTGATATTGCGCCAAAGACTGTGACACGCCAAGTGTCATTACTGGACGTTACACCAACGCTAGCGCACTGGATGCAATTACCCAGTGATGGAGAGCAAGATGGTCACTCGCTGTTACCTTTGATGGTGCAGGGAGATTCAGCAGAGGCAGGCCTACCTGATACAGCACTCTATGCCTACGAGTGGTACAACGGCGCCTGGTTTGGTATTCGCGCGGTAAGAACACCAGAGTTTAAATTTGTCTGGAACCCAGGTGACAACCGCGATGAATTGTACGACCTTTCAAAAGACCCTGGAGAGGTGGTTAATCTGATTAATAACAAAGAGTATCGAGTGCAGCGTGAGCAGATGGTTAAACTCCTCATGGACGAACTTGCCCGCGTTGATGATCCTTCGCTTACCAAACTTGAATATCACGCCCGTGCGTATCTACTAAACTGATGTGAGATAACGATGTTTTCAAAATTAAAAAAAATATTGCCTTTAGCCGCGTTAGGCGTGGTTAGTTCTGGATGTTTTGCCGAAGCACCGCGCCCTAACATTTTGCTGATACTAACCGATGATTTGGGGTATGCCGATGTTGGTTTTAACGGTGCACAAGATATTAAGACGCCAAGTCTAGACGCACTTGCTGAGGGCGGAACTACGTTCACATCAGCCTACAATGTGCATCCATTTTGTGGACCAAGCCGTGCTGGGCTGTTAACAGGACGCTACCCTCACAAGTTTGGTTCTCAGTTTAATTTGCCGAGAAATAGTCTATCAGGCGGACTCGGTATACCTACAAGCGAAGTATACATGAGTACCGTATTACAAGATGCTGGCTACTACACGGGGATCGTAGGTAAGTGGCACTTGGGTGAAACTGAGCAGTTTCACCCCAATAACCGTGGTTTTGAGGATTTCTATGGTTTTCTAAACGGTGGTCACAACTATTTTCCAGAGCAATTCAAAGCATCTTACGATATGCAAACGTCTCGAGGCCAAGAGCACTCGATATTTTCTTATCTAAAACCATTAGAAAGAAATGGCGTTGAAGTAGAAGAAAACGAGTACATAACCGATGGCCTTTCAAGAGAAGCGGTAAATTTCATCGAAAAAGCAGGCGAAGATAAAGACAAACCGTTTTTCTTGTATCTTGCATACAATGCGCCCCATTCTCCTATGCAGGCGAAGCAAGAAGATATGGATATGTTTCCTGAGATTAACGACAAGAAGCGAAAAGTTTATGCTGGGATGGTTTACGCCGTCGACCGTGGCGTTGATCGCATCGTGAAAGCATTAAAAGACACAGGTCAGTACGAGAACACACTAATAGTGTTTTTGAGTGACAACGGTGGAAAACCAAATTTAGGTGCCAATAATGCTCCACTCGCGGGTAAAAAAGGCGATGTATTAGAAGGCGGTTTTAGAACGCCGATGTTTTTCCATTGGCCAGACAACGTGGCTGAAAATACCGTGTATGAGCACCCAGTAACAACATTGGATTTCTTCCCCACGTTTGCTCAGCTAGCCGGCGCAGAGTTACCCGATGGGAAACAACTTGATGGAAAAGACATATGGAGTTATCTGATTGATGGTAAAAGCGCAAGGGAAGGTGAAATGATCTATGCCATGCGCCATAGATTTGGATATTCAGATGCATCTGCGCGAAAAGACAATTGGAAAGCTATTACTACCGGTGGGAAATGGCGATTGTACGATTTATCGAACGATGTGGCTGAACAAAACGATGTAAGCGACGAACACCCATTTGTGTTGAGAGAAATGCAGGCGGAAATGGAGTCTTGGGCGTGGACACACGCACAACCATTGTGGTTCCACATACACGAGGAAGGTACGAATTGGCGCGAAAAAGCAATGCCACGCTTCCACGAAACATTCCCTCCTCTTAACAACAACTAAACAAGTTAATAGGGTAAAGGCGCGTTTTATCGCGCTTTTACTTGTTTCGCGACAGTTTTTTTCTTTTCTAGCATTAAGTCTTAATTAAACCTCTCTGTAACGAATGGTTAAAAACTGTAAATATTATGTTGTAAATTCAAACATCATATGTTTAACTAGTTCCTAACAATGGTTAGGTATGTTTTATTTTTCGCCACTGTAAATTTTTCGCACTGACTAGTGCAAGGCGACTAACGGATCAATGTAAAAATGAAAATAGCGAGTATTAAAACCCACCACGTGAAATGTGAACTAGAGACACCCTTTGGTTTCTCTCAGTGGTTTTACGGTCAACGAAATGTACTGTTGGTAGAAATTACCACGGACACGGGCGTTACCGGTTGGGGAGAGTGCTACGGGCCCGCTGAAGTCATACAAACAGCGGTAGATCGTTTCTACGCACCTAAGATTATTGGAATGAATCCCACATCCACTGACCAAATTTGGCACTTCATGTGGAGAGCAAGTCTAGATTTTGCGCGCGGTGGTGTGTTAATGGCGGCTATGTCCGGAATTGATATGGCACTTTGGGATCTAAAGGGTAAAATTCGCGGTGTAAGCGTCAGTGAGTTAATGGGAGGAGCTGTACGTGATTCAGTTCCGTGTTATGCAACTGGCATGTACTTCCAAGAGATGCCAGAAGATTTGTTGTTAAAAACCTTAGTTGAAGAAGCCTTGTACTATGCTGATCAGGGTTTCGAGGCGATGAAGATCAAAGTTGGAAAGAACGTCGCCTTTGATGAAAAGCTCATTCTTGCTATGCGAGAGGCGATGCCAAATATGGTACTTGCCGCAGATTCTAACCACGCCTACGATTTACCAGAAGCTGTGCATATCGCTAAGGTGCTCGAAGATAATAACTACGCGTGGTTTGAAGAACCATTATCCCCAGAAAACTTGGACCAGTTTACTCATCTGCAAAATCAAACACGCGTAGCCATAGCTACCGGTGAGTGTGAGCAAACCCGTTTTGGTTTCAGCAAGCTTATTGAATCTAAGGGCGTGCAGATCATTCAAGCTGACTTAGCCTACTGCGGTGGTCCTAGCGAAGCGCTTAAGATTCGTGCACTAGCATCGGCGAAAGGACTGAATATGATCCCACACGTGTGGGGTACTCAGCTCAACCTAGCTGTGGCAACGCACTTCTTGGCCACTGCCTATCACGAGCCAGGTCGAAAAGAGGAAAAATCATTGTTCTTAGAGTACGACAGGACAGAAAACCCTCTTAGAGATGAACTCTTCGAAGTCAATGTAAACGTGGTGAATGGTAAGGCGATAGTGCCTTCTGAGCCAGGGCTCGGCGTTTCTATTAATCGCGACGCGTTACAACAATTTTCAGTTAATTCTACGGAAGCAAAATGAACACATACGACTATAAAATGCTAATCGATGGCCAACTCGTTTCTTCGCCATCAACCTTTGAGGTGGTCAATCCAGACACCGCGGAAGTCATTGCTAACGTTCCAGATATTTCCGACGAGCAAGTACTTCAAGTTATCGAATGTGCGAATGAGAGTTTTAAAACATGGTCTAAAACGAGTATCGCTGAGCGTGAGGCACTGATGCTTAAATACGCAGAGTTACTCGAAGCCAATAAAGATGACATTATCGATGTGCTTATCGCTGAAACGGGTAAGCCGCTAGATAACGCGGAATATGACTTTGGCATGCTAGTGACTTGCCTTCGCTTCTTCATAGAAGAAATGAAGCGAGTAGAACAGCCAGTATTAACCGATCCTGATGGTCGCTTCCACCATTTTATAAAACGCCAACCACTCGGTGTAGTGGTGGGGTATCTGGCGTGGAATTTTCCATTACTCAATGTTGGATACAAACTTGGTCCTGCGCTTGCTGCAGGTTGTACAACGATTATCAAGCCTTCTCAGGTTACACCGTTGGCAACGTTAAAGTGTGCCGAGCTAGCTATTGAAGCGGGCTTCCCTGCTGGTGTGGTTAATATTATCACCAGTAATAACTATGACGTGACAAACCCACTGCTTACCAGTGATGTTCCTTCGTTATTTACCATGATTGGCTCGACACGCTCGGGTATCAACGCGATGAAAACTGCGTGTACATCCGTGAAGCACTTCTCTGTTGAACTGGGAGGAAACGCGCCAGTTATCGTATACGACGATGCTGATGTTAAACGAGCGGCTCAAGACCTTATCAATTTGAAGTTCGCTAATTCCGGCCAAGTTTGTGTGTCACCTAACCGCTGTTTTGTTCATGAGAGTGTTATCGACACATTTATTGAAGAAGCGGTTAATCACGCAAGCAAACTTACATTAGGTGCGGGTCGAGCAGAGGGCAATATCATGGGCCCAATGATTTCTAGTAAAGAGCGTCAGCGTATTCTTTCGGTTATCGATGCCTCAGTAACCGCTGGCGCGAAAGTAGAGTTGGGTGGAAAGGCGCCTGACAACAAAGCTGGTTTTTATATAGAACCTACTATTTTGTCTAACGTTTCGTTGGACATGCCTGTTTGCACAGATGAAATATTTGGTCCAGTACTCCCTATCATTAGCTTTAGTGACAGTGACGATATTATCGGCCTAGCGAATGAATGTGAGTTTGGTTTGGCGGCTTATGTGTACACCGAGAGCTTACGTCGAGGTCTACAGGCAGCCGACGAAATTACTGCGGGCAGCGTGTGTATCAACGAAGCACATTACAGTGTTCATCTGCCCCACGGTGGTCTGAAGCAAAGTGGTGTAGGCAAGGACTGCTCTAAATACAGCCTTACTGAATACCTGACTAACAAACGTGTTTCAATTTTGGTGAAGGACTAGGAATAATGAATAAGCGTAGTTTCATTAAATCACTACTCCTTAGTGCGCTTACCTTGAGCTCAATTGCCTGTGCGCAAACTGAGGTAGAGGCCAAAAAGCAACCAAACATCATTTTGTTACTCGCTGATGACGCAGGTTATGCTGACTTTGGTTTTCACGGTAGTGAAATTATGCAAACGCCAAACTTAGATGTGCTTGCTAGCGAAGGCGTTATGTTCACACAAGCATATGTGTCAGATCCAACCTGTGGTCCTTCGCGAGCCGGTCTTATGACAGGTCGCTATCAGCAGCGTTTCGGTTTTGAAGAGAATAATGTTCCAGGCTATATGAGCGCAAACTCTGCTGCTGATGGTCGTGAGATGGGTATTCCACTGACCGAAGAAACTATGGCCGACCGTCTGAAATCTCTAGGTTATGCTACAGCCTTTTTTGGTAAGTGGCATTTGGGCGGTGCGGATAAGTTTCATCCTCTCAAGCGCGGTTTTGATACCTTCTACGGGTTTAGGGGCGGCGCTCGCAGCTACCACGCTTATCACGATAATCCTCCGAGTGAGCTCGATTGGATGGAGCGTGACTTTGGTGAATTCCAAGAGCATGAGGGATACCTCACGGATGTTCTGGCTGACGAAACGATTAGCTTCATAGAAGCGCAGGCAAAAGCGGACAAGCCATTCTTTGCGTTTGTTTCTTTTAATGCCGTACATACGCCAATGGATGCTATCGAGGAAGACTTGGCGGCATTCCCTTCGCTTGAGGGCAATCGTCAAACCGTTGCTGCTATGACAAAAGCACTTGATCGGGCCTCGGGAGCCATCCTTGATAAGCTCAAAGCACTGGGCTTGGATGAAAACACCATTGTCGTATTTACCAATGATAATGGCGGTCCTACCGATAGAAATGCATCGAGTAACTTGCCCCTCAGTGGTAGCAAATCTAATCACTTAGAGGGTGGTATTCGGGTTCCTATGATCGTGAAGTGGCCAGAGCAATATACGGCGGGCGCAACATACGATTATCCGGTAAGTCTGTTGGATCTTTTCCCAACATTTTATGCGGCTGCAAACGGCGACGTAAGTTCATTGAACGATGTAGACGGTGTAGACCTACATCCTTACATTTCCGGTGAAAACACAGCTCGACCTCATGATGTGCTTTATTGGAAAAAGGATGTCCGTGGCACGATCCGCGTTGGTGATTGGAAAATGATGCGCTTCCCAGATCGTCCTGCACAACTTTACTACTTACCTGATGATCTTCAAGAAGTTAACGACTTAGCTGCTGAGCATCCAGAGAAAGTTCGAGATATGTTTAAGCAATTATTCGAATGGGAATCGTCGCTCGAACGTCCCCGTTGGTTATTGCAACGTAAGTTCGAAAATTACGATATCGAACGCATGGATTTTTATCATAACAAAGGTGTAACGACACTCGAGAGACCAGTGGGCGCCACCGAATAACGACAACAAGCACATTCAACTTCCTACTAGGTTGAATGATTTGGTCAAACACCGGCGGAATAGAGTGGTATCCGCCGAACAAACGTAGTTAAACCGAGGGACTATAATGAATAGTACATTTAGGTTATCGGCCGTTTCATCTGCGATATTGGCAAGCTTATTTGCTGTGCCTGCCTATGCGCAAGAGGAGACCCAAGCCGAAGATGAAAGCCTGATTGAGGTCATTGAGGTAAAAGGCTTTAAAGGCAGCCTTCAAAAAGCCATCAATGCTAAGCGCTTCGCACAAGGCGTTAGTGACTCAATTCATGCAGAAGATGTAGGTAAGTCAACGGACCAAAACATCGCCGACGCTCTATCACGTGTTACAGGTGTTACCGTTCAAGAAGAAGCAGGTGAAGGTACTCGTATCTCTGTACGTGGCGCTGGTCCCTCGTTGAACCAAATTTCGATGAATGGTGTGGCAATTACTGGTGGCCTAAGTACCAACGGTGGTGATGCTTCTGCAACCAATGATAACAGTGTTGACTTGAGTACTTTCTCTTCTGACATCTTGTCGTCAATCGACGTAGTCAAGACAGCTGCGGCGGACCAGGATGAAGGCTCACTGGGTGCGAACATCGTACTTCGTACGGTAAAACCATTGGCACTCAACAACCCGCGTCGCTCATTCACCTTTGAAGGTCGATACAACGAATTTTCTGACGAAAGTGATTATCGCATGAACTTCAGTTTTGCTGACAAGTACATGGATGAACGCCTAGGTTTTATTATTACCGCGTCAAAAGATACACAGAAAACACGCCAAGACCGCATTCAAACTAACTGGTTGTCGGGACTGCCGATTAACGACTTAGATGACGGTGGCAGAACAGCGCATGATATTGCGACTGGTCAACCTATCCGCGTGCTAGGTTATCAAAGGGATGATAACGGAGACATCATTGTTGGTGACAATGGTGCTCCATTATTAAACCCTATCGAATCTCTGATGAATTACGATCCAGAGACACAACAACTTCACGAAGGCGATCTCTACGTTTTGGCGCGTAACTTTATCGACTTCGGTTTGAACACAGACCAACGTGACCGTTTTTCTGTATCTACAGGTTTCCAATTCCGTCCTAATGACGACTTGGATATTCAACTTGACCTTACTCGTACTGAGCAAGATATTTTAACCGACAATCATACGTTGCGAATTAACATGGGTGTTGCCGCACCTTTGTTGCATCCGGACGATGATAATACGGCGCTGAATGGTGTTGATTTAACCACTAACACCTTAGCGAGGTCAAGCAGTCGTTCCACCTCGGGTAACTTCGTGCGTTCGTACGGCTTACGTGAGGTAGATACTGATGTTGCATCACTAACCATTGATTACAACATTACCGACAACCTGACGATGAACCTTATGGCAGGTTACTCGAAAACTACTGACGAAACGCCTGACGATAATGAAGACGATCGTTTTATTTCTATCAGTACGGCTACTTGGGGTACTGCAGGTCGTCAAATTGTTGAAGGTATGCCAGATGAAATTTTTGAGCGTGTAGGTTACGACTGTTCTGCGGGAGCAGACTGTAGCTACGCAACGGGTGTTACTCCGGGTGTATTTGATGCATTTGACGGCTCAGCAGTGGCTATTACCAGTCGCTTTAATCCATTTGATATGACGCATAACCACCTTGGTAGCTTAGTGCTGCGTAAGAATGAGCTGGAAGACGAAGCTAAGTCTCTATTTATTGACTTTGATTATGAGCTTGATAACGACTACATCACTTCATTAGAGTTCGGTGCCAAGATGTCATCTCGTGAGCGTACGGTGTCTATTCAAAACCGCGCTACTGCAAATGGTGACGACCTTATCGACTTGGAAGACCCAGATGCGGATTTCGAAGTTCGTGGTTTAGGTACAATTCGCCTTTCTGAAATATTGTCTGGTGAGGCATTCCCTTACGATAATTTTGCAGAAGATATTCAGAGCGATCGCTCTACTGCTTTCTTCGGTGGTTGGCCAATGCTAGACGGCGAGCGCGCACTCGAGGTGATTGCGGGTAAAGATGCTGGCGAACTTGGTATTCGTGAAACGATTAACGGCAGTCGTGCAATCGAGACAAATACGGTGGCAGCGTATTTCAAAGTTAACTTTGAATTTATGGATGGTCGCTTAACCGGTAATATCGGTACTCGCTATATTAAAGACGAAAACACCGCGACCGGTGTTGGTGGGATTAACTACGTTCGTTTCCCACAAATGCTTGACCCGTACAACTTGCTTGTTGAGCGTAATCTCGCCGATATGAGTCAGGATGCTTGTCCGGTACCTGTGAGAGGCACAGCACCTACGGGCGGCACTGACCACAGATATACACCGGAAAACGATGCAGACTTGCAAAACTGCTGGGCGTGGCAAATTACCCATGCGTACAACCGTGGTAATGCTAACACCTTGCCTTATGATTCTGAGACCGGTCAATTCTTGATTCCGGGTGCGGATGGTCTTGTGGGACCAGACGTCAACCGTGTTGTTTTTTATGACCCAGCTTCAGGTCAGTTTAATATTAATCCTTTGCCAGCTCAGATTTTTGATACCAATGGTAATTTGGTGACAACATCTGCAAACGCATGGGCACACTTTGCGGCAAATGGCTTTATTTGGCCGTTCCTAGACCGTACAACAGCATTCACTGGGCCAAACGGCAACCAAGACAGTACATTCATTCGTACCGCATGGGTAACTAATGAAGCTGAAAACGATCTATGGCTACCGAGTTTAAACCTTAACTATGCAATCAATGATGAAATGATTGGTCGTTTCGCTATTACGCGTACTATGACTCGCCCACGTTTCGATTCATTGAACCCCAGAACTCAGGTATTCGAACAGCAATGGCTTCCAACGGCAACAGGTTCTGCAGGTAACACTGCATTGCAGCCACTTGAATCGACCAACTTAGATTTATCTTATGAGTGGTACTTTAACGAGTCGGGTTTATTATCTGTAGCCTTGTTCTATAAAGACATGAAGAACTTTGAAGAATCAGTAACAGTGCCATATCACTATCGTGACGTACGTACTGAGTACGATCTGCAAAGTGCTGATTTGCTACTTCCGTTTGATGAAAATCGTACACCGGGTGGAGAAGACGACTGTATGCCGCTTCGTCAGGTTGCAGGTTTCTTCGACCAGTGGCGTATTGAGTGTGACGTTGCGTCGATTACTACCGTACGTAACGGTAAAGGTGCTGAAATCAAGGGTCTAGAGCTTGGTTACACGCAGAACTACGATTTCCTTCCAGGACTGCTGTCTTCACTGGGTATGAGTTTCAACTATACCTATCAGGATTCAGAGTCTGACGAAGAGGAAATTCCAGGCACTGGCAGATTCCTCAAGCCATTACCACAAGAGTACACGCCTAAGCACTCAGCCAACACAACGTTGTTCTGGGAGCGTGATGGCATTCAACTTCGTCTAGCGTATCGCTTCAACGACGACCAGTTGGTTAACCGTGGGCTTATTGGTGGTGCATCGTGGCAAGAAGCAACACACCGCTTAGACTTTAGCTCTAGCTATCGTGTTACTGAGAACATTAGTCTTACTTTCCAAGCTATCAACCTAACTGACGATACTCGTCGAGTTTATTACACAGCATCAAATGCGACGGATCTTACCAACGCAAATGATCAAACCAACGTTGTCCTCGATGAAGGTAACGCATTGGATGGTGGTGTAACGACCGATCGTACGCTTGCTGAGTACCGTACTGGGCGTCAGTTCAGAGTTGGTATTCGTGGCAACTTTTAAGTAGTCAGTTATTGGAAAGGGGGAGGCTGGTGCGATCCTGCCTCCCAAAAAAAAAGAATGGGAGAAGTAAGATGAATCACTTACTTAAGAAAACCGTATTGTCTTTGATAGTTCCAGCTGCGCTAGTAGGTTGCGGCGGAACAGACGAGGGATACGATGTTAATTTTGGAAGCAGCGATAACGTTGTTTTCGAAAACGACGCGATTGTTGCGTCGGTATCTGAGAACAGTGGAATTGTAGCAGTTGACCTACTTCAAGGTGCTAGCGCGGGTGGAGCACCGCTGTCGGATTTTGATGGCACAATTTTTATCAATCAGATGGAGTTTGAAGCGCTGGATGGGTTTATTACACCACAAACTGAGTCAAACACCATTTCAAATCAAACGATATCGCCTTTTCAGTTATCAAGTGATGGCCTTCAGCTTTTGATTGATACAGATAAATTTGCTGAGTCGTTGCGCGCTTGTGACGATACTGACGTAAGAGGCGCGACCGATGCGGATGGCAATCCAATAGGTGATGGGATTCCTGACTTTCCAACATCTGCGGTGTACAACATTAGCTATCTAATCGATAACGGTGTGTCATTGCCCCCAGGTACTGAGCGCGAACGTCGTCAAATGACATTAACGGTAAATGCCATCGACGATCCTGTAACAGAAGTTATTGCGTCTGCGGTTGAAATGCCTGCAGGTGGAACGGCACAAGTTATTGCTTCTACTGTACCAAGTTACGCGTGTAATGCTGCGATGACTTACAGTGTGGCAGATACTGATATTGCATCTGTTGATGAAAATGGTGTTATTACTGGTGTTAGCGTTGGTTCTACCACGGTTACAGCGACGAGTGTGGATAACCCTGATGCGTCGGCCACGGCGGACGTTACTGTAACAGCGGCATTCACTATAGCGATAACAAACGGTAATGTGGACGAACTTGGAGCGCCGACAGGCGACAAAACAGTACCTTCATGTGTTGCTGCCGGTATTGCTGTAGAGCCTTCGATTCTTAATGGAGAGCTAACAGGAAGCTACGGCTACGATTTTGTAAGTTCAAATGCTGCTGACATGATGGTAGCAGGTTCCGCGGCAAATGGCTTTGGTGCGACGGGTATCATCAATGTGTCTGACAATATCGGTGTTAACGGCAATATCGATGTATCACTGGTGTCAGGTGATACGGGTGCAACACCAATTAGTGCTGTAGCAGGTCGTTCTATTGAATTGAATGTGGTTCAAAACCTGATGTGTGCGCCTGGTGAATCTGCTCATCCTGCGGGTTTCAATATTGACTTCAACATGGATGGAGTGACGGCAGGCTATAGTGGTAACGCCAGCTTTGCTGCGTCTACCGATGTTGTTTCAGATTCCGCAGCTTCGGTACAACTGACTGCAGGGTCTGCTGTTAATGACGATGGTGTGCCCTACAGCTGGGGTACTCAGCAAGTCTGGAATAAACAGCGTAACTGGTATAGCTCTACCTATGGTCTTGGGCTTGACAGTATTGGCAAAAAGTTTAAGTACGCAGTTTGGGTAAAGCTGAACAGTGTTCCAAGCTCGCCTGTGACGTTACGTAAAGTCATTGTTCCTTGGTTGTATGAAGGTATTCCTGCCGGTGCACAAGGCTTCCCAGGCCGTTTTGACGGCGCTGGTATGTTCTCAGTAACACTGGAGTCTACCACTGAGTGGCAGTACATCGAGTTTACCGATGATGCTACAGGTGAGAGCGTTTGGGCTGTTCCTGACTCATGGAACGTAGTGACAGACGTATTTACACTATGGGAAGTGTTCGGCCTACCTCAAGGTGAATCACTGATTCTAGATGACTACAGTGTCGTAGCCATCGAAGACTAAACAGTAGACTTACTTGAAAAAGCCGGTGTTATTACCGGCTTTTGTTTTTCTCTATTTACATATCTCACGCATAGTTAAATCTCTGATTCGAGATTTAAGTCATGCGTACATCGAGGTAGCTATGATTCAGTATTTACAACAATTAATCCGAGTTTCAATTGCGCTAAGTGCTGTGATGATCTCTTGCTTAGCGCTTTCAGTACACGCTGACGAAGTACTTTATGACCTTATGGTATCTGACAACATTGGGTATGAAGACGCTATCAGGGTTGACGTTACCGCAGAGGTCAGGAAAACCAGAGACGTTTATGTATCTGTTCAACGTGCATCAGACTGGAAAACGGTCATGCGTCAAGCGAGACGAGTCTCTCACTCCGGTACGCAAACCTTTGTTTTACCGCTGGAGGATGCCAGTGTGGGAAGGTATCGAGTGAATGTATTTATGGTTCCCAAAGGTAAGGATTGGAACGCTCGAGTTGCTGAACTACAGCAAATGATTTCCGTTCAGGATATACCCAACGCAGCGCCTTTGTTTGAAGGTATTCAATTGGTGCAATGGCCCGAAGAGATAGACGGTCAGCAAGAGGCTACGCTAGGTATTAGCTATGCAACGCAAAACGACAGGCTTCTGGTAATGAAACTAATAAACACTAGTTCAAACACCGAACTCGGAGACTTGTCAATGGAAGTTAACGAGAACGGTAGTCTTTCGTTACCCTTCGACAATATGTCTGAAGACTTCGGAAAAGGTGACTATCGATGGGAAATCTTTCTGGCTGAAACTGCCTCTGGTACTCCTATTAGTCATAAATATTCAGCCTACTTTTCGATTGATTAAAAAGTAAAAATATCCCTTCTTTCGACAAGGACAAATAATGAAGAAGTTTGCTTTAATAGCATCGTTATTTACCGTTAGTGCGTGTAGTTCCGCAGCACAAACTACCTCTACTGAGTTACGCGTAACCTCTTTATTCGTTGAGCAAAATCGAAGTGTATTCCCCAATGAGGCTAGGAACCGCAAGGGATGGGACGCTCCTACCATTGCTGACCTTGACCAAGATGGCTTTCCAGACGTACTTATCAATGACCACGGGTATGGTTTGCGTGTGATGTGGAATAACCGTGGTGTATTTGCGCCGCCATTCGACATTCTAATGGGAGATCTTCACGGTGTTTCTGTGGGAGATTTAGACGGCGATGGGACTTATGAGCTTGTTGTTTCTAGAGGTGGTGGTGCCGGCAGTAATGCGAGAAACAGTAAGATATTTACTATTGATGAAACTAGGTCATTTGTCCCTTGGGACAATTTTGATACGCCGTTAGTTAACATGCGTGGTCGAACGGTTAAGTTTGTTGATTTGGATAAAGATGGTGATCTTGATTTACTTAACTTTGCTTTTCCAACGAGAGATCTTCGTGAAAAAGGTCAAAGTGAAAACTACATCTACGAAAATACTGGCGGTGGAGAATTAGTGCTCCGGTCGGTTTTACCTATGTCCCAAGGAGACGGACAAAAAACACTCATAACCGATATGAACAATGATGGATTTGTTGATTTGCTACTTTATGGACACGGCAAACTCAAAGTGTATCAAGGAAAATCTGAATTCAGATTTGATGATGTGACATCAAATGTACTCACTAAGCCGATTAATGACGTTACAGGGGTTGCTGAGCTCGACTACGACAATGACGGTGATTTTGATATTGTGATTAGTCGTGGACTGCCATTTGAAAAAGGAGAGACCTTTTACGATGCCTCATCGAAGCTCCTCGGATTTTACACCAAGCGTGGTCCTTTTGATTTCGGAGACATCCCCATTGGCGACACATTATTAATCGAAAACTATCAATCACCATGGCCCGAACAGTTGCCTTATATCGCAGAGCCAGGTTATAAGCTTCCTTATGAGGGAGAACTCCACTCTGGACGAACGATATCGCTGGTAAGTAGCGATGCTTTAGGTTACCCCGATAAAACGCGAGATCAAAAAGGAGTATATATTGGCTATGTTGGCAATCAAAATTGGCGCTTTACTGGCAACATATTCTCACCCTTTAGTGGTGTTATTCATAATGTAATGAACTACCCAGCATATGATCACAAACCGGGACTGAATGATATTTTACTGGAAAACAAAGGAGATCATTTTGTTGATGTTTCTGCTAGCGCAGGGTTGTCGGCGCCGGAGCATACAACGGGTCTAGCTGTTGGAGATCTTGATAACAATGGGTTCGTCGACCTAGTGTTTTTTAGACGAGGTAACCTTATTTCACCAAACCACGCCATCGTCTATTTAAATACTGCGCGCACTGATGGAAGTAGGGAATACAAAGCACTTACTCAGCATGGTGTTGTGTCAAACGAGCTCGGTGCGTCAGGTATGGGCGGTGATGTCATTGATTACAATCTGGATGGAAATCTTGACCTTGTGGTTGGTAATGAGCGAGGGCAGTGGCATTTGTTCAAGAATCATCAACAAAATGACAATCGTTACGTACAGGTTGAAGTTCAACCAAGCCCCGACGCACAGGCATCACCCAAAGGCGCGGTAGTGACGGTCGTCTCATGTGGCATGACTCAGCAAAAACGAGTAGGGGCAACCGGAGCAAATTACTCCACAAACTTCGACACGTCCCTTCACTTTGGTCTAGGTCAGTGTAACAAAACGCCCAAAATTGATATTCATTGGACAAATGGTGAGGTGCGTCAAGACTGACGCACCTGCTCAATCGCTTTCTGTTTCTGAATGTCGTTGAAGAACCACAGTGTTTGCTCAAGATGTTCATGCCAATAAGCCCATTCATGACCCCCTGGGAAAAATTCTACACTGTGAGGTATTCCCAGCGAGGTGAGGGCGTTGTGAAGTGCTACATTACTTTGGTGTAAGGTATCGTCCACGCCACAGTCAAAGCGAAGTGGGGGAATGTTTTCTTTGTTTTTGTTAAACCAATGTAAGAGATCTGGCTCTCTACTGTCTTCGCTATGATATTCATCAATAGGAAGTTCAATAAACTGCTGCAAATCCTCAAGGCTAGTCACGGAAGAATGCGCAGAGAGCCCCGCGAAGCGTTCTGGGTACTTGGCCCCCAAACGAAGGGTGCCGTACCCCCCCATAGATAATCCTGAGAGATAGACGGGGCTCTGCTCTGTTAAACATGGAATCAGAGAGGTAACGCCTTGGATAACATCATCCATTATCCATTGTTCATAGTTACCCAAGTATCGAAGCGGTAGATAACCTGAGCCGTCCCATAGTCCACCATCTGATGGCATCACCAGAACAAAGTCTTGGAGCCCCTGTTTTTTCAAGCGTTCATAGACATAATGTGCTCCACCGAGTTCCATCCACACCCAGTGTGAACCGTAAACACCATGGAGTAAAACTATCATGGGCGTATTTGGGCTCAATTCTCCCTTAGCATAAACCGTTATGTCATGTCTTCGTGCAGTATGACTGGAGTGAAGGGTAAGGCGAGTTACGTTTTCTTGTGTAAATTGGCTGTTAGATTTTTCTACCCTGAGGACTGACATTATTTTATTGCTCCAACTTCTCCTAATTCACCGATAAGCACCACACCTTTGGCGATTCTGCCGTTTAACATGTCGTCAAAACCGTCGGCAACGTTCTCAAGGGTATAGGTTTTCGTTACCAGTTCTTCAAGCTTAATTTGTTTATTATGGTAACCCGCAATGATCTTTTTGAAGTCTCTTTCTGGGTTACACATTCCGTACAAAGGGTTGATGTATTTTTTATCCCACTCGAATAGCTCGCAGTCAAAGTCAATGCGTTGTTCGATCCCACTTACTTGAACTGCGGTTCCTGCATTCCTAACGAGAGCAAGGGGCGCTGAACCAAGCGCTGGAATTGCGGTACATTCAAAAGCATAGTCAGCGCCTCTACCATCAGTAAGTGTGCGAACTTCTTCACGTACTTGCACAAAATCCAAATCCTCTCGATTGGCTACTACGCCATGGGTGGCACCAAATTCTTTTGCCTGCTCTAAGCGCGCTTCACTGATATCAATGGCGATTATCTTAGAGGCCCCCGATTGTTTGGCTCCTTGGATAGCATTAAGGCCCACACCACCACAGCCAATAACGCACACGCTACTTCCTGCCTCGACTTTTGCTGCATTTACTACCGATCCCCATCCTGTCATTACTCCGCAGCCAACGATGGAGGCTGCAGCAAAAGGAATATCACTGTCAATCTTAACCACGGCTTGGGCTTTTACTACGGCATACTCACATAATGTTCCCAAATGAAATGAACGCTCAATGGGAGACTCATCGTGAGTGGTAGTGTCGATATGGGCGTGGCCTTCTAATCCGCATCCACATACTGGGGAGTGACGTTCACAGATATGCAAGTTTCCTTGCCTACATTGAAAACACTTTCCACAAGGAATGGCCCAGTTGAGAATGACTTTGTCACCAACACTGACATCAGTAACGTTTTTTCCTACGCTCTCTACTATGCCTGCACCCTCGTGTCCTACGACAAAAGTTTTGTTCCAGTTGGTGATGGAGTCCCAATCTGTGTGGCACAATCCGGCCGCCATGATTTTTACTCTGACTTCTCCTTCACCGGGTGGGTTGATAGTTACTGTTGATAAGTTAAAGGTTCCTTTACCGTCTGAAATGATGGCTTTTGCTTGCATAATTTGAAGACTCGAGTGTTAACGATAAGGAATATTGCAACACAGCTAATGGTAGTTTCATGTCAGATTATGCGCGTGAAATATCAAATATATGCCCAATTTGCTAATCAATATAGACATCTTAGGATAATAGTATCATTATCTTGTATTGGTTAATGAGTTGTTATAGCTATGCAGAACGTTTATTGCGAGCCCTATAGTATTGAGCGTGGCGATGTATTCGAAGTTCATCACGTCAACTATGAAAAAGATGCACCTTACACATGTTTTATGCACTTTCACGAAGTGCACGAGTTTATTATTTTCGATGATATCGAGGGGGACTATTTCGGCCAACAGGGTAATTCACGTTTACAAAATAATGATGTGGTTTTTACCACCGCACTTGATGTTCACGATTTCGAAGTGAGCCCGAAAGCAAAGTCTTGGCATATTCTGCAAGTGCTACCTGAGTTTTTTAATGATGAGGACTTGTTGACCTGCGAGAGCTTTTTTAAACAAAACAATCACTTTAGGCTTCCTGAGACATACATTTTGCAGTTGAAGACTCAATTAGCATGGTTAAAAGAAAGCTTTGCACAGGACCCCCATAGCCAGAAAAGTCTCACCTTGTTGAAGTTAATTATTCTTACGATTGCTGATTACGGTGTCCCGGTGCGAGCGCCGTCACCCGTCGATATTAAGTCGACAGATAAGGTCAACAAATTTCTTCCCGTCGTTAATACGCTGCGAGCGACTGATGGCGCCGACTTTTCGATGGTAGAGGCTGCGTCTATGTGTAATATGTCTCCATCCCATTTTTCTCGACAATTTAAAAAAGTGTTTAGATGTAGTTTTTCTGAATACCTACTGCGTCATAAGTTACATGTAGCCGCAAGGCAGTTGAGTTTAGGTAAACATTCAATCACACAAATTAGTTATGACCTCAATTTCTCCAGTCCTTCTCACTTTATTGCTCAGTTTAAACGTCAGTTTTCAGAAACACCTCTGCAGTATCAAAAGGCACTACAGAGTCGTCAATCATGAATGGCTACAAACAAAAGTCACCAAAATCAGTATGTTCTGTTACTATTAAGTGAATCTTAAAGGGTTTTGAGTAAATATTAACCTATATACAGCAAAGTTTAACGCAGCAACTCACTGATTCGGCGAAAGGGGTAGTAAATAACTCAAAATTTTGCAAATATTTATTATTAATGTACTGAAAATACAGTGTGTTAATCATTATGAGTCTTCAACATAATGAGCTATTCTTAAATTGCACTGTATAAACATGGAAATACACTCACATGCGAAATGACGCGTTAAAGGCAAACTAACCGTGCAAATTTCCTTACGTCAAAGCCTGTTTAGGACACTACTCGGTGGTATTGTAATTACTGCGCTGCTAATTGTGGCGGGAGTGTGGAAATCTGCCAATAGCTTGGTTCAGCAAAACCTCGATAGTGACATTGTGATTACCCAGCGAGTGTTGCAGCGCCTTATTGATGATAGGCAAGAAATTATCAGTAGCGTATCAAACGTGTTACTTCGCTCTTACGATTTCAGGCGTGCGGTTGGTACCGCGGACCAACCCTCTATACAAGCGGCCTTCGATAGTTATGCCGAACGAATTAATACAGACGTTATCGGGTTGGTGGACCTTGAGCATACTGTTGTTGCAGCATATTCACCGCTACTCATTACTGGCGAAACACTAACTGCGAGTAAAGCGCTTGTTGAGCAAGGGCGCGAAAATGGTTTTTTTGTGGTTAGCGACACGCTCATCCAGTTCAATGTGTTTCCGGTAGAAATTCCTACTCTTCGTTACTACCTCCTAACCGGCATCAAGTTTAACAAGGCGTTGTTAGATGACTTAAAAGGTTTAGTTGAGGCTGAAATCGTAATTAGTGACCGAACCTCAGGGGCCATTATTGCTTCCACATTGCCAGCCGAAAAAGCGTTGTCCATTTTACGCAATGAACAAACGCCTTCGTGGTTAGACGTCACATTTGGTAGTGAGCTCACCTACGTGAGTAGGGTAGTTGATATTTCTTCTGTGGGTAGCGCACCGATGGAAATTACAGTCGCTGTCGATGTTACCAATGCATACAATGCGTTTACGCAAATTCAGCTCACCATTTTGGTGTTGACACTTGTGGCGATTGCCGTCGCGTTAGGTATCGCAATGGTGCTCGCGCGTAACGTGAGCCAACCTGTATCAAACTTGGTCTTTGCCGCGAATCGTGTAGCAGAGGGAGAATATGATGCAAACCTCAAGAAAGGCAGCCGATTAAAAGAAATTTCAGCGTTAGCTAATGCGTTTAGTCGAATGCAGGACCGTATTCAGTATCGTGAACAACGAATCCGCTATCAGGCGCAACATGACGTATTAACGGGGCTTTACAATCGCAATTACGTAGAGCACTTTTTTGAAGACAATATGGCGAAGTCTAAACCCCTACAAGTAGTCGCAATTACTGTGATTGGGTTTAGAACGATAAATGATTTATACGGATACTCTAACGGTGATAACACGTTAAAAGCATTGGCTGAGCGTTTGTTGCGTTGGCCCGGAATTGCTGCTCGGTTAGCTGGTGGCGAGATAATATACATCAGTGACACCCCACTCGATGACGTAAAACTGGAAACATTGCGTCATATCCTAGAGCAACCCGTTGAAAGTAATCTCATCGCTATTCCAGTTAAAATTGCCATGGCTACTGTGTCGTGTCCAGAGGATGCGTCTAACTCTGAAGAGTTATTCCGCAAAATGAATATTGTCACCGATGAAGCGATTCATTCTGGAAGTTGGTTGGTCAAGTATCAGCCAGAATTGGAAAAACGCTATTTACGCCGTCTTACTATTACTACAGAGTTGAAGCGGTCTCTTGCGAGTCAACAGTCTGAGTTATCTATGGTTTATCAACCTAAAGTTGATTTGGACACAATGACTGTTTGTAGCATGGAGGCGTTAATTCGCTGGAATAATAGTAAACTGGGTTTTGTGCCACCCGATGAGTTTATCACTATAGCGGAACAAGCCGGCTTGATAGAACAGGTGACCACCTGGGTGATGAATCAAACGATCCAAGATCTTGCCTATTTCCGAGAGCAAGGGTATAGCTTTACCATTGCAATGAATTTATCTACGCAAGACATTCAAAATAAACCGCTATTACGCAAGCTCGAAGGCATGCTTGAAGCAGCCAATTTGCAACCCTCGGCATTAGAACTAGAAATTACCGAGAGTGATTTGGTTGAGGATGCGGAACTCGCAGTAGAGAATTTAAACGGCCTTACCTCTAAAGGCTTTAAATTTGCCATCGATGATTTTGGGACGGGGTATTCCTCACTGGCGTATCTCAAGAACTTACCTGTCGACACCATCAAAATCGACAAAAGCTTTATTTTGAGCTTGTCTAGCGACGAGAACGACCAGCAGATTGTACATACGGTATTGAGCTTAGCTAAAGTATTCGAGCTAAAAGTGGTGGCAGAAGGTGTTGAAGACCAAGAGTCTATGGAAATTCTAAAAGAGTGGGGCTGTGATATTGCTCAGGGCTACCATATTAGCAGACCACTTGCTAAAGCTGCCTTGGAAGAATGGTTGCATACCTCATCAATGGGAATGTTACCCAATGTCAGTAATGCCTAGGCCTTAATACAAATAAACATCGTCTTAATTGAACTGTCCTTATTGAATTGGCGTAATATTAGTCATAATTTACTGGAGTAAATAAATGATATCGCGCCTTCTCAACTTTCCTTCAAGTTTAAATCCCAACCTACTAAAAGTAATTAATTTAGTATGGTTTCAATGTATATGGTGGTTGTTGATTTTGTTTCAGTCACAAGCCGTCATCGGTGTCCTTTTGCTCATGGCAATTTGGCTGTGGTTGACTCCTAAGGTGAGGTCGGATGCTATTTTAATTCTGACCATTATGCTGATCGGTATGTTGGTAGATTCAACCCTGATGACATTTGGGGTTTTCATTTTTGAAAGCTATGCAAATCAACTTGTGATTCCTTTCTGGCTGGTACTACTTTGGGGCGCCTATGCTGGAACGCTTCAGCACAGTATGAGTATGTTCGAAGGTAGGCCCTGGCTGTGTGTTATTGCGGGGGCAATAGCTGCGCCATTGAGTTATCTTGGTGGTGCCAAACTCGGAGCAGTTGAGTTTGGTTTTACAACGTTTACTACAGCGCTGGTATTGGCATTGGTATGGTCAGTCATATTTCCTCTGAGTTTCATCATTGCGCGCCGGATTCAACAGTTCCCTCAACAATGCGTGGCGTGAGTAAAAACATAACGCTTGATATTCGTTAATATGATATGCCAAATCAGTTTCCAATTAAGCAATCGTTAGCAGTATAACTCAGTTGTAGGGTTTGTTATTCTTGGCGCAGAAGGGTACGCACCGCGACATCATCAAAAATAACAATAAAAACAACATGTGGAGTAAGCATGAGCATTATCACTCAGATTGCACAGGGCGCTAAAAAGGCTGCACACGTTTTATCTGTGCTAGATGAAGACGTTAAAAACAACGTACTGCGCGACATGGCAAAAGCTATTCGCGAACAAAGCGAAACCATCATTTCAGTTAATGAGCGAGAAGTTGAGCGCGCCAAGGTAAATAATCTTGATGCGGCTATGGTTGATCGATTAATTCTCAATGCCAGCCGCGTCGAAGCAATGGCCGCTGGGCTTGAAATGGTAGCTGAGTTACCTGATCCCGTTGGTGCGATCCGAGAATTAGGCATTCGTCCTAACGGTATCAAGATTCAAAAAATGCGTATCCCTTTGGGTGTCGTCTGCATGATATACGAGGCGCGCCCCAACGTTACAGCAGACGCTGGAGCGCTATGCTTTAAGTCTGGTAATGCTGTGATCCTTCGTGGTGGTAAAGAGGCATTGGATACCAGCTTAGCCATCGCTAAAATCATGCAAGCAGTATTGTCTGATTATGATTTGCCCGAAGCCCTTATTTCCGTCGTCCCAGATCCTGACCGAGGCTTAATGCAAGAGCTTATGAGTCAACGTGACTATATTGACGTTATCATCCCTAGGGGTGGTGAAGGCTTGATTAACTATGTCACAGATAATGCTAAAGTGCCTGTTATTCAACACTTTAAAGGTGTTTGCCACTTATACGTAGACAGCGACGCTGATGTTAATAAAGCACTGGCATTGCTACTCAATGGCAAAACCCAGCGCACTGGGGTATGTAACGCGTTAGAGGGGCTCATTGTGCATAAAGAAATAGCCCAACGTTTCCTCCCATTAGCGGCACAAGCCCTTGAGCAACACAAAGTTAAGATCCACGTGAACCAGGCGGGAGCTGAGTTCTTTCCTTCTGCCGATGTAATAGCGGAAGATGCATATGGAGAGGAATATCTGGGTTTAGAAATCGCTGTACGTGTAGTGGATTCATTTGATGACGCTATCGCGCACATTGCGAGCTTTGGTAGTAATCATACTGAGGTTATTTGTACCGAAAATGCTGAAAAGGCATCGTACTTTCAGCGCGCTGTTGACGCTTCGGTGGTCATGGTAAATGCTTCCTCAAGGTTTAGTGATGGGAGTGAGCTTGGCTTGGGTGCTGAAATTGGAATTGCTACCACTAAATTACACGCTTATGGCCCAATGGGATTAGAGTCCCTAACCGCAGAAAAATATTTGGTCTGTGGTGAAGGTCAGGTAAGGGACTAGCGCCTGTTCCTAAGCGCTAAAACCATACAACTATTACTTTAGTTTTGTCATTTTTGCGCCCAGTTAAACAAACCACTCTATTTTGATTTTGCTGGGCGTAGAATTTTTCGATTGTTCGCATTTCTCAATGGTATTACCGTGAATACGGGGCTATACTATGCGCCGCGTTTAAAAGCGATCAATAAAGATTGAAACTAAAGGACAAATAGTGACTCCTATTACAAAATCATTTCAGTATGGACAGCATACTGTAACTCTTGAGACAGGCGTAATCGCTCGTCAAGCAACAGCAGCCGTCATGGCAAGTATGGATGACACTGCTGTATTAGTAACCGTAGTGGGTAAAAAAGAAGCCAAAGCAGACCAAGACTTCTTCCCATTAACTGTTAACTACCAAGAAAAAGCTTACGCAGCAGGTAAAATTCCTGGTGGCTTTTTCAAGCGTGAAGGTCGCCCATCTGAAGGTGAGACCTTAATCGCACGTCTTATCGACCGTCCAATCCGTCCACTTTTCCCTGAAGGCTTCAAAAATGAAGTGCAAGTTGTGGTAACGGTAATGTCGGCAAACCCAGATATTCCTACTGACATCATTGCGATGATTGGTACATCTGCGGCGCTTGCTATCTCTGGTATTCCATTCAACGGCCCAATCGGTGCTGCTCGTGTTGGATATAGCAACGGCGAATACATTCTTAACACGCGTTTTGAAGAACAAGAATCAAGTGAGCTAGACCTAGTTGTTGCTGGTACTCAAGGCGCAGTACTTATGGTTGAATCTGAAGCTGACGTACTTTCTGAAGACACTATGCTTGGTGCGGTTATGTATGGTCACGAGCAACTACAAACAGTTGTTAATGCCGTAAACGAGTTTGCTGCTGAAGTTGCAACTCCTGCATGGGACTGGGCGCCAGAGGCGGAAAACACTGCACTTAAAGACAAAGTAAAAGCACTTGCTGAAGCAGAAATGACTGCGGCTTATCAGATTTCAGACAAGTTAGAGCGTAAAGACGCGGTAACTGCTGCTACTGAGAAAGCGTTAGAAGCTATCCTTGCTGAAGATGAAGAGCAAGACAAAAAAGAAGCGCTTGATCTTTTACATGACTTAGAATCAGACGTAGTACGTTCACGTATTCTTTCTGGTGCTCCTCGTATCGACGGTCGTGATCCTAAAATGGTTCGTGGCTTGAACGTTGCAACCGGCGTACTTCCTCGTACACACGGTTCTGCAGTATTCACTCGTGGTGAAACGCAGGCGCTTGTAGCTGCAACACTTGGTACAGAGCGTGACGCACAGATGATTGACGAGCTTCAAGGTAAGCGCGACAGCCGTTTCATGCTTCACTATAACTTCCCTCCATACTGTGTGGGTGAAACTGGCATGATTGGCTCGCCTAAGCGTCGTGAGATTGGTCATGGACGTTTGGCTAAGCGTGGTATTCAAGCGGTAATGCCAAGTGAAGAAGAATTCCCATACGTTGTACGTGTGGTGTCTGAAATCACTGAATCAAACGGTTCATCTTCAATGGCATCAGTATGTGGTACTTCATTGGCACTTATGGACGCTGGTGTACCAATTAAAGCATCGGTTGCTGGTATCGCGATGGGCTTGGTGAAGAGTGACGAGAACTTCGTTGTACTTTCAGACATTCTAGGTGACGAAGATCACCTAGGTGATATGGACTTTAAAGTAGCGGGTACTACCGACGGTATTACTGCACTTCAAATGGACATCAAAATTGAAGGTATCACCAAAGAAATCATGCAAATTGCATTGAAGCAGGCAAAAGAAGCCCGTCTTCACATCCTAAACGTGATGGATGAAGCTATTGGCGGTCACCGTGAAGAGCTTAGTGAATTTGCTCCTCGTATCTACACGATGAAGATCGACCAAGATAAGATCCGTGATGTTATCGGTAAAGGTGGTGCAATGATTCGCCAGATTACTGAAGAATCAGACACCAACATCGAAATCGAAGACGACGGTACTATTAAGATCTTCGCCACTGAGCGCGCTAAAGCTGACATCGCAATCGGTAAGATTGAGCAAGTGACTGCAGAAATCGAAGTAGGTAAGACTTACAATGGTAAAATCACACGTATCGTTGACTTCGGTGCGTTTGTAGAAGTTCTACCAGGTAAAGAAGGTCTGGTTCACATTTCTCAAATTGCTCACGAGCGTGTGAATAAAGTTTCTGACTACTTAGAAGAAGGTCAAATGGTAGACGTTAAGGTTATGGAAATTGATCGCCAAAACCGCGTACGTCTGAGCATTAAAGAGCTTCTTGAAAAGCCAGCACCTAAGTCTGACGAAGGTAACGCTGAGTAATTCATGTAGATGAATATTGAAAGGGGAGCCAATTGGCTCCCGTTTTTTTTTGTCTCTTAAGACTAGAATTGTAATGCAACCCGAACGTTTAGCTCATCAACATTAACATTCCAGTGCGATTCATTATCTCGTATTGCTTGCATACGTTCGTTCGACTATGTCATTGTTAGTGCTTAATAAATACGGGTTCAATCTCGTGAAAATAGGCTTTCATGTCGAGGTATACATGTCAGAAGGGATTTCAGAATTTAAGAATTCAAACAAGCTAACCCAGTGGGTAAAGTATTTTTTGTACGCACAAGTCATTATTGCTTTTGTATCCATAGTATCCGGTGTGATGGAGTACCAGTTGCTAACGGATTATAAAAATGGGGTTTATTTCGATCGAGAACAGGCGGTTGCAGATGGTGAGGTTAATGACCGTAGACAAATGATTATTGGCATCATTTATATTGTCAATTACGTGCTTTCAGGGATTTTAATATTAAGATGGATCTACCGAGCTAATGAGAACTCTCGTCAGTTAGGAGCTAAAGATATGGAGTTTACACCAGGTTGGTCTATTGGTTTTTATTTCATTCCTATAATGGCGTTGTTTAAGCCCTACCAAGCAATGAAAGAGATATGGCAAACCAGTCACTCGATTGATACATGGCAGAAATCTCCTGTTTCGCCAATGTTATACATTTGGTGGTTTGTATGGCTATTGAATGGATTTGTAGGACAAGTTATTTTTCGCTTTGACGGGGACGGTATAGATGAAATTATGGAACTCAATCTAATAACACAGTTTTCAAATGTGCTCGATATTGTATTGGCAGCTGTGACCTTTTACATTGTTTTAAAAATTCACAATGCACAATCTGCTCAAGCCGATAAATTAGTTTACCAATAATAAACAAGGCGACAGATTTTTTTGAATCTCGCGTTTAGTAATTAGTCTTGTGCACTGTCAAAGACGTATTAACAGAAGCTAACGCGCCTTTGACAGTATAATGTGATTAACGTGTAGATGTTCTGCGTATAAATAGCGCACCAATAATAGCCATAAACACTATTATTGAACTTGGCGCTGATACTTGGACTTGAATGCTTCGTTCTACTATCGCGTAGGAGATAAGATCTGAATTGATGTCATTCCACGTTCCATCATTTCTATTGTGCCAAATGTGAACAACGTGTTCGCCCGTACCATGACCGTTGTTCGGCTCACTGGACGCCCAATTGGTATATGTTGACGTTTCTCCGCTTGTCCATACCCAAACGCCCTCTGCGTCAATATCGTTTAATCCAATCCAAATATTTTCACTAAAACCAACATTATTTGTACTAGAACCATTACCGCCCCAGTAACCCCATAAAAAATCCTGCTCGTCTTGGTCGTTAATAGTTACCAAGTGTCCACCAAGTGATACTGCTTCCAGTTCCGCATCGAACCAGTCGTTTGTTTTGGTCAATAGAAGGTATTCACTGCCATTCCACGTCACACTCTCAATAACAGCGCCATTTGCAAAGCTACCAACACCTAAACTCATCACGATAACTAGTTTAAGTAACCCTTTCTTTATGGAATTCATTCCTAGACCTCATTATATTAAAATTATTAGTTGCACGCGGGTAATACAAACATCTGGCCAATAGTTTTTTAATTATATATATCAGAAACTTAAGTTGTTCCTGTGTGTTGGTTTTGTACATTATGTAAATTATTTTGACACAGTTTTCAGATTGGCTTTAGTAATTTAATTGTTGATTTTAAGTGAATTTTTTTGACAAAGTGAGAGCTAAGCGTGGTTAAACACGATAGGATGAAGTAACCCTA
>NZ_BJKL01000019.1 GCF_006538345.1 Alteromonas sp. KUL49 | reverse complement strand
AGACAGGCTTTGTGCAAACGACGTTGTGAAACGTCAATACGGACAAGTTTCTGTGATCATCGGCCAAAGTGACTATGACACTTACCGTTATATTAACCACGGTGTTGTCGACTTAGCATTAGTGAAAAGCAACGCTGTTCAAGCGTTTGGTGCTGATAGAATTTACGGTATGACAAGACTCGCATCATACCCAGATTACAGCGCCTTTTTTATCGCATTGAGAGAACGTCCAACCCTTTCTAAAGAGTATTTACTCGGTAAGAGATTGGGGCTTTTAGACTATCCAAGTAGTCGTTCTGGGCACATTGTTCCGAAAACTATTATTCAAAACCTCGGCCTAAGCGAATCGACAATATCTATGGTGTATTACAACACTCACCAAGAATTAAGACGGGCGCTTCTTGCAGGTGAAGTTGACATTATTTCTTCCTATTGGGCGAATGAGGACAACCAGACCTTTTCAAGTAGCTATGCAACACCTCTGCAAGATAGTGTGAGCGGTATGCAGTGGTACCTCAAAATGCAAATGCGCAACACAGACCTATACTGTGCTACGCAAGAGACTATCCTCGATATTGCTCGTTCACACCCTCGACCTTACTATCAAAACATTGAAATAGCAGAGGGTTGCAGCGAATGAAGACCATAGAACTATCGCCGAAAGATAAAATTAAGGTTCTGATTGCTTCAATTATCGTTGTAATCTTTGCCCAATTGATGTCTGCCATTGGGCAATTGGGTGCGTCATGGATCTCTAATCACACCGCCTTTGATAACCTTCAGCAACGCATAAGTTTAGATATAGGTTTTGTAGATGTAGGCAATGATACGCTTAATACACCGGTAAATCCCTCGGCTGTGGGACGGTATGTAAAGCAACTCAACGGGGCATTAGCTGAACGCGGTTATCCGCTGGCGGTAGTGTCTCTACAAGGAGTTTCTGGCGGAGAAGTCCCCGAGGCTTTCTCGACTGTTAAAATCCTGAATCTAAGCACCTCTGAACAGAAAATAGCAGTGGCCATTGCCTCTTTACCGCACGCAGATTCCGTCCAATTTAGTCCAATCGCTTTTGTACTAGGTTTACTTTTTGCCCCCATTTACGCCTTATTCGTAAAATCTGAACAAAAGCAAACTCAACTCGCTGTAGAGCCGCTTCGCGAACCTCCGCGCTTAGTTGTTAACTTACAGACGAAAACACTGAGTTGTAATGTGAATGACAACGTCGTGACATTGCAAAACAAACCACTTTGCTTCTATACCGCGTTGTTGAAATTCTGTATTGCGGATCCAAAAGCACCGCTTCAGCTTCACAAAGATGTGCCTTCGGATTTGGTCACCCTAGCTAACAAGACCTTTTCTCGACTGATTGAACTTGGCCATACCAAACGAAAACGCCCAGATTTCAATGCGAACTTAGATAAAACACTGAGTGAAATTAGAGCTGCACTCGACGAGGTCTTCTCGGGGTTAGACTCGGAGAAAGAAAGATATTATCCACCTCGAGCACAAGGCGAAGGCTCAAGGTCAAAACAACATTCGTATGCGCTTCAGCACCTTGAAGTGGATCATATAGAAATAATAGGAAACTAACTCAAAAGACACATAATACGTTGAAATAACGAGAACTTTCAAAACAAAGACGGAACGAATAAAAGACAAATCGTGAATATTAGTTTGATTCGCGAGGGTCAAACGCGTATCTTTGCGTCAGTTTAGTTTGTTATTGAGTATTATGCAGTCACCCTTAATTATTGCCATTTCTGGCGCTTCAGGCTCAGGTAAGTCACTTTTTACCGAAAATCTATTGAATGCATTTTCCGAGCAGGGTCGCCCCGTGCAAGTCTTACGTGAAGACCACTATTATCGTGCACAAGATCACCTTCCTATGGCAGAAAGGGAAAACAATAACTACGATCATCCCAATGCTTTTGAGCATGAGTTACTCAAAACTCACCTACAGTCTTTAAGGGAAGGCAAAGCGATTGCCTACCCGCACTACTGCTTCAAAACCCATACACGCCTTCCTGACACTGAAACGCTAGACCCAGCGCCAGTTATTATTCTAGAAGGCATTATGCTGTTAGCGATTACTGACTTACTTCCATTGTTCGACGTCAAGATATTTATCGATACTCCGTTAGACATATGCTTAATGCGCCGAATGATGCGAGATGTAAAAGAACGAGGACGAACCCTTGAGTCAGTGGCAACACAGTACGAAGAAACCGTTAAACCTATGTACCATCAATTCATCGAACCGAGCAGATTTACTGCAGATGTTGTTGTTACCCAAGGTGGGAAAAACCAGATTGCGTTGGATGTAATCAAGTCTCACATTCAACAAGCACTATTGTAAGGGATTATATCTATGGTGAGTTTACTGGGCATTGCGCTACTGCTTGCTATTGCCGTTCTATTATCGAGCTCCAGAAAAAGCATTAATATACGCACTGTTGGCGGTGCTTTCGCTCTCCAAGCTATTGTAGGCGCTTTCGTACTTTATTTTGAGCCGGGTAAAGAGCTACTGCTCAAAGCAACACAGTTTGTAGCGAATATTATTGGCTACAGCCAAGAAGGTATCAATTTCTTATTTGGGCCCGTTGGCGACAAGTCTATCGCGTTCATTTTTGCCTTCAACGTGCTTCCTGTCATTGTATTCTTTTCATCACTAATTGCCGTGCTATATCACCTCAAGGTAATGACCGTGATTATTCGTGTGATTGGCGGTTTTCTGCAGAAAGTATTGGGAACCAGTAAACCCGAATCAATGTCTGCAGCAGCAAACATCTTCGTCGGTCAAACAGAAGCACCTCTGGTCGTACGCCCTTTTATTCCCAAAATGACGAGTTCGGAGTTGTTTGCCGTTATGGTTGGTGGCCTAGCGTCAATCGCAGGTTCGGTGATGGCGGGCTACGCAGGTATGGGCGTTGAGCTAAAGTATCTGTTAGCTGCGAGTTTTATGGCCGCTCCGGGTGGTTTGTTAATGGCCAAAATCATACTTCCAGAAACTTCGGTCGCAAACGACACCCTAACCCAAGAGGACACAGAGGCTACAACGTACGCTAATGTATTCGATGCCGCTGCCAGTGGCGCTGCCTCAGGAATGCAACTTGCGCTAAACGTAGGTGCAATGCTTTTGGCGTTCATCGCCCTTATTGCCATGCTCAATGGTCTTATCGGTTGGACTGGCGGCTTATTAGGGTATCAAGACGTCACTTTCGAAGGAATTCTGGGATACGTACTGCAACCTCTCGCTTGGGCGATTGGTGTACCTTGGGAAGAAGCGCGATTGGCAGGAAGCTTCATAGGGCAAAAGTTTGTCGTCAACGAATTTGTAGCCTACTTGAGCTTCCTTGAGAGTCAATCCTCATTGTCGGCAAGCTCTCAAGCTATTATTACTTTTGCCTTATGCGGCTTTGCCAACTTATCATCTATTGCAATCTTAATGGGTGGCATTGGTGCAATGGCACCTACCCGCCGAAAAGAAATTGCGAAATTGGGGCTCAAGGCAGTATTTGCTGCCACCTTGGCAAATTTGATGAGTGCATCTCTTGCAGGCTTCTATCTTTCTTTAGGTTAATTAATACTTCAAAAAGTAGACTATTCGGTCAACTTTAAATAAAGTACTCACTAATAAATCGGTGATTGATTCAAATCAATCACCGAGACTTTCTCGGCAAAGGGTCTACCTTTATAATGCTGTTGTTCAAATTTATGGGATTTTATTATGCAATTAGTTGCTGTTGACTATACAGCCGAAAATGCCCAAGAAGCCTTCGTGCAATCGCTTAGGGAAACTGGGTTCGGTGTGTTAAAGAACCATCCAATCCAACAGTCACTTGTTCAGTCTATCTACGATAACTGG
Source organism: Alteromonas sp. KUL49 (assembly GCF_006538345.1). GTDB lineage: Bacteria > Pseudomonadota > Gammaproteobacteria > Enterobacterales > Alteromonadaceae > Alteromonas. The sequence continues at coordinate 32,598 of NZ_BJKL01000019.1, read as the reverse complement.
CAAGGCTTTTTTGATAGCGAAGAAAAGCAAGACTTTCTTTACAACAAGGGAAAGCAAGATGGCTTTTTCCCTCAAAGCGTATCGGAAGTAGCCAAAGGTTTTACTAAAAAAGACATCAAAGAGTATTACCACTACTACCCATGGGGCCAATGCCCAGATGCCTTACGACCGCAGCTAGACCAGTATTACAACGAAGCGAATACACTGGCAAAAGAGCTTCTTGGTTGGATTGAATCACATTCTCCTGCAGATGTTAGCAAGCATTACAGCCAACCATTGGGCAATATGATTAAAGACAGTGACCAAACACTGTTACGCGTGTTGCATTATCCACCGCTGCAAGGCGATGAAGAGCTAGACGCGATTCGCGCAGCCGCTCATGAAGACATAAACTTAATCACTATTCTACCAGCGGCTAACGAACCTGGTCTCCAGGTGCAAGCTAAAGATGGTAGTTGGTTAGACGTTCCTTGTGACTTTGGTAATTTGATAGTAAACATCGGTGATATGTTACAAGAAGCCTCAGGTCACTACTTCCCTTCTACGACACATAGGGTCATAAACCCCGAGGGTACCGATGTAACGAAATCTCGTATTTCATTGCCTTTGTTCTTACACCCTCGTCCAGATGTTAAGCTGTCAGAGCGACATACAGCAGGCACTTACCTTCAAGAGCGCCTTAAAGAACTTGGCGTAATCTGATTTAAAAAGAGGGGCTTATGCCCCTCTTTTTAATTAATCATACTCACTATAGTAGACAATTTGCTTTGGTATCGCTCTCTATCTTGATTACTTGGCGCAACTTGTTCCGCCTTTCTAATATAACGTTGAGCCGTATGTACATCCCCTAACTCGTAATGCACCTTCGCTAATCCAAATAGGACCTCATGACGAGTTTTATCTAATTTGTAAGCTTTTCGGTAGTGAGAAAGCGCCTCATCGATTCGTCCGTCATCTAGCGCTTGCTCACCCAATATGAAGTGGTAAAAAGGGTTCGACACTCGACGAGATTCAACTTTGGCAAGAATCTCGTCGGCTTCCTGTTCTCGCCCAGTTCGTCGATATAATACTGAAAGGTTTTCCCACGCCGTTAAGCTTTCATCATCCAGAGAAAGCGCATAGCGATAACTGGTTTCAGCCGCCTCATAATCTCCTACCATACGGTATAGCACGCCCAGATTAATCCAACTTTGTTGGATGTGTGGCGATAATAACGCCGCCTCTCTAAAGTAACTATAAGCTCGAGTGTAGCTATTCTCTATGAGTGCATCGGCTCCCTTGTTGTTGTAGAACATAGTGACGATTTCTTGTTTCGTAATTTTGTTGCGAGGAAAATGACGTCGTATCATTTGTGGATCAAAATCTACATCAATAGAACGAGATGCAGTAGTTGCAATATTCGTCTCTAATCGATTGCCAATACGCATATTTACATGGCCATTAATCAAGCTAAATCCATCTCTTCTCGTCCAATATTCAGGAATATCGACTTCATAAAATGTTGCTTCAAATCCGGCATAGTCAGCCATCGCATAGGTCATGATGGACAAAGACAAGCAATTTGCGGCACGTGAGTGGAAGGTTGTATTAGCCACAGAATTCGCAGTATTTCTATACAATAACCCCATCTCTGAGTAATCAAAAATATTGGCGACAAGCTTATTCAAGTCTGGAGTTAAAGAGTTACTGCTTATTAAGGCCTTTTGCACAAAATCTTGCGCTTGTTCGTCTAAGTAAAAAATTTCTTGTTCTGACTCTACAGGGAACAACTCAAAACTGGGAAACCTTTCGTCATTCAGTGCGGGGTATGGTTGGTTTGCAATGGGCGACTCTGTGGACGCACAGGAAAACAAAAGTAAACTGGAAACGACTATAGCTATTCGATACATCATGATAACTGCCCTCAATCACAATTTGTATAAAGTATAGCCGCCGCAGTAGATTTAACATTTATTTTACATTGAAATTCCTACAACTCGTCGCATAAAAGCGACTATAGTTACAGGGTTTACCTTGTCTTAATAGCAGAGTATTCTAACCATCAGTACTTTGGGAATATTGATAGCTACAAAGCGCTTAAATGAACGACGGAGATGTTGGTGTTTTTAAATAACAGTGGATCGAGAAAACTTAAAGATTGCTTGGTACTCATAGTTGATGACCAAATAAGTAGTCGACTCGTTTTAGAAACACTACTTAAAGATATTGCAAAAGTCGTTGGCGTAGCTTCTGGCGAGGAAGCACTCGCGTTCTGTGATCAGCACCAGCCAGACCTCATTCTTCTTGATGTAGTAATGCCAGGACTGGATGGGCACAAAACTGCACAGAAGCTGTTAGCTGACCCGGATAAATCCCACATACCCTTCATGTTTGTTACTGCAACCGTCACTGATGAAGAGCAAAGTCGCTGCTGGAACTCTGGCTGCATTGATTTTGTAGAAAAGCCGGTGAACTCCTGCACCCTGCGTAACAGAGTCAAGTCACACCTCTCTCATAAACTAAAGAATGATCTGCTGGAAAAGTTAATCTATTTAGACAGGCTTACCGGTGCTTATAACCGCCACTATCTAGAGGATTTTCTACCAAGGCTCGTTAAAGAAGGTGACAGAAATACAACTCCGTTGTCTCTAGTCATATTTGATATCGATTATTTCAAACAATTTAATGATCACTATGGGCATATGAGTGGTGACGATTGTTTATGGCGTGTCAGCGCTGCTTTAAAAAAAGCACTTCAACGTCCAATGGACAAACTGGTGAGGATTGGCGGTGAAGAATTCCTCGTACTCCTTCCCAATACCGAACTCGCTGGAGCTACTGAGGTAGCTCAGCGACTTTCGAACACTGTGTATGAGTTAAATCTTGCTCACGATTTATCTTCTTTTGGCAGAGTGACAATCAGTGGTGGCGTAGCAACCCGTTTGCCTAAGCAAGATGTTTCAATTGACGCTATATTGCAACTCGCCGATCAAAATCTCTATCAAGCGAAATCTCAGGGTAGAAACCGAGTATTTTCTCTCGCCAATGATGCTTAGCTCGCTTTACCTAACGTTACCGCCTTAATTGCTCCTGTATGCAGTAATTCATTGAGTTGAGTGGCAGGCTTTGCTCCCAAATTTGAAAGCTGCCAGTAACACAGCTGTAAAGTGGAGAACGCATCATCTAAGGCATTATGTGCAGGAAAATCCGGTAAATTAGCTCGTGCAATGCAAGCGCTCAAACTGGCGCTATTACTGGGAACGACTTGGTGTCGCTTTTTAAGCTCGTAAAGCGCCATTTGCAAAGTGTCGAAATAAACAACCGTTACTGGGGTTAAACTAAGTTTTTGGTATGCCCTATCCAATACGCTGAGGTCAAGAGCAGCATTATGGAATACCCAGATGTAATCCAGTGTTAGAGCAGACAGCTTTTTCGCATAAGCTTCGATAGATTCTCCATCGTCAACAGTTTCATTAGTCAGACCATGTATCACCGGGCTTTGCCCTAGAGGTTTACGCGTACGAATTACGCCATACTCACATGAACTGATGTCGATGCAATTCAATCGCCCTTCGACCCATCCTATTGAAGTTATATGAGCTTCACTAGCATCAAGAGATGTTAGTTCTAGATCGGCTGCAAGAAACTTGAACTCTCCTAGCGTACGCTTAGCAATCTCCTTGGATAAAGCAGGCTTAAACCACGTGCTGATTGCGCGAAAAAAGCTCACCCTACACCACCTGAAAACCGCAACACCATAGCCTGCTTAGCACGGTCGATCGCTTTAAAGGCAGCCTTAAGCTGATGCTTTTCAATAGACGACAGTTCAGATATCGAAACTAGGTTATCTGTGACGTTTTGAGATAACTGATGCCGCCAACGCAAACGATTCATAAACACCCAAATATCAGCCAAGTTTTTAGCATCTTTTTGCGATAGTCCTGAACCAGCATCGATGCTTTTTAATCTTGCCAACGTACCTGGTTCCGATATGCCGCTTGCCAACGCATATACGCGGGCAATATTGTTGATTAGTGCCACAGCTCTCACCTTGATATCTATAGCATCCTTTTGTTTGGCTCCTTTCTCGAAAACAAACTTTTGGAAAACGGATAGAGGTACGGCAATTGAATTAGTGTGTCTGGCCAATGCAGCTAAAAACATGCTTTGTTTTAACAATGGCGCTCTTCTAGATTGGAGTTGCTTGAACAAACTCACGTCGCCTGCGGCACAGCGCGCGTCTAGGAAGATGTTGAAGTGCATAATAGCATCGCCTGTGGGCGCATTAACCCAGCGTTTTGCTTCTTCTACGGCTTTTTCCAACGATAGCCTCAGCTCTGGATTGCTCGCCATAATATTACCATCACAGAGTTTGATACCGCATTTGGCTAGCCCCTGACATACATACTCTGACATCGCCTTGAAGTAGTCAGCCTGTTCGGGAGTAGGATCGCTAGCAAGTAGTAAGGCGTTGTCTTGATCCGACCCCATGGTTTGGTCTTCTCTTGCCTGTGAACCATAAACCAGCCAAGCAAACAACATAGGTGCTTTTCCATGAGCTTCTTGAAAAAATCCAATCAGCTTTCGAGTCATTGTATCTGTTGCCTGGGACAGAATCTTACCCGCAATGTCAAAGTCCCCTACTCGCTTGGCATGAGCGGAGAAATAATGTGGCAGTTGCCAAGAAAGTCGCGCGAGGCTGTATAAGCTCTCTGCTTTGGCGAGCTCACCGATGATAAAAAGAACGTTACTACGCTGCAATCTAACAATATCACTCGCAGTAACCATCCCCGTTGGTAATTGGGTATTCAGTTTAACCACGGGTAGATGATGAATGTTTTTCTCGCTCATCAACGCCATAGCATCAAACATGGTTTTATTTTCGCTAATACTGGCAGGTGTATTCGTCATCACTGAGAATACTGCATCAGTATAGGGAAGGGCCTCAGCCACTACACGAGAGCGTAAATCTCTATCAGTTACAATTCCAACTAACTTTTCGTCTTCGGTAATTAACAGTGAAGATACCCTATACTCAGTCATCTTAATGGCGGCATCCTGAATAGTGGTATCTTTGGAGATACTCACAGGCGCTTTACTGACAACCTCTCTCAACGGTCTGTATAGCCACATAGAGTTAGAGTCTTCCAACATTTGATGTTGTAAACTATTCGACTGAAGCGCATTGAAAAAATGGCTGACCGACGTTTTCTCGAGTAAGAATGTGAATGCATCACCTGAGAAACGGTAAACTAACCCTGGATTGTCGACTTTTATGTCTATCGAATAGTCGGTGCGGTCAAGAAAAGCTGGATAGCCAAAATAATCGCCTTCGCTCAAATGGCGACTTCCTTTGTTACTGTCAACGACCGAAAATTGGCCGCTTTGAATCAAATACAAACCCGAAATATTGTGAGTGAGTTCTGAAACACACTCCTCAGTGAGATACATTAACTCTGCACCTTTAACGAGGTGTTCGATCTCTGTCGGCGAGAGCATGTCAAAAGGGGCGGAAACAGAAAGAAAATCCCTGACTTGTTGAGCAATTTCGGCCATCGGGCTATTCCTTATAAACAAAAAGCCAGCCCTATTTGCGTACAAATGGGCTGGCTGGATTCACATCGTGCTGTTCAACAGCAACGGATTAGTGTGCAGATGCCTCTCCTGCACCTTTCGGATAGCGGATGCTTTCAACCAGCTCCTGAATTTCCGCAGGCGCTTCGTCAGTCATCTTGAACACAACGAATGCAACTAGGAAGTTCACCATCATACCTAAAGTACCAATACCTTCTGGCGAAATTCCGAACCACCAGTTGTCTGGCGTATTCGCCGCTGGATTCACAAACTTAAAGTAAATGATATACGCCGCGGTGAATACCAAACCGGCAATCATGCCTGATACTGCGCCTTTATCATTCATACGCTTGCTAAAGATACCCATGATAATCGCAGGGAAGAAACTCGATGCCGCGAGTCCGAAGGCAAATGCTACGACCTGTGCCACAAAGCCCGGTGGATTAATCCCAAAGTAGCCAGCAATAACAATCGCTACCCCTGCCGCTAGACGGGCATAGAATAGCTCGGCTTTATCACTGATATCCGGCATAAAGTTACGTTTCAGAAGGTCATGAGACACCGAGGTCGAGATAACCAAGAGTAAGCCCGCCGATGTTGACAGTGCAGCTGCCACACCACCTGCCGCAACCAAGGCAATTACCCAAGCTGGAAGATTGGCAATTTCAGGGTTAGCAAGTACCATGATGTCACGATCAACTTTCATTTCGTTTCGCTCATCACCCGAGTAGAACATCATGCCATCGCCGTTCTTATCATCAAATTGGATAAGTCCAGTTTGCTCCCAATTTTTGATCCATGACGGCGCTTGCTCATAGCTAGTACCTGTCATCTCTGGACCATTGATAGTTTCGATCATGTTCACACGAGCGAAAGCAGCAAGAGAAGGCGCTGTGGTATACAAAATAGCGATAAAAGCTAATGCATAACCAGCAGACTTACGTGCGTCACGCACCTTAGGTACGGTAAAGAAGCGAACGATGACATGTGGCAAGCCCGCTGTACCCACCATTAGTGCGAAAGTAATGAAAAACACATCAATTGTACTCTTAGTACCGGAAGTGTACTCATTAAACCCGAGTTCTATGGATAGGTTGTCGAGTTTCTGCAACATAAACATGCCCGAACCATCTGACAGCGTAGCGCCGAAGCCGGTTTGCGGTAAGATGTGACCTGTCACCATGATTGAGATGAAGACAGCTGGAACAATGTACGCGAAAATGAGTACACAGTACTGTGCAACTTGAGTGTAAGTGATCCCTTTCATGCCACCTAGCACGGTATAGAAGAATACAATCACCATACCAATGACAACACCGGCAACAATATCAACCTCAAGGAAGCGACTAAATACTACGCCAACACCGCGCATTTGACCTGCCACGTAAGTAAAGCATACAAAGATGGCACAAAATACAGCGACTGTACGTGCAGTTTGAGAGTAATAGCGATCGCCAATAAAATCAGGGACTGTGAATTTACCAAACTTACGCAAGTAAGGGGCTAAACACAGTGCCAGCAGAACATATCCACCCGTCCACCCCATAAGGTAAACTGCACCGTCGTATCCCATGAAAGAAATCAAACCAGCCATGGAGATAAAAGACGCCGCTGACATCCAGTCAGCCGCAGTTGCCATACCATTCATTACAGGTGGAACACCACCACCAGCTACGTAAAAGTCTGTTGTTGAGCCAGCTCTAGCCCAAATAGCAATTGCAATGTACAGCGCAAAAGAAGCGCCAACGATGATAAACGTTAATAATTGAACATCCATCGTATTACTCCTCGTCTACGCCGTAACGTTTATCCATTGCATTCATTTTTGCCATGTAGACAAAAATCAGAGCAACGAATACATAAATAGAGCCTTGTTGTGCAAACCAAAAGCCCAGTTTAAAGCCAAAAAATTGTACGCTATTAAGTGCATCAGCAAACAGAATGCCCGCACCGAACGACACCACGAACCATACGACTAAAAGCTTGGCAAGAAGAGTTAAGTTCTCCTTCCAATACGCTTTTTTGTCGTCCTCATTTCTAAATGCCATTGTTTCATCCTCATGTCAGGTTAATCGGTTGTTTTATTTTTACATTTCCCTAACGCCCGGCTTCTATCACATTTTCGTAGCTTTCAGCGCTAACAAAGTCCACACTGAGAATTACACAAGTCAAGCATTTAGGCGCTTGAAATATACTCTAGACCTGCAAAGTCAATTCACAAATGAGACCATGGTCGTAGGATATTAGAAGGAGGGTTGTTTATAATGCCCTCGGCAATGTTAATTTTAAGTTAAAGGGAAGCCATGACATTTGGTTGGGTAACACTTGCGATTTTCTATCTTTTTTTACTGTTCTCGTTGGCGAGCTGGGGCGATAAAAACTCGCCTACTGCAAGAAAGCTCACCTCTCATCCTGCGGTTTATTCTTTAGCACTCGCTATTTTTTGTACTGCTTGGACCTTCTTTGGCATGGTTGGACAAGCCAGTAGAGACGCATGGATTTATCTGCCCATTATGCTGGGCCCCATTCTGGTGTATTTGATTGGGTATAGTTTTATCTATAAAATGACGTTGGTGAGCAAGAAGCAACACATCACTACTATTTCAGATTTTATTGCCTCTCGTTATGGCAAACGACAAACCGTAGCCTTACTAGTCACACTGATAGCGCTACTTGCTACGATCCCTTATATCGCGTTACAACTCAAAGCCATAGGCACCATGTTTCAGTTGTTAACGCAAGAAACGGACAATAGCTTAATCATAATAGCTGCCACCGGTTTCATCGCAGTCTTCGCTATTTATTTTGGTACAAAACAAACTGACGTTACTGAGTATCGTCGTGGATTAATGCTAGCGATTGCTTTTGAGTCCTCGGTAAAACTCTTCGCCCTTTTACTGGTGGCATTGGTGGGATTTAGCGCATGGGGAAATACAGAAGTTAAGCTTTTCAATGCGCAGTTTCTCAATAGTACAGCGCTAGGTCAATTTAGTTCGTTCAATTTTATCGCGCAAACTATTATGGCAGCGGCAGCTATCATATGTTTACCACGTCAATTTCACGTTGCGATTGTTGATAACCTCAGTCTAAAACACTTAAAGACTGCTCGTTGGCTCTTTCCTCTTTACCTATTACTTATCTCCGCCGTTATTCCTATCATCGCAATAACGGGTCAATCTCTGTTTGCCGGTAGTGGCGTCGAGCCTGACTCCTACGTCATGTCTATTGCAATGTTTAGCGGCTCATCACTGCTACAGGTGATTGTGTTTGTAGGTGGACTATCCGCTGCAACTGCGATGATTATCGTTGCAACGCTTACCCTTAGTACCATGTTAACTAATGACGTGATTTTACCCAGGCTATTTATCTTCAAAGCAGAGCATTCCGGTCAACGGGACTTCTCAAAGCAAATTCGACTTACTCGACGGGTGGTCATTGGAATAATCTTACTGCTAGCATTTTTCTACCACCAGCAGATGACTAGTAGTCGCTCGTTACACTCAATCGGATTGATTGCGTTTTCTCTCGTCATTCAATTGCTCCCAGCAATTTTAGGCGGATTATATTGGAAAAGAGCCCATGCGCATGGTGTTTATGCTGGACTGATGACAGGGGTCATATGTTGGGTGCTTTGGTTGGTACTTCCAGCCATTGGAGGAACTAACACCCAACTAGAACAAAATGCTCAAATTAGCCAAGGGGCTATGATTAGTCTTACAGCCAATGCCTTGGTATATGTGGTATTTTCCTGGTTTGCACCCCAACGTTTGATCGACAGGATCCAAGCCGAAGCCTTTGTATCACCTGCAGTGGTGAGAGATGGCACGGTTAAACAGCAGAGCAGCAATGTAACGGTTGCAGATCTTATTACACTACTATCGACATTTATGGGGTCTGGACGATGCGAACAACTCCTCAGCGAATACCAAAAGCTCAACCACTGTACTCTCACCCACAGTGATAAGCCCAACGACACGTTTTTAGCCTTCTGTGAACGTGCACTGGGGGGCGTTATTGGTGCATCGAGTGCAAAGGTGCTACTAGACAGTGCACTGCGCGGTAAAAAGATGGACTTCACTGAAGTTATCAACTTTTTTGATGACACAACGCAGGCGATGCAATTCAATATGACCGCGCTTTTAACCTCTCTCGAAAATATCGATCAGGGTATAAGCGTAGTAGATAAACATCTCAATTTAGTCGCATGGAATAAACGCTACGCGACACTATACCCTTATCCGGATGACTTTTTGGCAGTTGGAATGCCTATAGAGAAACTCATCCGCTATAACGCCGCGCAAGGCGAGTTTGGTAGTGTAGATGTAGAACTAGAGGTGACCAAACGCATAGAACATTTGCGTTCAGGTACTCCACACCGATTCAAACGCCAGCGCAAAGACGGTAGGGTGATTGAAATGGTGGGTAATCCACTTCCTGGTGGCGGCTTTGTAACTAGCTTTAGTGATATCACTGGCCACATTGAAATTCAACAAGCACTGGAAGAGTCCAATATTGATTTGGAAGCCAGAATTAAAAAACGCACAGAAGAAATTCATTCCATCAACGAAGAACTGCGCTTAGAGATTGCACGCCGTTCGGAAGCGGAAAAAGAACTGATTCGCGCGAGAAAGGCCGCAGAAAGTGCCAATGCAAGTAAAACGCGCTTTCTCGCATTGGCGAGTCATGATGTATTACAACCGTTAAACGCAGCCAAGCTTTACCTCACTGCACTTGAAGAGCGTCAACTTGAAGACGAAGTACAATCAATTGTTGGTAAACTTACTCACAGTGTAACGTCGAGCGAAGCTTTGATAGCCACCTTGTTGGATATCGCTCGTCTAGACCAAGGAGAAATGAAACCCGATATAGTGGCTATTAATATGGAGGAGTTAATGCTTCCTCTTGTCGATGAAATGAGTATGCGTGCCAAAGAGAAAGGGATCGCTCTTAAAGTAATTATGCGCCCTTGTTGGGTTAAGGCCGATAAAACTTACTTGTACCGTATAGTCCAAAACCTGTTATCAAATGCTGTCAAATACACTGAGTCTGGCAAGATACTTTTTACCGTTCGCCCGGTGGGTAACTCGATAAAGATTTCCGTTTACGATACAGGAATTGGTATATCCGAAGAGCAGATCGCTAAAGTATTCGGAGATTTTTACCGTACTAACGAAAGTAAGGAACATGGCTTAGGTCTGGGGCTTGGAGTAGTAAGGCGACTGAGTCGTCAATTAAATACTGATATTCAAGTGACCTCTAAACACAATAAGGGTAGTCGCTTTTCATTCTCACTTAGTAGGGCTGAGCCGCCTCAGATTAAGGCAGTAAAGTCATCAGTAAAAGCCTCTTCCTTGAGCGGTATTCGAGCACTATGTGTTGACGATCAAAGCGAGAATTTGGATGCCATGCAAACGCTACTAGAAAAGTGGGGCGTCGAAGTCTTTCTTGCAGACAACTGGAACGACGCCCTAGCGGTAGCTAACGAAATTAAACCTCAAGTATTGCTCATGGACTATCAACTGAGTAACAACGATGCTCAGAATGGGCTCGCTTTAATTTCGTCGATACGAGAGCGTTTGAATACGGTTATACCCGCGGCACTTATCACGGCCACCCATGAAGAAAATTTAGTGACTCAATGCAAAGAACAAGGGGTAAACTACTTACCTAAACCACTCAAGCCAGCCAAATTGCGAGCGCTACTGCAAAGTATGACCCGCTTTATAAAAACATCGTCTGAATAACCAATAGTAACACTGCCACTTTTTCAACGCAGCGTATTAACGCTGCCGCTATTGGCTCAATCACCACTTCAGATGTTGCACCGACGCAACACAATGAATCAAATTTGCACCACGAGGTTATGTTCACTTACTGCTAGTATCGTCATTTCTCCTAACCTAACACTTGGTGACATTATGAAGCGCCTACGCACACTCAAAACATTAATTACTCTCGGTGTAGTTTCACTATTACTCGCCACCCAGACAAACGCTAACGCCTCAGATAGTATCGAAAATCTATTTGATAACTATATGCTTAAGTACAACACCTACATTCAATCAGGAGAATTCAATAAGGGTCTTCACCTGTATCGCGACGACGTTATGTTAGTAACCAATAATGGCGCGCAAACGGTATTGAAAGCTACAGAAATGGATCAAAGAGTGATCGTATTTCTCGACAACTTAAAGCAACAAGGTGTTGCAAGAGTGCAATGGGAAAGTCAAAACATTACCCGCCTCGACACCAATCTTGCGGTAGTTAAAAACGTAGCAATCCGCTTTGCTAGCGATAATAGTGTGGTTAATCGAGTAGGTGCGACCTATCTCATACAAAATGGGCCTAATGGTTGGAAAATTGCTGCATTTTCAGTACATACTCCTGAACATGGATAATCGTTATAAAACAAATTCATGAATGATTGGGATGACTACCAACTGGTACTGGCATTACACAGGGGCAAAACCCTCAGAGGTGGGGCCAAAATTCTTGGCCTAAATCACAGTACACTGTCAAGAAAGCTCGCAAGATTACACCAAGTAATGGGAGCAGAGGTTTTCGAGCCAACATCGCAGGGGTTAGCTATAACCCCATTTGGGAAACAATTACTGGCGACTGCAACAAAAATGGAGCAAGTCGCCAACCAAGCTAAGGCCGAATATTGCCCTTCTGAACCACTAACAGGTGAAGTCAATCTATCCTTACCTCCCGCATTGTTCGAATTTGTATTGATGGAGGACATTGCTCGGTTTTGCCACCAATATCCCCAGATTAAAGTGAATGTACAAACTGGCTATCATTTCGCAAATATCGAGAAGGGAGAAGCAGACGTTGTTGTACGAGTGGCAGATAAACCAGGAGATGACCTAGTCGGTCATCGACTATTTCCCCTGTCTTTGGGCTTTTATGCCAATCCAGATTATCTTGCCGCTACGCCAGAGTCTGAGTATCAGTGGATCACCAGTACTGATATGAACAAAGTAAGAGGTTATTTGCCCCAATCACCTTACCCAAAAGCCAAGATTGGTTTTACCCTTGATGATTTAGTGCTTCGTCACAAAGCTGCGGCACAAGGTCATGGGCTAATATTAGGCGCATGCTATATTGCAGATACGATGAGCGAACTCACAGCGCTCAATGATACAAGATTAGTTCATCAAGAAATATGGGTGCTGACTCACCAACGTCTAAGTCAAACCCCACGAATTAAGTGCTTAATGCAGTATTTACTGCACGCTATTCGAGCAAAGCAAGACAACGTGTTGCTCTAGCCCAGCCGATAACATGACTCTGATTAGTAACCTGTCATTTCAAGAAATCCTTTGCCTGTATGGCTACCAGAAATAGTCGTCGGCCCCTCATAATACTCTACAGAACCCTTGTTTATAGCATCGGGTTTTAATGCTGTAACTACAATGTCCACGTCATAGCCAGCAAGGGTTATACGCCATTGCGTGGGTATTTTCTTGTTTTCTACGTCAGTACTCTTTTGCAAACGTAAAACAATGTCTTGTGGAGTTAACGTACTGACTTGGCCACTATTGCTGATAAGAGAACCTGTCTCATAAAACTCCTCTCCCACCCGCATTCTGAAAAGCATTAACTTGTTGCCGTTGTCGAAATGAACCGAGAACCAATCCCAGCCAACAGTGTCTGGGCTAGACAGCGTGCTTGACCACTCATGATCATACCAACCTTTGCCCGTCACTGAGTGAGCGTTGTTATCTACAGTAATTTGACCGTGCACATCAATAAAGGGCTGACTGTAATAGTGGCTTGCGTGACTTTGATTCGCGGTTTTGCGACTGTATCCATTGTCACCATGAAAAACAAAAGGGCCTGACGTCGCGAACTCGAGGTCAACAGCCATATGATGACCGTCAACGGTCACCCACGATGATGTCAGTGCGGCGGGAAACAAAGCTTGTTCCTGCTCACCGAGCCATTGCCAATTGTCGATATACAAGCGTCGAGGGGACTCTGTTACACCCGCGGTGCCTAATCTGCTATCAGCATATTTTTCAACAAACCAATGATCTTCTTCCGTATGTAGAGACATATGCCCCATGTAGATATGGTTGCCTGCACTCGAATTTCGCAAACGAAATAGGGTCCACTGAACTGCGTATTCTTGCCCTAACCCATCTTGCAAATTGCTAGTTACGTACCACCATTCAACATCAAAACCATAGTGCGCACCATGATCATAGGGCAATTGAACGATATAGTTTGGTGACGCCTTTTGTCCTTGGCTTTGCAGAAAGTCGTCCCCCAACAACACCCAATCATAGCGGTTTGCCACGGGCTGCTGAGCTGGCTTGCTGCAACTTACCAAACATAATACACACATTATGATGGCTAACACTTTCATAGACCCGCTCCGGTAAGAGTTGGTTTACCACCCTTTTTACCAGGCTCAATAATGTCTCGTTTGGATAGCCTAAACAACGCTAAAGAGATCAATCCACCCACAATCACAAGACTGTAGATATAGACTTGCAACAGAGGGTAGCTATTGATGCTCATAGCGTAAGACCAACCAAAAGCTTGACGATTGATAATATGAATTAAAATCCACGCCAGGAACAACCCAAAAGGTACCGCAGCCAAGAATGCAAAGGTACAGAGAAAGTAATACTCGAGTGCTTGCCGAGCAGCCACAAACCTATTTGAAAATCCAAGACTTCTGAGAATGGCGTCCTGCGCCTTGGACTCATTCAACAGAATCACAATAGAGCAAGCTAGTGACATAGCGGCAACGGCCAAGGTCACTAGTTTCATGACATCAGTGATGATGAAGGTTGCATCAAAAGCCTTCATCGAACTCTCGATGATGTATTGAGTTTCATACACGATTGCTGTGTCTTCTAATAATTGGTTGAGCGCTTCAATTCGACTTTCAATGTTGTCGGAACTAGGGAACGTTAGTGCGTAAAGGTAAGTGGTTTTGGCAAACTCAGACATCCAATCAAAATCTAATAGGATTTGCCCACGCGGGTTCCCGTAGTCTACATAAATCCCCTTCACGACAAGGCTAACTGACTTATCGTCAGTAGCATTATCATTAAGAATGGGTACTGTGACTGTATCCCCTATGCGCACTTGAAGATATTCAGCAAGCTGCTGATTGATCAGCACTCCTTGTCGTTGGGAGAACGCAGACCAAACGTCGTCTGCGACTTGGTCGAACACCATGGCATTGATATATTCTGGGGTAGACGGATAAGAATAAATAGTGGTTTGTTTTCCTTCGAGTAAACGGTCATAACCCAAACGGGGAACAATGGCTATCTGCTCATCAATATTCAGCAGTAGAGGCCGAATATCATCTTCACTTTGTGTATACAAGTAAGCATCGGCGAGCAAGCGAACTTTTAACCAGTCTTCGGTAGCCGTACGAAAGCTATCTACCATTACGTTCATACCAATATTGCATATTACGGCGATAAAAAATGCGCAAACCGCTACCTTGGTGTGTTTTGACAATTGCCATGCACTGGATATCGAAAGCTTGATGAGGACGCTTCTCGAAGTAAGTAACCGTTTAACACCGAAAAGTGCCAAAGGAAAGATAGCGATAACCAACAAACAAGCCGTGAATACAAATAATCCAGTACTGGGGATAGACCAATGCAGTGAGTCGGCATTGAGCAATAAATATACGCTGGCGAGACACCCAATGGCGGCAACAACAAAGAGTGAAAATTGAACATTGGGAGGTCTATTTTGTAGGTTTACTGAGATGTACTTTTGCCATTTCAAACTGACATACAGCGCCCCCAATACCCCCGCTATGCTAGCACTTTGTGTTTGTGCCAAAAGTAGCCAAAACGTATTCACGCTGGGAACAGATGACACACCAGTGAGTGCTTCAATGGTAGGGAGCACCGCCATTAAAATAGAGAACCCGGCCACGGTACCCACTACGGCGGTAAAAACGGCAAGTAGTAGCGCTTCAAGCCCAAGCACAAGCACCACACTGGTATAGGAAAAGCCTAGCTGTTTTAAGATACCTATGGTGTCTGTGCGTTTCATCAACATAAGTTGGTATGCATTAAAAACAATGAAGAGGCATACCACAAACATAAGTGCGCCCATCGCCAGAAGATTAAGCCTAAAGCTACTCTGTAGCTGATTGTCAGACTCAAGAGATATAGGAGCGACTAATTTAAAATTGGCTGATAATATATTTCGAATGTGTGACTGGGTGAAATCAGGTAGCTCCTGAGTGAGCAAAATGCCACTGAATGCGGGGGGCGAATTAGGCGTAGTTGATGTATTTGCAATATCAGTGACGAGCAAATTATCCGGTAACGCGGGGATGATTGAAACTGCAAACGATTCACCGATACGCTGAGCAGTTACCTCGTTGGCAAAATATATGGGAGTACCTTGCCTCTCTTCGGAATCATCATTGCTAATTGGCGCAGTATCACTGGCATTTGTGGGTGAGTTGACTTCGATATAACGGTGAAAACGACGCCATTCAATCAATGCAAATGTATCCAACGCCAATAAGTTTATATCCGGAAATGCCTCTAGATCACTCGAGCGATAGCCCACCATAGGCGTTGGAATATTGGCTTTAAGGTGGCGATACTCACTCAGTGAGATTTCTGAATCAGAGGGTATTATTTGGTAAAACTTTGAGATATCGGCCAACAAATGGTCATCTTTCGCTTCCAGATCTAACTGTGCGAGTCCCATCACAGCGGAGAGTCCTGTAGTTCCCGCAAAAAGAGACAAGAACAACATCAGAAAAATAAGTTTTTGCGTGCGAAAACTCTTGGCAAAAACACTGGTTAATAGTCGAAGACTACCTTGTGATTGACTATTACTGATCATTATCATCTTGGACGCGGTACAAAGCACCGTCGCGAATTTCGAGTAATCTATCGGCTCTTTTTGCTAGCGCCAAACTATGAGTGACGAGAATCAAAGCCGCTCCGGAGCTAGACACGGCGTCAAAAAGCAAATCACCAACGGCACTGGCGGTTTTTGGATCTAAGTTACCCGTAGGCTCATCCGCCAATACCAACTGGGGTTTATGGGCAAGTGCCCGAGCAATTGCCACCCGCTGCTGTTGGCCGCCTGACAATTGTGCAGGATATTTGTGTTCGTGGAATTGAATATCTAACTTCTCTAATAGGCTGTTTATGTAGTCAGGTTCAAAATTACCCTTGTGTTCAGCGGGTAATGCAATGTTTTCTAATACGGTTAAATGTTCTATTAGATTAAAGCGTTGAAACACCACGCCTAGGTTCTCTTTGCGTAAGATATTTAAGGTTTTTTCCGTCTTTCTTTCATGCTCAATTGGATAGTTAAAAACCTCTGCCTTGCTATCAATGTGACGACGCATTTGGTATTTAACCTTGCCGCTATTAGCCGACTGCAAACCTGAAATAATATTGAGCAAAGTAGATTTACCACACCCAGAAGGGCCAACAATAGCCACGCTCTCACCATGCTCTATCGAAAAGCTCAGCGAAGACAGGACGTCAGGACCGTTTTGAAACCGCTTTGACAGGTTTTGAATTTCTAGCATATTGATCAATTTAAGCAGTCAACTAACAATTGCTCTTATACGCTCCAACAAAATGGAAGTTTAGTTTGTTCTATATTCCCTTAACTTAAAGATAAAACAACTAAAAAATGTCTTAGACATTAGGGGCTGTTGATCTTTGCTGTACGTTTTTGCAGCGAAGTGTTTGTCATTTAGACAAGGAAATGTTCACGCCGTGTAGCCATCTACATAAGTGAGCGTTGACGCCGTATAAATGACAAACAATCGCTGCCTGAAAGATTCATCCAAGCGAGCCTCATACTGCTTCACTCGTTGCTCTTTTGGAATAACCAAACTACACGCCTCGTTTATTGTCTGAGGCTCGCTTGGAGTGAACAAAAAGTGTACCGCAAAGATCAATAGCCCCTAAGGTGTAGTCAGTCACAATTACTGGGAGGGAGGTTCTAATTCCAACTGTGAGGCAATAAGTACGGCTTGCGTGCGATTATTGATGCCGAGTTTTTTAAAAATAGCGGTAACGTGTGCCTTTACAGTAGCCTCAGCTATATCCAAGTTATAGCCAATTTGCTTGTTGAGCAAGCCGTCACGCATATAGCACAATACCTTATATTGCGAGGGTGTTAAGCTAGCTACGTTGTCGGCCAAAACAGAAAACTCTTCGTCGACATCATCTATATCAGCAAGATTTTCCGGTAACCACACATCACCATCAAGGATTGCCTGAACAGCCTCGGCAATGTCAGTGGCACTGGTCGTTTTTGGAATAAACCCTAGCGCACCAACACTGACGATCTTAGAGATAATCGTTGAATCTTCCGTGCCAGATACCACAGCGACAGGTAGGTCAGGAAACAACTTTCTGATATGAAGCAAACCAAACAGATCATTACTGCCAGGCATGTGCAAGTCGAGCAAAAGTAAGTCGACATCTTCCGTATTGAGGATGTCGACAGTTGAGGATAAATCACCAGCCTCACGTAACGTGAGCTCAGGCAAAGACAGTGATAACGCCCCTTTTAGCGCGTCTCGATAGAGAGGATGATCATCAGCAATCAGTAACGTTATCATGAGTTTATCCTTATTACTTATTCAATCGCTCCTCAATGAGTGTATCAACAACCGATGGATCCGCCAATGTTGACGTATCACCAAGTTGCTCATGCTCATTGGCAGCGATCTTGCGCAAGATACGACGCATAATTTTACCCGACCGGGTTTTAGGTAATCCCGCGGACCATTGAATCATGTCTGGAGTCGCTATAGGGCTCAGTTCTTGACGTACCCATGATTTCAAAGACTTAGTCAGTTCATCGTCAACGGCAACTCCTTCATTAGGTGTTACATAAACGTAGATCCCCTGGCCCTTGATATCATGAGGGAAGCCAACAACGGCGGCTTCAGCTACCTGCGGATGAGCAACCAACGCACTTTCAATTTCTGCGGTACCTAAACGGTGACCGGACACGTTAAGTACATCATCAACACGCCCCGTGATCCAATAGTAACCATCTTCGTCTCGACGAGCCCCATCGCCTGTAAAGTAAACACCCTTATATGCACTAAAATAAGTGTTGATAAAGCGCTCGTGATCGCCGTAAACCGTGCGGGCTTGGCTAGGCCAACTGTCTTTTATAACAAGGTTACCTTCTGATGCCCCCTCAAGTTCGTTACCCTCTGCATCAAACAAGGCAGGTTGAATACCAAAGAAAGGACGACTTGCAGAACCTGGTTTAAGTGCAGTGGCACCAGGCAGTGGCGTAATCATGTGACCACCGGTTTCTGTTTGCCACCATGTATCCATAATAGGGCAACGACTTTGACCAATAACACGATGATACCAATCCCACGCTTCAGGGTTGATTGGCTCACCCACTGAGCCCAACAAACGCAGTGATGAAACATCACAGCCTTCAACCGGTACTTCACCGTGTGCCATAAGGGCGCGGATTGCCGTTGGCGCAGTGTATAAGCTAGTGACTTTATACTTTTCAACCACCTGCGCTATACGTTTAACATCAGGGTATGTAGGTACACCTTCAAAAAAGACTTGAGACGCAGCATTAATCATTGGCCCATATACCATGTAACTATGGCCTGTGATCCAACCCACATCAGCAGTACACCAGTAAATATCATCGTCTTTGTAATCAAAGGCGTATTTGAAGGTCATTGCCGTGTAAAGCAAATAGCCGCCCGTAGTGTGAACGACACCTTTCGGTGTACCGGTGGAGCCTGAGGTGTAGAGGATAAATAGCGGATCTTCTGCGTCCATCACTTCCGGCTCGCACACTGAAGAAGCGTCACTGGTTAAATCACTCCAGCGCACATCCACTTCGCTGTTCCACGTTACATCGTTACCTGTCAATGTGTGAACCAACACATGCGTGATAGATGGGCATGCACCGTTACTAAGTGCTTTATCTACATTTGCTTTTAATGGTACCGAGCGTCCTGCACGACGCCCTTCATCGGCAGTAATCACCACTTTTGCAGCGCTGTCGTTTATTCTGTCCGCTATTGCATTAGGAGAGAATCCACCGAAAATCACGGAGTGAACAGCGCCAATTCGAGCGCAGGCCAACATGGCATAGGCTGCTTCAAGTACCATTGGCATATAAATAGCAACGCGGTCACCTTTTTGAACCCCCAATGATTTGAGCCCATTCGCTAACTTGCATACTTCATCATGAACTTCTTGGTAAGTAGCGCTAGCGCTATCTTCTGGAGAATCGCCTTCCCAAAGGAACGCCGTTTTATCGGCATGGGTGGCCAAATGTCGATCGATACAATTGTAGCTGGCGTTAATTTGCCCGTCTTCGAACCACTTAATGGATACATCATCAGCACCAAAGTAGGTATTTTTAATTTTAGTTGGCTTGCGATACCACTCTAGCGTGCTAGCATACTCGCCCCAAAATGCTTCGGGGTTGGTAACCGACTGTTTATACATGGTTTGATACTGCTCATCGGTTAAGTGGGTCGACTTCTCTATCGACGCGGGCACAGGATAAATCGCGTTATCAGTCATGGTTATTGCCTCCGGGATCCATATTTAAAAAGCGAATAGTTATAGCGAACACTCTAGTCATTCAGTCACAAAGCAAAATGAGACTTTGGTCTTAGCACTAACTGTACACACTATATACGACTATAGTCTTATGCGACCATCCGCTTATTCCAAATTCTGAAATGGTCAGCCAAATTAGGTTCATTAACGTCGCATTTACATACATTTAACCACACTCTGGAACGAATATGATGAAAGCTACAATAAAAAATACAGCAATTGCCGTATCACTAGGACTCACTGCACTCAGTGGTGCTTCTGCAAACGCTACAACCATCGGTGACACTCAAGTTAAATTTACTGGCTATATCAAAGCGGATGCTATGGTAAGTAACTACTCAGAGGGTACGCTCGGTGCTGGCAGCATAGGTAGAGACTTTTACATTCCTTCATTAACGCCTGTCAGTGGTACTGACGAGGGTAGCCAATTTGATGCTCACATTCGCCAGTCTCGCTTCCGCTTTACCACCAACACCCCCACAGACGAGGGCGATATAATTACGGGAGTGCTAGAATTAGACTTTATTGTTACTGGTGGTGGTAACGAGCGTATCAGTAACTCTTACCTACCGCGTGTACGTCATGCTTTTATTAAGTACAACAATTGGTTGATTGGTCAAACATGGACCACCTTCATGGACGTGGGTGCACTACCAGAATCACTGGACTTTATCGGTACTACCGACGGTATTACTTTTGGCCGTCAAATGATGGTCCGTTACAGTAATAACGGATTTCAAGTGGCGTTAGAAAACCCAGAATCTACCATAACACCTAACGGTGGCGGCTCTCGCATCGTCACCGATGATAATGCAGTCCCCGATCTAATAGCCACCTACACCACCAAAGGTGATTGGGGACACGTAAAACTTGCCGGATTGGTAAGACAACTGTCTTACAACAATGGTGCAGGTATTGATGATGATATTACCAGTGCAGGTATTTCGATTACCGGTAAATATAAACTTTCCGGCGGTGACGATATTCGCTTTTCATTCAATACAGGGTCAGGTTTAGGTCGCTATGCCGCGCTAAATGCTTCTAATGGTGCTGTCATTACTGCAGACGGTAACCTAGAAGCGATTGATTCGACGGGCTATGCGATTGCTTATCGACATGTTTGGAACGCCAAAATGCGCAGTAGCTTTACCTTCTCTGCATTGGATATCGACAATGAGACAAGTTTAACCGGTACTTCAGTAACACAAAGCACCTACAGCACCCGAGCAAACTTCCTTTATTCACCTACCAAAGCTCTTACTTTTGGTGCAGAGTATACCTATGCTAAACGCGAGGTTGAATCTGGATTAGAAGGCGACATGAATAGACTTCAAGTGTCAGCAAAATACGCTTTCTAGCAGAAGCTCTATGCAGTAAAACAGGCACAAATAGCTTAGTGTGTCTGTTTTGCTATCACCTACACCTGCCAATCCCGCCCTGCTCTTCCACACTTTAATTGCCACCTTTTGTGCTAAACTAACCGTATTCAATTTGATACGTCTAAAACTGTCTGATCTACCGTCATGAGTGTTGTCTCGAGCTTTGTTGTACGCTTACTCAAATTAATTGGCATGATTTGCTGTGCTCCCTGTGCCATGGCAACGCCATCAATCAGTTCTACTGACAACTCCCCCATAGAGCTCGTGTTTACCGTTAATGCTCCGGGGGCATCGCCATTTTTATATTTTAGCGACACAGAGAACCGTTATGTTGGCGTTGTCGCTGAGTTTTTCGAAACTATGGCTCAAGACGGTGTCATCAATATCAAGTATGTTGATGCTATTCGCGCTCGCAGTGAACAACTGGTCTATGACGGGCGCGCAGATGTATTTTTATCTAGTCCAGCGTGGTTAGCCCACCCCGAGCAAGTACTCACTACAGACCCACTAAGCTCAAGTCGGACGTTTCTCTACTCTGCTGAGCCTTTTGATAAAGACTTTACAATAGATAGTCTGGATGAGGAGAGTATCTGTACACGCCGAGGGTATGTTTATCCGGGGCTATCACAGTTTCTGAGTAAACCCGATCGACGGGTCGATTCTGCTAGCCAAAAAACAGGAATGAGCATGGTTTTAAAAGGGCGTTGTGATTTTGTAGCAATGAACTTCTTTAATGCGCTAAGCCTGGTGAACAGTCCGGATTTTTGCGACACCATGATTTATCAGTCACCAAAGCCGACTCATGTGGTACCCAATTCCTTTATTTTATCGCGAGAGCATATCGATATACTTCCAACGATAAATACCTATTTACAACGATTTCATTCGAGCGGACAGGCAGATGCGTCTTTTGCTAAGCACTCGCTTAACACCACTGGAACGTGTAGAACTACATTGTCACAAAAATAATACTGAGTGGCACCACAAAGAATAGTCCGGCGATGTAGCCAAACCCGTAAATTTTACGTTCAGCAACTTTCAACGATAACTTATACGACAGTGTAAGAGGTATATAACGTAAAAACGAAATACCGTAGATAACAAATACGGCGAGCACATTATACAACAAGTGAACTAAAGCTATTTGCAGTGCGAAGCCACTGTTTTCACCTGAAATACCCAAAGCAGCAATCAACGCGGTTATGCAAGTGCCCACATTCGCGCCGAGAGTAAACGGGTAAATATCCCTTACTTTAAGGATACCCGTTCCAACGAGTGGAACGACCAAAGAGGTCGTGGTAGACGATGATTGAACGAGTACCGTCATCAAAGCTCCTGACGTTATTCCTGATACAGGGCCTTTACCAATACTCTTATGCAGTAACTCTTTAGCTTTACCCACCATCAGTGACTTCATGATTTTGCCCATAAAAGTGATTGAGGTGACGATAAGCCCAATACCTAGCAAGATTTTGACTAGGCCAAGATAGACCTCTGGCAAGAAAGAAAACCAGGCACTCACTTGAGATATCACGGGTTGAGTAACAAGCTTAATGGGATTAATACCGGATACTCCCATTGCCTCTCCCGTGTGGAGCAAAGACACCACAAAAGCACTTAAATGCTCTAAAACGCCAAAAGCGATTTCAATGGGTAAAAATATAATGACCGACAAAACGTTGAAAAAGTCGTGGATAGTGGCGGCATTAAATGCACGTTGAAATTCTTCCTTGTTGGTAACGTGCCCTAAGCTCACTAGCGTATTAGTAATACTAGTTCCAATGTTGGCTCCCATCATCATAGGCACGGCGATAGATACGGGTAACCCGCCTGCTACCATTCCAACAATAATTGAAGTTACCGTGCTGGATGATTGAATTAAGGCGGTGGCAACCATGCCTATTATCAACCCAAGGATAGGATTTGACGCAAAACTAAATAATGTTTTGGCATGTTCGCCGGTGGCAACTTTGAACCCACTGCCTATCATGCCGACGGCTGTTAGCATTACATAAACAAGCAATACCAATAGTAACCACTTCTGCCAATTGCGCGTTGGCAGTTCGGTAGCGTTTACAGGGACTTGGTTACTTTGTGATAACGTCATGCCGATGTTTCTATATGCTAAAAATAAACTCTCACATTAACGTTTAGTTGTGACAGTGATATGAAAGCCACATACAAGTCCCTAAAGCATTCCTGGCTAGAAAGCCAACGGCGCTTGCTTTATTACGTTAGCTATTTCTTTCTGTGTATCTTTCGACAATACCACATCAAAACCGTCAAGATTCTCAGTGAGTTGCGCGCAAGTGGTTGCACCAATGATGGTAGAAGTCACTCCTGGCACCTCCCTACACCACGCAAGCGCTAACTGAGATGGAGTAATGCCTGCGGTACTTGCTATATCAACATATTGAGCCGTGGCCTCGTGCGCCAAAGGTACATCTCTGAATAGGCCATTACGCTGCGTTAGTGTCCAACGAGAACCTTTTGGGCGCTCGCCGTTCTTGTATTTTCCACTTAACATACCCGTCGCCAGTGGTGACCATGGTAAATAAGCAATGCCTTCAAGTTCACACATTTCGATAAGGTAGGGCCAATCTTTCAAATGCAGTAAGCTAAACTCATTCTGAATCGATACGGGTTGAGGAATACCCATGTCATTACACAAAGTAAGAAAAGTATGTATTCCCCACGGTGTATCGTCAGACAATCCCCAGTGTTTTATTTTTCCACTGTCGAGTGCCTCTTTAATACCACCAAGAATGTCACGCATGCCATCGACTTCTTCTTCCCGTGAAATTGCCTTTGGTGAGAAGCCATCAACCCAATGACGACCAAAATGAGGTGTACTTCTGTTAGGCCAATGTAGTTGATACACATCGATCACATCACTTTGCAAACGCTGCAAAGAATCGTTGAGCGCTGTGATCAGGGAAGACCCCGTAATTTTACTTCCCTCCCTGATATACGAAAAGCCGCTGCCTGCTACTTTAGTCATAATAACTAGGTCATTTCTAAGTGACGCATTACGGCTAAGCCAATTTCCTAGGATCCTCTCTGTGTCGCCATAGGTTTCACCGTTAGGAGGTACGGGATACATTTCAGCGGTGTCGATGAAATTGACGCCACGATCAATAGCCAGCGCTAGTTGTTCATCCGCGTCACTTTGTGTGTTTTGAATACCCCATGTCATTGTGCCCAGACACACTTCTGAAACATTAATTCCACTTCTTCCCAACGGGTTATAACGCATATATAAAACTCTATTTCTAATTAACTGAAGACGGTTTTTGCTGCTGTGAAGTGCGCGCTAATTCCGCTTCCACCGATGCTAGGCGCTCTTCTATATCTTTCCTAGATTCCACCATTTCATTGGCTAATTCTGCCAGTGATTTAAACTCCGCGAATCCAAGCTTTTTAGGATCTATTCTTTGATACTGACGTTTACAGCGATAAAAGAACATCACAAAGTTAGCGAACGCTCGATGGAAAGTAGCAAAACTCTTTATAAGCACAAGAATTAAAACGACTGACGTTAACACTGCTATGCTCACACTGTACAGTTGTACGCGGCTTTCTTGGGCTTCGATCATGGGCTGCAATGCCTTATCGATATCAGAGAGCTGTGATTCCACTAAATGTGCTTGTCTTCGAAAGCGCCCTCGTAGTCCATCGTTATGAGTTAACCCCATAGACTGGGTCGAGGCTATCAAAGCACCAAGTGTATTGTTATAAGCAGTGGCCACTTGTAATACATTGGAAGGGCTTGAAGAAGACAAGGAAGCTAGGACAGCAGCAAGCTCTTGACTCGCTTTTGAAGAGAAATAGGTATCTTTAGTCAGTAAGAAATCACTTAACGCCAATCGCACAGAAACAAATCTCTCGTAATTTTGTGAGTTCACAGAGAATTCAGCCATTTGGGCAATACGTTGCTCCGTCTCCTTAATCTGTCCAATCAAACCTGTGTTCTGATCCAGACCAATAGTACCTTGAAGCATCACTACCTGATTAAATAAGGTTTGATATTCACTCAGAGACACTGCTAAGTCATCAGTGTTATCCTGACTAAAGTTGTATTGTCGTGTATGCATAGATAATGCATTCAAACGCTCACTAAACACTTCTGCTCTGTTGTTAAACTTATCGAAGTACACTTGCTCATATCGCAGTAGAAAGTCCTTCTCATGTCTGCGCATTTGCAATAAGTCTTGCCCCATACGAAGCAGTAAATCCCTCTGCTGATTGAGTTCAATGAGTCGCTGAGTGAAATAGTGCTGGCTGCCTACCAGCATACTCATACCAATTACACAGATGAGTGTCATAAGAACAAGACGTGATTTTATCGAATCAAACTTCATAGCCGAAGTACCAATGTGTAGTAAGGGACGTTGGTTGAAGCAATAACATAGCGTATTACTCTAGCCTTTGCCCACAGTTATTATTACAGGGTTAAACACACCAGACGATATAGAAGGAAGATGACCGCACTGTGTCAGTGCGGTTAATACATGAAGGATGACATTCTCGTGAGTTAAACTGGCTTTTTCTCGGACACGGAAATACAGACCTGATCGCCATAGTAATTATTTTTGTAATTACAACGCTTCACTGCTGACTGGCGTTGTGTAGTATTTGCAAAAGGTAGACGTTTAAGTAATTTGTTCATAATGATACTCCTTGTTAAGTAAGATAAGTATCGAGGAAAAAACAAATTAAATAAAACGAACATAACCAATCAAATCAATTGGTTTTTTAAATGCTAATAATTGTTAATGTCTTGCTGCTTCGATTTTTTTGCGAAAAACTTTTTCAATACTAACAGTGCAATAAATGAAAACACTGCCACAAACATTGCAGTGTTCAACCATACAGGTTCAGTGAGCATTGGCAATAAACCAATATAATGTAAAGCGCCACCACATATTGCACCGATGCCAAATGCGAGGAAAATGTATCCAGGGATAATAGCCTCTAACGCTATTAGAATTAAACCTAGTGCTAGCCAACCACTACTACTAGAAAAAAAACTCTCCATTAATTTGCCCCTGGCTGTTTAATCATGTCTAACGCTGCGGTCAACGACCCAAGTGACTTAGTGATGTCTGTCGGTAATACTATGGTTTTTGCATTGTCGGATGAACCTACTACGCCCATAGCTTCAACTTGTTTCTTTAACACGTCAAAACTAATCGCTTTTTCACCACCATTATTAATAGCTTCAGCGATCACTCGTGTTTGTTCTGCTGTGGCTTTTGCTTCTGTTGTAATTGCATAGGCTTTCGCTTCTGCAGCGATACGCACTGCTTCGGCTTCTTTGGTGGCTTCGTAAAGTTTCGCTTCTGCAGCTAACTCAACGGATTTTTTAAGTCCTTCCGCTTTTGCCACCGTAGCGCGACGTTCCCGCTCTGCGTTAAGTTGTTGCCGCTGGGAGTTCTTAGTTTCGTCGTCTACCAGTACATCCGTGACTTCAGTACGGGTAATTTCTATTCCCCAAATCTCAGCTGCACCTTTTAGGTTACGTAAAATCTCTTCTGCCATTTGCTCTCTGGCACTTTGAATTTCATCTAACTCCAACTTACCTGCAGCAGAACGGATAATAGACTCTGCGGTTGTTTGAATCGCACCGTCAATATCTCTAATCCGGTATACGCTTTTAGATGCATCTAGTACGCGAAAAAACACACTAGTTTCTAGCTTAATTTCCACATTGTCACGAGTAATAACAGATATTGTAAAGGAGTCGAGTTGGCGTTCTAGAATTGAGACTCTGTGAGCAACGCGGTCGATAAAAGGAACAATAAAATTGAAACCAGCATTGAGCGTTTGAGAGTAACGACCAAAACGTTCAATAACGTATTCTTCTGACTGGGAAACCACTTGCAAGCTTTTTCGCGTGAGCACAATGAAGAGGATAATTACAGAAACAGTGAGTCCATATTCTGTAATCAGATCATTGATTAATCTAGCATCCATACCGCATATCCTTTTTAGTTGCTTAATCCAGATTCACTATCTAATTAGTATGTACTAAAACCACAAATGGATACAAGGAATAGCAAAGCAGTAACTTGTTACTCTATGTGTAGATTGGTTAATGGTGAGGAATTAGGAGTGATACGCCAAAAACAAAAAAGGCGCTCAATGAGCGCCTTTCTTTTCAATGCTTGGTGTGCAAAGTCTAGATTAGTCTAGAATCTTCGCTACAACACCTGCACCTACTGTACGACCACCTTCACGGATTGCGAAACGTAGACCTTCGTCCATCGCAATCGGAGCAATTAGCTCAACTTTGAATTTAAGGTTGTCACCAGGCATTACCATTTCTACGCCGTCTGGTAGCTCTACTGCACCAGTTACGTCAGTTGTACGGAAGTAGAACTGTGGACGGTAGCCTTTGAAGAATGGCGTATGACGGCCACCTTCATCTTTAGATAGTACGTATACTTCTGCTTCGAACTTAGTGTGCGGGTTGATTGAACCAGGCTTCGCTAGTACTTGACCACGCTCTACTTCGTCACGCTTAGTACCACGTAGAAGAACACCAACGTTCTCACCTGCACGGCCTTCGTCTAGAAGCTTACGGAACATCTCTACACCAGTACAAGTAGTCTTCGTAGTTTCTTTGATACCTACGATTTCTACTTCTTCACCTACTGTAACGATACCTTGCTCAACACGACCGGTTACAACAGTACCACGACCTGAGATTGAGAATACGTCTTCGATTGGAAGGATGAACGGCTTGTCGATTGCACGCTCTGGCTCTGGGATGTATGAATCTAGAGCTTCACCTAGTTCAACAATCTTCGCTTCCCATTCTGCTTCGCCTTCAAGCGCTTTAAGTGCAGAACCTTGGATAACTGGAAGGTCATCACCTGGGAATTCGTACTCAGAAAGAAGTTCACGAACTTCCATTTCTACTAGCTCTAGAAGCTCTTCATCGTCAACCATGTCACACTTGTTCATGAATACGATGATGTAAGGTACGCCAACCTGACGACCAAGTAGGATGTGCTCACGAGTCTGAGGCATTGGGCCGTCAGTCGCTGCTACTACTAGGATCGCGCCGTCCATCTGTGCAGCACCGGTGATCATGTTTTTAACATAGTCAGCGTGTCCTGGGCAGTCTACGTGTGCGTAGTGGCGAGTTGGAGTATCGTATTCTACGTGTGAAGTAGAGATGGTGATACCACGCGCTTTTTCTTCAGGAGCGTTATCGATTTGATCGAATGCTTGAGCGTCACCACCGTAAGTCTTTGCAAGAACAGTAGTGATTGCTGCAGTTAGGGTAGTTTTACCGTGGTCAACGTGGCCGATTGTACCCACGTTTACATGGGGTTTCGTACGTTCAAACTTTTCTTTTGCCATTTCTATTATCCCAGCAAAGTTATTAAAAATTTATGAAAATCTAAACAAACATGAGCTGGGGAGAAATACTGGTGCTGATAGGCAGATTTGAACTGCCGACCTCACCCTTACCAAGGGTGCGCTCTACCAACTGAGCTATATCAGCACTAATTTTGGAGCGGGCAGCGGGAGTCGAACCCGCATCATCAGCTTGGAAGGCTGAGGTAATAGCCATTATACGATGCCCGCAAATCCTAATTCTCTGGCCACCTCATAAAGAAAGTGGTGGAGGGGGCAGGATTCGAACCTGCGAAGGCTGAGCCGGCAGATTTACAGTCTGCTCCCGTTGACCGCTTGGGTACCCCTCCGAGATTGATGGTGCCGACTGCCGGAGTCGAACTGGCGACCTACTGATTACAAGTCAGTTGCTCTACCAACTGAGCTAAGTCGGCACTGCATCAAGTGGGTGCGCATTCTAGAGTAATGATTTACTCCGTGCAAGTGTCTTTTTGAAAAATTTTCATTTTTCTGTTTGATTGCTAAATATTTAATCAATCAAACGTTACACACAAATCTCTTCGTGCGTAGCGGGCAAGACCTTGCACCACCAAATTCGCGGCTCGAATGCTATCATCGCTTTCAAGGAATGCAAACATTTTTTTGCCTCCACCGCCTATAATTACGTCGAAATCGGTTTGTTTGCTGGATAAGTAATCAATGGCGGCTAAATAAACGCCATAGACAGCAGAAAAACAACCTGTAGCCACGCAATCTTCGGTGTCCTGACCTATGTCAAAGTTGGTTGGAATTTGGTCATGAGCAGTGACTCTCTCAGTAGAATTTATTAATGCGTCTTTCATTACTGTGTAGCCAGGCGTGATCCAACCGCCTAAATGTTGACCATCTGCGACAAAATCTACGGTAATTGCCGTGCCAATATCCATAACAAAAAATGCTTTGTTGGTGGTTTTTTCTGCGGCCACCATTGCTAACCATCGATCAGTACCCATTTTTGACACATCGGCATAGCAATTTTTTATTCCAAAAGCTTCACTCTCTGTACAAATTTGCGTCACGGTGACCGATTCATCGTAATATTTTTTCTTAATTTCCTGAGCAAAACTTTCGTTTCTCACACTCGACAGATAAATGTACTCAATTTTTTTGTCATTAACGTAATTAAAAACGCACTCAATAGAGCTTGAAACTTCCGGCTCCTTGTCGAACTGAGACAAAAGACAGTACTTTATTTGTGTATTACCTACATCAATTAACAGCACCTTTGACTCACTGACCACGCAAACTCACCTCACCGCCGTGGAAACGAGTGATCCCATCTTGTGTTTCTACTAATAGTGCTCCGCTTGCATCTACACCTCTATCTATACCTGAAAAGCGTTTCTCGCCCATTTGTAAAACAATGCGTTTGTCGGCATAAAGGTCTAAGGCCTCCCAATGAGGTGTAAAAGGACCGAAGCCTGTCTGTGTGAACTCTGGAAGCATTTTCCATAGCGACTGTATAATAGAGGCCGCTAGCGCATTTCTATCTGGCGTATGGCCAAGAAATGATGATACGTCACTGTAGGGTTGGCCTACATCATATTGTCCATCAGGCATGCAAACGTTCAATCCAACACCGATAACACTGTGAGTGGTAGCTCCGATTTGACCTTCTACCTCTATCAGAACACCTGCGAGTTTTCGCCCCTGAAGATAAATGTCGTTTGGCCACTTTAATTGTGCATCGTCGACGCCAAATGGCTTCAACCCTTCACATACCGCTAAACCCACTAACAAAGATAATCCAGCCATACTTTGATAACCATCGGGAAACGACCAATACATAGAGAAGGTTAAGCTACCTCCCACAGGCGCCAGCCAAGAGCGCCCGTGTCGACCACGACCTGCAGTTTGGACTTCAGCTAGCACCACGTCGCCGTTAGCTAAGTCTTCACGGTTATTCGCTATGCGCTTTTTCATTTCAGTATTGGTTGAAGGCAAAACCGCTTCAACATCCACTACAGCTCTGTTAGTGCCGTCTAAATGTTTTCTAATACTATCTGCGTCTAACAATGAGAACCCTCTATCTAATCGATATCCCTTTCCTTTGACTTTGAAAACGTCTAACCCCCAGTCAGACAGTTGAGTAATATGCCCTGCTACGGCGGTACGTGACAAACGAACCTGTTGAGCGATAGCTTCGCCCGAATGAAACTGGCCGTCAGACAAAAGAGCAAGTATATGTTGTCTGATCAATTTAGATGCTTGTCTCATAACGTCATTATCCCCTTTGAACCGATTAAACGTACCTCTGGTTCTAGTTGTATGCCGAACATATCGTATACGCGTTCAATGATTTTTGTAGCAAAGGAAATTAAGTCCTCGCCTCTCGCGTTGCCTACATTAGTTAAAACTAATGGCTGCGTAGGATGGCATCGAACTCCTTCATATTGCTCACCTTTAAATCCTGCATTATCTATCAACCACGCCGCTGGAATTTTAACCATGTCTGTACCCTGAGAAAAATAAGGTACGTTTTTATGGCATTCTCTGATAACAGCTAATATTGATGTTGGCACTACAGGATTTTTAAAAAAACCTCCCTGCATTACCGAGTATTTTTGGATCAGGTAGTTTACTTTTGCGAATCTCGATAACGCGATCGAAGATCTCTTGAGGCGAAGGGTCAATCAGCGTAGCAAGCTCGCCGTAAGAGAATACTGGATTGTTTTGTTTTGGAAATACAAAATTAACACGTGTTATCAGTACTTTATTCGCGAGCTCGCGTTTAAACAAACTATCTCGATAACCAAACTCACAATCTGAATTAGAAAGTATTTGAGGTTTAGAAGTATCGAGGTCGATGAACTCTACCGATTCAATAAAACGATTAACTTCAACGCCATAGGCACCAATATTCTGAATAGGACAAGCGCCAACCGTACCGGGAATGAGCGCTAAATTCTCTAGGCCATACCAACCTTTGTCCATGCAGTACTCTACAAAAGAATGCCAGTTTTCTCCTGCGCCTACTTTTACTCGATAAGTATCGTTTGTTTCCTCACAATCGATACCTTTTATTGCGTTTATCAATACAGCACCCTCAAAGTCAGTCAAGAAGACCGTGTTACTCCCCTCACCAATGATTATTGAATTGGCGTGCTGCTTTTCGAGCGCCAGAAATTCATCTGACGAGGAGAATTTGAAGATATGAGGACAGTAACTATCTAGTGAAAAGGTATGGTAAGGCTTGAGCGAGGGCATAAATACAGGCAGTCATTGATTTACGTCGTATGTTAGGTGAATGACTTTACGATTAAAAGTATTTTAACAGAACTGTCAAAGCTAAGACTGTAAATAAAGCATACAGCACAAAGCAAAAAACCCGCCATAAGGCGGGTTTCTTTAATGAGGACCTGGCATTGTCCTAGCTCACTTGGGGTTGGACGCACACTGCGTGAAGAACGCTACACCGCAGGTGTATGACGAATGCCCAATGGCATTCGGCAAGTGATGAACGATCGAGCACTGCGAGACCATGGGAGTCCCCTTCGGAATGGCTGACCGTGGAGTAGCACTATCGTGCAAAATCGTTATGCGCAGCATCTCGACTTTTGCGCAAGGAGGACGGGCATTACACTCAGTTGTTAGCTACTTTGAGTATACACACCTAATTAAGCACAAAAAAGCCCTTGTCTTACGACAAGGGCTTTTCGGAATGA
>NZ_BJKL01000018.1 GCF_006538345.1 Alteromonas sp. KUL49 | reverse complement strand
AAATTGTTAACCAGTTTATTCCTGGCAGCCATAGCGATACGGTACCACCTGACTCCATTCCGAACTCAGAAGTGAAACGTATTAGCGCCGATGGTAGTGTGGGGCTTCCCCATGTGAGAGTAGGACACTGCCAGGTCCTCATTAAAGAAACCCGCCTTATGGCGGGTTTTTTGCTTTGTGCATTTCATAAATTCCAACCTGCTTCTATAACCAAAATTGCTTGTTTTATATTCTTTAATTAATAAAAATTATATTTAAAACAGACTTAAGCGGGACTTTACACTGTCCATACATGATACGGTTATACCGCAAATTAAGTATTCTCAAAGTAGCAGTATAGGGAAGGTGTATCTAATGAGTGATTATTGGTCTGACTATTGGAAAGCGGGTCATCTGAGTTCATTTGCGCAATCGAATCAAGATAACTATTCAGGCGAAATCGCTTCATTTTGGCAAGAGTTTCTGCGCAATCATAACCTTCCTCACTGTAATATTGTTGATATTGGTTCCGGTAACGGGGCGCTAATTGATTTAGCGTTAAACAACTTCAAGTACAGCCAACCAAACTATATAGGCGTTGATACTGCCAAATTGAGTATTCCTAAACACCTGTCTCAAGAAAACGTGCGTTTCCACCAGAATACACGAGCAGAGTCTCTACCATTTGATAGCAGCACCATAGATGTTGCTATTTCGCAATTTGGTTTTGAATATACCAACATGGATAAAGCACTCAAAGAGCTTTCGCGTAGTGTGAAGTCAGGTGGAGAGGTTTGCTTTGTAATGCATCATAAAGACTCGGTGATTGTTAAGCCCAATGCTCTAATTCGCAAAGCGGTAGACGAGGTAATGATTAAGAACGGCCCCTTCGATGTAATGTCTATGTTCGTCAACGCTATTCACAAGTTTGGTAAGAATAACCCTACTGCTGAAAAATATCGCCATTCTCTGAACTCGCAAATTCAACAGTTATCTCGTGCTAACAAATTTGGCTTATACGGCACTGGGTTTCCAGATTTACTCAAAGATACAATGTCTTCTTCATCAATCGACTTTAAATCTCGTAAAAGCAAACTCAAAAGTTTCCGAAGCGAAATGAAAACTCTTGCACAACGACTCGATAACTTACTTTCAGTCGCATTAGACAATGATCGAATGGACAGTTTGTCTGTGTCGATGTCTGAATTAGGTTTCACCAATGTTACTCATAGTCGATTACACCATGGAGATGAGTTGCTAGGTGTGTCAATAAAAGCAAACTTGGCCTAAGTAATTAGGTTTAATTCCTGTTTTTTTCACTATTCTTAATCTTCCGAAAGGATAAAAACTCAATTAAATCAATGGTCTGAATCGTAAGGTTGTCGGAAGGATAAACTTGCGGCGCTCGAGTAATCTTTGTTGCATCAATTACTAAATAGGGTAGTAGAGGATGTACTCACAAATGATTAATAAAGCACCAATAAGCCCAGACGGACAACCATTGTTTAATTATTATCAAGATTGCTCTCTCGCAAGAATGATTAATTTTCTAAATGAAGCGGTATTAGTAATTAACAAAGAGGGCCGTATTGAAATAGTCAATTCATTGGCCGCAACTTTACTTGGCGTCGATCGCGAGTTCCCAATAACGCAAAACCTTTCTGCATTCGTAAATGATGCCTCAGGCAGTGCCTCAGCTTTCATTAAAACATGTTTGAGTGGCGATAAGCATGAACCGTTAAGTTCACCACCAGTTGAAATGAGTTTGCGAAGAGATGATGGTTCACTTGTAAGTGTAGAAATGTCTATATCCACATTACCAGCAGAACTGACCTTTACCGACACACTGTACATTTGTATCTTGCATGACCTAACACTTCACAAAGCCGAGTACGGTAGTTTAAAACGCAAAGCCAATACTGATTTTTTAACAGGCTTAGCCAACCGACACCACTTTGCAGATTATTTAGGACAGCAGTGGGACAAGTGTGAGCGTGAAAATCTTCCTATTAGCGTAATTTTTATCGATATCGACCATTTCAAAAACTTTAACGATCAGTTCGGTCATATAGCAGGTGACAGGTGTCTCAAGCGTATTGGTGAAACTATATCACTCAGTTTACCCAACAGAGATACCCTTGCAGCGCGATATGGCGGTGAAGAATTTGCACTGGTTTTACCTAACTGCACGGCGCAAACTGCACAACTATTGGCAATACGAATCAAACGCCATATATCACAGCTCAGCACCCGCCAATTTATGGCAGAACAAGCCAGTCAGTTAACAGTAAGTATGGGCGTTGCCACGCATATTGATGGACGTTATCTGTCGAGTGAGGGTTTGGTGAACGCTGCTGATACCTTGTTGTATCAAGCTAAGTCACAAGGTCGAGACCAGATTTGTTATTTGTAGAGAGAACCTGAGAACAGTAGTCTGATTGAGTAACAACTAATTTATCAGATTTATTGCCGTCTAATAGAAACGCCCATTTAATGGGCGTTTACTATGAGTATTAGTTACCAGCAGGGCGATTCTTAACCTGAGGATCTGGGCTAATATATACTTTGTCTTTGGGAACAGTAACAAGCTTTAACGAAATATCCTCTTCATCTGCGTTTGAATCAATAATTGTAAGAGCTTGCCCATCTTTAGATATATTAACACTGAGGTCGTGACCAGGGTCTCCTGCTATTACAGGGGAAATAAACTGTAAATCAGAACTGTCTGGCCTTAATGTGTATGTAATAATCGTATTTGCGATAGTAACAACAACTGCGTCTGTAGTCGGATTACCTTGTGAATCGTAAATAGTATAAGTAACAGGGTTTGTTGTTGTGTCGACGGATACCGTAAAGTTAATAGTCGGTGCTGTCATCGTAGTACTCCTTTTTGTACTGGCTTGGGAAACTTCATGGGTGAATATTCATAACTTCTAGCTTGTTAAAGATTGCCTTAGCTTCCTCCAAACTACCGAGGCATGTTTTTGCAATATAAGCTGCAACGAGAAATTTGGGCTTCGAACTTACCTGCATAAGGTTTTCAGTTACCGCTTCGAGGGCATGGCAATTATTTTCTGAATAATTTTGGTTATTCTGACTCAGGTTTATTTTTATCCTGTGATATGCCACTAGTATATCTGCATTGGTTAAGATGTATTCAGGAGTGAGGCTTTCTGTACTAGTTGTAAAATTGTTCTCTATTTCAAACAGTAAGGTATCACTGTATCGAAATTCGCCTTTATGCTGAAAATAGTCAGCAAGGATTAGTTTCGCCTTTTCAGCGCCTTTTATCAAAAGCAGCTCTTCCATCAATCGTATATCATTAATTTGATGTGCTGTTGTCTCGTTTATATGTATGGAGTTTCTCAAAATCATTGAATTTGTATACATTAAGTCACGTCTCCAGTAAGCATTTTCTGGATCTTGTTGTAGCGCACGATAAATGTAGTTTTTGGCCGCTTTCAGATTGGAGATCGCGATTTCAGGCTTATTCATGACTTCATTTAGTTCAGCTAAGTTTTGATAAATATATACGAGAGTTTCAATTACTTCGGCGTTTCCTTGGTTACTTAATAATTGCTTCTCTAGTTGTTCTTTCGCTTGGTCTAAATATGAATTAGCTTCGCTCATTTGTCCTCTGTGTTCGAGAGTTGAAGCTATCCAGGATAGTGTATCAGCGGTGTAACTATTAACTTGACTCATATTTGACTCAAGCGCATTATGCTGGAGTTTGAGAGTAAGGGATTTATTGAAGTGATTAAGTGCTGAGTCCCATTCGAATGTTTTGTAGTCTATGCTTCCTAACGAGCTGTATGCATACGATAGTTCCAGAAGTGCAATAGGGTTACCGGGAAAGGCGCTTAATAGCTGTTTGCTTAACTCTACGTATTGATCAAACTTTGCTCTCGATTCAACATACATCCTTTGATCCAATGAAATCTGCCCCAACCAAAACGCATTCGCTCCCGCTGCCTTTAACAATTCAAAATGTTCAGGTTGCTCTGCAAGTAGTTCGTTAAGTCGAATTTCAGCTTCTTCATAAGTGGCTTTCGCGGTTGCTTCATCGTCGCGGTAATACCGAACTTCTGCTACTGCTTGTAATGAGAGTGCGTGTTGAAAGCGAAGCTCAAAGCTTGCAGGGGGGAGCTTGGGGGTAAATAGCCCGTCGCTACTTTGTTCCTGAGATTGTGTAACATAAGTGAGTGCTTGCTCACTTATGCCTTCCAATAGGTCCATTCGCTTGACGCTTCTTAACTTGTCAGCGAAATCGCCAATCATAAAGCCCATTAAGTTTTCTGCTTCAACCCGCTTGCGCTCTGCCAGCATTTCAGACTGCTGGCTGCGATAGGTGCTAGCTAAGGACACCACAGTAAGGAAGGCGAGTGCAGATACAGTGATTCTTTTTATCCAACGAATTTTATTTACGTTTCGTTGTGAGGCTTTGATATAGAGACGTTCGTCGTCTGTCAGTGTGTATCGGTATGTGCTCAGCAACGATTCGGCGTCGGAAAGTGGCTTTCCTTCAGATAACAAGAATGCTTTGTTTTTGTTGTCGTTTAGCCATTGGGTAGTCTGGTTGGTAAGTCGGTTTCTGATAACGAGTGCCGATTGGTGTTGTGCTAACCATTCACTCACGCGAGACCAGCGTCTTAACACCGCCTCATGGGCCACTCTAAAACACGGTATGTCCTGATGAAGTTGAGAAACAAATAGCCGTTGCTCGACCATTTCTTCAACAAACTGCTTCTCTTCTTCGCTTTTAAGTTCGCTCCACTGTGCTGTGCGGCTGGCTAAGTTCTTACCCTCATCAGCCATGGATACCACCAGTGGTAATACGGCGTTTATCGCCTGTTTTACGTTTTCAGCAAGCCCTTGGTAAATACTTTCTGCTTTGTGCCCAATAGCGCCCTCAATACCGCCAAGTTCCTTGTAGGCTCCTTGTAGCAATACGTTGTCTTTTCGTTGAAGATATAGCTCTTGAAGGGTGTATTGTAGCAGCGGCAGGCAGTCTGGCTGGGTTGCTGCATCAGTGAGTATGATATCGTCGAGTGCGGCACCTGACTCCGTGTCTTCTTCCCATTTAAGCCCTGCGGCTACGCTGGGTAGGCGGATCATTTGGCTTAATTCTGCGGCGCTGGGCGGCAGCAAATCAAAATGTGCTCCTCTGTCTTTGCCTCGCATTAGCACCGGGTAGTCTGCCACTAATGGATAAAAGTCGTTTCTGCACGCCAGTATGATCAAGCAGGTATTGCTATTAGAGAGCACTTCTAGAATATCGAATACTTTGGCCTTGTCGGCAAAAGACGTTTTTTGACACGACAAATAAGCTTCTAGCCTGTCTAAAACCAAAACGAAGCAAGTGTGTGCTGCGGTATCCGAAAGAGCAGTCAATGCGTTTTGTATATGGGTAGCAACTTCTTCTGGAGCAGTTAACAACCACCTAGCAAGTTTGTCGGTACTGTACCCGTCAAACAAAGGAGTGTCGTTTACATCCCAATCAAGCATATAGGCAGCAATTTCATTCAACACTTGCGATGATGCGACATCGGCAAAATCGATACTGGCGTAATTTAATCCGTGAACACCATTGGCACCTTTGTCGCTAAGTAATCTGGGCAGCAAACCCGCATGTATTAACGAGCTTTTACCTGAGCCGCTAGGGCCGATAATTAAAGTGAATGGACGCTTTCTACTAAATTGATCAGAGAGCCTAGTAAGCAGTTGACGAACGGCAGCGTTCCTACCATAAAAAATACGACTTTCATCGGCTGAAAACGCGGAAAGTCCAGGGAAGGGAGATTGACCTTCCCAATCGGTATTAGCCGCTTTTGATTGGTCATCATCAATAAACTGAACATCGGCAATAACCCGATATCCTCGTTTTCTGATGGTTTCTATGTAGATTGGCGCACTGGCTTTGTCGTCGAGTGCTTTTCGTAGTTGGGTAATGGTTTTGTGGATAGGGTTATCGCCAACCACAGATTCAGGCCAGCACTGGGCAACAATGTCGTCAGCACTTACTACATCACCAGTTTGCTGGCAAAGCAGTAGCAGCACGTCCATAGCTTTGGGTTCAACAGTACGCTTTGTCTTTCCCAATTGAAGAGTGTTTGAACTTGGCTCTACGAGCCAATCGCCCAAATAAAACTGCTGATTAATCATTCATATCCTTGCCTTTACGGGCACATTTAGTGATGAACTTCGGCATAGTTCCCGAAAATAAGCTAACTTAAATTTGAGGGTGGGTAAATGCTTTAACAGCATCAAAGTTAATTATTTGTGTAAATAGTTTTATATTTATCATGTGTTTATAAAAAAATTAATTTTGTTGAAAGGGATTTGATGTGCCCAAGGTCTTTATTGATACGCATGTATGATGCATGCCACTATCAACAATAAGTCATGAGGAAATATCGATGAAACAAGTTAAAAAGTCAGCTGTTGCTACCGCGTTAGGTGCTGTTGTTCTTGGGTCTTTGGCATCTACTGCAGTAGTTGCTGATGATGATTTATTTGGCATGCAGTCATTAGAATCTGGCTACGAGCAGTTCGCACAAGAAGGCCAATGTGGTGAAGGCAAGTGCGGCGAAGGTAAATGTGGCGAAGGCAAAGAAGAAGAAGGTAAGTGCGGCGAAGGCAAATGTGGTGAAGGTGAAGCTCACGCTGCTGAAGACGGCGCTGCTGCAGCTGAAGGCAAGTGTGGTGAAGGCAAATGCGGCGAAGGTAAAGAAGAAGAAGGTAAATGTGGCGAAGGTAAGTGCGGCGGTTAATCGTTACGCGTACACAATGACACAGCTAGAAAGGGGCTGTTGCAGATACAGTCCACTTTCTTAGCCTTTGCTTAAATAAATGGGTAGTAACTAAATGAAGAATATTCACGGTGCAGGTTTAGGGCTTCGAAGAGAGATGTTGAAATCCTTACTTCCTACATTACCTAAAGAGGTAGATTTTTGGGAAGTAGCGCCAGAAAATTGGATCCCATTTGGTGGTAAGTTTGAGGAAAGATTTGAGCAATGCGTTTCTCAGGCCCCTTTTTCTACTCACGGGTTGTCATTGTCTATTGGCAGCTTAGACAAGCTCGACGTGGAGTTTGTCAAATCAGTAAAAACATTCCTAGATAAGCACAATATTACACTTTATAGCGAACACTTGAGTTACTGTTCTGGCAACGGTCATATGTATGATTTGATGCCTATTCCCTTCACCGAAGGTGCAGTAAAGCATGTATCTGAGCGAATAAAGCAAGTACAAGATATACTTGAAAGGCCGTTGGTCTTAGAAAATGTGTCTTATTATATTAGCCCGTCGAAAGAACTTACCGAATTAGAGTTTACTAACGCGGTGTTAAACGAATCTAACTGTTTAATGCTACTCGACGTAAACAACGTGTACGTTAATAGCATTAACCACAAATACGATCCTAGCGCGTTTATCAAAGGGTTACCGTCTGAAAAAATTGTTTATGGTCATATTGCTGGCCATTACAACGAGGCGCCCGACCTTAAAGTGGACACTCACGGCACTAGTGTTATTGAGCCTGTATGGGCACTGTTAGAAGAAGCTTATTTTACTCACGGTGTGTTTCCCACATTGCTTGAGCGTGATTTCAACATTCCAGATATCAAAGAGTTGCTGGAAGAAGTTGAACAGATCAAAGCGATCCAGCGCAGAGTTTCTTCCCAAATGGTGAGTGGAGCGTTAGCGTGATCGACAATCATATTGAACTCCAAGAGGCTTTTGCTCGCGATATACGAGATCCCTCTTCGGCTGAATATCAAAACGAAGACATTCAGCGCCGTATGGCGATATATCAGTCTTTGTTCTTCAACAATATTGAAAGCTTTTTAGCGTCGGCTTTTCCCATTGCCAAAAAGTTACTGCCCGAAAAGCAGTGGACCCAATTGGCGCGAGATTTTTTCATTCATCACAGCTGCAAAAGCCCGTACTTTGCTGATATCAGTAAAGCCTTTGTAGAGTACCTGTCTGCATCGCCCAAAATCGTGGAGCTCCTCCCCGAATTTTTCAGTGAATTGGTGCACTACGAATGGTTAGAGCTTGATATCAGTATTCGCAAGGGTAAAGCAGTTAACGAAGGCAGCGAAGGAACTCTGGTGTTTTCTCCGCTGGCGTCGTTGGTGTCATATGCGTATCCGGTACATATGATAGGTGAAGAATTTCAGCCTACTGAACCTTCCGCGCAGCGACACTTTTACGTGGTGTATCGCAACAGCAGTCACGAAGTAAACTTTGTTACGGTGACCCCAATTTCGGCCATTATGCTGGATACCATAGAGCAATGTGATGAGGGCATTACGGCTGAGGCGTTAGTAGAAGCCTTGACTGAAAAGCTTCCTCAAGTATCTCGCGACGCTATTGCTAAGGGTGTAGAAAATACAATAAGTACCATGCTTGAAAGCGAAATACTGATTAAATCAGAATAGTCTTGTACACAATGCCGCTTTAAAAATACGCAATGTGACCGTTTTTATCGCGCATTATTGCTATAAACGCTGTCTTTCCGGCCGTCTTTCGATTACCATTTAGCACCATTTTTATTAATAAATTTTGCTAAGGTTGTACACATGGCTGACAATTCAGATTTCAAAGAAGTCTATAATAAATGGTACTTTCTTGCCTCACTAGTAACGCTATTGGCCTTCCCACTGATGCACATCATCTGTGGTTGGTTCACGTTCTGGTTATAACACGTTTTTCTTAAGGCTAGATCGTGACCGCCGAATATATAAAATCAGTTGTAAAAACCGTACCCGACTATCCTAAGCCGGGTATTTTGTTTAGAGACGTTACCAGCGTTTTAGAAGATCACAAAGCGTTCAGCAGCTCTATCTCATTATTACTTGAGCGATATCAAGGAATGGGATTTGATAAGGTTGCCGGAACCGAAGCCCGTGGTTTCCTTTTTGGAGCGCCTCTGGCCATTGAAATGGGTATCGGATTTGTACCTGTTCGCAAGCCAAATAAATTGCCACGTGAAGTTGTAAGCGAAACTTACGACTTAGAATACGGCACAGATACATTAGAAATTCACAAAGACGCCATTAAGCCCGGTGACAAAGTATTGTTGATTGATGACTTACTTGCCACAGGTGGCACTATTGATGCGTCTGCAAAGCTGATCAGAAGCTTGGGCGGTGAAGTAGAACACGCCGGTTTTATCATTGGCTTACCAGACTTAGGCGGTTATGAAAAACTGTCTGAGGCAGGCATTTCAAGCTACACCATTTGTGAATTCGAAGGCGAATAGGGAGCCTTTTACCTACGATGAGTTATCAAGTTTTAGCACGGAAATGGCGCCCCGGTAAATTCAGCGAATTAGTGGGGCAAGAACACGTTGTGTCTGCCATTTCTAATGCCCTTGATAATGACCGATTACACCACGCATACCTGTTTACCGGTACTCGTGGTGTTGGTAAAACCACCATCGCGAGAATATTCTCAAAAAGTCTAAACTGTGATGAAGGCCAAGGGGCTAACCCCTGCGGTAAGTGCAGTACGTGTGTTGAAATAGAGCAGGGGCGCTATGTCGATTTACTCGAAATAGATGCGGCGTCTCGCACTAAGGTTGAAGACACCCGAGAACTTCTTGATAACGTACAGTACAAACCGACTCGCGGGCGCTACAAGGTTTATCTTATCGATGAAGTGCACATGCTGTCAAAGCACAGCTTTAATGCACTGTTAAAAACCTTAGAAGAGCCGCCGCCACACGTTAAGTTTTTACTGGCAACCACCGACCCGCAAAAACTGCCCATTACGATTTTGTCTCGCTGCTTGCAGTTCAATCTAAAAGCGTTATCTCGCGAGCAAATTTCAGGGCAGCTTACTCACATTCTGGGTCAAGAGTCCATCAGCTTTGAAGCGCCAGCGCTTACGCTGTTAGCACGCGCTGCACAGGGCAGTATGCGTGATGCCCTAAGCTTGACCGACCAAGCGATTGCCCAAGGTGGTAATCAGGTAACAGCGTCGGTGGTAACCGATATGCTTGGGTTAATGGACAAAAACGTTCTGCTCAAGCTGCTTCACAGTGTGGTAAGTAAAACACCCGCCGAAGTCATGGCATTGGTAGAGGCATTAGCCGAACAAGCGCCAGATTACGACCAAGTGTTTGCTGAACTCAATGGCTTATTGCATCAGATCGCTCTGACCCAGTGGGTGCCAGAGGCGTGCAAACTAGAAACAACCTTTGCAAAAGCCATATATCAGTTGGCTAAATCTATTCCTGCAGAGCAAGTTCAGTTGTTGTATCAAATAGTACTGCAAGGCAGAAAAGATTTACCCTTGGCCGCCGATGGTCGCAGTGCGTTAGAAATGACACTGCTGCGAATGATGACCTTTGCGCCCAAAACACCATTGGCCGATATTGACGACGTGATTTCATCACAAGCTCCTACGGGGAGCGGTAATGTACCTATTGCAAGCGCGTCGGCAGCGCCAGTACAAAGTGCAGAAGCTGTGTCAGTTACAGAATCACCAGTAACCGAGCGAGCAACTACAGAGCCATCAGTTGAAGAGCCAGTAACTGAAACAAGTGTGGAAGAAGCTCCTGTTGTTCCACAAGAGGCACCAGCAGCGGAACAAGCTTCAGCACAAGTTAATGAAACTACTGAGCAACCTACTACTGAGGTTGTACAAGAAGCTACAGTGGCTGAACAAGCTGAACCTGCAAGTGAACCGCAAAACGGTTTTATGGGTGAAGAATTTCCACCTGTAGAGCAAATGGAGCCGTATCCACCGGTTGAAAACTATCATCACGACGATATGCTTCCGCCTGAAAGCGAGCCTTACATTCCAGAACACCAGAACGTAACTGCACCGCAAAATCAACTTTCAGAAGAGCAGCAGTTAACCTCAACCTCTGAAATGCTCGCATTGCGTCAACGCATGAAGCAGCGGCGAGAGGAGGAGCCTGAAGCCGCAGTAAAAAAGTCTAGTGACGATACACCGTCGTTAGCTGCACTCAAAAGACCACAGCCAGAGCAAGACCAAAGCGCCAATGAGCCTTTGGATGCTGCGCCCATAGCTCAAGAATTCAAAGCTGAGCAATCACCGGCTCCGCAACCACAAGCGCCTCAGCCCCAAATGGTTGAGCCAGAGCCTGCGTTACAATCAGCGTCGCCAGTGGACGATACACCACCGTGGGAATCAAGTGCACCTCAATTCCAAGAGGAAGCACACACTTCAGCGCCCGAGCCAATCTCTCAAGAGTCAGCGCCTCAAGAAGCACCATTTAATCATCAAGAAAATCAGAACCTTGAAGTAACGTATAACGGCGACTTAAAAGCGTATCTTGATGATGGCAGTAAGTTGGTTCATGCTAGTCAAATCGACCAATGGAGTAACTTGGTTGAGCAATTACCGCTGGCTGGATTACTCAAGCAACTCGTATTAAATGCTACTTTTTCAAGAGAAGGTGACCAGGTGTCACTTGAAATTGACCAAAGTCAGTCGCACTTAATAAATGATAGTGCAAAACAGCAAGTGGTAGATGCATTGCATCACGCGCTAGGTGAAGGCGTAAGTGTTTCTATGTCGTTGGGTAACCCCGATAAAACACCGCTTCAATTACAACAAGATATTCAAGTTATGCGTTTAGACCACGCCAAAAACGTGGTTCAAACGGATGATCAAATTCAAACGCTACTGGCTAGCTTCGACGCCTCTGTGGTCGAAGCCTCAATTAAGCCAAGGTAGCATTATTCACACCAAAACAAAGGCGAGAAAATATGTTTAAAGGTGGCATGGGCAACATTATGAAACAGGCCCAGCAAATGCAAGATCGCATGCAAAAAGTTCAAGACGATTTAGCAAAGCTGGAAGTCACAGGTGAAGCAGGCGCAGGCATGGTAAAAGTTACCATGACGTGTAACCACAATGTACGTCGCGTAGACATCGACGATTCACTCATGGACGACGACAAAGACATGGTTGAAGACTTAGTCGCAGCAGCGTTCAACGACGCCGTGCGCCGCGTGCAAGAAACTAGCAAAGAAAAAATGGGCGAAGTTACTGGCGGAATGCCACTTCCTCCAGGTTTTAAAATGCCGTTTTAGACATAAACCCCTTACTTTATATGGGGTGTAGAAGTCTACGTTTTTGTTAGTCACTATTGGGCATGAGTTATATAATAAAAAGTCCAGATTTTAGATCTGGACTTTTGAGTCTTAGAATAAGGA
Source organism: Alteromonas sp. KUL49 (assembly GCF_006538345.1). Lineage (GTDB taxonomy): Bacteria > Pseudomonadota > Gammaproteobacteria > Enterobacterales > Alteromonadaceae > Alteromonas. The sequence goes on along the minus strand of NZ_BJKL01000018.1, from coordinate 29,360 downwards.
TATTTGGTTAGTAGGTTTGTCAAAGCTAGCATGCCAAAACTCCCATGTAATTTGGCTTATCATCTCTATTCCATTTTCCGTAAATTTGCGAAATCATGTTAAGTGGGGAGTGGCCTTGTTGTTCTGCGAGCCAAGTTAATTTCGCGCTAATTATTAAGAGGCAATTTGATTTTTTGGACCGCCAGATTTCCCAATTGTGTTAGCCTAAAATCATTGAGGGCTCTACCTAGGCAAGCGAGTGTGGGTATTTAACCAAGTAGTCGCGAGCTTTCTCAGTCCCAAAATTAATCCTGACCTTATATAGGAATCTGCATAGGAAACTATGTAGGTTGCTTTCTAGCCTTTTAAGTTATCAATGCTAATATTTACTTGAAACTGGATATATAAACAGTATCATGGGTGTTATGTCACATAACATAAATTAATATCATGAGCATTGGTACAAGCGGACGTCTCGTCATTGAGATAGATCCTGAGTTAAAGCAGGAAATTTACACAAAATTAAAGTCAAACGGTATGACTTTGAAAGAGTGGTTTTTACTACAGTCGAAAGAGTTGCTTAACGACAATAAGAAAAATAAAGACAATGAAGTTAATAGCTAATAAAACAGCCTTTGGTAGGCATGAAACATTTTTTTGTCGCTTAGGATGGCTTACTAAAGGTTTCTGGAAAGCAAATGAATTCTCTCAGAATAGCGACTTAGACTTTTTCCGCCAAGAGGAGGCGGTTGTCTCTTTGGGTGCTGGTAAGAACATGGTTTCTTCTATTAAGTATTGGTTACAAGCGACCAAGCTTTTTGAGTCAACTAAAGAAGGTCTGAAGCCTACAGAGCTTGGTACTTGTTTAATGGGTACCGAAAAAGAAGAAGGTTGGGACGCTTATCTAGAGGATAAAAATACGTTATGGCTAATACATTGGTTAGTTGCATCTAATGCGGAACTGGCAACAACTCCATTTTGGTTTTTCAATTTTTACCATAAGTCCAATTTCACTCAAGAAGAACTGAAGACAGCAATTTCTGACTTTGCAAAAGAAAACATAGACACCAAAATCTCAACTGCAACGCTAAAAAATGACGTTAGCGTGCTAACTCGTATGTATGCAAAAAGTCAATTGGATAAGAAAACTGCAATTGAAGATACTCTTGATTCACCACTTGTTGAGTTGAATCTAATTCAAAGTAAACTAAACAAAGAGTTCTCTTCACAAATAAAACATAGAGATATATCTCCATATATTATTGGTTTTGCCTTATGTGAGTTATTTAACTTTAAATCAGCTACCAGTTTGTCTGTTGAAGAGTTAGTTTACAGCAGAGAGTTAAGTGTCGCTATTGGTGCCGTTTTCAGGTTACCTGAAAATAGTGCTCTAGCGCATATCGAGCGAGCTATTGATTCAATTCCTGGAAATTTTGAAATTCGAGAAACTGCGGGTGTACACCAAGTGTATAAAGTAAATGAACTCAACAGTCTTGATTATCTCAGAGCGTACTATGAAGGAGATAAATAGATGACCCTTCATAGTAAAATTAGTGTTAACAGCCTATATACTCGTTCTATTAACTTAGAGCGAGATTCTGATAATGAGAAATTAATATCGTCGTATATTCCAACTGCAAGAGCAAAAAGCTTATACGAGAGAATAACAAGCGTACTAAATAATGAACTCGCCCCAAGAGCATACTCTCTGATTGGGCCGTACGGTTCAGGAAAGTCGTCTTTCAGTGTTTTTCTCTCTCATCTGCTCAGTAACTCAGATTCTGATGAGTTTAAGCTATCGCACGAGGTTTTAGAGTCGAATAATATTGAGCATGGGAAAATAATTAAACAACATGTTGAAGGCTCAGATGGATATATTCAGGTTCTAATTTCAGGCTCCCCAGAGCCTCTATCTAAGCGAATTCTGTCGGGGCTTCATAATGCGGTAAGTGTCTATTGGTCATCAAGAAAAGGCCCTAAGCCTAAATTTATTAAAGAGCTTAAAGAAGCAATATCTAGTAATCTCACTGGAAAAGACGTCTCCGACTTTTTCGCTCAAACTCAAGCAGAGTTAAACAAGCTTACAACTCGAAAACCTAGGGGTATTTTGCTTGTAATTGACGAGCTAGGCAAGTTTCTAGAGTACGAAGCAAGACACTACGGCGCAAACGATATATTTACGCTTCAGACTTTAGCGGAGCAAGCATGTGAAGCAAGCGAGTGTACATTTTTAATATTTGTTATGCTGCACCAGTCTTTTGAACAATACTCGAAAGGTCTTGGTGAAAGCTTAAAAAATGAGTGGGCTAAGGTTCAAGGTCGGTACGAAGAGGTTCCATTTTTGGAGTCAGCTGAACAAACATTAAAAGTCGTAGCTAATGCTATTGCTCACGATTTTGATCAAGAAGAATCAAAACATGTAGAGGCTAATGTTGAAAAAGTGACATCAGCACTTAACACTGAAAAAGCTCTTCCTAGTGTTCTTCAATTAGAAGATGCGTCTGCACTGTTTAATGGTTGTTACCCACTTCATCCGATAACGTCGTTGCTGTTGCCATATTTGTGTCAAAAACTAGCTCAGAATGAGAGAACCTTATTTAGTTTCCTGGGAAGTAAAGAAGAATTCGGGTTTGAAGATTCAGTTAAGAAACTGGTTGGAATTGGAGACTTCATTGATCCTGATATTGTATTTGACTATTTTATCACAAATCAAGCATCTGTTATTTCCGACAACACGACTCATCGACGATGGGCTGAAGTTATTTCCGCATTAGAGCGCCTTGGTAATAATGCGCCCGTTTCAGCAATTAAGTTGTTAAAGCTAATTGGCTTGTTCAACATCATTGGTAGTAAAGGGCAATTTAAGCCGTCAGAAAAATTACTTAAAACGATTTACTCTGATGAATCTCAGTATAAACAAGATATTTCTTTGCTAGTTTCAAAATCAATACTTACATATAGAGCATTTAATGATGAATATCGTGTGTGGCAAGGTAGTGACTTCGACTTAGAAGACGAAGTTCAAAATCAGTTAAGTATGTTAGGAAACTTCTCGTTAGCTGAACAGTTAAATGAAGCTGAAATACTTGAGCCTATTGTAGCCAAGAAATACACCATAACTAATGGAGCGATAAGATACTATCTTCCAGAGTTTACTGATGCTACACAGTTTAACTGCACTATTAAACGGGAAACGAGTGCACCTAAAATCATATTCTTTTTGTCTTTCGGTCAAGATGATGAAACTTTGTTTCTTAACAAACTTGTAAAGCAAGTTGGCAAGAAAAACATAGCTGTTTTAGCTCGCAACTCTTCGCAACTAAAAGATGCTTTTGCTGAGATATTTGCATTGAAACGAATTGAAGAATCTTCGCAAGCATTAAAAGAAGATCCTGTAGCAAAGAAAGAGTTCTCTGAACGTTATGCTGCTGCAATACAGTTAGGTCACAACTTGGCAAAGTCATGTATTACACAGCCTGAACTTGCTGACTGGTACTTTGATGGATTTAAACTAGAAGTTCAATCAAGCCGGAAATTGCAGTCTGTACTGTCTGATGTAATGGATAGCCTTTATAAAAAGGCACCTAGTTTTCACAATGAGTTGATAAACAAAGACAAACCATCTAGCCAAGCTGCGGCTGGCAGAAAACAGTTGATTAACAGACTGATACATAACGCATCAGAAGAAATGCTTGGCTTTTCAAGTGATAAATTTCCACCAGAAAAATCAATGTACCTATCACTTATTTTAGAACACGGTCTTCACAAACAGATAAAAGGAAAGTGGGTATTATCTGAACCTAATAAGACATCATCTTTAGTGCCTGTTTGGACACGTTTAGATAAGTTCGCGTCTTCTGCTGAAGATTCAGCACGCTCATTTGTTGATATATCAGAAGAGTTAAAATCGGCACCTTACGGCGTTAAAGAAGGGGTTCTACCAATAGTCTATCTAGTTTACTATTTGGTTAAACAAAATGAACTTGCATGGTTTGAAGAAGGGAAATTTCAACCATCTTTAACCATAGAAGCAGCAGAGCGCTTCCTCAAAGTGCCTCATTTATTCTCGGTTCAGAGCTTTAAAATTGAAGGTTTAAAAGCTAGCTTGTTTAGCAGTTATAAATCAGCTTTATTTGGTGATAAAGCTGATTTAAAAGAGCGAACAGTGATAGATATAGCAAGACCTTTAGCAAAGTTTATTGCTGACTTAGAAGAATATACGCGCCATACCACTTCACCAACATTGAGCACAAAAGCTAAAAAGTTATCCAAAGTTTTTGAGACAAGTAAGTCTCCGCATAAACTTCTGTTCAATCAATTGCCCAAAGCACTCGGTTTTAATGAAGACGTAATTGAAAATGGTGATGAAAAAATATTATCTAGCTTTTCTGAGGTATTAACTGAAACGTTACGAGAGTTGAAATATCACTACAAAGAGATGCTCTACGAACAGCTTAGGCTAATTGCTACGGCATTTTCCTTTGATAGTTTGACCGAAATTTCTGATATTCGAGAAAGTATACGTGGCAGTTTTTTAGGACTTGATGGTTACTCTGTTGATACTGACGGAACAAAGGCGTTTATAGCACGCTTAACTAACAAGGAAGGTAGTGATTATCAATGGCTTGAAAATATACTCACATTTTTAGCTTCTAAACCACCTCATAAATGGTACGATAAGGATAGAAGTCAAGCTGATTATAAGCTTGCGGGGTTTAAGCAAAAGTTATTGGATATCAAGCACTTTGCTGAAGAAGAACGAGACCAAAACCTTGGTGACTTTGAAGTTGTTATGTTAAAGAGCATTAAGAAAGGGAAAGCGCAGAAGCATAAGATGATAGCAATATCTGACTCACAAAAAGAAGCTGCGGATGATTTAAAAAGTCAAATTGAGCAACTTTTTGAGAACGCAGATCCAAACTTAGTGCTTACAGCCTTGGCTGATATCGTCGATGACAGATTAGAAGAACAAAAGTAGAGCAGCCACTTATTATGAAGAACGATTTTACAATCAAAGAAGCATTAGCAGACAAAAGCTCAAGACATATTCTTGGCTTGTCCGGTGGTAAGGATAGTGCTGCTTTAGCGATTCACATTAAACATAACTACCCAGACATTCATGAAAAAATAGAATACTTTTTCTCTGATACTGGTGCTGAACTAGATGAAGTACATGAGTTTTTGGAAATTTTAGAATCATACTTGGGTAAAGAAATTGTTCGTATTGGTAGTGAAAAGCCATTTGAACACTGGTTAAAAGTAAATAACGACTACTTACCATCACCCAGACAACGTTGGTGTACGGTGAAACTTAAACTGCAACCATTCGAGCAGTTCGTTGGCGATGATCCTGTGATTAGTTATATAGGTATTAGGGCTGATGAGCACCGAGATGGGTATATTAGCTCTAAGCCAACGATAAAAGCTGTGTTTCCTTTTAAAGAAGATGAACTGGTAAGAGCTGATATTTATCAGCTTTTAGAAGAAACAGTTGGAGTGCCCAAATATTATGAATGGCGCTCACGCTCTGGTTGTTTTTTTTGTTTCTTCCAAAGAAGAGATGAATGGCTAGGGCTAAAACGAAGACACCCGGATTTATTTGCAAAAGCTAAAGAGATTGAGAAAAAATCAGGTAATGGCTACACATGGGTTCAAGGTATGACCTTGGATGAGGTGGTTGAATTAGCAGAGAAGAAAGAAAAAGAAAAAGGGATCATATTCACTAACAAAACAACGGACCGCGAAAAGTGGCAAACTGTTTTAGAAAATATGGAAGAGGATGATCCTGAAGATCAAGCGTGTTTAATTTGTAGTTTATAAAAAGGAAGTTATGAAGTCAAAATCTATTACCGTAGTCTGTATTTTATTGACTGCTATAGTTTTGTCCGTATTCGGGTATGGTGTAAGTAGAGTTGGTATACCCGAACATTTAAACGAAATCGGAGATTCAATTGCTGGTATTGCAGGAGCGCTTGCTTTTATTTGGTTGGCAGGAGGGCTTTTCATTCAGCAATCTGAGCTGGCCTTGACTAGAGAGGAATATCAAAAGCTAAGAGAAAATTCAGATTTAGAACAAGAGCTTGCTGTCACTAAATTATATACAACCGGACTGGAACATAATATTAAAGTATTCAGTGAAGTTTTTGATGTTATGAAACAAGATATTGATGAATTCAAACAGTCTAGTGAAAACATCCCAACATATTACAAGATTTCTTATTTTGTGACTTTTGCATTTCGATAGATACGCAAAATACAAGTGCCACCTATAAAAAAGTGCAAAGCCACGCTTCAATTTATAGTTCCGCATTAAGAAAATATTACAATATTTTTAATCAGCTTGAAGGCTATGTTGAAACATCATCGCAAAAAGAAGTTTTGGAAAGTAGTATTCTAAAAAATGCAATGTATTCAGATATTTTTGAGGCGATAAAAAAGGGCAAAGCTAACTCTAATATCTTAAAAGCAGCTTTTAACTAAAGGACTACATATGGAAAGTTGGGAAACAATTTCTTTCAAAGGTGAAACACCTATCCAATTTATTTTGGAAACGATACCTGAAGCTCCTGCAATATATAGCTTCACTCTCAATTTGAGAATGGAAGAAAAGTATTATCAGCCTGATTCATATGGCAGTATTGAGCTGTGGGCTGATAGTGTATGTAGTGAACTAGAACGAATACTAAATTTACCTCATGGTATGCAATTGAATAGCACTTTAGGTGCTTTTGAAAGCGTTGGCATAAGGTATGGAATGAATTTCCCATTCAGCTACATCAAGCCTATAAACTTTGTAAAGCTTCAAACTGAAAACCCTAGTTTTATCAAATTTTTAAAAGCATTTATTGGAAAGCTAAGTAATTTCTCGTCGGCTATGTACGTCGGCGAATCACATGACCTAAATAAGCGCGTTAAGCAGCATTTGAACGCAGACTCAGATCTGACTCGAAGGTTATCGTCTGAAGGGATTGATTATAAGGATTTGAATTTAAATTATATCCTTTTAGATGACCTTGAGATTTCTTATTCAGAATTAATGGAAGAAGAAGACATAACTCAAGAATCTACAAGTCTAATGGCGTTTTTTAATGCTGGAAATGTCAGTACCTCAGAAAATCCAGAAAAAAGCTAAAATTACATTTATTAGAAGAATTAATTACACGTTACAGCAAGCCTAGATTTATCGGAAAAATAGGCGGCCATATTATAGATGGAGAAGAATAAAATGAGCGAATTTATTGAAGAAGAGGGACTGGACGCAGCTTATAAATATACGCCAACTAAGGCTGTACTTAAAGGTGATTTTGCATTATCAAATTACAGTGTTCCATACTTTCAAGCAAATCTTACTTTAGAAGAAGTGCATAGGCACTTAAAATTGGTTGAGGATATGCCTTCGGATCAAAGACATAAGTGGTCATTAGAAGAGCTTTTTCAAAGAGACATTAATTGGCCCAGAGTTGAAGAAGATATAGTAGTTAATTATCTGAAAAGAAAAGAGAAGCGTTCGTTCTTTAATGCGCTAACTGTCGCATTGTTGCCAGTGTCTGCAACAGGAAAATTGGAAAGTTCTTATCAAGACTTAGCATATGATCCGCCAGCGGAAGCACCCTATAACAAAGAAAATTATGAAAAGGTTCGCGTTGGTGGTGTTCAAGTAGCATTTCAAGCTAAAAGCACATCGAATATCCAATATTTGAGGTGGGATGAAGAAAAAGTTTTTGCCGCAACTATTGATGGACAGCATAGATTAGCAGCGCTAAAAAAGTTTGTCGAGACCTCTAGCTTAACCGTAGCTCAACGAGATACAAGGATTCCTGTTATTTTCTTGGTACTAGATAAACGAGTTGGGTTCGATATGCCTGATGTAGTAGGTAATACAGACGATAATCCTTTGTTATCAGTAGTTAGAGAAGTGTTTGTAGATTTAAATAAACACGCTAAGTTGGTGTCCAATGCTAGGCAGATCTTGCTTGATGATCAAGATTTAGAGTCTATCTGTACTCGTAATTTACTTTGTAAGAAAACTCGTGAGGAATCCCCTTTAAGATTGCCATTGGGGCTAGTAAATTGGAATGATGACTCGGTAAAGTTTGACACTGGTTCTCATTTTACTTCCGTTAGTGTTTTGCACTTGGTTATAAAGGACCTGCTTAATATAAAGTATCCAGAAGACCCTCTTGACGAGGATTTTGTGCTCAAGTTTATCAATAGTGTCGAAGACTCACTGTTTTTATCTTCATTTATAAAAAATGGAGAAGGTGAATATGCCGACGTATACAGAGGGAAATTGAGCCTTAAGGATTATTGCTTACCAAAAGTTATTGAAGATGAAGAGCCAATTAAGATATTGCCGTATGAATATTCGTTGGCTGCGGTAGATTCATTTAATAAAAACTATCGCCCACTAATATATGGAGTTTTTGCTGGTTTCTCTCCTTATAGGGCATTTTGGGACTTATCTAAGGAGGTTGGAGGTGTAGATGGCGATTTGGCTTTCTATAACAGCTTAAGTCCATCAGCTCAAAAAACACTAAAAACAACATCTTGGTCTGAGGATGAATTAAAAAAGAAAGTAGAGTTACCAGAGGCTCAATTGAACTCCTTTAAGAGTAAGAAGTGGGCTTTCATGGTTGTTTGGCAGAAAGCTTTTTTAAAAAGCTACTGTATTTGCATTTCATCAGCGAAAGGCCATTTTAGGAGAACAGCTAGATCAAGAACAATTTTTAGAAAAGTGGCTTACTTTTGCAAACCAGTTCGAAAAGCAAGGAATATTTGATACAAACATACTACTTGATGAAGTGTCCTCAGAAGAGGGAGAACTGTGGGAAGGGATTAGTAAAAACCCAGTTTCAAAAACTATTAAATACTCAAATAGTGCAGTAAAGAAAATCTATGAGCTTCTAATTTTGTATTGGTATAGATACAACTCAGAAGTCGATACATCTGAAGAATATATTGAAAGAATTATGGATAAATCTGCTAATAAATCTCTTCCTGGTAGTCAAAAGATGCTTTTGTCTTTTACTGAATGGACTTAAATCAGTAGCCATGCAGAGAAAATCGTTAAAGAATGAGAAAATGATTGCTGACTATTGTAGTACAAGAATGCTATTAATTTTAGATAAACCAAACTATAAGATTGACCTTGATTGAATGTAAAGGTCTTTGTTTTTAAGTGGAGGGGCTTGATAAGCCCCTCCATATTCAAAAGTATCAAAATCTAGGTCTCTCAAGCGTACTTTTACTCTTTTTTAAAAGCAATGGTTCGCCTTTTGAAAAGTCATCATATTTCATAAATGAAACTTTTCCTGAACCGAAATGGACCTTTATCAAATCGAATTCATCAATATCTCCAAGCAATTGTGCGGCGCAACCTACATAAGCTCGTAACTCTGGAGTCACTTGACCTAAATAGTCATTATGAAAAATGAATGAATGATTTTCGAGTATTTCTCCGCATCCAATTCTTTCTTTGCTAACTAAAGACGTTTCTTCTATTAGCTCTGTTGACGCTAGAGAAAACAACATTTCAGTTGCAAGCTCAATCGCTTGATTATATGACCTAAAAAATGCTTTCAGATCGCGCTTAAGTCTATCAGGCATATGGCTATGTGCTTTACGTTTCTCAAATAACCCTAATGAAAAGTAAACAAGCAAGTCTTCTTTTCTTAGTCGCCTAGACAGTTTTAATTCTTCTTCACCAAATAGCGTAGTTAATCCATCTAATGCTTTCTTATGTGAACCTAAAACTCTTCGAATTTGCTCAGTTTGTTCAAATTCGTCGTTAGCTGGGCATCGGCCAAGATCTAAGGTTAATTCCCAAAAAGCATCAAAAAGCTCTTTGTGCTTTTTATATTTAACTTCGTCGAATTCATTTGAAATTGCTTTGGGGGCCTTTATTAATTTATGCTGCCATTCCCTCTTGTAAGATTGCCTTTTTTAATAAAAACTCTTGAGTATCGTCTTCATCTTTAAATACGATAAAAATGCCTTGTCCTAGAGCGAATGCTTGTTCAGCTAGACTGTTTTCTATGAAGTGTTTTAACTCTGATTGGGAGTAATACTTTTGAAACGTATTTTTGGATGTAACTATTCCATCTTTATATGGAGTGAATTGCTTAATTAAGGATTCACCACCAAGCATGGCGGAAACAACCAGTGCTTTTTGAGCTAATGAAAATGCTTTTGTTAAAGTATCAATCCGCTCTTGTTTATCTTCTATGACGTTGATAACAAAACCCAAGTTTACGATATCAGACTCTACGATATTACCTTCAGGGTGGTAAATGGGATCAAAGGAGTTAACATCTAATCCATGAGCTTCAAGCTCACGAACATCATCACCTTTACCACATCCATAATCAAATATAGAAAACTCCCCATCTAAATATCCGTGTTTAGCCAACAACTGCATAGGAGCTGAGAGTTTGTTGCGCTCAATAGCTGTTAGGTGTCGTTGAACATCGATGCATTCTGAGGTTTCAATATTGGGTTTAGCCTCACCTAAAAGTCTGCCTGTGTCATCTAGGCTTAAACCTTTTGTTCTTATGATTTTCAACCAGTTCTGTTGAAAGCCAATGCTTCTTGTATTTTCAAAAAGCCCCGCAGCTTCGCCTTCTTCAGTGATTTCTTTAAAAAGTGCTAACAACGGATAGTCAGCTTTAACAAAGGTTTCCTTTCGGTGCAGAATTGGCGGGTTTTTAGAATTTTGATAACTTGTCGTTCGTACAGATAATTTCTCTAAATCAATATTCGTACTCTGCACTAACGCTGGGTATGCGTAGGAATCAAAATCAGGATAATTGAGTAGTGCAACTCGAAAGTCACGTTTCATTAACTTAATAATGTTCCAACTACCATCTTTAATCTTAAGCCCTGTAAGTATTCGACCAATCAAAATTGACAGCTCTTTAGGCAAAGCGTCGATCGCGGAAATATGAACGTACATAGAGTCAGGCAACGACTTTCCAACAACTACATTGGCAACTAGTGATTTATATTCTTTAAAGTCCATTAACTAGAACAATCCTATTCTGAAGGGATCAAATAGAAATATGCGTTACCGACTTTCTTGAACTTTAATTTCCCGGCTAATCGCTGGTGCATTAATTGGCAATCACTGATTGACAGTGCTTTTTTAGTGTCTTGGCTATTAAGCCATGAGGTATACTCGGTAGTGCCTATTAATATATACTATGTACAAGCAGTTGTTTAGTTCTCAGTATACGACTATAACTTGATATAGTTTGTTTGAAAATCAGAAGTGGAGTAACGGGGAGTGCTCAGCGTATAAAAATGATTCATTAAGAGTCACCAGTACGCTTAACTCTTGACAGTATAGACCTCCGTTTAGGTAGATATGTTAGTGGAGTCAAGGCCGAAAGTGCTTTCAAAGTCATCAGATGCTAGCGCAAGCAACAAGTTCTAAAACTTTTTGACGTCTTCGCTAAACCTAATTAACATTTCCAAAGCACCAATAGCTTCTCCAAACTAGCCTCTGTCCCCACCAAGTTGATTCAAACCCCCCAGCTAACGTATAAAAACCCTATGTAAACTGATTCAGGGATGGTTATGCATATTATTTTACTCGCGGGTGGTGTTGCTTTTTTATTGTTCATTGCAGCAGTGATTTACAACCGAAACGTGAAGCGCTACCGAGAAAAGATGATTCGAACCTATGCGTTTCCCGAGGGAATAAAAGCGAAAGTTCACAAGGTTTACCCTCATTTGTCTGAAGATGATCTCGATGGTGTTATGCGTGGTCTTCGTGAGTATTTTCATGTGATCAATATTGCAGGGAAAAACCGCGTAGTGGCTATGCCATCTCAGGTTATCGATGTGGCGTGGCATGAATTTATACTCTTTACCAAAGAGTACGCCTATTTTTGTAAACAAGCGCTGGGGCGATTCATTCATCACACACCTGCCGAGGCAATGGAATCGCCAACAGGGGCCCAAGCGGGAATTAAACGGGCGTGGCGCATTGCGTGCTTTAGAGAAAACATCAACCCGCTGTCACCTGCAAAATTACCCTTATTTTTGCTATAGATTCAGCGCTTGCTATTGATGATGGTTTTACTTACGAACTCGACTGTAAAAAGTCAGATGACGGTAGTGGCAATAGTGGAGCTGGCGCTAGCTACTGTGCTACTCATATAGGCTGTTCGAGCGGCTGTTCAGGTACCGCTGGTGACGGTGGATGCACTGGTGGCGGCGACGGCGGCGCAAGCGGTTGTTCGGGGGGCGGATGCGGTGGTAGCTAACCGCTACACACCGCAGTGTTTGTTTATAAAACCTTGGTGCGTGTCGGCATTGTCTGCCGCTTGACGAATAGCCTCGCGCATTTGTGCTAAATAGGGCACAAGCTTTTCTTCTTTGATTTGCTCTGCGCGAATATCAAGCTGTTTGGGCTGAATACCAAACCCATTAAACATAGTCAGCCAACTCGCTGGCTCAAACGACTCATGGTCGTACTCAACAATGTGTCCTGTGTCTTGGAACATCGCTATTTTGTGAGCAAGGCTGTCGGGTATTGTCATGTCGCGGCAGGTTTTCCAAAATTCACTGTCATCACGATTGTTCAGCTTGTAATGCAGTATTAAAAAGTCGCGAATACGTTCAAGTTCTTGGTTGTGAAGGCGGTTCACTTCATCTTCGCTGGCTTGGCTAAACCCTGCATGTGGGAAAAAAGTTTGTAGCTTGGCTATCGCTGTTTGAATCAGAGAAATACTGGTAGATTCCAGTGGCTCTAAAAAGCCAGAGGCTAAGCCCAGCGCAAAACAGTTTTTATTCCAAATCTTTTTACGTCTGCCCGGTGTGAAGTGAATAGTTTTTAAGTCGGTAATGGTTGTATTGTCTATGTTGCTTAATAGGCTTGTTTCAGCATCGGCATGGCTTTCAAAATCACTGGCAAATACATAGCCGTTCCCCGTACGGTGCTGTAGCGGAATACGCCACTGCCATCCCGCTTTTTTGGCCATACAACGCGTGTAGGGGAGTGGTTCGCCACTACTTTTGGTTTGCACCGCAAGGGCTGTGTCGGTCAGTAAATGCTGGCTCCAATCTTCGTATCCGGTGTGCATGGCTTGTTCTATCAACAACCCCTTAAAACCGGTACAGTCGATAAAAAAGTCGCCTTGAATTTGTTGTCCACTGGCTAACTGTATTGCTTTGATATAGCCGTTATTTTCATCAATATCCACATGGGCAAGGTTATCGGAAATGTGATTAACCCCGCGAGACACCGACAGCTTTTTTAAGTACTCGGCATATAAGCCCGCATCTAAGTGATAGGCATAGGCGTAATCGGCGAGTGGATTGGGTGGCGGATTTAAAGGTTGTGCAAACTTGTTGCGTTCGGCAAGGGCACACACTACTGAGTAATCGGCTAGGCGAAGCTTATGGCCCGCGTGATTCAGTCGGTTTACATAGTGATGAAAACCAATGCCGTCTATGGCAATGCCGTAATCTGAGAAGGGGTGAAAAAAGTGACTTCCTTGGTTTGCCCAATCTTCAAATTGAATGCCTAATTTAAACGTTGCTTGGGTTTGTCGAATAAAGTCAATTTCGTCAATACCAAGGTTGCGGTTGAAGTTAACGATGTTGGGAATCGTTGCTTCGCCCACGCCAACGGTAGGAATATCGGGTGATTCTATAAGCGTAATTTCGAAAGCACCTAACGACGTAAAGCGCTGCATACTGGCCGCCGCCATCCACCCTGCGGTGCCGCCACCTACAATAACCAGGTGTTTAACTGCCTTACTCATTTTTTGGTTCCCCAAATTTATGGCCTTGTACCAACCTACTGGTGAAGGTTTATAACATCTGTTTGCAATTAATGTAACATTTGTTAGTATGAATGACAACGTTGTCACAGTGGTTGTCATAACGATACTTTGTACAAACCAATGTGACGTAGATTTTAATGATAGATTTTGTAATCGGTATTTAAGACGGAATTCATATGAAGGTAATAGCAGCAAGGTTTGCATTAAGCGCACTGTGTGTCGGGTTGATGGGATGTGAGCCGTCATCGTCTACACAGGTGGAAAGCAGTACACAAACTGCGCCTGTGGTTTCGTCTACGAAGATAGCTGACAATCTCGATGTTCACTATGAAGTGGTGAGTAACCTCAACAACAGCTGTCAGTTTGCTGGTGACTGTTTTGATGCAAGGCTAACGCTTACGTTACCCATTGATACCAATCATACCGACTGGGCGATCTACTTTAGCAATACTAAACCCATTAAGTACGACAGTAGCTCTTTATTTGATATTGAGCATATCAATGGCGATTTACACAAGGTTACGCCAACTGCTGAGTTCACTGGGTTTGTGGCAAACACATCTTACGTAATTCCGTTTCAAGCCATGGGGGCAACGGTGACTAAGAATGACGTAATGCCCAATTTTATCTATCAACAAGGTAACAACGCGCCAGTGGTGATTGCCTCTACCCAAGAGGTTTTTAACACTGAAACGTCATTATGGGAGTTGCCTCACGCCGGTGAATTTACCACACCGGAACAGTGGCGTAGAAGCGCGAACGACAATGTACCTCTGGCCACTGCACAGTGGCTTTACGAGCAATATCAAGGGCAGCAGTCCAATGCTGCAATCTCTGAAAATCGTGTTATTCCCTCGTTGCTCGACACCCAATGGACGAACGAGCGAATTAAGCTAGCGGCGGGCGTTAACACGACTTTTGAGCTATCTAAAGTGCTTGAAGATAGCTTAAATGCAGTAGGCGTTACGGTGAGTGAAAATGGCTTGCCTATTCACTTTACTCAGCAGTCTATGGCACCGGAAAGCTATGGTTTAGAGATCGCACACGATGGCATTGTGATCACCGCAGGTGACGATGCAGGTTTGTACTGTGCCGTACAGACGCTTACACAACTTTTTGATACACAATCTCAGAGCTTTCCCATGGGGCAGGCGACTGACGCGCCTCGATTTGCCTTTCGTGGCGTGCACACCGACGTTGCCCGAAACTATCACGACAAAGCGTTTTTATTGCGACTGATTGAACAAATGGGGGCGCTTAAATTCAATAAGTTGCACCTACATTTGGCAGAAGATGAAGCATGGCGTTTGCAAATTCCCGGGTTACCCGAGCTGACGGAAATAGGTGCGGTACGCTGTTTAGATTTGGAAGACAAAACCTGTTTACAGCCTCAACTTGGTGCAGGCACTGATCCCGCCAGTCAGGTGAATGGCTATTTAACGGTAGAGGATTACAAAACGCTGCTACAGGTAGCACAACAACATCACATCGAAGTGATCCCGTCGCTGGATATGCCGGGGCACTCTCGTGCTGCAGTGAAAGCAATGAACGCACGACACGACAGATTTATTCAACAAGAAATGCCTGAGCGTGCAAATGAGTTTATGCTGATTGAGCCTGAAGATACCACTGTGTATTCGTCGATTCAGTACTACAACGACAACACCATTAATCCGTGTTTGCCATCGTCCTATCATTTTATTGATAAAGTACTGACCGAAATAAAAGCCATGCACGACGAGGCCGGCGTGCCGCTTCAGCGATACCATATTGGTGCCGATGAAACCGCCGGTGCATGGGTTGAATCTCCCGCCTGTAAAGTACTCATGGAAGAAGAGGGGATTGATGAAGCCAAACACCTCACCGCGTACTTTGTTGCTAAGGTCACCAAAATGGTCAACGACATGGGAGTCATGGCAGGAGCGTGGAGCGACGGGCTAAGCCATGTTGAGCCCATGAAACTCGGTAGTCGCATTCAATCAAACTTGTGGGAAACGTTACCGTCTGGTGGTCAGCACAAAGCCCACGAAATGGCTAACTTAGGCTGGGATGCGGTGTTATCACTGCCCGACGTGTTGTATTTCGATTTTCCTTACATGCCACACCCAGACGAAAGCGGTTACTACTGGGGCTCTAGATACACCAGTACCTTTCAAGTGTTCCAGTTCATGCCTGAAAACCTACCCGCACACGCCGAATTCTGGCAAGACAACATGGGTAACTCGTATTCCAGTGATGATACTTCTCCACTCACCAGTGGCAGCGGATTTGCAGGTATTCAAGCACAAGTATGGAGCGAAACCCTGCGTCACGAAGCGCAAGCAGAATACATGTTGTTCCCTCGTTTAGTAGCAGTGGCGGAACGTGCGTGGCATAAAGCAGACTGGGAAGTACCCTATGAGGCTGGTAGAAGCTATGGCCCTGCAACTCGCTATTTCACCGACGATATGAAAGCGCAGCAAAGGGCCGACTGGCAGGGCTTTATTCATGCCTTTGGCACGAATATATTGCCGCGCTTAGAACGTGCAGGCGTGTTTTATCGATTGCCTCCACCGGGAGCTGTGATTGAAAACAATAGGCTTGAAGTCATTAACTCTTGGCCAATGCTTACCGCTGAATACACTCTAGATGGCGGTGTAAGTTGGGTGGCCTATTCAGAATCAGTGGAACTTGCAGCAGGGTCAAAGGTTGGTGTTCGCAGCTTTATCCATGAAAACAATCGACGTAGTCACACCTTGTGGCTCAACGCTGGCCAAGAGTAAGGAATTCATCATGCAGCAACGAGAACGCAGCTTAGATATGTTTCGCGGCTTAACGCTAGCCGCAATGATAATGGTGAACACGCCGGGTACGTGGGCGCACATTTATGCCCCGCTCAGACACGCATCGTGGCACGGCATAACGCCAACTGACCTGATCTTTCCTTTCTTCGTGTTTATAGTGGGTGCTGCCATGTTCCATTCAATGGGGAAGCTAGTAGGGCAGGCTATTCCAGGAAAGCGCATTGGTAAACGCGCTGGCTTGTTATTTCTAATTGGGCTGGGCTTAAATGCCTTCCCATTTACCGAAGCCTTTGAATCATTACGCTATATGGGAGTGCTGCAACGCATAGCCATTGCTTACTTTATTGGCGCTGTGCTGATTGTAAGCTTGCCCAGAAACGGTTTATGGATAGCCTGCGGTGGGATTTTGCTGGGGTACTGGGGGCTGTTAAACACAGTACCTGAACCTTACACCTTAGAAGGGAATATCGTAAGGCAATGGGATTTAGCACTGATTGGTGCTAATCACCTGTATCAAGGCTTTGGCGTAGCCTTCGACCCAGAAGGGCTTTTAAGCACCTTACCCGCAGTAGTGACTTTGCTCATGGGCTATCAAACCAGTGCCATGCTTTCTAACACCAGTGGCGCACAAAACAAGTGTAAAAAGCTATTGGCGCTAGCCGCTATTGCGCTTACAGCCGGTTGTGTGTGGAACACGGTGCTGCCCATTAATAAAGCGCTATGGACAAGCTCATATGTATTGGTAACCACCGCGTGGGCATGGATCATATTGGCCGCTATCATTTTTGTGGTTGATATTGTGAAGCAAGACAAAGGCTTTAAGTGGATGGAGATTTACGGCACCAACCCGTTGTTTATCTATGTACTCGCGTGGCTTTACGCCAGTGTGTTGCTGCTCATCCCTGTAGGCAACACCTCTGCCTATGGTGCCCTTTATCAAGCACTCACAATTCCACTCAGTGAAAAGGCCGCGTCACTGGCTTTTGCGCTCATCGCAGTAAGTATCTTTTACGCTTTATCTCATTGGCTCTACAAAAAGCGCATATTCATTAAGCTCTGAATAAATAAATGGGGTCAGAGTAATATAACGTCTCTCTATATTGTACACTGACCCCATTTATTCTTGTTAGGTAATGGAGCAACGGGGTGAGCTTAATCAATACCACCGAGCTACCTGTAAATCAGGCTGCTGAGAAAAATAAAAAGCCCATATATGAGGCGCTTTCCACTTTGGGTTTACTGGATGGCACTGTGTTTGAAATAGGGTCGGGTACGGGGCAGCACGGCATTTACTTCTGTGCGCTTGCGCCAAGCCTCAAATGGCAACCTTCAGAGGTTGAAGAACGACTCCCTGTTTTACAGGCGTGGGCTCAAGTTGCTTGCGAAGAGGGAATCGACAACTTTTCTTCGCCAGTGAGTTACTCCATTGACCAAGGCCAGTTACCTGATGTACAGGCCAGCTCCCTGTATTGCGCCAATGTGTTACATATCATCCAACCAAACCAAGCAAAAAGCCTGATTGAGCAAGTCTGCGACAAGCTCAAACAGGGGGAACGTTTTATTTGTTACGGCCCGTTTAAAAAAGACGGCGAATTTACCACTGAGTCAAACCAAGAGTTTCACACTTGGCTGCAACAACAAGGCTATGGTGGATTAATTGATATTGATGACATGGCTAGGTGGAGTAACGGCCAGCTTGTACTCGAGCACGTGGTAGACATGCCATCAAACAACTTTTTATTGGTTTGGCGGAAGGGTTAGTTTTCTGCGCTTGTTCCATCAGGAACTTTTCGTATTAACTTTAGCTGAGCTCTTGCACTTCCAGCTGAACCTAGAGGGCGTATCGCCACTATAAATGTCCCACTCTCTAAATATGCAGAGATGTACGAGTCTGTCGAGGCTAGGTCATGTTCGGTCATTACTGAAGAATTACTAACATCAATATCGTCGTTAGCATACAGTTGCTGAAACGTATTATTCCTAAAGTTGTTCAATAGAACTACAGGATCAAAGCTGGTTGATTTAACAAAAAGCTCGTAGTCTCCAGCTTCTTCTATCTGCACTCTGAATAGTGTGTAAGTACTCTCTGTATCGAGAGACACATTGTTCCAATTATCGCCGGGAGTAATTTGTTCTAAAGAGTTTATTTTCCTTGCACGTCAAAGTTGTCAGCTGTTTGTAATTGAAGCCGCAATCTTTGTTGCATAAAGTCTCCAATGTTATCAGAAATTCCGTACCACTGAACTGCAATAAGATACTTCCCGGGTGCTAGTGGCTCATGAATCAATGAACTTCGAGGTGTCATATCTTGCATAAACTCTACAATCAAATTATCAGCATCGTCGTTTTGACTTAAGAGTATTGCTTCTCCAGGTTCTTCAAACCTGTAGAGATAGATATAAGGGTCTCCGCTTTCTTGCTCAGGTATCGCAGAAATTAAGAGTTGCTCTGGCGAACTCAATTCAAAGCTAAACCACTTAGTTTCCTCGTCCAACAAAAATCTTGTCGCGATTTGGTTTAAGTCGATATTATTTAGGTTCTCGCCACGGTATTGGGGTACGCCTGTTGGAGACAAACTGGATTCGGGTGATGGATCAGATTGTTTGAGTAACTCTGATTCGCAAAGTTTTACCAATGGAAGATTTGGGTCTTCATACTTTAGTCCACTCAAATAAGTCAAGCAGCGTCTGGTAAGCACTCTCTCGGTGTTTTCTTGAAGTCCTATTTTTACCAGTTGAGTGATTGATGCAGCAAGAACCTCAATTGGATTTGTTTTTGGATCAGTTGATGTCTCTGAGGAATTGTTAGGAGTCCCATTCGATGAGAAGTTTTCAACAGCATCGGTCATTTTCTCAATCGCGAGTAATGTCACCATGATATTGGCATACTTATTTGCCAAAAGACTATATTCCGTCTCATCAAGCGCGCCATTCTGATAAGCCTCGCAAGACCGATACAACCCGTCCCTCAACAACTGTATCGTGTCGTTTCGTTCCCCTATTGTAGATGGGGTAATAGTTTGCTCTCCAGAGACTGTCATTTTCTGCCCTTGGCTAGAACTAGCTAGCAAACTCGGAGATGAATTTTCCGCTGTCATTGAACCGCTTTTGCCCAGCATACTATCAGGACTAGGTTCTGCACATACAACAAAACGCGAGCTGACAACATTGTTTGATTTATCTCGCTCTTCTCTTAGAACACTTGTGATCGCGCGTTGATTCGAATCAACAGAGACACTGGTGGAAGTATTTACGTCAAAGGTATTAAACATTTCTCCCTGCGTTTTGGATAGCCAAGCAAAAAATAGGAAAGCCAAAGCACCAGTTCCAAAAACCGAACCGAGGACTATCCACAAAACACTACTTTGTTTCATTATTCAATTCCATTTGATTGTTTTTTGTTCAATGCGATGTTACTACCCTCGACCAAAATTTAGTAGTGTGTATTTAGCTTTTTAGTAAAATTTAATCTGAAACGATAAATGAAACTATGTTTCAAACCAGTGCACAGAGTAACGCAGATATCGTCGTTATAAACTGACGGTAATACTAATTTTTACTTATCTTTTACGCTTCTTTCTGTTTAAATTTTGTTCGCCCGCAGTATGAGGAACAACATTTTTACCTTTATAAATAGACTAAAAGGAACAAGAGATGCGTGGTTACGATCCGGATTTTATAGGTGTACATTTACCGCCGCCAACCTTCACGCTTGAGCTTGAAAGTGAACTGGTTGAGCAAGGGAAGATTTTTGATTACCCGAATTATTCTGTTATTCAAAACGGACATCAAGATAAGCGCTCCCCCGCTATTGTTATGCTTAATATTGATCAATCGAAGTACTACAAAGTAGGAAGTGGCCGATGGAAAACTGACCCGAGGTTCAGCGACACTTATCAACTCGATAATGACTATTACTATAAAAATCCTTGGGATAGAGGACACATGGCTCGTCGTGCTACCGCTGCGTGGGGCGACACTGAGAGCGAGGCACAATTTCGTTCTAAAGAGACCTATTACTACACTAACGCAGTTTTACAACACGAAAATATCAATAAAGACGAGTGGTTAAACGTATTAGAAGAGTGGGTGAAACATCTCGATATCGCCAAAGATAAGAAAATTACTTCGATGAATGGACCGATATACGGCGAGTACGACAGAGTTATTCGCCCTTCTGGACAACCCGTAGCACTTGTTCCCGCTGGTTTTTTTAAGGTGGTTTGTTTCATCAACAAACATACCAATAAGTTGGACGTAAGAGCCTTTATCATGTACCAAGATGAAGAGGCGATAAAAGATCGCAAAGGTGCCGCCAAATACAATAATCAACACTATCAGGTGACTATTTCTGAGATTGAGGCGCTCACTGGATTGCAGTTTTCTAGTGATATCTATAAAGCCAATCCACTTATTGCATGTGAGGAGCATAGAGACTCGTCGAAAAACATTATTCGGGTACCGGAAAGAATCGAAGTAGCAAAAGCTGACGATCTTGTTGATGAAAACACGACAAGAGAAACGGTGCTAGACGATGACATTGACGTATACATCGCGGCAGCGTTAATTGACCCCGACGGTAACGACAGAGGTAAAGAGTGGATTTCAGTCATAAACTTGGGCGTAGATGATATCGATTTAACCGGATGGTCACTGTGTGACAACAGTGGTAACAAGGCTTTACTTGATAGTCTTACGAGTCAAACGTTTAGGCCAACGCTTGTACCAGGGGAATCTCGAGTGTTCGATAATATTCAATCTTCGCTACAACTCTCCAATAAAAGTGATGTTATTAAGCTGTACGACAATAATGATCAAAGAGTGGATTGGGTTAACTACAGCGCTGAAAATGTCAAAAAAGGACAGACTACATTGTTCTTGTCACCAAGAGACACGTTAAAATAAAACACATCAGGCTGCCGTGAGGCAGCCTTCACTTAAAAACTGTTGCAGATGCTCGCTAGTTATTTGTACTAGACGGTTTCGTCGATGAGTGATTGCCCTTCAGTAAGACCAAACTCTTGTGCGATTTTTTCTGCCAGTTTAGAGCCTGTGGAACTTTGAATTTCATCATCAGACAAAGATTCCAAGTAATCAGTTACTGACGATAGGTCAACACTGGATTCACTTTGAGGAGGCGGAGGTGGTGGTCGGTTACCCGAGCCAACATTTGCTAAATCGCCAATTTCTCTTGCGTCAAAGCCAGCTTCTGCAAGAGCATCTGCGAACGCTGGGCTAGGGCCTATGCCAGCTTCAGAAAAGGCTTCTACAATACTGGCAGCGTCTTCGGCTGATAAATTTTCCGCGTCAAAGTTTGATAGCGTTTCTTCAATGAGCGAGCTTTGCTCGTCAGTAATGGTGTCATTGCTGCCATCTCTTGGCGGTGGAGGAGTCCTAAAACCTCCGCTTACTGAATCAATCATTCTTGTATTCCTCGTACGTGAACTTAGAGTTTTTCGTTGCGCACTGTGACTGCCCCTCGTAACGTTTCCTCAATCAGTCTTGCACGTCAGCTAGTATATTCTTGAATCTATTCTGAATTGTGCAGAAGCTGCGCAATTATTGTGGAGTTTTCTTGAGGTATGTTTATTGATTAATTACTTTTAGTTTTGTGTATTCCTTGTACACTAGCTTAAAGCGCTTGCGTGTTTTTTATACAGTTTGGTGGTAGTTTTGACCACATATACAAGGAAGCCCACATGTTAATTAGATCGTTTTCAGTCTTACTTTTTGCCTTGTGCTTGCAGTCATGTACCTCGTCAAACCCCACCGGAAGCGCCCCAGATACCACCAGTTCAGTAACTCAACTCACCCAAGATCTAGAAAAAGCCGAGGCGAAAAGTAATGACTTGGCTGTACTGGTGGCGCAGCAAGAGGCTGAAAAAATAAGAACAGAAAAGGAGTTAAAGCAGGCACAAGATGCTTTGTATCAGATTGAGCAGGCCGTTGAACAAAGCCAGCAAGTTAATGAAGAGCTCGCTTCAAATTACTTAGTAGCGCAGCAAAACGTGGAAACCACGCAATATGAATTGAGCAGGCAAAGTCAGCAATATACACAAGCGATGGCGCAGCTTACTGCTTCTAATGAGCTAATGGAACAACTCGAAACTAGACTTGAAGAACGAAATGCCGACGTTGAAGCATTAGAAAGACAAAACGTTGCACTCCAAACGGCAAGTACGGCGAGTTTCGTTAGTGCACTCGATGACTTTTTGTCTACTCTCCCTTCGGGAAGTATGGTTTACAACACACCTTCCAGCATGGTGAAGGGTGACAAGCAAACAATTTCGCTTGAGTTGTCTCCATCGTCTGGTGTTGAAAATATTCGGCGGCAGTTTGCTGAGCGTGAGGGAGTATCACTACCAGCGGTATCGATAGATACTATTCTGTTGAGCGATCAGATGTATGCCACCTTAGATGCATCGAGTGGCCTAGGCGTTAGAAGCCTCAATAGCAGTAAAGTAATGACCATTTCTGCATTAACGCCTAACGTTTGGCGCTGGGAAATCGAAGCAATAGAAGAGGGCGAACAAACACTCTATTTACAGGTAGGTGTGATTGCTTCCATCAATGGCGTGGAGCAAAAACCAGTATTGATTGATGAACCTAAAAGAGTCGTGGTTGCAGTATCTACACAACGCTCGCTATCAGACTTCATAAGCAATAACTGGCAGTACTTAATTCAGGTACTTCTATTACCTTTTGTCATATTTTTGTGGGAGCAATTTAAGAAAAGGAAAAAGGCTACATAGCCATAATTTCTCGTTCTACCGATATAGATTTATCTTCGATGTGCGGCAAGTTTTACTTGCCCTAGGTAGTCCCAGGGCAAGTTGTTTACGGGCAGAATGGTCGTAAATGAGGAATTACCATTGGCTCTTTTTGTGGCCCCAAAGCGCGTAATAACCAATGAACAAGTAGCAAGGTAACATGATCCAGTAGGCTGATTGCCCGTCTAACCACTCGCTGAATCCGCCGTACACCATAGGTAAAATCGCACCGCCTGCAATACCCATAATGAGTATGGCAGAACCTTTAGGGGTAAGTTTACCTAACCCGGCTAGTGCTAAAGGCCATACAGCTGGCCATACCATGGCGTTGGCTAACCCCAATAATGCAATCAACGTAATGCTATTGGGTAGCGTTTGAATACCTGACCAGCCCCACAAAACGTCACTGATAGCTGTTGATGAGTTAGAGGCAAAGGTGATTGCAACAGTAAGCACCGCACCGAGTGTTGCTGAGCCAAGCAAAGCATGACTTTGTGAGATAACTCTTGGAATCAAAATCAGCCCCAGAACATAGCCTATAACCATGGCTGTCATGGTAAATGATGTCAGCGATGTGGCATTCGCTACTCCGATTGATGAACCATAAAGCCCTATAGTGTCACCGGCAACAACCTCAACGCCTACGTAAAAGAATAGGGTAATAGCGCCTAGAATAAGGTGTGGAAAGTCAGTAATGCGCTGGCCGGATTCGGTTGTGTCGCTGGTGGTTTCGTCTTGCGCAATAGTAGGAAGTTTTAGCAAACTAAACAGATAAGCCAGCACTAGTAGCGCAACAGCCATAGCCAAATAGGGCTGTACAAGCTGCACTGACATTTTTGAGATTTGTGCTGCTTTGGTGGCCGCATCCATTGACGCTAGTTGTACTTGGTTGATACCAGAAAACTCGCCCAAAACCATTGCGGTAAATACCATAGGTGCAAGAACACCTGCAGCTTTATTAAGCAGGCCCATAAAGGCAATACGCGCCGCTGCGCTCTCTTCAGAGCCGAGTCGAACAATAAAGGGGTTTGATGCGGTTTGCAGGATGGTTAGGCCAGACCCAACAATAAACTGAGCAATAAGAAATATAGCAAAGGTTTGACTCATCGCAGCGGGCACAAAGAGCAAACACCCCACACCAATGATAACCAATCCCAATGACATACCTTTCTGATAGCCCGTTTTTTCTAGTATTTTTGCCATGGGCAGCGCCATCACTACATAAGCAACATAAAAACAAAAGGCAATAAACAGAGCTTCGATTTCACTGAGTTCACATACCATTTGTAAAAAAGGGATCAACGCGCCATTGAGCCAAGTGACAAAGCCAAATATAAAGAACAGTAAGCCGATACTGAGTATGGGCATTAGATTACTGGTGGCTGTTCTGTCTATAGGGGTAGCCGTGGTATTCATTTGTGAACCTCTTGTTGTTATCTCGCTTAGGCAGGTGACCTGCCCAATACTTTGCTTAAACTAGCTCTCCCTTGAGCCAAATCTTTTCTATGTTCAAGTTGTCGTCAACAAGCAAAAAGTCTGCTTGCATGCCCACATCTATTGCGCCATGGGAATGACTCATTCCTAAAAACGCCGCAGGTGTCTGACTTGCCATTACAACGGCGTCTTCCAAAGGTACCTGTAAGTCTTGATGGGTGTTTCGCACTGCACCAATCATGTCTAGGCAACTGCCTGCAAGGGTGCCCTCTGGGGTGGTTAATTTGTCGTTCGTACGGCGTATTTCTGTATTAAAGAAAGGGATGTTGTCTAGGTCAGTACCCACATGAGCCATAGCATCGGTAACCAGCATGGTTTTGTGTTTACCTTTTGCTCTTATAGCGAATTCAGCACTTTTGGGGTGTACGTGATGGTGATCTACAATCAAACCACAATAGGCGCTATCGGCTAACAAAGCCGCGCCTACCATACCGGGTTCACGGCTAGTTAATGGTGACATGGCGTTATATAAATGAGTGAAGCCAGTTGCACCTGCCTCTATCGCATCAAACACTTGCTCCGCATTGGCGTTAGAATGGCCCAAACACACTAGTACATCTTCAGCCACGAGTTCTTTGATAAAAGAGGTGGATACTGATTCTGGCGCTAAGGTGACCATCACTTTGCCAATGTCTTTACGCATCAAGCTTGCGAGCTCTTTGTCTGTAGGAACACGGATAAAAGACGCATCGTGCACGCCTTTTTTCGCGGTAGACAAAAACGGCCCTTCGTAGTGAATACCCAGTATGGTGGGTAAATTTTCACTCATAGCTTCAGCAACAGCATCTGCAGCCTGTGCCATCACGTCGGCGCAGTCGGTTATCAAGGTAGGCAGCATACCTGTGGTGCCAAAGCTCAAATGCGCTTTGGCCATACATTCAATGCCTTCAAGGGTAGGGGTTTGATTTAGCAAAATACCGCCACCACCGTTGACTTGGGTGTCAATTAGGCCAGGGAGCAGTGTGCCCTTTGCGTCGCCTTCTTTGATAGGCGAAATAGATGACACCACACCTTCATTTACTTCAATAACTTGATTCGACAGCCAACCGTCTTTGGTCAGAATACGTGCTACAGATAATTTCATGATTAATGGGTTTCAGTTACTTTGTTTAAGCCAGGAGGCGTATCAGGATTGAGCCCAAGTTCAACTGCTATGGCTTCAATGTCAAGGTAAAAACGTTGAAGAGTAAGCAGTGGCAATAACCTTTTGTGCAATGCTGGCGAGCCGATATCAATAGTTTGCAGTTCAGCACCTCGGCGCTCAACATCTTTAATGATTTCGTCGTGAAACGGTTTGGATTCGTCGTCAACCGGAAGGTTGATGATTTGCAACTCGTTCTCTACTAGGGTTACCGGGCCGTGAATAAACTCTGCACTGCTAAAGGCTTCGGCATGAATACTCAATACTTCTTTTAACTTGAGGGCAACCTCGCGACCTACGGCATAACCAAATCCGCGTCCAAGCACCACGGCGTTTCGTGTATCTTTTAGTTTCTCTGCACTTAGCTGAGCTGGATGACTAATCACCTCCGCCATAGCATTGGGTAGTGCGTCTAGCCCTTCAAGTAGTGAATTGTTTTCCGACCATGTGGCACACAGCTGACATAGTGCCGAGAGTGTTGCCAAATAGCTCTTTGTTGCCGCTACCGCTTTTTCTGGACCAGCGCGCAGTGGGAGTACCGCGTCAACCATGTTAGCTAACGGTGAGGTCTCGTCATTCACTAATGCAATGGTAAAAGCTCCGCCCGCTTTAGCTCGTTCGGTTTTCTTTAGAATGTCTGGGCTTCTGCCCGACTGCGAAATCACAATAGCGACACTATTTTTTAAGCTCAGCGTTTGATTGAAAACCCCAGACACCGAAGGAGCAGCACTACTGACAGGTAAACCAAGTTCTACTTCAAAAAGGTATTTAGCGTACACCCCAGCATGATCTGACGAGCCGCGACCAATTAAAAATACGAGGTTTGGTTTTATCGCTTTAAGTTTTGAAGCAATAGCCTCACACACGGGCTTGTTGGCACTGAGTTGTTCACGAATAACGTCAGGGCTCTGCTTTGCCTCTTTCGCCATAATAGTGGTGGTCATACAATGATCTCTTGTAAATTTAGGGATTGTTTTGCAAAGGTCAGGGCACCTTTCTCAGGTGAAGCCACGCCGTTGCGTAATCTGCGTTGTGTTTTTGGAGATAAACGCTCTGCAATGATGTGAGACAGGCCACCAATCAAGCATAAGGGGAGGTCGTTGTCACCGATGAGCTTGTCAGCCATTTTCTGTATATAGGCTGCTGCTTGGTCGAACAGATGCGATGCGGCCGGATCCTTATCGCCTAATAGTGGAGCAATCTTAGGCACTACAGATGCGTAGTCACAGGGAACAAAGCCAGCGCAGGTTTGTACCAAGTCTAAAGGGGTCTTCGCGTTAAAGTGGTCTGCCGTTGCTCTACTCAAGGCATCGCTCGCTTGCAGCCCATCGAGTGATAGTAGTGTGTGCTGAATGGCTTGTAGACCAAGCCATGCACCGCTACCGATGTCTCCTATAGGAAAGCCATGTCCACCCACATCTTCGAATTTGCCATCGATAAATGATGCACCGGTAGACCCTGTTCCTATGATAATAGCTGCGCCGTTTTCACCACCGTGAGCCCCTATACAGGCGGCATGTAAATCGCTGAGTACATAAACTGAGTGAAATGGATGATTCCATTGTTTAAACAACTGGGCAGCTGATGGCACGTTAGCACCAGCGAGTCCTGCGCCCACCACGCACTGTTCCAAGGGAATAGGGACAGGAGCATTTGCTACGGCATGCTCAATGGCATGCATAATAGACGATTGAGCGAGTGGCATATCTCGCATAATGTTAGCAGAGCCACTTGTGGCTGTACTAAGATGCTTTCCGTCAGCATCTTCAATGCGCACTCTACACTTAGTGCCGCCACCGTCTATTCCTATGTAAAACGTTGCTTGAGTCATTTATGTACTTACACTTTTTTGCTGTTGATATAAAATGACAGCGTTGTCATTTGCGATAAAGTTACATTACAAAAAGTAAACTTGCAAACAAAAAATAACAAATTGCTAATTTTTTGAACATGCAATAGTGAAGGGCAGGTGTTGCGCAAAGGTTTAATCTTTGCCCCAATCGTAATAGACTCGTGGGATAACGGCCTGCGCTTGTACCCTTTACGCAGGCCATTCAATAATAAAAAATAGTGCTACAGCATCTTGGAGAAAACGTGGCTGCAACAATTAAAGATGTCGCCGAATACGCGGGAGTGTCATTTAAAACCGTATCTCGAGTTATCAATAACGAAGGCTCGGTTAAGTCAGAAACTTTGGCAAAAGTACAAGAAGCCATCGAAAAACTGGATTATCGCCCCAACAAGGCCGCTCGGGATTTGGCGGGAAGAGACAACTTTGTGTTGGGTTACGTTTATGACAACCCCAACGCCTATTACATCATTAACATGCAGCAAGGTATTTTGGATGAATGCCGTAACAGTGGCTATGAGTTGTTGATACACCCTTGTGACGCATCGAGCGAAACTATCATTACTGAAATACTTAGCATGGTCGCCAGTGCTCGGCTCGCAGGTCTGATTTTGTCACCACCGTTGTCCGAAATGCCAGACGTATTAAACGCCCTCGACGAGAAGGGGATATGCTACGTGCGTATTCTTTCAGGAAGCGAGTCACCACAAACCGACTTGCCTTGTGTGTTGGTTGATGACTTTAAAGCGGCCCACGCCATTACCGAGCACTTAATTTCACAAGGCCACCAACGCATTGCGTTTATTTCGGGTGAGAAAGAGCATAAATCTACGATTGAACGCTTAGAAGGGTACAAAGCTGCTTTGGCAGAAAATCAGATTAGCTTTGACGAATCTCTTGTTATTGATGGGAGTTACTCATTTGAGACTGGTGTAAAAAGTGCCGATACCATCGCTAGTATGACGCACAAACCTACTGCAGTGTTTGCGTGTAACGATGAAATTGCGGCGGGAACCTTGTTTGGTTCGCGCATGAAAGGGTTGGACGTTCCCAAAGATCTAGCTATTGCAGGGTTCGAGGATAGCCCGTTCTCTAGCCAAACCTTTCCTCCTCTCACAACAGCAGCCCAGCCGACCAGTTTGATTGCTCAAAGTGCGGCATCTTCTTTGATTCAAAGTCTGAAGTTTCGGAAGAAAAGTGGCAAAACCCAACAACCTTCGACTAGATTCTTCGTTCCTGAACTGGTTGTTCGCGCCTCTACACAAGCTTAAATTACCTAGTTACTTTCCGTGTGATCTCCATTGTACTCGCGCTAATCAATGCCGAGTTCAATGGAGTGCGACACTTATTTTTACCAGGAAAAACAGCTTCTTATCCTATCATTTAGCACTCTCTTTTAGTGTTATTGTTTACTGAATGAAGACTTTCCTAATTTTTATTTCCAATAAAAACAATGGTTTACTATTGGTGAAAACGTTTACTTGTAAATTATTTGTAACTTGGCAGTTGCAGGCTTGATTCGATTGATGTAGTTTTATTCAAAACCAAATGACAG
>NZ_BJKL01000017.1 GCF_006538345.1 Alteromonas sp. KUL49 | reverse complement strand
CGCCATCGTCACCGTAATAGCGAATATTTTTGCGTTTCTAGCACCGGTTATCTATGGCGGTGGTTTGGCACTTAATGCTTTACTAGATATAAATGCGTTGCTCAACATTCAAGATGAAATGTTAGGCCTGTTTACTTGTATCGCTATCATCGGATGTACAGCTGGTATCTGGGCAATATGGGGAGGTCTAAAATCGGTCGCCTGGATGGACTTAGTGACTATTGCGGTCATGATTGTAGGCGGTATTTCCGTAACAATATTTGGGTTAATCGCTTTAGGCGGAGATAGTTTTTTCGACGGTTTATCGTTAATGATTGAGCGCAACAAAGCCCAAGAAGGCATCTGGAAAACAGCAGTAGATGCTATGAGTTTTGA
The DNA here is from genome assembly GCF_006538345.1 of Alteromonas sp. KUL49. Classification (GTDB taxonomy): domain Bacteria; phylum Pseudomonadota; class Gammaproteobacteria; order Enterobacterales; family Alteromonadaceae; genus Alteromonas. The sequence goes on along the minus strand of NZ_BJKL01000017.1, from coordinate 46,511 downwards.
AGCTGTAAAACATGACGAATATGATCGACTGTCGGTAGTTCAACCGCTTACTCACCAGCTCGTTCCATGGTCTCACTGGGTATTAAGCTTTTTCTACATAGGCCTTTGGTACACAGTGATAAATCAATTTTTAATTCAACGAGTTTTCGCTGCAAAAGACATGTATCACGCGAGGATGGGCGTTGTATTCGCTGGCTACCTAAAGCTGTTACTTCCGTTCATTGTGGTCATTCCCGGCCTTATATTCTTCGCTATGAAGCCAGACATAATTGCTAACGCTGGCTCACTAGACGACGTTAGACAAGTCGCAGACCAAACCTACGTCATTCTTATCAATACGGTTATTCCTATCGGTCTTAAGGGTATTTTACTCGCGGCACTTTTCGGTGCCATTCAAAGTACTGTCAGTGCCGTACTTACATCTACTTCAACCATTATTACGATGGACTTTTACAATCGCCTTTCCTCCGCCAAGAAAAGCCAGACACAGCTCGTAGGGGTGGGACGAATAGTCACCTTCTCGTTGTTGGCTCTTTCCATATTTGTTGGTGTTTGGATTAGCACACAAGAAGTCAGCCTTTTTGCTTATATTCAAGAATTGTTTACTTTCTTTGCCCCTCCGTTCTCTGCCGTATTTTTACTCGGTACTTTCTGGAAACGCATCGGCGGGCAAGCCGCATTTGCTACCTGTGTTCTTGGCTTTATCTTCGGTATTGCACTTAAGGTTTGGCTGTCGTTTGGGAGCGCACCTGAAATTCTCACACCTTATGCCAATCAAGGAGTCCTAAACTGGCTTTTTTGTATGGCGCTGTGTGTCAGTCTAAGTTTTGTTACAACACCACCTCGACCCGATCAAATTGGCGACGATGTGACATTTAATTTCCGTGGCGCATTTTTCTTCTCTCACCTTGGCAATAAATGGTACAGCCACATTGGTCTTTGGTCGGGTTTATGCGTTGCCCTAATGTTTGCGCTAATCATTTCATTTTCAATTATTTTTTAAGGAACTGACTCGATGGACTTTTTTAATTCATCTCTTGCAATGAGCCCACCAATGGGTTGGAACAGCTGGGATTGTTTTAGCGTATCAATTACAGAAGAAGAATTTAAAGCTAACGCTGTATTTATGGCTGAGCACTTAAAAGCTTTTGGTTGGGAATATGTTGTGCTGGACCTAGGATGGTATTTACCTAACGCTTCACATACCACCTACAAGAAAGGCGATATTCCAATTCTAATAGACGAGTTTGGACGCCTAATACCCTGCCCTGAAAAGTTCCCCTCGTCGGCAAATGGAAAAGGCCTCAAGCCGCTGATTGATTTTGTACATGATCTAGGTCTCCAGTTTGGACTCCATATCATGCGAGGTATTCCCAAGAAAGCGGTAGCTTTGAATTCTCCAATCAAAGGCACATCCTCGCAAGCGAGTAGCATCGCATACAATAGGGAACAGTGCCCTTGGTTTAACAGTATGGACACACTCGACTTTTCACACCCTAATGCCCAAGCCTATTACGACTCTATCTTTGAGCTTTATGCAGAATGGGGAGTAGACTTCATCAAAGCGGATGACGTGAATACTTGGCACGAAGTTAATAACAGTGATGGTTCCCCTACAGGTACAGGATCTCCCTACAGAGTAGATGACATTGAAGGAATAAGTAAGGCTATCAGCAGGTGTAGTCGAAGCATGCTACTGAGCCTATCTCCGGGGGGCCCAGAGACAACACTGATAAATCATTTGCGTAAACATGCAAATATGTGGCGGATATCTGCAGACTTCTGGGATGAATGGGGCTCACTTAAAAAGCAGATGGAGCGATGTGCCACATGGGCCCCTTTTGCTACTCGCGGTCATTGGCCTGATGCGGATATGCTTCCTATCGGCTTCCTCCCGAGAGGAGAATCCGGTGGTCAAAACAGAGCGTCTAACTTCACACATGAAGAATGCTATACATTGATGAATTTGTGGTGTTTGGCTCGCTCTCCTTTGATGCTAGGCGCAGACATGACTCAGCTTGATAGCTTTACGCTATCGCTTCTGACTAATGAGACACTGATCGAAGTCAACCAAGAGTGTGACATTAGCTACAGAATGATCGAACATCCCGACTATGACATTTGGTTAGCAAGAAATACCATCAAAGATTCTGTGTATATCGGACTCTTTAACAAAAGCGATACCTCTACAGAGATCTCACTCAATCTAGACAATATCGACTACCCTGTCGGTTTACATGACGTTTTCGAGGTTTGGGGACGTTATCCAGTTATTATCGACACGAACACTTTTAAGATAACTCTGCAACCTCACGACTCTGCGGTTTTTAAATTTAACCCTTAAATTTCACACAAATTATTAAAAAACGTGTTAACACTATTGCAACAAAGGCTTATTCGTATTATTTTGTAATACAATATTAACATAACAATAATAATTTGATTGCAGTTCGTTGTTAGAAAAGCTCATTTGGAGACAACAAGATGTTCAAACAAAATAAATTAGCCACTCTCGTCCGCTCACACCTACTTACGAGTCTCATGGTGTCTGCCGTAGCCTTCCCTTTTGCAGTACATGCGCAGGAAGCCAATACTCAACAAAGCCAAGAAACCGCTGCAGAAGACGAAGCTGAAATTATTGTAGTTCAAGGTATTCGAGGCTCACTTAGCCGCTCAACAATGACTAAACGTGCCGCAGACCAAATTGTCGATGCTATTTCTGCGGAAGATATAGGTAAACTGCCCGACAATAACATAGCTGAAGCGCTACAACGTGTCACAGGACTACAAATCGGTCGTGACGAAGGTGGTGAGGGTGCGGGCTTTCAAGTTCGTGGCTTAAGCCAAAACCGCGTTGAAATAAATGGTAGAAGCTTAATTTCCAATAACTCGGACAATCGCAATAATTCATTTAACGGAATATCTTCTGCACTGTTTGCTGGCGTAGAAGTCATTAAATCTCCGTCGGCATCCGACACTGAGGGAGCACTCGGTGCAACGGTAAGATTAAAGACACGTAAACCATTCAGTACCAAACCAGGCACAATTCAGGTCGCGGGAAAAGTAAGTCATGATGATTTACGCGGTGATGAATACGACCCAGAAATAAACCTTTTTGCAAGCGACGTGTTTGAGACAAGCGCAGGTGACCTGGGTGTTCTAATCAATATCTCAGCACAAGACTATCACCAACGTACCGATCAATTTCAAAACAATGGTTGGTCGAAATTGGGTGGAAATCGCTACAACCTAGCGAATGCGCAACACATTCCAGAGGGAGAGCTGACTAATCCAGGTAACCCTGGATACGACGTATGGGTAGCACGTACAAATCGCTTTCAGAGAATGGACTTCGATAGACAACGCATAGGTATCGATAGCTCCATTCAATGGCAAGCGAGCGAGAATCTAGAACTATTTTCAGATATCACGTTGGTCAAGTTCGAAACTCAGCAGAATCAACCCAAAGTAGTTACACAGCTGCATCAAGGTAACATAAGGTTCGGCTTTTCACCGGAAGATCTAATAACGGTTACCGACCAAGATGATGTCCAACATGGTTTCTTGATGCGTGGCACTGCGGTATCAGCGACTAACGCAAACAATCCTAACTTTGGGCAAGGGGGTTGGATTAAGTACAACCCAACGCACAACCTGACTGAAGAAGAACAGTATGCTGTTGCATTTGGTGGGCAGTATTTAGAGGACGATTGGAGCGTTAAAGCGCAATATCAAACATCTCGAGCAGTGAACGATACTAAGGGTATCAATACTAACTTCCAGTTGACTAAAGCAAACGAAGTACTACAACGAGTTGAATTTGATTTCTTTGGCTCAGACTTACCCCAAGTTAATAACATTTTGCCGGAGGGTTTCTCGGCTTTAGAAACTGAAGGGTTTGAAATGCGAAATGTATGGTCGCGAAATCAAGACAGAGAAACCGGTGAGGATAGCTTCAAACTTGATTTTGAATTTATGTACGAGCTTGGGCCTATTTATGCGCTAAAAACTGGTTACAGGTATTCGAACAGAATAGCGAATCGCAATCAGTTCCAACTCAATGACCCCTCCGATGGCAATGAAAGCTTCACAGTGCTCATTGATGAGCTACCGGATAATGTTAGACAGTTTATCACTTTGCTCGAAGATCCGTTTATGGAGGGCGTTTCTGGCACAGTACCTCGCCAATGGTTTACGCTTTCAGAGATGACTAACGGTGAATTTGTGGAAGTTGCTAATGCAATGTTTGCCTTGGATGATCCTGAAGGTTTTGAGGGCCCTGCAGCGGAATTCTTGGAAAACTTTGGAAACTTCTTTGATATAGAAGAAAAAACTCACGCTATTTATGCACAGGCTGATTTTGAAGGTGACTTTTATCGAGGTAACTTTGGCGTTCGCTATGTTCAAACAGACGCAGCCATAGATGCCTACAATATTCTTTCTAACGGTCCCAATGACGCGTTTGATCCTGCGTTTGCTGAGTTAGTTTCTGCAGCCAACGATTATTCGAAATTTCTACCAAGTGCAAACATTTCATTCGACCTTAGTGAAGATATGCAACTAAGATTTGCAGCAGCGAAAGTAATGTCTCGCCCCAATCCTGCAGACTTATCTCCTGCACTTAATCTGCCGGGTAACTCTCAGCAAGCGAACGTGGGTAATCCAAACTTAGCGCCGTTTGAAGCGACTCAGTTTGATGTATCTTACGAGTGGTATATGTCTCAAACCAGCGCACTTAGCGCGGCAATATTCTATAAAGACGTAGCCTCCTTCTTTAAGGAAGGCACTCGCAATGAAATCATTGATATTAGCGAAGATAGAAACTCTGATGGATGTACCGTTGCGACAATCGGTATCGCTCCTGACTGTACTGCTGAAATAGCGCAAGACGATGAAGTTGTCATCTCGTTCAAGGAAAATGGCGAATCAGGTACCATTCGCGGATTCGAATTGAGTTGGCAGCAAGATCTAGGTGACTTCTTTGATTCAACGCTAGACGGTTTTGGTTTCGTCCTCAACTATACATACACTGACAGTGATCAGCCGGAGCAAAACTTCAACCAAGTTACAGGTGAAGAACTTCCACTCCCTCAACTTTCGGAAGTAAGCTATAACGCCATTGTATTTTATGAGAAAAATGGTTTGGGTATTCGTTTAGCATACAATTATCGAGACGAGAGTCTCATAGCCAATAGTCAACAAGGTTTGGCTCGATATGCCGATGAATACGATCAGCTTGATATATCGGCAGACTATCAACTCTCAGAGGACACGACGTTGTTCTTCAGTGGCACAAATATCACTAACTCACCAGTCCACGAGTATGTGGGTATCAGTCAGGCGACTTACACCTACAGAGAAACTGGTGCTCGCTACACAGCAGGAATTAGAACAAGGTTTTAATCACTCGTTAAGGAAAAAGGGGCTAGACGCCCCTTTTTTAATGTCAATTAGTCTATCGAACTGGGTATCACTAACCTTAATTCGATAAACTGACTCACCCACTCAGCCTCGGGGTCTGACTCCACACCAATACCATAGGCGATACGGTCAATAGCGAAATTTGCGGTGTATCCTGTCTCAGAGTTTTCTAGCAAAAATTCCACGCTATTCGAAACGCCTTTTAAACTCAATTCTCCAGATACTTTGAACCCACCGCCTACTGCTACAATGCTGCGCGAACTAAAGACCGCTTGCGGGAAGTTTTCAACATCGAACCAATCTGCTTCAGGAAGCGTTTCATCATACATACTGTCACCAGTTTCAGCTGATGACAGTGAGAACGATGCCTCAATCTCGGGGCTAGCTGCTGGCGGTAGGATCAACTTAGCTCGCCACTGATTGAAACGTCCCTCGAATGCCATTCCAGCGTGCTCGCCTGAAAATAACAGTGACCCATTGTCATTATCAACTATCAGCGTTTTTGCAAATACTGAGCCCGACCATGCGAGAACTAGTAGCATTGCAGTTACTAAGTATTTCATCTTTTCCACCACATTCTTTCAATTAACCTTACCCCTTGCTTTTTACGATGCCAAACCACCGCTCCAACATGGGTAACAACGAATACGACCAACACTATAAATCCGTACCAATGCACCGTATTGGCTAATGCTTCTATCTCTTTATTTCTGGCGATACCGGGAATATGAGGCCACTTAATCCAGTCAACAAATACGAAAGTTGGCAAACCAAAAGGACTTGCCGACACCATGATCCAACCGGAAAACGGCAACAGAAACAGTAAAAAATACAAACCAAAATGACCAAGCTTCGCCAGCCTTTGTTCTGCTTCAGGGATATTCATCGGCAGCGACGGTGGTGTTGAGAAAGATCGCGTAAGTAGTCGTAAAACAAATGCCACCAGCATGACCACACCGGCAGCCTTATGTATTTGATATAATTTAAACTGGTCGGCTTTTGGTATATCAGCATTCACCATATAGAGGCCACTGCCAATCATAAACAATACCCCAAGAGCCATTGCCCAGTGAAGGGTAATAGCAAGACCATTATATCGAGATAGTTCAGTCATTGAGTTTGGCAAACTCGCCTTCGATCATTACCGTAACTTCAGCACCAATATTAGGCGCGTATTTGGTCATACCCCACATGGTGCGGTCGATCACTGTTGACGCTGAAAACCCCATGGTGGGCTTACCACTAAACGGTTGCCTCTTCATTGCACCATTGAAAACTACATCTAAGGTTACTGGCTTAGACACACCAAGAAAGGTTAACTCGCCAGTCATTACTGCTGTGCTATCGCTGGTCATTTCAATGTTAGTAGAGACAAAGTCAATGCTAGAAAACGTTCCTGCGTTGAACCACGCTTCATCTGTTGAAAGAATGTTATCGAAATCTTTTTCACTAGCATGGGGGTAAGCTGTTTCAATACTCATAGGGTTGATACTAGCGGTAACCACCGACGCTGCGATATCCTCGGGGTTGTACTGTATTGAGGATTCAAAATCCGTAAAGCGAGCAACATAATTACTCAATCCTAAGTGAGAAACCTTCCACACAATACTCGCGTGAGTCAAATCAACTTCATATTTGCCCGATGGCAGCTGTTCAAAATCGCTTTGTGCCAGCACTAAGGACATGCAACTACATAAAAACAATGTGGCGATCGCCATCATTACTTTAAAAGATTTCATTATATTCCCTCGTTTATTTAACTCTTAAACATTACGTTAATGAGGGGGGATGGTTCAAATTAGATATTGAGCGAAGACTGATGGCCCGCCCGAGAGGATTCGAACCTCTGACCTCACCCTCCGGAGGGGTGCGCTCTATCCAGCTGAGCTACGGGCGGTTTCTGCAAGAGTTACACAATCTTAATGCCCTGAGGTGGTATGTTCTGCAAGGATTTGTAAACTGTGCATCTAAGCGGGGCGTAATAATACTTACGCCAGAGGTCGGCTTCAACTCATTTGTACAATCAAATGAAAATGAGTTTCAAGCCCAATTGAAAATCCTTACTTTTTATAGGTAAATGGTCTCAAATGGTTGTTCACACATGAATTACCGTTATAATCTGGCCAGTTACCGTATATTTAATGTTCCTGATTGCCTGGAGACAGATGTGAAATTAAAAACTTGGTTCACTGTGGCTGCAACTGCCGTAACTGTGTTTGCCGTGCAAGCACAAGAAATGAGTACAGACGATATTGCTGACCGTATCAAACCTATAGGTCAAGTGCACGTTGCTGGCGCTACTGCCGACACTGGTGCCGCTGCAGGTGGTGCTCGTTCAGGCGCTGATATTTACAACAGTGCATGCGTAGCGTGTCACAGTGCAGGTGTTCTAGGTGCACCAAAACTCAATGCCGCAGCTGACTGGCAGCCTCGTTTAGACGAAAAAGGCTTTGACGGCGTTTGGCAAAACGCGATAAACGGCATCAATGCAATGCCTCCTCGTGGAACCTGTGGCGATTGTTCAGATGATGAGATTAAAGCTGCAATCGAATACATGATCGAAGGTATTTAAGATCGTCAAAGTATCCAACAAACTGTTGGAAAAAGTAGCGTTTTTGATACAAATCGGGTAGTTTAGTCGGTTCACGCCACACAAATAATTATTATAACTATCAGAATGTCGTCAATATCAACGCAAAGCGAGTTGACTGAAGACGAGTTGCGGGAACTCATTCCGCAACTTCAGCAACTTACAGAGAAGTACAAACGCGCTGAACGTGTTCAGAAGGCGCTTTTTGACATTTCTGAGCTAGCGAGTTCTGTTAGTCACCTTAACCGCCTTTATTCTGCGATCCATGAAATCATTGGCGATTTCATGAATGCAGACAATTTCTATGTTGCCTTTTACGAGCGCGACAATAACGTTATCGATATGGCGTATATCGTTGACGAATACGACGAAGCCACAGCTAAGCAAATGCCTGCCGATCAACTTATGGACGGTATTACTGGCTACCTTCTTCGTTCTGGCGAATCTCTATTTTATAAAAGAAGCGATGCGTCACTCATCGAAGAAGAGTACGGCATCAAGTTATTGGGTTCTCGTCCACACGAACTTTTAGGTGTTCCGTTAAAACGGGGCAGTCAGTCTATTGGCGCCATGGTTATTCAAACCTATGACGAGCGCGTACACTACACACCTGAAGATCTAGAGGTATTGCTGTTCGTTTCGCAGCACATTGTTACCACAGTCGATCGGGTTAAAAACCGAGAACTCACTGAGCGTACCATCAGAGAACGTACTCGACAGCTACGCAAAATCAACGACGATCTCCAAGAAGAGATTCTCGAGCGACAAAAAGTCGAGTCACTTCAACAAGCGCTGTTCGAAATTTCTGAACTTGCTGCGAACCTAGATGGTGACATGTCTGTGTTCTACAGCAGCCTACACGACATACTTTCTCGACTTATCAGTGCTCCCAACTGTTACATCGCCATTTTAAATGAAGCACGAGACGGACTCGAGTTTCCGTATTTTAGTGACGTGCAGAGTCAATCGGTCGAAGCTAGGCCGCTGGGCTTAGGCTTAACCGAATTTGTATTGCGCAGTGGACAAGCCGAGCTCATCAACCCACCACGAGTACTAGAACTTGCCGAGGCAGGTGAAATTGACGTATCTGTTGCCCAGAAGATGCTCAACAGCGCTAACTCTTGGCTGGGATCACCTTTGGTGGTTAACGGAGAGATTTCTGGGGTAATTACCGTACAAACCTACGGTAAGCACGCCAAGTACACCGGGCGTGATTTGGAATTGCTTCGCTTTGTATCTCATCATATTGCCGTTGCAATGGAGCGCAAGAAAAGTACCGAGGCTATTCAACGAAACAACCAAGAACTCGAAGAACGAGTTAAAGCGCGTACCGCAGAGTTAGACGAAACGAACAAAACACTAAAGCAACAGATAGAAGAACGTAAAGAGATCGAGCTCAAGCTGATTCACGATGCACATCACGATTCACTGACCGATCTACCCAACCGGGCTATGTTCACCAGCCGCTTGGAGTTAGCTATTGCCAGTAAGCAGCGCTATCCAGAGAATATGTTCGCGGTATTGTTCATTGACCTCGACCGGTTCAAGGTCATTAACGATACCTTGGGTCACCATGCAGGTGACGAGTTCTTAGTGGAAGTTGCTCGCCGAATTACTTTGTGTATTCGCGGTCACGATTTGTTAGCGCGATTAGGCGGTGATGAATTTGTTGTATTACTCGATAACTTTGAAGACGCATCAGACGTTGAAGAAGTGGCGTCTCGTATCATTCAGTCAATCTCAGAGCCATTCGTTTTAGAAGGCCGTGAAATGTACTCGGGTGCAAGTGTGGGTATTGCTCACGTAGAGCCTTATTATCGCACCGCAGACGAAGCACTAAGGGATGCTGACGCAGCCATGTATCAGGCGAAGACCCTTGGTAGAGGTAGGTTTGTCATGTTCGACAAGAGCATGCGTGATCGCCTCATTGAAGAGCTAGAGCTAGAGAACGAATTTAGAAAAGCGTTACGTGACGAGCAGTTTGAATACTATCTTCAGCCAGTTATCGACCTGAAGAAAGATGAGGCCCTCTATCACGAAATGTACGTTCGATGGTCTCATCCGTCTTATGGCAAGATAGCCAGAGAGCAGTTCCGACAGGTTGCTGAACAGAGTGGTTTAACCCTAGATTTGGATTTGTTCCAACTTCAGAAAGCTTGTGAGTTATTAGTTAGCTGGCGCAACCAGCACGGAAAGCCTGCGCGCATTGCGGTGAATGTGTCGATTAACCATCTGTTGCAAGCATCTATGGTCAACAAGATGATTGCGCTCCTTGAGTCTTATGATGTATCGCCTCAAGAGCTAGTGTTCGAGTTTGACGAAAACGATTTGAATCGCCGCTCTCAGTATATTCTGCCTGCAATTAAAAAGTTGAAGCGCGCTGGTGTTACTCTCGTACTGGATAACTTCGGCAGCGGATTAGCATCACTGAGCTATTTGTTCTCATACCCTTTCGACTTTATCAAAATCGACCACCGCTTTGTAAAATCGCTACCGCGCTCGCAACGAAACCTAAAGCTAATTCAATCTGTGATGCTTATTTCAGAGCATTTGAAGTTTGATGTGATTGCAGAAGGTGTTGATGCCACAGCGCAACTCGAAGCACTCACCGATATTGAATGTAATTATGCTCAGGGCCGGACACTAGAACAGCCGCTGGCCCTCGACCTTACGCAAAAGACAGGTTAACTATTTTTTACCTAACATGTCGCGAAGGTTAGCAATGCTCGCCTGCCCTTTTTGCTGCCTAACTTGCGCTGATACTTTAGGTTTCTGATTTTCCCACTGAATATCATCTTGGGGCAGCTCGAAAAGAAAACGGCTGGGCTCTGGAAATATCACTTCACCGTATTGCCTGCGCTCTTTGGCTAAGCTAAATATGAGCTCTCGCTGGGCACGGGTAATACCCACGTAAGCCAATCGGCGCTCTTCTTCGATATTATCTTCGTCTATACTGCTTTGGTGGGGTAACAACCCCTCTTCCATCCCCACGAGAAAAACAATAGGAAACTCCAATCCTTTTGAGGCGTGCAGCGTCATTAGCTGAACTTGGTCTGCTTCGCCGTCATCTTCGCCTCGCTCCATCATGTCTCTGAGTATCAAGCGATTAACGACTTCAGTTAAGTTCATAGGTGGGTCGAGATCGTTACCTTCGAGCATATCGGTTACCCAACCAAATAGCGTACTCACATTGGCCATGGCCATCTCTGCCGCTTTAGGACTCGCGCTGTGCTCATACAACCACTCTTCATAGCCCATAGTTCGGATCATGCTGCGAAGAACATCTTTCGTATCGCCGCGATTGGCATTGTCTTCAATGCTAACAATCCAGCGGGCAAAACCAGAAACCGCATCGTACGCTTTACCACTGAGTACAGAGCTTAACCCGTCATGAGTTGCCGCTTCAAACATGGATTTACCCAATACATTGGCGAAGTTACCCAATTTTTCCAGCGTTGCACGGCCTATACCTCGGCTTGGGGTATTTATAACGCGCAACAAGGCATTATCGTCATCTTGGTTAACCAAGAGTCGCAGATATGCCATGATATCTTTCACTTCTGTACGTCCGAAGAACGACATACCACCGCTGATCTTGTAAGGAATACGGTTGCTCATCAATAGCTTTTCAAACATTCGGCTTTGATGGTTTCCGCGATACAAAATGGCATAGTCTTTAAACTGCGTTCTGTTCATGAACTTGTGAGCAAGTAGCTCTGCTACCACCCGCTCTGCTTCATGCTCTTCATTTTTTGCTTCTATGATACGCAGTGGTTCACCGTAATCTAATTCTGAAAAGAGCGTTTTATCAAACAAGTGAGGATTATTCTGAATGAGGATATTGGCGCAGTGCAGAATACGGCCAGAAGAACGATAATTTTGCTGAAGCTTAATCACATTTAAGCGAGGAAAGTCTTGCTGCAACAAATGTAAGTTCTGTGGCTTAGCGCCACGCCATGAATAGATTGATTGGTCGTCATCGCCAACCACAGTGAAGCGTGCACGCTCACCCACCAGCAGTTTGACGAGTTCATACTGACTGGTATTGGTATCTTGATATTCGTCTACCAATAAATAACGAATTTTCTGTTGCCATTTGTCTCGCACGCTTTGATTATTTTTCAGCAGTAGCGTGGGTAACAGTATCAAATCGTCAAAGTCTAGCGCGTTGTAGGCTTTAAGGTTCTCTTGATAGCGCTTGTAGGCTTGTGCAAATTCTTGCTCGCCACCGCTTTTTGCTGTTTTTAGCAAAGCATCGGGCAGTATCAAATCATTCTTCCAATTAGATATACAGCTTTGCAATAACGAGAGCTGATCTTTGTCACCGTCGATGGTGTCTTGAGTAAGATCAGTCAGCAACGCCAACGAGTCTTTGTCATCAAACAAAGAGAAGCCCGGTTTAAGCCCTAACTCTTTAACATGGGCTTTGATGATTGTTAGCCCCATGGTGTGGAAGGTAGAAACCTTGAGACCACGAGCTTCTTTTTTCCCTAAGGTCTGCCCCACTCGCTCCTTCATTTCTCTTGCCGCTTTGTTGGTAAACGTCACTGCGGCAATAGTGCGAGCAGGCACCTGACATTCTCTTACCAAATAAGCAATCTTATTAGTAATTACACGGGTTTTTCCGCTGCCAGCACCGGCCAATACTAAGCATGGCCCAGATACAAAGTTAACAGCGGATTCTTGTGCATCATTTAGTTTCATGAATGTCTCAAAGGATAAGGCGTATAAAGTTATCGTTGCATGTCATCTTCATGCCGATAAAATAGAAAGTACTCTAGCGCTGCGCATTATAAGGGAATTCCATGTTGGATCCGAAAAAACTCGAAGAATTAGCTAAACAAATTGCAGATGCCGTTCCTCCAGGTGTTAAAAACATTGCGGAAGAAGCAGAAGGAAAGATCAAACAGGTGTTGCAAGCTCAGTTATCTAAACTTGACCTTGTTACTCGCGAAGAATTTGATATTCAAAGCCAAGTACTCATTAAAACCCGCGAGAAATTGGAGGCCATGGAAGCGCGTATCGCCAAGTTAGAGGCCGATCAAGACAGCTAGCGCTCTGCACTAGTGAGCACAGATACTGTAAGACTGCGGTATCTGTGTCTACTCAAACCGTGACATAATGCAGCAGAAGTCCAAGGGTAAAAACTAACCCTACATAGTGACTTTCTAAAAACGCAGTAAAGCAGCCTTCTCGCTCTCTAAGTTTGGTAAATTGGTACTGACGGTAAAACAAGCCAGCACACAGCGCCAAAGCACCGTAGTAAATCACACCAGCAGAAATTTCCATACCCACGGCAACAAGCAAACCTAAAGTCACGGCTTGTAAAATACCAATAATCAATAGATCGTGTTTTCCAAACAATATCGCCGTAGACTTTATGCCGACTTTGAGGTCATCGTCTCGGTCTACCATGGCGTACATGGTATCGTAAGCGACTGTCCAACATAAGTTAGCCACAAATACCCACCATCCCCACACAGGGATCGTCTCTGACACAGCCATAAATGCCATGGGTATGGACCAACCGAATGCTGCACCCAACACCACTTGCGGCAAGTGCGTGTAGCGCTTCATAAAGGGGTAACATCCCGCAAGTAACACGGCAACTACAGATAAAAGAATGGTCTGCCAGTTCAAAAACAGCACCAGAACAAAAGCTACTGCGATAAGACCGAAAAACAGCTGTAAAGCTTGCTTTGGTGTGACCTCCCCACTCACTATTGGTCTTGCTGACGTACGCTTCACGGCACCGTCGACTTTTCTGTCGGCATAGTCGTTAATCACACATCCTGCAGAGCGCATTATCACCACACCTGCCACAAAAATGAGTGTGATACCGATTGCAGGTAATCCCTCCGAGGCCATAATTAATGCCCACAAGGTTGGCCAGAGCAGTAAATAGATACCAACGGGTTTATCCAGTCGCATTAGACGCCAATAGGCATCTATTCTTTGTTTGCTATTATCCATTGTTTTCGGCGTACCTAGTCTCATATGCAGGCGCATTGGGTAGAAAAACTTCAGCGACTATCATTCGGTAGTCATTATAGGTAAAGACAGAGCGTCGTCCCCATAATTGCTGTTCGGTATCAAAGCCAAACGCGCGGGCGGGTACTTGGCATAACTCAAATGCAGAACGTTTAAAACGATCATCATTGAACAGGCGTTTACCCAAAGGCTGGGTGCCTAAGTTTGCCAGCTCGTCTTCAATTAACCCATTGGGGATCACCGAGCGTGCAAATATCCAAGGAACTTGATTACCACAAAGGACAACTTCCCTCACTTGGTAGTCACTTACATTCGCCTTTTCGTCATGACGTAGTGCCAATGCTTCATTGCCATGAATGTCAAAATATCCCTGCCCCAGTAACTTAAGTGAAAACTGATGACACAAGGATTGTACGCGCTCTGTTAGTGAACCAGTATCCAGTAACCAGTTTTTCAGATACGGATCCGGTAAACTCAGCTCCCTTGCACAGTACCAAGTTACGTCTAGCCCGACAGGAAAACTAACCGCTAGTGTCACGTCTACATCCAAATTACACCTCATTGATAATGGCATATCATAACATTACATTGCCTATAAACCGCAAACCTGCGGAAGTAAGTCGTTAAATCCATCGAACATAATTAATTTGCTGATAATTATGAATTTCTTATGTCATCGGAAATTTTGTATAGTGCGTTTCATTGGTGATTTGCTACACTAGCAAGTAATCGCACTTATCATCAGGTTTTAGAGTTGACCAAGATAACTCCGTTTTTATCAATGTTGTTCGCAGTTTTAGTAGGCTTAGGTTTGTCTACCAAAGCTGGTGCCCAAACCAACACAGATTTTGCGTACCTTGCACTTGAGCCCGACATCGTGACCAATTATGTGGGCGATACTAGTCGAAAGCTCGGCTATGTGCGGGTTACTATTGAGTTGATGATAAACAGTGTAGATAACCTAGAAGTAGCGGAACACCATATGCCCCTACTGCGCTCTACTACCATAGAGATTTTTGGTAGCCAGCCAGAAGAAAAAGTAAAATCTCTGACGGGCAGAGAAGATATTCGTAGAGCCATATTAAAAGCACTTCAGGCGCACATGAAGCAAGAGACCGGTGGCGAAGTCATTAAAGAAGTCATCTTCACCAAGTATCTTTACCAAAGCTAACCTTATCGCCGCTGTGCAGAAAATTTAGCAACAATAAATGCCATGACGCACCCGGAGATAAGGCCAGAGGTGTGCGCGGCATTTGCCATGCTTACCCATAAGATATCTGCGTAACCTAAAGCCAGCCATACAAGCATAAAGCCGATAATAGGCTTTTGTATCGATATACCCCATTCAGGCCGTAACCAACCTATCCACCATACAAACCCCATAACCGCGTACACTACACCGGATAACCCGCCAAACGTATATACATTATTGAGTTCAACAAGAGGCTCACTGAAGAGGCCTTGTGTTACGTTCGATACAATGGCTGAGACAAAAAACAATAGGAAGAGCATCGATACTCCCATCGTGTTTTCGATCCGTGCACCTAGTGTTCCCCACCAGAGTAGATTAAAGACGATATGCAATACACTGAAGTGAATGAATGCAGGCCCTAACAAACGCCACCATTGATGATTTTCTGCCAATATATCCAGCGGCTGCATTAATAAATTGGCAGTAATTACGCCAAAAAAACCAAGATGAGAAAAACCGTAAACCAACACACAAACCATCAGAATAAACGCGGTAAATGGCGCTTGTTTGGCCTGTTCAAAGAGCGCTAGATTGGGCAATAAACGGCTACTCGCCTGACTCGACGTTGCCTCGCCTTGCTCCCATGCAGCTTGTTGATACTTCGGATCATTGGGGTTTTGTACAAATGCTTCAGCGATACCCATGGCTGCATCAATATCCGCGGCATCAGCAACCACAACAACATATTCAAGGTTGTTCGTTGTCGTATTTTTTCTCGTAGCCAATGAGGAACTAATTCCCTGGGTATTTAAGTAGCTGACGAGCAGATGCGCAGGCGTTTGTTGATTAAACGCAACAAGTGGCGTACTCACTAGGTATTAGACACAATAGGCTGTGACAAACGCCATGCCTCAAAACCACCATCCATGCTGTATACGTTCGTAAAGCCCTGCTGAACGATAACTTGTGCCGCTTGTTGACTGCTTACACCGTGATAGCAAACCACCACAACTTGAGCGTCTTTTGGTGTCGCATCAATAAACGTCGCGAAGTTGTCGTTATTGAGTGGTGCAGCCTTTGGCATGTGTGCAAGGGCATAAGACTGTGGGTCACGTATGTCTACGATAACCGCATCGTCGGGGAGCGCTGCTACTTCAGCAATGCTAATATGAGAAAATGAATCCATGATTACTGCCAGTCTAAGATGACTTTACCTGATTGACCTGACCCCATAGTATCAAACCCCTTCTGGAAATCATCAACAGAATAAGAATGGGTAATAATTGGTGTTAAATCGAGGCCACTTTGTAGCAAGCTAGCCATTTTGTACCAAGTTTCAAACATTTCACGGCCGTAAATACCTTTGATAGTTAGCCCTTTGAAAATCACTTGGTTCCAATCAATGGCGACATCTTGTGGCGGAATACCTAACATAGCGACTTTTCCGCCGTTGTTCATTTTGGCCAACATGTCTCTTACCGCCACAGGAACTCCTGACATTTCGAGGCCCACGTCAAATCCCTCGCTCATACCAAGCTCGTTCATCACGTCTTGCAATGATTCTTGGCTCACATCAACCGCGCGAGTTGCTCCCATCTTTTCAGCTAAGGCTAAGCGATAAGGGTTAATGTCTGTGATAACTACATGACGGGCACCTACATGGCGTGCTACCGCAGCGGCCATAATACCAATAGGTCCGGCGCCGGTAATCAATACATCTTCACCGACCAAATCAAAGCTCAATGCAGTGTGAACAGCGTTGCCAAAAGGGTCAAAAATAGAGGCCAAATCGTCACTGATATTGTCGGGGATTTTGAACGCATTGAATGCGGGGATCACCAAATACTCTGCAAAAGCACCAGGACGGTTTACACCCACCCCTTCAGTATTTCGACACAGGTGACGACGTCCTGCTCGGCAATTTCGACAATGGCCACAGGTAATATGACCTTCACCCGACACTCTGTCTCCGATGGCAAACCCTCTGACTTCTTGTCCCATGCCAACGACTTCGCCCACATATTCATGCCCAACAACCATGGGAACAGGAATAGTTTGTTGTGACCACTCATCCCAATTATAAATGTGCATGTCGGTGCCACAAATTGCTGTTTTACGGATTTTGATCAGCAAATCATTGTGACCCACTTCAGGCTTTGGCGTATCTTGAAGCCAAATGCCCTTCTGGGCTTTAGCCTTAACTAAAGACTTCATGCGATCACTCCCATTTCACGACCAACCTCGATAAACGCGTCTACCGCTTTATCAACGTGCGCTAGGGTATGGCCAGCCGACATTTGCGTTCTGATACGCGCCTGTCCTTTGGGCACTACAGGGTATGAGAACCCGATAACGTAAATACCTTTTTCAAGCAGCTTGTCCGCCATGTCACTCGCAAGTTTTGCGTCACCTAACATGACGGGAATAATCGCGTGATCTTTACCCGCCAAAGTAAAGCCAGCAGCTTCCATACGGGTGCGGAAATGGTTAGCGTTCTGCCACAGTTGCTCACGCAACTTATCGCCGTCTTTCATCATCTCAAAGACTTTCAGCGAGGCGTTAACAATAGGCGGCGCTACTGAATTAGAGAACAAATAGGGGCGTGAACGTTGACGGAGCCACTCAATGACTTCTTTTTTGCCCGAGGTATAACCACCGGAAGCTCCACCTAATGCTTTACCCAAAGTGCCAGTGAGAATATCTACGCGTCCCATCACGTCACAATATTCATGGCTACCACGGCCGTTGTCTCCTAGAAATCCTGTCGCGTGACAATCATCAACCATCACAAGGGCGTCATATCTGTCGGCTAAATCGCAAATGGACGCCAAGTCAGCAATAACACCGTCCATTGAAAATACACCATCAGTGGCAATGACTTTAAATCGCGCGCCATCGGCATTGGCTTGTTGAAGCTGAGTTTCTAGTGCTTCCATATCGTTGTTCGCATAACGATAACGCTTTGCCTTACACAAGCGCACACCATCGATAATACTAGCGTGATTCAGGGCGTCAGAAATAATCGCGTCTTCGGGTCCAAGTAGGGTTTCAAAAAGTCCGCCATTGGCATCAAAGCACGATGGATAGAGTATGGTATCTTCTGTACCTAAAAACTCACTAATTTGAGATTCCAGCGCTTTGTGGATGTCTTGGGTACCGCAGATGAACCGCACGGAAGCCACGCCAAAACCCATGGCTGTCTAGGCCTGCTTTTGCTGCCGAAATTAAGTCTTGGTGATTGGCCAACCCTAGATAGTTGTTTGCGCAAAAATTGATAACATGGTCACCATTGCTCACGCCGATATCAGCTTGCTGTTGAGACGTGATTACTCGCTCTTTTTTGTACAAGCCGTCATTTTTAGTTGCAGTTATTTGTGATTGCAAATGGGATATGAATGCCGCAGACATGCCAATCTCCGATGTCGATAGAAAAGGTCGTTAGTGTAATGAAAGCGGGAGTATCGGTACACTGCTGAGTTCGGGTTTTATCAGGTTATCCGGCGGCACGTGTAAATAATTCTAAACACTTGTAATTACAGCACTAGTAGGTGGTAATTTAGGTATTTGGTAACTGCCATTTACCATCGACCAATTTGTCGTCCAACGCTCTCCAAATATCGGCTTCGGGAATGGGCCGGCTCAAATAGTAGCCTTGCCCAATATGGCACTGATAATCACTGAGCAAAGACAATTGTGTCGACGTTTCAATACCTTCTGCAACAACCTGTAAACCGAGCTTTCTCACCATGGATATGGTGGACTGTACAATGTTTCTGTCATTCTCACTTTCGATCATTGACGCAATAAATGATTGGTCAATCTTAATATAGTCTGCTGGGAGTGATTTGAGGTAGCTTAACGAAGAATACCCAGTACCAAAGTCATCGATGGCCAATAGACAGCCCATTTCTCTGACGTTTTTCATCACCGCGGTAGCACGCTCCACATCGGAAACCAGCACAGTTTCCGTTAACTCTAAACACACTTGAGAGGGCGCAATACCGTTTTTGATAATCTGCTCTTTCAGTAACTCTGGCAAGTTGGGATCAAGAAATTGCTCAGCCGAGAGGTTAATCGCCACCTTCATATCAAACAAACCACGTTCGTTAAACTTCTTGATAAAACGGGCAGATTTATTCAGTACCCAATAATCAAGCTCAAGCATAAAGGCGGTATTTTCCAGCGCGGGGATAAAGTCCCCCGGTGAAATTGCTCCTTTCTGCGGATGATACCAACGAAGCAGCGCTTCAAAGCCTACCAGCTTGTGCGTTTTGATATCTACTTGTGGTTGCAGCGCCAAACTAAATTGATGCTCTCTAAGTGCAATGCGTGCCTCCGCTTCTAGTTCCACCTTCTTCATGACTTTTTGGTTCATCGTGGAATCATAAATACTATACCCAGCACCTTTTTTCGCTTTAGCTTCGTACATGGCAATATCAGCATGTCGGAGCATTTCTATGTGTGTTGCCCGAGAGTGACGGCTTATTGCTACCCCAATACTTATCGACAAGTAGAAGCGATGCTCACCAATCTCTAACGGTTGATTGAAAACATTCACGATACGGTTGGCAATGTTCTCAACCTGCGAACGACTGGTTATCTCTCTGAGCAGTACAACAAATTCATCCCCCCCAAATCGAGAGGCAATGTCGATATCTTTTATGGAACGCGAAATTCTCACGGCCGCCGCCTTGAGTAATTTGTCTCCCATGTCGTGACCAAAACTGTCATTCACCTTTTTAAAATCGTCAAGATCCATAAATAAAAGTGCAACTAACCGACTTTCACTCGACGAGGAATCTGCGAGCTCCTTTTCTATGTGAAAGGTCAACATATTGCGATTTGGCAACCCAGTAAGTACGTCAAACATGGCCATTTTTTCTAACCTTGCTGTCGTAGTGGCCATTTTGCTATCAACTTCTTCAAGCTCTTTAGCTAGTCTTGTAGATGCAGCTTCAACCACATCAAGTTCGTCTGGAAGGTGGAACCACTTTGGCTTAGGGCTATTGAGCGTACTTTTGTGAAACGCGTGGAATTTTCTCTCAGAAAGTAACGGCAAGCGCTGACTAATGGCGAGTAGACGCTCTCGATAAGGTCGTAAATAAAGATTCAACAAGAATACAAACACAAAAAACAGTATTGCAGCACTGACCATAACACCCAGTTCATACTGGTACTTTTGATCCATAGCGTCAGAAATATCTCGTACCACCAGCACATATGGGTGGTCACCCACGAGATGTCGAAATGGGATCAAACTGACCATAAACACTTGGTCGTCAACACTGACTTGCTGACCGTGTTCAACCAACATTCCTTCAGTGGTTTCAGGTGGCAAGGTCGCCAATATACGATTGAGCAAGTTAGTGTTTTCGTCGGTTAACCGACTAGAGAGCTTAAACCGTAGAGGTGAGGACTGGGTTTGAACCATGGCCACTCTAAAAGCTTCAGTAGTGCGATAGAACAACGACAGCAGTTCACGCAGTGATGTAGACACAACGACCACAGGTACCTGACTCTCATTTGCCATCACTGGTGTAGCTAGGTAGTGAAAGCAAACGTCTTCACACAATATCATGGCACGACTATCAAGGGACTCTCTAGTTGTTTCTACCAAGGTGTTTATTGCAGCGCCTCTCACACCACTTGGAGCATTGTTCTGTTGGTCGAACAGCCACACTTCCTCAAGCTGTATGTTCAACGCTAAGTAGTCTTTTGCATTGGTCAATGTGGCTAGAAGAGCATCGCGATCGTAGTCCCCATTTTCAATCACTCTGGACTGGTTGGCTAAATCAATCCAAACTACCACCCTACTTCGAATAACTTCTTCAAGTAATTGTAGCCGTCCCTGATTTTTAACCTGTGTCACCTTCTGACGTTCAATAAGGTCTTGTTCGGCGGCTCTTATAAGAAATGCAGAGATAACCACAGACACAATAAACACCATAATGAGCAATACTATGGTGTTTTTGGTCGTTAGCGACATACGAACCGTCATTCTGAACGCTCACTAAAACCAGTACATCAATTGTATTGACCACATGCGCCATTGCTCTTCGGTATGAGACGCAATATTACGGTCTAACAGACTTACCGCACGCGTTGCGCCATCTACCCAATGATGTTCCGCTTGCAGTCGCCACTGAGGTGCAATATCCCATCGCGCTCCCAACACTACAGCATCCATGTAACCAAAGTAGGGAGGAACAGCACCACCGGAGGTGACAAAAAGTCGTTCACCGTCTTCGTCTGATACATCATGTGTGTAGGTATCATATCCAATCAACCCACTGATTTCTGGCGTAAAGCGATACCTAAATTGTACAAATCCACCTTCGCCACGTCTCTTTTCTTCGTATGTTGGCGTAAAGAGTCCCTGCGCATCTTGGATCTCTCTGAGCAATTCGGCACTTAATTCCCAGTTTTCTGAGAAGTACAGTGCGCTGACCATTAACCGCAGAAAATCCACATCACCCGCAAATCGATAGTCAACGGCTGCAGGTTCATATCGAAAATCTGAACTCAACCAACTCGCCCCTAGCTTCCAATTCATCGCTGAAGGCTGTAAAAACACACTCGCCTGATGCACAAAATCTTGTTTAGCCCTTCCCTTTGCATCTGTACCTAACAAGTATTCAGTCTGTGCTTTGTTAATATGAGATCGCCCATAACTCCAATTGACTTCCCAGATATGTTCGTTGGTGTAACGGGTAAAGCCCGCATGAACACCGTCACTTCCCAAAGCGATATCTCGAAAGCCATCTGCATAAACAGATTGAGGTAACACTGCTGTGTCTCGAGTTTGGGGTACGTCCCGGGTAGCAGAATAAAGCCAATGTCTGTTCTTAAAGCGACCGATGTGCACATAACTTTGCCAACCAGCAATTTCCGGCAATTCCCAATCTAAGAACAGATAGTCTAGTCGGGCGCCGCGCTCAAATCGGTTACCACCGTCCAGATAAACCACTTGGCCTGCCACACTGATATTACTCGACAACTGATAATGTCCATTAAAACCAACTTCTGTTAGCTCAGGGGTAATGCTTTCATCGTCAGTAATAAATCTACTGTTAATTGATTGAGTAACGCCTTGAGAAAGGTAACCATGCCAAGAAAACTCTTGCCCTATTACCTCAGTTGAACAACAAGCCAATGCACAAAAAGGCATCACTACAGGTAAGATCCTTCTCATGATTGCACCTCGATTAACTTAGTGGTTTCGTAACTTCCCTCTTGGATATAACCTATTGCGCCATCAGTCTTTTCGATAATATCAATGAGTTCTTGCAGACTGCCGACTCGTGTTGGCGCGTCACCTTGCCCGGAGTACGTCATTTGATCCCAGATTCTGTTTAGCTGATAAGGAAACATTTGCAGCTTTTCGCGACAAAAAGCTTTGTGAAGATCCGAGTTATCCGCGAGCACGAACACACGAATACGCTGCCCATCGGGCCAGTGTTGCTTCATACCCGTAAATATTTGCCGTACTTCACTTTGGGTTAAAGAAGACGTTGCCACACTGCGATGAGCAAAAATTTGAATCGACTCAGCGGCTGCAAGCCTACCTGTAAATACCGTTAGAAGAATTATTAGGATGGGTATAAGTAAGTGTCTGGCTCGCAATCGCATCTGTCGTATGAATAGATGCACTGCCATTGGATACTCTCCATGTAAGCGATAAGCGAAAGCGCTCTCTCTTCACAAGTGTAGATAATGCCAATGGCTTTGCCACAAAAATGCCGGTTAACTAACGAATAATTTATCCACTTTGTCGATCACTGACTCCACACTGATCTTTTGCATCAAGTCACTGCCCTTGGCTCTTACGCCCCAGGGTAAGGCTTGCCAAGGCTTACCTCTTTGTTCAGCGATACACTCTTCATACACGGAACATGCGTTGTCGATATCTTTATACGGGCCTGTTCTAAGGGGATTTGAGTGTGCGTAAAGCCCAATAACAGGCGTACCCACCATTGTCGCCATATGTGCGGGTCCAGTGTCTGGTGCAATAACCAACTTCGCGTGTCGCAAAAGCGCGACTAACTGATGGAGAGACGTTTTTGCAGTATAGTCCTCGGCAATGACTTGAGTATGCTTAAGAATAGCGTCAGCCGTACTTCTATCTAGGACACCAGGTCCACCAACTAAAATCACCTTTTTACCCATTTGCGCTATGTGTTCAGCAACTTTTGCGTAACGCTCGGGTAACCAGTTGCGCTCGGCTTTACTCGCAGCAGGAGCGATAACGGCATAGTCACCCAGCTCTGCCGCTTTTTGCAGCCCCCATTGTGAGTCTTCTTCTGAAATTGGAATGTCCCACGATACTGTTGATTGCGATGGAACACCGAGGGCATCAGCAAAATCCATAAAACCATCTAGTACGTGCGCATGTTTTCTGGGTGCAATGCGTTTATTGGCGAATAACCAATGTAACTCTTTGCTTCTCGCCCAATCAAAACCTATGCGAGTTTTTGCCTTTATCACTCGCGAAGCCAAGTTAGCTCGCAACGCTACCTGCATCATTAAAAGCGCGTCAAAGTTTTCAGCGCTCAGCGCCGTTTCAAGCTTCTTAACAGCAGCCTTCCCCTCTCGTTTGTCGAAGATAACAAATCGCACGTTAGGGATAAGTTTCACTAACTGGTACTCAATTTTACCTATGACCCAGGTAATTTCAGCATCAGGCCACTGGTTGCGAATACGGGTAACCATGGCTACCGCATGACAAACATCACCAATGGCTGATAAACGCATGATGCAAATTTTTTTTCCCACAGAATCACTCTCTAAAGCTGAAAAGCGTGAATAAATCATTAGAATAAACAATTTACCATAAGATGCGCGCCCAATGACGACAATACGCCAAGAGTTCCTTGATGGTCATCATATTATTTATGACCCACAAGTTGTTTCTACTCCAAGTGCATCACTGTTTTCCGCCATTTATTGGGAACAAAGTGGAAAGATAACTGGGAAAGCTAAAGGTCGCGGAACAACCTTATTTATCCATAATGAAGGTCACGACTGGGTACTCCGCCATTTTCGCCGCGGGGGATTAATAGGAAAGTGCCTATCAGACCAATACCTCTTTACTGGTGTAGCGAAATCTAGACCATTCGAAGAATTTGAATTACTTACACACATGCGAGCAAAGGGTTTAAAGGTTCCAACACCTGTTGCAGCTAGCGTGCAACGCAGCGGTTTGATTTATCGCGGTGATTTGATTACCCGTGCTATCCCTAATAGTGTGGACCTACACCACCTGCTTACGCGCAAACCATTAACACCAGACCAGTGGCGCGACGTAGGTATTGCCGTTAAAAACATGCACGACTGTCAGGTTTATCACCATGACGCCAACGTGCGAAATATTATGTTGGACGACCAAGATCAAGTATGGATTATTGACTTTGATAGGTGCAGCATCAAAACCGGTGATCATTGGAAGTCTGACAATATTTCACGCCTACTTCGTTCACTTCATAAAGAAGTCACAAAAACAAAGCGTTTTACTGGCAAGAATCCGACTGGTTGTATTTTAAGAAAGGATACGAAAGCGCCTGACAACAGACGCTAAGATTCTGAGCTAAGTAAATTGCATCACGTTGCAATTATCGTTACTGTTTTCTCAATATTAAACTAGACCAAAACCTATGCACACTAGAGCACTATACCCAGGGACTTTTGATCCCATTACTAATGGTCACTCAGACTTAATTCAACGCGCCTCTGTTATGTTCTCTGAGGTTGTAGTTGCTATTGCTTCGAACCCCAGTAAAAAGCCGCTTTTCAGTCTAGAAGAACGAGTGGATATGATAAAGCATGCAACAGCGCACTTATCCAATGTTGAAGTGGTTGGCTTTACTGGTTTACTGGCAGATTTTGCTGATCAACAACATGCATCAGTACTGATTCGCGGATTACGTGCAGTTTCTGATTTTGAATATGAGTTTCAGCTCGCCAACATGAATAGGCGGTTAAACCCTAAATTGGAGAGTGTGTTCTTGACTCCCTCAGAAGAAAACTCATTTATCTCCTCTACCCTTGTAAAAGAGGTAGCCCTTCACAAAGGCAAGGTTAGCGAGTTTTGTCACCCTGTGGTTGAAGCCGCCTTAATCAAACGACTACACGGTTAACTTGCTGTGTTGAAGCACTAACGCTGACAAGACGGGCAATAGAAGGTATTTCTTTGCCCAATGACCACGCTTTTAATCTCAGTGTCACATACTTCACAAAGCTCACCTTTACGGCCATAGACTCGTAAATGTTGAGCAAAATAACCAGGATTACCGTCGGTCTGCGCAAAATCCTTTAGCGTGGTGCCTCCCTGCTCTATCGCTTTCGCTAGCACGTCTTTAATAGCCGTTGTCAGTGTTACATACCTCGTTTGGCTAACTTTGCCAGCATGTCGTCTCGGATCAATACCTGCCATAAAAAGCGCTTCGTTAGCGTAGATATTACCAACACCAACAACAACGCCATTATCCATAATGAAGTTTTTAACCGCGCTCTTCTTGCCTCTCGACAGATTGAATAAGCGTTTGTGATCAAAATCGTCTGTAAGAGGCTCAGGGCCCAAGTTAGCCATCAACTGAAGGGATGTTCCAGTGGGTTGCCACAAAACAGCGCCAAAGCGTCTAGGGTCGTTAAATCGCAAACATTTTCCAGACGCCAATACCAGATCCACATGATCGTGCTTGATCAACGGTATGTCTTTGTCGATCACTCTGAGTTTTCCAGACATTCCAAGGTGGTAAATTAAGCTGCCAACATCAGTGTCGATAAGAAGGTACTTTGCTCTCCTATGCACGGACAAAATCGTGTGACCTACGGCCTGTTGCACGTCTTCTGGTATAGGCCAGCGCATTCTCGATTCTCTTACGATGACTTTTTCTATTTTTTGGCCGTCAAGGTGGGGAGTAACGCCTAATCGACTCACTTCAACTTCTGGTAATTCAGGCATTGCGAGAAATCCATGGTAGTAATTGTATCAAGGCAACGTTTTCTAAGGTGTACCATTGATTGTTGTGACGTACTATCGTCGCGCCTTCGATGGGATAAAATGCGTAGACTAATCCCTCCACACTACCAGCCATCCAAACCACCACAATGAAAGGAGTAATGGCTGTAAGATCTTCACTGGGATCTACTACTGGAAGTAAGATCCCTCGCTGCCAGTTCGCGTATTGAACTGTAGGCATAGGTAGCTCTGTCGCTGTAGACACTTGTCGCCATTGCTGACCGGAACGCTCTAAAGCGTTGTTGTCGTGCTCTATCTTTAAAACATAAGCATCATTGGGTAACAGTGTTTGTGATACTGGAGTGTTGGAATGAGGAAGAAAGCTATCCAAATTGAACAATGCAATCATGAGTAACATAGCCACAATCACTACGTTATTCATCGCAGGCTTAGAGAGTCTCGCCAAAGTAAACCCTTAACTTATCTACAGCAGATATCGAATAATAACCCATAGTAGATGGTTAAAAAAACTCGCCTGAGATACCAAAACGCAAAAAACCCGGCAAAGGCCGGGTTTTCGTGGAGACAAAAGCAAGCTAATTACTTGATTTTTGCCTCTTTGAACATAACGTGCTTACGCACAACGGGATCGTACTTTTTGATCTCCATTTTGCCAGGCATGTTACGCTTGTTCTTGTCGGTAGTGTAGAAGAAACCAGTACCTGCTGAAGAAACTAATTTGATTTTATCACGCATTGTTAGGCTTCCTTAGATTTTCTCACCACGGGCACGCATGTCAGTTAATACTGCATCAATGCCTTTTTTATCGATGATACGCATGCCTTTAGCTGACAAACGTAGTTTAACGAAACGGCTTTCGCTCTCAACCCAAAAACGGTGAGATTGAAGGTTTGGTAAAAAGCGACGACGAGTCGCGTTTCTTGCGTGTGAACGGTTATTACCAACCGCTGGACGCTTACCTGTTACTTGGCATACTCTTGACATTGTATTTGTCTCCAGAACAACGATAACTGTCTTGCCAGTCGATCCGACCCTGAAAACAGTTGCTCGGTCAAATGGCGTATTACTATAAATTAGAGGGCGCATTTTATACAGCAAAGGGGGATCTATTTCAATAAGAAAGTCAAAAAAGGTTACTTTTTGGCTACTTCTTTAATCAAAACGCTGTATTCAGCTCCAATTGTCTAACTAGTTCATCCAAAAACGGCCATTAGGCTTTTTCAAAAAAACCGTAGATTTTCGCTTTTAAATACTGCCAATAGCTCTGATATGAAAACTGATGTGGCTCATAGCTAGTTGATAAACACTGTTGAATAACGTCACGGTATCGCTCAGCAACATTTCTCAAACTATACCGAGTTTGCGTTTGTTCTCGCAAAGCTTGTCCATATACTGATGGCGCTTCATTATCATTGTCTAATAGCTGATTAATGGTCCTCAGTGTTATTCCGTCATGACTTAACTGTGCTATTGCAGGGTGAATGTCATTAACGTACACAGGTACCCCAGAAGTCGCATAAAGCTGACACTTGGTAGGTGGCTTCACTTGATGCCTAAATCCGTCTTGTTTGATATCAATGACCAATTCACATTCAGATATCACCTGCGCTTGTTTCTCCTCACTCCATTGTTGAAAACGCACCCCGTTAACAATCAATACATCGTCAGACTTTTCAATATTTGCGGGTAAATTTAGTGCCGTTAGCGCTTGTTTCAATTTTTTGATGCGTCGAGGCTTTAATGCATTGATGTTGGTTAAAAATTCGTAGTGCTGAAACCTTTTAAGTATGTCGTGTTGATTTAAATAGTCGAGGGTACTCGCTATATATTCATGCACCCCAACCCACGCAACTGACGAATTTTGACGGCCAGTAGTAGTCCTAGAAAATGGGAATTTTGCGTAGTGGTCGATGTGAAATATAGGCGTAATATCAGCGAGTTGATTAGCCAAATGCAGACTGTGACACAGGACACCGTGAAAATAACGAAGTTTTATGGCCTCTAGCGTAAGTTTAAAAGGGTAAGAAAAGTAATCTATTGGAACAAAAAAGAGTTTTGTGTGCTGCAAAGACTGAATGGTCTTCAGTGACGGCAGTGCTTTAACAAAAAAATACGCATCATATTTGCCACTGACATCATCTTCGTCATCAAAGTATATAATTTTTACGTCGTTCATCATTTCATTAGCCAGTATATGTTCAACGACATCAGTCACTACCCAGTGAAAGCTTGCTTGTTTTTTTACCGGACCAATGGCAATAACACTGCTATGCATTCTTACACGCTTCCTGTTTGAGATTCATTAGTTCCACAAACATGGACAGGACGTAATTCATACCCAAGCTTTCATCTTTCTCTTCACTATAGCGAGAAAGGCTATCTATTAGCTGATGAGGCTGCTTTAACAAAGCATCTAGCCCAGCGATTAAACTCTGTTTATTTGAACTTGCGCTTATACACAGAGATTCATTTTCACAAGCGGATATTCTTGCGCTCTGATCCTTCGAAACTGGCGATGTGAGCGTTGGGATACCTAGCTCTATTGCCTGAAGCAAAGTGCTTCCCCCACTCAGAGTGGCAAAGTTTGCCTGAGAGAGTAAAGCGAGAAAGGCGCGATTACTCAACGATTTTACAACACGTACTCCGTCTACAGACGGATATTCCCTAGGACAACTCACACCAGAGACAAAAACCACATCAAGCTCCCGTTGCATCGCCCCATATAAGGCCAGATCGTAATACACATCTGACGCTAAACGCCCATCATCGAGGTAATGGCTACCAGAACCAGCGCTGACCACCAATAGATTCGCTTTTGTGCGCTCCAATGCAAACTGTCTTTTTAGCTCGCTATCATCGGGTTGCTGATATAGTGTTCCCACATGAGTAGGTATTGCCAACGGGTTAAGTCGCAATTTTACTTGCTCGAAGTAGGCAAAAGGTTTTCGCATAAACGTTGGCTGTACAACGATGTGTTTATCGATATACCTGATACGATTTGCCTTGAGGCCTCTTGCTGTTTTCTTGGCATGCTGTGAGATAAAGATGACTTTTGCGCCAGTCTCTTTGGCAACCCTAAAGTTACCTGCCCTGCCCGACGCATCAAAAACGACAATATCAGGGCTTTCCGCTTTTATAATTTTGTTCAACTCACGCTTTACTTTTGTGGGCGATTTATCCACTAAGATACAAGGAAAGGGGCAATTAGACGCATAGGGAGCATGTCTATTAATAACAAAACTAATTTCCCAATGAGAGAATTTGGCTCGCAAACTCTCAGCAATATTCAGTGAGCGTTGATATTCACCCACTCCGGTCTCGCTAGAAACAGGTATAAAGAGTATTTTAGGCACTATTTTCTCTGACTAAAGACAGCCCTGCTCTTTGGTGAGCAGGGCAAAAATCGTAGCTTAATTATAAAACGGCGCCCGACTTTCTGTTAAATCCATTAACTTGATAGGCCGTCTGAGTAATTGGCCACCATCTCGTGAAATCGGCACCCATGGGAACAAACCTCGACCTTTAGAAGGCTTAAGTACAAATAGGTCCATTGGAATTGAGATATAGAAACCTTTGGTAAAACTACCCTCTCCGTACTCTTCTGACGATACATTCGTAAATGCAGCAAAGGCACCTACGACAATACCGCTGTCGAAACGTTTAGCAAAATCGATATTTACACCTCTATCCTCAGCTAAGAATTGTCCCGCACTAATAGAAAGCTGAGTATCAGGTAAGAATTCAGGTTGCCAATAAACACTTGCATGTCCAGTAATTGCATCGTAATCCAAGAACGAAAATTGATTGTATGGATCACGCTGTTTTACATAAGCTAAATCAAAACCATAGGCTATTCTGCTATCGACTTCACGGTATAGTACTTCGCCTCCAATACCGGCATACATGGTTTCTAAGTAACCACCATAGGCTTGAGCAAATATGTTATCACTCAGTTTGTCTTGGTAAGACACAAAGGCAGTATCTAAACCGATCTGGTTTTCAGAAACATATTCTCTTACTCGCGTGCGCACACGGGGCAAAGTTGAAGTGTCTTGGTCAACCAAAAAGGTGAACTTGTCGAAATTATCGAACAAGGTGATACGTGCGCTGCCCATCACTGAGAAATTTCTGTTAAATGCGTAGCCCGAACTCACCAAAAGACCTGCTTGATACATGTAAAACTCTTCTGGATTACCGAAGGTTTGTGTCCAAAACGCATTAGTATTGATTGAGAACCCACTTTCAGTACTTGGCTCAAAAGCCTCTGATACCTCTTCAGATGGGTTTTCTCTGGTAATAAAATCAGAAACTTCAGAATCTAAATTTTCGTTACGCGCAGCTTCAATGAAACCCTCGGCATCGATTTTGGTTTCAAGTAACGTTCCGCCTACGCCGACTTCAATCAAATGGTAGGTTTCAACAGAGTCAGGCACTTCAGAGGCAATAATTCGCCCAACACGTTCTGCAGCTTCATTGGTATCTCTAAACGCAAGTTGTCTACCATAAAAAGTCGCTTTATCTTCCTGAAGATCAGCATCAAGCAATACAAACCTTGCTCGGTTATGTATATCGTTGTAAAGACGCGACTTATTCACGTCGGCGATAGTAGCCGGGGCGTCTCTTTGCGATAGATCCCTAGGCGGTGGCTTTATCTTTAATTGATCAATGGTGTTCATGTTGAATTGATATGTAACACCAAAGCCGATGGTGTTTCCCCGTTGGTAATTCAACGAGAAATCGAAATCTCTCCATTTATACACAGCGCCAATATTAAATCGAGTATCTTGTCCTAATGGCCCAGCACGGTCTTCAGAGTAATCGTTGCCTTCGTACTCTAATTTAATGGTCAAAGGCTCCCATGGTGTTTGATATTCGACACCGCCAAATATTGCAACAGGCCCTTTGAAAAATTCGTTGTAGTCAATCTTTCCGCCACGACCAGAAAAGCCTGTAGGGCGTGTACAAAAACTCTCTTTAACTTCACAAAACGGATTAGTAAAGTCATCTGAACGTCCCATGTACCCCCATCCCAAACCAAGATGAAAATCAAAAGGACCAACAGCCTTACTCATGTTGACGTATTCACTTTCAAAAAAGCCTGTACCGCCAAAATCTCTAAAACCAACAGAGACATCAGGAAGGTAATAACTTTCTTTCCATAGCCTAAACTTTACGTCTAAACCTTTATCTTTAAGTGTTTGATCGCCGCTGAATGAGGGCACGTCACTGTATAAACGCGTTCGAACATCGGTATAACGCGCCGTTGCCTGCATCCAATCGAACAACTGCAGATTCACCGACCAAAAACGATATTCACCATTGTCAGTATAGTTTGCAGCAAAGCCGCCTTCTTCCCACATTCGAGCAGTAGGTGTTTGGATAAGCCCTACGCCACCTTGTACCATTTGAGTAGGCTTAACTTTTACAGAATCATCTGCAAAAGCCGTAATCGATGAGCCACAAACCGATGCAACTATCAATCCTTGAAAGAGAACTGTATTGACTCTCATCAGGGTAAAATCCTATGAACCGCTAACTGCGCAACGCGCTCGTTAATCTTTGCTATTGAAGATGAAAACAAACTTTCAGAAACGGGGAAATACAACTGACTACCTGGCATCAATTGATTAAAACCTTTATTCCAATAGGCTTTTCCTTCAATGCTCACCTCGCCTTGTGGCGATATTACCCATACATCACTGTTATTAGCATTCGGCGACAAAGCAACACCATGAGAAATAGACGCTAGTTCACTGTTGTTTTTAAATTGATATGCACCTGCTGTTTTTACAGCACCCGAAACATGCGTTACTTCAGGACGCATAAAAAGTCTAATAAGGTATTTTCCCGGTTGAAACATCGGATTCTTAGACGGATAAACACGAGCCAGGTTATATGATACCTCTACATGTTTTCTTGTCGCGACCGACCAAGACGACACTTGGCGATACACGTTATCTAGCACAATATAATCAACATCATCAGAATCAAGACGTTTAAGTTCTGAGAGAATTAAGTCTAACGTCTCTTTCTTCAATGTTTCCGCAGTGGGGTCATTGAGGTCATAGACTGCAGAGGCTGGCCAATACCAATCTGTCGAGCTAGACACAGGTGCCAACACTTGATTGAGCCTAACAGGCATATCGTATTCAAAGGCTTGCTGATTGATGAATATAGACACTTTTGCATATGCCGACACAGAACACAGGTACATAAGCAAGAATACAAACACTTTCCCTAGTCGTAATTCCATCAATCGTTCCTTCTTGCTAACGCACGTTGAGCACGACTCAAATAAACCATTTCATAAACTCGACCGTCGGGATGGTACTTTTGCTTACTTGATAACAGATACTTAGTGGTTGCATCTAGATAATAGATATTTTCCCATGACAAGCCTGTTTTAAAATAAGGAGTATTATCAGAGAACTCAACGGTTTCAACGACCTTCAACGTGTTAATTGGCTCATCAAAAAAAAGCTGAGTCGACTCACCTTCGACACGCCAGGTAGAACGCACTGGAGCACCATACTCAGCACCATCGACATCAACGAAACGATCCCAACTGTAGGCCAGAGCATCCTCACCAACGAGAGGGTTATCGGTCAAATGGCTGGTATAATGTAGATCAGTGGCAAGCCCTTCAGTTTGTACAATAACGCCGTGGTGCATTGTGAAGATAGCCTTGTCACCTGACGCCCACCGGTATTTATCACCGTCCATAAAGGCCAAAACAACAACAGCCTCAACTTCACCGTCAACAGTAATATGCATCAAATCTATCGCACTGTTTGCCACATGTTCTTTGGTTACATTAATGGATTTGTCTTTAAATACATATTCTAAGGTGTGGTAGTAAGAACGATAAGACCCAGCGCAGCCAGACAAACTACCGCCGACAAGTAGAATGAGAAATAGGTAGTGTTTCATTTGTATATTTTTGGTTGCGTACAACAAAGCGCGCCACTGTTTAATGACGCCAAAAACAAAAAAGCCGCTATTACAGCGGCTTTTCGATAGATAACCTCTTAGTTGCCTGTTGAAGGCGCATAAGTAAAGGTTACAGGAACAGTAATGGTTTGTGTCTGAGTTTGTGTGCCAGAAACAGTTACTGTGTTAGTGACTGTGTTAGTGGTACCTACACAAACACCATCAACCAATGGATCATCACCATTACATGTTGGCGTTGGATCTGGATCCGGGTCTGGATCTGGGTCAACAATAACAACAACATCGTCGTCATTAGCGTTAGCAACAACGCCTGCAACAACGCCTGCAACAACACCAGCTGTTACTATTGTTGTCCCGGTGACACCGCCAAGTACACCAGTAGTCGTTGTACTGGCAGTAGTGGTAGATGTAGTAGTTGTGGTAGTGCTATCCGCGTCTTGTGCGATAGCCCCCGTGGCCATAGTAGCCGCTGCAAATAATGCAAGTAATGACTTTTTCATAATCGTCCTTTAACTAACCTAGATTCGGATATAGTGCAATGATGTAATGCTAATGCATTTTTTTGACTTTGACTACAGAATAATCAATGGAATATTTATTACTAGTGTATCAGCCCTTGTTGCGCAAGGGAAATAATTTCCTTATCGCCAACGATAAAATGATCTAACACTTCAACATCAATGGTTTGCATAGCCGTTTTAATCGCTCTTGTGATCGCAATGTCCGCATGACTTGGCTCTGCAATACCTGACGGGTGATTATGAACAAGAATAACCGCAGCAGCATTGTCTTTCATGACTTGTTTAACGAGTTCTCTGGGGTAAACAGCCGCCGCATTAATAGTACCTACAAACATTACTCTAAAAATAATGAGTTGATGCTGACTGTCCAACATCAACATGGCGAACTTCTCTTGCTCGCAATCTCTTAGCGTAGCGCTCAGAAACTGTTTGGTATCCTCTGCATTAGTGAAAGCATTTTGACGCCGTAGCGGCATTTCTAGGTAGCGTCTGAATACTTCAAATGCGGCTTGAAACTGGGCATATTTACATTCGCCAAGACCATGGACCTCTAAAAATGTGTTCTTCGAGGCGCTCACCAACTCCCTTACAGATCCTACATGTGAAAGTAAATCTCTTGCTAACGCCAGTGCATTTTTCCCAGCAATGCCCCTTCCGAGCATTACTGCCACGAGCTCAGCATCGGTAAGTTCTGCAACACCGCGATCTAATAGCTTTTCTCGAGGCCGCTCCTGCGATGGCCATGATTTCAGCGACATAAGTTTTTACTCCACCTCATTATTCGTGTGCACATTAGCAACCTATGGCTACACATTTAACTGCGCAAAAGCACGGTTTATCCGCTGTGTCGAGGCTATGAAATCATTTTCACAACATGATACGCTCTACCTACTTAATTAAAGTGAATGTTCTATGTCGTTACGTAATAAAAATGTGTTGTTGGGAGTCACCGGTGGTATTGCCGCATACAAAACTCCAGACCTAGTGAGAAAGCTCACGGCACAGGGTGCGAATGTACGCGTTGTATTAACAAGCTCTGCTGCCGCTTTTGTGAGCTCCATGTCGCTTCAGGCAGTATCCGGACACCCAGTACACTCTGATCTTCTGGACCCTGCGGCAGAAGCCGCAATGGGACATATAGAACTCGCTAAATGGGCTGATGTTTTACTGATTGCACCGGCGACAGCCAACACCATTGCCAAACTTGCTCATGGTTTAGCCGACGATTTACTATCAACTCTGTATTTAGCCACCAGCGCGCCAGTATATATTGCGCCAGCAATGAACCAGCAAATGTGGAAAGCCCCTGCAACACAGGCAAATTTGAATAGTTTGTCCTTACATGGTGTTACTTATATAGGCCCCGCTAGCGGAGAACAAGCCTGCGGTGACGTTGGTGCTGGCAGAATGGAAGAACCTCAAGATATTGCTGACTTCCTTGATAATGCACTGGGCAGTAATGAATTGCCCAACCTATCAGACATAAATATATTGATATCGGCGGGCCCAACAAGAGAGCCCTTGGATCCTGTTCGATATTTGTCTAATCACAGTTCAGGAAAAATGGGCTTCGCCCTTGCCGAAGCCGCTTGCAATGCAGGTGCTAATGTCACTCTCGTTGCTGGTCCGGTAAATTTGCCCACTCCCACAGGGTGCAAACGCATTGATGTCACTACGGCAGATGAAATGCTTGAGGCATGTTTAGCTCACTCGGACGCCTCTGACATTTTTATTGCTACAGCGGCAGTAGCTGATTATAAAGCCGCCACTATAGAAAATAATAAAATTAAGAAAAACGATGATGAGTTAACACTTACTTTTATAAAAAACCCTGATATTCTAGCCACAGTATCTGGTCAAACTAATCGTCCTTTCTGTGTAGGTTTTGCTGCTGAAAGCCAAGATGTTGAGCAATATGCACGTAGCAAAATGGCAAAGAAAAGCTTGGATATGATTGCTGCAAACGACATTACTGTAGAAGGTCTAGGCTTCAATAGTGACAACAATGCACTTCATGTTATTTGGCCAGAGGGAGAAAAACGTCTCGCTCCCATGAGTAAAGCCGACCTTTCAATAGCTTTACTCACTATAGTCGCTCAACAATACAATAAATAGAATAATGACATGTCAAAACATGTCGATAACAACAAGCACATAATCATAATGTTTGGTAAATGCTAAACAATTTGGATCACGGACAATATGTCCGGTTTGTAGAGGAAATATTCTGGCCATGCCTGCTGTAAAGAAAACCAATAGAAAAGCGCAGATATTGCAAGCCTTAGCCGGCATGCTGGAAACTAGTCCAGGTCAACGCATTACCACAGCGAAGTTAGCGGAAAAAGTAGGGGTATCGGAAGCCGCACTTTATCGCCACTTCCCGAGTAAGGCGCGAATGTTTGAGGGGCTCATCGAATTTATCGAAGATACCTTATTCACACGTATCAATAAAATAGTGAATGAGGAAAAAGACGCCGTGGTTCGATGTCAGCTGATTCTTCATTTAATTCTGGGTTTCGCAGAAAAAAACCCCCGGTATTACTCGTATTCTCAATGGCGACGCTTTGATGGGTGAACAAGAACGTTTACGTTCTCGCATCGCAAAATTGTTCGAGCGTTTAGAAACCCAGCTTAAACAAGTACTCAGAGAAAGAAAACTAAGAGAAGGTAAAGGCCTATCTGCGGATGAAGCCACTATTGCTAATATGCTTATCTGCTACACAGACGGCCGTATCAATTTGTTTATTCGCAGTGGTTTTACCCGTAAGCCTACCGAGCAGTTTGCCGAACAGTGGCAAACATTTAAGCCGCTGTTTATGTAGTTTTTCATCTTTTAATATAAAGCCCGCATTAAGCGGGCTTTTTGTTGTCTGCTACACAGAGATCATTACTGACCAAATGTCTCACCAAAGAAATCACCGTCATTCCAGCTCGGTGCCTCGTCTTGGTTTGCTAGCGTCCAACCAATCTGCGCATTAACTTTTGTGAAGGTTGATGCCGCATTCCAATTGAAGGGTTGCTTAATGTCATCACTTGGCTTGTGATAATGAGTAGACAAGAAAGTACCAAATACTTTACTACCATCTACGTTGGGATCTTTTGACTGTAACCCAGGCACCAAGAACACTGCTGGTACGCCCTGCTTTACAAACGCATAGTGATCAGAACGTGTGAACAAAGCTTGGTCTGGCCATGGGTCTGGGCTCAGTGAAATATCGGCATTGGCTGCCGCCTTTTCTACTGATGCTTGTAGTGAACTATGATTTGCACCAAATGCGATAACATCAGCGAACTCATAGGTAAGAATTGGCATGTCTAAGTTCACGTTCGCTACCATTGACGTTACCGGCACGGTTGGATTACGAGCAAAGTAATCTGCACCGAGTAGCCCTTTTTCTTCGCCTGTGACTGCAACAAACAAAATAGAGCGCTTCGGTCTAACGTCCATTGCGCTGAACAAACGCGCTGTTTCTAGCATTACTGACGTGCCCGAAGCATTGTCCATTGCGCCATTATTGATTTTGTCTTGCTTAACCGACTTAGCAATACCGATGTGATCTGAATGAGCAGAAAATACTATGTACTCATCTTTTAGCTCTGGATCAGAACCCTCTAGAACACCGACAACGTTGGGGCTAGTAATGGTTTCGTGTGTACTTTGCTTACTTAGATTAACGGTACCAACAAGAGGGAATCCCGCTGGTACTTCATCGGCTTCTAGTTGCGCATAAACGTCGTCAAGACTTTGCTGCGCGCCTTCAAATAGAGTACGAGCTGCACCTTCACTTAAATACGCACCGCCCTTTAATTGAGGGAAGCTATTTGCAGGCGCATCGTTTTCATCCAACCATGCCATGCGAGGAGTATGGATATAGTTTAACCGGCTTTGATACGGTCGCACTTTCTCATTCTTAGGTGTAGTAATGGTAATCATACCAATAGCGCCACGCTCCGCCGCGTAACGCTGTTTTTGGTACCCTGACGCAAAGTGTGCACCTTCCTCTGATGGGAAGTCACTCGGCTTACCCGCCAAAGTAACAACAATTTTGCCTTCGACATCCAAATCTGCATAATCATCGTGAGAAAGTTCGTCAGCAACAATACCATAGCCCACAAAAACCAATTCACCAGACACATTGGACTCAGTGCTCATAAGGCTTGGTCCCGCTAGATACTCTTTAGGGTATGCAAACTCATGAGTATCACCACCACGTGTTAGTGTAAATTCAGGTGACTCTTGAATCAGGTTAGCTTTTCTAAAGTTAACTCGCTGAATATAGCCTTCGGTGCCAGCTGGAGTTAAACCGTACTTAGCAAATTCAGTAGCTATATACAGCGAAGCAATTTCATGACCTTTTGAACCAGTATCCCGGCCTTCTAACAAATCGTCTGCTAGAAAAAACAGATGCGACTTTATACGCTGGGTGTCTGGAGTAAATATGTGGTCTGTCGTTTCATGTTGATGCGCGCCAGCAGTAAATGCGAGTGCCGACATCAAACTACCTAATAGAAGTTTTTTTATCATTGTGTTTTGCTCTACTTTTAAGAGCCCACATGTTAACCCAGTGGGTAATTAAGGCAAATTAACTCACGTTATTTTCGACAATTGCCCGCTTTACAAGACCATTGTAAAATTCGAGCCCCATTCGATGATGAAACTTCACAGTAGTACGAGTACACCATGAGTAAAGATGAGCTTTTGTATCGCGTTCAATTTATCAGTAACGGCGAGCGTTATGAGTTATACGTTAAGTCACTCACACAAGGCAGCTTGTTTGGTTTTGTAGAAATTGGCGACTTCGTTTGGGATACCCACACTAGCGTAGTACTTGACCCCAGCCACGAAAAACTCAAATCAGAATTTTCCGATGTGACAAACACTTACATACCAATGCATAATATCCTCAGGATAGATGCAGTGAAAAAGCAAGGAACTGCCAAAATCACAAAGTTATCTGATAAAGTAACTGCGTTCCCTAATCCAATTTATACACCCAATAAAGAGTAGCCATGCTGGACTTCCGGCGTGAAGTTACCGGAGACCATTATGTTTCGCTCCATTCTGTTTACCGCGTTAGTTGTTGTTAGCACAGCGTTATTTGCTCAACCTAAAAACGACGATGAACTGTACGCATTACTTAACGACATTTGGCAATATGAGCTGAGCACTTCTCCTTTCTTAGCCTCTAGCGAAGGCTTAGATACCTATGCTGGTGACCTACCCGATATCAGTCCAGCAGCCTTAAAGGCACAACACATTGCATGGCAAAAATATTATGATACG
The DNA here is from genome assembly GCF_006538345.1 of Alteromonas sp. KUL49. Taxonomy (GTDB): domain Bacteria; phylum Pseudomonadota; class Gammaproteobacteria; order Enterobacterales; family Alteromonadaceae; genus Alteromonas. Next base: position 7,583 of record NZ_BJKL01000017.1, on the reverse strand, counting down.
TTGAGCGCCGTCGCTGTAGATAACTTATCAAAGCAAGCGCATATTGCGTTGTTAATGCAAAAGTATCGTATTGAAAACTACCTATCGAATTATCAGTTTCGTTCGCACCTCGTTCCTATTAATTCAGAGTATGGTTTTCACGGGGCCATGGCATCGCTCCCCAATTTATCAGCGTTTAAAACCGTCGCTGATTATGAAAACTACTTACGCAGATTGAATGGTCTTCCTGATTATTTTACCCAGCAAATCACCTATATGAAGCAAGGTATTGCAGAAGGCTATACCCAACCTCAGGTAGTGCTTACAGGGTTTGAAGACTCTATTTCCGCGTATATTGTAGACAACATTGAAGCCAGCGGTTTTTATGCCCCATTCAAACGCTATCCTGACTATTTTTCTGAACAAGAAAAAGCAACGCTGACACAATCTGCTATAGCTGCAATGAACAATAGCGTATTGCCAGCTTATCAAGGTTTTTATGATTTCATGGTTGATGAGTATATTCCTAGCGCTAGAGAGCCTATTGCAGCAAGCTTATGGCCCGAAGGTAAAGCGTACTACGCGAATAGAGCTAAGCACTACACCACCACGGATATGACGCCTGAAGAGATTCATTCACTCGGGCTCAGTGAAGTCGCGCGTATTCGTGCTGAAATGCAAGGTATTGTGGATAAGCTGGAGTTTGAGGGTGATATTAACGAATTCATAGATTTTCTTCGCACCGATCCGCAGTTTTATGCCACTACAGCAGAAGAGTTGCTAATGGAAGCATCCTTCGTAGCCAAGCAAATGGATGCCAAACTCCCCTCACTGTTCGAATACCTACCTCGCACACCCTATGGTGTAGCGCCAGTACCCGATAGCATTGCGCCTAAATATACTACTGGCCGTTACATTTCACCGCGTCGTGACGATCAGCCCGGTTACTATTGGGTAAATACCTATGCACTGGATAAGCGCCCCTTGTATGCCATTCCCGCACTTACCTTACACGAAGCCGTGCCTGGACATCATTTGCAAATATCACTAGCCGCTGAGCTAGAAGGTCTGCCAAAAGTGCGTCAAAACACGTATATCTCAGCTTTCGGTGAAGGCTGGGGACTGTATTCGGAATTTTTAGGTATAGAAGCCGGAATTTATGAAGACCCATACGACGACTTTGGTCGTTTAAGTTATGAAATGTGGCGTGCTTGTCGTTTAGTCGTAGACACAGGGATGCATATGATGGGCTGGAGTAGAGAACGTGCTGTCGAATATATGATGACCAACACTGCGCTTTCTGAGCACAATGTTAACACCGAAATCGACCGTTATATTTCATGGCCTGCACAAGCACTGTCATACAAAATTGGGGAAATTAAAATTAAAGCGTTAAGAGCAAAGGCAGAAGCAGCTCTTGGCCAACATTTTGATGTACGCAAATTTCATCGTGCCGTATTGGAAAATGGCTCGGTGCCTCTATTCATTTTAGAACAGCATATTGATGCGTTTATTGAAGAACAAAAAGGGAAAATACAATGATCATTGCCGCTGGTGTTATAGGGCTTCTTGTACTGCTATTGATTTACTTTGTATTACGAGCGCAAACATTACAACGGGAACTTGCATTAAGTCGAAGCTCCGCTAAACAGTCATCAAATCAGGTGAATCACGCTTATCGCAACCTTGTGATGGTGACAGAGTCACTTGAAAAAGTACTGGCAGTACGCATTGAGAAAGCACAGCAACGTCGTCTCATTAGTCAGCAGCAGTACACAGTACTAAGCACATTACTACAGCATTTCTCCGCGATTATTATGTACTGCTGTGAAAAAGGTGCAACATTAGAAGAAGCCCTAAATCATGAATTGCGCTCTGAAGAAATTGGCCTTGAAGAAATCAAAAACATTATGAAAGACATGCCTAGCAGTGTTCGCCTTGCTTGGTCAAAGAATAGCGCAGAAGGCTTTATTGCGGCATGTCAGTTAGTTACTGCGTCACTCGGTGGTAAAACCAAAAAGAAGGCAGTGAAGAGAAAGCTCCCCAAGAAAGTTAATATGCTAGCTCTCACGCAGCTGACTTGAAAAGCACTACAACTACACTATAATACTGTACATACATACAGTATTATAGTGTTATGAAAAAGCCATTATCTCTCTTTGACAACAACCCTCATATTTGGCGAGGCAAGCAACAGCCCGCTGATAATGCGCGCCTGTCATTTGGTATTCCAGCGCTTGATAATGCGCTTAATGGCGGTGTACCTGCTGCAGGAGTAATTCGTATTGCTTCGGCCACAGGTATTGGTGAACTCTCCCTTTTTAGCGAACTGCTTACCCGTCAAAAATCACAGAAACTCTGTGTGTTCATTAAACCGCCCGCACAACTACAAGCTGACTGGTTATTAGCACAAGGTTATGAACTCGATAAGATACACGTGGTAACACCTAGTTGTGACAATGATGCTTTATGGGCGGCAGAACAATGCTTAAAAAGTACGGCATGTCATTGTGTGTATTTATGGCAAAACACACTGTCTTATAAACAAGCCCGCCGGCTTCAGGTCGCTGCAACACAGAGTGATACACTGTGTATTTTATTTACGCCAGAACAGCAATCAACACCGCTCCCCATTAACGTAGATCTATCGCTCTCCATGAAAGATAGTCTTCTCAATATATCTATTCGTAAACAACGCCATGGTTGGCCCGTGAATAATGTGAAATTTCCTCGTCACTGGACACCTGATAACTCCAGCATTCAATATGCAATGCGCACGTATCGATATGTACCAGAGGAACAACACCATATAGTGAGCTAAATATGTGGTGGGCTTACTTTCATTGTTATCAACTTACCTTAGATGTGCACTCGCAGAGTACTCAGCAAGTAAGTACGAATTTACCTACTGTGGTTTACAACCCTCAGCAGAACTGTATTGTTCAGTGCGATAGCGCGGCATTAAAAAGCGGGCTTGATATTAATATGGGGCTCGCCCAAGCAGCCTCACTTTGCCCTGATATCACAATTATCGATTACTGTGCTGATACAGAGCTTTCAGCACTCAATGCGCTGGCTCATAACATTTATCAAGTAGCCTCCGATGTTGTTATTCTACCTCCCACTGGTATTGCCGTTCGCCTCGACAATTTATTGCAATACTATGGTAGTTATCCGGTACTGTGGCATGCATTAACTCATGAATTCACGCAAGCGAATATCAGTCGAGATTTTGGTGTGGCATGGGGTATAGAAGCTGCAAAAGTACTCGCCAAACACAAAAACAACCGGTTCTACACCACACACCAACAAGTAAAATCAGCGCTACAAAATTGTGATTTAAACCTGTGTGAATTAAGTGATAAAACGCGCTCAGCGCTCAATCGAGTAGGTATTAGTGCAGTAGGGCCATTATTGGCTATGCCTGTACAAGCCATTGGGCAGCGTTTTCACAATGATGTAATAAGGTACTTAACCGCCTTAAGAGGAGAGACTTTCCCCACAGTTACTTTGTTTCGACCTAAAGAAACCTTTGCTTCACATATTACGTTGCCTTTCGAAGCAGAAAACGCGCAGCATTTACTCCCTTACATCAAATCTCTGTTAACCCGTTTGGAACATTATTTGAGGGCGAGAAACCTACTCACTTCATCGATTCACTTCACCATAGGGTTTCGAGAATCTGACAACTTGGATCTTGGTGTGAGTGCTGCTCACACCATGGTAAAGGTTATGGATTGGCAACTCTTAGTAGAGCTCGCTTTATCATCAAAGCAGCTACCCGAGCCTGCAATATCGATACACCTTACTTGTGATAGCTTCGACGATGTATCGCCTGAAGATGATGACTTTTTCTCTCAACGCTTTTCTTTACTTGCTCAAAAGCAGCTTTTAGGACGCTTATATGCCAAGCTTGGTGATGAAGGAAATACTAGGGTATTAATGGGTAATGATCATCGTATTGAGAAGATGACATCACACCAATCAGTCACTTCAGTGTCTGAACAAAGCGCTGCATACAGCCCAGCTTTTTTATTTGATAAACCAACCCCACTTACCACGCCTAGTCGTATTTGTTTTGGTCCGCTTCGTATTAATACAGGATGGTGGGACAACAATACTTATCAACGGGACTACTTTATTGTCGAAACCCATCAAGAACACAGACTACTGGTATTTCGCGATGCCAATGAGCAGTGGTGGTCACAAGGGGTGTACAGCTAATGTATGCCGAATTGTATTGTCAGAGTCATTTTAGTTTTTTAACGGGCGCTTCGTCCCCAGCAGAACTGGTTACCACAGCATCATTCCTCGGCTACTCAGCCATTGCTATTACCGATGAATGCTCGGTAGCCGGAGTAGTGAGAGCACACTCAGAAATATCACTACAGCGACTGCCTATAAAACTTATCGTTGGTAGCTACTTTCAGTTCGATGACACATTATCTTTTGTTTTAATTTGCCCTACTCAAACGGCTTATAGTGAACTCTGCCGTATTATCACCAATGCGAGGCGTCGCTCAGAAAAAGGTGAATATCAGTTGTCTTTGTGGGACATACGTACCATTAAACACTGTCAGATTATTTGGATTCCCACAAGGGAACCTACTCATGACAACCACTGGGCCAACTGGTTTAACGAACACAGCACAATAACCCCTTACATCGGCGCTCAGCGACTGCTTGATGGTAAAGATCATTTGCGTTTCGCTACCTACAAATCACTGCATGAGCAATATGACTTTCCTGTTATTGCGTGTACGGGTGTGCTTATGCACCACACAGACCGACTACCAATACAGCACGTTGTGCATGCAACAAGAGTACATACTCAAGTAGATAAGCTCGGTAAAGATGCCTTGAGTAATGCAGAGCGCAGCCTTCGTCCCATAGCGAAACTCAAAAAACTGTACCCGTCTCAATGGCTAGCGAATACGCAAAAATTTGCTCAAACATGTAGTTTTAATCTTGATGCGCTGCGGTATCAATATCCCTCTGAGCTGATCCCCAAAGGTGAAACACCTACAAGTTACTTGAGGAAATGTGTAGAGGAAGGGATAAAAAAACGGTTTCCGCAGGGTATTACACAGCCCATCAGAGACATTATTGAAAAAGAGCTCGTGCTGATTAAAGAGCAAGAATACGAGTATTTCTTTCTCACCATTTTTGACATCGTACAATTTGCTCAGCGAGAAAAAATTTTATACCAAGGCCGGGGCTCAGCGGCGAACTCTGTAGTGTGTTATTGCCTCGAAATTACTGCCGTAGACCCAGAGCAAGTGAATGTACTTTTCGAACGCTTCATCTCGAAAGAGCGTAACGAACCGCCAGATATCGATGTGGATTTTGAACATCAACGTCGAGAAGAAGTCATTCAATACGTTTATCAAAAGTATGGACGCGAACGCACGGCGATTGCAGCTACCGTGATCAGCTACCGCTTTAAGTCGGCATTTAAAGATACAGGCAAAGCCCTTGGATTTAGCACATCGCAACTTGAGTTTGTGATTAAGCAAATCAATCGTCGTGACAGCGTCATTCCATGGAAAGCACAACTCGCCAACTTAGGTTTAGATACCCATAGCCAAAAGGTTCAGCAGCTCATTAGCATTACAGAGCAGTTGCTAGGCACACCTCGTCACCTATCACAACACGTAGGTGGTTTTGTAATCAGTGCAGGACCACTCTATAACCTAGTACCTGTGGAAAATGCGGCGATGGAAGCAAGAACCATCATTCAGTGGGACAAAGACGATCTTGAGTCATTGGGTTTACTTAAAGTAGACATATTAGCGCTGGGTATGTTGAGTGCTATTCGCCGAACCTTCGACCTTATCAATAAACAATTTCCCGTCACCTTAGATATTCCCTTTATTTCTCGGCTTGGCGACGATCAACAAGTCTACGACATGATATGCCAAGCCGACACTGTAGGCGTATTTCAAATAGAGTCTAGAGCTCAAATGTCTATGTTACCCCGGCTTAAACCAAGGTGTTATTACGACCTAGTGGTGCAAATTGCCATAGTAAGACCAGGACCAATTCAAGGGGATATGGTACATCCCTACTTACTGCGTCGCCATGGCAAAGACACTATTGAATATCCGTCCCCTGAAGTTGAAGGGGTGTTATCACGCACCATGGGTGTACCTATATTCCAAGAGCAAGTAATACAGCTTGCGATGGTGGCCGCAGGCTTTAGTGGAGGAGAAGCTGATCAATTACGCAGGGCAATGGCTAGCTGGAAAAAGAACGGGCGCATATTTGAATTTAAAGAAAAGCTCATCAATGGCATGCTCGAGAGAGGTTACGATGAGGTCTTCGCGAATAATGTATTCGAACAAATCAAAGGGTTTGGCGGCTATGGCTTTCCTGAATCCCACTCGGCATCTTTTGCTGTTTTAGCTTATGTTTCTTGCTGGTTAAAGTTTTACTTTCCTGTGGAGTTTTACGTAGCTTTACTCAATAGCTTACCTATGGGCTTTTATTCATCAGCCCAACTAGTACAAGATGCCCAGCGCCACAATATTGAAGTAATTGCCCCTTGCATTAATCGTTCTGATTATGAGCACAGTGTATTTGAAGCAAATTCGCAAAAAGGCATACAGCTAGGACTTAAACAGATAAAGGGGCTATCCGAAGACGGTGCAAAGCAGCTTGTAAAAGCTCGCCCGCTAGATGGCTACACGACACTCAGTGCGCTTGCCCCTTTGCATATTCGCAATGACGATATGCAAGCACTCGCCAGCGCTGATGCTTTTAGGCGTATATCCGGTAACAGGTATGAAACTCGTTGGAAGATAATGGATACACAAACTTCATTGCCCCTTTTTTCCGATGATGAGCAAAATTGTGAGGGAAATATTAACGCTCCTAGCAATGTAGAAAGCTTGGTGGAGGACTACGCTTCTACATCACTGTCAGTTAATGAGCACCCCATAGCACTCATACATAAAGAACGTACTTTAAAAGGTATAAAAACGGCTAATTCCCTTTCATTGTTAGACAATCAATCGTTAATCAAAGTCATGGGAGTAGTATCAGGTCGTCAATCACCAGGTACCGCCGCAGGCGTTACTTTTTTAACCCTTGAAGATCACACGGGTAATATCAACGTTGTGGTATGGCAAGCAACAGCCCGCCATCAACAGCAAGCCTTTCTGAAAGCAAAAATACTACAAGTTAATGGTATCTTGGAACGATCGCCTGAAGGAGTAACACATATCATTGCTGGTAAATTGATTGATAGAACTCAATGGCTTAGTGAGCTACACATAAAATCGAGAGATTTTCATTAAACGCAGAAAGCAAAAAACCCGCCATAGGGCGGGTTTCTTTAATAGGGACCTGGCAGTGTCCTACTCTCACATGGGGAAGCCCCACACTACCATCGGCGCTAATACGTTTCACTTCTGAGTTCGGAATGGAGTCAGGTGGTACCGTATCGCTATGGCTGCCAGGAAAAACTTTTCGTGCAAAATCGTTATGCGTAGCATCTCGACTTTTGCGCAAGGAGGACTCACAGTACGCTCAAGCGCGTGTTAAGTCTTTCTTGCTATAACAACAAGGAAAATCTGATATCAATTCAATCGTTTGAGTAACGT
>NZ_BJKL01000016.1 GCF_006538345.1 Alteromonas sp. KUL49 | reverse complement strand
TTCCAAACACTAGGCATCGACAACATAGTCCAACAAGGTGCTCGTTGATAATGCATGATCCAAATAACCTATCTCACCGCCAAATGAATAGGAGTAGGCACCATCGCCCACAAACGTATTCACCAAATTGGTGTAACCATTGTCAGTAAAAGAAAGGATTGGCTCTTCCATCGCATAAGCATTTAAATCGCCCATGACTAGCACCCGATCACCCAGAGTCGCAAGATTATCAGTGATTAATGCTTGTAAGCCTGTGGCTGCTTGTGTGCGAAGTTCGTTCCAACATCCCTGGCCGTCTCCAGAGTCTGCGTTATTGCCTGTTGCACTAGAGCAGCTGCCTTTTGATTTAAAGTGGTTGACTGCTAAGGCAAAGCTTTCTTCATTGCTATTGACAATGAAAGACTGAATCAGTGGCTGACGGTTACCGTCATCAAAGGGGGACTCTGATAAGGTAATTGCAGAACCGTCCAGTGACACTACTGCAGGTTTGTAAAGAATACCCACAGCAATTTCATCGCCGCCTAAAACAGTTGATGGAGGTGTAACAAAAGCGTACTCGTTTGACCCCAATTCACTGTTAAGTGCGTCAGTCAATGTAGCTATGGCAGAATCAGATTCATAACCATCATTTTCTAGTTCAACTAGGCCTATAACGTCCGCATTAATTTCAACAAGTGCAGCAACAATCTTGTCTTGTTGGCGGCTTAGTTCCGACGCCGAAGATGCTCCTCGGCTGGTGGGGAAGCTCGGACCATTGAAGTAATTCAACACATTAAAACTTGCTACTGTTACATCACCATTGGTCAGCAGTAGTGGCTGAGATATTCTGGGGTTTGTGCGTACGCTGTTTATCGATTGTGTGGGAATGACACTATATGCCCCGAAGCTGTAGTGTAGTACACCTTCTAAATTAACAACGCTGTCACCCAATCGCAGAGTATTTGTATGTGACAAACCGCCTACAGGAAATGGCAGATTATCAAGGTTTTGTGCACTTGAACCATCATCGATAATCAGTGTATTTTGACTGTTAGCAGTGGCAAGTGCCAAAGCATCTGCCGACGATGCGACGTATTGATTAGTGGGAATCATAAGTCGTTCTGAAGAGACAGTAAACTGACCATAGCGTCCCAAGTCATAGGTATCTGTAACAACCAAAGACTGAGTAGAGCGAACAATCATGCCTTCGTAAGCTTCCAGATCAACTGCCTCATCAAACGGCATAGTAATCACTTGATCGAGTATGTAATCTCCATTGCGAACAAAGGTAATTTCTGAACCGAGTAATATCTCAGTAAGGTCGTTATATTCTGTAACTTCACCGATAAAGCTTACCGTATCACCCAGCGTGGGGAAGTCAGTCAAAGAGGCATCGTATACAAAAACGCCTTCTGACGTCATAGCGTCGCCATCAGAATCACTCGCTTCTTCTTGAACGAAGAATCCATTAAGGTCGGGGGTGACTAATGTAACAACGGCTTCAATAATCACATCGGTACCAACTAAAGGCGACGATGTGCCATTACCTTGAATTGTGCTTATCAGAGTTAGCTTGGGATCGCTTACTGGGTCGGTAGGGTCAGAAACAGAGCCGCTATGCGCACCAAAGTAATCAAACGTGTTACTCGCATAGTTGTCCCATTCGTTGGTATAAGAAAAACTAGCATCGCGAGTTGGATTCCCCTGCGTGACCGATGACTTTCTCACAAGAGTGACATTTGCCCCCCAACTTGACTTAACGCCATAGGTTCCTAAAGCATCAACGACCGTATCGTTGAAGGTGAGCTCTAAGTAGTCATCTCCATTAAAGTTAATGACTGTATTATCGGTGATAGATCCGGTGGTGAGTATGGTATCTGCGCTACCATGAGCAAAAGTTATCACAGCCCCCGACGCTAATGTACCAGTTAAATCAATGACCTTAGTTGTTGAGGTAGCACCGTTTGAATAAAGCTTTAGCGCGTATCCAGTAAGGTCGATAGTGTCAGCACTGGCATTAAATATCTCAATGGCTTTGTTGAAACTACTTCCTTCAATGTATTCGGAAATAAATAACTCGTTGCCAGAGGGGGCAACTGCGCCGGAATCACCACTGCTGCCGTCACCAGTGCCATCTCCCGAACCACCATCAGTATCGCCGTCGCCAGGATCTTGCGTCGAGCCGTCGCAATCGCTGTTGAATACCAAGGCAACCAACTCCGGTTTGTCGATAAATGGGTTTCTATTTCCCTGAAACTCGTAAACCGTATTATTGCGGTCTGATTCAAACGTATCTACCGGGTCTTCCTCATGCCATGTGAGCAAGGTACACAGGACACCATGACTCGCTTCAGACGTTGAGGTCAAACGGTTGACCAATGAAAGGTCATCCTCAGTGCCATCACTACCGTCATAGCGAGTATCCATGTAAAACAAAGCGCGTGCTACGTCGCCTTTTACCGCATCACGTGGTTCAAATGAATCCCCATCGATGAGATTACTTGGCGCTTCGCTTAGTGCGCTACCACCATTGTCAAAATCTAAGTTTCCTCTCGAACTATTCACCGAAATGTCAGTAGGACGTAAATGGTGAATATCAGTGTAAGCGGTATAAGTAGAACTCGAGAAACCATGGCTACTCGCCCAGGTGTGTTCTCGATTCCAGTTGTCTGGATCGGAAGACTGGTCGCCACTACCATTACTGAACTTTGCTAGCGCAGTGCCCTTGTAAAACAGAATGATATTGTCAGTATCGGTTGGATCTTCATCTGTTTGTGTCAGTCCAGACCACACCTCTGAGTACGACAACACATTGTGACCGGTAGAAATAATGTTCTGTGCAATAGATTTGAGGTTGTCTGCACTTTCATTATTGGCAATGGCCGCATCCAATGTCGCGTAATAGGTTGCCGCATCATAATCAGCTAACAACGCCACCGCAGTTAAATCTGGGCAGTTATAACAAGGATTTACCACGGTGCGATAGGTATCTGGTTCAGGATCACCGTTACCGCCGGAACCATCATCACCACCATCGCCGCCTCCTGTTGAAGCAGTGCCGTTGACTACCACGCTGTCTACGCGGTGCTTTTCAGCACTCGCTGCATTTTTCATGACAATCCTAACAACCAATGTACTGCCGTCAGGGATATCAGAAGTCACCGTTACTGCCGTAAAATCATCAACCAATGTATGTGAGTCAGTCCCATTGGGGTGGGTAACTAAGATAAACTCGCCACCATCGACAGAGTACAAGACGTCTAGGTAGTCAGTAGACTCTTGTGTGTCGACTTCAGAGGCTTCTACTTCTAATGATAAAGCCGAACTTTGAGAAATATCGATGCTTTCAGACTCCCAAATAGCATCGCCATCAACGTCCCTAGCTTCGAGTTGACCGCTAACAACTTTGAACCAATCTGACGTGGCAGTAAGTTGCGCACCTGAAACATCTATGGACCAGGCTGTAATACCCGTCATGTCCAGCGTTACACCTGCTGAACTCCCGGTGGCCCCTTTACCTTCCGCACTGTCGAAGTTTTCTTCCCACACTACAGCACCGCTGGCAGTAAATGCTATGGGCAGTGCCAAAATAAAACCTAATGTCGCCTTGGCGACCTTGCCTTTGCGCGTTAATAAGGGCGAGAGAGAGCCCAAGCGCTTATCTGTTTGCAACATTGTGTTTCCCTAAGATACAAAAAACTGTACGAAGGTATTAATTTATATACATAGGTATGCACAACAAGAACTTATAAAAAATAATCAAATAAATTTAATAATCTCTAAATTTCATAAACTTACCTACTTTAGATAAGTTTATTCTACGATTAACTTAAGCTTAACGCGCTTTTTTACCTAATGGTCAGTAGTTATTGGTAGCAGAATGGGCAGATATTAAATGTGTAACACACAGGGTGTGAGTATGACGACTATATTTCAATTTAGTTTAGTGACTGATATCAATAGGAATTTCAATCTGAAAACAGGTATTTGACGTTGTTGAAGTATCCAACAGCTTTATTTTACCCTTTAATTTTTGAGTGATTAGGTTGTAGGCAATGTGCAAACCTAACCCCACTTGTCCATTCCTCCGTTTAGTGGTTACAAATGGCTCAAAAATCTGATGCGCGATGCTCACATCTACTCCTACACCATTGTCGGAAAACGTTAGCACCGCGCTATTCTCTCTCACCATAGCTGCCAAAATAATTTTCGGCTCGGGTTGACTGTCAAATGCGTGATCAATAGCGTTGTTTATTAAACTATTTACGACTTCAATTAATCCTTTTTGGAAACTGAATAGCGTGATGTTGTCCTGAATATCTACATTAAAAGTAATACCTACGTTCTGTAACTCTTCTTTTCTCGCATTCCGAATATCTTCAACCACACTGTTTAAAGAGAATAAGTTCGCTTTTTCTACCGTTTGATCAATGGATAAAAATTTGAATTGTTGAATGATTCTAGCCATCACATTCATATTATTTTCAGCGAGCTTTTCAAGTTCATCAATGGTTGCCAAAGACTCATCAAGTTTGGTTTTTCTTATTTTTCCCTCGCGCACAGAAGTTTGAATTTCTTCAAGTATGTCTTTTATAGACGACAGAGCCGTAATACCAACACCCAAAGGTGTATTTAACTCGTGTGCAACGCCAGCAACGAGGCCTCCTAAAGATGCCATTTTTTAACTTCTAATAGCTCTGCTTCTTTTGTGACTTGATCTGTAATATCAGACCAAGTTTGAATAATCATGTTAGCTGCCGTGCGATTTTTTCTGAACAACCACCAGTATCCATTAATATCCCGCACCTTTATCTGAGTGCTTTTGTCTGACATATCATTGACGATTGTCACAAACTCCGCTTTGTCCACAGGAGAAACAAACGTAAACAACCCGCTCACTAAGTCTTGATACAGCTTGTCTATGTTGTCTCCAACTTTCACCAATGGGCTGTATGGTGTTATGAAAGTATCTGAAAATCGTTGGTTCACGAGGAGAATTTCTCCATGAGCATCACACAATACAAAACCATCCTGCATGTTATCGACAGTATCAACAACCCGTTGTTGCTGTTCGGTAGCCGCTTGCTGGAGCCCACCAATTTTGTTTTGTAAATACAACACCACCATTAGCGTTATCATTAAAATGACAATAAAACCCACGGCGACAAGGGATAATACATCGTTGCTGATCCCTGCGAGTTGCGAGGTGGGGAATGGGAAAAAATACGTCGCGTTCATCGCCAAATAGTGCATATTGGCAACAGAGAAACCAAATAATAGCCCCGACGTTAAAATATGTATCTTACGTAACTGGTTTAGGAAGCCCACTCGCTTTTGTTGTACGAGTATAGTTAGTACTCCAAGACCCCAAGACACGGCGATGGCAAATCCATACTGTATGGGGTCATGGGTCATATGTGCTTGCATTGACATTGCGGCCATACCGATAAAATGCATCGCGGCAATACTTGTAGCTAAAACAAGCCCGATGAATAAAATGGTGGGAAGATTGGGTTTTTGCCTACTCAGCAAGTAAAGAAAAACAATACTGCCGAAAACTGCGGGTACGATGGAAAAGAGGGTTGTTGTAAGGTCGTAGTACACTACTACGGGTAGAGTGAGCGCGAGCATTCCCACAAAATGCATACCCCAGATCCCGAGTCCCAGAGTGACGCCACCAATAATTGTCAATGTGCCCCGATTGCGCTCATTTTTACGTGCAAAGCCTAATATGCTCAGTGCACAAAACCCTGCGATAGAGGCAACTAAATATGAAACATAGACTAAGAGTAAGTTGTATTCTCCATGGAGTGCCAAACTTGCATCAATACTCCAAGAAAAATAATGCTGATGCTCCATCAGTGCTCCGTAAGGTTGTTAATTGCGCTATTGAAGTATGGCAGATTATTTCTACTCGATCTTGCAAACCAAGGGCAGAACTCCTTCAACTTTCGTTGAATTTTTTAAATTTGAAACCAAACTAAGCAGTACTACGTTATCAAACTGATGTGTTAATTCCATGGAGAGATTATGATTAATGTTAAACGCGCAGCGGTTGTACTTTGCATCACAGTTTTGGTCAGCGCTTGCTACTCAACTGCAAAAGCACCAATTACAGTTACTGATTTACAACATCACAATTGGCAAGTGATAGCCATTGATGGAACGCCATTATCACCAGATGTAGATAATCGCTTACCAAACATAGAGTTTGGAGAAAACTTCACTGTCAATGGTTTCTCGGGGTGTAACTCCTTCTTCGGACAGGGAGAGCTCATGGATAACAAATTACGCGTCGCTAATATGGGGCAAACACGAAAAATGTGTATTCCTAACGAGATGGACACTGAACAGGCAATCACGAGTACATTAGTGGATTGGAGTCACATTGAGTGGTCTGAAAAAGACATCACACTTAAGGGCAAACAACACACGCTCACACTCAAGCTTAGGGATTGGGTGAACTAATATTAATGTAAAAACAAGACCCTAAGCGGCGATCATGTTATGTTTGGCGAGTTCTGACATTTATACGTATCTATTTGCCTCTCAGTATGAAGAAATTATTCGCCGCTTTTCTACTGCTTGTTGCCTTTACTGCAACCTCGGCTAGTGAGTCTAGTCAATGCTCAAGCTGTCATTCCGACATCGTGTCACAATGGTCTTCTTCTGACCATGGCAAGGCAATGGACATCGCCACTAAAGATACGGTACTTGGTAATTTCAATAATGCTCAAGTGTCTCACCATTCACAAAAGGCGACATTCTTCACACGAGACAATCAGTTTTTTATCAGTTTCACAGAGGGTGATAACACTAGAGAGCACATGGTGAGCTATGTTTTTGGGCACTACCCGCTACAAGAATATCTCATCAAAACAGACAGCGGCCGCATGCAGGTTTTTCCCTTCGCTTGGGACAGTCGCCCAAATAACGAAGGCGGTCAACGTTGGTATCCCATATACCCGGATGAAGATATAACAAGTAACGATAGGTTACATTGGTTGCAGCCCATGCAAAATTGGAATGGAATGTGTGCGGATTGTCATTCATCGGGCCTAACTCGAAACTACGACGCCAGTACTGATAGTTTTGACACCCAATGGAATGAAATCAATGTATCGTGTCAGTCGTGTCATGGCGAGATGCCAGACCATGGTAGTAAAACACCGACTGAATCCTACAATCACCTAGATTCAGCAATGAGTAAAGCAATGGGTCAATGGCTGTTGAAAGACGGTGAAGATATCGCATCATGGCATGGTGAGCCACGAGACAATACTTTTATGGACAATTGCTTCGCTTGCCATTCATTGCGAAGTCCGCTTACCGATGGAATTTCACCCAACACTCCTTTTTTAGACCAATTTTCACCGTCTTTACTAGCGCCCCCGCTCTACCACCCTGATGGTCAAATTAAAGAAGAGGTTTATGTCTACGGCTCTTTCTTGCAAAGCAAAATGTACGAAGCTGGCGTGAATTGCTTGGATTGTCATGACCCACACACCATGAAAGTAAAAACGCAAACCAATGCATTGTGTTTGCAATGTCACAAAGCAGAAGTTTTTGACACTCCCAAACACACTTTCCATACCGATAATTCTGCTGGCGCTCAATGTGTAAACTGTCACATGCCAGAAACCATTTACATGGGCGTTGATGCAAGACGGGACCACAGTTTCTCAATACCAAATCCAAGCATCTCCATGCAAACTGGTGCGCCAAATGCGTGCACAAACTGCCATGAAGACCAAACGAATGAATGGGCAGATTCCCACGTGACCCAATGGCACGGAGAATCTCACTCGCTGTCATTAATGGAAAGACGCTATATTGCATTCATGCACGGTGAGTCTATTTCTCAAACCCATGCATTTCAGCTTATCTATAGTAAAGAATTACCGGTAATAAAACGTGCAACCGTTATCGCTTCACTCCCTCGTGTAGTACCTGCACTAACCGACGGTCAAATTCGTCGATGGGTGAACTCACAAGAACCGTTAATTCGGTTAGCAACCGCGCAAATTGGTATGCTACTCGCTCCTCAAGAACGGGTTAAAAGTTATAAAACTCTACTCAATGATGAATTCAGGGCCATAAGAGTAGCGGCGGCCAACCAGTTAGTGGGTCTTGGTCTAAGAGATACAAGCTTCAACGATGCATTCAATGATTTACTCAAATCCAATGATGTCAGTCGTTGGCGGGGTGAAGGTAACTTAAATCAAAGTTTATTGAGCTATCAATCGGGTGACGTATCAGGGGCCATTAAGCTATTACAGCACGGTATAGAGGTGGACCCCTTCTTCGCTGCAAATTATATTAATTTAGCAGATCTACTGAGAGCACAAGGCGACTTCCAAGCTGAAGCAGAGTTGTTTGCTTCGGCTGTTCAAGCACTTCCCAATGATGGTGTCATGCAATATAGCTACGGTATGCATTTAATCAGAAATAACAAAAAGCAACAGGCTATTCATGCATTTGAACGTGCTGTTGAGCTTAATCCAGAAGAAAGCCAGTACTGGTACATCTATGCCCTCGCTCTGGACAACGTGGGTAAAACAGCTGATGCAGTGAAAGTGCTTCTGTCATCACTTGACGTTGGTGTTTCCCAGCAAAATGTTGAGTTAGGGCTCAATTTCGCGCAAAAAGCAGGCGACAGACAAGCATTCTCTCGTTTTTCACAGCACCGCTAAAGCGGTAATAATGTTTGTTAGTGTGTTATTAACTGGGCCAAAACACTAAAATATTACAAAAAATACATAATTACGCTACATTTCACTGGAAAATAGTTCCCAGTAACCTACGTTTATAGTGCACACTAAAAACTGGAGAACGTTATGAAGTTGAATCGAATTACCTTGCTGATAGCAGGTTCGATCGTAGCGTTAGGGATGACATCAACGAACGCAAGCGCCGAAGTTCGCATTAATGGATTTGCCTCAATTTACGGTGGTATCACCACCGATTCAGATCAAGATAACTTGTTTGGTTACGACGATGATATTTCGTTTGATTCTGAGTCGTTGTTTGGTCTGCAAGTATCCGCCGACATTTCAGATAAGCTCACGGCTACAGCACAGCTGCTAGCTCGTGGCGAAAATGATTATGATGCTGATTTTGAATGGGCATATTTAACCTATTCATTCAATGACGAGATGAGCTTATCCGCTGGCCGCATCCGAATACCGCTGTTTATGTACTCCGAGTATTTAGACGTGGGCTATGCCTACCCTTGGGCGCGCACTCCACAGGCAGTGTACGACGTTAACTTCAATAATATGGATGGCCTTAGGTTCAACTACGCTACCAGTTTGGGAATGTGGGACGCCGAGCTTCAAGCCGTTTATGGTAAGTTCGATGGTGATTTAAATATTGGTGGTGTGCCTACGGCATCTACCCTAGAGAATTTCGCAGGTCTCAGTGTGGATCTAACCTATGACTGGTTCACGGTTCGTGCAAGCTACTATGCAACGTCGGTAACCATAGGTGCTGACGTATCTGCAATACAACCATTTTTTGCGCTGCAACCTGAGAAGTACAATGACATAGTGATTGAAGAAGACACTGGCACATTTGGCGGCATCGGTGCTACTGTCGACTACAATGACTGGATATTAGGTGTGGAATGGGTGACTTACACTGTTGATGATTCAATTATCCAAACGACAGATGCGGCGTATGTCACCATTGGTAAACGTTTTGATTCATCAACTATCATCTACACCTATAGCTTCCTGGAGGCCACAAACGATACTTCCGCCGTATCAGGTATTCCCGCGACACTTTGTTTAGCACCTAATCCTGCAGATCCCACCCAATGTGCACTGTTAGCCAGAGATTTTGTGGCTAATGACGTGTTCTTAGCTGAAGTGGAAAACGACAATCACAGCGTAACCTATCGATGGGACTTTAATCCGGCAGCGGCGCTAAAAATTTGATTACACCTACAAAGAGTATTCGCTACGAGATAATCTTCCATCTGACGACAGTCAGGGAGTGTTTACCGTTGGCGTTGATTTGGTTTTCTAGAGGATATTTGTCATGAAAACACTAGCTTTTATTTTACTGACGCTTTTCAGTTCAGTTTCAATGGCAGAGATTGCGGTTATTGTTCATCCGTCAAACGCAAGTAACTTAGACGACTCTTCGATAACGCGTATATTTTTAGGCAAGGCCAAATCCTTCCCAGATGGTTCACAAGCCATTGCGGTTAACCAGTCAGAAGGAAGTGCTGCGACTAACTATTTCAATGAAAATTTGGTAGGAAAGTCTGCAAGCCAACTTAAAGCTTACTGGTCAAAACTCGTCTTTACTGGAAAGGGAACACCACCGCAAGAGGTTGCCAGCGATGCTGAAGTCATTGAACTTGTGTCTAAAAACCCAAGTCTAATTGGCTATGTAGACGCAGCTTCAGTTGACGGATCGGTAAAGGCCATCATTACTTTTTAAACTCTGTTGCCCGAGCCTTCTCGCTCGGGCAAATTCTTTTCTGTGTACCGTGACAAACGTTCTAGTTTGTCTTAAATCCTAATTCGAATTGCGCTAGACTCCCCTCAAAGTCTTCACCGAGCACCTCATGTTCACTTACAAATCTTCTTCGATTCGCACGTTATTCATCTCAACTGCAGTAGCGGTAATGCTTTCACACAATAGCGCTGCTGAGCTCACCTCATTCCCCCACTTACCAGAAGCTGTGGCTAACAATGCAATTGCACGAGTATCGACAGACAATGGATACGCGTTGCTCTCTTTTATGGGGCTTGGTGCTAAAAAACGACTACACATCGGTTCACAATCAGGCATGGATATTACATTCTGGCGAAGATAGCTGGCAGTCCATATCACCCGTACCTAGTTCGATAACACCAGAGGGCCGGCTAGCCAGTATTGCTGTTGGTGTGAATGGCTACGCATATCTATTTGGCGGATACACGGTTGATAGAGATCACAATGAAATATCATCTCCAGATGTATTTCGTTACCACCTCAGTAACGACTCGTACACAAAACTTACTCCTATGCCTGTGCCTGTGGACGATTCAGTAGCGCTGGTTTATAAGCACCGCTATATCTATCTTGTCAGCGGTTGGCACAATGACGGTAACGTAAATCTGGTTCAAGTGTATGACACTGAAACCGATACATGGCAACAAGCCTCTCCGTTTTTAGTCCCTCCTGTATTTGGCCACGCGGGGGTTATTGTTGATAACCAAATAATTGTGTGTGACGGTGTAAAAGTCATTGCACAAACAGAAAAACGACGCACATTTGCCCCGTCGCCTGAATGTTTAATGGGAACTATCGACCCAGACAACCACTTAAAAATTAACTGGCAGAAAGTTGAGCATCCAACTGGCGTTGCGCGATATCGAATGGCCGCAGCGAGCTATCAAGACAATGCTATTTTCATCGGTGGCTCAGATAACCCCTACAACTATGATGGATTAGGCTACAACGGTGAACCTTCAATGCCATCCAATCAGGCATGGCTGTTTAATTTCGAAACCCGCAATTGGGAAGTAAAAACCTCTAACCACGCAACTATGGATCACAGGGGTCTTATCAATATTGAAGGCACGTTAATCACTATTGGTGGTATGGAAAGCGAACAGCAAGTTAGCAGTAAAGTGACTATTCATAATATTGAATAGTCACTCTGCGGATAATCTACGACGCCTTTCTAGTTAACAAGCCTTTCATGTCTGCGCGATATCTCCTGAAGTAACCTTTGATATCTTCCAAAATGAGATAATTCATAGGCACGACAAACAAGGTAATTAGCGTAGCGAACAATATTCCAAACCCTAGGCTCACCGCCATGGGTATCAAGAACTGTGCTTGCGTCGATTTTTCAAACAACAGTGGCATTAAGCCAGCAAACGTCGTTAACGACGTTAACAACACTGGTCTGAACCTTCTGCCACCCGCTTCATACACGGCCTTCTTAACACTCTCTCCGGCCAATCGTCGTTGATTGACATAATCAACTAACACCAACGAATCATTTACCACCACACCTGCAAGTGCAAGCATACCCATAAAGCTTAGTAACGTAAGATCGAGTCCCATCAACCAATGCCCTAGCACGGCGCCAACCATACCAAAAGGAATTACCGACATCACTATGATGGGCTGTGAGTATGACTTAAATGGAATAGCCAGTAGCACGTAAATCAATAAGCAGAGTCCTAGGCCGCCAATAAGTAATCCTTGAGATGATTCTCGCTGATCTCTGGCCTCACCCGCCAACTCGTAAGTCACACCTGGGTATGCATTAATATTCTCCGCAAGCCAGGTATCAAGCTCAGAGACCACCAGTGACATATCCGCATTCTGTTTATCAAAATCGGAAGTTACCGATAATGTACGCTGGCGATCGATTCGAGTAATTTCTGTTGGGCTTAACCCCGGATAAACATCAGCGACTTGCCAAAGTGGTACTTCCTGATTGGGTCCAATGCGGATCATCATCTGCTCAAGGGTTTCAATAGACTGCCTTGCTTCCAGTGGATAACGAACCATGACCTTTACTTCTTCACGTCCACGTTGAACGCGCTGCACCTCAAAACCGTACACCGCCTGTCTAACTTGCCCCGCAACCGTGTTGAGATCGAGACCGAGTAAACGGGCCTCTGGCTTGAGTTCTAATTGAAGTTCCTCTTTACCGTCAGACAATGAATCTTCAATATCAAACACTCCCGCATATTCGGTGAGTTTTTGTTTCAGCTTTTCACCAAGTTCACTCAATGCCTCACTGTCTTTACCTTTAAGTTCAATATCGATGGGAGAGCCGCCCCAACCACCAATTTCAGCGCGATAGTTTAATTGTTCAGCACCCGGTACTTGACCGACACGTTTACGCCATTCATTGACGATTTCTTGAGTTTCAACATCAATAGTACGGTCTTCAGGTGGCACGGTTTCAACACGCACTCGCCCAGTAGTGGCATTGCGACCACCACTCACAGAATAGATGTTGCGGATAACCGACTCGCCCGTATCAGGGTCGCGATACATATCTCGCAGGTCTTGAGCGTGCTTAGTCATCGCACGAACAATACTGTCTGTACTTTCGAAAGCGGTACCTGCTGGCATTATGACATTCGCGGTAGCGACTTCACTTTGCACTCGGGGGAAGAAGATGAACTTGGTATGCCCACTCATTAAGGTTCCCATCACCATGATAAAGCAAGCGACCATTGCCATCAGTGTGGCATATCTCCATCGCATGGCGTGTGCTAACGCAGGCTGATAAACACGCGCAATCAATACTTCTAACGACCTCGCTATTTTTTGTTGAAGTTGCGAGAGCTTTGACGTTTTTTCTGATTGAGGGCGTACGTGTTTAAGATGGGCAGGTAGTATTAACTTAGACTCCACCAAAGAGAACAGAAGCACGGGTACAATAACGAAGGTAATTGACGCGTACCAAGCTCCTCGCCCAGACTGAAAAGCCAATGGAAGAAACGCAGCTGCGGTGGTTAATATGCCGAAGGTGACGGGTACCGCTACTTCTTTGGTCCCCTTGATTGCCGCTTGCAGTGGCTCCTCGCCTCTTTGCAGATGAGAATAAACATTTTCACCCGTGACTATGGCATCATCAACGACGATCCCTAGCACCAAAATAAACGCGAATAAGCTCATCAAATTAATGGTTACGCCAAATACAGGCATGAACATAAAGGCACCGAGGAAACACATGGGTATTCCCAAACACACCCAGAACGCTACTGCGGGTCGCAAAAAAAGCGCTAACATAGCAATAACCAGTAATGCCCCTTGCCAAGCACTCTGGGTCAAGGTAGCCAAGCGAGCTTTAATAGGTTCACTTCTGTCTCGCCAGTAAGCCATATTGAGCCCCTGCGGCAGTTGGCTTTGTTTTTGGTCAATGTAATCACGTACCGCTTCTGTGATTTCAATAATACTCTCACTACCCGTACGGAACACTTCAATTTCGACGGCGGGCACCCCATTGAATCGCGTGCGCAAAGGGGTTTCTTCGAATTCATCCTTAATGTTTGCAATATCACCAAGTCGAATCATGGTGCCGTCTTGTGTCGTGATTATTGGTAAACTAGCGTATTCACTGGCGGTGTACGCTTGACCGCGGCTGCGAATGAAAATCTCTCCGCCCTCAGTGCGCAAATTCCCCGCCGACACATCTCTAGCATTCAGGCGCAATACATTTGCCACTTGCTCCAACGATAAATCGTATTGCCTCAATGCCCATTCTGGTATTTCTATGGATATTTCAAAGGGCAAGGTGCTGCTTAAACTCGCTTGGGTGACCTTGTCTAATTGGGAAATTTCATCTCTGACGTCTTCTGCAAGGCGGCGCAGAGTCACCGCATCATAATCACCGTACAAAACGACCCCGATGGCATCTTGTCTGAATTGAGGGACCTGAATGAGTAGATTTTCCGCATCAACAGGGAAATTATTGATGCCGTCGACCCTTATTTTTACTTCATCTAACAGAGTGCGCACATCGTAACCATCCATAGCTTCAATGGAAACAGTAGCACTACCCTCACTACTCGTTGACGTCAACGTACGAATGCCATCTAAATCCTGTACTGCCTCCTCTATCTTGATTGTTATCCCTTCCTCAACTTCCTGCGGAGAGGCACTGGGCAAAGACATAGTCACATTGACATTGTTTATTTCTATGTCGGGAAACATATCTACAGCAACTTGAGTTTTCATTACGTAAAACCCAACTAACATGACCAACACCAGCAGTATGTTGGCGGCAACATCATTTTTAGCGAACCAAGCTATCATCCGTTGTTTACTCCGCTGTACCGTTATTGTTGCCTACAGAATCGCCTCGTTCTACTCCCGCACTACCCACGGCATTGCTTGGCCTGCGTCTGTTCTCTGAAGGCACAATATCTTCCATTGAGCGCACTCGCGTGCCATTAGGTAAGTTTGCTGTAGGTGTTAAAATAAGCGCATCTGATGGTGATAGCACAGAAAGTTCACTGTTTATGCCGGTGAGCATGTCGTCATTTGAGATAAGACTATTGGCAACAACAACGACCTCACTGTCTGTCCATAACGGTGAAACTTGAACTTTCTGCAAAATACCCTCTTGAGCGATACTTACAAAGAAATCTTGCGATACTGCGCGGCGAGGGATGACAAAAACGTCGTCATAGCGATGCCCTGCCACTTTTGCTCTAACAAACTGTCCAATGCGAATGGCAGGTCTCTCATTCGTTGATACAAACGGTGCCTCCACTTGTGCTACGGCATAGAGCATACGTGTCGCGGGGTCGAAAGCTCCCTCCGTACGTACTATTCTTGCGTTCCACTGATAGGTTCGGCTCCCCATGTCACTCTCAAGCACTACCATAGGTCCGTTATCTGCTTCAGATTGACTTTCAGGAAGCGACAAGTGCTCCAAGTCATGAATTTTTATTGGTAATCTAACTTCGACCACGTCGGTATCATAGATATCAGCGATCCCTTGTCCCGGCGATACTACCTGACCCACATCTACAGTTTGGCTTAACACTCGACCATCAAAAGGAGCGATAATTTTCGTTCTCTCTAAATCAGTAATAGCTCTTGTTAGTCGAGACTTGGCAGCCTGCCAAGCGGCTTTTGTTGCCGCTAGTTGGGGTTCTCTTAATGCGAGCTTGCGAGCCGCTTCACTGGTAGGTCTTTGGTTCCATTCTTGAGAGGCAAATTCAGCTTGCGCAACCTCTTGAAGGTACGCAAGTTCAGCTTCAGCGGCTGCCGAGGCTGCTACGTCAACTTCTACCTGATAATCTCTGTCATCGAGTTCAACTAAAACCTCACCCTTGCGGAAACTCGCTCCAGTACGAATATTTGGCGACACCGACACTACGCGCCCGTTAATCTCCGACACCAATAAGCTCTGGGTTAGTGCTTCGGCTGTGCCGTACGAATCTACCCAAACGCTGTAAGATTGTGTTGATAAAGGTGTGGTTTCCACCGCCACGCTTGGCGCAGGTCGATCGCCCCAACGGTTTGCCGATGGCTTAGAGCCAAACAGTGCTGAAACCACCAAAAAAGCAATCACCAGTAAAGCCAACGTAACAAGTCCGTGGATTAACCAAGGGGCGGGTTTTTCATACACATTTACCGGTGTATTTTCAGATTTGTCGTCGGCACTGGAGCCCATACATCTATTCCTCTTCGTGAATTTGAGCGCTAAAACATTTACAGGTTATATGTTTAATCAGTTTCAGCGTAAGACATTTACAAACATTTACGCTACTTACCAAAGAAAAGCTCAATTACAGATTTAGACTGATCAATGTCAGCAACTTTTATAGCGACGATGGTTAACGTAGAGCGTTGTGATTAAGTTCGATCGTCAGCATTTTTTACACTCTGATGAATACAAAATCGCAATATTTTGTTTTGATGACGTTTTTTTGATGGCGTTTATTTTGCTTGATTGACGAGTTGCTTAAGCACACTAATCAATTACGATTGACTAAAAATAAAAAAGAGGATGACTGAGATGTCGTATCACCCACGTAAAATGCTGTTGTTAATCTCGCTGGTTTTGTCTTTTCAGGTGAATGCTGCTTTCATCCGTGCAGATACTGCCGTTGCGTCGAGCGAATATAATCTCTCAAATAGTGGATTTAATGGAGAGGCGTTAAATACGATTAATGGCAGTGGTATGCCTAGCGGGTTTGACCAAACCGACGTGCATTCCGCCTATGTTTCGGGTAACCATTGGACAACACAACCTTCAGACACACTGCGCTCAATCACATGGGGTTTTAATACGGCGACCGCGATAAGTGGTATTTACCTATGGAATCATCAGTCGTCATCCCCGGGGATTATCGCTGCAAATGCTGGTTACGATGTCACAATGTTCACCCTTACGCTACTTGATAGCACCAATGGTGTCGTCGCTCTTTTTGAAGATGTATCTCTTGCTGTGGATAGCAGTTTAGCGAGCTTCTTCTCTTTCGGTGCTCTCTTCTCTGATGTGACTTCTGTGCGATTTGATATTACTGCCACACAAGAACCAACTACGCTATACACAGGTATTGCAGAAGTTGGTTTCGAAACCGCTGCGGTAAATGTAAATGCGCCTTGGACATTAACTTGGTTTTGCTCGGCAGTTTAGCTATCGGCTACAGAAGACGAATTTCATAACATTAGCGACTAAGCGCTGACAGCAGCCACTTTGAATTTATCAACGTAACCAGACAATTGGTTCGTTGTTAACTCCAAAGCATCACAAGCTTCAGCGCTGGTTTCTACTTGGCCAGTTAGCCCCACAATATCCGTCTTAACGTCGTGCACGCGACTGTTTATATCACTTGCGACTGCACTTTGCTGTTCCGCTGCAGCAGCCACTTGGCTGGACATATTATTGAGATTATCCAAGGATGACTTAAGCACATTAAAAGCTTGCAAGCTATCTACAGCATCGCTAACTGCTTCTTCTCCCCGTTGTTTAAGTATCTCTACACCGGCACTAGCCTCTCTTGCTCCGGCTTGAAGTCCCTCAATCTGTTCGCGTATTTGTGCCGTTGAATCTTGCGTACGCTTTGCAAGTGACCTGACTTCATCGGCAACAACGGCAAAACCTCTTCCCTGCTCTCCTGCCCGGGCAGCCTCAATGGCGGCATTTAGCGCGAGTAAATTGGTCTGTTCAGCAATAGATTGGATAACCTCTAACACATTGCCAATCACTTCACTTTCTTCATTTAAATTGAGTACTTGACGTTGAGTCGAAACTAACTCGGTCACAAGGTTTTCCATCTTAACTTTGCTCTGCTCAGCACGTACCGCCATATCAACAGAGCTACTGTGTGCACTATTTACCGCAATGGCACTTTGCTGAGTAATGCTGGCGACTTCTTCAATCGAGCTACTCATTTGCGAAATCGCCGTCGATACAGAATCCGTCGCAACGGTCTGATTGCTAGCCGTTTGCTTACACGCTACAGCTGCGGAACTCACCGATGCTGTGGATACAAGTAAACGAGTGACTTCCCGTTTGATGCCGTCTAACGCCTCGTTAAAGCTCGATTGCATCGTGTTAAACGCACTCGTTAACTCACCGAGCTCGTTCTTTCCGTTTGCAGACAAACGAAAGGAAACATCCTTGTTAGTGGACACATACTGAATATCGGTCACTAGCTTGTTTAGTGGTTTGGTAATTGAGCGAATAATGAGTAGTGAGACCACGCCAATCAGAGCGAGCACAACCACTAGTAGTCCGAACTGCACATACACAATGGTTTGAGCAGATTGAGCTTCGCGCTGTGAAATACGGCGTATTTTTTCTTCCACAAAAGTAATAATTTCGCGCAATTCATTCAAATTATCGGTAGATATCTCAAACCACTCATCGGGACCCATCATCGGCTCCTGACCTCCAGAGTGAAGTAACTTCTGTCTGAGTTTTTGAATTCTTGTTTGGTTCTCAGAACGAATATGCGCCTCATATTTCTCAACAATATCCGAAGATGCGTAAGCGTAGAGCCGCGATTGCGCATCTTGAATTTGTCTAAATACGCCTTTGTTGTTTCCGTGAGAAGTGTAATCAATGTCCTCACGGGCAAAGGTTCGGATTTTTAAACTCCGTTCTATTGAGTAGATGTAATCCAACTGGAGTAGCGCCGCATACGTACTGATCGCCAACGACAAATCTGGATTTTCTGCAGCAATGGGGTTGATAGTATTTATCACCCTAATGGTAGAGCGAATCGCCATGCCGTAACGATTTAACACCCAGTGACCTTGCTCATCTTGGATACGATTTTGGTCGACATAATCTCGTGCTTCTAACTTATGCGGCAGTGCTTCTGTAAGTTGAGCGATTGCGGCCTTCATCGCCGGTAGTTGTTCGATAATATCTTTATTGTTCGCAACAAACTGGGTGTATCTGGACAGCGTTGTATCTGTCGTTTGGCGACTTTCACGCAACGGCGGAATGTACTGTTTGCCTTCACTCCCAACAGGGTCTCCTCTTACTACACCGAAAGAGTAATCTCGTTCAGATTGCAGAGCTCTCAGTAACTTCCCCGTCTCTTCTGCAACTTGCATAGCAGTGTGCATGGTATCCAACTGACGAAGGTTTTGCTGAGCTTCAACGACTTGTTTGAGTGCGAGGAACGCAATGATCAGAGCGGGTATAACCGCTAAAAGAATAATCTTTGTTTTAATTCGTAGGGCGTTAAATATGGACATCTTTTATTCTTATCATTATAAACATATGATGTATATAATTAACAGATGTTGAAAATTTCCGCAACACAGTTTTAACGATATTGTTGACAATATAAGAGTGACGCTAAATGAAAAAAGCCAAACTGATGAGCAGTTTGGCTTGGTATTCAAGATGATAGGAAGTTTTGATTAGAACGAATAACGCACAAATAAACTTAAGGCATCGCTGTCTGAATATTTAACGTATTCCGTACCCACGCTTACAGCATCAAAGGTATAGGTAGCACCAAGGTGATAGGCTTTTTGATCATCACCTTCATCAATATCAAGCTTTTGATATTCTAAGCCTGCATACAAGTTAACATCTTGAGTTAAGCCGTAATGTGCGTAACCACTCACGCCATAATACTTAGTATCAAAACCAATAGATTCGTCACCATTGCTCAGTTCAACATCAATGTCGCCATAATTGGCACGGACATCAAAATGGACCTTGTTAGACATAGGAATCACATAACCAAGCGATGCATTCCAACGTGATTCGTCAAAATCAACACCCGAAAAGCTATCATCCAAATCGCGGTAGCGAAGCTCACCAAAGAAGTTACTGCCAAAGCTTTTACTGCCGCGCAGTTCAAAGCCTTTTAGGTCAAACTCATCAATATCTGAATACTCAGATTTAACCACACCATTCAATTGTACAAAGTCATAATCTTGTGCTGCGAAGGCTGAAGACGCCATTGTCATTGCGCCAACAAGTGATAGAGATGCCAAGATTGTTTTCATAACGTTTCCTTTTGTTTAAAACTTCATTTTTAAAGTTGGGTACAGTGTAAGAAGCCAAAGGTGAACGAAAGGTGAATTATTTCTGCGAGTTTACTGAAGAAATGCCTAGCAGATATTCAGTTAGCTAAGGCGGAAAGGAATGCCTGTCAGTTGAGTTTAATCGGAAGTTTGAACTGCGTTGAGAGGGAGCGAAGGACTTTTTACAGCCGTCTGAGGCATGGATGCCGAAGCCGAGCCCACACGGACGTGTTCACGGCGTGCAGTAAAAAGTCCTTCGCTCCCTCTCCCGTATGTCAAGAATACTGCAGGCTCAACTGGCTGGCTTTTCCCCGACTGAAAGCGTTTGATTAATCGATAGTTCGGTAAGAGTTTGTTCGTATCCGTCGCGCCATCGAACATGAACTTTTGTAATATGTGTTTCTTGTCCAGTACCGAAATGCGTTAGGTTAAGCAAGCTTTGAGAGTGATTTGCGCTGCTAGAGCCGATTAACTTGTAGTGAGTTTCTGTATCAGTGATTACCCAAATTTTTGCGCCATAAGGATCAGTGCCCTTGGGCGAATATCCCACATTGATTTGAACGTAGTTGTTCGACGACTGGGTCTGGTTTTCATAAAGGTGCCATTTTCCGTTGTCATCATCACCACTCAGAATATCGACTTTTCCATCTTGATTGTAATCAAAGGCAACGCCACCATCACCGTGTGAATCTTGTCCGATTTCACTGGTAGCACCGTGCTCTGTCATGACTTCAAAGCCACCTTCACCAGTATTGAGTAGCATGAGATCTGCGACTCGCGCTTTTAATTCACCAAAGCGATAAACGAAGAAATCTTCATAGCCATTGTTATCAAAATCACCGGTGGTAACTCCCCACGTGTTTGTATTAGAGGCTTCGGGAAGCCTGTGAGACACATCAACCAAAACACCATTATCATTTCTTAATAACACATCAGGTACCGATAATACTTGAGGTGTCCATGGTGCTTGATATCTCGACACCCCATGAATAGACGCGCGAATATCCCAAGCAAGGTTGTCTTCTAACATCCACTCAAATCGCCACTTATTATTGCCCATATAGCCTAAATACCAACCCGTTTTGTCCACTAACTCGGGGAAACCTTTTGCATCAGTTTGAGCAACAGCTAGTGCCTCTGAAGGCGTAACGACTTGTTTTTTGTCCGCACCTAAAAAGACAGGCATGAATTCGAGCAAATTAGCGCGCGGAAAGTGGTAAAAATCGGAGAGCAAGAGTTCACCTTCCGCGAACAGCGTAATTCCATCATGACTTTTCGAACCTTGATCTCTTAAGTCTAGCCGTCCCTTTTCCTCGTCAAAACTCACAGCATTATTCGCAATGGTGTAATAGAGCTTGCCTCGCGCGAGGTAATAATCGAGATCGCCATCGTTATCAATATCGGCCTGAGCAACGGTAATGGTGCCCTCGTAGCCGTTACTGTCGCTTGGAAGCACCTTTTGAGTAACATCAGTAAAAGTAAAGTCACCGTTTCCTTGCCATACGGTAGTTTTGTCGTAGCTCGTAAAGGCGATAATGTCTAACACATGATCGTTGTTGAAATCGGTAATCAATACTCGCTCAGCCTCAATATCTTCAAAAGCGGGGCTGGGCACATAACGAAAGGTACCATTACCATTGTTTTCAAAAAGGATGTTTCTCGGTTGAGACTCCTTCACCATTTTGGCGGCATTTACTTGCATGAAATCTAAATCGCCGTCGTTGTCTATGTCGACCCATCGAACGCTTCTTCCTCTGGCGCCCAAATCACCAATTCCTGCTTCCTGGGTCACGTCAGTAAACGAACCATCATCATTCCTAAGAAGACGTTGAGGCTGAGGAGTAAGGCCGTTACCGCCGCCAAGGGAGAGTAGAACATCATTGTCCCCATCACCGTCATAATCACCCGCAGAGATACCGTGTAAATCAACTCGAGGATAGATGTTGGTGATCTCTGTGTATGTGTTGTTCTCATTCGCCATGAAAAGTTGTACTGGCGTAGTGTCATGGTTTGTCAGCAAAAAGTCATAGCGGCCGTTGCCATCAATATCTGACACTGAGGGGCCACCATACTTCCAATTACTCTCGGTAACCAGTTCCACCTGTGCTGAGACATCTACAAAAGAGACAGCCGAGCTAGGTTCAACGCTTAGGGAATCGTTTGTTTGTGCGCAGCTGACTGCTAAGCCAGAGAGGAGCAGAAGTATCGCGCTGCTCTTTGTCTGTATATTCATTCTCGTAATGCTCCAAACCATTGAGGATGAATATACTATTTTAGAAAACTGTTAATTGTCTACAATATTTTTATATTTGATTTACATTGCAACAAGGTAATTCGATACCCGATTAAACTATAAAGTTTGGCTTATAGGTTCAGCTAGATATATGCCTTGCACGATACTCATTTGGCGTTTCTCCCGTCCACTGTTTGAAGCTTCGAGAAAAATTAGAAGGCTCGGTAAAGCCTAGAAGATAAGTTACCTCGGCAATACTGCGTTCGGCCCCTTTTAGATAGGAAGTCGCTAGCTCTTGACGGATCCCCTCCAATATGGCTTTAAAAGAGGTGTGTTTCTCCGCTAGCTTACGCTGAAGCGTACGTGTACTCACGTGGAGTAATTTAGCCACGTCGTCTTGAGAGGGCGTGCCTGAGGGCATTAAATCGATGACTATGGCGCGAATCTGACTCAAGACATCTGCTTTGTCGTGAACTTTCAAATAATCAATCACTACCTGATCATTCACGCGGGCAAGCTCTTCGTTTGCACTAGGTAGTGGTTCTCTTAACACCTCCTTGCTGAAATAGAGCCGGTTTTCCTCGCCGTTAAAGGTGATTTCACAATTAAAGAAATCAGTGAACGCTTCCCTATTTTTTGGCGTGTTACGATGAAGCTCTACCCGAGACGGGCTAAATTGTGCACCTTTAGTAAACCGACACAGTTGAACAAACAAAGCCATAGCGGCATCCAGCGACGCAGGTGCTGCAATCCCCTTCCCTACTGGCAGTTTGTACCACACACAATAGGTTGCTTCCTGCTCTTCCAACACCACTTCTCCGGCAGTTGAAATAAGCCGGTAATAACGCACTAAGCGATTAAACGCATCTAGAAGTGTATTACTCGCTATCCAAGAAAAACCAAGGCCATGTAGGGTCATAGGATTTGAATGGGCAGTAAATCTAATTCCAAAGCCATCATCTTGCGTAACTTGCTCAGCCATTCGCCACAGCTTCTGCAAAGCCACAGACTGAACCCTGTCTTGGTTGGAATTTGGCGTGGGCGTATTCAATCCAACTTGCTCAAACAAAGGCGCGGGATCTATGCCATAACTTTGAATAGTCTGGAATAAGGTTTGGGGAACACCACCTATGGTAGTGACATTTTGCTGCACCAAAGGCTCCTAAACAATTTGGCTGAATTAGATAAAACGTTGGCGCAAAGTGATTAACCTGTCAAGGCGTTCGTCTCCTACTATTACACCAAGCCAAGCAACTTCTTTTAACCGTTTGGCAACTTTAGGAGCACGATCATGAAAATTATCACAGTCACCATACTCGCTTGTTGTTTGATTTTTAGCGGATGTGCAGCACAAACTGCCCAACTCACTGCGGAGGTTGAACAAACCAATGTGACGGGATTACAAACTGTAGACCAGTCTAAGTTTGACAGCGTGGAAACTCTGCCGAGTTTTGAACGAAGTGCACCCACTAAAGTGTACGTACAGTTACTCGATCTGAATAGTGTTGAAATACATGAAGGCTATTCATCAAGGTATAGCAGAACACAAGACTGGACGTTGGAGGAATCTGACAAATACAAGTTACAAGACATATTCGCAGACGCCGTTGCCTATTATTTTAACGAAGAAAATGGGTATTACTTAGTCCCCACTGCGCAAGAGGCAGATATTGCTATTGCGCCACGCCTAACCAAAATACGCCCGTACGCGCCAAAAGATGACATTCATAGTCGACAAATGAATACGACGTACTATACCGAAGGCACAGGAGAGCTGAGCATCATAATAGACGTAAATCAGGATGAAACGCTTGTCATGCGGGTTGAAGACCGAAGAGAGGCTGGACAAATGTGGGCCCAGAATAACCGGATAACGAATTTGCACAATGTTCGGGTGCTATTCAAAACCTGGGCACGCAACTTAGAACGCATGTTTTAGGAAAGAAGCGCAGAGCACATGCTCTGCGCTTTGCTTTAGTTAGCGGGTTTCACCCCAAAAAGCAGCGCATAAATTACTGGAATAACACAAAGCGTCAACAGCGTACTAATTAACAAGCCTCCGATAATAGCCAGCGCCATTGGCTCCCACATCTCGCCGCCACCTAAGTAAAGTGGTATTAATCCAAACACCGTGGTTGCAGTAGTTAACAGAATGGGTCTTGCGCGCATTTTAGCCGCCACAACAATAGCTTCGAAGTGACTAAGGCCATTGTCTTCATGCTCAATCTTAATACGCTCTAGCAGAACAATAGCATTATTAATCACAATACCTGCGAGCGACACTATGCCGAGTAAGGTCATAAAGCCAAAGAAGGACTGCCCAGCTAATAGACCTACCACCACACCTATCAAACCTAACGGAATGGTAAGCAAAATAATGGTAGCTTTGCGGATAGAGTTGAACTGGCTGACCAACAACAATACGATTATCAATACCGCAATTGGTAACTTTTCGGCGATAGACTCGTTTGCCTTACCTGATGACTCCGCTTCACCACCGAGCTCATAACTATAGCCAAAGGGCCATTTTTCCTGCTGAGACGCTAACCAAGGCGTTAAATCGGCAAACGCCTCGTTTGCCGTAATACTGTCGTCTATTTGCGCGCCTACGGTTACCGTTTTGAAACGATCACGTCGTAGAATATTGGCAGGTTCCCATACGACACTAATGTCAGCCACCTGACGTAAAGGTACAGAAAAACCTGAAGACTGGGAATACACAGCGAGAGACTCTAACTTCCCGATATCTTGCCTGTCTGCGGCTGTAGAACGCATGATAATAGGAATAACTTCATCACCCTCGCGATATTGGGTTAGCTCCATACCAGAAAGCTCAGTCTGAAGTGAAACGGCAATATCCTTGCTCGTTACACCGGCACGACGAGCGCGGGTTTGATTAATCTCTACCACAACTTTCTTGATGGGTAATCCCCAATCATCGCTGATAGATTTTAGCCCAGCGGTCACCGCCATTTGCTGTTTGATACTGTCGACAATGGCGAACAAGATATCCTTGTCTTTACCTTTGAGTCGAATCTCCACGGGATTTTCAATGGGCGAGCCATTTTCAATTTTTCGCAACTTCACCAATAAGTCAGGATAATTCGCTAGCGCATGACGCTCAATGTCACCCATCACACTGTCAATAATATCCAATGAGGTTACATTGACGACTAAGAGGGCATAGTACGAACTGGATGGTTTTGGACCATGAGTCAGCAGGAAGCGAGGCCCACCAGACCCAACATAACTGATCCAATTAGTCACACCTTCGCTACGCTCTTCATTTACCGCGAGTTCATTGCCTATGTATGACTCTAGCAATTGAGTAACTCGCTGAGTCTCTTCTATCTTGGTTCCAATGGGCAGCTCTAACTCAACTTTGAAATAGGTACGATCAGACGGCGGGAAAAACAGCTTAGGAACCAGCCCTAACCCTTGAATCGCGACAAAAAACAGCACTACAGTGACGCCAATCGTCGATAGTCGGTACCTTAACAAGGTACGCAGCAAGTCTTGATAGTAACTATAAAATACACCTTCTTCAGCCGGTGCTGAATCGTCATTTTTATTTTTTACCTTCAAGAAATAAACACAAAGCATAGGGATAATCGTCATCGATATGGCCCATGAGCACAGTAACGTAATAGTAACGACTTTAAACAATGAGGCAGTGTATTCACCCGTGGCCGACTCGGCGAGAAAGATAGGTAAGAAAGCCGCCGCTGTGGTTAATGAAGACACTAACAAAGGCGTTTTCAACTCTGCCGCTGAATCAATAGCTGCATTAAAGGCCTTCTTGCCTTTTTCCATTTGAACCAAGATGCTTTCCGACATCACAATGCCGTTATCCACCAGCATACCCAAAGAAATAATCAATGCAGCCAAGGAAATTTGGTCAACACTAATATTGAAAAATGACATCAGGAGAATGCCTGAAATCATACTGGCAGGGATAAGCGCAGCTACAATAAGCCCGGTTCTCAAACCCAAAGTGAGAAGCATAACCAAAGTAACCACAGCAACGGCTTGAATGAGATTTTCAGCAAAATCGTTGACCTTTTCTTCAACCTCTTGTGGCATAAATGACACTAAAGAAAACTCTACGCCAATGGGGTAAACCTGTTGTAAGCGAGCGAGGGTTTCATTGACCTGCTCACCTAGTACAATGTTATTGCCTCCCTGGCGCATAGAAATGGCAATAGAAAGACCTCTTTCGCCATTTAGCGACACCATGGTTTTTGCAGGATCAATATAACTGCGCTTGATACTGGCCAACTCGCGTAAAAACTGCACACTATCACTACCCGGAATCTGGATAAGCGTTTCACCAATGTCTGCCACAGACTCGAAGTTACCGCTGGGTTCAACTGAAATTCTTTCGCGAGTAAGGTTTATCGCGCCGCCAGAAGAGATGATATTTTGACTAGAAAGCTGGTCGCTTATTTGCGAAGGGGAAATTCCAAGCTCGGCCAGGCGCGCGTTGTCAAACTCTATGTATATCCGTTCGTCTTGCGCACCAAAAATATCCACTTTCGCCGCTTCCGGTAAATGCAGAAGTTCATCTTTTACCTGTTCGGCAATATCTTTCATTTCACGGTAGGTAAAACCCTCTGCGGTCATACCAATGACAATGCCAAACACGTCACCAAACTCATCATTGACTATGGGTGTCTGTGCACCATCGGGCAAATCACCTTCGACAGTCTCGATTTTTCGGCGCAGGTTGTCCCAAATCGGGCGCATTTCCTTGTAACTTTCTTTAATGTTTGCACTAACGATAGACACGCCAGTGCGAGATTCACTCGATACAAAGTCCAGTTCTGGTATTTCTTGTATGACCTTTTCAATCTTATCAGTGACTAACTCCTCTACCCGTTGTGGGCTGGCACCAGGAAAGTACGTTATCACTTGAGCGGTTCGGATGATAAAGCCGGGATCATAGTCTTTGGGCATGGTTTTATAGGCCATGAGCCCGAACATCAGAATGGCAATCATTGCCATCAATGTAGTGCGATTGTTCTCTATTGCGATACGGGTTAAATTCACGACAACCTCCTTATTGTTCAAATTTAACCGTCATACCACCTTGCACCTTACTCATACCTGCAGTCACAAGATGCTGACCGTCTTCGATGCCCGAGTAAACTTCGATGCCCCACGCCGTAATATTGCCGATAACTACATCTTGTCGAGAAATAGTACCTATACCCTCACCGCTCGAACTCACAGTGTAAACATAGTTACCTTTGCTATCTTGTAGTACCGCATGCTCTGGTACATAAAAACGCGCGACATTTTGCTCTGTATTGCTATTCATTACACGAACGCGGGCCGACATTCCGGGCAGAATGGTGTGTTCAGTCGAATTCGGCATAGTAAACACAACCTCGTAGGTCTTGGTTACATCGTCAGCCTGAGTCGATATTTCTTTGAATGTTAAATCGAAAACAGTCTCGGGAATGGACTCAAATACAGCCGTTACTTTAGGGGGCGCTGATTCTGGGCGCACATTGATCAAGATGCTTTCAGGCACGTCTACATTGAAGTTTATATTGCCGATATCATGAAGGGCTGCAATTGGAGACTGCCCTTGAATTTCCTCAAAGTTTTCTACGAAACGCTGTGCTATTACACCGTCAAAACTCGCTTCCAACCGTGTATATGCTAACTTGTTTCTAATACTTTCTAGCTGCGCACTTGCTGAATTGTAGTTGGCCTGTAGTTGGTCGAAGTCAGCCTGAGATATACTGTTATTTACAATGAGTTCTTTACCGCGATTAAAGTCAGATCGTGCCTTATTGAACGACGATTCAGCTTCCGCTAACTCTACTTTAATATCGGTATCATCTAATCGTGCAATTAGCTGACCTTCACTTACGGGGTCACCGGCTTTGACTGGTAATTCAATAATGCGACCAGAAATTTTAAAGGCAAGATTCACTTTTTGAGATGCATCAACTACTGCAGTGAACTCTTTGAACGGACCAGATTCGGCAAGCTCTACCACCATAGTGCGTACAGGTCTTAGTACGGGCTCGTTGTTGTCGATAACTTCAGGTTTACCACACGCTCCAAGTACCCCAATTAGTGCACTAATAACAGCTGCCTTTTTCCATGTCTTCATAAAGCTATTTTTCATCGAGAATTTTTCCTTTGCAAAACAAGTCGCGAGTTTCATACAAGGCCTTAAACATTATCGTGTTCGTTGTTTGGTGAGTGAGGAGACGCAACAGTGCGCGCTTTATCATTCAAGATAGACGCAACTACAAGAATAAACATAATGAAATGGATAACCCCAATACTCCAAATGGTGGTTTTAAAACGCCCCATTTCATGAAGCTTAACCATGTACTCCATGGTCGCCAGCTTCTGACAGCATGCCGCGTCTTTTAGCGCGACAATATCAGTATTGAGTGCATTGATAAGATTAGTTAGGTTGGTCATCATGAAGGCATTAATCAATGCGAAGCCGATGTACACGATAACAGCAACAATTTTTTCAGATCTTTTGAGAGGACGGTCTACATAAATAATACCGCCAATTAGCGCCAAATGAACCGTAATAAACAGCGTCCAATGAGTGTCTAATCGATTATTTAGTGACACTGTTATGTCGAGTAGTTCATAAATATCCATTTTAAAACTCCAAGTCTCAACGTTGTTTTTTATACACTATACGAGTGTTTAACTAAGTCACTATTTTTTCGCCGGATAACCATGACAACTAACGACACTAAAAGCAAACCTAATGTATTTACTGGTGCAGACACTGGTACTTCTTGATACAACCAGTGCCCAGTATGAGAACGGGCTGCGTCCAATGCGACGTTATTCCCAACTATCGCCACATTGTAATCTGGGTTTGACAAATTGTTAGTGTAAGTAATATACGAGCGGTCTACCTCTCCGTTGATTAAACTTCGCGTTAATCCAAACACAAAGTAATTTTGACCACTTACCAAAGTGACATCAAACAACCCTGTATCTTCGCCCACACTATCAATATCGATGAATGCATTTGCCCACTCCGCGCCTGTGTCTCTGTACGAGGCAGCAGCATCTACAAATGTATTTGAGGGTGCACCAGTCACCGAAAGAAACATGTCTCTCACTGCACTGTTGTCAGCCCATATCCAACCATTGAGATCAATACCATTGATGGAGCCATTGCATATACCAGTGCTTACGCTACACACATTAGATAACTGGTTGTAACTTAAATTAGTGGTATCAGTCACTTGCATCCAATTTCTTGAATCTATGACTACGGCTGAGGTTACTGAAGGCATAAAGGTGAAACAACACACAAAGAAAATGTGTGTGGTAGTGATAAGCGCTTTAATCATTATTACCTGCTCCCTATATAGGCAATGCCGACAACGCTATTACAACTTGCTGATAGTTAACAGCAGAATAGTGTTAGGTAGTGAGCCCTAAAAAATATGAGCTCACTCAAATTAAATGGAAAACAATGAATGTGGGTTATTCATCCAGCACGTTAACAGACGCTGTTGTTTCAACATAAGCGACGTTAGTGCTACCGGTTAGCGTTGACAAGCTTGGCCCTAACGCAATGCTACAGATTAACGCTGCTGAACTAAACAATACTGCTACTACAGAACTCTTTTTCATAACAAACTACTTCCTCTGACAAGGCTAAAAAGCCGACTACCTAGAGATGTTCATCACCCTGATAAAACAGTTTTAGAGCTTACTACTCATATGTAGAACTCTACATGAGAGTTAAATTTATGTAAACATTGTAACATTTATACTTTAGATTAGTTATTGCGAAGGGGGTGTAACCACCTCCCTTCGCAATTCGGGTTAATCCCATCGACTATCGGGACATACTGGTAAACTGTAATACCCGCAGACTTGTGACGACGAGCTATTTCTATCAATTACCCCATCAAAATAGACAATATCTGCACCCCATCCATTTAATCCATCACTAAAATCGAGATTAATCGGAGATGCTGAAGCATTTGGCCCCAACAACACACTGCAAAATAAGGTAACAGAACTAAATAGCACTGCGACAACAGAACTTTTCTTCATAACAACTTTCTTCCTCTAAACATGTAGGAAAGTCGAAACTGTACAACTCACGCTATCCGACGCTTCCCTGTGTAAATGAAATGCTAATGGCAAACTCAAAATTGTATGAAAAATGTATAATATAGTTACATATATGTAAACATCATATCTTTATATTTTAGGTTAAAATAGTACAAAGTGCTATATGGAGAATATAAACGTTTGATTTAAATAAGAGTTACGGACAAAGAAATTAGGGCGTTTTCTTTTAGTCGGTCCGATTGAGTATCGAACGTAGGAGACTTTTAGCCTTTAAACAGCAGTTGAATATCAGTACCGGTACCTTCATGGCTATTTACCATTAAGCGACCATTGAGAGAGTTAGTGACTAAGTTATGCACAATACTCATTCCCAAGCCCATACCGCCACCCACTCGATTTGTGGTGAAAAATGGATCAAAAATTTTCGCTTTTACATCGGCAGACATACCAACACCATTATCTGCCATAGATATTGAATATTCCGATGCATTGCCAGAGAGAGTTATCACAATCGACTTTTCACTTTTTACTGAGGGGCTTGGGAAGGCGTGTTTTACGGTATTTGAAATGATATTGGTAATCACCTGAGCTAATCGGGAAGGATATGTGGTTACAACAATAGAGGACTCAGGAAGTTTCAAAATCAAAGAAATGCCAGCCTTCTTTAACATGGGTTTTAGACTTGTTGATATAGAGGACAACCAGTCCACTACGTTTATAGTGCTTTGTTCATCACAATGAAAATCCGTCGCCATTTGCTTAAAATTGCCGATCAACTCACTTGCTCGCGCTAAGTTAAACTCGATACTTTGGGTCATCTCTTTGGCATCAGTGAAATAGGTTTCCATATCGTGTTTGCTAATTGCACCGGCAGTAAACTTCTTCTCCAGTGCATAGATATCAGAAGCGAGTGTTGACGTACCCAACACGGCAACACCCAATGGCGTATTCACCTCATGCGCCACTCCAGCTACTAGCCGCCCTAGAGAGGCCAATTTTTCTT
Organism: Alteromonas sp. KUL49; assembly: GCF_006538345.1. Classification (GTDB taxonomy): domain Bacteria; phylum Pseudomonadota; class Gammaproteobacteria; order Enterobacterales; family Alteromonadaceae; genus Alteromonas. The sequence continues at coordinate 16,082 of NZ_BJKL01000016.1, read as the reverse complement.
GCTCGACAAGCTGTGCTTGAGAGGCTTTTAACTGCTCAATGGTTTGGTTCAATGCCGCAGTTCGCTTAATAACTTTTTGCTCTAAAGACTCATTTAATTCTCTTAATGCTTCTTCTTTTTCAGAGCGCTCCAATTCGGCAGATATACGCCCGGCAAACAGCTCAAATAGTGCAGCCACGTCTTGTGCGTTTTCAATACTATTGCTGTAAAGTGCAACCACAATCCCAAACACTTTACCGTCAGCGCTATGGAGCGGTGCTCCCACATAGCCTTCGATCCCCATATCTACCAGCAATTGATCTTTGGGGTACAAATCGCAAATTTGACTCGGATAAATACAGGTTGAATCGTCGCTTACGTCAGCGCATGGTGTGTGCTCAAGAGAGTATTCAAAGTTTTCTGCAAAGTCATCTCCTGCCACTAAAGAAAGCGTTCTAGACACATATCTAGCCTGGTCGAGCTTGGCGATAAACGTAAATTGCGCGCCAATAGATTGATGTAATTGCATCGTAATGGTGTCTAAAAAATCCTTTCCATAGGTAGACTTAAGCGACTGAATTATCTCGTCTATTTTAAAGGTATTCACAAAACCACCTCACCATTTAATTGACCTTGCTAATCAATACACTCACGTGCTCAGCAAAAATATTCACCAAATCGATAGAGTTAGCATCAAGTTCTGAGTCGACCTCTAACACCACAACAGATTCAATATCCTCACTAAATCTTTGATGTACAGCCACAAAGTTGGCGTGATACTGAATACTACGCGTTTCAATTGCTTGATCTATTAGTGTTTGAACCTCGGGCTTTGACAGCTCAGCGTCTTGGGTGTTGATTAGGTCGTTGTTCTGCGTTTTGATGTTAATGGCGACCGCTTTTTTATTGTTAACCACAAGCTCTGCCTCGTAGGCATCCAACACTTCACAAAGATATCGAAGAAGGTGTTTAGCAAAGGCGTTAATGTCTTCAAACCGATCTATTTTCAACACGGTATTTATCAGCGCTCTGAGTCCATTCTTGTAGTTATTGATTCGACAAATGTCTCGATACGATCGCAGGGCCACATAAAACAGATGATTCAGACTATCTTTAGTGATTTCGGTTTTAGACTTATAGCCGTCGATATCATAATCGCGAATGACTTCACTTTCAGGTGCTAAACCAGCTTGCCCCGTACGCAATACAATGCGAGACGTTTTATTGGCTAGCGTTGAACGGATATAATTAACCAAACGCAGACCCGCATCATCGGTTTCCATAACAACATCGAGTAAAATAACTGCAATATCTTGTTCTGTTGCTATCAGCCGTTTCGCATCCTCTCCGCTGTATGCGCTGATAAACTCTAGAGCTCTCCCCTGAAACTCAAAGGTTTTCATTGCCAACTTAGTGACTTTATGAACTTCCTGGTCATCATCAACAATGACAACGCGCCAAGGCTTGCGACAATTGCTCTCTTTCTGATTATCTTCTTGAAGCCAATCCATAGATATACATATTGATGAGTTAACATGTAAAGCGTAGTGCTTGTTGATGAATTATCAATATTTAAGAGGTGTGGAAGAGGATAATTAGATGAGAATTTTTTTACTATATCCAAGGGCGGTTTGGGGCTTTAATGGCTGCTTTTAAAATAAAGTTTACCTAGCCAACAGTTTTGTTTAGGTTGTAATTGCATCGCAAACTTCAAGGATACTGCTTTAGAATGCAAACAAAATGGAATTCAAAAATCACAACACTGTTGCTGTGGTGCACCTTACTAGGCTGTACTTCAACCAACAACTCCTCACCGCAAAAAAATGAATTCCAGCGAATAGTGACAGCACTTGAAGGCATTGTTTCTACTGACATTTTTGGCAAAAAGCCCACAATTCCAACCACTGAATCGATTTTAGCGTTAAATGAACAACACAGCTCTATATTTTTGTCGTACTACAACGATCCTGCAACCGCATCGATAAAACCCAATCTACGTATATATCGTTTTTTAGAAAACCAACTCGATCAATTCGATTACCTCGGTGAAACATTAAGCGCGCAGTCTTCGCTAGAAAGAGGCGGTGGTAATTGTATTACCTTAGCAATACTAACCACAGCGTATGCTAACTTAGTGGGGTTAGAGCTGAGTTATCAAGAAAGTCAGTCCGTCCCCATATTCAACAAACAAGGGGGCTTTGAAACACTCTCGACTCATGTAACAACACGTATTTATGACCCTACGTTTGTTCCAGAAGAGGGAACCATATATCTTGAACGTCCAAGCATAGAGATAGACTACTTTCCCTCTCGCGGCGATTGGCGAGGTAAGAAGGTTTCTAATGACCGTTTTCTCGGTATGTATTACCGCAATATAGCCACTGAGTTGCTGCAGAATAATGAGATAGCAAAGGCCGGCTGGTGGATACATGAAGCATACTTACTGGCCCCTGAAGACATATCCAATTTAAATACACTGGCAGTAATTTATCGTCATCTTAACGAACACGCTATTGCTGAAAAGATTTATAAATTAGCAATGGAAATCGACGAAAATGACATTCACATCGTACACAATTATCGCGTATTGCTGATTTCTGAGGGCCGCCTTGAAGAGGCAAAAATACTTGAAGATAAACTACTCACCCTAGATGACCCTAGCCCGTTCCGTTGGTACGAGGTGGCAACAGATGCGTTTAATACTGGCAATTATACGCGGGCTTATCGATTTTTTGATCGCGTCATTGAAAAAGCACCTTACTTACACTTTGGCTATGCCGGGAAAGCTCGCACTGCTATGGCACTTAACCACCCTAATGAAGCAGAGGAATTATTCCAAATGGCCTTGGAGCGTGCATGGGACGATAGCTCTGAGCAACTTTATCGAGCGAAGCTATCAATTCTGGAGACCTATTAACTATGTCAAGTTTAGTCTCCACACTGTTTTAGGACCTATAAATTCAGAAAGCGCTATAACTACGTATTTATCTATGATGCGTTCCAGAAAGAACCACGTCAAATCAATGATTTGTGTGGTACCTTAAACCGTCAAAGTTCATTAAAATAAAACAATATCTAAATCAACACGGCGTAACAATTTCAGGTTCAAAAGAAAAGTCAAAGGTTACGACAAAACAATTAAAATGGAGAGCGTCAATGGGACTTAGTCTAGGATGGATAGCGATAAAATCTGATGAAACAAACAAAATACTAGACTCTTTAAAAACGTTTGAGTCGGTACTCAACAAAGACAAAGAACAACCTCCAATTTACACGGCAAAAGTAAAAAACGGTTGGTTTGTAGTAATCATAGAAGAGTTTTTATCCCCCATCATTTCAGATAGAGCTCTACTGTATTTAACAAGATTTGGCGATGTAGTTTCCTGTCAGTTACACGAGGGGATAATGTCCAGCATGGCTAAACTTTATAGTAATGGTCACAAAGTTTGGAGTATTGAGCATCACGCTCACAAAGGACTAAATCACCTAGAAACTGAAGGTAATTTCCCATACTCATACGATGAGTTGAGAACAAAATACGGTTTAGATCAGGACGATCCGCACATTGACTACTGTTATGAAACTCCTATAGGTGTAGCAAACAATGTTCTCGAGATTAATCCGGTTGCATTGATATTTGAGCAAGATGCATTGGAAAAAATTACGCTAGCAACTCGAACTGTAAAAACCAATGTTCTCAGTAGTTCAGAGCCTCTGCAAGAGAGCTTTATCTCGACAGTGGTTGATGAATTAAAGTCGGTGGAAACTATGGACTGGTTTGTTGTTATGGGAATCACTATCTTCGTGTCAATCATAACAGGGCTTGGTATCGCAAAACTATCAGCACCAACAGAGATTATTAAAGTAGCAATGAGCTTAGTTAGTATCGGCATGCCCTATTTATATTTTAATAAAGTGAGGGGTGCTGATAAGAGGGTAGCCATTACTTGCTCACTGGCAATTTTTGTCGCTTATCAGGTGGTTTTTTTCATCAGATCGTAGCCGAGCATTTCGTCATTACTACAAAAGAGTGTTAAACGCTTATAGTATTTGTAGACCAACACCCACCTTTACTTCCCATTGTTGTTGGTCTAGTTCAATCTCAGGGGCCCTAGGCCATACACAGAACTCATTTTATCGTATTCACCGCTCTGCTTGATGTCTTTTAAACAAGTATCCATGGTAGTTAGAAACGCCTGAGGATCAGCGATGTTTTTCGAGGCTTTAGATACTGTTATGTAGTATGGCTTGCGCGCAAGGGTATAATCGAGTACCTCAAGTCTATCTTCCAACCCTTGCTCCTTAATCATCCAATAAAAGGTCTCTTTTGAATTAGGAACCAAATCAATAGACGGTTTGTCACCTGCAAGTTCATTCACCAAGTTAAGCACACTGTTGCTTTCAACCACCCTACCATTTGCTTTATTGGTAGTTATCACTTCCATTAACTCGGGCGTGTACGACAAGCCCGCCAATAAGCCCAAGGTAAGTGAATACACATCATCTAAGCTAGCGACCTCAAACCCACTATTTGCAGGTGCAAGAAAACCGTATTCACTGACGAAAATAGGCTCTTTGCCATAATAGACAAACTCTTCTCGACTTGATTTGTAGGAATAAAAAGTGACATCAAGTAAGCCTCGTTGCATAAACAAGTGAGTGCGTTTTACCGGGAAAGTCTCGTACGTTAAGTGATAATCTAATGACGCCGTGCAACGCTTTAGGATATCCGTACCTAAGCCTTCTCGGCTTTGATTCGGTTCAGAAAATTGATAAGGCGGCCAGTGGATGTTATTCAGTGTAAGTGATTGTTCGTTGGCAACAGAGTGAAGCGACACACACAACAAAAAGGGTACGCTCAATAACGTTGGTATCTTCACCAGCACCTCAAATAACTTAACTTTACGCATGATCTTACTATTTTAACTGTAGGCGAATACCATTAATGTCTCCACTGGCTATTAGTTTAATATCTGAACCAACATCATTTGAATATAACGTCATACTTTTGAAAACAACGGTTTTTGCCGATGATTACAGAGAAATTTACCGGCATTTTGTTTATATTTTCGGCGGCACTTGCTAGGGTGATAAGTCCATGCAATTGGTGTTTTATTGTAGGTTTTCACCCAAAGCCAATGGGCAAGTTACGCTAGGCATAATGTTGGAGAATCAAAATGATAAGAAAAAGCGCAGCATTAGTTATAGGACTTTTATTACTCACAGCTCCTGTTTGTAAAGCCGCCATAGTCAGCTTTGAATTTTATGGGCAACACCTCACGTACTTTGGTGAGGCGGAAGGTATCGAAGAATACGGCGCTGAAACCTATTTGCGATTTGACGTAAATTTAGCGGATATAACTGACAACGGGCAAAGCCAATTATCAGTCACCTCATTTTTAAATTTTGAATCCTTCACCTTTGATACCCTCAATGGTGGTGTGCTCCACGAGTACACCTTTTTTGACCTTACTGGTAGCGGTGGCTTGGTTGTCGAGCGTTTTGGCAACAGTATATCTGTGCTTGAAGGCTTTGGTCTGTTTGGTGAAACATCAACAGACATTTTTGGCTTTGACACACTGAGGTTCAATGGTCAACTGGTGTTTTACAGTGATGCGTTAGACCAAGCTAGCGCTGCTATTGCGACCTACGGTACGGCGTTGGGAGAGTTTACTACAGAGGTTAAAAGCACATCCGTGAATGCTCCAAGTCATCTATTGATTATCTCTTTAGGTTTGCTACTTAGTACGCTTTTGTATCGGATTAAACAGAAGCGTGATACGCCTTTCTAATTTCCTTTGGACTTTGTCCAATCGTCTTCTTAAAAGCGCGCGAAAAAGCAGCTTCAGACTGATACCCAATATCAAGTGCAATGGCCAATATGGAATCTTTGGACAACTGCAACTTTGAGTAGGCCAAGGACATTCTCCATTCGGTCAAATACTCCATTGGCGTGTTCCCCACCAGGCGTTTAAATTGTTGTGCAAAGCTGGTTCTCGACATGCCAACTTTTAGTGCTAGCTCTTCCAAAGACCAATGATGTTCCGGAGTCTCGTGAATAATCTTCAAGGCCTGTCCAATGCGGTCGTCTTCTAATGCGCCAAGCCATCCCATTTTCTCATCATTGAGTTCAAGTAAGTATTGTCGCATGGCGGTTATCACCAGTATATCGGTCAACCGGGCAATGACGCCCTCAGAGCCAATACCAATATTTACAGCCTCGGATTTAAGCAATTCGCTGATATTACCAACCAGATTCTCCGTTGCTTGACTATTTCGACGAATAACAATGGTAGAAGGGAGGATCCCCAGTAGCTTGATTGCTAGTGGATGTTGAAAGCGAAGTACACCGCAAACCATACTAGAAGATTCGCCATTACCACCGTAATCTAAAGTTTCATAACGTTCTGTGATTGCCTTAATTGGCAATGCTTCCAAGGGTGTAAACGACAAACAGTGGCCGTCACTTAAGTTATGTCCCTCTCCTTTGGGAAATAATATAAAGTCTCCGGTATTGAGGGTAATGTCTTCATTATCGATACGAAAAAACGCACTCCCCTTAAGTACAATGTGATACATCATACAATTTCCCATGGGTGGCATGGTAAGCGCCCACGGAGAGCGCAACGTTGACTGAGTAAAAAAAGCAGTTTCCATACGCAAACTATCCAACAACTTACCGATTGGCTCGTCGGTAATACTTGTGTTTACGCGTTTTTTGTAATCAAAACTCATTGGTTAAGCCGCCTATTTAGCTTTTAAAGTACTTCTCTTACAACGAAAGTAACAAGCCTGCGCATACCGCACTTGTTGTTCTCACGTGATTCCAACTAACCCAGCGCTTAAGGTATGACTCCCACACCCGAGCTACCCCAGCTTGGGGTGTATCCCGCAATAAATTATTCAACGGCACATTGAAAACTATAGTCACGAGAGTTGTTCCGATGAAAAATAGCAAGCCAGCTATGGACTGATAGCTTGAATGAAACACAAAGAAATAAAGCCCTGCAACGCCCGATAACACAAAACATATGAGAAACATCGGATTTAATATCTTCGCGTTAATATCAATCATAATAGCAGCGCCGTCTTTGCGCTTCGACAAAACTCTCATTACCGTATTGCTAAAAATAAAGTACAGCCCAACCATAATGATCATGGAAAGTTGAAGCAAAGCTTCAACCACCGAAAGCAAGGTTAACTCATGCATTGTTAGCTCCACCGAAAGCCTGGATATTATCAATAACGAACGTTTTAAAGCTTTTAGCTGGGCGACCTAACGCTTGCTGAACGCCATCTACAGTGTATTCATTTCTGCCATCGAGGACTTCTGTGAACAAGTAAGTGAGCATGTCGATAGCTTTAGGTTCAACACCGTGACTTTCCATTGACTGAACAAATGCCTGCTGAGGAATTTGTGCAAACTCCACTGGCCGTTTGAGCACCTCCGTAAATACTTCCGCCAATTGGGCAAAGCTTAGTAGCTCTGGACCTGTCACTTCATAGAGTTTACCGTCGTGATTAACATCAAGTAACGAGGCAACAACCACATCGCAAATGTCGTCAACATCGATGAAAGGTTCGGTAACTGCTCCTACGGGCAACGCAATACTTCCCGCTTGAACAAAGTCATGAAACATACCTTCACTGAAATTCTGATTAAACCAACTAGCTCTGACGATAGTCCAACTCAAACCCGAGGTTTTTACGATGTCCTCGCACACTTGTGCAGCTGGCTCTCCACGACCAGAAAGCAAAGTAATATGTTTAACCCCTTTGATTCTGGCAAGGGCACAGAACTTTGCGATATCGTCTGGCGCCTCTGGGGTAGCTAAGTCAGGATAATAGGTTAAATAAACAACCTCCACTCCCACTAGCGCAGCTGACCACGTTTCGGGGGCGCGCCAATCGAAATGTACCTCACCTTGGCGACTTGCACCTTTAACATTAAACCCCAGTGACGTTAGTTTACTGTGTACTCGTGATCCCGTTTTACCGGTTGCACCAATGACTAAATAGTTAGTTGCATCTCGTTTCATCTTGCCCTCACCCTGTTAATTAAGACAAGGTCAATTTATCGAATTACACAGAGGAGTAATTGACTCAGCGTATGAGTTTTTGTGCACATCGTACACACGATGAATTTGTACCGAATCACTCCATTAACACGCTACTTTCTGCGCCATAGCCAAAACACAATCACGCTTAAAATAATCACTATGACACCAATAAGAACATCTAGAAAAACGCTGTCCATGCGATTATTGACTAGATAAATATCAGGCTTTCCTGTTTTCCATAGCGTCCACTGAGTGGCCATGTTAGACGCAAAAGCTTCATCGTTACCCGTCTGGAACATAATGAAACCATCGCCATTTTTTGGGTTAAAACGCACAGTCGCGTTTAGGTAGGGCGACTTACCTCCGTGGCCTACAATAAATCCAGTGTCTATGGGAGCAAATAACATAACACCGGCTCCCCAAATGGGTTGCCCACCCACAAAGGCTTCTGGTTGTCGCATTTGCGCTAAACTGTCTTTGCTCAATAGCGATGTGATTTTTTGAGTATTCGAAGCCTTCGGAACGTTAGCCAACATAAGTTTGAGCATATCATTAAGGTTGGAATATAAACCGGTTGCCGCAAGTGAAGTGTAATTGGGATAAACCCGTGCTTGCTGACCTTCACCAAAATATTCAGCCAGCATCGGGTCGTCACGGTTTACTTGAAAATACGTGTTCTCTAAACCCAAAGGTTCAAACAAGAGGCTTTGCATCGCGGTTTGAAAATCACCCTGAGTAACTTCTTCAATCACGAGCTGAATGAGGTTGTAGCTACCACCAGAGTAATCCCAAGACTCTCCAGGCATTTTAGTCACTGCAACTCTAGCTTGTACGCCCGGATCAGCATCGGCAGCAAGGGTTAAATGCTCTGTTAAGGGTTGAATAGCCTCGTTGGGGGCAAAACCATTGTGACCAAGGCCGTCTTCTATTCCAGCCGTGTGGCTGAGTAGCCGACGCAAGGTGACCAAGTTATTGTCAAACTCACTTTTGGGCAACTGCCAACGGGTAGTGTATTGCGACACCGGTGTATCTATATCAAGTTTACCCTGCTCAACCAAGCGCATAACTGCCATGGCGGTCACCCATTTTCCCACCGAGGCAACACCAAACACCGATTGCTCATCCACTGGCTTACCCACTGATAAAAAATGGGTATGCGCTACCTTACCTTGTTCAATAACTGCATAAACCGCATTCCCTTTATACTCTGATTCTACTTCTTGTTTCAGTCGATTAGAAAACGCCTCGCTGTCATGCTGCTCTGCCCAGGGTGATAACAACCACCCATTTACCAACGCGGTAAAGCGCAACGCTCCCCACCCTGCAGATAGAGTTACAACAACTAATACAGAAAGCAGTAATTTTTTCATTTAATTTTCCGTTCAAAAGTGTTGGCAAAAGTATAAGAGCTTCGACGGCAATTAATTGATTTACCGTGCAGGAAGCATTGCAGAGCGTTCAGCGAGAAAGCTCCTTACAGTGTTGCTAGTGCCTGCCTCAATTTTCCTGCGAGTTCACCATTAGTAAGCTCACCTTTTTCCAGATCAAAATTGTCGTAGAAACTCGGAATAGAAAGCGTAGCGGTTACGTTACCCTTAAAAAAATGTGCAGATTCATTGGCGAGCTTCAATACACTACAGGCACCACCGGGGCCGGGTGACGTAGACAACATAACAACGGGTTTTGACTGGTATACATCCATTCGTTCACGGGATGCCCAATCGAACAAATTTTTATAGGCTACTGTGTAATTGCCGTTATGCTCAGCAAAAGAAATCAATAACGCATCAGCCTCAGCAATTTTTGCAATAAATCGATTGGCTGCTGAAGGAATACCGTGGGCTTCTTCAAGATCACTGCTATAAATCGGCATTTCATAGTCATTAATGTTTAAAACCTCTACCGAATGTTCAGGTAAAAGCGAAGACGCATAGTTAACTAGCGATTGGTTAATAGACTTGCGACTGTTACTTGCTGCGAATGCTAAAATTTTCATCATTTTCTCCAATTCAATGTTTATTGTGCGGTAGTTTTACTCGGCCAAGCTGCCGAACTTTCCGGCGCGAAGATCAGCTTCTGCTTGAGCAATTTCCGTGTAGGAACTCATTACAAACGGCCCTTTTTGGACGTACTCTTCATTAATGGGCTTGGCAGCAACTAGAACGAAATGCACGGTCTCGCTACCAGAATTGTCTAAAGTTATTTGTGGTAAGTGTTCAGAATGAAGTTCTGAAAACGCGATTGCTTGTCCAGCACTAAGGTTTGTACTTACACCTTTTGAGCTTACCGTTAGCTTTCCGCTTACCACAGTCACCCAAGCATTTTCGCCTTGCTGCGGCACATGAGAGAAACGTACATTGGATTCAAGAAAACCATCTAACATTGTCATGGGCAATGCAGGGGATTGCGCGCCTTTAATGCCATTACTCTCACCCAGAACAATACGCACGCGAGAGCCTTCACCAGTTAACACTGGCATATGTTGTGCGCTCACATGGAGCGATTCAGGGGCACCGTATTGCAGTGATGCGGGTAGATTGACAAACAATTGGAGGCCGTGAATTTGTGAGCCAGCTAATGGAAACTCGTCGTGAATGGCTCCGGCCCCTGCTTTTAACCAATAAAGGTCGCCAGGCATAATATCGAACGCATTACCTAGTGAATCTCGGTTATGAAAACGCCCTTCGCTATCTTCAAAAATCATTGAAACAGCAGACATACCGGCGTGAGGGTGTGGACCAAAGGTAGGTTGGGACATCATATAATGATCCACCATAACTATGGGATCCATAGTTCCGCTAAAGTCGCTATCTCTGTACGCGAGTGCTTGAAAGCCATCTGCAACACTGAACGGTTGCCCAGACTTCACCAAAGCGGAAGCTCCCTTTGAGGCTTGCTTCTCATCTAACTCTACAGCTAAGTTTTGTGTTGTATTCATAGTGCTAACTCTGTTTGCTAACGTTTGAGATAATTCTAGCGATAGAACGATAGCAATGAGTAGATAGAAATTTCGAAAGCTACGTTCTATATTTGGAACAATGGAATACGATATGAATAGTTAACGGCGAAAAGAATGATAGATTTGAATGACTACTATTACTTTGTTCACGTGGTAGAAAAGCGTGGTTTTACACCCGCTGCAAATGCGTTAAATATGCCTAAATCTCGCTTGAGCCGACATGTCTCAAAACTTGAGGAACGACTTGATACCAAGCTTATTCAAAGGACTTCTCGCCAATTTAACGTCACCGAAACTGGCCAAATTTTTTACCAGCACGCTCGTGCTTTACTCGATGAAATGGAAGCTGCTGAAGCTGCCATCGAGAGCAGAAAAACATCACTGACTGGGCGCGTGTCGCTAAGCTGTTCACTGGGTGTAGCGCACTATGCTATTCAAGATTTAGTGATCAAATTTATGCAGGAACACCCCGATGTTGAGCTTGTGCAACAGGTGACTAATCAAAACGTAGACATGGTTTCAACCGGCGTAGACATGGCGATCAGAGGACATACCGACAGCCTCCCCGACTCTAGTATTATTCAAAGAAGTTTATCGACATTCTCTTGGTATTTGTTTGCAAGCCCTGCCTACTTAGCCAACGCAGGTAACCCAACCACACCCTACGATTTGTATAAAAGACAAAGTTTAAAACTTGGGTGGCAACCTACCAGCGGGCATTGGACGCTACAAAATCAAGACGGTGTAAAAACCACTATTCCTTTCACGCCACAATTGTGTAGCGACGACATGAGCACCCTTATAAAAGCGGCAGTTGAAGGTATGGGGATTGTCAGTTTGCCTGCTTATACCTGTAAAAAAGAGCTGAGTAATGGCTCACTACAACGGGTGTTACCCACATGGATTTCTGGCAAAGCCCAATTGAGTTTACTTACTCCATCACGACGCACCCAATCCCCTGTGGCAAAAGCGTTTGCCGATTACCTAATAGAACACCTAAACACCATTACCCAAGACTAAATTCTCCTTCGCACCAAGCTAATGGCAGCTTCGAACACTGTTGTTGGCTCAGTGCATTTTTACATTTTGATACAACCCAGATCATGAAACCACTAGTATTAACCAAACACTAGTGTTAACTTAATCATAGTGATAACTAAACACTAGTATCGATGAGTAAAGAAAAAAGCGATTTACAAGAAGACGACATGCTGGAACAGCAGGTTAAAAAGTTTCAAAAAGAACTTAACTCGGGAACAGTCTCCCTCATGCTGCTGTCGGTGATAGGCCAATCTGCGTCTCCTATGTATGGCTACGAAATTTCAAAAGCCTTACAGCAGAGTAACGACGGCAAACAGGGGGCGATTTACCCTGTTTTGCGCAATTTGCATAGCAAAGGATTACTCGACTGTGAGGTCAAACTGTCGGAAAGCGGACCGCCAAGAAAATATTTCAGCATTTCGCCACTGGGAAAACGGGTGCTTGAACAATGGGTATCTACGTGGAGAGCCACCCAGCATCAAGTGAATAACATTTTAGGCTTGGGTGATAACAATGAATAAACCTTATGACGACATTCAGCATTATTTAAATGAGCTGCAATCTGCATTACACGGCCAACCAGCTGGTTTAGTGCAAGATGCCATGTACGACGCCGAAAATCACTTTTTGGATGCATTGGCCAATGATGAAAGTAAGAATATGGCGGAACTCATCGAAGCATTTGGTAGCCCAAAAGAGGTGGCAGCTCAGTACATCAAATTTGAACACGACACCCAACGTTTTGTGCATGGTATAGCGTCTAAACCACCACTTTTCAACGGATTTTTTGCACCATTGTCGAGCTTCAAAAGCTACAAATCGCTAAGTTACTTTTTTATTTCTCTGCCGCTCAGTATTGCTTATTTTGGCTGGTTAGCACTGTTTGGTGTACCTGCATTGGTATTGTCTATCGTAGGCGTTGGACTCCCCTTTCTTGCGTTATTCTTGAAAAGCCAGACCTATCTTGCTCTCATTGAAGGTCAGCTTATAAACAGCTTGCTAGGTGTTCGTATGCCAAGACGGCCAAGCCGAATAACCAGAACGGGGGCACCATCCACTTGGTGGCAGGCGATATCGAGTGTGTTGAAATCACCTCAAGGCTGGCGTGCAACCTTATACACCATGCTTCATCTTCCGCTAAGCGCCACGTATTTTGCTGCTTCGTGCTTACTTTTTGTGAGCTCGATAGCACTCATACTTACCCCAATTGTGGACCCTATCATTCACGGATTTTCGCCACACTTGGCAGTAGATATTCCATGGTTTTGGTTCCCGATTACCACCATCGTTGGAGCCATTGGCATGACATTGTCGATGCACATATCAAGGCTACTCGTGTCGCTTCAAACCAGTATCGCGAGTTATCTGCTCATACAGCGGTAACTCTACACACCCAATATACAGCTGGCGACAATCGATCGCCGGCTATGACAACTTACTCTTTAAGAGGTATTATTATGACTTCATCAAGTCGTACTTTTGCTGTGCTCGAAATTCTGTTCTTTGTGGTATTTGCTCTAGCAAGCAAATCACTGGTTTTGCATTGGACAATGAAATACGCAGGACCCATCACCCTGATTTCAACGCTACTACTACTCACGCTGTACCTACGCTCACAAGGTAAATCGTGGTCGCAATACGGGTTAAAACCATTACAGGGGCTGAAATCAAAGCTGCTAGTGATACCACAAGCTTTTCTCGTGTTTATCGCATTTGCCATTGCGGTAGGTTCAGTAATGACACTGGCAGAAACATTGCAAATTACGGCACTACTTGAAGTATCGGACGGCGTAGAAGCGCGATTTGGTGAGGTACGAGACAATTTACCCAAGCTACTTATGTGGTTGGCAATAGTGTGGGTTTCGGCTGCGTTTGGTGAAGAAATGTTCTTTCGTGGTTACCTGGTCACTAGACTACAAGAAGCACTGCCTAGTTCAACACTAGCCACCATTGCTGCGGTAATTATTCCTGCGATCATCTTTGGCTTTGGACACTACCACTATCAAGGTATCAGAGGCTTTGTTATGACAGGATTAGTCGGAGTAGCCTTTGGCGTGAGCTATTTGTTACTTAAGAAAAACTTGTGGCCCGTTATCCTTGTGCACGGCGTGATTGATTCACTGGCGTTTGTTGGCTTGTATATGGGAGCGGAGTGAACGGCTGTCAGTTCGTGGCTCGATATTGACTGAGTTTTTAACGGCCTCAATTAACTGATTGAGGCCGTTAACATGGCTATACAACTAAAAACGATACTTCCTATATAGCATCATGGTTACTAACCCCAAAATAGCGAGGAGAATAGGCGAAGGTGCTGACACTGGTGTACTAGAAGCCCCTGCTAACAAAGCCACTTCTTCAAGAGTCAATGCATGATTATATACACCGACTTCATCAATAGTACCGTTAAAGTCATGGACCAATGAATTGCGACTGTTTATCCCTAAGTCAATGTTCATGGATGATGTAAAAGTACTACTATCCGTAGTGCTAGCGGACAGAACTCCGTCTATAAAAGTACTCATTGAAGCCCCATTTTTAACTACAGCAAAGTGATAAAAGTCACCATCATTTAATGACAACCCTGAAGTAAAAAGACTGGTGCCACCTGACGAGCCATAGGGAAAACGGTGCAAGAATCGCAAATTGCCGCTTGATTCAACTCTAACCATGATCCCATGGCTTGAACCACCAAACTGAGTCGCTGAGAAAACCGTATTATTGACAGTATCGTTGGTAACCTGAAACCAACCGCTGATGGAATAACTACCTTGTGCGAAGTCGACATTATTAAAAGAAACGTAGTCGTTGTTTCCATCGAAAACAAACCCTTGCCCCGACACACCGGTGCCATAAGATGTGTTTCCAACCAGAGAGCCATTGTACCCGTTACCTGATGAGTCATTTGCATTACCCTCCCCTGACCAAGATGCTATTAGCGCCGCTGATGCAGGAAGGTTGATAGTTATTGAGAGTAATACTGCGATTCCCAGTTTAAGAAAGGTGTAAATATTGCGATTTTTTGCCGTTGGCATAGTGAATCCTCCGTGAGAGAGTTTTTAGATTTAGCAAATCCTACTTCTCCACATGGATTGCTTAATAAGGCCGAAAGCAATAACAAAGCCATATACAATATAGTTACGATAAACAATGAGATAGCAATATCCACTAAACAAACCTTTAACGAAGTGTAAATAATGTGGACATTTTTTAACCACTCTTTTAGAAACACACTCTTGCAGTGTTTGTGGTTTAACTATTTGAGTTTGACCATCAAACTATCAACAATCCCGACTTTTCAGACACTGAAATGGTTACCTTGACGCCAGAATTGAAGTGAATGAAGTCATCTTCAATACCATCAGAGAAGATGACTCCATTCTCTGGCATATGTGACTCAAGTATGAGTTGAGAGCCGTTGGTAATTTCACCGTAAACAATATCAGTTCCAGTAACATTGCTGGGAAAAGGCTCCCTTACTGCAAACTGAAGTCGCTTTTCACTCCAACCAAATCCGTTACCATCAGGGTGTTGAGTTGAACCCATAACGCCCATGGCACCTGCTAGAACAGACTGGAACCAACCCGTTGACCCAAAACCTGTTGAAACAATAATTCCGGAAGATGATTGCACTTCTGTCAAGCCATGCCACTCAAGTTTGTACCTAGCAGATGTATGGCTTTTGGGCCCTATGAATATATCGTTAACAGCTAACAGTACTTGGCCATCGTTCGTGGCAGCTTCGGCAAAGGTAATTGATTTTTGCTCACGCTTGTTGTTCATTGAGTCAACGACAACATCGTGCAACTGTTCAATCTCAAACGGTAGTAGCTTGCCATCCCATCGCTTTGGCTCAGGGTTTATTGCAATCACTGGCTGCCCGTCTAAATATTTGAGTGTGTTGGCGACAAGACCGTCTTGACCGACAACCACTACCACATCGTTATTATTGAACGAGTAGCTGGGAAGTAAGCTTCGCTCTAACAGCTGAAAACGCCCCAGCGCTCTTAAGTTACCTTCCGCCTTTGCAAGGCACACAGGGGATA
>NZ_BJKL01000015.1 GCF_006538345.1 Alteromonas sp. KUL49 | reverse complement strand
GTTTTTTATAGTGTTTATCAGTAGTGTTTCGAGCAGATCACTCTGCAGCATGCGATATAGCCTCATCTTCAGGCTGCTTTGCTTCTGCAATGTCTGTTACGCTGACAGTACCTTTTGCCTCATCACCGTCGAGCTCAAAATGGAACGAGGCACTGGCTATAGCTTGGTAAACATTATTTTCAATCTCAAAAGATGTCACCTCGAAGGCATGGGTTACCACATTAGTAAGCAAGTTTTCTAACACAGACTCTTGCGCTGAGACTGGCTGACTGATGACTACTGATGTAAGTAAAGATGCTGCAATGATTGACGTTTTCATGGTTTTCCTCAAAAAAGAATCTAGTGCAACGGCCCGCCGCAGTTGCTATGCCTATGAGGATTGCTAAACCTATGCCAAGTAGATAAAAACAGATAACCAAATGATTTTAAATATAAAAAAGTGATTTGAGCTTTTTTTGAGTAGGTGAACAAAAGAAACACTGGTTAATAAATGGTCAAAACAACTAATGATATTAGCTATTTTGACCAGTAGATTTACACCGCTCGAGACGCGTTAAAGCTCTCCACTTCTTTTTGTGCAGTTTCCACCGCATCAAGTGCATTGAGCAGTAGTTGAGGGTCTGGTGATTTACCCGTTCCGTTTTGACTCAGGTAGCGACGCCAGATACGTCCACCGGCCTGACCTTGATAGAGTCCTAACATATGCCGTGCAGCATGCCATGGCTTAAAGTAAGGATCGTCTTGACCTTCAATGTACTCCTGCATTTTTAGCACAGCTTCTCGACGAGAAATAATGTCATGAGAGTGGTCGTTAAACACTTGCTTATCTATGCTAGAGAGTATGTAAGGATTCGAGTAAACCTCTCTCCCCATCATTACACCATCGACATGAGTCAATTGCTCCAGCGTGCCCTCAATGGTTTTTACACCACCATTGATGCTTATAGACAATTCTGGGTGCGCTTGCTTTAACGCATGTACTCTGGGGTAATTAAGTGGCGGAATCTCACGATTTTCTTTCGGACTTAATCCTTGCAGCCATGCCTTTCTTGCATGGACGATAAATGTGTCACACCCGCTATTGGCAACAATATCAATAAACTTGGCAAAGTCTTCGTACTCATCCATATCATCGATACCAATACGACACTTTACAGTCACTGGAATATCTACTTGCTTTTGCATGGCTGAAACACATTCAGCAACCACTTCAGGGCGCGCCATCAAACTTGCACCAAAGCTGCCATTTTTTACTCGGTCTGACGGGCAACCCACGTTGATATTTACTTCGTCATAACCACGCTCTTGCGCCAAGACCGCACATCTGGCCATATCATCTGGGTCACAACCACCTAACTGCAAAGCTACTGGGTGTTCTTCTTGGTTGTAACCAAGATAATCTCCTTTGCCATAAATGATCGCGCCAGTGGTGACCATTTCTGTGTATAAAAGCGTGTTGCGAGATAATAAACGCAAAAAATAGCGGCAGTGACGGTCAGTCCAATCGAGCATAGGTGCAACGCTAAATTTGCGATTTAACTTTTGGGCACTCATAAAACCGCGTCCATGGGTTTGCGTGCAATTAACACGTTATATTGCAAAACATTACCTTCAAAAAATCGGTGACTTCAATGGAATCAGTCAACTTTTATACCCAAAGTGGGGTAAAGAGAGTGACAGAATCAAAGGACATATTTAAAGGCGGGTATATTATCAAAAAACGCTTCAGAGGCGAACCGCCATATTGATATAGAAATCACACTGAAGCGTTAGTGCTAGTCAATTAAAATGAGTTAGGAACAGACTTGTTACTTCATTGAGTTTCACACTTCTGCTTTTCGATACAATTATTAAGAAGCTCACGTAACGCATGTGTAACTGTTGAATAAGCCGACTGGTCAACAACGTTCTGTGTTTCATGAGGGTCTGATACTAAGTCAAAAAACATTTCGTCTCTTGCAGCAGTGTCAGTCATGTAAGAAGCAAAGATACCTTTGTGGCTGACAACTGCATCACCCGCTTTAAATCGCGCATAAATTTGTTGTTTATGGTCAAGCTCGGGATTTTCGAGCACATGAACAAAGCTTTCACCTGCAATGTCTTCAGCGTGGGTCACACTAGCGATCTCTGTCACTGTGGGAAAAATATCAACTAACTCGATTAGCGCATTGGTCTTTTGATTTTCAGCGATATTTGGGCCTGCAAGAATTACAGGGATACGCATAGCGGTATCTAACAGGTTATGTTTTGTCCAAAAGTTGTGTTCACCTAAATTAAAACCGTGATCACTTAGAAATACCAAAGTGGTGTTTTTTTCCAAACCTAGCGCTTGTATCTGCTTGGTAATGTCACCCACTAAAGCATCAATATAACTCACAGAAGCATAGTAGCCCCGTTGTGACGACACATGAAAAGCATCGCTGTTGTATTCGTAATCTCTGAAATGATACGAGCGTATTTCACCCGACCCCTTTAAGCTCTCTGGCGCACCCGAAGGCTTTTCTCGATGGAAGAAGGGGGTGAACTTGTCCTCTGGGTGTAAGTCGTAGTATCGCTCTGGCGCGTAAAATGGCAAATGTGGACGAATAAATCCCACACTAAGGAAAAAGGGCTGATCATTTTTCGACAGTTCTTCAAGAGCATCAAGTGCTTTTTCTTTAACGCGACCGTCGGGATAAGCTTCATTTTCAACATTCGCATATTCGTACCAAGGGCCTTTGAAAACATTTGGATTGTTTGCTCTTGGCTTTTGATATTGTTCCGATTCAGGGTTTAACGCAGTGGCGTGAGACATTCCTGCCGACTGGGGTCTTTGGCTCCAACTCACATCAGCCAGATCGCTACTATGATGAAATATCTTGCCTATGGCCATTGTATAATAGCCAGCTTCCCGTAAGACTTGAGGTAAAGATTTAGCCCCCGGTACGTCATCTTGTGCTTTAGCTTTGTAGTCCCAAAAGCGATCTTTTGTCGGTCTCAAACCTGTTAACATGCTAGCCCGAGATGCGCCGCAAACAGGTACATTCGCATACGCATGAGTAAAGGTGACGCCTCTATTTGCCAGAGCATCGATGTTCGGCGTGTGCGCCTTCTGATCTCCGTATACACCTAATACTGGTCGCAGGTCGTCGACAACAATCATTACGATGTTTTGGTGTTCATCAGGTTCACTAACAGCTTCGGCAGCTTGTGCTGCTATTGTGATAGTCAGCCCCTGCAAGAGCGTCGAGATGGCAACAACGATTTTGAAAATTCTCACATTTACTCCGAGGATTCTTGTTATTACAAGGCAGCTTGTTAGTAGTGGGACACACTACGCGAAACGCAAAAGTACAAGTTTGACTACGCTTGCGCCCTTACCTTGTTAAATCTTTTTAAATCATGATAAATCAATATTAATCAAAAATCATCACCCAGTAAACTCAGGCAAGGGCCAGTGGTGTAAATCCATGGCTCGGTAAAGGACTACAGTGGGAGGGTGGAGAATGTTAGTGTTGTTAAATCACTACTCATTGATTGAGATGAACAGAAGTGAGGTGATTACGCCTCACTTTTATTCGGAGCGAGAGTCTAAATAATTACACCAACCCTAAATATTCTGCGTGCCAAGTTAAGTGATCATCGATAAAAGAGGCAATGAAAAAATAACTGTGGTCATAGCCTTCATGCATATTCAACGTAAGCGTTGAATCGGAAGAGTTCGCAGCATTGATTAATGCTTCGGGTTTAAGCTGTTCTACCAAAAACTCGTCTTGTGTTCCCTGTTCAACAAGCAAGGGAATTTCATGGGTTTTCTCAGCCAGTAAATAAGCGCTGTCATAGACTTGCCAACGACTTTGGTCGTCACCTAGGTATCCAGCCAGCGCTTTTTGTCCCCACGGGCAATTCATAGGTGAAGATATGGGGCTGAATGCAGAAATCGATACGTATCGATTTGGATTGCGCAGGCCAATCACCATCGCACCGTGGCCTCCCATGGAGTGTCCTGATATTGACTTTTCGCCAGTCACCGGGAAGTTTGACTCAATAAGTGCAGGTAGCTCATCAACCACATAAGAGTACATATTATAGTGAGTAGACCAAGGTGCCTCGGTCGCATCAACGTAAAAACCAGCACCCAAACCAAAATCATAGGCCTGAGCTTTATCATCCGGCACGGTATCACCCCTTGGGCTAGTGTCAGAGGCCACAATCGCCATACCAAGCTGAGCTGCCAATTTCATTGCACCCGCTTTTTGCATAAAGTTTTGATCGGTACAGGTGAGGCCCGACAGCCAGTACAAGACGGGGACTGGGTTTTCCGCGGAAGCAAAGGGGGGTAAAAAGATAGCAAAGGTCATGGTGCAATTCGTAGTAGTAGCAGAATGAGAATATCTACAATGACGCCCACCAAACACTCGATTTTCGCTAATCAGTTCCATAAAAACTCTCTAAATCACAATATTCTTTTGTAAATCATAGCGTAAGTTTACGGCACAATACTCAATAGAAGTAAGTCACTGGTCGGATTTTTCAATCAGTTCGTTTACACTAGGCGAGATTAAGGTAAAGGTAGGATCGATGATTAGTAATTTCTTCTCTCACGCAATAGGCTCAGTGTCAGTGTTACTTTATTTCGTCAACACAGTGTTTTGGGCGACGCCAATCTTGATTTTTTCGGTCTTCAAATTAATTCCATTTGAGCCTTGGAGAAAACTCATATCGTATATCTTAGATGCCTGCGCTACTGCGTGGATATCGGTGAATAACCTCAATCAGAAAATATTCAGCCGAACTCAAATTGACGTAACAGGGCTTGATGCACTTACACCCAAAGACTGGTACTTGGTCATTGCAAATCATCAATCATGGGTTGATATTCTCGTACTGCAGAGAATTTTTAATCGCAAAATCCCATTCTTGAAGTTCTTTCTAAAAAAAGAACTGATTTACGTACCGATTCTCGGGCTTGCCTGGTGGGCACTCGACTTTCCGTTCATGCGCAGATACTCAAAGTCATATCTTGCAAAAAATCCGCACATGAAAGGCAAAGATATGGAAACTACAAAAAAAGCGTGTGAAAAATTTAGGTTCAAGCCAGTCAGTATAATGAATTTTGTTGAAGGCACTCGATTTACTGAAGAGAAACATAGTCGTCAAAAATCGCCTTTTTCTCGCCTTCTCAAACCAAAGGCCGGTGGAGTTGCCTTTGTACTGTCGGCGATGGGAAGTCAGCTACATAAACTTATCGATGTAACCATTGAATATCCTGCGGAAATTCCAAGCTACTGGGACTTTGTTTGTGGGAAAGTGAAGAATATTCGTGTAAACATACAAGTAACACCTATCAAAGACATTGTAGAAAACGGACACTTCAGCGATGACTATTTTGAAAACCCGCAAGTGCGTACTCGCTTCCAAAGCTGGCTCAATGCACAGTGGCAGCAGAAAAACAACTTATTAGAACTAAACCAAACAAATCAGAAGTCACTATGATACGCACCCTTTTATCTCCATTAGTTTTTGTTGTACACACCACACTCCAAATAGCGAATCTTGCATTATGGGGTGGCTTAGTGATCATCTTCGGCCTTATCAAGCTTCTACCACTGGGCCAAAAAGTAAGGTTATTCTGGAATGGTTTGATGCACGCTTTCATGTTTAGCTTTGGCAAAGTCAGTGTATTTTTCATTCGAGTATTCAACGCTGTTGATATCGAATGTGCGGTACACGGCGAATTATCAAAAAATAAGTGGTATTTGATTATTGCAAACCACTTAAGTTATCTAGACATAGTGCTCCTTATTGAATTTGCCGCGAATCGCATTCCAGCACCAAAGTTCTTTCTCAAAAAAGAGCTGATTTGGCTCCCTTTTGTAGGTTTGGCTGCATGGGCACTAGACATGCCTTTTATGCAAAGATACACAAGAGCTTATCTTGAAAAGCACCCCGAAAAACGCGGCAAAGACCTAGAGACCACCAAAGCTTCTTGCGAAAAATTTAGAACGGTTCCCACAACGGTAATTAATTTTGTTGAAGGCACTCGCTTTACCGAGCAAAAACACCTTGCTAAACAGAGTCCCTATCAACACCTATTACCCCCTAAAGCCGGCGGAGTATCATTTACCATGGGTGCAATGGGGCACTTGTTTACCAACGTATTGGATATTTCATTACTTTATCCAGAGAATAAAAAACACCCGATGATGGCTATGCTGAGCGGTACTATGACGAAAATCATTATCGACGTGAACGTCACACCTGTGCCTGAAACTCAAGTGGTCGAATCGGGCCCTACTGCTAGAGAGCAAATCCAGAAATGGTTAAATAACTTGTGGAAAAACAAAGACTCCACCATAGCAAATCTGTTGAACTAGGCTAAAATAGGGGCATTCGCATGAGTACACCAGCACAGGAATATCTACTCGATGTATTTACTGGAGTGTTCCCTACACTTACGTTAGATTCATTTAACTATCAGGTGATAGCGCTAAGCACACTATTTCTGTTTGCCACCATACTGTATCTGATCGCTCGCCTCATTCTTCGTCCAAAGCTCATTGCGTGGATTGCCAAAACGAGTAACCGTTGGGACGACGCCTTACACGAACACGGCTTTTTCCGTCGATTGCTACATATTCTGCCAGCCATGTTTGTGTATTTGTGTACTCCCATGCTCATTAGCGAATCTTCCTCGTTGAGCAGTCTTCTGGTGAAGGGCGCCCAGTTGTACATGCTCGTGAGTGGACTACTGGCCATATACGCAATATTAAGCACTGTAGAAGATGCCTACAACGCTTCGGCACATGCCAAGCGAGCACCCATTACCGGTTTCATACAAGTATTAAAGTTAGCGCTGACTTTATTAGTATTGGTGCTGTGTATATCGCTGATAGCAGATAAAAGCCCGCTATTAGTTGTATCTGGTTTCACTGCCATAGCTGCAGTGTTGTTATTAATTTTTAGAGACACTATTTTAGGTTTTGTTGCAGGCATTCAAATTGCAGCTAACCGCATGTTTAATAACGGCGATTGGATCGAGGTGCAAAAATTTGAGGTCGATGGTGAGATAAAGCAAATTGGACTCACCACGGTTAAAGTGCAGAACTGGGACAATACTATTTCGACACTTCCTACTTATAGCCTCACCACCGAAGTCATAAAAAATTGGCGTGGTATGCAGGAGTCAGGCGGAAGACGAATTAAGCGCGCAATTTATATTGATATTCAGTCTATTAAGCTCTGCGACGATGCGCTACTTTCCACCCTATCGAATATCCGTCCGTTGAAAGACTACATGCAAAGCAAATACAAGGACCTTGCCGAGTATCATGAAAGTCAAAATATTGCAGCGAGCGACGTGGGAAACCGACGTGCACTGACCAACATAGGCACGTTCAGAGCGTATTTGGAACACTACTTACGTCAGCATCCGATGGTGAACCAGTCACTCACAGTCATGGTGCGTCAACTTCGCCCCAATGAGCTAGGACTTCCTCTTGAGCTCTATTGTTTTAGCAAAGAAAAAAATTGGGTGGCGTACGAACACATTCAGGCGGATATTTTTGACCATGTTATGGCCATGCTTCCACTATTTGAGCTAAAAGCTTATCAAAGAGACTCCAACCTGAAAGGTTAAAGTAACATTAGCAACACCAAGCACAAAAAAAGCGATGTAACTCTACATCGCTTTTTTGATAGTGAATGTTGGGTAGCGCTAGCTAGGTTAAGCGAGTGCATATCCCATCATAAGACACACCACTAAACCTGAAACGCCAAAGAAACCATACTCGATCTTCTCTTGCATGCCTTTAGCGCCAGTTTCGGTCGTCATGAAACTCATAATGATGCTGCTAAGCCCTAAAGTGAAAGCCAATAGTGCAACAGCGAACATGAGTGCATTAGTCCAATCTGCCATAATCTCTTAACCCTTTACAAAATCTGGCGTTATTATGCACCAATTATGGGGAATTGAACATGGCAATCAAAAAGATAACTATGGAATTTTGGGCTTTACCGTAACATTTTTGATCTTGGTCAAAATAGCTAATTTGTTAGTTTTTTCACTACAGAATTGACTAATCCTCAACTAATGAACTCAATGATAATTCATAAGTGACTGTATTTCATAAATTTTATTTTTTGGCCTAGCCTTTGCAACTTTAAAAACAAATGCCCAGTGTGGCCGATTGATTAGAAATGGATAAGGATCCCTGATGAAAAAACAATTAGCACTTGCAGTTACCGGTTTACTTTTATCAGCCAACGCAGCTTATGCTCATGACAATAGCTGTGATATCGAATTGGATGGTAATCTGCAGTATTACAAAGGTGTGCTTACTGTTGATATGAAAAACGGTTCGACCATGACAATTACCCCTGAGCATCAGCTGTCTGTAAACGGTGAAGTGATGCAGTTGGATGGTCAGCAGCAAATGTGGGTATCTGATTACTACACACACATTGATACTGCAATTCCAATGACACTCGAACTAGCAAAAGACGGATTGGAAATTGCTAATGTTGCCGTATCAGAGGTATTTGGTGAGCTGTTAGGTGATGACGACCTAGATGATGAATTCCGCGATATGTTCACATCTTTGAGCCAGGAACTTGATACTGCGTTTTACGATAGCCACGGTAATGTGCGAATAGACTCAAACAACTTTGGAGAGTCTGGTTGGTTTGGAAACTCGTGGGAATCTGAATTTGAACAAGAACTTGAGTCATTGATAACGCAATCAATGGGTAAAATTCTCATCTCTATTGGTACTCAAATGTTGTGGGAAGGCGGAGACATGAGCGCCTTTGAAGAACGTATGGAACGCTTTGGCGAAACCATTGAAGAGCGTGTAGAGGCACAAGCAGAAGCGCTAGAGATAAGAGCAGATGCTTTATGTGAAGTACTAGTCAAAGCCGACTTTGCAGAAGATAAAATGCAAACTGAAATCCCTGGGCTAGATGGCCTTGATCTATTCAATGTAGACGGTCACATGAGAATGTAATTTCGCTTCAATCAACAAACGCTGAACTCAAAGCGACGAAAAAAAGTATGATGTTATAACTATCATACTTTTTCTGCTTTAAGGGGTGTAAATGGCACGGCGAGTTGTATTTTGTGGTTATGGGTGGATGGCAGGTTATGTAGAGGCTAAGCTCACTGCCGATAATATTAACAATTGGCATGTAGCGGCAACTACCACCACACCTGACAAAGCCGAACGGTTAAAGGCCAAAGGCATTGATTCCTATATTTTTAAACTAGGTGATGACACAGTAAATCTTGTGTCACTATTGAGTCACAGCACACTGATTCTCAATATACCCCCAGGCAGAAGAAGAGCTGATTTTGAAGCTTATACCCATCAAATGAAATCACTGGTGAATGACGCACTAGAAGCAAATGTTGAGCAAATTGTTTTTATTAGTACCACTTCGGTTTATGGTGATAGCCACAGCAACAAAATTACAGAAACGAGTGCAACCCAACCTGAAACCTCATCGGCCATCGCTCATGTAGCAATTGAAAACCACTTGCTAGTAAATGCTCCACATTGCTCAACTATCGTAAGACTGTCGGGACTTATTGGCCCAGATCGACATCCGGTAAATAGCCTATCCGGAAGGCACCTCAAACAAGGTAATAAAAGAGTTAACCTGGTTGATGGGAGAGACGTAGCAGAGGCCTTGGTTAGCGTTATAAGTCGAGTGCCACGAGGAGAAGTATTTCATCTAAGTTCACCATCTCACCCTAAACGAGGCGACTACTACACGAAATTGGCGTCGGAACGAGAACTAACGTTGCCCACTTTTGACGATACTGACAAACCACCTTGTGGTAAGGTAATAAACGCTGAGAAGAGTTGGCAAGCCTTGGGGGTAACACCCAAGTTCGGCGATTTAGCGTAACACGCCTATCTGAATAGCAGTGCGCCAAATACGCACTGCTACTGCAATCACTCTAGCCAAATAGGCTAATTTGGAAGTATTTAACCGCAACAGTGTTGATAAAGATAATCAACAAAATGGCAGGAATAAAGGTTTTCAACGAGATATCAACATAACGCTCGAACCAACTGCCCGTAAAATTCTCACTGCCCTCTTCGAGAGCTTTGTTGAAGTTAGCTCGCTTCCAACGATAGATCACAAAAATACAAATCAACAAGCCATTCAACGGCAAAATCGTGTCGTAAAATACGTCGTAGATCACGTCGAAAAGAGATTTGTCAGCGCCAGCGTAAGCAACGAATTTAGTCAAAAACTCTACTTTACCGAACGACAACGCGCTCAGCGCCGCCAGCACAATCATGACGCTTCCCAACGATGCTAGCGCCCACTTGCGGCTAACACCTTTCTCGTCCATGAGTGCCGCTACTGGTACTTCAAAAATTGAAACCAATGACGTTATTGCCGCAAAAAATACCAACAAGAAAAACAAACTTGCCACCGCAGATGCGCCGAAGTAACCAATAGAGGACTGTAGTGCCAAGAAAATCTCAGGTAAATAAGTAAAAATCATACCTACAGAAGACTCACTCAATTCGTCTGGATTGATATCGGGATTAAATGAGAAAATCGCAGGAAGTATCATCAAGCCAGCAGTAAAAGCGACGGCTGTGTCAGTAATAGCCACCAGCTTCGCTGAATTAGGCACATCTGACTGCTTGTTCATGTAACTACCGTAGGTAATTAGAATCCCCATACCCAATGAAAGTGAGAAAAATGCTTGCGACAACGCGCCGTTGATAACTGGCGCTGTTATCTTTGAAAAGTCAGGCACAAGGTAGAACTCTACTCCCGCCATCGCGTTGTCACGAGTAAGTACAAACACCACTAAACCGAGCAGCATTACAAACAGCGCGGGCATGAGGAGCTTAGCCGCTTTTTCGATGCCTTTTTTCACACCACCTTGCAGAATTAGATATACCACAGCTACAACAACGGCCATGTATGCAAAAACGGTGGATGAGTTAATAAAGGTGTTAAAGGTTTCTGGGTTGGCTAATTCGGCTAAGTTTCCGCTGACAGCTTCAACCAAGTATCCAAAGATCCACACCGTAATAACCATGTAAAACACGGCTATCATGAAAGGTGTAGCAATTGCCATCCAACCAGCGAGTTTCCAATGCGGAGCATTACCGCTGATTTCTCGATACGCTCCCAAAGGATCTTTGCGAGCGTGGCGGCCCACAGACATTTCTGCAAGCATTACAGGTAAACAAATGGCGAACACAAAAATGGCATACATCAATAAAAATGCACCACCGCCATTTTTTGCAGCTCCCACTGGGAACCCTACTAAATTACCTATACCAACGGCAGAACCTGCTGCCGCTAAAATGAATCCAATGCGTGATCCGAACTGTTCTCTGGCCCCGCTCATATACCTTCCTCTTGTTGAGTTATTCTTATGTGTACCGGGATGGCAATAGTTGTATTACTTCAACCTGATAATCATCAGTTTGTTTGTACTTTATGTAGCGCAAACACACTCTAGGGGCTGTTGACCTTTGCAGTACACTTTTTGTTCACTCCAAGCGAGCCTCAGACAATAAACGAGGCGCGTAGTTTGGTTATTCCAAAAGAGCAACGAGTGAAGCAGTATGAGGTTCGCTTGGATGAACCTTTCAGGCAGCAATTGTTTGTCATTTATACGGCGTCAACGCTCACTTGTGTAGATGGCTACACGGCATGAGCATTTCCTTGTCTAAATGACAAACACTTCGCTGCAAAAACGTACTGCAAAGATCAACAGCCCCTAGCACTGCATGGTAACAGCAGTATTTGGAAAAGTCTTGAGGTTGGTCGAGGATTACTGGCTGCAGGCGTGGAAATATGAATTACCACTCAATCTCTACGCCCTGCCAGTCTATAAAATGAACCGCCTTGTCACGGTCTAACCCTTTGATATGTTGCAGCAACTGCTGAGTGGTAAACTCTGGTGTAAACAGTTTTTTTGACGCCACATTTTTCTGAAATGGTGCAGAGAGGGCACTATCCACTGTTCCGGGGTGGTAGCTAACAAAAACAACCCCCTTCTTACGTCGTTGATATTCTACCGAGGCGGTTTTTATGTACATGTTTAACGCTGCTTTAGAAGCCCGGTATCCATACCAACCACCCAATTTATTGTCTGAGATACTTCCCACTCGAGCACTTAAACACACTACCGTGGCATTATTTTCTACTAGCGGAACGATAAGCTTTAACCACAGCATGGGAATAACACTGTTTACGGTGAAGTACTCACTTAACGCTTGCGCTGAAATATCTTCTAAACGCTTTTCAGGGAGTAAAGATCTTTCTGAATTATGTAGAACGCCGGTAGTGACAACCACCAAAGAAAAACGAACGCCACTTTCCATCAAATCAGCTTTAAATTGCTCCATCGCTTGTTCGTCATGCTGAGGCATTGCAAATACGCTTACCGTCTCCGGCCAGTGTACAGGACGTGCACCGTCTCTACTCACCGCGTATACAATATTCCCCTCGCTTGCCAACTGCTCGACCAATGCTTGCCCAATAGCCCCTGATGCACCGACAACTAGAACGTTATTTGTCATTGTTAGACTCCGGAATACATCGATCACAACCTCGTTTTTTGCCTGTAAGTAAATAAGAGATGGTGTATCTGTGTTTAGCAAATTTAGTGTAGAACCAATCTGCAATAGGTTTTATCACAGGCCAACGGAGAGGCGCGTATAACCAGCCCATACCTACCGCATCCCATGCTAAATGTGTTACGTCTAACCCTGTAATTAAGGTGCCGTCTGGCAACATTCCGTGGATCCTTGCGTTGAGGTCCTCCCAATTGAGGTAAGGGTACTCTTGCTCAAAGGTCGGCGATTGAATGTCTACAAGTTGGAGTACATTGTGTTTATCGCGCTTTTTTAGATGACGCATTTCAGCCATGCAAAGAGGACAAAATCCATCGTAAAAAATGATCATATAATTACTCATGAAACGTAAAGAACTGCAATATCGCATTAGCTATCGGTCGTACTGCAAAAAGTTAAAACATCGCAGCATTTCATATATCTATATACGCTAAAAAATACCGTACGGATGACTTGAGAACTAAATGACTTATACCCACACTGTGTAGCAAAGAAAGAATGAGGAAAAACGATGGAAAACACACAAGTAGCAACGCTGGCGGGAGGTTGTTTTTGGTGTATTGAATCTGCATTTAATAGTGTAGATGGCGTTGTAAGCGCATTTTCCGGCTATGCCGGAGGCCATATTGATAACCCAAGCTACAAGGCGGTATGCACAGGAGAGACTGGGCATGCTGAGGTCGTTCAAGTCACCTTTGATGCAAACAGTATCTCATACCGAGAAATTCTGGAGATATTTTTCTCTTTGCACAATCCGACTCAGCTCAATCGACAAGGCAACGATGTGGGTACTCAATACCGAAGTGCAGTGTTCTATCACAACGAAGATCAAAAAGCCCAAGCCGAAGCTATCATCGACGAAATCACTAAAGAAGAAATTTGGCCAGACCCCGTAGTGACTGAAGTCGTAGCAATAAACAACTACTACCAAGCAGAAGACTACCACCAAGACTATTTCAAAAATAATCCTCAGAACCAATATTGCTCAATGGTAGTCGCCCCTAAATTAGCCAAGTTTAAGAAAACTTTCGCTGCGCGATTAAAAAGCTAACCTCGACGCAATCTGTATCGAAAAGTGGCGTACAACCTTTTACCACTCATCTGGAAAAAGTTGAGATTTTGGAGGGAAAGCAAGGCACTTTTTACGTCCGTCTGAGGCATGGATGCCGAAGCGGAGCCCCCCAGGGATGGGTTAATGGCGTGACGGAAAAAGTTGCTTCTTTCCCTCAGTGGCGTCAAAACAACCGTCCGAATTTAATTGTTCGGCATAAGGTTGTACGCCACTTTTCCTCCCGTATGGTTACTCAAACCATCCTGAATCTAGCGTAAGCTCAAAAAGCAATGGAGCCATGGCTTCATAACGAGGTTTTTCTGCCTCACAGGTGATGTTTTCTAAATAGTGCTTTTTCCACGGGTCGTTAATGAGATACAAGGTTTGCCCGATGACTGCTAGCCCCTCTATTGACGCGTTATCCATAATCGACGCCGCACACCCTTCTAACGCTGGTGCTTGAAAGCTCAGCTGTAGCTTTTTGGTCGGCCTGTTGCCTTGCGTATCAATAATCCATAACTCATCGTCGTTTCGTGCCGCAGCCAACAAGAATAAACCGTTTTGATGAGTGTATAAGGTCATTCCATTGATGGGGTGATTCCCTTGTGTAAAGCGAGGCACATCGAGCTGTGGATCGCTGACTACCGCAAAATCGCTACTTTGCCAAAAACCTTCATTGAGTGTTAGGGTGAATACTCTTGGTTGTCCAGCTTTGTCTTTCTCTAAGCCCAGATAGAGTGTACCGTCGGTATGCAGCGCCATTCCTTCGATACCATCGTTTGGAAAGTTACCCACCTCGTACTCTGCAGGGAATTGTAGAGGTCTAACATGGGTAATCTCAATAAGCCCCTCACCCTTGCGCTCTAACCTAACCAATAAGGTTGGGTAATCTGTTGAACCAGTGTTGGCAACCTTGTTCTGACATGACACCGACAAAGCTCCTGTTCGCGTTGCATCCTCAGTAACGGTGTAAAACACATCTGGGTTAGCAGGGTTCACCACCAAGGCCTCTAAATCAGGGGAGCTTGACAAATAAGTACTAAAACAACTTCTGCGCACCCGCCGAGACTGGGTGAAGGTTTCAGACTGTGCGGTAATTAGCGCGGTATCAGGGGAAATCGTATGGAGTTTCAATTGCTGATGCTCTAACGCACTCGCGTCGGCAATAGTAATGAGCTCAGAGTTAACGGCAATAAGACCAGAGGTTTGAGGATCTTCCATGATGTTGCCATCTTCACCAGTAATCCACTGCCCGCCGACCAAAATTACGGATTGGGACTCTGATAGGACGGGCGATGTTTTCGCATCACCGCACCCCGAGATGACTAATGCTAATGCTGCAATAGCAATCAATGATTTGTTCATTAGCTATATTTTCCTAAACATATAAAAATTGGAGTATTACTTATCATCACAGTCTAGATTATGACCAATTCGTGTCATTTCTACGTAAATAAATGTGAAATTTGTAACGGAGTATATAGACGATACCCCTAAAGCCCAAAAAAGAGTATGGTAACAAAAAACAACATCAAAGAAGGATCCGTCGTTATTTTTTCGTCTTCGCTCCCCGCAGTCATCGCAGGTCCTATCGTCAGACATGTGTCAGCTACAAGCTGCCACCTATGGTTAGTTACCTCTAAAGTGGTTGATGTCGACGTATTGCTCGCGCAAAACGGTATAAAACTAGAAACTCGGTCAAGCAGCGAATACGTGAGCGTTGGCGAATTCGCACATATTTACCTGTTGTCGGTTACCCCTACTCAAGCATTCACGCCCAACGAACCAATAAGCTATGACATTCAGTTTGCGGATGATGGATTTCAAGAAGACTGGCAAAAGTATCTTCCTCGCCTGCTCTACAAAGGCGAACCTTCACTGAGTTTTCGCTGGGTGCCCTCACCGACCAAGATTCTTCATGGCTCTTGTAGAAAGCCTCACCATAAAGGTGGAGACGCACTTGCGCAGGTAGATAACGTTTTTGCGGAAGCAAATGCGACTGGAAACGACAAACCAGACATTTTGTTTATGACCGGCGACCAAATTTATGCTGACGATGTCGCTGGGCCTATGCTACAAGCCATACAGCAAACCATTTCTATGTTGGGGCTGACGGGAGAATCCATTGAAGGTGCAACAGTTAGCCATTCAGATGACTTGCCCAACCACGTTCATAACTACTACGAGCGCGAACAATTACTGCCTCAAATAGCAACCAATACCTTGCTGGCGTCAATGTTCTTTGGCGCTAAGAAAAAGCCAGTGTTTACCTCGGTGAATGCGAAAAACCATCTCATTTCGTGTAACGAGATTATCGCCATGTATTTGCTGGTGTGGTCACCAGTATTGTGGGAAAACATTAAACTTTCTTCAGAAAAAGTGCCAGACATCCACCAAGGGCTCTTTGATGAAGAACAAAAAGTCATTGAAAACTTTGTTGAGGATTTACCAAGAGTACAACGAGTACTTGCACATATCCCCAGCTATATGATTTTTGATGATCACGACGTCACTGATGACTGGAACCTCACTCGCGGCTGGGAACAAGAGGTATACAACAATCCATTTTCTAAGCGGATGATAGGGAATGCACTCACCGGCTACTTATTGTGTCAGGGTTGGGGAAATGCTCCGACCAAAGTTGCGCCACTTATCAACCAAGCGAAGCAAGTGTTTCAAACGTCGTCACTTAAAGAGCAAGATGAGTTTATTCAGACCTTATTGCACTTCGAACAGTGGGACTATCGTTTAGACACCACGCCACCTATCGCGGTGCTCGATACGCGTACTCGCCGCTGGCGTTCTGAGTCGAGCTTAAACAAACCCTCAGGTTTGATGGATTGGGAAGCTCTTTGTGATTTTCAGCAAGGAATCATCGGTAAAGAAGCTGTAATCGTAATTTCGGCGGCACCCATTTATGGGGTTAAATTTATCGAGGCAATTCAGAAAGTGTTTACCTTTTTCGGCAAGGCCCTCACGGTAGACGCTGAAAACTGGATGGCCCATCAAGGCACAGCCAATGTGATGCTGAACATTTTCACCCATTACAATACCCCTCCAGAATTCATTATATTGTCTGGCGATGTGCACTATTCCTTTGTTTATGACGTAAGACTCAGGTATCGAAAAAACAGTCCGCATATCACTCAGTTTACGTGTAGCGGAATGAAGAATGCGTTCCCCGACAAACTCATTAAAACGCTAGATCGAATCAATCGAGCACTTTACGGTCCGTCGTCATTACTGAATATTTTCACCCGTAGGCGAAACATGACGGTAAAAGCGCGTAAACCCGCGGGTTCGCGAGGAGAACTTCTGAACGGTAGTGCGATTGGTTTACTTGAATTAAGCCCAGATAATCATACTGTGTTGTGCAAGGCTTTGATGAGTGATGGAAAAGAAGTAGAATTCCCGCCCATAAAAGAGGGGTAGTTGTAGGCTAACCCCCTCACTAAATTTCCGAAGAATACGAGGTACTTCATGAGTGAACCAACGATTTCCATTGGTTTATTTTACGGATCAACTACCTGTTATACCGAGATGGCTGCTGAGAAAATCCAAGGGCAGCTGAATACCTTATTTGATGAAGAAGTAGTAACACTACATAACATCAAAGATGACAGCTTATCGCTGACCCAACACTACGACATCGTCATTTTTGGCATCTCGACGTGGGATTTTGGTGAACTTCAAGAAGACTGGGAATCTCATTGGGAAGAAGTGCACACGCTAAATCTAGATGGCAAGATCATCGCTTTGTTTGGTTTGGGCGATCAGTATGGCTATGCTGACTGGTTCCAAGATGCTTTAGGTATGTTGCACGACGCTATTGCGCCCTCGAACTGCAAGGTTATTGGACACTGGCCAAATAGCGGTTACGAGTTTACTCAATCGAAAGCGCTTAACGAAGACAAAACCCACTTTGTTGGTCTTTCTCTCGATGACGAAAATCAGTTTGACCAAACTGATGAACGTATTGCTCAATGGTGTGAGCAAATACTCGTTGAAATGAGTAGTTAAATTAGCGTGTCTACCGGAAGACTTCATCAGCCTTTTTATCGCAACGGTCCGAGTCATAGAGACGGTGCTGATGTTTCTTTTCAGGATATTAGAAAGCTGTTTAATTTTCGCAGTATTACTATCGGCAAGTGGGTCACCAAAGAAGAGCAACAAATCGCGGCCAATCTCTTCTTTGATGCGCTATACGACTTACAAACCATTTTAAACGTCAATGAGAGCGTGTTATCACTCAATGGAAGCTTGTCTTTGGCGTTTGGCAGTGGCGGGCAAAAACACAGTAGCGCTCATTACGATAGTCAAAAGCGCCAATTGGCCCTGGCCAAAAACGCTGGCGCAGGCGCGCTGGCCCACGAGTGGTTTCATGCCTTTGACCATTACATTGCCCCGAGAATGTATGAAAATGTACCTTCAACAGCCTTTGCGTCGCAGGCCTGGTTAGACAACACAAAACTGAGCCCACATCCGTTAAATAAAAAGCTAGACGACTATTTTACTTTGCTTTTTCTCGATGATAATGGACGACCAAATGATTTCTTCGTGCGCTCAGTCGAGGCTGACCGTGCGCTAAAAATGTATTATTATTCCCGACCTCAAGAGATGGCCGCTCGCGCATTTGAAGCTACAGTGCAAGACAACGTGATCAAGAATTCATTTCTGGTATCCGGAACAAAAAAGTCCACAGAAGCTAGACTGGGCATTTATCCTCGTGATACCTTGAGAGCAGCGCTGGAATCTGTGTTGATGTTGTATTTTTACCAACTTGGCGCGGCAGTTTCACACAAAAACAATTAGTTTGTCGTTTTTATCCGCAAAAACTGAACAAATATTCAACAACAAGTGGTAGTGCCTCTATTGTTTTGTACAAAACCCCTGTTTATTTTTGTAACAAGCAGTATACTAAAGCGCTCGAACGTAACAAAAAAGAAGACGAGATGAAAAGAAAAAAGCATACCTCGGCTGAAGACGAGGCTCAGATTGATATGACCCCCATGTTGGACATCGTGTTCATCATGTTGATTTTCTTCATCGTAACCACCTCGTTTGTGAAAGAGAAAGGTTTGGATGTAAACCGTCCAGAGGACAATCAAAACAAGAACGATCAGCCTTCAAGCTCTTTGTCTATCCGCATAGATGAGAACGGCACAATCATGATGGGTGGCCGTGAGGTTGATATTCGTCGTGTTGTTGCTAACACACAAACTTTCCTAGCGGAAAACAACACTGATTCTGCGGCTATCCAAGCGCACGAAGATACTGAGCACGGTACAGTAGTTGAAGTAATGAACCAGGTGAAAATAGCCGGTATTGCTAAAGTGTCTGTACTAGTGAAAAAAGGCTAACGCTTTTATACAGAATTAAAAAAACCGGTGCTTCACCGGTTTTTTTGTGTCTAAAATCAGTTACTCACCGCTACTTTTTCTCGATTTATACATCGAGATAAAAATGCTTGCCATATTGCTAATGTTAAATATGGTGCCAAATATACTGCCCACCGACAGCGCATAGACCAACCCCAAAAATTCCGCTAACAAGAACCAGCGTTTCATTAATACCGTGTCACGGATCATAATAGATCCCACGGTGAATATGAGTGAAGACGCATATGCCACTAAAATCATTGCGTCGTGATTCAGCACAAACCACTCATAAGCAAAAAAGCAAAGATTACTCGCAATAAATATACTAACCACCCGCTTACCGCGGTACTTCAAAGCGACAACATTACGAATACAAGCCAGCATAGTGCCAACACCTGCCGCCATCGCTCCCAGCATAAAAAAGTGAGTACTTACACATGCCAATGCACAGGCAGACCAAATCAAATAACGATCAACATGTCGCTGGCGATAGCCAATAAAATTTAATACAACAGCAACTGCGCCAAACGCTTCAGCCAGTATTAGCATGAACAACCTCTTTAAAACTTAAGATAAAAGTCGCGACATAATGCTTTAAACTCATCAGTATATTCATTGGTCGCACTTCGAATAGAAAGCTCATCCGTGACTCTTGTTTGGACAAGGATAGATGTATGCCTGACAAAGCAAAACGCGGTCACATAAGGTTTAGTACCGGCGCTGTGACGAATGTGTAGCATTGCCTTGCAATGTAACCCAAGCTGCTCTGCTATCGCCAGCTTCTCATCACGCGTATCAAACGGGTACAAGCAGAAAAACGTTCCATCGTCAGTTAGTCGTAACATGACTTCAGTGAACAATGCTTGTTCTGTTAACTGACTGGTTTGTCGCGCCGCCCTCCTGGCATCACTTTGTTTGTCGTAAGCATGGGTGTGTTGTTGTGAATGTGCAAAGTATGGTGGGTTACTTACGATTAGTTCATAACGAATGTTTGAATCAAAGTGATGAATATCCGTATTGTGCACCACCACTTTGTTGACCCATGGAGATAACTTCACATTCTCAGCTGCTTGAAGTGCTGCATTTACATCAAGTTCAACAGCGTCAATGTGGGCGGCTTCACCACTTTGCTGAGCGAGCATTAACGCCAAAATTCCCGTCCCGGTGCCTATATCAAGAATAGTGGTGGGCACCGCCAGCTTAACGGCGTGTTGCTGCCCTACCCAACTCCCTAAAGTTAAGCTGTCGGTGTTCACCTTCATCGCACACTTGTCTTGATGTATCACGAACTGCTTACAGCGAAACATAGACTAACTTACTCACTACATTACACAAAGGAGGTAGTTTACCATTTTTGTAACGTTACCATTTTGTTCGCTACATCGAGAGCACGCACTGGTCGAAACTTTTTTAACGGCCCGCGCATGAGCGGACTGTAATACGGAGCCAGCTTTTGCGCTATATCTTCGCCAAGGCGCATATCGTTGCGCTCACCGAGCAATAACGAGGGCTTTACCGCGGCAGCATAGGGCAGTTGAGGCATACGTAAAATTGCATTATCCAGCTCCCCTTTGACTCTGAGATAAAAGTTTTTACTTTTCGGATCTGCGCCCACCGAAGAGATCCACACAAAACTGCCCGCCCGTTGACCACGGGCCAGCTGAGCGGAAACGTGAACCAAGGTAAAGTCCACCTGCCTAAAAGCCTGCTTAGAGCCTGCTTGTTTGAGCGTTGTGCCCAAGCAGCAAAAGACATGATCCACACCAAAGTAGCCTTGATAGTCATGGTAATTCTCGAAGTCTATAACCACGGGCTTTAACTTGTTAAATGGATCGGGATAGTGGTTAGTTTGCAGTGGTCTTCGAACTAAGCACGTCACTTCCCCGTATCGGGGGTCTTGTAAAAGCAGGTTTACTAGATTTCGTCCCACTAATCCGGTCGCTCCTAGCACAAGCGCTGTTTTTAAACTACTCACCTTGTATCATCCTGTGGTTTCTCTACAATCAGGTATTCAACTAACAATAATGCAAACGACAATGAAAAAAGCCTTATTAATTGGAGCCGCTATGCTCAGTACTGTAATTCAGGCAGAAACGCTCACTATTGATCGTATTTTCTCTTCTCCCTCACTCGATGGCAACGCGCCAAGATCACTAAAAGTATCTCCCGATGGAGAGCGCGTTACCTTTCTAAAAGGTAAAGACACCGACTACGAACGCTTAGATTTGTGGGAATACCATATCGCGAGCGGTCAAACACGTATGCTGTTTGATTCTAATGACCTTCAAGCAGGAGAAGAAACCTTATCCGATGAAGAGAAAGCCCGTCGTGAACGTATGCGTCTGTCAGGCAGTGGTATTGTAAGTTACCAGTGGTCTGACGATGGTAAAGCGCTCCTATTCCCTCTGGGTGGTGATGTGTATTACCACAAGCTCGGCGAGAAAGGCGCACAACAACTGCTGGATACCGAAGCATTCGAAACCGATATCAAGCTGTCGCCGAAAGGCAACTTCATCTCGTTTATTCGTGACCAAAACCTTTACGTAAAGCACATTACCACTGGTAAAGAAACGGCAATCACCACTGAAGGTGGCGGTAACATCAAGTTTGGTATGGCCGAATTTGTTGCCCAAGAAGAAATGAGCAGAATGACCGGCTACTGGTGGTCACCTGATGAGTCATTCATTGCTTTTACCAAAGTAGATGAAACTCCTGTCGAAGTGATAACGCGCTCAGAGATCTATGCCGATGAGATTAAACTCATTGAACAAAAATACCCCAAAGCTGGCACACCTAACGTGATTGTGGAGCTAGCTATTCACGAGCTTGCTACTGGCAAGGATACATGGGTTGATTTAGGTGAAGATAAAGACATTTATTTTGCTCGCGGCAACTGGATGTCAGACAGCAAGACATTTACTTATCAATGGCAAACTCGTGATCAACAAACACTGGAACTTCGCGCGTTTAACACCCAAAGCAAAACCCAAAGTGTTCTACTTACAGAAACAAGTCTAACCTGGATTAACTTACACGATGACTTATATTTCTTAGGTGCACGCAATCAGTTTGTTTGGGCATCTGAGCGCGACGGCTTTAAACATCTTTATTTGTACAACAACGACGGTTCACTGGTGAGTCAACTGACCAAAGGCGATTGGGTAGTTGATGATGTTGAAGCCATTGACCTAAAAAACAACCTCATTTATTTCAGCGGACGCAAAGATACACCGCTTGAAAGCCACTTGTATTCGGTAACGCTAGACGGCAAAAACACTACTCGTATTACTGAAGCGGGCGCCTATCACCACGTTGCTTTCAGCCGTGATGCGTCAATTTTTATTGACCGCTTTTCAACCGCTAATACACCTGCACAAGTTAGCCTAAACACGGCAGCTGGCGAGCGTATCACTTGGCTTGAAGAAAATGCAGTAGTAGAGGGCCACCCCCTTCACCCGTACGTAGCGGATTGGACGACGCCTGATTTTGGCACTATTCAAACCAAAGATGGCGCAGAACTTCAGTACCGTTTGTACAAACCCGAAAACTTGAAGAAAAAGCATCCGGTTATTGTTTATCTTTACGGCGGTCCGCACGCGCAAGTCGTGACTAATAGTTGGGGCGGAAACCGAGGCCTACTGATGCAGCATTGGGTAGACCAAGGCTACGTGGTGTTCTCAATTGATAACCGAGGTTCAAACTATCGCGGTAAAGCCTTCGAAGATCCTATTTACAAGCGCATGGGTTTTATTGAAGTTGAAGATCAAGTGGCAGGCGTCGAGTTCCTTCGCACCCTTCCCTATGTAGATGCAGATCGCATCGGTGTTTACGGGCACAGCTACGGCGGTTACATGACACTAATGAGCATGTTCAAAGCGGGCGATCACTTTGCAGCGGGGGTGTCTGGTGCACCGGTAACCGACTGGAGGCTCTACGATACCCACTACACCGAACGCTATATGGGTAACCCCGTTACCGACGATGATGCATATACCGCATCATCCGTATTCCCTTACGCGAAAGATCTAAAAGGTCCACTGCTTATTTACCATGGAATGGCGGATGACAACGTGTTGTTTACTCATTCTACTATGCTATACAAGCACCTTCAGGATTTGGCGATTCCGTTTGAGACCATGGATTACCCAGGTAAAAAACACAGTATTCGCGGTAAACAAACAGGTATTCACCTGTATAAAACCATCACAAACTTCTTCAACAGAAACTTGCATCCTACGCAAGAGTGATAAACAAAAGGCGATGCACATGCATCGCCTTTTCGTTTTAAGTTATTGGCCTATAAAGCGAGTTTATGAAAACAATTGGTTTGCCAATGTTTTCTGTACCGCTTGAGCGCTCGACGCACTCAGTTCTATTTCAAGGGCATCACTTTTACCCGACAACCAAATTTTCAGCTCCGCGTCAGTGTCGAAGTGTCCGGCCGTTTCCACGATAAACTGAGTAATAGACTTGTAAGGAATCGAATGGTAATTCACCTTTCTTCCCGTCAAACCTTGTTTATCAACCAGTATTAGTCGTTTGTTGGTGAAAACACTTAAGTCTCGTACCAGCTTAAATGCTGCTACAACACTTTCGTTATCGGATAAAATTGGGCTCAGCTCTTCGTTAACTTCACTGGCATCGGTTTCACTGGCGTTACCCAGTATGGTGTCAAATAATCCCATTTTGCTCTCCTACGCTGACGCGAGATTTGGTGTCCAGCTAATACGATGGGACAAAGGCTTGGGTTTGTCCAGTGCAAAACCCTGCCCAAAGTCGACTCTTAGTGTGCGCAAGGCTTCACAGGTTTCATTATCGCCCACAAATTCTGCTACGGTTTCTTTACCCATACTATGGGCGATACTGTTGATGGCCTTAACCGTAGCTCGGTCTATTTTGTCATTCACCATGTTTCTAACAAAAGAGCCGTCAATTTTTACGTAATCTACATCAAGGTTTTTCAGATACATAAATGACGACATGCCAGCACCAAAATCGTCCAAGGCAAATCGGCATCCAAGGGCTCTTAATGTGGATATAAACAACTTAGCTGCATTTAAGTTGGTTACTGCTGTGGTTTCTGTGATTTCAAAACAAATCTTATTGGCAGGTACTTGACTAGCTTCAACATATTCGACGATTTTATGGAGCGTGATTTCATCGCCCAGTGTTATTCCCGACAAGTTGATAGCAACTTTGCCAATTTTAGGCAGATAGTCTGGACTTGCATCAAGCGCCTTGAGCGTATTTTCCACTACCCACAAGTCGACCTTGTTCATCAGCCCGTGACGTTCAGCCAACGGAATAAACAACCCTGGACTAATCAAAGCACCATCTTTATTGCTGAGACGAAGGAGAATTTCAAAATGCTCTAAAGCAGGCTGTTGAAACACATTAAGGGAGTTAGTGAGCGGTACAATTGCCTGACTGAACAACTCAAACCCATCATATTGGAGTGCGTTGTGCAGTGAGTTAAGTACATCATTGTCGTTGTTGTTAGTGGCTAAATGTGCGTCTTTGGCCTGATAGACAAAATAACGATTGCGCCCCAAGTGCTTTGCTTTGTAACAGGCGTTATCTGCTGCTTTTATCAAATCCGCTGCAGATGTTGCATTGGGATCGATTTCAATAACACCGATACTTGCGCCAACGAAGAATAACTTTTCGTCATAAACGAAACGATAGCTGGAAATAGCATCAAGCAGCCGGTCTAAGCGCTTTTTAACCTCTTCTAAAGACTGTCCTCGATAGATAAAGCAAAATTCATCGCCCCCTATACGCGCCAACAAGTCACTCTCACCAATGTGTTGAGCAAAGAGCGCTGATACTTCCTTCAAAAGCTTGTCACCAGCAGGGTGTCCACAACTGTCGTTTACTAATTTGAAGCGATCCATATCCACGAAACACATCACGCCCAAGCTTTTTGCTACATCTTCGCCCTCGTGTGCAATGTTCTCAGGCGGCGTTGTATCTGCGGACAATATGTCTTTCAACTCGTTGTCAAACGCGTAACGATTCAATAAGCCGGTGAGTTGGTCGTGGTTTGCTTGGAATGCCACTTCCTCTTGAAGAGCATGCTCTTTGGTGACATCTCTTACCGTCAGCGCGATCGTGTCGGCAGCTTTAACCACCTGCACTTTAATCCAATCAGGACTGATGATATCTGACGGTATGGAAACATACTGCTCAAAGGGCTCACCACTCTCGATCACGTGGAGTATTTTAGGTAGTAGTTCACTGTGTCCTAACATCGCAAGCTGTTCTGAAAGCGGCGCGCTTAAGAGGTTTTCATCCACCCCATGAAATAGCTGGCGGCTATAGCGATTGGCTTCTACTAGGGCGAAGTCACCATCACGCGGCTGATAAATCAGCAGTGCATCTAACGAAGCATCACTCGCCGTTTGATATCGCTGCTGACTTACGGTGAGGCTCACTGCCCCTTGCATTTGTTTGTGAAAAATCCAGCTCGCTAGCGCGGACATAAAAAGTCCAATAATCGTCAGCAGTAGGCCCGGTCGGTAGCTCCCGGCAATCGACTGCATCGAGAGCGTAAATTCACGTTCAATGAAGGGAAAACTGTCGACAGTAACTACCGTACCATCGTCAATAAACGATCCGCTTGAGTATAAATCCTCATCGTTTGCACGTAATACAAAATTAAACTGAGGCCCTACTAACTCTCCCAGCATTACGCCAAGAATGTTTTGCACATCAAAGCCCGCGACTATATAGCCATGCTCGGGTTCCTGCGGACTAATAGCTCGACCCACAAGGATGTGATGATGCTCAGTAACATCAGAGTAAACGAGGGTGCTATCAAGTGCTTCTTTCTGTGCTGATACAAACAAACCTGTCCGCTCGAGAGTATCGCCATGTAGCGTATTATCGATTCTGGAAGCAAGAGTATTGGTGGGCAATGCAACCCATTGAATAACCTGATTGCTATCGGCAAAGGTTAAAGAGCTAAAGCCACGTTGCATTCCCATTAACGAAACGGCTTGCGCATTAAACCAGTCTACTTGATTGGGCTGGAATGTGGGCCAAGTTCGCATCAAGTTTTGAATAGCTTGGATACGTTCATTAGAAAAAACTTCAAGACCAATTTTAACTTGCTGAGCAACTGACTGGGCTTTTGAGATGCGAACGCGTTTTTCGTCCCGCTCTAGGTACACTCCCGCAGCCACAAACAACATGGAGAGAAACAGGAACAATACCACTGGTAAACCATAAACTCGGTGCTTTACTCTTTTTTGCATGACAACAACTCCCCGAGGAAGGATTGCCTAAGTTAGTTGAGAAATATGAATTTATTATGAATTCGCGGATCCCTCCTTCGAATGATAAGGTATAAGCCTATAACAAGAGTAACTGGACGATGTGATGAGTGAAATCGTTGATTTTTCAGACATTAGTAAAGCAATGGAACGGCTGGCGGGTAAGGTGAAACGAACACCTATCATGGAATCCAGTTTGCTCAACCGTTGGATGGGTCACCGCATCCTCTTTAAAGCTGAATGTCTACAAACCATAGGCGCATTCAAAATCAGGGGCGCACTGAATTTTTTATGCCGCTTAGAAGAGGAAGGCAAACTCCCCAAACATATTGTTGCCAATAGTTCAGGCAATCACGCGCAGGCCGTTGCCTACGCGGCCGCCCAGTTTGGTATTCCAGCAACCATCTACACCACTGAATCTGTCTCGCCCATAAAAGCAGCGGCAACAGAAGGCTACGGCGCGACAATTAAACGATTTGCTACTCGCCCTGAAGCTGATGCAGCGGTAGCCGTTGCAGCCCAGGCAGAGGATACCGTTTGGATCCCTCCGTTCAATCACCAAGATATTATTGCGGGGCAAGGTACAGCTGCACTAGAGGCACTGGAAGACGCTGAGCAGGTAGATGCTATTTTCGCACCTTGCGGTGGTGGAGGATTACTCTCGGGTACACTTATCGCAGCGCGAGAAAAAGCGCCTGAAGCATTGGTTATCGGAGCAGAGCCCGCTAACGCCAATGATGCCTCTCAATCTCTTCAAGCAGGAGAAATAGTGGCGTTGTCATCCACTCCTAATACGCTTGCAGACGGCGCAGCTACACCAGCGGTAGGTGAACTGACCTTTCCTATTATTCAGCAACTCGACGACTTTTATGAAGTAGACGAAGTGCAAATCGCGTACTGGACGCAGTGGTTACAACACCTACTCAAGCTTCATATTGAACCCACCTGTGCCATGACCATGGCGGCAGTGGCCTCGTGGGCCATCAATACACCGCCAGGACAAACAGCACTAGTAATGATCTCTGGTGGGAATATCAGCCAATTATCAATGCAGGCCATTTGGGAGCATGACTATTTGCTTCAGCCTCCAATAATAACGACGGAAGAATAACAATGAAGATAGCTCGACTTGCAGCGCTGTTTTTCAGTGTATGCCTTGGTACCAACACTGCCGTATCAGCAACCTTGGTCTCAGATGTTAAAGGGTACACCCTTGACGAAGCAGGTAAACTCATTACGTTTTCATCAATACTCATTGAGGAAGGCAAAGTACACTCGCTCAATCCGGATTTGAATAGTATCGATCTTACGGTGTCGGAAACTATTGATGGCAAAGGACAAGTGATGTTACCAGGGCTTATCGATGCTCACGGCCATTTACTTGGCTTAGGCGCAAACCTTTTAGAAGTCGACCTACGAGCA
Source organism: Alteromonas sp. KUL49 (assembly GCF_006538345.1). GTDB lineage: Bacteria > Pseudomonadota > Gammaproteobacteria > Enterobacterales > Alteromonadaceae > Alteromonas. The sequence continues at coordinate 24,411 of NZ_BJKL01000015.1, read as the reverse complement.
ACCTCTAGTGCTGCCGATGCTGCCGATAAAGTTGCGGCCTATGCGTTTGCTAACCAAGGTCAGCCCTGGATTACAGGGCGAGGCTGGAACCAAGAATTGTGGTCTGATCGAGCATTTCCTCGAGCTAGCGATCTGGACACCGCTGAGCGCTCACGCCCTGTTTGGCTCACTCGTGTAGACGGTCATGCTGGATGGGCAAACTCAAAAGCTCTCGAGATTGCTGGTATCACTAAAGACACCCCATCTCCAGTAGGCGGGCAAATCATCAAAGACGCTGAAGGTAACCCCACCGGCGTGCTTATCGACAATGCGATGGCACTGGTAGAAGTTCATTTGCCTCAAGCAAGTAATGCAGTGTTTGAACGTCAACTCAATGCCGCTGCAGAGCACCTTCTGTCGCAAGGTATTACATCGATGCACGATGCGGGCGTAGGCAGAGACGTTTATGACTTTTATATTAAGCAAGCGTTACATGGGGAAATGCCACTTCGCGTTTACGCTATGGTTAGTGCCACCGATCCTGATCTAATGAAAATACTCGCCAAAGGCACGGTTCGAGATGCAAAAGACTTTTTATACATTCGTTCAGTCAAAGCCTATGGTGATGGCGCATTGGGTAGTCGTGGTGCCGCATTACTTGAACCCTACGATGATGCGCCCAACCAACACGGGCTGTTACTCACCCAACCTGAGAGTATGAAACCCTTATTCATCACAGTTATTAATGCCGGTTTTCAGCTGAACTATCACGCCATTGGCGACAAAGCGAACCATGTCGCACTCAATGAGTTCGAGTCTACTTTTGATGCTATCGGCGGTAGTGAACTACGACACAGAATAGAGCACGCACAGGTGATTTCAGTCAACGACCTACCTCGCTTTGCTACGCTAGGTGTACTTCCTTCTATGCAGCCCACTCACGCGACTAGTGATAAAAATATGGCTGAGGATCGTATCGGGCAGGAGCGTATGGCTGGGGCGTATGCGTGGAAAACGCTCCTTGAATCAGGCATCCCTCTACCTTTGGGCTCAGATTTCCCTGTGGAACTTGCCAACCCTTTTTACGGGCTTCACGCTGCGGTGACTCGTCAAGACAGAAACAATCAACCGGTAGCTGGCTGGTACTCACATGAGGCACTTACTCTAGAGCAAGCTTTTAGAGGGTTCACATTAGATGCTGCATACGCAGGGCACATGGAAGACACGCTGGGTACACTCACACCGGGGAAATGGGCTGATTTTATCTTTATTGATAGGGATATCTTCGAGTCTGCACCGGAAACACTCTGGCAGCCAACGGTGTTGGCTACTTTTATTGCCGGAGAAAAAGTGTATGAAAAGTAAGTTCGAGATAACACGCGTCTAGTTTTATGAGTAGTTTATCTAGAAACATCAGTGGTATCGGAGCCGCCTTACTCGTCCTGAACGGTTTAATAGGTGCAGGTATTTTTGCTCTACCCGCCAAAATGGCCGCCCAGTTAGGAAGCTTTAGTCCTTGGGTATTTATCATCTTCGGGCTTTTCATGCTGTCCATCGTATGGTGCTTTGGCAAGCTCGTCGCAGCTTACCCTCGTACTGGTGGTCCTGTGGAGTACGCAAACGCGGGATTTGGTTCGGCAGCATCATTTCAAACGGGCTTCATATACTATTTGGCTCGGGTAACCGCAATTGCTGCCAATATGCATGTATTGCTGTTGTATGCAGGTTACTTATGGCCAGAGTTAAATAATGGTGTAGTTAAGGGCGTAGCAATACTGTGTATTACTGGTTTACTTATCTGGGTAAATGTCACCGGCCTGAGAACAGCTATGCGCTCACTTAACAGTGTATCCTTGCTCAAAATAGTGCCACTTGTCGCACTTCTGGTATTTGGCTTTTTGCAATTAGAATTCAGTGTAGTGCAACAAAGTACTATTCCTCCACTAGATGCTATATCAGCGGGCGCATTACTTACTCTGTATGCTTTTATTGGCTTTGAAACCGTTGTTGTAACCAGTGGTGAAACCCGTTCTCCTGAAAAGTCGATCCCAAGAGCGCTTTTACTTACGGTAATGAGTATCGCGTTATTTTACTTTTTAGTTCAGTGGCTCTATTGGGAAGTAGTGGGTAACCAGCAAGTTGAAGACGCACCTTTAGTTACGCTAGCAAATATCATATTTGGTAAAACGGGGGGGCTCGTTATGACAGCGACAGCAGTGATATCTGTTGCTGGAAACCTACTCGCCAATATGATTTCCACATCGCGACTAACCTATGCCATGGCCATGGAAAAGCAAGTGCCGACTTTCTTGGCTAGGGTACATCCTACCTACGCCACACCACATATTTCTATCGTGATTCTGGGCATAGTCGCCGGTTTACTCGCCCTGAGTGGAAGTTTTGTATGGTTGGCTGTTGCCAGCGTACTTGCTCGCCTAGTGGTTTATGCAGTATGCATTGCTGTATTGATGAAATACCAACGCATACATGATACCTCCTTACTAGAGCGCTGCTTGCCTGTCGTTGCCCTAATCGTATGTGCCTGGTCCATCGCTCAATCAACAACAGAGTCTTGGCTATTTCTAGTTGGTGAAATAACCTTGGGAGCCATTTTGTGGTTTATCTGGTCCAGATTTAAGAAAGAAGGATAAAGAAAACGCTGGGGTGTATTCACTCCAGCGTTTTATGGTCTAGGCGTCCGTATAGAGCGTGTTGATCCAGCGTTCAGTGGTAATAAAGTTCCAATTCCAAGTTCCCCACTTCTCGTCCAAACCAGATTTCACGACGTCTTCTACACTCATTCCCTCGGCTTTCTTTGCTTTTACAAAAGCAAACGTTTCTTCAATCATTGCCAGAAACGCGGCGTATTCGGCTTTGTTACTCACCTTACCGTGGCCGGGTATGATTAGTGTCTCATCACTAATTTTATCAAGAAGAATGCGAACGGAGTCCATGTACCCTTCAACACTCCCTCCAGCTCCTAAGTCTATGTAGGGAAACATACCATTGAAGAATAAGTCACCGGTATGTAATACATCGGCCTTTTCAAACCACACCACACTGTCACCATCGGTATGTCCGGTGGGTAAGTGAATGACGTGCAATACATCATCATTAAAATAGAGTTTTATACCGTCTTCGTAGGTCACTGTAGGCAGTGCTTCCGGCTCTATCTCTTCATCATTTGCCAAACGTACTCGAACATTGCTGTGGGCAAAGACCGTTGCACCTTTGTGAGAATGAAAAAAGGCATTGGAGCCGGTGTGATCACCGTGATAATGCGTGTTAATAACGTATTTGGGCGCGTCGCTACCTAACTTGTCCAGTTGAGCGGCAATTTTTTCTGCTAATGGGGCAAATTGGTCGTCGATAATCAAAATGCCATCATCGCCAGCCGACACACCGATGTTCCCACCAAAACCAGTTAGCATGTGTACGTTACCGTTTACTTGCTCGGCGGTAACCTCAACATTATCAAAGCGACTCTGTGCCTGCGCTGAACTGGCAACAATCAAAAATAAGGTAGCAAAGGTGTAAGAGACTATTCTTTTCATTGTTTTCTATCTGCTGGATATTGATAATTACACTATGGACGATTTATACCTTTAGATCATTTTTCCTCTTCAGGTATTTCCCCCACGTATGCAAAGCGGGGAACAGTCTTGCCCTCGACTTTCACACTTTCAAAGAACATATCAAACGGGCGCACCCATAACTTTTTCCCGCCATAACATGGACGATATACCACTAATAAAGACTCATCCTCCGAATGGGTGGCAACTTCGTAAACGTCATAAAAAGCACCTTTGTAATGCTTATAGCGGCCCGCGCGAAACTCTTTTGTCAACTTTTTTACTCCTAAAAGGGGAACGACAATTGGGTGATATCTTGTGATTGGGATAAGCCCACATGCAAGCCCACTAATCTAACACCTCGTCCACGAGAACGGCTATAAGCCTCTTGCAATAAGGTGAGAAAATATCCCTCATCAAAGCCTTCCTGACGATGCTCAACGGTGGTTTGCTGAAAATCTTGAAACTTCAATTTCACTCCAAGCGTGCGAATACCAATACGGTTACCATTTTTTTCTTGGTGGCGACTAATACGAGATTTTAAAGTTTCTAACAACTTAGGTACCAATGACTCACATTCTTCCACACTGCTTAAATCAGCACTAAGGGTACGCTCAACACCAATAGATTTTCGCTCTCGAGATACACACAACTCTCGCTCGTCGATGCCATGGGCTCTTTCCCATAGTACATCACCAAACTTACCGAATGATTTCTGTAGCTCTTTCTTTGGAAACTGTCGAACGTCCTCACAGGAGTGTAATCCAAGCCGATTGAGTTTCAGCAAGGTGACTTTACCTACCCCTGGAATTTTTTTAAGGGGCATCTGTTTGACGAATTCATCGAGTTTTTCAGGAGGGACGATACAAATACCATTGGGTTTGTTCTCGTCACTTGCGACCTTTGCAACAAACTTACAAGGCGCTACACCAGCGGAGGCCGTAAGCCCCAATTCGCACTCAATGCGACGGCGTATCTCTTGAGCTATACACGTCGCACTACCTTTGAAGTGCGGGCTATCGGTGACATCTAGATAGGCTTCGTCTAGCGAAAGAGGTTCAATAATATCAGTGTAGTCTGCAAAAATTGCCCTGATACGTTTAGACTCCTTTGCATAAACCTCCATTCTTCCTTTCACTAAGGTAAGATTGGGGCATAGTTTGAGCGCTTGCGCAGTGGCCATGGCCGAGCGAACGCCAAATTTACGGGCGGGATAATTGCAAGTGGCAATAACACCTCTGCGGTCAGAGCTACCGCCAATGGCAATGGGAATATTTTTGAGTGCAGGGTTGTCACGCATTTCCACTGCGGCATAAAAACAATCCATATCCACATGAATGATTTTACGTTGACTCATATCCCCATTCACCGATAGCTGTATATAAAAACAGTATAACAACACAGTCTCGGTGAATAAAGTTCTCTGTGGTAATTATTTACTTGCTAACGCCACAGCTTCGTCAACCGGTAAGGGCCTATGAAACAAGAAACCCTGTGCCTCTACTAGGCCAATTTGTTGTAACAAAACTCTTTGTTCTTCTGTTTCTACACCTTCCACTACAATTTGTTTATCTAACTCCTTAATAATACTTACAATACCTTTTAATAATGCATAAGAACGCGTGTTCGACACAATATCCGCTAAGAAAATACGATCGATTTTGATCACATCAAGGGGCATATTGAGTAGGTACCCCAACGACGAGAAACCTGCGCCAAAATCGTCCAAACAAATTACAAATCCGTGATCAGACAACGACTGTAACCGCAGAATCGATTGATCAGAATGAATAAGCGCGTTTTCAGTAATCTCAACCTGCACCTTATCAACACTCACTTTGTGTTTATTAAAGACTTCTATTAGATCACCTACAAACGCTTCGTGATTTAACGAATTTGCGGACACATTGAAGGATATAGGTAGGCTCAAATCTGGATTAGCGTTGACAATTTCGCACACGTGATTGGCCACATACATATCCAAGTCATAGTACATACCTGACTTTTCTACCGAGGTAAGAAATGCTCCCGGAGGAATCATTCCCTTTTCAGGGTGACGCCACCTAATCAATGATTCGTACCCAACAACCTTAGCGGTTTTCATATCCACTTTTGGCTGTAACACTAAGAAGAGTTCTTTTTTCTCAAAGCCCAAACGCAAGTCACTCAGTATAGTCATGCTCTTGCGAGACTCCACTTCATAGGACTCGTCAAAGTTCTGTCCAGAACCGCGTTTGGTCGTTTTTGCCACATGAAGTGCCAATTCAGCTTGTCTAAGCATATTAGCAACATCATTTGTACTGCATGGCATATCGCTGCGGCAAAGCCCCACAGTTAACCCTAAGCGTATCGATTGACCGTCGACTAACATAGGTCTAGAGCACTGTACTGCAACCTCGTGTGCAGATTTGGTGTCACTGTATGTAAGTACCGCAAAAACATCAGCATGAATGCGCGCAACCAAGGCGTTATGACCGTAGAGTTCTTTGATCACATCAGCAAACTTGTTGAGAATAGTGTTACCAAATTCATAACCAAGAGAGGTAATAATTTCGTGAAAGTAGTCAATATCAATGAGGTATAGAGAGCAGCTTTTATCGGCCCGAGCCAAATAATGCATTCCTTCTTGAATGAACCCAGTGCGATTGTGTAAACCTGTCAATTCATCATTGAAAGCCGCTTGATTGAGGTAGCTAAAATACTTTGCATTTTCTAACCCCAAGGCCACATTCATACAAAACAATTGTAAAAGCTCTTGGTCTGCGGTCGTCAAACCTTCGGTATTGTCAGTAGCTATTACCCCTTCCCACCCTGCGGGTGTACTTAGATAGACACAACCATAATCATCATTAAATTGATGCTTTTTTTCTTCAAGAGCCTTACACGCTAGCTCCATCTCATCCAAACCTGCACGCAAGGTAGTAATGTCTTTGCCGTAATAGTCTTTGTATTTAGTATTTGCCGCCACTACGTAGTAGCCCTGAGGCCCTTGTTTAAAGAGCTGGTTCTCCATACTGGGCCGTTGAGACACACAGAACATACTATTGGCACCTAGGTCAAACAGGGCATCTATTTGCTCAAGTACCCCAGAGGAAAACTCGTAAACTGCACGCTCTTGCATGAGCATGGCAGAGGCCTTAATAATAGAGCGAAGACCATTGCGGCTATTTTCTATGGTTTCTAGTTGCTGGAAGCTTCGCAGCGCAGTAGCTACTGCAGTAAACAGTTTCTGACGGGTGAGCTCGCTCTTGGTTTTATAAGAGTTTATTTCATATTTAACAATGACATCTTCTTCAGGCGCATAACCCGCTTGACCTGTTCGCAAGACTATTTGTAGCACCTGATTTTCAAGTTCACTTCTGATTCGGTCGACCAATAGCAAACCGGCATCTGATGTCTCCATCACCACGTCGAGCAGCACTACCGCCATATTGGGATTGTCTTTGATCAGCTCAAATCCCTCTTTGGCGCTATAAGCTTTTACAAATTTAAGCGGGCGGTCGTATAAGGTAACACCTCGCAACGCTAACTCTGTCGCCGCATGAACCGAGGGCTCATCGTCAATTATGCCAATAACCCAAGGCTCTACCTGTGAGCGACTATCATCTATGTTTTCTGGCTCATCATCCAGCAAACTAATAAAATCGTCAGACATGCTCAACTTCTCCCGGTGCTACTAGAGGAATATTAATTATAAATTGTGAACCCTTATTAAGTTCACTCTTGGCGCGTACTTTTCCGCCGAGGACTCGCTCAACAATATTGAAAATGATATTCAACCCCAACCCTGAACCACCTTGGCCAAACCGTGTGGTGAAAAATGGATCAAATGCCTTTTCTAGGGCTTCTTGCGTCATACCAACACCATTGTCTTTCACCTTGATCTCGACGTGATTGTGGTCAGAAGTCATTGCTGCACTTATTTCAATAAGCCCGTTTTGATCATCTTTGAACCCGTGAATCACCGAGTTTTCAAAAAGGTTTGTAATAACTTGTCCCAATGGTCCGGGATAGCTATCTAGTGAAATCTGCTCTGTAATTTCAAGGGTGTACTCGATAGGTTTATTTTTGATGGTGTGCTTGAGGGTATCGAGCACGCTAGTAATCACTTCTTCCAAATCAAACTTAGCTCGGTTTTCACTTGCCTGATTAACGGCGACACCTTTGAAACTTTGGATGAGTCCGGCCGCTCTATCCAACGCTGGCAGCAACACGTTGAATGCCTCCTGGGTATCCGTTTCAAATGCTTCAACATCTGAACGTCTCAATTGACCTGACTTGAGCTGTTGTATAAACGATGTCACGCTCTGCTGCATCGTACTTCCCATCATCACAGAGATACCCAAAGGCGTATTTATCTCATGCGCGACGCCAGCCACGATATTTCCGAGAGAGGCGAGTTTTTCTTGCTGAACCAGACTCTCCTGTGCTGACTGTAAGCTTTTCATATTGTTTTCGATAATTTGACGTTGCTTACTCTGTTTTTCCAAATAGGCAGCAAACAATGCTTCTAGGTGCAGAAGTACATGGTTGAACACCCAGAATCCAACGGCAGCAGCTAAAAGAATAGAGCATAAAATCAGCAATATATCCGTTCTTCTGGTTGCGAGCTTTTCCGTAATATCTCTGACAATGATTTGCTTCGCGATAAAATCGCCGTGATAGTCGTAAAGTGGTCTGGAGGAAAACGCGCGATTACCTGATACAAGACCTATCACAGAATCCGTATTATCGTGAGAAAGAAGATAGGGAATTTCCGACAGGTCAACACTGTCGAGAACCGCTGGTGTGCTGTACTGAAGTGTATAGTTTTCCACTTGATTGCCATCGCTATGACGCTCGGTCAGGGAGAATATAGTCTCAGAGGTAGTATTCACTAGTCGCTGGGTTTGAAATACATCGATTATCTCAACGTCGAACTGGGACTGTGTTTTCTTGATAACATGGCCGATTTCCATTCCTGCCTCAATGTAGCCTACAACACTCCCATTGCTGAAGACAGGCGCTACTGTTCTAAGCGTAAAAACTCCGTATTTTCCCAGCTCTAATCCCGAGGTGGTCCGATTAAAACGCATGGCATCGGCGAGAGTGTATCTATTTATCACGTCGCCATTGCGTGTGGGACCGTGCGCTCGATAAATAACCACTTTATCGAGACCGTGAAAATACAAGTGAGTGATATTGTGAGATTGGTTAGCAGACAAGTAAAAGTCGTCAATCAAACCTGCAAAATTATGTGTTTTTGTCTCGAACGCATTTTGAATATCAGGGCGCATTGCAATGGCGTTAATCAATAGGGATTGGAGGCTAGACTGGCTCTTAATTTCTGCGTCGAAATAACGGTAAATATCTCGGGTATCCTGTTCGATATTGCGCTCAAAAATACGCTGAGTAGAACTGAATGAAAGCAACAACACAGCGATAACCACTGCGCTAATTACGCAGGAAAACACCATGAGTAAAGGTCGCCTAAATTTAAGGCTTTTCTCTATTTTGTAGGCAAGATGGGTTATTAACCAAGAGAACACAAGAATATAAGCGCTATGTGGAGATTCACTACACTAAATACTTGTTCAAAACTGGGAAAAGTCAACGTAAAAACAGCATTTTAAACAGCAAGCAAGTGCACCCGTGAGGGCCGCATAAACAGAAATAAAAAAGTAGGCGCTAGATAAAACAAACGCCCAAACTAGACGAAATCACTAGTGGGCGTTCATACTAACCATGAAACTATTTGTGGACTACAAAATTTGGTTTTGCTTCCACTCAGCTAACTTCTTCTCTCGTGCTTCTTCTTTTTCCATACGCGCTTTCTTGCGATCACATGGCTCAGGGCAATCACAAGCCTTTTCAATACCAATCGCACCCAACCCGCCGCAACTGCCTGAAATTGATTTACGTTGCACTAAGTAGCCTACGGCCATAGCGATAACCATTAAAAGGAAGAACACAAATGCAAGAATGAATGTAGACATGGCGTACCTCTTAGTTTTTCACGTCGACAAGTTTATCAAATTCTGAAGATATGTACTCTTCAAATCCGTCAGCTGTTCTTCTAATCAAGAACACAGCAAGCTTTTCTTGCTCCGCTATCGCTTTTGCACTCTCCCAACCCATCACATTGAATGCAGTTGCAAGTCCGTCGGCAGTCATTGATGAAGGGTGAACAACGGTAACTGCAACAAGGTTGTGGGTGATGGGCTTACCAGTATTTGGGTCAATCAAGTGAGAATAACGTACACCGTCTTCTTCATAGTAATTACGGTAATCACCAGAAGTCGCAATGGCATTTTCCCCCACCGACACTAACTTTTGAATCGCACGCTCTGTGGATACGGGCTTTTCGATTGCAATGATCCACTCACTACCATCGCCACGCTCTCCTTTAACACGCATCTCACCACCAATCTCAACGAGGTAATTAGCGAGATTATGCGATTCTAAAATACGCGCCACTTCGTCTACACCGTAGCCTTTTGCGATAGTCGACAAGTCCACATATGTCATCGGGTGTGACTTTCGAATAACACCATCAGACAGTGAAATTTTGTCATACCCAACATACGCGCGAATATCGTCAATCTGCATCTGTGTTGGAGTAGTCTCCGGTTGCTTGTTAGGACCGAATCCCCACAAATTAACCAATGGACCAACAGTCACGTCTAAAACGCCGTTACTCAGTCTTGCAAGATGGAGCGCTTCTTCAACCACATAATGCGTGTCTGGTGATATGGCAAAGTCATCAGTGTAACGATATTGGTTGAATCTCGACAATTCAGATGTTGGGTCATAGGTAGACATTTTCTTATTAACATCTACCAACCTTTCATCGATTTGCTGCTGTAGGTTATCTATCTCGATACCATCGACAACAACGTATTTTACATTGTAGGTAGTCCCCATAGTACTGCCCTGCAAGTGCACGACAGGCAAGGGATCCTTGCTACAACTGGCTAGTATAAGTATCCCCACAGCAAGCGCTGCAAGCATTATTCTAATGGCGAAACGGGTCACTGATTCATTCCTTCAGTCCACAAAAAAGGGGGCTTATGCCCCCTTTCTAATTTTTTACCTTCGGGGGGTTAGCCACCAAAGTCATCTAGCATGATGTTTTCGTCTTCAACACCTAGATTCTTAAGCATGTCGATAACCGCAGCATTCATCATAGGTGGTCCACACATGTAAAACTCACAATCTTCTGGTGCTGGGTGATCTTTCAAGTAGTTTTCTAGAAGTACTTGGTGGATAAACCCTGTGTAACCTTCCCAGTTGTCCTCTGGTTGAGGATCAGAAAGTGCTACGTGCCAATCAAAGTTTTCGTTTTCTGCAGACAACTCATCAAAGTCTTCTACATAGAACATTTCACGTAATGAACGGGCACCGTACCAGAAGCTGATTTTACGGTCAGAATTCAAGCGACGAAGTTGGTCGAAGATATGTGAACGCATTGGCGCCATACCTGCACCACCACCAACGAATACCATTTCAGCGTCAGTTTCTTTCGCGAAGAATTCACCGAACGGACCAGAAATCGTAGCTTTATCGCCTTCTTTAAGGCTCCAGATGTAAGATGACATCTTACCCGCTGGTAGGCTCAGGTTATTGGGCGGCGGCGTAGCAATACGCACGTTCAGCATAATAATGCCTTCTTCTTCTGGATAGTTCGCCATTGAGTATGCACGAATGGTTTCGTCATCTACTTTAGACTCAATATCGAAGAAACCAAAACGTTCCCAGTCAGCACGATATTCTTCTGGGATGTCGAAGTCTTTGTACTTAACGTGGTGTGCAGGGGCTTCGATCTGAATGTAACCACCGGCACGGAAAGGAACGCTCTCGCCATTTGGAATAGCAAGTTTAAGCTCTTTGATGAAAGTCGCTTTGTTGTCGTTAGAGATAACGTCACAATCCCACTTCTTAACACCAAATACTGATTCTTCTAGCTCGATGTCCATGTCTTGCTTAACTGCAACCTGACATGACAAACGGCAACCTTCACGGGCTTCACCTTTAGTAATGTGGTCAAGCTCGGTAGGTAGAATTTCGCCGCCACCAGCGTGAACGTCTACACGACACTGGCCACAAGAGCCACCACCACCACAAGCTGACGATACGAAGTAACCTGCATCGGCTAGGGCACCCAGCAATTTACCGCCTGGTGCGGTTTTGATTGCTTTGTCAGGATCACCATTGATGGTAATAGTAACGTCACCAGACGGTACCAATTTAGACTTGGCAAACATGATGATAAATACCAGCGCCAAAACGATGGCAATAAACATGCCGACGCCAAGATAAATTTCTAATTGATTCATTTATTCGCTCCCAAGCTTGATTACAGCTGAATACCAGTGAACGACTGGAAGCCCAACGCCATTAGACCAGCGATCATGAACACAGAGCCAAGACCACGGATACCATCAGGCATGTCAGCATATTTCAGTTTTTCACGTACAGCAGCAAGAAGTACGATGGCGATTGCCCAACCGATACCACTTCCTACGCCGTAAACCACACTTTCGGTCAAGTTGTATTCACGTTGTACAGCAAACGCCACACCACCGAAAATCGCACAGTTAACCGTAATTAGCGGAAGGAAAATACCTAACGCGTTGTAAAGTGCAGGGAAAAACTTATCCAAACTCATTTCCAAAATCTGAACCAGCGCGGCGATAACGCCAATGAAGGTCAAAAAGTTAAGAAAACTTAAGTCTGCGTCAGGGAAACCAGCCCATGCTAGTGCACCTGGAGCAAGAATGTTTACGTAAATGATTTGGTTAACAGGAACCGAGATACCAAGTACCACGACAACCGCTACACCCAGACCCATAGCGGTCTTAACTTTCTTAGATACCGCCAAGAAGGTACACATACCCAAGAATAGTGATAACGCCATGTTCTCAACAAAAATTGAGCGAACAAACAACGATAAATAATGTTCCACGACTTACTCCTTAGGCTCTACTTGCGCTGGACGAATGGTACGGATAAACCAAATCATACCGCCGATGAGGAAGAACGAGCTAAATGGAAGAATCAGTAGACCGTTACCTTGATACCAACCACCGTTTTGTATTAGTGGAAGGATTTCGAAACCAAGGATAGTACCAAAACCAAACAGCTCTTTGATTGTACCGATAACGATCAAAATAAATGAGTAGCCTAGACCATTACCAATACCGTCTAAGAAGCTCATGAGCGGTGGACTCTTCATCGCGTAAGCTTCTGCGCGCCCCATTACGATACAGTTGGTTATGATAAGACCAACGAATACCGACAGCTGTTTAGAAATCTCGTAGGAATATGCCTTCAAGATTTGGTCAACTACGATTACCAAAGACGCAATAATTGTCATTTGGATGATGATACGTACACTTGACGGTATCTGGTTACGAATTAACGAGATAAACAAGTTTGAGAACGCCACAACGGCGGTAAGTGCCAAAGACATTACTAACGCCGTTTCAAGCTTTGTAGTAATCGCCAAGGCTGAACAAATCCCTAGTACCTGCAAGGCAATTGGGTTGTTATCAAGAATCGGCCCAAAGAGCGCCTTCTTCATTTCTTTAGTATCTGCCATGAGACTCTCCTTAAGAACGCCATGCTTGAGTCTTCAGGAATGGGCCAAAGCCCTGCTCACCTACCCAGTAAAGAATGGTGTTTTCAACACCGTTACTGGTTAGCGTAGCACCTGACAACGCGTCAATAGTGTATGGGTTAGATGGGTTAGCGTTTTTCACTACACGGAAAGCAACATCGCTACCTTCGAATAGTTTCTTACCATCCCATTTTGCCTGCCATGCAGGGTTTTGAACCTCACCACCGAGTCCTGGCGTTTCTTTTTGTTGGTAGTAGATAAGTTCACGCACAGTTGCGCCATCTGCATCCAACGCTAAGAAACCATACATAAGGTCCCAAAGGCCGCTTCCGTGTACCGGAAGAATAACGCGAGTGACTTCACCAGCGTCATTGCTTACCAAATAAACACTCGCCACTTTCGCGCGGCGCTGGAAGCCAACATTGCTACCTTCAACTTTTATACTAAGGTCATCGACTTTAGCAGCTTTGTACATATCGTAGTTCGCTGAAGGAGCGTCAACAAACTGGCCCGTTTCAAGGTCAACAAAGCGTTCTGCAATTTGACCTTCGAACGTGCTTTCGATAGCGCTGTTGCTCATACCTTGCTCGTACAAACCCGCAGCCGTCAATATGTTGCTCTTTTTATCAAGTGCTGCATTGGTTTGCTGCAATGAACGCAAGCCTACTGCCGCGCCAGATACAACAATTGAACACACCAAACATACGGCAACAACGATACCGACTGTTTTTCCTAAAGATTCTTTCTTAGCCGACACGTGCTACCCTCCGCTTGATATTGCTCTGCGCAACGAAATAGTCGAACAATGGCGCCCAAAGGTTAGCAAACAAAATTGCTAGCATTACACCTTCAGGGAAGGCTGGGTTAAGGACGCGAACAAGTACCGTCATAAAGCCAATGAAGATACCGTATGCCCACTTACCTTGGTTGGTAAATGACGCAGATACCGGGTCAGTCGCCATAAAGAACATACCGAACGCCAAACCACCAACAACAAAGTGCCAATGTGCAGGCATTGCAAACATTGCGTTCGTGTCGCTGCCAATCATGTTTAATAGCGTTGCAAAGAATGCTACGCCGACCGCAACACCAGCGACGATACGCCAGCTCGCAATTCGCATGTACATGATAAATAGACCACCAATCATAATAGCGAGTGCTGATACTTCACCGGCAGAACCAGAGATAGTACCTATGAATGAATTCATCCACAGATCCATGTTGCTGTAGTCTAGGTTTCCAGAAGCTGCTTGGCTTAGAGACGTTGCACCTGAGTAACCATCAGCAGCGACCCAAACTTGGTCACCAGAGATTTGCGCAGGATAGGCAAAGTAAAGGAAAGCACGACCAGATAGTGCTGGGTTAAGGAAGTTTCGGCCTGTACCACCGAAGACTTCTTTCGCAATAACAACACCAAAGGTAATACCTAGCGCTACCTGCCACAACGGAATAGTTGCAGGTAGGGTTAACGCGAACAGCACAGAGGTTACGAAGAAGCCTTCATTAACTTCATGCTTGCGCACTGAGGCGAAAAGTACTTCCCAGAAACCACCCACAACGAAGGTCGTTGCATAAATAGGTAACCAGAAGCATGCGCCGTAGAAGAACAAGCCCAGCACACCAGCGTTGGTTAAATCACCACCTAGTGCGGTAAAAATCGCTGCCTGCCACGTATCAGGTAGCGTACCTGCACCAGCGGCAATAGCGTCTTGCGCTTGAAAACCAATATTGTACATACCGAAGAACATTGCCGGGAATGTCGCCATCCACACCATGATCATGATACGTTTAAGGTCGATACTGTCACGAACGTGCGTGCCAGCTTTGTTTACTTTACCAGGCGTGTAGAAGATAGTCGCAGCAGCTTCATATAACGCATACCACTTCTCGTACTTACCACCCGGTTCAAAATCCGGTTCGATTTTTTCTAAATACGCTTTCAAACCCATGACTTAACCCTCTTTCTCAATAGTGGTCAAAACGTCACGCAAGATTGGACCATAAGTGTATTTGCCCGGGCATACATAAGTACACAACGCCAAATCTTCTTCATCCAATTCAAGGCAACCCAATGATTGAGCACCGTCACAATCACCAGATATCAAATCACGCAATAGCAGCGTAGGAATGATATCTAGGGGCATAACACGTTCGTAGTTACCAATGGGCACCATAGAGCGCTCAGAACCATTGGTTGTTGTTGTCATGTCAAACTTCTTACTTCCGTTCAAGTGACCTAGATAGGCACGAGTAACAGAATGCTGGTTTGATCCTGGAAGAATCCAGCCCAAGAATTTCTTCTCTCGGCCTTCTTTAAGAATAGAAACTTGCGTGTGGAAGCGACCTAAGAACCCGTGAACACCTTGTGCTGTTGTTCCGTTAAGAACAGAACCAGACACAACGCGAATCTCGCCTTCTGCTTGCTCGTTTGCTGTAAGCTCTGACAAGTCAGCACCTACAACAGTGCGAACCAAACGAGGATTAGTTGCAGCAGGACCTCCAATCGCAACCACTCGACGACTGTCTAGTTCACCCGTTGTAAGCAACGCGCCAATAGCAATAACGTCTTGGTAGTTAAGGTGCCAAACCTGCTTGTTCATACCTGCAGAATCTAGGTAGTGAATGTGTGTACCAGCCAGACCCGCTGGATGTGGCCCGCCGAATTCCTCTACGTCTACCGCGGCATCGCCAGTAGCAATAGATGCACCTGGTGCTTTACACACATAAACCTTGCCACCACTCAACTGAGTAAGTGCTTTCAAACCATTCACGAAATCGTCAGAACGTTCACCAACAATCACTGCAGGATCTGCAGCAAGCGGGTTAGTGTCGATGGCGGTAACAAAAATGGAGCTTGGCACTGAGTCAAGCGCTGGTGATTTGCTGAATGGACGAGTACGGAAAGCCGTCCACAAACCAGATTCAACAAGGATGGATTGAAGTTGCTCTCGTGGGGCACTGGCAATCTTGTCAGCTGCTACAGTATCAAATTTAACAGCTTCATCGCCGTTAACTTTAATAACCACAGATTGAAGAACGCGTTTTGCACCACGGTTAACCTCTACCACCTCACCCGCTGCCGGTGCTGTGAATTTTACGCCTGGGTTCTTTTTATCAACAAAAAGAACTTGGCCTTTCTTCACTACATCACCAACTTGGATGTGCATGGTAGGGCGCATACCCACATATTCTTCTCCCAGAATGGCAACGCGAGACACAGAAGCTCCATCGGAGATGTCCTGCGTCGGCGCTCCCTCAATTGGGAGGTCGAGACCTTTCTTGATTTTTATCATATGTAATCGCACTACTTTAATAGAAATACCCTTTTGCATGACCGCAGACAAGCTGCCTGTCAGCATGCGAAAACGCATTTACTACAGATATAAACATCTTCATTATGATAGTAGGAAACGAACTTAAGAGTACTGGTATGCCTGATTTATTAATCCAGCATCTAGAACGCTCCCGATGTATACCGCTATATTAGCTGTACGCCTTAACTTGACCAGTTACAGAAAACTACTCACTTATTATTTTTGTTGCCTGTGAAAGCTGTCTGCACTGTAGCGCTTAAGTGGAAAATTAGACCCCCACTTAATTTCGGGATTTTAGCATTAACAACGTCAGTTGTGCTATGCAAATCAAGGATAAAGCGGAAATTTTCCAAAAATATCTGTAAAGTTTCCGTAATTACACGGTCTTGTGGAAGTCTTAAAATTAGTTAAGCCACAAAAAAGCCGTCGCAATGGACGGCTTTTTCACGTTTTTTAGTTACCAACTTGCAAGCGTTTCTACGTCTTGTTCGTAGTCTACAGATGCAATGTCGAAACCAAATAACTTCAGGAATTCATGGTGATAGCCTGCATAATCACTGAGCTCATGGAAGTTTTCTTGGGTCACTTGATTCCATAATGCTTCGATTTTTGCTTGGGTAGCATCGTTGGTTTCTTTGCCGTCCATACGATAACGGTTGTTATCGTCTAAGGTTGGCGAGTCACCATACAAACATTCTGTAAACAAACCGAAGATTTGTTCGATACAGCCTTCGTGTGTACCCTCTTCCTTCATCACCTTATAAATCAATGAGATATACAGGGGCATAACCGGAATAGCTGAGCTCGCTTGAGTTACCAAGGCTTTGAGTGAACTTACGTTTGCTTCGACTTTCAAGCTACTGTGTTTGGCAATGATTGTCGCAGCTGCTCGATCCAAGTCTTCTTTTGCTTTACCAATAGTCGCTTGACCATAAATAGGCCATGTAAGGGCTTTACCTATATAAGTGTACGCAGTGGTTTTACAACCTTCAGACAATACACCAGCCGACGCCAATGCATCCATCCAACGCTCCCAATCTTCGCCGCCCATCACTTTTATGGTGTCAGCAATCTCTTGGTCGTTAGCCGGCTCTAACGTGACTTCGTGAACTTTGTCTTTGTCGGTGTCGTAAGTCTTTGTGGTGTAGGTATCTCCTACTGGCTTCAGTGTCGACTTGTACGTTTCTCCTGTTACTGGATCAGTACGGCGGGGAGAAGCTAAGCTGTAGACCACTAAGTCTACTGAACCTAAATCTGCTTTGATTTTTTCGATGGTTTGCGTTTTAAGCTCATCAGAGAAGGCATCACCGTTTAGTGTTTCAGCATACAGGCCTGCATCTTTGGCTTGTTGGTGAAATGCAGACGTATTGTACCAACCAGCAGTACCTGTTTTACGCTCGGTGGGGGCTTTTTCGAAGCAAACACCCAGTGTTTTAGCGCCATATCCAAACGCAGAAGTAATTCTTGAGGCCAAGCCGTAGCCTGTAGAACTCCCGATCACCAAAACATTTTTTGGACCGTCTTCAAACCCAGATTGTGATTTAATGTAGGCAATTTGTTCTTCTACTGATGCTGCACAACCCGCTGGGTGAGCGTTGGTACAGATAAAGCCTCTGACTTTAGGCTTAATAACCATATTTTATTTCCTTTTTATTGCGTGCGGCTATTGTAATGGTGCCAAGGGTTATAACAACTCGGAGCAGATACCTTGTTGGCAAAACCAACAAAACCGGCACGCTTTATTTAATCGCTATTCATCGCCATCGCTCTCACGATTTTCGTAATAGGTATGTTCTGAAAGCTCGTGATACGCAGATACATCTTTGAAAAAAGCTTGATAAGCTTGGTAGATTCGAGCAAAAGTTTCGTCTTCAGCAGATTGTCGCTCCATGACGGTCACAGTGGCAGCTTTCAGTGCCTCCATAACGTCTTCTGGTAGTGCTTTTACCTGCACCCCATGCTCATTGATTAACGTTTGAAGTGCGTTGTTATTTCTTGCCGTATATTCGTCAAGCATATCTTGATTAACAGCCCGTGTAGCAACGCGAACAATCGCTTGTAAATCGCTAGGTAGCTCCTTGTAAGCTGCCTCATTGACGATAAATTCCAACATTGTGCCTGGCTCGTGCCATCCTGAGTGATAGTAATAATCTGCCGCGCGATAAAGACCAAATGCTAGATCATTGTATGGACCTACCCACTCTGTGGCATCAATGGCTCCAGTTTGTAACGACACAAATATTTGACCGCCGGTAAGGGTAACAGGAACACCGCCCACTTCCTTGAACACTTCGCCGCCGAGGCCGGGAATACGCATATTAAGGCCGGCAAAGTCATCCAAGCTGGTAATTTCTTCTTTAAACCATCCCGCCATTTGCACACCTGTATTACCACCTGCAAAAGGGATGACACCAAAAGGCGCATACAATTCTTGCCATAGCTCCATACCACCACCGTAATGTAGCCATGAATTCATTTCTGTGACGTTCATACCAAAGGGGATAGCAGAAAATATAGGTGCCGCAGGCATCTTTCCTTTCCAATAATATGCGCCAGCGTGTCCCATTTGCGCAGTACCTTGAGAAACGGCGTCGAATACTTCAAAACCAGGGACTAACTCTCCTGCACCATAAACGGTGACCTTAAGGCGCCCTCCTGACATTTCTTCAACATACTCGGCAAAGGTTTCAGGGCCTCGACCTAACCCCGGAAAATTCTTCGGCCACGCGGTTACCATTTTCCATTCATAGGTCTGCTGTTCTGCCACTGGTGCACTACCCTGCTGCTGAGCAGGAGGCTGAGAGCAACCGGCAATCAACGCACTTATTGCCACTGCGGCAATACTCGTGATTCGGGTAATAGATTGTTTGATCATTAGCTCGATACCTTTTTAAGAGTTGTATACCAAATCTGGAAGCCAGGTTGCCAGAGATGGCCAAATTGCTAATGCTAGCAGTAGCATCAACTGGATAGCGATAAACGGCACTACGCCTCGATAGATGTCTGAAGTCTTCACGTGCGCTGGGGCCACACCGCGCAAATAGAACAGTGCGAACCCAAAAGGTGGCGTTAGAAATGAGGTTTGAAGATTCACTGCCAACATAATCCCCAGCCATACGGGGTCTACTCCCATAGCGAGTAAAATTGGCGCCACAATTGGCACAACAACGAAGGTAATTTCAATAAAATCGAGGATGAACCCTAAAACGAAGACCAGCGTCATCACCAAAATCATAGCGGTGACCACACCACCCGGAAGGTTAGTTAAAAAGTTTTGTACTAGATGTTCGCCACCAAACCCTCGAAACACCAGTGAAAATATCGATGCGCCGATGAGAATGAAAAACACCATACAGGTAATGCGTGTGGTCTCTTGGCTTACCTCTTTGAGGCGACCAAACGACAGCTGCCCTTTACCGAGCGCCAGAATAAGTGCGCCAGTTGCACCAACACCCGCAGCTTCAGTGGGTGTCGCATATCCAGTGAGAATGGAACCGAGTACGATGAATATTAGACTAAGCGGCGGAAGTAATGCACCAAGTAACGTGCCATCAAAAGCAAGAACATTGTCGTTGTTCTCGCTAGTTTCATCTACTTGCGTTTTATTTCTGGCGACAAAAATCACATAAATAAGATACGCAGCTACGAGGAGAAGCCCAGGCACCATAGCTCCTACAAATAAATCTCCCACAGATACAGACTCTGGTGAGAAAATACCCATAGAGAGCTGTGCTTTTTGATAAGCACTAGAAAGAACGTCACCAAGCAGCACTAAAGCAATCGACGGCGGAATAATCTGACCAAGAGTACCCGTGGCACAAATTGTGCCGGTTGCCAGCGATGCGGAATAGCCTCGCTTCAACATGGCAGGTAAAGACAGCAAGCCCATGGTAACCACCGTAGCACCCACAATGCCCGTGCTTGCGGCTAACAACATGCCCACAATGACCACAGACGCTGCCATGCCAGACTGATACTTAGACATAAGTGCCGACATAGCGAGAAGCAAGTTTTCCGCGACCTTCGATTTTTCTAGTACGACTCCCATAAAGACAAAGAGCGGCACGGCAATTAAGGTTTGATTGGTGAGAATACCGTACAAACGACTGGGTAACGCTGTGAGGTAAGTAGCGTCAAACCCACCGCTTAAGTAGCCGATACCAGCGAAAATTAACGAGGTACCAGCAAGTGAAATTGCAACTGGGTAGCCTAACAACAATACGGCACAAATACATACAAATAGAGCAATAGCCATCCATTCCATGTTATTGCCCTCCCAGCTTTTTGTATGCCTTAAATAATCTCATTACGTCTGAAAACGCCTGCAGTATAAGTTGAACTGCCATCAGGGGAATGAGTGTTTTAAGTATATAGACCAGCGGCAGCCCACCCGCTTCCTTTGATGCTTCCAGGAGTCGCCAGGATTCAGACACGTAGGGCAAACTATACACTAGGACCACAAGTGCAAAGGGCAAAAGCAAAAACATCGTACCAAACAGGTTAACAAGTAATTGGCGCTTTTCTGACCATGCGCGGTAAAGCACATCAACTCTCACATGTCCTTCAGTGCGCAACGTATATGCCATTCCCAACATAAACGCGATGGCATGCAGATACATGACTGATTCTTGCAGGGCAATCCACCCCATACTAAAGCCATAGCGCAGAACAACAATGGCAAAGGTAACCAGTACCATCAAAACCGTTGCTATACATACGACGTTAAACAGCGCTTTATTAATTTTATCTAATAGGCTGAGCGGTGCGGAATATTGTGATGAAGATGCGCTATGAGCATCAGACATGTTACTTGTTCTCTATCATTGAGTCGTTGTGCAGGGGGCAGAATATCGAGAGTGTGAAGACCGTCCCTGTTTTTAACACGAGTTTTACACGTGTCCGTAGAGTAATCAGTTTTCGTCTAATTGCCAATCATTTAGCGCAAAGAGGCAACACAAAATGCATGGTCAGAGGTGTTAATTAAAGGAGATTGACGCTGAAAAGGGAAAAAGAATGGGTGGCCTAGACCACCCATCAACAACGATTTACGTAATTTTTAATTACGCGAATGATGCTTAAGCAACTACGTCAAGTAGTTCTACGTCGAATACTAGTGTTGAGTATGGACCGATTGCCGCACCAGCACCTTGTTCACCATAAGCAAGGTCATGTGGAACGTACAAACGCCATTTTGCACCTACTTTCATCATTTGAAGTGCTTCAGTCCAGCCGCGAATAACGCCGCCTACTGGGAACTCAGCTGGCTCGCCGCGATCGTATGAGCTGTCGAATACTGTACCGTCTGTCAATGTACCGTGGTAATGAGTACGCACAGTACTTTGTGCAGTTGGTGTTTCACCGTCACCCTCGGCAAGTACTTCGTACTGAAGACCAGACTCAGTCACAGTCACTTCCTCACGCTTAGCATTTTCTTCCAAGAACTTAGCGCCCTCTTCAATAACTGCTTTGCTCTGTTCTTCTTTCGCTGCTTGCATACGTTGATGAATTTCTCCGAATGCGTCACGTAATGTATCGTTGTCTACCTGAGGTGCAGTTCCATTGAATGCATCTTTTAGTCCGGCAACAACGGCGTCTAGCGCTAAACCATCGAAAGGATTCGACTGTAGTTGCTGACCCATTTGATAACCAATGCCGTAACTCGCTTGGGTTTCTACAGTATTAAATGTATCTGTCACAATAACTCCTGAAATTAAATTACACATATCGGTCATTTTATAAACAGTCGTGTAAATGTAAAAAACGACCAATATTTTTGGTGCACGGAGTGTAGCACATCAGGATAAATCTTGCCTTCAGCAATATTCTGATCCTCAAGTACCCAACAAAATGTAGTAAATTATAACCGAAAGTGGTTAGACAACTGCGTTTGGAAACAGTAAGGTGAAGGCCGTGAAAATAGGAGGATAGCATGCAATCACACTATGATGCTGAACTAAAAGATACTGTTCGCTATTTAGGAAAGGTCCTTGGTGAGACCATTGAAAGCCATTTGGGCACAGAATGGTTGGAGCGCATCGAAAACATCCGCAAAAGCGGACGCGCCTCATATCAAGGGGATACTAGTTGCGGCGATGAATTGAAAGAAACTTTCAAAACAATGACCGACGGTGACCTACTCACTGTAGGTCGCGCTTTCGCTCAATTTTTAAATTTGGGCAACATCGCTGAACAAGAGTATAACAGTGCAATGAATGTTGATGCGTCAATTGATGCACTGTTTGAGCACCTAGACAAAGCAGAGCTGACAGTAGACAAGGTTCAAGAAGCTGTTGGAAAGCTTAATATTGATTTGGTTCTGACTGCTCACCCTACGGAAGTTACTCGACGTACCTTAATTCACAAACACAAAGAATTAGCTCGTTGTCTTCAAGAGATTCATCAAGAATCCCTGTCTGACGCAGACAGAATGAAACTTGAAACACGAATTGCAGATCTGATTAGTCAAGCCTGGCACACTGAAGAGATTCGCTCGGTTCGTCCTACGCCAGTAGATGAAGCCCGTTGGGGATTCTCCGTTATTGAGAACTCACTTTGGGAAGCCGTTCCGGACTTCATGCGCGAATTAGACCTTCGCCTCAATGCTGACTATCAGGTGTCGTTGCCTTTAGAAGCTTCGCCGGTTCAATTTAGCTCTTGGATGGGTGGAGACCGCGATGGTAACCCATTTGTTACCTCAAAAGTCACAGAGCAAGTATTACTATTGGCGCGCAAACGCGCTGCTAAGCTTTTCGCCAAAGACCTTGATCGCCTTCAAGTTGAGCTATCAATGTACCAGTGTAACGATGCACTGCGCGAAAAAGTAGGTGACTCCATCGAGCCATACCGCGCCATATTACGTCCGTTGTTGCAGAAATTTGTCGTCACTCGTGACGGTATCAACGACTACATAGCAGGTCGCCCAAGCAACCCAGACGCTTGGATTGCCAGTAACGATGAGTTACTAGAGCCACTTATGCTCTGTTATGACTCATTAACCGAAATCGGTCTTGGTGTTGTAGCGAATGGCTTACTACTAGACACGATTCGCCGTGCAAACGTATTTGGTGTTCACTTACTTAAGCTAGACGTAAGACAAGATTCTGAACGTCATGCGAACGTATTTAGCGAGCTTACTCGTTATCTTGGTTTAGGTGACTATGCATCTTGGAGTGAAGCGGACAAACAAGCCTTCTTACTCCGAGAGCTAGCTTCTAAGCGTCCGCTTTTCCCTGCACAATGGGATGCCTCAGACGACGTCAAAGAAGTGCTAGATACCTGTAAAGTTATTGCTAAGCACAGCAAGCACGGCTTTGGTATTTACATTATTTCGATGGCCAGTGAACCTTCTGATGTAATGGCAGTTCAGTTGCTATTGCAAGAGAGTGGTGTCGATTGGCCAATGCCGGTAGCACCATTGTTCGAGACACTCGATGATTTGAACAACTCGCCAGATGTTATGCGCAAGCTACTATCTGTAGATTGGTATCGCGGTTATATTAAAGGCCGTCAGTTCGTAATGATCGGCTACTCGGATTCAGCAAAAGACGCTGGTGCAATTGCAGCGGGCTGGGCACAGTATCAGTCACAAGAAGCACTCGTAGCGCTAGCCAAAGAGTTTGATTGTGAGCTCACTTTGTTCCACGGTCGTGGTGGTACGATTGGTCGTGGTGGTTTACCTGCACACGCAGCCATTTACTCACAACCTCCAGGCTCACTAGATGGCGGCTTCCGTGTGACTGAGCAAGGCGAAACTATTCGCTATAAGTTCGGTATGCCTAAACTGGCAAAACGTAGCCTAGGTATTTACGCCAGTGCGATCATCGAAGCTATGTTGTTCCCACCACCGGCACCCAAAGACGAATGGCGTGAAGTGATTACCCAAATGGCAGCGCAAGGTCGTGACAACTATCGCGGTGTAGTTCGATCAGATCCAGAATTTGTCCCTTAC
>NZ_BJKL01000014.1 GCF_006538345.1 Alteromonas sp. KUL49 | reverse complement strand
TCGACGATATCGAGTTTTTTGTAAGTAATATGTACAGTATGATGGAATATAGAAAATCTGACTATTGAATTCGACGCGATACATCACAGTACCGGTGACATGTGACAATGTTAACTCGCCAACGGCTTGATAGTTATCATCATCAAAAAAGCTATGATGCTTTTTCACGGTGACGAACACTCCACACCCCTCACTTTTTGGATCATCGATAACCACACTATCAATTGCGCCCAGTAAAATATGTCCAAGTCCATGATGTTGATGGTCTGGGTGAACTGCAATAAAGCTCAGCATATGGAAGTTCTTTGCTGGTATGAGGCTCCGCACCTTCTCTTCTTTTTCGAGCATTTGTCTCGTACCAAAGAGGCCTGCGGTGAGTAGCATTCTCAAACGCCAATGCCAATAGCGCCCTGCGCCGAATGCAGCATCAGGAGCTGTCAAACACGCAACCGCTATCAAGCGACCTTCATGATAGAGACCAATGATGGGCTGATCCGCTCCCCAAAAAACGTTGAGTTCTTCTCGAATGGCAGAACGAAGCCTACTCTCATACCCGTCTTTTCCGCGCTGAAAGATATCTAAAAAAAGCGGGTCGTCGGCATAAGCATTGTAAAGAATGGAAGCGGCAACTGATAAATCATCAATGTCTAGAAACATTGCTTTGATTTCTTGTTGGCTTGGCTCAACTTGATCAATTGCCGCTTTTGTCATGAATAATCTCTTTTGAAGCACGAAGTTAGTACATAAAACGTACTATAACGGCGCACTTGTAAAAAACAAAGAGATTTGTTAAATTTTGGTAAATTAATTACTACCCATTAGCGAGTATGCACTGTCACCCCAACCCACTAAGAAGCTGTTCTTGAAAACTAATGGCGTACACTCATCCTTAGTAGTTACACCATCTTCCATAGTGCGTTGTGTGCGATAGAACAATACCCGATAAGTACCATCATCTTTTTGGTATAACTCGTTAAAATCAGCTATGCCCATTTTACGAAGTACTGATTCATAACTCATATCTTGCTCAAGCTGAGCGATATGCTTTCTATTGTTGTACTCTCGGTCTTCCCAATCCGTGCTGTAATGACTATCGCCATCGCCACCAACAGAAACAACGCAGCCACTCAAAACAAACGGAGATGCTAATGCCAAAGTAAGAAGAAGTGCTTTCACAGTGAATCCTTTTTTTAGTTGTATAACAAGCATTGGTAAACAAATTTGGGGCCAAGTGTAACTCATTGATTTTATTGAAAATGGAAAACACGTAAATTGTTATAAATGCTAAATAATTACTAATTAAACCACTAATCGGTCAATTTTGTCATTTATCGTTATCTAGATATTAGGCTTGTTACTATGAACAAAAGCTGAAGCATGGTACAACGACAAAAAGCCAACCAGGCTATATCGAGTCAATTTAACGTGCAGTGTCGGGAGTCAGAGTGCTGATGAACTCGCTGAGAGATGAGGCTAAAACTTTTGATGGAAGCTTGCCAACTTGCTCTACAACGACTTCTCCACTCTCATTATCGACACTAAGAATGACATCTTCTTCGTCTGTTACCGCAAAAAACAGGGTCAACGGCTGTCCTAATCGCTGTTTCATTAGCAAGTGGCCAATAAGATTTTGCTGAAGACGCTCAAAATCCTCATGTGACCAAGCAAACAACAACTCACACTTTCCTTGAGGCGCCACAACACTGATACTCTCGCTGTAGTAACGGGTAAAATATGCGCAAAATTCTGGATTTAGCGTGATATCCAAGGCTTCTTCTACATTAGTAAAGCTATTAGTGTTAGCTTGTAACACTGGCTCCCACGAGATCCAATCACCATTTTTAGCATCTTCAGACAGACAGGGCGACGGCCACTGGGCATCAAATTGAACAAAGCCCTCAGAGCCTCGCTCACGCTGCAGCGTAATAAAATCTTCAATAAATTGGTCTAGCGCTTTATTTAAGGAAAGTGTCATTTTTCAGTGAAGTAGCAATTTTTAAGGTACACTATACTTAATGAAAAAGATGTCAAGACAGACACCTGAGTAACATTTTTTATCACAAGGTCACCATGGCTCAGAATAAAAGTGCAACGCCAAGCACATCACTACCCGATCAACTTACATTAGGTAAACAGGTCGAGTATGAATACGAATACAATCCAAGGCTTTTACAACCTGTTCCACGCACATTAGGAAGAGACGCTATTTCTCTTGATAGCGACGCCCCATTACCTTTCCAAGGTATAGACACATGGACGGGATTTGAACTCTCATGGTTAAACGAAAGGGGCAAACCGCAAATCGCCATTTTGGAGTGTTTTGTTCCTGTTACTTCTCCAAATTTAATAGAATCGAAATCGTTTAAGCTTTACTTG
Organism: Alteromonas sp. KUL49; assembly: GCF_006538345.1. Taxonomy (GTDB): domain Bacteria; phylum Pseudomonadota; class Gammaproteobacteria; order Enterobacterales; family Alteromonadaceae; genus Alteromonas. Next base: position 53,850 of record NZ_BJKL01000014.1, on the reverse strand, counting down.
AACAGTTTCAACCAGACCAAAGTCGCTAGTGCTGAACAGCTTGAAAAGATACTTGCGAACGATCTCTCCGATTGCGCGGGTGAAGCCGTAGAGATCAACCTGATTCTACCAGCACAATTCCCATCGCTTATTTTTAAGGAGTTTGATGGTTTTTTGCTTGATGATTTAGATGTGGATATTGATACTTATTCGCCTGATGTTCAGCTGCTTTCATGTGATAGCGAAAACACAGTAACTGAAGAAACCCTTTGTTCTAACCTGCTAAAATCTAACTGTTTAATTACCAGTCAGCCCGATTGGGCGAGCGTTCAAATTCGCTACAGTGGTAATAAAATCCATCGCGAAAATTTATTGAAATATCTTATAAGTTTTAGGCAGCACAATGAGTTTCACGAACAGTGTGTAGAGCGTATTTTCTGTGATATTTTACGCCACTGTAAACCCGATACATTGACAGTGTGTGCTAGATATACTCGAAGAGGTGGATTAGACATCAACCCCTTTCGTTCAAATTACGAGCAACCTTACGCGAATCATCGACAGGCACGTCAATAATTTTCATTCTTCGCTTTTTAGGTTTAATTTTAAAAGATGGCAATTCCGTATTCTGGCGTTAAGAAGAGAGATATGGACAACAAGCAACTACAATCCTACAAACAGCACAATGAACTATTGTCTCAGTTTATTGTGCGTCTCTCCGCGTTTTACGAAGGTTTCTCTGATGATTTAGACAATGAACTTCAGGTTTTACGAGGTCATTTGTCAGGTAAGCCAAATTTCACGCTGGCAACCGTAAGCATTAACAAACTAAATAGGTCGCTTCAGCATCAAGAGCTCACTGTCAAAAAGTACTCAGCGGACACGGTGTCAGTGTTGGAGTCTTCTGTAAAATCATTACAGCAGGACATAGCTTCTGACCCTGAACTCACAAAAGAAGCGGCACTGCAGTTGGTTGCATTAAATCAGCCTGTGGACGACCTATTCCGCGTTTATCCCTTATTTCAAAAAGCCTTGATCCTTCACAGAAAGGCGCTAAAGCTATCACCAACAAAATCTGGCAGTACCAAAACGGTACCTCAACCAGACACGAGTGAGACTGAACCAGAAAAGCAGCCCCTATACAAATCTATTTTCGAAGAGCTCAATCTACTCATCGAGAGTTACGCCAAACGAAAGCCAAACGATTTACAACTGGTAAAAGTACGTGAAAGGCTATCAAGTGGTGTGTCAGAAGACGCATTGCTGAAAAGTTGTGTCGTGGTTCTACGCATGATTGTTCAAGACGCAATGTCTGAAGCAAGCATCACGGGCAAAGTTATTCAAAGCTTGCACAATGCGTTAGGTAACATTAACAACGACATTCAACTGAGTATTGACGACACTCAAAGTCAATATGAACAACGAAAATCAGGTCATACTGAGCTATATTCTCACATCGAGAATATCGAGGCTGTTGTCAACGATAGCGATTCATTGGAAGACTTAAAAACGCAAGCACAAAGCGCAATATCTGAGCTTACAAGTACATTGCATTCGCAAGAGGAATCTGACAAAGCAGGACAAGAAGTACTCATGGCGACCTTTAATGCCATGCAGTCGCAAATTGTTAAGCTTCAAAAACAAACGCTGCAGTATAAGAAAAAGCTCGCCGAACAGCTGATGTTGAGTCAAACAGATCCATTGACACGTTTGCCTAATCGCCAAGCTTATAACGATAAACTCGGTAAAAGTTTTATTCATTGGAAGAAGTCTGGAGGAGACCTATCTGTAGCCATCCTCGACATTGACCACTTCAAATCAATCAATGATAAATTTGGTCATGCTGCAGGTGATAAAACCCTGCAAGTGATGGGAAAACACCTCAGGCAGCAATTGCAAGACAACGAGTTTATTGCACGCTGGGGTGGAGAAGAGTTCATTTTGTTACTACATGACGTTGCGGGCGAGCAATTAAAGTCTCGCCTAGAGACTTTACGAATGTCGCTAGCAGCACTACCGTTCAAATTTAAAAAGGAGAAGGTCACAATTACTGCATCCATCGGTGCAACTAGCTTTTCTACCGGCGACCAATCTGACGATGCATTTGAGCGTGCAGACACCTATCTTTATCACGCAAAACGTCACGGTCGCAATCAAGTTATCACAGATGAGGACTTCCCCCAGTGAATACACTTCAGCTGAATCCAGTAGGATGGATGAGTCAACTTTCACAAGGAGAGGTGGCTAACCTACAGGATTCAACTGGCAGTGAACTGTTCAGATTGTTCCGAAACTGTGCCCTAGCAGTATTAAACAGCGGTGTTGACGAGGATAACTTCGAAGTATTATTCGAGCCCTACAAAGACTTTGATATCAGATTAGTTCGCAGAGAGCGTGGCGTAAAAATAGAGCTAATCAATCCTCCACAGGTCGCTTTTGTGGATGGCGTGTTGTTAAAGGGGGTCCATGAGCACCTATTTGCTGTGCTTCGCGACTTACTATATATGGGTAACAAGTACCCATTATCAAACCAGCCAAGAACCTTTTCCGGTGCAGAAATTACCGATGCGGTTTTTGACATGCTGCGGCATGCGAATGCGTTAGAAGGTAACGATAACCTGAATACCATCGTTTGTTGGGGGGGGCATTCTATAAAACCACATGAGTACAAGTATACCAAAGAGGTGGGTTACCAACTCGGATTGAGGGCGCTAAATATTTGTACCGGATGTGGCCCAGGGGCAATGAAAGGGCCGATGAAAGGTGCGACTATTGGTCATGCCAAACAAAGATACAAAGAAGGGCGTTATATTGGCATTTCCGAGCCCAGTATCATTGCTGCAGAGCCACCCAATGCCATCGTTAACGAACTAATTGTTATGCCCGATATAGAGAAGCGCTTAGAGGCTTTTGTTCGTCTGGCACATGGCGTCATTATATTTCCAGGCGGCGCAGGAACCGCCGAAGAGTTACTTTATATTCTCGGTATTTTGCTCAACGAACAAAATAGTCGACAACCTTTACCTATCATTCTTACAGGTCCAGTGGGTTCAGAACAATACTTTGAAGCCATAGACGAGTTTATCGGAGAAACCCTGGGTAGTGATGCACAAAGTAAATATCAAATTATCATCGACGACCCCGTTGAAGTTGCTCGCGCAATGTGCCGCGGACTGGCAAAAGTAAAATCTTACCGAGAAGCTATGGGGGATGCTTTCAGTTTCAACTGGTCACTCAAGATCGAACACGCATTCCAACATCCTTTTGATCCCACCCATGAAACAATGGCTTCACTGGCACTACATCAGAACCAATCAGCAGCCGATTTAGCCGTAGTCTTACGTAAAGCCTTCTCCGGAATTGTCGCAGGTAATGTAAAAGCTGAGGGAATAGCACAAATAAAAGAGTTTGGCCCTTTTGAAATCGATGGCGATACAAAGCTCATGCAGCAATTAGATAAACTGTTAGAAAGTTTCGTAACCCAACACAGAATGAAACTTCCCGGTAGCACTTATGTGCCCTGTTACAAGGTAAAAAGCGATGATGTAGTAATTGGTTACGATTAATGCATGTTGCCAACGTGTTTTTTAAGTACACTATGAACAAGGGTAACACGTTCGCATCTTGGTATAAGTAATTGTCTACTGGCCAAAGCTGCTTACATCAAAGGAAATTAGCAAGATATCGCCATGAACTCTAAAGTAACTCGTTTGATCGTCTCAGGTATTGCACTGTATGCTATTTTTGTATTTTTGGTTGTCGCATTTTATCCCGACAAACCTGAAAACATGGATTGGCAAGATCGCGAGGCGTACAACAAAGTTCAAATTACTAAACTTAAACTCGGCATCACCCGAGAAGAAGTACTGGCGCTGCTTGGCTCACCGGATATTACTGAAGCAAAAATTGAAGATGGAACAACTATACAAGTGATGTTTTATCGCACTCAGCACGTACGTGCTGACGGTTTAACAACGCAAGATGAATGCACCCCACTATTGTTTGAAAACGATAAACTGATTGCTTGGGGAGAGGGTGCTTACTCCAGTTACCAAGAGAGCTAGTAATGCATGGACATTCGTTATTTTAACGAGTTGTCACAACTTCATAAATCTTTACCGCCTGCGAACACTGACCCCAGGAAACTCGTTAATTTCTGCCTAAATATCGGAAAGTCTGTGGTGAGTTTCGGCAAGGCAAACCCTCACTTGGCATTTGCGATGCTTCGCTGTGCACCTTCAGAAACGTCGAGTATCACTAGAACGCTCCTCGCAGTATATATCAGTCAAAAAGCGAATAATGCCAACGAGCACTTCATTCAACATGTTCTTGCCTCTATTGTGGCTGTGTACTGGATTAGTGTTCAAAGAAAGCAAATAGGTGATAAGTTCAAACCTCTGGCGGCGCGCTTTCGTAAGTTTCTCACCCGTAAGCAATTGAACATCTGGCTCGATATTATTGTGCTTCAAAAAGTGATGTTCAGTAAAAACGCGATGAAGTATGTTACGGCATCGTCACTCAGCAGTATTCAAAGAAAAGCACTCATAGGAACAGTTATCGCGAGTGTTGGTTCAACTCAGTCTCAAACAAAAACGATATCCGAATGTGCAGCAAACGCAAACGTTGGCGACAGGGAATTCCTGGCTCGATTGCTTCTACTATTTGAACGCACACTCCCCCTTTCATCTGTGCTCTTCAAAGACATACCAGCAACAGTGTTGGCCGCAGATCAGGAAAAGGTATGCATATTATTAAATGATGGCTCAGATGAAGTTCATTGGCTTGCACCAAATTCAATAGTTCTCAGCGGCTACTCCCCTTCAACTTCGCTGAAAGAATACTTAATAGCATTCGACAATAACAAAGAGTTTATAGACGCAAGGGCTGGGAAATCATTACTACCTAACACATACCCTCTGATCAGGCCACCAGGCTCACTAACGTCTATCATTGATACATTGCAGAGTACTAAGGTCAATATCAACAATCTTAGTAAGCAAATAGATGAACACGACGCTTTCAGCCACTTTTTGCTCTCTTCGGCGAGTCACGACAATAGATTACAACTGCCCGTTAGTAACATTAAACAGGCCGTCCTTACTTATGGAATTGAGCGCGTCGGCGATATGTTAGTTCAGTTTGCATTGATGGAACGACTGACGCAACACTACTATCCATTGAGGGCCTTAAGTATTCAGTTCACGACTATTGCCTCTCATATAGCTAGTATTCTTTGCACGCGTTGTAACTTAAACCTCACGCCACAGAACGCAGGTTTAATTATCACCTTCATGTGCGCTCCACTGTTTACGTTGCCCGGACTCAAAGTACGTACGTCCCTTCCAGTGGGCCTTTCGGGATACTTCCAACCGAACAGCACATTTAATCTCATACTCGATGGTCAGTGGCACGATGTTGCAGGAGAGCTCGCTGGAAAATGGCATCAAGCTAAACGCACTCGAATAATGATTCATCAGTCTAGCTTACTTCATCACCAAGTGTCAGCATCACTAAAAAAACGAGCATGCGGTTATTCAACTTTCTTTTGGTCTAGCGAGAGAACTGCTATTTGGGATACAAGCGAGGGATAACTTAACATCCAATCAACTAAAACAGTTATTAGCGACTCTCGATTTAGGACTGCCGGATATAGAGAGTATCCAAAATGAACTTAGTGATGTGTTGTGGTGCCCACTATAAAACCGCTCAAAACAAGACAAATAAAACCAAAGCCAATCACACATTTCAACCGATAAAAACAATCCCCATTCGGTCTGTGAATACCGACTATATCAGCTACATATTTTTTACTGAATCGTATAGAATACGCGGGTTTAAGCGCTGTCTCTACCTGTAGGAGCAGACACCAATTTGGCGAGTTCTTTGCGCCAGACTACAATTAGACAAACCTAACGATTTAGACATTAGAATTACCTAAGGATCCCTCCATGACTCAGCAACGCATTACGGTCATCCGCGGTGACGGCATCGGCCCAGATATCATCGATGCAACCACAAAAATTCTTGATAAAGTTGGCTGTGATTTCGCTTACGATTATGCAGACGCCGGCTTAGTAGCATTAGAAGAGCACGGTGAGTTGTTGCCACAAGAAACGCTAGACCTTATCGCGAAAAATAAAGTGGCGCTTAAAGGTCCACTGACGACTCCTGTAGGTGAAGGTTTCACATCAATTAATGTTAGCTTACGTAAGCAATTCAAGTTATACGCTAACCTGCGCCCAGTGCGTTCGTTCAAAGGCACCAAAGCACGCTACGAAGATATCGACATCATCACAGTCCGCGAAAATACACAGGGTATGTACTCTGGTCTTGGACAAGTCGTATCTGAAGACGGTACTGAAGCAGAAGCGATGAGTAAGATTACTCGTGATGGCGCGGAAAAAATCGTTACTTTCGCATATGAGCTGGCTCGTCGCGAAGGACGCAAAAAAGTGACTGCGGTTCACAAAGCTAACATTCTTAAATCAACTTCAGGTCTATTCTTAAAAGTCGCTCGTGAAGTCGGTGAGCGCTATCCGGATATAGAATCTGCAGAAATGATTGTTGATAACACCTGCATGCAGCTTGTTATGAACCCACATCAGTTTGATGTAATTGTCACCACAAACCTATTTGGTGACATATTGTCTGACCTTTGTGCAGGTCTTGTAGGTGGACTAGGAATGGCTCCTGGCGCCAATATTGGTGAAGATTGCGCTATTTTTGAAGCGGTTCACGGCTCAGCGCCAGATATTGCTGGAAAGAACTTAGCTAACCCTACCTCTGTGATCCTTGCAGCAGCACAAATGCTTGAATACCTAGAGATGGGTGACAAAGCAGAGAAAATCCGTAGTGCACTTAAAGATGTTATTGAATCTGGTGACAGAACCACACGTGACCTAGGTGGTGAAGCGGGTACAACTGAGTTCACAGAAGCACTCTTAGAGCGCTTATAAGATAAGTCAGCCTATCTTGTAGAGGCCCGGGTATGTTTTGTACTCGGGCCTTTTTTATACTGATCTAAAACTGGTCTACTCAAATAATTTCATTCACCTAATATCACAATCGTACAAATGATGTACTTAACGATATAAGGAAAGACGATGAAACGACTATTAACCTCTCTACTTTTGCTCACCACTTTGGCATTTCAAATAGATTGTGCTAACGCCGAGCCCAACTCCGTCATGACTGCGAGTACGGAAGTATCTGAAAAACTAGATTTAAACTCTGCAACTGTGGAGCAGCTTCAAGCACTTCCCGGAATCGGAAAATCGAAAGCTAGTGCTATTGTGACGTACAGAGAGACAGTAGGACCTTTTTTAGAGGTAGAGCAACTTACTGAAGTGAAGGGTATTGGCCATACGATCCTAGAAAAGCTCACTCCATTTGTCATCGTTCACTGAGGCTATGTTCGGTCAATCCTTGCCGTAGTTTATTTTTGGTGCATTACTGAACAATAAAGCCGCCAAATACGAACTGCGAAATTGATTAGGGTAGAAATCTGACCCACATATGAAAAAGCCCTGAAAAGTTCAGGGCTTTTTACGAAAATAGTGTTTAGAGTAATTATTCTTCGAGCTTTTCTTTTAAAAATGATTTGAATTCTTCACCTAGTTGAGGATGACGTAGTGCATATTCTACATTCGCCATCATATAACCCAACTTACTACCACAATCGTGGCTCTTACCCTTCATTGAGTAGGCATCGACCTGTTCGACTTTCATCAATGAGTCAATAGCATCAGTAAGCTGAATCTCACCACCCGCACCCGGCGGAGTAAACTCAAGTAAGTCCCATACGTTTTGTGAAAGTACGTACCTACCAACAATAGCTAGATCTGAAGGGGCTTCTTCCAGCGGTGGCTTCTCCACCATCTTATGAATTTTTGCTGAGTCGCCAGGTTCAATACCCGCACCATCTAGGTCCACAATACCGAATTTAGTGATGTCTTCCTCTGGTACTTTCTCGACCATTACTTGACTCACCTGACTCGTGTTAAACTTGGCAACCATGTCTGCGAGATTGTCTTTCTTAGCATCACTCGCTACGTCATCAATAATAACGTCCGGCAAGACCACAGCAAATGGTGCATCGCCGACAAGAGGACGAGCGCATAATATGGCGTGTCCTAGACCATTAGCAACACCTTGACGTACGTGCATGATCGTTACATCTTTGGGACAGATTGATTGAACTTCCTCTAGTAACTGACGCTTCACGCGAGTTTCTAAGGTAGCTTCCAACTCAAATGAAGTATCAAAGTGGTTCTCAATACTGTTTTTACTCGCGTGAGTAACCAAAATAATTTCTTTCAGCCCCGCCGCAACGCATTCCTTTACAACGTACTGTATCAGTGGCTTGTCAACCACAGGAAGCATCTCTTTCGGGATCGCTTTGGTGGCTGGTAGCATTCTTGTTCCCAATCCAGCAACAGGAATAACGGCTTTTTTGACCTGACTCATTTTATATATATCCTTGTACTGATAAACCTCGGTTCGATAACGAGAATGCAAACAACATTCCATGGGTATCGACCAACCGGTGTTCTCATCCATTAATACTTAATGGTTTACGTTATTGTAAAATAGTTCAAATATTAAACTTAAAAAATTTTGGCCCGTATAATAATAGGTTAGCTTAACTATGCTATTAAAATACGAACGCTGAAAACGTTTGCAAGTATGTTTACACACTTACCAACTGACAACATTTTTTGTGGCAACAACTCATCGAAAGCACCAATTTAGCACAATGGCACCAAAACAGTGAAATTCAGCGCACCATTATTGCACACTATATTTTTTTAATTCGACCCCGTGAATCACCAAGCCCATCTTTAATTCCTTGGTGCATGTAACGCGCCCTTTCACTACCATTAGTGAAAACAAAACGATTAACAAAATACCGTATTGGTATTGCGAAAAGATTACGAATTTTCCAATAAAAAGGGACGTAGCCGCGTCTAGTGAGAATAAAGATGTTTCTAAACTGATAGTAAAGTCTGACCGGGGCGCCCTGTTTAAAGGTTATACCACAGCATCTGACCCTATCATCGCCTTGCTTGTGACGCATAACAACGAGTTCGGATTTATAAACCCCGAAACCTTTCACAGCGGCGCGCCAACACCATTCGTGATCAACGCCGTCTATAAATAGTTCTACTTCTTTAGCTCCTACACATTCAAACGCTTCTTTTGATAGCAGCATTCCAGACGCTATTATTTGCCTGACTTGTTTAACTTCGTTATCAGACTTTTGTTCGCGCTGAACTCGGGGCTTCTCAATAGTGTTCGAGAATTCACAAAGTATTGAAGGTCCAATCGCAGCAATAAATCTTGAGCTAGCAATTTCAGAAAACTGCCCGTTCAGCTTAAACAAATCAGTAACAGTAATATGACTGTCTTGATCGAGTAACATCACACGCTCACAATCCTCATCGAAAAGCAGCCGCATACCTTCATTTTGCGCTTTTGCAATACCAATATTCTCGGGAAAGTGCAGATAGTGAGACGCCGATTCCGCGGTAAAGGCTTTTGATTCAGGGGAATTATCAATGAGAGCAACGCTAACATTATGTGATAGAAAACTATTTACAATGGAGCTCACATGTCGAATATCTGGATTGTAGAGAACTATAACAATGCCAAGTTTCAATGTTTTCCAAACCTATTCAACATGTGTCTGTCCAGTTTATAAGCGACTTTCACAAAATGACTTGGCAACAATCTCAGCGTGAGTACCGCGAAAGCGTAGACAACGTTTAACGGGGTTATTTTACCTAATTTTCTCATGGCAAAAAACCTTGCCCTAAACTCGTTGATGGACTTCATTAGACCTCGACGTTTATAAAAGTCATTAACTCTGCGGAAATCCAGTAGTTTGTCTTTAAGATTTCTAAACACAAAACCGCTCGAAGCTAATGTTATCCAAAGAAAATAATCTTGAGTATTTCTTAAGTCTGGATCGTAACGAAAACCATGCTCAAACACTGAGTACCGTATGACCAGCGTGGGGTGATTCATGGAGCAGCGTCGTGGGAGCAAACTTACTATCTGACCGTGAGATGCTGGCATCACGCGAGCTCCGACTTTTTTTCCCAATTCGTTTACTTCATTGAGAGCAGAGCCTAAAACTGAGATGTGCTTGTGTTTACGAAGGTACCCTACCTGCCGCTCTAATCGATTGGGTGCAGATATGTCATCTGCGTCCATCCTAACGAAGAAGGTAGGTGAATATTGATAGACCCAAGCAATAGCATTATTCATACTTGCTGCCAATCCGGAATTGACAGCGTTTTTAGTCAGCACGACGCGCTCGTCATCACCGGCCTTCTGCAATAGAGTTGCCATTACATCTTTTGAGATGTCACCGTCTATAACAATAACGAACAAGAAAGTTCTGTATGTTTGGCGAAGAATACTATCCACAGCCTCTTCAATCCACACGAGATTGTCGCCATGGTAAACAGCCATACCGACGACCGTCTCAATGCGTTTCTCTGTAAACTTACAAGATAAAATTGAAAAATTAGTGTGTGGAACTAAAACCAAACTAACACTGCTCTGATGACCTGCATTACTAAGTAATACCTAAAAATTGTGACGTACTATAAACGTTTTACGCCTTTGTTTGAACAGTATTTTTTTTGGTGATTCTCTTGAATAGTCTCAGAACGGACCAAATGTTCTGAATGACGTAGCTGTATAGCACCAGGATCGCGATAAAGCCCCAGAACATTACGTACTCAGGGATTTGATATATTTCACCCAATATACCCACCGCACAGTAACAAGCACCGAGACAAAGAATAGCTATCAATGCTTTGCGACTTGAAACACCAGCTCTCATAAAAATATTGTGAAGATGTTGTCTGTCGGGTCTCAAAACTGATTGTCCTTTTTTCGCCCGGCGATACATGATCGCTGCCATGTCCATCAACGGAAGTCCAATCAACCAAACCGCTGTAATCGGCCTAAATGCCGCCTCAGCGCCCTGAGTGTGGTCGACAAGCAGCCACACGATAGTCAAACCGATAAACATACTACCGGCATCACCCATAAAGATTTTATTCCTTTGAAACCTTTCCAACTTAAATTGAAGGCCATAAAGGGGACAATTGCCGCAACAATAATTAGCGGTTCCATTATTGCCGCACCATTTCCGGAGGCGAGCAAAAAACCTACCACGGTTAGCAACACAACTAGGCTCATACCACCAGCCAAGCCGTCAATACCGTCGATCATGTTGAAAGCGTTTATAACACCCACGACACAGATGACTGTAAAGAAATACCCGAGAATTTCAAAACTTAGCGCGCCAGTTCCAAAGATATTGCCGAGGGAGGTAATATAGTTTTGTGCGCTCCAAGCCATAATCGATGCGACTCCGAATTGACACATCAAACGCCCCTTAGCGCTGAGTTCAAACCTGTCATCTAACATTCCCAGAAGCACTATGAAGGCAGACGCTGTAAAGAAAAGAGGGTTATTTTTCATCCACACATCGGTGACTACGCTGGCAACGAGTACAGCCATAAATATCGCAACACCGCCAGTCAAAGGAACAATACCCGCGTGACGCTTTCTACCATTTGGTTGATCAACCAAACCAAATTGATGGGCGAGCGGAGTCATCACTACCAGCAAGATTAGCGCTACAAAAAAAGCAGTGAAGAGCGGTATGAAATTTAGATACGCGAGCACGTTCCACTCCCAACTAAAGCAGAACTGCGCATGCACTTGAGACAAGCTTGCGGTCTCTTATCATCGCATGTAATTGAAATCAAAGAATTAAGTTCCATTTTGAGAAACGACTTTCCTAAGTCGAGCTTTCGTGCTCGTTGAACTGTGACGATACGTCTACATATATTTTCTCTACATGATAATCAACAATGTGGCGAGTAGCTAGCCTAAAGAAGTAAAAAACTTACGTATTAACAAACAAAACCAAAAATATGCACGAAATTTACAAATGGCGTCGAGCAATTCATTAATCATGCATTTTTACTATCTTATGGTATTCTACTCGCAACTTGCTATATGGACATGACAATAGATGTTATTCAAATTTCGCTTTCTAATGAGCACTTTGCTAGTGGTTAGTTGCGGAGGGTGTAGCTCTCTTCCCAAAGAAACCACTGCCGACTTACCTCTGATTCATTCGTCACTCTCTTTTTCACTATCAGCGGAAGAGACAGCACTTTCGCCCAGTGTTCAGGTTGATGGGAATAGTATTTTTATCGGAGGTACTCGTCATAATATCACGTCGAGATATACTTCAATCACGGGAAAGAATTGCGTCCGTTTTTCAACGCCCAATACCAGTTTGAAAGTTGCTTGCCAAAGTAACGGTCAGTGGAATTATCTCAAAGCCCTAGTTCAAGAAGACCATAAGTAAACGGTTTAGCACAATGAAATTTCAAAAATTCTATATCGGTTTAGCTGCAAGTCTTTTGTTCGTTTTCAATGTGAATAGCCAGACATTGGAACAACTAGAGACACTTCGCTCACAAGCACTTCAAGGTAATACTCAGACTTCTGTTGGTACCATCTCTCCACTGAACATTCAGTCTCAGCGTACGTTGCCAGGTGCGACATCGCCTATGAGTCAAACCGGGCAATTTACGACTCAGCCCAGAAGCGGTCGAGTTTTACCCGGCGAGCCAACTCTTGATACCGTTTTTCCGATGACGGAGGCAATGGATAATCCTCCATTTGCCGCTAATTTGTTTATTGGAGGTTTCGAATCTGAGCGCACAGACGGGTTAAATGAGAATTACCTTATCGCTCCCGGAGATAAAATATCGATTTGGATCTGGGGAACGGTGAACTTCTCTGATGTTGTTACTGTTGATAATCAGGGCAATATTTTTATCCCTAATGTCGGACCAATAAGCGTTTCGGGAACTCCGGCGGGAAATATAAACCAAACTGTAAGCGCGAAGATCGGTCAAGTATATACCAGCGGCGTCAATATATATGTAAACCTTTTAACCTCAACACCGGTGTCCGTGTACATAACCGGCCCAGTTATTAGGCCTGGTCAATATGCCGGATTAGCATCTGACAGCGTTCTATACTATTTGAAGCGAGCTGGCGGAATAGACTTCAAACGTGGAAGCTTCAGGAAAATCGATATTGTTCGTGAAGGCGACGTTGTCGCTACCGCAGATCTTTACGCGTTTTTCAAGGATGGAAGACTTCCTTCTATATCATTTGAAGATGGAGATATTATCCTTGTCCATCCAATAGGCGAGACAATAAGTATATCAACTGGCGCAAGAAACAGTTTTACTTTTGAAGTCACTGAAAGTGAAAAAAATGGAGCATCTGTTACTCATTATTCCAGACCAGCTGACCATATATCACATGCATCAATCTCAGGAGTTAGAAACAACACTCAGTTTGCCAGATATGTACCACTGGCCGAATTCGAATCTCTGGTGCTTCAAAGTGGTGACAATGTTGAATACGTTGCGGACAACGATCCACAGATCTATCGAATCAATATCGCAGGGTCATTTAGAGGGGCATCACAAGTAATGGTCGACAAAGGAACCCGCCTGTTGGATGTCCTAGACCACGTCGCTGCTGATGGAATTTTGTCTGACAGTAAAAATGTATTCTTGCTAAGAGAAAGTGTTGCGGTTAAGCAAAAAGAAATTATTGAGCAGGGACTGCAACGCCTAGAGAGGAGCATGTATACAGCGCCAATCGCTTCAACGGGTGAGGGTGCAATACGTGTTCAAGAAGCGCAAATGGTCTCCGACTTCATTGCACGAGCACGCCAAGTAGAACCTCTCGGCAGAGTAGTTGTATCCGAGGCGGGACAGATCGCAAATATCCTCCTTGAACCGAATGATACAATTGTGATTCCGACGACCACTGACTTGATACATGTTGGTGGTGAAGTGCTACTTCCTCAATCTTTGGTATTCAATCCTGAAGCAAATGCTGAAGACTACATCGCTTGGGCCGGAGGTTTTACTGAACGTGCGGAAGATGAGAAAATTCTTGTTATAAAATCGAATGGCAGCGTTGTGCTTGCATCTGTAGGCGATTCAACCTGGTTGAATAGTGGACATCAAACCAGCTTAAGCGCTGGCGACCAAGTCATCGTCTTACCAGCAATCGATCCAAAATTGCTGCAATCTGTTAAAGATATTACCCAAATCATGTATCAAATAGCTATAGCGGCAAATGCTGCAACGAACATAGTTGATAGGGACTAACATGATACCTCTAAGGGATCAGTTTTACGCTTGGAGAAACGTTGTCTTTGCGCTTTTCTTGAGAGAGCTACAAAGCAAATTTAATGACAAATTTGGACTTAGTTGGGCTTTTGTTGAACCTTTTGTTTTTATTTTTACTTTGTCATTTGCTCGTGGAGCGATCTCAGGGGACGATGTACATGGACTACCAGTCGTTATCTTTATGATCGTAGGTATGGTTGGTTATCAGCTATTTATCACTACACTTCAATCAGTATCGATATCAATAAAAAGAAATAAACCTCTGTATGCCTTTAGGCAGGTACAGCCTCTGGCTGCGGTGGTTGGTTCAGGTTTTATAGAGCTCTCAATAAAATGCATCGTTGTAGGTATGCTTTGCGCATCTCTATATTTATTAGGAATGCCAGCTTCCGTTGACGAGACACTCATGCTAATCACTCTGTTCTTTACTCTATGGTTGTTTGGGGTTAGCACCGGTCTAATATTTGGTGTAGCAGCTGCATTTGTACCCGAAGTTGACAAGATCAAGTCACTTGTTACCAGACCTTTGATGTTCATATCTTGTGTTTTTTTAGTTTACAAGACTTTCCAGAGGAGTACTGGCACTACTTAACTTGGAACCCTCTATTACATTTCATTGAGTATGCTCGCTATACAGTCGATGCGGGTTATGGTAATCGAGGGCTATCAATAGAATACATCTTTGGCTCGGCATTAGTAACGCTTTTCTTTAGCTTAGCGCTCTACCATCTCTCTTGGCGAAAGGTGCTAGCTAGATGATATATTTACGCAACGTTACAAAAAGCTATCCTAGTAAACTAGGCAATCAGTATGTGTTCAAAAACTTAAATTTTGATATACCAACGAACACCAATGTAGCCATACTCGGAAAAAATGGTACTGGTAAATCAACATTATTTAGAATGTTGGCAAAGAGCGAATATCCTGACCGTGGCACTATCCAATCGGAAAAATCGCTCTCTTGGCCGGTAGCATTGCAAACTGGTATTCACCCTCAGATGACAGGTAGAGAAAATACGAGATTTATTGGTCGTATAAACAACGTACCTTCACTCAAAGATTATGAGGACAAAGTTCAAGATTTTGCTGAAATTGGACAACGTTATGACCTACCCGTAAAAACCTACTCCGCGGGTATGAGGGCAAAACTCATCTTTGCTTGTTGTATGAATATCAACTTCGACATTTATCTTATCGATGAGGCAACCTCTGTCGGTGATCCTTTGTTTCGGAAAAAAGCAAAATCCTCATTAAAAGAGAAAAGTAAACAAGCGGGCGTGATAATGGTGAGCCACGAGCTCGATCAAATCAGAGAGTTTTGTACCTCGGCTATAATCATTGAGAACGGAGAACTTCATTATTTCAAAGATTTAGAGGAAGGCATTGAACAATACACGCAAGAAAGCGTCACAACTCGTTGAGTCGTAAAATAGGTCCAATTATAGTGGAAAACATACTCAAAAAAACAAGTCGATTTTTATCAGAGCACAAAAGCTATGCACTTTTGCTTCCATGGCTTTTGTATGCAATTTATTTAGTTTTTATCGCTACACCTCAATATGAGAGCAAAAGTCAATTAATAGTAAAATCAACTGAAGGAGGCAGTAGCTTTGATCCCTCTTCCCTTCTGCTATCTACGGTTTCATCAGCAGGGTTCAACACAGAAAGTCAATTAGTCGAAGCGTATATTCAGTCTTACGATATGCTCGAATACTTAGACGAAAAACTGGACTTGCGCGGGCACTATTCTTCCGCCAATGCCGACTTTGCAAGCAAACTCGATGAAGACCATTATCGAGAGGAATTTTATGAGTACTACCTAAGCCATATCTCTGTAACAGTAGACTCGATGTCGTCTTTGATTACTCTGCAAACAAGAGCATTCGACCAATCATTTGCGCAAGCCATCAATGCGGCAATTGTTGAAAAAGCGGAAGAGTTTATAAACACGATAAATAACGATCTTGCGCGTAGCAAACTAGAATTTGCTCAAGGGGAACATGAAATTGTTGAATCAAAACTTCAACAAGCCAAAACCGAACTTCTTGCATTTCAGGCTCGCTACAATGTGTTGGACCCAACCGCTGAGGGCGCAGCTTTTCAACAGATTGCATTTACGCTAGAAGCGACGCTAGCGCAAAAACAAGCAGAACTGAATACAATATCGAGAGTCATGTCTGATAGCGCATCAGAAGTTATAAACCTCAAACGAGAAATTGCAGCACTGGAGAGTCAAATTAGCGCACAAAAGCTGAAGATAAGTATGCCGGAAGAAAATGGTAATCCACTCTCCGTCGGCGAACTGATGGCAAATTATAGTAATCTTCAGGTGCAGCTACAACTTGCAGTACAAGCTTACTCTTCGTCATTAATTACACTCGAAAATGCACGTGTAGAAGCCTATCAAAAGCTTCAGCACTTGGTGACAGTAGAATCCCCTACGCTCCCAGAAGACAACGCCTATCCAACTATTTTGTATAACCTTACCTTGTTTGGAGTAGTACTACTCCTCACCTACGGAATTGTCAGAATAGTATTGGCGACTATCCGAGAGCTATAATTAAAGAACATTCGTGCCAAGGGAGAAATTTCTTGGCACATTTGTTTTAACACGAAAAGTGTCGACCAATTTTTGTACTGAATTATCCCTTCCCTTGTGTCCTATCAAAAGCTCTAGTATAACGGCTAAGCAAACTCGGGGTTTCCCCACGCTACGCTCAGCGTAGTTCATATAAAAAAGATAACAGATTTGGAATAAATCGTGACTACAGATAAAACTAACGACAACAGCTTTTTTGGCCATCCAGGGGGCCTGCGTACGTTGTTCTTCACTGAAATGTGGGAACGCATGAGCTACTACGGTATGCGTGCACTCTTAGTACTATTCATGACTGCCAGCCTGCAAAAAGAGGGGTTAGGCTTTACCGTTGCTACCGCTGGAGCCATATACGGTTTGTATACTGGCGCAGTATACTTTCTAGGATTACCTGGAGGCTGGTTAGCAGACCGACTCATTGGTGGTAAAAAAGCCGTTTGGTATGGCGGTTTAGTCATATTTGCTGGTCACATAGTGCTGGCAATTGACCTACAAAACCTATTTTTTGTCGGATTGATTCTTGTTGCAACGGGTACAGGTCTACTAAAACCCAATATCTCAGCTATGGTTGGTCAGCAGTACGGTGACAATGATGGCCGAAGAGACAGTGGTTATGCTCTTTACTACATGGGCATCAATATCGGCTCGCTCATAGCGTACCTAACGACAGGTTACCTACAAGAGAACTGGGGCTGGCACTATGCATTCGGTATTGCGGCGGTAGGCATGGCATTGGGATTAATCCAATACCATTTCACCAACAACTCACTTTCGTCAGATTCTGTGCTACCAGCAAACCCTTACGAGGGTGCTGCTAAAAGAAAAGCTTGGACGGCAGTATATGCGGTAATTGCTATCGCAGTACTGATTATTGTGCTTGCACACTTGGGTACAATTACGATAGACCCGTTGGCGCTTGCTAAACAAGTGGCAGTATTCTTTACTGCGATTTTCTTCGCTTATTTTGGTTTCATCTATTTCAAAGGCAAATTGAGTGATGATGAAAAACGACGAATGTGGGCATTGTTCCTCGTGTGCGTTGCTTCCGCATGCTTCTGGTCTGGATTCGAGCAAGCAGGCTCGTCTCTCAACCTATTCGCCCAGGATTACACAGCAAGAGCATTATCTGATGGGTCGTTACTCACTTCATGGTTCGGATTATCCTCTATCCCTACTGTGTGGTTCCAACTGTCTAATTCTTTGTTTATCATCATCTTGTCGCCGTTCTTCGCCGCACTTTGGATAAACCTAGCCAAGCGAATGATAGACCCGTCTTACACACTCAAATGCGCTATCGGTATCGTCATCATGGCGAGTGGTTTCATTGTTATGTTCATGGCTTCTCAATACGCAGCTCAAGGACTTAAAGTGGCACCTATGTGGCTGGTTACTACTTATTTCCTTCATACTGTTGGTGAGCTGTGTCTTAGTCCAGTAGCACTTAGTGCTGTAAGCAAATTATCGCCAAAACGTTTTGCCGGCCAGATGATGGGCGTTTTTGTTTTAACCTATTCAATCGGAAACATTATCGCTGGCTTGCTCTCTGGTAACTTTGACCCAGAAAATGTGCAAGAAATGCCAAACCTTTACCTTCAAATTGCACTATTCAGTATTGCGATAGGTATTGTCATTGCATTATTTAACTTCAAATCACGCGTATGGGAAAAATCTGGTCTACAGGACTCAGCGTAACGTTTGAATTATTCATCGAAAATAAAAATCCGATATCTAGGTTAGATATCGGATTTTTTGTATTAGGTGTTTTATCCAGCAAAGCTATCACCTACAATGGTGAAGTAACAGATGTGAAAACTAGGTGTAACGAGAACACGATGACATTTTACTTTTCGACCCGTCATATTCCTGCATTAAAAGGACTTCCTTTAACAGAGAGGGTTAAACGTTTACACTCAGCTTCTAAGCAGTTGTCAGTACCAGAAAAAACACTGTTAAACGTATTAAAGCTATTAGTTATTGTGCCTGCCTTCGCGTTTATCCTTCAAACGGCCAATAACTGGACATCAATTTTATGGGCTGGGTTAGTTTTTTTATGTTATCCGCTCATCGTAAAACCAATACAACATTCAATTAGCGCAAAGTACTTGCCACCATTATCTGAAAAGGAGTAAACATGAAGACTATATTAGTTACCGGCGGCGCGGGCTATATAGGCAGTCACACTGTATTACAATTACTGGAGCAAGACTTTAACGTCGTCGTTTTAGATAACCTTTGCAACGCGAGCGCTGAGTCTTTGCGACGTGTCGAACAACTTACCAACAAAACCGTTACCTTTGTTCAGGGTGATATTCGTGACACCGCCGTATTAGACGGTATTTTTAGTGAGCATGATATCTTCGCGACTATTCATTTTGCAGGCTTAAAAGCGGTTGGAGAATCAGTTCAGAAGCCTTTGTCATATTACGAGAACAACGTCTACGGCACACTAACGCTGTGCCAGGCAATGCAACGTCACAATGTAAAGAACATAGTGTTTAGTTCATCAGCCACTGTGTACGGCGACCCCACAGCCTTACCATTACGTGAAAATATGGCCACAGGTGAACCTACCAATCCGTATGGAATGTCTAAGCTAATGGTCGAACACGTATTATCCGACCTTTACAACTCTGATAACGACTGGAACATAGTACTGCTTCGCTATTTCAACCCAGTAGGTGCCCACCCGTCGGGTCAAATTGGGGAAGATCCCAATGGTATTCCTAACAACCTGATGCCTTATATTTCTCAAGTAGCAACAGGTAAGCTTGCTGAACTGGGTGTATTTGGTGACGATTATGACACGCCTGATGGCACAGGCGTACGCGATTATATTCACGTGGAAGATTTAGCTAATGGTCATTTAAAAGCCTTGAGTCGTCTTGAGAAAGGACAAGGACTAGATAAATACAATCTAGGTACCGGTCAAGGCTATTCAGTGCTAGATATGGTGAAAGCTTTCGAAAAAGCGAGCGGTAAAACTATTCCTTATGCCATTAAACCAAGGCGTAGTGGTGATATAGCGGCTTGTTATGCAGACCCTGTGCTTGCGAGTGAAGAGTTGGGTTGGACTGCCGTCAAGGGGCTTGACGAAATGTGTGCAAGTACATGGAACTGGCAATCACAAAACCCAATGGGGTACCCCAAATAAACTGCCATTAACTCAGATGAAAAAGCCCCAATTAATGGGGCTTTTCTTTATCTTGGTCTTCAGAGCCATCAGAGTCTTCTTCAAAGTCACCAAACATAGCCTCGAACTCAGCAAAATCATCCAGAGCTTCGTCTATATTATCATCCTCTAAATTGGCCCCATCAGTCACCAAAAATTCAAGTCGTGCAAAATACGCGTCTCTGACAAATGCGTATTCATCAAGAGATTGAGCAAGTTGCCCTTCTTGCTCTATCAGTGCAGCTCGATTTTCAAGTAAAGAAACTACATACCGAGCAACGGCAAAGTTCCCCTCTATAATTGCCATTGGATAAACCATGCCATCAACAACATCGCCTGAAAAACTACGAGGATCATTCGGGCCGAGCGCAGGAAGCATCATGTAAGGGCCTGTATCGACCCCCCAAACTCCGAGTGTCTCTCCGAATTCTTCTTGCTTCATATCAATGCCAAGTTTAGTTGCGACATCAATCGTGCCAAACACTCCAACGCTAGTGTTCAACATAAAACGTGCAAGGCTGTCCATACCATCATCGACTTTGCCTTGAAAAACGTTATTCATGAAGTTAGCGGGTTCTTGCAAATTGTTGGCAGCATTCAGTAAGCCCGTACGAGCGAACTGAGGCATTACAGTTACATAGCCTACGGTGATTGGACGTAAGAGATATCTGTCCAACACATTCCAATTTATATCCCACATCACGCGATTAATTGGCTCAAAAGGGTCTCTTTCTTCCCCCGTATTATCGCTTCTGGCTTGTTCGACACCGTTTTGGCTTGCACAACCTCCAAGCGTGGCGAGAACAACAACAAGCGTTATCAAGGATTTAGCAAATTGCATAATTAAGGTATTTCCCTATTTATCAGTATATTAGCATCAACAACTGTATTGCTGATGACGTCCAATTCAACACTGCCTTCGAAATCTCCAGACGCTGCGACCACATTTTCATCAACCGAAATCCTAGCGGTTAACTTTGCAACGCTCAGTGTGTCCAGTGTGAATTGCGGAAGCATCGCATTATCCGTGTTTAGCATTACACTAACAGGAAAAACTTGTAACGGCATTTTAACGACGGCTGCAGGCATACGATTATCGGTTTGAGCATCTTGAGCGAATACAATCAAATAACCTGATTCGGGTAGCTCTTTCTCAATTGCAGGGTCTATATCTACGACTATTGTGACTCCTGTTTTTACGACAGGTTCATTGTTATTACCTGAGGCAAGTTCAGCGGGTATCAATCCCGCTGTTGAACCACTCATTTCCGCGATACGACTGCGTAGACGTTCCTTGACCTCATTGCCATCAGGGAGTTTGTCTTTCACTCTCTCGAAGTGCAACTGCGTACTGGTCAAATCACCCAGTTGGGCCGAGACTACTGCTGTCATCAGGTTTAAGTTGTCGTTCTCCGGTTGCCCAACGAGCAGTTCCTTTAACAGCTGTTGAGCTCTTTCCATTACGGTAATGTCGCCCGATGTCATCAACACTTGTGCAAGCATTATCTTGTAGCTGTCATTGTCAGGCGACAAAGCTAAGGCCTTATCCATCGCTTCCATCGCTTGTTGATCTTGCCCTACTGACATCCACAATCGACCAAGGTACATCCAGCCTTGATCATCTTCAGGGTTGTCTCGTAACCGTTGTCGAATAGCTAACGTTAAGTTGGAAATATCTTCCGCCGTAAGGTCAGAACCACCACTTGCCAACTGAGCACTAAGTGTTGGCAACGCCTCGATAGCACCTTGTCCACGGGTCATGGGAGTTAACTGGTTTACATTGAGATACAGAACAATACCGGTGCCAAACGCTATAAGTGCACCGACGATAATAGGAATCGATGCTCCCCCTTTCGCTGTCGATGAAAACTCGCTTTCATCAACCAAAGCCAACTTGAGTTCCTTAATCGCCGACTGCTTATCAGACTCTAGCAAGAGTCCTTCATTCGTTTCTCGTTCAAGTTCACTCAGTCGCTGTTTGACTATCTGAGTATTGCTAATACTATCGGCTTGCGCGTGATTTTTCCTTTTCAACCATGGAAAGGCGATACAAAGGGCCACGAAGGTCATAAGACCAGAAACTATCAAATAAAATTCTGACCAACTCATTATTTCTCTTGCTCCAGCATGGCGTTCGCTTTTGCCAACTTCGCTTCTATATCTTCTTGAGTTGAGGTTTTTTTCCGAAACACAACAAATAGCAATGCCAGCAACACAAACATGACAGGGGTTAACCAAAGCCATAACGTTGCAAAAGTTACCGGTGGCTTGTAATGAACAAAATCGCCATACCGCACCTTCATGTAATTAATAACTTGTTGTTCACTCTTGCCTTCTTGCACCAGTGTATAAACTTTACGTCGCATATCATGAGCAATCATTGCATCACTATCTGCAATGTTTTGGTTCTGACACATGGGGCAACGCAACTCTTGAGTTAATGTGAGAAATGTCTCCCGCTGCTGGGGCGTATCAAACTCATAACTATCTTCAGTAGCTAGCACCAAGTTCGATAGAACTAATAGTGTTAATAGTAACCACCTCACAACTCACCTCCCTGCGACTCAGCTAGCGGTTTATTTTTCTCTTGAAGTAAAACATCATAGAGAGGTTTAATCTTATTGGCCCAAACTCTCTCATTGATATCACCCACGTGATGCATCCGAATAACACCATTGGCATCAATCAGAAAATGCTCCGGTGCACCAGTAACTCCAAGGTCAAGTGAAGTGTCTCGATATACGTCGAAGATATTAAACTGGTAAGGGTTACCAAAGCGCCCAAGCATGGAAATTACTTCCTGTTGCACTCTCGACAGCGTCTTTGTACCAAAATCAGGATCGAGATCTTGATCAAAATACAAACCCACAAACCGCACTTGTTCAGCCTCTTTCAAGTGGGTCAAGAAGGGAAGCTCTACCGCGCAAGTAACACACCATACGCCCCAAACATTCAAAATGGTGACCTCACCGCGAAATACATCGGGCGTATATAACCTAGTGGGTGTCATTAAATCGGGGAGTTCAAATGATGGCACAGGGTTGTCTTTTGCCTGAGAGTCTAGCGTTCGAGGGTCAGAAAATAGCCCTTGAAAAAGAAACACGATCAACACGCAAAATAGGGCCAAAGGAATAACTAAGAGAGCAGATTTTTTCATTGTAGCGCTTCCTCAGCTTCTGAGTCTGATGAACGACTCAGTACCTTTTTAATTTTTGCCTTTTTTGCCATGCGATAACGTTTGTCGGAGATGGAGAATACTCCACCTATGGCCATAATTAATGCTCCCCACCATAACCAGGTTACAAAGGGTTTGATGTAAACTCTTACCGCCCAGGCGCCATTATCCAAAGGTTCACCCAATGCGATAAATACGTCTCTCGCCAAGTTCGTGTCAATCGCCGCCTCTGTCATAGGCATACGTTGAACTAGGTATAGCCGTTTCTCTGGTCGTAACTCAGCGACTATTGCGCCCCGTTGTTGCACAGTAAACACGCCAACATCTGCCAGGTAATTTGGGCCTTCCTCTTTCGTCAGTCCGTTAAAGTTAATCGTGTAATCAGAAACGTTAAGCGAATCGCCTACATTCATTCTGACATCGCGTTCAACTTCATAGTTCGACACTAGGGTCACACCGATAAGTAGTACGGCAAAGCCTAAATGTCCTAACACCATGCCCCAATGGCTGGGTGTTAGTTTGCGCAAAAGAGCAAACACCGACGCATTGCCAGACTGAGAAGAAATACGCTGCATAACTTCTTGAACCGTGGTGATCAAAATCCAGAACACTAATACCATACCGAGCATACCCATGTAGGCCGCTTCGTCATATGCAAAGTTAATAAGTACTCCAGCACTTAATGCAAGTCCACCCGCTATCAACAGTTGATTCTGTAGCGCTTTAGCTGATTGTTGTTTCCAACGAGTAAGAGGCCCTAAACCTAAAAACAAAACAAATGGCACAATGAGCAGGGTAAACATTTGATTAAAGAAGGGAGCCCCGACAGAAATGCTGCCTAGCCCAAGTTCTTTGTGTACCAGAGGCAATAGTGTTCCAAGCAATACAACAATAGTTGCAGCACATAAAAAGACATTGTTGCCAATTAATAAGACTTCGCGGGAAAATACTTTGTAATGACCAGCGCTCTTTAGTGAAGAAGCCCGAAGAGCGTACAAAAACAATGCAAACCCACTCAATACAACCAGGATACCTAAGATAAATAAGCCTCGTTCTGGGTCACTGGCAAAAGAGTGCACTGAAACAATCACACCTGAACGAACGAGGAAAGTGCCCAGCAAGCTCAAAGAAAATGCAGCAATCGCCAAAAGCACTGTCCACGACTTAAACGCCTTACGCTTTTCGGTCACCGCAAGAGAATGCATTAACGCGGTACCCACTAACCAAGGCATGAAAGAAGCGTTCTCAACTGGGTCCCAAAACCACCAGCCGCCCCAACCAAGCTCGTAATATGCCCACCAACTGCCAAGTGCAATGCCTACGGTTAAAAACTGACCATGCAGAAATCACCCATGGACGAGACCAACGCGCCCACGTTGAATCCAATTGACCAGAAATCAATGCAGAAACGGCAAAAGCAAACGCTACAGAGAACCCTACATACCCCATATACAACATAGGCGGATGTATGATCATACCGAAATCTTGTAACAGTGGGTTTAGATCTCTCCCATCCACAGGGAAAAACGGCAGCATGCTATTAAACGGGTTAGAAGTTAACAGCATAAATAGGTAAAAGCCGATACTGACCATACCCAACACCGAAAGCACTCGCGCAACCATGGCCAGCGGGATACCTCGACTAAATATAGCAACGGCTACCGTCCATACAGATAGCATCAACACCCACAATAGAAATGAACCTTCGTGGCCACCCCATACCGCGGTGATTTTGTAATATATTGGTAACTTGCTATTGGAGTGCTGTGCAACATAGGCCACACTGAAATCGTCAGTAACAAAAGAGTATGTTAAGCAAACGTAGGCAATAAGGGTGAGTGTAAACAAACCAACTGCGAGTGGCTTAGCGCTCGCCATTAAGGCTTCATGTTGTCGTTGTGCTCCCCATAGAGGATATATGGCTAGAAGAATAGAAACGACCAAAGCGAGAGTAAGTGCAATATTTCCTATTTCGGGTATCACAGCTAGTTGCCTCCGTTGCCATAAGTATCAACATCACTGGGCTTAACGTGCTTAATTCCTTTCATCTTTTCGGCCAACTCTGGCGGCATATATTCTTCATCATGCTTGGCTAATACCTGTTGAGCTCGAATTTTTGTAGGTGATACCAACACGCCAGTAGCCACAATACCCTGCCCCTCTCTAAACAAATCAGGTAATACGCCATTATATTCAACGGTGACAATTGGCCCTGTATCGATCAAATCGAATGACACATCTAGCGTTTGAGAATCTCTATTTACACTCCCCTCAACGACCATACCGCCAATACGTAAGCGCTGACCAACCTGAGGAATCTGCCCTTGCTTACCCTCGATAATTTCACTGGGGGTATAGAACAAATCAATACTGTCGTTTAGTGCGTACAGCATCAAACCAATAGCGCCAAACACTAACACACCTACAATACCAACAGCGGCTAATCTCTGTTTTCTTCTTGGATTCATCTATCAACTCACTACAACATTCATTCGGATACGTCGATTAAAGTCTGCTTGGACTTCGTTTTAGATTTTTTAATACGTTCTTGGCGTGCTTGTTCTTTCACTATACTTTTTAATAAATTTCGGTGTTCGAGGACCGACTGAGTCACAATCCCCACGAGTGCAACGAACGTAACGCCGTAGGCAAGCCAGACGTAAAAGGCATACCCACCCATGTGCAAAAATTCAGAAAAACTATCAAATTGCATCTGAGGACACTCCATCGTTACTCACTAATTTTTGTACCCAAGGACGATGCATCTCTCGGCGGACAATTTCGCTTTTAAGTCTTACTGTGCTTACTGCGGCAATAAAAAATGCAAAGCCTGCTAGGCAAATTAATAGTGGCCAAAGCATAGGATCGGCAACGTCTGGCTTATCCACTTTGCTAATACTTGCCCCTTGATGGAGGGTGTTCCACCACACCACGGAATAATGAATAATCGGCACATTAACTACACCAACAAGCGCCATAACACCCGCAGCCTTTCCAGCTTGCTGTTTGTCGTCAAACACGCCATAAAGTGCAATAACACCAATATATAAAAAAAGTAAAATAAGCTCTGAGGTAAGACGAGCGTCCCAAATCCACCAGGTACCCCACATAGGCTTGCCCCATGCAGCGCCAGTAAACAAAGCCACAAAAGTAACGACAGCCCCCACCGGAGCTATGGCTATCATTGTCATAAATGCAGTGCGCCACTGCCAGACTATACCCACAAGGGCAGCCACCGCCATCGCCACATAAGCTCCCATGGATAAAATCGCGCTGGGTACGTGAATGTAGATAATACGAACAGACTCAAACTGTTGATAATCTTGCGGTGCAAACACTAATCCCCAAACCACACCTACGGATAAGAACACACAAGTACCGGCCCAAAACCAAGGTAGTAACGTGTTGCACAACGCATAAGCGTTTTCTGTTTTAGCGTAGGGGTGTAACCATTTCCACATCAGTTTTGACTCACTTTAAGAGAATAAGCAATTGCGAAGGGTGAGAATGCCACAGCCAGCAATAACATGGCAGCAATGATAGCAAGCTGTGAAAAATAAGGTAATTGCAGTGCGGCAGAATCCACCGCAGACGTGGCGAATATCAATAACGGAATAAATATTGGAATGAGCAACAGTGCCAGCAGTACGCCTCCCCGACTTACACCGACAGTTAAACCTACTGCAATTGCGCCGATCATAGAAATGAGTGGCGTCCCTAACAGCAAGGTCATTAGCAATGCAATATACATGTCGACGGTCATATGTAAAAACATCGACAACAAAGGGGAAAGCAAAAGCAAAGGCACCGCACTGACTAACCAATGAACGGTTATTTTTACGGCAACCACAAGGTTTAAGTTCAGTCCACTCAACATGAGTTGCTCCAATGAACCATCATTAAAATCATCCCTAAAAAGCCGTTCCATTCCCAACAGGGAAGACAATATCGCAGCAACCCATATCACACCTGGGCCGATCATTTGTAAGATTTCAGGAGCAGGGCCAACGCCAATAGGAAACAAGCTGACCACCAACACAAGAAACATGAGTGGTTGCAGCAATTCCGCTTTCTGACGAAAAGCTAGCGTGAGGTCCCGTTTAAACACCCCGGTGTACAGCGAACTCATAAACTGTACTCCAAATCAAAGACTTGATGTTTACCCGCACTCGGAGAAAGCGCTTGGTGAGACGTGGTAATGATCATTCCACCGTCGCTACAATGGGAAGCAAATAAGCTTTCTAATAACGCGATACCCTCAACGTCAAGCGCGGTAAAAGGCTCATCCAACACCCAAAGTTCTGCAGGCTTTAACCATAAGCGACTCAAAGCCACTCGTCGCTGTTGACCTGCCGATAGAAACTTAACTGGAACGTCTTCTAAACCGACTAACCCAAGGGTTTCTAATACGTCATACAACTTCTGTAAGCTCAGAGATACGCTATGTTGCGCTGCCCAATACTGTAGATTTTCTACTGCAGACATCATGGAGTTGAGTGCGCTTTTATGCCCAAGATAAACAAGGTGGTCGGTATAAGTGGAATCTGGGGAAAATATACTCAAACCGTCGAAGCAAACCTCTCCCTCTTCAGGCATGGTCAACCCGGTTAAAATGCGCAAAAGGCTGGTTTTACCGGCGCCATTTGGGCCTCGGAGGTACAATAACTCACCTTTGGAAACCTGCAATGATAGCTCGGTAAAAAGCAGGCGATCCCGTTTAATACAGGTGAGTTTCGATGCAGATAACCCCGACAATTTACCGCCCTTTGATAAGCTACTAAAAATTCAGCGTAGTTTACCACAACATCACTTCATCGCACCTCCAACCCAAGATGAAAGTCATTAATTATGATTTACTTCAAATCTTACGCTAAGTTGTTGGATAAATAGTACACGCACCGGCCAAAATTTGTCTCATAATAACTAGTAGTGGATTATTAAGAAAAGTAACACCGTTGCCGATAAGCCATTTATGAATACCTTGTTGTCTCAAATTATTTCCCACGCCACATCAAAGTCTGTTGCACCTAGTGACAGTGCATTGTTGGAAGCACTTACCAAATTGAGTCAAATCGAAGGGTTACCACGGGTGCAAATTGAGTCTATCACTAACAGTCTGAAGAACGCCCCAATCATAGCGTTGAAGGGTTTAGGTACTGAGACCCTGCAACTAAAACTACCGCCTTCACTGGCAATACCTCCAGCAAAGCAATGGCAGTTTGCTAAAGTTAATAGTCAAAATGATGCTACTGGTCTGTTAATCGCTCAGTCACTACACAAGTCAACCACGCCTATTTCTGAGTCCAACCTTAAGCTATTGATTCAACAACTATCGACTATGACCTCTCCAACAATAGCTATTGAAACAAAGGTTCAAGGAAAAGTAATTTCGCAGAGCCCAAATGCTTTAGTGATGAAATTAGAAAGCGGTAACAAAGTGTCACTACCACCAGCAGATAAGCCATTGCCAGAGGGGAAAAGTTACTCACTATCTGTAAAAAATAACCTTGGTAACCCCAAACCAGAAGTACAGATTTTACCTGTACTAAATCGGACTAACAGCGCATCAGCCACACCAACCTCTATCGCTTTGAATGAGTCGTCGCAAAAGCGTATTTTGGAACCTATTATCAAAGAAGGGTTGACTCGGGCGGGCGTTATCCTAGTTTCGGATACCTCGCAAAAATCGATGTCTAAAGTTCCTGCGCAAGTGTCTAAAATATTTCCAGAATCTGCCATCAAAGCGGCAGCCTTCGTGAAAGTGAACCATGGACAGCAAGTGATTCAAGCCATAGCTAGTACTCCTCAAATAATGCTATCGGTACCATCACCTCTTCAACTACCTGTTTCAGGCAATAGCCTTCCCGTCGCCAAAGAAGTTCTCGTATCTTTGCCAAAAGCTGAAATTCAGAAAGCCCCTACTGCCGAACTTCCTAAAACAACTATCGGCCAGCCAGTTTCATACAAGACTATTGATGCACCCAAACAAAGCACGACTGCAAACGAAGTCATAAGTGTTAAATCTACCGTTCAAGTTGCCGATCCCACAGAACTAAAAAGAACCGACGTTCATAAGGCAATCATCGATATTTCCCGCGCTTTGCTAACTAAAACAGGTTCCACTAATGCTGCGCTAACTCAGTTAAACGCCGTCCTACAGCAACTGTCCAGTTTACCGCAATCCAATGCAGACGCATCGAATGCCTTGAAAACAATCGCACAACGATTTGCCACAAGCATTAGTGATCTCACCCCCAAACAAGCTAATATTCCTTTGCAATCGCCTGCTACAGATTTAGTCGCAAACAGCCCCAAGGAAGCGCGAGATGCCAGTATTTTACGAATTAAAAATGACGTTATCTCTGCGTTACACGATCGCGTTATTAGCAATGCTAAAATCGATGTAAATAGTGAGAAGTCCCATTTATTGTCAACGAACATTGAGCAGTTACTTCCTTTGGTGAGCAAGAGCAAAAATAGCGCTATGCCTTTGCAAAATATCAAACAACTCACCGCTGAAATAAGTATAGGTAATGAATCCGCGCCACGGTTACCCGATGCGATTGCTCGATTAGTTCAGACATCAGCACTGCCGGTCTCTCCTATACAGCTTACTACCTCGGCACCCGGTAACTCATTCATGCAGGGTATTATTGCTCTGCTGCAAGTGTCATTAGCGTCTAAAGCACTACAAAGAAATCCCTCGTTAAAACAGCAAATTGATGCGCCAAATGGGGTTATTGCAAAAACACTCGGGGTAACCAGTAATAAAGCGCTTCCCAGTAAAGTGCTGCAAGATGTTAGTTCAGCAGATACAAAAGGCCAGCTTCTAGAAAGTTTAAAGACGATTCTCGCTAATCATCAGCAAAACAAACTATCGTCAGCGGAATCCAGAATTAACGGACAAGATAGCTTTTACTATGTTTTACCCTCGCTTTCAGAGAATCGGTTACCGCCAGAAATAAAGATTTACCGTGAGCCTGAACACAAAGAGCATAAAAATACACAGAAAGGGAAACGCAAACTGTGGAATATCACCATGAAATTGGACATAGGTGAGCTGGGCCAATTACTTGCTAAGTCTAAAATTAATGACAACGACATCACACTCGACTTTTACACCTCAAATAAGTTGTTATTGACGAAAGTCGCGGACACTTTACCCTATCTAAAGAGGCGGCTGACTGAGATGGGTCTAATTGTAGACAAGACAAGCGTGCAACAAGGGGTGATACCCACATCTTTAGAGCATCGCCCTCACCACATATTCGAGACGCGAGTATGAGTGAAAAAGCAAAACGCGCTATCGGTTTAAAAATACAACAGGGTAGATAATAAATCTGCCCCGAGCGTAGTATCGAAAGGTTATGGCGATCTAGCGGAAGCCATAATTGCACTTGCTGAAGAAAATGGCGTTTTGGTTCATGAAGATCCTTACTTAAGTAATATATTGAGCACATTGGACGTTGGCCAAGACATACCGGAGGCCCTCTACTTTGTTATTGCAGAACTGCTTGCATACTCTTATGTACTTCAGGGAAAGATCCCGGAGGGATGGGAAAGCGTGCTGGGTAAGGTGAAAACTAGTGCCTGATTCTAAGCACCCAGTACAACTTACAAGTGGCGGTACCGATTACCGCCACTTGATACAATTGCTATCTAAACAGTACTTTCTCTTTGTTGAACCAATAAACACAGAAAGTAATTAGCAATGCTGCGATTGCTGCTGTGGAAGTAAATATTCCAAATAGTGCAAAGTAATCCATCGTACCTTTGAACAGCTCTTTCATGGCAAGAGCTACATTAGTCAACGGTACCCAAACCCAGCCGCCTTTTAACTCCACGCCAGGCATCATTGCAATAAGTACAGGGAATATAATCACCATCACCATGGCACCCATATAACTTTGTGCTTCTTTGAATGACCGCGCATAGATAGACAAAGTGAGTAAGGCAGATGCAAAGATTGCCACAATGGGAATCAACATAAAGAAGATCAGTACAAAATCTAAAATACCAACAAGTGCCATAATTTCAGCAACGAATTCAATAGCCATCCCTTGAGAGATGACAATGCCCCACGTGGCCATTGATGTTACCGTTATTAGTGCGGTGATCAAACCAGCAGCACAAATCGTTAGAAACTTACCCAATACCAATTTATAGCGCTCCATTGGCGATATGAGTAAAGTCTCTAATGTACCTCTCTCTTTTTCGCCAGCTCCTAGGTCTGCTGCAGGTGCCATCGCGCCTTGTAAACAAAGGAAGAAAATAAAATAGGGTAACAAGCCACCAATCCGCTCCCCCCAGACTTCTCGATCATCAGCGATGTTCTCTTTTTCGATAACTAAGGGCTCGATTAGTGCGGCCTGTTGCTCAGTGTTTAAACCCAAAGTTCCGAATGCGGTCGCCTGATACTCTGAAGCAAATTTATCGGTAATATCTGAGACTCGGCTCATGACTTTATTTAAACCTGCATCGTTTAAATACAGCGACAACTTTTGTTGTCCTGATGCCAAGATGTCTCCACCAAACCCTTCGGGTATAACAAGCACAAAATCTAAGGTTTCACTTTTGATGAGGGATGCATAGTCGGTATTGTCGCCAATATCCACGCGCTCAAAATGTTCGGTGTCATCAACAAATGCTTGAGCAATTTGAGGCGCAAACGCATCACCCACGATAGCGTATTGAAGTACTTCACTCTCTGCCTTTTTAATAGCAGAGCTAGTGAAGAACACAGTAACGCCGATAATAAGAGGAAACAACAATACGGGCAAAACCACCATAAACATGATCGTTTTCCTATCGCGAATGAGTTCCTTGAATTCTTTTTTAAAGATTAACCACATTGTTTTCTACCTCCTTGCTGCCTTCCAGTGTTTTTAAGAAGCTTTCATGCATACGTCCACCTGACAAATCACTAAATGCAGACACAGTGTCATCAAACACAGTTTCGCCTAAATTAATCACGACGACTCTGTCACACAAAGTTTGCACCTCGTCTAAGTGATGGGTAGAAAAGATGACTGGCGTCCCTTTGTCTTTTAAACGCTGAATAAACTCCATCACCGTTGAAGTGGCCATAATATCCAGCCCCGTAGTTGGCTCATCTAAAATAACCAATTCAGGTTCATGAATAACCGCACGGGCAATAGATATCTTCTGCTTCATTCCCGATGAAAAATTCTCTGCTCGACGGTCCAAGAAACTATGCATATCAAGAAGGTCTGCCATCTCTGAAATTCGCGCGTCGATTATGTTGTCATCGATACCGTGCAACTGACCAAAATAAGCGATATTTTCGCGCCCAGAAAGACGGCCGTACAAACCAGTAGAACTGGATAAGAAGCCTATTTTCTTTCTAGCGATAAGAGGATTTTCTAGTACATTCTCACCAGCAATTTTCACTGTACCGGCATCAGGGGTAAGTGCCGTAGACAATATACGTAAAGAGGTGGTTTTACCCGCACCGTTCGGCCCAAGTAACCCAAGCACTTGACCTTTTTCACAGGTAAATGACACATCCCGCACTGATTGAAAATAGCGACCTTGTAATCTCGGGTCCTTCTTCTCTTGTTCACTTAGCTTTTTTGGGTTTTCTACTGTAAACCGCTTCGCCAAGCCCGATATTTCTATCATCTTTGATTCCCTTTTCTATCATTAGTCATAATACGCTCATAACGCTACGTAATTACGTTACGCTCGTACGTTAACTTGCTGTTTTGTCGTTAGTATCAACAACACTCTATTCTAATAGTCCTATGATGTATGTTTTTATTACATACTCTTTGAATCTTTTTATATATAGACCTTAATTACTGATTCTGAAAAGAAAAAAGGCCAGTAGTGTTAACACTACTGGCCTTGCAATCGTTATAACTTGTCCGCAGAAAAACGCGATGCTGTTATTTATGGAGCTTCCGCTTCATCGTCGCTTGGTAACTCTTCTTCAGCTTTTAGTGATTTTGACAACAGCAACTCAGCACGAATTTTCTGTTCAATCTCGTTGGCAATTTCAGGGTTTTCTTTTAAGAATTTCATCACATTAGCTTTACCTTGACCAATGCGATCCCCTTTATAGCTGTACCAAGCACCGGCTTTGTCTACCAGCTTTTGCTTAACACCTAAATCGATAAGCTCTGCTTCTTTACTAATACCCTCACCATAGCGAATCATAAATTCAGCTTGTTTGAACGGAGGCGCAACTTTATTTTTAACCACTTTGACTCGGGTTTCGTTACCTACAACCTCGTCACCTTCTTTAACAGCACCAATTCGGCGAATATCTAGACGAACAGAAGAATAGAACTTAAGTGCATTACCACCCGTCGTTGTTTCAGGGTTACCGAACATAACGCCAATCTTCATACGAATTTGGTTGATGAAGATACACAGTGTGTTCGAACGCTTAATGTTAGCCGTCAACTTACGTAGTGCTTGCGACATCAAACGCGCTTGCAAACCGACGTGAGAGTCACCCATGTCACCCTCAATTTCAGCTTTTGGTGTTAGCGCCGCAACTGAGTCAACAATCACAACGTCAACAGCACCAGAACGCACCAACATGTCACAAATTTCTAGTGCTTGCTCACCTGTGTCTGGCTGAGATACCAACAAATCGTCAATATTCACGCCCAACTTTCCAGCATATACAGGGTCGAGCGCGTGCTCGGCATCAACGAATGCACAAGTTTTACCTGCACGTTGTGCCTCGGCAATAACTTGAAGTGTTAGAGTTGTTTTACCTGATGACTCAGGCCCGTAAATTTCAACAACACGTCCACAAGGAAGACCACCAATACCCAACGCGATATCAATGGTGAGTGAGCCAGTAGAAATAGCTTCAATATCCATGGCTTGGTTATCACCCAAGCGCATGATGGCTCCTTTACCAAATTGTTTTTCAATTTGTCCAACGGCGGCGGATAAGGCTTTAGATTTGTTGTTGTCCACGGAGCGATCCTCTGGAGTAATAATTAATTTTGGATTGGCATACTACCAACGAATGGGTGCATTCTATACTGTACAGGCATACAGTTTCAATACAGTATTTAAAATTTATTTGGATAACTTTGGCCTACTTCCACTAAACGTAGGTATCGACACCCAATATCTGCTGAAGCTCTTCTCGTCGCTCTTCTCGCTCTAAGCTTGCGTATGCATCAAGGGCTCGGCGTGCTTTGAAATTTGACTGTTGATCATAAGAAACATTGTTTTGTCGTTGGAACTGGTCGGCTTGTTCAAATGCCTCGGCACTCTGGCGTACAACCACTTGAGTGCGTGGATACTCCGTCGTTTGACGGTTTTGCTCTTGCTGACGATTAACCTCTTCCCGCTGAGGCTCTCGAACAGGCGGATTAACTACCAGCGCATTTTGAGCGGCAACAAGCCCAGACTCAAGCTCCACAGTGTTTTCCGGTTAATGAAGGTAATCCTTGAGTATAGAAGGGTTCCAAAACTTTTGCCTACAGCCTTGGAAGCAAAAGATAAAATTACGCTAAAAAATCATTACATCTGGCAAGTACATAATCGATGGCTTGCTCTCTTACCGCTTCTCTGTCACCACTAAATCGCATTTTTGCAGCACTGATATTTCCGTTGAGTGAGAAACCGAACCACACGGTTCCCACCGGCTTGTCAGTACTACCACCACCGGGCCCGGCGATACCACTTACACTCACAGCCACTTGTGCTCCACTTTTGGCCGCAACACCTTGAGCCATCTCTATAACAGTTTGTTCAGACACAGCACCATATTGGGTTAACGTGTGCTCGAGCACATCTAATTTCTGATGCTTAGCGTCATTGGAATAGGTCACCCAAGACACATTAAACCAGTCCGAGCTTCCAGACACGCTAGTAAAGGCATATGCCAATCCACCACCAGTACAAGATTCCGCACAAGAAATCGTCCACCCTCTTTGTCGAAGTTGTTCACCTAAAGCCAATACTGATTGTGTTCTTGTCGTCACCACTCGATCTCCAGCACATCCATAGTTAAAAGACATATTAATACTTGTTGCCCCATCAGGCATTACTTAAAATGTCGTTTTGATTTTTTGCTCAGTTGAATCTTCCAATCAATATATTGGGCTTAATACTACGCTGATTAAATACAACGCTGAACGTCAACACAGTATAAGAGGGAGCCGACGTTTTATAAAACCTTCCGCAGCAAGGATGCTGCGGCAGAGCGCTCAAGGACGGGTTAACCGCCTGTTTTATAAAACGTCGGCTTCCCTCTGCGATGTTAACAAACGCAGTCACCAAACGAGGCATTTTTTGGAAACACACACTCCCATGATGCGCCAATACTTGGCAATTAAGGCGCAGCACCCCACTATTTTACTCTTCTATCGCATGGGCGATTTCTACGAATTGTTTTACGACGATGCCAAAAAAGCTGCGGAGTTACTCGATATCTCATTAACCGCTAGAGGAAAATCTGGCGGCGAGCCCATCCCAATGGCGGGCGTACCTTTTCACGCAGTAGAAAGCTATTTAGCCCGATTGGTCAAAATGGGAGAATCAGTTGCTATTTGCGAGCAAGTGGGTGATCCAGCCACGAGTAAAGGCCCTGTGGAACGACAAGTTCAGCGCATTGTGACTCCCGGTACTGTGACTGACGAAGCTTTACTTGAAGAACGCCAAGACAACGTGCTTGCCGCCGTTTGCGGTAATGAAGACCGCTTCGGCTTATCCGCATTAGACATTACGAGCGGGCGCTTTATTGTGACTGAGTGCGAATCAGCCGAGGCACTCCAAGCCGAGCTTCAGCGATTAAACCCAGCAGAACTGCTTTACCCTGAAAGCTTTACCTGCATGCACGCCATCGAACACAGAAAGGGGTTGCGCCGTCGTCCAGAGTGGGAATTCGATGAAGACACTGCCAATAGCCAACTCAACAAACAGTTCCAAACCAAAGAATTAACTGGGTTTGGGGTTACTGATATCACACTCGGCTTAGGTGCTGCGGGATGCGTACTTCAATATGTCAAAGATACACAGCGTACCGCTCTGCCCCACATTCGCAGTATTCAAAAAGAACAACAAGACAGCCGAGTGCAATTAGACGCTGCCACACGAAGAAATCTTGAACTCACACACAACCTTTCGGGTGGACAAGACAACACCCTGTTTAGCGTAATAGATACCACTACCACGGCAATGGGAAGTCGCTTGTTGCAGCGCTATTTACACGCACCAATTACCGACATGCACGAACTATCTAGCCGACAAGACGCTATACAAGTGCTGATGGATAACGGTTTTGACGCCATTGCAGACGGCCTAAAAACCATTGGAGACATCGAACGCATCATGGCGCGTCTTGCACTTCGTTCAGCCAGACCTAGAGACTTCGCCCGATTGAGAAATGCGCTCAATACACTACCTGAATTACAAAGCGCACTGAAAGATTATGACATTCCACTCATCAACCAACTCGCCCATGTAATTAATGAGTACCCTGAATTACAGGCACTGCTCACAAGTGCAATTATAGACAATCCGCCTGTAGTGATCCGCGATGGCGGTGTTATTGCACAAGGTTATAATAGCGAACTTGATGAGCTTCGCGCCTTGTCTCAAGGTGCAACAGATTACCTTGATGCGTTAGAACAACGAGAGCGTGAGCGCACCGGCGTATCAACATTAAAAGTCGGCTATAACAAGGTACATGGTTTCTTTATAGAAATGAGTCGAGCCACGAGTGGTAGTGCACCAGCAGACTATATTCGTCGACAAACACTCAAAAACACAGAACGTTTTATTACTCCTGAGCTTAAAGAACACGAAGACAAAGTCCTGACCAGTCAGGGCCGTGCTTTAGCGTTAGAGAAACAGCTATATGAAGCTTTGTTTGATCACATAGCACCTCACCTAAATAATCTGATAGATACTGCCGGAGCATTGGCAAAACTAGATGTACTTTGTTGCTTCGCAGAGCGAGCGTTGAGTCTTGATTGGTATCGCCCTACGTTAACCTCAAACACACAGATAACCTACGATGCCGGCCGACATCCTGTGGTAGAAAACGTAATGGAAGGGCCTTTTATTGCCAACCCACTTACACTGTCAGACCAACAACGTATGCTGATAATTACCGGCCCTAACATGGGCGGTAAATCAACCTACATGCGCCAAACAGCGCTTATCGTGTTACTCGCGTATGTTGGCTGTTTCGTTCCTGCGCAAAATGCCCAAATAGGTAAAGTCGATAGAATATTTACCCGTATTGGCGCTTCTGATGATTTAGCCTCTGGCCGATCTACCTTCATGGTAGAAATGACAGAAACTGCCAATATTCTTCACAATGCCACTGAGCACTCTTTAGTGTTAATGGACGAAATCGGCCGCGGCACAAGTACCTATGACGGACTGTCGTTAGCGTGGGCCTGTGCAAGCTATTTAGCGTCGTCAGTGAATGCCTATACTTTATTCGCCACTCACTATTTTGAGCTGACAGAACTTCCAGATAGCCTACCCAAAGTAACTAACGTGCATCTCGATGCCCTAGAGCACGAAGATACTATTCGTTTTATGCATGCTGTAGAGACAGGGGCGGCAAGTAAGAGCTTTGGGTTGCAAGTCGCGCAGCTTGCAGGCGTTCCACAAACGGTTATTCGCGCAGCAAAAGCCAAACTCAAAGCACTGGAACAAGGCTCAGCTGATTCCCCCGCTCAGAAAACAAAGCAAAGTAACCGCACTCAGTCTGACCAAGCAGAGATCATTTTTGACGACAAACCTCACCCAGTCATCGATGCTTTAAATCAGGTGTCTCCTGATGAACTCACGCCACGACAGGCGCTAGACCTCTTATACACCCTTAAACGTCTATCAAAAGCGTAAATCTGAGGCCATTTCATGGGCAAACACATTTGTTTGCCCAGTGAATTTTGCGTATACTATTACGCCGTCCAAAGTGCTAGTGATGGTCTTCTCTCATTGCTCGCATTATTACCCAAATATCCAACGTCTTAGGTTTCGCATGACAAATTATATTTTCGTCACCGGTGGTGTCGTTTCATCACTAGGTAAAGGTATTGCTGCTGCGTCATTGGCTGCAATTTTAGAGGCTCGTGGGCTCACCGTTACCATGTTAAAACTCGACCCTTACATTAATGTCGACCCCGGTACTATGAGTCCAATCCAACACGGTGAAGTATTCGTTACGGACGACGGTGCAGAAACAGACTTGGACTTAGGTCACTACGAACGTTTTATTCGTACCCGCATGAGCAAGCGCAACAACTTCACCACTGGACGGGTGTATGAAGAAGTACTAAAGCGCGAAAGACGTGGGGACTACCTAGGCGCGACCATTCAGGTTATCCCGCATATTACTAACGAAATAAAGCGCCGTGTTATTGCTGGTGCGGAAGGCCACGATGTGGCTATTGTTGAAGTTGGCGGAACTGTGGGTGATATCGAATCACAACCTTTCTTAGAAGCTATCCGTCAGCTTGGTACAGAAGTAGGTCGTGAACGCGCAATGTTCATGCACCTAACACTCGTACCTTATCTACCAGCATCTGGTGAAGTTAAAACTAAGCCAACACAGCACTCGGTGAAAGAACTGCGCTCAATTGGTATTCAGCCAGATATTTTGGTGTGTCGCTCAGTAGGTGCATTGCCAACCAGTGAACGCTCTAAAATTGCGCTTTTCACTAACGTTGCTGACAAAGCAGTAATCTCACTTAAAGACGTTGATAGTATCTATCGCATTCCTGCAGCACTGAAAGCACAGGGTATGGATCAGTTGGTTGTAGACCGTTTTGGTTTAGAGTGCGACGAAGCCGACCTTACTGAGTGGGAACAAGTGCTTTATTCTGAATCTAACCCAACCGGTGAAGTTAACATTGGTATGGTGGGCAAATACGTAGAGCTTCCCGACGCATACAAGTCAGTAAATGAAGCGCTTAAACACGCAGGCCTTAAGAATCGCCTCACCGTTAACATCCACTATGTTGACTCTCAAGATGTTGAGAGTAAAGGTGCCCAAATTCTTGAACACCTCGACGCCATATTAGTACCTGGCGGATTTGGTGAACGGGGTGTTGAAGGTAAGATTGCTGCCGCCAAATATGCTCGAGAAAACAAGGTGCCTTATTTAGGTATTTGTTTAGGCATGCAAGTGGCGCTTATTGAATACGCTCGTAACGTTGCGGGGATGGAAAACGCCAACAGTACTGAATTCGACCCAGAAACTGGATTCCCGGTAGTTGGCCTTATCACAGAATGGCTAGACGCCGACGGTTCTACAGAAACCCGAAATGAATCATCTGACCTTGGTGGAACCATGCGTTTGGGTAGCCAACTTTGCCATCTGTTGGAAGACACCAAAGTACACGAAATGTATGGCAGCACGGAAATCTACGAGCGTCACCGCCATCGCTACGAAGTCAATAACAACCTTCGCGACCAAATCGAAGCGGCAGGGATGAAAGTCAGTGGTTTGTCCACTGACAAACGACTTGTAGAAGTGGTGGAAATACCTGACCATCCTTGGTTCATAGCAGGTCAGTTCCATCCAGAGTTTACGTCTACACCACGAGATGGACATCCGTTGTTTGAGGGCTTTGTTGCCGCAGCGGGCGAATACCAGAAAGAAAATCACTAAATTCTAAATAAGGGAACACTTTCTCCCGTGGTGTTCCCATCAATCGTTGAGGAAAAAACATGGCGAAGATTAGTCGCATTATTGGACGCGAAATTATGGATTCTCGCGGCAACCCAACCGTAGAGGCAGACGTATACTTAGAGTCTGGCGTTATGGGTCGTGCCGCAGCACCTTCTGGCGCATCAACTGGTAGCCGTGAGGCACTTGAATTGCGCGATGGTGATAAGTCACGTTACATGGGTAAAGGTGTAACTAAAGCGGTTGCTGCCGTTAACGACACCATTGCACCAGCGCTTTTAGGTAAAGACGCACTTGCACAAGCGGACATCGATGAAGTTATGCTTGCACTAGACGGTACTGAAAACAAAGAAGTACTAGGCGCGAATGCTATCCTTGCTGTGTCTCTAGCAACTGCAAAAGCTGCTGCTGCAGAAAAAGGCGTAGCGCTATACGAACACATTGCCGACCTTAACGGTACTTCTGGTGAATACTCTATGCCAGTGCCAATGATGAATATCATCAACGGCGGTGAGCACGCAGACAACAACGTTGATATTCAAGAGTTCATGGTTCAGCCTGTTGGCGCGAAAAGCTTCAAAGAAGCACTTCGCATGGGTGCAGAAATTTTCCATAACCTGAAGAAAGTGCTTTCAGCCAAAGGCCTTAACACCGCAGTGGGTGACGAAGGTGGCTTTGCACCAAACCTTAGCTCTAACGCTGAAGCGCTAGCTGTTATCGTTGAAGCAGTAGAAAAAGCAGGCTACACAATGAACGAAGACGTAACACTTGCACTAGACTGTGCAGCGTCTGAATTCTACAAAGAAGGTCAATACGTACTTTCTGGTGAAGACAAGAGCTTTGATTCAGAAGCGTTTGGCGACTACCTAGCTGAGCTTTCTTCACAATATCCTATTGTGTCAATTGAAGACGGCCTAGACGAAAGCGACTGGGATGGTTGGGCAAGCCTCACTAAAAAGATTGGTGATAAGGTTCAACTAGTGGGTGACGACTTGTTCGTAACTAACACTAAGATCCTTAAGCGCGGTATCGATAACGGTATTGGTAACTCGATCCTTATCAAGTTCAACCAAATCGGTTCACTGACTGAAACTCTTAACGCAATCAAAATGGCGAAAGATGCTGGCTTTACTGCAGTTATCTCTCACCGTTCTGGCGAAACTGAAGACGCAACCATTGCTGACCTGGCAGTAGGTACAGCGGCTGGTCAAATCAAAACTGGCTCATTGTGTCGTTCAGACCGCGTAGCTAAGTACAACCAACTACTTCGTATTGAAGAAGCTCTTGGTGATGCAGCGGTTTACAACGGCCGTTCAGAAATCAAAGGTCAGTAAGTTATCAATATCGTCTAATGGTATTTTAAATGAAAACGGTGTGGGTCAAGCTCACACCGTTTTTTTATGCCCGTCTTTTACATAGGCATAAAAAAGCCCCAGACTAGCTGGGGCAAAATGACACACGCTTTACACAATTATGATTATTTTCTTAGAATCTGTAGCTTGCTCCCAGTGTTACACGGCGGTCTGTTAGACCTTGGAAACAAAGCAATGAACCTTCGTTTACACAATATTGGTTTACTTCAGATTCAGTGATGTTTACTGCCTCTAGACCAATATTAAGTTGCTCGTTCACATCATACGTAATACTCGCATTTAGCTGACCACGGTCATCTTGATACACTGGGAAGCCCCAAGGGAAGCTTGACGTGCTACCAAAGTCATCTGAACGATAGCCTTCACGCCATGTATATCTCATACGAGCTGATAGTCCATACTTTTCATAATAAAGCGTAATGTTGTACGCATTTTCTGAAAGATTCAGTAGACCTTGAACTGCTGATACATCAATGTCGTCGACACCTGTAGTCGCTGCAAACACATTGCTTGCACGGCTAGTCGCAGAATTTTCTGCTTCACCGCCAGAGAACTCCTGAATGGTGTAGTTAGCGAGAATACCGAAACCAGAAGCCCAACCTAGCTCATCTTCAAAGCCTGCCAAGTCGTACTGAACCGCGAACTCAATACCCTTTTGAGTAGTTTCACCAGTATCATTGATCTTAGTTTCTGTACCCACACAAACACCAGTACCTAAATCAGGTCCGAAAACGTTGATGTCTGCAATAGGGTTAAAGATACCACCTTGTTCACAAGGGTCAGTTAAGTCACGGTAGCCAGTTGTTGGGTCTTCAAACGGACTCACAATTTGTTCAACGTGAAGATCTTTGCGCGTTTTGTGGAAAATACCCACACTTACCACGCTAGCCTCAGCAAAATACCATTCGGCAGAAAGGTCGTAAGAAATAACCTCTTCAGGCAGTAGACCTGGGTTACCGATTTCAACGTTAGGGTTCGGACTCGTGCTGAAGGTTACAGACGTAGATAAGTCATTAAAGTCTGGGCGACGAATATCTTTACCTGCACCGAAGCGAACAATAACGTCATCAGTAACATCAGCCACAATGTTCAAGCGAGGAAGCACAAAATCGTAATCTCCCGTAGATTCAATACGCGAAACTAATTCGTTACCAGCATCATCTTCAGTAATAGAGTTACCCACTGATGTGATGTCTGTTTGTAAGTAACGAACACCGAAATTACCGCGGAACATTTCGTACTCAAAGTTAGCTTGTGCGTATAGCGCGTGCGTTTCCTCTTCAATATCGAAGAAGCCTGATGAGCTAGCAGTAGGCGCACTTAGCGAACGGCTCGAACCATGCGCGGTCATCGCATCTTGAAGTACGGAAAGCACATAGTCAGGGCTTGACGCGACCAACTCAGGGTTAATAAGTAAGAAATCTTTTACGAAGAGCTCGCGACCATCTGCAGCGTCAAAGTTATCTGGACCAGCGACTAATAGCTCAGAGAACAAATCACCACGCGGACTATCAGTCATTGAACGCAAGCCAACACTTGTACCTATATCTTCTCTAACACTAGTAGATTTACTGTAGCGATAACCAAAATCGACAGAAGTAATCATACTATCTAGGTAATAAGTGAAGTCTACACGAGCTGCGTCTTCGCTGTTTTCAGTAGTATCACGACCAATATTCACGTCACGTAAAACAACGTTGTACGGGTCCATCAGCTGCTCTACCGTTGGCGCATAATCTGCACCTGAAGCAATCCCGAAAGTTAATGCACCACCTGTTAAGTCATATTGGAAAGGCACGCTATTATCGTTACCGCCACCCGCGTCCAGCGGCGCGTTCGGGTTAATGAAGTTGAGTGTGGTGTTAAAACTAGGTGTTGTTGTGTCTGAAGAGGAAGACGCAATCTCTGCGCTGACAAACAGCTTATCACCCTGCCACTCACCGCCCAGACGGAAGATTTCGCTTTTTGTTACACGAGAGTTTGTATCTGTGGATAGACGAAGGTTTGGATCGTCGTCATCGTTATCCAAGTTTACTGGAATAATACCAGTTAACGCTGCTTGAATACTGCCCAAGTTTGTACCACCTAATGAACCAAAATTGACAGTTTCAAAAGAGTCGGGAACAGATATGTCATTCAGTGCGCTTACACCAGACGCCTGTACGCGAGAACTCTCTTGTAAACGCTCTTGGTCATTGATTACCGCGTCAAAAAAGAACTTTGTATTGTCATTAGGAGCCCATTCGAAAGTACCCACGAAGTTCTTAGTTTCATATTCAAAGTTATCGTAGTCTTGTACTAAAAACTGAATAGGTAGAAAATCGAAAGACTGTGCACTGGCAAAACCACTGTCTGATGCCACCAAATTGTCTCGGTCAGCACGAGGACGGAATGCTGATACGTCTTGTTCAGCATAACTTGCGCTAATTACTACACCAAAACGACCATTTTCGTTTTCCCAGTTATCACCGAATGTACCTGATAACCTTGGTTGAAAGTTGCTATCTGTAGTTAAGCTGCTGTTTTCGCCCTGAACGCGAAACGCTGCAAGTCTCTCTGATAGTTGTAATGGGCGAATGGTTTTAAGGTTGATAGTACCACCTACTGAACCTTCAATAGTCTTCGCGTCTGGTGATTTTGTTACCTCTAACCCTGCGATAATTGAGGCAGAAACGTCTTCAAAGTCAATACCGCTTCGGCCTGCGCCGGAGCCTACTGTTGACACACCATTAATTTCCGTACGGTTCGCATCAGTACCACGAATTTGTACACCGGTACCTACACCCGCTTCACGAGTTATTTGGATACCAGTGATGTTCTCTAATACTTCCGCCAAATTTTGATCCGGAAGCTTACCAATATCTTCGGCTTCAATAACCTCAACAAGGTTATTGCTGTAACGTTTTTCATTGAGTGCGCTGGCTAGAGAGGCGCGAATACCAGAAACCTGAATAACCTCAAGCGAATCTTCAGTTGGTTCTTCTTGTGCGTTTGCTGTTGCAGCAATGCTTAGCGAGCTCGCTGATAGCAGTGCTAACGTGATTTTTGATAGTTTGTGACCCATGTGTGTGTTCCTTTTCGGCACAAAATGGACAACCAATTCACTTGCCCATTTTAACCGTATTAAATGTGCTAACGACTTACCTTGAAAACCAAGAACCTCACAACAGGTTTACAAGGTTATTACAAAATATGCCAAAAATAAAAATTGGTCAATCTTTAACGAGATATTTTTTTAACAAATTTAACATATTGGCCATACCAATACTTTAAAAACAAACACAAAAAGGTATACCAATAATCCATAAATAAAATTTAAACCATAAAAAACAAGAATTTAAAAATTTATCAATAC
Source organism: Alteromonas sp. KUL49 (assembly GCF_006538345.1). Taxonomy (GTDB): domain Bacteria; phylum Pseudomonadota; class Gammaproteobacteria; order Enterobacterales; family Alteromonadaceae; genus Alteromonas. The sequence continues at coordinate 9,306 of NZ_BJKL01000014.1, read as the reverse complement.
ATATATAGAAGCTATAAAGCCTGGTTAACCAAAATGTTAAACAATACATTTAAGACTATTCTAAATAGTCTTAATATGTGCTCTAACATCTACCAACACACAAAATTGGTCTTACAAAAACCAAAATGTAAAAACTATTCAACTTGCCATTCAAACTATAGCAAAGCTTTTCCTGTGTTCTGGCGTTACTCGGCCGCTAGCTAATGTGAGAAAATCCTGATAGGGTGACGACATTGAAGAAAAATCAACCAAACTCCATCCGTATTTATGGTTAACTCTGGCGATCAGACTGATTTGCAATCTGGCTTTTTCGAAGAATCTGGGGAGCTGAGTAGCTCGCATCCACAGTTTGCTGAAATATGTACGGCGCTGTACGAGAGGGAGTTATTGTATTTGGCGCATAATAGTCCTAACAATATTTCTATCATGCGAAGAAAAGTTGGTGGCCTACCCTATCATGTTCGCAGCGTAGCGCGCTTTTTACTCGACAACTCCTCTCCCCTAGCCATCGATGCTCATAATGGCAGTTGGTTTGCCAAGCAAGCGACTCAATGCCCCAACACCAACAAAACACCCGACATATTGTTTAGCTGGCTGGTTAAATACGCGGATTATGGTTTGGTATTGCCGGTTCTCATAGAATCAATGGAGGGCAAACATATCGAGCTTGATGCGATTGACAAGATCTCTTTGCCCAGTGAAGGCGTTCATTTAAATAAGCATGGCTGGTTTGACTTTCGTGGTGAACAACTCACTCCAGATGACAATAAACACATCAGCAAAGCGTTACTTAAGCCGAGTAAGGCCAATTTAACAGCAGCTTGTTGTGGACATACGTGGCGACACAAAGGAAAGGGTATAAACCGCTCTCTGCAACTCAGAGAAATGCGATTATCAACCCAAATCAATTGGAAAGGTTTTACACTACGAGCCAAAAAGTGAATAACTAGTCAAAAATAGTAGATAAAAACCCCACCCAATAGCAACTTTTCACCATTTAGATTCGCGACTGTTTAGGATAAACATCCTAGTAATACAGAGAAATAGCAACTTTATCCGATAAAAAACGATTATCACTCCATATTCACCCTGAAAATTAGGATAAATTTACCCTCCCGCGAAATGTCACACTTTATAATCAAAAATTATAGTTATTATTGCTAACTAAAGGTTGACCTGTTCCCCACTACTGGTTACATTGTCGGCATAACTTGAAGGTGCACTGGCGAAGCGTAAATGAACTCACGCATTCTACTGACAACTCTACTCCTCATGGCAGCAAGACTGCACGGGTAGATTGCATCTAGCAACAAATCACACAAAAACCCGTGCATCGCACGGGGTTTTTTTTTAACTTCACAATGAGAGAGCGTCATGACAAATCAAGTAAAAATATTTGATACCACTTTGCGAGATGGTGAACAGGCATTGCCTGCGAGCCTAAGTGCTAAAGAAAAGTTGCAGATCGCTCTCGCACTCGAACGGTTAGGCGTGGACATTATTGAAGCTGGCTTCCCCGTATCATCGCCGGGTGATTTTGAATCAGTGCAGATGATCGCTCGAGAAGTAAAGAATTCGACGGTGTGTGGTTTGTCTCGGGCACTCGCTGGAGATATTGATGCCTGTGGTCAGGCACTTAGTGTTGCTGAGCACTTCAGAATTCACACCTTTATTGCGACCTCAGAAATTCATGTAGGTGCTAAACTAAGAAAGTCACAAGACGAAATCGTCGAAATGGCTGTGGCTGCAGTTAAACACGCCCGTAAATATACCGACGATGTGGAATTCTCCTGCGAAGATGCTGGGCGAACTCATATCGATTATTTGTGTCGCATGGTCGAGTCAGCAATTAACGCAGGTGCTACCACAGTTAATATTCCAGATACCGTAGGTTACACCACGCCAACAGAGTTTGGCGGAATTATCCAGCAATTGTTCAATCGTGTTCCGAATATTGATAAAGCAACTATCTCTGTGCATTGCCACAATGACCTGGGATTAGCGGTTGCCAACTCGTTGGCTGCGGTAGAGCAAGGCGCGAGACAAGTTGAATGTACTATCAATGGTATTGGCGAGCGAGCGGGTAATGCATCGTTAGAAGAAATAGCAATGATTTTGCAAACTCGTAAGGGCATGCTAGGTATCGATACCAATATTAATGCAACGGAAATCTCTCGTACATCAAAGCTTGTTAGTCAGCTGTGCAATATGCCTGTTCAAGCCAACAAAGCCATTGTTGGTGCTAACGCCTTCAGTCACTCGTCGGGTATTCACCAAGACGGTGTCTTAAAAGCGCAAAACACCTACGAGATAATGACACCGGAAAGTGTCGGTATTAATAAAAACAACTTGAACCTGACTTCTCGCTCGGGGCGTCATGTAATTAAACATCGCTTGACCGAACTCGGATACAGTAGCGATGAGTACGATTTAGAAGCAGTTTATGCGGCCTTTTTGCAGTTGGCAGACAAAAAAGGGCAGGTCTACGATTATGACTTAGAAGCGCTGTTGTTCTTTGATAAACAAAAGCACGATCAAGCGCACTATCAACTGCTTTATTTACAAGCCAACTCAGGCAAAGAAATTATTCCAAGTGCTACCGTCACTTTAAAAGTCGGTAGTGAAGAAATTACCCAATCAAGTATTGGTAATGGCCCTGTTGATGCCGCGTACAACGCCATATTAGCCATTCTCGGCCATCAAGATATCGAAGTGGTTGACTTTAAACTTGACTCAAAAGGTGAAGGCGCAGACGCCCTTGCTCAAGTTAGTGTGATTGCCACTTATAACGGACGTCGATTCCATGGTATTGGATTGGCGACAGACATTGTAGAAGCTGGCGTAAAAGCCCTTATTTTTGTATTGAACAATACCTATTTGGCTGACCAAATTGACCAGCAGAAAAATCAACAAGTACGTGTTTCAGGAGTGTAAATGAGTCAGTACAACATAGCGGTATTAGCCGGAGACGGTATAGGCCCTGAGGTAATGCAAGAAGCCAACAAAGTGTTGGATGCAGTTGAACAAAAGTTCGACATTAAAATTAACCGAACAGCATACCCAGTGGGCGGATTTGCCATTGATACTGAAGGTGAAGCACTCCCTAAGAAAACCCTTGAGGGCTGCGAAGACGCCGATGCTATTTTATTCGGTAGTATTGGTGGTCCAAAATGGGATACTTTGCCTTTAGACCAACGCCCTGAACGGGCAGCACTACTTACCTTGCGTAGTCATTTTGATTTGTTCAGTAACCTTCGCCCGGCTCGCATTTATCCGGGACTAGAAGCACTATCTCCCCTTCGAGAAGATATTGCCAAGTCAGGTGTTGATGTATTGGTGGTTCGCGAACTGACCAGCGGTATCTATTTCGGTCAGCCGAAAGGGCGTGAAGGTGAAGGCGAAGAAGAATTCGCTTACGACACCATGCGATACAGTAAACGCGAAGTACGTCGCATTGCTATTGCAGCCTTTGAAGCTGCGAAAAAGCGCCGCGGTAAAGTTACCTCAGTAGACAAAGCTAATGTATTGCTTACCAGTCGATTGTGGCGTGAAATCGCCGAAGAAGTCGCCAAAGACTACCCTGATGTGGAACTAGACCACATCTATATCGATAACGCGACCATGCAAATCATGAAGAACCCAGCACAATTTGACGTTATGCTGTGTTCTAATCTTTTTGGCGACATCGTGTCTGACGAGTGCGCCATGATGACTGGCTCTATGGGCTTGCTTCCCTCTGCCAGTATGAATGAAGCAGGTTTCGGCCTCTATGAACCTGCGGGCGGTTCGGCACCAGACATTGCTGGTATGGGTATAGCAAATCCTATTGCACAAATATTATCTGCCGCCATGATGTTGCGCTTTAGTCTTGGTTTAGGTGAAGCTGCAGACGCCATCGAAAAAGCGGTTGTCTCTACCTTGGAAGCTGGTGTACTTACGGGCGAGTTACTACCAGAAGACCAAAGAGACCGCGCGTCAACTACCGAACAAGTAGGTAGTGAAATCGTTAAACAATTGTTGGATCAGGAATAAGACCATGGCCAAGACCTTATACGACAAAGTATTTGAAGCACATGTTATCGAACAGGTCGGTGACGACAGCTTACTATACATTGACCGTCACCTTATTCACGAAGTGACATCACCGCAAGCGTTCGCAGGATTAAACGAGAAAGGACGCAAAGTACGTCGTCCTGACCGCACTATAGGTACTATGGATCACAGTATTTCAACACGCTCCTTAGCCATTGATGCCTGTGGCCCACAAAACGCCCTCCAATTGCAAACCCTTGCAAACAATTGTGAAGCCCATGGCATAAAACTTTACCCTGTGGGTCACAAAAAGCAGGGTATTGTACATGTTATGGGGCCTGAACTAGGCCTTATTCAACCGGGTATGACGGTGGTGTGTGGCGACTCACACACGGCAACTCACGGTGCATTTGGCGCTCTCGCTTTTGGTATTGGTACCTCTCAGGTTGAGCACGTATTAGCCACGCAAACATTGAAGCAGTCTCGTGCTAAATCCATGCTTATCAATGTAAATGGAGCACTTCCTGTAGGTATTACTGCAAAAGACATTATCCTTGCCATTATTGGTAAAATTGGTCACGCAGGTGCTACGGGTTATGTTATTGAGTACGCCGGCGAGGCCATCCGTAGCCTGTCTATGGAAGAGCGTATGACTATCTGTAACATGAGTATTGAAGCGGGTGCAAAAGCGGGTTTAATCGCCCCTGATGACACTACATTTACTATTTAGAAGGTCGTGAGTACGCACCAACAGGCGACAAATGGAGCGATGCAGTCACCTACTGGAAGTCGCTACACAGCGATGATGGAGCAGAGTTCGACGCGGTTGTTAACCTTGAAGCCGCAGACATAGCACCTCAAGTCACTTGGGGGACAAACCCAGGTCAGGTTATCGGTGTTGATGCTCCCGTACCTGCACCAGAGTCTTTTAGTGATCCGATTGAGAAAGAAAGTGCCCGTAAAGCACTGGATTATATGGGATTAAACCCAGGTGAGAAGCTAGCCGACATTCCCGTTAATCACGTATTTATTGGTTCGTGCACCAATGGTCGTATTGAAGATCTTCGTTCAGCCGCGCATATTGCTCGCAACGGTAAGGTCGCCCAAGACGTCACCGCAATTGTGGTACCAGGCTCAGGTGCAGTGAAGATTCAAGCGGAAGCCGAAGGCTTAGACAAAGTCTTTACCGACGCAGGTTTTGAGTGGCGCTTACCAGGATGTTCTATGTGTTTGGGTATGAACGACGATAAACTTGTCGCTGGTGATCGCTGCGCCTCTACCAGTAACAGAAACTTCGAAGGTCGCCAGGGTCGCGGTGCAAGAACCCACTTGGTGAGTCCAGCCATGGCAGCGGCTGCTGCATTAAAAGGCTATTTCGCAGATGTTAGAGATTTTCAGGAGTAAGCCACATGACAGACACAAAAGGCTTTACGCAACACACAGGAAGTGCCGTTCCACTTGATCAAGCCAACGTGGATACGGACCAAATCATTCCAAAGCAATTCCTAACCAGTGTTACCCGAGCAGGCTATGGAAAACACTTATTCCACGACTGGCGTTACTTGGATTTGGAAGAAAAAGAACCTAATCCAGAGTTTGTGTTAAACAAACCAGAACACGCGAGTGCGTCGATTCTACTTGCTCGAGAAAACTTTGGATGCGGCTCTTCCCGTGAGCACGCACCATGGTCACTGACTGACTACGGTTTTAGCGCGGTAATTGCCACCAGCTTTGCAGACATTTTCTATGGCAACTGTATCAACAATCAGTTAGTACCCGTGGCATTATCAAGCGAGCAAATGGACACGCTATTTGCCGACGTACAGGCTAACCCTTCGGTAGAGATTACTGTTGATCTACCAGCGCAAACAGTCACCTTTGGTGATCACAGCTATACTTTTGATATCGCGGAACACCATAAGGTAAATCTTGTTCAGGGTCTTGACGCAATAGGCCAAACCCTTGCACTTATCGATACAATTGAAGGGTTTGAAGCCAAGCAACCTGCCTGGTTATAGGTTAAAATAAGTTAATGTTGATAGTCGTTAGGCTATCAACAAACTTAAAAAAACTGCGCTATTGTTTATTAGCCGACGTTTAATCATTTCCCCCTTGGAGCTAGCATGCTTAAAAACGTACCCATTCACGATCTCGAACCTGGCATGTATGTAAATCAGGTGATAGAACAACGTGGTACGTTAAAAATGCGCTCTAAAGGCTTAGTAAAAACCACGTCGGTTATTGCTTCGTTAAAAGACAAAGGGATACTTGTGGTTGAGGTCGATTACAGTAAATCGTCCATCGCACCGCCTCCCCCTCCCGTTGAAGAAGAAACGCTCCCAGAAAAATCAGAAGTTAAACAGAGCCCGCCAATTAGCAAGGCATCACTCTCTAATGCTTCTGATTTGTATACCGATGCTGTCAACATACAGAATGGTTTTGTTGAATCGCTTAAGCGCGGGGCTGCTAAAGACCTAAAGCCTTTAGAAGATCTATCGCAAAGTTTAATCGAAAGTATGTTCGACAATCGCGATGCATTGTCATGTTTAACCATGATCAAAAATGCCGATGCTTACCTACTCGAACACTCAATTAACTGCAGTATTCTTATGGGTATGTTTTTGGAACATCTAGGATACGACCGCGACACTATCGAAGAAGCGTGTTTAGGCGCGCTTTTGATGGATGTGGGAATGTCTACTCTGCCAGAGGATATTAGAAACTCTACTAGCGAGTATACGCCCGCCGACCGTGAAATGATGAAAATGCATACCGAAATTGGTCAGGCTTTAGTGGAACAATCCGGTGAAATCTCCGACCTTGCCCTATCGATTATTGCTAACCATCATGAAAGGGTTGATGGTTCGGGTTATCCAAGAGGTATCGAAGGTGATGATATTCCAGAGTTTGCAAGAATCGCAGGTATTATTGACACCTACGATGCAATGACCTCCAACCGCTGTTATAGAAAGAGTATTACTCCCTCTCAAGCACTGAAACGTCTTAGCAAAGACAGCTCATTAGACCAAAACCTTGTGAGTACATTTATCAAATGTATCGGCGTTCACCCAGTTGGATCTGTTGTCAGATTAAAAAGTGGAAAATTGGGAATAGTTAGCCAACAAGGCAAAGAGGATATGTTGAGCCCCGTGGTTATGACATTCTACAGTGCCACGTCCAACCACTATAACGAAATAAAACGGTTGGACCTTAGCTTAGTAGATGATGAAATCGTCTCCGGTGTTAGGCCCGATGACTTCAACATCAACCTAGGTAAGTTCTTCCGAGAAGTCTTTGTTCACCAAATGCCCGACAAGTAAGAACAATCATCTCACTACCAATCGGTCAATGCAGCCATAGTAAATAAGGTGTTTTCAAAGGAGAGTACTACTTTCTGTGCCTCAATGTTGACTATCTGAACCTTACCGTCGATCCAATCTCCCTCGACCGCTTGAGCTCCGTTGACTCTGACCCAGCGATCACTTGGGCGTGACGCATACATATGAGCACTGAAATTCATAGTAGGTAATCGAGTCATTAGCCGCACCGGGAGCTGGTCTACCCGAGGTAGTTCATTATGAACATTCACTTCTGGTGCTTGTGTCTGCGGTTCAGACGTTGATGGTGTATCCAGTGCTTCGATAGCAGCATTAAACCGAGCAAGTAACTCTGGGGATACTTGCACATCGTCCTCATCTTGAGTGTTGATAATTCGTCCTTCATCTTGTGCAGATGAGGAGACTACTTGCTGCAAAGCTTCTGTCGTTGCCTCATTTTGTTCCACCGGTAGTGAAGCTTGCGTGCTAACCTCAGGTGATAATGTTTGCTCAGGCGGCAACTGGGCAACACTTGTCGTTGGATTGGGAGCAACTGAAGGTGGAGTTGTCTGTACTATGCGCGTTGCCGGTATAGGTTCGAATGCTCTCAACCATTGTGAAGACGTAGCTATGGTGTAACCAATACATAGCCCCCCCACAATCAACACAGCATAAACAGCAGCGTCTTTTCCATAACGTTTCCAAACTGAGGGCAAGCCTTGTACCGTAGGTAAAAACAGGCTGCGATTAAACTGTTCAGACAGGGTATTATCTATTTGCGCGTTAGTATCTCTATCACCGCGAAGTAACGCTTGGGTTTGCGTTCTGTGCTGTGTGGTTGGTGCAATTTCAACGGTTTGTTCAGGATCGATTTCGACTTCTTGAACGCCCATTTCCATCAGGCCTTGCACCATGGCATCACTGGTCACCAATCCTGACTTTCGAATTTTAACCGGGCCGTTTTGTTGCGTAATCGAAAGGATCACCATTCCAGGTTTTAACTGTGCTATCGCTACTAGATTAGACATACAAACTTCCTATTCCGTAGCCACAAACAATGGCCACTGCAAACGCACTTAACATCCACCATTTCCTTTGGTTTTGCACACGCTGAGTAACAACATCTTCGCCTAAAATCTGTTCAGCAGCCGCTAAAAATATCGATTTTTTAACCACCGCATTTTGCTTGGTAAATGAGAGAGTCAGAGCCCTGTCACACAACAAATTGATGACTCGCGGAATGCCACCAGTAATTTGATGCACCGCCCGTAAGGTCGAACGACCAAAGATACTGATATCGCCATTAGCCACACTTAAGCGATGAGCAATGTAGGATGACACTTCAGGCGCAGTGAGCGGCAACAAATGATATCTAGCTGTAATACGCTGTGCCAACTGCCTTAATTCATTGCGCTTGAGTAATTGCTGTAACTCGGGCTGACCAATCAATACCACTTTGAGTAACTTTTCCCGATTCGTTTCAAGATTAGTCAGTAGCCGCAACTGTTCGAGCACTTCTGGTAACAAATGCTGCGCCTCATCGACCATCAGTACGGTGTTCATACTCGCCTGATGATTATCTGCCAATTTAGACAAAATCAAATCAGTAAAATACTTAAGGCTGGCTTTGTCTGCATCGTAAGCGAGCCCTAATTCATCACACACCGTTGCCAAAAGTTCTAAAGCAGACAGCGTGGGGTTGAGTATCATTGCCACTTGCGTGTTATCGGGTAATTGCTGCAGCAACTTTCTCGACACTGTGGTTTTGCCCGTACCAACCTCTCCTGTGAGCATAACAAAGCCACCACTTTCACGCAGGCCAAATGTTAAATGCGCAAGGGCTTCTTTGTGCCTTGGGCTCATATACAGGTAGTCGGGATTTGGCGCTATTGAGAATGGGTTATCATTCAACCCAAAATAGTTAAGATACATGCGTTCCACTGCGTCGTTTAGTTTT
>NZ_BJKL01000013.1 GCF_006538345.1 Alteromonas sp. KUL49 | reverse complement strand
AGCGCTGTCAATTATCGTGGTATGACAACGTTGTCATAAAATTTAAAAACAACAATGAGGCGATCATGAGAAAACTCAACAAGATCACATTTGCTGTTCAAATGGCCTGCGCCGCAAGCGCAATGGCTGTGGGAACACACGCGTATGCACAAGAATCTCAGCAAGGTGCCACGGCTGATGACATTGAAGTCATTCAGGTAAGCGGTATTCGTGGCTCTACAGTAGCGTCAATTAATACCAAGCGTTTTGCTGGCTCTATGGTTGATGGTATTGCTGCAGAAGACATCGGTAAGCTTCCTGATATCACTATTGCAGAATCACTACAGCGTATTACTGGTGTTCAAATCCAGCGCGTTGCAGGCGAGGGTGGTCCCGTTCAAATTCGTGGTCTACCTCAAGTTGACACCATGTTAAACGGTGAAGTTTTCTTAAGCGCCACGACTATCGACAGTTCAACGGTTGATTTTACAGACTTACCTTCTCAACTTTTCTCTGGCGTAGATGTTTATAAGTCTTCAGAGGCAAACAGCGCGACAGCCGGTATTTCTGGTGCTATTGACCTTCGTACTCGTCGCCCCTTTGATATGGATGAAGGCCTAACGTTCTCTGGCGGTGCCGAGTTGTCTCGTGGCAGTATCAGTGAAGAAAACAACCCAAGCATTAACGGGTTAGTCGCTTACAACAACGGTAAGGTAGGTATCTTATTTACCGCAGTTAGCACTGATGTAGACCTAGCCACCGATTACAACGGTTATTTCGATACCTCTGAAAACGGTGGTATTGGTGCAGCAAACAACAACTTTACGTGGGGCGCAAACCCACGTGGAGATGAAACACGCCATGTTGTTCCGCAAGGATTTGCTGCTTTCAATAAGCAAGAAGAGCGTAACCGTAAAGCATTCCAGCTTTCTGCCCAGGCTGATTTAGGTGAAGGCTTCGAGCTTACTTTTGACGCATTCTACACTGACCAAAGTCGTTTCAATCACCGCAGTGGTTTGTCGCAAAACAACCGTTGGTACACGTTCAACGACTATGCATACCCAACAGCGGATGGCTATACCGGTGACACCTTTACTGATGCCAATGGCGACCAATGGGGTGGGGTAAATGCTTTCAACCTAAGACCTTGGCGTTTACAAACGTTTACTCAGGCGAACAACAACTTTGAAGAGTCTGAAAACTACAACCTAGAGCTTAACTATGATAATGGTGGCCCATTAAGCGGTCAGGTGCGTATGACTCGTGCCCGTGCAACGGCATCAATGCGTCATGGTTACGGCGAAGGCGATTTGCTAAGCATTGATAGCGGTTCACTGGTGACTGGCCCAGGTCAATTCTCTCAAGGTGAAAACTGTGTCAATGGTGAAGATATTGTTGGTGACGGTGGCGGTTGTTTCGCACAGTTCTCACCGGGCGGTATTGCTGACCCAGATTTTATCCTAACCTACGATGCTTCTGGTGCTCACCCAGTATTTGGTGGATTCGATCAGTTGGTTAATGGCGGTATGGGGATGCAATCAGTTGCAGCCTACATGGCCGACATCAACTCATACCACATTGGTGCTTTCTCATCTGAAGGTAACACGGATGATGAAGGTGAAATCAATACCTTCAGTACTAAGTGGAATTATGCGCTCGACCATGATTACATCACCAGCGTTGATTTTGGTGTACGTCATATGGAACGTATTGTCGACCATGACCAGTTCACTTACACATCTGAATTCGGTGATGGTTGTGATATCGCTCAGTGGAAAGCGGTGGACCAATATCACACGGTTGATACCTGTGAAGGCAACCCTGCTGCGGGTGAATACCTAACGCAAGACGTTGTTCACGATGGCAATACCATTGCTGCGGGCACTTGGGTACCTTATACCTTATTGCCGCCAACCCGTTTGGACGAGCACACCACAGTAATGTGGCAAGACAACTTTGGTCCGGTGTCTGGTATTCCTGGTATGTGGGCGATTGATCCAAACAACTTTAGAGATCCTCGTCAGTTCCACCTAAATACGTTCGGTAACGTTCAGCGTATTGAAAATGCGGGTGCAAGTTACGATGTATCACTGGAAGAGCTTAGCTACTTTGCTCAGCTGAACTTCGAAACTGAAAAACTGCGTGGTAATGTGGGTCTACGCGTAATCGAAACCGACCTTTACGTAAAACAAAACCTTGTTGGTTCTAACTTACCGCACAGTGGATTAGGTCCAGATACAGGTGATGTAGTTACTGAGCGCAGCTATACCGATTACTTGCCGTCAGTTAACTTGGCGTATTCAGTAACAGAGGACGTTATCCTTCGTGGTTCTTACTCGAAGAACATGATGGCACTTGACCTATCTCAGTGGGGTGGTGGTAAAACGGTTGGTAAAACTATCGACGGAAGTTGTGACTGTTTGCGTGTAAGAAACGGTACGCTTACTGGTAACCCAGACCTTAATCCATGGCGTTCTGAAAACATGTCATTCTCGGCAGAATGGTATGCGGGTACTGCGACTATGTTGTTCGCAACCTATTTCGACATCGAAATTGAAAGCTTTACAGCCGCCGGTGAAGTACTTATCGACGAGCCAGATGATGATGGTATTCGTCGTGGTCCATGGCCATTCTCGACCAGCGTTCAAGGTAACGGTGGTAACGTAAGTGGTATCGAGCTTGGTGCAAAAGTAGCGTTTAGTGATGTCTCTGAAACGTCGACGTTCCTAGACAACATGGGTGTAGACGTTAACTACACATACACCGACAGTGAACAGGACAACAAAGACGTATTTGGCAACGACTTACCATTTGTAGGTATGTCTAAAGACACGTACAACTTTGTATTGTGGTACGAAGACGACAACTTCTCTACGCGTATTGCTTGGAACAGCCGTAGTCCTCGTTTGATTACGCAGGGTAGCGCAGCAGTAGGTGGTCAGTCACTTTATCAAGACGACTACTCGCAGCTAGACATTAGCTTTAATTACAACGTTAATGAAGACATCAGTGTGTATGTACATGGTGCAAACATCACTGAAGAGTTCCAACAAACCTATTTGGAATTCCCAGACCAAAAGGCGTTCCAAAACGTGTATGAAGCACGCTGGATCCTTGGTACTCGCATTAACTTCTAATGTGTCGCTTTGGCCGAACTACCTTCGGGTAGTCTCGGCCTTTTTTCGTTGTGGTTATTGAAAAAACGTTTTATGTTTTCAAAGCCGTTTTTCAATAGTCAGATGTAAATGTGTTATGACGACAGAAAAGAGAGCAATACAACATATTGCCATTGTGGGCGGCGGTACGGCAGGCTGGATGACAGCCGCTGCACTTAGTCACCACTTTAAACAGTCGAGTGTGTCAATTTCCTTGGTTGAGTCTAGTCAGCTGGGTACAGTTGGCGTGGGCGAGGCGACCATACCTACGTTACGCCGATTTTACGCCAAGCTCGGACTCACCGATCTCGATGTGGTCGCGGCTGCCGATGCTACCTGTAAGCTCGGCATTGAATTTCAAGACTGGCGAGGCAAGGGGAGCAGTTTCATTCATCCTTTTGGCTTGTTTGGTGATAAACAGCAGGATATTGGTTTTCAGCATTTTTGGTCGAAAGGACAGGAGCTGGGTGAAAATGCCGATATCAGCCAATATTCACTGGGCGTAAGTCTAGCTAAAAACAACAAGTTTACCCCGCCCAATCCAAAGCCAAAATCACGATTAGAAATATTCGACTGGGCACTTCATTTCGACGCAGTAAAGTTCGCGGCATTAATGAAGAAAGTAGCCACACAAAACGGTGTGACACACATCGATGGCAAAATAAGTGAAGTCACATTGTGTGCCGACGGAAGCATAGACTCGCTTAAGTTTGAAGATAATATCACGTCAGTAAACGCCGACCTCTACATTGATTGCTCGGGCTTTCATGGTTTATTGATAGATAAAGCCCTTAATACTCCCTACATTGATTGGACCCAATGGTTGTTGTGCGACCGTGCGGTATCAGTACAAACCCATGTTGATGAATCCCCCATTACTCGAACTATCGCAAAAGCAAAACAAGCAGGTTGGCAATGGCGTATTCCTCTGCAAACACGCCAAGGTAATGGCTACGTATACAGCAGCCAGTTTATTGACAAAGCTGACGCTACCGAAAGTCTGCTTAACGATGTAAAAGGCAGTCCGCTGCACGACCCAAGACACTTTTCGTTTACACCGGGTCGGCGTGAAGTTGCGTGGAATAAAAACTGCGTTGCAGTTGGTTTGTCAGCGGGGTTTATTGAACCACTCGAAAGTACGAGTATTGCGCTGATTGAGACCGCTATTGATCACCTGGTTCAAACTTTTAGGCAACCAGCATATAGCGCTGCCGATGTTCAGCGTTTTAATGAAGTGACACGAGACGAATACGAGCGGGTGCGCGACTTTATTATTTTGCATTACAAGCTTAATGGGAGAGATGACAGCGAACTGTGGTGCTATTGTAGAGATATGCCTGTGCCAGATACCTTGCAAGCAAAAATGGACGAATACCAAAGGGAAGGTAAACTCACTCGATACCCGTGGGAGATCTTTGGTGAAGACAGCTGGATAGCGGTGTATCACGGATTGGAATTCTACCCCAAAGGCTACGATAAGCGCTTAGCACGGGTTGATGAAGCCATGTTTGTCGACCAGCTAAAAGCGATGCGAACTTGGATAGCCAATGTCACCGAGCAAGTACCGCCCCATGAAGCGTTTCTTCGCTACGCTAAACAAGCGCAAGCGGCTAAGTGATCATCCGATAAAAAGAATATTAAGGAGCCGACTGTGTCTGCTTATCAACCGATAGAAAACATTGTTATTGCTGGTGGTGGCACCGCAGGTTGGCTGGCAGCCGCTACACTGGGCAATATTTTTGCGAACACGTCGACGCAAATTACCCTGATAGAATCATCGCAAATTGGCACCATTGGTGTGGGTGAAGCAACGATTCCTCCCTTTATTGCAGTCATTGAAAGTTTAGGCATCGACCTAGTCGATTTTATTCAGCAAACCCAAGCGAGTTTTAAATGGGGTATACAGTTTCCCAACTGGCGTAAAAAAGACCATAGCTACTTTCACCCTTTTGGCACCGTAGGCAAAACCATTGACGGTCACGACTTTTTTCAGTGTTGGTTAAAAACACTGGAAGGTAAAGATGCTATGCCACTGATGGCGCATTCAAAAGAAGCGATACTCGCTGAGCAAGGCCGTTTTTTCAAGCCATTTGAGGCTGCTAATACCCCCCTTGCCAGTGCTCAGTTTGCACTCCATGTAGACGCTAATCTTGTGGTTAAATACTTGAAACGTTTTTGCGAAGGTAAGGGCGTTAAGCATATCGATGGAAAAATAGAAAAGGTGAGCACTCATCCCAGTGGCGATATTGCGTCGTTAACACTAGATGACGGTCAACTCGTGAATGGCGACTTTTTTATCGATTGTACTGGTTTTAAGGGACTACTCATTGAGGAAACACTAGCCTCGGGTTACGAAGATTGGCGCTGTTATTTACCGTGTAACAAGGCGGTGACCGTGCCTACCCAAACCAGTGAGCCACTTAACCCCTTCACCATAGCCACTGCACAAGATGCTGGGTGGACATGGAAAATACCACTACAACACCGCACTGGTAATGGCTATGTGTTTGCTGATGATTACATTGATGATGACAGGGCGTTGAATACACTACTCAATCAGGTTGGTGAGCCTTTGCAAGGGGAACCTCAGTTTATCCCGTTTAAAACGGGGATCCGAAAACAGCCTTGGAAAGCCAACTGCCTCTCATTGGGATTAGCACAAGGTTTTCTTGAGCCTCTTGAATCAACTGCTATTCACTTGGTATCTAAGTCGTTAGCGCTGTTTGTGCGTACGTTTCCCAACAAAGAAAATAACGAACTATTGCGCAACGAGTTTAATCGCCGTTTGCGCGCTGATTATGAGGAAATTCGCGACTTTCTGATCCTTCATTATTGCGAGACTGAGCGGGAAGACACACCGTTTTGGCGCTGGTGTAAACATGAAATGCCCATACCAGCGTCGCTTCAACAAAAGTTGGATTTCTTCAAACGAGGAGGGGGTTTAATCCCTCAAGTAGAGGCACTTTTTCAGCCAACCAGCTGGTATGCCGTTTTTGAGGGGATGGGCGTTCGACCTGATGCGTATAATCCTACGCTTAATGCACTAGATGCTAATGCGTTAGGTAAAAGCTTATCGGCTGGGGCCAAATCACTACAAACGCTCGCGAATACTCAGCCGCTACACAAGGCTTTTCTTGACCAGTACTGCTGCGCGCCTAAGCCTTGAATGAGACGTTAGGGATTAAAGCTATAAATGTACGAGTTCAATACACGTTTTAAATGTTTTCTGACAATCCTATTAGTGGCAGTAAGCTGCAGCACACTAGTGTTAGCTGCATCACAAATTGATTCGACAGATTGGGTGACTGACAAAGTTTTCACTCAAGGTGTTGAAGGGCCTGTGGTTGATGAAAAAGGCAACTTGTATGCGGTGAACTATCAACAACAGGGCACGATTGGTGTTGTTGCGCCAAACGGTGAACATGCCTTGTTTGTTACGTTACCTGAAGGCTCCATTGGTAATGGCTTGAGATTTAACTCCCACGGACAGCTTTTGGTCGCTGATTACAATAGTCACAAGGTGCTTGTGATAGATATGCAAACGAAAGCAATATCGGTGTTAGCGCACAACACAAATATGAATCAACCCAACGACATTGCCATTAGTTCGAACGATGTGGTTTATGCCAGTGATCCAAACTGGGCAGACAACTCGGGGCAATTGTGGATGATCACACCGAGCGGCCAGTCTGTGTTGGTAGAATCTGATATGGGTACCACCAATGGCATTGAGGTTAGCCCCAGCGGCAAGGTGCTATATGTGAATGAGAGTGTTCAGCGCAGAGTATGGCGCTATGATATTAATGCTGAAGGTATGCCGATTAACAAATCGCTGTTCTATCAGTTTGACGATCATGGTTTAGATGGCATGCGCACAGACAACCAAGGTAACTTGTTCATTGCCCGTTACGGTGCGGGAGAAATTGCCGTGCTGTCGCCTAACGGAACACTGATAACAACCTATCATCTCAAAGGGCAGTTTCCTACCAATGTTGCCTTTGGCGGTGCGCATAAGAACGTGCTTTACGTTACCATGCAAAAGCGAGGTGCTATTGAGCGGTTAATGCTATCAGCGCAATAAAGGTGGCATCACTTGGCCTGTGACTTCTTAACAGTGGTTGATTGTTGGACTTTGTTTCTGCCTGCGTCTTTAGCTAGATACATTTGCTCATCAGCTTCTTTGAACAAACAATCAATAGTGAGTCCATCCTCGGCAAGTTGAGTGGTAATACCAATGCTTACCGTGACTGTACCTTCCATTTGATTTTCTTGCTGTTGCGTTAAAGAGGCTTGAATTTTTTGAGCAACGAGCAATGCTTGATCGTCTGCAGTATTCGGCAATATCACTACAAACTCTTCGCCACCAAATCGTGCTATTAGGTCACTGCCTCTGGTGGAAGATTTTAGAACGTTGGCAACCAAGCGCAGCACTTCATCACCAGTCTTGTGGCCATATTTGTCATTGAATATTTTGAAATGGTCGATATCGATGACCATGAAAGAAATTTGCCATTGGTGCCTGATAGCCTGCTCAGACAATGACTGCCAGCTCAAGTGCAGACCATGGCGGTTCGATACATTGGTCAGTGAATCTGTCAGCGCCATCGACGATAATTTTTCGTGCAAAATCGCGTTGTCTACTGACACCGCAATGTTGTCGCTGATTTTCGAAATGGTGTTGTACTCTTCGATAGAGAATGCGTTTGGCCGTCTCTGTTCGAGTATTAACATGCCAATAAGCTTTTTTCTTGAAACCAAAGGCACACCGATAACACTTTTTGCGGGACGGTTGCCATCGATTTGTATGAAGTTACTGAACTGAGAATCGATGTCGTTACACATTAACGACTTTTTGTACGTTGTAAGGATTGCGTGAAAACTGCGTCTATCCTCAATGGTGAGTATTTTTGACGCTAGCTCGCTTCTAACCCGATTAAACTCTGCCTCGTAGGAAATAATGACTTCTAAGTTGTCATTATTGAGTACCAATAAGGAACCCATATCAAAATTCACTAGGTTTTTAATTTCTTTCAAAATCTCTAAAGACAGAGTGTTGATATCGAGAGAAGACGCAATCGTTGCACCTATTTTAAGTAGTGTTTCAGACTCTCTGGCGAGCTTTTCAGCTTTTTGTTTTGCTTCGATTAACTCGAACTCACGTTGCTTTAACGCTGAAATATCAACTTCAGCACCTATATAGGCAACCGGAGCGCCAGATGTGTCGAAAGCGATAAATTTTCCTCGTGAAATAATCCAAGCGTAGTCGCCATTTTTTTTCGATAGCGATATATCTCTCGTTGCATATCGTTTTTGGCGTTATCTTCTAGGTGAATTCGTTTGACTAAAGTTTCCGCTTTGTCTTCTGGATGAATATTGTTCATCCAGTCGTTATCTAAGCTCATCTCTTTTTCAGTGTAGCCCCAGTTTTTCCACAACTGATTAGATAACACGCGGTTGTCTTTGTAATTGACGGCAAATACGCCAAGTTCAGACAGTAAACGCTTCAGCGTTTCATTGCCGTCAATTAACTCAAATAGGTTGTTTGGTTGATCATCCATCTTCTGTCGACATCCATTCTGTTGAGCTAGCTCACCTATTGGTATAGCAGCAAAACCTTGCCTTGTCATCGGAATGCCGTTTGAAAATATTGTTGGTTTTTACACCCATGTTTGAATACCAATAACACCAAACCAGGCGAGGTAGCACACGACCGCACTTTGACAAAGTACAAGAACTCCACTTGTCACGGTAGCGATACGACTGGTTTGGTTGCCTAGGTGTTTGATATAAAAATAGATGGCGGCGGCAGTGCATAATGCCATGAGGATAGTCGCGAGCATTAAGCCCACTGAAATCACGTTCATTGCGCCCAACCTCGGTATTGGGGCCTGCATTCCAATGAAGAGAAAAATCAGTACCAGCCACCCCGATAGAGCGACATACATAGTAATTAGTCGAGCGTTTTTTTGAATTGGAGAAGAATATTTTTTGGTCACTAACTTTACGAGCCAAAATAACGATATTGGAATCATGGCAACAAGCATTAGTAGCCAAAGCACAAGAACGACTTTATCTATCCAAGCAGCAAACATGGTCGTTTTAACGAGCACACGGTCGCCATAGTGTAGTACTTCACCCAATAACGGATCGACAGTATGCATTGCAACAGGTTCGCCTTTATCGTTGTACCAGGTGCCATCCTCTTGGTAGTGAAGTTTCCTATTCCATCCTATGGGTAACACACTAGAAAACACGGCTGAATCGTCGTATATGGTTAGCTGGTAAGGTGAAACCAGTCGCTCTAAAAACCAACGCATTTGGTTGCGAGGGTTTTGGTAGCGATAGTAACCTTGCAAAGACTTTGGTGGCGCTTGAAACGATTGTTCATCTGTCTTAGTTGAGAAATGACTGGTTGCGAAAGTGCGAATCTTATCAACAATGGCTCTAAAGGCTGCATTATTTTCAGTGTTTTGTAACACCACAAAGCCGGTACTGTTGTTTGGTGAATAACTCAGTTCAGAGCGCCAGCCTCGCATTGCGCCGTCGTGCCCTCGGAATCGCCAGCCGTCATAAAATCGCGCGTGGTTGAAGATACCGTACCCGGCATTGAAGTTCCCTACATTGGTTGATGTAGAGTATTCCATTCGTTTATAACTCGACTCAGATAGTAGCAGAGGATCCCTTGACACCAGAGCGCTTAGCAGCTTGGCCATGTCTGAAATGTTCATGATTAAACTGCCGGCGTGTGACATTAGTACTGGCTTATAGGGTTGGGGCGTAAGTTGTTGGGTATAACCAGTCGCAAGGAGTGGTGGTGCAATTTCATAGCTTGCGTTGGTTATATTCAACGGTGCGAAGATGTATTGTTGCGCATAGCGTTCAAAGGTCATTCCTGTCACGCGCTCTACAATTAAGGCTGCGACAGCTGCTGTAGAATTGGTATATGCATGGCGGGTACCTGGCGGCCAACGGGAGGTTCTGCTCGCAGGGTTAATGGCCAACACCTCGATAAGAGGAAGTTGTGCGCTGTTGTCGTAGGCAAATTCACGCAGTGAAATATCGTCCCACCCTGTCGTGTTTTCTACCAGATGAACTAGTTTAAGCGGGTGGCTGGAAGACCACGAATTTTCGAATTTAAGGTCAGGCAAAAGCGTCTTTATATTATCGCTCAATTGTAACTGTTTCGACTCTACCAGTTGCATAACAGCAATACCGACAATCATCTTGCTAATGGAGGCGATACGATAGCTAGTAGAATCGTTAACGGCAGAGTGTGTCTCTAGATTTGCAAAACCCAGGGTGTTGATGTGGGTCGGTTGTCCATTTTTTATGATGGCGTAGCTTACCGATGCAACGTTGTGTTGCTTTACCAGTGCATTGATTTCCTCATCAAGCTGATTCAATGTAGTGGTGTTTTGGGCGTGGGTATTCACGCTGATAAAAAGCGAGCAAATGATCCAAACGGCATTAATTAAACGGTACACAATGGACTCCTGTAATCTCTGTTAATTGATGTCCGTTGGAACCTTAGCGAGGCCCTTAGGTGTTTAGGTACAAAACTTTTGTTATCTCTTGTTATGCTGTGTCACACTGGTGACTTCACAAAAAGTCACAATGCTAAGTGTCTAATATAAATAGAGTTATGGAATAGAACGTGGAATCGAAAGGTTTTTATGAATTTGGTGAATTTCGTTTGTGCCCATCTACAGAACGGCTATGGAAAGGCGACGAAGCGTTAAAAATTGAACCACAACTGTATTCGCTACTTTTATTGTTTGTGAAACAACCAGGGGTGGTAGTGACCCGAGACACTATTGAACGAATAGTATGGGCTGGAAGACCTGTCTCAGATGAAGCGATAAGAGCTGCACTAAAAAAGCTCCGTGATGTTCTGGCAGATGACGCTCGATCACCACGATTTATAAAAACCATACCAAAGCAAGGTTACAAATGGTTGGCTCCTGTTTCTGAGAACCTCGACACAGGCAAACAGGATATAATAAACAAACCTGTCGTCTGGACTATTATCGCTATATGCATTGCATGTGTTACTTCACTGTTCTTGGTGACGAGTTTTTCTGTCGAAAAAACATATGACAGTGATAAAACGGCTTCTCCGGTCGTTAACCGTCTTACTCAGCTCACGGGCTCCGAGGTAAATGCAGACTATAATGCAGCGCAGAATAAGCTGGCATTTTTACATCGAGACTCTCGTTCTAGTCCCCAGCAACTTTATATCAAAACGCTCAATGATGGTGTGGTCACTCGGCTAAGTTGGGATAATGCCAACTACAGTGATAGCCGTTGGTGTCCCAAAGGTGAAAAGCTAGCGTTTACTCGACTAGATGAGCAAGGTTACAGTTTTCATATCGCTCATTTTCTTCCTGACGGAGAAGTATCGCGGGTTGAAAACATAGATTCAGAATTGCTACAAAACAAATTTGTAGTGGGGTGGTTAGCCGACGACAAGGGCCTTTTACTGGCAGAAAAACTCACTCAGGGCCAACAGCATAGTATTTATGCGTTTACTTTTAGTGACAATCGCTTGCAAGCACTTACGTCCCCTAATGTTGCTGGGCGAGGCGACTACAATGCCGCGCTGTCATTTAACGGAGAAATGTTGGCGGTATTGAGAGAGGAGGTTGCCAAAGAGGCGAGTTTGATTATCACGTCTTTGGTGAGTGGTGATATGGTCGCCAAAACAAGGCTTCCATTTGTGCCCAGTCGCCTTGCATGGCACGAAAACACGTCAGTAGCCATGACCAACTTTTACGGCGAACACGTGCGATTTAATCTCTCAACTCAGTCATTAAATGAGGCACCAGTATTGCCAGACAATAGTCTGGACATATTTTCAACCTGCGGTGAACAATGTTATGTGCTCAGGCAACACAATGGAAACTTCTTGGACTTGCAAGAACAACCAATGTCGTCTTTATTGAAATCAGTTCCAAAGTCAGAACAAACTCCTCTATTGCAACAAGGTCGACTCATTAGGAGAGCTGGTGCGCAAGACTTTCCCCAGTATTTTAGTCAAGGCAATGGATTGTTATTTGTATCGCTCCACGGTAAGCGACTGCTGTTTCAAAGAACGTCAACGAGTAACATCATTGAAAGCATTGCGAGTTTGGATGCTACGAATCCAATTAGCGCGATTGCACTATCTCCAGACAGTACGCGTTTTGTAGGTATTAGTAATGGACGTATTTTTACATCGTCGCTTAATAACGATTCTGCTGATGTTGAGCATTCGGTGAACTTCATCACTTCCGCTATGGAACGCTATGAAAATCCTGTGTGGGACTCAGACAGCCAACATCTCTTTGTTACACGTATCTCTGGGAATGTGCCGAGTATTGTTAGACTAAATATTGATACATTGGAATCGAGCCATGTAGTGGACGGACTCATTGCATTTACTCTCGAACCTGATACTACCGATATGGCGTATGGTATTTTGTCTACGCTATCGCTCGTAGAATTGCATCGACAGGACGGGCAATGGGTAAGGGGACAAACCATGGGCCAAGTTGCTGCTGCCAGCCCAAATCGCTGGAAGATTGCCAATAATATCTTCTACTATACCAAACACGTAATGCCTGAGGCATTTATGTGTGCAATACCATTGGGAAAAGTGCAAGCAGCAACAGAGGAAGTCTGTTGGAGTATCGGCGACAATAGATTTCGACTACATTTTGATATTGATTTTCATCGACAAAAAGTGATGTTAGTGGAGTCATTAAGCGCTGAAAGCGATGTTATTAAGTTAACCTGGTAGTTGGTTAACTTTTTGCGAATTTTTGAATGAATAGCTAGTCTTTATAGAGTGTTATTGTATCGAAAATGGTCGCAAGTTATTTATTGGGTCTCGTTTGTAGATTTGCTCTACAGACACTAATTAGCAAAACATTAAGATAAGTTGGGAGAGCTCAATCACACTGCAAAAATTTGGTAGTTACATCGCCGTGCTACTTATGTCCATGTTATCTGCATCTGTCATTGCCGACGAGCGAGTCGTAGTGCAATTGAAATGGTACCACAGCTTCCAGTTTGCGGGTTATTACGCCGCCCAGAAACAAGGTTACTTCAAAGATGCAGGTATGGACGTTATTCTCAGAGAAATTCAGCCTGGTCGATCCGTTGTCGATGAAGTGCTGAATAATAGTGCTGATTTTGGTGTTGCTGACTCGAGTATCGTGTTGCATCGATTGAACAATAAACCGGTTGTTATCGCTTCAACTATATTCCAAAGTACTCCTTTCGTTTTTATCGCCCTACAATCTTCTGAAATACGTACGCCCTATGATTTTGTCGGCAAAAAGGTTATGTATATCCGCAACGCAGATGATGCAGTATTACAAGCGCTGTTAATGCAGGCCGGGGTGGCCGAGAGCGACTTCCAATATGTTTCTCATACCTACAATGATTGGGCGTTAAGAGACGGTCATGTTGATGTGATGTCGGCCTACCGCTCTGATCAACCACTGCTTTATAACGAGAAAGGGATTGGGATAAATATTATCGATCCTGCCAGTTACGGTATCGACTTTTATGGCGATATGGTGTTTACCAGTGAGAAAATGGTCAAATCTGACCGCGTGAAAGTTGATCGCTTCGTGAGTGCATTACATAGAGGTTGGCTATATGCACTAGAAAACCCGCTAGAGATTGCTCAGTGGATTGCCAAAGAATACCAACAGCCCTTCAATGAATCGCTAGCACTGGAAGAAGCGCGGGTAATTAGCAGTTTAATCAACGCCAAGTTTGTACCTATTGGTACCGCTTCGAATTCACGCCTACAACAAATTACCAATATTTATCGCCAGTTAGATATGGTTGACGGTTCCGCCAGCATTGACGGCATACTCCTAAGTGATTACGACGACAAGCCTTTTGAATGGGATGTGCGATATTGGTATGGCATTGTTATTATTATTGGTGCAAGCCTGTTGATATTTTTTGCCCAACATAGCTTTAATTTGCGCTTAAAGAAAATCGTCACCGAGAAAACCCTAGAACTGGCGGAAAAAAATACTCTTTTGCAAGCCAATAATCAGGCGCTGAGCGATGCAAAGATAGAAGCGGATGCCGCTAATCAGGCCAAGTCGACGTTTTTATCCAATATGAGTCATGAAATCCGCACGCCACTAAATGCCATTCACGGCGTGCTACAAATCCTCAAACAGCGCAATACGGATACCCAAAATACCCAGCTCATTGAAAAAGCGACGCTGTCTAGTAGCAGCTTGATGACTATCATCAACGATATTTTAGATGTTTCGAAAATAGAATCAGGCAACATAAATCTCGAAATTGTGCCCTTCGAAATGACGAAAGTCATTGAGTTGGTGATGTCAGAGCAATTGCCTTTGGCACTCAATAAGGGAGTTTCAATTAGTCAGTCCATGCCAGATAACTGGACGGATGGTTGGCTTGGTGACCCCGTTCGCGTTAAACAGATACTGCTCAACTTGGTGTCTAATGCAGTGAAGTTTACCGATGCTGGTAATATCACAATAGAAATTCAGGAAGATAATGAAAATCTTAATTTTAAGGTGACTGACACTGGCATTGGTATGAACCAAAATGCCATCGATAAGTTATTCCAGCGCTTTGAGCAAGCAGATGAAACCATTACGCGTCGCTTCGGTGGTACGGGGTTAGGTATGTCGATTACCGCCTCATTGGTATCTTTGATGAAGGGGGATATCAAAGTGAAAAGTGTGGAGGGCAAAGGCAGCACCTTCACGGTAAGTCTTCCATTAGTGCCAGCCGATATCAGCTCAACGAACAATGGAAAGGAATCTGATCTGACCCCTCCAGCATTAGCCAACCATTATGTTGTGATTGCCGAAGACAACGAAATCAATCAGGTGATTATACGCAACATGTTAGAGCCCACTGAGGTAGACATTGTTATTGTGGACAATGGCCAACTAGCGATTGAACAGGTCGAACTACGCCAACCTTCGTTACTCTTGATGGATATCCAAATGCCGGTTATGGGGGGCATGGCAGCATGCCAGGCGATAAAAAGGCACTACCCAAACTTGCCGATTATTGCGCTAACCGCCAATGTGATGGAAGACGATGTTAGAGCTTATTACGATGCTGGCTTTGATGGTCACATTGGTAAGCCTATCGATTTAGGTACTTTGTATCGGGAATTAAAGCGCTGGTTAGTGTTAGATGAGAGTAGCGCTCATTGAGTAGACAGCTGCGTATTTGATTGCTAGCTGTGTACCTAGAGCGCTCTTGTTGTCATAAAGCCTTTATAGTTCCTCAGTAAAGTTACTCCACGAACCATATGTTTCGGCGTGAGCAAGCTCGTAATTTGATTTTGCTATAGTTAACTCGGTCAAGACTGCCTTAAATGCCTCGTTTTCGGCGGCCAAGTTTTTAATGAGTTCACTCTTTTTTTGTTTCAAGAGCTCCATTTCTTGCGTACCTAAAAAGGATGAGGTCTGCGCTCTGTTGAGTCGTGAAAGTAAACCCCACGAATTATTAATCTCTCTTCTGAACAGCTCTTCTTTAATTCTGATATCGAAGGCGTTCTGACAGATCGTATGGTGAATTCGTGAGTTGATTAAACGCTCCCTCGCACATATGTAATGCATGTCCGTATCTTCAACATAGTTGTTGAAAGTTTCAAAAACGGCAAGTCTTGCGTCATTATATTCATCGCGAAAACGCGCTAGGGGTTTTTGCCCCATTACCTCTATTAAATCCACTTTCTCATACTTAACAATATCTTGCTCAATCGCCTTCGCTTCAGAGACCAAGAGAAATCCGAGAAATAGAATAACAACCGTATAGTATTTGTTCACTGTACTAATCTCCTTTAAATACAGGGTGGTACTTGACGTAAAAAATTTACGCGATTTAGTAATATGAGTACACGCAGTTACTCAGATCCAAAAAGTATGTCTCCAGTCGGGTAGGCTCCGAACCTATCAGCAAACCACGGCTGAGAACCATAGTAATCACCCTCAAGTGTTCTAAATTCAACAATAAACTCAGCACTAGTTCCGTTGTTTGAATTATAGCCAAAATCCCAACTGACAGCGGTATAAGGTGTAAATAATCCCGAGCTTGTCGTTCTTATTGACTGCTCGTCGGCAATAATAATCACAGCCACGTCTTCAAACGCATGAGAATTAGACACAGTGGAAGTAAAAACTACCCCCAATGCAAATAGACATTTTTTTGAACATCTATCTTCCTTGAAAGTTGTATTTAAATGGTTGCACAAACGACGAATATGATTTCGTTTGTTACATCTCTAAGCTTAGGAAGCAGCAGTAAATGAGTCAATCGGGGGCAATTAACATGAATCAAATTTAACCTGTGTAGTCTCTCATATAGTATTCAGGAGCTCCGTGGTATTGATAGATAAACTAAAAGAACCATGTCGGCTTAGCTCAACACCCTGGTTATCTATGACTAGCATTCGGTGAGCTTCTGTTCTTGACGGCCACTGAAACCTCTCAATCTGCTGGTGGAGTACTTTGTCTGGAACACTGCTTTTACGTTTTGCGTTGTTCTTGATTAGCATGTCTGTAGATAACTGAAATGCGACTATTGTGGTTAGCGCATTGTATTGCATACCGATCTGACAAATCATTTCTCTAAAGTCCGTTCGAAGATTAGTGGCATCCCAAACAATGCTTTGTTTCTTCGCGAGCGCGGCTTTCAAGCGTTGCTTGGCTAACTGCAATACCTGTCCCTTGTTTTTCTGACATTCCCTTTTGCCGTTCAATTCTTCACGAATGTCATCTAACGACACTACCTCAACGCCTTCGAGGTTACGTTGTATCCAAGTGGATTTGCCACTACCACTGACGCCACACATTAAGAAAAGATGTGAGTACTGCTGGCTAGCTTCAAAGTTCTTAGCGATAGCCTCCTCAATTTGATAGATCTGATTGAAGGCTAATTGACGCAACCCACAGCCATTCGTGTAAATCTGCTCATCGGGTGACGTCTTAATTTGAATGCTACTTAGTAATTCGTGTTCTGACCAATCGATCTCCCATAAACCATAGTCCTCTGCGAACATTCGAAACTGTTCAAGTAACTCTATTTGGGTAGCTTTGTCTTTACATATACGGCCTTGCATATCTGCTAGCTCCAGCCAGTACATCAGCTCAAGATTGGTATTCAGTGCAAGTTGCAGATAATCTCCATAGCCCTTGTTTTTGATAACCAACAACTTGGGCATTTGATGGTGCCCCACGAGACCCATTATCGATTCAATGCTCTGCTGACTTAGTCCAAGCAACGGGAGGCGAGTTGCAAGATAACTCATTCCCATGGCTTCATGCCTGCTCGCAACGACTCGTTCTATACCGTTAATCTCACGCCGTACTGTACTAATGGGTTTGGCAATATCATGTAGCAATGCCGCTAATATCAAAATTAAGCGTTGTTCTCCATGAATATGTGTGGCGTTGTTTTCCAACAATTGATAAAGGGCTTTCAGTACCATGTTTGTATGAATGGCGACGTTACCTTCTGCGTGCCATTCATTGTCTTGTTCAGTGCTTTCAAAATCATGGAGTAATGGAAAGTAACTCCCTAATACTGCCAGACATTCACTAAAATCTGGGCTATGGCTTCGTGCCAGTGTGTTCAACCATAGGTTAACTTTGTCCATTTATTGGCCCTCCTTTTGTTTAAGGCCATTGGGCGTAACATCGACGTGCATCCAGTGTTTATCGGTGGTGACGTGATTTGGCCTTACCCATTTGGCAATAGATTTGGCGAAATCCTTATAGTCAAAGCTAGCTGCTAGCCTTACCACGTAGCCTTCTTGTTTGTCTGTGTCTAACACTAGATTCCTTATTGTGGTTTCGTCCCAGATCCCGTCATAAAGTACTTCAGGCGTTGCTAATCCTAACTGTTTCGAAAAACATACTGTTTCTTCCCACGATAGGCTGTAATTTTGGTCGTTCCACACCGAAAATACGAGAAAGTAGCTCGGTAAATTCGCGTAGTAAATCGAATGTTTTGCGTAAAGGTTTTCTCCACACACACGCCAGCCATCAGGTATTTGATAGCCAATTTTTCCCTGTAGTGCTTTTACCCAAGCACGAGACGGATGAAAACGACCATCAACAGAACGGGCGTGGGTGTAATCGGTGTAGAGCGTGGTGTTCTCACCATCCATTTTTTCTGTGACGATGACCTTTTTGCCAACAAAGCACGAAGTGCTCGTGGTGCATAGGTCATCCTTGGTCGCACCCTTTGACCATGGTAAATGTGGGGTGCGAGGGTATTTAACTCTCATTATGTTATTCCTTCTATTAGTTCAAATGTTTGAAGCTCACACAGCACCACACTCATCGAGTGCGCTACACTCAATGGTGTGATGGTGCCAGCGATAGAAGGAATTACATTGTCTTATCCTCGTACTTCTATGAATTTAATGCCGCGGAATAACCTAGTTGGGTTACCTCGCTCTAAGGCAGTGTGTTGTTGCCAGCGAGCTTTTTCACTAACGCTTCGGCTCTCGGTGCGTAGCTCGTCTAGTTTTTGGTAGAGCAGTGCTAGTGCTCTGCGCTTGTTAGCATGTTGGCTCCGCTCGTTTTCTACCCGTACACTTATACCCGTTTCATTGTGTATAGCTTGTACGGCAGAGTCGGTGGTGTTGACGTGCTGACCGCCAGCGCCGGATGCTCTGCATGTTTTGAACGACACCTCCCGACCAAACGCAGGTTCGTCTATCTCAAAAACGCTCCCACTGAAAAACCAGTTTTTGCGTTTGTGTTTCGGTCTTAACTGACTCTCGCAAACCCAAAGCATAGTTCCACTCCAACGTTGCGCTAGTGTCTTCGCCTCCCTCTCGTTTGCTGTAGCCGCGCGTGGCGAAGCTCCAAGCTTTAATAGCACTGATTTGTAACAATGCCTGTGGGATGTAGTCACCATCTCCATTGGCTCTAGATTTACCTTGCTTTCGGCGCACTCTTTTTCAATATGCTTGAGTGCGTGGCCTACCGCCTGACAACATTCAAGCGGGCCTTGGCCCGCTGATATTTGGAGTAAAATCATGACGAACACTCCCCATGAGTTTTGAATGTCAACACGGGTTTCAGTCGTGCTAAAACTTCAACAAGCCCAGCATCAACTAAATCCGAGATGATAGATGCACATTTTTTATAAGCCTGAGGTGCTTCTTCATACAACAGATCTTTACTTCCACAAACCACTCGGCTGCCAAATGTCGTGCGGGTTAAGTCCTCCCGTTTGAATTTGTGACTTAACCGGCTTTGACAGTCTCCACGTTTCCATTTTCTTCCTGCGCCATGGGCCAGAGAATACAAACTGGTTGTGTTACCAACATTTTCTATCGGCTTCACAAGGTAGCTGTAATCACCACGAGATCCAGGAATCACCACACAACCTTTGTCACTGGGCGTTGCGCCTTTTCTATGTAACCAACCATCAATGCCATCAATCTGTTTTTGGCATACCAGATTGTGGTTGACGTCCAATACACATTTTCCTGAAGTCCGTGTAGCTTCTAAAAACCTGAGTGCAATAAGCTCTCGGTTTAGCTCTGCCCAACGCAATGCTTCGTTATGTCTTTGCATGTAATCAGTGAACTCGTCACTTTCAATCTGCAAACCATGGTGATTAAAGGCTGCAACATGTTCAACCAATATGCGCTGTCCAAGACCTCGAGAGCCAGAATGCACTAGTAGTTGTAAAGCATCTTTAACCAACCCAAGCTCGTTAACTGCGCTCTGGTTGTATATCTCGTCAATGGCTTGGAATTCGGCGAAATGATTTCCACCTCCAATGGTGCCAAGTGCTTTATCAAAGCTATCAATATTTATCTGACGGCGTGCTTTTTGCTCATTAACGTAATCGCTCCAGCTTTCATCAAGGGGAGACTCTACATCTGAGAGCTTTTTCACCATTTTGTCGAGATTAACTTTTGACACTTTCATTGTGGTTTGCCACTGAGACATACCACAACCAATGTCATTCCCCACCAATGCGGGGTAAATAGTATTTTTAGAAAAAAATGCAGCCCCAATGGGATAGCCTCTACCGGGGTGCAAGTCAGGCATGCCAGCAACACGCTGCATGCCAATAAGCTCTGATGTTTTAGTGAGTTGTTGAATTGCGTCCCCTTCAATCCAGGTGTCGGCGGATGCAATAAGACTCACCCTATCAGTTATTTTTTGGACGGATTTGCCCATAGTACCAATTCCTTGCCCATAACAATGAGCGAGTAAATTTTTAAATCAAAAACGAATTGGCAGATCTATTTACACACGTATCTGAATATCGCGTGACCGAAATATAGCTTTCAGAAAAAGCTAATCGATGGTTTGAAAAGCTTTTAGCTATTTAGCGGGCTAGACCTGCAAAGGAATTTGATAAATACAACATAATATTTTCTCCTCTGCTGGTGATGTGATGATAATTGCTGAAAAAATGTTCGCTTGTTGAGTGAACGGGCGCAGTCTATTTCTTCATCAATGTGATTGCAAGAAAAACTAAAGATTAAATATTGTCGATTATTCGTTATAAGGTTCAGTTGCATTCAGTTCAGCTAGTTACAAAGTTCGATAACCGTATTAGAATGAGCGGGATTTTCGTAGCTGATGAGTACCCACGCCCTTGAAATACAGTCCTTTGTTAACCGAGCTAATAGACAACTTAACCTGCCTTTCAGGTGTTGGTAAAAAAACAGCTCAGCGCATGGCATTTCAACTACTTGAACGCAACAGGGATGGGGGCAAAGCGTTGAGTGCTGCACTGCATAACGCAATGGAGCACATCGGACATTGCCAACAGTGTCGTAATTTTTCAGAGAATCCATTGTGCGAAATCTGCGCCCATCCGCAACGTGCAGAAAGCCGGCAGCTGTGCGTGGTTGAGAGCCCGCAAGATGTGATGGCTATTGAACAAACGTTGACCTTCAAAGGAACGTATTTTGTGCTAATGGGACATTTGTCACCCATTGACGGTATCGGCCCAAATGAGATTGGCCTAGATATACTTGAAGGGCAGATTGGTGATGACCGTTACGATGAAGTCATTCTAGCGACAAACCCCACGGTCGAAGGGGAAGCCACCGCCCACTACATTGGTCAGTTGTGTGATAAACACGGTGTAGAGGCAAGCCGTATAGCGCATGGTGTTCCTGTAGGTGGAGAACTAGAGTTTATCGATGGCAATACGCTCACCCACGCTTTTTCAGGGCGAAGAAAACTGTAATTTCGAACCGGTTGCCAATATTTTTTTGTCCCTACTGTTGAAAAATATCTTCTCTGACCACACCTGTCTGAATGTAACAAAATCCATTCAACGAGGAGATCGTGGATTATGGCTGAAGCAGCCCAAAGAGAAACCCATGGCTTTCAGACAGAAGTAAAGCAACTTCTACATTTGATGATCCATTCTTTGTATTCAAACAAAGAAATCTTTTTACGTGAGTTAGTATCAAACGCTGCTGACGCAGCTGACAAACTTCGTTTCCGTGCACTTGAAAACGACAGCCTTTATGAAAATGACGGCGAGCTTAACGTTAAGCTAAGTGTTGATTCTGATGCGAACACCATTACCATTACTGACAATGGTATTGGTATGAGCCGCGAAGAAGTGATCGCCAACCTTGGTACTATCGCAAAGTCTGGTACTAAAGACTTCTTTAGCAAGTTATCAGGCGACAGTGCAAAAGACTCTCAGTTGATTGGTCAATTCGGTGTTGGTTTTTATTCTGCATTCATCGTAGCTAGTAAAGTCACTGTTCGCACTCGTGCAGCAGGTGCAGATGCTTCTGCTGGTGTAGAGTGGATTTCAGAGGGTGAGGGCGAATTCACCCTTGCTGAAATCAACAAGCCTACTCGTGGTACTGAAATTACGCTTCACCTTCGCGAAGAAGAAAAAGAATTCGCCGACGCATGGCGTTTGCGTTCTATTGTAAGTAAGTACTCTGACCACATCAGCATTCCTGTGCAAATGTGGAAAGACGAAGTGCCTGAGAGCGACGACCCAGATGGTGAAAAAGTACCAGCTCAGCCGGGCGAATGGGAAGTGGTAAACAAAGCAACTGCGCTTTGGACACGCGACAAGTCAGATATTTCTGACGAAGAGTACAGCGAATTCTACAAGCATATTTCACACGATTTTGCTGATCCGCTTTCATGGGCCCACAACAAAGTCGAAGGTAAAACTGAATATACGAGTTTGCTTTATATTCCGGCAAAAGCGCCTTTTGATATGTGGAATCGCGAGCAAAGCCACGGCCTTAAACTTTATGTTCAACGCGTATTCATTATGGATGACGCAGAACAGTTTATGCCGACATACCTACGATTCGTTAAAGGTTTACTAGACAGCAACGATTTACCGTTGAACGTATCTCGCGAAATTTTGCAAGACAACAAGATCACTCAAGCGTTACGCCAAGGTTGTACTAAGCGCGTTTTACAGATGCTTGAGCGTATGGCGAAGAACGATGCTGAAAAGTACCAGTCTTTCTGGAATGAATTCGGCAACGTACTTAAAGAAGGCCCTGCGGAAGATTTTGGTAACAAAGAAAAGATTGCTGGATTGCTTCGCTTCTCATCGACACACGATGAGTCAGATGCACAAACTGTGTCACTCGCTGACTACATTGAGCGCATGAAAGACGGCCAAGAGAAGATTTATTATGTGACTGCTGACAGCCTACAAGCGGCTAAGTCTAGTCCACACCTTGAGATCTTCCGCAAGAAAGGCATTGAAGTGTTGCTAATGGGCGAGCGCATTGACGAGTGGTTGATGTCTCACTTAACTGAGTTTAGCGAAAAACAGTTCGAGTCTATTGCGAAGGCAAACTTAGATCTTGGTGATTTAGAAGACGAAGAGTCTAAGAAAGCGCAAGAAGATGCCGAAAAGCAAGTAGAAGGTATTCTAGAACGCGCTAAAGCGGCATTAGGTGAAAAAGTCATTGATGTTAAATTTACCCATCGCTTGACTGATTCTCCTGCATGTATTGTGGCTGATGACAATGGCATGACTACGCAAATGATGAAGCTGATGCAAGCGGCAGGTCAAACCGTACCAGATGTGAAGTATCACTTCGAGCTTAACCCAGAGCACGCGCTAGTTAAGTTACTCGCTGATACGCAGGAAGAGCAACTGTTCAATGAGTGGGTGAGCGTACTGTTTGATCAGGCTGCACTATCTGAACAAGGTAGCTTAAAAGACCCAGCGACCTTTGTGCAAAATCTAAACACTTTACTAATGAAGTTGGCTAAATAGGGCTGATTTTCTATAGTTTTGATACGAAAAAGCGGACTTAGTGTCCGCTTTTTGATTTAAGACAGTTTATTTTAAATTTTACCTAAGAAAATAAACCTACTTTGATTTGCTTAGGTTTATAATTTATCAAGTTTACGTTGGACAGATAGAGATCTTTAGTTGTTCTCGCATTTTTCGAATACATATTCGCTATTAGTCTTATGATAGGTATGAGTATATGGCTTACACTTGTCACTCGACTTATGAATGTGTAAAGTGCCGACAGTTTAAAAAAGTTTAAATAATACTAGCGGAGAACGCACACATGCGAATCATTCTTCTCGGCGCACCAGGCGCGGGTAAGGGCACTCAAGCTCAGTTTTTAATGGGCAAATTTGGTATTCCACAAATTTCTACCGGCGATATGCTGCGTTCGGCAATCAAAGCAGGCACAGAGCTTGGTTTGGCGGCTAAAAAGGTCATGGACGAAGGCAAGCTAGTTTCAGATGATATTATTATTGGCTTAGTAAAAGAGCGTATAGCACAAGATGACTGTGCAAAAGGCTTTTTACTTGACGGTTTTCCTCGCACCATTCCACAGGCAGACGCAATGAAAGACGCGGGTGTTTCTGTTGATCACTGCATTGAATTTGACGTTGCTGATGACGTCATTGTTGAGCGTATGGGCGGTCGTCGTGTGCATCCAGCGTCGGGTCGTGTTTACCATGTTGTTTACAACCCACCAACGGTTGAAGGTAAAGATAACGAGACTGGCGAAGATCTCATTATTCGCGATGACGACAAAGAAGAAACCGTTCGCAAGCGTCTTGGTATTTACCATGAACAAACAAAACCGCTAGTGGACTACTATTCAGCAGAAGCTGAGGCGGGTAACTGTGAGTACCACAAACTTGACGGTACACGTCCTGTTGCTGAAGTAAGTGAAGAACTTGGTTCACTACTAGGTTAATAGTTTCAGTAATCTACTGAGCATTGTAAAGGTCGCTTCGGCGGCCTTTTTGTTGCTTGTAAGTTAGACCTAAATAGCGTTTAATCGCTTTACATTTATTTTACAAGGAACCGGTGGATGATACTGCCAATTACCGCATTTTACGTAAGCCTACTTGGCATATGCTATTTGTACCTTTCATTTTTGGTGATAGGCGGTCGCAGAAAGTTTCAAGTCAGCTTGGGTGACGGTGGTAACGAAGACCTCAAGAGACTGACTCGGGCCCACGGTAATTTCAGTGAATACGTTCCGATTACTCTGATAATGGTTGCCTGTGTGGAAGCCAATACGGGACCACACTGGACCATTCATGGTTTAGGCTGTGCGCTACTCTTTGGTCGCGTATTACATGCCTATGGGTTGCGTAATCATGGTGGAGCGAGCTGGCAGCGAGTTTCAGGCATGTTACTCACCTTTGCGGCCATGGCCTGCTCGGCGGTAGCCAATTTAGTACTCATTCACTACAGCCTGTAAATGAGCCCTATTGACGCGCTGTTAATTCAGCGCGCTAAAAAAACGGTCGCTACGAGGCAAGTAGCTATCCTCTTTATCTAGTGAAAAGGCGACGCCAAATGCTCGCCCTTGTACTTCAGAAGTTGGTATAAAGCCGTAGTAACGTGAATCTACACTGTTGTTTCGGTTGTCCCCCATCACCAATATATGCCCCTCAGGAACTGTAGTTTGCTCAAATGAAGGGAACTGGGGTTCAATTGGCATCATTTTAATCGTGCGTTGGTGGCCCGCTATCTTCTCAACGACTAAGTCTTCTCCCTTTTCGGAAGTTGTCCAATCTGCGCGATCACCGTTAATGTAAAGTCGATTGTTTCGCAATGCAATTGAATCTCCAGCCGTGGCAATAACTCGTTTCACAAGGCGCATATCAGCAGCGGTGCTATCAATAATAACGATATCACCTTTCTCAATATCACCAGTATTAGCAATTACTGCGTCTGTGAAAGGAAATTCAAAGGTGTAGGCGACTTTATTGACCATGATTCGGTCGCCCACCATTATCCCTGGTTCCATGGAACCCGATGGCACGTCATACCAATCGGCTAAACTGCTTCTCACTGAAAACAGTGCAAGAATTAATACAACGAAAGAGATATTTTCTCGAATGAAGGTTTTTACCGATTTATTCATGATCTATCCATTTGCCTCGCAAGTTTATATATTATTGGTAGTTGTTGAAGGTCAATAACTTAGCCATTAGTTTAAAGTTTAGACTAGTGAAGCATAAATTGATTCAAATCACTTTGTATCAATATGTTTCGGTGGTTAAATACTCACCAGACTCAAACGTTTTAGGGACAAGTTAGTGATACGGACAACTTTTGTAGCCATACTATGGTTTGCTTTAGCCGATGTGGCTTGTTCTCAGACATTGCCTGTATTTACAGAGTTCTCGCCACCGTATCAGTATACTGACGAAGACAACAGAGTTGTGGGATTGTCTACTCAGCGGGTGGAAACTATCTTTGAATTAGCTCAGGTGACTCCCGACTTCTATCTGTTTCCTTGGGCTCGAAGTCTTCATCTAGCCCAAACCACACCATCGGCGTTAATTTATTCCATAGCGCGCACACCTGAAAGAGAGTCACGCTTTTTTTGGATTGCGCCAGTAGCTAAGTTTAAGCTTGCTTTGGTGTCTCAAAACAACGACAGATTACCCGCTATCACCGATTGGTCTCAGCTAACCAATTTTCGCTTTGCCGTGCAGCGAGGAGATGTAGGCATGGCCTGGCTGGAATCTCAGGGGCTCACCGAAGGTAATGAGTTAGTTGTTTGTACAGATATAGCCTGCTCCTGGGAATATCTAGATAAAGGTGTTGTAGACTTTATTATCGAAGACCCTGCATTAATTAAAGAAACTGCGGAGAAACTCAACTTACCTATCGATAGGTTTAAGGCAAATGCAGTGATTCCAGAGTTGGAAGTGGTAGGGTATTTGGCGGCTAATAGGGCTACGCCAAAGAATATTGTTGAGCGACTACAAAAAGCAGCCGCACAACTTGCACAAGCAAACCATTAATTACTTGTGTCGCTCTCGCAGCACGCTCAGTGCATCGTCGAGAGACATATCGCTCGCTTGAAGCAATACCGTTAGGTGATACAACAAGTCAGCCGCTTCATTTTTGAGCTCTTCTTTGTCATGCACCGTTGCGGCAAGCGCTGTTTCTACGCCTTCTTCCCCGACCTTTTGCGCAATACGTTTAATCCCTTTATTGTACAAACGCGCTGTGTAGCTACTCTCTGGATCTGCACCTTTACGAGCCGCAAGTACACGTTCTAAATCTGCCAAGAACGTGAAGCTCGGCGTGTTGCCTGAAAACCAACAGCTTTCAACGCCTGTGTGACAAGTAGGGCCATTTGGGTTAGCCAATACCAACAGTGAATCTTTGTCACAGTCGGCGGCCACACTGACTAAATCAAGTGTATTACCTGAGGTTTCGCCTTTTTGCCACAAGCGCAACTTAGAGCGGCTAAAAAAGGTGACTTTTTCTTGCTCTAATGTGGTCTTCAAGGCTTCTGGATTCATATAGCCTTGCATTAACACTTTACCTGACAGGGCGTCTTGAACGATGGCGGGTAGCATATTGTCCATTTTTTCCCAGGCTAATTCTTGACTGTTTTCTAGCGTGACTAGCATGGTTATGCTCCTACTACATTGAAATTTGGACGTTTACGCATTGGTACGTCATTGCTGACTAGCACGGCTTTTAACTCGTCGATATCGATGATCCCTTTGTGGAATACCGATGCCGCGAGCGCGCCATCCACATCAGCTTGCTGAAACACTTGGGTAAAGTGTTCTATTTCTCCAGCACCACCGGAAGCGATAAGTGGGATATTACACACATCTCGCACTGCTTTGAGCTGTGTTACGTCATAGCCCTTGCGCACGCCGTCTTGGTTCATACAATTCAGCACTATTTCGCCAGCGCCACGTGATTGAACTTCTTTTACCCAATCCAATGTTTGCCAAGCGGTTTGCTGTGTGCGACTTTCGTCGCCAGTGAATTTGTAAACTTCGTATTGGTTGGTGTCGTTGTTGTAAAAACTGTCAATTCCAATAACCACACATTGCTGTCCGTAAACATCGTGCAGTTCGTTGATTAAATCTGGGTTGGTCAATGCAGGCGAGTTAATGGATATCTTGTCGGCTCCCATTTCCAGAATACGACCCGCATCTTCAACAGATTTAATCCCGCCAGCTACGCAAAACGGAATATCTATCACTTGTGCGATACGACTTACCCAGCTTTTATCAACCACTCGTTGGTCTGAGCTTGCGGTAATATCATAAAAAACCAATTCATCAGCACCTGCTTTAGCGTACTGCTCTGCAAGTGGAACAATATCGCCAATGATTTCGTGGTTGCGAAATTGCACACCTTTAACCACTTTACCATCGCGAACATCAAGACAAGGTATTATGCGTTTTGCCAGCATGATATTGCCTCCTTCACGGTAAATTTACCTTCGAGCAATGCACGGCCCAGAATAACACCACCCACATTAGTAGGCTTAAGCGCGCTGATATCATTCAGGCTACCAATGCCACCCGACGCCTGCCAGCTCACATTGGGGAAGCGTGCTGCCATTTCTTGGTATAGCTCTACATTCGCACCCTGAAGCGTGCCATCACGGCTTATATCAGTACACAGTACGTGTTTAGCACCAACGCTTGCAAAATCATCCAAAAGCCCTTCTAGCGCAACGCCTGAGTTTTCTTGCCAACCGTGAGTGGCAATAAGCTTTTCGCCAGTCTCGCTAATGTTGATATCTAGCGCCAACACGATGTGCTCTGGGCCATACTTTTCTACCCAAGATTTTACCAA
Organism: Alteromonas sp. KUL49; assembly: GCF_006538345.1. Taxonomy (GTDB): domain Bacteria; phylum Pseudomonadota; class Gammaproteobacteria; order Enterobacterales; family Alteromonadaceae; genus Alteromonas. Next base: position 81,699 of record NZ_BJKL01000013.1, on the reverse strand, counting down.
TTCAGGCTGCTTTACTGCGAGTGAACCAATCACAACACGACTAACACCTGTGTCTAAAAGTTGTGCTACTTCGTCTTCACTGCGAATACCGCCACCAGCTTGAAACTGCATGCGTTTGGTTTCTACCATACGCTTGATAAGTGCGAGTTGGCGTTTGCTGGTGTCTTTTGCGCCGGTTAGGTCAACAATGTGTAACCAGTTTGCGCCTTGGTCAGCATAGTCATGAACAACCTCAACAGGGTCAAGTTCATACTGGGTTTTTGTTCGTAGTCGCCCTGATACAAACGGACGACTTTTCCTTCGATTAGGTCTATTGCTGGAATAATCATTAGAGGTTCACAAAGTTAGTCAATAACTGCGCACCAGCTTCGCCCGAGCGTTCAGGGTGAAATTGTACGCCAAAGAAGTTGTCTTTATTTATCGCTGCCGAGAAAACACCGCCGTAATCACAGCGGGCCAAGGTGTGTTCGTACTCGGTGACTGCAAAGCTGTGTACAAAGTAGAAATAGGTGCCTTGGTCAATGCCTTTAAATAAGGTCTCGTCGCTGTGGGTAATGGTATTCCATCCCATATGCGGTAACCGCTGACCTTCGGCAGTCATTCTGGCTACGTGGCCTGGCATCAACGACAAACATTCAATATCACTTTGGGTTTGTGCGCGTTCAGCTGAAGTCTCAACCATCAATTGCATACCCAAACACACACCAAGTACAGGTTGGGTTAATGACTGCAACGTACTTACTAGGTCTTTTTGTGCAATACTGGACATCGCCGCAGCGGCTGTACCTACGCCTGGAAGGAAGACTTTGTCAGCGGAAGTGATCACCGACTTATTGTCAGAAACTTCTACTGCCACGCCCAAACGTTCCAGTGCGAATCGTACTGAAGAAATGTTGGCGCAACCGGTATTTACAATAACGATTTTCTGTTTTTGCATTACAGCGCTCCTTTGCTGCTCGGTAGTGCATCGCCCTGACGTGTTACGGCTTGACGCAGCGCGCGACCAAACACTTTAAACAAGCTTTCTACTTGGTGGTGAGCGTTACCTTCTGTGGTTGATAGGTGCAGCGACAAACCCATGCTCTGTGCCAATGAGTAGAAAAAGTGCGGCACCATTTCAGTGGCCATTTCACCCACTTGGTCACGGGTGAACTCAGCGTCAAATTTGAGGTGAGGGCGATTAGAAATGTCCATAATGCATTCAGCACGGCACTCATCCATTGGCAGTGCAAAACCAAATCGACCGATACCGCGTTTGTTACCTAAGGCTTTCTTCAGTGCTTCGCCGATGGCTAATGCAGTATCTTCAACGCTGTGGTGGTCGTCGATGTGCAAGTCACCGTCAACAGTAACGTCTAATTGAATACCACCGTGAGTGGCTATTTGGTCAAGCATGTGGTCAAAAAAGCCTAAGCCCGTTTGAATCGTCGACTTTTTCGTTGAATCCAAGTCTACAACCACTTTAATGTCGGTTTCTGAGGTGGTACGAACCACTTCTGCAATACGAGACGATGCCAGCAGTGATTTCTCAATATCATTCCAGTTCAGGCTTTTAGGGTTATACTGCAGGCCTCGAATACCCATATTTTCGGCAAGTTGCATGTCAGTAATGCGATCGCCGATAACATAAGAACGGGTGAAGTCGACTTTACCCTGTTGAAGATATTCTTGTACCAAACCAAGTTTAGGCTTACGGCAGGTACAATTGTCTTCGTCGAAGTGCGGGCAAATCAGTACGTCATCAAAGGTAACGCCTTGGCTTTCGAATACCGCCATCATAGCATTATGAGGTGCGTCGAAGTCCGCTTGCGGGAAACTGTCGGTACCTAAGCCATCTTGGTTACTTACCATCACCAACTTAAAGCCAGCGGCTTTTAGTTTGAGCAGTACAGGAATGACATTTGGCTCAAAAGCGAGTTTTTCTAGACTATCGAGCTGCTTGTCTATGGGTGGTTCTTCAACGAGCGTGCCGTCACGGTCAATAAATAAAATAGCTTGCTGACTCATGCCGCGTCCTCTTGTAAAAATGCGTTAATCAAATTCATTAAACGTTGGTTTTGCGCTTTGGTACCAATACTGACCCGTAGACAGTTCGACAAATTTAACTGTTTTGATTGGTCGCGAATTAGCATACCTTGCGAAACCAAATACGCCATCAGCGCTGAAGCTTTAGCAAAGCGGAACAATATGAAGTTGGCTTTGGTATCGCCGACCAACGTTATACCGTCTACAGCCGCTAGCGCAGCGGCAAGTGCAGCTTTTTCTTGATTAAGCTCACTCACTTGCTGTTGTAATCGCTCGAGTGCATCGCTACTCAGTGCTTGGGCAGCAATTTGTGCTACCGGTTCTGGAATAGGGTAAGGTGCAATAACTTTTAATAGCGCCTGAATTACCGGCGCTTGCGCCAACGTAAAACCACAGCGTAGGCCGGCTAACGCAAATGCCTTAGACAGAGTACGCAGTACCACAAGGTTGGGGTAGTTGTTTATTTCAGTGGCCCACGTGTTGTCGGCATCAAACTCAATATAGGCCTCGTCGACAACAACGAGCGCACTTTCACTAAAGTGTTCCAAAACTGTTTTGATGTCGGCTCTAGCGACCTGTGTTCCGGTAGGGTTATTTGGCGCACAAATAAATACCAAATTAACATTATCCGTGGCACAAATACCTTCTACATCTAAGTTGAAATCGCTTTTCAGCGGCACCGTTTTTACGCCAATATCACACGTTTCTGCGCTAATAGCGTACATACCATAAGTCGGTGGGCAGATAAGAATATTATCTTTTCCCGGGGTGCAGAAGGTACGAATGAGTAGTTCAATACCTTCATCAGCTCCGCGAGTAACAATGAGTTGCTCTTTTGTTACGTTTGCATAACTGGCGTAGCCATTAACTACACTCTTTGGTTGGCAAGATGGGTAGCGATTGAAGCTACTGCTATCTACGCCATAATCATTTGCAAAAGGCGACTCGTTGGCATTCAACCAATCTTGACCGCCAGAAAACAAACGTCGCGCTGATTCGTAAGGTTTTAACGGCACTAGGTTGTCGTTAATCAGTGTATCGATGAGCGTGGACATTACTTTCCTTCCTCGTTGCTCAAAGCATTGAGCTTGGCCATTCTTACCGCCACAGCTTGCTCGTGAGCGTCTAAACCTTCTGCTCGGGCTAGCGTCATAATTGCAGGTCCCAGATTGCGCATACCATCAGCAGATAAAGTCTGAATCGTATAACGGCGCATAAAGTCGAGTAGACCTAAACTAGAATAGTTCTTTGCATAGCCATAGGTAGGCAGAACGTGGTTAGTACCCGACGCGTAATCACCAGCAGATTCTGGAGACCACGGGCCCAAAAATATAGAGCCTGCGTACTTAATTTGATTGAGATAGCGCTCTGCGTCATCAAATTGAACAATCAAGTGTTCCGGTGCATAGGCATTGCTAATGAGTACTGCGTCGTCAACGGATTCTGCAAGAATGTAGCGCGCGTTTTCCATGGCCGGGCGAGCAATATCAGCTCGACTTAACGAGGCTAATTGGCGCTCTACCGCGGCTTTGCTGGCTTCGATGACCTCGGCACTGTTACTGACTAAAATAGCTTGTGAATCAGGACCGTGTTCAGCTTGAGATAAAAGATCAGCGGCAACAAATTCTGGGTCGGCATTGTCGTCAGCAAGGACAAGCACTTCTGAAGGTCCTGCCGGCATATCAATGGCAGCACCGTCAGCGCGTAAACTCACTTGCTGTTTTGCTTCAGTGACAAAGCTGTTGCCTGGGCCAAAGATCTTATCTACTTGAGGAATGGAGTTTGTACCTAGCGCCATGGCTGCAATAGCTTGTGCACCGCCGCATAAGAATATGCTGTCGATGCCACATTTGCGCGCTGCATAAGCGATTTCAGGCGCGATTAAACCTTTGCTATTGGGCGGTGTACACAATACTTTCTGCTCACAACCCGCAACAAGGGCAGGTACGCCAAGCATTAATACAGTTGAAGGCAACGGCGCGCTGCCTCCTGGGATATATAGGCCCACTTTATCAAGGGCGGTAAAACGCAGTTCGCAATTCACCCCAGGGGTGGTGGTCAATGCAATGTCAGTGGGCTGTTGTGCGTCGTGAAATGCTTTGATGTTATTGAACGCAGTGTCTATTGCCTGAGCAACATCATCAGCTACGCTGTCAGCGAGTGTATCTGCAGCGTCTTGTGAAAGCACTAATGAGGTAAGCCCTTCGCAGTCAAATTGCTGCGTGTATCGCAATACGGCGTCGTCACCTTGCTGCTCAACGTTTGAAATTATGTCTTTCACTGTCGCAGCAAGTTTGGCACTTTCAGCCATAGCAGGGCGGGCAAGCGCCTGCTTTTTTTCGTCGTTGGAAAGTGATGACCAAGTAATCATAATCGGTCCTTAACCCATCATTTTTTCAATTGGCATAACAAGAATTGAGCTACAACCTAGGGCTTTCAGCTTTTCCATAGTTTCCCAGAATAAATCCTCTGTGCTCACTACGTGTATTGCAACACTCTCTTCGTTACCGGCAAGTGGTAATACCGTTGGGTTTTCTGCACCTGGTAATAGGCTTTTCACTTGCTCTAGATACGCTTTTGGTGCATGTAGCATGATGTACTTACTTTCTTTTGCTAGCATTACACCGTCAACACGTGGCATTAGACGATTAATAAGCGCTTGCTTTTCTGCGCTCATACCGCCGTCGGCACGTTGAATTAAGACTGCTTTTGAACGGAAGATAACATCTTCTTCCACAAGGCCATTGGCTTCAAGTGTTGCGCCAGTTGACACTAAATCACAGATGGCTTCTGCAACACCTGCGCGCGGTGCAACCTCTACTGACCCTGTTAGCATGACGGCTTTAGCGTTGATGTTTTTCTCTTCGAAATAACGCTCAAGAAGGTAGGGGTAAGTAGTAGCAACGCGCTTGCCTTCAAGAGATTGAATGCCCGCGTATTCCATTTCGTTAGGTACGGCGATAGACAAGCGGCAACCGCCGTAATCGAGGCGACGCAATACTTCATAGCTAGAAGGTTTGTTTGCCGCTTTGCGTTCTAGCATCTTTTCTTCAAGTTCGTTTTCGCCGATAAAACCAAGGTCGGCTACACCATCCATGACTAGACCTGGAATGTCATCGTCACGAACGCGAAGTAGATCAATTTCTTCGTTAGTAGAGTGAGCAATCAGCAAACGGTCGCGGATATTCAGTTTTATCCCGATTGCTTTGAGAAGGGCAATGCTGTCATCACTTAAGCGACCTGATTTTTGGATCGCAATTCTAAGTCTGTTGCTATTACTCATTGATAATTCCTTAACACTTTATTGTGCGCCTAAAAACGAAAAACCCCCGAAAGTTGCCTTCCGAGGGTCGAGAATTTTTTCATCTGCGCCGTTGGAAGGAAACAATAACCTTCCAGCACGAACCTGAAAGGTTATGCTTTGTGATGATGGTGGTGTAGCGCAGCGCAATTTAACATTTAGATAGACAATACCTGTTTTTTGAACGAGCGAAACATTATCGTTTTGCTTGTGGTTTTGCAAGGCGAAATTGAACTCTTTTCGCCCAAAGCGTCTAAATTTTAGTATATAAGCTAAAACTATTTAGTATGAATGCCGATGATCCATGTACTAATCGCGTGATTTTGGAGTAAATCATGAGCAATGATCTATTGTTTTCAGTGCTGCCAAGAAATACTAGGCCGACTATTAAGCCTGACGAACGTCTCAAAAAAGTGGACAAAAGTAAGCGTGACGAGCAGCTCAATGAGGACGAAAAAGAACAGCATGAAACTGTGCATCATGTCGACGACGATGCGCAACGAGCATTACACAAACGAGTAGAGGAGCGAACGGGAGACAGACAAGGAAACGATCAAAAACAGTCAAAGGAGCATTCTTCTAAAGCACAAGAGACGTCTGATGAAGAAGGGGAAAATAGTAAGCCTGACGCGCGTAAGCATTTTGATATTTACATCTAGTATCATGAGCTTACCGTTGCCCAGTACTTAGTGGAGTTACAATGGCGAATATTGTTTTTATCGCGGTAAGTCTTGATGGTTACATTGCTGATAAGCAGGGTAGCTTAGAATGGCTCGATGCTATACCTAACCCTGACAATGTAGATACTGGCTTCGGGTGTCTTATCAACCGAGTAGATGCGGTAGTGATGGGGCGAAAAACCTTCGATGTTGTAGCGGGTTTTAGTGGTGAGTGGCCGTATACTAAACCAGTATTTGTTGTCAGCAAGACGTTGACACAGCTCCCCAACGGTTACGAGAACAAAGCAACACTAATCAACGGTACTCCAACCTTCATCGTAAGCCATCTCGCTGAAAAGGGTTTTACTAAGCTCTACATAGACGGAGGCACTACGATTCAGCACTTTTTAGCGGCTGATTTGATTGACGAGATGGTAATCACTCAGTTTCCTATTTTACTCGGTGGAGGTTCCCCCTTGTTTGGAGCGTTGGTGCAACCACTGTATTTCAACGTTAGTAAAAGTGAAGTCGTGCTTGATAATCTGGTACAAACCACATTTTTGAGAGAAAAAACGTAAACACAGATTTATTAACGAATGCTGGTTTAACTGCGGTTCATACCCAATTGTTTATTCGTGCTACAACCTACTCATTGCATCTTCTAACGCTCGGTAGTAGGGGTTCCACGTTAACCTTGCGTGAATCTTTCCGTCCTCCTGATAGCCCCAGGCTGAGAACCACACTCCTTCACCTCGCTCACAGGCCTCTACTGCGTTTTTGTCAAACGAATTAGCACACATTTTATGTTCGCCACCAACACCGTAAAAGGAATTGTCGGGAGAGAATAGCGGACTCATGTGAGACCCCGTGCTAATTCTGTTATCCGGTAAACGCATACTCAGGGACGTTATTGAATCGTGTGTAAACTCAGATTCGCCATACCACAGCATGTGATTTTTTGGATTGTTGAATCTGTTGAGGTAAAGATCTTTAATTGCAAAGGGGTCGACTACACTGTCGGCTTCACTTATCGCAATAAGCGTTGGAATATCAATCGTCTTGTCTTTGAGTAACTCGCGGACTTTAACCGCACTATTTGAATAGGCGATTGCGCCATTTAGAGGAGCGGAGGTATAACGCGCGGCATTGCGCTCTTCGGCTTTGTAACCGTCGATAAACACTGCTGCTAGCGGTGCCAAACGCTCGAGTTTGGGTGTTTTAGACTGAAAACCTGGTGAAAACAGTACTAGCCCATCTATATTGCCCTGCTCGATAGCGTGAATAGTCACTAGGTTTGCTCCGGTTGAGAAACCACCCAGCAACACAGTATCGAAATCTTGCTTCAACAAATTGGCGTAGTGGTCAACAATGCGTTGCCAGTCCGTATAGTTTGGCAGCATCAAATCTTCAGGTTTACTACCGTGACCTGGTAACAAAAGCGTTTGTACGTAAAAGCCCTCACCTTCGAGTGATTTTCCAATGTCAGAAAATGAATATGGAGAGTCACCAAGACCATGAACAAGTAACACTGCCTTTCGGCTGGTGTTCTTATTACCTCGCTCCGAAGGCATATTCATGGCAAGTTCTTTATCGGAGTTATTAGAAATAAAGTTTCGGTTTGAGACTAGCCATTCGCGTGTGGCGACAACATATTCAGTAAAAGAAGGTTGGATGTAATCATAGTAATAACTCGACTCATGTAACGCATCATCGCTTGCACTGTGAGACACCGAACATCCAACAAGACCGATAACTGACACGATCGCAATAATACCTACAACAATATTTACCCACATTCTCATACCCTAATTTTACCTCCGCCTATTTCGTAGTGCGCATAATAGTGAATGTTGTAGCTCGAGTCGTTACACAAAACCGCGTATTTTGTATACATAACTTCTTTAATGAACTTGATTGCGAAATTGTGTTGGGGTTTTGCCGACTTTTTTCTTGAACAAACGAGCAAAATACTGCGGATACTCAAATCCTAGAGCGTAGGCAATAGTGGCTACAGAATCATCGGAGCCTAACAGCATATTCTTGGCTCGTTCTATTTGATAGGCGTGAATGTTTTCCAGCGCCGTTTTTCCTGTTTCTACTTTCAAGCCGTCACTTAAGTAACGTGGTGTCACGTGAAGTTTATCAGCTATCTCTTCGACTGAGGGGATATGATCGGTAGCTAGTGCTTTCAAGCAACTAAAAAACCTATCCTCTAACGAGGACATTGGACTTTCCATTCTTTGCTGAAACTGCCGCTGATAAAACCTGTCAGTATACGAGAGCAAGGTTGCCAACTGAGATACCATAATGTCTTTGCTGAAAGCATCGTGATTCTGCGAGTATTCTTGCTCTAAAGCATCTAACAAACCTTTGACCAGGCCTTCTTCTCTAGGGGACAAATGAAGTGCTTCATTGACGGCATAGGTGAAATAGTTTGCCGATTCAATTGTCTTTTGAATACTAGTGCCGCGCAGAAAATCCTCATGAATTAGAATCGTCCTCGCGTCTGATTTAATATTGAGTTTGGCTATTCGTACAATTTGACGAGGCGACATGCAAAGTAGACTTCCCCCCTTAAAGTCGTATTGTGTCCTGCCGTAATGAATTTCCCCCTCAATAATGTGTTTCAAGCTTATGGCGTAAAAATCCGTACTAAGCTCTATTTCTTCATCAACACAACTCGCATCAGAATCAACACTAGACACGGATATTAAGGGGTGTTCTGGTGCGGGCATACCAAAATAATCATGATACTCTCGAATAGAACTAAAATGTTTTTTCTTCATTTTTGACCCCCTAAGTACTTTAGAAAAAACGTTATTCTAGATGTAAATTATTGCCAGTTTAGCGTGTTGAGATAGAGAGTCAGTGCACAAAACAGTTCAATCTGTGCACATTTTTGCGAAAAAGTAGTTTTGTTGATAAATGAGGGTTAGTAATTATATACGGAAAAGCGATAGCAGCGATCAATCACTTATTTTGTTTTTGTAAATTTTACCTAGCTTGACCACAGGACTTTTTCTAGTTCGGACTCTGTGGGTGGTGATTGAACCAAATAGCAAAATGACAAACACTATGGTGATGATAAGTGCCTGCATACCCGGAGAGGACACTTCGGTGATTGCAGTGTAAGACAGCGCATCAAAGCCGTAAGTGGAATTGTTAGTTAGGTCACCACTTCCTACCAAGGAAAAAGATGTAATAGCGGTATCGCTAATAATTCCAAAGAAAGTACTTTCGTTCCAAACACTGGTGACCTGAAATGCCTCGAGTATTTCGTTACCAGCGCTGTCTATGTAGTCCAAACTTGTTGAATTGAGCTCATTTAGGTCAAATCCAATGGCAAATACCTCGTGGTTAAAGGTGATTGTGAGCGTGTCTCTTTCACGAAGTGATAGCGCGTGAGTACCTTCACTCACGTGGCTAGTTGTTGTTCTGTAGCGCTTGAATCCTGAGGTGGTGTCGATTGATATGACTGTGAGCGCACTATCGTTAAAGCCGTCAAAGTCTAGTTCTCCCCCTACGGCGTTTTCGAAGGCTTCTCTATCCGTAAATAGAATATAGCCCGCTTGAACAGATTGACTTATTAGGCAAATAATTATTAGTAAAGTTGTTCTTAAACGGTAGCTTCTCACAATCATATCTCTCGACGACAAAGCATAATTAAATCGGAAAACTGGTTATTGGGTTGAGGTGTTGCTTTTGCGGATTTAACGTGAGTAATACATCCACGGGGACAGTATCGCAGGCAATTGTGAGTAAATTATGAGGTGATCAAAAAAGCTAAATTTTAATAGTTTCCGAGGTTTTTTTTGATTATCTTTGAGCCATAATTTTTTGTTAAGCATTAAGCAAACTTTCGTTGATGCGAGTTTGTGAGGCTCATAAGGTTGTTTATTTATGTTTCGCTGGCTTTTACTCCTGATGTGTATTTCGCTTCTTTGCGATGAGTTAATGGCCCAGCAGGCAATACCTCCTGAGAGTGAGGAAGTGCGATCGCAGATTCTGGACAGCTCCTTATCGAATTCAAAGCGTCTGGCTACCATCATAGAATTTATTAAAACGCACCGAAGAAGCGATCCAGATACCTCACTGGAGTACGCTGATCTCGGATTCGAACTTCTCAAAATTACCGCTGACCCATCTCTCGAATCACAACTCGTCGGGTACATGACTAAGATCTATTTAGAGCGAGGGGAACTTAATCGTGCAGAAAGCCTGATCAAACATGGGCTATCAGCGGCAGATCGTGCAAATTCGCCGCAAGGGTTAGCGATAAATCTATTCAATCAGGCATTACTTTATCAGCTAGATAATAAGCTTGTACTGGCACTCGATAGCTACAACGAATTGAAACGAGCCTATATCGCTACAAAGGATATTAGTGGATTAGCGGCAGCCCATAACAACATGGGTATTATCTATCAGAACTTAGGTAATTTAGAAGACGCACTGTCCCACTTTCAACAGGCTCTTCCTTATTACACGGAGTCAGGAAGTAAGGTACACGAAGCCAATACTATTATGAATATTGGTGAGTTACTGTATTTGATTGGTGATGTAAAACAGGCCGAGCAAAACTATCAACAGGGATTAAGTTTAATTACACGGGATAGCGCACCTCTCAGTTTTCTTGAAGGGCACCTGCGGCTCGCTATCTTGTATGGCGACCAACAAGCATTGAGCCTTGCATCAGAGCATCTGTCTCTGGCCACTTCTGTCGCTAAAGAGTACGACTTAATTGCCTCCCTGTTGAGTATCAACTATGAAGAAATAAAGCTATTGAGTAAACAAGGTGATGCTGACAAGGCATATGCTGTATTGCTAAACGTGGAGGAACTTCTGCGAGATGACGTTCAACCTGAGCTCGCATTGGGGGCATTCTATTTCAGAGCGCTTGTTGCCGTGGAACAAAAAAGATGGAGTGACGCTGAGAGGTACATAGATGCACTGTTTGAGAATCATGTGTATGACTTTAGGTTTTTTGAACTTCAAGATGCTTTGTCGTTGGCATTTTTGATTAAACGTCAATTGGGCAAAGACGCACAGGCGAATGCCATTATTTCTGAATGGTTCAGTCGATATCGAGATCATCAGAAAGACAACCGAGATGCACTTATTGCTCAATATGCGCAGCTTTACAAAGTCAATGAAGCAGAACGTGAAGTAGAAGCACTCACTCAGCAAGCTATCGAAAATGAAAATGAAAAGTTGCGCTCTCAACAGCAAACCCGGCAAGTCGTGTTCATTTTTGTTGTAGTGAGTGTAGTGCTATCAGCATGCCTATTATTGATATGGCAGAGAGGTAAAGCGCTAAAACGAGAAAACTCCTTAACTAACGAGCTAATTACGCAGAAAAAGCGCTTTTTTGCAGACATTTCTCATGAACTTAGAACACCCTTGACCGTGTTCAAGTTAAAGATGCAAGAGCTTGAATACAATATTGCGGATGATCCAAAACGAATATACAAGCTGCTCAACGAGAGAATAGATAGCTTTAATAGTTTGATTAACGACATATCTTTGCTCGCTCAAAATGACAAAGGCGAAATAGAGCTACACTTTGAGCACGTCAATCTGCGAGAATTTTTTGAACGGCGAGGCGATGAATTGTCTAGCCTCGCCGCCGAGAATGGCTTAAATGCAATAGTTGATATCAGACTGACTAATGCCGACGAAGGCATCATCGATGCAGCTAGGGTGCGGCAAGTGTTGGCAAATTTGTTTAGCAATGCTTGCCGTTACACCCATGCTCCCGGAAAGGTGCGATTCAAAGTTAAACTGTCTGAAAGTCGATTGTATTTTCGAGTTGAGGATAGCGCTCCCGGCCTGAGTATTTACGAGCAGCGCAGAGTGTTTGATCCCTTGTATCGCGTAGATAAATCTCGCAGCCGAAAATTGGGTGGTAGCGGGTTAGGGTTGTCAATTTGTAACGACCTTATCAAAGCACAGAATGGAACTATCTCTATCGACAACAGCGAACTAGGCGGCGTTATGCTGTCAGTTGTACTACCGAGAAATGGCGGGAATACATGAATAATAAACATATTCTGATTGTAGAAGACGAAGTAGATGTGGCAGATAGTGTAAAAAACTTTCTGCATAAAGCTGGATTCAAAACGTCGCATTTGGAATCCGGTGAGCCAGTGATCGAGTTCGTCAATAGCACACCTGTAGACCTAATCCTACTGGACATAATGCTGCCAGGCATGTCTGGGTTAGAAGTATGTAAAGGGCTGCGTAGTTTCTCAAATATACCCATATTCATGTTAACAGCCTGTGCAGAGGAATCGCAGAGACTAGAGGGGTTAGAGCTGGGGGCAGATGATTACATCAGTAAGCCATTTAGCGCGCCGGAGCTGGTACTCAGAGTAACCAATTTTTTAAAGCGATTTGGCGGGGGAGAGCCAACGCTTGGATTGAGCGTCAACAAAGACGAATTTTCCGCGTCATTCAACGGTGAAAAGATTGGGCTGACGAAAGCTGAGTTGGAGTTGATTGCACTTTTACAAAAGCGGCCCAATCAGGCGTTTACACGTGAGCAGATCCTAAATTCAATTTACAGCGACTACCGAGATGTGAGTGACAGAACTGTCGACACTCACATAAAGAACTTACGCAAGAAGCTAAAAGCGGTATCTCCAGAGCATGAGTATATACAAGCTGTATATGGCGTAGGATACCGCTACGTGCTGGCTTAGCCTTTTACCTTCTCGACGGTATAGCCTTGAGCTTCAAGTAATGCCAATACACCGCCATTGCCAGGTAGATGAAGTGCACCGACTAGCACGAACTCAACCTCAGGAGAGTCAAAGAAGCTGATTAAGTGAGGGAGCCAGTTGTGGTTTCTCTCTACTAGAATGCTCTTGTAAACTTCAGGGTAATCCTTCGCAAAAACGTCCAGAATGTCTGTGGTCATTCCTTTTAAATCACCTTTGAACCAATAGTCTTTCATCAAGGAGAGGTTCTCTGGCAGAGTTTTGATATCTTCCAAGGTGTACTGAATTAGTCCATCAGGATCGTCTTCACCCATGGCGACAATAAATGCGAGTTGTTGCTCTGGCGACTCTAACCATGCCAGTGTCTTGCCCGCGCCTTTGGCTTTTTGTGCATAGTGAGAATCAACGCCTTCGAGTGTCAGTCCTAAACGCTGAAGTTCACCAATCGTCAAAGTGAGAGAAACAAGCTGTGGCTTTAGCAAACTCACACTCTCAATTGGCCAGCCCCTTGATGCAAAATGACTCGCTAGCGCATTGTATGTGTCTTCCGATAGATGTGATTGTATGGTTGAACCGTCAGAGTAGCTTAATTGCTGAAGCAATTGCTGAGAAAAAGCGGGTGAGTTAACAGCGTCAAGATCGGTCTCTAGAACAATACTTGATGCCTTATCAAAAGCGATTTCATAGGGTGTTGGTAACGGATAGTCGCCTTCACTTAACAGGTGAAGTGTGCCGCCGACAAATATCGTACTTTCACCCTTTGAAACCTTCCACACGGATGCTGAGAATGCAGGAGCCGCAACTACCACTGCAGCTAAGAGCAAGAATATCCTTTTCATTTTTAAATACTGATTAAGAGTTAGGGGGCACTTACTCTAACGATAACGTCTAAGGAAAACAAAGGTTTCATAAATTTATTGTTTAAAAGATTGTATTTTTATCGCTGTCTGGCAAAGTGCCTCAAAATGTAAATTTATTGTGTGGAGGTTCGTTTGCGTCGTTTTGTTAATCTGGTTGTGGCTCACCCGATAAGAGCATTATTGCTCGTTGTGTGGCTATGTGCAGTTGCTGTTCAACAAAACGCTGTCTCGCTGATTACTGATTACGGACTCTTTACGGTATTGGGTATCATCGGTGCAATTTTTGCCAATGCCACTGGCGCAGGTGGTGGAGTAGTCTTTGTTCCCTTTTTTAATTACTTGGCGTTTGATGCAACAAGCATTGTTGCCACGAGTTTCGCTATTCAATGCTGTGGTATGACAGCAGGAGCAATCACTTGGTGGCGATACAAGCAGCATAACCACCCATCTGATCCAGAATGGCATCCGGTAGTCTCAGGCTTGGGGCTAACCTTGCCATTTTCTGCGTTAGGTTTGTTCTTCGCTCAGTTTGGACCTCAGTATTTTTCGCTATTGGCTTGGCTACAGGGCGGAGTAGCTGAACTGCATATAGGTTTTGGTATCTTTTCTATATTTCTCGCCGTTGCGATTTTTGCCTCTATTCCCTTAATGGGAAACAAAAGCTATCACTACAGATTTACGCGATTGGACACGCTTTGCTTACCTGTGATTGGTTTCGTGGGGGGGATTATCACTGCATGGCTCTCAGTGGGCGTCGGCGAGCTAGTGGCTGTGTATTTAATCATTCGTGGCTTTAATATTACTATGGCAATTGCAACTGCAGTTATCTTGTCTGCATTGTCAGTTTGGTGCGCAATTATTTACCACATTACTATTACTGAGGCGGTGATATGGCCGGTTGTTCTATTTGCCGGAGCAGGTGCTATTATGGGAGGAATGATAGCAAAATATGTAGTGCTGGCATTTTCACCGCAAAAATTGAAAATTTTCTTTGGTGCTTGGGTCTTAGTACTCGGTGTTGCAGGACTACCCGTGTTCTAAAAATTTAACGAGAGACTGCTATGAATGAGTTTTCAATGGATAATAAGCGCTCGTCTAATCAGCCTCAATGGTCAAAAAACGCTGTAATTTACCAGGTCAATACCCGTCAGTTCTCACCTCAAGGTACCTTTGAGCAAGTCACCAAAAAGTTAAACCATATAAAATCTCTCGGCGCTGACATTGTGTGGCTTATGCCTATTCACCCCATCGGTGAAATGCATCGCAAAGGCACATTAGGCAGCCCTTACTCCGTTAAAGATTATTACGGTATCAATAGTGATTTCGGAACAGACTGCGACCTAAGAACACTTATAACGGCTGCCCATGATTTGGACCTCAAGATTATCCTAGATTGGGTGCCAAACCATAGTGCATGGGATAACGCACTCGCAGACCTCCATCCTGATTGGTATGCCAAAGATCATCACGGTAATTTTCGACCGTCACCTTGGTGGGATTGGTCAGATATTATTGAGTTTGATTACAGTGTCCCTGAACTGCGAATTTACATGATTGATGCAATGAAATACTGGGTCGACAATTTCGACATAGATGGATTTCGTTGTGATGTGGCGGGTTATGTACCGAACGATTTCTGGCAGCAAGCCTGTGATTCACTGTGTGAGATAAAGCCAGTCTTCATGTTAGCCGAGTGGGAAAATCGCGACCTTCATAGTGCTGGTTTTAACATGACTTATGCGTGGTCTTGGAATGAGACTGTTCATGAAGTTACCCAAGGAAGGTGCTCACTCGATAGGCTGAGAAAGTATTATTCGTGGAATGAGCGTTCGTGGCCTGCCGACGCTTATCGCATGACCTTCGTGAGTAACCATGACAAAAATGCATGGGATGGTACTCAGCATGAACAGTTTGGTGAAGGTCTGGAAGCGGCGATTGTGTTATCAGTGGTGGGGGAGGGAATGCCACTGATTTACAATTCTCAAGAAGCAGGTGAATCTAAGCGGTTAGCCTTTTTTGAGAAAGATTGTATAGCGTGGAAAAAACACTCCATTGGAACCTTGTATCAAGAATTGATTGCGTTCAAAAAGCGCACTTCGGCCCTATGGAACGGTGATTTTGGTGCAAGAATGATTCACGTACCAAATTCTAAAATGGCGCAAGTAATTAGCTTTGTTCGTCAAGATAATGCGAGTAAAGTCGCCGTTTTGATTAACTTCTCTGGTTCATGCGTACGGGTATACTTGCAAGATACTGTGGTGGAAGGTCAATACGAAAATGTGCTCACCAGAACACCATGCAAATTGGATACGCAAAGTGAAGTGACTTTAGGGCCTTGGTGTTATCTGGTTGCTGTTCAAAGCTGAGCTCCAAAGGAAGAGCCCAGCGGGTTAAACAATCTAAAAAGAGTATATGACTAGCGTTTAGATTCCATGGTTAAACCCAGTGCATAACGATGGTCGAATCCTTTCCACTGCTCAGGTACTTCACCATTTACCGGTGCTTGATTGCTGTTACCTTCAACATTCAGATAGTCGCAGAAGTCTGCTTGCGCTTTTACGTGGCAATTCATCAGTGCGAGTGCAAAATGCTCATTAATGGCATTCATGCTCTGTGAGCGCCATGCAGGCTCGATGTAATGACCAATATCAAGCTCGTTACCAAACGCCGCGCTTGGTGCCGGATGGGGCGCAATGTTGTGTCTAGCATTGATAAAGGTGAGTAATTTCGAGTCTTTGTTGCCTGTGCTCTCGAACAACCAACGCATGCCCTCGTAACCTGATACGTCATCGTGATCACCGGCCACATAAAGCACGGGCACCTTTACTTGATTTAACGCTTCTTCAGAAAATACGCGATGTTGACCACCCCAAGGTGCTAGCGCCATCATAGCTTTCCAGCGTGAATCTACTGCAGACGCGTCTGCGTTACCACCTGCACAGGTGTTAAGTAAACCTTTGATGGCTTGAATCGTCTGTATATCTTCAATGCCAGTAAATGCACCAACAGCCTGGTCCGAGAAGGCAAAGCAGCCGCCCACAGTATTCACTGCGCCGTATCCACCCATTGAATAACCGATCAATCCTGCGCTGTTTGGATCTGACACCTGCTTAAATTTATCGTGTTCAATAATGCTGCTAAGTGTCAATACTTGGTCTCTGGAACGATTTAGTAATGTACTTGGAAACCCTGTGAAAGGGGCATTTATGAGGTCGACGTCCATATTGGTTGAATCGGTGTGGTCTATCCCGGCAACAATATAACCGTGTGACGCAAGGTGCTCTCCGAGGTAGTACATAATTGTACGATAGCCAGTGTAACCGTGAGATAGCACAATAACGGGGAACTTAGCATCAGTAGCAGCGACGTCTGCATCTCGATACGAAGTACCTTGAATGCTAAAAGGAATACCACTACGGGTTTCATTGTCGTAAACGGCAAGTTGACCTTCCGCCTCGGCTGGGTACCACACTTCAAGAGTCAAGGCTCTATCCACGGTTTGTCCCGTGAGTGTCATTGTGGGCTGAGGGTAAGCTATAGAAAGTGTGGTTACACCAACGGAGTATTCCCCCTTATCACTAAGCTCTGGAGTAATATCGGCGGGGTAATTTTTGTATAAATTTTCAGTAGCTTTTAGTTGTGGAGTCACTAATACCAACAGCGTTACAAGTAGGGTAAACGTTTTCATTGTTTTGTCTATTTTTGGGCAGATTTGCTTGTAGATATTACGTTGGCGTTTTTCAATTACAATAGCTTGCCTATTCTATCTATTGATACTTAGCTATAACGATATTCAATGGCTAATCGTCCGATTGTGTCTGTCTTGCCATGGCAATATGGCTTCAATACGTCGATGCATAGCGCGCTGACATATATCTGCACATATGGCTTCTAGCTCTTGCTCAGTGACGGGCTGGTTTAATTCTAGTGAAACCTCT
The DNA here is from genome assembly GCF_006538345.1 of Alteromonas sp. KUL49. Classification (GTDB taxonomy): domain Bacteria; phylum Pseudomonadota; class Gammaproteobacteria; order Enterobacterales; family Alteromonadaceae; genus Alteromonas. Next base: position 64,197 of record NZ_BJKL01000013.1, on the reverse strand, counting down.
GCTTTTCCAGCAACGTGATGAAGCGATGTTGATAATACTTGCAGATCATCCACTGCAATAGACTCAACGATAGGGTTTTCAGTATTAAAACACAGTCTTCCTGCCACTGTGGCAATATCTATTTTCTTTGAAAAACGGGTGAACACTTCAACTTTGTAAACGTTGAACGGGTATTCGTTAGCAGTATTGAACATTTTTTAGTCCTCGTTTGAGCTGCAAAAAATCACTCACACACCTCGACACTTTTCCGATACGACTATTGAACATACACAGTTCATTCATTAAATATTTAAAATGTAGCTACCTGGTTTTTTCGATCAATCTCATGACTTTGAGCGTAAAAAGAGTGATGTAAATATAAGGTGTGATTATTGTGAGGCTGCTACTTGTTAAGTTTGTTGTTACTACTGGTATGTTTACAGGTTCCGGTGTGAATGCAGCGTATCTAGAAGGTTGTGATGATCCAAAGTATCACCAATACATCGAACAGCGGTTTGAGTATTTTGAGTCGCGAAATAGACGATTGTTAAATGACACACAGCGCGATTATCAAATGAGTGTGTCACTCAATAACAACGCTTATCAAGTACTCACTCACCTAAGCCGACACATTAAATACAGTGCCCAGTTTGAACCGATTGAAACAGCGCAAGAGAAAATTGGTCTCGCCTTTGAACATGCTGCCCAGATGAGTATTGAACAAAAGATTGCGGGTGAGGTTTATGACGGATTTAGTGTTGAAAATCACAACGTCGAAATTGCGCGAGCATGGATTGCATACAGGCAAGGAGACATCAAACGAGCCATTGAAAAGCTGAGTAGTGCAATAGAGGGGGTAGACTCAGCACTGTTGGGCGCTTTTGGTCCAGACTTTGATTTTGCGCGACAACTCTACCGCGACGGTCACACTGCGTCCGTGGTGGAATATATTAAACAGACTGAATATTTCTGGACGGGCGAGCGTCCGGACGCATTGCGTGCGGCTTGGTTAAATATGATCGAGGCTGGCTGTAAAATTCAATTTGATTCCATAGATGTCATTACCGCCGAGCAATTAGGGCTGGGTACTGTTGATGTTCAACACGTATTGGGACTAGATTGATACATCTTATTGGCGTTGACCATTTAACCAACTCTTCTCATTTGAAGGCTAAATCTAGTTCTTCGTCACTTATTGTTTCAAACCTTCTATAATACTAACGGTGGCTACTCACACAGCAGGGTTTCGGAATCGGAGATTTCTTAAGTCTGTTGCACCTATATCCGCTTAACTGAACGAGACAACTTTTTCTGCAATTTGGAGTACTTCAAAATGCCCAGTGAATACATTCCTTTGTCACAGCAGTGTTGTTTTAAGTTGTTTGATAGTTTGGTTGACTCAATTGTTGTATTCGATAGTGAAGGAAAACGGGTATATAGCAATAAAGTATTTGATAATCATAGTGATAGCTTTAAGCAAACAGTGGTTGCAGAAGCAAAACTTCACGCTAGTCCAGAAGCAACGACGTTTTGGAAGGACGAAAAGCTTATTAAACAAGTTGATTTGGACGACGGCTTTGCATACATAATTTCTCCTGCACGAATGGAAACGTCCATTGCAGACTCGACACTGAAAATGCTGTCAAATGCCCTAGAACACTCAGACAATGTTTTCGATGCAGCGGTTGAAGCTATCTATGAAAGCTTGGGGTGGAGGTGGGTCTCTGTTACTCGTTTTCTTTCAAAAGATAGGGTTGAAGTGCTGTCTTCTTGGGACACCAATAAGCGAACGGATAACTATGAATTTAGTGTTTTAGGAACGCCCTGTGAGCAGGTGGTGAATACCAACAAATTCATCCAGTTCGACGATGTAATTAGCGCTTTTCCAACATATCAACCACTGCATGACATTGGAGCGAAAGTCTATGCTGGATTAGTCTACAGAGGCGCCGATAATCAACCATTGGGCCACATCATGGTAATGCATGATCACAAAGATGTAGATTTTGTGCTTGCAGAAGAAGTCATCAGTGTCGCTACATTAGCTTTATCGTCTTATCTTCAGTTGCACAAAACCAACAACAAGTTGAGAGAGGTCGAAGCCAAAGCAAACATTGATGGCTTAACTGGCATAGGTAACAGACATGCTTACCAAGAGGCGATGAAGCAAGTCAGCAAGGATTATCTTATCCAAGGCAAAGGAGAGATGACCATTGCCGTATTAGACTTGGATAACCTCAAGCCATTGAATGATAAATTTGGCCACGCTGCCGGAGACAAATTTATAAAGCTAATGGCATCAGAACTTTCTCAGATTGGTAGGCAAAGTGATTGTGCATTTAGGATAGGTGGTGACGAGTTTGCAGTTATTTTTAGCGAATATTCTGAGGAATTTGTTGAACAACTTAAGCAAAGGATTAGTGAAATTACTCAACGAGTATCTGAGCAATTAAGTTACAACGTTGGGGCAAGTGTTGGTTTCTCCTCTTTATCTGAGGTCAATGGAGATGTTGTAAGATGGGCCTCGCTCGCAGATGAGCGAATGTATGAAGCAAAGAAACTAAAAGCTGTTGAAAGCTATACAGGCGAGTAAAGCTTTACCCTCCAAAGGTGCTTAATTCTGCGCGGGTGATTTCATTGCTGCGTTTTCAAAAATATTCTATCAATTGTATCTGTTTGTACCTGAAATCTTATTTAATTGTGCCACTTACTCATGATTATTTGGCATAATGCGACGCTTTAACATCTGAGCACATAAAGTTTCAATTTATGCCTTCAATTAACGACGTTTTTTCTTCTGATGGTTTGCTTGCCAAGGCGATCAATGGATTTGTTCCACGCCAAGCGCAAACAGATATGGCCATTGGTGTTAAGAAGGCAATCGATGACAGTAGCAGTTTGATTGTTGAGGCCGGTACGGGAACAGGTAAAACCTTCGCTTACCTAGTGCCTGCGCTGTTAAGTGAAGGCAAAGCTATTGTTTCAACGGGAACCAAAAACCTTCAAGAACAACTGTTTCACAGGGACTTACCCATAGTAAAAAAGGCGCTTAAAAGTCGCCGTAAAACCGCATTGTTAAAAGGGCGTGCTAACTATTTATGCTTGCACCGGATGGGGCAACATGGCGGTAACTCCACCCTTGTCGAAAAGGAAGTGCTAGGGCAATTATCCGAAGTGCGGCGTTGGTCTACTACGACGAAAACCGGTGACATGGGAGAGTTAAAAACACTGCCCGAAGATGCCAAAGTGTTACCACTGGTGACATCAACTGTCGACAATTGCTTGGGTAGAGACTGTCCCGATTATGAGGAATGTTATTTAGTTCAAGCTCGCCGAAAAGCCCTTGATGCCGATATTATCGTGGTAAACCATCATCTGTTTTTTGCAGACATGGCGCTCAAAGACACCGGATTCGGTGAGTTGATCCCTGAAGCTGATGCCATTATCTTCGATGAAGCTCATCAGATTCCCGATATCGCGAGTGATTACTTTGGAGAGTCACTTTCAACTCGCCAGATTAGTGAGCTCGCAAAAGATATCACTCTAATCGTGCGGACCGTACTGAAAGACGCTGGGCAATTGGATAAAGCAGCGGATAAATGCAAGATGATTGCTGCTGACTTACGCTTGTTGTTCCCAGAAACGCCCCATCGAGGTAACTGGGCTGAAGCGCTCCAGCGAGATGATGTAAGAGATTTAATTGGTCGATTGAGTGAAGCGCTTGGCGTGCTTCACGATGTTTGCAAGCTGCATGTGTCTCGCGATAAAGATCTGGATAATTTGTACGAACGAGTCGTGGCTGCTCGAGAACAGCTCGACGCCTTGAGCGATGATAAACAAGAAAACGTCAGTCTTTGGTACGAAACGACTAACCGTCATCTGATCATGCACCTGACTCCTTTATCTATAGCGGCAAAGTTTAGACGTTTTGTATCTTCACCACCTCGGGGATGGATTTTTACTTCTGCGACGTTAATGGTTAATGAGGGATTCGAGCATTTTCAACGCCGAATGGGTTTGGAAGACGCAGCCACCTTAGGTTTGGACAGCCCTTTTGACTACCAACAGCAAGCTATGCTTTGCGTGCCTCGATACCTGCCTGAACCCAATAGCCCAGGTATGAAAAAGACCCTTTTTGACACCGCTAAACGGTTAATTAAAGCGAGTCGGGGGCGTTGTTTCTTGTTGTTCACTAGCCATGCCATGCTGCGGGAAATCGCTGCTAAATTAGAAGATGCTATCGACAACCCATTGCTTGTGCAGGGTACTACCACAAAACAGGCATTATTGGATGCGTACCTAGCTGATGAAAAAGCTGTGCTTATGGGGACTGGCGCTTTTTGGGAGGGCGTTGACGTTCGCGGCAGTGATTTGGTGTGTGTGATGATAGATAAACTCCCTTTTGCGTCGCCAGACGACCCCTTGCTTCAAGCCCGGATGGACGACGTGAAAAAAAGAGGTGCTAATCCTTTCGCTATTATTCAAATTCCCCAGGCTGTCATTACTTTAAAACAAGGTGCGGGGCGATTAATTCGAGATCCATCAGATAAAGGTGTTTTAGTAATTTGTGACAACAGGTTAGTCACCAAACATTACGCCCAGTCATTTGTGGGTAGCTTGCCTGACATGCGAAGAACGCGAAGCTTAGATGAAGTAGAAGCCTTCCTTGAGACAATTGATAATGAGTAACACTATGAATATTTTGGCCATAGATACCGCCACCGAAGCCTGCTCAGTAGCTTTGAAAACTGAAGACGGCACCGTATTCAGTCGTTTTGAAATTTGTCCACAACAACATAGCCAGCGTTTGCTACCCATGGTTGATGAAGTATTGGCTGAATCCGGACGTACACTCGCTTCACTTGATCTACTGACTTATGGTCGTGGGCCGGGGAGTTTTACGGGAGTGCGTATTGCCACAGGTATGATTCAAGGGTTGGCCCTAGGCACTGGGCATTCAGTTGTGGGCGTAAGTACACTCGCGGCAATGGCGCAGCAACAGATTGCGGCTACCAGTGCTCGTTTTGTCGCAAGTGCCATCGATGCGAGGATGGGCGAAGTCTATTTTGCCGTGTACGAAAATACCAACCAAGGTTTGGTACTTGTTGTCGAAGAGCAAGTTTGTCCCCCTGAAACCGCCGCTGAATTACTCCAATCTCTCAGTATTGAGTTTGATACGGTAGGAACGGGATGGGCCGCTTATGAGGCTCTTGGTTCACTTACTAATATTGACAAAACATCCGTGCTGTATCCGAGTGCCGAACATATGCTCTCACTTGCGTTAGTGGCTAACGATAATGGAGAGGCAACGAAAGCCATCGATATTGAGCCTGTATATTTGCGTGACAAAGTGACGTGGAAAAAGCTTCCCGGAAGAGAGTAATCGTTATTTCTACCGCTCAGGCGTGATTATTGCTACAGCACTTTTTTGCGTCAAAAAGTGTTGGTAGATTAACGTCAATGGAAATTCGCTCCACAGGGCTGGTCTCGTTATCTGACCCTACATCTGGGAAAAGCACCAGAGTAGAGAAGGCTGGTGATCGCCCCTCATCTGACAATAGTTCGCCCAGTCGAGGGGGCGTAGTCATTGCGCCCGATGAGCAGTCTGCGAACAACGCGCAAGCTTATCAGCGGTTTGTCAAAGAGGAATATAGCTCGTTTAGTCAAAACGCCATCGCTTCATATCAACACTTTGAAAAACAATCTGAGCGCGAGAACCTTCAAGCCATGTTCGGCGTAGACATTTATGCTTGAGAAGTGTAAATCCTACATATTATTCATATTTAATGACGGCACTTTTCTTCCGAATTATACTCAAACGTGTAGAATCTGACTGTAGTTACTGTATGCTTTCTCAACTAATCATTTGCTAGTGAGTCACGTGTTTTCCATCGCTAGCGACAGGGGATTATGTATGAATATCAAAATATTATCGATTCTTTCGGTGTTGTTTTTCACTGGCTGTGCCATTGTTCCCGAAAGTATCAAAGTCGAAAATGAAGAAGGTCTGGTGAGTTACACTCAAGCGGTAACGACAAGTGCCACTTCAATGGGAAAACCAGCCCGTTGGGGGGGAGTGATTGTCGGTGTAGAAAACAAACCAGATAAAACCTATGTAGAGTTAGTTCACTTCCCACTTAATAATTATGGCAAGCCGATTCAGCGTGCTGAGACTATTGGGCGCTTCAAGGCTGAGTTAGAGGGGTTTGTTGACCCCATTTTGTTTGAGGAAGGTCGAAGCGTGACGTTTTTAGGAACGTTAGATGCTCCTCTCGCTGGGATGATTGGAGAGCAACCATACTCTTATCCAATAATCCAAGCTGAGGATTATCATATGTGGCGAAAAGATTCACCTTATCATCCAAGCGGATTACACTTAAATTATCACGGTGGTTGGTATTCACCCTTCTTCTACCCTTATCACTTCCGCTATCACCCCTGGGGACGTATGTGGTTGACGTATGATTACGTTCCGCGCCCAGTCAGATATGTTGACCATAGAGCGGTGAAAGTTAATTTGCGTAATCCCGCACCGAGACTAAATATACCAAGGACGACTCGTTCTCAAACAGCGATACGGGTGTCTAGTTCCGCTAACCGTTCAACAAACAGGTCGGTTGAGCATTAATAGAGCTTGTGGCTCTATGTAAAAACGTAAAAAGGCGGCTAATTAATGCCGCTTTTTTTTCGATCAATAACAGTTGTGTCGATAGAGGCGGCAAGTTTTTGCCCTCAAAGAGTCGGTAGTATGAAAGAAGCAAAATTCCAACTGGGCAGTCAGGTATTTACTGGGCTAATCAGTGGTGAAGACGGCCCAGTGGTGCTGGGGTTACATGGTTTTCTAGACAATGCAGCGAGTTTAGTCCCACTACAAAGTTTTTTTGAGGGGTTTCAATTTATTGCGCTAGACATGGCGGGACACGGACACTCACAACACCGTGCTGATGGCGCTCACTACAATCAACTGGATTACGTTCAAGACCTCCATGAACTCATTACCCAACAAGAATGGCGTGATGTTATTCTCGTTGGTCACTCTTTAGGGGGAATTGTTGCAAGTATTTACGCAAGCGTATTCCCGGAAAATGTGAAAGCCTTGGTCAGTATTGATTCTTGCGGGCCTCTTACCCAACCTGAAACGGCTACCGTTGAGCAAATCCGATCGTCTATTTTAAGTCGCCAAGGAAAGTACCGCTCTAAGTTTGTGATGGTTGACCATGATGCTGCTGTAACCGCAAGATGTCGTGTTACAGATATGCGTGAATCCGATGCAAGTGCTATTATCAATCGAAGCATCGGCGTAAACGGTGCGGGAGAGTCTTATTGGCAAAGTGACTCACGGTTGAGAACAAAGTCGCCACTTCGCCTGACAGAACTACAAGCTGAGGCGATAGTTAAAAATATACAGTGTCCTGTTTTAGTGATTGGGGCTGATGCGAGTTTTAAACAATTAGATAAAGTGTATGAGCAACGAAAAGCGTGGTTCAAAAATGTGCAGTTTGTTCAGTTTGCGGGCGGGCATCATATTCATATGGAAAATACTCAAAATATAGGCGCTACAATTCGCCGTTTTGTTGACCAAATGTAAACCGCGTAGTTTATTTTTTTTACACATTAGATACTATTCACAAGTAATCAGACCAGTTGTGAGAAGGCGCGCATCATCAGGCGCGCTTTTTTCGAAGAATATGTATAGGAGGTTTTGTGAATAAAACCTGGCTCGAACATTATGACCCCCGTGTATCGCCTGAAATCGACGCAGATCGTTATGCTTCAATCGTTGATATATTTGAACAGTCAGTAGAGAAGCACAAAGATAGCGTTGCTTTTATCAACATGGGGCAATCTATTACTTTTAGCGAACTTGATACGCTCTCTGCCCAGTTCGCAGCATACCTTCAATCAAGTGGTTTGAAACGAGGTGATGCAGTGGCAATCATGATGCCTAACCTGCTTCAATATCCCGTTGCTATGTTCGGAATTTTGCGTGCCGGCATGGTGGTTGTGAATGTTAACCCGTTATATACGGCCCGTGAGTTGAAACATCAACTTAATGACTCTGATGCACAGGCGATTGTGATTGTTGAGAATTTTGCCTGCACCTTAGACGAAGTTCGAGCAGATACCAACTTAAAGCATGTATTTCTAACCTCATTGGGTGACATGCTCCCTGCGCCAAAACGCTGGATCGTTAACACAGTCGTTAAGCATGTGAAGAAAATGGTACCCACTTATGAACTCAAAGGGGCTATTCGCTTCACTAAGGCAGTGAAAGAAGGTCAATCCTTAACCTATACCCGTCCTGAAATCGTCAATAGTGATTTGGCGTTTTTACAATACACTGGTGGAACTACTGGGGTTTCAAAAGGTGCCATGCTGACTCATCGCAACATGGTGGCGAATCTAGAGCAGGTTGCTGGAATTCTTGAAACCGTTATTGATGAAGGGAAAGACTTGGTGGTAACGGCGCTGCCGCTTTATCATATCTTTGCACTAGTGGCGAATTGCTTGGTGTTTGTTAAGTACGGTTGTAGAAACCTACTTATAACCAACCCAAGAGATATGCCTGGTTTTGTGAGTGAACTTAGTAAGTATCCGTTCACCATTCTACCGGGTGTAAATACCTTATTTAATGGTTTGATCAATACACCGGGGTTCAGCGAACTCGATTTCACTAACTTCAAGTTTGGACTTGGTGGAGGTATGGCTGTACAACGTCCAGTGGCAGAAAAATGGGAAAGTATAACAGGTACGGTGCTACTCGAAGGGTATGGTCTAACTGAATGTTCGCCTGTAGTTTCGGTTAACCCTCCTCAGATAAAAGCCTATAAAGGCTCTATTGGCATGCCGGTACCCTCTACTGATATTAAGTTATTAGACGAAGACGGCAACCCAGTGCCAGACGGTGAACCCGGAGAGCTGTGGGTTAAAGGGCCACAAGTAATGAAAGGGTATCTCAATCGCCCTGAAGCTACCGCTGAAATCCTCAAAGACGGCTGGTTGGCTACTGGCGACATTGCTACTGTCGATGATGAAGGTTATTTCTATATTGTTGACCGTAAAAAGGATATGATCCTAGTTTCTGGGTTTAATGTTTTCCCAAATGAAATTGAAGAAGTTGCTGCGATGCATGACGACGTTGTAGAAGCAGCGGCCATTGGGGTTCCCCATGAAGTCAGCGGCGAAGTCGTTAAACTCTTCGTTGTATCTCAGCGTGATGATCTATCAGAGAAAGATGTCATTGCTCACTGTAGAAATCATTTGACGGGGTACAAAGTGCCCAAGCACGTTGTGTTTAAAAATGATTTACCAAAAACCAATGTAGGAAAGATTCTACGTCGGGAGCTTCGAGATTAACGTGTAACACGTACAAGGATCTTAGCAAAGCCGGCATTACGCCGGCTTTTTAATTATTATGCAATATCAACTGGTAACCACTAACGATCAGCTTGCGAATGTGTGTAAAACAGCAAGCGGAAAAAATGCCATTGCTCTCGATACCGAGTTCGTGCGCACGCGCACGTTGTCACCGCATTTAGGCTTAATACAACTGTACGATGGCGAGCAACTCGTCCTCATCGACCCCCTCAGCATTACCAATGTAATGCCGTTCATAAATTTGCTTGAAAACCCTAATGTTATCAAGGTACTGCATGCTTGTTCAGAGGATTTGGAGACCTTTTTAAGTGCATTTGATACCGTACCAACGCCCGTGTTTGATACGCAATTTGCCGCTAGCGTACTTGGCATGGGGCCTACGTTAGGTTATGCCAAGTTGGTAGAGACACTCTGTGACAAGACACTGGATAAAGGCGAGTCACGAACAGACTGGCTCGCACGCCCATTGCGTGAGGCGCAATTGGAATATGCTGCAAATGATGTGCTTTATCTTCTTCCTTGTTACGACATTTTAAATCAACGTATTCGAGAGAAAGGTAAGCTCGATTGGGTTTACCAAGAAATTGCGCTACTGGCAGATAAAAAGCGAGCAAAGATGCCAGAAGACTTCGCTTTCCTACAGATTAAAAATAACTGGCGTTTGTCCAGTGAGCAACTCACTGTGTTACAAGCCTTGGCTGGATGGCGTCTGGCGAAAGCGAGAGAAAAAGATCTTGCCCTTAACTTTGTGTTTAAAGAATCCCACTTGTTTGATGTAGCAATCAGGTTACCTTCTAGTAAGTCTGGGTTATCGCGAGTTCATGGTATACCTCCACAAACCATGCGCCGATACGGTGACACCATTGTGACTCTGGTTGAAGAGGGGCGACAACGCTTCGAGGCAACACCAGCCCACTTGCGGCTACCTCAGGTAAGACGCCTTATTGATGTGCCCAATTACAAAAAAATCTTAGCGGCACTTAAGGACGTTGCGACGAATATCGCTCAACAACAGGATGTAAGCCTTGAAGTGATAGCCTCTAAAAAGCAACTAAATCAATTGTTAAAGTGGTATTGGTTCCAGTGGGACGAGTGCCGTGTTCAAAGATTGATGCCTGACGTATTAGTCGGTTGGAGAGCGCCACTTTTCGTGAATGAGGTGGAGCGAATTTTGGGCCCGTTCCCAGTTATAGAATCGAGAGAATCAGTATGATTTGTGCAGTATACAAAACGCGAAAAAAAGCAGGAATGTATCTTTATCTTCCTAAAAAAGACCAGTTTGATTCAGTGCCCGAAGCGCTTATGAAGCAGTTTGGTACGCCAGAATTGGTGACTCTTATTGCATTGGAAAAACGAGAATCACTGGCGGGTGTAAGTAAAGAGAAACTCGTTGCGGCATTGGAAGAGCCTGGTTTTTATTTGCAGATGCCTCCCAAAGAAGATGACCTTCTTTTAGAGCACCGGGTCAGCAAAGGCCTTCCTCCTCGAGCAGACAAAGAAATCAAGCTATGACTAAGTGGTTTACCGCCCTCGCATTTCTTTCTGGCTTGTTTTTCTTACCTGATGCCGCAGGTGAGGAAAAAACAGAAGAAGGGTTTTCACAGTACGTCGCAAAATTGAAAGCGGAAGCTGTTGAACAAGGTTTCGACGCTAGCTTTATAGAGCGCACTCTCGAGAATATCGAGTTTAGAGCTACTGTTATCCGCTCAGATAGAAATCAACCTGAACGAAAAATTACACTAGATTCTTATTTAGCTAGTCGAGTACCTGACTGGAAGGTGCAGCAAGCGGTAGAAAAGCTCAATGAGCACAAAGTATTGCTAGATGAAATCGGTGCTAAGTATGGAGTGCAACCGCGCTTTATTGTCGCACTGTGGGGCAATGAATCTAATTTCGGCCGTATTCAAGGGAACTATGATGTACTATCGGCACTGGCGTCATTAGCCTATGAAGGGCGTCGCGAAACACTGTTTAAACGTAATTTTTTTGCCGCATTAACCATATTGTCTGAAGGCCATGCGAGCGTTGATACGTTCAAAGGATCATGGGCTGGTGCTATGGGACAGAGTCAGTTTATGCCAGTATCCTTTCTTCAGTATGCCGTTGATTATAATGGGGACGGTAAAAAGGATATCTGGGGAACACCTGCTGACGTATTTGCATCTATTGCTAATTATTTGTCGTCAGAGGGCTGGAGCGACGACATTACTTGGGGGCGTCAAGTCAAACTCACTCAATCTGTCGAGGCATTTGGGCTCTCTAGTACATTGTTTAAACCCCTAGCGCATTGGCATGCACAAGGGGTTACTCGTTACAACGGCGCACCACTACCGACTAACGATATCAATGCATCCTTGATCATGCCTGATGGTGACAAGGGGCGTATTTATCTTGTGTATCAGAATTTTCATACATTAATGAAATGGAATCGTTCACAGTATTTCGGTGTATCGGTGGGATACTTGTCAGACAGAATAAAAAAGGGGTTTTGATATGACCTATCTTCACAAAGATATATCTGGCAACGTCATAGATTTAGAGGTTGGCAAGGCGGTTTGTATTGGTCGTAATTACATGGACCATATCAATGAATTGGGCAATGCTGTACCCACCAGCCCTCTATTGTTCATGAAACCAAAAACGGCGTTCTGTGATTTTTCTTCGCCGTTTCCCATCCCTCAACATCAAGGTGAGTGTCATAACGAGCTAGAGATCGCGCTATTACTCAAAAGCAAGCTAACTAATGCGTCTTCAAATGATGTATTAGCAGCAATTTGGGGGGTAGGGCTAGGACTCGATTTAACACTGAGAGATGTACAACAATCGCTTAAAGAAAAAGGTCAACCTTGGGAACGTGCCAAGGCTTTCGACGATAGTTGTCCAGTGTCGAATTTTGTACCTATTGAGCAATTTTCTGACCTTCAAGATTTACACTTTTGGTTGGACATAAATGGCGAACGACGCCAAACAGGCCATACTGCATTAATGCTGACGAATATTGTTGATATGCTTTGTGTAATGTCACGAGCATTTACTTTGCTTCCTGGGGATGTTGTCCTCACGGGCACGCCTAAGGGAGTGGGCCCCTTATGTGTAGGTGATCATATTGACGCTAGCCTTGTGGATTTTATGACTCTTTCGACTTCGGTGATTAAAGAATGACAGATGCGTACTGGGAAACCAAAACCCTAGACAAAATGACAGAGTCTGAGTGGGAAGGAATTTGTGATGGTTGTGCGAAATGCTGCTTACACAAATTTATTGATGATGAAAACGTGGAAGAGCAAACCTTCACAGATCACTTGGCACCAGATGAAAATATTCATTACACCAATATCGTATGCTCGTTGCTTAACACTAAAACATGTCAGTGCACTAAGTATAGCGAACGCACAAAACTTGTTCCCGAGTGTGTAAAACTTACTAAAGACAACTTAAAAGACATTTTCTTCATGCCACCGAGTTGTAGTTATCGCCGATTATATGAGGGGAGGGGGCTTCCCAGCTGGCATCCATTGCTCAACAAAGGTAAAAAAACGAAGATGCATCAGCAAGGTATGTCGGTTAGAGGTAAGACAGTGTTTGATTGCGATGTAGATATCGACAAATTTGAAGATTACATTGCAGTTTGGCCGCTAGAAGATCTAGATTAGGCAGAGGGCATTAGCCTCTACTTGCTAACAATACTGTACAAAAGCGCGTCTCTTCCAAAGATGCGCTTTTTACAATAGCCTTCCTTAACTCCACCGATACGCTCTGTAACCCTTAAGCTCGCTTTGTTGTTGGGTTCGATAAAGCACTCAAGTCGATGTAGGCCCATTTGGTCAAACGCGAGCTTCTTTAATGTTTCACATATTGCACTTGCCAACCCTTTGCCACAGGCATCAGGACGCAACCAATAACCCAAATTTGCACATCGGTGCACTGGATGTATGTAGTTGATGATCCCCATCCCCAAACAGCGGTCGTTATGTATTAAAAGATAAGTCAGCCCGTAGCCTGACTCTCTCGCTTGTTCGAGTGCTTGGATACATTGTTTTGTCGCTGCTGGCGTCACTGGGCAAAGGCCAGCGCCAAGCCAAGGCTTCACATGGTGTGAAGACTGTTGTCCAGCCTCACATAGCGCATCAAGGTGCTTGAGCGCGATGCGCTGGACCGTTACAGGCCCTTCGGTGGTCTGTATAGGAGGAAGACGGGACGGAAGCGTGGATAAGTCTATCAAAAGGGTTTCTTATCGAGTAAACGGCAAATAAATACCACGACAAATACCGCAAAATACGCTGCAAAAATGTAGTACATCCATTGTGCCATACCCATATCGAGGAATTTCCACGAGTCTTCTAAACAGTCGCCTTCAGCGGCAAATACCGCTGGAAGCCATTCGTGTATTGCGAACCAAGAGGGAAAGTTAGGAACAAATTCGCAGGTTGCAAAAAATGGATTAGCGGCAGTGAGAATATCAACGTGCTCTCGCGCAATGATGAATCCCCAGCCCGATGAGACTGCCCAGCCCGCAAAGCCTATCAATCTTGTAAAGCTGTTATTTTTAATAAGGACAATAGCTCCAGCAGCAACCACCCCATACATAGCAGTACGCTGATAAATACACATAATACAGGGTTTTAGGCCAAGCCCGTATTGAAAGTAAAGTGCTGCTATTTCCAACCCTAATGCGGTGGCAAAAAGCACAAACCAAGAAGATTTGTGCTCTGCCCATGTGCTAATGCGAGTGACTACATTACTCATCAACAAACTGCCTTAGTGACTTGCACTACCACTGGCAGCTTCAGCTGCAGAGTGGTGTTCAATCAAGTGCATGTCATAAAGCATCTGCGTTGCATCACCAAGTACAAGATACGTTGCCGCCAAACCCACGATGGTTAGTACTACTGTATAAGGCAAGGCCATGTACACCATACGGCCGTATGACAAACGCAGTAGTGGTGCAATGGCAGACGTAAGCAGGAACAAGAAGGCTGCTTGACCGTTTGGCGTTGCAACACTAGGTAGATTAGTACCTGTGTTAATAGCCACTGCTAGCATGTCATATTGGTCACGAGTAATTTGACCTGCCTCTAAGGCTGATGTCACTTCAGTGATATAAACTGAACCTACAAACACATTATCGCTCACCATAGAGAGTACACCATTGGCCAAATAGAACATCACCATTTGCGTCTCGCCTTCGAAAGAAAGCACCCAGTGAATAACTGGTTGGAACAAGCCTTGGTCGATAATTACAGCTACCACACCAAAAAATACACACAGAAGCGCAGTGAAGGGAAGTGCCTCTTCAAAGGCTTTACCGATGGCATGTTCTTCGATAACGCCACTGGTCGATGTTGCTAATACAATAACAGACAAACCGATAAGTCCAACCGATGCCATGTGTGTAGCAAGACCAACTACTAGCCACACACCAATGAGTGCCTGCACTAGAAGTTTTGCTGTGTCGCGCTTACTACGGCCTTTATCCATGTGGTTGTTGTAGTCTTCTAGGATGTTTCTTACGGTTTCAGGTAGTTGGGCACCGTAGCTAAAGAGTTTGGCTTTTTCTAACACGACTGTGGTCATTAAGCCGAAAACGAACACTGGTAGTGTCACTGGCGCCATACGGATAAAGAATTCTACGAAGCTCCACCCTGCTTTATCAGCAATAATTAGGTTTTGTGGTTCTCCCACCATTGTCATTACACCACCAAGAGCGGTACCTACAGCGGAGTGCATCATCAGGTTTCTTAGAAATGCTCTGAAATTTTCAAGGTCACTTTGACGATCTTCTACTGCTGTGTCGCTAGTATGGTCATGGTCTGAATGGAATTCCTTACCAGAGGCTACTTTGTGATAAATCGAGTAAAACCCAAGGCCTACACTAATGATTACCGCAACAACGGTGAGGGCGTCGAGGAAGGCTGATAAGAACGCGGAGGCAAAAATAAACGAGAGTGACAAGACCAACTTGTTCTGTACCTTTATCACTAGTTTAGTGAAAAGATACATCAATAGGTCTTTCATGAAGAATATACCTGCGACCATAAATACAAGAAGTAGCACCACTTCGAGGTTAACTTCAATCTCATGCATCATGTGACCTGGTGTGGTCATGCCAATAAACATTGCCTCAATGAGCAACAAACCGCCTGGCTGAAGTGGATAGCACTTTAGCGCCATCGCTAACGTGAAGATAAATTGAATAACAAGTGTCCAGCCTGCAATGTAAGGGTCTACTTGAAATAAGAGGGGATTGATGAGTAGAAAAGCAATGATGGTCTTTTTGTACCAATCGGGCGCATGTCCCAGAAAGTTCTTATAGACCGCTCCGATCATCGAGGTTTGCATGGGTTCCTATTCCTTTTTGCAACAAGGTCGCTTGGAAGCGAACTTTATCTTCGGTTATTGCACACATAATTTAGCTTTGTTCGACGCCAGGCTATCGATATCAATGTAAATTTGCTGCTGTCTTTATAGTCCGACATCAAATGTACACGAATTTGGTGTGTTGAGGAAGGAATTCACCGCTCTCAATGAGGGTTTTAACACGTGTTATGGCTTGTTTTATTGACTAATGTAATACCGAACATAGCAATGCGTTATTTTTATCCATTTCACCTGCTTTTTTTGTGGTTATTTGCTGATTTTTCTGGAAAAAGTATCAAGTGGAAATCATTGAAGAGTGTAGTGAATTCTGCTGTATTTAGACAACTAACAAAGCCTGGCGGTGCTGAGTAGCGAAACCACACTTTGTTAGCTTGGGAAACATGCGACTAATCTACTAGATATTTTCTAGGGACTTTCTTTGCGTCGACGTAAAAGGTCGATTCCAACGAGACTTAAGCACACAAGGCTTACGCTCATAGGAGCTGAAGCTTCTATGGTATTAAACGTTATTGAAAAGTTGTCATATGCACTGGTATCCGAGCGGAAGGGTGCTCCCTCATTACCTGAGAAAATGATTAACCCCACTTGAATTTCAGAGCCAGTGCTGCTGATGTACATTGGTGACGAATTACACGTTGGAAACGACGCTGAACCTGCGTAAACTGTGCCCTGCTACTATCTCATCTGATGTGTTCAGTATCATTTGTCGATGAAGGATAGTTTTGATTGTGCTAGCTGATGCATCTGGTACAATCAGTTGAACAATAAAAATATGTGCAGGCGAGAAAGTATGATTTACAAGGCTCAGAGCCCAGCAGGGTTCGCCGAAGAATATATTGTTGAATCGATTTGGAGTGGACGTTTTCCTCCAGGCACAATTTTGCCTGCAGAGCGTGAGTTGTCTGAGCTCATTGGTGTTACCCGTACTACCTTAAGAGAAGTGCTTCAACGACTGGCCCGAGACGGCTGGCTGACTATCCAACATGGCAAACCTACAAAGGTGAATAACTTTTGGGAAACCTGCGGCCTTAACATTCTTGAAACCCTCGCCAGATTAGACCAAGAGGGTATCCCTGAGCTCGTCGATAATCTATTAGCTGCAAGAACCAATCTAAGTGCGGTTTTTATTCGCGGCGCCATCAGACATAACCCACAAGCATCAGCCGACATCATCGCTCGCTATAAAACAGTTGAAGAAGACGGTTTAGCCTTCGCACAATTTGATTACCAGTTGAGTCACGACCTAGCGCTTGCCTCGAACAATAATGTGTTTGTGCTAATGATGAATGGTTTTAGAGGTCTTTACTCTCGCATTGGTGGATATTTCTTCTCTCATAAAGCAGCGAGAGATGTTGCTCTAGCGTATTACGAAGAGTTGCTTTCTGCTGCGCAAGATGGCAATTACGACGCGGTGCCGCTAATCGTACGTAACTATGGTATCGAAAGTGGTAAAGTATGGCAGCAAGTGCGAGACAACATGCCGAATGATATTGTCGATTGATATAAAAGTCATCGTCATTCACCACTATTTCTAAAACCCCAGCGAACGCTGGGGTTTTTTGTTACTGATTGTTACAAGGGGTCTATATCTTGTAACACTAAATGAATTTCTGAGTATACTCGGTTGTGTTCCAATTCAATTACAACAAGGAATATCAATGAAAACTACATGGACAGCCCTAGCTGGCGTCATGTTCCTAGCGGCATGTACCCCCGAAAAGACAGAATCAGAGGTATCAGCGGTGGAAGAACCTTCCGTAGCACTTCCTGTACTTAATACTACTGCGGTTGCCCCAGTAGCGAAAAAAGTCCCTTACGAAATGACTGCACACGGTGATACCCGTGTAGATAACTATTATTGGATGCGAGATGACTCACGCACCGACGAAGAAATTCTTGGGCATTTAGAAAGCGAAAATACTTACGTAGAAACGGTGTTAGCACCGCTTAAAGAGCGTCGTGAAGCACTTTTCGAAGAGCTTGTAGCGAGAATTGAGAAAGACGATTCAACAGTACCGTACTTTGAAAACGGCTACTGGTACAACGCAAACTACTCTGGCGACAAAGAATATCCCGTTTACATTCGTAAGCCTTCACTTGATGCAGAAGATGAAGTGCTCCTTGATGTGAATGTAATGGCTGAAGGTCATGATTATTTCTCAATTGGCGGTATTGCTGTTAGCAAGAACAACAAGCTTATGGCGTACGCACAAGACACGCTGAGTCGCCGTATCTACACCATTTACGTACAAAACATTGACACTGGTGAGATGTACGATGATGTGCTTGAAACTACATCTGGCCAAGTGTTTTGGGGTAACGACAACCAATCTCTTTTCTACATAAAGAAAGACCTACAAACTTTGTTGGGCTTCCAAGTTTACCGTCATACTTTGGGTACAACACAGTCTGACGACGTTCTAATTTATGAAGAAACGGACACCACCTTCTATACCTATCTTGGAGAGAGCAAAGATAGAAGTGATATCTATATTTATCACAGCCACACCGATAAAAGTGGAGTAACGGTGATTGATGCAGATAACCCTACTGCACCCACTAAAACGTTTTTGCCTATCCAAGATGGGCATGAATATGACGTTGCCAAGTTAGGTGATGACTACTACGTGCGTACTAACTTAGATGCAAAGAACTTCCGTATTGTAAAAGTTAGCGGTGAAAACACTCAAGACACCAGTGCTTGGGTTGATGTGGTTTCACATAACCCTGACGTTTTTATTCAAGACATGACAGTGATGGGTAATCACCTAGTCGTAAAAGAGAAAGTAAACGGTATGCTGCGCTTGGTATCGCATAACCTGACTACAGGCGAGCACGTTACTATTCCTACAGAGGACCCTGTGTTTGGCGCTTACTTTACCGGAAATACTCAAGCAGATGCCGACCACGTGCGTCTCTACTACAGTTCATTGACTACACCACCAAGTATTTATGACGTAGACCTTAATACCCTCGAGTTTACGCTGAAAAAGCAAAATAAGGTTTCTGATGACTTTGATGCGGGGATGTACGCATCGGAACGTGTCATGATTGAAGCCCGAGATGGTGTGTCTGTTCCTGTTTCTTTGGTTTACAAGAAGTCTACATTCAAAAAAGACGGTACTAATCCCTTGTACCAATATGCGTACGGTTCTTATGGTGCAACTATTGAACCCACCTTTAGAAGCAGTTGGGTGTCGTTGCTGGATCGCGGTTTTGTTGTTGCTATCGCCCATATTCGCGGCGGGCAAATGATGGGCCGTGAATGGTACGAGACCGGTAAGATGGGTCAGAAAATCAATACATTCACTGATTATATTGATGTGACTAAAGGTCTTATCGCGCAAAACTACGCTGACAAAGATCGAGTATTTGCCATGGGCGGAAGCGCAGGTGGTTTGTTAATGGGTGCTATCGCTAACATGGAGCCCTCACTCTATACTGCAATCAGTGCTCACGTGCCTTTCGTTGATGTGGTAACTACCATGAGTGACGCCAGTATTCCCCTTACCACTGGAGAATATAGTGAGTGGGGTAACCCTGAAAATGCTGACGAGTATGCTTATATGTTGTCTTACTCGCCATACGATCAAGTTGTTGCACAAGATTATCCGCATATGTTGGTAACTACAGGCCTGCATGACTCACAAGTACAATACTTTGAGCCAATGAAGTGGGTAGCTAAACTCCGCGAGTATAAAACCGATGACAACTTACTCTTATTCCAAACGAATATGGAAGCAGGTCACGGCGGTGCGTCAGGTCGTTTTAAGCGTTTTGAATCTACCGCACTCGAGTATGCATTTGTGCTTCAGCTAGCGGGTATTACTGAGTAACGTTAAAGCGATATCGCGAAATTTATAGAAAAGCCCTCACTATTTTTGATAGTGGGGGCTTTTTAGTATGCGATTTCTAATTTAAAGGCCTATTCTGACAATGAACTAAACATCTATAGGAGCTCAACATGTCAACTACTGAGACCATCAAAGGTAAAATCAACGAAGCAGAAGAGTTTGCGCGTAAAATCTGGCTAGCTGGCTTGGGCGCTTACGGAAAAAGCGTAGAAGAAGCACAAGGTCGTTACGACAAGCTTAGTGAAGAAGCGACAAAAGTTTTCGAAGAGCTAGTTAGCAAAGGCGAAAGCTTGGAAGGCGACGCTAAAGACAAATTCAAAGCAACAACTTCAGATGTTGAAGCTAAAGTTGCTGACGTTCGCAAAAAGCTGGGTTTAGACGGTAGTGCAGAGTCCGCAGACGAGCGCATCGACGCACTGTCAGCAAAGATCGATGCACTAACAGAAGCCGTTGCGAAACTCGCGCAAGACAAGTAATCAAAGTATTACTGTCATTGAATAGTGAAGCGGCCAGTGGCCACTTCACTATGACTTTTCAAAAAGAGGTTACCTATGTCAGAAGCTAAATATTCACCATCATCAAGCAGCTGGTTGTCGGCCGGTGTTGGACTGATCTTTTCTCAAGTTGAAGACGCGATGACTAGCGTTAGCGAATTTTTGAACCAATCAAAAGAAACCTTTGAAGAACTTCAAGCACGCGGTGAAAAAATTGATGAGAAATTAAGACAATCTCGTCAATCCACGTCTTTTTTTAGTTTAGCTAAAGACATCGCCCCTAATGTGCCTAGCTTTTCGTTTCTGCCATGCCAAAGAGCAGCTGAAAAGCGCACTCAAGAGCTAGACGTATTGTCGAGTAAAGTCGATGCATTGATAGAGCAAGTAGCGCTACTAGCAGCAAAGCGCGCAGCGCAAAAGGTCACAGCTAAGCAATCGAAAGAAGAATCGAAAGCCACTCCCGTCACGCGTAGGAAACGCACAACGACAAAAGCGAGTGCAGCGGCTGGTTCAAGTGCAGCAGTAGAGAAGAAGCCTGCTACTCGAAAGCGAGCTTCAACGACTAAATCTACTACTTCAGCTGCGACAAAAACTAAATCTACGACTACGCAAGCTTCCAGCGCTAAAAAAGTAGCCCCCAAGCCCGAGAGTAGTGAAGACTAGAGATTTTCACAGAACTACATTACATATCAGATATCTACAAGCTAACAAGTGTCGAGTCTGAGTTTGTACCGAAGAGTCTGTCACAACAAAACTGAGCAAGTGTTTCTAGACTGTCTGACGCAAGAAACGGCATCGTAGCGA
This sequence comes from Alteromonas sp. KUL49, assembly GCF_006538345.1. Classification (GTDB taxonomy): domain Bacteria; phylum Pseudomonadota; class Gammaproteobacteria; order Enterobacterales; family Alteromonadaceae; genus Alteromonas. The sequence continues at coordinate 43,310 of NZ_BJKL01000013.1, read as the reverse complement.
GTTCTGATAACTTCGACGCGAGATAGCGAGTTATCGTATTACTGGTTAAGAACGCGATGCCACCACATCCGTAGGTAGTAAGCTTGCTAATTTGAGTCTGAGAATATTCAACAGCCTCTGGAGTTGCCATAGTCGACTCTGAGGTATGAATAAACATTACCCAGTGTGTTAGTCGGTTAATGGCTTTTATCAAAGACTGGCAAAAAGACACAATGCCCTCATAGTTGAATCCCGCGTCTAAGAAACAGTGGACAACGCTTCCTCTCACATCGATTCTATAATCTCCATGCTCGCGGAAACTAAATTTTGTTGGTGGACGTTCCCTGTCGCCGTGTTGAGCATCGAGGGGCTCATCTAAATAATAAGATTGCCCAGTTTTGCTGTGCTGTATCATGGCGAATTACATTTAGGTCTAATACATGCTACGGAAGGCAATAATGCTCAGGAAATGCCTTTCGAGCTTCTAATTTTTAAAAACGCGATAGTAAGCTCACATTGTGAGGGAAATGTGAGCATTGAACTTACTAAGAGTAAATATAAATTAATGAAAATTCGCCTTTTTCGGTTGTGTATTTGATTTTTGTGATTTTTTATTCATTTGGTTTGAGTATTTGCTCGAGGGATTACTAACAGAAACATTGAGATATAGCGTTACGATATACTCTATTCTACGTCTAGTGCCAAAAAACAAGCCTTAAAACACTGCTTCTCCGAAACTCATGTTTCAGTACATTTTCACACCCACATAATTTGCTCACAAAATATTCATATCCTGATCGTGTAGTAAAAGGTGCTCTCTTTTGTGAGCCCTGAAATGAGTAAGTGGAGGTTTTATATGGACAGACGTTTAGATACTCGGCGCTATTTAAAATCTCGAGCTTTTTTGCTCGTGCTAATAGTGGCCCTCATATGCACATTCGTCATCACAACCATATGTGCAATAAACAACATAGTAGTTGAGCAAAATCAGATTCAGCAAAAATCAGTGACTCCTGTTTTCGATTTAGTTAATCGAGAGCTACTTAAACCTCTTTATCTAGCAGAGTCTTTCGCCAATAGCTTTGCACTTGAGAGTGAAATTTATGCTGAACATGTAGACGAAGATGCTTTGTTGAAAAAGCTTGAAAAGATGGAGAAACGTTTTGGTGTAACTGTATTCTTGGCTCTCGAAAAACAGAGACGTCAATACATGTCAGACGGGCGCGCCTTTGATCTCAACGAAGGTGAAGTGTATTGGTACTTTGAGGCCCTACAAGAAGATAAAGCGATAATGGCAGATCTGGGTCAAGCAGAAGATATCCACTTATTTTTTGATGTAAAGATTGTTGGTGAAGGCGAAAGCTTTTTGGGATATGTAGGGGTGGGTGAACCTATCGCCACTTTCCTCGACAAGTTTGATGAATACAAGAGCCAGTATGGTTATGATTTTTTATTTGTCGACGACAGAAACGAGATCGTGCTTACATCTTTCGCCGATCTGATCATCATTGACCAATTTGCGCCGTCTCTCTCTGACTTGGGAGCTTTTTCGAGTCGTGATATCGACTTGAGAAACCTCGATAGTGAGACCGTAGTGATGCGTAATGAGGAATATATGATATCAGAAATCGCTATTCAAGAATTCGACTGGCGATTGTTACTTCTGACCCCCACTGAAATGAGAAAAGCAACTGTCACGAAAACCTTGCTACTTAATGCATTTATGACGTTTGCTCTGGTAGCGAGTATTCTCGCGGCTAGCTATGCCTTGTTACTTCAGTATAAGTTTAGTTTAGAGAGTTCATCGTTAACCGACTCGCTGACAGGCCTATCAAATCGTTCTTTTCTTGAGCGGCAATACATTAGGCTGCGAAAGAAACAAGCCATGTTGTGTGTAGTGGTATGTGACTTGGATAGATTTAAGTCAATTAACGATACATACGGGCACAATGTGGGAGATGAAGTACTTAAGCATACGGCCAATATACTTAAAAAGCAGTTTAGGGAAGGGGATGTTGTTGGTCGTTGGGGCGGCGAGGAATTCGTGATTTTAGTTCCGTCAAAATCTGCCGACCTAGGTATAAAAATAGCGGAACGAACCCGACAAGAGTTGGCTAGCGCTCAGATATATGCTGACGGTCAACGTGTTCAGCTTACCGCGAGTTTTGGTGTGTGCTTTGGTTCAGCAGAAAAACCTATGGCTAAGTTAGTCGGTATGGCCGATGTTGCTCTGTATCAAGCTAAAGATCAGGGAAGAAACCGAGTCATTGCTAAAGACTTCTATTCAACTGTATCTATGGATAACTTTCGAGCCTCGGCATGATAATCGGCTAGATCGTTTGAGTAGAGCGAAGCTAAGGCTCTACTCATGTGTTCAGATACCGATAAGTCGTTGAGCAGTAATCTTGGTTGTCGTAGCTGATTACTTGGTTTTCTTACTGTACAAAGCAGAACCCATCCAAACAAACCATATAATTTGGCTTAAACCAAATGCATCTTTCAGTTCTGGTACTGACTGAATGAGTGTGAGTATGCCAAGTAGACCAACAAAGATGCTCATAAGACTTAACGGCTTTGAGAGTTGTTGGGTATTAAGTCCAAACAAACCGAGTAGGAATACCCACATACCGCCAACTAACTCTATGCCTCCACCCAAGCCATTAACTACTGTAGTGTATAAATAGAAAAGTGTTGTTGCATGGTCGCTTTGCTGCGTATGAAGTTTGACCATAGTATTGAGTCCAATGATTCCAATCATTCCGCTGCACATCATTGATACCACCCAGATGAACCCAAAAGCACTGGCAAGGTTGAGTAGATGATTCGATGTTGCACTTAATTTTGTATGAGTTGCTTGTACCGATACGAGTAGTATGGTTCCAAACACTAAATAGCCAATGGTGTAAGACAGAGAAAGTATGAATTGCTTGTTTGCGATATAGGCAATTTTGTCTGCTAACTCTCCGCTGTTGGGAAAAGCGAGCAAAACGCCAAAAATGATCAACATACTAACGTAACACAGTGACATTCCAACATAGGAAATTGCTCCCCATTTTATTATTGAGCTCTGTCCGTTATTTGTTGAGATTAAGTCATTGAGCATTTTCTGATTCCTCGCGATAAACTACAGATGAGCCGCAAGCATAATTAAATCAGGGGGTTGTTTTCGTCTTTCCCACGTAGCAAGGACAAATAATCGTATCAATATGCTATTTTTGTGACTGGTTGAGTAACGATGTGTGTCTATGTTTGATGTTTTAGTGGCAACAATGGCGGTTGCGGTGGCTGGGTTTTCATTTTCACTGCTACTTATCCAGAAACCATCTTCAGAAAAACTGCCTCTCATGTCAGTATTGTTGTGTTTGTTTTTCTATCCACAGGGCCAGTTGTTTTTGAACTGCTACCCCAAATCGTGCAGTTCTATATTTCGTTTTTGCCTTTGGTATTTTTTATTTTATTGCCCAGTCTGTGGTTCTATCACCAAGCACTCATTGCGCAAAGGCCATGGCAGTGGGACAAAAAAATGTGGCGTCACACCATCCCGTTGCCGTTCATAGGTATCCTAGGGGGGATGTTGTTTTTGCTACCGGCTGAAACATTCGAACAGATGTTTTTTTCCAATCAACAAAGTACTGGTCGTAACCTAGCCATTGTTTCAGCGTCGTTCTTCTTCGCAGTGGTGCTGTGGTGCGGATTGAGTTGTGTGTATTTAGCACGCTTAGCCCTGCTTACCAAGCGTTATCACATACAAGTTAAAGACGTCTATGCCAATGAAAAAGGAAAGCGGCTAGGTTGGTTAGTGGGCATATTTGTTCTTATCGTGTTTACCTGGGTGTATGCGTTTGTAGTGCTTCTTGTAGGTGACCGTCTAACCTCACTTGGCGTGTCTGAGTCGGGCGTGATTGTGCTGCTGACAACCATCGTATGGTTGATTTCCGCCAATGGATTGCGTCAACGGCCTGGGTTTGAAGAAGAATCTCCACCTGATGTCAGTACGACTGAGTCGATAAACACTGAAACCAGAGTCCAAAAGACCTACGAGCGTTCTGCATTAACGAAGAGTGACTTGATGCAAATCGCCGACAAACTAAAAGAGGCTATTCATAAGGAAGAGGTGCATCTGCGTGATGATCTTACGTTAGCCAAACTCTCAGAATGCGTGTCGGTACCGCCGCAGTACGTTTCACAGACTTTGTCTCAAGGTATGGAAACAAACTTTTTTGATTTTATTAATTCAGCAAGAATTGACAGTGCAAAGCAGCTGCTTATCGACAGTAAACTGTCGGTGCTCGATATCGCAATGACAACAGGGTTCAACTCTCGTTCATCGTTTTACAAAGCCTTTAAGCAATTTGCAGGTGAAACGCCAAGTCAGTACCGCAAAAACAATATGAGATAAGCTTAGCGTTGACCTAGATAAAAGTTCGATTAGTGATTTTTAGCCCACAAGTTTTGATGCTTTTTGTAGCTAAAGAAATCGTAGGGCTCCCAAAATCCGGGAACGAGCTGCTCTATGGCATCTGGCGTGAAATTACCTGACAGCTGACTCATGATTTCCTGAAGACGTTTTTTTCCAACGCGCATTAGCTTTTTCTTGTTGGCAGAGAAATACAGGTTTCGATTTTTGCTAACGACTTCCTGTGCACCGGCAGAAATGTATTTTTGATTGCGAGTAACGACTTTACACACAGGCTCCATTGGATGGGAGGGACTTAGCCCTATCACAACAGCACATTCAAACTGGTCTTTTTCTGTGCCGCGCTCGTTCAGTGGGATGAAAGTAATACCAAAACCTTGTGGGAAATAGCCCACCAGAGCATTAAAATCATCAGCCAGACGTTTGTTCAGTCCACCTTTCTTCGAGAGCTGGTTTATCAATAGATAACCTTTAGGTAACTGCTTGCGACTGTAGTCCTGCTTTGTCGAAAGCACCGTAGAGACGTAAATCTGGGGGATCTTAATGACTTCACCCAAGCCGGTTTTTGAGATGAACGCATCTTTTACCAATTGCTGCATAAACTGGCTAGCATCTTCATGCATCTTGATAAAGTGTGTGCGTTCGTCTTTGTTGTTACCGACGTAAGCTGGAATACCCAAACCTTCGCCTAGATACTTCATTGTGAAATGATAGTTGAGTTTCAACAGCTGTTTACGCTGTTCTTCTTCCAATAGGCGGAACTCATTTTGGTCATTATTTTCGCCGCGCAAGATAGTGATAGCACCAGGGCTCTGCAAGCCTATGTCTTGAAGTAGACTCGCAGTAATAAGGGGGATAGCAAGCTCAGTACGCCATTTTTCTTGCCAATATCTATTACCCCTAAAGCGCGATAGTGCCTCTCGGTATTTAGAAAGGTATTTGTGCGCGATAGTATCGTGAGACAGTAGCTTATCCACTAAACGCAGAGTAAGTACGGCTTTGTATAAAGGTTTGAATCGCTGGTGAACACGGGCGAAATTGCCTTCAGGGCCTCGGGTAAGTAGCATGATGGTACCGAGGAACTTGGCACTCATCTGCAGTGTTTCGTGCTCGTTATCGCCCTCAGTAAGAGTGAGCAGTTTCAGACTGACCGTTTCAATGCGGTCGAGTCTTGAAAGGCGCTCCTCTTCCATTTTACGCAGTGCGTCTTTGCGTTGTTTTCGTAACTGTTCACAGAGCACTTCGCGTTTTGGGTCATTTTCTATCTTGGCGAGACGCTCAGATATCACCTCAACGTGTTTTTCTAATTCGGGGGTGAGCGTGTAAAAATGTCGAGCATCTTCAAAAACTGAGCCATAGCCAGCGTCCTGCGGATACACCATATCCAATAATTGCTTAACTTGCTGTGTGTATATACTGTCGGGGTTTTGGCTTTTCGCGCTCACCGTGGTCCTATTCTTATTATGTTGGCTAACTTAATAATATTTAAATCAGTAAGTTAGTGCGTCTGAGATGGGGTGCCCCAACTCCCTCGCTTCTCGAAGTTTCAGTTGTTCAAGATAATATCGCAATCTTTCACTAATTTTGGTATTTCTTTTTATAACATCCATGTGAAACCAAGTAGCTCGCTCACCGTTAGTGATTAATTCTTGAATGCTTTCCCGAGTAGGGTTAGCCATTACATGGGAAATTTGTCGTAACTGCTTACTTGGCAGAATATTTATATTACCCACATATTGTTGCTCAATGATAGATCTCAACTTGTGAATTGCGAGCTTTGCACTTCGATTGTCGATAAGACGCTCTACAACGTCGATGGCAAAGACACTGTTTACTTTAGTCAATTGTGAAATATGCCTGAGAGTTGCATCCCACACATTTTGTGGGTCAATTCGGTTCTCTGAAATAAAGGGCACTGCCAGCGGGTTTGTTTGGCTAACAATACTGTGGTTAACACCGTACAAGCGGGCCAGACGTTCAAAGGGCAAATCAGCCATTAACGAACCATCGGCAAATCGCCTATTCGGGATGTAAGGAACGATATCACCTTTGGGTGTTTTAGCTCGTAATTGCACTGGACTAAAAATAACAGGCACGGCACATGATGCTCTCACGGCTTGCGTTATTATTGCGTTAGGTGAGGTTTTAGCATTGAGTAAACGGGACTGCTGATGAAGGTCGGCGGGTGATACCGACACCGTAATGTGCTTGCCGGTCTTCTTGTAAGCTTCTTCAAAGGTGGTTACATCAAATAACTCGATCAATGCGTTTTCAAGTACTGTACTATCAAAAAGGCTTTTGTTTCGCTTTATACCCGACCACTTGCGCCAGTGTTTAAAGGTGTCATAAATGTAATCGCTTGTGAGCGATGTTTCTAACTCTTGTTTCGAACGAGTGCCAATCATGGCGGCAATGATAGAGCCTGCACTTGCACCGGAAATTACAGAAGGGAGTAGGTCGTGTTCGTTGAGAGACTTAACGACGCCACAGTGGAAAAATCCTAAACCCGCACCACCGGATAACATAAGGCAGCTTCGGCCAAAGGCATGGGCTGTTTCTTCAAAAAATGACAGTTTTTCGTAAAAGTCTACTTCATTTTCATCGGCGTTAAAAATGTGCTCAAGTGCACTATCTACATGTTCTATAAAGCTTTCAATAAGCTGTTTAGTGCCAATTTTACAATGACTGAGCAAGGCTGGACTGGCTATATTGCCAAGGTTACCGTGAAGTCCCTCATGGATAATTGACATAAGTCCGTGAGCGTCTTGTTGACTAATTGCCAGCTGAAGGCGTTGAACTCGTTTTCGAATAAGGCGGTAGTCATAGTCTTTTGAGTGGTCCTTCGCTTTCCAATCATCTGCACCAGAGATTTTGTCGTGAGCAGCACACGCCTCGCGATACTCATCATAGGTTTGCGCATTTTCGATATCCTTCTCGAGCTTTTTTAGCCGTAAATCAAAAATAGCCATAATTTATACATCTCTTTTTAGCTAGGGCAAAACAGTGTAGGTTCAGCAAAAGACCAACCTGCTCCTGACAGTGTATGGTGGATTATTAGAAACCTCTACCTAGAGGTATTTACGGATTGCGATAAAACAACTATTTATTATCTGAGTAGTGACTATTTGGTTTTAGTCATTGACCAATTAACACGCACTCAGTAGCCTGAGACTGAATAAAAACAATAAGGTGTATTCGTTGTCACATGGAATGGAACCTAGAAACATTAAGTTTATTATCTATCCCCTTGATAAGTGCTGTCGTGGGGTGGCTTACTAATTATCTAGCCGTAAAAATGATGTTTTTCCCCATTGAATTCGTGGGGATAAAACCGTTCTTGGGTTGGCAAGGGCTTATTCCAGCGAAACGACGTGAGATGGCTGAAATTGAGGTCGAGCTCGTACTTGGCAAGCTATTGAGTGTCGAAGAGTTGGCGCAACGCATCGATGCAAAAGAACTTACGTTCGCTATTGAGCGGCGATTGAAACAGGTTATTCGCAAAGTGGTTAACGAAGTGATGACCGAGTCGGCACCAACACTTTGGGCGGCACTTCCCGTGCAGGGTAAGAATTTGGTCTATCAGCGCGTTGAAGCGGACATTCCTCACGTAGTTAGCAAGTTAGTCGATGATTTCCAGTACAATGTGTCAGAAATTCTCGATATCAAAGAGCTCGTCGTAGAACAACTCGTCAATTCTCCTGAACTTATCAACGAAATATTCCTCACCGCGGGCAGTAAAGAATTTCCATTCATTGTGAAATCTGGCTTTTATTTCGGATTTCTTTTCGGCCTACCTACAATGCTGTTGTGGTACTTTTTTCAAGCGTGGTGGATCTTACCCTTGGGAGGCTTATTAGTGGGTTACGCCACTAATTGGATTGCAATCAAAATCATTTTTGAGCCCAAACGCCCCAGAAAATTTGGACCTATCACCATACAAGGCATGTTTCTCAAACGACAAGATGAAGTGTCTGAAGTCTATGCTTCAATCATCGAAGAAAAACTCATTACCGCACAAAATATCACTCAGATTATCCTGAAAGGTTCGGGCTCTGCCCAACTTTTGGAGCTCATTGAATTGCATGTGAATGATGCCATTGAACGCTACGTTGCCGTTGCTCAACCCTACTTTGCACTGGGAGTGGGGTCTGATAACTATCACAGTATGAAAGCGCTAGCGGTTAAAAAAATATTTGATAACTCTGAAAAATACCTATTGTACGCCTATGATTATGCTAATGACGCGTTGCAGGTGGGTCATGATCTATGTGAACGCATGCAAGCATTGTCGGCGGAAGAGTTTGAGGGTGTGTTAAGACCCGCCTACAAACAAGATGAGTGGAAGCTCATCGTCACCGGTGCCGTGTTAGGCATGCTTGCAGGTATCGGTCAGTTGTATCTGGTGTTTGTTTAGGAGATGTTGTGAAGACCAAAGAGCGTATCTTATTGACGTCACTTGCCTTGTTTAATGAGCACGGCGAGAACGGCGTGACCAGTGTAGATATCGCTATGGAGCTTGATATCAGCCCCGGTAATCTTTATTACCACTACAAAGGTAAAGAGCAAATCATCAAAGCATTGTTGCAGATGCATCAAGCCCAAATGACTAAGATCCTCAAACCTTATCAGGTGGAATCACTGTCTGCGGAAGACGTGTTTTATTACCTTCATATTGTCATTGAACAACTCCATGTGTTTCGTTTTTTTATCGCAGCCAAGCCGACATCGGTGAAAAATATCCTTCAGTTAAGCGTACCCATCAAAGCATAACCAGTGCATTGGCGACTCAGCTAGGGGCTTTGTTCGAACAAATGGTTGCCAAAGGCATGTTCAACGCGTCCAGCGCTGAGCAGAGATTATTGGTAGAGCTAGTAAGTGTTATCCTGATGCAATCCTGTCAGCAAGATGGGGTTTACGCGCGTTTAGATGAAGAGGCTCAGCGCTATCATGCGCTGTCATTGGTGATGGTCAGTTTGTTGCCGCGACTCAATGTCTCACGGGAACATCTCGACGAAATATCCACCGCGATTGATTCTCACACTATGGCCAATTTGAGTTCACATGTGTCAACTACTATTACGGAACTGAAGGATTAGTATGGGTAAAAATTTGAGCTTCCTCGATAAGTCATTTTGGATTACCGAGTCAGACGACAACCCCAAACATGTGGCATGTTTACAATTACTAGAGATGCCAGCTGATGCAGACACGAAAAACTACGTTGTCGACTTACACGGTGAGTTTTGTCAGTTTACTCGAGCAACCTCGCCGTTTAATTGCAGTGTAAACACGTTTCTGGGTTATCCCACTGGTTTTAAACCGACAAAAACCATAAACGTTGGCTATCACGTACAGTTGCATCGCATTGAGGATATTACTGATCGGCAAGCCCTTGACGAGCTTGTGGCACAAATCCACGACCAGCGTTTAGATAAAGATAAGCCCCTGTGGCAGTATCATTTCTTATACGATGGCAAATCGAACACCTATGGCATATATGCCAAGGTGCATCATATGTATGGCGACGGCGCTACGTTAGTTCGTTGGTTTCAAGCGGGATACTTAGACACGCCCAACGAAGATACTTTCACTCCTGTATGGTCCTTGAAAAGGCTTAGGCGTAAAAAACGCGCTCCATCAAGTATGAGCAAAAGGTTTGGTGAGTGGCTAAATACTCTGCGGGCAGCAGTGGATTTGTTCGTCATTTTTATTCGTCTAGTACTTAAGCTCGTCAGAATAAATGTGCATTACATGCCTATCCCTTTTTCGGGCACAAAAACCGTACTTACGGGGCAAGTGAAGTCTGGTAGAGCGGTCACTACCATGGATATCGACTTCAAGCGTGTAAAACGCCTGGCGAGAAGAACCCGTTCAACAGCTAACGAAGTCTTGCTATGTGCTTTTGATATTGGTGTACATCGCTTGTTGCAAGATCACGGGCAGGTATTCAAAAAAGCCTTGTATACCAACATGCCAATTAATCTGAGAAAACCTGGCGAAAAGACCACAGGTAATAAGATAGCGATTGTACCGGTACAGCTCGCACATGGTGAGCAAGATCCTTACTTGCGTTTACGCCAGATTATCGTAAACCATCGCATTGTAAAATATGCAGCCCAGCACGCACGGCCAGCGGCATTTAGTAGTTATACTATTGTCATCCAATCATTTGCTCTAGTATTTGAGTGGATGCGGCTATCAAATATCGTCAAACCTATTGCTAATATTTTAGTCTCTAACGTGCCTGGTCCGTCTCACGCTCGGTACTTAAAAGACAGTAAATTGCTCGCGTGTTATCCAGTGTCGACCATGACGCCTGGCGGCGGTGTTAACATTACGCTCATGACTTATAACGGTGTGGCCAACATAGGTATGGTGTGTTGCAACAAAGAAATAGCATCGCTGCGACCACTTGCTGACTACGTGACAGAGGCATTTGAGATGTTGGAGAAAAGTGTTGATGATCCATCGTTAAACATCGAAGACATCGGGGAGCACAATGACGAAGTTCCTGTGTCTATCATTACCGAGCCTTATCACTAACAAACACTCAGTTCTGTCCGACTAGAAATAAAAGCGTAAACCCTCGGGTTCAACGCGTACGGATTTGCCCAGTCGCGCAAATAAGGCCTCTCTCCAGCCATCATCAGTAAGCGTGTAGCTGGTGGGTATTGTCTCGATATGTTGGGAGACAATATCTCGTATTTGCGGCGTGTGGTAATCAAGTACCGCCTGTTTTGAGCCTTTTAGATACAGCGACAAATAGTTAGATACTTGGTCTGCACTTCCACCACTCACCAATGAAAGCGCACTTTTCAAACCTCGGGTCAGTGGGTTATTGGTTAGACCGCCCTCACTAAAAGGTTTAGCGCCCAGTAAGGTGCTAACGGGAGACGGTACCAGTTTATCAAGTAAAAACTGAGTGTTTTTAATAAGTGCATAGTCGTCGTTAACGAGTGAAATGCCCTCTAGAATAATATCTTGGACACTCAGGCATTTTGACGCGGCTTCATAGTGTGGCTCGGCGGTGAGTGTTAAGACAATGTGCGCGCGGTAGATGCGATTTTCTAATACTGTGACGTTTAGCTCCCCCAGTAATTGAAGACCCATTTGATTCGATGTTGGCATCAAGGATAGCTTGCCCTGAATCAACGTAAGTTGAGCATTACCCATCGGAATGTCTACAGGTATAGTTAAGGGAAGCTGGGCGTCAATAAAAGGAGAAAGCTCTTCCAATGTGTAGTCGTCATAGCGAAGTTTACCTAGCTTAACTAAGACAATTCCAATCCCTAACTTACATTGTTCTTTGAACGACAGTGACATGTAATTTTCACAGCTACAGCGTAACGCCGCGATTTCCTTTCGTGTTGATGTTCTTCAATATGATTATCAAAAGGTATCACATAATACTAACTCCTTAGTGCAATAATTTGTTAATCTGGTCATACCACAACATTTTATTTACATACATGTGTAATTTGCCCAATCAGTTGGAGATGTGAATGAGTGACACAAGCAGCAATTTTGACTACATCATTGTAGGAGGCGGATCGGCAGGGGCAGTAATGGCAACTCGCCTGTCAGAGAATCCTGCAGTAAATGTGTTGCTGATAGAGGCTGGAGGAAAGGACTCCAACCCGTTTATCCATATTCCCTTCGGACTCTCATTGTTGAGTCGTTTTGATGGCATAGGTTGGGGATACCACACTGAACCGCAAACAGCGCTTCACGATAGAGAAATGTTTTGGCCTCGGGGAAAAACTCTCGGTGGTAGTAGCAGTGTGAATGCCATGTGTTACATACGAGGCCAAAAAGAAGACTACGATCTTTGGCAAGCCCAAGGTGCGGAGGGGTGGGGCTTTGATGATGTGCTTCCGTACTTTAAAAAGTCAGAAAATTTTGCACAGGGAGCTGACGAATACCATGGTGTAGGTGGCCCTCTCTCTGTAGAGCCGTTAAAACACAAGAGTGTACTGTCTCACGCATTCGTTAGCGCAGCCCATGCTGGTGATTACCAGATACTCGAAGACTTCAATCGTGATGATAGGGAAGGGCTGGGTTTTTATCATGTAACTCAAGTCAACGGCCAGCGATGTTCAACAGCAAAGGGATATTTGTCGCAAGCCAAACATCGCAATAATTTAACGGTACTCACCAATGTATTGGTTGAAAAAGTACTGATTAAACAGGGGCAGGCACAAGGCGTGCAAGCCCGAGTAAAAGGTAGAGCGCAGCGTTTTCTTGCCAAAAGTGAAGTGATATTGTGCGGTGGCGCTATCAATTCACCTCAATTACTTATGCTTTCCGGTATTGGCCCTCGTGCAGAGTTAGAAGAGAAAGGAATATTTGTACAAGTCGATTTGCCCGGCGTGGGAGAAAACCTACAAGATCACTTAGATGCTATTGTCCAGCATACCTGTGAGGCCAGAGAAGGGTATGCCGTTGCGCCAACCGCGCTACCCCAGTATGTCAAAGCTGGTGTGGACTACATGTTTAAACGCAACGGTATTTTTTCGTCGAACATTGCAGAGGCCGGGGGATTTGTGCGCTCATCGCAAGCCACATATGGCCCTGATATACAATTCCATTTCCTTCCCGCTATTCTTGAAGACCACGGAAGACAAGTGGCGTGGGGCTATGGCTATGGCTTACATGTGTGTTGTCTGTATCCCAAAAGTCGAGGCACGATAAAGTTACAAAGTAGCCATCCTGCTGATCACCCATTGATTGACCCTGCCTATTTAACCCATGAGCATGATCAGCGAGTTATGATTGATGGTGTAAGAATTGCGAGAAAGCTACTTAGCGCACCTGAATTCGATCGCTTTAGCGGTAGTGAGCGTTCTCCAGGTGATGATGTACAGACAGACGAAGAAATTGTGGAGTTCTTGAGAGAAAAATCAGAAAGCATCTATCACCCAATAGGAACCTGTAAAATGGGCGCGGAAGATGATGCGATGGCTGTCGTAGACAACAAATTGCGAGTACGAGGTGTGAAGGGGTTAAGAGTCGTAGACGCGTCTGTTATGCCTAGCTTAATTGGCGGTAATACCAATGCTCCTACGGTTATGATTGCCGAGCGAGCAGCGGAGTTCGTAAAAGCAGCACACGAGGGAATGACTGAGTCGGTGTAGCGCGCATTAATTTCAAAAGTAAAAAAAGCTTTTAAATAAAAAGGCCACTAACTATTAGTGGCCGTTTTTTAGTGCTAGTCAATAATCGATTTATTAGAAAGAACCGATAAAAGAAACCGTTGCATTAAGTGGTGCTGCCACTGTTGCTTGGTGTGTTGAATGAGCGTTCGGGAAGTATAGCTCATCAGTTAAGTTCTCAATATTAAGCTGGATGCGAAGGTCTTCTGAGTAATCATAGTACGCCGCAGCATCAACACGGGTGTAGCTCGGCAATACTGCAGAGTTACTGTTGTTGATGAAGCTTTCATCTTGATACGTTACACCAAGGCTTACACCCATAATGTCAGACACTTCATACGTACCCCAGAACGAGAAGGTGTTTTCTGGTAACTCACGAGGCGTAAGACCAGTAGGACCTGAGCGGTCAACAATTTCACCGTCAAGGTTACTGTAGTTCGCAGTGATACGCAGCGCATCAGTAACGTAACCTACCAATTGAAGCTCGAAACCAGAGATTTCAGAATCGATAACGTCAAGGGTTTCAGGATCATTGTCAGCCACTTGAGGAGAGCTTTGCTCGTTCTCAAAAATGGCTGCAGTGAAGCTCAGTCCGTCGGCAAAATCCCACTTCACACCAATTTCTTGGTTAGTAAATGTGTTAGGGTCTAGCGCGTCATTGTTACCGTTAATGTTCGCGTACTGCTCACCACTACGCGGTTGGAATGATTCGCTGTAGCTTGCATACAATGAAATGTTTTCTTGCGGCTTATAAATAAGACCAGCACGTGGAGATACTTCTTCGTCTTTGCGTGAGCGGAATTCATTTGCTACAACATTGAAAACGTTGATGTCGAAGCTGTCAAAACGTGCGCCTAGTACTAAGTCAAAGTTTTCAGATAGCTCAATTTCGTCTTGAATGTAGATTGACATAACATCGAGTGTTACGTGTGTGTCATCATTAACACTGCTGAAAGCGGTGGTTGTAGCTTCACCGGCTGCGTTCACACCTGATAGACCGCTAAATGCTAGCGGACGAGAAATGCTGAACGTTTCTTTGTCGTTACCTGTCGTAGAAAATACTGGGTTGTAACGATCCTGATCAGAGTTAGTACGGATGTATTCACCACCAACAATAATCGTATGACCAATACCACCTGTTTCATATTCGCCGACTAAGTTACCTGAGTAAATCGCACTGTCACGTTGTGTGTTATCGATGTAACCGTCTAAAGTAACAGTTTGTGCCGCTGCATCGTAACTTGCCGCATAAAAGTTTGAGTAAACTTTGTCGTAATCACCGTAAAAGGCGTTGAAGTTACCTTTTAGGTTGTCGTTGAATTGATGCTCAACATTCGCACGAAATACATGCGCTTCAATTTCGTGGTAGTTGTTTTCTGGGTCGCCAAATACGATGTCTTCCAAAGACTCATCGGGTTCACCATTTGCAGTGGCAATACCACGGTCAATAAAGCGTTCGTGATTAATGTATTCGTAAGAAACATCTAGGCGTGTGTCGTCGCTTAACTCAAAACGTGCTGTTGGGTTGAAGCCGTAGCGGTCGCCGTCGTAAAAGTCTCTGTGGTTTTCAAGGTGCTCGTACATTGCATTGATACGAACGGCTGAATCTTCATCGGTAACGATATTCGAGTCTATCTGTGCGCCAAAACCACCAAAAGAGTTAAGTCCGACTCTGTATTCATTAAAGTCATCACCCACAGTCGCTTTTTTAGATACGCGATTAAGAATACCGCCTGTACCACCACGACCGAATAATAGGGCATTTGGTCCACGAAGAATTTCAACCTGTTCAACATTATAGAGTGCTCGATAGTACTGTACGTCGTCACGGTTTCCGTCTAAGTAGAAATCGGCAGTTGAACGTACACCTCGGAATACTACTGAGTCACGGTGGCCTTCACCCTGTGAAGTATTGACGCCTGGAGTGTAGTCGATAATTTGTCCAACACTTTGAATACCACGTGCGATGATTTCGTCAGCAGTAATAATAGAAAGACTTTGTGGAACATCTAAAATTGGCGTAGGTGTTTTTACTGAGTTTGATTCGTTAACTGAAAGGTACTGTCCCTCTACAACAACTCGCTCGATGTCTTCCATATTATCGGCCGCAACAGTGTTACAGGCTAATAGCGCAGCGGCTATGCCGGATAATGCAAATTTCAAGTGTGTTCTCCAAATAAAGCGTATGTGTGTGTTATTAAGTGAATACTTTATATAAGCTTAATGGTAAGTATTCTCAATTGCGTTTGCAATAACAAATAGTCTAAATTTTCTTAAAACTAACCTTAGAACACACTGAAGTTCACTTTGGTTGTTTGCAAAGTGAACAAATTAAGAATGGCTTCTGGCAACTAGGCGTTATTGACGCGAAAATTACTCGGAGACTAACTCTTCGAAAAGCGTATTGAGCTGAACCGATACTTTATGCTTTGGATAACCGACTACCAAGGGTAAGGCTTCGGCGTGAGATTCTTTTACCTTAATTGCTGAGTTAATGCGGGTTTCAAACAGAGGAAGGTTTTGCGCCTCAAGGCTCTCGATGAGCTTTTTGGGATATTTGGCTTGGGTTGAAAACTGGTTGATGACAATCCCTGCAAAATCAAGATTAGGGTTATGATCAGACTTAAGCTCCATCACATTATCAAGGAGTCTTGATACCGCTTGCACTGAAAAGTCGTCGCAGTCCACAGGCACAATAAAAGCGTCAGCGGCGATCAGTGCTGCTTTGGTGTAAAAATTAAAATTTGGTGGCGTGTCGATAAAAATATGCTCAAACGTATCTAACTCTTTAAGAGTATCTCTCAATTTGAACATTTTGTAGCGACTTTCTAGCTCTCGTTCCATATCATTGAGGGCTGGTGATGCGGGTAACACGCTCATGTTCTCAACAGCAGTTGGGTGAGTGTAGGCTTCAGGAGGATTAGGCGTAGAAAACCAACCAACTACCTGCTTAAACATGTCAGCGACGGTCAGCGATTCTTCATTATCGGGTACAAAGCCACTGTAAAAAGTGCTGTTTCCTTGAGCATCTAAATCTACCAGCAACGTTTTGTAGCCTAAGTTTGCACTTACCGCGGCTAGGTTTGTACAAATAGTTGATTTTCCAACACCGCCTTTCTGATTAAACACGACCCATTTCATTGTGTCTTCTCCCTCAGTTCACATTCCTAACATACACTCGTCAAACAACATGTCACGCAAAAAATCTCCTAGTTTAAAAATTAATCTGATGTTTTTATGAGCAGTTTTATAGAACGGCGCTAAATCATCGTTTTCACGTTTAAAAGGTAGAAAAAGTGTTAATTTTTTGTGAGATTTTTTGTGTGTGTTACCTTTGTAATATGTCAAAACAGATTACCTTGAGATGAAAGAAGCAGATTCACTCAAAAATACTTTGAAGCTTGCAGGCAGGAGAGAGCGAGATCTAGAAAAGCGTTCTAAAAATGGGGCTTACATATATACGGCTATTTGGTTAGTCGTAGGACTTGGAACCCAGTTTTATCAGCGCTTTCCTCTGTTGTTTATAGCGATTCTTGCGCTATTTGTATTTTTGGGGTTAGGTCGTCTTCTCAGCCACAAATACTCTGAAGAACTCAGAACCAAATACAATCTGCTGTGGAATTTTACTATCTATTTCAATGCACTGGCACCTGTGCTTACTTTGGGCGTCATATTTTCACTTTCGGTGGTGTCTACGACGTTTGAGCCTTTGTTCTTGTTTTTGCTCATTTGTATGTTTGGCGTGCTTAGCGGCGGCATTGTTAACTTTGCCCCACGATTTGATGTATCGGCTAGTTTTGTTTTGGCATTGCTTGTTCCAGCGTTTATTTCGCTAGTATTTTTCTCGACCAATCGTCTTATCGAGGCGGTACTTATTTCAATATACGGCACCTACATGTTTTTACTGGCGCGAAAAATGAACAAAGAGTACACCACGAGAGTTATGCAGCAGCTTCAACTAGAGCAGTTGAATAATCAAGACAGCCTCACGGGCATTGCAAATCGGCGGTCTTTTGATAAGTCTTTTGTTGATGTTTGGGGTATTCGAAGTCGGCCCGATGGCAGAATAAGTTTGATGTTGATAGACATCGATTTGTTTAAGCGAGTTAACGACACTTATGGTCATGCCGTTGGCGATGACGTTATCAAGAAAGTGGCAAAGGCGATACGAGAGGTGTGTCGGCGTGAATCAGACATTGTAGCGCGCATCGGTGGTGAAGAGTTTGCTGTGCTTATCTCTACTAAAGACCAAGACTTTATTTTGGAGCTTGCGGAACGAATCCGCTCAAACATTGAGAACATGCAAATGCACAGTGATACAGATTCATTTCAAGTGACAGTGAGCATAGGTGTGGCTACCTTGGAGCCCTCTCGAGAGATGGCTCCAAAAACACTATTTACGCTAGCAGATTCAAATTTGTACGTCGCTAAAGAAAGCGGCCGTAATCGTGTGGTAGGGGGAGTCGATTAGGCCGTTAATACTGTGCTCTTAGTAATGATTTACAGAGCATCTCTGCGCTTGCGTCTGATACCTGTGATAATACACAGCGCTGTCAGCCACCAATAATGTAAGCTTCCCCCCGAGCTGCTATCACTACTCGGCTCTGGGGTAGGCGCTGTAGTTACTGGAGCATTAACCGTTACAGAAACCGCATCTGTAGTACTCACGTTAAAATCATCCGTTACCGTTAATTCGAAGGTAAGTGTTCCCGCGGTACTAGGTGCAGTAAAGTCAGGGGTAAAGCCATCTGCGTTGTTTAATGTGACGCCAGTACCATCAGTTTGCACCCAGCTTATAGTGAAAGGCTTGTCTTCCGGATCTGCGCCTGTTCCTGAGAGTGTGACTGTTTGTCGAGTGTTTACATTGGCGTCACTGCCTGCGTTAGCCGTTGGCGGTTGGTTTGCTTCATCGTCTCGAAGTATTACCGTTAAGCTTGAGTCAGTTGCAATTATACTATCGTCAGTTGCAGAGAGGCTGAGGGTGAATGATTCATCGCCTTCATTTTCATTGTCGTTAATAATATCTAGCGTGATTGACTTGTTTTCATTATCCCCATCAGCCCAAGTTAGTGTACCGGCACCCAAATCAACATCGGAGTCAACACTGGCTGATCCACTAGAAATACTGTAATTAACGACAATTTCAGAATCTGTTCCACCACTGCGGATAACGTTAAAGGTAACTGTACCATCAGTTTCCTTTATTTCGGCAGAACTTTGCTCAAAGCTCACTATACCACGTTGCAATCCGTCTCCTTCGATGGTGACAAACGCAGTGTTTTGGCGGCTAAGTACTCCTCCTGAAGGATTAGAAAGACGAACAAAGAACAATTCGTCCGGTTCTTGGTTTCGATCATTTACCAGGCTTAAAGATATGAATTTTGAATCGCTGTCATTGCTCGCCCAGGTAACAGAACCATTCGAGATAACCACGTCCGTATTGCTTGCTGAGCCATAAATGACGTGATAGTCCACCGTCATTGCACCATCACCTGATTTATCTATTTGTAAAGACAAGTCAGAGCTCTCTTGTCCTGTAATGCTTACTTCAGCAAAACCTACAACATTGTCACTAGCCAGCGAGGTTTCATCGCTAAGTACGTACAGTCCTCCTTGAATATCGCTAACCAATAGTATTCCGCTGGGAAGGTAAGGGTACACACCCCATGCACCGTTGAATGAAGCGTTGTTTGAAGCACCAAAGGTATCAAAATAACCCACCTCTTGAGGGCTGAGTGGGTTACTGATGTCCAATACGGTTAAGCCCCGTTCGTAATTGGACATGTAGTAACGATTACCGCGCACGAATCCGTTGTGATCGATAGCGCGTGTAGGGCCAACCCACGACGAAACAAGGGTTGGCGCATTGAGATCACTGATATCGAAAAAATGAACGGTGGTATTGATGCCCGAACGCTGTTCGTCCAGTTCGTCGTGTAAAATCACGTACTGCTTGTCTTCGCTCCACCAACCTGAATGCACATATTGCGCGTTAGGATAAGTCTCGCTGCCCAGCTCAGTCGCATCAGATGAGAGAGTGTGGTCCCATAGCCTAAGTTCGTCTTCGTTAAAGTCCAGTATGACGTTACAGGTACCATTTTGCGCGTCTACACAGTCTCGGTCGGCGCGTAAATCATCGATAAGTAGTGACGATGTATCGTGAGAATAATCACGGGCTCTGTTACCCGTGGCGAGCTGATAACTAGGTGACGGTGAACGGGGATTACTTAAACTGAAGCTGCGCCATGCACCACCGAAGTTCTCTGTTCCTGCGGCGTGAAGCAATGCAGAGCGGCCGGGAAGTACCGTATTGGTGGTGTAATCTACATTGCTAATATAAACATTGTGTGCTCGTTGATCCTCTGTCGAGCGGGTCTCGAGCGAAATACTGTTAGGCAAATTACTCAGATCGATGACTGTCAGTCCTTCGGTCACGCTATCTGCCCCAGCATAGGCATAAGCTTTCCAGCGTTGCTCCGACGAAGAGTAGTA
The DNA here is from genome assembly GCF_006538345.1 of Alteromonas sp. KUL49. GTDB lineage: Bacteria > Pseudomonadota > Gammaproteobacteria > Enterobacterales > Alteromonadaceae > Alteromonas. The sequence continues at coordinate 23,270 of NZ_BJKL01000013.1, read as the reverse complement.
TTGATAAACTTTGATGTCTCGCCACGTGGTAGGTTGCCCTGACACTGAACCTACAACCTTAGGGGACGTCGGATCCGAAACGTCTACCACAGCGATTCCTCTGAGTAATCCGATAATGGCGTACTCACGCATATCATTTAGATCGACATGACCCCAAATGTCGTTTGCAGCCCCGCTATTCGTTGGTAAGTCAGATAAGGGGAGGTGACTGAGTAGTGATAAGCCCATACATTCAAAGCCTGCTGAACTCCCATTTTCACACGGAGATGCAGAATGAGCACTACTCATTTGCTCAATAGATTCAAGGCTCAGCGATAGATTATTCGTATCAATTCCTTTGCGGTCGGTTATGACCGTAAACCCTTTTTGATAAAGCACGTCAACATATTCAGGTGGCACGCCTACAAGTACCGAGCTGAAGCGGTCAGGCTGCTGAACTTGATAATTATCTAATGTATCAAAGCCACCGAGAACGGGCTGAAGGTCAGAGACTAAGTACAAAAGATCCTGCTCGTTCATGATAGGATAGGTGCCTTGTGCAACAAGGATTTTGTCTCCTTTATTGGCTTGCAGAACAGCATATGAGATGGACTTACAGGGCCTAAATCGATTGTTACATTGGCCTTGGTCAATGCCTTGTTCGGCAACAAAACGTGACTTCTCTTTTTCACTATGAGCGTGTGCAACTTGACTACTCACACTGGTAGCCAGCATCATTAATAAACCAAATGCAGTTCTGCGGTTGAAATTCAGCACGAGAGATCCTTATCAGTAGAATTGCCGTTTCAGCATCAAGTAGTGGGTTAACCTAACAAGAAATGAAGGTAGGATGAATAGCTGGCGAAAAAAAGGTCTACTAGGAGTGTCAAGTTTTCTGGCTTTCCTCATTATCGTCACGCTTTCTGGGTGCTCGCCTGCATCGGTGAACGACGATTCTACTCAATTTTTTTCGTTAAGAGTGCATCCCTATGCTAATGGTGACCTAATTGGCTGCGACTACGCGTTAACGCTTTCTGATAGTTCCTGGGCAATAGATAAGCTTGCATTCTTTATTTCATCTGTGGAGATAAAAAGCAGATCCACAGGTCATTGGAGGGCCATCGAGTTAAAGACAAACCAATGGCAATCAAATGGGACTGGACTGCTGTGGTTTAACACCCGTTGTGATCGGCAAACACCACAAAATAAAGAGTTAGCGTTGGTGATTTCCCATGAAGATTGGAGGAAAGCATCTGCAGTGCGCTTTGAGCTCGGCGTACCTTTTTCAGTGAATCATTTAAATCCAGTGACTCAAGAATCTCCACTCAATGTTCCTGACATGTTTTGGACATGGCAAGCAGGTCACAAGTTCTTTCGGTTAGATCTCATGTCTCAAAATAAAGGTGAGAACAAAGCTTGGTCTTATCACCTTGGAAGCTTAGGGTGCAAAAGTGCATCGAGCCTTCGAGCACCTTCTCAGCCGTGTAAAACACCCAATCGCTTTTCCGTTGAAGTTTCACTCGATACAAGCTTAAACGAGTTTGTTTTTGATATGGATAGTTTGCTGTCGGGTGTTCAATTGAACTCACAAACGAGTTGCATGTTTCATTCTGCACAAGAAAGTAGTTGCGACCAATTGAGTCAAAATTGGTTGAGTAGACCCATCTTTCGTCAATCACAAGGTCAGTTGCCCAGTGATTAGGTACAGACTAATACCTCTCTTTTTATTGGCTTTAGGGTTGATGACAAGCTGTCGCCAAGCACCCGACCCCTATATTTGGAATATTCCTGCTGGCTTCCCCGTGCCCCATGTTCCTCAAGACAACCCCATGAGCTATGCCAAAGTTGGGTTAGGCAAAGCCTTATTCTTTGAACCTGCACTCTCGGGCAATGGGGCCATGAGTTGCTCTACCTGCCATATTCCTGAACATGCGTTCAGTGAACCTAGACAAACTTCGTCAGGTTCAACAGGGCAGCAAGGTCGTAGAAATGCCCTTGCCCTTGTTAATGTGGCGTATAACGGTCATTTGACTTGGGCTCACGATGGTCTGGGGACCATCGAACAACAATTGTTGATACCGCTGTTCAATGAGCATCCAGTGGAAATGGGCGTTACTGGCAACGAGCAGAAGATACTGGCCCGATTTGAAACCGACGATTACCACGACCTCTTTGATGCGGCTTTCGGTGATGATGCCATAACATGGGAACGTATCGTTAATGCCCTTGCGAGTTACGTGCGGAGCTTGACGTCGTTTAATTCTCGTTTTGATGATTACGCTTATCGCCAAGACGACAATGCGTTAACAGCGTCCGAATTGCGCGGAATGGAGTTATTCTTCTCGGAACGTTTAGAATGTTTTCACTGTCACGGTGGATTTAACTTCACCCAGTCTAGCCAGCATGTCAATCAGCAATTGGACTTGCGTCCATTTCACAATACAGGGCTTTACAACATTGACGGTAAGGGAAGCTATCCCTCTTCAGATATTGGACTGGCGCAGATTTCCCAAGAGTCTGCTGATATGGGGAGGTTTAGAGCACCAACACTGAGGAATATTGCTCTGACGGCGCCATATATGCACGATGGCTCTTTATCCACCCTTGAAGAAGTCATCGCTTTTTACGAGGCCGGCGGTTTGGCGGATGGAGTGAATAGCCCCATAAAAAGTCCGTTCATGGGAGGTTTTACGCTCACTAATGAAGAAAGAATAGATCTTATTGCCTTTTTGCACAGCCTGACAGATGAGAGATTTGTTGAACAGGGAATACAACATTCTCCTGTTATTCCCCCTAGGGTAAATATCGATTGACTAGTCAGTGTCACGCATAAACAAATCCGCCGCACAGTCGCACATGTCGTCAATATGGCTGCGGTCTGCATAAATTCCGTCGATTAACAATCTTGCTATGCCGTGTAAGGTCCCCCAAGTGACTTGAGAAAGTCTTAATGCTTCTTGATTGTCTGGCAGTAAGCCTTGTTCTTGCCAGTAACGGGTCATGGTGACTTGAAATTGAAAGCAAGGGTAGGCTACTGATTTTAAGTCGTCTGTTGCGGCGTCTTGTTGCCATATGGTGCGACCGAACATAAGTTCATACATTTCAGGGTTATCCGCCGCATAGCCGATGTACTCATGAACGAATTGTCTAAAGCGATCTTTTGCTGGTACGTGGGTTTGGTCGAAAATCCGCTTTGCTGTGGTATGCCACTGACAGAAACCTTGGGCTGCAATGGCGCTGAGTAATGCGCTTTTATCTTTAAAGTGATGATAGGGTGCGGTACGTGAAACTCCCGCATCTTCTGCTAACTTTCTTAATGACAAACTATCAATGCCGTGCATTGCAATGCGGTCAGTGGCTGCTTTTAGTAAAGCAGAGCGCAAATCGCCGTGATGATAGTTTTGAGCGGTGTTTGTCATAAGAGCCGTGAATAACGTATTACTACTTTGCCTAATAGATTACGTTTTATCTTGACAGTGTCAACATTGCCTTTTATCTTGACGCTGTCTAGTTTGCAAAAATGTTAACAGAGGTCGATATGGACGCACAAAGGATCTTAGAAGAAAAGCAGTACACCACCCTTGAGGTTTCTCAGCGGGGTCACATTGCACATATTGTGCTCAATCGGCCAGACGCCATGAATAGTATGATTCCAGCCTTTTGGACTGAACTGCCCGATGCGGTACGTACAATTGACGATGAAGGTATCGCAAGAGTGATTGTTATCTCTTCGACCGGGAAGCATTTTTCCGCGGGTATGGATTTGTCAGTATTTACCAATATGGCAAAGGACTTTACAGGAGATCCTGCCCGGCGAGCAGAGCGCATGCGTCGATTAGTGATGCTATTGCAAGACACCTTCACCGCTATCGAACAAGCTCGTATGCCTGTGATTGGCGCGGTGCAAGGGGGCGCTATTGGTGGTGCGGTGGATTTACTGTGTGCCTGCGATATGCGTTACAGCACAGAAGATGCATTTTTTACCATTAAAGAAACTCAAATAGGCATGACCGCAGATGTAGGAACGCTACAACGTTTACCTAAACTTATTCCCATCGGCATAGCCAAAGAATTGGCCTACACCGGGCGTAATTTTGGTGCCCAAGAAGCCCAATCTTTTGGCTTTATCAATCAAGTATTCTCAGACCACGATGCGCTGATAGATGGCGTAATGAAAGTGGCACAACAAATAGCAATGAATTCTCCTATGGCAGTTTCTGGTACCAAAACCATGCTCAATTACGCTGCTGAGCATACGGTGTCAGAGAGTCTGACCTACATGGCCACATGGCAAGCCGGTATGTTCCAAATGGAAGATATTCAAACCGCTATGCACGCACAGAAAACGAAATCCATTCCTGAATATCCGCCGCTCCATGGCGGTATTCACAAGATGAAAGATTAACAGGCACAATTTAGGATACATCATGAACCAGACCGTTACTGATCATCCCGTATACCCGCATTTATTCAGACCACTCGACCTTGGTTTTACTCAGTTGAAAAACCGTGTATTGATGGGGTCGATGCATACTGGGCTAGAAGAAATGCCCAAAGGCCACAAGCACATGGCGGCGTTTTACGCAGAACGCGCACGCGGTGGTGTTGCACTTATCGTCACCGGTGGTATTGGCCCAAATGAAGAGGGTTCTACCCACCCCAATACACACAGGTTAAATACCGACGAAGCAATCCGAAACCACAAAGAAGTCACTGACGCGGTGCATATTGCTGGTGGAAAAATCTGTATGCAGATTTTACATACCGGCCGCTATGCATACAGCCCTAAATTGGTTGCGCCTTCGGCAGTTCAAGCACCTATCAATCCTTTTAAGCCCAAGGCATTGGAAGAGGACGAGATTGAGCAACAAATCCAAGACTTTATCGATACCTCGCTGCAGGCTCAGCGTGCTGGGTACGATGGTGTGGAAATCATGGGTTCTGAAGGCTACTTCCTCAACCAGTTCATTGCTAAACGGACTAACCACCGTGACGACGACTGGGGTGGTGAGTACGAAAGTCGGATTCGTCTACCTATTGAGGTAGTGCGTCGTGTCCGTGAGGCAGTGGGCACTAACTTTATTATCATTTACCGTTTGTCCATGTTGGATTTGGTTGAGGGCGGCTCAAATTACGAAGAAGTGGTACAGCTAGGTCAAGCGATAGAAAAAGCCGGTGCGACCATCATCAATACGGGTATCGGCTGGCATGAGGCTCGAATTCCGACCATAGCCACTAAAGTACCTCGCGCAGCTTTTACGTGGGTAACCGCTAAGTTCCGTGACGCCTTGTCTATTCCTGTCATTACCTCAAACCGAATTAACACGCCAGAGGTGGCCGAAGAGGTCTTGGGTCGAGGTGATGCAGATATGGTCTCTATGGCCCGTCCGTTTTTGGCCGACGCAGACTTTGTGCGCAAGGCCCAACAAAACCGCAGTGACGAGATAAATACCTGTATTGGTTGTAATCAGGCGTGTTTGGATCACGTGTTCAACGGCAAGCTCACAAGCTGCTTGGTCAATCCTCGCGCTTGTCACGAACTTGAGTTAAATGTTACTCCCGCTGAAACCAAAAAACGCATTGGCGTAGTGGGGGCCGGACCTGCAGGTTTAGCCGCTGCAGTCACCTGTGCACAGCGGGGCCACGACGTAGTTATTTACGATGCTGCCAGTGAAATTGGTGGGCAGTTTAATGTAGCTAAACAAGTACCGGGTAAAGAGGAGTTCTACGAAACTTTACGTTACTTTGGTCGCCAAATCGAACTCCACAACAATATCACCCTTAAGCTTAATACTCATGTTGATGCGTCCGCGCTTAACGACGAAGGGTTTGATGACGTGATTGTTGCTACAGGCATAAAACCTCGCACCCCAGCGATTGAGGGGATCGAGCACGAAAAAGTACTCAGTTATCTTGATGTTCTCAAACACAAAAAGCCCGTAGGAAAGTCTGTGGCTATTATTGGTGCTGGTGGCATCGGTTTTGATACGGCGGAGTTTTTGTCTCATGGTAAAGCAACGCCAAGCCAAGATATTCCTGCGTTTATGAAAGAGTGGGGTATCGACATGACCTTAGAAGCTCGTTCAGGCATTGAAGGTATTACGCCAGAACCGGAAGCTTCGCCACGAGACATTGTGCTCATTCAGCGTAAATCTACCAAAGTGGGTGCAGGCTTGGGTAAAACCACCGGCTGGGCACACCGCGCTGGCCTGCTCGCTAAAGGCGTAAAAATGGTTGCTGGCGCAAGCTACGACAAAATCGACGATGAAGGACTTCATATAACCGTTGACGGTGAGCCTCGCGTGCTACCCGTAGACAATGTGGTGATATGTGCAGGCCAAGAACCCATGCGCGATATTGTTGATGGACTAAATAGTACTTACCACTTAATTGGTGGGGCTGATGTAGCAGCAGAACTCGACGCCAAACGCGCAATCGATCAAGGTACAAGACTTTGCGCGACCCTTTAATCGCTTTATAGAGTATTTTGAGAGGAAGTAAGGGACTTTTTACCGCACGCCAGGCCCATCCATGGGGCTCGGCTTCGGTATCCATACCTCAGACGGCGGTAAAGATTCCCTTGCTTCCTCTCTGATATCTCAACGTATTGCTCAATTGAAGGAATAACGCTGTGTTCATGCGTGCTGTAAAACGTATACCGCTTCCTCTAAGCGTTGCCTGTTCTCTCTTGATAGATGCCAGTTCTCTCTTGATGTATGACTGATACGTACATGCCTAGAACGTCCTTTAACGCTCTCGAAGTACCAAAGTGCTCTCTTCTGGACGGATAGAAAAATCAAATTGCCCTAGAATGTTCATCCCAAGTAGGCCATCTGCATTAGGTAGAGCTTCTTTGGGAAGTACGAGTGCTGACACTCCCTCAAATTGATACGGCCCCAAATAGAATGCAGGTATCTGAACCATGGGAGCATTGATTGAGCCAGATGCGGTTTGCACATCAAAATTTCCAATAAATGTCAGTCGTCTAAATCTACCCAAACGTGCAAACATATCTTGCGTAATTGCCGTGGTGCTTGCCCCGGTATCGAGGATCATTTGCGCTCTGTTGTTAAGCATCTTTACGTCGATGCGGTACTGATTTCCACGTCGCTCTAAATCGATGATAGTAGCTTCGCTGTCGTCAAAGAATGGCGTGGTTTCTGTTGATTGATAATTGTCATTGGCAGCGACTTCTTCGCTATTATCAGCATAAGCCTTGTTGCGAATGCGCATCGCCTCGTAATCATCTAGAGGAAGCGCTGCCAGAACGTCTTCCATCAAAATGAGTTTTTCTTGCATAGCGTAGGCTCTTGCCAGCGACAGGATATAACTGCGATGTGTAGGCAGACGTTGGAATAAAGGCTCACATAGCTGTGCGAGCAGATCCCAGTTGCCGGAGCGAATGAACTCTCTTTCTGCTTGCTCATAACGCGTGTTGATTTGTGTGACTAAACTTTGATGAACATCATAACTCAATGATAGCTCTAGTAAGTCGTATAAATGCACCAACGCATCGGGAAGGGGGCGAGTGCGAAGTTGCAATTTCGCCTCAATTAGCAGCAGATTTTCGTCATTGGGGTATTGTTTAAGAAGTACTGATAGTCGTTCTGTAAGCTCACCATAGCTCCCTTCATTCAAAAGGTTATCCAGTTCATCCAGGGAATATTGCCCTTCGCTATCACTGGCGTTATTGGCAAGGGTATCGTTTGTTCTTGGAGAGTTTTCAGTTGCCGTATTGTTTTGAACTGTGGGCGTTGCGACGTCGTTAGGCCCATGCTCTGACATGACCTCTGTTGGTAATGAACTAGTCGTAGATTCGCTCATTGCACTCGATATGTTGGCGTCGCGTAACACAAGCCAAAAGTACACGTTAAGTGACACAGAAATTACGAGGGCAATCACAAGTACCGAACGCGTGTTCACAGGGTTATTCCTTAAATAGTCGAGCGTCACCATACACTGATTTAAATAAATCAGGCATACGTTTGGGCATTCCTGTGCTTAAGCTAACACACACAAAGGTGGTTTGTGCTTCGAAAACGGTTTTCTTTCTACGAGTGCAAATAAATTGAAATTGTCTTTTTAAACTTAATCTACCATCGTATTCGGTGATCCAAGTGCCGCACAGCAGCTCATCATTTTCATGGGCAGCAAGGCAGTAATCTAATTCATGACGTTTAATGACCATGCCTCTGTCCAGCTTTTTATAATCGTCGAAGTGCAAACCCAGAGCATTCGAGTGTGCCCAGGCAGTGGCTTCGGCTTGTCGCACATATGCGACATTGTTGACATGTTGATAGTGGTCAATGTCATCGCTGTCGATATGCCATGATTTAATGAAGGGATCGGTGTATCGCCACGGCAGTTCAGCGGCTTGCGCTGTTACACTTCTCATGCCGTAACGTCGGGTAATGGGTTTTCATCGGGAAGCGGGCTTTTTTCGTCTAACAGTATTGTCATTATCTCCCGCTCTTTAGCAAGTACAGGATCGATAAAGCTGTGAACATCGCCTATCGCTTTGAAGGCTTTAAAACCACGTTCTAAAAATTCGTGTAGCGTTAATAAGCCTGCCATTTTTGCTGGGCGCCTGGCCAAGGAAATCAACATTCCAATGCCTCGCATTTTAACTACACCATCTAATTGAGCACCCAAATGCTCTATGATTTCTATTTGCTTGGTGCGAGTCTCTTGTGTGCCGACTTCGCGATAGGCTTGTGCATAACTGTGCCTGGTAATTGGTGTATCCCCGAGCGCTTGTGCCATCTTCATATCTAGCTCGAAGGAGAGGGCATTGAGTGCCAAGGCATCTTCCATAGCAAGCATTGCTGACTGGGGAAGTACACTGGCAAGCTTTGGGATCACGCGAGCAATATCTGCATCTCGTTGACTGAAATCCTTAGGGCCGTAGAGTTCGTCTACGAAAAACTGCATTGCATTTTGATACCTAGATTGCTGTGCAAGGTCTTCATGGGTTACCAGTAAACGTTCACATTGCCAATTTTGCAGTGAGTGAATGACTGGTAATATTCCCAGTGCGCTTGCCATATCACGCTGGGCGTTCACTCTGTGAATATGCTTTACAATGTGCTGAGTCACAATAATCGACTGCTCTTACTTACTACATGAGGCGATAGCTTGAACTAACCACCACTGGGTTTCAAGTTGAAAAGGCCTACATCGTATTGCCAATTCTGGTAAACTCCCGCGAAATTTTGTACTCCACTGGCTTAGTGAAAACACTTTGTGGACGATGCTGACCAGTACATTGGGCTTTTTTTGTAACGAGTTTCGAAAACCTATGACCGCAACACCGTCAAGCTTGGACAAAGACCCTCAAGTCGAGGTGCTTATTCGTTTATTCAATAGCGAGTTTTCTGACTTTAATACGCGCCTTGTTTTAGGCGAAGACGAGCCCATCTATCTGCCAGCGAATGATCAAACGCCCTACCATCAAATTGTGTTTGCCCATGGTTATTTTTCTAGCGCGCTTCACGAAATAGCACATTGGTGCATTGCCGGCGCAAAAAGACGCTTACAAGAAGATTATGGTTACTGGTACTGTCCCGACGGACGTGACGAGTTACAACAAGCTGAATTTGAAAAGGTTGAGGTGAAACCTCAAGCGATAGAATGGGCATTCACTGCTGCCTCAGGGCGAAAATTTCAAGTGAGTACAGATAATCTCAACGGTGCTGAACCCGATAGGGAAGCATTTACTGGTGCTGTAAAGGCTCAGTTGGTGGCATATCTCATGGGAAACTTTCCTCCGCGAGCATGGCGTTTTATTAACGTGCTAAAAGGTGAGTTTCAAGGTAACTTGCCGGCGTTTGAGGTTACCCAGTGTGAGGAGTTAGCCAATGAGTAAAAAGGTTTTTAAATTAGGCGTTGTGGTTAATCCATTTGCCGGTATTGGCGGTGCACTAGCGCTAAAAGGTAGTGATGGTGCTGACATTCGGGAAAAAGCATTGGCCATGGGCGCAGAGAAAAAAGCCAACGAGAAAATGGCAAAAGCGCTCACTATTCTCGAAGGGTTAAACGAGCCTTTTCACATCTACACCGCCGCAGGAGAGATGGGCGAAACCCTGTGTCACTCACTCGGTTTACCCGCCGATGTGGTTTATCAGCCTTCACAAGAACAAACTGAAGGTGAAGATTCTGAAAATGCTGCGAGGGCATTAATGGCGAACGACGTCGACCTCATCTTGTTTGCGGGTGGTGATGGAACGGCTCGTAATATCTGTAGTGTAGTCGGCAATTCGGTACCTGTATTGGGTGTGCCCGCTGGTTGTAAGATTCATTCAGGCGTGTATTGCGTAACGCCCTCTGCCGCAGGACAAGTGGTTGCTCAGATGATTCAAGGCGAACTTGTCAGCGAAATGGATGCGGAAGTTCGAGACATTGACGAGAATGCCTTTCGTCAGGGTAAAGTGATTGCAAAGCACTACGGTGAAATGCGAGTGCCTGCCGAGCTTACCTATGTGCAAGCGGTAAAAATGGGCGGTAAAGAAGACGAGTCATTGGTACTCGACGATATTGCTGCCACGGTGACTGAAATGATGGAAGATGCGCCAGACACCTATTTTGTCATGGGGTCGGGCTCTACGGTTGGGGCTATCATGGAGCACCTAGGTCTAGATAACACCTTGCTTGGTGTGGATATTGTCAAAGATCAACAACTGGTAGCCAGTGATGTTACTGCCAATCAGCTCTTAGCGCTTTGTGACACCCATCCAGTGAAAATAGTACTTACTGTGATTGGTGGGCAAGGGCACGTACTGGGAAGGGGTAATCAACAACTTAGTCCAGAATTTATTCGCCGTGTTGGTAAAGAAAACCTTTGTGTGGTCGCTACTAAACAAAAGCTGCAATCGCTCAATGGGCGTCCATTGCGATTAGATTCTGGTGATAGCAGCCTAGACAACCTTTTAGCCGGTCAGTTTTCAATAATTACAGGCTACAGAGACAAAGTATTTTACTACGCAGAGTAGTCGTAACGAGTAACAATTAAGGAATCAATTATGCAACCCCCAGCGTTAGCACCAGAAGTATTTGTTGAGCAAGTTTTAGCGATTGATGCCGCGCTTGATGACGTTGTTAATCACGGTAGTGATGACGATCTTTTTATTGCGAGTTACTTACAGGGGCACTACGCCGTTATTGCGCGCAAGTTAGAAATGAGCGCAGATGCGTGCTTAGATTTGTTAGACCACGATATGACAACGAGTTTGCAAAACGCGTTTGACAACAAAGAAGTTGATGAGACGGATGCTGATAAAATTCAGTTATTGTGGGCTCGTTTATTAGACCAAGTACGATAGCGTAAGTAAGCTACACAAACATACTCACAGGCAAAGCATTGCCGCTTTTAGGTTGATAACGACAAGGCAATGCCGACATTGCCGTTAACAATGTTGGCTCAATAGCAGACTCCGTAATATTAGCCCAATAGCAAAAGTCAGTAACAAAGAAAGCTGAGTCAGCAAATTTGTGGCTCAACTCAATGGTACCTCGGTCTATGGTACGATTTTTGCCTCTCCCATCATAAGTAAAGCCGATTGGATGTCACATTCCAATGAAAGGCAAGTTTTTGACATGGGTGAGTGTATGGGTATTTTCCAATTACCAACGAAACATAGTGCGCGTGGAATAGCAAAAAGCATCGCAATGGCTGGCGTCATTGCTGTTGGTATAAGTGGCTGTAGTTCGTTTGATTCAACATCAACCACAAGCGTGTCTGTACCACCCCCTCCATCGTCTTTGGGAAATGTTGAGTACGAAACGTATCTATTAGCAAATGAGCTTTTTGTCAATGTAAATGCTCCACAAGGTGCGCGATATGCTGTAGTTGGTTTTGTGCCAGCTGATACCATGAAATACAACGGTGAGGAACAGCATCCAATGATGATGTTAGGGCATCAATTGGAACAGGGGTTGATCACTGAGGCGACAAAACGAGGATATGTTACTCAAGAGTTTAAGCTTTCGAACGATATAATGATTAGTGAAGACAGTGATCGAGTATTAACGAGAGACATCGAACGATTATCGGCGCTAGAACGAGTAGATTACTACGTCACAGGCACTATGCTTCACCAACAAGGCGGTTCAATTGTGAACGCCAGAATTATTAATGTTCAAACCAAAGAAGTGGTGGCCGCGGCAACCCGATTTTTTCCAATAGATTTGTTTTGGGAACAAGAACAAGTAACAAGCCGAAACGGTATGTTGTACAGAACCGAAGGTACGAGGTAAGAAAATGAAAAAGCGTTTTTTGGCGATGTCTTTGAGCGTTGGCATGTTATTAAATGGTTGTGCTGTGGTGTCTGATGACGGGCAAATGGCACAAGGTCCCGAAACGCGTCAGTCACCTAATATTGTAGACGTTACTGCTCTTGATAGAGGCCCTGTACGTTCTGAAAATAATGAATCCTCAGGTATGGACGCATTTGGTGCGTTAGGTCAGCCCCCTATCTATTCAAGTGTTCAAGGTGCTTACACCGGCCGTCCGTTAACCAAGCACATTGGCGACTATGTTAAAAATATGACGCAAGACCTCATCGCTAACATGGAATATGTCAATGAGGGAACGCCTGTAGGCGTGACACATTTCGCATTACTAGACAGCGATTTGCAGCAAACTGATTTGCTCGGTAAGCAAATGGCAGAGTCTTTTGTACACGAGCTTCATAAATTTAGAGTTCCAGTCATCGACTTCAAAGCAACAGAATACATTCGTATTACTGAAGGTGGCGATTTTGTCCTGAGCCGCGACTACCTAGAACTAAGCAGCAGCTTACCTATCGAATATGTACTTACAGGCACGATGACGAAACATCAAGGTGGTGTGTTGGTCAACGCGAGGATCCTAGGTATAGACTCGCGCGCTGTGGTTGCCAGTGCACAAATGCTAGTGCCGTTCTATGTGGTTGATGCATTGATTCCAAGCGACGGCTCAACTAGAGGCACCGAGCGCGACGGTGTTTCACTGAGCAGAGGGTAAAGTATGGCTTTCAAACGCACTGGTTTTGTCTCTGCATTGATGCTTATGGCCTGTCTATCAGGGTGTGCTATGTCACCTGAATTCAGCGCCTTTTTCGTAGAGCCTGAGCCAGAACCTATGCAAGAACCCATGTATCCGGCCAACCCGTCTGGGTTTGTTTACACACCAGATTCACGAGACCAAGAGCACGCCCATTTGTCGGCTCAAGAACAAACTTATCGCGATCCGCTACACAGTGGTTTTGCGCCTAGTCAGACCCACAAACGCTTGAATGATTATGCCTCTCAGTTGGCCATGGATTTGATGGAAAATGCTACCCAGCTTACTCAGGACGACCTTGTTGGCATTACATCATTTGTTCGTTTTGACGCAACACTTTCAACCTCGACTGTGTTAGGGAATCAGCTTTCAGAATATTTGATTGCTGAGCTGCAAGATTTCGGTGTGTCTATCGTCGACTTCAAACTAGCGAATGGTATTACCGTGTCACCTTATGGCGATTTTGCGATGTCGCGAAGTGCTAAATATCTTGCCAGCGAATTGGCGATGGATCACCTTGTCACCGGGACTATTATTGAAGATGAACGCGGTCTACGAGTGAACGCGCGTATCGTGTCTCTAGAAAACAAGCAGGTGATGTCGAGTGCAAACATATACATACCTGCATTTATCGTCACGAGTTTACACAAATCCTAGCAAGTGAAAGCGCTCCAACGCTGCAACGTCTCCAAGCCTGCTATTCACCGCGGATGCAGGCTTTCACCATAAAGCGGGCGGGGTTTACTGCCTGGCTTAAATCTTCATCTAATGGCAAGGGCTCGTGACAGAGTTCACTAACTAAGGTTTCCGCCATCAACGGACCTGTGGTTAACCCTCGTGAACCTAAGCAAGTCAGTGTGCTCACTCTAGCATTTGGCAAAATTGGTGTTGTGCTTAGCGGCTTACCTCGATTTAGATCTGAATACATTGGTTTGATGTCGTCGAAGTTATGTAGGTTACCCACCAGTGGTTGATGATCGGGAACACCAAGCCTGATTGCGGCTCTTGCTTTTCCGTCATGCTTTAACGCGCTCCCAAACGCTGCTGATGCCATGGCAAGCTCATGGGTGCAAAGATTCGCCTCGCTCTCTTCAGTGCGCACGTCTGTGGCCATATCATTTTTAACATAAGTAGAGCCAAGGGCATGTCGACCATTTAGGGTTGGGGTTAAGTACCCTTTGTGACACAACACAGTGTTAAGTTGATTGAGAGGTGTTTGGGTTGGAATGGCCTCTACTTGGCCTCGCACTGGACGCAGAGGCAATGAGGCAAATGCCTGTTGTGATACAGACTGAGCACCTGTTGCAAGCACTAAATGGCTTGCCTGTATTGTTGTTTCTTTGTTTTGCTGTTTGACGCTAAAAGTTACAGAAACTTGCGAATCTTCTTCGATGTGGTCTTGATATACATAACCACTGCATTCCGTAACTTTCGCAATAGACTTGGCAAGCTCAATGGTGGCCCTGACTAAGTCCGGTGGTGACAACCATCCTCCGTGTTCTATTAACAGGCCTTTGAAGGGAAGAGGGATCCCAGCTTTTTCGGTAACTTCGTTACTTTCAAGTAAACAAGCAAGTTCTGTAGGCCAAACGTTTTGACTGGCAAGCTTTTCTATTCGTTCTTGTGCGTTGTTATTAAAACCAAGTAGCACAACACTGCAAAAGTCGTGTGCCAAATCACCATCATTGGCAATGATATGATCGTACTGTCGGCGGGCGTAAAGAAATCCGTGGGCTTGAATACGGCTAGAAATACTGGCTTGTGCGTGCAACTGAGGATAAAAACCACCTTGAGGGTTACCCGAGGCACCGGTTGCAAGCTCGTCTTGGTCATAACATAGGGTAACGTCAATCCCTCGCTTTGCTAAAGACAGCACTGTGTTAGCCGCGGCTAGCCCAGATCCCACGACTACTACGTGGTCGTTTGGCTTCAAAGCGCTGTTTGCGTATCGTTGAAGCGGCCCTTGTACTAGAGCGCTGGGTTTCTTATCTAGTGTCCCTGTAAGCATGTCTCGCTTGCGGCCAAATCCATTGCGTTTTTTAATGGTAAAGCCTGCGGCAGCTAACCCTCGCTTCACAATACCAGCCGCAGTGAAGGTACCAAATGTAGTGCCTTCTTTGGATAAACGCGTCATTTCGCTAAACAGAGCGTCAGTCCACATTTCAGGGTTTTTACTGGGGGCAAAACCATCGAGGAACCAGGCATCAACTAACCCGTATTCAGGGCTGGACCACTGGGGGAGGAGCTGATGAACGTCACCAAACCATAGGTCTAGTCGTGTATCAAAAGTGGGAAACTCTAAGCGATGACAACCTTGGAGACTAATAGGATAAAGTGCTGAAAGACATGATGCTTCTGCTTGCAAGGCTGGAAATGCTTCTAGTGCCTTAGCCATATCGTGCTGAGACAAAGGAAACTTCTCTGTACTTAAAAAATGTAAGGAGCGAAGCGGATGGTTGGGGTGCTGCTGTTTAAACTTGGTAAATTCAGCCATAGCGACAAGAAAGTTTAGCCCCGTGCCAAAGCCAGTTTCTGCAATGATAAATGTGGCTTGTGTCCATGATTCCCAGCGTTCGTGTAAATCGTTACCGGCAACAAATACATGTTGGGTTTCATCAATACCGCTGTCATTTGAAAAATAAACATCGTCAAAATGATCGGCCACCGGTGTGCCGCTGTCATTAAAATGTACTTTTGCTTGTTCAGACTTCACTTTTTACTACTACCTAAGTTTTAGCATCAAAATATGTGCACTTTTTCAGCAACTGGTTTACCCTTTGGTGAACAAGTGTACGCTGAAATTTGCGGGTCACGGCTTTCGTGGTACATTGATGTCACGAAAAGCGGTAACCGAGCAGCGTATTATACCTGTTACTGATAACAATAATGAATGATGTGGTACTTTTCTGGTCTATGTTTCTCACTTGAGGCGCAAAGCTGACCACTTTAACAATCAAAACCGTTACCATAGCCGCATCAACGCGAAGGGGAACCTATGAGAAGAGCAGTAATAACCGGGCTAGGCATAGTGTCTAGTATCGGAGTGAATAAGCAGGATGTGTTGGCATCTTTAAAATCTGGTAAATCTGGAATAACACATTCAGAGCAATTTGCTGAAATGGGCCTACGCAGCCAAGTGTGGGGCAACATTGATATCGATTTAAAAGAGCACATTGACCGTAAAGCTATGCGTTTTATGGGCGATGCTGCGGCATATGCCTACGTTGCTATGCAACAGGCAATTGAAGATTCTGGTTTAGAAGCTAGCGACATTTCAAACGATCGCACTGGTATTATCGCTGGCTCGGGCGGTGCATCATCTGATAACCAAGTGGCATCTGCTGACATTCTTCGTCAAAAAGGCGTTAAACGCGTTGGTCCCTATATGGTACCACGTTGTATGGCATCGACAGTGTCGGCATGTTTGGCAACACCGTTTAAAATTCGCGGTGTGAACTATTCAATCGCGTCAGCCTGTGCAACTAGCGCACACTGTATTGGTAACGCTATGGAGCTTATCCAGTTAGGCAAACAAGACGTTGTGTTTGCAGGCGGTGGTGAAGAACTCCACTGGGCACTTTCAAGCCAATTCGACGCGATGGGTGCGCTAAGTACTAAGTACAATGACAACCCAGCTTTAGCTTCACGTACTTACGACGCTGACCGTGATGGTTTTGTAAGCTCTGGTGGTGGCGGTATGGTTGTTGTAGAAGAACTCGAGCACGCGCTTGCTCGTGGCGCAACGATCTACGCCGAAGTTGTTGGTTATGGAGCGACGTCAGACGGTTTTGACATGGTAGCGCCGTCAGGCGAAGGGGCAGTACGTTGTATGCAAATGGCTATGCAAAACGTAAATGCACCTATTGATTATTTGAACACCCACGGTACTTCAACGCCAGTTGGTGACGTAAAAGAACTTGCTGCTATTCAGGAAGTCTTTGGCCAGTCTGGTGTACCAATTAGTGCGACTAAGTCACTGACAGGTCACGCATTAGGAGCGGCTGGTGTTAATGAGGCGATTTATAGCTTGTTGATGATGGAAAACAATTTCATAGCGCCGTCTATTAACATCGATACCCTAGATGAAGCAGCGGCTGGTTTAGATATTGTTACAGAAGCTCGTGAAGCGACACTAAACACTGTGATGTCTAACAGCTTCGGCTTTGGTGGAACTAACGCTACGTTGGTGATGCAGCGTTACCAAGGCTAATTCGCGAATTAGTTCGCAGTGCCGCTGAATTAATTATCGTTATTGAACCTGACCAAAAAACGCGTTGGGTTCAATAATGGTAATCTTTCCGTACGTCAATTTTACCTCGCCAGTTTTCTCCATGGCTTTAAGTAGCTGATTTACCGTTTGTCGACTACTGTTGATCATCTGCGCTAGCGACTCTTGTGACAGTGACAGCGTGATAGACTCGCTTTTACACATGTGTTGCCCGTAGCTTGTTACTAGCATGAGTAAACGCTTTTTCAATTGCTCTTCAATACTTAACCCTGTGTGTGCATTTATGAATTGAAAGGCACTACGTACACGGGTGCACAGCAGCTTGGTAAAGAAGGGGTAAAAGTCTGGGTGAGATTCTAACAGCGCCCTGAACTTTGCTTTGGGGATAAAAGCGATAACTGTGTTGTTTTCACCATAGCTATCATGGGTTCGTGGCTGATCATCAAACATGGATATCTCACCAAACCAAGTGCCTGCATCCAGCAAAGCGAGGAGTAGGGTTCGACCATCGGTACAGTGATTAACTACCCGCATTCGCCCTTCGCACACACCGTAAAACCCCGTACCCTCGTCGCCTTTAGCGTGGAGCATTTGCCCCTCAGCTAAATGTTTTATGTGCGCATTGGCAAGCAGAGTGTGTTGTAGCGGTTCTGGCATACTGGCAAACCACGGGGAGCTCATAAATGCGGAATGGTAGTCAATTGCGGTTTTCATAGGTATGCCATTGCTGGTGATTGGTGCCAGTTATAATGAGGTTTTTGCCCGGAGTAAAGTATGAGGGAAGGTTAGATGTGATTTCAGGTGATAAAATACAGGGAAATAAGATAAAATCCCGCCCATGAAAATACTATTTGAAGATTCTATCCCTTTTGGTCGCGAATACCTTAGTGAACTCGGGGACGTTGAAGCCTATCGTTGGCAATCGTTAACGCCAGAAGCACTCAAAGATGTTGATGTGCTGGCTATCCGCTCAACCACTAAAATTACCCCTGCATTACTACAGCATGCAAACAAACTAAAGTTTGTGACCACTGCAACCGCAGGAACAAATCATATTGATAAAACCTACTTAGATGAGCGGGGCATTTCTTGGAACTCTGCGGCTGGCTGTAATGCAGTTGCTGTTGCAGAGTACGTATTGAGTACAATTTTACTTGCTCACAAAGCAAAAAAGCTAAGTATTGAAGATATTACTGTTGGCATTGTCGGTGCAGGAAATGTGGGCACTGCACTCAGCGGTTTGTTGACTGCGGCTAACATTCCCCATTTATTATGCGACCCTCCATTGCAAGATGCTGGAGACTCTCGGGACTTGGTAAACATGTCACAAATTTTAGAGTGTGACGTTGTATCGCTTCATGTGCCTTTTGTTGCTGGTGGAGATCATCCCACAGGCAACCTCATTGATGGTAAAGCGCTTGCTGGCTTGAATGACAATCAACTGCTGATTAATGCATGTCGCGGCGAAGTCATCAATGAAAATGCGTTGCTTGCGCGACTTAGTCAAGCAAACGCGCCCACCGTGGTACTCGACGTTTTTGACAACGAACCAAACATCAATCCTGCTGCATTGGCTCCAACCTGGTTTGTCTCTCCGCATATTGCAGGTCACTCTGTTGAGGGTAAGGTCCGCGGAACGCAAATGGTGTACGAGCAGATTTGCGAATTTGCAGGGATAACACCGTCAAAACGGTTAAGTGATTTCCTGACTACCCCAGCGCCAATGACAGTTCATTTAAACAACCCCAGTGCAGAGCAGTTGTCATCTGATGATCTAGTTGCACTGCTATTGGCTGTTTACGATGTGAGTGATGACGATAAACACTTTCGAGAACAAGTAGCCGAAAATAATCAATCGATTGGCGAGACTTTCGCGCACAGTCGTAAGCATTATCGAACTAGGCGGGAGTGTTCTGCATACACCTTGATGATTGATGACAAAACGTCAATGGGAATTCGTCATCAATTAAACGCACTAGGGTTTACACTGTCCTTGTAGAGTAAAACAGTACAGTAAAACGTTTTTATATATTATCCGGAGATAAATCCACCATGTCACAAGCATTCGATGTTGCCGTTTTGGGCGCAACAGGATTAGTTGGACAAACTATTATCGACTTACTTGATGAGCGGGGCTTTCCTGTAAATCGTCTTTATCCCTTGGCAAGTAGTCGTTCTGCTGGGAGCACCGTCACCTTTAAGGGCGAAGATATTGAAGTGCTCGATGCAGACACTTTCGATTGGTCTGAAGTTCAATTTGGCTTCTTTTCTGCGGGTGGCAGCGTATCGGCAAAATTTGCCCCATTAGCGGCGGATTCTGGCTGTATTGTTATCGACAATACCTCTCAGTTTAGATACAACCCTGAAATTCCGCTTGTGGTACCAGAGGTTAACCCTCACGCATTGGCAGATTTCAGAAGTACCAACATTATTGCTAATCCCAATTGTTCCACCATTCAAATGGTTGTTGCGCTTAAGCCCATTCACGATACAGTGGGTATTGACCGTATAAACGTATCTACCTACCAATCGGTGTCGGGTGGCGGTCGCGAGGCTATGGAAGCACTTGCAAAACAAACCGCAGATTTGCTTAACGCTAGAGAGCTCAAGCACGAACCTTTCAGTCGTCAAATTGCCTTTAATGTCATTCCACAAATTGACGAGTTCCAAGACAATGACTACACCAAAGAAGAAATGAAAATGGTGTGGGAGACGCAAAAGATTCTAGGGGACGACAGTATATTGGTTAATGCCACTGCGGTCAGAGTTCCAGTGTTTTATGGCCATGCAGAGGCTATTCATCTTGAAACTCGCATGCCAATCGACGCTGAACACGTAAAACAGTTGCTGGAAGAGGCAAGCGGCGTAACGCTGTACGAGGACGCTAAACAATTTCCAACTCAGGTAAGCAGTGCGAGCGGGAATGATTTGGTCCACGTAGGACGCGTCAGAAATGACATTTCTCATCCTCAGGGCCTAAACCTGTGGGTGGTGTCTGACAATGTGCGTAAAGGCGCGGCAACCAATAGTATTCAGATTGCCGAAACTATTATTCGAGATTATCTCTAGGCAATATTCGTGTCGGGAGTGCTCAACTCACTCCCGTTAAACGTCGCTCTAAGGTTTTCTGCAAAAATCGAATTGTCGAATCTTTAAAAAATAACTTCCATTTCTGCAAGTTAGCGTGCTTTTTGCATAGTCATTAACCACAACTACAAGTAAATGGCGAAATCTGGCGCACAAACTAGATCGCCTTGCATAACTGGTTTATAGTTTGGATAGCGGGTACGTGTAAATACAATGTTGACTTTTGAAGGTAAATGCCTATTAATCAACGTTTTATCGTTACTTTTTACTGATATGGATGAGTATTCATAACAAAAAGCGTACCTGACAAAAATAAAGGTCAAGCGTCAATTTTTTGTTGAACGTTAATCTTGACCATCAATACCACCAAAAAATGCGTGGTGGTTTGACGCTTAGGGCATATAGGATCGCTATGAAATTGCATTTGTCGGGCTTGCTTGCACTCACATTATTAATGGCGAGCCCCTTTTCTCTCGTGGACGCGCAAGAGCGTTCAACGGTGCTAATGGGGCCGAAAGATGCCACTAGCCAATATTCAGGTTTAGAATACGGTCCCATCGACGAACAAGACACTTTGTGGCGTATTGCCGACCGCTACCGTCAGAACAATGCCCTGTCTGTCTACCAAGTCATGGTGGGCATCTATGAACTTAACCCCAATGCCTTCGAGAAAGACAATTTAAATCTCTTAGTTGAAGGTCAAATGCTTCGTCTACCTTCAGAGCGCTATATTGCAAGAATCGACGCCGAGGACGCCAAGCTTAAAGCAGAGAAAGACGACCGAGATTTTGCCACTATGCAAAATGCGCCTGGCAGCAGTGTAAGAAATATAAAGCCGCCGTCGCCCTTGGTTAATCAGAACGACCTGTCACAAACCCAATCGGATATCGAAGAACAAATATCAGCGCTTGACGAAGAACAAACTCGCCAGTTCGATGAACTTCGTATGCAATTTGCGGCGTCTCTCGACAACGTTCAAGCCTTACTTGACGAAAACCGTCGATTGTACGACCGCGTAGATGCAGTTAACGGTGAACTGGAAACCCTTAGAAATCAGGTTGAAGGCGACGTTCAATCTCAGCTTGATACACAAGTAGCACTGCAGCAAGAACTATTAGATATGCTTAAGGCCGAGCAGGCCCAGCGAGCTGCAGAAGAAGAAGCTTCGATTCTAAATGCATTGAGCAGTCCCATCGCTCTGATAAGTGGCACTGGACTAATTACGCTGCTTTTCATGGGACTATTGATCAATTGGCTGCTTAAACGTAACAAAGCAGAGCCAACGCCACAACCCGCTGCACAGCCTGCCCATGTTGTTGATGATATGCCGTTACCGGACGGCGATGTTCCTGACTTGAGTTCGCCGCTGACGCCAACTGACGAGTTAGACACACCCGATCTCTCTGATGATGAATTGTTCAACGACGACGATTTACTCGATGACGTGCTTACCTCTGAACTCGAAGAGTCTCTCGATTCAGAGTTAGATAGTTTTGCCGATCTCGAAGACGACATGTTAGTGCCCGACGATGATTCATCAGATGAGTTTGAGGCTGGCGCCGATGCCCTAGACCAGAATGAACTTGACAGTTTGTTTGATGACGAGGATCTCTCCGACAAAGTACTCAATGACAACAGTGAGTCTGATTTAGATGGTATCGACCTATCCGGTGAAGATGATGTCTTGAGTGATTTAGACAATAGTTTCGAAGACGCATCTGAAGTATTACAAGAAGATTCAGACGAGGTCGCAACCGATAGCGACATCGACAATATCCTCGAAGCAGAGGCGTTTGATTCTGATGAAAATGAGATAGTTACCGACGACGATATTGATGCTCTGCTTGACAGTGGAAGCATGGATGAGCCAGATGACGAGGGTACGGTTGATTTAGAAGAGCCCCCAGAGTTTGTTACTCCGCCGCCAGTTGAGGAGGAAGAGACTCCTGAGATCAGTATTGATGATTTGCTGGAAGAACATACACCTGAGACCTCGCTCACTGATGAGCTAGACAGTAAGGATGAACTGATAAATGAAGATATGCTTGAAAAGCTTGATGATGAGATAAATCAGCAAAATCAAGATATCGATCGCATCACTGATGATTTGCTGGGTGAGATAGAGCAAATCGAACAGATGGGCGATATGGCCGCGATGATGGACATGGCGGGGCCCGAAGATGAAGAAGAAATCACTTCACCACAGCCATCACCTCAAGGTATTCAGGATTTAGACGCCATTGCCGATGATCTCGAGTCCATTGACGTGGAAGATATGGCAAATGCTGATGACTTTGTAGATCCTATCTCAGAAGACTTAATCTCTGAACTTCAAGCAGAAGCCAAAGATGACGTGTTTGGTGATGATAATGACGATGTCACATCGTCTACGCCAGATCCAATCGAAGCCGTAGAGACTTCAAACGAGACCATAGATACCGATACTTTCGATAGTGATGACCTCACAGACGACTTACTCGCTGAGTTGGAAGCTGAAGAGGAAACCAGTCAAGCGGAGTTGGATGAAATTTCTGATGCTCTGGTCTCTGAGTTGGAAAGTGAACTTGAAGCCTCTGAGGCAGAACTCGATGTGCCTGAATCTATTGATGATGCACTAACCGACGAGTTACTCGCTGAACTCGAGTCAGAAGAACAAGACGCTATTGAACAGGTGGATGATCTATCGGATTCGCTGATAGCTGAATTGTCAGGTGAGGAAAGTCTCGAAGAGGATGAAATATCCGATGGTGTAGATGAAGAAGTTCTTGACATCGATACCACTCAGGACGACGGTCTTGCAGAAGCAGAAGCAGAAGCAGAAGCAGAAGCAGAAGCAGAAGCAGAAGCAGAAGCAGAAGCAGAAGCAGAAGCAGAAGCAGAAGCAGAAGCAGAAGCAGAAGCAGAAGCAGAAGCAGAAGCAGAAGCAGAAGCAGACCG
>NZ_BJKL01000012.1 GCF_006538345.1 Alteromonas sp. KUL49 | reverse complement strand
TGTGATCAGTAGCGTGCTTTTTTATAAGGGTTACCGGTGATACCACCGGTAACACATTATTTTGGCGTTACTTCAAGCAGTAACACACCTTCTGAAGGTAGTGTAAAGTCAGAGTTAACGGCGTTCCCTGTCATCATATCGGTCATCGTTACATCTTGACCGCTACGTAATGTCAATGACAATTTAGCCTCGTTGTGTCCAAGGTTTAGCACGTTAACTAGATAGGAACCGTCTTCACGCTGAACTTGACGCCACATAGTGGTTTTAAACGCTTCGCCGTTGTCTTCTTCAATAATAATGTCTTGCGATTCGTTGCCGACATAAGCCATAGCAGCTTGTTTAATTTCCGCAATTCCACTGCCCTCTGGCATTACCACAAGCTTACCTTTGCTTTGCTGTAGTTGTGCGTTGCGAGCTTGGCCGTACTCGTTGAGTGATAAGCTCTCTAACGAATCAAGAACGACTGTACCGCCATTGTCTAAGTAAGATTGAAGTGCTTCAAACTCTTGATCAGTAACGTGACTAGTTTGATAAACTACCACCACATCCCAAAGTCCGTTATCTTGCTTTTGAATAATATTCTGAGTCACAAAGCCAAGCGGGAAGCCTTCAAAGAAAAACTCTTCATAAAGCTTAAAGCGCTCAGTCATGTAGTTTTTCGTGTTAATCGCGGTAGTCTCAGTATAGAAGAATCGCAAGGGGCGTTTTTGTTCACGCAGCGCCACAATCTCTTCAGAGAAACTGTTCAAGTCATACATAACCTGCGTAACTTCATTGGTTACGTGTGGCTGCATATTGTTAGAACCCGCAAACGAGCCAGCGAGGGCAGGATCAAAGAAGTTTAACTCACCCTCTAAGCGATCTTCAGGAGAACCATCTGGGTCCCGAGCCCAGAACCACCCCATGTTTGCATCCATTCCTTGTAGCGTGGCTAACCAGTAGACACTGCGTACATAACTGGTACGCATCTCAAGGTCTCTCCACTGGCCAGAAGACAAGAAGTGAGATTCGGAGTTTACGTTAATTTTGTCTGGCGCCACTGACTCAATGAAATCATGGAACATGCCAACGCCGTTCCAATAGTACGCGTATCGCTCGATCCATGCTGAAGATCTGCCGGGGCGGATATTTGGGCTACCTAATGCTTTGGCATCGTGCCCTATCATAGTCGTCAATTCAGTGAGTGCCTCAACATCGATACCACCCGAACGCTCATTGTACATGAACATACGCGGCATGATTTTTATGTGAGTATCAGCCTCAGGATTAACTGCGTGCAATTCACTTTGCATAAAGGTAAACCAATCGGTTCCTCTATCCATGTTATAGCGGCTCCAGTCGTACCACTTTGGCGTGCCCAACAATACTGGATCGATAGGAATTTCAATCTCTACATCACCAAAATTGGTAAAAGACGTTCCCCAGTTGGTGTTTAAGGATGAGATATCTCCTGAATACTTCCTGTCTAGCCAATCTCTAAATTTATTCAGCGTGTAAGAAGAAATGCTATTCATCTCTTTGTAGCGCTGGGTCCAATGTCCTTTTTCAGCGTACCAGTGAGGTTCGTTGGCGAGTACAAAACCTAACTCGGTGACCTTTTTACCTTTCGTCAACTCAGCGGTACGACGGATAATTTTACCCCACAATTCGCGCGCTAGCGGGTTATCAACGTCAAAACCTGTGAACAAAGAACGACCTTTACGCACTTCAGGTTCACGGGCTTCAACCCATTCAGGGATCCCCATGATCCAATACACCAAAAAGCCGATGTTTGTATCGGGAATAGACGTGAGTTCTTTCATTAATTCTTCGTCGAACGTACCGTCTTCTTTGAGCAAGAAAGAGTTAATTGCGCGGTCGTGGTCAACGGGATAAAGATTCTCACCGCCATGATACAACGCACCGAGGTGGTCGTTATATACATCGGTGTTAGTTAGCGGCTGCCCAACAGTTTTAGAGAAGTAGTCGTAAGGGAAAATTGGCTTACCGTTACTTACAAACATATTGTCTTCTGCAGTGGTGTTTTGCCAGTCAACAAGATTTACCGGACGACGAGTAATTTCACCAGCGAGTACTTGTCGTAAACTTTCTATACCCACGTCTAATATTTGAATGACTTTTTTACGCTCGAAATCCGGTAGCTCTCGCGCTAGTCGCTCTTTGTCCGGCGCGTAATAACGCTCGTATCCGAATAATGCAACCACTGCGTCGTAGTTATCTTCATCCCATTGTGCAAAGGTAAGAAACTGTTCAGAGAACCAAATGATGGTTTTTTCTCGCTGTGTATCAAAGCCCCGTTGCTCCGCCTCGTCCATCATACCTTTAAGTTTGGCGATCTTAACCAAGGCTTCCTGCTCATACACATTCGTACTCGTTTGAACGACTGGTGCAGGTTCAATACTGGTTTGTTGAGGTGGTGTAGCCGCCTGTTGGGAACACGCTGACACGAGTAATGCCAATGGAGCAAGGGTGGCTCCGAGTATTTGGCGTTTCATTTAATTCTCCTTAAAGCACGAGACCAGTAGCAATTGCTGTCTCGAGAGTGATTTTACGTTAATTGAATTCGATTGATGAAAGAAATAGTTAAATATTGCTATAACCTCTCCCTATTGCTTTGTGAAAAACGCACCAAAGTGAGGTTTTGTTCGTCGCTGAGTGTTTGGTTGACTAGGAACCAATACAATGAGCGAGCACTGATAAAATCTAATGTGTTGAGGACATTTGTCAGTGCTTGGTTTATCTGGCTGAAGTCATATGGCTTGCCATTGAGTAACGTTAGGAATTGGTGAATGTGTTGAGGCTTCCAAGTGTTATCAATACTCATCGCAATCTGTGATACTGAGCTGGATAAAATCCCCTCATCATCGGCGTTACGGTCGGATAGCACCTTTAATAAATGTGGGTACAACCAATTCTGCTTTCGATCAAAAAGTACAATAACGTGCTGGTGAAACTCTGAGTGTTGTAGTTGACTCAGATAGTTGAGGTATGCTTGAAGCAACACCATATCCAAAGGGCTAGCATTGGATTGATTCAATCTCTGAGATAGAGCGTTAAATACAACGCTGATCACCCGCTCATTATTAGCCTGATGAAGAGTCAATTGCTCCAATGCAAAAGTAACTTCAGCATCCACACCAGACGCTACAAGCGCAAGCAGTTTTTCTTCACCCAGCTGTGCTCCCGTAAAATCACGCGCTATTTGAGATACAGGACCATGGGCAAAGTGCCATAAGGTGAAACATGTCCATATTGCCTGCTCCACATAATCGTTCTTATTCATCGCGATAGTTGCACCTGAGAGCGCATCTACAGCATTTCCACCGCGTTTTTCGGAAACAAGTTCTTCTTTAACAAGGTAACGCAAACTGTTTTCTGGATTTAGCAAGATGTCGTGAAGCTTGTCGTAGTCGGCAGCTTCAAATGGCAGCGCATTTCCCTTTTCTAGCTCTATTCCTTCAATTAAAGAGTAATGCGTATATTGCCCATAAGGATTCCAGTACATGGTAACCGGATCCACCTTACAAACGTCCTCACCACAATAAACTGATTCAACAGTCATACTGTAACTTTGAATATCGCCATCCGAGTCCTTATGCATGGTGAGAGTCTTAGCCACAGACTCTCCTTCAGTGTTAGCGATGTGTTCAAATTCCACGACTATGGATTTTGAAGTAGTGGATGTTGAGTTCTCATCGTGAGAAGCGGTTGTTCTATATTCACTGCATCCGCCAATCGTGAAAACAACAGCTAAAAGTAAAGTCGCGCCAATACGTGAGAAGTTAGTTACAAGCATTTGCATCATTAGGTGTAAGCTCTAATTTCGTACAAACGTGCTGAGGTTTTCCCGTAGGTTTCTGTCAAGGTTACTCGTAGAGCAGTAACCGTTTGTTTTGGAAAATCTGCGGTGATGAGCCTCGTACGGTTACCCGCTATTGTGCCAACGGATTGCCACTGCCCTCTTACTCGTACTTCAAGTTGCAGCGCTTTGAGCATTTCTTCTGGTACATCATTGCGATAGATACCGTCATTTTTAGAATCTTTGCGCATCATGATGTTGCGCTTAACGTTAGTGTCGCATTTCATCAAAACCCGTGATATTTCTACCGGGCTCTCCCATTCAAGTTGGATGGTAGCGGGTAAATCAATAGACTCCCAATGATTGATGTTACCGTCGATATCTCTGGAAATACCGTTTGTTAAGTTAGTTGCGTTCCCTGATTTAGTCGTGTTTGCAAATATTGCAGATACCTTATTAACTAAATCGTCAGGGTCCTTTGCAGGACGCTTGGGAATGTAAACGTCATCTCTAAGAAGTTGTTCCTGTAGTTCATCAATAAAGGTATTTGCCAAGGTTCTTGGAGATATTCCCTTTTCGCAGCAAAGTGCCGCTGCGGTACCTACTGCTTGACCTTGAAGCGCACAGGTTGCCATGATTCGTGATGACGACAGTGCAATGTGAGTTTGACTCACGTTTCTGCCAGCGAACAATAAGTTTTGAATGTTTCTCGAATATAGGCTTCGAAACGGAAACTGATAAATATTCTCAAAGTGTGCGTGAAAATAGCTGGGTGGTTCGGTTGGATTTTCGATACCCCCAGGGTTGTGTTCATCCAACGACCAGCCACCAAAAGCCACTGCATCTTCAAAATCTTTGTAACCCAACATATCAGGCTCGGAAAGGATGTAGTCTCCAATAAAACGTCGAGATTCCCGCCGTGAAGGCAGAGAACCCACCCAATCAAGCGCCAAATTCTCAGATTCAGGGAAGTTTCCGGAATTCTTTATGTAATCCCAAACGCCATGTAAGTACCCCATGAGCTTGTGACGATTTACTTCTGCATCGGCAATAATATCGTCGTCACTACCCACTTCAATCCACCAAATACCCTCGTGATAAGCGTGGAATTTACGTTTTTTATGGGCCCCATTCTTTTCTGGGTCGTACGCAATAGCCCAGCTTGGCGGTGAATACGGCATGGGCCTACCCATATCTTTGGCCGACATGAGTAACGATGCTCCCATCTGCCAACCATCGGGTTGTTCCGGCGCATACTGCTCATTAAACTCAGCTTTACCCTCTCGCCCAGTACGATACTCAGCACCAGCGCTTGCGGCAAGTAAGCCATCACCAGAACAATCGATGAAAAACTTAGCGTTTATCATAAACTCAGTTTCTGTAGTGAGTTGCCAGCAACGCGCGGTGACTATGTTGTTATCAAGCGTGATGGCTTGAATGGCTTGAGTGTTAAGCAGTAATTCAATATTTGGCTCGCGGATCACAAAGTCGTAAAGCACATGATCCCACACGGGAAAAGACTCTTGCGGGTTTTCGAAACGGTTGTGCAACAGTATTTCTTCAATGATGCCGGTTTCCCTTTCTGGAAGACCATTTTTTAAGTGATTTACACCGTTGAGATGCACACGCATTTCGCTGGAAGCATTACCCCCAAGGACTGGGCGATCTTGCACTAGAATGACTTTTGCGCCGTTTCTGGCAGCCGATACGGCTGCACAAATACCAGCCGCACCTCCGCCAATAACCGCTACATCCACATCTTTGTTTTGTTGTCTACCAGGCGATACAGATTCACCTTTTCCCAAATGAAACCATTTATCAGTAGTGCGAGCAGCCAGTGACTGATCTTGAGAAGCACTTGCCAACCCTGGAGCCATACCCACAGCAGCAACACTTGCTGCACCAAATTTAAAAAAGCTTCTACGTTCCATTAGTGACTACTTCCTTGTTGTGGGAGCGATAAACTCACATAAAGTTGATTGAGTAAATCTGATACAAGCATCTGATTTTCGGCAGCTATGTTGTTGGTTTCGAGTGGGTCTGAGTTTTCATCGTACAACTCGACAAACAGAGGTGGCGCATCTGGCGACGTTTGGTCTAGCCAAGCAATTAATCGATAATCACTAGTCCGCATGGTGTAACCCATGACACCAGTTTCAAATAAGGTTTTGTCCCAGCGGTCTCCCATTTGAACCGCGATATTCTCCTCGACGTCCTCGATGAGGGGTCCAAAGTAGGTTTCTCGCATCCCTCTACGCAATGGAAAAGCCCCCCACTCTCTCAACGCTGGAGTCGGAAACTGGCTAAATGCAGCATGCTTTAAATTCGTCGTTGGTGAGTTGAACAGTGAAACCAATGAAGTTCCATCTTTTGCTGAGGGTTGTGGTAAGCCAGCCATTTCAGCGAGCGTAGGAAAAATATCGATCAGCTCAGCAAGTGCATCTGAAGTCACAGGTTCTCGCTGATTTTGTGCTAATTCTGGGGTCCAAAATACCAAAGGAACTCGTGTGGCTATTTCATAGTTTGATGCCTTACCCCAAATTCCCTTTTCACCCAAGTGGTATCCATGATCACTCCACAATACAATAATGGTGTTATCTAATACCCCGGCATTTTCAAACGCTTCAAGCAACCGACCTATCTGAGCATCAACGTAGCTCACACTTGCCAAGTAGGCGTGCTTTAACTCCCTAGCTTGCGCTTCAGAAATATCACCGTATTTTGGAATATCGTAAAATGTGCGTAGTTCAAAAGATGCGTGTAGTCCCATGGCGGCTCCATTGATGGGAGCATCTTTATCAATAGCAAGTGATATATCTTCAGCATTATACAAGTCCCAATACTGCTTTGGCGCGACCCAAGGAAGATGAGGTTTATTCATTCCAAAACCGAAAAATATAGGTTTGTTAGATGAATTTAGTAAATGCTCCAACGCTGCGATACCCAATTCTGTGTTGTATCCGTCGTGATAGGAATTGTCGGGAGTAACTACTCCCTCTATTGCGGGGCCGCTACCAAAACCAAAACGTGCTTGTGCACCATATTGAGCAATCATCCTCTGTTTGTTTTCACGCTGTATTTCAGTATTCACAGGATCTGCGTAACGAGATGGCTTGGTTACACCATTAAGCAAATCGCGAGAAGGGAGCCAGGTCCAAGATAAATCATCATCTAAGTCTCCATGATGAAAAATCTTGCCCACGTAGGTCGCTTGATATCCATGTTCTACAAAATACTGTGGAATAGTCACTACATTAGGCTGGCTTTCTCGGAACTTGACGTAATTATGAGTAACACCAACAGAGTCCGGTCGCAATCCGGTCATGACGCTGGCTCTGGAAGGACCACATATGGCCTGCTGCGCATATGCTCTGGTGAACTTAATGCCCTCACTCGCAAGCCTATCAATATTTGGTGTTATTGCTTGATCACTTCCATAACTTCCTAATTCAGGGCGAAGGTCGTCGATAGAAATGAACAAAACATGAGGATGTGATTTTGACGGCTGACTAACAATGCAGCCATTTATAGCGAGCACTGTCATCACAAGGAGCAAACTTAACGGCAAAATGTGCTTGTTGCTGTTCAACCTCATAACTCTCACATCACAATAAAACAAACATCATACCTTTATATTGTTAATAGGAAGTGTTGTCAATTGAAAAGTTATCAATTCGTATAGGTTGTTTGAATATTGTTAACGAAGCTTCGGATATTAGAATGGTGGAAGATGAGCGTATTGTTAGATGCAATACGCCCGAAGAGAGAATGTCAGGGCTATCTAGACAAATGACTCAAGAGTACTTTGATGCGCTCTATGACCTCCGCTCGTTCTTCATCACTATTAACAGGTGAAGTTAGACTACCACCAATGCCAACACCTGCAGCACCCGCTTGAAGATAAAGAGGGGTATTCTTCTCATCCAAACCACCTACTGGGAAGAAAGGTAAATCGAGAAACGGGCCTTTGGCTAATGCTTTGAGATATTCTGGCCCAAGGGGTTCTGCAGGAAACAGCTTAATGATGTCTGCGTTAGCCTCTTTTGCGGCAACAATATCTGTGGGAGTAAGTACGCCCATAACTACTGGTACCTGGTTGTCGTGAGCAAATTTCACAACACTCTCTGAAGTATTTGGTGTGACTAAAAATTCTGCACCTGCGTCTATTGCTTGTTTGGCTAATTCTGTATTGGTTATCGTACCTGCGCCTACAAGAAGTGACGGATTTTGCGCTTTAATCTTAGGAATATACTGTTCGTATTTTGGGGTATTGCTGGTTACCTCAACTGCACTAACGCCGGCTTCAACCAGGTAGTCCACAATAGGTAAGATTTCCTCTGGGTCTTTTACCCGTATGATCATAACCAACTTTTGTTCAATAAGTCTGTTGAGTCGCTCAATACGCATTGTTGCTCCTTAGCGAATTACGTAGCCAGAGGTGTTGCCTTGGGCAATCGACAAAATATCTGTCTCGCTGCACAAGTTTTGATCACCATATTGTGTGTGAGATAACGCAAACGCTGCATTAGCAAAATCTATAGCCTGTTGAAGGTCTGAATATTTGGCCAGTCCATGAAGCATTCCTGCTGCGAAAGCGTCTCCGGTTCCCAATCGGTCAAGCACGCCGACTCTTACCTCAGCAGATACTTGGTATTTATCACCACTCGATGGTTTATATACCGCCTGTAAGATATTGGAACTGGCATCACTCTGTTGTCTAACTGTGAACGCAATATCAACATCAAATTGATTGGCGAGTATTTCCATTGACGCTTTCGTAGATTCAAGCGCGCTATCGCTTGAATTAAAGGTAAAGCTGAAAACATCACTCATTACCCCTGCGTTACCGAAGACTAGATCGGTGTATTCTAAGATCTCAGAAAAGTATCGATTAGCATCCTGCCAGTTATCCCATAGGCTGCGTCTAAAATTCATATCAAAGACCACTTTCACACCCCGACGTTTCGCGGTTTTTACTGCTTCCAATGTGGCCAATCGACATTGTTCAGAGAGCGCCAGAGTGATCCCGCCAACAAATAAGGTAGATGCATTGTTGAGTATGCTATCCCAGTTAAAGCTAGCTGCGCTGAGCGCTGCAAATGAGGAGTCAGCGCGATCGTAAACCACTTTGGTAGGTCTTACCGAATACCCAAGCTCAATAAAATAAGTACCTATTCTGTGTTCATCCCGTGAGCAACCTTCCGTGCTAATGCCGTATTTAGACATAACACTTATGGCTTTGTCGCCAATAAGGTTATTGGGAAAAACTGAGACCATATTACAGTCATGGCCAAGATGACTGAGATTTGCTGCAACATTTGCTTCGGCGCCCGCGAAATCTACAGACAAACTGTCGCTGGCGACAAGAAGCGCATGAGGTTGACTAGGTGTAAGCCGCAACATGACTTCACCAAAAAAAACGAAACTCATGGCATAACCCTTTTAGATGATTGATGTTGCACAGGCTCTTCCAGTACTTCCACCTTGCCCACCAGAAACACGTAGGAAAAAAGTCCGACCAACGCCAGTCCAGTGATCATGATCAATGCACCACTGAAATCACCATCTTTCGCAAGGTAGCCAATAGCTACAGGAACGATTACTGCAGCCAAACCACCAATAAAATTGAAGCACCCTCCTACAAGACCAACCATACTTTTAGGTGCAATAAGAGAGACAAACACCCAATTGATTGACGCCAGTCCATTACCAAAAAAACTAATAGATAGAAAAAGCGTCACCAATGCTTGGTTTTCAACAAAATTAGCGCCAACAATCGTACTTGAAAGAAGTAACCCCGCCATAATAGGTGTTTTGCGGGCCACTTCATTCGAAACCCCTTTTTTGACCAGCTTATCTGATAGAAATCCAGACAACAGCACACCACAAAACGCAGCTAAAAATGGTATGGATGCAATAAAACCGGTGTTAAGCTCGCCATAGCCGCGATACTCCGCCAAATATGTCGGGAACCAAGTAAGAAAGAAAATCATGGTGCCGCCCAAGCAGAATTGGCCAATGTACACACCCCACAACTTCTTTTGAGTAAAGGCAAACGCCAAACGCGACCAATTTTCAGAAGCAGAATAATAGGTCACGGCGTGCGTAGAGTCCGGAGAATGGCTGGCTTCTGCATCAGAGGGATCTTTGTAAGCAAAGTACCAGATTGCCGCCCATGCTATACCCACCAGACCTGAAATAATAAATAGTCCTCTCCACCCAAACGTGTGTTGAATAAGGGCGAGAACAGGCATGAGGAAAGCAAGCCCGATAAATTGACCGGAGGTATATACAGCAATGGCACCTGCTCTTTCATTAGCACTAAACCACTCGGTGACTATCTTATTGTTAGCTGGATATGAAGGCGCTTCAAAAAAACCTATCGCCATGCGACAACCAACAATTGCTGAAACCGAACTCACAAGACCTTGCACAATTGTGGCCATAGACCAGGCAACTAGTATGAACGGATACAGTATTCTCACTTTAATCGCATCCACCAACATTCCCCCGGGGATCTGTATTATGGAGTAGGTCCATGCGAATGCAGAAAAAATGAGCCCCATCTGGATCGGCGTTAAGCCAAGTTCTTTCGTCATTGCTGATGCGGCAACAGAAATATTAGTTCTATCCATATAGTTAATGACGACACTAATGAAAATCAGCGCCAATACGGCATACTTTTTACGGGGTGTTCTTTGCATTTGTTTCACCAATTTTGATAGCTGCCGTCAGGCTTGTGTAAACGAGGTGGTTCCCAGAAATTGAACTGACGTTTAATGACTTCTGCTTCATTCACTTCGATGCCTAATCCCGGTGAATCCGGAATAGAAAGCGAACATTCTTTAACGATGGGTCGGGAATTGAAAACAGCGTCATAACCCGTTAAGTCGCCATCATAAGGGGGCCACTCTAGCCAAGCTAAATTGGGAATAGCAGCGCAGTAATGCACTGAAGCAGCAGTGCATAATGGACTTAGGGGATTGTGTGGCATCATGTCGATATACTTCGACTCACATAATGCGGCAATTTTAAGAGACTCTGTAAAACCTCCGGCGTTACAGATATCTACTCGTCCGAAGTCAGTGATACCAAGTTCAATGAAAGGCAGGAACTCCCACTTACTCGAGAACTCTTCACCAATAGCGAGTGGGACATCTGTCATCTCTCTCAATGCTTGGTAGGCGCTCGGAGCCTGAGCTCGGATTGGCTCCTCGATAAAGTCCAGTGTACCTGAAGGCATTTTGTTAACAAACGAAATGGCCTCTGGCACCGTTAACCTGTGATGATAATCAACACCCAGTACGATGCTACTCCCTACTCTTTTTCTTATTTCCGTCAGAATTTCAGCACTTTGTGCAATAGAGCCTCTTGAGCAGAACTCAGTAGAGTTTTTTAAATTTCCATGAACGCCAGTGGTGGTTCTGACTACTTTCCACCCGTTTGCGACTAAGCTATCAACTTCATCAATAAGTGACCGATCATAAGCGCTAGTAGCCGTTGCAAATAACGGAATTGAATCACGCTGCTTGCCACCAATGAGTTGATATACCGGTTGATTTAAAAGCTTACCTAACGCGTCATAGAGGGCGATATCTATGGCTGATATTGCAGCGGAAAGTACTCTTCCACCTTCAAAGTATTGGCTTCGATACATCTCTTGCCAGAGCGCACCAATATGTAACGCAGACTTGCCGATTAAAAATTCACGAAAGTGCTCTATGGCACCCACTACGGCTTTTTCCCGTCCTGAGAGGCCTGACTCTCCCCAACCACAAATACCCTCGCTCGTTTCTACTTTCACTAGAAGCACGTTTCTGTGCCCAAGCCAAAAGGCATAAGGCTTGATGGCGGTAATCTTCATACTTGATGACTTCCTTGTACTCGTTCCAACGCCATTGGAAAAGAATTCGACCAATACTCCCCCCCCTGATCTAGGTGACTTCGCAGTGCTAAAAGCGCTCCGTCAACATCTCCTTGTTCTATACAATTGAGGAGCAGTTCATGCTCTGTAATTGCATCTTTTATACGTTTAGGGCTAATGCTTAATCCAACATGTAGTGCCTGCAAAATGTGCTTTTTTCTTCGCCAGAGGGAAACTGCATCAGCGTTATAGTGACTAGAGTACATTTGCCAATGGAACTCTGTATCGAGCGTGCGAAATCGATAAGAATCATCAACGCTTAAGTTTTTCATTTCACGTAACGTTTGTTTCAAGTCTTCGATATTCGCAGAGCTAGCATTTTCTACAAACCACGAGAGTAGATAAGGTTCTAAAAGTTGCAGCAGTTCAAAGGCATTCTTCATAGTTTGATATTCAAACCTTGCTACACGGGCACCACTGTTCTTCTTGAACGTGACAAACCCTTCACCCTCTAACCGCTTCAAGGCCTCTCTTACCGGATTGATGCTCGTTCCGTGTTGTTCAGCGATTGACGTTGTGACCAGACGGTCGCCACTTTTCAACGTTCCACTCGCGATATCCTCGAGTAGCTTGTGATATAGGGAATCTTCGGAAGCAACGGAAACTCCCGAAATAATATGATGATTGCTAACTGGTTTAAGCACCGATGGCCTTTGTAATTGCACACAATGCAATTACGATTACACACAACATCAACAAATTCAACAGTTTATTGTTAACAATATAGAATACTAATTTTAGGCAAAAAAAAGCCCGGTTAGAAAACCGGGCTTTTCAGATTGGTGCGGAAAGCGGGACTTGAACCCGCACGAGCTATGCTCACCACCCCCTCAAGATGGCGTGTCTACCAATTCCACCACTTCCGCGAAAACTTGCTATTAATTACCGTCTGGTACGTCAGTATCTTCAGCGGCGGGTACATCGTCTGATGCCGCTTCAACTACTGGAACATCTTCACTTGCTGGAACAGGAATTTCCACTGTTACCGGCGCTTGAAGTACTTCGAATTCATCTTCTGCACTATCGCGATTTGCAGTAAGATTACCTAAAAATAAGCTCACTGCAAAAAATAGCGTTGCTAAGATTGCTGTAGTGCGAGTCATAAAATTACCTGAACCCGATGAACCAAACACAGTGTTTGAACCACCTGAACCAAATGACGCGCCCATGTCTGCACCTTTACCTTGTTGAATAAGTACGAACCCGATAAGCAATAACGCTACAATCAAGTAAGCAACAAGAAGTACTTCGTAAATCATAATTACCTCGTCAGTTTGCCGCTTGGCAAATTGAAACAAAATCGTCCACTTTCAAACTTGCGCCGCCAATAAGACCACCGTCTACGTCTGGCTGAGCAAATAATGTTTGCGCATTATCAGGCTTTACGCTTCCACCGTATAGAATACGCAGGCCTTGAGCGAGTTCACTGTCTATGCTGGCAAAATAGCCACGGATAAACTGATGAACTTCTTGCGCTTGCTCTGGTGTCGCTGTCTTACCAGTCCCAATAGCCCATATTGGCTCGTAGGCAATGACTGATTGCTCGAATTCAGCAACACTTAAGTTATCTTTTAATGCATCTAATTGTGCACTAATAAAGGCTTCAACTGTATCGCTTTCGCGCACATCTAGGGGCTCGCCTACACATATTAATGGTATTAGCCCAGCATTTATCGCTGCTTTCGCCTTTAATGCAACAAGTGCATTTGATTCGCCATGATCTTCACGGCGCTCTGAGTGACCTACAATCACATACTTGCAACCAAACTCTTTGAGCATTGAAGTCGAGATGTCACCTGTATGTGCACCGCTATCAAACTCACTTACGTCTTGACCGCCAGTAGCTAAACTGTCGCTTTTGAATAAATTAAGATACGGAGAAGGTGGGCAAATTAACACATCAAAATCGAATGTAATCTCATTAAATGCGTTTTCAAACTCAGTAACTAATGACGAATTACCATTCATTTTCCAGTTACCGGCTACCATTGGCGTTCTTATTTTTTATTCAAACTTCAGACCTTAGCCCTGTCTCAAAGCGGGCGTGATATTAACTATTTCAATTGGATTATACAAGTATAAAACTCGAAATTTCTCGATATGCC
Source organism: Alteromonas sp. KUL49 (assembly GCF_006538345.1). GTDB lineage: Bacteria > Pseudomonadota > Gammaproteobacteria > Enterobacterales > Alteromonadaceae > Alteromonas. Next base: position 133,929 of record NZ_BJKL01000012.1, on the reverse strand, counting down.
AATCAATTGGCGACTTTACGAACAGTTTGTGCGATGTGTTCCGCCCAATTCTTTGATTCGCTCTCGTTATCAGATTCTACCATAACTCGAATCAAAGGTTCAGTGCCGCTTTTTCTCAGTAAAACTCGACCGTGTTTTCCTAAGTTTTCTTCAGCTTCAGCTTTTGCCTGCTGAATATGAGTATTCGCAAGAATATCTTCACCCGTATCTTTGTATCGAACATTAATTAGGGTTTGTGGATACATATCAAAACCCGAGCTTAAGTCATGCAGATCCATATCTGAGCGCAACATGGCGCCAATCACCTGTAGCCCAGCGACTATACCGTCTCCGGTTGAAGAGGTAGATAAATTAAGCACATGTCCAGAGTTTTCACCGCCAATGAGCCAGCCTTTCTGCTGCAATAGTTCCATTACATAGCGGTCGCCGACTTTGCTGCGTGCAAATGGCACACCTAACTTATTTAGAGCGAGTTCAAGGCCTAGATTACTCATGAGCGTCCCTACCACGCCGCCTTGAAGACGCCCGTTTTTAAGGGCGTCACGGGCCAACATATACACAATTTGGTCACCGTCGATAATGTTGCCAAGGTGATCGACCATCATGATACGGTCACCGTCACCATCAAGAGCAAAACCTAAGTCAGCTTGTGTTTCGAGAACGGCTTCAACTACCCCGCCCATAGACGTTGCACCGACGCCGTCATTGATATTGAGTCCATTGGGTGAAGTGCCTATTTCAATGACGTTAGCACCGAGTTCGCGAAGTACATCTGGTGCAATGTGATAAGTTGCACCGTGAGCACAGTCCACAACAATCTTTAAACCGGTTAAGGACAATTTTGTGGGGAAGGTACCTTTACAAAATTCTATGTAACGGCCAGCAGCATCATTGATTCGCGTGGCTTTACCCAACTTGTCAGAGGCAACACACGTCATCGGCTCATCGAGCAGATCTTCAATGGCGCACTCTATTTCATCGTCTAGTTTGAAACCGTCAGAAGAGAAGAACTTAATGCCATTATCATAGTATGGATTGTGCGATGCACTGATAACTATGCCCGCCTCAGAGCGAAACGTCTTCGTAAGGTATGCAATTGCTGGCGTTGGCATGGGACCCAACAAACCAATATCGATGCCTGCCGCAGAAAGCCCAGCTTCGAGACAAGACTCGAGCATATATCCTGAAATGCGCGTGTCTTTTCCGATCAACACCTTATTGGTGCCACGGCCAGCGAGTACCTTACCCGCAGCCCAACCAAGTTTGGTTACAAATTCAGGGTTGATAAAGCTTTCACCAACCTTGCCACGAATACCATCAGTTCCAAAATACTTGCGTTCGCCCATACTTTTTATCCTTATTCTACTTCGCGCATCATCTTAACAATACGAACTGCGTCCATCGTCTCTTGAACATCGTGAACGCGAAAAATTTGTGCTCCCATTTGTGCAGCAATTGTAGCGAGAGCAATACTTCCAGCCAAGCGTTCATCCAACTTTCTGTCAAGTAATTGTCCAATCATTGATTTTCTTGACATACCCACCAGCAACGGAAACCCGTGTTTCATTAATTCTGGAAGTTTTTTGAGCAGAAGATAATTGTGTTCGAGTGTTTTACCAAAACCAAATCCAGGATCGAGAAGTATTCTATCTGTGCTTATACCAGCCCTCTCACAATCGCTTACTCTGCCAAGCAAAAAGTCGGTAACCTCATCAACAACGTTATTGTACAAGGGATTGTCTTGCATTGAATCCGGCTGGCCTTGCATATGCATTAAGCACACAGGTACGCCGACTTCACTCGCTACTTCAATGGCACCGGGAAGTTGCAGTGCTCTTACGTCGTTGATAAGTCCAGCGCCTGCTGAAACTGCCTCTTTCATGACTTGTGGTTTACTAGTATCGACAGAGATTACGCAATCAGTGTGGTTTCGAAGGGCTTCTATGACAGGAATAACGCGATCTAACTCTTCTTCGACACTTACCGGTGCGGCGCCAGGTCGAGTGGACTCACCGCCAACGTCAATAAACGTTGCCCCTTGCTCTATCATTTTATTGGCGTGTTTCACCGCACTGGTAAATGTATTGTGCTTACCACCATCAGAAAATGAATCAGGCGTTACGTTGAGGATCCCCATTACATGGGGAAACGAAAGATTTAAATTATGAGAGCCAAATTGCATAGAAAACCTTAGGACAATCTGATTGAAACAAGATAAAAAAAACGCCAGTGTTAATTCTGGCGTTTTCAAAAGCTTTATAGCTGTTAGCAGTTAGCTAGGTACGTCACCCGGATTACCTACTGACGGCTTAGTATCGTCGCTACTTTTAGTCGCAGATTCACCACCAGTTGGCTTGTCGTCGCTAGACGGTTTTCTGTCATCCCAATCTGATGGTGGACGAACAGGTCGACGTTCCATTAAGTCATCTACTTGCTGAGCATCGATGGTTTCATATTTCATTAACGCATCTTTCATTGCTTCCAAAATATCTCGATTCTCTTCGAGTATTTTTTCAGCGCGAGCGTAGTTGCGATTAATGATGTCTTTAACTTCTTCATCAATGGCTAACGCAGTTTGGTTCGACATTCTGATTGAATTCGATGAAGAGCGACCTAAGAATACCTCGCCTTCTTCTTCTGCGTACAACAAGGGCCCCATTTTGCTTGATAGTCCCCACTGGGTCACCATTTTACGAGCAATACTTGACGCACGTTCAATGTCGTTTGAAGCACCTGTCGTTACACCCGCTTCACCAAGCGTCATCTCTTCAGCGATACGACCACCATACAAACTAGAAATCATGCTCTCTAAATGCTGTTTACTATGGCTGTACTTATCTTCCTCTGGCAAATACATAGTTACACCAAGCGCTCGACCGCGAGGAATAATTGACACTTTGTAAACGGGATCATGCTCAGGAACCAAACGCCCAACAATAGCGTGACCTGCTTCGTGATACGCCGTGTTGGTTTTTTCTTCCTCAGACATCACCATAGACTTACGCTCTGAGCCCATCATGATCTTATCTTTGGCTTTCTCAAACTCTTCCATTGCAACCAAGCGTTTGTTACTGCGAGCAGCAAACAGAGCAGCTTCGTTGACAAGGTTAGCTAAGTCAGCACCAGAGAAACCAGGTGTACCACGGGCAATGAGCGCTGGCTCCACGTTGTCAGCGATCGGCACTTTACGCATGTGAACTTTAAGAATTTGTTCACGGCCGCGAATATCTGGAAGACCAACGACTACTTGACGGTCAAAACGACCAGGTCGTAGCAGCGCTGGGTCTAATACGTCTGGGCGGTTAGTTGCAGCTATGACGATGATACCTTCGTGGCCTTCAAAACCATCCATCTCAACCAACATTTGGTTAAGTGTTTGCTCACGCTCGTCGTGACCACCACCTAAACCTGCACCACGTTGGCGACCAACGGCGTCGATCTCGTCGATGAAGATGATGCATGGAGCTGACTTTTTCGCTTGCTCAAACATGTCGCGAACACGAGATGCACCCACACCCACAAACATTTCAACAAAGTCAGAACCAGAGATACTGAAGAACGGTACTTTTGCTTCACCAGCAATAGCCTTGGCAAGCAGCGTTTTACCTGTTCCTGGCGGACCAACCATGAGAACGCCTTTAGGGATCTTACCGCCAAGCTTTTGGAATTTAGAAGGGTCACGTAGGAAGTCAACCAATTCAGCAACGTCTTCTTTTGCCTCGTCGCAACCTGCAACATCGGCAAAAGTCGTATTAATTTGATCTTCGCCTAGCAAACGCGCTTTGCTCTTACCGAATGACATTGCGCCGCGGCCACCGCCGCCTTGCATCTGACGCATGAAGAAAATCCACACCCCGATAAGCAATAGCATTGGGAACCATGAAACAAACAAGGTTGTTAGGAACGATGTTTCTTCTGGCGGTTCGCCATACACACGCACGTTGTAACGGACAAGGTCAGAAATTAACTTGTCATCGAAATAAGGAACAAAGGTGCTGAAGGTTTCGCCAGAACGCTTAGTACCGCGAATTTCTCCGCTGTTATTTATGCGTACTTCACGAATATTGCCCTGCTCAGCTTCTTTTAGGAATGTTGTGTAGTCAGTTTGCGAGCGAGACGATTCACTGGGTGAAAAGCTCTGAAAAACCGACATTAACACAACGGCGATAACCAACCATAAGATTAAATTTTTTGCCATATCGCTCAATGCTACTAACCTCTAAAAAAACGACTAATTCTTATCGACCAATGTTGGTTTTTACACCGTATTGTTCATGAATCACTCGCAACGAATCTCGTTACCTTAAGCCTACTACACTTTATAACCGCAAGCCACCAAATAGACTTCTCGGGAACGGGAGCGAGAAGAATCAGGCTTACGTGTTTTTATACTCTTAAACGCGCTTCTTAGCTCACGAAAATACTCATCAAATCCCTCGCCTTGGAAAACTTTTATTACAAAATTCCCACCGGGCTTGAGTACCTGATGACACATATCTAACGCTAACTCACACAAATACATGGACCTTGCTTGGTCTACCGATGCGTTCCCAGACATGTTAGGTGCCATATCAGAGAATACAACATCGACGGTTTTCCCGCCGATTCTATTCAGTAATGCATCGAGTACCGCCTCTTCACGAAAGTCACCTTGAAGGAAATCGACACCCACAATTGGGTCCATTTCCAAAATGTCGCAAGCGATAACCTGACCTTTGTCGCCAACAAGCTGGGCAGCCAGTTGCGACCATCCACCAGGCGCTGCCCCCAAATCTACCAGTGTCATGCCCGGTTTGATTAGCTTGTCTTTTTGCTGAATCTCTTCGAGTTTATACACGGCACGGGAGCGCCAACCTTCCTTCTGTGCTTTTTGCACATAATGGTCGTCAAAATGTTCTTTTAGCCAACGTTTACTGCTGGCAGAGTGCTTCTTTTTTGTCATTCCAGTACAATGTCATTAGGATTGTAGAGAAGATGGCGTTAGAATACGCGTTTTCAAGCTTTAACTTATAGATTAATTTCAAGAAAATTGAATACATGAAACTTTCAAATAAACAAAAACAATTTCTCAAAGGCCTAGCACACCCGCTTAAGCCTGTTGTTCAACTTGGCGCAAACGGCCTTACAGAAGGCGTTGTAGCTGAGATCGACAACGCCTTGAGTCACCATGAACTGATAAAAGTTAAGGTGCCTTCTGAAGACAGGGAAGAGAAAGGGTTAATCATGGATGCAATCGTGCGTGAGACCAATGGCGTGAAGTTACAGGTGATTGGGCATACACTGATTCTATTCCGTCAAAGCGACGAGTGTAAAATTCAGTTGCCAAAATAGCAGATATATCGGTGCGCAGGCTTTGGCGCACCGTAGCTTTCCCACAAACATCCCATTAACATAGTCATCACTTCATTATTACACATGGGAAGCTGATGATACTTCAATGTAGTACTGCGATTGTTACAGGTGGTTGTTCTGGCCTTGGTTTGGCCACTGCCACAGCACTTAGAAACGCCAACATGAATGTTTGCCTATTCGACATCAACCAAGAAGCGGGTAACGCTTGTGTTGAGCAACTCGGTAGTTCACAAACCTTATTTGCAAAAGTGGACGTTCGCAACGAAGAAGACATTACGGCAGGTCTAGCACTCGCAAAATCAACGTTTGGCGATATTCACCTACTTGTTAACTGTGCAGGTATTGCTCCTGCAAAACGACTGCTAAATCGCGATTCAAAAGCCATGCCTTTGGCAGACTTTCAGCAAACCATTGATATCAATTTAGTCGGTAGCTTTAATGTGGCGAGACTTGTCGCCCAAGCGATGGCAGAACAAGCGCCTTGCAACGGCGAGGGTGAACGTGGAGTCATAGTAAACACGGCATCTGTGGCGGGTTATGAGGGACAAATTGGCCAATGTGCCTATGCCGCGAGTAAAGGCGGTATTATAGGTTTAACCCTACCTATGGCTCGTGACCTCGCTCCTTTAGGAATACGAGTAAACACAGTCGCGCCAGGCATCATGGGCACCCCCATGCTACTTGCCATGCCTGAAAACGTTCAAGATGCCCTCGCGCAAAATGTTCAATTTCCTAAGCGCCTAGGGTTACCTGAAGAATATGCCAAACTAGTCATGCATATCGCGGAAAACAGCTACATGAACGGAGAGACCATCAGGCTAGATGGCGGCCTGAGAATGCCACCGAAGTAAATACTTGCAGGTATCGTAATTAGTGTTTTCAATAGAGGCGGTGACGGGCTACTCCCCTTCACCACCATTTACCATCAGTGCAATATTATAAAGACGATTAACTGCGTGATAGTTGATGGAGTTTTTAGGATACCTACCCTTTGAGCTGAGTTTGCCAGCCTCTTGTTGCATGAGTAGCTCTAACGCCTCGTCGACAGTTTTAACCGTGTAAATGCTAAACAGCCCCTGCTCTACCGCCTCAACTACGGTTTTGTCCAACACTAAATTAATCGCATTAGAGTGAGGAATGACCACACCTTGATCACCGTTCAATCCACGATGACAACACAAATCAAAAAAGCCTTCGATTTTCTCATTAACACCACCTACTGCTTGTACTTCACCGTATTGATTAATGGATCCGGTGATGGCCAGCGTCTGTAGACAAGGGATCTCCGTTAACGCAGATATCAGTGCCACAAGCTCACCCAAAGAGGCACTATCGCCGTCTATATGACCATAGGACTGCTCAAGAGCAATGTTAGCCGAGAGGGTCAGCGGAAAGTGTTGTGCGTATTTGTTACCTAAATACCCATTAAGTAGCATCACACCTTTTGAGTGAATAGGTTGCCCTAGTTCCACTTCTCGCTCAATATCGACTACCCCACTCGCTCCGGCGAATACGGTTGATGTAATGCGTGCTGGTGTACCGAAAGCCGTATCACCAACATCAAGCACGGTTAGCCCATTGACCTTTCCTATCGCTTTCCCTTCCGTAGCAATCAGTACATGACCTTCTTTGATGTCGTTGAGCAATGTTTGACTGACTCTGCCGGTTCGGCGTTTTTTTGCATTCAGAGCTACATTAAGGTGCGCTAATTGGAGTTCAGTTTGTTGAGCCTTTACGCAGTAATAATGGGCTTCATTCACGAGTTCTATAACATCAGCAAAGTGAGCGGATAGTTTTTCCTGATGTTCAGCCATGCGCTGTGAATATTCCACCAGCCTGCACATAGCGTCTGTTGATATACTCTCTAGGCCCAATCCTGTGATGTGAGACCTTACCTTACCGATAAAATCAAAAGTTGATGATTTTGAAATGCCAATTTCTTGATCGAAATCAACGAGAACTCTGAACAACTCAGCAAATTCATCGTCATAATCTTGAAGGGTGTAATACAGTGACCGCGAACCCAAAAGGATGATTTTGACATTGACATCGATAGGTTGGGGGTTGAGCGTAATGGCATTAACCATGCCCACGTCTTGTTGAGGTAAGTCCATTTTTAACTGACCTGACTTCACCACCAACTTAAGGGTATCCCATACAAAAGGTTGCTCGACAAGTTGATCCATATCCAGTAACAAATAGCCGCCATTAGCCCGGTGCAATGCCCCTGGTTGAATCATACTGAAGTTGGTAAACACGCTGCCGTGATTACTGGTGTACTCCACTTTACCAAAGAGATTTTGATACGTTGGATTTGCCTCATATATGACGGGTGCAGCATCCCCGACTTTGTGAGATACCAACACATTTGGCAAAAACTGCTCTTCCAGAAAGCCTTTTTTGTCGAATTCGTCGCTCTTATCTTCTTTTCTCTCTTCACTTAATAAAAGCAACATGGCATCGACAAGGGAGACTTTTAGCTGGCGAAGATACTTTATAATACCCAACTCACCTGCATAGGTATGTTCTAACGCCTTTAACAACGGTTTGATACTTTGTTCAGCAGTAGTACGGTCGAGCGTTTTCAATGCACCCGCGTTTTCTCGCTTCCAAGCTGGCAAACTCAGTAAGCTCTCACTCAGCCGATTTTCCAGCTCATCGATTAAATCGTAAAAATACTGACGTGATTTGTCATCGAAACGAGCAAACTCTTTGTCGTTGAGTGGTTTACCCTCTACGATGGGAGAAAAACTGATAGTACCGTCTTCTTCATACATTGCAACGTCGTTAGCTTGAGCATAGCGTTCTACGCTCTCGATGGCTTTATCGTATTTTTGCTCAAAATCTCGCGTAATTGATGCTTTTCTGCGTTGGTACCCCGGGTTATCAAACGCTACGGGGTAAGTATCTAGAACATCGTCGATAAGTTGAGCAATATCTTTGCGGAACGCTTTTGCACCACTGGGTGAGAAGCGCAGTGCAATTGGTGCTCTCTCGTCATCAAAGTTATTGATATAACACCAATCATCAGGCGCAGATAACGCTGCGACTTGCCGTTCGATGTAGTCTTTAACCAGTGTAAAACGACCTGTAGAGGGTTCCCCCATGACGTATAGATTGTAACCTTTTGCATTAATGCCCAATCCAAAAGTCAACGCTTCTCGGGCACGCTCCTGCCCAATAAAGGTTGCCTGCAACACGTCGTCATCATGTAATGCGCTCTCTACTAGGTCGCGATTGATACCGGGAGACAAGGCACTGGAGTTTAGTGCCGAATACTGAATCTGGCTTGGCATGGTCTTCTTTATAAAGTACTTTACGCTAAGTGAAACCCTAATTGACTAATGTGTCAAACGCTAGTCAGTCAAACCCTTGTATTAGCTGGGTAAATGATGAACAAATAGCCAAATTTAACATAGCTACAGTCAAACCCTGATTTTCAAGTGATATTCAAGCGTCTTTACACTGGAGTCTTTATGATAAACCGCTCAGCGCTCAACTTTTTGATAGCAACGTTGATAGTAATCTCGCCAGTCTGCTTCTCAGAAGTTACACGATCTTCAAATTACGGTTTTTCGTTGACTAACAGTATCCATACAAAAGCCAGTGACAAAGCGTTATATCAAGCGCTTGTAAACCGTGTAGACCAATGGTGGCCAAAAGATCATTCATGGTGGGAAGGTACAATGCGAATCGATGCTTTTGCCGGCGGCTGTTTCTGTGAAACTTCCGATAATCAATCAGCCGAACATATGCGGGTCTCAATGGTTGTACCCAATCAAAAACTGGTAATGATTGGTGGCTTAGGTCCACTTCGTGATATGGGGTTGTCAGGGGCATTGGTCTGGTCAATAACCCCATTTGACGAGGGTACTCGCATTACTCTGACTTACACTGTCAACGGCGTCATTGAGAGCAACGCAGAGGGATTGGCCGCTATTGTAGACCAAGTGCAACTTCAACAACTTTCTGCGCTGGTGACCTACAGTGAACTGCAACAGGTCGATTAACTCAAGCGGTAGAACACCATCATTCTCGCTGCTTGTTCAATTTTTCAACCACAATACAAGATTTTGTCGTCAATATGGGTAAATCTATTGAGGCGTTCATCGTCGCTAGGTTATTCTATGGCGCTATAATTTTTAGAAACAGCAAAAAATTAAACGTTGCCTGCGTTTTCACTCGCTGTTTTAAGACAAATATTTAATTTTACTAAAGCGGAAGCCTCAGTTTCATGGCCGATAATCAGTACAACCCGAAAGATATAGAACAAAAAGTTCAGCAATACTGGGAAGACAATCAATCATTCAAAGCGAACGACGAACCTGAAAAAGAGAAGTTTTACTGTCTCTCTATGTTCCCGTATCCAAGTGGCCGACTCCATATGGGCCACGTTCGTAATTACACCATTGGTGATGTGATTAGTCGTTACCAGCGTATGCAGGGTAAAAATGTACTGCAACCTATGGGTTGGGACGCATTTGGTTTGCCAGCAGAAAACGCGGCTATTAACAACAATACGGCTCCTGCAAACTGGACTTATTCCAATATTGATTACATGAAAGGTCAACTTCGTTCTTTGGGTTTTGGATATGATTGGGACCGCGAAGTAACCACATGTAAATCTGATTATTACCGCTGGGAGCAGTGGTTCTTCACTCGCCTTTACGAAAAAGGTTTAGTGTATAAAAAGAACTCCACGGTTAACTGGGATCCTATTGACCAAACGGTATTAGCGAATGAACAGGTCATTGATGGTCGCGGATGGCGCTCAGGCGCTCTAGTGGAACAAAAAGAAATTCCACAGTGGTTCATTAAAATTACAGACTATGCTGAAGAACTCTTGTCTGACCTCGAGCAGTTGGAAGAGTGGCCAGATCAAGTACGCGCAATGCAAGCAAACTGGATTGGTCGTTCTGAAGGTGTTGAGATTACCTTCCCACTCGAAGCGAATGATAGCGACATTACTGACCTAACGGTTTACACCACTCGCCCGGACACTTTTTACGGCGTAACGTATGTAGCAGTAGCTGCGCAGCATCCTCTTGCTGAGTTTGCGGCGGCATCTAATCCGGAATTAGCTGCCTTTATTGACGAATGTAAAAACACCAAAGTGGCGGAAGCCGAGCTTGCCACTATGGAGAAAAAGGGTTGTGCAACGGGCCTTACCGTCACTCATCCACTAACCGGTGAAACATTACCTGTTTGGGTAGCAAACTTTGTGTTGATGGATTACGGCTCGGGTGCGGTAATGGCAGTACCAGGCCACGATCAGCGGGACTGGGAATTTGCCACTAAGTACGATTTAAACATTAAACAGGTTATCGCTCCTGCGGCTGACGCCAAAGAAGAGTGTGACTTAAGCGCATCCGCTTACACTGAAAAAGGGACACTGATCCACTCTGATAAGTTCGACGGATTAGCCTTTGAAGAGGCCTTTGACAGTATTGCGAGTGAATTGGAAGCCAAAGGTTGTGGCGAGCGCAAGGTGAACTATCGTCTTCGCGACTCGGGGGGTTAGTCGTCAGCGTTATTGGGGTTCTCCCATTCCAATGCTTAATCTTGAGAATGGTGAATCTGTACCAGTTCCAGCCGATCAGTTGCCAGTAGTATTACCTGAAGACGTTGAGATGGATGGCGTTACGTCACCTATTAAGTCAGATCCGGAGTGGGCAAAAACCACCTTCAATGGTGAGCCAGCGCTACGTGAAACGGATACTTTCGACACCTTTATGGAGTCCTCTTGGTACTACGCACGTTACACGAGTGCACAAAACACTGATGGAATGCTAGACCCAACATCTGCTAACTACTGGTTACCGGTGGATCAGTATATCGGTGGAATTGAGCACGCTATCCTTCACTTATTGTACTCACGCTTCTTCCACAAATTGTTGCGTGACGAGGGCTTAGTAGAGTCAGATGAGCCGTTCAAACGTTTGTTGTGTCAAGGTATGGTGCTTGCTGATTCTTATTATCGTGAAGACGAAAAAGGTAAGAAAACTTGGTTTTCACCTACCGATGTAGAAACTGAGAAAGACGAAAAAGGTCGCATTGTAAAAGCATGGTTAGCTGCAGACGGTGAGCCTGTGCTTCATGGTGGCATGACTAAAATGTCTAAGTCGAAAAACAATGGTATTGACCCACAACAGGTTATCGACCAATACGGTGCAGACACCGTTCGACTATTTACCATGTTCGCTGCACCACCAGAGCAAACATTGGAGTGGGTAGACTCAGGTGTTGAGGGCGCGAATCGCTTCTTGCGTCGTATATGGAAACTCGTTTCAGAACACATCGCGAAAGGTGATGTTGCGGCCCTAGACGTTAAAACACTGTCGAAAGACCAGCAAGCTTTACGTCGTGAAGTACACAAAACTATCCAAAAGGTCACTGATGACTTAGGTCGCCGTCAAACCTTTAATACTGCGGTAGCTGCGGTGATGGAATTGCTAAATCACTTACAAAAAGCACCTCAAGACAATGCGCAAGACTTAGCGGTTATGCGCGAAGCTGTGGAATCTGTGCTCTTGATACTTAACCCAATTACCCCGCACATTTCACATACCTTGTGGCAAGCTTTGGGTCACAGCAAGGACATCGAGAACGAAGCATGGCCAAAGGCTGATCCGAGTGCCTTGGTAGAGGACGAAAAACTCATTATCGTTCAAGTTAATGGTAAAGTTCGCGCCAAGATGACAGTGGCAGCGGATGCGAGTAAAGACGCTATCGAAGACGCAGCTAAATCCCAGCCCAATGTTCAACAGTTCATCGACGGTAAAACGATACGTAAAGTCATTGTTGTCCCGGGCAAACTTGTCAATATTGTGGCGAACTAAAATGCGTAAACTCCTCTGGTTAGGGCTGGTTATCCTGTTGTCGGCAGCGACAACAGGATGCGGTTTTCAGCTTCGTGGTGCCCCTGCACTACCCGACAATGTTGATAACGTGGTTGTCACTAGCTTTGTGCTGCACGCTCCTATGGAGCGCACATTGCGCAAGCGTTTACAACTCTATGGCTTGAATGACCTATCAATAGAAGACGTTGAAGACGCTGATGTACCGGCTATTGCTATTCATTTGGCACCAGAGGACTTAAAACGCCAATTGCTATCTGTTTACGCATCTGGACAAGTTGCTGAATACGAACTTGTTTTTAACGTTCGATATAGAGTGACCTTTCCAGGAAAAGCTCCTCTAGACACACAATTTGAAATCGTCAGAGATTATCAAGATGATCCTGACCAAGTGTTGGCGAAAACACGTGAGCTCGAACTTGTGTTGGAAGAGATGCGCAAAGAAGCTGCAGATATCATTATTCGCCGATTGGCTAACCAAGCCACTCTTGTTTCACCTGCGTCAACGTAACTCACCTCTCAATGCAGGTTTATCCAAATCAATTCACCAATGACATCAGTAAAGGACTCAAGTCCTGCTATATGGTGTTCGGAGATGAGCCTCAACAAAAGTTTGATGTCATCGGTCAAATTCGTACAAAAGCAAAATCGGAAGGTTTCGAAGAACGCACGGTTTTAGTAGCAGATAAAGATTTTTCTTGGTCACAATTGATTGAGGCTACACAAAGTCTTTCTTTGTTCTCTCAGCAACAATTTATCGAATTAGAGCTACCTACCGGCAAGCCCGGAACTGAGGGCAGTAAAGTACTACAGCAAGTGGCATCAACGCTCAACCGCGATACCCTTCTATTGGTTCATGGCCCGAAGATTGGCAAGGACGTACAGAAAGGAAAATGGTTTAAGGCCCTTGATGATGTTGGGGTGCATACCCTCTGTTATCCGTTAGAAGGAAGACAGCTCTCAGCATGGATAAGTTCGCATGTCCAATCCCATCAACTCACAGTATCACCCGCGGGTATTAGCCTGATAGCTGATTTTTGCGAGGGTAATTTGATGGCTGCGAGACAAGAAATTGATAAATTAGCGCTACTCTACCCCGGACAGTCTGTTACTGAGCAGCAAATTGAAGCCGCTATGGTTGATCAGTCTCGATTCAACGTTTTTCAACTCGTCGATGTGATGCTGGCAGGCGATGCTAATAAATGTATAAAAATGCTCGGACGCCTAGAAAGCGAAGGGTTAGAGCCTAACATTGTGATATGGGCCCTGGTAAGAGAATGGGAAACTCTAAATAAACTTAAACTTGTAATGTCATCAGGCCAACAAGTGCAATGGCAACGTTTTGGCATTTGGCGCAACAGACAAGGCGGATATGAGACTGCCCTTCGCCGCCTTAGCCAAGACAATCTTGACCATATTCACATAGCACTTAGCCAAGCTGATTTGGCATTTAAACAAGAATCAATTGCTAAACCCTATGTAAAACTGAGTCACCTTTGCATGATGTTTATGGGGCTCAGTGTTTTTCATATTCCCTTTATGGACCTAACACAACAGTGAGCATATCAGCCATTTTAGGGGGTACATTCAACCCACCTCACCATGGTCATATTACCCCAGCCCTCGAAGTCGCAACTCACTTAGGTATCAAAAAGCTAGGGCTCATGCCATGTAAAATAGCGCCACACAAGCCGGTTCAAGTTGAGCAAAAACACAGAGTGAATATGGTTAAAGTGCTCTGTGAAACCGATCAGCGGTTGTACCCTGAACTCATTGAATTGGAACTGCCCAGTCCCTCATACACCGTAAAAACCCTTAAAGCTCTCAAACAAAGAGACAAACACACAATCTGTTTTTTCATTGGGGCAGATTCCCTGTATACTTTGCATAAATGGTACGTGTGGGAGACGCTACTCGACTATTGCCATATCGTCGTGATGCGTCGTGATGATCAGCAATATTCGCCACCTGACCACATCTTGCCTTGGCTAGAGGCTCATACCACCACGGACGTGAACACACTGCATACGGCAGAAAATGGGTACGTCTATCTGGCAAATTCTGGGTTAGTCACGGTTTCTTCAACCGAACTCCGTACCAAGATTCAACACGAAGACGATGATAATATGCAGCAATGGCTTTCACAGCCTGTACTTGATTACATACGTCATCACAAACTGTATAAAAAGAAGTAGACGAGGAAAACTTTTGGAGAGTCAACAACTCAAACAATTCGTACTAGACAAAATAGACGACATGAAAGCCCGCGATGTTATTGAACTAGATGTACGCGGAAAATCGAGCATTACCGATACGATGATTATTTGCTCAGGTAATTCGAAACGCCACGTGGTAGCTATTGCAGAGAATGCCATTGTAGAAGCTAAGCGCGCTGGAATTGCGCCGAGTAACTTTGACGGAAAGGATACTGGCGAGTGGGTATTGGTTGATTTTGGAGAGGTCATCCTGCACGTGATGCAAGATGAAACACGGGATTTCTATCAATTAGAAAAATTGTGGGCGTAAACTCGCGATTTTTGTTGTCGGAGCATAATGGTTAGTAAACCCATTGTGCTTTTTGATAAAAAGGAATAGCTAAAGCGTGCGAATACAAATAGTTGCCGTTGGAACTAAGATGCCGGCTTGGGTTACCGCTGGTGTGGATGAATTCTTGCGCCGTTTTCCCTCTGATTTACCAGTATCATTTACTGAAATCCCGGCTGGAAAGAGAGGTAAGAACGCCGATATAAAGCGTATATTGGACAAGGAAGGTGATCAAATGCTCGCCGCCATTCCCAAGGGCAATAAAATTGTTACTCTTGAAGTCACAGGAAGGCCCTGGGATACCCCAACCCTGGCTAAGCAGCTCGACAACTGGAAAATGGATGGCAGAGATGTAAGTTTGCTCATTGGTGGTCCAGAGGGGCTAGCACCCTCTTGTATTGCTGCATCAGAGCAGAAGTGGTCATTGTCTGCGTTAACCCTTCCTCACCCGCTGGTTAGAATTATTCTCACAGAAAGCTTGTACCGCGCGTGGTCAGTAACACAAAATCACCCCTATCATCGCGAGTGAGAAAACGTTAAATGCAACGGAAGCGCCAAGCCATAAGAGACCATACTGCTGAGTCAAATCTATTTGCTCGCAGGGCAACGATTGCGTTTTTTATTGTGGTAGTTGTTTTAGGTGGCGTACTACGAAACTTGTATTCTTTGCAAATCGAGCAGTTTGAAGACTATCAAACCAGGTCTAATGGAAATCGAATTAAAGTCCTCCCTGTCGCGCCAAATCGCGGATTAATCTACGATAGAAACGGTGTGCTCCTAGCCGAAAACAAGCCTGTTTTCAGTTTGGAGATCATTCCTGAAGAGGTCGAAGATTTAGAGGCAATGTTACTTGGACTGCAACAGCTCATTGGGATAACGCAGGAGGAGGTAGACGACTTCTACGACAGTTTGAAACGTCAACGTCGCTTCAAGCCTGTATCGCTTCGCACTCAATTGAGTGAGGAAGATGTGGCTAGATTCTCGGCCCATAAGCACTTGTATGCTGGTGCTAGCATAGAAGCGCGTCTTGCCCGTCATTACCCCTACGGAGATTCGCTAACACACCTCTTGGGATATGTAGCAAGAATCAATAAAAAAGACCTGCAAAAAATAGTTGAAGCAGGTCAAGAAGCTAACTACGCTGCCAGTCACTACATAGGTAAATTGGGCATTGAAAAATATCACGAAGAAATTCTCCACGGCTCGGTTGGTTATCAACAAGTAGAAGTCAATAATCAGGGGCGTATTATTCGTGTCCTTGATGTTACTCCGCCAGTACCGGGCAGAGATATAGTGCTAAACATCGATATCGAACTTCAACTTGAAAGCCAGCGTATTCTTGATCAAACAAGAGGGGCGATAGTGTTATCAGACACTCGCACGGGTGGCGTACTCGCGATGTACTCTAATCCAAGTTACGACCCCAACCTTTTCGTACATGGTATTAGCCGGAACAACTACGCAGAGTTACTCAATTCTCCCGATAGGCCGTTGATAAATAGAGCTACTCAAGGACAATATCCGCCAGCGTCAACCGTTAAGCCTCATTTGGGTCTGTTGGGGTTAGAAGAAGGTATTATTACCCCCGACTACACCATAAAAGATAGAGGTCGCTACCAACTACCCAACGTGTCACACGTTTGGCGCGATTGGAAAAAAATAGGTCACGGCGATGTGAATGTCGCAAAAGCAATAGAAGTCTCTTGTGACACTTTCTACTACGATTTAGCCTATAACCTTGGCATTGATAAGATAAGCGATGCTATGTACGCATTTGGTTTTGGTGATTACACCGGTATCGACCTTTACGAGGAATCAGATGCCAATATGCCAAGCCGAGGCTGGAAACGAGCCCGTTTCAATCAGCCTTGGTACGTCGGTGACACTATTCCTGTAGGTATAGGGCAGAGTTATTGGACTACCACCCCGATTCAATTGAACCACACTATTAACACGTTAATTAACCGCGGTGAACGCTATATCCCGCAGATCATAAGAGGATATGTTGAAGCCGACGGTTCAACGTCTCTTATTCCGCTAAAATCACTTCAGCCTGTTGTGATTCAGAATCAAGAGAACTTAGATATTGTTCTCAATGCCATGCATGATGTGGTGAGCGGTAGCGAGGGAACCGCGCGCTTTGCCTTTGCCAATTCCCATTATGATTCCGCGGGTAAAACGGGCACTGCACAACTTATCGCGGTTGCTCAGGGAGAGGATTACGACGCAGATAAGATAGATGAGCGCCACCGAGACAACGCCATGTATGTCGGGTACGCCCCTTTCAAATCACCCGAAGTATCTGTCACCGTAGTTTTAGAGAACGTGGGTGGAGGAAGTTCAAACGCAGCCCCAGTGGCTCGGCAAATACTTGATTTCTATTTTAGAGACAGAGAGTCAATCTACCCTGATGAGGATGTTGTTGAACAATGAACCAAACCTTATCACCTAACAAAACATCGTTCCTTCACCGTATTCACATCGACGGATGGTTGCTATTGGGACTACTCGCGTTAATGTCAGTAGGTTTGTTTACACTCTACTCAGCATCTGGACAAGACCAAGGCCAAATGACGCGACAACTGATAAGGCTCGCGATCAGTTTTGTCGCTATGTTCGTAGTGGCACAAATACCAACGGGTGCTTATCGGCGTTTATCCCCTTACGCGTATGTGGTTGGTTTACTCATGTTGATTGCCGTACTTTTTTTCGGTGATATGGGGAAAGGAGCCCAGCGATGGCTCGATTTAGGTGTGGTGAGATTTCAACCGTCAGAGCTTATGAAGCTAGCAGTACCCATGATGGTCGCTTGGTACATCAGTAAATTTACCCTACCGCCAACGACCATTAATGTAGTTATTGGCTTCGTATTAGTGGCAATACCTACCGTGCTTATTGCTAGACAACCAGACTTAGGCACATCCTTACTTATTGCAAGTTCTGGGGTCTTCGCAATATTTCTCGCGGGCATGCGCTGGCGGCTTATTGGTGTACTTGCGCTTTTAGGTGGTGCATTTTTGCCTATCATGTGGTTCTTCCTCATGAAAGACTATCAAAAGCAACGAGTACTCACTTTCATGAATCCAGAGAGTGACCCTCTTGGTGCTGGTTATCACATCATCCAATCAAAAATTGCCATAGGCTCTGGAGGAATGGATGGCAAGGGCTGGCTACAAGGAACTCAGTCTCAGTTAGAGTTTCTACCTGAACGTCATACCGATTTTATCTTCTCTGTGTTTAGTGAGGAATTCGGTTTAAGAGGCGTAATTGTCTTACTTGCCATTTACCTCTGTATAATTTTGCGCGGTCTCATTATTGCTTCGCGGGCGCAAGACGCATACAGTAGGCTTCTTGCAGGCAGTATTATACTTACCTTCTTTGTATACGTATTCGTCAACATGGGCATGGTTTCCGGTATATTACCCGTCGTTGGAGTGCCACTGCCTTTAGTTAGCTACGGGGGGACCTCTATGGTGACCTTGATGGCAGGTTTTGGTGTGTTAATGTCAATTGCAACACAAGCGCGGTTAATGTCTCGATGAGCAGTGAAGTGGTATCAAAAAACAGTAAGAGTTTGTATGCAGTGTGCGCTTTTCTCTGTCTTTTGGTGCTTATCACTGGCTGTCAAAGCAACTCTTCAACGCCTCAAGGGCGGTATACCCAGCATCAGGATTCTGCTCCTAACTACATCGCTGACATTCCTTTACCGTCGAGTGCAGTGCCCAAGTACGAACCCTATACTCAATACACACTGCGCCCATACGAAGTACTCGGAAAATCCTATACGCCGTTACGCACAGGTAAAGGTTATGAAACCGTTGGATATGCGAGTTGGTACGGTCAAAAGTTTCACGGCCATTTAACTTCGAACGGCGAAACATACAATATGTTTGCTATGACTGCTGCCCACAAAACACTTCCCTTACCCTCCTATGTTCGAGTAACAAATTTAGATAACAACAAGCAAGTGATTGTAAGAGTTAACGATAGAGGGCCATTTCATGACAACCGAGTTATTGACCTGAGTTACGCCGCTGCCGTTCATCTTGATTACAAAAACAAAGGTACTGCCCGAGTAAAGCTAGAGGTTATCCACTTCGACGAAGATAAAAATGTCACCATTGGTAACCAACCCACCCAATCGTATGATGAGTATTTAGGCGTAACGCCCCTACCCAAACCAGTTCCAAGACTAACAAGCAACGTGGACCCATCGGCGTATTATGTCCAAGTGGTTGCTTCTTCTAATAAACAACGCATCGAGTCTATTTCGAAAGTACTTACCGCCTTGTATCAAGTTAATGTGGCTTTGCCTCAGGTGAACAATGTCTACAAGCTTCAATTAGGTCCACTTGTTGATGAAACCCACGCAGTGTCGCTAGTAAATCAATTAAAACAGAGCGGCTATCCTCAAGCGTACACGATTCGCCCATCATCATAGGCGTTTTGCCCAACAAGCTAGCTTGCTATTTTTGTTCGATAAATTTAGATTCTTGTTAAACTTTTTCGCTAAAGCCTAGTCCTAGTTACTACCATAGGATAGAATCCTGTGCATCGTGTATATCACGCTCATTTCTAATCGCACGAAGTAATAACTCGTGTGATATCGAACGTACCGAAAACTGCATAAAGAAAAATAATCATGCTTAAAAAATTTCATCGCGCTATCTCAGTTATCTCTACGTCCGCATGCTTACTATGTGCTTCGTTGACGTCTACCGGCCATGCCGCAGTTATCACTCCTCCAGCGCCATCAGTAGCAGCAGAAGGCTTTTTGCTGACTGACTATGAAACAGGGCACGTCATTGCCTCTAAAAACGCCGACATGCAATTAGCTCCGGCGAGCCTTACTAAAATAATGACGATTTATGTCATTGGTAAAGAATTGCAAGCGGGTAACATTAGCTTGGATGACGAGGTCACTATTTCTGAGAATGCTTGGGCGAAAAAATTCCCAGATTCCTCAAAGATGTTCATTGAAGTCGGAACACAAGTGCCTGTGCGCGATTTGCTCCGCGGTATTGTGGTTCAATCTGGTAACGACGCTTGTGTAGCAATGGCTGAACACGTAGCGGGTTCAGAGTCTGCGTTCGCCAGCATGATGAATGCCCACGCAGCGGCACTTGGTATGACGGCGACTAACTATGTTAACGCACACGGCTTACACGATCCTGACCACTTTACTACACCCAGAGACATGGCAACCCTATCTCGTGCGCTCATTGAAGAAACGCCAGATATGTATGCAATTTACAGCGAGAAAGAGTTTACTTACAACGGTATTAAGCAATATAACCGCAATAGCTTGTTGTGGGATAAAAGTCTAAACGTTGATGGAATAAAAACAGGCTACACCTCCGATGCGGGCTACAGTCTTATCACTTCCGCAACGCAAGGTGATATGCGTCTGATCTCAGTGGTGATGGGTACCGAACAAGAACGCGACCGTAAAGTCGAAAACAAAAAGCTACTGAAATACGGCTTCCGTTTTTATGAAACAGTAACACCGTATTCAGCGGGAGAAAGCTTTGTGGCTCAACGTATTTATATGGGCGACAGAGAAACCGTAGATTTGGGTATTAACCAGTCAACGCCAATTACCATTCCACGTGGTCAAGCAGCAAACCTTGAAGCTAACTTTGAGTTAGATAGCCAACTCGAGGCACCATTGGCAAAAGGCCAAGTGGTGGGCACGCTTTACTTACAACTAGATGGCGAAGATGTAGCAAGTTACCCTCTAGTAACATTACAAGAAGTTAATGAAGGCGGTATGTTTGACCAGTTTAAAGATTACATCATGCTTCAACTGGGGCTAGACGAATAGCTCGCGTAATTCTACTACCATTTGATGGTGTAAAGCTTTCTATAAAACGGCCGGATTTGGTATAATCCGGCCGTTTTGTTTTTATTGATAGTATCAAGGATATCGCATGGATACCCGATTCGACGAACTTCTCGAATTCCCTACTCGCCAAACGTTTAAAATCATGGGGGTTGCCCACGACGACTTACCTGATCAGGTAATTTCTCGTCTTCAACAGCTCGCACCAGGTGATTACTCCCCCAAGATAAAGCCAAGTAGTAAAGGCAATTACCACTCGCTGTCTTTAAGTGTTTTGGTGACTAGTAAAGAGCATATGGAATCTATCTACACCGAGCTTTCTAAATTAGAGTTAGTACGTGTTGTGCTGTAGGACCCTACCTTGAACACTTCAATAGTAGTACGCCAACTTGGGCGTCAAGCGTATACGCCAATTTGGCAACATATGCAAAACTACACCGACAATCGCAGTTCAGAGTCACCGGATGAACTGTGGCTCGTTGAACACGATCCTGTGTTTACCCAAGGGCAAGCCGGAAAAGCAGAGCACGTGCTGATGCCAGGTGATATTCCAGTGGTACAAGTAGACCGCGGCGGACAAGTCACCTATCATGGACCAGGGCAGCAAGTTATTTACGTGCTGTTAGATATTCGTAGGCGCAAATTGGGTGTAAGACATTTGGTAACGGCAATGGAAAATGCTGTGGTTGCCCTCCTCGCAAAATATGATATTGAGGCTTATCCCAAACCGGATGCTCCTGGCGTTTATGTCGATGAAAGAAAAGTATGCTCCCTTGGATTACGTATTCGTAATGGCTGTTCATTCCATGGGTTAGCGTTAAATGTTAATATGGACCTCTCGCCGTTCCAGCGCATAAACCCTTGTGGTTATGCAGGTATGGAAATGATTGATACGCACCGTTTGGGTGGACCTGATTCTTTGGAGGTTGCAGGAGAGCAACTGGCTTCACTGCTGTTGAATGAACTTGCAATCACCGACATAACATACAAAGAAGGTTTTGATGAGTAACGCACGACCGCAAGCGGGTGTAAAACTCCGCGACGACGAAAAAGTTAAACACATTCCCGTAACTATCATCCCTACAGAAAAAGAGGAAATGTTACGCAAACCAGAATGGATCAAAATTAAGCTGCCTCGTACCACCGAGAACATTGACCATATCAAGAAAACACTGCGCAAAAATAACCTTCACTCAGTATGTGAGGAGGCGAGCTGCCCTAACTTAGCGGAGTGTTTCAATAAAGGTACGGCTACCTTTATGATTTTAGGAGACATCTGTACTCGACGTTGTCCTTTCTGTGATGTAGCTCACGGCAAGCCACTCCCGCCTAGCGCAGAAGAGCCTCTTAAGCTTGCAAAAACTATTGCGGAAATGAAGCTAAAATATGTGGTAATAACGTCAGTAGATCGTGATGATTTACGTGATGGCGGTGCACAGCATTTTGTGGATTGTATTAATGCGATTCGTGAACATAGCCCCTCAACCACGATTGAAGTACTTGTCCCCGACTTCAGAGGTCGCATGGACAAAGCACTTGAGATTTTCAAGAACGGCGTTCCTGACGTATTTAACCACAACCTTGAAACCATTCCCCGCTTATATCGTGAATGTCGCCCTGGTGCGAATTACAAATGGTCTTTGGAGCTTCTTAAGAAATTTAAAGCACAGCACCCTAAAGTAATGACTAAGTCTGGGCTTATGATGGGAATGGGCGAGAATGCTGAAGAAATGGAAGGTGTACTTCGCGACCTTCGCGAACATGATGTAGACATGCTAACCCTTGGTCAGTACCTACAGCCAAGTAAACACCACTACCCTGTTAAGCGTTATGTACATCCTAAAGAATTTGATGCCTTAGGTGACTATGCGAAATCAATTGGTTTCACACACGCAGCATGTGGTCCTATGGTACGCTCAAGTTACCATGCCGATCAACAGGCAGCAGGTATTGAGGTTAAGTAAATTTCTTAATGTCTTCACTTACAAAAAAGCCCGCATTAGCGGGCTTTTTATTGTGCTTTAAGCGAGGTTGATTACCAACCTGTAGCTTCGCGAAGTGCTTTACCGATATCGGCAAGTGAACGAACAGTTTTAACACCAGCAGCTTCTAGTGCTTTAAACTTCTCGTCAGCAGTACCTTTACCGCCAGCGATAATTGCACCAGCGTGACCCATACGCTTACCTGGAGGTGCAGTTACACCAGCAATGTAAGACACAACAGGCTTAGTTACGTTTTCTTTAATAAACGCAGCCGCTTCCTCTTCCGCAGTACCACCGATTTCACCGATCATTACGATCGCTTCAGTTTGTGGATCGTCTTGGAACAACTTCAAAATATCGATGAAGTTTGAACCTGGGATTGGGTCACCACCAATACCAACACAAGAAGACTGACCGAAACCTTCGTCAGTAGTTTGCTTAACCGCTTCGTAAGTAAGTGTACCAGAACGAGATACGATACCTACTTTACCAGGCTTGTGGATATGACCAGGCATGATACCAATCTTACACTCACCCGGAGTGATAACACCTGGGCAGTTTGGACCGATCATACGCACGCCTTTTGCTTCAACGTATTCTTTAACGTAAAGCATGTCTAGCGTAGGAATACCTTCAGTAATACAAACGATAAGCTCGATGCCTGCATCTGCCGCTTCTACGATTGAATCTTTACAGAAAGGTGCTGGTACGTAGATAACTGTCGCTGTTGCGCCAGTAGCTTCTACCGCTTCACGAACAGTATTGAATACTGGAAGACCTAGGTGCTCAGTTCCGCCTTTGCCTGGTGTAACACCACCAACCATTTGCGTACCGTATGCAATCGCTTGCTCAGAGTGGAAAGTACCCTGACCGCCAGTAAAGCCCTGACAGATAACTTTAGTATCTTTATTAATTAATACAGACATTATTTGCCCTCCGCTGCAGCAACAACTTTTTGAGCTGCATCAGTAAGCGACTCAGCTGCAATGATATCAAGACCAGAGTTCGCTAGAACGTCACGACCTAGTTCAGCGTTAGTACCTTCAAGACGAACTACAACTGGTACTTCAACGCCAACTTCTTTAACCGCACCGATAATACCTTCTGCAATCATGTCACAACGTACGATACCACCGAAGATGTTAACAAGTACCGCAGAAACATTGTCATCAGAAAGGATGATCTTGAATGCTTCAGCAACACGCTCTTTAGTTGCACCACCACCAACATCAAGGAAGTTAGCTGGCTTACCACCGTGCAGGTTTACGATATCCATGGTACCCATCGCTAGGCCCGCACCGTTAACCATACAACCAACATTACCGTCTAGTGCAACGTAGTTAAGTTCAAATTGCGCAGCGTGAGCTTCACGAGCATCTTCTTGAGAAGGGTCGTGCATCTCTTTTACTTTAGGCTGGCGATATAGCGCATTGCTGTCGATTCCGACTTTCGCATCTAGACAGTGAAGGTCACCGTCTTCTTTGATGACAAGTGGGTTGATTTCAATAAGTGCAACGTCTAGTTCTTCAAACATTTTAGCAAGACCTAGGAAGATCTTAGTGAATTGCTTGATTTGTACACCTGAAAGACCAAGTTTGAACGCCATTTCGCGTGCTTGGTAAGGCTGAGGACCTACAATCGGGTCTATTTCAGCTTTAAGGATTTTTTCTGGTGTTTCTTCTGCAACAGTTTCAATCTCAACGCCACCTTCAGTAGACGCCATAAATACAACACGACGGGTTGTACGGTCTACAACAGCACCAAGGTAAAGTTCGTTAGCGATATCTGTGCAAGATTCTACTAGGATTTTGCTCACAGGCTGACCGTTTTCGTCAGTCTGGAAAGTCACCAAATTTTTGCCTAGCCAGTTTTCAGCAAACGCGCGAATATCGTCTTTGTTTTTAACTAACTTAACGCCGCCCGCTTTACCGCGACCACCTGCGTGGACCTGGCATTTAACTACCCACTCTTCTCCGCCAACACGGTCAGCGGCTTCTACAGCACCTTGAGGAGTGTCTGCTGCGTATCCTTCAGAAACAGGTAAGCCGTATTCTTTGAATAGCTGCTTACCTTGGTATTCATGCAAATTCATGGTGTTTCTATCCGATTTTTATTTAGACAAAAGCCGCTCTCGCGACTTGATTAGTTTGACAGATATTATAGGGCAAATATCTGCGTTGTGTCGGGCGGTTACTACATTTACCGCCCTTCCACAATTCTCAAGAGAGTTTAAAGCTACACGTCCAATAGTAGGCGTGTTGGATCTTCTAGCATCTCTTTTACCGTTACCAGGAAGCCAACTGACTCTTTACCATCGATAATACGGTGGTCGTAAGACAGAGCTAGGTACATCATTGGTAAGATTTCAACCTTACCGTTAACTGCCATTGGGCGGTCCTGAATTTTGTGCATACCCAAAATCGCGCTTTGCGGTGGGTTAATAATTGGTGTAGACATCAATGAGCCGAACACACCACCATTAGTGATAGTGAAGTTACCGCCCTGAAGTTCAGCTAGCGAAAGCTTACCGTCACGGCCTTTAATTGCTAGGTCTTTGATGCCTTTCTCGATACCAGCCATACCAAGGTTATCAGTATCTTTCAGTACTGGTGTTACCAATCCACGAGGTGTAGATACAGCAATAGAGATATCGAAGTAATTGTGGTAGCAAATGTCATCACCATCGATAGACGCATTCACCTCTGGGAAGCGCTTAAGGGCTTCAGTCACAGCTTTCACGTAGAAAGACATGAAACCAAGGCGAATACCGTGACGCTTCTCAAAACCTTCTTGATATTGCTTACGAAGTTCCATGATAGGCTTCATGTTCACTTCGTTAAACGTTGTTAGCATCGCAGTTGAGTTTTTCGCCTCTAGAAGACGGTTGGCGATGGTCTTGCGAAGACGAGTCATTGGTACGCGTTTTTCGGTACGGTCACCAGTAGGCAGTGCTACTTCTGAAGCTGCTGCCGCTGGGGCTGCTGCCGGTGCACTGTCGCCAGCTTTTAGATACTTCTCAACATCTTCTTTAGTGATACGGCCGTTTTTGCCAGTACCTTTTACTTTAGAAGCGTCTACACCTTTTTCTGCAAGTAAACGACGAACAGAAGGGCTTAGCGCATCACTACCTTCTTCGGCTTCTTCTGCTGCAGGCGCTGCGGCAGAAGCACCAGAAGCAGCACCAGCAACGAATTTTGCAATTACTTCTTCCGCAGTTACCGTTGCACCCTCGTCAGCGATGATTTCTGATAGTGAACCGTCCGCAGGCGCTACCACTTCCAAAACCACTTTGTCTGTTTCGATGTCTACAAGGTTTTGGTCGCGAGATACCGCCTCACCTACCGCAACATGCCATGTAGCGATTGTTGCGTCAGCAACTGATTCTGGCAAAACAGGTACCTTAATGTCAGTTGCTTCTGCAGTGGCTGCTGGTGCAGCAGCTGGCGCAGATTCAGCTTTTGCAGCTGGAGCGGCACCGCCCTCTGTAAGATTAGCAATCACTTGTTCACCCAATACAGTCGCACCTTCTTCGTTCAGGATATCACCGATAACACCGTCAGCTGGAGCAACAACTTCCAACACAACTTTATCAGTTTCAATGTCAACTAGGTTCTGGTCGCGCTTTACTGTGTCACCGGCCTTTACATGCCAGGTTGCAATGGTGGCATCGGCAACTGACTCAGGTAAAACCGGAACTTTTATCTCAATTGTCATTTTTGTTCCTTATTTAATTGTAAGTGCGTCTTCAACCAGGGCTTTCTGTTGCTGGTTGTGAACGGATACGTAACCTACTGCAGGCGAAGAAGAAGCTTCACGACCTGCATATGCTAATTTGGCGCCATCTGGAATTACGTTCCAGAAATGATGCTGACTGCAATACCAAGCACCTTGGTTCTGCGGTTCTTCCTGACACCAAACCCAATCTTTTACATGGCTGTACTGAGCCATAATTTCAGCACACTCCGCTTCAGGGAACGGATATAGCTGCTCTAGACGAATAATTGCCACGTCAGTTTGTTCATTTTTACGACGCTGCTCTAGCAAATCGTAATAAACTTTACCTGAACACATGACTACACGCTTAACACCTTTAGGGTCTATGTCATCTATCTCGCCAATAACGTTTTGGAATTGACCTTCGGCAAGCTCTTCAATAGTCGACGTTGCTAATGGATGACGAAGTAACGACTTAGGTGACATAACAATAAGAGGTTTGCGCATTGGGCGAACCACTTGGCGACGAAGCATGTTATACACCTGTGCAGGTGTAGAAGGCACACATACTTGCCAGTTGTGATCAGCACACATTTGCAAGAAGCGTTCTAGACGAGCAGAGCTATGTTCTGGCCCTTGACCTTCATAACCGTGAGGTAGCAGCACAGTCAGACCACACAAGCGGCCCCACTTAGCTTCACCAGAGCTTAAGAACTGGTCAAATACAACTTGTGCACCGTTGGCAAAGTCACCAAACTGCGCTTCCCAAATTGTAAGACATCCTGGCTCGGCAGTAGCGAAGCCGTATTCAAATGCCATTACGGCTTCTTCTGAAAGTACTGAGTCATAGATTTCTATCTGACCCTGTCCGTCACGTATATGCTGAAGTGGCATATGTGTCGTAGCATCTTTCTGATTGTGAAGCACTGCATGGCGGTGGAAGAAGGTACCACGGCCAGAGTCCTGACCTGTAATACGTATATCATTGCCTTCGTCTACGATACTTGCATAAGCTAAGTTTTCTGCCATACCCCAATCGAGCTTCTTGTCGCCATCGACCATTGCTTTTCGATCAAGGTACAACTTGTTAACACGAGACTGGAGTTTATGCTCTTCTGGGAAGTCAACTAGCGCTTCACCCAAAGATTTCAGTTTTTCAACCGACAATGAACCGTCGTATTCAGTATCCCAATCGTGGCCAAGATATGGACTCCAATCGACAGTATGTTCTGTCATTGGACGCCACTCTTCTACCACACATGCACCATGATCTAGGGCCGCGCGATATTCATCAACAAAGCGATCGGCATCACGCTGTTCAATTACGCCTTCAGCGATAAGCTGATCTGCATATAATTGACGTGGTACTGGGTGCTTTTTTGATCTTTTGATACATCAGTGGCTGAGTAGCATTCGGCTCATCAGCTTCGTTGTGACCATGACGGCGATAACACACAAGGTCAATGACCACATCACGCTTAAATTTATTGCGGTATTCCAACGCTAATTGAGTAACAAAAGCAACCGCTTCAGGGTCGTCTGAATTCACGTGAAGAATCGGCGCCTGAACCATTTTCGCTATATCAGTACAATATTGTGTCGAACGAGTATCTTCTGTTTTAGAAGTAGTAAAGCCAACTTGGTTGTTTACTACGATACGAACAGTACCACCGACCGCGAAACCACGGGTTTGTGACATGTTAAAGGTTTCTTGAACAACCCCTTGCCCAGCGATAGCAGAGTCACCGTGAATGGTAATAGGTAACACACTGTTGGTATCGTTTTCCCGACGCCCTAGACGCGCCCTAACTGATCCCATAACTACTGGATTTACAATTTCCAAGTGAGAAGGGTTAAAGGCCAATGCTAGGTGAACATTACCGCCAGGCGTTGCAAAATCTGAAGAGAAGCCCGCATGGTATTTAACGTCACCAGCTCCTAGTGAATCGTCATGCTTACCAGAGAATTCATCGAACAGGACAGACGGGTTTTTACCTAATACGTTAACAAGAACATTTAAGCGCCCACGGTGAGCCATACCTACAACGACTTCTTTAGTACCAGAAGTACCAGCTTTTGTGATAAGCCCTTTGAGCATAGGGATTAGTGCGTCGCCACCTTCTAATGAGAAACGCTTTGCTCCAGGGAACTTCGCACCTAGGTATTTTTCCATACCATCAGCAGCGGTAAGCCCCTTTAAGATGCTTAGCTTTTCATCTTTAGAAAAAGTTGGTTTGGCCTGAACAGATTCTATCTTGTTTTGTAGCCAGCGCTTTTGGTCCGTATCGGTAATATGCATGTACTCAGCACCGATAGAACCACAATACGTGCGATTAAGTGACTTATACAACTCGCCCAAAGACATAGCGTCTTTCCCGATGGCGTATGAACCAACGTTAAAAACAGCATCAAAGTCAGATTCGGAAAGATTGTGATGCGAAAGTTCTAGGTCGCGAACACGTGCCTGTTTCCACAACCCAAGTGGGTCAAGATTGGCATGTTGATGTCCACGAAAACGATATGCATTTATTAGCTGTAGCACTTTGACCTGACGGTCATCACTAACTGTATTAGCTTGCGCCGGAGCACTTGTCATTCTGGCTGTAGGGCCTAGCGAAGCAAGTTTCCTAAATTGTTCTTTTATTGCTGTATGATTTGTTTCTAGCTCAACGCCATCAACCTTGGGAAGGTTATCAAAGATTTGACGCCACGTATCTGAAACACTTTGCGAGTCTTCCAAATACGCCTCGTACAATTCCTCAACATAGGCAGCGTTGGCACCAGCCATGTGCGAGGAATCCCACCACGCTTTCATCACGCTTTCTTGCATTATTTTGCCTTGCTACGTTTCGTAAAAAGTATTTACCATCGATTTGTATTATAAGGCTATTCTTGGCATAACCAAGCTTTGAGCCAATGAATACACAAAAAAATAGCCATCCAAAGGGGATGGCCATTTAAATCATTACTAACTGTCACAAAAAGTAAACAGAGATAGTATATTAAACAGCCCGCTGTAGAAGCATTGACTTAATCTGGCCAATGGCTTTTGTCGGGTTTAGTCCTTTCGGGCAAACACTCACACAGTTCATGATTCCGTGACAACGGAACACGCTAAATGCGTCATCGAGGTCGTTCAAACGCTCATCTGTCGCCGTGTCACGGCTATCGATGAGAAAACGGTAAGCATGAAGCAAACCAGCTGGACCAATGAACTTGTCTGGATTCCACCAGAAAGATGGGCATGATGTTGAACAACATGCACACAAAATACACTCGTAAAGGCCATCCAGCTTCGCTCGCTCTTCAGGTGACTGAAGATGTTCGCGCGCTGGTGGCTGTTTGTTGTCGTTTATCAAGAAAGGTTTAATTTTCTCGTACTGTGTGTAGAACTGAGTCATGTCTACTACTAAGTCACGAACAACAGGTAGGCCCGGTAATGGACGTACCACAATCTTTCCTTTGCCCAAAGCAGACAATGGAGTAATACATGCAAGGCCGTTTTTGCCGTTCATGTTTACACCATCAGAACCACAAACCCCTTCGCGACAAGAGCGGCGGAACGACAGAGTTGGATCTTGCTCTTTAAGTGCTAGCAAGGCGTCCAATACCATCATGTCACGTTCACCCTCTACTTCTAGAGTGTAATCCTGCATGCGTGGCGCATTATCCACGTCTGGGTTATAGCGATAAATTGAAAAAGATAATTGCATGTCTTTTGCCCCTTAATATGAACGCACTTTAGGAGGGAAAGCTTCCCTGAGCTTAGGCGCCATATTTACATCACGTTTAAGCATAGTTTCAGACTCTGGACGATAGATACTGTGGCATAACCAGTTTTCATCATCGCGATCCGGGAAGTCGAAGCGGCTGTGTGCGCCACGGCTTTCAGTTCTGAAGTTCGCTGCTACTGCTGTGCTGTACGCGGTTTCCATTAGGTTATCAAGTTCTAAACATTCAATACGTTGAGTATTAAAATCAGAGCTCTTGTCGTCTAGGCGTGCGTTCTGTAGGCGCTCGCGGATTTCGCCAAGCTGCTTAAGACCTTCGGCCATAGCCTCACCTTCACGGAATACTGAGAAGTTAAGCTGCATGCATTCCTGCAAGTCTTTCTTAATTTGAACAGGGTCTTCGCCCTTGCCTTTTTCTGAATTTTCCCAGCGATTGAAACGAGCCATCGCTGCGTCAATGTCTGACTCAGACGCATCGCGAGATGGGCCCATTTCAGAAAGTGATTCACCAAGGTGTAGTCCAGTTGCACGACCGAATACAACCAAGTCAAGAAGTGAATTTCCACCTAAGCGGTTTGCTCCGTGTACAGATACACATGCGATCTCACCACAAGCAAACAAACCATTAACCACCTTGTCATTGCCGTCTGCATCTACAGTTAGACATTGACCGTCAACATTAGTTGGAATACCACCCATCATATAATGACAGGTTGGGATAACTGGAATAGGTTCTTTCACTGGATCAACGTGAGCAAAAGTACGTGAAAGCTCAAGAATACCTGGTAGACGAGACTCAAGTACGTCTTTTCCAAGGTGATCTAGTTTAAGCTTGATGTGCGGACCCCATGGACCATCGCAACCACGACCTTCGCGGATTTCGGTCATCATCGAGCGAGCAACAACGTCACGGCCTGCAAGGTCTTTGGCGTTTGGCGCGTAGCGCTCCATGAAACGCTCGCCGTCTTTATTGAGAAGATAACCACCTTCACCACGACAACCTTCTGTAACCAATGTACCCGCGCCTGCGATACCTGTTGGGTGGAACTGCCACATCTCCATATCTTGTACTGCGACACCAGCACGTAGTGCCATACCAACACCATCACCTGTGTTGATGTGCGCATTAGTGGTTGACGCATAGATTCGACCAGCACCGCCGGTTGCGAGCACAACAGCTTTCGACTTGAAGTACACGACTTCACCAGTCTCGATATCTATGGCAGTACAACCTACAACATCACCGTCTTGGTTTTTCACTAAGTCCAGTGCGTACCACTCTGAAAATACTTTGGTTTTGTTCTTTACGTTTTGCTGATAAAGCAAGTGAAGTAGCGCGTGGCCTGTACGGTCTGCAGCAGCTGCCGTACGAGCGCCCTGCTCTCCACCGAAGTTTTTTGACTGGCCACCGAAAGGACGCTGATAGATCTTTCCGTTTTCGAAGCGTGAGAATGGCAAACCCATGTTTTCCATTTCGATAATTGCTTCAGGGCCGGTTTTACACATGTACTCGATAGCGTCTTGGTCACCGATGTAATCAGAACCTTTAACTGTATCGTACATGTGCCATTCCCAGTTATCTTCGTGGGAATTACCTAATGCTACCGTGATACCACCCTGCGCTGAAACAGTGTGAGAACGGGTTGGAAATACTTTTGACAGTAGCGCACAGGACTTACCTGATTGTGAAATCTGAAGCGCGGCACGCATACCCGCGCCACCTGCACCAATAACTACTGCGTCAAACTCATGAACGGGTAAACTCATATTACACTCCCCACAATACAAACAGTCCAACAGCTACGTAGCCGAACGCAATAATGTTCAAAACATATTGCAAAACAGCGCGTAGACCTGCCGCCTTCACATAGTCAGTAAGGACTTGCCAAAGACCAATTCGCACGTGAATCATTACTGCGACAAGTGCAGCCAATGTGAAAACTTTCATTGCCAGTCCGGAGAAAAGCTCACTCCAAACGGTGTAGGTAATACTGTCGGTGGTAATAAAGAACCACGCCATGAAAAGAGAATAAGCGAGAATAATTAACGCGGTAGCGCGCAGAGAAACGTAATCTTGGACTCCGTTACGCTTGATGCTAGCTTCATTAGTTACCATAGTGCAACTCCCAATACTACTGTCAGTACAACCCATAGTGCGATAACAACCTGCGCGCTTACGTTGCCTGACTTCAACTCTTCAAAATGACCCATGTCCATAATGGCATGCCTTACGCCACCAAGAATGTGGTAAGTAAGTGCAGATGCGGTGCCGATAGCTATCAATTTTCCAATGATACCGTCCATTAGCATTTGAACATTAGCAAAACCTTCCGCAGACGAGACAGAAACTGCCCACGCCCAAATAACGAAAAGAAGTGCGAAGAACATTGCCACGCCGGTAACACGGTGGAGAATTGAAGAAATAGCAGAAGGCGGAAATTTAATAGTATTGAGTTCTAAATTTACTGGTCTTTGCTTTTTCACAATGTATGCCTGTTTAATCCGTAGGGATAATGAATTACTTACTATTTTTATGTCCTGAGTAAGTTAATTCGTTTATTACCTGTTAAGTGCCTCGTCCAATGAGATGTTAACTATTTGTGAATTATATTTTAATGCCATTAACAGAATAATTATTCCAGTTAAAAAGCAGCGCTGAGTATATCCAGCACAGTATACAATTACAATTTTTTGTGCGGCGATAAGACTTTAGTCTTTAGCGATATAACTAAGTATTGAAGACAATAAACGGCTAAATCTGCTGTGACGCCATCTCAATAACCACGACATCCAAAGGGCATCTGAGTGTAGCAGTACTGTTACAGAATAACTACGCTTTAGTCGCGTAAATTAAGGGCTTTTAATGCATTTTAAGCTTAACGCCCGAATAACAGTCTGATTTTTAACCCGCTCACATTTGAATTTGGTAATAACTTATTCTGCCATTTGGTAACAAAATTGGCAAACAATTGGTAATATATATTAAATTCACACTGAGTGAGTGATCTTTTTTGTTAAAAATCACAAATATCACTGTGTAAAATTTAGAATATTTATTGTGCATATATGCAATTAAATTGACTTATAGGTGCATAATAAAGTACAAATACGCCACTTTTCCCAACGAGACGGTCAATTCTAGCCGTTTTCGCTGCAAACAGTATCATTCTGAGGAGAGCATTTTATGGCAGATCAGAAAGCCATTCTTAAAGCTGGTGATAAGGAAATCGAACTTCCTATATTGTCTGGCACAGAAGGACAAGACGTAATCGATGTACGCACACTTGGCCAACACGGTTACTTCACTTATGACCCTGGCTTTATGGCGACTGGATCTTGCGAGTCGGCAATTACCTACATTGACGGTGCTGAGGGTGTGTTACTTCACCGCGGTTTCCCTATCGAAGAATTAGCACGTGACGCTGATTACTTAGAAGTTTGCTACATGCTGCTTCATGGCGATGCACCGACTCAAGAACAATATGAAGAGTTCAAGTCTACAATCACTCGTCACACCATGGTCCACGAACAAATTAATATGTTCTTCCACGGTTTCCGTAATGACGCTCACCCAATGGCAATGCTTTGCGGCACCGTTGGTGCTATGTCATCTTTCTACCACAGTGATCTTGACGTTTCTAACGAAGCTCAGCGCAAGCGCAGTGCTCACCGCCTTATTGCGAAAATGCCGACGCTGGTAGCTATGTGCTACAAATATAACATCGGTCAGCCGTTCGTTTATCCACGTAACGACTTAAGCTACGCGGCGAACTTTTTGAACATGATGTTCTCTGTACCTGCTGAAGAGTACAAGATCAGCCCCGCTGTTGAGCGAGCAATGGATCGTATATTTACGCTTCACGCTGACCATGAGCAAAATGCTTCAACATCAACCGTTCGCTTAGCGGGATCTTCTGGTGCAAACCCTTATGCGTGCATCGCAGCTGGTGTTGCTTCTTTGTGGGGCCCTGCTCACGGTGGTGCTAACGAAGCATGCCTAACAATGCTCGAGGAAATCGGCTCGGTTGATCGTATCCCAGAGTTTATTAATCGTGCGAAAGACAAAGCTGACCCATTCCGCCTAATGGGCTTCGGTCACCGTGTATACAAAAACCACGACCCGCGCGCAACAGTAATGCGTGAAAGCTGTCACGAAGTGCTAGCAGAACTTAACGTTCAAGATCCGCTTCTTGACGTTGCAATGGAATTAGAGCGTATTGCACTAAGCGACCCGTATTTTGCTGAGAAGAAACTCTTCCCGAACGTTGATTTCTACTCTGGTATCGTGCTCAAAGCGATTGGTATTCCAACAAACATGTTTACGTGTATATTTGCCTTGTCTCGTACCGTGGGTTGGATATCACACTGGCACGAAATGATGAGCGATCCGAAGCAAAAAATCGGTCGTCCTCGTCAGCTTTACACCGGTGAAAGCCAGCGTAAATACGAGCCAATCAACAAGAAGTAATCCCCGTTGCTAAACAAACAGTATAAATAGCGCCCCTCGGCGCTATTTTTTTAAGGAAAACATATGCCCTACTCTGCGGTGATTCTTGGTTTAGCTGGACTCATACCCTTTGTGGCTATGCCTCTTGCATATATATTCAATTGGCTTCCTATCAGCGAATCTGCACGTTATTTTACTGCGTATTCTGCAGTTTTATTATCGTTCTTCGGTGGTATATATTGGTGGGATGCCATAAGTAAGCAAGACTATGGCACAAAAATGTATGTTGGAATGCTACCAACCATTATTGGGTGGTTATGTTTAGTGTTTGCAGGCGACGTGAAAGTATTAGGTATATTATCTGCGACTTATGTCGCTGTTCTTTTTTATGATAAATACGCGCTCTCGTTGCCCAAATCACAAATCGTAAGTTACATAAGTTTAAGAATGTTGCTCACCAGTGTGGTGGTCATTACCCACGCTTGGATGATATTTCTCGTTGCAGGTTAACATCAAAGCTTAAAAAGCATCTCAATATCAAACAAACACTTAAAACAAAAGGCCCACTACATTGGTAGTGAGCCTTTCAAGCGTCTAGGCTATTTTATTCATCGCGAATGGCTGCAAGTAACTCAGCAGTTTTTTCTTCCATCAATGGAATATCGTTTTTAGTCTCAACGTTTAGACGAATTACAGGCTCGGTATTTGATTTGCGCAAATTAAAGCGCCAGTTTCCAAATTCCAAACCCAAACCGTCTGTGGTATCGATGACTTCAGCCATTGGCTCGTATTTAGCTTTAACACGGGCCAACGCAGCATCTGCATCCTTTAGTTTACTGTTTATCTCGCCCGAAGATGGGAAGGCTTTAATACGTTCAGATACCATATCGGCCAACGGCATTTTCTTGGTACATACTAGCTCAGCGATCAATAACCAAGGGATCATGCCCGAATCGCAATACGCGAAGTCGCGGAAATAGTGATGTGCACTCATTTCACCGCCATATACGGCATCTTCTTTACGCATACGCTCTTTGATAAATGCATGACCTGTCTTTGATTTAATCGGCGTACCACCAGCACGTGCTACGATGTCTTCAGTATTCCAATACACACGTGGATCATAAATCACTTTGCAGTCATTGTTTTTTTCAATAAACGCTTCGGCGAGCAATCCTACGATGTAATATCCTTCAATGAATTCGCCATCTGCGTCGAACAAAAAACAGCGATCGAAATCACCGTCCCAAGCAATACCAAAATCAGCACCATGGGCTTTAACAGCTTCGGCTGTATCTGCACGATTTTCTGGCAATAATGGGTTCGGAATGCCATTAGGAAAAGTACCATCAGGTTGGTGATGCACTTTGATGAACTCGACGGGAATACTGCTCTTCTTGAAAGCATTTTCCATGGCATCAACCACATGGCCAGCAGCGCCATTCCCCGCGTTAACAACGAGTTTAAGCGGAGTTAGGTTGGCAGTATCGATATAAGAGAGAATATGTGAGATATACTCGGGCATGCAACTTTGTTCATTGTACTGCCCAGTACCTTCAAGTTTAGATGATTCGACATGAGCTTTACCATTGTAAAACGCCTCAGCATCAATGCTCTGCTCGTTACAATAATGTGCCAGACGTTCCGCAACCCATTTATTATCCAACTGTTCAGCGTTAGCTTTTATAGCAAACAATCCAGTGTCACCGCTAATCGGTACTGAACCTGCTTTAACTAATTTCATGCCGTTGTAGTTTTTCGGGTTGTGACTAGCAGTGACTTCTATCCCGCCGTCTACACCAAGATGCTTAGTGGCAAAATATATCTCTTCTGTGCCCGCCATACCGATATCTGTAACTGTAGCACCGCCATCGATAAGCCCCGCACTCAGCGCTAACTTTAAAGGCACTGACGTTAATCTAACATCACTGCCTACCACTACGGTTTTTGCCGACAGCTCTTTAGCGAAAGCATACCCAATACGATATGCAATAGACTCATCCAGCTGACTGTTTAGCTCACCACGAATATCGTAAGCTTTAAAGCAATCAATACTTATCATTAATGTGTATTCCTTTAAAATTCGTATTGCCACGCGTCCTTAAGGGTAAAATTCGCGCGAAATGTGTTTTTATATTTTGGGTGGTATGGTATTCGAGGCGCAAAGAACTTGCAATCTTATGGGGGTCTGGGATGATGCGCGTCTTTGACATCAACACGTTACTTCAGAGAATCAAAAGGTATGAGTGATAACCCTCGTTTCGGCGGAATTCAACGACTCTATGGCGCCCACGCGATGGAAAAGTTACAACAGAGTCATGTGGCTGTCGCCGGAATTGGAGGTGTGGGGAGTTGGTGCGCAGAGGCCTTAGCTCGCTCGGGTGTTGGAACTGTAACACTTATTGACCTTGATGATGTTTGCATAACCAATACCAATAGACAGATACACGCAACTGAGAAGACTATCGGCGAGCCCAAAGTAGATGCAATGGCTCAACGAATAAAACAAATTAACCCAGACTGTATCGTGCATTGTATCGAAGACTTTGTCCTACCAGAAAACGTTACCTCATTGATTACACCGGAATTTGATGCCGTTGTAGATGCCACTGACAGCATAAAAGCGAAAGCTGCAATGGTAGCGCATTGTAAGCGCAATAAAATTCGAATAGTCACTATTGGTGGTGCTGGAGGGCAGATTGACCCGACTCAAATTACTCGTGGAGATTTGGCTAAAACGACACAAGATCCCCTCGCTGCCAAACTACGAAGTGAACTTCGTAGATTTCATAACTTTAGTAAAAACCCCAAAAGACGCTTTGGGGTTGAATGTATATACTCATTAGAGCAACTTCGTTATCCCCAGCCTGATGGCAGTGTATGCTATAACAAATCTGCGATGGAAAATGGCACCAGGCTGGATTGCGCAGGTGGATTTGGCGCAAGTATGGCAGTAACGGCCACCTTTGGCATGTTTGCCGCAGCGTCAATTATCAATAAACTCACTGACGCTAATTAGACAATTTACATAGCCTTGCGTAGTATTGTAGGCAATGAATGTTAATTAATTGAATTCAATTGCTTAGCGCTATTGTATCACACCATAAAAAGGACCCCTCATGACCCCTTCTGAACTTAAGACGTTGATGAGTGAATGTGCTAACGATGCCGTTGAAGCTGCTAAGCAAGAATTCAATATTGAGTTAGATCACTCGGCAGAGAGCGTCACTTTAGTCGACGACATTCTGTTGAGTTTTGTAGACAAATATCATGATCAAGTGCTTGAGAATGAAGCTGTATTTACCATCTGTAATATCTTCGGTGCTTATATCGGAGAAATTTGCAGAGAGACCTTAGGTGGTGAATGGCTTTACGACCAAAGTAACCCAGATGCTCCCTATGTTTTATTGGTCATAGGCGCTAATTCTTACGCCTTTGCAGGTATTTGTTACGAGCGCCTAGTGAACGATAGCCAAGTCAGCGTAAAATCCTACTTCGATAACGCGCTGTCTAATCACCGCCAATAGTAATTAAATCTTTTTAGTCAAAGCGTTAACCAGTCACTTTTCATGTAGCGTATGTGACGGCTCT
This sequence comes from Alteromonas sp. KUL49, assembly GCF_006538345.1. GTDB lineage: Bacteria > Pseudomonadota > Gammaproteobacteria > Enterobacterales > Alteromonadaceae > Alteromonas. The sequence continues at coordinate 95,869 of NZ_BJKL01000012.1, read as the reverse complement.
TGAGAACAACATAAATGCATAGTGCGGCGCCTACAATACGAATGGCGCTCACCCACTCAAAGTCCCAATGTGCCATAGACAAGTGGTACAGCTGAGCAGTCATTAGTCCTGCAGCCCCTAAAACCACGAAAGGGATAACAGCAGACGACCACTTTAGCCACGACTTTTTCCAAAGGCGTTCTCGCTGACTCACCAAAAGTAGAGACATTAAGATTGGCATAGAGGTCAGTAACGACACTATCAAACCTGAACGGTTCGGATAAAAAAACGACAATAGCTCGGTAGTGTGCTCTCGAGACGCTAGAGAAAAAACAAACACCAACCAATCAATACACAAAAAACCACAAAGCCAATAAAACCATTTAGGTGGAAGTATTCGGCCTGATTCATCGTAGCAATTTAGGGGCAATTTGAGCATGATTAAGAAATTTTTAAGCGGCTGCTTTGTATATCGGGGTGAGTTGTGAAAATTAAACTGAAAACGATAATTTAATGAAAAACACACTTAGCTTTTGAGCTTTGTGTGTTTTCATTCATTCGTAAGTTACTTACTAAAATTTGTACACCAAACCCAATTGCAATGTAATCGGCTCGTAGTCTAAACCACTAATAGCTCCCACCGTGGTTTCTCCACTAAGTTCAACATCACTCAGACTTAGATAGCGTGCTTCAAATTGTGCGCTCCAAGTATCACTCATGTGGTAGTTAACGCCAAGCATGGCTTGATAACCGATATCACTATCTCCCGAATAGGACAGTTCGTTGCCATTTGACTCCAAGTCAATATCGATCTCTTGAACCCACACTACCCCTGCACCTACATATGGCTTCCAACGTTGATTGACGTCAAATTGATAGAGCCCATTTAGGAAGAAGGTATTAGACGCATAGTTCCCCTCGGGATAAATCATATTACTTGCTATCAATGTTTCTGAGCTGTTGGTTCGATATTCCCAGCCGAGTTCTACACCAACATTTTCGTTGTAGTAAAATCCTGTACTCAAGCCAGCGTTAAATCCTTCACCCAACTTAACATCTGTACTCCCAGATACCATTTCAATGTTTTCAGCTTTCCCTGCAACATCAGACATACTACTCAGTCCAACATAGGGCTTGATGTACCACCCTTCAGCAAAACATGACATTGATGCCACCAATGAAACCGTTAATAGAAGCTTGATACCCATGTGATTTAGTTTTTTCATTTAGAATATACTCGTAGTTAAAAGTACTTCTCTATACGCAGCGGATTTTATTAAAGCGTTATTTATTAGACTTTTATGTACGAACTGGCATCATAATGTACGAATGGGCAACCCAATACATCAGTGGGCTTTATAATATTCATGAACAGTCACTTTCCTTTAGGTGATATCAACCCAATTAAGTATTTTTATCTGGTTGCATCGGTAACCGGAGTGCTATTTGCACTTATTGCACCAGTAGAGAACATTCCCTTTTTGTTGCACATATTCAACTGGCAACTACAAGCATTTATACCCATTTCACTGATTATTGTTGCGCATATCTCGCTATTGAAAACACAAGTATTCTGCAAGCAACATCAGTGGATTCAGCTATTGGTGTCGGGTATTACTGGCAGTATTGCCTTCGCTCCTGTGGCACTTACGATTGATATTTTTATTGTCGGTGAGGGCTTCCCAGCAGATTTTTGGTATGAATTAGGTGATGAGGCTGCCGCGGTAATACCTCCCGTAACGGTATTTTGGATGTTGATCAATCTACCTTGGCTCGTCGGCTTGGAATACCAGAAGAAGGCTAGTAATGATCCAGAAATTCAAACGCCGAAAGATGAGTCAAAAAACCGCTTACACCAACTACCAGCGTTTTTGATGAATACACCCATAACAACGCTCTCTGATGTGATGAGTCTGTCAGCTCAATTACATTATTTAGAGGTAGCGACGAGAGATAAAAAGCATCTTGTTTTGTATTCTCTCGCTACGGCAATTGACGAGCTGCCTGACGACTTAGGCATTCAAACACACCGCTCTCATTGGGTGGCTACTCAATATATTGCTGATATCAAGAAACTTGGCCGTCAAGGGGAAGCGATTTTAACGAATAACACTGCCATACCGATTAGTCGGGCAAAATTTAACGATGTTTATCGTGCTTTCGTCCAATTAGACGACTAAGTTTACCTAGTGCAGATGCAGCAGCATTTCTGTATAATCCGCACCCGCGAAATTACACCAGCTCATTTATTACGTAGGATTTATTAGCGCCATGGCTGTTGAAACATTTGATCCAAACCAAACTACCACAATGGAAACACCCAGCAAGGTGTTAGAGCAGCAGTCAAAGGAACTCAATACTAGTAGCAGTAACGGGACCAGAATAGGTTTTGTATCCTTAGGCTGCCCCAAAAATCTCGTTGACTCCGAGCGTATTCTTACCCAGCTTAGAACTGAAGGTTATGACGTGGTGCCTACGTACAATGACGCCGATCTCGTTATTGTTAACACCTGCGGATTCATCGATGCTGCCGTGCAAGAGTCTTTAGATACCATTGGTGAGGCACTAAAAGAGAACGGTAAAGTGATCGTTACCGGCTGCCTGGGTATTAAAGAAGATGAAATTCGCGAAGTACACCCCAATGTACTCGCAATAACAGGCCCTCACGCCTACGAGAGCGTTGTAGAGCAAGTACACAGCCATTTGCCTAAACCTCAGCATAATCCTTTTGAACACTTAATTCCCGACCATGGTGTAAAACTTACGCCTCGTCATTACGCATACTTGAAAATATCTGAAGGCTGCAACCACAGATGTACTTTCTGCATTATCCCCTCAATGCGTGGCGACCTAGTGAGCCGTCCAGTCGGAGAAATTTTAGATGAAGCCAAACGATTACAAGCGGCTGGTGTAAAAGAATTACTTGTCATATCCCAAGACACCAGTGCGTTTGGCGTGGATGTTAAACACCGCACTGGCTTCTGGAATGGCATGCCAGTAAAAGCGCACATGCAGCAACTATGTGAAAAGCTTGGTGAGATGGGCATATGGGTACGCCTACACTATGTATACCCTTACCCGCACGTAGATGACCTTATCCCGTTGATGAATGAAGGCAAGGTGCTGCCTTACTTAGATATTCCGTTTCAGCACGCGAATAAACGTATTCTGCGATTAATGAAACGCCCCGGTAGCGCCGATAGAACCCTTGAGCGCATCAAAAAATGGCGTGAAATCTGCCCCACTCTGATTATTCGCTCAACCTTTATCGTTGGCTTTCCTGGTGAGACAGAAGAAGAGTTTGAGGAACTACTCGACTTCATACGTGAAGCTCAGTTAGATAGGGTTGGTGCATTTGCGTACTCTCCGGTTGAAGGAGCTCGAGCCAATGATTTGCCTGATCCGGTACCAGAAGACATAAAGCAAGAACGACTCGCTCGTTTTATGCAAGTGCAAGGTGAAATTAGCGCTGCGCGATTAAAAGCCCGTATTGGCAACGAGTATCAAGTAGTGATTGATAGCGTAGACAGCGAAGGGGCCGTAGGCCGTACTTACGCCGATGCACCAGAAGTTGACGGTGTTGTTCACCTCAATGGCGTATACGACGTTAAACCCGGTGACAGGGTTTGGGCTGAAGTGATTCACGCTAACGAACATGATGTGTGGGCCGTACTTAGCGAAGAACAAGATGACTCCGAAGAACAACAGTAAAGAATCAAAAAATTGTTGTCGACTTATGCCAATGGCTAGGCTAGCGCGATTGGTTTTAGAGATGTGAGGGTAGACAATGACTGTTTACAGCCGTCTGAGGCATGGATGCCGAAGCCGAGCCCACACGGACGTGTTCACGGCGTGCGGTAAAGAGTCGTTGCCTACCCTCACTGGGATGCCGACAAAATCACTTGATAAAAGATGATAGGCACAGGTCGACAACGACCTTTTTCAGTCAGTTACAAAACTACCAAGGAAGCAATTCGCCATTGGAGTGAACAAAACTTCCTGTGTTCTTGAGTGTTAGTTCATCGATACGAGATACTAAGCGACTTGCGGATGTATCGGCATCAATATCACCATTTCCGTTTACCATATCAGTTTGTACAAAACCTGGGTGGAATAACCCCACAGCGATACCTTTTGGTTTGAGGTCGTTCGCTAATGATACTCCGACCGCGTTAAGCGCAGCTTTTGACATTCTATAGCCATAGTAGCCGCCAGATGTGTTGTCTTCCATTGATCCCATTCGACTGGTGATCATGGCAATTTTTGCGTTAGTTGCTAATGCTGGGAGTAAAATTTGCGTTACTAACAGTGGCCCTAGCGCATTGACTCGAAATTGATAATCAATAGTATTTGGGTCCCAGTCTTCGACGCCTTCCCTACCTAGAACCCCTGCATTGTTTATTAAAAGGTCTATCTTAGTACTCAAGAGTGGCATTAACGTATCGGCCAACATATCAGGATTAGAAACGTCAACGCCTTTCACTACAGTCACGGGCAACTTGTTGAGGTCATCGCATGCATTTCTACAGGTTACAAAAACTTTCGCCCCTCTTGCCAAATATTGCTTTGCGAGGGCCAACCCAATTCCACGATTACCACCTGTAATCACAACATTCATAGTGATTCCTTCAATCCAGTAAGTTGATCATCTTAGTCTAGCGTGCTGAGCAGTCGCTCAAGGTCTTCAGGCGTATCGATTCCGATAGGTGGCTGGCCTTTGGCTTGCTCACAATGAATTTTATCGCCGTACCAAAGGGCACGAAGCTGTTCCAATGACTCTATATGTTCAAGTTGGCTTGGTGCATAGGCCACATACTGTTTTACATATCGAGCGTGGTAAGCATAGATACCAATATGCCGTTGGTACAGTGCAATATCCGCTTCTTTCGCGCCATCCATCATTTTGTCTCTGTCAAATGGGATAGTAGATCGAGAAAAATACAGTGCATGCTGTTGGGCGTTAGTCACAACTTTAACAATATTTGGATTAAAAACGTCTTCAACCTCTAGAATAGGCGTAGACAAGGTTGCCATCGCACTCTCGCTGCAACGCTCTAGGTTTGTCGCTACCTGTCGAATGTTCTCTGCAGGAATGAAAGGTTCATCACCTTGGACGTTCACAATGATGGTATCGTCGTTCAGGTTTTCATTCTGAATAACTTCAGCGATGCGTTCGGTACCCGACTGGTGAGATGCTGAAGTCATACACACCGAAGTAAATTTTGATGCTATGTCAGCTATTCTCGTATCATCAGTTGCAACGATAACGCGCTGGGCACCTGCTTCGTTGGCGCGGTTAACCACATGTTGAATCATGGGTTTACCTTGAATACTGGCTAATGGTTTGCCGGGAAAACGAGTAGATCCAAATCGTGCTGGGATGACTACGGTAAATGCCATAACTCCCCCTACCGACTCGCTTCGACTTCTTCTAATGATAAACTTCTCGCTTTGGCTTCGATAAGTACGGGAATTCCTTCATCAATAGTAAAGGCTAACCTATCGAACCGACACAACAACTCTGTTCTGTCACTATTTAGTACAAGCTTTCCTTTACATACCGGGCAGGCAATTACATCGAGTAGTTTGTTATCAAATGCCATTTCTATTCCTTAACCTCATTGGCCGAAAACGCCAATAAATTATCTATGTGTTCGTAAAATTCTGGAGCTATTGTTGCGGTCACTGGCAAATACCAACAATCCTCGTGAGCAAAATCTGTCACCTTTACCGCATCTTTTTCAGTCATGAGCACAGTACCAGAAGGTATATCACTCGGTTCAAAACTATGGTGGTCAACAAAGGGGATCGCTTGCTTAATGGTTAAGCCCATCGATTTGAGCGTGTCAAAAAAGCGTTGAGGATAACCAATACCCGCGATAGCGGAAAGAGTCCCACCAACAAAGCTGTCAACACTTTTCACCCGTTCTGGACACGCCACCGAGACAAACTCATTTCCCTCGAGTACCATTCCGAATTCTTTAGTACGGGGGGAGATTTCCTCAAAAACTGATGACGTATTGTGAATAATCGCATCGACTGTATCCAATCGCCAACGCCCTTCTCTCAGAGGACCCATTGGCAGCAATAGTCCACTGCCTAAACGCCGTTCATCCATCACCACTATTTCAACATCTCGTTGAAGTGCATAGTGCTGCATTCCGTCGTCACAAATAATGATGTCGCACCCCAATTCAGAAGCCAGAAACTCTGCTCCTCTTGCTCTTACTGGGTCCACAACTACCGTAACGTTTGCTCTAGATTTTAATAACTTTGGTTCGTCCCCGACTTCACTCGCAGGTGTCGCTAATGTCACTTCTTTAGGATAACTTGGCGATTTTCCGCCGTAGCCACGACTTAAAATCCCCACATCCAAACCTTTGTTTTGATAATAGGATGCTAGTGCGAGCACCACAGGTGTTTTACCATTACCGCCTACCGAAATATTACCAACAACGATGACCTTCGCACTACAACTAGTACTCTTTAACACTCCTGCTTTGTATAGCTTTCGCCTGAGCGTTGACAGCAGGTAAAACAACAAGGTTAGCGGGGCTACAAGGTAAAAGCCAACATGACCGCGATACCAGGCGCGCAGAAATGAATCCACCTAACTTTCTCCAAATTGCAACGCGTGCAACTGAGCGTATTGTCCACCTTGTTGAAGAAGTTCTTCGTGCTTTCCCTGCTCAATAATACGACCTTGATCTACGACCATGATTTTGTCTGCACTCTCAATGGTCGATAGTCTATGTGCGACGACCAAGCTAGTACATCGTTGCTGCAATGTTTCTAAGGCATCTTGGATGAGCTTTTCTGACTCGGTATCAAGCGCCGAAGTAGCCTCATCGAGGATCAGAATAGGCGCGTCAGAGACAATGGCGCGAGCAATCGCTATGCGCTGGCGCTGCCCACCCGACAGCATTAGCCCGTTTTCACCGATGACAGTGTCTAAACCATTGGGTAGCTGATCTAGAAATTCATCAACATGTGCTATTTTAACTGCTTGAGCGAGTGCTTCTTCAGTGACTTTGGTTTTTGCCCCGTAAGCGATATTGTTCGCTATGGTGTCGTTAAACAAAGTGACATGCTGAGATACCACGGCAATCTGTTCTCTGAGCGATTTCAAACCAATGGTGTTTAGTGCTTTATCATCTAGTCTTACTTCACCACTATCAGGGCGATAGAAACGGGTTAACAAGGAAGAAATCGTCGATTTACCACTCCCTGAACGACCGACTAATGCGACGGTTTGTCCAGGCTGCGCCACAAACGAAACATTGGATAACGCAGGAGTATTCTTCCCTGCATAGGTAAAAGTAACGTCGCTAAACTCTATCTTGCCTTTGGCTCTGTCAATAGTAACTGCACCGTCGTCAACTTCGTTATGCTGGTCTAGAATGTCAAAAATACTGGTGCATGCTGCCATGCCTTTTTGAAATTCGTTGTTGATAGTAGTGAGCTGTTTTAAGGGTTTCAGCAACATCACCATACAAAACACTACATTGATGAACACACCAGCACTCAAGCTTTCAAGCATGGTTGGATTGCTCGCTATAAATAGCACCACGGCCAATGCTATGGAGGCAATGACTTGAATAGAGGACACACTCAATATTTGTGTTACTGATAGCTTCATGGTTTGTTGTCGGTTGTGGTTGTTTTTCTTGGCAAAGCGCGCTTGCTCTTTGTCTTGACCGCCAAACATAATGACAACTTTATGTCCCTTCACTGCCTGCTCTACAGCAGAGGTAAGGTTACCCATGGCTTGTTGAATATTGCGACTGACATGTCTAAAACGTTTACTCACTAACGACACAATCACAGCAACCAAAGGGCCAATCAACAAAAAGATCAACGACAGCTGCCAAGAGTAGTAAAACATTACTGCAAGCAAGCCAACCACCAGAGCCCCCTCTCTTACCAAGGTGAGTAAGGCTTTACCTGAAGCATTGGCAACTTGTTCTGTATCGTAAGTTACTTTACTTATGAGGCTACCCACAGAGTGAGTGTCGTGGAATGAGACAGGTAAATGAATGTACTTATCGAATAACTGTTGTCGCATTTTCATGACGACTTGCGCACCAATCCAGTTAAGCGTGTACGAGCCTAAAAAGTTGAAAAAACCTCGCAATAAAAACAATGGAACAATAGCGTATGCAGCCAATCTCAGATAATCGTGATCGTTGTTCCCAAGAGACTCATCAATCATAGGTTGAAGTTGAGCAAAGACGAACGTATCTACTGCAGAATAGCCAATCATGCCAATGACGGCGATGAAAAAAGGGAACTTGAAATCGCGGAGGTAACGAAAAAACGTTTTACCTGTGTCGCCGACGTATCGGTTTGTTGCATTGAAATTGATTAACCTGTTAATGCTAGTAATTAATTTTCGGGCTTATTGTAGCGCAAATGTGGCAACGATGGATTACTTTTTCAAGTCACCAAGAGATAAATGACGTGGCGCAAGAGCTCTTAAATACCAGCGCGGTAATAAGTCATTGCGTAACGTCTCTATGCTATAGCTTTGTGGTTTAAAAGACACCCGAATATATCCAGACTCACTCATTAGATACTGTTTCACATCATTTTGTTGGAAGGTCTCTACTACATTTTGGTGAGGGAATTGCCATCTATTTTCATAACCTTGCGTATGAATTACCGCGTCAGGAGCAACTCGCTTCACCCAAATATTGGTGGAAGAAGTAGAACTACCATGATGAGCTGAGAGCATAACGTTGGCTCTAACATTAACCTTTCTAGTGAGGATTGCATATTCGCTTGTTTTTCCAATGTCGCCTGGAAAAAGTACGCTATGGTTACCGTCAGATATATGCACTACACACGATGAGGCGTTGTCGTTGTCTCGGTTCTGCGGTAATGGCCATAAAAAACGGATTGTAAGGCCGTTCCATTGGATTTCACGCCCCTGTTCGCAACCATTGACTGGTGATATCCACCTTGATGTGTAATGGTGTGAATCAAACCATTCCCTTAAAAAATCACTGCCTCCAGAATGATCTAAATCATCATGACTGACAATCACATAATCCATTTTGTTTATATTTAACCTGTCAAATAGTGTGGGAATGATGTTAGCTATGACTGGGTTTTGGTTATACGACGGCCCTGTATCGACCAGAATTGCTTGACTGCCTCGATTAACAACGACAGCCGTTCCCTGCCCTACGTCTAGCACATGGATATACCAGTTCGTCGGTGCGCTAGGTAAATCTATTGCGGCAAAGGGTGCAAGTAACGGTAATGCCACCCACCATCGTCGCAGGTTTGGCATTAATACAATCACAACTAAGAAAGCAATTAAACTTAAAAGCGGTGGTGTAAAAGTAGCGATTGAAAATGAGTTGCCTTCTACGTCAGACAAATACTGTAAGAATGTCATAACGTGTGTCACCCCCCAATTTAGCAAACTCATAGCATCAGAAAAAAGGCCACTCAGAGCTGTTTCCCTCAACCAATAAAATGTGAGAAACACGAATAAACCTAGGGGAAGAAACAAGGTAACAAGTGGAACAACCACCAAATTAGCGATAATGGAGTAAACACTAAACGTACCAAACCAAAGTAGCGTAATTGGCACAATCATCACACTGAGCGCCAACTGAAGTATCACCAGACTAATCAACCAATTAAAACGACGCAACGCAAAGCGCCAATATAATAGCCACACTAAGAAAACCGCGATAACACTCAGGTATAAGCTACTATCGAGCACCGACAGTGGGTTCATAGTTATGCAAAACCCCAGCATGACTACGCCTATTTGATGAGGTCTCCATGTTGCGCGTGCAAAAGCCAACATCACCGCGATAAGCAACAAACACCATGCACGAATAACAGGTATACCTAACCCACTAAGCCAGGCGTAAGCACCTGATGTTAGAACGACAACGATGAAAATGTTGGTTTTTGAAAGGGAGGACTCAACAATTGGAAACCTAAGGAATCGAAAAAGCACCAAAAAAACTCCACATAGAAGTCCAATGCCCATCGCCACTATTCCCAAATGCATACCAGAAATGCTAAATACATGTGACGTGCCGGTTTTTTGAAGCACACTCCAGTGTTCAGGTGTTAGATATTGTCGGTTGCCCAGTAGCAAGGCTTGAAAAATCGCATTCTCACTTAAATCCAAGTCGTCGAGAAAACGGGAAATGCGTGTTCGATGACCCCAAGTACCTTCTAGAGGTTCAGTATCGCGGCGTTTTATATAACCGGTAGCCACAATTCCCTTGCTCGCGTAAAAGCGCTGACCACTAAAACCAACAGGATTTGCAGTGGCATAAGAGGGTTTTATTCGCACTAACGCCTCAATAGTATCCCCCGGCTGGAAACAATGCAGCGATGTGGACTCACTTACCGAGAGCTTCCACTGTTTTTCAGCAATAAGATCGTCCAAAACAAAGTTTCCCACTACATAGCGATGGAAAAAGCGAGATACCTCACCATCAATTTCGCCAAGCTTTCTTTGCTGAAAATCACATTGACTGGATATTACCTGTCCAGTCAATGTGACATCTTGTTGAATTTTGCTCGAAGGGAGTTGCCAAGACAGGTAGCTATACCCTACACTCGCGACCTGTAATGCGCCGCATAGCAAGCCAATCGTGAATAATAGAGTTGAGGTGAAAAACCACTTTCTCCGTACACAACTCCAACGAAGGCAGATGTTCTGATTAAACAGCAATAATATGCAAAGTGTCGCAATTGAGTAACGTAAGATTTGTGGACATGGTAAGCTAGGCCAGAAATAAGCACTAAGACAGCTTAAACAATAGCCGTAGCAAAAGACGATGAACAGTCTGGCAGCGAGGTTAATTTTCTGCGAGTCTGCCATGATTGACATCAGCCATTAGAGATTGGTTTAGAAACACTATTTATGCCAAAGAAGTTTATTAGACGGGTCCTTCCAGACCATCAAAAAGTCAAAAATAACAAGTTGCTGCGTGTTTTTGGTAAGGTACTTCACGAACCTAACCTATGGCATTTAAATCGTCGTTCTGCAGCAGGAGCCTTCGGTATTGGACTGTTTTTCGCATTCTGGCCAGTCCCTTTTCAAATGTGGCTTTCCGCCGCAGTAGCAATACCCTTTCGCGCTAATTTGCCAGTATCGGTAGCAACAGTTTGGATAACAAATCCATTTACAATTCCTCCGATATTTTACGGCGCCTACAAAGTAGGAACCACTGTACTAGGGTCCACGCCGAGGCATTTTGAATTTCAATTTAGTTGGCATTGGGTCGTGGAAAGTTTAACTACCATAGGCCCAGCATTTCTTGTTGGCTGTGCGATTTGCTCAATTGTTTTTAGTGCACTTGGCTATATCTCTTTAAATTGGCTCTGGCGTTTACAAGTCAAACGAGCGTGGGATAAAAGAAGACTATCGCGCCTGAGAGCACAACAGTAAGCAACAATTTTTGTGCAATGTAGTATAGCGTGACTATAGTTATGTGAAGTTTAAATAAATCATCACATAAAGAATGGCCTCGACAAGTAACCAACATCATCTCACCCAACTCATCTATGTAAGTAAGCGCAGCAGTGCTGTTGACGATTCAGAAGCTCGATCCATTCTAGAGATATCTCGCAAAAATAATGACAAGTGCGGAATAAAAGGGGTGTTATTAGTACTACCTGAATACTTTTTTCAGGTCGTTGAAGGCCCCTCTAAAAACATAAGTGAGTTAATGACTCGTGTTGAAAACGACACAAGACATAGCGAATTGAGGATACTTTCAAACAAGGTATTGAGCGACTATGAGTTTGGAGTATGGTCTATGGTCAACGTGGACATTAATACAGAGAACTCTGACAGTTTTGTTGTACTCGACAGATTAGCGAAAGCCAAATCCCCCACCGAAGGACAACTCAAGGGTATGTACTTTATTTTTAAAGGTCTATCTCAGCCTACGTACTGATTCACAGTTTTACTCGCCTGAATTGTCCAAGAAAACTGGCCCAGTGTGTTGTTGTCCGACTCTATCGCCTGGGTTATATATTGGACACACGTCCATAGACAAACATCCACACCCAATACAACCCGTCATACTGTCTTTTAACCGTGTCAGCTTATCGATTCTAAGCGTTAACGCTGCTTGCCAAGACATCGCCATTCGTTCCCAATCATTCTTGTTTGGTGTTCTATTATTGGGTAAAGCAGATAGTGCTTCTTTGATTTCGTCTAGCGTAATTCCCATTTTTTGGGCCGCTTTGATAATTGATACCCTGCGCAATACATCAGGTTTGTAACGGCGCTGATTGCCCTGATTACGCAAGCTTTTTATCAACCCTTTTTGTTCATAAAAATGTAGGGTCGATACCTTAACACCGCATCGTTCTGCCACTCTACCAACACTTAATTCTCTGTCACCCATAAATATTCCTGAAAAAAGCCCTTTACCTCAAGTTAACTTGAGGTTTTATGATGTATTTGAAACTATCAAAAAGGACGAAAGATATGCAACAAGAAAATATGGCTAGTAGAAATCGAGAGTTAGAAATTCAACGTAGACCTTTCGTGGTCATGCTTATCAATATCTTTAACCACACGATGAGCAACAAATAGGAGAATGTAATCATGCCAAACAATTTAGTGTTATTCAGTAGCGCACGAGAACAAGGGAATACACGCAGGTTACTTAATGCAATTGAAAAGCAAACACCACTCGACGTTGTTTATTTAAATGCGCTCAACCTGCTTCCGTATGACTACGACTATAAGAACACAAATGATGACTTTCAGCGTGTTCTCGATAGAATGTTACGCTGTGACAACTTAATTTTCGCTTCTCCGATCTACTGGTACTCTCCAACATCACAAATGAAAACTCTCTTGGACAGATTTACCGACTTTTTAGATATTCCCAGCCTGAAAGAAAAAGGAAAGCTTTTAAGAAATAAGACGGCCTATCTGGTTACAACCTCCAGCCAAATATCAATAGATGCCACTTTTGTGAGTATTTTTGAACGGACATTCGATTATCTGGGTATTAAGTATGGTGGCGCGCTTCATTGTCAGCAAAGTTTCATTGAGCATGAGACTCTGAATATAGAGATGTTTGCCAGACAAATTTCATAATCCTGTGGGCACATGTAATCATGCGCCCAGTCGATTATCTAAACTATAAACATTAACAGCTTCTTCTGATAAAGATGCCAAGTAGTGCCGCAAAAATCATAGTAAACGTTGCTGGTGTAGGTACTTGAGCGACAGTAATAACATCTGAAATAGCATAAACATGATACGACTCAGTGCGTGGTCGTACATTTCTTTCGACCCAATAACCAGTCGTGTTGTTAGTTAAACCAAATTCAACCAGACCGCCATACCCCGCAAAGACATCGGAGCCACGGTCAGTTGCCGTCCACACCCATGCGCTAATTGTTGAGCCTGTCTCTGTGATATTAATAAAGTTATCGACAGAACCGTCCCATAAATCAGCGTTGTCGTCTGCTACGATCGTAGTGCCGTCAAGAAGGTATATAGGTGCACTCTCGTGCGACGCATTTGTCTCATTAGTCTCAGTATTGTCTTTTGCACTAACAGTAGGCGTACTCCAAACTGCATTCCACGTGGTATTCAATGCGACTAATTGTGCTTGAGTATTGGCAATACTTGTCACAAAGCTATTCATACGAGTACGAGACGACTCTTGTCCCCAATCACTCGCAGTAGTGGTCAGTGACGTGACGAACATAAGACGATATGAATCACCAGCGGCGATCCCAGTAGGTAATGTGACAATAGAGGCTGACGCTTTTGCTGCGTAAGCTAGGGTAAGTAATAAGGTTACTAAAAAAGCAAAGGTGGTTTTGTTGGGTTGGTTAAACTTCATTGTTTACTCTCACTTCAGTGTGTTAAAATCCCGTTAATGGAATTCCTCAACCCCCCACTATAGAGTATAAATTTCGTTCTAAGCAAGTGCATTTTGATGATGACTCAACCTGCGCAGGTTAAACCTTTTTAACGTCATCAAAACGCACCACTCTCTCAATTCATTAGGCGATTAACTGCAAATAATCCTGCTCAGAAATCACTTCGACGCCTTTGGCTAGCGCTGCAGTAATTTTTGTTTCTCCTACTTTTTCACCAGCTACTAGGTAATCAGTTTTGCCGGTAACCGATTTCGCAACCTTAGCACCGAGCGCTTTCGCCTGTTTTTCCATGTCACCACGAGAGCCTTGCACCATACTACCCGTGAAAACAACGGTTTTACCTGCAATAGGTGAGTCGCCCTCGCCTTGCTCTGAAAGTTTAGTAGTGGCTGCCAGATTAAAACCCAGCTCATACACTTTGAAAAACTCTTCTTTGATGTTTTTAAGGCCTTCTACAATAGCTTCTGCACTAATCTGTGCGAAGCCGTCAATTTGCACCATTTGCTCTACCGAAATATCAAATAGCGCCGGTAAATCATGATGTTGAAGTAACTTTTCACAATTCCCTCCACCCAAGCGGCTTACGCCAAATGCGGATAAAAATCGCCAATCCTCTATTTCAATTTCTTTACTTGCAATAAGTTGGTCAAACAAGTTCTGTGATGTTTTGTCACCAAAGCCGAAGCTTACAAACTCACTCACTTGGATGTTATATATCTCGTGAATGTGCCGAATACCATTCTGACTCAGTTTTTCAATAACCTTTGGACCAAAACCGTCGTTGTTACCCAAAGTTTTAAAAAAGTGAATCAAGGTATTTTCGGTCTGCGCTGGGCAATCACTTTTATTGGGGCACATTAGGTGATCGGCTTCCCAAATTAGATGGGACTCGCAACTCGGGCAGTTTTCTGGCAGTTTTGGCTCCGCTTCTTTTACCACTTTTTCTATCTTGGGAATCACCAAGCCACTGCGTACAAGCTGAACAATTGCTCCTGGCCCAACGCCATTACTTTTAACCATATTGTAATGGTGCACGGTAACACGGCTAATGGTTGCTCCACTTAATTTGGTGGGTACCAGCTCCGCCACAGGTGATACTCTGCCTGTGCGGGAAGTTTGCGGAATAACGTCTACCACTTCAACATCAGCAGTTTCATCATTCACTTTAAACGCAATTTGCCACTTATGGTGATGTCGAGTGGCGCCCATGTGTGCTTTTATAGCGTCTTGAGTCGTCTCCAAAATTACGCCATCTATGTCAAAATCCACCGCATTCCAAATGCGTTCAACAATGTTGTCAAAGTCAGCGAGAATTTCTGAATAATGACCAGTCCAGTTCTCGATAGCTGAGAATGGGTAAAAGACACAAGCGCCGTCTTCAATAGCTTTCTTTACATTTTTGTCTACTTTTTTCTCAGCAATGATAGCCGCTTGAATGTTCCGTGAATTTTCGAAGTGCTCACTAAGCACCTCATCAAAGTAGCTTTTTTAATTACAATTTCACCAGCGCCTAACCCTCGCCCCGCATTATTGGCAACCTGTAACCCTCTCTCAAACGCTCGTGTAATATCTTGACCACGAACACCATCACCACGGGTATAAAGACGGGTTCCATCATCATATGCTGCGTACCCATCTAACTTAGGTGTTACGCGAATTTCTATTTCGCCGTCGTCCACGTCGATTTCCGATGCTGCTTTTTTAAGACGGTTGATCCAGCGACCTATTTCTTCAAAGGAATATGCTTTATCGGTGGATAACATCTTTTGTGGAAGTGCAACAGTTTTGCTATCGACCACCAATTCAGGTTCAACGCTATTCACAAACGGGTGACTCGGTTCCAAGTCAATCAGAGACTGTCTAATGGCGTCGTACTTCTGGTCATCAATGACTGGAAACCCAGCTCTGTAAAGTCCATTAGTAACTTCTAAGAGCGCTACTAACTCGTCAACAATCGTGGGTAGAGTAACCAGTACAGATGAAAGTGATTCAGGTGTAAACCCAAACTTTTCGATAATGCTAAGTTGGGTTGAATTGAAATGAAAGTCAGACATGTAGGCGTGATGAACCGAGTAAAAATTATTGCTTAAGTAATTTTACCCTATTCCTATTCAGGTCTGAACCTTTGATAACGAAGAATACGATAGCACGTACGATTATTATACGTGCTAATAGAACCAGCTAGTGCTTAGCTATCATTCGCTTTCGTTCAAACTCACGAATTTTCTCTACGTATTGCTGTAAACCTTGCTTCGTTAGCACACTACGCCTGCCGTCAAGGACTTGAGCGCCGAATTCATCAGCGAGTTTTCGCGCCGCATTGTGCATCATGTTAAATACTTGATGTGGATCGCCTTCAATAGGCAAAATCATGAACAACGACACGCCTTGTGTTGAAAAGTTTTCAAGATTGTCTATGTCGAACACGCCAGGTTTGAACATATTGGCCAAACTAAACAATACAGGACCTTTTCCATTAGCATTTGCATGTCGATGAAAGATGTCTTGATCTCCAAACTTTAAGCCTAGCGTGAGTAGCATGGGTAACAGAGCTGCGCCTGCGATTGCCTCGCCGTCTGGCGCTCTTACATTGAGCACCAAGACTTCTTGGTCTGCAACAGGTGCACTTGGCGCTTTTGAAGGAGCGCTATTCGCTCGCTTCGCGTGCTCTGTTTGCTCTTCTGCTTGTTCAAACATGTTCATTTGATCGTCACCCAATGACGGCTCCTGTCTTTGACGTGACGTTGCCTTTTGACGCTTACCTTTCACCAATCGTTTTGCTCTTTCGCCCAAGCCATCTGGGGTACGCTCTGCAGGTTTTGCTGACTGTGCGTCTAGGCTAAAATCGTCTTCAATAGTTTCAATTATTGGCTCTGGCGGTGTTTCAATGGGAGCCGATGCTTCTTCTTTAAGCAGATAGCCTGGTGGTTCAGGAAACTGTGCTACGTTAGACGAGTCAACATTCTCTGATTGACCGCGCATATGAGGTTTTGGGTTGGAAACTACCGAACCATATAGCTTGGGTTCAGCTACCGTTTCCTTGATTTCAGTATCAGCAGTTTTCTCTTCATCAATTGATGAGGCGAGTGACTCATCGTCAATTGAAGGAATATCATCTAGTGGTGGTGTATCTACCACTGATGCCTCACTTTCTTCTTCGATCTCAGGTTCAAGCACTGTTTCTTGCGAGACAACTCGCACCGCACCTATACCTAAATCATCAAATTGAGGCTTTTCAGTCTCATCTAGCGATTCTGTATCTTCAGACGCATATTCATCACTAGAAAGATCTTTGGGTTCTATTCTAGATTGTCGTTCTTGCGCAGCATTTTTTCTGATTTTCCACATCCCGTGCGCCAACACGGCAACAATAAAACATGCACCGATAAACAAGAGTGACAAACGTAATTCATCTTCCATTTAGCTTTTATGCCCTTTTTTATGCTTCTGCGAAGGCTATAGCCTCGTCCACATCAACTGCTACCATACGTGACACACCAGGTTCTGCCATGGTAACCCCAGTTAAGTGACTTGCCATTTCCATCGCTATTTTATTATGGGTTATATAGATAAACTGTACGGTTTGTGACATTTCAGACACAAGCTTACAGAAGCGCCCCACGTTAGCGTCATCCAATGGAGCGTCAACTTCATCGAGCAAACAAAAGGGTGCCGGATTCAGTCTAAAAATCGCGAATACCAATGATAAAGCGGTTAACGCTTTTTCTCCACCGCTTAACAAATGAATTGTGCTATTTTTCTTACCCGGAGGACGAGCCATGATAGTTACGCCGGTTTCTAAAAGGTCGTCATCAGTTAATGCCAGGTAAGCTGAACCACCGCCGAAGACTTTCGGAAACAAGTTCTTAAGGTCTTCATTAACTTGTTCAAACGTGTTTGAGAACCGTGAACGAGTTTCTTTGTCTATTTTGCGAATAGCCGTTTGCAATGTATCCAGAGCTTCACTCAAGTCATTATGCTGAGTATCTAGATGGTTTTTACGCTCCGATTGAACTTCAAATTCTTCTACTGCGGCTAGGTTTACAGCACCTAATCTAGCCAGGCCGGCTTGCACTTTGTCTAATTCTTGCTGCCACGCGTCTTCTTCGGCGTTTTCGGGTAATGTATCGAGGACACTGCGAAGAGACTGTTTGGTTTCTTCGAGTTGCTCAAGGATAGTGGTACCGCGAACACGGTAGCCTTCAATATCAATATTCAATTTTTCCAGCTGCGCGCTTCTTGCTTGTATGTCCTTTGCGATTATTTGATGATCGCTTTGGGTTTGGCGCAATAGATTACCAATCTCTTCTTGTTGTATTTGAAGCTCTGCGCGGTTTTCCTCTTCAATCGCTTTGTCCTCTAGCAGTTGTTGCAACTGTTCCTGCTGTGAAGCTTGAGGCGCATTTAGCGCTTCTAACTCTTTTGACAAGGTTGTTTGGCGAGCGAGGTATTCGTCTTTTTGTCGTTGGTTTCGAGTTATTTGCTGTTGATACAACAAACGTTGATTCTCAAGCTGTTGACACTTCAATGCCAGCGTATGATTTTCTTGTGTGGTGTTTTCAACAATTCCACGGTAGTTCGCAACTTTTTGTTCGAGCTCAGTTCGTTGATTAAGCGAGGACTCTACTAGTTCTTGATGCTCCATCAACTCCGCTTCTTGAATCTCAAGAGTTTCAGACAAGATTTCTAGCTGCTCTTTCTCTTCTTCAAGTTGCGCTTCTTGTTTGATTAATGATTCTTCAATATTCGTAAGACGTGCGGTTTGTTGCTTGAGCTGGTGCTCTAATAACCCTACACTATGAGACGCTTGCTGAACTGCATACTGCGCGTCTTGACTGCTTTTAAAGACTGAATTTTTTACTGCGCTCGCGTTATCTAACATTTCGGTGCTTAGCGCTTTTTCATCATGTAAATGTGATAAGCGCTCCTCAGCCACGGCTTGCTCTGCTTGCAACTCTCTAATCTTAGCCGCTCGCTGCAGTACGCCCTCGCCCTGCGACTCTTGCCCACAGACTATCCAGTCACTATTGAACCATTCCCCCTGACGAGTAATAGCGCTTCGCTCTTGATGCTGCGGTGAAAAAGAAGTGACTTTTTGCTTAGCCTCATCAAGGTTTTCACTAAGCCAGATACGATTAAAGAACGCAGGAATATTATCAGCCGTCATTACAGATGCTAAGGTGCCTGCTTGTTTTACGTTGGTAAATGACACTGCTGAAAAAACGGGTCGCCCCGTTGGAAGCTGATTATTTAAATCAGCCAACTCTGGTGTAGTTAATGACGAAGCCATGTAAGGCTGATGCAAATGGTTTAAAACGACCTCGGTAGCAAAGGCCCACTCTTCTGGTACCCCTAAATGTGTCCATATTAACGACAAGTCGTCGTGTAGCGGTTTACTATTTTGCGATGCATCTTGCTGCAGGGCTTCTAAGGCTTTTAGTGTGGAGTTGATTCCCTGAAGTTCGCCATTTGTCGATTGATACTGTTGCGAAACATGCTCAAGAGAAGCTTTAGCAAGGCGCTCTGCTTCCTCGCTCTCGGCAAGGGACTGACGGGCCATTTCATACTGTTCCTGTGCACTCTCTTTTAGTGCTTGGGCCTCTTCTATCTGCATTAATAACGTATCATCAGATACAGAACGTTGTTCTTCTTTAAGCTCGCTGATACGTTGAGTTGTGCGTAACTGCATGCTCATTATCGACTGGATTTTACTGTGATACTGCTGTACTTCTTGTTTTAAACGATGAAAGGTTTGTTCTCTTTCCCGAGCCTCTGTATTGTAATGCCTAAGAGACTCTTCAGCGTCTTCCAAGTTATCCTTGCTCTGTTCTAACTGAGCTTCCTTCAGAGCGAGTTCTGGCTCTATGAGTTCGAGTTGTTCGTTCGACACATTCAATGCTTGTTCAGCCTCTTCCATGGATGCTAACAGTGCCTGTAACTGCGAAGACAATCCATCGAGCTCAGTATTGATATCTTTTTTGCGCTGCTGACCATGCAGCGTATCTTGTTCTATACGAGTAATTGAAGTGCTTAACGAAAAGATCTTTTGCTGAATTTCATCGATGGAAACTTTAAGCAGATTTTGTTGCTCTCGATAAGAGTGAAGTCCAGCCTCATCGCCCTGTTGTTTTGCAATCAGTGTGTCTAATTCTTGTTGCTGAGATTGTTGCTGCTTTTGCAACGTCTCAATGTGTTCACTATTCTTTAAGAATTTAAGTGCAGTGAGTTGGCCTTTCAGCTCACGAGCGGACGCGCGAAGGGTTTTATAACGGGTCGCAGCAGCCGCCTGGCGGCGCAGTTTTTCTATTTGCTGACCAAGCTCCTCACGAACATCATTGAGCCTGTCTAAATTATCGACAGTGTGCCTAATGCGATTTTCTGTTTCTCGTCGACGTTCTTTGTATTTTGAAATACCCGCCGCTTCCTCAATAAATACGCGAAGCTCTTGTGGTTTAGATTCAATTAATCGAGAAATCATTCCCTGTTCGATAATTGCGTATGAGCGAGGACCTAAACCCGTGCCAAGGAACAAATCAGTAACATCTCGACGACGGCACTTAGTCCCGTTGAGAAAATAGGTAGACGTCGCATCACGAGTCACCAAGCGTTTAACCGCTAATTCATTGTATCCGGCAAATTCTCCGGCGATACGTCCGGATGAATTATCAAAGACAAGCTCAACCGAACATTGCCCTACTGGTTTGCGAGAAGACGATCCGTTAAAAATAACGTCGGTCATTGCGTCACCACGGAGGTTTTTAGCCGAGCTTTCGCCTAAAACCCAACGCACGGCATCGATAACATTGGATTTTCCGCACCCGTTTGGACCCACAATGGCTGTCATTTCACCTGGAAATGGAATAGAAGTGGGTTCTACAAAAGACTTAAAGCCGGCGAGCTTAATTTTCTTCAGGCGCAAGGTAGTCTCCTGCTATTACCAAAGAAAAAAAGCAAGCATTGAAGGCTTATTGATAAGTTACTATTTGGAAACGGAGTTCTCGCAAATTTGGCAATGTACATGCCGCGCGTGTTCTAATAATTGTTATTGTTATTTTTGACTCTATCAAATCTAATAGCTTGTAACAATTACCATTTCACCTCTTAAACTCACCACGGGTATACTGGGCGAGTCTTGTTTGAATAGCTAAGGAGTTAGCATGTCGTCACGCAGTGGCATTTACTATTTTACTGAAGGGTTTACGCTAATCCGTACTAAAGGGCTAAAGCGCTTTGTATTTGTTCCGCTAGCGATAAACTTAGTTTTGTTTGCTGCGGCATTTTATTTACTGTTTGGTCAAATCTCGGCAGGTATCGAATATTTGGTGGGTTTTGTCCCTGACTGGCTTGGCGGACTCAAAACGGTGTTGCTTTATTTTCTTTGGCCATTGGCTGTGATCAGTGTGTTGTTGATGTTTGCGCTTATATTCGGCACCTTAGCCAACTGGATTGCGGCACCATTTAACGGCATCTTATCTGAGAAAGTTGAACGTCATCTTACGGGTCAATCATTGGGTGATGATGGGCTTATGTCTTTAATTAAAGATGTACCACGTATGCTCAAACGGGAACTCGCGAAATTCATTTGGTACTTACCTCGCGCTATTCTATTTTTACTGATGTTTTTCTTTCTTCCTGTTATCGGGCAAGTCATCTGGTTTTTGTTTTCAGCATGGATGATGTCGATTCAATACTGTGACTACCCTTATGATAATCACAAAGTCGACTTCAAGAAGATGCGCACTCATTTGGCAACGCGCAAAGGGCTAGTGATGCCATTTGGTATCATGGTGAATATATTTTCGCTTATCCCCATCGTTAACTTTATCGTGATGCCTGTAGCCATTTGTGGTGCTACCGCAATGTGGGTGGACGAACTCAAAAAAGATGCCTTGATGAGCACAACGCAGAACTAAATAGCGGACTCTATTCCCGCTGTGTGCTCTTCATCTGTGATTGGCTTGGTCGCGATTTGATAGCGCCCAAGCCAATACCCCGCTTCCACCTGCTGGCCCTTGGCATGAAAACTTTGAAAGAGATTCATTGATATGGGTCTTTGAACCTCTGGTATCGCTAATTGCGCTTCCCACAACGCTAAATACAAAGGAGGTATCACTCCACTGTCATGGTGCTCCATGAACGTAATCTCGCCGCTAGGTTTATATGCTTTTATACCAATTGCATCGCAGGTTTTGCTCTCTGCGATCACGACTGAGGGCCGTAGCGTCACCCATTGGTTTAGCGTCGACTGAGGCATATAGGTAAGTTGCCCATCGAAAACAATATTGGGTGGTTGTATAGGTAAATTTTGAATGCCGAAGCCATCACTGCAATAACGTCTAGCCGCCATTCGACTCAGTGGGTATTCATCGATGAAGCCGGCAAAGTGAGCAAGCTCATGCACAAACACAGAATAAGCATCACTTAAATCTAAGTACATAACGCCGTTGTTGATGTTGGCTTTTCCTTGGTCAGCGACGACAACCGCGTGACTTATATTTCGTTGATCAATTGCGGGGGCTAAGGGCGTTATATCGCACCCCAGCCGTCCCTGACCTTGGAAATTATCAGAGCATGAGAGAATATCTTGTTCCAGCCAAACAGGGGGCGCCACGCATAGGGAGAGACTAACTAAACGCGGGTCGTTTTGGTACTTGTTGTAAAGGTCATCAGCCCGAGCGAGGGTTGATAACGAAGTAGCAAACAGTTGAATCCTCTGATGACATTGTTTGTCCTCAGGCCAGGTGTATGCCCCTACCTGCTCAGGCGTGTTTATCTGATATGAATTGATCAGACTAACGAATCTCTTAGCTTGAGTGTTACCCTCTAGCGCAGAGCGATTCAACCATTCTCGAGCTTCGTCAAAAGACTGCTCACTCCATAGCAGCCTACCGTATTTAAAAGCACTCTGGGTATCAAGCGACGCTGTCTTTGCCAGCCAAGGTTTTGCTTTTTGAGGTTGTTGCTGCAAAAGATACCAATCAGCCAACGCCGTTTGGGCGGCGACAAAACCTTTTTCGGCTGCTTCTTTGAGCCAAAATTCTCGTTGTGCAGGTTCGTTTAAGCTCATGGCGTATATCAGCTGAGCTTCTGGTACACCGCCTTTAGCAGCAACTTGCAAATACTTTACATAGGACGGTATGTGTCTGTTTTGTTGGTAGAGTGCCCAAGCTGCTTCTGGCGCATCTTGCTCTACTAGCTTGTTTAACCAATAAGCTGTTTGTGCGGATTGTTCTTGTTGTTTAGCGTAGCCAACAAAGGTTTCCTTCGCCTCTATGGAATCTTGACTCACGCCATTCCACAATAATGGATAAACCCTATTAGCTGGCCCCTCACGCTGAATAATTGATGATGCGTTTGCTAACAGTTGAGGGAGATATTGCCCCGAGTCGCCACTTATAAAAAGTAGTGATAGCAAGGCAAGAATTAAACCACGCATTACTTAGTTAGGTTGTGCCGCTGCTCGAGCGCTAGCTTCACGTAGGATGTTTAATTCTAAGCGTGCATAGCGGTGTTCGACATAGTCGTAAACATTTGTACTAAGAGCGAGCTTGAAGTAATTAGACGCAATACCTCGGTTACCTTGTTGTCGGTGGTATTTACCAAGATAAAAATAAGCTTCACACAGTCGGTCGGTAAGCGCCTTTTGGCTCTGCACACCAACAAGAAGTTCATTCAGCACGTCAGTCTCACCAACGGTGCCCATAAATAAATCTACCAGCGACGTCGCCCAGTGATTCTTGGCTAATTCGGGTCGAATTCTAGCCAAATATAGTTGGCCTTGTTCAGGTGAAACTTCATAGTTTGCAAAGTAAGCCCATAGCGCTCTGAAAGGGTCTTTGTCGTCTTTGACGTAAAAAGTATCGAGGTCTTCCACCGCTAACTCTGCGCGGCCACCGTAATAAAGTGCTATACCTCGGTTGAGAAACGCAAAGTCATACTCGGGGTCGATATCCAACGTGGAGTCGAAGGCATCATACGCCTGCATAAAATCCAACTGTTGTATGAAATGAATTCCAATAGAGTTGTAGGCTTCAGCCAGTGTTGGGTTAAGCTGAATTGCACGACTGTAATCGTACTGAGCTAACCCGCTCAGCCCCACACTGTCGTACAGCATGCCACGCTGAAAATGCAGCTCTGCGCGATCTTCTTCACTTAATCCGTCATTCATGATCACCTGATTGTAGCGAGCAATTGCCATTTCAGAACGGGGGTTTATAGGTGCGGGCTCCGCGAGTAACAGATTACCCATTTGTGGGCGCTGTGAGACATCGGTTGTTTGCGCACATCCACCTAGGATTGCCACGAACATCAGAAAAAAGAGAGGACGAACTGTTCTGTGCATGATAAAAAGATTTCACAATTAAAAAAATGACGCTCTCTGAAAACTCTAGAACGCGATGAGTAGACTCGCAACCTTCTCTCATTTGTACATAAAAGTAAAGAGCAGCACATTGCCACACGAAGGTTAATATGGATAAAAAAACTCTCGACGCCCTCATTTCCACTGCGAAAGACGCGCAAAAACACTCACACGCCCCCTACTCCGGATTTCATGTTGGTGCTGCAGTATTAACATCTAGTAGCGAAATTCTCGGTGGTTGTAATGTGGAGAGCGCGGCATACCCACTAGGACAATGCGCTGAGGCGAGTGCTATTGGCAACATGGTGACACAAGGGCACAAACGAATTACAGCCATTGTTATTGCCAGCCCTAATGACGATTTTTGTTTTCCATGTGGTGGCTGTAGGCAAAAAATTGTTGAATTTGCTACCGATGATGTACCCGTAATTATGGTCACCCAACAAGACGAAACTCATACCACAACCATCGGTGAGTTAATGCCCCACGCATTTCGTGCGTCAGACATAAAGTAGTTCTGACTATTCTGAGTACAGCTATTTTTACAGTATAAGGCGGGTGTTATTTTACAATTCACCATTCGCCTATCACACTAATACAGTTATCAACGGCTGGTGCTGTTTTTGCCGGCCATCCACAACAATAAGGACAATACATGTTCAACGCTAAACGCACTTTAGTAGCCGCAATAGTGGGGCTTACGCTCGTCGGCTGCTCTAACGATAACCAGAGTGAGAATTCACAGGCCACTCAACCAACACTGACACAAGCTGATGCAAAAGCTTTTCTAGCCCAAGCGCAGGCTGAAATCGCCAAAATGTAGACGCCTGCTGCCCATGCACAGTGGAGCTATGCAACCAATATTACCTATGACACAGCTGCAGTAAGCGCCTATTTTAGCGAAATACTATCAACGAGAGTGGCGAGCCTCGCCAAAGAGGCCGCTATGTTCAATGATGTAGAAGTCGATGCGGATACTCGTCGTCAACTTGAGTTGTTGAAAGGCGGTTTGACTATTCCTCCGCCAGCAAACAGGGAAAAAGCAGCTCGCTTGGCTCAAATAGGCTCTGAGCTAAGCTCGATGTACGGTTCTGGCCAGTATTGCCGTGAAGACGGTACCTGTTTAAGTTTGGTTGAAGTGAGTGCGCAAATGGCGACATCTCGTGATGCCGACTTACTTCTCGTATATTGGGAAGGTTGGCGCGAAGTGGCAGTGCCAATGAAACCTTTATATGTAGAACAAGTAGGATTGGGAAACGAAGGTGCACAAAGCCTTGGCTTCTCAAACGTTAGCGAATTATGGCGAGGCAAGTACGACATGCCGGCCGATGAATTCCCTAAAGAGCTTGACCGCTTATGGTCTCAAGTTGAACCTTTTTACGAATCGCTTCATTGCCATGTTCGCGCCAAACTTGGCGAGCACTATGGTGAAGATACCGTTCCTCAAGATCAGCCTATACCGGCGCATCTTTTAGGCAATATGTGGGCACAAACCTGGGGTAACATTTACGACGTAGTGAAGCCAGAACAAGAAATGCAAGTACCAGACGTGACGGCGGCGCTCAAAGCACAGGGTTACGACGAATTAGCCATGGTTAAGCAAGCCGAGTCTTTCTTCTCTTCGTTGGGCTTTGAGCAACTTCCTGAAACCTTTTGGGAACGTTCGATGTTTCAAAAACCAGAAGGAAGAGATGTGCAGTGTCATGCCTCGGCCTGGAACTTAGATGACCAAGAAGACTTACGCATTAAGATGTGTATTCAGAAGACTGGTGAAGAATTTAACGTTATTCACCATGAACTTGGTCACAACTATTATCAGCGCGCTTATAAAGACCAACCTTTGCTTTATCGCGGTTCTGCCAACGACGGATTCCATGAAGCCATTGGCGATACCATTGCTTTATCAATTACCCCCAAATACTTGAAGCAAATTGGATTAATCGACGAGATCCCAGATGCGTCAAACGACATTGGCATGCTAATGCAAGTAGCCCTTGATAAAATTGCTTTCATCCCGTTTGGATTAATGGTGGATCAGTGGCGCTGGAAGGTAATGTCTGGCGAGGTTGCACCTGAAGATTACAACAAGCTTTGGTGGGAGCTGCGCGAAAAATATCAAGGTGTTCAAGCACCCGTAGACCGTGATGACGATGCTTTTGACCCAGGCGCAAAATATCACGTACCTGCCAATGTGCCTTACACACGCTACTTCTTAGCCCATATCCTTCAGTTCCAATTCCACAAGGCATTGTGTGATATTGCTGGTGACGAAGGCCCGCTAAACCGCTGCTCTATTTATGGCAGCGAAGAAGCCGGTACAGCACTTAACAAAATGCTAGAAATGGGAATGAGTGAGCCTTGGCAAAACGCTATGACAACACTTACCGGTTCACCAGATATGGACGCGAGCACTATTGCTGCCTATTTTGCGCCGCTAAAAACATGGTTGGATGAGCAAAACAAAGATCGCATGTGTGGCTGGTAACTCATAATTGAAAACTATTTAAGCCCAGCTTTTGCTGGGCTTTTTTTCTCGAGTCTTCATTCGCATTATAACAACCTCTATGCATTTACATGTTCTCTCGCATCAACTTAGTATAACCACTCTCCTATTAAAATATTTTCATCATGGTGCACTGGTGAAAACCAGCTATTCTTAAGTTGTAGTCGTCGTGTTTAAAAGCTTGCTCCCACTGCGTTAGAGGTTTCATAGCACTCTGTGAGAGACGCTCATCTCTTCGCGTTCTTAACGATAGTGAGATGAAAGATTAATTACCTCAGCGGTATTAATTGATTGGTAATCAGGAGACACCAATTTCTGACTCTAATGTAAAAGTCATTGCCATCATGTTGCTCATCACCGTGTCAGTTTTTTGTGCACACAAGTTTGGTGCGATGAACATTCAGCGCAATTTGATACTTGATGATTCCGTTCCTATCATTGGCGTAATCCTTGGGGAGCATGCTCAAGGGAATATAGAGCGATTGAATGACAATTATCTCGTTAGGTGTACCTTAGAAAACACGGTAGGCTACAGTGTATGCGGCATTGGTTTCCATCTCACAGAAGATATCGCCAATGGAGAAGATCTCAGTGCCTTTCACACTATTTCATTAAGTGCGTCATATCGTGCGCCGCTCGATAATCCGCGGTTGAGAGTGTCCTTTAGAAACTTTAATCCACTCTACTCCACAGTTGACGACGACGTTTCTCTTAAGTTTAACAGCATTACTTATGAACCGGCGAGTCACCCGAGTGTTATCAATGTGCCGCTAAACGCGTTTTATGTTGAATCATGGTGGGTTGAACAATTTGAGGTGGATTTTTCGAATGCTCAGCTCGACTTTAGCAATGTTGCATACATAGAAATATTATCCAATTCCATGCCGCAAGCAGGCGCTTACGAAATCGACATAAAAAAAGTCGTTTTAGTCGGCGAACTCATCTCAGAGGCCGCACTGCTCAGAGCATTACTGGTTGCGTGGGCACTAATAATCATAGGATGGGTCTCGATACAACGTCACAAATTAAAAGCCATTTCAAACACAGACGCACTTACCGGGCTTTTAAATCGTAGAGGCCTCAGTGATTGGGTAACTAAATCAAAAAGCTACTTATCGTCAAGCAGCACGCTAACCATGTTCTACTTTGATATTGATGACTTCAAAAAGATTAACGATACCTTTGGTCACCTAGTTGGCGACGAACTATTGTGTGGTTTTTGTGGCAGAGTAAACGAAGTCGCTCAGCAAACCTTTAAAGGTAAATACAAATATGGTTTTTCTCGTCTAGCGGGAGATGAGTTTGCGCTCATCGTCAAAAACCTTCCGGCTAATTTGGTCTCTCCTATCGCACAATCTATGATGACATCATTAGTAAACCCGCTCTCACTGACTAGCCATAAAATCCCACTAAAAGTTAGTCTGGGTGTCGCTAATAGTCAGGATGGCAAACAACCTTTTTCTGATTTAATGATGCGGGCAGACTCTGCGATGTATCTGGCGAAAAAACAGGGAAAGAACCAGTTTAAAATTTTTGATGACCGGGCAGCTCGAGAGATATTTTTTCGAAAGCAAGTCGCAGAAAACTAAAAAGAGCAATTCAAGAAAACTTATTCAATCTTGTCTTCATGCCTATTTACCATTGCCAGTCAGAACAAATCACAGGATGCGAAGTACTGATTCGCTGTAAGTCACATGATTTGCAAGACACAAGACCGGACGTTTTTATTCCCATAGCCGAACAATATGACCTTATTCAGGATATCGATTTGTGGGTGATTGAAACAACGTTACAGACTATTTCAAGAGTTGAACACTCACTACAGAGTCAATTGCCTACATTTAACGTCAATATTTCAGCCACAGAACTTCACAATAAACAGTTTCCAAAAATGTTGCTCAACTTACTTAAGAAATACCATGTGCGACCATCCGCGCTCATACTTGAGATTACGGAGACTAGCCTAGTAGAAGTCGGGGAAACGAGCATAACGATCTTATACGAGTTAAAAAAGACTGGGGTATCCATCGCTTTGGATGATTTTGGGACTGGCTACACGGCGTTTAGTCAACTTACTCGCTACCCCGTAGACTGTTTGAAAATAGATAAGTCTTTTATTGATAGTCTTTCGCAAGACTCTGATACGCCAAAAACCACTATAAATGCCATTTTGTCTATCGCGAGATCTTACAAGTTGGAAACCGTTGCTGAGGGTGTTGAATCTTTTGACCAACTTAGTTATTTGCGCGAGCACGGTTGTGACAAAGTTCAAGGCTTTTACTTTTCACAACCTTTGGCTTGGGACACATTTTTAGCTGAGTTGAAGAAATCGAACGGTAGGATCAATGCTCAGCAATAAAAAGCCTCTAGTTATTGCATCTACCAGTGTAGGGCTCCTTTGACTCATAGAGCTCTACGAATCCCTCAGGTGTCATTCGATAATATCGAGTAGATGCCCAATCTGGGAGCTGCCCATCGTACATTTGATAAATTTCTGGGTTGACGACAATCATACTACTGCCGGGGAAATAGCAGGCTCCAGCGCTTGCGGTTACGCTATCAATAATCTTTCCTGAATAGACATCTACCGCAGTGAACGACTGGCACATAGTACCGCACCCAAAGGAGAATAGATGATAGCGCCCTGCAAAATTGACTGGCTGGCCTCGTTCAGATTGAACTCTGCTCTCCAGTGCCTCCCCCATAGGGTGCGATGAAAATTGTATGGTCTGAATACGCCCATTTGATACCTTGACGACCCATTGGTCGAATTCGAGAGGCGCAGTGTCAGCGCAGGCATACTTGGTGACACTGAATAATATCGTCATTACAACAAAGAAAAAGCATTTAATTAAAGCGTTAGCCATATCCAATTATTTCCCTATGTGTTACTTCGAACATCGTTAAACCACGTCGATGTATTTTGTAAGTAGTCCGCCTATTTGGATATTAAGTTTCGTACTTACTCGATGGTGATACTTCGTAACAATTACGCTACACTCGCTCACTTTCGCGTTAATGCAGCAATAATAACGAGAACAATACTACTATGAATTTGAGACCGATACTTTTCGGCGTAATTACACTTCTTGCAAGTCTAGAAATACTTGCAGTTGATTACCAAAGCCACTTCACCAGCGACAACCAAGTAACGATAGTCACAGACTCGGGAGACCTCCGTATCTCGGCACTGGCGGAAAACGTTTTCGAAGTCCATTACAAAATGAATGGCATTAAACAACTCCCCTCCTATGCTATTTCCAACGATGCTCCCGGAGCGGAGGTGACACTCATAGAGAGTGACAAAGAGCTAAGGTTGATCAATGGTGATTTAGTTGCTGTGATCGATAAGGCGTCGTTGAATATTCGATATTTTAGGAACGACATTCTCATTCTTGAGGAAGAGAGCGGCTATTTTGGCCATCAAGCGCTTGTGGGTTTTCGGTTCAAACTACAAGATAATGAAAAACTCATTGGCGGCGGAGAACGCGTACTCGGCATGGATCGTCGCGGGCACCGTATGCCTTTGTACAATCGTGCTCACTATGGTTACACCACAGAATCTAATCAGATGAATTACTCCATGCCTGCAGTACTTTCTAGTAACAAGTATCTGTTGTTATTTGATAATACGGCGAAAGGAGCTATGGATTTGGGTCATACCCAAGCAGACGTTATGCAGTTTGAGGCCATTGGCGGGCGCACAGCGTATATTGTCACCACTGGCGATACCTACCCTCAAATCATAGAATCATATACGGAAGTGACGGGAAGACAGCCTCTCCCTGCGAGATGGACATTAGGTAATTTTGCATCTCGTTTCGGCTATCACAGCGAAGCAGAGGCTCGTGACGTTGTTGCAAAGTTCCAGGCTGCCAACATTCCACTCGATGCGATTATTTTTGATCTCTTTTGGTTTGGCAAAGACATTCAAGGTCACATGGGTAATCTTGCGTGGGATCCAGAAACATTCCCCACTCCAGAAACCATGATTAGTGATTTCGCCAAAGAAGGTGTAAACACTATCGTGATCACTGAACCATTCATTTTAACTTCTTCAAAGCAATGGCAAAGTGCGGTAGACGCTAATGCCCTTGCCACTAACCTTGCCGGTGAGCCTAGGGTTTTTGACTTTTATTTCGGTGAAACCGGATTAGTTGATGTGTTTGATGAAAACGCCAAAGCATGGTTTTGGCAGTACTACGCTAAGCTTCACGAACAAGGCATCGCTGGTTGGTGGGGAGATTTGGGCGAGCCTGAGGTTCATCCTCATGATATGTTACATGCGGTGGGTACAGCCGACGAAATACACAATGTTTACGGCCATGTGTGGGCTCAAATGGTGTATGAAAACCATCGTAAAATTGCACCCAATGAACGCCCTTTTATACTTATGCGCTCAGGATTTGCAGGCTCACAACGTTACGGTTTAGTTCCTTGGACAGGAGATGTTAGCCGCTCATGGGGAGGTTTAAAGCCACAAGTTGAACTGTCGTTGCAAATGGGCTTATTGGGTATGGCGTATACTCATTCGGATTTAGGTGGATTTGCCGGTGATAATTGGGACAAAGAAATGTACATTCGCTGGCTGCAGTATGGCGTGTTTCAACCCATCTATCGTCCTCATGCCCAAGAGCAAGTCGCTCCTGAGCCTGTTTTTCACGATGAACAAGTGCAACAAATTGTCGGTGACTATATCCGCTTGCGATACCAGCTAATGCCTTATAACTACACCTTAGCTTATCAAAACACTACGTCCGGTATGCCTTTGATGCGTCCGTTGTTCTTCACTGATGAGTCGAATATGGAACTCATCGACAATAAAGAGGCTTACCTTTGGGGAGATGCCTTCCTTGTATCGCCAGTCACAGATTCGGGTACTTCAGAACAAGAGGTTTTTGTACCTAAAGGGGTTTGGTTCGACTACTGGAGAGAAACCCGTTATGAAGGTGGAATGCACCATAGCCTTCCCGTAGATCTCAATACTATTCCTGTGTTAGTGAAAGCTGGTGCCTTCGTGCCTATGGTTGATACCTTCATGACGACGCAAGCCTACAGCTCTGAGTCTCTCAAAGTACATTATTATCACGATGACAGTGTGACGCATGCTAGCGGTGAGATGTTTGAGGATGATGGCAAAACCTTTGGTAGCATAGAACAACAAGCGTACGAATTACTGGAGTTTAGTGCTGTTGTAAACGACACAGCTCAATTTACCTTTAATCGAGCAGGGTTTGATTATCAAGGGAAACCAGAGTCACGTTCGATCACGCTAGTACTTCACAATTGGGATAAAACGGAAGTTACTTTTGATACTCAGACTCTTGCTAGGGTATCGTCAATAGATAAGCTAGCTGGGCAGAATCAAGGGATTTTTTACGATGCAGATAACAAGCTAACTTATGTAAAATTTGATTGGGAGAAGGCATCTCATTCACTAGATTTTAAATAAATAGTGAGGTTCCTCGACGCTGATGGCGATGTTCATTCGTCGAGGAACCCATTTTTACGGCACTATACGGTTATTTCGCCTTCTAAGTAATGCACTGCTTTACCGGCAACAATGACTCTGTTTTCTCTCACCTCACAGCGCAATACACCGCCACGTTTTGACGCTTGGTGGGCGAACAAAACCTGCTTATTCAAAACACCTGCCCAATAGGGCGCAAGTCCCGTATGAATAGAACCAGTCACTGGATCTTCATCTCCACCGTTAGCAGGCCAAAAATAGCGAGATACGAAATCATAGTGCTCGCCTTTAGCAGTAACAACCACATCCAATGGTCCTAACTCTGCGATTAGCTTGGGATCTTGTTCCACATTGTGAATCTGATCTTCATTCTCATAAACCACAAAGTACGCCTGTTGATTCTTTAACACCTTAACTGGAGGAATGGATAACCCATTCATTAAGTGCTCTGGTATATCGTCTACGGGCGTTGGCACTCTTGAGGGAAAGTCCATTTCAATGTAACCCTCTGACGATTGCACCACTACCATGGACCCAACGGCATCGGCGGTAAAGGTTATCGCTTGCGCAGTTGGTTCTTGTTGGAAAATAACAGATGCTGCAGCCAAGGTAGCGTGGCCACAAAACTCGATTTCGCTCAATGGTGAAAACCAACGAATTTCATAGCTACCATCACTACTCTTCACTAAATAGGCCGTTTCAGAGAGATTGTTCTCCATAGCAATCAACTGCATCAAGTCATCTGAAAGCCAACTTTCAGTGATGATAACCGCAGCAGAGTTCCCCTTAAAACGCTCTTCAGTAAAAGCATCAACAACATTTATTTTAAGTTTCATTGGTGGTACTTCCTGATTACTGCAACCTTACCGTCTTCTATCTCCAGGACTTCCATAATTACTTCTGTGTACTCAATGGCCTGCTTACTTTCTGGGTGTATTCCCTTTGCACTGTGTTCGTATCGAATGGCGATTGCCGATTGATTAAAAGTAAAGGTGTTAAGCATAGTGGCAGAATACTCAGTGTGCGCTCCCAAATAGAACGTCATGCCTTCACGCATACGTGCTTTGCCTTCTGGATCTCGGGTGTCATCAGCAAACCACGGTAAATGGGTATGCCCCACATCATCAGTTAAAAAGATAAGATAAGCTTCAAGCGCTTCCTGATTGGCATCTGGTGCTTGGGAAGCCACCATAGCCGAGAAATAGCCCTGAGCGAGTTTATCTAAATCGATGGCTTCATCACTGGAAACAGCGAAGAAAGAGAAAAACGACAAAACACACGTAATAAACAATTTATACATCGATACATCCATTTAATTTTGAAAGGCTGAAAACGTTCATAACGCTGCTTTCTTAGGTAGGGGTAACACTAGCAACAAAGCAATATGAAGCCAACTATGAATACAACTAATCGCTAGTGTTGAGTTTCATCTCGATGATAGAAGACGTAAATCCTGCTTTTTCATAAGCGGAAATTGCTGAGGCGTTTTCGGCATAAACATCAAGGTAAAAGTCAGAAATACCTTTTGCATTACCCCAATTTATAAGGCTTTCAAGCATGATCTTATTAATTCCCTGCCCTCTAAACTCTGGCTTTACATACATAAAACCCAAATATCCGTGCTCATCATGGTCAAGAGAAGGCTTAGAAGCTCTAATTTGAATATAGCCAGTTGCTACTATCTTTCCCTCTGATTCGCCAACCATTACAGCCGAACGTTCCTGAGTGATAAGGTCAACTAGGTCGTAGTAAAATGCACCCTCTGTTTTAATACTCTCATTAAAAGGGCGTTCAGCTTCAATGACACATTGCTCAAGTGTTTTTAGCATGTCAATGTCACTAAGATTTGCTTCTCTATAAGTGAGCATATTTACTCCTGTATTCAACTACTTCAATCTTGCAAGAATATGATTGTCGTAAAATTGTCCACCTTTGAATATCGCGTTCTTTAGCACTGCTTCTTCGTAAAAGCCCGCCTTGAGCAATAACTGTTTAGACGGGGTGTTAGAGGAAAATACACAAGCAAAAATACGGCAAATATCCGTAGTAGAAAACACCTGTTCGGTCATCATTTCAATCGCTTGCAGCATAATGCCTTTACGCCAATACTGACTGTCGAGCCAATAGCCGATCTCGCCCGACTTTTGATACTCAAAATCACCGCGGTTTACGCCAATACAGCCCACAATTACGTTGTCGAAAGTAATAGCTTTAATGAGCTCGCCGCGACTCCCTTCTTCAATCCACCAAAGCGCATCGTCTTGTGTATAAGGCGTGGGAATTTTCGTTGATAAATATTGGTTCACGCTGCTATCGTTCAGCACTTCGACCAATCGATTAGCATCATTGTGCTTAAAATCTCTAAGCGAAATCATCTATTCACCACCACCGCCACCATCACTTCCTGATGAATCTGAATGAGAGTCTTTTGATGAACCAACAAAGTAAACGTGACTATCGTTACCTGAACGTTTTGAATACCGCGAGAGTTTTACGAGCAATAGCAGAAACCCAACAACAAAAGCCACCCAGCCAATAATGTTGGTTTTGTCAGATGCTAAGCTTATAGTGCCAACTGTGACGAGAAAAATTGCTAGTAAAAACATACTCATTACTGTTCCCCTGTAACCGAAATCCGGTCGTGTACAACTACATTGATATTACCTACCAGCGTTGATTTTCTTTTTTAGGTAACGCCGCAGTAATAGCTGAAACCAATTTTTGTTGAGCATCACTAGGTGCTCCCTCAATACTGGCAACACGTTGAATCAGATTAAGTGTCGAGTCGACCTGGGCCGTTGTGAAGCTATCCTCACTTTTAGCCACTACAGATTTGGGACTATCTTTCACATCAGCGCCATTCCCTAAAATATGCGCACTTGAACCAAGCAAATTGTTAGCTTCAGATGCAGATAACTTAAAATCTGTCTGGAAGATATCTAAAATGGTGTCTTTTTGTTTTTTCGTTATATCACCGTCCGCTTTTGCCACTGCAAGCATAAACAATGCAGCAACATCCATGGGTGAGTCTAAGCTGTATGACGCCGGTAAATGGTAAGCCTTTCTAAACTTTCTGCGACGATGCCAACTGAATGGATTGAGCCAACCAATATCTACACCGTTTTCTTGAAGTCGATTCACTAAGATAAGAAGGGTCACGAGAGTCCCCAAAATCCCTAAAACAATGTGCATCTAAATTCCCTTTTTTGCTTATACTTCTGAGTTAGTTATAGAGAGTAACGATACGTCGGCGTTATTGAATTTGCAAAGATTAACAGCGTTCAGAAAAACAACTTTGCAAACAATCACAGGTACTAAACCTATACTAAGTTCATTATTACTTACAAAGTTACGGGATAACTTCTGATGTACCCCAACTCCCGTCACTTCGTTTATCAAACACAATACGGTTCTGCGGGTTGCCGCGCAAATTGAGATAATCGACTTTTGAAACGGCCAGCGATATTACACAGAAATGGCTAGGCACTACATTATCCGGTTCAATACTTTCTAAAGGGTAAAGGTCACGCCTAGGTGTGCCTGGTGTGCCCCAGAGAAATTGTTTTTTAACCCGCATCCGATAATCGGGACCAATGCTCTGTGAGCCATAATTCGTTGTCGATAAACGTGGTGACTTGCGCTGTCACGTCAAATCGATATTGCTCACGGGTATGAGCAAAATACCAACATATTTGACCGCGGGGATTCGACGAAAATTCGGTGAATTTTTCAGTGCGTGTATCTGAGATAATAATGATTTCATTGTCTTGATGTAACTCCCGGAACACGAGTGTTCGGCAGCGCGGCGCTCCCGTATTATCTACACTTGCTAATTGGAAATAACGGCTTTCAGGTATGTCTTTGGTTCGCTGTAAACTGGCGAGTAGAAGCTGCCGCCAAGGGGCAACTACGGGTATTTGGAGGGTTGATGAATCCATATACTGCTCAGTATTTTGGTGCGATATTTTCTCTACTATGCGTGTTTTGCCAGAGAAAATAAACGATAAAAGTTTTCAGTGGTTTGCCTAGCCAGCTCTGCGACCGAAACACCTTTCAGATTGGCGATAAACTCTGCCACTTCCACCACATATCCAGGTTGGTTTTGTTTACCTCGATGGGGCACAGGAGCCAGCCATGGAGAGTCCGTCTCAATCAGGAGTTTCTCCAATGGAATAGCTTTAACCACTTCACGTAATTCGTCGGCAGAATTAAAAGTAACAATGCCCGAAATACTGACGTAAAAACCCATCTCTATTGCTGCTTGAGCCATTTCCAAACTTTCGGTAAAACAATGAAGTACACCAATCGTGTGTTCTGCTTTGTGCTCTTTTAGCAATGCAATTGTATCTTCACGGGCATCACGAGTATGGATAATCAAAGGTTTACCCGTTTCGTTAGCCACTTTAATGTGATCGACAAACGAGGTTAACTGCACTGATTTACTCTCTGGGCTGTAAAAATAATCCAGTCCAGTTTCACCCACCGCGACTACCTCATCACGCTGAGCTTTTTCGAGTAGCTCATCGTAACTACACGCATCGTCTTGATGCAAAGGATGCACGCCACAAGACACAGAAACATCCGGAAAATCCTTTACCGTGGCTAACATGTCATCATATTCTTTCACCGACACTGCCACACATAAAAAGTGTTCTACCCCACGCTTGCGAGCAAACGCCAGTGTCTCTGCCAATTCCTCTGGTGACTGTTTCAATCGATCTAAGTGACAATGTGAATCTACAAACACGCTTTTCAACAACCTCTAATTCATTATGTAAAATGATATCTAACGTGAGCGGGGCGAGGTAACACTTGAAACCTTCAGCGGCATGGATGCCGCTGCAGAGCGCCCATGGATGGGTTCAAAGCGTGTTTCAAGTGTTACCTCGCCCCGCTCTCAAAATTCTCAACAATTTCAATGACAAGTTACGAAAACAATTTTAAAACGGTGACTAATACTAACGTTTTGTTCACACCGGGATGTAACAAATGCTTTTGCGCTTCAGTGCAGGCTTGATACTGGGTGAAACTATTTTTGGTTTGGCTTGCTACGTAATTTTTATGTGCAAGCTGTTGGCACCAACTTACTACATGTTGTGCATCACTTTGCCATTTATTGGCAAGGGTCAATGCATCGGTTTGTTGTGAAGTGAGTTCTGACATTTTTTCAGAAAAGTCCGAGAATGTGAGTCCTTCGCCTTCTTCTAATGCAGCTTTTACCTTGAATGGAGCACTACCGTACGCTGATAACTGTTCGTCATCGACACTTGAATGTCCTTGTGTTGTCAACCACGCCATTGATTCACTATGTGATGGTGTGGGTAATTTTATCTTCTCACAACGACTCAGGATAGTTGGTAACAATCGATTAAGGGATTCTGTGAGTAAGATTAAATAGGTATTCGCGGTTGGCTCTTCTAAGGTTTTAAGTAATGCGTTTGCTGCAGCTTCCGTCATAGTATCAGCCGCAACAACAATCAACACTTTGTTGTGACCGAGTTGTGCTGTACCGCTGAGCTTCTGAATCGCGTTTCGGATACTGTCGACCCCAATTTGTTTTTCACTTTCTATGATATGAAAATCAGGGTGGCTTCCTGCTGTAATCAGTTCACAACTTTGACACTCTCCACAAGCCCCTTGGTCACCGAGGGATTTGCACAACAAACTTGTCGCCACGCTATTTGCAAACACGTGCTTCCCGATACCGGCTGCGCCCGAAAACAACAGTGCGTGATGCAACGAGCTCTGGCTAGCACGCTGTTCTAGCTGGCGCTTTATAGTCGAGAACCACGGTAGCATTAGGCTATATATCCTGCGATGACTTTCGACACATCGCTGTGTACCATGGCCATAGGCTGCATTGCATCTACAACAATAATACTTTCATCAGCCTCAGCTAAAGCGAGATAACGAGCTCGCGTACGCTCAAAAAATGCAATTCCTGCCTGTTCTATGCGATCAAGTTCACCACGCCCTCGTGCACGCTCCAAACCAATAGCAGGTTCAACATCTAGGTAGATAGTCAAATCAGGCTTAAAACCTTTTAATGCGATATCTCGCATAGCATTCATAGTGGTGGGATTAACACCTCGGCCACCGCCCTGATAAGCTTGCGAAGACAAGTCATGTCTGTCACCCACTACCCACTTACCCGCTTCAAGCGCAGGATAGATCCGATTAGTCAGCAACTGAACACGAGCGGCATACATCAAGAGTAATTCAGTTTCTTCAGCAACACTTTCGTCCCAACTTTGCTTTACACACTCGCGAATTGCTTCGGCCATAGGTGTTCCACCGGGCTCTCGTGTTTGCTCTACGCCCATCCCAGCACTCTCTAACGCTTTAATAATAAGACCTATCACCGAACTTTTGCCAGCACCTTCTAAGCCTTCAACTACGATAAACTTTCCGCTCATTGACTACATCTTTTATTGGTTAAGCTGGTATTTTCGCACA
Source organism: Alteromonas sp. KUL49 (assembly GCF_006538345.1). GTDB lineage: Bacteria > Pseudomonadota > Gammaproteobacteria > Enterobacterales > Alteromonadaceae > Alteromonas. The sequence continues at coordinate 57,205 of NZ_BJKL01000012.1, read as the reverse complement.
GCTTCATTGTGCGCTTCCAGTGTTGTAGAGAATACATGTGTTCCATCGCCTCTAGATACAAAATACAACTCGTCGGTGGCAAGCGGATTGAGCGCGGCCACGATAGCCTCTTTACCCGCCATTGCAATGGGGGTTGGTGGTAAACCTTTAATCACGTACGTATTGTAAGGTGTGGGTTCTCGCAAGTGTTTTCGAGTAATATCACCGTCAAAATCATCGCCAATGCCATAAATTACCGTAGGATCTGTCTGTAAACGCATGCCTTTGCGCAAACGATTCACAAACACACCAGCAATACGGGCTCGTTCTTCAGGTACGGCGGTTTCTTTCTCGATAATGCTGGCAAGTATTAAGGCTTCATAAGGGGAATGAATAGGCAAATCAAGTTGTCGGAGTTCCCATTGCTGATTGAGAAACTCCGTCATTGCCGATTGGGCGCGGTCGAGAATAGAACTGACGGAAGCACCGTCAACAAAGAAATAGGTATCAGCAAGTAACAGACCCTCTGGTTGGATAGGTGAAGGTGAAAACCCGCTATTAACCACCAAATAATTTCCCGTTGTTATTGAGGTATCGTCAATCAGTCTGTCTGTGGCTTTGAGGCTTTGAATCCATTCTCTGTAAGTAAGGCCTTCCACAAGACTCACACTAAACTGAGCCTCGCTACCTTTAGCGAGTAATGCTAACAAATCCGGTAGAGTAACTTGATTCTGAATCGGATAGGTACCAGCTTTTACTTGAGTGTGCTTGGCAAAAAAGCGTAGCCAAACCTTGGTGGCGAACTCGCCACTCGCTAGCACTCCACTCTCCCTTAAATCTCGAATCACCTTGTGTGCATTAGCACCGGGCTTTACCGTGTAATAAGTTACGCCACTGAAGTTAAGCGGTTGCGCTACATCATTCTTTATTAGTTTGAAACCAATGACGATTGAAACGATTACCACTGATACGAGCAACAGTAGCCATTTAACCAACTTCATTCACAACCTCATCGTTCTTTTGTTCAATGATAAACTCATCAAGGACTCGATTAAATGACTTAGCGGTAGATACCGAATCATCAAAGGCCCAACCTTGATCAACAACGACTTTCACTGGCATCACACCCATTAGCGCGTTAGTGACTAACACAGCGGATGCATCAACCAATGTATCAATGGGAGACTTTACTTCCTCAAAGGCAATCCCCTTGGCGGTAAAGTACCTGATCAAGAGTTGTCTCATAACACCATTAACTCCAGATTTGTCGAGCGCTGGGGTAAACCATTTATGGGCCTTTTTCCAAAACAAATTACCTACCGACGTTTCAACTAAATCACCTTGGGTATCACATACCAGCGCATCATCAACGTCTTGTCGCATTGCAGACTGGGCAGCATTAATCTCGTTTTTTACTAGCACCTGTTCCAGCCTATTCAAATGCTTTAAGCCAGCTAATGCTGGTTGCAGAGCCAAAGGCGTTTTAGCACATATTAGTGTCAATCCACTTTCTTTTAGCTGATCATAGTGTGCGGGATATGGGTTAACTGAAAACCTGACTATTGGGCTAGCGTTATCATTACGAGCGTATCCGCGACCTCCCTCACCTGCCGACACATGCACTTTTAACACGGCCCTGTCTTGGGTGAGTGCTGTAGCGTCTGAGACGATGGCGTCGCATAACTGCTTAGGCTCAATAGCAATGCCCAATCTGGCCGCATCATTCACTAGACGAGCAATGTGCATAGACATCAACTCCACCTTGCCCTGCTTTACTAGCATCGTCGAAAACACACCGTCGCCATAGTTAAATGCGCGGTCGTTAGTGTTTACGGGTGACTGTTGAGATAATATTTTCACTGGCTAATCAATTAGTAAGCAATAATCAAAGTATAACAAGTTAAGCAAAACTATGTCGTTTTAAACGAAAAAAGACAGCAAGAGTACTTGCTGCCTTTTGAATTGAACGCAGTTTAGGAGATTAAACGCGTTTGAAAATAAGCGAGCCGTTTGTCCCACCAAAGCCAAATGAGTTACACAGCGCATAGTCTGCGTCAAAACCTTTAGCTTCGTTGGCAACAAAATCCAAATCACAACCCTCACCCGGGTTATCCAAATTGATTGTTGGAGGAGCAGTTTTGTCGCGCAATGCTAGTACAGTAAAGATTGCTTCCACTGAACCTGCAGCACCCAATAAGTGACCTGTTGCCGATTTAGTTGAGCTAACCAGCAAATCACTTGCATGCTCTTTGAATACGCGTTTAACCGCTGCAACTTCTGCAACATCTCCAGCAGGTGTTGAAGTGCCATGAGCATTTACGTAACCAATAACATTCGCGCTAATATCAGCATCGTTGATAGCATTTTGCATAGATGCCGCTGCACCTTCACCGTCATCTGGTGGTGATGTCATATGGAAAGCGTCGCCACTCATACCAAAGCCTACTAGCTCTGCATAAATATGTGCGCCTCTTGCTTTCGCAGATTCGTACTCTTCAAGCATAACAACGCCCGCACCTTCGCCCATCACAAAGCCATCTCTGTCTTTGTCCCATGGACGACTTGCTGCTTGTGGATCGTCATTACGCGTGGATAATGCTCTTGCCGCACCAAATCCAGCGATACCGAGCGGGGTAATAGACGCTTCAGCGCCGCCAGCTAACATTGCGTCTGCATCACCATAAGCAATAGTACGGGCTGCAATACCAATGTTATGTACACCTGTAGTACAAGCTGTTACCACGTTGATATTTGGTCCTTTCAAACCTTCCATGATCGACAAAAAGCCTGAAATCATATTGGTAATGGTTGAAGGAACGAAAAATGGCGAAACCCGCTTCGGGCCGCTCTTTTGTAATTTATTATGGTTCTGCTCTATCTGCTCCAAACCACCGATACCTGAGCCGATAGCTACACCCACACGGTGAGCATTTTCTTCAGATACTGATAATCCGGAATCGTTAAGTGCTTGCTTACCCGCTGCAATTCCCAGCTGGATAAAGCGATCCATTTTTTTTGTTTCTTTTTTCTCGATATATTCTTGAGGATCAAAATCGTTAATTTGACCCGCAAATCGAGTGGTATAGTCAGTGCAGTCAAAATGGGTGATATCACCAATACCGCTCTCGCCAGCTAAAAGGCGACGCCAAGTCTTATCTACGCTAAGACCGAGAGGTGATAACATGCCAAGACCAGTAACTACTACGCGACGTTTTGCCACAACAAGCCCTCGCAATGTAACTATAAGGAAGGAATAAAGAAAAAAACGGCTCTTAAAGAGCCGTTTTTGCTAAGCTACGCTTATGCGTCTTTGTTAGCATTGATGTAGTCGACAGCTGACTGAACAGTAGTAATTTTTTCTGCTTCTTCGTCAGGAATCTCTGTATCGAACTCTTCTTCTAACGCCATTACCAACTCAACTGTGTCAAGTGAGTCCGCGCCCAAATCGTCTACGAATGAAGCTTCTGCTTTTACTTCTTCTTCTTTAACGCCAAGCTGTTCTACGATGATTTTCTTAACGCGATCTTCAATGTTACTCATAATTCTAGGTTTCCCTTAAAACGTCACTAGATAGTAAAGTGCCGCTAGTTTATTTTGCAAGTTGAGCCCTTGCAAGCTCCAGTTCAAACAATTTCTCTGGTCAAACCAGCGACATGTGAAAATACTAAAACACTATTTTTACATCCATGGTTAGAAAATATCTAGCCCCAAATGCGTAAAATTGTGTAAATAGTTGAATTTAACCCATGTACATGCCGCCATTCACATGAATGGTCTCGCCTGTAATGTATGCTGCACCCTCGCCCACTAAAAAGGCAACGGTGGCTGCAATCTCTTCTGGTTGGCCTAATCGATTGGCCGGAATATCTTTAAAAATAGCTTCTCGTTGGTCGTCATTTAGTGCTTTAGTCATATCTGTATCGATAAAACCAGGAGCAACCACATTCACAGTGATACCACGAGAGGCAACTTCGCGAGCCATCGATTTACTGAAGCCAATGACACCAGCTTTCGCCGCTGCATAGTTTGCTTGACCCGCATTACCTGCACTACCCACTACAGAGCCTACATTGACAATGCGGCCATGACGCTTCTTCATCATACCGCGAAGCACTGCTTTTGATAGTGTGAAAATAGATGACAAGTTAGTGTCAATAATGTCTTGCCACTCATCGTCTTTCATACGCATCAAAAGATTATCGCGAGTAATACCAGCGTTATTAATTAGAATATCGATAGTACCAAATTCGTCGGTGATAGATTTTAGAACACCATCAACACTGTCTTTATCGGTAACATTCAAGGCTAGGCCTTTACCGCCTTTTTCAGCAAGGTATTCTGAGATAGCCGCTGCACCGTTTTCGCTAGTCGCGGTGCCAATAACGGTTGCACCTTGCTCTGAAAGTATTGTCGCGATGGCTTTACCAATACCGCGACTTGCACCTGTAACCAGTGCAATTTTGCCTGTAAGTTGGCTCATTTGTATTCCTTATTGTTTTAGTGCTTCCACACCCTCTGGGGTGTTCACTGCAACAGAGGTCAATGTTTTGTTAATACGTTTTGTAAGGCCAGTGAGTACTTTACCTGGACCCACTTCAACAATTCGCTCAACGCCAGCAGCAGCTAAATATTCTACTGTGCGGCTCCATTGTACTGGGCAGTACAACTGACGAACTAATGCATTTTTAATCGCATCCGGCTCTGTTTCGATAGTCACATCAACGTTGTTCACAATATTGATTTGAGGAATAGAAACTGCAACTTCCTTTAAGCTCGCTTCCAATTGGTCGGCGGCTGGTCGCATAAGCTCACAATGGGAAGGAACGCTTACGGCCAATGGCAATGCTCGCTTGGCTCCGGCCTCTTTGCACGCATTAGCCGCTTGTTCGGCAGCTTTAGCTTCACCTGCAATAACCACCTGACCAGGAGAATTAAAGTTTACTGGCGCAACAACATCGCCGGTTGCAATCGCGGTTTGATGACATACATCGGTAATAGTTGCATCGTCTAGACCAATAATAGCGTACATTGCTCCAGCGCCAGCAGGAACGGCTTGTTGCATATACTGACCACGAGCCTCTACCAGTTTAACGGCATCAGAAAATGCCATCGATCCACCGCAAACAAAGGCAGAGTACTCACCTAGACTGTGCCCTGCTAGGTAATCAACCTGAATTCCTTGCTCTTGAAGAATTCGCCAAATAGCAACACTGGCAGTGAGCAGCGCAGGTTGTGTTATATGTGTTTCGTTGAGTTTACCGTCGGCGTCTTCTTGAACGAGCGCCCACAAATCGTAACCCAATGCATCAGATGCTTCTTTGAATGTCTCAACAACACTAGGATAAACGTCTGCCAATTCCTTAAGCATGCCCACAGTTTGTGAACCCTGCCCTGGAAATACGCAAGCGGTTTTCGTCATGGTTATTCCTTAATTCTTATTGTGATTTTACGACTGCACTAGTACTTGACTAACGCCGAGGCCCAAGCGAAACCACCACCAAAAGCTTCTAGCAATAGGTGTTGTCCTCGTTTAATTCGGCCATCTCGAATGGCGGTATCAAGTGCTGTAGGTACAGTTGCGGCTGAAGTATTGCCATAATTTTCCAAGGTTAGCACGACTTGGTCCAATGACATATTCAGCTTTTTAGCCGTAGCTTTAATAATACGGAAGTTTGCTTGGTGTGGCACCAGCCAATCTAAGTCTGACTTTTCCATATTATTGGCAGAGAGGGTCTGTTCAACCACCTCTGATAATTTAGTCACTGCAACTTTAAATACTTCGTTGCCGCGCATTTCTCCCCAATTTTCATGAACTGACGCTTCATCACCTCGCGTTGGGTTACCCACGCGAAGTAACTCGCCATAAGAGCCTGCGGCATGAATGTGAGTCGACAAAATACCAGGTTCTTCACTAGCCTCAATGATAGTTGCGCCTGCACCATCACCGAAGAGAATGACCATAGTGCGATCAGCTGGGTCGACAAGACGGCTCAAACAGTCAGTACCAACAACCAGAATACGTTTGGCCATACCTGACTTAATATACTGGTCCGCCACACTTAACGCGTAACAATAGCCTGCACATGCTGCAGCTACGTCAAATGCGGGGATACCATCGAGGTCAAGAATTTGTTGAATTTCGCAGGCCGTGCTTGGCAAGGCATAACGTCCGCTGGTGGTGGCACAAACAATCATATCGATAGTTTTAGGATCGATACCAGCCATCTCAATGGCTTTCTTACTGGCTTCTGCCCCCATGGTCGCCGCAGTTTCATCAGCACCAATTATACGACGCTCTTTAATCCCAGTGCGATCAGTGATCCACTCATCACTGGTATCTACCATTATTTCTAGATCTGCGTTCGTGCGAACTTCGGAGGGATAATAACTGCCGGTGCCTATAAATCGTGAATAGTTGCTCAAAGTTGCTCCAACAAAACCGTTTCTATCTTTGTTTTTATTTTGTCCGGTACTTGCATCTTCGCTTCTTGGATTGCCTGGACAATGGCGTAATAAAAAGCGTCTTTCGATGCATTTCCATGACTCTTGATAACAATGCCGCGCAATCCTATCAGACTCGCACCGTTATACTGGTCGGGGTTCACTCTGTTATAGATAGATTTAAGTAATGGCAGAGCTATTTTTGCCATTAAACGGGTCATAAAACTTCGTTGTGATTGTTGTTTTACCTCGTTTATAACGAGCTTGGCCAATCCCTCGCTCGACTTCAATGCAACGTTACCGGTAAAGCCATCGGTTACCACGACATCAGCATAATCGGTGAATATGTCGTCACCTTCGACGTATCCTATGTAATTAACACCTGGGGCATCATTGAACAGGGAATGAGCAGATTTCACCTGAGCATTACCCTTGATGTCTTCTTCACCGACATTGAGTAATGCAACACGGGGTTGAGTAATACCTGCAACCTCTTGGGCAAGCACTGACCCCATTACGCCATATTGAAACAAAATATCGGGTGTACAATTAACATTTGCGCCTAAATCAAGCAAAAACACCTTGTGATGGCTGGCGGTGGGCATTCGACTTACGAGTGCCGGACGGTCAACACCAGGCAAGGTTTTCAGTAGGTAAAAGGATAACGTTAATAAAGCACCTGTATTTCCTGCGCTCACGCACGCATTTGCACGTTGCTGTTGAACGCATTCAATGGCCTTTCGCATCGAGGAATCTTTCTTGTGACGCAGTGCTGATGTGGGTGCTTCGCCCATTTCAACAACTTGTTCCGTGTGAACGACTTCTACGCGCTCTCGTTGTGCTGATGTCAGCTTGGACAAAGCTGGAAATATCACGGACTCGTGGCCGCAAAAAATGAAGTTTACGTTTGAATGCTGTTGTACTGCGCGAACGGCAGCAGAGAGGATAACAGGGGGGCCATGATCACCCCCCATGATATCTAACGCAATGGTTAGCGAAGACAAAACGCGATTACCGGGTGCTTACGCGCCGATAACTTTTTTGCCTTTGTAGTAACCGTCTGCGGTCACGTGGTGACGACGGTGAGTCTCACCTGACGTTGCATCGACAGACAAAGTCGCGCCTGTCAACGCATCGTGTGAACGACGCATGCCACGCTTAGAACGTGTTTTACGATTTTGTTGTACTGCCATAACTTACTCCTGGTCTCGCTTAAGTTCTTTCAAAACCGCGAAAGGGTTTTCTCGCTCTTGTTCCGGTTCAATCTCACCGAATGTCATATCGTCTTGACTGATAGCGCAGTCCTCCTCTGCATGAAGGGCTACGATAGGTAAAGACAAAATCAACTCGTCTTCAAACAAATGAAGTAGACTGACTTCTCCATGGTCATCGACCTCTACCGGCTCGTAAGCTTCGGGCAAGGCGTCATCACTTTCGTTTTCGTTCCCCTGCACTGGGCTAAAACAAAAATTCACATCCAAAGGTTGCGAGAGTTCACCATTACACCGTTGACAGATAAGTGTTACCTCTGTGCTTAGGTTTCCGTGAAATACAGTAAGACCCTGCGCGTCTTTTTCGAACTGGACTTCTACGTCTACCCAATCATCACAGCGAACCACTGCCTCGTTGAGCCTAACCATGTCTTTCGACGCCATAACGCCCCGATAATCGGAACGCTTCATAGCGCTCTTGACGGGTTCGACTGAATGAGGGAGTTTCACTTTCTGCATAGCGCGCGAACTATATAGGTTCAGCCCCCATCTGTCAAAGTATTAATCGGAATTTGAAAAAAATTTAGCGCCATTCGGTGCATCTTTTTATTTAGCAGAAAACAGTGTCCGTTATGAAAGACTGATAGCCACAGATTTAAAAACGAAATCACCTGCGAAATAATCGGCTATACTTGCCAAGAAAGGGATGACGCACGCTTGCTGTGTTGGAACATAGAGGGTTGAATGCGGCATGTAGGTAATAACAACCAATGTAGGTTGTGTTAAATTTATAAAAAAGTGTCGAGGTTGACGTATGACCCAACTTATTCTTGCTTCGTCTTCGCCCTATCGTCAGCAATTGCTTGCGCAGATTGGTGTTCATGTGCGCTCTCATGCACCTGATATTGATGAGACACCACGCCCGGGTGAGTCGCCCATATCACTGAGTAAACGCCTTGCGGTAGAAAAAGCGGAGGTCGTAGCAAAAAAATTCCCCAACGATATCGTTATTGGATGCGATCAAGTCGCTTTAGTCGAAACCGATGATGGCCGAGAGTTATTGGGCAAACCGGGCAATGTAGAAAACGCCGTAAATCAGTTGCTGCTGTGCCAAGGTAGAATAGTGCACTTTTTTACCGCGTTGAGCTTATCCCAACACTCGACAAAAATAGCTGTCACCCATGTCGAAGAAACAAAAGTTCATTTTCGAACGTTAACAGAAGATCTAATACGAGCCTACATTGCTGCTGAACGCCCGTTAGACTGCGCTGGTAGCTTTAAGTCTGAAGGAATGGGCGTATTACTATTCGAAAGGATTACCAGCAGAGATCCCAATAGCTTGATTGGGCTACCCATTATGCTGCTTCACAACTTATTGGAGCGTCACTTTGAAATCGATTTGTTAGAGATCGCAACCCAGCCCTTACCGGCTTCAAAGTGTGCAAGTTGATGCAGTAATCAACGCTCAAACACCGTGGGTAATTCTCTAATGTCGTGAATAATGGCCACAGGTTCGTATTTTTCCAAGTGAAGCTGGGCGTGAACACCGTAGGAAACACCCACCCTATCCATACCTATCGTTTGAGCCATTTGCATATCGTAAGTAGTGTCGCCAATCATTACCGATTCCTCTATCGAGATTTGTAATACTTCTAATAGCTGTAAGAGCATGTCTGGTGATGGTTTTGACTCGGCATCATCAGCACATCGCGACTCAGAAAAATAATGTGCGGTGTTGGTTTGTTCCCACGCACGAACTAATCCCCGCCTTGCCTTTCCCGTCGCAACAGCGAGTGTCATTCCATTACTTTTCAGCGCTGCGAACACCTCTTCAGCACCGTCAAACAGAGGACTAGGCGTACTATCTTGATAGACAAAAGCTTCTTTGTAAGCATCGACCACTTGATCGGTCTTCGTTTCATCGCTGAGTGAGAATAAGATCTTAATTGCTTTTCTCAAACTAATTCCAATAATGTGCCCCACCTCACTGTCAGTGGGTACAGGAAGATCACATGCTTTAGCGGCGGTTTGCATACAACTGATTATTTTGGCGGCAGAGTCCATCACCGTGCCATCCCAGTCAAATATGACCAACTTATATTTCGACATTACTTATAAACTGCTTATCTATCTTGAAGCTTAGAAACAATAGAAGACAGCGCGTTGTCATAGGGTGCTTCGAAGCGCACTGTAGTCTCGGATACCGGATGAATAAAAGCGATACTCGCTGCGTGGAGAAATAATCGATTCAAACCATTATTGCGCATTTCGGTGTCAAACTCGCTGTCGCCGTACTTCGTATCGCAAGCAATGGGATGCCCGGCGTGAAGACAGTGCACTCTGATCTGATGAGTGCGGCCAGTAATAGGAGACGCCTCAACCAAACTGGCACTGTTGAATCGTTTAAGAACATGATAACGGGTTTCAGAAGGCTTGCCGTCTTCGCTAACACTGACCATACGTTCGCCAGACTGTAAGATATTTTTCCTCAACGGTGCTTTTACCTTGAAGCGAGAATCAGGCCATTGACCGCAAACAAGAGCATGGTAACGCTTATCCATTTTGCCTGTGCGAAGCTGTTCGTGCATATGACGGAGTGCTGAACGTTTTTTAGCAATAATTATGCATCCAGAGGTGTCTCGATCGAGTCTGTGTACAAGCTCCATAAACTTTGCTTCTGGTCGAAGTGCACGCAACCCTTCGATTAAGCCAAAACTCAAACCACTTCCACCATGCACAGCCATACCCGACGGCTTATTGATCACCATCAGGCGATCATCTTCGAACAGAATATGCGAAGTAAGCGCCGCAATACTATCTAGCTTTGGTGATGGAGCAGGTTGACCTTGTGAAACACGAACCGGCGGGATTCTCACCAAATCTTGCGGTTGAAGCTTATATTCGGGCTTCACACGGCCTTTGTTAACTCTAACCTCGCCTTTGCGAAGGATGCGATAAATCATACTTTTCGGTACACCCTTAAGCTGGGTGCGCAAAAAGTTATCGATACGTTGTCCGGATAAATCGTCTTCGATAGTGACAAACCGGACTTTTTGAGAGACTTGATCATTCATGGGCAGAGTATAACGTATTGATAGGGTCTGCGAATACTCAAACTTACTCCACTACCAAAAATAGTTGTTAAGGGACGATTTCCCCTTCGAACCAACATTTTTCGTATAAAACTTCCGTTAATATAACTTTATTTACTATCAAACCTTGCTTAATTTGGGGCGTTGGTGCCATAATCTAGTGTGTTTTTTCGCGGAAAGCGAAAGCGTAAAAACAAGCGCTACGGCAGGTAATAGTAAAATGCTACATAGCACTGCCGATTTATAGGTGATACCGACATTGGATTGCTCAAGAACATTAGTAAGCAAAATATCCAAGAAAAGTCACGTCGAGTATTACCGGCAAGCAAAAAAGTTTGCCGTTTGGTGATCAGAATTGAATTGACAAACAAGTGCCAGTGACCGTTTTGGTTCTTGTAAGAAAAACTAAAAAAGTATGTAAGGGTGGTCGTTCCCGACATTGATTTTATTGTCTGAAAGTAAGGCATAAGTTGTCATTAGCACAGTAAAATTGATATTACGACAATACAACAAGATCCCCATACAGTCGTGAGATTGCATGGTGAGGGCTTGCACAAGTCACTTTAATTTTGTGTCTGAACGGCTGTTAAAAACAGAGTTAGATACAATGAAAAGAATGTTGATAAATGCAACTCAGTCAGAAGAGTTGCGTGTTGCCTTAGTAGATGGGCAACGCCTTTATGATTTGGACATCGAAAGTCCAGGACACGAACAAAAGAAAGCTAATATTTACAAAGGCAAAATTACCCGCGTTGAACCTAGTCTCGAAGCGGCTTTTGTAGATTATGGTGCCGAACGCCACGGCTTTCTTCCACTCAAAGAAATTGCACGTACTTATTTCCCCAAAGGCTACAAGTTTGAAGGTCGTCCAAACATAAAAGACGTCATCAAAGAAGGCCAAGAAGTTATCGTGCAAATCGACAAGGAAGAGCGCGGACAGAAAGGCGCAGCGTTGACAACATTCCTGTCTTTGGCCGGTAGCTACCTTGTACTCATGCCAAACAACCCTCGCGCTGGCGGTATTTCTCGTCGTATCGAAGGTGATGAGCGAAGCGAGCTCAAAGAGTCGCTCAGTAAATTAGATCTCCCTGATGGTATGGGGTTGATTGTACGTACTGCAGGTGTTGGTAAATCTTTCGAAGAGTTGGAATGGGATTTACGTGTGCTCTTGACACATTGGGAAGCCATTTCAAAAGTATCAGAAGAGCGAGAAGCTCCCTTTTTGATCCACCAAGAAAGTAACGTTATCGTTCGTGCTATTCGCGATTATTTACGTCGTGATATCGGTGAAATTCTTATCGATAAGACTAGCATCTACGAACAAGCTTTACAGCATATCCAGCTAGTTCGCCCAGATTTTGCAAACCGCGTAAAACTATACCGCGGTGAAGTTCCGCTTTTCAGCCACTATCAAATTGAAAGTCAGATCGAATCGGCCTTCCAGAGAGAAGTACGCCTGCCTTCTGGTGGCTCAATCGTTATCGATCCTACAGAAGCATTAACCTCAATCGACATCAACTCTGCCCGTGCTACAAAAGGCGGAGATATTGAAGAGACTGCGTTAAACACCAACTTAGAAGCAGCAGACGAAATTGCCCGTCAATTACGCCTACGTGACTTGGGTGGCCTAGTCGTTATCGACTTCATAGATATGACGCCAGTGCGCCACCAACGCGAAGTAGAAAACCGCATGAAAGACGCGGTTCGCAGCGACCGTGCTCGTGTTCAACTGGGCCGTATTTCTCGTTTTGGTTTGCTAGAGATGTCTCGTCAAAGACTTCGTCCTTCATTAGGCGAATCTGCCCATCACGTTTGCCCGCGCTGCTCTGGTCACGGCACTATCAGAGGAACCGAGTCGTTAGCGTTATCTATTCTTCGTATTCTTGAAGAAGAGAGCATCAAAGAAAACACAGGGCAAATTGAAGCCCAGTTACCTGTACCAGTGGCAACCTACTTACTGAATGAAAAACGTAAGGCAGTTCAAACGCTAGAAAAACGTCATAACGTCAGCCTACTTTTGATTCCGAATGCGAATTTAGAAACACCGCATTACAAAGTTGAGCGCCGTCGTCCTGATGAGGTGACGACTGACTCAAGCTATAACGTTGAGTTAATGCCGGCAATTGAAGCTGAAACAGAGAGTGCAACAGCAGCACCTGTTAAACGTGAAGAACCAGCGTTGAAAGGACTTGTGGCACCGACAGCAGCACCTGTTGTGCAGAGTAAGCCTGAGCAAACAGAACGTACCCAGTCTACGCCTTCCCTATTCTCTCGCATTGGTAAGTGGTTAGGTGACCTGTTCAAGAGCGAAGAGGAACAAAAAGAACTGCCGAAGAAGCGTGGCGGAAAACGTGGCAATAATCCTCGCAACAAAAAATACGATGACCGCAGACGTAAGCCAAGAAAGCAAAATCGTAGAAATGGTGCACAGGATAACGCCAACGACGGTGAAAATTCTCAACGTAAACCGAAGGATTTTGATGAAAAACGCAACAACAAGCAGCGTAAGCCCCGTAAAGGTTCTCAAAAACGCGATGACCAACAAAAAGTTACTAACGATAGTAACACTGAGCAACAATCTGCACCTACTCAGAAGAAGCGTGAGGTAGCAGAGCGTCGTAAGCGTAGAGATAACCGCAGAAGCGTTCGAGTGAAAAACGATGGGACAACAACGAGCGCAGCAACTCAAGCTCAACCTACAGAGCAAGCCGCCAATAAGCCTGCGACTCCAGCAAAGCAAAAGAGTAAGAAGGTTGATAAAGTTGAAGAGGCCGTTGTAGAACAAGCAGTAACATCAGTTGAAAGCGTAGAAACAAACGTAGCGCCTCAAGCTGAAAACAAAGTGACTGAGTCACCTGTGCCATCAACGGCTGAGAACACTGAGACGAATGATGAAGGCAACAACAAACGTGAGAACCGAACTCGCTCTCGTAGGTCACCTCGTCATGTAAGAGCTGCGGGTCAGCGTCGTAAGAAAGAAGCTCAGCAGCATGATGGTGAAGTCACTGAACAACCTACAACTCCTGTTGATGAACCAGTGACAGAAGCTAAGGTAGAGCAGACTCAAGTAGTTGAAGCTGAGCCAGAAGCTACAGTGGCCACCATAAATGCCACTACTGAATCTAGTGTTGAAGTAGAAGCTCAAGCAGAGGCGGAAGTAAAAGCGGAAAGTACAGAAACTCCCGTTGAAAGCGAAGCAACTCCAACTGAAACAGCAGCGGCTGAGGAACCTCAAGTTGAACACAAGCCTGAACCAGAGGTAATTCAAAGCCAGTTGCAGTTTGATGTTGATTCAAACGAAGAGCCACAAACTGCTGTTGCAGAGGAAAGCGCTGAGCCTGAAACCCCAGCGCCAGAACAGGTGGAAATAAATCTGACTGATGCAACAGACGAAGCAGCAACTGAAACGTCTGCAGCAGACGATTCCGCGCAAGAAGAGGCTCAGGTTCAAGAACCGGTTGAGCAAAAAGTAGAAACAACAAGTGAAAAATCACCAATTGCTTCTGAAGAACTTCTTTATGCAAGCGGTTTAGGTCGCGTTCGCGCATCTCATCCTATGGCATTGCCGGCCGCCGTTGACGACACCTTTGGTGAGCTAACACTGGTATCCAAGGCTGATGATAGCCGCCCAGCACTTGTAGTATCTGGTAGATACGCGGGTCTTGCGATGGCTACTAAAGTGGCAACCGCACCGACAACTCTTCCAACGGAAGTAGATGCAGCTGAGCCTAAGTCAGAAGTGACGGAAGAAGCGGAAGCATAATACTCTCGTAAAATCTTGTTAGAATAGAGGCCGCTGTACAGCGGCTTCTTTGTTATACGGGTATTGTATGGGCTTGATAACACCAGAACAAATCACTTGGGTAGAACGAATTACGGGTCGCCCAGTAGAAAACACGTCATTAATTCAATCTCTATGGAATGACTATGGTGCGTGTTTTAGAGCCAAATTAGTCAATATTGATGCGCCAGTGGTTGTAAAATGTGTAACCCCTAACCCAGAGGCTAAACATCCAAGAGGCTGGCAATCGAATCACGGACACAACCGGAAAGTACGTTCTTTTCAAATAGAGCAGTACTTTTACGGTAACCTACAACCTCTTACTCATCTTAATTGCCAAGTGCCTCGCAGTTTGTATGCGGATACAGATGGTGATGCTTCATTGCTTGTACTTGAAGATTTAGACCACCTTGGTTTTACCGCTCGTCGAAATACACTCTCCCTCAGTGAGGCTTGTGTAGTGTTAAAGTGGCTAGCGAATTTTCACGCGCTTTTCATTAACACTAGAGATACGTCCGTTTGGCCCCAAGGTGGTTACTGGCATTTGGCAACGCGACAAGCCGAATTGCAAGCTATGGAAGATGGCCCACTCAAAAAGAACGCAAAAGTAATATCCGACCGACTACATAACACTCCCTACTCTACGATTTTGCATGGCGATGCCAAAGTAGCGAATTTTTGCTTTAACCAGTGCATGACCCAATGTGCCGCGGTAGACTTTCAATATGTAGGTCAAGGCCCGGGCATTATTGACGTTGCCTACTTTCTCGGCAGCGCGCTCAGCGAGAAAGACCTCGATGAATCCACAGATTTCTGTTTAGATCGCTATTTTGAATGGCTAGGCCAAGCGCTGCCCGAAACGATGTCACAGGGAGAAAAAGAGACTCTGATTTCTCAATGGCGAGCGCTTTATGTATTTGCTTGTGCTGATTTTCATCGCTTCCTTGCAGGGTGGAGCCCTGAACACTGGAAAATCAACAGTCTCATTGCTCAACAAACTCAGCAAGCGCTCAATCAACTTAATAAATAGCTATTTACGACTCACTACTATCTCGATACTCGTTGCGATATTGGGTGGGCGTTTTTTCAAAATGCTTTTTAAAGATAGCGTACATATATTGAAGTGAAGGGTAACCGCACAGCGACGCAATCTCTTTGGTGGCAACGTCAGTTTCCTCGAGCATTTTACATGCGCGATTTAGCTTCTCGTTGTGAATTTCGGCATGCACGGTTTGATTGCGTTCTTCCAAGAATCGCTGTTCTAAATTTGAACGTGAAATACCTACAAAATCCGTGACCTGTTCTACTTTTATGCCGCGAGTAGCGTTCTGACGAATAAACTGCATGGCTTGAATAACGTATGGATCACACAGCGCTTTAAAATCAGTAGACTGGCGAGAAGCCACACCCGCAGGCGGTACTAGGATCCGCGAAAGTTTGTCTGATGGACGGATCAACCGCTGATGTAGCAGCTTTGCCGCACGAAAACCAATATCGACGCACCCTTGTGTAACCGAGCTTAAGCTTATTCGGCTTAGAAAACGTGCCATATCATCATCATCAATTCCGATGACTGATACTTTATCTGGCACAGGAAGACCAATTTGTTCGCAGGCTTGAAGTATGTGCCTAGCACGGCTGTCGGTTACCGCAATAATACCAATGGGTTTTGGTAAGCTCTCTAACCAGTCTGCCAATCGATTAATGGCGTATTGCCACGTATCTGGGCTCGTGGTTACTCCCCTAAATACATGCCCTTTATAGCCTTCGCTGGTCACCAATTGTGTAAAAGCTGTCTCTCTTTCTTTCGCCCATTGATGTGACGCATCACCGGGCAAACCATAGAACGCAAAGCGCTCTAACCCTTTACTTTTTAGGTGATTAAAGGCTTCTGAAACAACTTGAACGTTATCAGTAGCAACGTAGGGTACATTAGGATAATCATCAGGGTTATTATATGACCCACCTACCCCAATGACGGGTTTCTCGCACGACTGTAAAGCATTTCGAATAGCTTCAGAATCAAAGTCAGCAATAATCCCGTCCCCAGACCACTCATTAATATGTTCTAAGCGACAGTAAAAATCTTCTTCTAAGTACACATCCCAGTTCACTTTTGATGCGTGAAGGTAATTGCCTATTCCTTCAATAATTTGTCGGTCATACACCTTATTGGCGTTAAATAACAAAGAAATGCTGTGCCTAACTTCAAACATAAATAACTGCATCCACAACAACAGGAGTGTTGATAATACGATGTTAATCACTTTAACAACAGCCTGATAATAGAATTGTTAACAGGCTTGTAACTTTTCGTAATTGCCGTTTAAACAGTGATTGGTCACCATGGCTAGATGCCTTTATAACGAGAAAACACTATGCATTACTTAGGAATTGATCTTGGTACATCTGGCGTTAAGGTTGTCGTGTGTGACCAAGACAGCCGTGTGCTATTCAGCGAGTCAGCCTCTCTCACTGTACAATCACCCCATCCACTTTGGTCTGAACAAGCTCCCAAAGACTGGTGGACTGCCCTTTGTCAGTGTATGGACGCACTTTCAGAACAAGGCGCATTGTCCGATGTAGCCGCCATTGGACTCGCTGGACAAATGCATGGTGCCGTGTTGTTGGACAAGTCAGACAACGTACTTCGTCCTGCCATTCTATGGAATGATGGTCGTTGCGAAGCACAATGCCAACAAATTATGGAGCAAGTTCCCGCTTCGTCAGAAATCACTGGCAATTTAGTGATGCCTGGCTTTACTGCACCCAAGCTATTGTGGGTGAAGCAGAATGAACCTGAAATTTTTACTCAAGTTCACAAAGTGTTACTCCCCAAAGATTACCTGCGATTGCTACTCAGTGGGGAATATGCATCAGACACCTCTGATGCTGCAGGTACGTCTTGGTTAGACACTTCAAAACGATCTTGGTCAGACACTATGCTAAGCGCTTGTGGACTCGATCAAAGTCACATGCCAGCACTATTCGAAGGCACTGCTATCACCGGGCACTTACTACCGTCTCTTGCCACCCGTTGGGGGTTAAGTGCAGTTCCTATTGTTGGTGGTGCCGGTGACAACGCCGCTGGTGCGGTTGGCGTAGGTATTGTTGAAGATGGCCAAGGTATGATTTCTTTGGGTACCTCAGGTGTTATTTTTTCCGTTACAGACCAGTACTGTGCGAATCCACAGGCGGCATTACACAGTTTTTGTCATGCCGTGAATGACAGTTGGCATGTAATGTCAGTACATCTGAGTGCAGCGAGCTGTTTGCAATGGTTCGCCGACACCACTGCAAACGGCAATGTGCAAGCGCTTCTAGATGAACTCTCTGACACGGATATCACAGACACCAACTGCTACTTCCTACCTTATTTGAGCGGTGAGCGCACGCCTCACAATAATCCTCGCCTTAGCGGGCAGTTTTACGGCCTTGGCGCACTCACGTCTCGCGCTGAAATGACTTACGCGGTATTGGAAGGTGTAGCCTTTGCTTTCAAAGACGGGCTCAGTGTGATTAGCGACGCCAACATTGATATATCAGCACTGTCGGTGATTGGTGGGGGTGCTCGGAGTGATTATTGGAGGCAGCTCCTGTGTGACGTTTTAGAAATTACACTGGAATATCGGGAAGGCGGCGAAGTTGGGCCCGCACTGGGCGCTGCAAGATTAGCCATGGTAGGAGCGCTCGCCAGCGAATCTGTAAAGGACCTTTGTCCACCACCAGAGTTGGTAAAAAGCCATACGCCAAATCCTGCAAAAACCAACCGACTAACCACTCGATATAACAACTATAAGTTGCTATGTGAGCATGCGATCTCGGTGGCAAACACACTAGCGTAAGTTGGATCACATTAGGTAAATAAGCACAAACCCGATGGCAAAAAACATAATTGTTACTGCCATGTTAAAAGCGAATAATTCACGACAAGTGAACATAGGAGAGCAATCAATGGCTCAGTTTTTTGAATCAATTGACAAAATCAAATTTGAAGGCGAAGCGTCTACGAATCCACTAGCCTTCAGACATTACAACGCTGACGAAGTTATTCTTGGTAAAACCATGAAAGAACATTTGCGCTTTGCAGCGTGCTACTGGCACAACTTCTGTTGGGATGGCGCAGACGTATTCGGACAAGGTACATTTGGTCGCCCTTGGCTCAAGCCAGGAGATCCAATGGAGCGTGCTATCGAAAAAGCCAACGTTGCGTTTGAATTTTTCAGCAAGCTAGATGTTCCATATTACTGCTTCCACGATATCGATGTATCTCCGGAAGGCAATAGTATTGCGGAATACAAAGAAAACTTCGCTAAAATGACCGACATTTTAGAGCAGAAACAAGAAGAGACAGGTCTGAAGCTTCTTTGGGGTACAGCGAACTTATTCAGCAACCCTCGCTACGCTGGCGGTGCTGCAACTAGCCCTAACCCGGAAGTATACGCCTATGGTGCAACACAAGTTTGTCACGCAATGAATGCGACCAAGCGTTTAGGCGGTGCAAACTATGTACTTTGGGGCGGCCGTGAAGGTTATGAAACCCTACTCAATACTGACCTTAGACAAGAACGTAAGCAATTTGCTCGTTTTCTTCAAATGGTGGTTGAGCACAAACACAAAATTGGTTTCAAAGGCACGTTACTTATTGAGCCAAAACCTCAAGAGCCTACCAAGCACCAGTACGATTACGACAGTGCCACAGTGTACGGTTTCTTAAAGCAGTACGGCCTTGAAGACGAATTTGCAGTTAACATCGAGACCAACCATGCGACTCTTGCTGGTCACTCATTCCATCACGAAGTGGCAACAGCTATTTCTCTGGGTATCTTTGGCAGTGTTGATGCTAACCGCGGCGACCCGCAAAACGGATGGGATACTGATCAGTTTCCAATCAATGTTGATGAGCTAACCCTTGTGATGTATGAAATTCTCAAGGCTGGAGGTTTCAGCACGGGCGGCTTTAACTTTGATACCAAAGTACGCCGTCAAAGCAGCTGCCCAACAGACCTGTTCTATGGTCACATTGGTGGAATGGACCACTTAGCAATGTCACTTAAGCGTGCGGCAAAAATGATCGAAGATGACTTCTTAGGTGAAGCGGTATCTGAACGTTACAAAGGTTGGAGCGGAGAGCTAGGTAAAGACGTGATGGCAGGTAATCACTCATTGGAGTCGCTATCTAACTTTACAATTTCAAACGCACTAGCACCCGAGCACACAAGTGGCCGCCAAGAGCTGCTTGAAAACAAAGTAAACCGTATTATTTACGGCTAATAATTCAGTGCAATTTTACGTATGGCCGCGAATATTTCGCGGCTTTTTTGCTTTGAGGCTATCGCGGTAGCTCAATCCTCACACACACTCCACCCAATAGACTTTTACTAGCAGTAATGCTTCCACCGTGAGCTTCGACAATGCTTTTACAGATGGAAAGTCCAAGACCACTACCTCCTAATTTTCTGCTTCGAGATCTATCAAACCGATAAAGTCGATCAAAAATCTTATCTAAAGATTCTGATGGAATACTAGGTGCCGAATCTTCAACAACTAAAGTGAAATACTTCCCAGTCTGGCTTACACTGAAACGAACCTCTCCAGGGGCATCCGTGTAACGACAGGCATTTGAAAACAGATTGTCTAAAACTTGCTTCATTCGATGAGGATCAATAGTGAGCATTTCGCCACTACCTATACTTTGAATGTCAGTATCAAATCGCAATTCATGTTCCTCAATTAACGAAGTGTACTCCCGTAACTGGCCTGAAATAAACTTTGAGAAATCAACGTTTTTTTTGTTTAATTCCAGTTCTCCCTGATCGCTCTTCGCTAACATAGAAATATCATCAATAAGATAATTAAAGCTATCAATACGCTCGTGCAACAGCCGGTAAGTGTTTTCTGTACTGTCAGCAATATTGTGTTCCAGCTCTTCCATTTTTAACTTAAAAACGGTTAAAGGTGTTCTAAGCTCATGAGATATATCCGCAAAAAACTGCTTTTTGTCCGTCAATAATTGTTCATTCAGCGATTTTTGAATGGATAAATTACGATACCTTTGAACAATTAATACCATTAATGCAACCAATACCACGCTCGAAACAATAAATACAAACAGGGTTTGTCGACGTTCTGTTTGCTCTTGCAATAATTGATTCTGTCTAACCAAAGACTCCTGTTTTAACGTCTGCAACTCCTGCTCTTTTTGGTTCAGTTTGTATAACTGAGCGTACTGAGCGATAAGTCCCTCTCTGTTTTGACTTGATTGACGTTCATGAAGAGCAAGGGACTCCAAAAGCATTTCACCCGCCTCATCAATTTTCCCAACAGCCGTTTTAACCTTAAGCGCGAGTGACAATGCATCTCGCAAACTGAAATAGGGTGATTCAAACGTGCTTTCTTCGATAACAAGGTCGATACTTTCTTCAGCGTTTTCCCAATCCTCTATCTCTAATGCGTAAAGCGCTCGAATGTAATTGAAGTTATATTTTTGATTTTCATTTAATTCTAGAGAGTTGAGCTGATTTAATTTCGAGATGACGTCAACAAGTAATGTATCGTCGTCTGATTCAAGTGCTAACATTACTTGGTCTATATAACTGTAGAACAGCTTACCAAAATTATTCGACGTTAATGCTACCTCTTCACCTATTTTAAAATGGTGTAATGCCTCTTCGTATTTACCCGTAGCTTGATAAAGCTTTCCTAAATGTCCCTGTGCCTCAGAGTACACTCTGGGGTATGTTTCTCTATCGATTAATGAAAGCCCTATTAGGTAATTACTCTCTGCTTGCTCGTAATCCTCAAGTCGAAAAAATACTCTGCCTATGTTCATAACGATACTTGCGTAGCTTGCTGGATTAGGCCCGTTTTCTTGAAGTGGTAACGCCTTTTGAAAGTACTCTAACGCATTATGCAAATCTCCAAGATTGAGGTAAGCGTTTCCTATGTTGTTGTATACACTGCCTAAATTTGAAGCTCTTCCTTGCTCAATATACACTTGCTCTAAATTTAAAAATGCATTCAACGCTAAAACCAGCCTATCTTGCAAATAGTAAATGAGAGCGCGATAAAACAAGTTATTAGCTTTGAGTTTTTCATTATCTGTTTGATTTGCCGCTTGTGTTCCTCTCTCTATCAACACTTCAGCGGCATCTAAGTCTGATCTATCTACGTAAACCCTGATCAGGTAGGCAATCAAATAAGCTTCATCTTCAGGCAGATGAATCGTATCGTGTAGTGCAAGCCCACGATGCCCATATTCTTCGGCTATTTGCGGTTCGCTTTGCCAGGTTTGTTTTACGATTTGTGTGTAAATAGGCGCTGTTTCTTCCAATGTTTCTGCTTGCTCTAAGCGATCAAAAAGCTCTTTCGTTTGAGGAGAGTTTTCAGCATAAATAGTGAATGAGAAAAAGATAGCAAGTGCGGTAATATACTTCATAAACTAAGGGGTCGGGTCTGTTGTACCAACAAAGTTAATTGATACAACAGTACGCTAAGTATTTAGCAATATCAAAAACGCTTTACGAGAATTATTCCGTCAGAAATTTTGTGTAAAGCGTTACCAACTTTGCTAGAGGATATTGCTGTACTCTGCCACTCTTCAGACTGGTGACTGACCTTTCAATCAATAGGTGGTCTAAGGCAATTCGTCGTCTGAAAATTCTTGATAATGTAATACCGAGAATCTTGCAGGATACTTATGGCCGGAGAGATCCTGACAACAAAAGCCCACGAAGCTACCCGTAAAGTTGGCGTCAGCGCCACCATCTCCCAACTCGTCAGACAGCACACTAAAATCTAGACACATGGGTAATTTAACCCATGAACCGCCCTCAACCTTATAGTGGAACGTCAACAAGTCATAGTTGACCTCTGCTCTCAGACTCACCAAACCGGTATTGGGCAATACAATCGGTTTATCCATTGGATATTGGCTGTGCCAATTACCTGCACACATAGACACATCTAAAACTCTCCCAAGATCTTCATCGTGTGTAACGTGAAGGTAGTAGTATTTTGTACTGTTGTAATAACAGATTAACCCTGCCATTTGTTGGAAGTGTGTTGGAGTAAACGATAAATCAACGGTGTAACTATAACAGAAACTCTGTTGCCTTCTGGCCAACAGGCTTTGCTCGAACCAACTACCAAGACTCTCTTGTCCATGTAATACCAAAAAGCCGTTATCGGTATAACAGGTATCCTCAGGCAAGGGGTAACGCAATGAATGGTAAGTATCTGGCAGTTCATGAGTTGAAAACTGAACATGCTCATTGATTAAACTGGGTAAGCAGTCAGCCACTAAATCAAGTACCGACGCCGGTGATTGACCGCCAGAAGCTAGATAAGGCCACCCATCTTCAGACCAAAGCACTTTTTGAAGCGCAGTTTCGCGCCCCATCACTGACCGACCTCGATAAGGTAAAGGTCGGCTACATAGATGTACTAGAAATGTTTCACCTTGTGGCGAATCTACCCAATCTCCGTGTCCAGCACGCTTAAGCATAGAATGAGGCGCAGCGGCACTGCTAACTAGTGGCGTATTGGGTGCAACTTCATAAGGGCCCCAAACACTCTCTGAGCGAGCAACAGTCACCGTGTGGTCTTTCCCCGTACCACCCTCAGCAACCATAAGGTAATAATACTCAGCACGCTTAGTGATGTGCGGTCCCTCAGACAAGCCTATTGGGGAGCCCTGGAAAATCATTTTAGAGTCACCAATCAACTTACCGCTGCTTAAATCTATTTCCTGACATTGGATGCCACCGAAGAATCGGTGCGGTAGGAAGTTATTTCGACCACCTACGCTTCGGTGATTCCAAACCATATTGAGCCAATACGATTTTCCGTTGGTATCGTGAAATACAGAAGGGTCAAAACCATTGCTATTCACATGAATGGGCGCAGTCCAAGACCCTTCCACGGTTTCAGCTGACGTAATGTAGTTGGGCGTATCTTTAAAGTCACCAGCGAAACGGCGAGTGTTGGTAAATGCCAAATAAAAACGATCATTTTGATAAGTCAGGCATGGCGCCCATACACCGCATGAGTCTGGATTGCCACGCATATCTAACATGGTTAAATCCGCAAGTGGGCGCGCTGCTAGCTGCCAATTCACTAAATCCGTTGACCGATAGATACATACCCCGGGGTACCACTCAAATGTAGACGTTGCAATGTAATACACCTCACCTACCCTTACAATTGAAGGGTCAGGGTGAAAACCGGGAAGAATGGGATTAAAAACTGTTGCCATTTCACTCTCTTTAAAAGATAAACCTTGCGACTAAGGCTCTGAAAAATTCGACTATGTAACAATTATTTTATTTGTTTTTTAACATAATCATTTTTTACTATTTTATTGGCATTTCTTTCAATCAACGATATTTATTGCTACCAATATACAAACGACCAAACTGTTGAAGCTATGAATTTACAATATCGCAATACAATAATAACAGCACTCTTTTTGTTAACGCTAACATCTTGTACCGTTAATTCAAGCAAATCTAGCGTCTATCTCAATACTGGTTTACCTGAAGCCCAGCCACCTTCATTTACAGTACCACAAGGAAAACAACTTCTGATTGTGGGACAAGATTCAGACACCATCTCGGCCTACCAAACAGCAATCCCTCAAGACACTCTAGAAGGAATAACCCTGTATAGCCAATTAAAAGCACCCTCGCCCTCACAAACGCTCAGCGGTATTTTACGTGTGGGCAACTGGGGGTCAGGTGATGTTGACTTCGATCTGTCTTTACGTGCAGCGCCTGACGCGGCACTAGCTATAGGCTTAGCCTTTGACCAATGTGATGGCTCAGACCATACTGGCGCTATTGCCCGCGGTGATTATGATGAAAGCCTGACAACACTTATTGACTACTTGCGCTCTGTAGCGCCCCGCCCTGTATTTTTGCGTATTGGCTACGAGTTTGACGGGCCATGGAACTGCTATCCGCCGGAAGAATACAAAGCGGCCTTTCGTTATATTGTAAAGGCAATACGTGTTGAGGGACTAACCAACGTTGTTAGCGTATGGCATTCAGCCAATTGGCTAGCGCCGAGTATTGCTGGAGAAAAAGCTGATTTGTACGACCATAGCAAAGAAGGCTTTTTTGAACGCTGGTACCCAGGTGATGACGTTGTTGATTGGTTCGGTATATCCGTGTTTTATCGTGACGACCATCAATGGTCTATCCCTCAAGAATACACACCTAAGTTTGCTCAAGGTCAGTCGCTGGAATATGCACGTTTACATGGCAAGCCGGTCATCATCGCCGAAGCCGCCCCTCAAGCGTATCGCACAGGCGCACTTGCAAAAGGCTTCATTACTGAAAATCGCCAAACCGAAGTAACTGCTGAAGCGATCTGGCAAAATTGGTATCAACCCGTGTTTGATTTTATGAACGAGAACAAAGATGTCGTTAAAGCATTGGCCTATATAAATACGCATTGGGAAGTCCAACCCATGTGGCGATGTGATGAAGGAAAGCGCGCAGGAGACCCCACTTGTCCACAAGGTTTTTGGGGAGATTCACGGGTACAAGCGAATGATTACATTTTGGAGCAATGGCTCAAAGAAACACAAAACGAAGAAAGATGGGTGCAAGGAAAGTGGTGGTAGGTCGCGGTAAGTTAATGAAATAAGCTAGTAAAATAATTAAGGACTGTAAATGAATAATAGAACCGTTCGCTGGGGTATTGTTACCACAGGTCGAATAACCCATACCTTCATTAAAGATATTGCTCTAGTAAATAATGCTGAAGTGGTTGCTGTTGCCGCGCGCAGTGGAGCCAATGCAAAAATATTTGCTGAAACCTACGGCATTCCCAATGCTTATGAAGGCTATGACAAGCTATTCAGTGACCCAAATGTAGATGCTGTTTACATTGCATCACCACACACTTTGCATATTCAACAAGCGGTGTCTGCACTGCAGGCAGGTAAGCATGTCTTATGTGAGAAGCCAGTGACCACATCGGTGAACGATCTGAATTTATTGATCTCCATCGCCAAACAAAATAACTGCTTTTTTATGGAAGCCATGTGGACGTATTTCCTGCCCGCAATTCAACGAGCGCAACGCTGGGTTGAAGAAGGTAGAATAGGAAAGCTCTTACACGTGCGTGCAGACTTTGGTTACCCCATAGAATACGACCCAAATAGACGCGAATACGACTATGAGCTGGCAGGTGGTTGCTTGTATGAAATGGGAATTTACCCTATCGCACTCAACTATCTATTTCACAAAGCGTTTATACAGCCAACCATCACCAAATACAGCCGCGCCCCCAATGGTGCAGAAGATGACGTTGTTTGGCATATTGATTATGGCGACAGTCATGCGTCGCTACACACCTCATTCAAAGCTAAACTTCCCAATGTTGCACATATTATTGGCACTGAAGGCCATATTGTTATTGACGAGTTTTTCCGCACAAAACAAGCAACACTCTTTGTACTCGATGATGAGGTCGACAGTTTTACTGACAATAGATTGGGATCGGGATTCGAGTTCCAAATCGCTCACGCGTGTGATTGTATTTCGCGAGGTATAACTCAATCTGATGTAGTCACTTTTGACGCATCTCTGCACTGCCAACGCATGATCAGTGCACTGCGATCTCCGGACTCGCAATCTCAAAACATTTGAATGGTATTTGAATCAAGTATGTAAAAAGCTCGTAGGTACGCAGCAGGACGCAATACCTACGAGCGGCCACCACGGGGACTACGTTGTGGCATAAACGGCTAATTTGATTAGATGTAGCTCTCGAGCACTTCAGATGTTGAAAACTGATAACGCATGTTTCGATAGACGCAGATATCAGTAATGTCATCAGGCACGTTCTTGGGTGCTGCGCGGAAGTTGGTTGACACTCGATTTCCTGATTTCACTTCTCCAATACGGTGCCAGCAGTGTCCGTGGAGTAAAACAAGCGTCCCAGCTTTGGGAACCAATACTACCTGATCGTCAAAATCTTCGAATAATGGACCCGTTGTAAGTGGGCCTTGCTTGTGTGTGCCGGGTCTAACATACACCTCGCCACCCAGCTCTGGCGTGACATCCATGGTATAAACCAATCTATTCAAATTAAATTGGGTTGGGTCTTCGGGAGGGCAATCTTGATGCCATGCTTGGCCGTTGGTTCCCGCTTTGGAAAACATCACCATACAGTATTGTTCATCCCAACCTTCGCCTAAGATTGCTAAAGACAGTGCTTGCAATAGTGAATTGTTGGATATGACATCAAACTCTGTATTACCCTCGCGCTGAGGAAACCAAGGTATAACTTCTGTCTTCGAGCGCGAGATAAAGTTATCGTCATGTAAAAATGTTGGCGACTCGCCAAAGTGGTTTTCAATTTCACTTTGACAGGTTTGCATCACATTTTGAGAGAAAAAGTGTGGAATGCATAAATAACCTTGTTCCCAAAACTGCTTTGCTAGCCCTTGAATTGCAGCATTTGTGTACTCTTTTGACATGATACTTCCCAGGTGGATGTGCGACAGAACATGCTTACACTCTAATCCACAAATACTGGAATTTGTGGTCTCATCTGAATATTCATAATAGGCACAGGAAAATATCATAACGTTAATAAATTGCTAACAAGCCTCTAGCATTGATATTTTGTTAGCGTTAACATTGCATTTACAGATTACGGATAATTTCCTAATTGAATAACGCTCAGTTAACAAGTGGGACACACCGTCATAAACAACAATCTCGTTTTGTCTTATTACGCAAACACGGAGAAAATTAAAATGAAAACGCATTATCGCTTCAAGCCAAAAATGTTAGCGCTAACAATCGCCTCGGTAATTGGTGGGCACAGTTATGCACAAGAAGCAGAAACACCACCATCGGATGATATGGTTGAGGTCATCGAAGTTTCTGGTATTCGCGGCAGTTTAGTTAAGTCAATGGACGTTAAACGTTCATCCAGTGGTGTTGTAGACGCAATATCAGCAGAAGATATCGGTAAATTTCCAGACACCAACCTAGCGGAGTCACTACAACGTATTACTGGTGTTTCAATTGACCGTCAAAATAATGAGGGTTCTCGTGTAACCGTTCGTGGTTGGGGTCCGGAATTCAACCTTATCACTCTTAACGGTCGTCAAATGCCGTCGGCCAACTTGAATGAAACCTCGGCCAACAATTCTCGTTCTTTCGACTTTGCCAACCTAGCCGCAGAATCTGTGGCCGGTATTGAAGTTTATAAAACAGGTAAAGCTAACGTTACCACTGGTGGTATTGGTGCAACTATAAACATCCTCTCGCACAAGCCACTCAGCAACCCAGGACTATTAGCAAACGTTGGTATCAAGGGAATTATGGACGATACCCGTATCGGCGACGATATTACCCCTGAAATCTCTGGTATCTACAGCAACACTTTTGCTGACGATACTATCGGTATTTCAGTCGTCGCCAGTCGCTCAACTCGTGACAACTACCAACCTTCTGCACAAGTCTCATCTGGATGGAATTCAAGTTTTGTTACCGGTCAGATAAATGATGGTCTTGGCGATGAAATCTATGACGCGGGCACGGGTACAGTTATCATGGGCGCGCCACAAAACTTCATGTACCGCTTTGAAGACTTTAGCCGCACACGTACCAACGCACAGTTAACGCTTCAGTATGCCCCAACCGATACCTTCACTGCGACACTTGACTACACCATGGCTAAGTTTGAGCAAGAAGTCGGTCGTCAAGAGCTTTCGGCATGGTTTGGTAGCGGCAACTACGGCGGTACTACCTTTGGTCAAGTAGATGCAAACGGTGTTGTGTCACCACTGGTACTTACAAACAAAGACTGTTGTGATTACGGATTTGGTGTAGGTTACTGGGAAAACACCAACGAGACTGACTCTATTGGTTTAAACCTCGAATGGGTAGTTACTGACAACTTGTCACTCGAGTTTGATGCACATAACTCTACAGCTGAAGCAAGCCCAGACACCCATTTGGGAAGTAACAACATCATAACCGCAGGTATTTTCCGTCGTGGTGGTGACAACATTACTACCGTTGATTTTGGTCAAAACATTCCTGTGTTCTCGGGTACAGTTAACAACAATGGAAACACCACCATTGACCCCGGCTCTATTATTGGTTCGGGTACCAGCTTCCGTAACGGCTATATGGAAACAGAAATTGAACAGTACCAGCTAACTGGTGAGTACGTTTTTGATGACGGTATTATTGCGAGTATTGATTTTGGTGTAGCTCACCAAACCATGAATAACCGCACCGCATACAGCTTGAACGAAGCCGGAAACTGGGGTGGTATTGGTTACACCGGTGAAACTACAGGTGGCGGTTGGAACGCGCCAGATGGTGATGGCGACAACAACTTTAGCGACGATGCATTTACCGTTGCAGATCTTACCGACATTCCAGGTCCAGCTAACATAGGTATCGACGGTCAAATGGTATGGGTGGATTTTAATCAGTTTAACTCAGACTATGCGAACCTTTACCTGAATAATCCAGGCCTTCCAAACAACGTATTTACTGGCTGTACTCCTGGTACGCTCTGTGCGAATCCAGAATATTCAGTTGATTTACGCTTAGAAGAAGAACAGCTCGCTTTTTTTGTACAAGCCAACTTAGAATTTGATCTTGGTGATATGCCAGCTCGCATGAACATTGGTTTACGTCACGAATCAACAGATGTCACAGCGAATTCGTTATTGCCTAACTTCACGTCAGTGGTGTGGGGTTCACCTAACGAACTTCAATTGTCACAAGACGGCGGGATATTCCAAGTAGGTGAAGGTGACTACGACGAACTACTTCCAAATATTGACTTTCAATTAGACGTAACCGACGACGTTGTTGTACGTGCCTCTTACAGCAAAACCTTAGCACGACCCAATTACGACGACTTGCAAGCAGGTGGTTCGCCGGCGGGTAGCCAAGCACGCGCATTTGAGTTCACGTCTGCGTCTGGTGGTGATCCTACACTATTGCCTTTCGTGTCTGACAATATCGACTTGTCGCTCGAGTACTACTACGACGAGGGTAGTTACGCGTCAATCGGCTACTACACCAAGGATGTTGAGAACTTTGTTGGAACAAGTGTTACGACTCAGGTTATTTATCCTGACTTAGTTAACCCAGCCTCTGGTGCACGTCTAGCTGAAGCACAAGCAGCTGTGGTTGACCCAACGAACGCTGCACAAGAAATCCGCAACTACTATATTGCGCAGGGTTGGTTGGATGCAAATGGTAACGTAGTTGACCCTTCAGCGGGTGGCTACGATCCGCTAACGTACCGAGTTACAGTGCCTGTGAACGCTGAAGACTTTAGCATTGATGGGTTCGAGATTGCATTGCAGCATATGTTTGGTGACACAGGCTTTGGCATCATGGCTAACTACACCACAGTAGATGGCGATGGAGAGTATGACAATACTAAGATCAACCAAGATCAATTTGTTATCCCAGGCTTAAGTGACTCTGCCAACTTTGTTGCTTTTTATGAAAAAGATGGCTTCCAAGCAAGAATTGCCTACAACTGGCGTGATGAGTTCTTAAGCTCAACGACTGGTGGAAACAACCAGCAAGAACCAGCCTACACAGAAGCTTATGGACAGCTGGACGTAAACGTAAGCTATGAAGTCAACGAAAACTTAACCATAGCGCTAGAAGGTATCAATATCACTGAAGAAGATCGCCGTGTTCGCGCACGTGGTGAAGATATGATTATCTATGCCGCAGAACAAAGTGCACGCTACGCGATTAGTGCAAGATACAAGTTCTAACGCTTTGTAACAAACGGGGCATGACCGCCAGTGTGGTCGTGCCCTTCTAAGCATAAGAGAAAGCAAAAGAGGACACGCAGTTTATGTCTAACCATGCAATACTCAACAATGTTGAGCACAATACGCTCACGGTTGCCGACCAACGTCTTGCCGAGCATGACAACGACCACATGTGCGCCGCACTCACACTTAGTGAGTTGCGTGCAGCCGTTCAAGACTACCCTATACTCTTCTATCGTTCACCGAATGAATCATCGCCAGAACCCATGGCAATATTTGGTTTTGAGAGGAACGAAAATTTGTTTATCAGTGAATCTGGTTGGTCTAATCATTTTATTCCCGCCATCATTGCTAAAGGGCCTTTTAAAATTGGTCATCAGCAGGACAGTTCGGGAGAGATGAATCAAGTTGTCTCTGTAGATATGGAGGACCCAAGACTGAATACAATAGAAGGTTTACCACTGTTTTTGCCCCACGGCGGTCACAGTGATTATCTAGTACACATTTTAGATAACTTACATCGTTTGGCCACTGAGCGCCCAGACACACTCGCTTTTGGAAAAGCCCTGCTTGATGCCGAATTACTTGAGAGCATAAACATAGAATTCAACTTTAATACCGAGGAAAGTACACGATTAACGGGGTTTATGACGATTAACGAAGAGAAACTTAACAACCTTAGTGGTGATGCACTCGAATCTTTAGCGAAAAAAGGTTACTTGCAAGCTGCTTATTTTTGTATTGCCGCGATGTCAAACTTAGGCCCACTTATTCAACGAAAACAGCAAAAGGAATCTAAGTAAAGAAGCGCTGTAATGAACGCCTGTGAGGAAATAACTCATCCAAAAGCCAATACGCTGGAGATATTGGCAAAGAATAATGACACGCCAGTAGTTATTAGGAATGCTGTGTCTGACTGGCCGTCCGTTATTGCGGCAAAGCAATCAACAGAAAGTATTCAGGCGCTTCTTCTCGCCTATAGCGCTGATCATCCCGTGCTCACCTACCAAACACCTCCCAGCGAAAAAGGACGTATTTTTTATCAAAAAGACTTTGAAGGAATGAATTTCACTCGTGAAATGCACTCACTCGTGGAGGTATTTAAGCGATTAAACAACATAGCTGACGCTCGGTCTGGCGATGGAATATACATGGGTTCAACGAATCTAGAGCGTCATTTTCCCGAGTTTAAGCAAAGTAACTCTATGAATTTTGGTATTCCACCATCGGGCGTTTCAGCCAACCTTTGGCTCGGGAACCAAACTCAAGTTGCGGCTCATTTTGATTACCCGAATAACTTTGCTTGTTGTGTAGCGGGTGAGCGCACGTTTAGGTTGTTTCCTCCTGATCAGCTCTCAAATTTGTATGTGGGTCCACTATCTCCTACACCCGGCGGGCCAGCGGTTAGCTTGGTTGACGGTAAACAACCGAATTATCAAGCCTTCCCTAAATATCAAAACGCACTGAGGCATAGCTACACAACAACGCTTGCCCCCGGAGATGTCTTGTTTATTCCGAGCATGTGGTGGCATGAAGTGAATGCATTGTCGTCGTTCAACGTGCTTGTTAACTATTGGTGGAAACCAACACCTAACCATATTCCCTCTCCTCAGGTTGCACTAGATGCAGCCTTGTTGACCTTGAGGGACTTACCAAAAGCACAAAAAAATGCGTGGAAAACCCTGTTCGAGTACTACATTTTTAGTGATGAATCCTTCGACCACATCCCAGACAAACTAAAAGGTGCACTTGGCGGCATAGATGAAAAGCAAGCTATGCAACTGCGCACAAAACTACTTAATGCATTAAATAGGTAGACTATGACAAATCAAAGCAAAATTAATAATGTGGTTATCTTAGGTGGAGGTACAGCCGGCTGGATGACAGCAGCAGCACTGTCTAAATCGTTAAGTCACCTGAATATCACGCTGGTAGAATCAGATCGTATCGGCACTATCGGTGTGGGCGAAGCAACAATCCCTACGATGCAGTTTTTCAATAACCTTCTTGGAATACCCCAACACGAGTTTCTCAAGCAAACTCAGGGGAGTTACAAACTTGGTATTCAATTCGAAAATTGGCGAAAACTTGATCACGACTATTTTCATGCGTTTGGTAGCACCGGAAAAGGGCTATGGGCTGCTGGATTCCATGATTTTTGGCGCAAAGGTGTCAACAATAACGCCTGTCGAGACTACTCAAAATACAATATAGAAGCGGTTGCCGCCAAAGCCGGTAAGTTCGGTCGACTGCAAACGCCCTTAAACCATGCTTATCATCTCGACGCAGGACTATACGCCAAAATGCTACGTTCCCTATCTGAAAAGCAAGGGGTTAAACGTGTAGAGGGAGAAGTCGAGTACGTTCGCCAAGATTCTGAAAGCGGTTATATTACCGGTCTCACATTAAAAGACGGTAGCAAGCTTGATGGTGATCTGTTTGTCGACTGCTCTGGCTTTAAAGGTTTGCTCATTAATGAAACAATGAAGGTACCTTTTAATGATTGGTCTCACTGGCTTCCCAACGACAGAGCCATTGCTGTACAAACTCGCTCAGATAAACCACCCGCGCCCTATACCCGTTCTATTGCCCATCACGCTGGGTGGCAATGGCGTATTCCGCTGCAACACAGAATGGGCAACGGTATTGTATATGCCAGCGAGTATATGTCTGATGACGAGGCTGAGGCACTACTCCTATCTTCAGTAGAAGGCGAGGTGCTAACAACTCCCCGCCCGATTAAATTTAAAACCGGTTATCGCCAAGAGTTATGGCACAAGAACTGTGTCGCTATCGGGCTATCTGGAGGCTTTATCGAGCCTCTAGAATCAACGGCAATCCATCTCATTCAGCAAGGCATCTTACGCCTCATCAAACTCTTTCCTGAGCATGGCATCGACGCGTTGGAAGTTGCTGAATACAACCTGTCTGCAACCCTTGATTACGAGCAAATCAAAGATTTCATTGTGCTGCACTACAAAGTCACGGAAAGAGATGACTCACCCTACTGGCAGTTCTGTAAAAATATGGACATACCGGAGTCGCTTGAAAAGCGTCTGAATCTATTCAAAAAAACGGGCCGCTTTATTCAGCGCCAAGAAGAACTTTTTGTAGATTCGTGGTTGCAGGTTATGATTGGGCAAGGTCTAGTGCCTGACAGATACCACAGAATCGTTGACGAAATGACCGATCAGCAGCTTGAGCAATTTCTCGACAAGATTGCTTCGAGCTTGGAACAACAAGTGGCGACATTACCGAGCCATGCGGAGTATTTAAAACGGTATTGTTCTGCCAGCATGTAGTTAAACGGATTTACACCGAGAGGTAGCAGAACATTGAAAACTAAAGTCACTATTGCTGATGTCGCAAGCAAAGCAAATGTATCGCTGATGACCGTCTCACGGGTCATCAATGGCGCGAATACCGTTAGCGCGCACACAAAACAAAAAGTGATGGATGCCATGGACGCGTTGGGCTACAAACCCAACGTTGCAGCTCGGCAATTATCTTCGGGAAAGCGCGGCTTAATCGGTGTATTTTGTTTTGCGTCTACATCTTCATTTGTGTCACAGTTTCTGTATGGATGTATTAAAAATACCACGTCACTAGGCGCTTATATTACCGTAGAAGAATTCAATACTGACTGCTCACTAAAAGACCAGCTCACCTCTTTTTCCGAGCGGGTTGAGGGGATGATTATTCTCCCGCCTATGTCAGATACCGAATCCCTTGAAGACTGGATAACACATCTAGAAGTCCCAGTTGCACTGATTGGTACGTCAAAAGATTTAAGTCGGTCAAAACCCGATTGCTTGTCCATTCATATCAATGACGTTGCTGCCAGTGAAGCCTGTGTGAGTTATCTCATTGAACAAGGCCACTCAGCGATTGGTATGATAACAGGTGATAGATCACAATCGGTATCCAATGCGCGGGTACAAGGTTACAAGCAGGCGCTCGAAAAAAACGGGCTGACCTTAGATGAAGACGCTATTCAAAATGGTGACTTCACCTATCGTTCAGCACTCACCGCAGCAGAAAAACTCATTACTCAGGGCAATAAACCTACTGCGATTTTCGCCAGTAACGACGACATGGCAGCAGCCGTTATAGCGACAGCCGCCAAACACGAGCTAAGAGTGCCTCAAGATCTATCAATCCTTGGTTTTGATGACGTTAACACAGCAACGTTAGTGTGGCCTCAGTTAACTACCGTTCGCCAGCCGCTTCATGATATGGCTGAGATCGCACTCAAGTTTGTTACTGCAGGTGAAACGGGCGGTGTTAAAACACTCCCCTTTCAGGTCATTCACCGAGACTCGGTGGGGCCTGGGCCGAAGTTAAACACCTAAGCGGTATAGTACCGACTGTTAACTATCGCTCTTTTTGTGTATGTTTTAACCGTACTGAATAAAAACAAACTCTTTGTCCCATTACTGCACTTTGTCGTCGGTTGTTTACCTAGATATTTAGCTGTGAGTGCCCTATGGCTCAATCTATCGATATGGAAAACAACGACAATGAAATCATACAACTCGGTAATAATACTTCGTAATACAGTTCTGTTAGTGTGCCTTTCGTTTACCAGTCTTTCCCATGCAGCAGTGGTGACCACCTACCTCAGTGAGTCTCTTTATTTAAATGCACTTACAGGTACCAAATATTCTGTTGATATGGAACTAAGTATTGGAAATGTTCTAGACACCCAATATTCCGGCTTTGACTTCGACAGTTTTAATTCAGGCACACCGACAATCACAGGTTTTAATAGTGTTAGCGGCTCTCGGGGTTTAAATGTAGCATCGAACGGTCAGACTGGATTTGGTGGGGGTGGCTTTTCGGTTTCATTTGCACCATCAACAGCATTCGGGATCCAGTTAGGCGGATTACACTTCACAGGAAATATTCTCACAATACTCAATGGTTCAAACGTTCTAGCGACATTCGACCTAGTCAATGACGCCACTGGAGCAAACCCCACAGGTTTTGACTTCTTCGGCTTTACCTCGAGTCAATCCTTCACCCAAGTAAGTGTCTCCATTGGTGCAAGCGACTATGTCTTCTTTGATGATATACAAATCGGCACTGCTATCGGCACAGCCCTGCCTACCAGCTCAGTAAACGCGCCACCAATGATTGTTTTATTAGTAATGAGTATTCTGGTTGTAGGTTTGAATCTATACAGAGACACCCGACCATCTAGAGGTCGGGTATCATAGGTTTCGTCTGTATTCTGCTTGCATTAGCCCGCAGTGTTTTGGAAGGTACCCGCATCTAGGATTTGCTTTCGGGTTGTGAAGCGACAAATGTAATTCCAGTTCCATGAGCTATCGTACTTATGACATAACCCCCATGTGAGTCCTGGCGGTGGGGTATCTGCAATATCATCACGAAACAGGCCTATGGCTTCAGGGGCACCTTTTATGTGTGCTTTTATTGCAAAGTTTTCGCCATCATCGGCAAACTGAATTGTATTTTTTTCGGGGCCATCTGTGGTGAGTAGCGTGGCGATACCGCCCTTATAATTCCACACTACCACCTCGTGGCCACTGTTTGAAATTGGATTGAGTTCCGATTTCACATAAGGGCCTAAGGGGTTATCAGCCACAGCTACACCGTGCTTGATTTCTCGCCCGCCGATGTTCATGCCCTCGCCCATGGTTTCACCTTTGTAATACAGATAAAACTTATCATTAAATACCAGCAAACACGGATCGTGGACTTTGTGACTGTCGAAGCTACCTTTGCTTTTTACATTAAATCGACTGTCTTCGTCACCATCCCACTCGCCGTCTTTTTCAGGTGACAAAATGGGTGCATCAGATTGTGTCCATGGTCCAAATGGGCTGTCAGCTACAGCAATCGCAACTTCTTCGTACTGACGATTGGTATAAGGGGTTTGAACCGTTTGATATACCAGATAAAACTTACCATCGTGAGCCAATACCTCGGGCGTAAATACGGCGCGATCATCAAAGCGTCCGGCTTCTCCAGGTACCACAGCAGGCCCTTGCTCTTTCCAAGTTTCACCATCTTCCGACGTTGCATGCCAAACCTGAGTGAGATCCCAAGGGAACACTTTATCGTTGGGGTTTGTAGAGCCGAAGCCTACGGTTTCACCCTCACCGCGGGTATACCAACAATGGTACAAACCATCGACTTTTAGTACTGATGACGGATCACGACGAATTATGCCTTCTTCAAAGGCAAAATCGCCTTTGAGTGGCGTAACATCAAATTCTATTAACCAATCAGGGCCATGCTTGTCGTACTCTCTTTCTAAGGCACGAAGCGAAGCTAAGCTGAGCTTCTTATTCATACTAACTCCTGTAGTGAAGAAGAGGGATGCGCTTGAGCCAGCGCAGAGAAAAGGGAAGAATCAATGATAGCGCCGCGATGCTGCACCACTAACCCCGCAGCCGCATTGGCGGCATCAACACTGGTTGCAATGGGTAACCCTTGAAGTCGACACGCCAAATAAACACCAGCA
Source organism: Alteromonas sp. KUL49 (assembly GCF_006538345.1). GTDB lineage: Bacteria > Pseudomonadota > Gammaproteobacteria > Enterobacterales > Alteromonadaceae > Alteromonas. The sequence continues at coordinate 20,427 of NZ_BJKL01000012.1, read as the reverse complement.
AAAGAATCACCAGCAGCGGTGGTATCCACTTGTACAGGTGCCGGTGTAAATGCTTGATGATGACACTGTTTACCATCTTGGTAGCAATACATGCCTTGCACCCCTGCTTTGATTACAAATTCTGCACACTTCACCCGATGCAAAAATGAAGCGATATCTGCAGTGGTTTCATGACCAAATACCGCTTTGTGATCGTCAATACCCGGCAAACCAATATCGGCTAATTCATACGCTTTTTCATACCATTGGGCCGCATGAGCACTACCGTTCCACATTACGCTACGGTAGTTGGGATCAAAAGCGATAATAGCGCCGCCAGCTTTTTGTTCCTTAATCATGTCTAGTAGTGCAACTTTGTCTTCATCAGACAAAATACCTAAACCAATGCCACTAAAAAACACCATATCCATTTGACGCAGTTGGGTGTTAGCGGCCCGGTGAAGCATCATCATCGATGTGGCAGCAGATTGATCACGCCAATAATCGAACTGGCGCTCACCGTGCTCATCATTAACGATACTGTAAAGCCCCAAATTGCGAGTTTTACTGAATGCGAGAGCTTCAGTACTTATGCCATGTTGCTCAAAGGTTTTGAGCAAGCGGTTACTAAAATTATCGTAACCAACCGCCGAATAGAAAATACCATCGATAGCATCTGACCATCGTAACGCATAAACCAAAGCGTTGTAGGTATCTCCAGCAAAAGACAAGGCTAATGTGTCTTCGTTAGTACCTGAAAGCTCTACCATGCACTCGCCAATAGCGAGCAAAGATTTTTTGTTCATTACAGCGTCCTTTTAAGCCGGTCTTTTTTCGGCGAAAAACGCCTCTATTTCTTCGATACTTTTGTTCTTTGTTTCAGGCATGAGACGGTAAAGGATCACAAAGCCAATCACACCGCAAATGGTATAGAACAGGAAGATATCTGCCGCGCCCATATTATTGAGCTGCCATGGGAAAAACTGTTGAACTAGGTAGCTTACAATACTAGCAATGAGTGCGAATGCTGGGATGGCAATACCGCGAACACTCGTGGGGAAGATCTCGGAAAACAACACCCACATCACCGGACCGATAGAGAAATGGAATGCAGCAATAAAGCTAGAAATACCCACAAGTACCAAGGTAGCATTCATGGACGTTGCAGCTTGGAGCAACACACTTTCAAACTCTCTCGCAGCTTCTGCACCTATGGATTGTTGCAAGGCTTGCTTGAAGGCAATATCAGACTCATAAACCACATCTTGCAGTGCAATAAGCTCGGGATTGTTCACACTGGCTGATAGTTGTGCAATGGCGTCAGCGTTTAACATGTAGGTAGCGTTTTCAAAACCAATGTAACACGCCAACAAGCTGAGTGCCGCCCATGCGAGCCCCCAAACAATAAGAGGACGACGCCCTAGTCTATCAATGAGCGCAATGGCCAATGCAGTGAAAACGGTACTCACCAAACCAACAACAACGGCTTGGAAAAACGCAGCATCAGATCCTATACCCACCTGCTCAAACACCGTTGGCGCGTAGAACATGATCGCGTTGATCCCGGTAATTTGCTGCACAATAGCAATAGTTACCCCGATGATTGCTGCAGTGCGAACCGGACCTGAAATCAATACGCCTAACGCATCTTTTATCGAACTTGCCTTACCACCCTCTTTAATCAAGCTCTGTTTGATGCCATCAATCTCTGATTGAGCTTGCTCACTTGGCATAAATTGATGAATAACGCGAAGAGCTTCTTCCTCTCTACCTTGCATGACTAACCAACGTGGACTTCGAGGAATCCTAAACAGAAGCGCAAACCAGACTATCGCGGGAACAATCTCAACCGCAAGCATCCATCGCCAAGTTGCAGTGTCTAATGAAATAGCACTCACCCAACTCGCGTCAGATTGGCTTAATTGCACGATGCCATAGTTGGCAAAGTACGCTGAGGAAAGACCTACAACGATGTTAATTTGAATCATGGAAACTAATTTGCCACGTAAATTCGGTGGCGCAATTTCACCGATGTACATTGCGGCAACAGACAGCGAAGTGAAAGCCAGGCCACCAATAAAACGTGCGGCAACAAGGGTTTCGAAGGAGTTAGCAACTACTGAGAAAATAGCAGAGAAAATATACAGGAATGAGATAACTATCAGTGTGAGCCTACGGCCGTATTTGTTGCAAATTTGCCCTGTGACTAACAAGGCAAATAGAACACCAAACCCGGGAGCACTGACCACGGCCCCAACTTCGAGATCACTTAGACCAAATTCTAAGGTGATAAATTTTACGGTTCCTGAAATGAGCGCAGCATCAAGCCCAAATATAAATCCACCGAGGGCTACAATAATTGCACTAGCAATAATTTGTCGGGTGTTCATTGGCAATCTTCTTTAAGGTTGTTAATCTAGTGTAAGTCGCGTTGACATACTGATAACTCCGATACTACCCCAAACACCCATTATTGTTAACAATTAAATGTAATCTAATTTGACTTTTTTCACTCTTTATCGAATTGATTGATTAGCTTAACTTTCATAAGTGACTGATGTGCAGTTAAATATAACGTAGAGTAGTTTTCATCAAAGGCAAGGTTTGCCACAAAACTATCCACAAATATTCTTCCTAATACTTTTTATTGTGGTTAAAAATCCATACACCTTGTGGTCCGGTGGCGAATAACATTCCATTTTCATGAAATTTTAAGCCGTCGGGTACTCCTTTTTTCACAACTAACTCTGAATACACGTTCTCGGCATCTATTTTGAAAAATAGCTCTCGCTCTCCTACATCACCATCAGGGGTTAAGGGATATCGATACCAACGCATATCGGCTTCGTTAGACACGGCCACATAGAGCCATTTCTCGTCAGGGGATATACCAATACCGTTTGGATGGGAAATAGTGTCGTCAATTAAAGACAACTCACCAGACTCGGATAATCTGAAAACACCTTGGAAATCCAGTTCCTTGTTTTCATCGTCAAACTGTTTTGGTAAGCCAAACGGCGGATCGGTGAAAAATAGCGCACTCGAGCTGTGGAAAACACCATCATTGGGGCTATTCAAACGACGTCCTTCAAAATGAGAAGCCAAAGTTTTATACACTGTCGTTGGCGAATCTATAGCCGATGACATTGCTCCCACTTGGCGTGTTCGAGATTGCATAAGTACCAGCTCACCCGAAGGTGAGCGGAGTAAGCCGTTTGAAAAACCGCTATCATCCAGATAAACGCTTACGCCCTTATCTGGGTCATACATATGAACCTTACTTGCGGGAATATCCGAAAACAGCAGTGCGTCTAACTCTGGTACCCACAACGGCCCCTCAGTCCACCGAAAACCGTCTTGTATCATGCAAATTTCAGACGAACCACTTACAACAGAAGACAATTCATCATCGTAGATCTCTACATGCTCCGCTAAAGGCGCACAAGACTCGGCTAGGGCGCTGTTAACAGCGCCTATAACCAACAAACTTGATAAAAATTGACTTACCTTCCCTGCTCTCATTCATTGCCTTCCTTTTCATTATCAGTAGCCGATGCGGTATCGTTAAACCGCCTGGAATATAAATTGCGATTAACTTCCTTAACAGCATCAATTAAAGGTGCATACGGAATGTCGGTGACAGACACAAATCCCACATTGTAGTTTTCACCATCATAGGCCCTACCTGTCAATGGTGAATCTATGTATTGGAACCAGTGCACACCGACGAAGTAAGGGTTATCAATCACAGAGTAAAGATAGTCTTGATACATCTCGCCTCGTAAGATTTGGGTATGAGAACCAATCAAACCCGGGTTAAACAATCCTGAGTCCTTGGCACCTATATGAAATTCGCCAATAATCGATGGCTTATCGATGTCTTCTAGGAAGGTCCAAAACGCTTCATTTAAACCTTCTCGATAGTAGTTGTAACTCACCACATCAGCATATTTTGCCGAAGATGCTCGCAGCTCAGGAGTCATTCCCCAATCGGCAAATCGTGCACCCATATACATATGATTAGGCATATGTGCATCCACAGCATTAGCGACCACTTTGAAATATTCATCAGCATACAAAGACAGCAATGCCGAATAATCTGGGAGTGCTGCATCCACATCGAAATCGACTTCAAAGCCTTTCTCCACATCACTCCAACTATTGAACGACTGACCCCATGTGGAATTAAGAGACTCAACGGTTTCAAATCGGCTTTTAAGCCAAGCAACAAAAGCCCGTTTTGCTGGACTCTTGTCGGCGTTGAGTCTTAACGTGCCGGCGACCAAACCGTATTGAGCAGCAGTCGATGACATCATCCCCCAACTTTTTTCGTTGTCGATGAACACACCTACGCACCAAGGATTGTTTTTCACTTCAGCCGCAACCTGAGCCAACGTGACATCGGCTCTTTGTACAAACACAGGGTCAAATGGGTCAGGAATTGGCGACCAGTAGTCATTCCCTGTGCTCACAGTAGCAAAGTCACCAATGATCCAACCGTTGGCAAAGTAAGGTATGCGGGCGTCGTCATAAAAACGGGTATCTATCCAATTGCCAAACGATGTGAATCCCCAATCCAACATACGATCAACGGTAAGGGTTTCCCACTTGTCTAACACCTCGTTCATATCGGCAGTTTCGAACTTTCGAGAGAGATTTGCCATGTAAAAACTAAAGGTTTCGCCTTTAGGGATCACTCCCGTATGCACTTCTCGACGATACCCAAAGAAATTGCCTAAAGGTTCATCATAGGAAGGTAAATCTAAAAACATGTTAGCTCGTGTGTTTGATGAAACAAAACGCTGTTCGGCAGCTTCCAAGCTGACCCTATTGAGCCCTACTGAGTCCTCAGGTGTTAAGTCGTCACTAGAACGGGCTGGTACGAGAGAATCGGGTACGTCGTAACCAGTAATGGTAGAGGTATTGGCCATACGCACATTGGCAATACCCGTTGAGAAGAACAAATAGCCTTCAGGATCGACCAACGTCCATTTACCTTGATACTTTTCAGTTCTGAAATAGCCAGTTGCCTCTAACTTAGGACCTTGTTTCCAGCCGCCGTATTGACTGCGACCATCCCAAACTTCACCTGAAAGATTAGCTGATTCGGCTTGGTACTGGGCTACAAGAGCAGCATCGTTATCCACCTTGTTTTCAAAATCCATTTTCGCGTTTTGCCCATAACCGTCAGCAATACCCACTAAAACGTTTTCGTCCAATGTTGTCGGCTCTTCCAAACGAATATTGCTTACTATCAGGTGCTTGTCGTGCATAATGCCCATCAGGGTGAAATGCAACGCACTTACTTTTTCAGTATTGATGTGTCTCGTGCCCGTTCGCCAAATGGTCTGTTCGTATTCGGTAAGCCAATTTTTTGGGTTTGATCGCATGCCGGTATTCGTATCAACGTTAATGCCTTTTATCATCACATAGTAGCTGTTCGCCGTTTTTGGCGGCACAGCAACGTTTCGGTTATGACGCACGCCATCAATATCTTCCACGCCCACATGCAGAAACACTGGGATATTGGTTGGGTTTTCAATGTCCATTACAATGGCAACATTATCGGCAAAATCCATGTTCCAAGGAGATTCAGCACCAAGACGAATTGTCGGCTTATTCGCCGCTAGCGCATTAAAGTGAAGTGACAGGTGATGCTCTCCTTTATCGTCTGTGACCTGACGCCAGCTAACACCATCAGTGGACACAAATTCCGATAAACCATCGCTTCCCAGCTCAATTAGGCTTGAATTTTCTTGTGTTGCAACCTGTGTAGGTTCTGTCGAAACGTCTAGCTTTTCATTGCAGCCTACTACGTACATAAGGGTAGCAATGGCGAGCATATTCATAGACATATTGCGGATTGTCATAATTTTCCTTATCCGATATTTGGAGCAAAGTTATGGGCAGAAAATACGGCTTAACCACACGAGGAAGACTCAGACGTTGCGGTAAGCCTGATATTGCTTATCTCAACGTCCATTTTTCCTGTGGTAGTTAACTGCATAATTGAAGTAATTTTGGCAAAGTTAAGCGTTCCACCTGAAAAACAGGTGAGCGGGATGGGCAAGGTAACCCACTCTTTCGCAGGAATTTTCTTGAGTACGCTTTTTAAAGGGAAGGAAGCGCGCTGTTGCCAGTCCCACTCACTTTCGAGGGTAAGTTCAACGAGCTCTTTAGGCGCTTTGTTCACTTTGATATCAAAGGTGAGTGCGGCGTTTGATACCACAGATGACAAGTCAACCATTTGCATAGTATTGGTAATGGTTGCAGTGAGAATATTCTTGTCGATAGTCCCCCACTCATTCTTTATCCCCTTCGGCTTCCATATAAGTCTAACGACCTCACCGCGCTCTTCGTTAGTCTCAGGTCTAAGTACCAAGCTTCCTCGGGTTGTTTTTGCCTCTCCGTTATCGTCGAGTTTTTCCTGCCCGTAATTCAGTGCAAGCTCCCATGGAGTTACCGCACTACCGTTCACAATATAGTCAATAGTAGGATTGGAGTTTGCAGAGGCGAAGAAGGTAGCAAATGTAGTAGCCAACACTATTCGCTTGATTATTGCAGGGAAAGTTATTGTTTTTAGGTGCAAATTCATCATCTGTTCAACCATTATTAGTTTTGATTAGGTAAAATCAGTACATCAATAGATGAATTAATAACACTTTTTGTTAACAATTTACAGTAATCATTTACACAAATTTGATTGATGACCGCTACCTCACGGCATCAAACAAGATAAAAAGTGTAACGATAATATTCTCTTTTCAATCCTCTTGAGTTATTGTTAACAGTATACGAAAAAAGCGTTAACACCTTTTCAATATCAAGCTTAATATCAAGGTTTACTTCGACCTTGTTAGCACTTGTGAAAAGGTAGATGTAGGCAAAAGTATGAAAAAAGCAGTAAATAATGTTGTCATATTAGGTGGTGGTACGGCGGGCTGGATGGCGGCGGCAGTGTTGTCTAAAGCTCTCTCAAAAATAAACATCACCTTAGTCGAGTCTGAGCAAATCGGCACCATTGGTGTTGGTGAAGCTACCATTCCAAGCATACATTTCTTCAACGATCTACTGGGTATTAACTCTTCTGAATTTATCAAGCATACGTCGGGAACCTTTAAATTAGGTATTCAGTTTGAAAACTGGCACAAGAAAGACGGCGCTTACTTTCACGCCTTTGGTAGTACGGGTTTAGGTATGTGGGCTGCAGGATTTCACGAATATTGGCAGCGCGGTGTGGAGTTGGGCATAAGCAAGCCTTTTGAAACCTACAACATAGAAGCCGTAGCCGCCAAACGGAACAAGTTTGCTCACCAAAAAGGTGGGCTTAACTTCGCCTATCATCTCGATGCCAGTCTATACGCTAATATGCTCAAAGGTGTTGCCACCAAGCACGGCGTAACACGTGTAGAGGGTTTGGTTGAGCAGGTTACCACCGACGCTGATTCAGGTTATATCACAGGCTTAACGCTTAAGAGTGGAAGAGAAATCTCAGGCGACTTGTTTATTGATTGCTCTGGCTTTAAAGGGTTGCTGATCAATGAAACACTAAAAACCGAGTTTGTTGATTGGTCACATTGGCTACCTATGGATCGTGCCATCGCAGTGCAAACAGAACTGACTGGCAACCCTGTACCCTACACTCGCTCTATTGCGCACCATGCGGGCTGGCAGTGGCGGATCCCACTACAACACCGGATGGGCAATGGTATTGTGTATAGCAGTCAGTATATGTCTGACGATGAAGCTGAAAACATGCTGTTAAGCACTATCAAAGGCAAACCTATTACAACACCTCGCCCGATAAAATTTGTGACGGGACATCGAAAAAAGCTCTGGAACAAAAACTGTGTGGCTATAGGTTTAGCGGGTGGCTTTATCGAACCTCTAGAATCAACCGCCATTCATATCATTCAACAGGGTATTATGCAGTTGTTGAAGTACTTCCCCAGTTACGGCATTAATGCACTAGAAACGGCTCAGTACAACGATTATATGATTTCTGATTACAACGAAATCAAAGACTTCATTATTTTACACTACTGTCAAACCCAGCGAGAAGATTCGCCCTTCTGGGAGTTTTGTAAAAACATGCAAATCCCAGAGTCTTTAAAAGACAGAATGACGCTTTTCGAACAAACGGGTCGTTTTGTACAGCGCAAAGATGAAATATTTGTCGACTCTTGGTTACAAGTAATGATTGGACAAGGGCTTATACCCAAACAGCACCACCCTCTTGCTGATGAGATGTCAGAACAAGAGCTTAGGCAATTTCTCAGTCAAATTGAAAACGACCATATTCAACGTGTAGAGACGATTCCTACTCATACAAATTATCTATCGCGTATAACAAGTTAAATTAAAAATGGTTTAAACGACCTTCGACTCACAAACACTGATTCTGGGCAACTTTTACTCAGTTGCCTATTGTGGCTGTGTTGGTAACACTATATTCTCGATAGTAATCAGCTATTTGAAGCCTAGTGTTGCGAGTCCAACCATGCGAATCAAACTACTTACTTTGGTCAATTTACTCATTGCGTTTTTTGCGGTGTCATCAGCTTTTGCCAACCCGTTATCCGCCCCATCCCATTTACAGGAAAGTTTTGATCAAACCGTCATTCAAGCATTGGATACCTTCGCCATACCAGGCATGTCAGTAGGCGTGGTATACCAAGGAAAGGTGGTGAAGTTACAAGGCTATGGTTTACGTGACTTTACCCAACCTGAGCAAGTAGATAGAGATACCTACTTTCGCTTAGCTTCCACAAGCAAAGCCTTTACTGCGGCGGCCATGGCTAAGTTAGTGAGTGAAGGAAAAGTTGATTGGCAAGACAAGGTTATAGAACATTTTCCCGAATTCAGAATGCAAGACCACTGGGTTACCGGAGAGTTTCGTATTCTCGACCTGTTTACCCACCAAAGTGGACTGGTGAGCGGGGCTGGCGATGCCATGCTATGGCCAGAGCCCACCGGATTTAGCCGAGAAGAAATTTTTGCCAATATGGCGCATTTAACGCCAGTCACGAGTTTTCGCAGTGCTTATGCCTACAACAACTTGATGTACATGGTAGCAGGCGAAATTATTGCCAAGGTTAGCGGTGTGCCCTTTGCCGAGTATATTGATACACACTTCTTCAAAGCCATGGATATGACCTGCTTTGCAGGTGATATGGATATTAATAAATACAATAACCTGGCATCTTCACACGGCGATATAGACGGTGAGGTATTTGCCATTCCACGCAACGGTATTTTTGGAAAAGAATTAGTCAGTGCCGCCGCGGGCGGGATGGTCTGTAATGCCAGCAATATGGTGAGGTGGTTACAGGTTTTACTCAATCATGGACAAACTGCCACAGGCGAGCAGATCATTGACGGCGCCCAACTCGATTATATGTGGCGATCACATACCAACTTAAATGTTAGCAGCGACGACCGTCGACGGGACGACACTCACTTTAAAACCTATGGTATTGGCTGGCGCAAAGCCGATGTATATGGCTTTGAGGTGATTTCACACACGGGTACCTTGTCTGGCGTGCAGGCCTATGTTGCCTCAGTTCCCGAATTAGAGCTTGGCGTAGTTTTGCTAAATAACGGCAGTAACAGCGCTGCACGAGGTGCCATCATGCAAACCATATTGAAAGGATTCATGCCTGACGCCCCACAAATTGACTGGATCGCTGACTACCAACAATGGATGAAAGACGCCGAAGCTCGCTACTATGCACGCTTGAAACTTCCCGTGGGCACGGGTGAAGTGAATTTACCTATTATCGACTACCAAGGAGAGTTCAAAGATGCGTGGTACGGAAATGTTGTACTTTCCCTTACCGAAAATCAGTTACAGATTAGCTTCGATAAAATGGAAAACCTAAACGGAACACTTATTCCATTCAGAGATCACACTTTTGAGGTGGACTGGCAAAACAAAAATGCAGCGAGTCGCGCACTGTTGGTATTTGATGTAGACGCAAATGGCGAGGTAACAGGTTTTAAACTCCAACCGTTTAATGCAAAGGTACCTGCAAATCACAATTGGCGTGATATGCACTTTATTAAACAAGTAGAGTGATATATTTAGTTACACTGTTTCAACAGTGTTTTATGAACCTATTCTGCACTTAACGCACTAACAATCCATAACACTCTGTTTTAATGGACTAATACCCGTGCGAGCCACACGATTTTTGGCGATTTCTCTGATACTTCATGGAATCATCATCGGTGCGTTAATAGCACTTGAAAAGAAATCGCCAAACGTCACTGCTACCAATGACACCATTGAAAGTTACCTCGTTTTAGCGCCTATACAACCTGCTACGCAGCCAGCTGTAACACAGCAAGATGTACAATAACCTAATGAGATAGAAATTGAGCCACAACAGGAGGAGCCTAAACAAACCGTTACGGAATCTCAGCACCAAGAGGATACAAGCTCGACTCAAGAGGAAGCTACGTCCCAGCTGCCCGAACAGACAACGCGTGAATTTAATACTGGCGCCCCTAACGAAGACCTTACTGTTCAGGAAGATAGTGCTGCCACGCCACGCAGAAACGTTCAAAATTCTACGCAACAGTACTTTGAACAGCTTAACCAACAAGAACTTAACCGTATGGCAAGCAGTATTCGTAGTACCCCAGTGCCGATTCGGTCTAGCCCCCGAAGCACTTCCAATGAGATACAAGATAGAATGGGCAACACCCTGAGAGAATTCGCGCCAGAGGGTTTAAATATAGAAGTGGTTGCTGAATATGGTGGAAATGAGACTACCATTAAATTAGGTAAGAAGTGCTACAACGTCAGACAAACCAGCTTAGACGACAAAGTGCACAACGGAAGTTCAGTGTGGACGCTGTCTAGCGAATGTGGCGATACTAGTGGATACGCTGAACAACTAGAAGCATCACTCAACAAATATATTGATAGGTAACGTAACGACTCAATTTGATGGAATCGGTATCACACTAGCAACGACAATTGAAACATTACCAATAAGGTCTGCGAAATGGATTTTCAAACAAAGGTTACAAAGTACAGTATCAAACGGTTCGCACTAGTATTTAGTGCACTCTTTGCGTGTTCATTTTTTTACCTTCAAGCCAGCCACGCAATGCTGATACCAGATGCCCAGTCAGGGTTCGCAGTGTTCTTCGCACTGATAAAAAGCTCGTTATTGTTTGTTTTTCTTGGTGTGTCGACGTACAAGTGCCTCAGCGCAAGGCAAATACGCAACAAGATTACAACCACCACATACATGGTCATAACTATCGCTTTAGTCAGTGTAGCTGGCAACTCAATGTTTGGATATGCTGCTACGTATTCAGCCACAAAGAACGCTCTCGAAGACTCAGCCAACCCAAACACCGATCCCGAACGACTGAGAGCACTAGTGGGTTTTCACAATGCATATTATTTTGGTTATGAAATAGATAATAGAATTGCAAGCAACCCTTCAACACCGGTGGATGTTCTTGAGTCACTATACGGGCTTGAGGGGCAAATTGGTACGGATATGAGCTTGGCACGCAACCCTAACACGCCAAATTACTTGCTTATCGAACTATCCAAGCACCCCGATGAAATGTGGCGGCCCCAAATAACTAAAATACTTGCGAGAAACCCCAAGGTAATAAACGGCACCCTGTTTTTTGATGAGAACATGGTACTTCATGAGGGGCGTACTGATACAACAAACTAGATCAAATATTCCTAGGGGCTTGTTACAACCTTTTGGTATATGCGCGCGACTAACGAGACAAAGCCATAAAAAGTAGCGTTAATAATACAAAAAGTGAAAATTTCATGAAGTTAATGAAACTAGGGATTACGTTGGCAACATTCGCGGTTGCTACTCTACAAGTTAAACAAGGATACGCGACTGTATCTGCACTGTTGTCTGAATCACAAACCATCAAACTGAACCAGCTTGTTGATGAAGCGCCTGATGACCACGGTATTGTTGGTCACACTGTGATGGTGCTTGCCAACGGCAAGCTCGTGTATTCAAGAAGCAAAGGAAATACATCCGTAGAGTCAGATGAGCAGGTCAACAAGGATACCATCTACCCTATTTACTCCGTCACCAAACTTTATGTTTCAGCCATTCTCCTTCGGCTGATTGAACAAGGAAAGTTAGATGCCTCTCAACCTGTGTCAGCCTATCTCGATGATTTACCAGACCACTGGACAGACATTCGAATTTCGTCACTGATGGCGCATTCCTCTGGGTTACCAGAATTTTTCGACTTGTCGCAAGAAACCAGTGAAGATCCACAAGAAATCATTAATGCGATGAGTGAAAAGCCTTTTGCCTTTCAAACCAATACCAACATTCGCTACAACCAAACTAACTTCCTGCTATTAAAACTCATTATTGAAAAGCAATATAAGCTACCGCTAACAGAAGTCATAAACCGTGAGATTGTTAAACCCTACTCGCTCAACAGCACTATTTATGGGGGTGGCAACGTATCAGTACCCAGGCGCACTACCCATTACTATATTCGCGATAAGGGTGAGATCAGTGACTTTGGTGTTTGGCCGTTTGCTACGACTATGTTTGCCGCAACCGGCTTAAATACCTCAGGGACCGACATCGCAAAATGGTTTGAAGTTTTACTATCAGGAGACTTTGTTGCTACCGACACCCTGTTAGCAGCATGGCAACCCCTTACGCTCGAGACTGGAAGAAAAGCCACCTACTCTCACGGCTGGCAAGTCCAATCCGAATCGCAAACCACAGCCGTGGGACACTACGGTGGTAACATTATTAATGCGCGACACTTCTATATGAATGATAACCCAGCCGAAAGTGTCACCATTTTGCACTTAACCAATGGTGGATTTCACCCTTCTTTTAGCTCGTTTGATTACGCCTATTCTCTTGCAAAAATCATTAACCCCAACATAACAATGGACACTGTCGAACTCAAAGCGCAACTGATTCATAAAGCTGAAAATGATCAATTAGACGATTTAGCCGAGACATACTTCGCATTCAAGCAAAACCCAAGTACACAACACATATTTACCGAATATCTAATCAACGATTTAGCGTACCAGTTACTCGACACTGTCCCAGCAGCATCACTCAAACTATTTGAACTAAATACAAAGAGTTACCCCTTGTCTGCGAACGTGTATGACAGTTACGCAGAAGCACTATTTAGCGAGGGTAGATACCGAGAGTCGAGAGTAAACTACACAAAAGCTTTCGAGTTAGACTCATCGTATAGCCATATTCCAGATCGACTTCGGGAAATAGACGGAAAGTTGTATGAATTGACTTATTAATCGTGATGCTACCGAAGTTGTCATCAGGTTCTGAGTCGTTTTACAGTTCCACTCCATATTTACGTCTTCGGGAGAAAGCACTTATTCCTAAAATTGGGATTAACCAATAAATGCAACCACCAGAATTTTTTTTGGTAGGCGATTTATCTGTGGGTTGCATATTTGGTGTTGAGGTGGTTATTTTTAGAGTGGTGCCCGCCGACGTCTCAATTTGTCCATCTGATGCTACTAGTTCAAGGTCTGCAGAACTTTCACTAAAACTCTGAGGGACACTCAACGTATAACTGCGTAGCGCGGGATTTAACTTCGCGTTAATGTTAAGTGATTCGCTTATTAGATCAACTGACAAAATATCTTTGTTGTCATCTTCAGCTAAATATTGGATGACAATTGACTCGCCAGATTGTACTTCAAGTGACTCTGACTGAATCACTATGTTTGGTGCGACATTTACTGCGTCTATTTCAATGGCTATTTGCTTTCGAAGTATTTTCTGACCGTCTTGCACAATAAAAGCAAAACCTATGAATTGATTCGTCGAAACAGTTGGTGCAAAGAAAGAAACTTGTCCTGGATTTTCTATAAGCGATACATCTGGCCCCATAAATTGCCTGTAGCTAACGTTGGCTGACGGCGTGCTATTACGTAGCTCCCAAGTTATGTACACTCTTTCTCCCGCGCTTGCTTTAGTTGCTGAAATATCTAGTTCAATAACAGCCTCGGAAGGTATTAGCGCCTCAGGCAACCGAAATTGCTGTGCTGGTTTTCCAATGTGGTCATAATTGAATGAACCCAAAACATAGTCGGGATTGGCGGTGGGTAATGGAGTCTCGCTTCTGTCTAAATAACTCATCAATGTTGTATCTAATTTGGCGAGCACATCTGGATGTGTTTCTGCCAAGTTTTTTGATTCGCCAACATCTTCGTTGAGGTTATAAAGCGCATTAAGATGTGGAGAATCCACGCCATAGTGAAAGGTTTTAATTAGCTTCCAACCGTCTTGTGATATGGTCGCAGAGGGCGGCAGCCAATCGGGAACAAGAGGCCTAGTAGGGTAATAAGTAATAACTGGGCGGCTGTCTATTTGATTACCAGCAAGTAACGGGCGGATGTCCACACCATCAACGTGATGCTCTTGCGGCCAACTTATACCAAGCCCACCGAGAATAGTTGGGTAATAGTCTACGGTTTGAATTGGAGTGTTATTAATCGTGTTGGGAGGTGTTAGTCCTGGCCAGATCATGAAAGTAGGTACCCGTGTACCACCATCAAACTGAGTCGCTTTCCCCCCTCTCAGCGGAAAATTACTTGTTGGGTAAGTTTGTCCTAATACATTGTACATGTTACCGCCATTATCAGACGTAAAAACTATAACGGTATTATTTTCCAACCCTGCCTCCTCTAAAGTTCGCCACAATATACCAATAGCGTCGTCAAAGTGTTTAATCATCCCAGCATACGTTGCATTTCGCTGGCTGTTAAACGCAGAGCGTTTATCAATAAAATAGTCTATGTAACTTCGACTCGCTCCGAATGGAGCGTGAACAGAAAACGGCCAAAAATTCAAATAGAATGGACCATCGCTGTGGTGTTCTAAAATCCACTGACTGGCTTCTTTTGCAAGATGTATGTCTATATGTTCTTTATCCTCATTGGGTATTAAGTTTGGAGCAAATGACCAAGGTGAAAAGTATCCGCCGGCGGGACCTGAACCACTGTAATTTGGTAGGTCAATATCAAATCCATGCTCTAATGCACTAAATGGGCTACTACCCAAATGCCATTTCCCGAAATGTGCAGTGTTGTAACCATTGGCTTTTAACATTTTTGCAAGTGTTGGTAGTGCTGTGTCGAGTCTAGTAGCCGTAAGTGGTGCTGTTGAAGGCTGATTGCTTGGGCCTGCCGTACGACTTTGCGCTTTTAGTCTTACCTCATCTATTGAAATGTTTGGGTTGATTATCCCGTGTCGCGCTGGTGTCTGCCCAGTGAGTATAGACGCACGAGTCGGTGAGCAAAGAGGGCTATTACTATATGCATGAGTAAATATCATCCCTTTCTGTGCTAGTGCATCGATATTTGGCGTCTCATAAAATCTATTAAATTGATAGATTGATGTATCGTTCCAACCTAAGTCGTCTGCTAATATGAAGACCACGTTCTTTGGTGGATTTGCAATGTCATCGGGGTGCCATTGTTGAGCGCTTGCAAGTCCCCGAGCGCCCAAAAATATAAGCCCAATATATATAAAAATGACTAAAGGTTTCATACGATAGTTTTCGTACATAAAAATTCCGTCTAAAAGTCTTTCCCATCTTTGAGTGATAATAATGCCACTACATTAATATTTTCATTACAGTTCAAATATTAATAATACATCAGTTAATTTAACAGACTAAGACGAATGGTACGCATGTCTGACGAATTAATTAGGGTGCTTTTGGACTTATGTACTACAACCACCGCCTTACCTTAGCTTTATACTCGATAAATTCATCCCCAAACAATGACTCCAACGCCGCTTCTTCAGGCTTAATTTGAAACTCAGTAATATAGAGTACAAACCCAACGACACCTAGCAGGGATATAGGGCTGGCGAGGTAGACTGACCACGCCGTTAAAAACATTGCCATACCTACATACATTGGGTTACGGCTTAACTGGTAGGTCCCTGATATAACCAACGAATTCGATGTCTCGGGTTTTAGTGGATTGACGGTTGTTTTGTGTTTTCTGAAGGAATAAATGCTCAAAATATCAAAAATCACTCCTACAACGACAATAAGAACCGCTATACCTAGCTTTAACGCATAAGCCACTGTCATTGGCACTACTACGAATGTGCTCCCCCACATTAAAGCGCCAAAGATGAGCATAACTAGTGGGGGTGGAATTTTGTTATTAAGCATGTTTATTCCTTTGAATTTGCCCGAATTTACAGGCGGTCAATTTCCACTTGAAGCTTTTCTATCTCAGATAACACCTTCATAAACTTTTCCCCAAACTGGGTGACCCGATACTCGACCCTTGGCGGCACTTCGTTGTAGGCAATCCGTTCCAATATGCCAAATTCAATGTTTTTACGTAGGCATTGGTTTAACACTTTGGTGGTTAAGCCTTCTACGTGCCGTACCATTTCGCCGGGTCTATTCACCCCATCGGCGAGCATTTGATACACGGTCAGTGACCATTTACACCCGTAAATGGTTTCTACCATGTTTGCACTTTGCTTGGGTGCTGCTTTTCTTACATATTCTTTTACTTTATTTTTCATAAAGATGTACCAATAAGTACGTACCTTACCTATTTGTGCTTACTTTATTATATTTGGGTAATTCGTTAACTTATCAATAAAGAGTTACCTGTTTTGGAGAATTTTATGGCGGTCTCATCCTCAGCAAAAAATACGACATTGATAAATGCTAACTTTGATGAACGTGTAGTTATTCAGCCATCTCAGTATCAATGGGTAGATTCCCCTATGCCAGGTGTAGAGCGCATGATGCTGGACCGTGTTGGTGGAGAAGTCGCTCGCGCAACTTCTCTCGTTCGATACGCACCTAACACTGAGTTTTCGCCACATACTCATGACGGCGGCGAGGAATTCTTAGTACTTGATGGTGTGTTTTCTGACGAACATCAGGATTACCCAAAAGGTAGTTACGTTCGTAACCCGATAGGTACAGCACATACTCCTAAGATTGGCGATGAAGGCGCTACAATTTTAGTAAAGCTACAGCAATTTGATGCCGAAGATAGTGAACAGAAGGTCATCAACACGACAGTACAGCCATGGCGACTGGGCCTCGTTGAGGGGCTGCAAGTCATGCCGCTACACACCTTTAAAAGTGAGAATATTGCACTGGTCAAATGGGCGCCACACACCCAGTTTCAACCCCACCAACATTGGGGCGGCGAGGAAATTTTCGTATTAGAAGGCACCTTTTATGATGAGCACGGAAGCTATCCAAAAGGCTCTTGGCTCCGCAGCCCACATTTGAGCAAACATACGCCATTCACCAAAGACGATGGCGCATTGATTTACGTTAAGGTGGGTCATTTGTGACTCATCGTGCTACTGTCGGCCAAACTCTATTTTGTTGATATGAGGGTTGTCTACTGTGACTTCGAGTACGGCTATTTGGTTCAATGGCACCATCACATGTGTGCTATTTGCCACTAGGGTAATGCACTCTTCGCGCTGCTCGTTAACACTCGTGTCTATTCCAACGCCAGTGACCGATTTTCCCGACCTAAGGTGCAGTACGATGGGGTATCGATAGGTACACACTAGTTCAATGTAATCGTAATTTTCGCAAGAGATCATGTTTTGTACGCTCTAATGATAATTGCTGTCTAACGGAGAGTATACCGTCATCGCATTACTCGTTTGATTGCCACCAGCCTCCAATGCACCACCAATAACATATATTTGGTCACCAACGGCTAACGCCCCTAACCCATGACGAGGTTTTGGTGCTTTACCCATCTCACTCCACGTATCCGTTGCAATGTTGTATTTCCATATTTGCGCATATACACCACCGCCGTTATCAAAAAATTCACCGCCAAACACATAGATGTCATTGTTCACTGCGGCGCACGCTAAACCACCTTGAGCTTGTGGCAACGGTGCCAGAGAATGCCAGCTTCCATCTGCAAAATGATAGACTTCATGAGAGGCGAGATTCCCGCCAGCGACGGTGCGACCCGCTATAGTGTGTAGCCTATTCTGTGTGGTGACGCTACACGCACTATTTCGGGCTGTGGGCACACTTACCCCTTCAGCCCAGATTAGTGTTTCTGGGTCAAAGATAAAATGGTAGTTGACGTCAGTATGATCTATCCATTGGTTATTTCTAGTCTGGTCGATAGGCGTGCGCCCTGACACTAGATGAACTTTGTTATCATTCACTGCACTTAGCGTTTCAGCCAGTGGCGTGGGCATTTCAGCGATTTTCACCCACTCGCCATGACTCAGCTTATCGCTGTTTTCTGAAGTGTGATTAATTATTAACTCCAGTACGTCCCTGCTGTTGTGCCAAGCGCCATTCTCACCTAAAGTAAAACCACCAAAAGAAAACAGCCTGTCATTCACAACCACTAACATAGGATGATGACGAGGCTCTGGCAGTGTCGGCCCCTCGTTCCAAGATTGCTCTTCCAAACTGAAAACCACCACTCGGTCCGAAACGCCTATACCACTACTACCCACGTCTGGCGATAGGCCACCAGCAACCACAATATGATTGTTGAATACCGTTGGATATATCTCTTGAACGCGATAAGGCAGTGATGGCGCGCTTTGCCAACCATCTGCCAAGCCAGCTTCATTGCTCATAGCAGGTAATACAACAAGGAAACCAAGCGTAAGTGTGAGAATAGCGAGGACGAGACCAGTTAACTTTTTCATCAGTAAGCTCAATAACATAATGCCAAAATCCTCACTAAAGCTAGCAGCAGCATTGGTTAATTGCACCAAGTATTTCAAACCAATAAATAGAGAAAGCCCACCAACTGGACAAACCAGTTGTTGTCAACTGGGGAGATTTATTCTAGATTGTTAATAAATTGCTTAAATTAAAAAGACAAAAATAATCATGAATGACCTTCGCCTTTCCTCCATAGAAGCAAAACATCTGGTAACGATTATTAAAGATGGCGTTGCAACACTCACCATGAATACGCCTCAAAAGCTCAATGGCTGGACCATGGATATGATGATGTCAATTAAAGCGGCCATTAGCGCTGCTATTGAAAACGACACAGTCAAAGCCATTGTTCTTACGGGTGAAGGGAATTACTACTCCGCTGGTGTCAATCTATCGAGTACCATTAAGTTAATGCATCCCAGAAAGTTGCGGGACATGATTAATGAGATGAATCAAGAACTCTTTGAAATATTTCTACTTTGTCCAAAGCCCATCTTGGTGGCCTTCAACGGACCAGCCATAGGTGCGAGCGTAACATCTGCCACCCTGTGCAATGGTATCATTGCCTCGGAAAAAGCTACATTTCTACTTCCCTTCTCCGCACTCGGTGTGCCTCCAGAGGGTTGTTCTAGCGTGCATTTAGCACGTCTGATGGGACAAGAAAACGCGCAACGCATGTTAGGGCAAGAGGGCTGGAAACCAACAGCGAAAGAAGCGTTTGAAGCAGGCTTAGTACAATGGTTAGTACCCGATGATAAATTGGGTGAAGAAGCTTTCAATATCGCAAAGTCATGGGCAGATAACAATGAACCTCGTAGCTTTCTTGGTGGAAGTACCAAAGACGAACTAATCGAAGTTAACAAAAGAGAATCTATGGAACTTGCCAATGCGTTTTTAGCGACCAAGTTTCTGCACGGCCAAGCCAAGTTTCTTTGGAAGAAAAAGAAATACGTGCCA
This sequence comes from Alteromonas sp. KUL49, assembly GCF_006538345.1. Taxonomy (GTDB): domain Bacteria; phylum Pseudomonadota; class Gammaproteobacteria; order Enterobacterales; family Alteromonadaceae; genus Alteromonas. The sequence continues at coordinate 762 of NZ_BJKL01000012.1, read as the reverse complement.
GCGCTTATGTTTTACACGTTAGTGGCATTTAGACCTTTGTGGGCACTGACCCTGAAATAGTTGATTAGCGATGTTGCTGAATAAAACAACATCGCCAACTCTTTTTAAATTTGCGAATCAGACTTATTGAAGTGTTACACGGGCTTCATAAATACTGCCATCAGGCTTTTTCATAGTTAGGACGACTACTTCCCCCGCTGGCTTTTGCAGGGCGTCTTTAGCAGTGGATGCAGAGCATCCGGGGATCTCGCAGCCGTCAATCGCAATAACATCATCGCCAATAACAATTCCTGCTTGTTCAGCAGACGAGTTTTCAACAACCGACTTAATGGTCGCTTGTTTAACTTCTGGGCTAAAAAAGCCAGATACGCTAACATCCATTTGAAAACCTTTATCACCTGGTTCTGCGGCAAAACTTGGCAGTGACAATAAGGCTAACAGCACGACTATTCTTTTCATTATTCAATTCATCCCTAAAGTGATTTGGGTGCTCAATAAAGCAAGTTCACCTACTAAGCCTATCTGCTTATTTGTTACTAAACTATTGGCTCAGCGGCACAAAATGTAACAAGAGATGATTGAAACACTGGTTTACACCCCAAACTGCTAGTCTCGGGAATGGGTTCGAAAGGTATCCATGCGCTCCATTCCAGCGCCTTCGTATTTTCGCAATAGCTGCCACTTGGGTCGTTCTAGAGTTAGCTCCCACTCAAAAAGTTGCTTGAACATCTGCCTAACTTTATCAGGTTTCTCGACAGCTAG
>NZ_BJKL01000011.1 GCF_006538345.1 Alteromonas sp. KUL49 | reverse complement strand
ATTCTTGGTGGCAATGCTACCAGTAAACTTGTATTACCCTCAGAAAAAGGGAGCTCCATAATGGGGGTTTTCCTCGAAGTAGAGATGGATTTTCCACTCTGTACTCCGCCCCATATTGTAACCCGTATAATCGTCGAATCGAGAATGATTACCGGCAATATGTTGAACGTTTGCACTCGCCACAGCAGCCCACGTATTTTCTTTATGTTGAAGCTCTTCAAGCCACTCTTCTAGCGCTGCCCTTTGCCCTTGTAGTAATAAAGATTCAGCTTCATCTGACCACGCCTCTAGCTCCCTAACATCAGCTTCATTGAGCATGCTCATATCATTCTCAATTTGCGACGTTGCCATATTGATCACATAGAAAAGGGCAACCACGCCCGTTCCAATAATCAGACACAGCTTCCAAAACAAACGCTTATTCATTTTATACAGTACCCCTTACCGTGTACTGTTTGTAAACGCGAGCCATCCCACCCTTTTTCCATGAGTTTCTTTCTTACTCGGCTCATATGCATGTCTAGGCTACGGTCGTATTGACTGTACTGTTTATTTAAGACCGCTTGATACAAAAATGCTTTGCTCAGAACCTGTTGAATGTTTTGAACTAAGATACTCAATAAACCGAACTCTGTCGGTGTTAGTGAAACGTCAGCGTCACCTACTAGCACCTGTTTAGTTGTTAGGCATAACGCTAAATTATCAATTTGAAGGCTGGCATTAGTGACGTTTTCGTTCCTGTTGGATCGGCGAATCACCGCGTCAATGCGTAACAATAGCTCTTGGGAATTAAAAGGCTTGGCTAGGTAATCATCAGCACCTGCACTCAACCCCATTATTCGCTCTTCTTCCGCATGTTTTGCCGAAACCACTATCACTGGTGTTGAATTGCAGCTTCTCAAAATGTTTAGCACTGACAATCCGTCTTTGCCCGGTAACATAATATCGAGCAGTATTAAGCTATAACTTGATGAGATAGCGAGCTCCAGTGCACTTTCACCATCAAAGCACTGAGTAAAGCAATAGCCATTACCGCCTAAAAGCACGGCTATTTGGTCGTTTAATATAGGATCGTCTTCAACAACAAGTATATGTGGCTGAGTTGAGGGTCTGTCTACAGCAAGCGCAGAGTTCATAAAAGCACGGATTATTGAATATCTGAGCAACGCTACCTTAGATTCTCAACGGATTCAATGCGAATGATTGTCTTTTACATTTGTTACATTTAACAGAAGAATCATTCGCTGCAATTTTGCACACCTGTGTTAGGCTACAATTCCAGAGGTTTTATTCTGTAGAACAGAGGTTTATTGCAGTGACAGAGACTAATTGGGCAGTGAGTTTTCACGAGCGCAGGCTGCCGCGAACCGAAACAAGAGACGGCGACCATCGCAATGCTTATCAGAGAGATAAAGCGCGCGTATTGCACAGTGCTGCATTTAGAAGATTACAAGCAAAAACGCAGGTGTTGGGCGTTGGATTGAGTGATTTTTATCGTACCCGCCTTACTCACTCCTTAGAAGCTGCGCAAATCGGTACAGGAATTACCGCTCAACTGTGTTCTAAATATCCTCAACTTACCGATGTTCTCGCTATGGACGCTACGCTCATCGAAACATTATGCTTGGCTCATGATATTGGGCACCCTCCTTTCGGCCACGGGGGAGAGATTGCCCTGCATTACATGATGCACGAACACGGCGGCTTCGAGGGCAACGGCCAAACATTCAGAATAATTACCCAGTTAGAACCCTACACTGCCGCCCACGGAATGAATTTATGTCGTCGCAGTATATTAGGCCTAGTTAAGTATCCTAATTTTGTTGATACGCTAAATAAACAAGAAATCCACCCCACTAAGCCCATGTCTTTTAGACAGGTTCGCGCTGATGACTGGCATCCACCCAAGGGCTTGTTTAGATGTGACGAAGCGCTGTTCGATTGGTTACTTACACCCTTCAATGAGCAAGACAAATCACTGTTTTCGACATATAACGACGTTGCTAACGGGCACAGTAAAACCCGCTTTAAATCTTTTGATTGTTCTATAATGGAGCTCGCAGACGATATCGCTTACGGTATTCACGATCTCGAAGATGCCATTGTTATGGATATGGTTAGAAAACAGGACTTCTTTACTTCGGTGACGGTTCCGTTGAGTCAACTCGAGATACCTTGGTTATCAAAAAGCATAGAATCGTTAACCGACAAACTATTCAGTGCTGTTCATCATGAACGTAAAAATGCTATTGGTGCTTTGGTTAACTGTTTCATTACCGCCATAGCGATTGAAACTGTCGAAGGTTTTGAACATCCATTACTCGCCTACAAGGCCGCACTGCCAAAACATGTAGAACAGGCATTAAGTCTATTCAAACGATTTGTTTACCGAAACGTGATCCGTCGTGCAGATGTACAACAACTCGAATACAAAGGCCAACTTATAGTGATGTCACTGTTTGAAGCGTTCAGTGCTGATCCCACTCGATTACTTCCAGAAAGTACTCAACAGCGCTGGAGAGATGCGGAAGAGCAAGGCTTAGGTATGCGTATTATTGCGGATTACATTTCCGGAATGACGGACGAATTCGCTGCGCGACTTTACGCAAACTTGTTCAGTCCAAAACACGGCAACTCATTAGATAACTTACATTTATAACTGCTCAATGGTGTTTTTTGTTTTCTACTGCTGAAATTGATTAGGCGTTTGTGCGGTCTATTTTAAAGCAGAGCACATTTTTCGCGATATCAGGTGTTTTATTAACTATCTCATGGCGTTGAATAGGTTCGGGTCAATCTTAATTTGCAAACACAACGTAATAGTCTTGTGTTTAATCAAAGAGTAAATGTATGTCTAAACGATTTAAGCCATCCGTTGTATTTAAAGACAATCAAGTCACCGATGAAGCGGTATATCACGACAGAAGACGATTACTTAAGTCTATGGGGTTCGTAGGTGCGTCAGCACTGTTATCAGGCAATGCATATGGCCAAGGTTGGTTTTGGGAACGTGAAGAAAAGCCATTAGCCCAACAACGGCCACTTGAGTTTACCAATAACTCGTCGTTTTCAACTAACGACACTCTGACTCCTGAGAGTAAAGCAACAACATACAATAACTTTTATGAGTTTGGCATGGGTAAGGATGACCCTGTAGAAGAAGCCAAGCACTTTCAAACTGACCCTTGGCAGCTACGAATCGATGGTCTGGTCAATAAACCGTTAACGCTGGGTTACGATGATCTATTCAATCAATTTCAATTGGAAGAGAGAGCTTATCGCCTGCGCTGTGTAGAGGCGTGGTCAATGGTGATCCCTTGGATAGGTTTTGAACTCGGTCAGTTAATTAGACAAGCCGATCCTCTCTCCTCAGCTAAATACGTTGCCTTTGAAACGCTATACGATCCTGACCAAATGCCTGGTCAAAAAAATAGATTTATCGGCGGTGGTATTGACTACCCCTATGTTGAGGGACTGCGTTTAGACGAAGCCATGCACCCGTTAACATTGCTGTCGGTGGGCATGTATGGAAAAACATTACCTCCACAAAATGGTGCACCGATACGTTTAGTCGTACCGTGGAAATACGGCTTTAAGAGTATCAAGTCTATTGTACGTATACGTTTGACTGACAAGCAGCCACCAACAACGTGGAATATCCTGGCACCTAATGAATACGGATTCTACGCAAATGTTAATCCTTCTGTTGCGCATCCTCGATGGAGTCAAGCAAGCGAACGTCGCATAACAACAGGTGGAGTGCTCAACAGAAACCGTATTCCCACGCAACCGTTCAACGGCTATACCGAAGTTGCGAGTTTGTATTCCAATATGGATTTGACGCGTTTTTACTAATGAAATTATTAAATAAACCATGGCGTCTCAGCAAGATACAGCGAGTTACCATAAAATCATTGGTACACCTGTTCTCCCTTGGATATCTCTCGATAATTTTCTATCTGGGGATTATCGATAACCTAGGACCAGATCCGGTTCAGGCGCTGCTGGATAAAACAGGGAATTGGGCCATCTATCTGTTAGTCGCTACCCTACTTCTTTCACCCATTGCAAAGGTCTTGCCGAGTCCAGAACCTCTACAATTCAGAAGGCTGTTAGGCGTATATAGCTTCGTATTCGCGCTAGCTCACTTCTTGGTTTATTGCGCTTTTGAGATACAACTAGACATGTCACTAATAGGTAGTGAAATTATCGAAAGACCTTACATCACTGTTGGTATGACGGCGCTTGTTTTACTGCTTGCGCTTGCTGCAACATCGTTTAATAAAGCAAAACGTATGTTAGGCCGCCGTTGGCAAAAGTTACATAACGCCGTGTATCTGATTCTTCCGCTTACTGTGCTGCATTACACATGGGCACAAAAATCAGATCTACTCAGTCCGGCAATTTATTGGATGATAGTCATCGCCGTTTTTTATATCAAACGAGATGCCCTAATCAAAATAATTATGGGAAAAAAGATAGTGCCTAGTGGTAGAAAAAAACGCCAAGCAATCAGTCCATAACGGGAAGACTTGCTAATAAGAACAGCGACCAAGAAAAAGCGTAGTTGCACTTTTAGTGCACCAGCGACGAGTGTTAGTGGGTCACCAATCACGGGGACCCACGCAAGTAACAACGTCCACTTACCCCAACGTTGGAACATGCTCTCGGCTTTGGCATAAGTGTTATCAGACATTCGTAGCATGCGCTTGGCCAAAGGCTCACCGTAGTTTAACCCCAAATAGTAATTTACGGCTGAACCTAATGTGTTACCGATGCTCGCGACAAGCCACAACGATATTACTTCGCTGCCTGCAGTAAGTAAGCCCACAAATACCACTTCCGAACCCAGTGGCAGGATAGTCGCAGCGCCAAAGGCGGCAACAAACATTCCAACTAAACCTAATTCAGACAAAGCGTCCAATATCTACACCTGCAAATTAACATTCTGAATAGTATATGTTTTTTAGTAATTTTATCGTAGTTCTAAACGCAAATGATCTAACTGCTCAAAAAAATAGCGATTTTCCGCTTGCATTATGAATCAACACAAACTACTGTATACACATACACACTGTATGAATAAACAGGAATAAAGATGAACACCGCCACTTCTTCAATTTCACGTTTTCGCGCGTTACAAAACAAAGTAAACAATGAAGTACAGTTACCCTTACCTTTTGAAGGTTACCCCAGCGAGTATGCTCCAAAGCAAAACAAAGGATGGCATTATCTACTCGCCGATTCTGTATCCTTCAAAAAGGATACTCATCACGCTATTCGCATTCAAAAACCCAACAAAGAGAAGATGCCAGAGTGGATCTCAAAACTTATTACTGGCGGTCAATGTAAAACACTGTACGTAGAGAATTTAGATTTAGATTTACAGCCTACTGAGTGTGAAATGATTAAAAAGCTGTGTGAGCTTTTTTCAGTATCTCTAGTTAATGTCAAAGTATCTCAGGAATCTGGTGATACAAACCTAGTCACCGGTCCGTGGTAATCGGCTCTAATTAGCGGTAGCATTTGCCCCTTTATTCTACGGCATTTATTGGGGCTTTTTTATGCGTTGTTTTTGTTGTTCTTCACTGCCGTTTTCCTCGTGCTGTGAGCCTTATTTGTCAGGTTCGAAAAAACCTCCTACCGCAGAAGCATTAATGCGCTCTAGATTCTCAGCTTATGCCACGCAGAACTATCAATACGTTCTAGACACGTACTCAGCACAGAAGCGCGTAGGCTTATCGTTAGACAACTTAAAAGAAAGCGCCACTGGAACTCACTGGTTTGCACTTACGGTAAAAAATGACGCCAGCGCAGAAGATATTGTGGAGTTTACTGCGTTCTACTTTGAATCTAAGCAGTGCTTTCAGTTGCACGAAACATCTCGTTTTATTATTGAGAATGGCGAATGGCGGTATCACGACGGAGAACTGCATAGTGACTGTGGGAAAGTGAAACTGGGCAGGAACCTTCCCTGCCCGTGTGATAGCGGTAAAAAATTCAAACAGTGTTGTGGTAAAAAACTCAGCTAGAACCATCTTGATTAGATTAGACTAGCGTATACTTTTTACATTCGTTTTTTGTTCATTAAACTTATTCTTATCTACGCACTCGTTCCAACAAACGCTTGTTTGTCTGTTGTGCGGTAAACTCAGCGTCGAACTCAGGATTGCGTTGAGTAGGCACGGGGGCATTTATGTTTTCACGCCACTGGTTTAGCTCTAGTGTTAAGTAATTCATAATACCCGGTAAATATTGTGCTAAATTCACATGTTCACCCAAGTCGTTCTCCAAATCGTACAGTTCATAGGCATCGTCTTCAAAATAATGATGCAATTTCCACCGACCTTTCCTCATGGTTGTACCTGGTCGTGTTCTGAATAGAGGATCACGTGATTGATCTGCGCTTGGGTTATACGCTTGCAAGTAGATGGGAAAATGCCAAAAGAGTGCGCGTGGTTTTATTGGCTTCTCATAGAACCAATTTGATGATAAGTCTACACCATCGAGAACTTGTCGACTAACATCAGCACCTGCAATATTAGCTAGGGTTGGATAGAAATCTGCATTCACAACCGGTGTGCTATCTGTTTTGGCGACAATTTTATGAGGCCAAGAAACTAGCAATGGAACTCGAGTACCACCTTCATAATATCCGCCTTTGCCACCTCTTAATGGATCTTGATATGCAACCGAGCGAATTCCGCCATTATCGGAAGTAAAAATCACTAAAGTATCTTTTAGCAAAGATTGCTGCTCCAGACTTCTCATGATGCGGCCTATATTTGTATCCATCAATTCAACCATTGCAGCATATGCGGCATGTTTTTCATTTTGAATTTTTGGATGGCTCAGGTACTTTTCTGTGACTGAGTCGATAGCGATAATTGGCGTGTGTACCGTGTAGTAAGGTATGTATGCAAAAAACGGCTGCTGGTTGTTTGCTGAACTAACCTCCTTAATCCAATTAATAGCTTCACTCGTAATGCGGTTGGGAAGATACTCACCGCTTGGACCGTCGATCAAATTGGTCATTTCATAAGGACTAAAGTAACTTTTGGGGTGTCCAGCCGTGTCACCTGCAACATTATGGTCAAATCCTTGAGTTATTGGGTCTTGTCCTAAGTGCCACTTTCCAAAAGTACCTGTGGTATAACCCCTCGACTCTAACATTTCAGCCATAGTAACTATGTCATTATCAAGATAAGGTGTATTGGGAGTAGGTATTATTTTTCTGGTTTTTTCATTCCCCCTTTCGGAACTGCCTACCGTGTAAACACCATGTCTCGGAGAATATTGACCACTCATTAATACTGCCCTGCTCGGTGCACAATTCGATGCCCCTGCATACGCGTCGGTGTAAACGATACTTTTAGTCGCCAATGCATCAATATTTGGCGTTTGAAATACACCAGTATGGTCATTATAACCGACATCAGCCCATCCCAAATCATCGACTACGATCAATACTATGTTTGGTGGTTTTGTGTTGTCTGCTATTGCTGGAACCGAATTAAATAACGCACCAACGACAAACACGATAAAACTGAAGTTTTTTACCATTATTGTTCTCCGTTTAGTTTTTTGAACCATAACGACTAGGCCAATAGTCGAAATTCCATTCATCCAAAAAAGAGCGTGTTCTAGAGGAATCCATTAACAAAGCTGCTTGTTGAACTAATCTCGGATACTTAGATGCTAAATCCGTTGTTTCAGAAGGGTCGTCTCTAAGGTTATACAATTCAATCGGAGGGTTATCCCGATACTGTTTATTGAATATTCGAATTGCTTTCCAGTCACCGTTTTTTTCATCTCTTATCCTAACCGCTTGCGCATGATCGCCTCGTTTATGATGAAACTCCCAATACAAACTCTCATGTTGTTTTTGCTCTCCTTCGCCAGTTAATGTTGGCAAAAACGAAATGCCATCTGTTGTCGAACTAAGCTCCACATCAGCCAATTCTGCGAGTGTGGGTAACACATCCCAAAACGCTGATACGTGATTGGTCAATTTGCCGGCGGGAACAACACCTGGCCAATGCGCAATGGTTGGCATACGAATGCCGCCCTCGTACAAGTCTCTTTTGTACCCTCTGAATTGACCGTTGCTATTAAAGAATTCCATGTCTGCGCCACCTTCGGGGCTTGGTCCATTGTCACTGGTGAAAATGATCATGGTATTTTCATCAATGTTCAGCTGCTTAAGTAACGCTTTGACTTGCCCTATCCCTTTATCAATGTGAGTGATCATTGCAGCGCGCGCCGCTCTGGGTCGTCTTTGCGGTAAGTAATTTGAATGCAATCCGTACGGTGTTTCTTCAAAGTCGTACTCATCGATATATTCTTCTGGCGCTTGCAAGGCAGCATGAGGCCCGGCGTAAGCTAGGTACAAAAAGAAAGGTTTATTCTGGTGTTCTTTTATGTATCTCAATGCATCTTGCGTTAAGCGCTCTTGAGCGAAGTCTTCTCGTAAGTATGCTTGGTAGTTGATAGGGTCATACGGATCAACTCCTTCTGGCAATGATTGGTGAGAATGTAAGAACTCATTATTGAGGGCAAACCACTCTTCGTTTCTCCATAGATGGGTTGGATAATGATTATGCGCTTGTTTTTGATCCAAGTAGCCAAAAAAGTAATCAAAACCCTGCTTGTTCGGTGTTCCATAAGAACTTGGGCCGCCGAGCCCCCATTTACCAATTAGTGCGGTATGGTAACCAGCAGATTGCATCACAGTGCCAAGTGTTGTGGAGCCTGGGTTAAGTGGCATCTGACCAAACTCTCGTTCGTCAGTGAAATCACCCAATTCGTAATTACCGCGAATTTGATTATGACCCGAATGTAAACCTGTCATAAGAGCAGCTCTTGAGGGCGCACACACAGTGTTACCAGCGTAATGCTGCACGAACGTTAAACCTTCATTTGCCAGTACCTGAAGGTTAGGTGTACTTATTTTTTGCTGACCATAAGGCTCAATATCACCAATACCTAAATCATCAACAATAATGTAAATAATATTCGGTTTGTCGTGTTGAACTTTACTCGGAGGATTATTAGTTAATACCTGCGTTGAGGCACTTTGTTGAAGTGACCACCCGATAAGTGCAATTACAGTAAACGCCATCACACTCATCGTAGCTAATTTTCTATTGATTGTTTTTATCAATTGCATGTCTCTCAAGAATCTAACACTAGTGTTAAAAGCCACTAAGCTGTGAGATTGCTACCCTAAGAGCCGTTATTATTTTTTAAAATGCAATTATCAATTTTACGTTTTTCCTCTGGACTTAAATAATTTGAATTTTGCTCAATACGTAATTAATTAAGGTTTGTTGCGGTCGATAAAAACCAGACATTTTTTTTGGTTATGAGATGAGCACAGCCCACTGTGGCGCTGCTAGTACTTATGGATGTTGCAATGCCACTATTCACTCTTTCAACTGACGAATCCTGTGGTCAATGACCTCTACAACTAAACCACAAATCGATTTACGCTGGTCTGCACTTGTTCAGATAAGCCTGACAACTGATTAGCTACGTTGGAATTGATACGGGTAGAATCAGCCATTTCATTGGCTCTACGTTCAAGGTTCTCAACGTTTGCGTTTATCTCACTAATTGTCTCTGATTGGACTTCACTGGATTGGGTAATGTTTTGATTGAGCGCAGCAATCTCGACAACCACCAGAGTTAGCTCGTCGAGTGTTTGCTGCACTAACTCAACCAACTGAATGCCATTATTTGCAGACGATGACGCATTGCCCATAGAGGACACCGCATGTTCAGCAGAGCTCGTCAAACCCTCAATCTGTTGTTGAATAGTCACTGTACTCTCTTGCGTTCTTGAGGCAAGTGTACGTACTTCATCCGCAACTACAGCAAAACCTCTTCCATGCTCCCCTGCCCGCGCTGCTTCAATCGCCGCATTCAGAGCAAGCAGGTTGGTTTGGTCAGCAATTGAATTAATCACCGAAAGCACTTCTCCAATATCTTTCACGCTGTTTTGTAAGTTTTCCAACGTTACTGTAGCCGTTGATACTTCATCGACAAGCTTGCTGATATTGTTTACCGCATTTCTCGCTCGCTCAGAGTTTTGTTCTGCAGTTTGTTTTGCTTTACGTGTTGAAGCAGCAGCGATTTGGGTTTGCTCTGTAATTTGCGAGACCGAGTCGCCAAAGCGACCCAAAGACTCTTTTACGTCCGACACTTCAATGCTCTGTTCATGCATGGTGTGGCGTGTTTGCTCAGTATTTTGACTCAATTCCGTACCATTAGCTGCAATAGTTTCAACCGCTTCTTTTACATGGGTCACGGTACCTTGCAGTTGTTGCACAAAAAGATTAAAGCTTTGTGCAATATCGTTAATTTCAGGAACGTCTGATTTAGGCACGCGTACCGTAAGGTCTGCTTCACCTTGAGAAAGATCCGCAAAACGATTAGCCAAACCGTCAAGAGGCTTGGTTAACTGTTTTGAAAATACATGGCTAATAAAGAATGCGAATACTAGTCCAATGCATACCACAATGAGCGCAACTGCTACAATTCGAGATATGACGCCATTCACTGATTGAAACGCTTCCGCTTCATCGATTTCTGACATAATTGCCCATTGATGATTCAACACATTAACTGAACTGTATGCACTCAATACTGGCACTCCCCGATAATCCTCAAATACGTCGAAGCCGGTCCGCCCGTTTAGTGCTTGTTCTACACCCATCGTATCTACTGGTTGCAGTGAAATCGTTGTTCCCTTTTTCTCAATGTCTGTCCATTGAGTAATGCCTGCCTGCTTAATGACGTTTAAGTATCCTTGCTGATCCTCAACAAAGAATCGACTTTCATTTCTCAACGTATTATCGGCCCCAACCAGATAAATCTCTCCACTTTCACCAAAACCTGCATCAGCCCATCTTTCAGACTGAGTCATGATGGCGTTTATTCTATCTATAGGCATTTGAAAAATTAATACAGCTACCGTTTTCCCATCGCGAACAATAGGAGTCGATATGAAACTGGCAGGGTTGTTGTAGGAAGGCACGTAAGACGCAAAGTCAGACAGGTAGGTTTGCCCGGCACTCAGAGTGAGTGCTTTATTAAATGCTTCAGCTATTCCACTGTTGTTATAAGGTCCAGTGCGCAAGCTAGTTGCAAAGTCTAATTCCTTAAACACAGAGTACACTACGTAACCAGACTCAGGTTCAACGATAAATATATCGTAATAGCCGAACGCGTTTAAGAACTGTCTGATAGTGGGGTGATATCGCTCGTGTAACTGATCATAAGTGTTGCTACCGGCAGCAGTATTGAGTCCATCTTTTTCACCCAGTGGAAAAACGTTATCTCCAATATACGCAGCCTGCAAACTAATTGACGTGCTATCTAATGTGTTGAGCAATCGCGCTGCTGATAAGCCATCATCGTTTTGTTCATCGTATACACGCTGAAAGTCTTGCGTGTAATAGTCTTTAAGCGTGGATTGAGTCGAGAGGCTGATTGGGCGCTGTTCAAAAGCAAGCGCGAAGTCCTGTGCAGCCTCGACGATACTGATATCATTCGCCATTACGAGGATTTGTTTCTGAATAGATGAAAAGTAATCTTCGATTTGCTGTTTAACGAGTGTTCTCTTGGCAACAAGGTCCCTTTGACTTTGTTGAAAGGCTTCATCTCGCATACTGCTGATTGAAAAGTAACTCGTGATGATAACCGCTAAAATAGATACTACCGCTGCCACCGTAGTAATTACGAGTGACATCTTTCTTCTCAAGCGCATAACTCTATATCCCTGTGTCCGAACATCTTTACTCTACAAAATTACTACACGGTTGTTTTTATAATTCTTTATCGAGAAGACACTATACTGCCAACTAACCAAGCAAAATAAAATACCTTTATAATACAATTGGTTAATTAATTGAGCAATTAGTCAGCGATGGTCACTTTATGAGCGATTTATCAGATAGAACTTAAGAATCTATTAAGCCATCAGAGGGATCGACAGCTAGATAAATGATGAAGCTTCAGCGGGTTTAAACTAATGGCCACCTGGTGATGTGTTTAATTTGCCATTGGCGTAATCAATGAGCGTTTGTGTGTTGAATCTTGGCCACCCGCCAAAACAATACCGGCCGATAAGCGCGTGATATTGGCCTTGTGTACGCAGTATCTCGTACTTTTTTTGGATATTGCCAAACTCGTTGAGTGAGCAATACATAGCAAGGGCAAAGTCTAAATACTTTCTATTGGACATAGATTCAGTGTAGGCGAATACAACTTCCTGTTCACTGTAGTGTTGCTTTTCACCAAAGTGAGCCACGAGGCGTAAAGTGACTTTACGCACTACCTTTCTCACATTAGCCCCCTCCAAAAACCACGAGATCACCGTTCCACCCTCATTTGCACCACTTCTATGTTTAGCCAAAAGTATGAGTATCGATGAAACTGACGACGTGGAAAAGTATTCAAACGTAAACGTTTGTTAGCAAATGTATATCTTAATCATATACAGAAGGTATTGCATAAAAAAAAGGGGGCGAATATCGCCCCCAAAATCCAGTGAAATTAAAGAGTTAGTTTACAGTGCAGTCACCGTAAGTGAGGGCATCGCACCATTAGGGCCAGACACTCTAAATTCATAAGTACCTGCATCCGTTACATCAATCATTAGATTGTTGTTACTAGAGCCCAATACTTTAGCTTCTCCCGGTACAACAACATTACTAGCTGCGTCGTTTGGATTCCCCAAGTTAACAGTTGCCCAGTCTTCGGATGCCACCTTAAACTCTACGCCACCAGCACTAAGATCGACTTGTACCGTATAAACCCCTTCACCTTGGTAGGTAAACTGACTATCGGTGCCCCAGCCATTCATGCCGCCGCGTAAGTAAACTTGTGTACTACCAAAGAACTCTTCTTTGTACACCGAGATCGTTGGTGCATCTAATGTAGTCACATCAAATACAAACACGTAACGGTCTGACTCATCGATGGTTAGTACTAAGTTATCGTTTGTTGCTGCTAGTGGAACAATCGTGCCCACAGATACAGCTTTGTCTGCATCATCACCACTGATAGCACCAAAGTTAACCGTAGACCAATCTTCTGATGCCACTTTAAACTCATAGGTTCCAGCATCTATGTCACGGGCAAAGGTGTAGATTCTGCCACCTTGATAGGTGAATGCATCGTCAGTTCCCCAGCCGTTCATCGCACCACGCAAATAAACTGTTGTACCCACGTATGGCTCTTCATTGACCACAGTCAGTACTGGTGCAGTTGGTTCTGTAGCGTCAATGGTGAACAAGTAGGTCGCTGTCACTGATGGTGTAAAGCTTAGGTTGTCGTTAGTTTGTGCGAGAACTTTCGCCTCCCCTTCAACGACCACACTTTCTGCACCACTCGCCGCACCATAGTTAACGGTCGCCCAATCTTCTGACGCAAACTTAAATCCATAAGTGCTATCGGCATCAAGCATTACTGCGACTTCGTACACTCCATTACCTTTGTAGGTAAATGCGTCGTTAGTAGACCAACCATTCATGTCACCACGAAGATAGACCGCTGTTTCACCATAAGGAACTACATCAGGTGCGCCAGATGTTGCAAACGATGATAATCCGTAGCCTTGCGCGCCCATTTGAGGCTTCACAAACACAGCGATAGTCATCGCAGGTACAGTAAAGGAACCGTTGCCATCTTCACCTTCAGTGAAATATGCTCCACGCACATCAGCATCCACTGAATTCATTTGCGCCATGTGAAGTTCAAAGCCTGTGGCTGTATTTACAGCAATCGACTTTTCTTCATAGCCAGTGTTAACCACCACCATAATCGCATCATGCATCATGTCGAGGTCTTCACGCATTTCTTCAGAGTCAGGCATAACACCGTCATCAATACTCATGGCAATAAGACCACGCTGTTGGCGGGCGCCTAAGTTGTGGAAGCCGATACGATCAATGATTTGTTCTGCTGACGTTAGACGGAACAATGGGCTAGACGTACGAATAGACAGTAATTCATTGAATACCGCACTGGCATACTGAATATCACTCATACCAGCCGCACGTTCAGGAGAGTAAACAAACTCACCCATTTCAGCCCAACGGCCTTCGTTGTCTTGTGCAAGGGGTAAACCCACGTTCCAGTTGTTCGACTCGTAGCTAAAGTCTACAAAGTTAAACCAGTCACCGGCGTCGTAAGTGTTTCTGTCCATAGACTTAGAGCGAAGGAAGTCACCACCCATTTGTAGGAACGGGATACCTTGAGAAACCAATGGCAGCCCAATAGCCACATTTTGTGCACGAACCCGCTCATACAAACTAATATCTGAAGGTAGCGTATAGTTAAGTTGGTCCCACAGGGTTTCATTATCGTGCTTAGACACATAGTTGATGATGTCTGCAGGATCATCGGCATAGCCACCTAAATTACTAGTCGCACCGGCAACGCCTGAAGACGTTTCAAGTACGTAGTCTTTAAGTGTGCCTGCAAGACTCATTTTCACGCGATCTTGGTCGTACAGTAACGAGTCAGACTCGGGTGTGAATATGCTGCCCTGACGAATAGCTTCACGAATACGGTCGTTGAACGTACCAATTTCCGTGCCCGCCATGTTGAGTTGATTAGCTTGCTCGTAGCCACGGTCGATACGTGTCCAACCTTCACCATAGAAGTAGTTATCACTATCGATAGCTTGCACGGCTTCGCGTAAGCGCACCATAGTTGCTTTAGACGCTTGGCTCATGATGTCGAAGCGGAAAGAGTCATATTTATAGTGCTCAGTCCAAATCAACAATGAGTCATGCATGAGTTTTTCCATCATGACATTACGTGGTTCAGTATCGTCACAGCAAGTTTCACGTACTATCGCACCTGAATCCGTCTCATAACGGTGGTAATAACCAGGAACCACTTTGTCTAGCACTGACTTAGAGAAGACGCCAGAGGCATTGGTATGGTTGTAAACCACGTCTAGCGCAACTCTCAGTCCCATTTCATGAAGCGCTTGAATCATTGCACGCATTTCAACAATACGTTCAACACCCTCTGCACTCGATGCATAACTACCCTCAGGTGCGTTGAAGTGATGCGGATCGTAACCCCAGTTGAACGTATCATAACCACGCATATCATTCGCTAGCTCTTGTGCCTTTGCAGCTTGCGCAAGTGGATCGTAGCTCTTAAACACATCAATAAGTAATGCAGATTCGCTTTCTTCATTACACACTGAAGCATCGCTGTTTAAACGACATAAATCAGCCACCGTGTCATACAAGTCTACGGTGTCACTAGGGTCTTCTTCGATAGTTGCAATGTCATTTGCTGGCAGCAAATGAATGTAGTTTAGGCCTGCATCCACTAACGATTCTAAGTGCATCACAGGTGCAGTGCCTTCTTCGGTAAAGGCAAGGTATTTGCCGCGATTTTCTGCGCTCGTTGTCATATCCAAAGCACTAAAGTCACGAATATGTGCTTCATAAATAACGGCGTCTTCTGGGTTAGCGACTACCGGAATAACGTGGTCATCCCAGCCTTCTGGCTTAAGATCATCATCGGCAAGATTAACAAAACGAGTAAACCGGCCATTTGTGCTCAGTGACACTGAATAAGGGTCAGTCACTTCTAACGTTTCTAATTGGCCCGTAACAGGGTGATAAACCACAACTTCATAGCGATATAGTGTACGGTCAAGGCTCATATCACCTTCGTAGCGCCATACACCAGACGCGTCATCGCGAGTCATGTCCATACTGCCCGACTGGGTTTTATGTCGTTAAAGGTCAGTAGTTTTACAGATTGTGCTGTCGGTGCCCAAACCGCAGCAGTAATACCACTGTCGGTATAAACTGCACCAAGTTGAGCTTCGTCAGCATCCGCTTCGCCAGAGGTGTAAACCGCGTCAATGGCATTCGCTAGTTGAATACCAGTGGCAGCAACTAAAACACCTTCACTATTGTAACCACCAAGCACAGCTTGTGTTGTCAACACGGCTTTAGCATCATCAACACTCCAAGTGCCTTCCCATGCCATCATATTAGCTAAGTGCGGTGCACGTGCAGACTGCTCTTCGGTTAGCGTAGCAGACATTAGCTCAACCGCAGTACCATTGATACCTGCGTCAAGTGACGTCTCTAAGTCGGCTGCTGCTGAGTAATGCAGTTTAACCATACTCACTGCGTCAGGCGCATCCCAAAGTAATGTATTGGCATCCAACCAATGCGCACTCATGCCCTCAATGTCAACAGGCTGTGGACCCAACGACATAATCGGGTATTCAAAAATAATTGGCTCGCCAGACAAGGTAAAGTTCATACGAACGAAAGTGTCGTCGTCTTGAATCAAAGAACCTTGGAAGTCCGCACCACCCATTTCTTTACCGGCATCATCGGTACCAATATGAATAATAAAGTTGTGGCAGTCGTCGTAACCTTCTTTTAAATCAAGGATCCAATAAGCACCATAATTGGGATCAACACCGTTGTGTATACGGCCATTCGCCCAATCTGTACCTGCGTCAGCATAGGCATCACATTGGTCGTTGTTCCACGTGTGTAGGCGCCAGCCCTCGTAGGCAGGGTCATTACTTGAATTGTCTGCATCTACCGCTGCACGGTTGTAATAGAGTACCGCCTGGTTTTCAGCAGGGAAAAATACAGGGTCTGGTAAGGTAGGATCTGCACCCACAACACAAGCGTCATTGGTCTCGTTGGGAACCAGTGGCGCATCACATTGAATAGGTGGTGGTGGTACACATGCTGTACCCTGTTCATTGGGTACTTCTGGTACACTACAAACAAGCAAGTCACTAGAGCCAGACTCAACGTCCGACCCGCCACAGCCTGCCATCACCAGAACTGCAAAAACTATGGCGATGGCTCGCCATGCTGGTATTTTGTTAAACATAGTAAACTCCAGATCAAAACTGAATAGCTTGGCCAAACCACGGCCTTTCTTTAATTGGGGGCTGATTGTTTTCATAATTGATAAGTCATCCCAAGAAAGTACTGTGTGCCAAAGAACTGAATCGTTCCGGTTTGTTCAGGTGAGGTGAAGTAGCTCTTCGTCGGTTCGTCAGTGACGTTGTTAACCTGGAACAAAACACTCCAATTATCATTAATTTCATACGATGCTTGGTAATCGATAACCAATTCAGAATCAAAGTTAACTACTTGATTGTTAACAGCAACTTGTTCAGAAACAAACGCATCTCTGTAGCGGCCAGAAACACGAGTTTCAAACCCTTCGTATTCCCAGAATAGCGTTACTGTTGCTACGTTCTCTGATAAACCCGGTAGACGGTTAGAGTAGATCCCATCACTCAATGTGCGCTGGATTTCACTTTCCGTATAAGAGTAGCTGGCACTGACGCCCAAGCCTGACCATGCGCCAGGTAGCATGCTATAGATTTGTGTATAGGCTATTTCAAGACCACGAATATAGCCGCCTTCCGCATTGTTTACCGCAGTTTCGTAACGACCGTTTTCAGTCGGAACGGTAACAAATATTGGATCGCCATTTTCGTCTAGTGCAAGCTCTGCTTCCTGACCAGAAAATTCTGGCTCTAAGAACACGGGTACCTGTACTTCGTCTGGAACTATGATGCCATTCGCAGCAAAGTCATAAGGCTCGATAGCAACTTCTTCAATGAAAGATTCGATGTCTTTAAAGAACGCCGCAACAACTAACGCGCCCTCTGTTTCTTCGAAATAGTATTCCCATGAAACGTCGTACTGAGTCGCATAGAATGGTTCAAGGTATGGGCTATTTTTCGCTGAACCGTTTACACGCGCTGTAGGCTGTGACAGGGTGATTTCACCAGAGTCGCGATCTTGAACTGCAGTAACCGTTTCGATAGTTGTTGACGCATTTGCTGCAAAGCGATTGATAGGCGCCCGTCCCATCACTTTTGCCGCCGCAACACGAAGCTGCGTAGCATCAGTAAGCTTGAAGTTCAGGTTGATTGATGGAAGTACATCAGAGAATTCGTGGGTTAACACCGCTGGACGGTAGAAATTATTAATTAATCCCGCTTCGTCCATAATGTTTTGTGCACCCGCTGTTGGGTCGCTCACCTCAACCGTTACACCAGTAACTGGGTCTGAAATCAGCTGAGTTGCTCGCTGAAGGGTTGTCGATGCTTGTTTTGTGCGTACATAGCGCACGCCTACGTTACCAGTAATAGGGAGCTCACCAATTTCTGTATCGATATTCGCCATCAAGTAACCAGCGTTAACGGTTTCAAACACATCGCCACTTTCTTGGATGGTCCAAGAAGTACTTGGTCCTGTGCCTGGCCCATTAATAACACCGGCAGCCCCTGGTCCCCACGTTTGCACCGGTTGCGGTGTACCTTGTGGGAACCACGCAGACAACGCTTTATTCAAGTCAACAGACAAGTAAGACGGGAAGTAACCAAATTCTCCACTCCAATCGATTTGCTCCACCATATCACTGGTTAGCTGAAGCGGTGGTTCACTCGCAGAGAATGCGCCATCGTTACCGTATTCAAATACTGAACGATCATTACTGTACTCGCGATCAGAATAGCGATAGCCGAACTCAATTCCAGAGAAGAATGGATTGTCAAAATAGTATTGGAAGTCTAGACGGTACGCGTCTAGCTCGTCGTTGTTCACGAAGGGATAAATACCGTATTTACTCACCATTACGCGATCTAAATCGGTAAATGCACTACTTTGATTAAATGCGAGGTCGGGTAAGTTTAGCCCGTTAAGCAAATATGAAATCTGCACATTTTCATCAAAGCGAGGACTAACAGCGTTTGCGTCTTCGCCAACTAACGACCATAACAGGCCATTGCGGAAATCACTTTGCGCTTTAGACAGTGAGATATCCGCTTGCATTGAGAAGCTGTCAGTAATCTCCCAATTCGCATTAATACCGTAGCTCTCTACTTGGTCAAAGTCTTGGTTATCATCGTTAACCAATTCAACCCGAGTAAAGCTTTGATCAGTGCGTGAGAACGTACCACCAACCACTGAGTTATTCACAATAACAGGGTTAGTAATGTTGGCATTGACGCCGCCAAGTTTTACACGAAAACCACGAGCAAATTGTTCAGAATCAAACTTAGAAACAAAAGCATCGGCTTTAAGAGTAAAAGTATCAATGGGTGCCCATTCGATAGCAGCAACATAACCGTTACGGGTTTCTTCACCGCCTTTGTGCTGCATTTCAAAACCCTCTGAAATCAACTCGCACTCTGGGCAATCAGTACCTGCTCTATCGTTATCACCCTCAACACCATCAACATCCACGGCCCCATTGTACGCTAGGCCGATAAATTGTGTTGATACGCTGGGTTGTACCAAACGAGCATAACCCAATGAGACACCCAATGTGTCTTCTAAAAACTTCGCTTGATAAGAGAAACTAATGCGCTGACCAAACTCCGTCGCATCGGCAATGTCACCTGCGGCGTCATTGTACATTCCGCGGACGTTAGCACTAAACTTGTACGGTTGGTCAATTGACAGTGGGCTGGCGGTCTTGAGTTCAACCGTACCCGCAATACCACCTTCAATCAAAGACGCTTTAGGTGATTTGTAAACAGCAGCTTCAGTAATCAATTCCGATGGATATTGATCAAACTCAATGGCTCTATCACCACTGGTTGAAACCTGCTCTCGACCGTTTAGCGTTGAGAATACGAAATCACCGGCTAAACCACGAATATTAATTTCCGCGGCCTGCCCACCAGTACGTACCGCTGATATACCGGGGAGTCGCGTTAATGCGTCAGCCATCGATACATCGGGTAATCCACCTAAGTCATCTGCAGAAATTTGCTCAGATACCGTGTCGGAAAAGCGCTTTTGGTTAAGTGATTGAATAAGGCTTGTACTAAAGCCTCTTACCTCAATACGCTCAAGTGTTTCTTCTTCAATCGCTGATTCAGAAACTTGAGGTACTTCATCGGTAGGAGGTGGTGTGTTTGACTCCTGCGCGAAGATGGGGAGTGATGCAAAAGCAAATCCACTACTCACCAACGCAGCCGTGATCAAGCTGGGTTTGAAGTTTTTCATTGTGTCCCATTCCTTGTTTTTATCGGCTAACCAACACTGTGGCTAACCCATTATGGTTCACTACAAATTTTATCTGCTTGACCAAAAAGGGAGCAATGGGATGCATACGTATTCATTCACAATAACTTCACTTGTGATTAACAAAATTTAAGATTTATTCGCTATCAAAATGAAATAAATGAATTTTCATGAGGTGCATTGGTGATAACTCTTACCACCAATGATAATAATATGTGATTAAAATGTTTAAATCGCAACTCTAGCGAGCTGACTTACACAACATCTCAATATAGGTGTCGTGGTCTGGTATTTGTGCGAGAGGTTCACGTTTAATATCGTAAATCGATGACAACATACTCTGAATTTTTTCGTCCGACATGCTATTCACTATACCGTGATAATCTTGTGGCGTTATCCCCTGCCCATACATCACCTGAAGCCATGAACCTTCTGAGAACAAATCATTTTGCTCGCGAACTAACGTACCGTTTTGACGAAACAGTTCCATTTTGTGCTTGAGGGAATCAGGCACATCAATATTCCGTATGTCGTTCCAGAACCGGCTTTCATAACGTTCATTCTGAATATAATGCAACACAAGGAAATCTCTGATTTGCTCGTACTCTAATTCTGATTGCTTGTTGTACTCGTCAATCAGTGAGTCTGAAACGCCGTTGTGTGGGAACAAATTGAGTAATCTGACAATAGCCGATTGAATCAGATGAATACTTGTTGACTCTAGCGGTTCCAAGAATCCGCTAGACAGACCCACTGCCACAACATTCTTAAGCCACTGCTTTCGTCGACGGCCTGTAGTAAAACGAATGAGTTTGGGATCGCCCAATGGTTTTGTGTCTAAGTTCGACATTAATACATGCTGAGCTTCGTCTTCACTGATATAACGAGAACAAAAAACATGGCCGTTGCCGTTTCTGTGTTGCAGTGGGATCCGCCACTGCCATCCCGCACTATGGGCAATTGAACGGGTGTATGGTGCGGTTTTTTCATGTCGTTCAGAAGGTACGGCTAGCGCAGAGTCACAAGGTAATAAATGAGACCAGTCGTCGTAACCCGCGCCAAGGG
Source organism: Alteromonas sp. KUL49 (assembly GCF_006538345.1). Classification (GTDB taxonomy): domain Bacteria; phylum Pseudomonadota; class Gammaproteobacteria; order Enterobacterales; family Alteromonadaceae; genus Alteromonas. The sequence goes on along the minus strand of NZ_BJKL01000011.1, from coordinate 138,695 downwards.
TTTTATTGATGAGTAATCCCTGAAAACCAGTACAATCGATAAACAAATCACCTTCGATGGTGTTGCCGTTATCTAATGAAAGTCCTGTAATAAAACCGGACTCACCGTGTCGTACAACGTGATTAATTTTACCTTCAACCCGAGTAACACCCATCATTTCACAACGCTTGCGCAAGAATCTTGCGTAAAGGGACGCATCAAAGTGATATGCAAAAGGAAGATCCAATACGCTGTCTTTTGCGTTGATACGGGCAAACTTACCGGCTTCAGCAGCTAGATAATTGAGGTCGTATTCCCAAAGATCATGCTCGTGACCTTGCTGTCGAGCTTTAAGCCAAAAGTGGTGAAAATGGCAAAAGGCCAAACTCTTTCCTGGGGCACCAAATGTGTGATAGTAGTGCTCGCCTTGGGTTTTCCAGTTTTCAAACCGAATAGCAAGTTTTACAGTTGCTTTTGTTTCGCGAATAAATTCGGCTTCATCTAATCCGAGTACTTGATTTACCAGTCGAATAGGAGGGATCGTGGCTTCACCCACCCCTACGGTACCGATTTGCTCAGACTCTACAAGGGTAACTTGAATAGCGTCACCAATGACTTTCTTCAACAGCGCCGCAGATAACCAACCTGCGGTACCACCACCTGCAACTACAACGCGCTTTACTGGCGCTTTTGACGGGTCATGCATACCTGCTTTGTCCTCGACATTGAATTTACACACAATACGCAAAGACAAGTAATCGCTACATTTTTAATTACTTGTCATTGGGCACTGCATAAAAGAAAAGCCACCTGCCTATTTGCTACCGCCCTACATCGATAACAAAACAACAGTGTGGCTTTAAATACAGTTTGGGGCAACATTAGAACGCCGTTACCCCGTAACAACTCGCACTTAGAATGTGTAGTTGAAGCCCAACAAGTAGTTAGTACCGTAAGACTGGAATTGCGTCACTTGACGAGCATCTGATGCTGACGTTTGAATATCTTCTAGGTCAGTCAAGTTTTGTGCCTGTAGTGTTACACGCAATCCTTCTAGGTACTCAATACCAGATTCACTGAAGTCATAACCAATCTGAGCATCAACAAGCGTTCCGCCCTGTTTAGTTGCATCAACCAATGCCAAACTTGTACCACGTTCTTCTGTTAGGTAAGAGTCACGCTTAGTACCTGCTACACGGAACTCAAAACCATTGCTCTCGTAGTAGAATGTCAAGCTGTAAGACTCTTCTGAAAGACCAGGAATACGTGTTTCCGTTTGGCCTGGTGCTGCATCAACTTCACCGTCCATAAAGGTTGCACTTGCAAATAGACCGAAGCCTTCAAGTGAGTCGTGTAGCATTTCACCCGTTAATAGACCCTGAAGTTCGTAACCACGTACAAAACCTTCGAACCCATCAAGTACACCAGAAACACCACCTAGGAATGTACCAGGAGTTTGGCCCTGTGATCCTTGGTGCAGTTCAGGAATGTACACGTCAGAGAAATCAACGATTACGCTGGTATCACGGTGCCAGTTCTTAATGTCTTTGTAGAAGAATGACGCTGCAACATAACCCGCATCAGCAAAGTAGTACTCGTATGCAAGGTCAAGCTGGTTAGCTTCAAGTGGTTTAAGTTCAGGGTTACCTGCACTACCACCCCACGGACCGTTTTCTGGATCTGTGCTGGTGATTTGGTTGTCGTTAAACGCGAAGCTCGCTTGTGTATTCGGACGCATGTCATCCATACGTGGGCGAGAAATTACTTTACCAAGTGCGAAACGAACGAATTGTCCTTCAGCAACTTCCGCAGACAAGTTCAAGGTTGGTAATACGTCAGTGTAATCAGCACCACCACTTACCGCAGTAGCTACCGTGTTGCCGTCTGCATCAGAGGTCGTTGAGAAGCCTGTTGACTGCTGGTCTGCGTTAACCACTTGAACACCCACGTTACCGCGAACCCAAATGTCACCGACTTCCCACTCAAGATCAAACTTGGTGTAGAACGTAAGCAATTCTTCATCGACAGTATAGGTATCACCTAAACGGTCATTCTGAACTAACTTGGCATCAGTTGCCGTGTAGTAACCACTGTTATATAGACCTAGTGAGTCATAACCTAAGATACCGTTGATACCAATGAAATCTAGAGGAACAACACCAACAACAGAAGGTAGTGCTTCATCACCAGGGTATGATGGAGCAGTTAAATACGCACCATTGTTAAGCTTAGTTTTAGAGCGGTCAGAGTAGATAACCCCAGTAGACATACCAGTTACTACACCCCATTCAACAAAACCTTTTGCATCAAAGCGCAAAGTATCAAGATCTTCTTCAAAGGTAGGTTGGTTAACAAAACCATCCTGAGCGTCAGAACCGATGATAGGTGCACCCCATGCCTGCGGACCCGCTAAGCGAATTAGGCTTTGATCAGTGAGATCAAGCGGTGCCAATGTTGGGTGGTCTGAATACATAACACCAGTAGAAGTCATTTCCCAGCTACGCGGCGCTAGAGGACGACCATCAATGCCAGCACGGCCAACCCCTGAATAGCTCTCTACGTCAATAATTTCTTTTTCAACACTACCCGTAGAATAATCAACTTCTAGCGTCCAAGAATCATTAAGTTGATACTCAGCGTTTACACCGATAGTGGTGAGTTTTGCATCTTGGCTACGCGCGTCGTTACGGATTACTGACAGGAATCCATCGTGATAACCAGAAGTCACAAGGCCGTTTTCAACACCCGTGATAGTGTAGTTAACACCACCCCACTCTGGACCACCTTCTTCAAGACCACGGCGGACATCGTTTTCAACAAAATCAATGTATAACGCGTCAACTTGAATGTTTAATTTGTCATTCGGCGCCCACTCAACAACAGCTGCAACCGAGTCACGCTCTAGCATTGCTGAACGTGCGAACGAATCGTGACCACCAAGAATAAGTGTACCGTCTGGTACGTCAACGCCGTCTGCCGCGTTTGCAGCATTGGCTGTTGCGTAACCCCAACCACGGAAGTGCTCTTCTTGACGAGGAGATTCCATGCTAGCAATAGTTAATGCTAGACCGAGTGTGTCGTCAGCGAATTGATCAACGAAATTCAACGATAAGCGATGGCCTTGGTTGTCATAATCTGGGTTAGGAGAATCTTCAGCATTTTTCTCAATGTTACCATTGAAAGTAAATGTGCTCTTTGCAGACAAAGGACTAACCGTTTGAAGGTCGATAGAGCCACCAATGTTCTGGGTAGTCATACCGGCTTCAGCCGTTTTATAAACAAGAATATTTGAGATAATTTCAGTTGGGTAAAGGTCGAATTCAACGCCTCGGTTATCACCCATACCTAGCAACTCACGTCCATTAAGCGATGTACCTACGTAGTTTTCGTTGAAACCACGAACTGAGATACCACTTGTACGACCGTTGCGACGTTCACCTGCAAGACCAGGTAGACGTGCGATCGATTCTGCGATACTTGTGTCAGGAAGCTTACCAATGTCTTCTGCAGAAAGTGCTTCAACGATAGACGTGCTATCCATCTTGATCGCTTGTGCACGTTGTAAGCTTCCGCGGATACCACTTACTTGAATTACTTCAACAGTGGCTTCGTCGATACCTTGTGCGTTAGCGTCTTGAGCAAAAGCAGATGAACTTCCAAAAGCAACGCCACTTGTAATCAGCGCTGCTTTTATGAGATTTGGTTTAAATTGTTTCATAAAACGGGTGTCCCATTCGGTTATAGTTTTTGTCTTATTCTTGTTTTTATGACAATCCAGTGACAATACATCTCGTCGCCGACAATGCTATAGACCTCGTTTCTTTTGCACAATTGCCTGCATACGTATTCAATAAAATTAACGCAACACACTGTTAACATTACCAATATACGAAAGCATGTAATTTAACACCAAAAAGCGCCGTATTTAGGGCGTTTACAGGCAATCTGTTGTAATTTTGTAACAAACCCAAAAATACAAAAAACGCTCGATGTTAATAAAACAAATCCATGACAATTGTGCGACGACGTGAAATTTACATCACATTGTAAAACTTAGAATAAAATCAGCGGTTCGCAAATAAAGTGCGTCTAAACACTAGGAAAATTGAGGAGTGGAGAGCATTGAGGTATTAATATTAGGCGCTCTTTTTCATGACATAAAAAAACCGCAAGTAATGTCCTTGCGGTTTGCATTGGTTACAAAATTAAGTTGTACTAATTTACTTTTGTGCTGCTATCCACTGCTCGATTTTTTGACTCAAAATCGGCATTGGCATTGCTCCGTCAGTTAATATTTGGGTGTGGAAATCACGGATATCAAACTTATCACCCAAGGTTTCACTTGCTGATTCACGAAGTTCTCGAATATGGCGTTCGCCTGTTTTATATGCGAGTGCTTGACCAGGCATAGAAATATATCGCTCAACTTCAGCAACCGCATCAGACTCAGCCATAGACGAGTTGTCTAGCATATACTGAATGGCCTTTTCACGACTCCAGCCCTTAGCGTGAAGCCCTGTATCCACCACCAAGCGCATTGCGCGAAGCTGCTCGTCATTCAATCGACCGTACCACATGTAGGGGTCTGAGAATAAACCGAGCTCTTTACCTAAACTTTCAGCATAAAGTGCCCACCCTTCACTGAACACGGTATAGCCGTTAAATTTACGGAATAAAGGCAAGCCTTCCACTTCTTGTTGAATAGCAATTTGGAAATGATGTCCTGGTGCGGCTTCGTGCACACTGAGCGTTTCCAAGCTGAACTTAGGCTGAGCTTTTAAGTCTCGCGTATTAATGTAGAAAATACCTGGACGGCTACCATCTGGTGCAGGCGGCATATAACTGGCCGCTGCAGAAGACGCAGCGCGATAAGGCTCAACCGCTTTCACAACATAGTCAGACTTGGGAAACACGTTAAATAAGGCAGGCAGTCGTGCATCTATGTCTGCTTTAACATTGGTATACGCAGCTATCAAGTCCTCTTCTGTGGTGAAGTAAAACTTGTCGTCTGTACGTAGATGGTCAAAAAATGCCGGCAAATCACCCTCGAAACCAACGGTTTCTCGTACTTTATTCATTTCATCAAGAATACGGCTAACTTCCTGCAAGCCAAATTCGTGAATGGCATCTGCACTCAAAGGTAATGTGGTGTGTGTCTTAATTTGATACTCGTACCATGCTTTTCCATCAGGCAACCCAGACAAACCTACACTAGCGCGAGTTGCTGGTAAGTACTCATTTTTCACATAATCGTGAACCCGTTGATACGCCGGAGCGATGACTTCTAGGATAAGCGCTTTGTAATCAGCAGTAATTCGCGCTTTATCTTCTTCAGAAATGCCCTCATTTTCTGACAGCGCTGCGACTGGCCCATAAAACACACTCGTCGTTACATCGTCTACGACATGTGCAGAAAGTTGCGGTAAGAGCTTTTCTGCGATTGGCGTAGGAAGTACAACCCCTTCCTTAACCCCAAGTTTCATATACGTCACTACGCTATCCATATACGTAGCGAAACCTAGGGTACGTTTAGCAAAGTTATCGTAGTCTTCCACACTATTAAATGGCTGAGCTGACTGACCAGAACCTAACATTGGGAAGAAGGTGTGTACACCACCCATCTGGGAGATAGGCATGTATTGTGTGCCAAATCTCACACCGTCGATACTGTGTTGGCGATCATTTTTAAAGATTTCGTAGCTGATCCAATCTTGGCCAGAAAGCTGAGTGCTATCAATTTTTTCCAGCTCGGCAAGATAACGTTTCTCAAAAGCAAGTGCGTCCGCTAGAAGCTCTGGGCTAAGAGGATCGTTGAACTGATCATTGTACTCACTGACACCATAGAAGGTTGCCATCAGTGGACTACGAGACAAACTTTCATCGAAATACTGTTGTGTTAACACTGCAAGCTTTTGCGCCTCAGACTGCTCAGTCACTTCAGCCCCGTGCGCGTTGCCGTTGTTATCGGTTGAGTGAGAGTGTGCCAAAACACCTGTCGATACCGACATTGCACCGGCAATGACCAGAGACAAGAGTTGTTTTTTCATGTCGTATTCCTAATTATTTATTGTTGTTCGCTGAGATTCTAAAGCAGTATGGCGCATTTATCGAAAGAGTTTTTCTGAAGTGCCAAGGTAAATTGTTTGAAAATATGTCACGACTGAGATTGTAGAAGGGAAATGCAAACGAGTCGGCCTCGACAATATGGATACCTCTAGACTAATGACATATTAAGATAGACTGTTAGAATGCGCGCTAATATGACAGTTACAGCGTTAAAAACAACAATAACCTTGCTATATCAGCAACATTAAAGCGCCACTAACGAGAGAAACATATGCGTAAACACATCTATATTGCTTATACAGGTGGCACCATTGGTATGAAGCCATCTGAGCAAGGCTATGTACCCGCCGCAGGCTTCTTACAGAATACATTGAAAAATATGCCGGAATTTCACCGTCCGGAAATGCCCGATTTCACCCTACATGAATACGATAATCTTATCGATTCGTCTGATATGAACCCTTCAGATTGGCAGCGCATAGCTAATGATATTGCTGCAAACTACGACAACTACGACGGATTTATCATTTTACATGGCACAGATACAATGGCCTATACTGCCTCTGCACTGAGTTTTATGCTTGAAAACCTCAGTAAACCCGTCATTGTTACTGGCTCGCAAATTCCGCTCGCAGAACTGCGCTCTGACGGACAGGTGAATCTGTTGAATGCGTTGTATGTGGCAGCGAACTACCCCATTGCCGAAGTCAGTTTATTCTTCAACAATCGTCTACTGAGAGGCAATCGAAGCCGAAAAGTTGATGCTGATGGATTCAATGCATTTGATTCTCCCAACTTTCCGCCCTTACTCGAGGCAGGGATAAATATAAGTCTAAACGCAGGTAAGCTAGCCACTCCCACCTCGGAGAGTTTAATGGTCTCTAAAGTCTCTGCACAACCCATTGGCATGGTAAGCCTATACCCTGGGATTGCCGCACAGGTCATTCAAAATACACTGATGCAACCGGTGAATGCTCTGATTCTGTTGAGTTACGGCGTGGGCAATGCGCCACAAAACGCAAAGTTAATTGAACAGCTCGAGTATGCACGGCAGCGTCAAATACCTATCGTAAATTGTACTCAATGTTTAAGAGGAAGCGTAAACATGCGTGGCTATGCCACAGGTAATGCACTCAAAGAAGCTGGGGTACTATCGGGCGGGGATATGACACCAGAGGCAACGCTGGCTAAACTACACTATCTATTAAGTAAAGATATTGACTACAAAACACTGACGGAACAACTCACCAAGAGCTTGCGCGGTGAACTTTCAGAGCGAGAATTATAATGGAAATTTCAGGTGCCTTACGCAAAATGCACACGCAAGCTGACGAGAATGGTTTAGTTAACTATACCCTTCCGATAGGCGAACAGTTGGTTGATATGTCTTCGCTCATCGGCCAACAAATTTCGGTGTCATTCGATGGTGATATCCATTGTGTCCATTGCGCAAAGAAACTAAAAAGAGCTTTAATCAAGGTTACTGTTATCGCTGTCTAATCACACTGGCTCAGTGTGATAGCTGTATTATCAAACCTGAGAAATGTCATTACCATGAAGGGACATGTCGAGAACCCTCATGGGGTGAAGAGCATTGTTTAAGTGACCATTTCGTTTACCTTGCCAATACTGGCAATTTAAAAGTTGGTATCACACGTCACGTAACCAATAGCATCTCATCGAGATGGATGGATCAAGGTGCAAGCCAAGCCTTAGTTATGCTTAGGGTTAAAGATAGGCTCACCAGTGGTAAGGTTGAGATGTTGTGTAAAGAGCACATTGGAGACAAAACGAACTGGCGTACAATGCTCAAGGGCCAGCCGGACTCGCAAGACTTGCTAGCGCTAAAGCAAACACTGATGGAAAAAATAGCGCCAGGTCTCGAAGCCATCAAACAAGAATTTGGCCTCCAAGCTGTGTCGGAAGTGGACAGCCCAATGCATGCTATTAATTACCCTGTCTCCGTATATCCAAGTAAAATCACGTCGATAAACGCGGAGAAAACGCCAGAGTTTTCAGGCGTGTTAAACGGAATTAAAGGGCAATATTGGCTACTAGACGATAACAGAGTTATTAATATAAGAAAGTACTCTGGGTATACTGTTACGTTGAAAGCCCCCGATGCGTAACGCTGTGAGGGCTTTCAGCCAGAGGATGACCGTGGTAAAGCGCTAGTTCCAATAAGTAACAAAGTCTGAGAGGTTTTTCTCAGGCTTAGTAGGCGCGGCGAACTGGGGCGTACCTAAATACAAGTAACCAACAATTTCGTCTTCTTTTTCTAATTCAAAAGCAGTTTTCACGTGTTCACAATGAGCGTAACTTCCTGTTCTCCACATTCCGTTAAAACCTTGTGCTAGGGCCGCCATTTGCATTGCCATTACACTGCAGGCAGCAGAGCCAATTTGCTCTACTCTTGGTACTTTCTCATGTTCAACATAGCGAGCAATAGCAACCACAACCATGGGAGCTCTCAGCGGTAGCTGTTTTGCTCGGTTTATATCAGAATCTGGCTTATCATTTGAACGGGCAGAATCACTATAAATCTCACCCAAGCGATTCAGCCCATCACCAGTGCAAACAATAAAACGCCAAGGACACAAACCCGCATGATCAGGAACTTGTGTTCCAGCCTTCAAAATATTCTCTAGCGCTTTCCCCGATGGAGCAGGCGCAACCAATTTTGGTTGCGAGCGGCGAGTCAAAAGTAGTTCTAATGCGTCCAATGGGCGCTCCTCACGATATAGTCGTACTGCGTTAATGAAAGTGGATACTACTTATCGTGAAATAAAGTGCAATAAAAAGTAGTTTAGCTAGTCTACCGCTTTCTTCGAACGGGCTTTCGACACAAAATAATCAACACTCACGTAACGTCCACCACCGTAGAACAATAGTACCGCTAACATCACAAAGTAAGTAGCGCCAAACTCTATACCATTGTTTAAAATGACAAAACTACCACTACCGGTGAGCCAATCGTAATGTCCATGTGCCTGAAGCAATGACTTAGCCGCAGCAAGACGCTCAGGCGCTTCCATTACGGTCTCATTAAGAAAAATAGTCCCGTCTGACAGCCATGAGGATGCGTCCGCAATTGCTGCCCAACCATTTTTAGCATGAACCGTCACCATGGCAACAACCATAGTGACTAACAACGGAATACTTACCAGGCGAGTCAACGCACCAATTAGGATGAGAAAGCCCCCTACCAACTCCGCGGCGGTAGCCAGGAATGCCATTACCAAGGGAAAGGGTAACCCCAAACCGTAATCTTCATTTCCAAACCAATTGACAATATTGTCGAAGCTTTGCACTTTAGTCCAACCCGCTTGAATCATCACTGGGGCGAGAAAAAGTCTCAGTAGTAGCAACGGTATGCCGTCACCATATTTCATCTTATCAACTACGGTGTTATATATTTGAGTTATCATTGTTTGGTCCTAAGTGGGCTTATTTGTAAATAAGAACGAACTCGAATGAAAAAACTTTCTTCATCTCTAAAGAATCGTGCAAAACCGTCGCCTTTCAAGCGAATCGTGGCCCGAGGACAAGAAAAAGTTCACTACAAACCGAAAGTAGGTAAGTTAATAATGAGTTTGAGTAGTGAAGATCATGAACGAATTGCAGTACTGATACGTAAGTGGTTAAAGGAAAGTGATTAGCGCGAAATCTGCGGTTTTACTCTCCTTCTGAAGTACAGTTCTAACAATTAATTACAATTAATCAGGCGATTTTGATTAGAATAGGTCGCATAATAGAATAAAACAAAACTAGGTATCAGATTTTATGGCTTCCAAAGGAAACTGGACAAAGTCCTTATTTTTAGGGTTGTGGGCGGTACTCAACTTTTCAAGAAAGTTGTTTTTTAACATCATTTTTTTAGTGTTGTTCGTCGGGCTAATCGTGGCATTAAGCCAAGACAATGATCCAATGAAGGTCAATAACAACAGTGCACTGATGTTGAGCCTAACGGGAACTCTCGTTATCGAGAAGGAAGGCGTTGACCCATTCGAGCAGTTCCTTCAAGACGCATTTGGGCAAGAATCTGATAATCCTGAAATGCTGGTTCGAGAAGTTGTAAAGGTCATCGAAAACGCCAAACAAGACCGCAGAATTACCGCGATGATTCTGGATTTGAACGGGCTTGCCGGTGGCGGTCTAGATAAGCTCCGTACCGTCGCGATGGCTATCGAGGATTTTAAAACTTCCGGTAAGCCTGTTTATGCTATTGGCGATTACTTTACCCAAAGTCAGTACTATCTCGCAGCGCATGCCGACCATGTTTATATGAACCCTATGGGTGCATTACTTATCGAAGGTTTTGGCCGCTACGGCATGTACTACAAGGACATGCTTGAAAAGCTTAAAATTACCACACACATTTTCCGTGTAGGTACTTACAAGTCTGCTGTAGAACCTTTCATGCGCAATGATATGTCAGAAGCGGCAAAGCAAGCCAATCAGTTGTGGTTAGATACGTACTGGGAGCAATACAAACAAGATATTGCAGCGGCTCGTGGGTTTGATGTTAACAACTTCGACGAAACGCTAGGTGAACTAGTTGAGAAGTTCAACAACGCAGGTGGTAACTTTGCACAGTACGCCGTGGACCACCAGTGGGTAGATGCGCTGAAAACTCGCGAAGAAGTTCGCCTTGAGCTATCAGAGGTTGTAGGTACTGGTGACAACCCACTCGGTATAAACATCACAGCTTATAGAACGTACTCGAATGTTGTGAATGCACCACTACCTGTTCCAGAGTCAAACTTATCTAAAGTCGCTGTAGTCGTTGCTAAAGGCACTATACTCAATGGCACTCAAAAAGCGGGCACAATTGGTGGTGACAGTACTGCACAACTGCTTCGCAAAGCCCGCCTCGACGACAACGTAAAAGCAGTAGTTCTTCAAATTGACTCTCCCGGTGGTAGCTCATTTGCCTCTGAGATAATTCGCCAAGAAGTACTAGAGCTGAAAAATGCAGGGAAGCCTGTGGTAGTCTCTATGAGTACTTATGCTGCGTCTGGCGGGTACTGGATAGCGGCCAACGCCGACAAAATTTTTGCCAGCCCGAGTACGATCACTGGCTCTATCGGTGTGTTTGGTATGTTCATGACGTATGAGAACACACTCGATTATCTTGGTATTCATAATGACGGTGTAGGTTCAACAGAAATGGCAGGTTTGTCTCCTCTTCGTCCACTTGCGCCAGAGTTCGGTCAATTGTTGCAACGCAGTGTAGAGAGCAGCTACCACGACTTCATTTCACTCGTGGCAAATGCTCGAGAAATGGAGCTGACACAAGTAGACGGTATTGCTCAGGGCCGTGTTTGGATTGGTGAAGATGCGCTAGAGCTTGGTTTGGTCGACGAACTCGGCACGTTAAGTGACGCAATCAACTCGGCTGCAGAATTCGCAGAGCTCGAGCAATACGACACTTTTTACGTACAACGTAGCTTATCGCCACAGGAGTTATTCTGGAAGGAATTCTTCGGACAAGCTTTCGGCGTTGTCGGTAAATGGCAATTTGCTGAAACAGATTCAGCTCTTGTAGATATGGTGAAAAGTGTTGTCAGTGAACTTGATAATGTTCGTAAACTTAATGACCCTATGGGTGTTTACGTACTTTGTATGCAGTGCAAGGTGGAATAGCATCGCAGATAAAGATCTCACTGAACATGAGCGTGCACGCATTTACGACAAAGTTAATGCGTGCTACGAACTGGCGGAACAATACCTAGGCCGTCAGTTCCCTCGCCCTCAAATTACCTTCAGAAAATCAGGAAAAACAGCGGGAACCGCATTTTTGAATGTGAACCGTATCAACTTCCACCCGCTTATTTACAAATCAAACCAGGACAGCTTCATTAACGATGTCGTTCCTCATGAAGTCAGTCACTTATTGGTTTGGCAGTGTTTCGGCAAAGTAAAACCTCATGGCAGAGAATGGCAATCCATGATGTCACAAGTATTTGCATGTGCCCCTGAGGTAACACACAAATTTGACACCGCTGAACTCAAAAGAAATACCTTTGATTACCAATGTGCCTGCGGCGTTGTGGAGTTGGGAGTACGGAGACACAACAAGGTGTTAAAGGGTGCCCAGTATCGCTGTAAGCGATGCGGTAACACACTTCAACAGGTTAAGGTTAGTGAAACCAACGCTGCGTAAATGCAGCATCTAGGTTATCGAACGCAGACTTGAGTAATTTTGCCAGCGCGCGGTACTTAGGTTTAGATTCTGCAGATGAAACCGCCACACCGTGCGAACGCATTTTTTCGTGTATTTCCATATACCAATGCTGAAGCGCAGGTGGTAATTGCTGATTGGAACGATGACCGAGCCACAACAGACCTTGCAAAGGTAAACTCAGAAAGAAAGCACCTATAGTAATGATTTGTGGTAAATGAGACACGCCCATGGTGTGTAGCATAAATGCACAGGTAACCACCGCAGCGGGCGGCATTACCTTGATACTGAATCGAGTTGCAGCCACAACACGGCATTCAGGAAAGTAGCTATATAGCTCTTTCTTCATAGGCCACTCATTCATGTAGCCTTGCCCATCTTTCAACATGCTAAAGACTGACTGTGACATTTACCCCTGACTCCACACTATGGTTTTGCATATTAGTTAATGACTGACACTTTCTACAACAAGCTTCGTTGAGCAAAATTACGAATAATTAATACTGAACTTTACCGTGCCATACCATGGCTTAAGTATAGCGCACTACACTCTGCATGTGACAATTTCCGAAATAAAAGGCACAATGATCGCCATATATTATTATCGCATATTACAAATCAAATCCTACTGTTGAAAAGTGACACCGTTGCCCTCACCTAGCATTCATTACGCTTTTTAGCCCATTGTGGGGTTACGAGAATTGGAGATTCAAATGTCAGAGAGCAGACATGTTCGTCTACTTATTCTGGGTTCAGGCCCAGCAGGTTACTCTGCCGCAGTCTATGCTGCACGAGCGAACTTAGAACCCGTATTACTTACAGGTATTCAACAAGGTGGACAGCTAACAACGACCACAGAAGTTGAAAACTGGCCGGGTGATCCAGAAGGTTTAACAGGTCCTGATTTGATGGTTCGTATGCAGAAGCATGCAGAAAAATTCGATACGGAAATTATTTTCGATCACATCAATAAAACAGACTTAACAAAACGCCCCTTCACGCTTTATGGTGACAACGGCACTTACACCTGTGATGCGTTAATTATAGCGACGGGCGCTTCAGCAAAGTATCTTGGTCTGCCATCAGAGCAAGCCTTTATGGGTAAAGGTGTATCTGCTTGTGCTACTTGTGATGGTTTCTTTTATCGCAACCAAAAAGTCGCCGTTGTGGGTGGTGGTAATACCGCTGTAGAAGAAGCGCTTTATCTATCTAACATTGCTTCAGAGGTGCATGTAGTTCACCGTCGTGACACCTTTCGCAGTGAGAAGATTTTAGAAAAACGTCTTCGAGACAAAGCCGAAAACGGCAATGTTGTGCTTCACCTCAACAAAACGCTTGATGAAGTGTTGGGTGATGAAATGGGCGTAACAAAAATCCGCGTCAAGGATACACAAGATGCATCTACTGAAGAGCTAGATGTGATGGGTCTTTTCATTGCAATTGGTCACCAGCCCAACACACAGATTTTCGACGGCCAGTTAGAAATGAAAGACGGTTACATTGTGGTTAATAGTGGCCTTCATGGAAACGCGACACAAACCAGCGTAGAGGGTATATTCGCAGCCGGTGACGTTAGCGACCATATCTATCGACAAGCTATCACATCTGCAGGGACAGGATGTATGGCTGCTCTAGATGCTGAGAAGTATCTTGACGGCTTGGCGTCAGACGAAAACGCATAAACCGGTGAGGTTAGTGAGCTCAATTCTCACTAACCTTATTTCCTGCCCATCGAGCGATTATGATTCAACTTCACCATCTGGATGTAGATTCACCATTCCCACCAGTGTCGGAAGCACTAGACGAACCGAATGGTTTACTCGCCTACGGTGCAGACCTCAGCCCTCAACGTTTATTTACCGCCTACTCTAATGGGATTTTCCCTTGGTTTAGTGAGGGTGAACCTCTTTTATGGTGGTCTCCCACGCCAAGAGCAATTATCGAACTTGACGAGTTTATCTGTAGTAAAAGCCTTAAAAAGCTTGCTAAGCAGAAGAAGTTCCGTGTCACACTTAACCATAGTTTTGAGGACGTGATAAGCGCTTGCGCCACTATCCCAAGACAAAGTTTAACCAATAGTGATGTTTCAGCTGAAACCTGGATCACACAAGACATGCAGTTGGCTTACATTCAACTTCATCAGTTAGGTCTCGCGCACTCAGTTGAGGTGTGGGATGCTGAAGCGCTCGTGGGTGGTCTCTACGGTGTTGGCATTGGAAAAGTTTTCTGTGGCGAGTCCATGTTTCACAAAAAGAGTAATACATCAAAGCTTGCCATGCTCTCCTTAGTGCAACACATGAAACAGCAAGGTTTATCATTCATTGACTGCCAATTACCCACTGAACACCTCTCATCCCTTGGCGCTAAATCAGTGGGGAGAAATAGCTTTGTTCAAAAACTCTATGACAACAATCATACTCTTGACGAAAACGGCCGCTTATCAAAAGAATACCAGTCCTACTGGCAAGCAAAGGATATTACGCCTTGAGGTTCGGCATAACACAAACATTTGATTGTAGTTACTTACCGGACGAACAAGAGCGATTGCTTGTTTATGCCGACAACCCCTTGTTGCAAGCGGAAAGGTACGGGCAGCTGATTCAATTAGGGTTTCGTCGCAGTGGCGAGCAGATTTATCGCCCCCATTGTGCAGAATGCAGTGCTTGCGAATCCGTGCGCGTGCCAGTCGAAGATTTTATTCCCTCAAAAAGCCAAAAGCGTCTTCTCAATAAGAACAAAAATCTTACTATTCGAACGTCAAACACCATGTCGCCCGACTACTATCCGTTGTACGAACGATACATTAATGAACGACATGCCGACGGCACTATGTATCCACCGTCTGAGGAACAATTTACTAACTTTGTTGCCTGTGACTGGAAGTCACCCATGTATATTGAGGCCTACGACGGGGAGCATCTGATTGCGGTAGCTGTGACTGACGTAGTTGATCACGAAAATATTCCTCACGGTCTATCCGCACTGTACACGTTTTTCGACCCAAATTATGAAAATCAGTCCCTAGGAACTTGGATGATCCTACAACAAATTGTGCTTGCTAAAGCCCACCGTAGGCCGTTTGTTTATCTGGGTTACTACGTAGAGGGCTGTAAAAAAATGTCTTATAAACACAAATTTCACCCTTTTGAGCAATTCAGCCACAACAATTGGCTCAGAATTGATAAAAATCCCGCGTATTAGCTTTACAGTCGGGTCAAGATTGGTTAAGGTCTGCGCGGCAAAATTATTGAATCACTGAGGTAACTGCTTTACATGGCAAAAGAAGATTGTATTGAAATGGAAGGTACGGTACTCGATACCCTACCTAACACTATGTTTCGTGTTGAACTAGAAAATGGTCACGTTGTTACAGCGCACATTTCTGGAAAAATGCGTAAAAACTATATTCGAATTCTTACTGGCGACAAGGTAACGGTGGAAATGACACCTTACGACTTAACTAAAGGTCGTATTGTTTATCGCGCCAGATAATGTGCCATTAAGCGGTTAACGCAATAAAAAAGCCCGACAGTGTGAACTCTCGGGCTTTTTTGTTAGTTTTACGCAATGGCGAAGTCGATCAGTTCGACTCCGCTTCTTCGCTAACTTCATCAACACCTGTATATTCAAAAACAAGAGCATCGTTGTCGTCAAGGTCAACCTTAACACTGCCGCCTTTCACCAAACTGCCGAACAATAATTCATTCGCAAGCTCTTTCTTAAGCTCTTCTTTGATAAGCCGTGCCATGGGACGAGCGCCCATAGCTTTGTCATACCCTTTCTCAGCCAGGTATGCTCGTGCAGATGAAGACACCTCCAGTGATACGCCTTTCACATCTAGCTGAGCCTGAAGTTCAATAATGAACTTATCGACCACCTGTAGAATAATTTCAGCGTCAAGATGATTAAACCAGATAATACCATCTAGACGGTTTCTGAATTCAGGCGTAAATACCTTGTTGATTTCACTCATTGCATCGTGGCTATGATCTTGCTGCTTGAATCCAATAGACTTACGCACAGTCTCTTGAACACCAGCATTCGTGGTCATTACCAATACAACGTTTCTAAAATCTACTTTACGACCGTTATTGTCCGTTAATGTGCCGTGGTCCATCACTTGCAAAAGGATGTTGTAAATATCGCTATGGGCTTTTTCTATCTCATCCAACAGAACTACTGAGTACGGATTTTTAATCACGGCATCGGTGAGTAAACCACCTTGGTCAAAACCAACATAACCTGGAGGCGCACCAATAAGACGACTCACAGCGTGACGCTCCATGTATTCAGACATATCGAAGCGCACAAGCTCAACACCCATAATTTTAGCGAGCTGCTGAGTAACTTCTGTCTTACCTACCCCCGTTGGGCCTGCAAACAAGAAACTACCAATGGGCTTTTCTTCTGCGCCTAACCCAGAGCGAGAGAGTAAAATCGCATCGTTCAGTGTCTCAATGGCCTTGTCCTGCCCAAACACAACCATCTTGAGGTTACGCCCAAGATTTTTGAGTACTTCTTTATCAGAGGCTGATACTGACTTCTCTGGAATACGCGCCATCTTCGCAATAATTTGCTCAATGTCACCCACGCCGATTGTCTTCTTACGCTTGGATTGAGGCAGCAAACGCTGACTTGCGCCCGCCTCGTCCATTACATCAATGGCTTTATCTGGTAGGTGACGCTCGTTGATGTACTTGGCACTGAGCTCGGCTGCTGCCTGAAGCGCTTTTTGTGTAAAGCGCACACTGTGGTGTTCTTCGTAGCGGCTTTTTAGGCCAAGAAGTATTTTAGTGGTATCACTTACACTTGGCTCAGTAACATCAACTTTTTGGAAACGACGTGCTAATGCACGGTCTTTCTCGAAAATGCCTTGATACTCCTGATAAGTGGTTGACCCGATACAACGCAGCTCGCCACTCGACAGTTTCGGCTTCAATAGATTAGATGCATCCATCACACCACCAGACGCTGCGCCAGCACCAATAATGGTGTGAATCTCATCAATAAAGAGTATAGCGTCAGGATCTTTACCTAATTCTTTAAGAATAGACTTTAGGCGCTTTTCAAAATCACCGCGATACTTAGTACCCGCCAGTAAACCACCCAGGTCTAGAGAGTACACGGTACTTTTGCTGATAACCTCGGGCACATCTTCAGTGACAATCCGATACGCTAATCCCTCAGCAATAGCCGTTTTACCAACTCCTGCTTCACCGACAAGAAGCGGATTATTTTTGCGTCGACGACACAGAATCTGGATAGTGCGCTCTAATTCTTGGTCTCGACCGATTAACGGGTCAATCTTGCCATCTTTAGCATGCTGATTTAGGTCCGTAGCATATTTAGCCAATGCTGAACCATCTTCCGAGGCCTCTCCTTCTTCACTTGATTCAGGATTCACCGGACTTTCCTCATCAGCTTTACTTACGCCATGACTAATGAAGTTGACGACGTCTAGACGCGTGACATCTGACTTTTTAAGAATATATACGGCTTGCGACTCTTGTTCGCTAAAAATAGCGACCAATACATTAGCGCCAGTTACCTCGTCTTTTCCGGACGATTGCACATGGAACACTGCCCGCTGAAGTACCCGCTGAAATCCTAGTGTTGGTTGAGTCTCTCTCTCATTTAATTGGTCATCTAAAATAAGAGGAGTGGTATCTTTTACGAATGAGAGCAATTCCGCCTTGATAACTTCGATATCAGCGCCACACGCTAACAGCGCTTCACGCGCGGCGGAATTGTCTAGTAGTGCAAGCAAAAGGTGCTCAACAGTCATAAATTCGTGACGTTGCTCTCTGGCAAACACAAAGGCTTGATTCAACGTTTGTTCAAGTTCTTTATTCAACATAATACTCGCCCTCTACAATTTTACTTACGCCGGTTCCATCGTACACATCAGTGGATGCTGATGTTTTCGCGCATGCTGGTTGACCAACATGACTTTGGTTTCTGCTATCTCAGCAGTAAATATCCCACACACGGCTTTCCCTTGATAATGAACCGTAAGCATTAACTGGTTTGCTTTCTCTGCATCCATATTGAAAAACTGCATCAATACTTCTATTACAAAATCCATGGGGGGTGTAGTCGTCATTATTCAACAACACTTTGTACATCGGGGGTGGCTGCGCCTTCTTGCGCTGCTCGTCTTTTAGCTTGTCCTTGTCGATACTAATGGCGTTGTCTTTACTCATAATTTAATGATAGTGCTTTGTAGGCATAACGCGTACTAAAATTGTATAAAATTAATTCGCGTTTTGTCTTGACATAATGTGGTTAAAAAATCTACATTTTGATTAAGGTTCCGTAATTATTCGGGCCTTGAATGCGCTTATTTCTATAATGGGGGCATTACCGTGTTAGTTCAAGGATTAAGAGGAAGTCGAAGTATGGCGATTGGCAAAGTTAAATGGTTTAACAACGCGAAAGGGTTTGGGTTTATTGTTCCAGAGGACGGCGGGGAAGACATATTCGCTCATTACTCAACGATTCAAATGGAAGGATATCGCTCATTAAAAGCAGGTCAGGAAGTGACCTTCGATGTACAGCAGGGCCCTAAAGGGCTTCATGCAGAAAATATCGGCTTCAAAGAAGAACCTGAGCGTTAATAAAAGCAAAGATTTTATTGGCGGTCAGTGGATAGTTCACTGACCGCACTTTAAACGAGTTACGAGCTAAGTCTCGATTTTTTTGTGCATGCGTATCAGACCATTCGGTCATATTATTTTAGCAACTTTGCACTTTATAACGTCAGAAAAAGAAAAAGCCCGATGTTTTGCAACATCGGGCTTTTTGTCATTATGGCTTTATAGATTAACCAATAATCTTGTTCAATGTGGCACTTGGACGCATTGCAGCAGATGCTTTGTCGAAATCAGGGAAGTAATATCCACCGATATCTTTAGCTGAGCCTTCAGTTGCACCGATCTCGCTTACGATAGTGTCGATGTTGGCTTCAAGCTCACTAGCAACGCCAGCAAATTCCGCCGCCAATTCAGCGTCGTCGGTTTGCGCAGCAACTTCTTTCGCCCAGAACAGCGCAAGATAAGCGTGGCTGCCGCGGTTGTCTAATTGACCCGCTTTTCTCAACGGAGATTTACCTTCGTTAAGCAGCGTCTCAGTCGCCTTATCTAGCGCAGAAGCGAGTATTTGTGCTTTAGTGTTACCTTGCTTGTTCGCAAAATCTTCTAAAGATACTGCCAAGGCTAAGAATTCACCCAGTGAATCCCAACGCAAGTGACCTTCTTCAACAAATTGTTGAACGTGCTTAGGTGCACTACCACCAGCACCCGTCTCAAATAAGCCACCGCCGGCCATTAGTGGCACGATAGAAAGCATTTTAGCACTGGTACCAAGCTCTAGAATTGGGAACAAGTCTGTCAGGTAATCACGAAGTACGTTACCTGTTACCGAGATAGTATCTAGACCACGAATCGCTCGCTCCATTGAGTAACGAATCGCGCGAACTGGTGACATGATTTGAATATCTAGGCCATCAGTATCATGGTCCGCAAGATAGGTATTCACTTTCTTGATAAGCTGTGCATCGTGAGCACGCTCGTCGTCTAGCCAGAATACCGCAGGCATACCTGATTGACGTGAACGAGTAACCGCTAGCTTAACCCAATCTTGGATAGGCGCGTCTTTCGCCTGACACATACGCCAGATATCGCCTTCTTCTACATCGTGTTCGATAAGAACGTTGCCGTCTTGGTCAACAACTTGAACCGTACCATCAGCGTGCAGCTCAAACGTTTTGTCGTGTGAACCGTATTCTTCTGCTTTTTGCGCCATCAAACCAACGTTTGGTACTGTACCCATAGTAGTTGGGTCGAACGCACCGTGAGTCTTACAGAAGTTGATTGCTTCTTGATAGATAGTTGCGTACGTGCTTTCTGGAATTACCGCTTTGGTATCCGCTGGGCGACCATCTGGCCCCCACATTTGACCTGAGTTACGGATCATTGCAGGCATAGACGCATCAACAATAACGTCACTTGGTACATGTAGGTTTGAGATACCCTTGTCAGAGTTAACCATAGCTAACAATGGACGATCTTCGTAACAAGCATTGATATCACGTTCAATTTCAGAACGTTGTGACTCAGGAAGCGACGCAATTTTGTCGTAAACACTACCAAGTCCGTTGTTTGGATTTACGCCCAACTCGTCAAAAAGCTCGCCGTATTTTTCAAACAAATCTTTGTAGAAAACTTTAACACAGTGACCAAAAACAATCGGGTGAGACACCTTCATCATGGTCGCTTTAACGTGTAGCGAGAACAAGATGCCGGTTTTCTTAGCGTCTTCAATTTGCTCTTCAAAGAATGCACATAGGGCTTTTTTGCTCATGAACATTCCGTCAATAACTTCTCCTGCTAATAGGTCAACACGAGGCTTCAGGGTTTTCTTACTACCGTCTTTACCTGTGAACTCGATGCTCACGTGACCGGCTTTTTCTACGGTCAATGACTTCTCACCTGAGTAGAAGTCGCCGCCACGCATATGCGCAACATGGGTCTGAGAAGCCTGGCTCCACGCTCCCATTGAATGAGGGTGCTTGCGAGCATAGTTTTTAACAGCGTTTGGTGCACGACGGTCAGAGTTACCTTCACGTAATACTGGGTTTACGGCACTTCCAAGTACTTTACTGTAGCGGTCGCGAATTTCTTTTTCTTCGTCTGTTGCAGCGTCTTCTGGGAACTCAGGTACTTTGAAGCCATTGTCGTTCAGCTCTTTTATTGCCGCACGCAATTGAGGGATAGAAGCACTAATGTTTGGCAGCTTGATAATGTTTGCATGCGCATCTTGCGTCATTGCACCTAGCTCAGCCAACGCATCTGAGGTTTTTTGCTCGTCGGTCAAATACTCAGGAAAGTTCGCTAAAATACGTGCAGCAAGTGAAATGTCACTTAGCTCAACGTCGATGTCGGCTGCGCCAGCAAATTTCTTTATGATGGGTAGCAAGGAATATGTTGCCAAGGCTGGTGCTTCATCAGTCTTGGTATAGATAATCTTTGAGTTGGCTTTACTCATTATATACCTCAATGTTGTCGGTAGAAGGCTACCGAACTTTTAGTCCATTTGGTTGCATTGCACCTCCACTGCCCAGAGACACAGCCGAGAAAATGCAAAACGGGATTGATGTTTGCTATCCGGAAACGGGAGATTACCGAATATCACTTGTTGTAACACCGTAAGCAAACCTGTAGGGCCTGAACGGGTGTGCGGATTTTTTCTACTTTTCGACCGCGAACAATAGTATAGGGACGAACGCAAGAGTTACAAGTCATACCATCGGCTTATCTGGTCATGTTTTATCAGTTTAATGCACTTTTATGTCCTAATCCGCATAAAGCAGCATTGTGTGGTAAACTGAGCAAGCCGTAATAACTCACTTAGACCCCGCTTAACTTATGACAAAAAAGTCTAAAATCATTCTGTTCAACAAGCCATTTCAAGTACTGTCACAGTTCACCGATGCTGATGGAAGACAAACCTTGAAGGACTTCATTTCAGTACCAGACGTGTATGCTGCGGGGCGCTTAGATAGGGATTCAGAGGGGCTCCTCGTACTTACCAACAACGGCAAATTACAGCACAAACTTGCGCATCCCAAAGCAAAAACAAGCAAAACCTATTGGGTTCAAGTGGAAGGGATCCCCGATGAAAAAGCAATTCAAGCGCTGTGTAGCGGTGTTGAGCTAAAAGACGGGATGACACGCCCTGCAAAGGTTAAGGCCATAGAACCACCCAACGTTTGGGACAGAAATCCGCCGGTAAGATTTCGCCAGTCTATTCCAACGTCGTGGCTATCAATTACCATTTCAGAAGGGCGAAACCGTCAGGTTCGACGCATGACAGCCCACGTGGGCTACCCCACGTTGCGATTGATTCGCTATCGCGTCGGAAATTGGACCATAGATGGCATTGAAAACGGTAGTTATACTCAAATCGAATCGTCGTTTTAATACACATTTTTGATGTGATTTACCCAATGAATTCTGGTAAAATTCGCGACCCTGAATTCAACCCAAGAGAGTGAACTGCATCTGTGAGTGATATCGCTGCCAACGCTAGTAAAAAACGTCATCGTCGGAATGTCTGGCGGTGTTGATTCTTCTGTGTCTGCCTATTTGTTGCAACAACAAGGATATCAGGTAGAAGGCTTGTTCATGAAAAACTGGGAAGAAGACGACAATGACGAGTATTGCGCAGCCGCAGAGGACTTAAAAGACGCACAAGCTGTCGCTGATAAGCTGGGCATAGAACTTCATACCATTAACTTCGCTGCCGAATACTGGGATAACGTTTTCGAGTACTTTCTCGCTGAGTACAAAGCCGGACGTACGCCTAATCCAGACATTATGTGCAACAAAGAAATCAAGTTTAAAGCGTTTCTTGAATTTGCCGCTGAAGACTTAGGCGCAGACTACATCGCCACAGGCCATTATGTGCGTCGTCGAGAAAAAGACGGACACTGGCAAATGCTGCGCGGGTTAGATAACAATAAAGACCAAAGTTATTTTCTTTATACCCTTGGTGAAGAGCACGTTGCGAAAACACTCTTCCCAGTAGGTGACATCGAAAAACCAGAAGTACGCCGTATCGCTGAAGAACAAGATCTCATTACCCACGACAAAAAAGATTCTACGGGCATTTGCTTTATTGGTGAGCGTAAGTTTAAAGACTTTCTTGCTCGCTATTTACCTGCACAGCCCGGTATTATTCAAACCGCTGAAGGCGAAGATATTGGTAAGCACGAAGGGTTGATGTATCACACATTGGGCCAGCGTAAAGGCTTACTTATCGGCGGCCAAAAGGACAAAGGTGATCAGCCTTGGTACGTGGTTGATAAAGACGTTCAACGAAACGTACTCATTGTTGGGCAAGGTGCTGATCACCCTCGCCTCTACTCTAAAGGACTGATAGCAAATCAGCTTCATTGGGTTGATAGAACATCAATAACTGAAGAACTATGTGCAGTAGTAAAAACACGCTATCGTCAAACTGACATTCCTTGCACGATAAAGCCCATTGATAATGACACTATCGAAGTTATGTTTGATGAGCCGCAAAAAGCAGTAACACCAGGGCAATCTGCTGTGTTTTACAGTGAAGAAGTGTGCCTGGGTGGTGGTATTATTGAGAGATATATTCGCTAATGTTAGACAAGCAGATTGAAGACTATTTGGCCTTAGCAGGCGTTTGTCAGTCAGCAGCATTGGTGCAACAAATTGCACGTCGCGGAAATGTTGAACAAGACGCTTTTGAAGCCAGCCTGTCGAGTATACTGGTGACTGATCCCGAGTCACCCCAGCACGTGTTTGGACAGTTGGCAAACGTTAAGGTGGGCTATAAAACCCTGTTATCACAGCTGTCTGACAAGCAAGGCAATAAAGATACAGAAATAACGCGCTACATTGCGAGCATTCTTGGCTTAGAGCGCAAACTTTCTCGCAAGCCTGATGCGCTTAATGAGTTGGCAGACCGCATATCTCACGTACAACGTCAGTTAGCTCACGTTGATTTTAATAATACTCAGATTGTTGGTGCGTTAGCCAGTATCTACAGTGATATCGTGAGTCCCCTTGCCCCCCGAATTCAAGTCGCTGGAAACCCTGACTATCTCAGTCAGCCTGCAAACCAGCAACGGGTGAGAGCACTACTACTCGCAGGAGTAAGAGCTGCGGTAATGTGGCGTCAAATGGGCGGCCAACGCCGTCAGATCCTATTTCGCAGAAAACAAATTTTAAATAGTGCTGTAAAGGCACTCAGGTTGATAAACTAGTTGAGGAGCAAAAGGTGGAACTGAGCCAGTTAACTGCAATTTCCCCTGTCGACGGTCGTTATGCTGGAAAGAGCGCAGAATTGCGTAGCATTTTTAGTGAATATGGCCTACTTAAATACCGTGTACAAGTGGAAGTACGCTGGTTACAGATGTTGTCTAACAACCCACAAATCGAAGAAGTACCTGCATTCTCTGCAGCTTCGAACGAGCTACTTGACGGTATCGTTGCGAACTTTAGCGTTGATGACGCCATGCGCATCAAAGAAATCGAGCGCACCACTAACCACGATGTAAAAGCGGTTGAATACTTCCTGAAAGAAAAAGTAGAAACAAACAGCGAACTTAGTGCTGTTAACGAATTCATTCACTTTGCTTGCACCTCAGAAGACATTAACAACCTTTCTCACGCGCTTATGCTTACCGAAGCCCGCGACAGTGTTTTGCTTCCTTATTGCAATAAGCTAATCGACGCTATCATTGACCTTGCTCACGCATACAAAACAGTACCAATGATGGCACGTACTCACGGTCAGCCAGCGTCGCCAACGACTATGGGTAAAGAGATGGCTAACGTTGCCATTCGCCTACGTCGTCAGCGCGATCAAATTGCGAAAGTTGAGCTACTAGGAAAGATTAATGGTGCCGTAGGTAACTACAACGCTCACCTGTCAGCTTACCCTAACGTTGATTGGCATGACGTATCTGAGAAGTTTGTGACTTCTTTAGGTATCACGTGGAATTCATTCACTACACAAATCGAACCACACGATTACATCGCAGAGTTGTTCGACGCTGTTGCTCGATTCAACACTATCATTCTTGATTTTGACAGAGACGTATGGGGTTACATTGCCCTTGGTCACTTCAAACAAAAGACAGTTGCCGGTGAAATTGGTTCTTCTACCATGCCACATAAAGTAAACCCGATTGACTTCGAAAACTCTGAAGGCAACATCGGTCTTGCTAACGCTATTTTCGACCACTTAGCGGCAAAGCTACCAGTATCTCGCTGGCAACGTGATTTAACTGACTCAACGGTACTAAGAAATCTAGGTGTCGGTGTTGGTTACGCGGTTATAGCTTATCAAGCTACGCTGAAAGGCATTAGCAAACTACAAGTGAACGAGCAAAGTCTACTTGATGAACTCGACAGCAATTGGGAATTGTTGGCTGAGCCAATCCAAACTGTCATGCGCCGTTACGGTATTGAAAAACCGTACGAAAAGCTTAAAGAGCTTACTCGCGGTAAGAAAGTTAACGCGGAAGTCATTGCTGAGTTCATCGATAACTTAGACATGCCACAAGCGGCTAAAGATGAGTTAAAACAGCTTTCACCATCAAGCTACATTGGCGATGCAATCAGGCTGGTAGAACAGTTATAAATTGACCGCGTCATCGGTATTCTAAAAAGCGTGGAATGTTCCACGCTTTTTTTTGGCCGAAACATGCACAAATCACCACCATCCCTCAACAATCTACTCAAGGTTATCTCTCAGCTATTCCTTATTGCTTTGCTAATTCAAATTCCGTTGGTGATTCAATACGCGGTATCTAAGTTAATATGGGTTCACTTATTTACCCATATTTGTATGACAGGATTAGCAATACACCTGCTCTCTCAAGGATATCTTAAAGACGCCAGACTGCTACTTATCATCGCTTTTTTAACTTATCTTGTTGGCGCTACGCTCTTGTGGAAAGCAGACCTATTTACTCAGCACTTTCTACTGATTGGATGTTTGGTGAGCGGATTTATCTTTAGGAAAACCGAGATAAAACAAAGTATTTGCTGGAGTGCGGCGTACGCAGTGACTTTTATACTATTAGATAGCGTACATTCTAGTTCGCTAGAAAAATGGGAAGCGGGATTGCGCCAAGGGAATAGTATTACGTTAGCCATCGGCTGCATTTGTATAATCACTTACTTACACAAATTCACCGCAAACCGATGGTCAATAATATCCTCCCATTACAAAAATACTCGACAAGTACTGCAAAAAACCGAACCGCTCACTCAGTTAATTCAAGCCCCTAACACTCAACATAGGCAAGATGTACCTTACGCCTGTGTGATGTTTGCAGACATCAAAGGCTATCAAACACTGACATCCTCACTCGACAAAAATACCCTATTTACATTGCTCGATACCTTTTACCAAAGCTTTGATAAGCACACAGAATTATTCAATATACTCCCCGTTAAAACCAACGGCGATGAATACATGGCTGCTAGTGGAATTACAGCAAAACTGACAACGAGAAAAGCCTGTAGCAACGCCATCCTTGAGTTTGCCCTCGCTTCATTTAGACAATTTCAACAAGTCACCAAACTTCATGGGATAGAGTGTGAATTGCGAATAGGAATGTCGGCGGGGCCAGTGAGTGCTGGGCTACCACAACGAGCATTGGCACACTTTGACTTGTGGGGAAGCACAGTGAATCACGCCGCTTCTTTGGAGCAATGCGGCAGAGCAAACCACCTGTGTATATGTGAAGCACTCTACGCGCAGATCGCGCCATCTCATAAACAACAATTTCGTCAGATAGTAGTACAAACTAAAACAGCAAAGGCCATCGCCTACGAATGCTCGCTTGCAGAACATGGGGAATTAACGGCAAAGGATTGATATAATTTGCTCAAATACAGTAATTCAAAGTGCTTAATGACCTCACTCGATCTTCACAGCTTTGCTGGTGTATCTCAATTTCTCAAACACTTTTGGCAACAAAAGCCAGTGGTACTGCGACAACTATTTCCGGCGTTTGAAGACCCCATCGATGAGCATGATCTTGCGGGATTGGCGCAAGAGGACGACATTGACAGTCGTATTATCAAAAACCAAGATGGTATATGGGATGTTGCTCACGGTCCGTTTGATGAATTTGAGCATGTGTGCAAGGGCCAGTGGACCCTTCTAGTCCAAGGTGTTGATAAGTACATCGATGACGTTGGCGCGCTGATTGAGCCCTTTAGGTTTATACCTAATTGGCGTATGGACGACGTGATGGTCAGTTTTGCTACCGCAGGCGCAGGAGTGGGTGCACATCTTGATCAATATGACGTCTTCTTAGTGCAAGGAAAAGGCAGTCGTCGTTGGAGAGTAGGAGAAAAAGGCCTCTATGACGACGTATTTCCCCATCCAGAGCTTCGCCAGATAAGCGGTTTTACACCCATTATCGATGAAGTTCTGCTGCCCGGAGATGTCTTGTACATTCCACCCGGTTGGCCTCATGACGGCGTTGCGCTAGAAGACTGTATTACCTATTCCGTGGGATTTAGAGCACCGGATACCAGCACTCTCGCGAACATTCTGAGCCAAACACTAGCGCAAGAATGTGAACTACCTAGATTTTCTGACCCAGCGCGCCCCTCAGCACCTCAACCTGCCGAGATGTCTCAAGAAGAAATCGACACTTTAAAAACAATGCTCAAAAGTGCTATTGATTCCGATTTATTTACTTCGTCGTTGATAGAAATGCTCAGTGAGCAGGGACTACCAGACTTTATACCAGAGGACGAAATTTCAGTTGACGACATTGAAGCAGCTCTTGTGAATGGTGCTTGTTTTTATCCCTCCCCCGGAAACAGGCCCATCTTACCCACGGGCTCAGTAGAGGGCGTATTTTTCGTCAATGGAGAGACATACTCATACCAACATCAAGACGCAGAAGCAGTGACGGTGTTGCTCAATATGAATAATTTTTCATTATCTCAATTGAACAAAAAACCATCGTTGGCGTTCTTAAAAACCTTAACTACACTTGTTAACAAAGGGTATTGGGACATTCAACACGGGTAGTGAGTAATCATGACGTTTACAACAGAAAGCGTCGATTGGGAACGGAGTCAGAATCGACTTAAAGCACTGAGAGAAAAGGTATTTGTACTGGAATGGCGTTTACCGAGAGAGGCTGAATTTGACGAACACGATCCCAAAGCGTATCACGTGCTCGTTTATGACCCAGACAAAGAGCCAATTGCAACGGCTAGACTTACTCTCCAAGGTGAAATTGGTCGAGTTGCCGTTAAACGTCAACATCGCCACTTAGGTGTGTATAAAGTGTTGTTCAAAGCGCTTATCAAACTGGCGAAAACCAAACAACTGCCCATTGTCAAAGTCAATCTTTCGCTGGACAGCGTGCCCTATCATACCAAACTCGGCTTCGAGCCGGTTGGGCAAGTATTCATGGATGCAGGTATTCCACGCCAGCGCATGGGGTGTTCTACTGAACGCTTCTCACTGCCAGATGTGTCAAAGATGCATTGACAAAAAAGCGCGGGTTTTAGGTGATGACCCGCGCAATGTGAGCTAATCAGCTACTGTTGAACCCATAGGTCGTCAGCGTTTTGTAGCGTATACATACTCTCAGCGCGGTTTTGCAACAGTGCAGCGTATTTGAGCTGCTCTTCGTCAACGGCGTTTGCAGCACGAATGTTTTCGGCTTTCATTTGCCAAGACATTGAGAAGTACTTCATTGCTCCACGAGCGTCTTCTGCATTGCCAATCACGGTAAAGTCGACAGGTAAATCTCCCGAAAGTACCCAATAATAATTGCTCTCATTATCTCGAATTTTCCACAACGCGATGTAGGGTGCCAAATAACGGCTCTCTTCCATCACCACTGCGTCGAATAACACTCCATTTTCTGCAAGGTGCTTGTTCGAGCGCTGTAATTGGAGCTTGATCCATTCAGCGGTTTGTTCTTCAGTTAATCGGTTCTGTTCTGCCATGATATTTCTCTAAGTTTTCTTGTTATTTATTGTTTATACACGCCAGTAAACTTTGTACTGGGTGCTTTGGTTTAAAGCGCTCTATTCTTGCCACTTGGCTTCGACAGGAATATCCGGTGGCCATTACTGCTTCCGCTGGATAACGCTTTAATGCTTGTTCCCAACTCAGGTTATAAATATCGAGCGACTTTTGCTTTTGTTCTGCTTCGTGCCCATAGGTACCCGCCATACCACAACAGCCAACGGCAACAACGTCAACTGATTGGTCTACTTTTGCAAAAATTTGCTGCCATTGCTTTTCAGAGGTAGGCAATGCGGTTTTTTCGGTACAGTGACTCAGTAACGCAAGCGGTGCAGTGTCGCTAGACGGAGCAACATTCTGCCATACGGTATCGCCTAATTCAGAAAGCCATTCATGTACGGCCAATACTTGGAAGTCGCCTCGCTTCTCACCCAGCGCCTTTTTATATTCGTCTCGGTAACAAAGCACCAAAGATGCATCTACGCCCACCATGGGAATATCTAGTGCGGCCACTTCATTCAGAAAGCTCGCTGTGTTTTTCGCCGTGCGAGCAAAGCGCTCTAAAAAACCTTTTACGTGCTCCGGTTTACCGTTAGGTTTAAACGGAAGCAATACTGGCGATATGCCGAGCTTTCGAATCAAGGCAATAAAATCTTCAACGACGCCAGCGTCATAAAAACTTGTGAATGGGTCTTGAACAACGATGACGGTAGACTGCTTTTCTTCTTCAGACAGAGCAGACAATACGTTGTAATCATAGCGTGCTACCTTGCCGGCAACGCGCTTTTCAAGTGACGGAGAAGAAAGTACTGGCGCATCAACATAACCAATAGTCGATTCAATGGCCTTCTGTGCAATTGCAGGTTTTAAAAAGGCATTAAATAACCACGGTGCTTTCGCCATTACCGGTGCCATTCTCTCAATGTTGGCAACAAGTAAATCTTTTGCTGGGCGAAGATAGCGCTGGTAATAAATAGATAAAAAGGTCGCTCTAAATTCAGGAACGTCGACTTTCACTGGGCATTGGCTAGAGCAAGACTTACATGCTAAACAGCCATTCATGGCCTCTAGCACCTCATGAGAAAAATCTTCTTCTTTTTTACGTGAGTTAACAAAACGTTCCCACCACGACGAACTGAACTGCTCTGCACTCAGTGATTTGGTGTCAACACCTTGCTGGCCGAGCAAACGGATCCACTCTCGAATCAATCCCGCTCTGCCCTTTGGGCTGTGACGGCGGTCACGAGTGACCTTGCTCGACGGGCACATAGGCGATGTAGCGTCATAGTTAAAACACAAACCATTGCCGTTACAGTCCATAGCAGGTGCGAATGCTGTTTTAAATGCCACTGGAATAGTACGGTCATAGGTTGCACGCTTGGTGTCAGACACTTTCACCAATTCGTCATTACTTTCTATAGGCGTACAAATCTTGCCCGGATTCATTTTGTTCGAGGGGTCGAAAGCCGCTTTTATCCGTCGAAGCTCGTTAAATAAATCCTCACCAAAAAACGCAGGACCATATTCGCTTCGATAGCCTTTACCGTGCTCGCCCCACATTAGGCCGCCGTACTTGGCAACTAGGGCCACTACTCTGTCAGACAAGCTGTGCATTAATTTTTCTTGTTCGACGTCACATAGGTCTAATGCAGGGCGTACGTGAAGTACACCAGCATCAACATGGCCAAACATGCCATATCGCAATCCTTCACCGTCGAGTAACTCACGAAACTCCATGATAAAGTCGGCAAGATTTTCGGGAGGAACGGCGGTATCTTCGGCAAAGGCAATCGGCTTTTGCGTACCTTCCGTTTTGCCCAACAAACCGACCGCTTTTTTACGCATGGCGTAAATACGACTAATATCCGACTTATCGAAGGTTACCTGATAACCGATAACACCAAACTCTCCATTTTCACTGGCAGCAGTGAGTTCTGCTTCGAGCGCAGCTATTCGTTCCTTGATTTCACTTTCGTCGTTACTGTTGTACTCCACCATGTTTAATCCCAACAAGGTTTTGTTGGGTACATCAGTAATCAAATCAGCAATGGAGTGCCAAATAATGTCGGTTTTCGCTAAGTTCAATACCGTAGAGTCTACGGTTTCTACCGAGGTAGCTTTGGCTGCAACCATGCGTGGTGCATGTCGTAGCGCTGATTCGAAGCTGTCGTACTTAATATTGACTAGCGCTTTGTAGGTGGCGATTGGCGTCAGGGAAAGTTTTGCCTCGGCGACCATGGCTAAGGATCCCTCGGAACCAGTGATCAAACGACTCACATCAATAGTTTCAGACTCGCTATCGTAAGCGTGTTCTAAATCGTAACCGGTGAGGAATCTATTGAGTCTAGGGAACTTCGCCAATATCGCATCACGCTGTTCTACGCACGATGCAAATACTTGCTTTAATATGTTGCCGTAACTGTCATCGGTCTCAGACCGCTGTTTTGCTTCCTCTACACTTAATGGCGTGGTTGAGAGAATATCACCATTAGATAATACCGACGTTAGTCCCAACACATGGTCACTAGTTTTGCCATACACCAAAGAGCCCTGCCCCGACGCATCGGTATTGATCATACCGCCCAAAGTAGCTCGGTTGCTGGTTGATAAATCTGGCGAAAAGAAAAAGCCATGAGGACGAAGTGCATCATTTAATGCATCTTTAACTACACCGGTTTGAACGCGTACCCATTGTTCCTCGACGTTGATTTCGAGGATCTTGTTCATGTGTCGTGAAAGGTCGACCACAATTCCAGCAGTAAGACTTTGTCCATTAGTACCCGTACCACCACCCCTTGCAGAGAACACAACTTGAGGGTGCTTATTTGCCAACGAACCAATACATTGGAGGTCTTCTACACTTTTGGGAAACACAACGGCTTGTGGAAGCTTTTGATACACAGAGTTGTCGGTGGCTACAGCAAGCCTACTGCCGTAACTGTATTCAACATCTCCGGTAAAAGATGACGACGATAATTCGTCTAAGTACGCAATATAATCCCTTGAAAGACCTTGTTCTGGGGCAACACGTGGCAAACTCAATGTAGTAATACCTCTGAGAGTACGAAGGCTCGACAGTATACCTACTCAACTAGCTTGGCTCTATAGCCTATTGTGCTTTCATATGAATTTTTAACCTGTGTTAATCTAAACGGAATTCAATGCACGTCACAAATGTTTACAAACTCTTTGTTGGCTTTTGACCTATTCTCGACCACTATTAAACTTCGGATATTATTAATGCTTAACGGAGGTAGCAAATGAAATATATTCGTCTTACCTTGGGTGGGCTACTTTTTGCGACTGGGATCATTTTTACCATACTTCCCGGGTCAATTTTGTTGGTAGTGGGCGGCCTTATGTTGTTAAGTTACGACTGGCCTCGTGCTCGCCAATGGCTCAAGTTTAATCAAAACCTCATGTCTAAAGGCGCTCGTAAACTCGACCGCTTCTTACTACTTCGCAAAATGCGCTAAACCATACACATGCGATGATAAATAACATACTATGTTTATCATCGTGTAAATTGGTTACTTTGTCTTACTCTCTGTGTTAAAGATTTGTTAGCATGCTAGTGTATTTTTTGCACCTAGTGCACTATAAAAGAGTAACCCCTACCTCGATATAAGTACGCTTAACGTACAGCATGTTCAAACAACAACATTCTACAGGCACCGCCAAACGTAATGCGTTTTACTATGGCGTAAACGGAGAACATTAGATGTTAACTTTGACCGTTAATGGAAAGAATTACGAATTTTCAGGGGACCCAACCACTCCTGTCTTATGGTTTTTGCGCGACGAACTAGATCTGACCGGTCCAAAATTTGGCTGCGGTATGGCGCAGTGCGGCGCATGTACCGTTCACATTGATGGTGTCGCGCAGCGATCTTGCGTGCTTCCAGTCTCTGCAGCTGTGGGCAGAAAAATAACAACGATTGAAGGGCTAAGTGAAGACGGCGATCATCCAGTGCAAAAAGCATGGCTAGACAACAAAGTACCACAGTGTGGTTTTTGCCAATGCGGTCAAATCATGCAGGCAGCCAGTTTACTAGCGTCGAATCCAACACCGACAGATGAAGAAATCGTCGCCACTATGTCGGGCAATATTTGTCGATGCGGAACCTATCCCCGCATTCATAAGGCAATTAAAGCAGCCTCAAAATCAATCGCTGGCGTTGAGTATTACACTCCTGAAAAAGAGGGAGAAAACGCATGAGCCAATATTTCGATATGCAACGCCGAAAATTCTTAAAATCGTCAGCTGCCCTTGGTTCTTTAGTGGTCGGTACATGTTTCTTGGGCGCGGCGCCGCGAGCCCTCGCGGGCGTGCTCACTCCACCATCAGATACCGCCAAAACAGCCAATCTATTCGTCGCCCTTCGCCCTGACGGTATAGTAGAAATTACTTGCCATCGTTCAGAAATGGGGCAACAAATTCGTACAGCCGTAGCGCAAATAGTTGCCGATGAAATGGAAGCGGCATGGGACAAGATCGTTGTTATTCAAGCCAAGGGCGACCCCAAATATGGCGACCAAAATACCGATGGCTCGCGCAGTATTCGATTCAATCTACAGCGACTACGAGAAATGGGCGCTAGCGTGCGCTACATGATGCAACATGCTGCCGCTAAACGCTGGGGCGTAGAGCCTTCATCGTGTAGTGCGGTGCAACACCTTGTTACCCATACCTCGGGTAAAACATTCACCTATGCTGAATTAGTGTCAGATGCCCTAAGTATTACGCCACCTGAAGCAGACGCTTTAACACTGAAAACACGGGAAGAGTGGCGTTACATAAATACTGGAATGGCGCACATTGACCTTCAGGATATCGTGACTGGTAAAGCAACTTTTGCCGCTGATGTAAGAGCGCCGAAAGCCCTTGTCGCCATTATTGAACGCCCGCCTGTGGTTGGTGGAAAAGTTAAATCGGTGGATGATACCGCGACAAGAGCAGTAAAAGGCGTTATTGACGTGGTCAGCATACCTGCACCCACCGGAGCGCCGCAGTTTCAACCTAAGGGCGGTGTTGCTGTAGTGGCCGAGAACACATGGGCTGCAATGCAAGGTCGTCGCGCATTAAAAATTGAATGGGATGATGGCCCAAACGGTGACTACAACTCGGAAAGCTTCAAAGCGCAGTTGCTTGAAACGGTGAATGCACCGCAGGAAATGGTGCGAGAGAAAGGTGATGCGGCCAGTGTGCTTGCCAATGACACGGACAAGTTAGTAGCTGACTATTACATGCCCCATTTAACCCAAGCGCCTATGGAGCCGCCTTGTGCGACTGCTATGTACTACGAGGACCGAGTAGATGTTTGGGCTTCTACTCAGAACCCACAAGCAGACATGGAAACCGTGGGTAAAATGGTGGGTATGGAGAAGGAAAAGATCAATGTTCACGTGACTATGCTTGGTGGTGCATTTGGACGTAAATCAAAGCCCGACTTTTCTGCTGAAGCCGCTTATGTGTCGATGAAAACCGGAAAACCCATTCGTGTTCAATGGACGCGAGAGGACGACATTCAACACGGTTACTATCATGCCGTGTCGGCACAACACATAGAAGCGTCGTTGAATGATCAAGGCGGTATTGAAGCCTATTTGCATCGCACAGCGTTTGCCCCAATTGCATCAACATTTGCTGAAGGTGCCAATGCTCCTTTCAGCTTTGAACTTGATCTTGGATTTACCGACAATCCCATCCTTACGCCTAACTTAAAACTTGAGCGAGGCGAAGCCCCCGCTAAAGCTCGAATTGGCTGGATGCGCTCAGTAACCAATATATTCCATGCCTTTGCGGTGCAGTCTTTTATTGCCGAAGCCGCTCATAAAGCAGGAAAGGACCAAAAAGACTACTTACTCGAAGTCATTGGCCCAGACAGAGTACTCGACGTAACCACCCAGAACGCCAAGTACAACAACTACTGGGGTAATAAGTCGGTTTATCCGTTGGATATTGCCAGATTACGAGGTGCAATCGAGAAAGTTGCCGATATGAGTGGTTGGGGCCGTGAACTTCCTAAAGGCCGAGGATTAGGTATTGCGGCTCACCGTAGCTTCTTGACGTACATTGCTACTGTTGTTGAAGTGGAAGTGAGCGATTCTGGTGAGCTCGATATCATTAAGTCTTGGGTATCTGTAGATGCGGGTACTGTGGTAAACACCGATAGTGTGATCAACCAAACACAAGGTGGTTCAATTTACGGTATTACTACCGCAATCAGTGGTGGCATTACCTTCGACGAGGGCCGTGTTCAACAGAGCAACTTCCACGACTTCCGTGTGCCCAGAATGAGTGATTCACCGCTGGACGTAGAAGTGGAGATCATTCAAAACGGAGAAGCACC
The DNA here is from genome assembly GCF_006538345.1 of Alteromonas sp. KUL49. GTDB lineage: Bacteria > Pseudomonadota > Gammaproteobacteria > Enterobacterales > Alteromonadaceae > Alteromonas. The sequence goes on along the minus strand of NZ_BJKL01000011.1, from coordinate 103,559 downwards.
AGCGGGTGTGGGTGAACCAGCAACACCTGTTTATGCTCCAGCATTGTGTAATGCTATTTTTGCAGCTTGTGGGAAGCGAATTCGAACGCTCCCCATAGGTGACCAGCTAAAAGCATAAGGTCACAAACGAGAACCAACAGGAAGTGATGGACTTTTTACTAAACGCGGTAAAAAACTCATCACTTCCTTTTTATTGGTTTGTATCGTTACACGATTATTGATTAGTGCACAGGGCCGACATTCTGCTCGATCTTTTGCTGTAGCTCACCGCGTAAACCTAATTCAAATCCCAATTCGGTCACTACAAATAGTGGACCGATGACCAAGCCCATTAAATCGTCAACAAACGCAGGCTTTTTGCCTTCGTAGTAATGCCCGATAAACTGTAACACCCACCCGCCAACAAAAATACCAACGGATACGGCAAGCCATACGAGTGTGCTCTGAATGGCGACTGGTTGTGCCAGCCATAGCATAGCGCCAGTTAAAATCACCATCACGGCGCCAAGACGCAAATCTAGTTTCAAATAAAATAGATTACCGATGAGCCATACAAAAAGTGCGGGAGAAAGCACGGCTTCACCCACTACAGGTAAAGTCACATCAAACATTGGGCGGCTGAGTAAGCATAACACTGCGAACACAATCAATGGGATCCCAAAGTAATGGGTCAGAATGTTCCTGTGGTCTCTGTGGTAACCGGCATATTCACTTAAGTGCTGTTCAAGATTTTTCATTTATTTGCAACCTTAGATTAACAATTAAACACAGAATACTGGCAATAATAGTCACAAACTGTCGTATATACGACATTTGATAAAAAATCGAAAAAAAAGCCCCGCTTGTAAAAGCAGGGCTCTAGTTACCGTAAAAAGTAGGTTAACCGTGCTGTTCAGCTAGGTACAACCAGGTCTCTACTACCGTATCTGGGTTGAGTGACACAGAGTCTATGCCCTCTGCCACTAGCCATGCGGCAAAGTCTTCATGGTCTGAAGGGCCTTGACCACAAATACCTACATACTTACCACGCTTCTTGGCCGCTTGAATAGCCATAGACAGCAGCGCTTTAACGGCTGGGTCACGCTCATCAAACAAGTGCGCAATAAGACCACTGTCGCGGTCAAGACCAAGAGTCAGCTGAGTAAGGTCGTTTGAACCAATTGAGAACCCGTCAAAGATATCGAGGAACTGATCAGCCAACAATGCATTAGAAGGAAGCTCACACATCATGATAACGCGCAGGCCATTTTCGCCTTTTTTGAGTCCCTGCTCTTCAAGCAGCTCAAGCACTTTGCGTCCTTCCTCAAGGGTACGAACAAATGGGATCATGATCTCAACATTGGTGAGCCCCATCTTGTTACGAACACGCTTGATAGCTTCACACTCAAGGGCAAAACAGTCTCTGAAATCTTCAGAGATGTAACGGCTTGCACCGCGGAAGCCCAACATTGGATTTTCTTCGTCTGGCTCGTATTGATAACCACCCACCAAGTTAAAGTACTCGTTTGACTTAAAGTCAGACATACGCACAATCACCTTTTCTGGAGAAAAAGCAGCGCCAATCGTCGAAATACCCTCAACTAATTTCTCGATATAGAACTCGGTAGGAGAGGCATAGCCGGCAATCATGTCGTTGATTTCTTCTTTCAACTCTTCCGGTTGGTCATCAAAATTGAGAAGCGCTTTAGGGTGAACACCAATCATCCGGTTAATGATGAACTCTAAACGCGCAAGCCCGACACCTTTATTAGGTAAGCGAGCAAAATCAAACGCGCGATCTGGGTTACCCACATTCATCATCACTTTCAATGGTAGGTCTGGCATTGAGTCAATGCGAGAGGTCACTACGTCGAACTCTAACTCAGCGCCGTATATATACCCTGTGTCACCTTCTGCGCAAGACACGGTAATCTTGTCGCCAGTTTGAATACTATCAGTGGCGTTACCACAACCCACTACCGCAGGAATACCCAACTCACGGGCAATAATCGCCGCGTGACATGTACGGCCACCACGGTTGGTAACAATCGCAGATGCCTTTTTCATGATAGGTTCCCAGTCTGGGTCTGTCATGTCGGTAACAAGTACATCACCCGCTTGGATTTTGTCCATCTCTTCAATGGAAGCAAGCACTTTGGCCTCACCCGCACCGATTTTGTGACCAATTGCGCGGCCTTCACACACCACGTTGCTCTGGCCCTTGAGTTGGAAGCGCTCGATACTTTGTGAATCTTCCCGACTGCGCACAGTCTCTGGACGCGCTTGAACAATATACAGCTTACCGTCGGCACCGTCTTTCGCCCACTCGATATCCATAGGACGCTGGTAGTGCTTTTCGATAATTTGCGCTTGTTTGGCTAGCTCCATGACTTCGTCATCGGTCAAAGAGAAAACTTTACTCTGTTCAGGTGCAATATCGACGATAGAGACCTGCTTGCCGTGAGATTCGTCTTGCGAATAAATCATTTGAGTAAGTTTACTACCCAAGTTACGACGAACAATAGCCGGTAACCCTTTGTCTAGCGTTGGCTTGTGCACATAAAATTCATCAGGGTTTACTGCCCCCTGAACAACCATTTCACCTAAGCCGTATGAGCTAGTAATAAATACTACGTCTTCAAAGCCAGACTCGGTGTCTATAGTGAACATTACGCCTGAAGACGCAATGTCACTGCGGACCATACGCTGAATGCCCGCAGAAAGCGCTACACCCTTGTGGTCATAACCTTGGTGAACACGATAAGAAATTGCTCTGTCGTTAAACAAAGACGCGAAAACGTGTTTGATGGCGATCAAAACCGCGTCGTAACCTTTCACATTAAGAAACGTTTCTTGCTGACCAGCAAAAGAAGCGTCCGGCATGTCTTCAGCTGTTGCAGAAGAACGGACCGCAAAAGAGGCTTCTTCGCCAGCATCGCCCTGAAGTTGAACGAACGCTGTTTTTATAGCGTCTTCTAGCGCTGGCTGAAACGGCGTGTCGATGATCCATTCGCGGATGTTTTTACCCGCCTCTGCCAATGCATTGACGTCATCAACGTCCAGCGTATCTAGTACATCGTGAATTCTAGCTTCCAAACCGCTTTGGTCTAGAAACTCGTTAAATGCTTCTGCGGTAGTCGCAAAACCACCCGGCACTTGCACACCTGCATTCGCTAAGTTTGAAATCATCTCACCTAACGATGCGTTTTTGCCGCCCACGCGACCCACATCGTGCATGCCCAGTTCTTGATACCAAAGTACGTATTCTTGCACTGCCCTAGCCTCCGGCTTATGTTTAGTAGGGTATAAATAATCACTTTGACGCAGTCCGTCATCCGTGTTCTTTGCTGAAAGTCGTATCACTTTGCAGCGAAATCATCTTAGAATGGGCGAATTCTCAAAGTAAAATATTTATTAAAACTGTAATAAATTTACAACAATGTTAAGGATATGTTGTGCGTACAGCTTTTTACATTTCTGATGGTACTGCCATTACTTCCGAGGTCTTCGGCCACGCCCTGCTTTCTCTGTTTCCTGTTGAGTTTAATCACATCACCATTCCATTTGTCGAAACTGAGGACCAAGCACGGAAAGTTCTTGATCAAATATCTGAAAGTTTTCAAGATACCGGAGAAAGACCGCTCGTTTTTTATACAATTGTGAATGTAGATATTCGCAAGATCGTCGCTAAGTCCGTAGGAATTAACTATAATTTTCTCGACCAGTTTGTTGCTCCGCTCGAAAAAGTACTTGGCATTCCTTCTAAACCAGAGAAACATCGTACCCACAGTATCCATGAAACTACCTACGACATCAGAATAGAGGCGGTTAACTACGCGTTAGCCAACGACGATGGCTCTAATTTAAAAGACTACGAAGAGGCCGACATAATACTAGTAGGGGTTTCTCGATCTGGCAAAACACCTACAAGCCTTTATCTAGCCTTACAATATGGGATTAAAGCGGCTAACTACCCCTTTACCGAGGAAGACATGGGCGACATGCTCAAATTGCCTCCCATACTCCGTAGATTCAAAAACAAGTTATTCGGATTAACGATCCAAGCAGACCGTCTACATCAGATCCGTTCAGAACGCCGAGCGAATAGCCGTTATGCGTCAATACAACAATGTCGAATGGAGCTAAGAGAAGTAGAAAACCTGTACCGCAAAGAAAAAATCCCTTTCTTGAACAGTACGAAATACTCTATTGAAGAAATCTCCGCCAAAATTCTTGCAGAGACAGGCTTGAAGCGTCGCAAGTATTAAGTGTCACAAGACCTTCTAACCTTGAAGAAAAAACCGATGTTCGACACATCGGTTTTTTTCATCTTTAGACAATTGGGCAAAGTAATAATTGTCTATTTCAGGTAAAGCTTACCGCTTTGATAGCCTGCGCATTCCGAATAAAGCGAAAGCAACAACGCCCAACATAGATGGCTCGGGAACAGCAATATTAAGCTGGGGTGCGTTAAATCTATAAAGTACCGCCTCTTCTACTCCCCAAATATAAGCCTCTTTACTGATTCTAGTGTCGAGATTAAGAATATCTTGAACAACTGCCGTTGAACTTGATGAAACCGAGTTACTGAGGCTTGAGCGCGTGGGTGATGTGTTCCATACAAGGCTCGTAAAGGCCGATTGTACGTCGACCAATCGAGCGTCGAAGCTCGCATTAGCTACATCGCTGGCGTTGTAGCCCAACAAGAAGCTACTTATGTCATCACTTACGGCAACATCTAAATTGGTGTCCATGACATTTTCACCGTTGATGGAGCCACCGAAACCAGTGATACCACCACCATCCATAGCCAAAACATAAATCGTGTCTTCACCAGGATCTAGACTAAAATCCAACGTACTGAGTACATCCACTTGGTTATACCAATCAGCATCATTTTGATATAAGAGCTCGCTAACACCCGAGCTACTGCCGGCAAATATGGCGAAATCATTATCTATGGCAATTTGGATTTGAAAATTTCGGATAACCGACGCGTGCGAATACGAGACGGAAAGGATCAGAAAGGTTAGTAAGGTAATAGATTTAACGAATGTTTTGATCATTTGCTTTTTCCTTTAGCAAGGTAAAGTTTCAGTGCTACTTTGCGTAAACTGAGGAGACGACTTAGTCCCCTGCTATAAGAATATTAGTCGACAATGTGGGCTTCGGTGTATTTTTTGTACGCAGCCCACGCCGACAACCCCGCCCATGTGACTTCTAGGCAAAACACCGAGTAATTCTGTTGCAGCCAAAGTGATGGCAAGGTCATAAGTGCAGCAATCATATTGGCGAGCTGGTGTGCCTTGGGCGCATCTTATCGGTACAAAACATAAGGTAAGCTAACGCAAAAATTACCGCAGCAATCCAATTTAGCGCATTCCATAACTGGTCTGGCGATTTGATTACGGCAACAACGGCTATAGCAACAACACCACTCATTAAAACTTGTGCTCGCCGACTCCCAAAAGCCAACGCCCTGAGGGATACACTGGCAAGCATGAGTAGACTGATAATGGCCCAAAAACCATTGATTGCTACCGCTTGCCAAGACTGTATTGCGGACGAACTTACGACTAGCGCCGACGCTGCAAGCAAATTCCCCAAATAGTAAACATCTCTACGCCATTGAGAATACAAACTCAAATAGGCGTGGTTAACTATGTATAAGATGGTGCCGACCCAACCGAGTATTACCATCATTCCACTTCAATATGCATGTTTTTCACACATACCTCTTTACCCACGTGCGGCCCATTTAGCACAAGAACATGGCTCTCTTCGGTCATGTTGCCGTAAAGCCTGTCGGTATTGGAGGGATTTAGAATTTTATCGCTCCAAGTCAGCACCATCACTCGGGTGCCCATTGGAATGGTGTAGAAGACATCATCCTCATACGTAAGAGTACAGGCTTGTGTATTCTTTTGATTGAACCGCCCTAATATAGCTGGGTAACCTTCCGCAGTTTTCACCAAGGCAATATCAACATCAGCAACTTGCGGACTTTGTGAATATCGATACTCACCAGCAAGGGCCAAGCGACGAGATAATGCTTTATTCACTCTGTCTATCAACGCTTTTCCTGTGTCAGTTTTTGACGCGATCACATGCATTCCCAAACGACTGCTGTACTGTTCAGCACCCACGGTAAGAATTAACTCAGAACGATCTGGGAAGTGAGCTTCCAACAATGACTGCATGACCCCCTCAGCCATGGGAAGTACGTCGATGTCGTTACTGAGGAGCGCACCGAGGGCTGCAACATCACTCGGGTAAACAGAACCATTGCTCACCAGGCTATCTATCGCTTCGCCATAGCTATTACCGACTACTTTACCGAATCTTAGTTCGGTATCGTCTAAATCTGGCGTGTTGCCTTCGCTTCCTTGGCGATTATAAAAAAGCGTTAAGGTAGCGAAATATAACGGCTCAGAATAATAAAATTTTGCGGCGCGAGCCTCTGTGTAGAAATACGGATATGCCAACGTAGTGGTATGCAGCGGGAGTAAGGCTTGTGCGTCGGCAAAGGGAATGTATTCCCAGTTAACGCTGAAATCACCATAGTAGGCCAATACTTCAAGGTTTTTCGCTGCTCTACCCGAGGCTTGACCTTCCTCATTAATATACGGCGACCACTTATCAGTGAGTACACTAACCTCTTCACTATGAACTGCTAACGACAGACATATGCACACAAGCATTAAGTACTGCTTCATAGCTTTTCCCTCGCTACATAAACATACGTAATACCCAGCGCCAGCATAGCGAAGAAGCCTAAACCGAATATAAAGTCTGCATCTAAACTGGCGATAAAAGCTAAGATCCAAGATTTATCGGTATCTGTGTAGTCTAATGCAGGTCGAGACATCACTTCTCGACTGTACTGAGACAAAAACACCAGCAACTCAAATACCGCAAACAAACTGATTGAAAATAAGATACGGTCGCTTTTTTGGCTATTAATGGTGCGCTGTTTTGCGTCTGCCTCTGCAATTTTGGTATCACAGATTTCCATCATAGCTTCGCCATTTTCAACCAGTCGGTCATACTCCCATGACTCAAAAATCGCATTCAAGAGTGCGCGCTTTGGACGGGTTAAATACTTGGTTTGCTCGTTCACCGCTATCTGGTGGAGCTTGGTTTGCGTGCGAGTTTCTTGCAAACAATCTCTTGCGTCACCAATTTTTGAACCTGCATATACGCTGTCGATAGCGGCACGAAGCGCTAAATTGCACTTTTCATGGGCAATATAGCAATACTGCGCCAGTGTCATGGTCGAAATGCGAAAATCGTCGTCTTCGCTATCAACTACCACGTAGTTCAGCCATGTCATTGACTCATTACGGGACTTACCTATTTCGTCGGCGTGTTCTGGCACTTCAGTCTCTTTTAACCAATCTTTGATCATGGCTTTAACTTCTTGGATTTTAAGCTGTTCAGTCGTTACCGAAATACAGCGGGACGTCCAATACAAATGCTGCTTTTTGTCTTTTTCAACGGGCACAAAGCTAATGTCGGAGGATTGGGATGACGCAACAAAGGTTTTAATTTGCTCAACCAATTGACCGCGAGTGGCGCGAATAGCCGCCGCAACAATGTGATTCACCTTATCTTCAAATTGCTCAGAGCTAACATAGTCGCTTTGATTAAACGCTAAATAGACTTCTGCGACTGCCACCTGATTGGGAAATACAACGTACTTCACCGTGTAATTTTCGTGCGAAAAGTAAATGTACACAAATGCATTGCTTGCACATCCACATCCAAGCGCTTGTACTGACGTTGTATGTTTTCCTCTTGCTCTAGTGCCTCTTGTTGGAGGTCTGAGTGTGCAACTTGAACATTGCTGAGTTCAGACAATGCGTTTTGAAGGGCCTTGTATTGGCGCGAATGCGGGTCAAGGCCAGTTCGCAGGCGCAAAGGAATATCGAGTGGCGAGAAAGCCACTACTTTGAAGGTACTGTTCATCGTTAAGTCTCCACTACCCTGTGTAGTTAAAGCGTAATTATTCTTTGTTTTCTGCTTTTAATGGATTTGGTCTGCCACCAGTCACTTTATCAGCGCGACCTTCTTCCTTGGCTTTTTCTGCACGGCGTTTTCTAATTTCTTTGGGGTCTGCAATCAGCGGGCGATAAATTTCAATACGATCGCCATCGCGCAAGGTATCGCGCATTTTCACCACTCTTCCCCAAATACCTGCTTTGTTCTTCTTTATGTCAATTTCCGGGTACTCAGCAAGAATGCCTGACGACTCAATAGCTTCTTGTACCGTGGTATTTTCAGCAACGGCAACTTCAATAATGGTTTGCTTTTTAGGCAGTGCGAAGGCAACTTCAATAGTGATCATCGTGCTCATGCGTATACCTCTTTGGCACGCTCAGTAAATGCGGCAACCATACTCGATGCTAAACTGTTGAATACTTTTCCAAACGCCACTTCAACGAGTTTACTACTAAACTCAAACTCTAAACTCAGCTCGATTTTGCAAGCATCCTCGCTCAATGCCGAAAACGTCCAGCCACCTGATAACGAACGAAACGGGCCATTCACCAATTGCATCTCAATTTTATGGCCAGGTAGTAGCTGATTATGGGTAGTAAACCACTGCTGTATTCCTGCCTTTGCCACTAGCAGAGAAGCGCGCATACTCTCACTGCTTTGCTCCAGTATTTTACTGTCGGTACAACCAGGCAGAAACTGGGGATAAGACGCCACGTCATTCACTAAATCAAACATGGCTTGTGCGCTGTGTGCAACCAATGCACTACGTTGAATACTTGGCATTTACTACAATAAGTTAGTGACTAAAGGCGCGTACTATATCATAAGTACTCTCTAATAATTAACAGCTATACATGTAGACGAATAACTTGCCGTATAATAATTGGTAGTCACTAAAGACATTCGCCAATCAATACGTATAATAGCGCCCATGAAAAAGAATAAAGCAAAAAAGAATCCGTCGAATACCATCGCGCTTAACAAAAAAGCGCGTCACGACTACTTCCTTGAAGACAAATTCGAGGCAGGCATGGAACTGCAAGGGTGGGAAATCAAAGCGATCCGCTCAGGCAAGGTGAATATTTCTGATACGTACGTCATTATTCAAAATGGCGAAGCCTTTTTGGTCGGCAGCCGAATCAGTCCGCTTAATCAAGCGTCAACACATGTTATTTGTGCACCTGAACGTGCCAGAAAGCTACTCCTCAACAAGCGTGAATTAGACAGGCTCATTGGCGCACGTGATCGCCAAGGCTACTCGATTGTTGCAACGGCCATGTATTGGAAAAAGTGCTGGGTGAAACTTGAGATTTATCTAGCAAAAGGTAAGCACTCTCACGATAAGCGCGATACGGTGAAAGATCGTGATTGGCAACGCCAAAAAGAACGCGTAATGAAACACAGCGCTTAATTGCGCTGTGCTCTTTTTCGATCAATAAGTTACGCGCCTACATCACGCTTCGTCATTTTTTTGCGGTGTACCATATCGAGTATCAGGCTCCACAATGGCGCGGGTCGGCGTATAGTGGTTAAATCATTACCTAGCCGTCTTAACTGACGTCTCACCATACTCATATTGGCTAAACTCGACAGTGTTTTGTCCTTCCAACCACAATTGGGGATAACCCCAGAATAGGTCCAGTCTTGTTGCCATTTTTTGGCTAAGTCGGGTGTAAACGCCAAAGCACTCGCCATACCCACAAATGCACAGCCTTGTTCCACAACTTCTTGAGCGACAGACGCGCGCTTAATCCCGCCCGTTGTCATTAAAGGAATGTTCGTTTTGGATTCAAGGGTTTTGGCAAACTCTAAAAAGTAGGCTTCGCGAGCCAGTGTGCGATCGTCTCGTGTTTGTCCTTGCATGGCAGGGGCTTCATAGCTACCACCTGATAGCTCAACAATGTCTACACCTAATGCCTCAAGGCGACTGACTACCTCACACGCATCGTTAAAATCAAAACCACCCCGCTGAAAATCAGCAGAGTTAAGCTTAACCATTACAATGAATTTTTTGTCGCACACAGCACGTATTTGACTAACGATGTTGATCAACAAGCGTGCACGATTAATGATGGAGCCGCCCCACTCGTCTTGTCGTTCATTGGTCAATGGTGATAAGAATTGAGTCAGCAAATAACCATGTGCCGCGTGAATTTCGACGCCATCAAAACCAGCTCGTTCAGCTTGTTTCGCCGTTTCCACAAATCGGTTGCACACGTCATGAATGTCTTCGCACGTCATTTCCGTAGGCTCAGCAAACAACTTGGAATGTTTACCCATGTTCAATGGAATGGCAGACGGCGCCAACGCTTTGCCCTTCATGGCCTTGAAGACTTGTCGGCCAGGGTGATTAATTTGCATAACGGCTAAAGCGCCATTGGACTTGATGATTTTTGCCCAGCGCTCAAAGGATTCGATGGGTGTGTGCTTTTCAAGTGCAACACCGCCAGGCCCAGTCATGGCTGCGCTGTCGACCATTACGTTTCCGGTAATGACCATGCCCAGATTACCATGAGCCCAATAGCGATAGAGGGAATAAAGTGCGCTACCGGGAAGTTTCCCCGCACTCGACATACTTTCTTCCATGGCTGACTTTACGAGTCGGTTACGAACGGTAACACCACAGGGTAAGTCGTAAGAAGAATATAAAATTGAATCAGAACACATAATACTTCGCGCGTCGATTTAAGCGGCGACACTTTAATACGTATTGGTAATAAATGCATCAGTTGAAAGCAATTTTTTCATTAAGGGCATTTAACCCGAAAGGGTTTGTGTTATACTCCGCCGAACACCGGGGCTGATTAGGATTCGACAGGATCTAGGACGCTGGAGGTGCATGCAGAGGAGCGGTTGGCCTCTTAAAAAAGCCGCATTTAAATAGTCGCAAACGACGAAACTTACGCACTAGCCGCTTAATAACCGGTATAGGCCCTTCCACCCTAGTCTCTTCCTGCTAGCGGGGATTCGGAAGGTCATCCAAGTAGGATAGCGAGGGAACCTTGTCTAAGGGTGAACCGCGAAACAGTATTAGGCCAGCCTCAAGGAAATCCTGTTTGTCGGAGTTCCAAGAGGTTAAATAAATGACAAACTAAGCATGTAGTACCAAAAGTAGACATTTTCTGGACGCGGGTTCAAATCCCGCCAGCTCCACCACTTCACTGTTATTGCCCATATATTGCCCGCAAAGCCTTACAGGCTGGGCAATTGGGCGGTTCAAAAAGCTCTCATTTTTATCATAGAGTAAATTGTCTGTTAGAAGTATTTTTAGCAAGAGTTTTCTATCTGCTAAACACCCTGTATCCCACAGCTGTACTGGGTTTGCTAACCAGACGAGAGCGGTTCTAAAAGCGCGTTCAAAGTTCGGTTGAGTTTGTTTGCTTTTTTTGGCTTTTTCGCCTGATGATATTGCGCGGATAAAGGTACTGCTGGCCGATCAGCCTCGCAATTTATGTTTATTTACGCTGGGTATTAATTCGGCTTACCGCGCAAATGAGCTTTTATCTTTGACGGTTGGGCAAGTGCGCGCTCTGCGCGCTGGTGATGTGCTGGACATCAAGCAATCAAAGACAAATCAGTATCGCATCGCCGTTCTTAATTCTGTATCTATTACGAGTATCGATAATTGGCTGGTGCATCATCCATCAGGGCATTTAGACCATGCGCCTTTGTTTTTATCTCTGCGCCGCAGAGATACAGCACTTAGCGTTTCTGCGGTGAATAATTTAGTGAAATCGTGGTGCGGTCAGATCAAAGCGGTTGGGAATTTTGGTTCGTACACGCTCCGCAAAACATGGGGCTATCATCAACGCATTCAAAATCGTGCTTCAATCGCACTGCTCATACGTGCTTTCGGCCACCGCAGTGAAGCACAAACATTAGACTATATGTGCATCAGCAGCGATGAAATTAAGCGACTGTATATGGAGGCGGAGTTGTAATAGCAGGTTATGGTCAATAACTAGCATTTTCATGAGTAACTTAAAAATCCATCTAGGATATTTTTATTGCGTTATCTGAAAAATATGAAAGGAAAAGATCTTCTTCTTCTTTATCATTGACAAGTCTAACACATCGCAAGTTTGTTTTTGCTCTAGTGCATGCTACATAAATCAAATTGGCATTCTTTTCTTTCTTGGATAATTCCGCATCTGGCGACAAAGCATTCTTAAAATCATATTCCTTTGTCCAAGAATACTCATCCAAAACAACGAGGACGTTCTCAATTTCTCCTCCCTTCGTTTTATGCATCGTCATGAATGGGAGGTACTCATTTAAATAACAATAATAGTTCAAAATTTCCTTGAAGCTTATTTCATCAGAAAGAAGCCTTTCAAAGAAATTTTCACTATCCAAATCTCGCTCTTTTTCTATAAAATCTTCTTCACTGAACTCTTTAAATAGATCATGTTCCGCAAGCTCTGAATGGGAGTTAAAACGGATAAACGTATTTCCTCCATCCCTATAAATACGCTTAAAACTCTCATGCAAATCATTTGTTCGGTAAAAATCAAGGTTCATCTTAGCTCGAACAAAGAAGCTTTCACTACTTTCTGATCTTTTTAAAAGGCCTAAAGAAATAGCCTTTTCGAGTGTTTTTAGCGCGCCTTCTTCAGAATCCAAAATGTCACGAATGTGCTGCTTAATAAGTTGTTTGTCCTGAATTGTCTTAAGTTGAAACCCGTTTCTTTTCAGACGACCAATAACCTCATTGTAATTCGGTTTTACATCCTCAAAAGCAGAGAAAGGTTGGTATGCATCACAAAGCTCAAAAAGATTTTGGAACTGCCACAATGACAACTTTTTCTCTATTTCGTCCTTTGCGTCAACATACCGGTTGTTAAAGATTTCAAATAAAGTCGGAAATCCTGCATCTCGAGCGATCGACTTATTTGTCAGTTTTAGGGCTGTGTACTCAATAACATCTTCTCTTTGTGCAACCTCGATCAAGTGATCTAACTTCTGCGCATAGTCCTTGTGGTACTGATCGATTTTATTTTCGTATTCGGAAAGTAAAAGCTCATAGTCATGCAACTTTCCTCTATATTCTTCTAGTTTTTCTGCTGAGGCATTTGATCTAGGCTTAGAAGGCTTATTAGGTTTGTGAGGTTTGATAGGGCTATCAGCAAAAAACAACTCAACCTTTCCTTGTCGATCATCGATTTTCTCTAGCTCTTCATTTATTTTCTTTTTAAAAGCAACTTCTTGTTCTAGCCCATCGTAGCGAATTTGATTGGCAAATCGTACTACCTGCTCAGAACATCTAAAGTTGTCCTCTTTTGTAATCTTCCTGACTAGTTTTCTATCTATATATTCATTTACATTCCCAACTCCATCAGAGTAAATCGCCTGCATACTGTCTCCAAATAATCCGAGGACAGTGCCATTCTCAGAAATGTCTTCAATAAACATTTTTATGATATCTGGATTTGTATCTTGATACTCATCAATAAAAATATAATCGTACTTATCAGCAAATATCTTCCTCAAAAGACTAAATTCTCTTACCAGTACGCATGCGATTTCTAGGAGCCCATCGTGACCATATGTTAATTCAGACAAGCTGTTGAATTGAGTTTCATTGTACTCGATAGAAGAATAATCTTTTTGCTTAATGTCTAGCCGTATTTCTTTATTCAACTTGCCAATAAGGTTATTGAGATCAATGTTAAACGTCTCGGGGTCATTGTCATATTCTCGTTTCCCCAGCACTCTAGGTACAGTTTCTTTTTTCAACTGGTATAAACGTTTAGCATATCTTTCATATACTTTTTTGTATTGCTCGTGCTCGAACTTTTTGAACGTTTTTTCGTCTTTATGATCTTCAGGCTTGGTTCTAACAATTGGTTTAACACAGAATAGCTGATCGATAACTTGCTGAATGTTCTTCTTATAATCTCTGATTTGTTGATTCAAAAATGAATGGATCGTCGAAATCGTGTACTGTTCCCCAACCCGATCAATAATTTGCTGGACAGCAAAATTTGTGTGAGTGATGCAGGCAACTTTGGCTTTAGGATATTCTTGAGAGATATATGCCAGAGTTCTTTTTAGCGTTTCAGTTTTACCGCTGCCAGCGCCCCCCTGAAGGACAAAGTTTTCGCCATTTCTTAAGCAATCATAAATAGCTTCAGTAGGAGTTAGTCCTGACATAACCACTCCAATCCATCTTTAATGTATTGTGGTGTTTCCCATGACTCACCCAAGACAAGAGCGTGATAAAGAATAGATGAAGCGAAATCTGATTTTTTTTACAATTATTTCATTGGTTAGAACATAACTATCAACATCACCGTCACCTAATTTATACTTGTTAACTAAACCAGATAACTCACCTTTCTTCTGATTAATTTTGTCTTTGTTTATATGAATAAATGCATCCTCAAAACTTCGAGCATGATACTCTTTCTCTCTAACTTGGTAGCAGCAATTTATTAGAGGGGCGGAAGTTTTTATGTCCCCATTTTTGAGTTTTTTAAACCATTCCTGAAAGCCTTTATTTTCAAGATTGGGAGCAGACAAAAAGTGCTTTAAAGATGCGTTGCTGGTATTTTCACCATCATCTACTTTACATGCTTTATATCGATGACCTTTCTGTCCTTCCGTTAGCTTCGTAGTATCAATGTCTGTAATAATTAACGTTTTTATGCCAATAAAACTTAAGAAATGTTCAAATGCTTTTGCATTGGCTCCTACTTCCAAGACACTAATATTTTGTGCTTTGATATTTGTACGATTCTGAATATCATAATTATCAATGAAATAGGGCAACAGCATTCTTTCAGTTGTCCCTTCAATGAAAATGGCTTTTGATGCGAAGAAAAGTTCTGCGGCATTCAAAGTTATGTACTGCTTCAAAAATTTGAAATCATCTGTATCAGAATATTTTGGCGATAACTCGACCATAAAGTTTTTGGCAAGAACTTGTTTATCCACCTCATCGAGCTGTAAAAAGCGAATACTTTCAAATTCACAACGGCTAACAATATGGGACGAATGAGTGGTAACAAGCGTTTGAAGTTTGCCCTTTTCACTTAACGCCTTGAGTGTCTTATCTGCAAAAACATATTGCATTTGCGGGTGCGTGTGGGCTTCTGGTTCTTCAATAAAAAGAAGATTTATGTCTTTGTTTTCTGATTTAAAATCTTGTTCTCTCAAGTCAATCTGTAATAAAAGATACAATATATTTAGTATCCCTAACCCGTTCATATTCTCGGGTAAATTGTTGTTATCTTCCCCATAGACTACTTGTGAGTTATTCTCCAAAAGAACTTTTGTTTCAATGTCTGACTTTACACTTAAGTCATTTAGATCCAAAACATCTTTTGCTTCTTTTAAGAATGGTTCAAAAATAGGTTGATACTCTGCTGTTAAACTTTCATCAATCAACGCGATTGACTTTTCGACATCTTGGAAGGCCAATCTATTGGCTTTATCAACGTGATGAAAATACTGTCCCGTTATTGTCGATATAGGCTTTCGATTACTGTCCGAACTCGCTACATTTCGTTTGGCGTGGATAATCTGTAAATTAATTAAACCCTTTATATCGGTAAGCTTTTTCTCTACCCGATGGCCTTGGTCATACGAAAAATATGACTTCTTCAAATAAGCAGATAGATTTTTTCGAATATACTTTGCTCGCAATTTCTCATCAACTTCGCTCAAGTCAGCTATCAGCTTTTTTACTATTGATAGAACACTCAAACAAAATAGAAACCTCTGTCTGATCAGGGTCTAAATCTTGTATGAAATCCGCGAGGTTCTCTAGATTATCAGCAACATTGTATTTAATTGTCAAAAGCAGTGATATTTTCAGTGTTTCAAAATCACTATCCTGCCTAATGCCGTCAATTTCTTTTCTAAGAGATGTGTTGAAATCGTTGTACGTGAACGGCTTTTCTTCAAAGAACTTCTCAAAGATCATCAAAAGTGATGTTTTACCTGTGTTGTTTTTTCCAACAAGCAAAGAGACCTTTTCCTCTAGGTCGATTTCAACGTTTTTCAAAAGTCGAAAATTTTTAACTGTTAACTTTGATATGTGCATAGTTAGTCCCTTAATCATCTAGGTGTTTGTATAACCGACTTGATCAACTGCCTCGCTAATACTTCTTTATTTTAAGACGAGCTGTTTAGTTACGTAGGAGTTTCTATTTTTATCAAAACATCGATGCGCGAATTCAACTCCGAAGTGCACCATTCTCCAAATTAAGCTGCCTTGCTTAGTGTCGTTAACAAACATTAGGATAACCATATACAAAAATTACCAGAAGTTGAAGGTGAAAATTTATTCAGCCAACAGTTGCGGTGGAGAGCTCAAATCGGAGAGCTGTTTAAGTCCCAATGATTAAAGTATCTTGTAAAATACCTTCAAATTGCATCAGAAGCTATGCGTGAAGTTAAACTGCTTTTATGGAGTTTTTTTCGGGAGATGTAAGGTTAAATCTTACAATATGGAGAGCAACAGTATTGTAACGAAAAAGATGGCTATCACCATCCATCCATTGTTTCTTGAACCTGAATAGCTCCTGCTAAGTTTTGCAATTTCTCTATTCATTTTCTTGCCCCAATTTCTGGGTAGTTCAAAGACTATAGTTTTTTGGATAACTACGGGATCATCAACTGTGCCACTATGTTCCTTTTGTAGTATAGAAACAATCTCATCAAGGTAGTCTGGGATTTGTTCCAATTTTTCAACTTGTGAACTCACGGTATCTTTTAGAAGCTCGAGAATGTTTTCGGCCTGATCGGGTACTTTTGAAAAATATAGTATTTCTTCATAGTTAGCGACCTTTGAAATATAGTCTCTCAGCAAAAGGCAGGCATGATGGATCTCCTCAACATCTCCTGCTATACCTTGCTCGCCAAAACTTTGAGTTAATTTGCTTAGTAATTTTTCAGCAGGTAAGCCGATATTAGAAGCATCATGTAGCCGATGCTCTACCCAGCCTATAATTTCATCATCATCGACATAATCAGTTTTTCCGATATAAAGGCCATCACGTAAGTCTCTTATTTTTCTAAAATGTGAGGCGTTTA
Source organism: Alteromonas sp. KUL49 (assembly GCF_006538345.1). Classification (GTDB taxonomy): domain Bacteria; phylum Pseudomonadota; class Gammaproteobacteria; order Enterobacterales; family Alteromonadaceae; genus Alteromonas. The sequence continues at coordinate 86,540 of NZ_BJKL01000011.1, read as the reverse complement.
AATGCCTCAAAAGCTCGGCGGCTAGATGAAACTCCCAAGCTGTAGGCTTATCAATTATGAGTCGCCTGACTATAGGAGGATAGTGGGCAAAAGCTGAAAGTAATAGTTCTTGTTGTTCCGATAGCAATTTATCTGACGAATTGCCCAGCTCAGATAACACAAATCTTTCATGCTTCTCTCTCCATGCAAACAAAAGTTCTGCACTATACCGCTTTTCATCTGTATCTATGAGCTTGTGACAATTTCTACAAAGCCAAATTCCGTTGGTAATTTCAGCTCTGTCGTGGTCTGTCATATCGACGCAATAGCGTTTAGATTTGGGTCTTGCACCGTGAATATGAGCCGCCTCTCCAATAACAGTGGCTTTGTCAGATTCTGAGTTAGGAGCAAACGTTAATGTTCTGCAATCGGGATTTGAGCATCTGAATGAAGCTCTTTTGGCTAATATGTCGATTGATTTTGAATTAAAATCAGGTGCTGGCATGAGTGAATATTCCTTTTCTAACAATTTTCAAAAGTTACACCCCTTGTGCCTATATTTTAAACTTACTCGATTGACGGTAGTTCAAATAAAAGCGCTATGAGCGCATCGTTCACGTAATAGCTCTCTCTACCTAACTTATGTTTGCTTAGCGTTCCTTCACAAAGTGCATCAAGGTAGCGCGTAGCAGTTGCCCTAGAAACGCCTAATGCCTCTTCGATAAAAGCAACCTTTGTGTAAGGGTGGATAAACAAGCTATTCATTAAGTCTTGGCTGTAGAACTTGTGTTGCGCTCGAATGCGCTGTTTTTGCTCAATGAGTAAATCACCGATGGCCTCGACTAAAACCGTTGTGTGTTTAGCCGTCATTGAAACGGCTTTTAAAATATACAAGACCCATTCTTCCCATTCGCCAGTGTCCCTAACCTTTTGCAGCAGGGTATAGTATTGGTCTTTGGTGTGATTGATATAGCGGCTAAGGTATAAAATAGGGGTGTCGAGCAATCCATTAAGCACCAAGTGCAAGATATTGAGAATTCGGCCAGTGCGGCCATTCCCATCATAAAATGGATGGATTGTTTCAAATTGATGATGAATTAAAGCCATGCATACGAGCGGATCTAGCTCTTGTTCGGTATTTATGAACTGCTCTAAATCGGCCATGTATTTGACAAGCTTATCTGGTGATGGTGGCTGAAAGACAATCTCTCTGGTTTGCTCATTTATTAATGCTGTGCCTGGTGTTTTGCGCAAGCCTGCACGATTGCCTTCCAGTATTTCTTGTATTTCAATGACGGTATTGAGTGTAAGCGCCTCAGTTTTAACAACAGCGTGATAGCCTAGATGCAATGCTTGTGCGTAAAAGGCTACTTCTTTAGCGGTAGGGTCTACCTTGTCGCTATGCAGTTGAAATTTATAAAGCTGATCTTGTGTCGTAATAATGTTTTCAATTGCTGAACTGCTCTGTGCTTCTTGCAAGGCGAGCGTTGAAATTAACATGCCTTCATTCGGAATTGTTTTGGCGACACCTTTTAGCTCTGCCAAGTGACGGTGCGCTGAAATAAGCGCCTTTAGCACAGCGGGCGTTTCTAAATCGACTTTTGGAGGCAGTGGTGCGAGTGTTTTTTCCATTGTTCAATATCTTTGATTTTTGAGCGCAATATAATTTAACTTCTCAAAAATCGCATTTATTGAGAACATTGTCACTCATTTTCTCAAAAAACATTGAATTTGAGCAAATGAAAGCATGCAACAGTGTAGCTATTGCATGTTGGTTGTGTTGCATCGGGTTCAGATCCTAATTAAGGAGCTGAACCCGCATCTGTAAAAACTGTCTTATTCGGGCATGTATCTACTATTTTTCCGCTTGATAGGGTGGGGATTACTGCCTATGGAGGTGTCTTGCAAGATGTCTTCAAAACGAGCTAATTCTGCGAATAAATGGTTCAACTGATTTTCGTAAGCTCCACCAAATCCAATTGGACGCCTCCAATCACTCAATAAGCCTCAATGGCTGGGCGATTGGGGCGATTCCAACACCACTAAAAAATCAACCATCCGCAGCAATCACTGCTCTCTCTTCCATGGGCACATATGTAGAAGGCTTATCAATTCTTTGTGCGAATAAGTCTTGAGGCAGATAGGGTTGTAACAGCGCATCAAAAACACTGACATCGGTAAGGCTACTATCTAACCACATTTGCATACTGTCATCGTGTTGATTGAGTATCATTGGCATCGATTTTTGGTGATAACGCTTGAGTTTGTGGTGTGGAGGCAGTGTTATCACTGAGCAAGACAACACCCGCTCACCTGTTTGGCTGTGGATCCATTCTCTGCACAATCCGCCCAACGCAATTGCGCTGTCTGTACCTTCAAAATCAGTATAAACAGCATTGCTGCCCTTACCTTCTGTTTCACCAAAACCTTTTACAGGAACAATACAGCGGGATTGCCTAAAGGCTCTAAAACCAGCACTTCTAGGCGTGTTAAGCTTGTCGTAGCGAGTATTGAAACTCGTATATTTTGAAGGTTTAAACCCTGTTTCGGTTTGTTCTAACAAGAGCCACCAAGTAGCCTGCTCAAAAATTCGTTTTCCATTTACTTCGCGTATTATGCCAACCGTATCCGTTGCACGAATAAACCTGCGAAAATTGAAAGCAGAAACGCCAACAGTTTCATCACCTAAATTTAGCTGTACGCCTAAATAACCGCACAAGTCGGTGACAAGGGGATCATCAATAACATTCAATCGGCCACACATACGAACTAAAGCTTTGTTAATTTTGATTATTTATAGCTTAACCAAGAATTTGATATTCCCGCCAACAAAATCAATAAAAAACTCACTCAGTAGTTCTTAACCCTGCGCACAAACACGGATAAAAGCGCCAGTGCCAATAGCGCTGTCATGTGTGGCGTATGTACATCTACGGTGGGAACAAAACGGGTAGAAATCGCGCCTACGGCATCGATATCAGCACCGACAAATGCGCCATCTCCACTTCTTTGCCCCTCGAGTGGATCGTCGATGAGTTTTACAAACTGAAATTCTGAAGACACACCAAAGCCATAAGCATCAATATCAATGCCCGATGTGGAACCACTCACTTTACCAACAGCTTCCCAAGTGGTGCCGTCTACACTAATTTCAACATAGGTATCTTCCACATCTGTTCCAACTTCGAATATCCACAAGTCAAAGTCGGTGTCACCACTGCCAGTCAAAACGTTATCGATGAAGGAAACAATCAGCGTGCCACCCTCACCGAGGGTCACGTAATCACATTCAAAAGCGTTGTTAGTATTACAGGTGCCTACACTTGAGTAATCGGGAATACCCAGTGCGTTGGCGGGGTCTTGTGTTGCTGCAAGTAAACCTGAGGTATCTCCACCAGGCGCGAATGAGATAATGGAGTCAGCAAAAGATATTTCTCCATCTGGAAATTCAACGCCCCCTATTAACACAGCGTGTGTATTACACGCAAACATCATTGCCGAGATTGTAATAAAAAGCTGAGCGAAGCGTTTTTTCAACATGGTCGTTCCTTAGTAATGGTGTCCCTTCCTTAGACTGTGCAAAATTTAAGCATCTTGCATACCAAAAACTAACCAACTGAAATTAGTAGATTTAATTTATTTCTGTTTTTTAACTGTAAAAGTTATCGACAATCAAAGCACGTATGCCCCCCAATTTGCCAAAGAGCTTGATTAAACCACTTAAACGCCATTGCGTTGTATCAATAAGCTCACCATAGTAAATGCGGACAGTGCTATCACCACAGCAAACACACCAGCGAGTAGTTTTCCCGCAATAGACAGCTCATTTAGCTCAACCCCCCAAAAGCCCTTTCGCATGATGCTGATGTTCTTCGCAGTAGCCATTTTTTAGGGGCTCATTTGCACACTTTTTTGCATGAGTATGGTAGTTAACTAAACACTTGCCTTCTTGATGCTGGTGTCGCGCACAAAACTGACCTCTGTCTATCAATCGATTACATTTTTCGCCTCGCCGTGTAATCCCTATACACCTGGCCATTAGATATTCCTTCTACTAAACGGTCTTTATTGATAATGAAAATATACCGCTGCGACTACTCGTCAGAAGTACAGAAAAAAGCATGACTCAGCCCATAAATGCCGACCAATAAAGGGCAAATTTATGAAGCATTTTTAAAACAATGTAGTTATTGGAATATGAGGGCACTGAAAGGCAATGCGTGCCTTCCCACTACTCTCTCGTTTTTGCCGACATTATTCAACCCCTAACCGCCGTTTGTGTGAGTAATCTTTTTCGAATTCGTAGCGTAAAAATCTATAATTACATCACTATCCGCTGGAATTAAGGATGAGATATGGCGTTTTCACAACACGGCGCTTACAAATTATGGGTGGTCGATAGAACGGTTTTTGCCGAGCTTACTGGCGCTTGGAACCTGGAAGCAGCAAAGAACTTTAAAAAGGACTTTATAAGCTCTGCTGATTCACTGGGAGATCAGTGGGCACATCTTGTTTATCTGAAAGACTGGGAGTTTTGCGGGAAAGAAGTCTTTCCAGAAATTGAAAGTTTAGTGGCTTGGTGTATCGAGAACGGGTTAAAGCGAACGGCTAACGTGTATCCCAAATCTTCATTAAAGAATCAGTTTTTGGGTGAAATGGTGGTTGAAGAACAAGGTGAGTTTATAAGGCGCATATTTGATGATCCTGAACAAGCGTCAGAATGGCTCAGTCAGGAGGGCTACCCTACGCGAATAGAGTAGCCTCTTTCTTCTGTTTAAGTGTGCTTAAACTCTAAATTGGGCAATTACGTTGTTCAAGCTCACTGCGTTTTCTTTCAACTGTGTTGCTGCATTTTGCGTACTAGCGGCACCATCGAAGGTTTCAATTGAAGCCGCTTTAATCCCTTCAATGTTCTGATTTATTTCTTCAGTAACACTGACTTGCTGTTCAACCGCTGTTGCAACTTGTGCGTTCATGTCACTCAGCGCTGTGACTGCTTTTTGAATATCGTCTAATGCATCGGTTGTCATAGACGCTTGCTTCATGGTTAACGAGGCGTCTCCCTGACATTTACTCATAGCATCAACAGCATCGTTAGCTCCACTTTGCAGAAGCACAATAATATCTTGAATTTCTCGCGTTGAATCCCCTGTACGTTGTGCCAATGCTCTGACTTCGTCGGCAACCACAGCAAAACCTCTCCCTTGCTCTCCCGCCCGCGCAGCCTCAATAGCTGCATTTAATGCGAGTAGATTTGTTTGCTCTGAAATGCCATTGATAACTTCGATAACCTTGCCAATTTCGGTAGAGTTGTCAGCCAGCTTTTCAATGACTTCCACCGCACCAGAGACACGATTAGAGAGCTTTTCTAGTGCAGTAATCGTTTGTTCTACCGTAGCTTGGCCAGATGAGGACTTGTGCTGTACGTCATTCACTGATTCAGAAGACGCATTGGCTAAACGGGATATCTCTTGAATACTGTAAGACATCTGATTAACCGCCGTAGCCACTGACTCGGTTTTCGCTTTTTGACTTTCACTAGCCTCTGAAGTCTGCGTTGATGCTGCGGCAACTGACTGTGAAGTCGTGGTTATCGACGCACTGTTATCACTTATGTCGCCAACCAATATTCGAAGTTTGGCGACCATATCGTAAATTGAGTGGTAGATGCCTGAGGCATATCGGCCGCTTGACACATCTACCGCCAAATTACCCTCTGACACGTATCGGACAATGTCTTCGATATCTCTTGGCTCACCGCCGATAGGCTTTATGATAAGGCGGGAGAGTACCGCAGATAACACTACTCCAATGATCACACTAAATAGGGAAATGCCAGCTACAAGGAACACCCGTCGTTCTGCATCAGCCTGTACTACAGGTCCTAGCGTATCTTGAGCAGCCTTTACTTGAAGTTTCACATCTTCGAGATTTTTAGCCACTATGGGTCCAATACGGTTTAATGTGTTGTCAATTAGGTTGTTTCGCTCGGTTATCACATCATAAACGTCGCTAAACGCGGCGAGGTAATTCCTTTTGCTTGATGCAAAAGTCTGTAGATATTGGGTTGCTGAGTCATTGCCCGCGTACAACGTAGAAGCCCTATCAATAAATCCCGGCAAATTAGTACCCAGTTCTAACAGGGCTCGCTCATAATCACTCTGATCGTTAGTCACCAAAAACTTAGTTACATACAGACGACCGAGAAGCAGGGTTTCCTGAGCCTTACTTAATAAATATAGGCCCTCACTATCACCGCGCTGATTGGCCTGTTCCATAAATGATGTCATGGTTTGCCGCATGGACAAACCTGAGGGATCTAAGCGCGTATTCACAATTTCATGTCGTTGTGCTACTAGTTGCTGCACCTGACCAAAACCCGTTTGATAGTCTTGCAGTAGCGTTTGTGACTCTCTGATTTTACTGATTCTTTGAGGATCTTCCATCATCGATAGAGCTTCATTGATGAACTGAGATGTGGCACGCATCCGCTTATTGTATTCCTCGACAGAAACATCGCCATTTTCCTGAATAAACTTCAACACGTTAATGCGAGCCATGAGCAAATTAGCTTGTATTCGACCAGAAAGATTAGTCTCAAGTGCTAGGCCACGGTATTCAGTGAAGCTTGCAAAGCCTGCCCGTAGACCTGCAAAAGCAATAAGCGCAATAAAAAGGAGAAGGAAAAGAATTGAACCATACCCAAGATTGACCTGAGTGGAGAGCTTCATGCGTGCGAACATAGAAATACCTTAATAACAGTGCATTACCGTATTTCTGTTACTAATACTCATCCCTGTGATTTACACGCGTCCTTTCGTCTGCATTGTGCAATTGCAGTTGATTAGCCAAAAGAAACATGGCAGCTTCGATGCATCTTAAACATAGACAAAAGTCGTAGTTATTACGCCTAAACATTAATTAAGGAACATTAAAAAATATTTATATACAGGTTTGGTAATGCGTAATTATCGCCTGAAAGGCATGGTAAGTAATTTGATTACATGACTATTTTCTTGCGTATGTGGGGTGTCTTGCTGTCCCAGATTTATACGCTCATCGGGTAAACTTGCTGTAGATTTGAACGATCCAAATATTCTGTCCCAAATCGATATGCTAAACCCAAAGTTTGCATTACTTTCAGCCATCACTTGGCTATGGTGAATGCGATGAAGATGTTGAGTGATCCACACTTTAGACACCATAGACTCCCAGCGTGGTGCTAAGCGAATATTGGCATGATTAAATAAAGCGAATCCATTCAACAGCATTTCAAAAAGCACAACGGCAACTGCTGGAGCCCCGAATAGTAGAATCAATATTCCTTTGTAAACAAGGCTAAGAGCTATCTCTATGGGGTGAAATCGTAATCCTGTAGTAGTATCCACGTGGCTGTCTGCGTGATGCATGTGGTGTATGCGCCACAAAAGAGGGACCTGATGAAACAAACGATGTTGCCAATAAATAGCGAGGTCGAGCGCTAAAATACATAGCACAATGCCTATCCAACTTGGCAGTTCAATAACATGCAACAGACCTATCTGATTGGCTTCGGCCCACATCGACACACCGACCAATCCAAACGGCAGCAACACTCTTGCGACTAATGCGCCGCTAACCATAATGAGCCAATTGCCCGTCCAACGATATCGTTTATTCACTGGGGCGTTACGAGCGGGTAACCAAAGCTCAAGTAACCCCATCACGGCAAAAATGCCAAGAAATACCAGAAGGCGGTACGACTCAATACTAGCCATTTTGCTCTACCGCTTTTAACGTTGTATAGCCGCCAACAATTCGTGTAATAACCGTTATCAAGCAGGCAGCCGCAAATACATAGGCAATAATTGGAAAGTATGTTGGCCACACACAGAAGGCAACAAATACCAGAATGGTCTCGGTACCCTCGGTTAAGCCCTGCATGTAGTAAAAGCTTTTGTTCTTGAACTGAGGTCTGTCGATGTTGAATTTTTCAGCCGCAATGGCAAAAGCAAGAAAGCTGCTTCCAGTACCTATGAAGGTTGCCAACAAGACTAGCGCAGGGGTGCCCCACTCTAACGGGCTTGCAATACCAAAGGCCAGTGGGATTGATGCATAAAATAGAAAGTCTAAACTGATATCCAAAAAGCCACCCGACGACGTACTGGTGTTTTGAAACCTAGCCAACTCGCCATCAATGCCATCAAAAATTCGATTGAGCGCAATAAATAGCAAGGCGCCATACCATAGACCGCCAATAATCATCGGAACCGCCAACAGTCCAACAAAAAAGCCTGCCACGGTCACTTGGTTGGGCGTAATACCACACTTATTCAGCGCCAATATAAGCGGGCGAAGTAGTGGTTTAATTAAGGGAGTTATTTTAGCGTCGAGCATATGTATTTACCTAAAATGACAACTTAGTCATTACAGTTGAATAATGTCGCCATTGGCGGCGTCAACATCTTCAGCGTCGTGGGTCACCATGATTGTTGGGATGTTCTGTACTTTCACTGTACTGAATACCCACTCTCTGACTTTTGCTCGCAGCTGTGTGTCCAGTTTACTGAAAGGTTCATCAAGTAACATAGCCTTAGGCTCGGAAGCCATGGTTCTAAGTAACGCCACTCGCGCTTGCTGCCCACCCGACAATGAACTCACGCTGCGATGTTGCATATCTTGCATTTCAACTTCGCCAAGCAATTGGGCAACGCTTTGCTGGGTATTTTTACGGTTTCGAAAACCAAATTCGATGTTTTCACCCACGGTTAAATGTTCAAACAACAACGCATCTTGAAACAACACTCCTACTCTACGCTGGTACGTCGGAACCTCTATTATCGATTCGCCGTTTAATACAATATCGCCCTTAACAGTAAAAACACTCTCCAGCTGACCTGTAACTGCGTTCAACAAGGTAGACTTACCCGAACCTGATGCGCCAAGCACACTCAAGACTTTGCCAGGCTCAACACGAGCATTCACATTAAACAGAGCATGTTTATCTTTGGTAACCGATAAGTCGATAAGTTCCAGCGCCAACAGTTGACTCCTCTTTTGTAATCTCGCGTTAGTTATTTGGTTTTACGGGCGTAAAAAGATTGGGCGATAGCCCACGCTGCCATAAATATCACTAAGGGCAACAATCCTTGCACAATAACATACACGGCGTTAAGCCGTTTACTGCTACCCGCTGCTAAAGCGATTGCTTCTGTTGTTACGGTAGCAATTTGACCACCACTACTCAGCAATGTAGGCAAATATTGGCTCAAACTAATGGCACACCCCATAGCAAAAGCGAAAGCAATGGATGGAAACACCAAAGGCAGTTTTACATGAATAAACACACGGAAAGGCGAATACCCTAAGCTTTGTGCCATTTGCCCATAACGAGGGTCGATTTGCCGATAAGAATGAGCAAGCGAAAAGAACACATAGGGCAAAACATAAATTAAGTGACTCAGGCCAACAGACAACCAAAGACGCTCTGGAAAAACAAGTTGCTGCAACCACACCAATCCAAACAAAAAAGCCACGCCGGGGACGAGTAGCGGAATAAACAAAATTAACGTAAAGCGTTTTTCGTATCCACTTGAGCCACCGCGTTTCATCAATCGCGACACAACTTTGCTTGTTACTTCATTCTTTACCTCGCTTTCCAGCGCTAACAAACTCACCACTACAGCCACGCAACTCGTGCACAGTGCGAGAATAAGTGAGTTTAATAATGGCGTTTGCATCGCAGCCAACCCCACCGACCAGTTAAGCCCTGTTATTCCCTGAGGCAACACCGAACCGGAAGTCCAATAGGTGGCAAATGAAAGCACTCCAGTGAATGAAACCAAAGCGAGTATGAGTATGGTGAATCCAATTAGACTCACTGTACCAAGAATTAATAGGGGCAGTTGCCCACCTGCTCGATTCAGATTAAGCACAAACCGTTGGTAATAATGCCCAATGATTTGCTCTGAGCCGCGCCACAACAATAGAGCAACTATGCAAAGGAGCATGAGTACGATTGCTCCAACAGACGCGGGTAATCGCAACGCTAAATCTACATTATTGAACCAATGAACAATGGCGACAGACAAGGTGGGAATGTTATTTGACCCAAGCACTAAAGGGATTTCAACACATGATATTGCATAGGCCAACACCGCAAAAACGGGTAACCTGATCCGCTGGTAAAGGCTTGGCAAAACGAGTTTCAAAAATGCAGTGATGGGCGTGTATCCAAGCGAAAGCCCGGTGCGATAATATCCCGATAACTGTTTATTCAGCGCACTTTGCGCGAGCACGCTTTGACTCATGAAAAACAAAAATGGGACTTCTTTAATCACCAAGGCAAAAATAATCGATACGCCGTAGTTGTCATACGGAAACCACTCGCCTATCCAAGGTGTTGGCGACAACAGAAATATTAACGCTAAAGCAACCGCCCCGTGGGGCAATACCAATAAGGGCGCAAGTAGGCGTTTTGTTGATGAAAAGGGGCGATAGCAATAGACGACCGCCACTAAAGCAATGCTTATGACCAGCGAAAATAGCGTTGCTCCAACCCCAGTCAATAGGGTCAACCCAATAATACTCACTAACTCTGGTGTGGCGAAAAAAGCGTGGATGGCTTGTGTATCGACAGTGTTAAATCCCAAGGCTGGAAAGAATCCAGCCGCAGGAAGTATTACACCAAAAGTGCCAGCCAGAACGGGGAACACCAAGAGTATTATCATGGCTTGCTTTACAGCGTGGGAAAAGCGCTCAAAAGGAGACATTAATAACGGGCTCCGTAACGCTCAAACCATGCGTTGCGCAGTGCATCAGTCCAGCTAGCATGAGGCTCAGCAAACATGATGATTCGCTCTGACGGGGGCAATGCCGACGGGTGGGCTCCCTCAACTTGAAACAGTTGTGCATCTTCATTTGGCAACAAGGCTACATCTAATACGGTGTCATCGCCCCATACATCAAGGCGTTTTTTATAGGCTTGTGCAACGGGCGACAATAAAAAGTTGACTACTTTTTTAGCATTGTCTGCATTCGGTGAATTATAAGCGATGGCTACAAAATGAATGTTAGACAAACTGCCGTCTGCCATCGCATAGGTGCGAATAGTAGGCGGTAAATCGAAACGGTTGACCGCACTGGGGATCTCTGCGGCGGTAAATGAGAATCCAAGGTGCAGTACTTCGTCATCGATCAACCTTTGCATGTGCGATGCTTGACGCAACATATGTGTTCCCTGTCTCCACATGTGTGGATGCAAGGTATCTAAAAAAGCCCAAAGCGGTGTGGTGAGTTCTGCAAACATCTCTGGCATAGCAGGACGATAAAGCCCGTCTGTATTGCCACGGTTTAACGCAATCAGTAAATATTTTAAAAAACTGATGCCTAAATAGTCATTGGGTGTTGGGTAAGCAAATGAGCCTGGATTCTCTACAACAAAACTCATTAACTCATGCGCAGTTTTTGGCGGCGTTTTTACGTGAGCACTGTTGTAATAGAAGACCATTGCTGCCCTGCCCCAAGGCGCTTCTTGCCCATTCGTAGGCAACCCAAAATCGGTAAGTACCGCAGGGTTTTCAGTAGGATTAGTCAGTGAAAAATTAGCCAGCTCATTCACCCAACTCGGCGCAAGAAGCCCATTGGATTGCATAGCAGCAAAGTTTTCTCCGTTGATCCAAATGAGATCGACACTGCCATTGTGATGATTGCCCGCAGACTTTTCAGCAAGAACACGAGACACCGCATCACTGGTGTCGGCTAATTTTACGTGGTTAATGGTGATACCGTGCTGCTGATTAACTTGTTGTGATACCCACTGAATGTATTGATTCACTTGTGCGCTGCCACCCCACGCGTGAAATCTAACTTCGTTCGTAGCACCAATAGTTCCACAGGCAAACACAACCAAACACAAGAGCGCGTTTAACTTTAAAAAACCGATGGTTATCTGCCAATTAAACAAAAGCTAGCTAATCCGAAAAATCATTCAACGCCCAATCATAGGGGATATGATTGATAGCAATGGTGCCATTCGCGAGTTGTTGCTTCTGCGTCTGATTCAACGACAAGGCGTCGGCATATAGAAGCACAAAAGAAGGCAAAGAACTCGCACCGTGCCATTGCTGTTCGAAATCACCTTTGTACCATTCAAAGATTTGCGACAAATACAAGGTATCCCCTTCGATGCGGTTTCTAGAGGTGTCGCCCAAAAACTGACGTGTTTGTTCATCTAGCTGTTGCGATAGCGCTTCGCCAATATAGGCTTCTTGGCGAAGTGCTGGACACCCTATACTGGCACAATTCACTGCAAAATGAATACGCGGTTCCATAAGTTCAGGGTTGCCCCGAATCATGACGTGTTCTATGTCGTCTAAGGTACGTGTACTTCCCAATAAAGGGGCGAAAGGCTGTTTCCAAGGAATAACGCCATCACGTTCCAATTCCAGAATGGATGTTATATCTGGGTATGCAGTAATGATGAGCTTTACGGTATATGCGTTGTAAGCGTTAATTAAAAACGCTAGTCGTGCTTCTTTTGACCACGTCTTAAAGATTGATTGAGGCACAGACGCCAACGTATTTAGATACGCATCCAATTTGCTACTGTCACGAGAAAAACTCGCATAATCAACAGCGGTGCTATTGCCATTATCAATGCTGTGCACATGAAGCGAGAGCAACTCATCCCACTGGGCATGTAAGGATGACAAGTGGCTTGTGTCTTCATAAGTAGCATTAGCAAAAGCGCTGGTTCCACTCAGCAAAAAGAGTAAAACCAGTACAATTAATCGCGGCCAAGCGATACGCATTCCATTAACCTCGGTTGAAATCGTGAAGCTTTTTCACCCACTGTAGCATTTTTTCTGGCGCATTCGCTCGTTTCCATGCGCCAGCAGTATATTTGGCTCCTTCTGCCCATGTTGGGTAGGCGTGAATAGTGCCAAGAATTTTGTTCAACCCTAATCCATGTTTCATGGCCAACACAAATTCAGACATGAGATCGCCCGCATGTTCAGAGATCATGGTCACTCCCAAAATCGTATCTTTACCCGGAGGTGTGAGTACTTTGATGTAGCCTCTACGAGAGCTTTCAGTAATCGCTCGGTCAAGTTCAGCAAAATCAAAACGGGTTACTTCGTACTCGATACCCTTTGCTTTTGCATCGGTTTCGCTAAGACCAACTCGCGCGACTTCAGGATCAACAAACGTTGTCCAAGGGATCACCCGATAGTCCACCTTGAACTTTTTAAATTTACCGAATAGTGCATTTACCGAGGCATACCACGCTTGATGCGCTGCCACATGAGTAAATTGATACGGGCCTATGACGTCACCGGCAGCATAAATATTAGGGAACAAGGTCTCCAAATATTCGTTGGTTTCTAGCGGTCGGTCTGTGGCTATTCCTAAGTTTTCTAGCCCAAAACCGGTCAAACGCGGTCGTCTACCTACGGCTATGATAACGTCATCATACTCAATAGCTTCTTCGCTTCCATCAACGGACACTACAAGCTGCTTAACGCCGTTGTGCTGCTCGAAACGTAGCGCTTCGTGATTGGTACGCACATCAATGCCACCTTCACTCAGCACGCCGGTCACATAGTCAGCTACGTCAGTATCTTCTCTACCCATTAACCGAGGCGTTTTTTCCACCAAGGTAACTGCACTACCCAAGCGGGAAAATGCTTGTGCAAGCTCACAGCCTATTGGGCCACCGCCCAACACCACAAGGCGTTTAGGAACGTCTTCTCTGGTCGATAATGTCGACCACAAAGTATCAGATGTTAAATAACCGCTGTTGTCTAGCCCCGGCAGCGGCGGCACAAAGGGACTCGCGCCCGTCGCTATAACAATACTGCGTGTGGTTAGGGTTTCTACTTGTCCGGTATTGTGTTTGATCTCCACCGTCCAAGGATCAATGATTTTAGCGTACCCTTTAATAACATTTACGCCCATGGACGTGTAACGCTCCACACTGTCGTTTGGCGCTATGGCAGCGATAACTTCGTTTACTCGCTCCATTACTCGGCTAAAACGCATAGTGGGTTGAACGCTGTCTAAACCGTATTGTTCGGCGTTACGCATTTGATGCGCTACTTTTGCGGTTTTGATAATGGCTTTACTTGGAACACAGCCATAGTTTAAGCAGTCGCCCCCCATTTCTCCTGCTTCCACCAAAGTCACTTTGGCTTTAACGGCTGCAGCGATATAACTCGTTACCAAGCCACCAGCGCCCGCGCCAATAACAATCAAGTTTTGATCGAATTTAGCGGGCTTTTTATAACCTTTGTAAACGCGCTTGCTGTTTACCACCGCCACGATAGCTTTAGCGATCCACGGGAATATCCCCAGTAAAACAAACGAAAGTAACAGTGTAGGAGACAAAATGCCCGACAAGCTATCAAGCTGAGCAAGCTGTGTACCGGCATTCACGTATACCACGGTGCCAGCCAACATTCCTACTTGGCTAACCCAGTAGAAAGTGAAAGTGCGAAGCGCGGTTAATCCCATTAACAGGTTTATCAAAAAGAACGGAAATACCGGCACAAGACGCAGGGTGAACAAGTAAAACGCACCTTGCTTAGCAACGCCCTCGTCAAAGCTCTTAATCTTATCGCCAAATTTAGCTCTAACCGCATCTCGTAAAATAAATCGCGCGACCAAAAATGCCAGCGTAGCGCCAATGCTTGAAGCAAACGAAACTAAAATCAATCCATTCACTAGACCGAATAAAGCCCCCGCTGCCAGTGTCATGATAGCGGCACCGGGCAATGACAAGGCTGTCACTGCCACGTATAGAGCAAAGAACACCGCCATGCTCACCACTGGGTTTTCAGCAATGCTGGTTTGAAAGGTGTCCATTGAGCCTTTCAGCCCTTCTAGGGTCAGATAGGTTTGTAAGTCAAAATGGAAAAAACCTACTACCGCTGCCACTATCACTAAAAGTAACGCGATTTTTTTCATATTTTTTATCTCCTATCAGTACCCGTTAAAACGAGTACTGTGCCGACACTTGAACATGACGTGGTAAGTTGGGCATAACTAGCGTAGCGCCAAAATAGCCCCCTTCAAATACTGGCTGCCAATTTTCTTCATCGGTGGCGTTAATCACATCTAAGCGCACACGCACACTGTCTGTGGCTGCATAATCTGCCCACAAGTCTAGGTTAAACTGGTCGCGAATATTCACGGTGGCTAAAAAGTCTAGCGGGAAGGATTGAGTAAACAACGCAGACGCGCCTAGCTCAATTAGCTCAGTCACCTGCCAGCCTGTATTTACCGTTACCATATGATCAGGAATACCTTGAACACGTTGATTCGATGCGGCAAATGCAGTGAACGATGGCGACCCGACACCAGTCCCCTGGATGATGTCGGGACGACTGTTATCGAATGCGTCAGCCACTTGAGATGTGCCTTGGAATGCAACGGAATCATCAAATCTTGCATCAAGATAGCTGTACGCAGCGTTTACCCATACAGCATCTCCCTGATAAAACACCTGAAGTTCTGCACCTTGAGTTTCCACACCACTGTTACTGCCATCGCGATTTCTCAAACTTCTGGTTTGGTCAAAGACAGACGCTTCTGCATACCAAGTATCACTTGGCGCATACTTCACGCCGACTTCATATAGGGTGTTTTGAGTTTTAAAGTTTTGCGAGTCGATTTGGTTACCGCCGCCAAGCACTGTACCGCCAGCCATACTATTTGACGTAGCGTCATTTTCAGACCATGCCGCATATAATGTAACGTCTGGATTTAGGGTGTAATTCGCACTTAATTGGTAGCTTGTTAAGGTGTCTGAATGGGTATCGCTTGCAGCGACTTGTCCTTGAGGGGCTAGTGGATCTCTAGCTTCAACATCGTAATAATCAACACGCATACCGGCAATAGTCGAGAAATTCTCGCTCCACTTAGAACGTTGCTGAACAAATAGCCCTGTTTGCCATGAAGTTGAATCCGTAGTGTCAGACAAATTAAAGTCACCACTGCCATCACCATCGATATCATATTGCGCTCCTGGCGAAACAAACACGCCCGGACGAAGCTCTATTAATCGCGCTTTCTGTGCGTCAGTCAGTGGGATCACTCGATTAGTCAGTGGCCCGGTTAGGTCCACAGGGTTGTCAGCTTCGGTGGTGAACTGACTGTACCCTAATACGTCATTGTATCGAAGGGCTAGGCCCACGGTAGTCAACTGAGAGTCCGACACTTCCCAGTCAAGTTCAGTACGGTTTTCGAAGGTTTTAGCACTATCAATAATTTCAACAAAACTGTTTTGTGCTAATTCCTCTCTACTGAGAGTTTGAAAATAAGTGACGTTGCGCAAAGTCATAGTGTCAGACAACACGTAGTTTACCTTACTGCGCAAAATTGTTGTGTCTGCACCATTGATATCGTCTGGGTGCACAAACACATTACTGCGAGCAATGCGCACTTCTCCGGTAGGAGAAATAATGGCACCTGCACCGGGTACGGTTGAGCCATTTGCCTGAACACCCTGCCCTGTAATATATAAGCCATTATCGATAAGGTTTTGAGTAGGTCGATTGATACCAGCAATATCTGGGTAATCAGCATCGTAGTATTCGGCACTTACGTCCCATGTGAGCTGCTCAGACGGCGCATAACGATAGGCAATGAATAGATTCTGACTGTCTTGTTCTACATAATTAAAAAAGCTGTCGCTGTCACGCCACTCAGCGCTCACCCTGATACCTGATTTACCTTCATCAATAGCGGTTCCGTAATCAAAGGTAGCCGTGTAGTCATCCCATCGCCCAGCACGGAGCATCACACGGCCAGACTGACCTTCAGTAGGCGCGACTTTGGTTTGTAAATTGACAAAACCGCCATTGCGTTGTGTGCTGCCGAACAGTACAGGTGACGGACCTTTTACTACATCAATTTGTTCAACACTGTTAAAAGACAAAGGTAGACCGAATCCGTTGTTGCCTGCTTGACGGCGCACGCCATCTTGGAATAACTCTCCTAACTGACCGCGAATACTCGGCAAACTCGGTGTGCCAAAGCCACTAGATGCGTACGTATTAGGTGCTGCTTTCACAATATCGTGCAGTGTGGTGATGTTAAGTGTCGCCATTGCCTCTGATGACAACGAGGTCACAGAGCGCGGCACTTCGCTGGCACTCATACCGCTGCCAAACAAGCCGTTAAGTGTGTTTTGACCAGGATTTAGGCTACTAACCTGCTTTGCGCCTTTCACCTCGACAACTTCAACGTCGCTTTCGTCAATGGTCTGTGCGTGCAAGGCATGGCTAATCGCCAGAGAAACTAAACTTAAGCCCAGTGCAGCGCTCATTCCCAATGTTTTTTTCATTCTTTGTATTCCAAGTAGATGTAGACCGCGAATGGCCAAGTAGACCGATACGCAACCAATTAAATTTCAGAGCAATTATTTTTCTTGGTTGTGAAAGTAATTCTGTTTTAGCCCGTTCTTTATCGACACACTAACAACAGAATAGTTTGCATGCAAATGAATTTATTTAATCAATCAACTCCCGATGTTTCAGATACCATAAAGAATAGACTTCCGATGGCTTTACTTGCACTTAGGATCGGCATTTTTATTGTAATGTTTGTTTGGACACTGGATAAATTTGTCAATCCAGCACACGGAATGAAAGTATTCGAATACTTTTACGGCGTAGGCGGTTTGTCTGAAATCATCATTTATGGCGTGGGGATCGCACAGCTACTACTCGTCATTGCTTTTGTCGCAGGATTGGCGAAACGTTTAACTTACGGACTCATATTTTTGATGCACGGCGGTTCAACACTCGCGTCTTTCCCCGTGTATATCGATGCCTTTAATAACTTACTGTTTTTTGCCGCATGGCCAATGTGGGCTGCGTGTTTCGCACTTTACTTGCTGCGTGACGCAGATACCTTATTGAGTGTGGGAAAACCCTAACACATTCAGTGTTGTGAAAAGAGACAGCGCAGTTTGCCATCGCAAACTGCGCTGTCTTCCTTATTTAAACCAGTACCCCGGGAATAGTGCTTCCATAAGGTAACGATACACCACACGCCTGTGCGGCCGTATGTAAAACGTCAAGCTGGTTGTAGCTAGAACCCGCGGGAGTGGTCACCCCACGATTGACATTACTGCCTCCACCAGCAATCAAGAAAGGCACGTCAGCAGAGCTGTGTTTGTCTGCATGCCCCATGTCAGTGGTTTCAACCACCATGGTTGAATCTAATATCCCTTCGTCTCTTAATTTACCGATAAGATAAGCCGTTAAACTTCCCAAGTGATTACGCATTTCAGTGTAGTAAGGGTAATTAGGTAAGCCGCCGCTGCCTCCATGTATGGACTGATGGTAACTCCCTTGGTACGACAATTCAGGAATACGGAATTGAGACTGATGATTACCAAAGGCTAATGACGCTGAGCTGGTAATATTACATTTTAGCGCTGCCACAATAATATCTGCCTGCATTCGCGCCTGCTGGCTAAAGGTATCGTGAGTCAGTGGAAAGCTTGTATCGTCGGGAGCCGCAGAACAAGTGACACCACCAGCTAAGTCATCTAAACGCCGCTGGGTGTCAGAAATCGCATCAAGGTGAGACTCCATACGCTCAACCTCATAGCCTGCCAGTTTGGATTTAATGGCATTAAGAGCAGCCGCATGGGCGTCCAAAATAGGCGTTTTCTCGCTACCCCCGCTGTTAGTACCAAAAAACAACTTAAATGCTGTGAATGGGTTGTCTTCAAATGGGATCTGCGTATTACCGTCACGGGTCAAGTAGCCATTGCCATTACTGTGCACACCTAAGTTCATATAGGTAAATGGCATATCCGGTCCAAGCTGTTTACCCATGTATACATCGTAGGTGTCAGCTCCACTTCCACCCCAACTGTTGGATAAGATCCGTGGTTGACGACCATGGCCCGCACTTTCATGGGACATGTTCAGCAAGAAATTACACTCTTGCTTAACGCCGTCATATCCCATCGACATTGGCCCCATTGTCAATTCACCACCCGACTGAGTAGGTGCCCAAAAATCGTGAATACCACCGCCCGGCACATATACAGCGACAGACTTGTTCGGCCCACCTTCTTGCGCATCGGCATGTCGAGCAAACAACATCCCCGCCACCAGAGGGGAATGCATTACCATGGCTTTAGAAATACCCGATGCTAAAAAGGTTTTTAACACGCTGCGTCGGGACATCTTCATCTGATAATCTTTAGAATCTTTCATCATAATCTCCTGTGATGTCCTAACTTAATTTTCTCTAACCCAAGCTTTGCGATAACGCACCGCTTCCAAAGAACCAAACTTCTCGAACATGGCTCGCGGACTCTCGTTGAGCATAGTGTCAGTCAGTGCATCCACTTCGCAGGTGTAACCTGATTTTTCCTCATCACTCATCTCAACCCCTTCAGGGTTTGCAGGGTCTATGTCTTGATGACCCACTCCCATCACATATCTAAAGAGCTGTTTAGGCAGACAGGATTGGGCCGAATCTAACCCGGCAAGCACGCTCCCTAGTTCCATAGAGCCATCGAAGTAACGCACTTCATCCACATTGCTATAACTTTCGGGTGCGTAAAGTTCTCCAGCGGCATTAATGGTGTTTCCATTCAAATCTTGACTCCTTACTCTACCCACGGTGTCGAAGTCTTCCATACCAAAGCCAAGGGGATTGATATATTGGGTGTGACAGTTAGTACAAGGGGCATCTTCTGTAAGCCTATGGTACTTCAACCGGTTTGTGGTCGTAGGTTGCTGCAAGAGCTCCGCGAGTTCAGCGAGCTTTTCTTCTCTAGCGGCAAATGTGCCAGCAGGAGGATCCGGTTGGTCTTGGCACATCATTCTGCGACGCACACGCACCGAACGAAGTATCGGTGACGTTTCAACGGCCTCGCCCCAACGGGCCATAAATGCACCGCTAGCCAAAATACCTCCGCGGTCTACCGTATCGACTTTTTGCATTGTCTCGCCGGTAACACCGTCAATACCATAATGGGTAGCGAGAACTTCGTTCAAGAAGGTGAAATTACTGTTGTACAGAGCGCCAAACGACTGGTCTGGGTCTAACATAATGTGAGCAAACGTTGTGTTAATCTCATTTTGCATATGAGGCACTAGCTCATCAAAACCCGGCCAAACGTCAGGATCTTTTGCAGCTTGGTCAAGGCTATTGGTGCCTAACCACCCACCGATGAATTGTCCCATGATACCGTTGGCGTTACCTGCCAAACGCTCTGCTTGAGCAACAATATTAGCAGTAGTTCGAAGTTCATCGTTGGCCGCAGCAGCAAGCAGAATGTCGTCTGGCGTACTGCCAGTGAAGGTATAAGCAAGGAACGTTGCCATCTCATACGATGTTAACTCAAAGGCATCACTATCGATTTGAGTATTGGCAGGATTGCTCTCACCTAGCTCGTGGCGGTATAGGAATTGAGGCGAAGACAACAAGCCTTCCAGTGCAAGAGTAATCCCCGCTTTAACATCACCTCCGGTCTCGCTGCCATCAGCAATAGCTGAATAGGCACTGGACTCATCCTCAGTAAGTGGTCTTCGGAAAAATTTAGGCGCAACATCGTCTACAAAACTATCAGCACAGTTCTGGTCATAGGCTGTGCAAGACAGCATAGGTGCAAAATCTCGCTGTGCAGACCAATCGGCCACTTCCTCAGCCACTAACAAATAATTACTGTAAGCAGTTGGTACCATTGCGGCCTGTGTATTGTTGAGGAAGAACCCAACTTGTGAGTCAGCTGATAGCCCAGTCGATACCTCGTAATCAATACCAACGAGATCTTCTACCGTATTTTGATATTCAAAGCGGGTGAGTATTTTAAGCTGCCTTGCACCATAACTCACTGGCGTTAATGACACATCACACACCACATCTCTCACCCACAGGGTTTCGATATAAGTGGCGAGGTCTTCAGCGCAGGCTTGGTCACAACTCGTGGGATCACCTAAAGGCATAAAGTCACGGATGTAATCAATCATGTCCGGTAAGCTTCTCTCGGTATTCAGTGGTGGATTCCCACCGATACCCTCACCACTTACGCCATGACAGCCCGCACAATTGTTCTGGAACAACTGCATGCCGCGCACTACTTGATTACCCTGTGTGACTGTCACCAATACCTCATTTGACGGTAACGATGGCATGCCTTGGTTAACAGCGATAACTTTGTAATCAAACTCCCCAGCATCAGGTAGCGCTTCAATAAGAGCATTAGCCTGTTCGCCAAGCTCAGCAATAGTTTGCCATTGGCCACCTACTTCTCTTCGTCGTACTAAGTAGAGCGACTCATTGTTACTGTTGTCTTGCCAGCTCAAGTTAGCTTGTAAATTAACCTCGTCAAAGGTACCTGCCAATCCTGTTGGCGCATTTGGTACGCTAGGCACTGCAATAGCTTGACCTGCTTCATTGCTGTTAAATTGCAAATGGAAATACACAGGAACGGTCTCGCCGATAGATGACAATCCAGCAACTAAACGCAGAGCTTCTATACCTGCGTCCATATCAAACATATCACTGTCCACCACCACAGGTTGCACTGAAGAGACTGAAAGTGTGTCGTCACTGAGCTTTGCGACCATCACCTCTGCACTAATTTCCTGACGGGCACCGTGAATAACTAAATCACCAGTGATAATTTGCTGGCTAAACTCACCCGCCACCAGACTGTTAACTTCAGTCATATCCAACTGAGCGGTAAACCACGCGGTAGGCAAGAATTCGGTCTCAAACAGCAAGGCGAGTAAACGAGTGTTGCGAATATCCACGCCTGTATTTACCGTATTTAAATCAATGGCAAAACGCACTTCTCCCGATGCCGAAACGCTCCCTTGTAGCGCGACGTCATCGTCTGATGAAAAGGTGTTATTTTCCGGCGTATGGTCTTTCTTCACAGAGACATAATGAATAGAAGAGAGGCTGTCGTCGAGTATCCAAGTTGCTGTAGAAACACCGGTTCCCGGTGCGCAAACATCGCTCATTAACTCAGGAACTGCAGTCGCTCCCGAGGGCTTATTACCGATAAAGCCGAAGGTAAAAACACTATTGGTATTGATTTGGTTGAACCAGGATGGCGGTGTTACGGTACATGCACTGCCGTTACAATCGTAACTTGCGTTCCAACCATTGTTGAAGGTTTCCCCATTTGACCACTGCCAATCTATTTGCCAGTCGGTAATGGGTGCACCACCATTGCTTATGGTGATTTCGGCTTTAAATCCCTGATTCCATTCATCAACAATTTCATACTCACACTGATTGGCTAACGCCCCGTGGCTGACAGTAACCAGCGAGACAGCGGCTAGGGTGAAGATTCGATTCATTATAGTTTTCATCGTCTGTCCTCCCTACAGTTGCGTTGAAAATACAAGAGTAAAATTAGTTGGCACGGCGTAACTGATTACACTCAAACCCGCTAAATTACGGAGTTGCTCAATGCCATCAACCAACGCAAAATCAGCAGCGTTGATGTTAATGGGCATAGTATTTTGAACCAGTACTGTGGTGTCTGATAGCTTGGTTACTCTTACCGTTAAATCAAGAGGAACAACTACGCCGTGTAAATCCACATCTGCTGATAATAATTGAGTAACCACCTCTCCAGCTTGCATGGCAGCCAGTTGCCCGGCGTCGACTTGTGCGGTAATTACTGCCTCACCAAAAGAAGCCGTTTCAAACAAATAGTCACGCATTCGTTGATTGCGAACGTCAATACCTGTCTCCACCGAATCTAAGTCGATAGCAACCCGTGCTTCTCCTTGCTCGTTAATGCTGCCCGTAAGCGACGTAAATGTGTGAGTTTCAACAACGTGGGTTTTCTTAGTAGACACAAAGTACAGTGATGAGCTATCACCGTCTAATGCGTAGGTTCCTGTGGGAATAGGCTCGGTTACACTGATGCTAACACTGACTGCTTCGGAGTCATCAGCACCGTCGTTAACCACCAAGTTAACGAGATAATCACCCGCAGTTTCGAAACTATAGGAAAACTCACTAGTGCTTTGCGTGGTGCCATCTTCAAATGACCAGAGGTAGGTCAATGCATCGCCTTCCTCGTCAGTGGAGCCTGTGCCGTCGAAAGTCACCGTCAATGGGGCGGTACCTTGAGTAGGCGTAGCCGTAGCTACAGCAGTTGGTGGATTGTTAACCTCAACGATTTCTCCGCAGATCCCGCCAAGCTGAGGAATTTGTACCTCACCGCCCGATGTCCCCTTTTGTGCGTTAAAACCAAAGCTTTGGCTTCCATTGGGTGGAACATTGGCATTGTAATTAGCGTTATTAAAGGTATAAGGATTACCGCCTGAAAAACTAGAGTTCCAAGCGCCACTCACCGATGTTGCATCGGGGAATAGCATAGTCACTTGCCAACCATTTATTGTCGCAGCGTCGTCGTTGTATACCGTAACTTTGCCTGTAAAACCTGATTGCCACTCGTTGGCTACGGTGAATTCGCATCTGGCAAGTTCAGTTACCGGAGGTTCAGGCTCCTCAGTCACATTGCTACACACGCCACTTAGACTTGGTATGACTGCCGGACTACCACTGACACCTTTTTGTCCGTTGAACCCAAAACTGATAGAGCTACCGGCACGCAGATTGCCATTATAGCCCTTGTTGGAGGCAGTGAACGGATTCGAACCGCTCAAATCAGCATTCCACATGTTGGTGATAGTTGAACTGTCTGGATAGTCTAAGTTGACCACCCAACCACTGATATCTTGTGCAGAATCATTGGTAATCGTGACTGATGCTGTAAAACCGGTATTCCATTCATTACTGATCACATAATCGCACTGTGCAGCAAACAGCGAATGAGAAAACAGTAAAGAGAGTAATAACAATAACCGCTGAACGCGAGTACTAGCCATAGTAAACCCCAAAACCACTAATCGTTATCGAATAAGTTAAGTGAAGGGAGTTGCCTTCACTCATGGAGTGAAAATCCACAGCGACCAGAAACGTCCACTGTTGTTTTTTCAATTGTTACCTTTGAGCAGATTGGCTTTTTGACAGATGTTTTTGAAAAGCCATGAGCTTGTCTTTCAGTCAATCAGAAAAGTATGGGGTTTACAATTTTCACTTTTATGTCGATTTATGAAATTTAATACCTATTGCCGGTTAAATCCTATAAACCACTGACAAATATACATTTAACAACTGGTCTAACGACCTATTTATCTGCAAGCGAACGACTTAACATCAACCCTTAGCGGCTTTATAGAGCAAATCCCACTCGCTGTCAGTCACTGGCATGATAGATAGCCTATGCCCCTTTTTAACTAAACCTAGTTCGGTAATACCTGGCAATGATTTAATCGTAGACAGTGGCAGTACTTGTGAGAACTTTTCGACAAATTTTACATCAACACGATACCAACGAGGGTTATCAGGTGATGATTTTGGGTCGTAATATTTGGCTTCAGGGTCAAATTGAGTAGTATCTGGATATCCGCCCACCACAACCTCTGCAACGCCAGCTATACCTACATGCTTACAACTAGAATGGTAAATAAAGACTTTGTCGCCTTTGGTAATCAGGTCTCGTAAAAAGTTTCTTGCTTGATAGTTTCGTACGCCATCCCACGGCTCGGTTTGCTCTGGGCGAGACATTAAATCATCAATACCAAACGCGTCAGGTTCAGTTTTAAATAGCCAATACGCCATGTGTCATCCTTTTTGAGTCTTTTGCTCAGCCTAATTAACACGAGAGGTTACTCGTTATCTGCACTTATCAAGATTGCCCGTGTTTTTAATGACAATTCAATGTTTGTTATGCGCTAAGCTGATACAATACGTCGGTTTTGTGATGCGGGACTTTTACTAAGGTCACGTGCAACATTTGTTTTGTCTATTTTGAGTGTTATGTAAAGCCTATGCAAGCCACCATTAAAGCGGATCGCGGTCTGTTCTCATACCCCAAGTACTGGCCACATTGTTACGGTACTGCCCCCTTTTTACCTATGTCAAAAGAGGAAATGGATGCTCTTGGATGGGATAGCTGTGACGTTATTTTGGTAACCGGCGATGCCTATGTTGACCACCCAAGCTTCGGCATGGCGGTTATCGGACGAGTATTGGAAGCTCACGGCTTTCGCGTAGGTATCATTGCTCAACCCGATTGGAAGAGCAAAGACGACTTTATGAAGTTGGGTAAACCCAATCTTTATTTCGGGGTAACTGCGGGCAACATGGACTCCATGATTAACCGTTACACGTCAGACAAAAAGCTACGTCACGACGACGCTTACACACCGGGGAACGTTGGCGGTAAACGTCCAGATAGGGCTGTCACTGTATATTCACAACGCTGTCGCGAAGCCTTCAAAGGCGTACCTGTTATCATTGGCGGCATAGAAGCTAGCTTGCGTCGTATCGCCCACTATGATTACTGGAGCGAAAAAGTACGTCGCTCGGTATTGTTCGATTCCAAAGCAGACATGTTGTTTTTCGGTAACGCTGAGCGCCCACTTGTTGAAGTGACTCACCGCTTAGCTGCTGGTGAATCTATTCAAGAGCTTCGCGATGTACGCGGTACGGCAATCATCGTGAAAGAAGCTTTACCAGAATGGCAAGGCGTTGATTCAACGTCACTCGACCGACCAGGTAAGATCGACCCAATTCCCAGCCCCTATCAAATGGAGCCGGAATGTGACTCACAAGACAAAGACAAGCCTAACGAAAATGCGCCAGAAGCAGCTCCCATTGTTATTCAACCGGCGACCCGCCGTAAGCCTTGGGAAAATGTTTATGTAAAGCTGCCAGCGTTTGAGACGGTGAAAGATAACAAAGTGCTTTACGCGCATACCTCGCGTATATTGCACCAAGAGACCAATCCAGGTTGTGCACGCGCGCTCATGCAACGTCATGGCGACCGTCATATTTGGATTAATCCACCTGCTATGCCGCTAGAAACCGACGAAATGGATGCGGTATTCGACCTTTCTTACCAGCGGGTCCCCCACCCGGTTTACGGCGATGCCAAAATACCTGCGTATGACATGATTCGTTTCAGCATCAATATTATGCGCGGTTGCTATGGTGGATGTACTTTCTGTTCAATTACAGAACACGAAGGGCGAATTATTCAGAGCCGTTCTGAAGATTCGATTATTCGTGAAATCGAACAAATTCGTGACACGGTTCCAGGCTTTACTGGGGTAATCTCTGACCTTGGCGGACCAACTGCTAATATGTATCGCTTGCGATGCAAGAGCCCCAAAGCAGAGGCAACATGCCGACGACCGTCATGTGTGTACCCGAGTATTTGTGCACACATGGACACAGATCACAAACCTACTATCGATTTGTATCGCCGCGCCCGAAATCTACCGGGAATAAAGAAAATATTGATTGCTTCTGGCGTTCGCTATGACCTAGCCATCGAAGATCCTGATTACGTAAAAGAACTCGCGCTTCATCACGTGGGCGGTTACTTAAAGATAGCGCCAGAACATACCGAAGATGGCCCGCTGTCGAAAATGATGAAGCCAGGCATGGGCACCTACCATCGCTTTAAAGAGTTGTTTGATAAGTACTCTCGTGAAGCGGGTAAAAAACAGTACCTTATCCCCTACTTTATAGCGTCGCACCCAGGCACAACGGATGAGGATATGTTGAGCTTGGCCATATGGCTGAAAGAAAACAAGTTTAAACTCGATCAGGTACAAAACTTCTACCCGTCGCCAATGGCAACGGCGACTACCATGTACCACACAGAAGTTAACTCTCTGCGTAAAGTTACCAAAGACAGCGAAGAAGTTACGTCTGCCAAAGGTGAAATTCATCGCCGTTTGCACAAAGCCATGTTGCGCTATCACGATCCTAAGAACTTTGCTCAGATTCGTGATGCTTTGGTTAAGATGGGACGCGAAGATCTTATCGGTCGGGGCCCTCAACACTTAGTTCCGCCAGAGAGCGCGGACGAAAAACGCAAAAAAGCGGCAAAAGCACGCAGAGGCGAACGTGCATTGACCAAACACACTGGACTACCCCCTCAATTTCAGCGCGCCGATGGTGAAGGCCGGAATAATAAGGGCAAGGGTAAACCTGATCAGCGTAAAAACCATGCAAACGCAGGTGGTCGAAACCCCTCCAATCAGAATAACAAGAGCAAGAACACCTCCCAAGGCGAGACTACTCACTCAGGTGGTAGATCTGGAAATAGGCCGGGCGGCAAACAGCGCGGACGTGTGAGCGCTAAGCGTTAACTGCCCCTTGTATTAATTAGCGCTTACAAATTAATCGACAAGAATAGAAGACAAACCCATAACCAATAGCATACGATGGTCATTCTAGATAAAGGATGACTGTCTTATGTGGGCGCTAGTGTGGGAAATTTTTTACATGGGTTGTACTGTCTTTATGGCAAGTTACGGCCTTCATTTACTTGCCTACAAGCGGGGCGTCTTAGACCCCAATGATCCCACAGAGCCCGATGAATATGGTCTGAATATGGATATGGGTTCAGACTCAAACAGTTCAAAGTCTGGCAACCTCGGACTAGACACTTCAGATTGGAACGATTTCGGTTTAGACGATGACGATGACGATTACGACGACAAAGACGCTCCTAAAACCGATAACCCTATACTCAAAAAATGGCTCGACTTTGGCGGCGGCTTTTACGGCATTGTCGCCTTCGTTAAACTGATATTTATTGAACTCAAACAAATCCGCGACTTTATAGTAAATTGGCAAGGTATAGATGCTTTTACCAACGGTCAGTCTTTCGATATGGCATTTATCATTGGATTAGTTGTTAGCTTCTTCGTTGAGCAAATTCAGAACTTTGTAGCAGCAATTATTTGGCCGACTGACTATCTACCCCACTACACCATTGTTGAATGTGCCGTTTTCGTAGTGATAATGTACGGCCTTTACGCATTGGCGAGAAAATTTGCGATAGACTCGTTCGCCACTGCAGAAGTGAATGCGCCCTAACTCACATCCATATAACGCTGTGTTTGACAGCTGTTCTATGTATAGTGTCGCTGGCATCTCGTTCTATATCTTTATATTCAAGCATGGCTAACGCAACTGTTTCATCATCACCGGTATCCAAAATATTAAGAATTGTAGTTACTTTTGATTGAAACTTATTAATCTGACGTTCTCTTGATAGCCTTAGTGAGGGCTCATCAAGATTTAGAGCTCTAATTGTTTCCTCAGCTTTTTTTTGAGAAATATATTCTAATCCATCTACTTTTCAAAACTTTACCACTGGGTAAAAACTGCAAGTAGTCTTCAGGATCTTCAATATCAGGTTTAATCAGTAAATCTGAATCATAAGTTCGTCTCTCGCCGCCAGGAAGGTATTGATCTTTGTAATGTCCACAATGAAGTGTTGACGCACAACAACCGAAAAGATTTCCCCAATCAAAAGTTAGATGAGGATGTGCACTTTTATCAAAAAAATGTTCGATATGTCCCGTATCGCTTCCTTTAATTGCTTTTGATTCACAATATGCACAAAGGCCGTCTTGAAACTTTCCCAACTGATCCCAAATACTGGATTTTCCTGAGCTACTAACATCACCCCATGTATGTGTAACATAGGATAAACCGCTAAGAAAAGAAGGTTTTTGCGCTAGACTACGGTTTAATTTTTTCAAGTAGCTATACCTTATTTCTCTTAAGGTTTATTCTTTCTTTCATCTCAAATACATCTAATTTATTCTGACAATCAGTAAGTACGGGATGATCTGAACCAAAATGTCGTTCAAGATCTTTTAGCAATGTAATCGCTCGATCTTTTTGACGATTCAACAACAACCGTGCGAACTCATCAACTTTACGAGCTTCTTCTATATCAGGTATTGGACTCGTCCCCATTATTTCAGCTAGGATATCAGCACTTCTGACTCCCTTAGTTTGAAATCTAGGTGATGGGCAATGAATATTCCCATTTTCATCGGATACAAAATAGCGTACGCATGATTTATCAACTGTAGATAATACTTGAGGGCTATGTGTTGTAACTATAAATTGAATGTTCGGGAATGTGTTTACGAGTGCTCCAACAATATCTTGTTGCCATTTAGGATGTAAATGAAGCTCAATTTCATCAATTAATACTATACCTTGGCCATGTAAAGGATTTTCCAAGTTTGGGTTAAGCACCACTAGCTTTCTGGCAATATCGGCTATCATAGAAATGAAAACATGCTGACCTTGTGACGACTGAAATATATTAATAGTACGTCCATCTACAGTTACCTTTAACTCAGCTCTACCTGTCTGACGATTTTTTTCAATAAAAACATCTGTAAACCCTGGAACTGTAGATATGATTGCTTCTTTTACAAAATGAAGATTTTTTATGTGAATTCTACGGCTATCGTAATCAACTTTTTAGCTCTTCATATTCTTCCTTGGAATTTATATACAACTCATGAATTTCACTAATTTCATTATCTGCTCCTGCTGAAATTAATTTCTCTAGTCGTTTTTTAGATTTTTGCAAGTTAATATATAAATCTTCACCAGAGCGATTATGCAGAGCTAAAAACCATTCAGAAAAGTCATCAAAGTTCCCAGTACCATCAATTGATTTATGTCATAAGCGTCGTACTTAGAGCTTTTGTTAACAGGAGTTATTTTTTCCAAATCAAATGTTTTATTAGATTTTATATTTGTTCTGTTTACCGAATAACTAACAATCAGAGGTAGGTCAATTTCACTTTTTTCATTTATTCGACTAAAATTATCCAGTATTCTGTAGAGACTTCCCAGCTCTTCAAAACGCATCTAATTCACTTTTTTTTAGCTTCTTTTGCTCCTTTCGCGGTTTTGAATAAAGATATTGAATAATGACTACTTTCGTTAACACTAGCTCGTAGCGTAACTTCAGCAAAACTGACTGAATCGATATTTACGTCGTAATCAGTAACACGAAGTCCAATGCCACCCTTCTTTAGGATATTGGCACTAAGCCAACTTAAAGATTTGGTTATACCGTCAACAATTGTTGTTTTACCAGCTCCGTTGTCACCAATAATGACAGTTAAATGTTTATCTAGCTTTACCTTTAATGTTTTGAACCTTCTAAAATCTGATAACGTTAATCTAGAAATATGAATTCTAGTATTTTTCTTATTTAGCAAGTTCCTACATCCTATTAGATATTCGGAAGCTATTTTGTGGTTTTTATCTATGGTACAAACCATTTCACCATCTGAGTTTTTATCGAAAACGCCATTTTCATAAATATCGTAAAGCTTGAAGCCAGATGAAATAGAACCTGCCTTGAACTTCCCATCAAGAAAAGCTATTTCACTCTTAAGCTGAATTTCTCTATTCATTTGTAGCCTCAAAATTTTTAACATTACTTCTTGTGAATATTTCTTTATGAGTGATTCATAAAATCTTGATTCGATATGACGCGCGTGAGCCAAAAGACCTTGCAGGTGCATTGTTTCATGACTATTTAATTGCCCTAGAGAAAACTGATGTATTTTATGCTTTAAATACCTTTTATTTTTTCGACCTAGTGATATTTTTCCATCATTTGTAATAGTAACCCCGGTTACATGACGATTATGAGCCTTAGATGAGAAAACGGTTTTGCTCTTATTCAATCTTAAATCACCGTTAAAGCAAATGGCTAATTTTTTTCTACATGTTCTGGTAATTGAAATAGAATGTCTTTTGAATTTGTAGAAAATGTGAGATCATCAGCATAACGTGTATACGTTATTCCTAAATTTTGACATTGTTCGTTTAACATCTGGTCAAAAACCAACATGCAAAAATTGGAAAATATTAGGAGAGCTAGGAGCCCCAACACTTAATACTAATCTATCCTCTAGACTCCAAAAAAGGAGCTTTTCTATCCATATTTTATTCTGTTCAGATAACAGTTCTCTACCAGATAATTTCCATGCTCGCCAAAAAATATCAGGTGTAATGCTATTGAAGAAGTTTTCAAGATCCAATTTTAATAAGAAAGCCTGATTTTTATGTGCAATAGCATTATCTTTGATACTTAAGCCTTTTCGGTAGGCCATAGCACACTTATGAACTGGAAGTTCAGTGGTTGTTATAAAAGCTCTCTGACATTCTTTCAACTCTTTTGATGGTTGAGCTATTTTTCTAAAGCCATGATTTCGCTTGGGAATATAGTAGATCTTATACCTATAAGGAGCGATGAATAGAATATCTTCTATTACATATTTTGGCTTCCCCAAGGCTGTTGCAATTTGACTAATTATACTCATAGTTTCCTGTTGAAAAAGCTCAAGGTGTTGTTAACCACCTTGAGCTTAACTCTTTACTATAGAGTGCGAGGAGTACGCATCCTAAAGGAGGAACGAGTTTAGGATGCGTACTCCTCGCATTTAAACCCGTTCAATAAATTTGAGTCTGGCTAATCACCCGACTAGACGAATAACGTCTTACACTAAAGAGCACGCAAATACTACTCCAGTAGCCAACAAACAACAACATCACTTTTCGTTGAGTGTTCCAACGTGCTCAGCAACGAACGAAGTCGGATTTTTATTTTCAAAATTAGACCAATACTTAGAAACGAAGCCTCAAGTAACTATTAAAAAGTCTCTCAAACAAACTTTGAAGCAATTAAGAATTAAGATATATTTACAATGCTGACGTATAATGGCTATGTGATTTCTAGCGAAATACTCTACCTAAGCAACAGACGTGATCACTAACTGCAATCACATTTTGCCTGCTATCCTAAACTTAATATACCATCATGCTAATAAAGCATATCAATCATCTAGTTCAGCCTCTGCCGTCTGAATAAAACGCTGCTCCATATGAGAGTACTTTACTCGACACCAACTACCATTTTGTAGGGTTGGAATTTGCAGTTCACTGCTATTTTTATTTATCCAATACAAAAAGTGCTTGATCACATCCCCATGGGCAATCACTAACACCCTATCATAACTATCAGATACGGCTTTCTGTGCTAAACATCGGGAAAATCGTTTTGCACTGTCGAGGGCTGTTTCACCGTTGGGTGGGGCGACGGTGGATAAAGGTAACTTGGAAACTTCAAAGCCCTTGAGGTCAGCCAATTCACTTTTGACTCTCCCCTGCCAATCCCCGAAGCTCCGTTCTGCGAGGTCGTTTTCAATCGATAACGTGCTTTTTAACTGAGCATTGCAAATATCTGCAGTCTGCCTAGCTCTGCCAAGGGGAGAAACGTAAATGTGTTTAATGTTTTCAGGCAGTAATGTTTGGCCCAATTGTAATGCTTGGCGTTCACCTTCAGGCGTCAGCGGACTGTCTAATCGCCCTTGATAAATACCTTGTGTGTTCCATTGAGTTTGCCCGTGCCGAGCAATATAAAAATCCATGAAATTCAGTGCTTATTCGAAAAAAACGTAGACTACCATCAGGTTCACACAAGGTCTAAACCTGATGGTGATGAATTACGTTTTTGATACATGAATTAATCGCCAGGCTGCGCGTTTATACGCCAATCATAGTCAATAAAACGCACTTTGTAGTTATCTGGAATAGGCACAGATAAGTACCGATTAATGTACTGAGGTAAGTCCTTCGCTCTGCCAGAAGACACAAAATCTTCTGTGTAAAAGTCTAATATTTCCGATACGTAAACCCGCTGCTTGCTGTCATCAACATAGAAGTGCTTCTCTTTTGCAAAGAACTCATGGGTCACACTGTCTAACGCCATTTCCAAACTATCTTCATAAAAGGGAACTTGAGGTAAGCGAGGACAATCCTTCACCATGCAATTCAATGCGAAATGGGAACGGGGCTCGTCGAGCGGCCGAATAACGTCGTTCTCATAATCATACAAGTTGGTCTCTTCTCCACCGATGATCACATCGCGAAATTTGAAAAATTTCGCCCGAGAGAAAAAGCTGGTGAACCCATCGGGAATGCCTTCGTCAATTACCCCGTACATAGCCAACGCATTGTATGTGTTGATATGGTAAGCCAACACTGCCTGAGGAGTCTCAAATAACGCTGGTGTGTTACTCGGGCTTGTTGTTTCGATAAAACTCACTACATTTTTAAGCGGCTGCAGGTCGTTAGATAGTGCTTTGAAATTAGTTCTACCTTCGCTATCCACATAATTTTCGAGCACATATGCCCAGTCTTTCAGCGCACTTTCATACGCTTTACTAGCATTCATTGTTTCATTCTCTTGGGCCAGTACTCCGCTACTTGATCCAATCAATGAAACGAATATCAAAAACAGTGAAATTGTGTGAGTTTTCATAATACGCAGTGACATTGTTACTCCTCATGCTCTGCTACTTTTCGTGTAATTGGCGATTGTGGATGGTTTTCTACTTGTCTTATGGGAATGACGTTGTCCCGTTTGTATCGCGCCCCTAAAGGTTCATATTGTTTCACCTTTCCACAACCATCGGTGTAAGTGATGGGCTTTAAGATGTAGTCATCGCGATGAGCATTGTGTTGACACATAGACACTGGCCCGTCTGAGGTCATCACCATGAAGGAGCACGCATCCACCCGCTCATGGTCCAATGCCTCTGCATCCATAAAATTTTGAATAAAGAAAGAGAGTTTGTGTGCCTTGCCTCGACTGGCGAATAAGCTTTTCCTCATCTCGTAAAGCTTAACGACAGCCGCTTTTACTAATCGAGCAATCCACACGGGCTTCAGCAGTAACGCTTTTGAATACGCCCACATTATTTTTGCCACGCCATCTTGTCGCGTTATCTGGATATGTTTGAAGTCTTCGATAAAATTCGCGAAAAAATCTTCGTCATCTACGACAGAAAACACTTGGTTATCAGCGACTAGCGTTGGCATATAACTATGACAGTCACTATGACCAATGCGTACTTTCTCCCAGGGCAGTTCTTTATCAATAGCATTCTCTACCGCGGCTTTTACCGTTAAAGGATCAACAATGTTTGACCGTGCCCCCCACTCGCCTCTGCCCGTTTCGGCCTGAAGCTGGAACGACACGAAGCTCACTGCATCAGCATTTTTGACAAAAAACTTCACCAACATTCTCATTTCATGAAAGTTGTCTGTGTGCACTGTGGTATTGAAGATCACCATTAACCCGAGCCCTTTGGCTCGTTCAATATACTCTTCACGCAACGCATTTAATGATGCTTCGTTACTAAAGCCTTTACGCTCTTGAGTGGTATCAACATGAAAGGCGACGTCATTAAGACCAACTTCGGCAAGCTTTGTGAGTAAGTCACGCGAGGCAGCAATACCATTAGTAAACAACGCGGTGTGCAATCCCAGCTTATTCGCATAGGCCACTATTTCAATCAATTCACTGTGTTTTCTGAGCGTAGGATCGCCACCGGTAATTTGTACGCTAGTACCTGGCCCATAGTGTTCGAGCACCAGGTCCAATCGATTGAATACTTCTTCAATGGGGATATCTCTAACAGCCTGAGAATGCTCAGATAAATAGCACAAGGTACAGTCGAGATTGCATTTTTGCGTGATCTCAATGGCAACACAGCCTATGGTATGGGTTCGCCCCAATAGCTGGGTTGCGGTAAAGTTATCACCCATTCGCGCTCTGGTTTTAGCGAGCTGTTGGCTTCTTGATGATGTAGGATCGCACCCCATTGCTAGAACCCTTGGTTGTTGTAATCTGTAACTAGAAAGACCTTTTAAAATGAAAAATGCTTTCAACTATGGTGTAATTTTTATTGTATCAGCGCTTTGTTTTGGGCCTCACGGATTAGCTCAGTCGCCCGATACGGATTCATATTTTGAATACGTAAAAGCAAGAGTGTTTTCAGACCCTTACGACACCCTGCCTCAATATGAAGTTTCTCGCACGTTATTCGATATCGACGGCGAGAATGTGCTGTTAAAGCATGCCATTAGAACCTTATCCAGCAATGAAGATTTCATTACGCTAGATACGGAGCATAAGCTGTTACAGGCCAACGGAATCTGCTTTTCTGGTACATGGCAAATGAATCAAGATAGTCCCTATACGGGACTTTACAGCGCGAACCTAGAAATCCCCGTTATCGTTCGGGCGTCAGTGAGTTTGAGTGGAACCAAACAAAACGATAAGAGAGCCTTTGGTGTTGCTATTAAGCTTTTTCCCATTAATAACACTGCACAAACTCAGAACGTATTCTTGATGCATTCACTGGGCGGGACGAAAACCGACCATGTACTTAGCCTGCCAATGACAAATGAACCTGCGATGGGATCAATTCCTCCACTAGGAAAAATATTAACCGCATTGCGCCTTGAACGGGATCTTGAAAAAGCAGACGAGCAATTCAGCGGAGCAAACGCAAATGCGCGTTTTAGGCCAGTGTCACACTTAGCTGGAGTAGATGTAGATGACAAGGATATAGTAGCTCCTCACTGGCTTCGCCTTGTCATAGCTCCAGATACCACGCTAGTTGATAAGTTGGATTTTAGAGATGAGTTAAACCTAAACCACTACACTAACACACGTTTTAGCTGGTTTATTCAAGCCGCTGATAACAATGCGCAGGGGATAGAGAAAGCAGTGTGGCAAAACATAGGCTGGCTCACCGTGAATGATTCAACTATATCATCAACCTGTGATAAGCAATTGCACTTTGCGCACCCTTCGATACAAAGCACGGTTGTTGGCGAGTGAAATGCAAAGGTTTTAATGAAAATCAAATAATTACTTCATTTTAGGCGATGGACACTGGATAATACTAGAACACATTTTAGTCTCACAGAAACGGACTTTCGGCCCTCAATGACATTACTCCAATCGTTTTACTTTGCCTGTATCTCTGTTAGCCCAGTGTTGGCCATTTTATTGCTGGGAATGTGGCTTAAAAAAGCAAACGTGGTGAATAGCGAATTTATTCGCGGGGGTAATCAGATAGTTTTTAATATTGCGCTTCCCTGTTTACTGTTCATCAATGTTGCAACCAATCCACTGCAAAAGAACCTTGATACGACACTAGTGATATACGCAGCCATTGCGACACTGCTTAGTGTTTTGTTTTTGGTAGTGATTGCTCGATTTACTGCACCTAAAAGCCAGCGAGGTGTATTTGTGCAATGCAGCTTCAGGGGCAATATGGCTATTATTGGTTTGGCATTGGCGGTGAGTTATCTAGGGGAAGAAATTATTCCGGTGGTTGCCACCTACTTGGCGTTTATCACCATTTTGTACAACGTGTTGTCGATTATGGTATTGACCACATTTAATCGAAGTATGTTAGTTACCATTCTGAAAAACCCGCTAATACTGGGCATTGTAGCAGGGTTGATTGTATCGTTACTGGGGATATCATTGCCCAAATTTGTCACACAGCCGCTAAACTATCTCTCTCAACTCACCCTTCCATTAGCGCTTTTGTGTATCGGTGCCAGCCTCGATTGGCACAGCGCCAAGTCTAATACGCGAGTAACTGCTATTGCGTCTGTATTGAAACTGGCGATTATTCCTACGGTAGTCGTGAGCGGCGGTTGGTATCTAGGGTTAGGAAAAGAGGCTCTCATTGTGCTCTTTCTGATGAGCGGTGCACCAACTGCAGCAGCAGCGTTTGTAATGAGTAAGCAACTGACGGATCACGGCGATTTGGCGTCTGAAATAATCACATTTTCGACACTACTCTCGCCGCTTACTATTACGATTGGTTTAATGATTCTTGGTGAGGTTTGATTGACCTACCCCGGTAAAAACTCCACATCACATATGCCAACATAGGTATATTGAGTTGTAGCGCTGCCATTGAAAATGCACTAGCGCCGTGCACAAAGGTATAGCTTACCAATAGCGATAGCACACAAATACCTGACGAGACCAACCAGAAACGTTTGTCGCACTTATCGATAAATACCGACAATAAGCTATTCAGTAACACAAGCGCCCAGAATACAGAGACTAAACCTGTGTCGGTTGCTAATGAAACCAATGCAGTAAGCGCCAACGCGCCAATACTACCCCACACTATGCCTTGCCAAACACGTGTTAGCACCGGCGGATTCGCTTTTTTCTGCAGCCAGATCTCAGTACCTGAAATACAAAGTACAGTAAGCATAACTCCAAGAATAAAATACAAGATTTTGCTTGATAATCCGGCAAAGTCACCAAAGTGCAGTCGATACATGGCATAAACTAATTGCTTGCCCCAATGTCCATCCTCATATCCACCAGTTCCGATGAAATTACCTGCAGAATCAAAGCGATAATTTTCTGAATAGATCATTTTACCCGGTGCTTTTGCATAAATTTCAATGAACTGGTCGTCACTATAGGCTTCGTGAACCGTAAGGAATATTGGCTCGTGATTCGGCGCAATATCAGCCATCTGAGCAAACGCTCTACTCAACTGGGGTTGCTGATAGGGTTGGCCCATCACAGGGTCTGGTGTAAATATTTCAGCAACAACAGCGTCTCGATCGCCACCGTAGTAAAGCGAAGAAACAAGCACGATTAAGAGACCGGCTAAGCCGAAATAGGCACCGGTTACGCCAATAATCAAATGAAATGGTGCCGCCCATAGACCGAATCGATTATGTAAATCTATGGTGTATTGTTGGCCATTGCCACCCCTGCGAAGGCGAAATGCATCTTTACTGATGCGTTTGTGCGCCACCATCCCGGTGACCACTAGCGTACAAATAATTGCGCCCATGGCACTAACAAGAATCATTCCCCAAGCGTGCGGTAAGTTTAGATACAGATGCAGGTCTACCATCATTTTTGTAAATGGCGAGCGCTCGACCTCTAATAAATTACCATTCGAATCAGCAAAATAGGCTTTATCATCATTTTCAACCACAAACCTTGGAATGCCAGAGGTAGGGAATACCACAAAGAGATGATCTGTTTGCTCCGGATGTTTTTGTAAAAAAGCATTCATGGCTTTATCAACCATTTCTGGCGCAATGCTTTTCATTTCAGGGATATGTGGTTGCTCCCAACGCTCGAACTCTTGATGAAAGACTGCAACAGTCCCCGAAAAACACACTAGAAAAAGTATTACACTGAGAAATATTCCAACCCAGCTATGAGCGTTGAGTGCATTTTGTTTTTTATTTTATTCATTAATTCATCCTCACAGTGGCACGTACATGAGAACTGCCGAGCTAAGCGCCGCCAATATGAAATAGGCAATAAGGGCTTTTACTTTGTTGCTCACGGCAAAGTAGTGATAGATAAGTAAGCCCCACAAGATTGGCATTAAGACGATGACTGAGGCTAACTTGCCTGCGGTTTCGCTAGGAAAGCGCAAACAAATTGCTAAAGATGTCACTAAGCTGGTCACTAGTAGTAGCACGAGCACAACCAAGTAATGACCGATATGAACCCAAGCGGTTTTCAATGAGACGTTCAACGATTTTGGGGATGGGGTATGTTTAGGTGTAGCTAATACGGTTTGGTTTGCGCTAATAAATGGCCAGACTAAAAGTGCCGGAATACATAGCGCGTATACAAGGCCGTGCTCCCAACCCTGACTGAAAGACCAGCCAATACAAGATGCTAATAAAACGCCACTGCCTAAATAAAAAAAGGCCAGCGCACGAGTGCGCCAGCTTCTATAGATTAAGGCAATAGCAGCAAGAGACAGCGCTCCAGCAACAATTGTACTTAACATGATTTCATCCTTTAAAATCGATAAGACAAGCTGGCGTTAACCGTTCTTCTTACGCCTGGGAAGCAGTCTCCACGGAATAGACATGACGTCAGGTATTCTTTGTCAGCAAGGTTTCGAACGTTTAGCTGAAGATCTAACTGTGGTGACACTTCATAACCCAACATCAAATCACCAAGGGTATAACTCGGCGTTTCATAGCGAATAGTGCCGTTTTCCGATACCGTGCTTCCCACGTAACGTACACCAGCACCAACGCGGAAACCCTCAAGCATTTCTGGCGTCCAATTTAGCCATAGCGATGCATTGCTATCAGGCTGTGATGATAGGGCAAAGCCATTGGGATCTTCTGCATCCATTAGTGAAGCCGCAAACTGCGCACTCACATTACCAAGTTCAACGCGTCCCTCTAGCTCCAAACCGGTAATCGTTGCTACGCCCTGTTGTTGAGACGCTTCCGCTGGCAGGCTATTGGGGTTAGGTAGATTAGATACTTCGATGTCGTAATAAGCGACGGTAACAAAACCGGGAACCGATGACATTTCGTATTTAATCCCCGTTTCGTACTGACGACCTTCCTCAGGTTTAAGTTGCTCACCACTGGCAGTTAAACCAACAACCGTCTCGAAGGATTCAGCATAGCTGGCGTACATTGAAAACCCATTGTCGAGACGATACAAAGCACCAGCAGAGTATGACGTTTGTGAGTCTTCTTGCACGCTAGTACCAGAATCGTTATCTACGCTGTCATGACGCAAACCAAGCGTGAAACGCCAGTTGCCCATACTGATTTGGTCAGAAAGATATAAACCGGTGTCTTTTACCGTTTGCTCAGGTGCATCGTAGTAAATAGCGTCAAACACTGATTGGTCAGGAGCACCCGTGTACACGGGGTTAGCCAAATCTAAGATATAGCTGAAATCCCCCTGTAGCGCACCACCGCCGTAATAATAGGAATTGTTAGCATCGGTATCGACGTTTTGATATTGAACACCAGCAAGTATTTCATGCTCTAGTTTTCCGGTAGTAAAAAACTTAACAATTCGAACGTCGAACGCATGCTGATTGAAGGTATTGTCAGCTTGATAGAACGAACGAGGCACATAGGTGTCGGTAGGTGCGACAGGCGCGCCAACAAACGCATTAAGATAACGAGTCCCCCCAGTGAAGGTAGTCCATGCTTGATGATAATCAGCTTCACCTTCTCGCCACAATGCCGTAAACGCGAGTGAGGTGGTGTCGTTAAAGGTGTGTTCACCAAGCAATGTTACTTGATTTGATTCGGTATCAAATTTATTGAACCCAGGCTCGCCTGCGTATACATCAAAGTCTGGCAGGTAACTTCCATCAGCGAGGGGAAGTAACGTTCCCTCTACTGGAATAAACTGTGAACCAGTGTCACTTTCAGTGTCTTGAAAAAGGCCGATAAGTGTCAGTGTAGTATTGTCACTTGGCATGAAGGAAACTGAAGGCATGAGTACCTTAGTGTTGTCCTCTACATAATCTACTTGAGTATCAGAATCACGGTAAATACCAACCACTCTACCCAGCCACTGTCCATCTTCAGTGAGTGCAGTATTAAGATCTACGTTCACTTGCGTACGGTCAAACGTGCCATAAGACAGCACCACTTCACTATCACGGTCAAGTTTTGGTGTTTTTGACACATAGTTCATGATACCGCCGGGCGAACCTTGCCCATACAGAACGGACGCTGGCCCTTTCAATAGTTCCACCTGCTCCATGGTATACACTTCAGCACGAGTAGAGTTGTAGCTACCAAATAGCTCTTGAATAGAGTCGCGATAGCGAGGAATACTCAAACCACGTGAAGATACCCAATCCCCGCGAGTTGCAAAGCCGAAGTTTTCACCGTTAACACCGGCCATGTAAGTAGCAGTCTGTGCAAGGTTGAGCGCACCTTTCAGCGTAAAGTCATCTGCAGTTTCAATAGAAATAGTACGTGCTAAATCTACGATAGGCGTGTTGGTTTTTGTTGCACCAAAGGGACTGCGTTGTCCAACAACTTCAACTTTTTCAATATCTTCGACTGATGAATCTGTAGCATCATTATCTTGTGCAAAGGCGACATGTGGTAATGCTGTAAGAATAGCTATAGAAAGTAGTGATCGTTTCATAATGGTAGTTTGTTTTGTATGTGTTTGAAGTAATGTGTGTTTCGGGCATTAATCTAACAGATAAAAACAAACACGCAAATGATATTTATTATCATTTGCAATAAATGAGTATAAAAAAAGCTGACTGCGTGAGCAAATCAGCTTTTTCTTAATTCAAAAGGTTAAGGGTTACTCACCTTCAACTTCATGTGCGAGTAAGTATTCAAAAGCTGCCAAAGACGCTTTTGCCCCCTCACCCATGGATATTACAATTTGTTTGTATGGCACTGTGGTGACATCACCGGCCGCGTAAATACCCGCTTCTGACGTTTGGCATTTGTCATCAATAACAATCTCACCATACTTGGTCATATCAACCACACCTTCCATGAACTGGCTATTTGGCACCAACCCAATCTGTACGAACACACCAGCTAACTCGAGTGTATGCACGTCGTTGGTCTCACGATCGGTATACTCAATGGCTGAAACCTTGCCGTCTGTAGCCACTATTTGGTTAGTTGCTGCATTCTTAACAATGGTAATGTTGTCGCGCTTCTCAGCTTGATTGATCAGCACTTGGTCAGCTTTTAGCGTTGGCATAAATTCAAACACGGTAACCGATTTCACGATACCCGCAAGATCCAGTGCTGCTTCAATACCAGAGTTACCACCACCAATTACTGCTACGTCTTTGCCTTTAAAGAACGGGCCGTCACAGTGTGGGCAGTATGCAACACCGTTACCTACATTCTCTTTTTCACCAGGTACGCCCAGTTCACGCCAGCGAGCACCAGTAGCAACAATGAGAGAACGAGTGCGAATCTGCTCACCTGAAGACAAGGTAATGGTCTTAACATTACCTTTTTCAATGTTTTCAACGCGAACGCTTTCTTTCAAGGTAATATCGTAATCATTCACGTGAGCCATCAAGTTACCCACTAACTCCGG
Source organism: Alteromonas sp. KUL49 (assembly GCF_006538345.1). Lineage (GTDB taxonomy): Bacteria > Pseudomonadota > Gammaproteobacteria > Enterobacterales > Alteromonadaceae > Alteromonas. The sequence continues at coordinate 44,947 of NZ_BJKL01000011.1, read as the reverse complement.
GCCTGTGGTTTTCGGTACAGAAATAAGGTTTTCAATACCCATAGTATCTTTTACTTGTCCGCCAAAACGGTCAGCAACAACAGTCACTTTTAAGCCTTTACGTGCGCTGTAGATTGCAGATGCAACGCCAGCTGGACCACCACCAATAACAGTAACGTCTTGAAGTGGCATAGATACGCCTTTGTTTGCGTCTTTCAACGACGGGTCGCGCTCTAGTAACTTCTCAATCAGTGTACCCGCTTCAACTTTCCCGTTAGCGAATAGTTCACCGTTTAGGTACACGCTTGGTACGCCCTGGATATCACGCTCACTAATAAGGTTTGGATACAAACCACCGTCGATCATTTCCGCTTTAATGTGCGGGTTAATCAGTGCAAATTGATTCAGTGCTTGAACTACTTCTGGGCAGTTGTGGCAACTTAAGCTGATAAACACTTCGAAGTGAAGCGGCTCACGCACACCACTAACAATCGCTTTAACGCTGTCATCTAGCTTCAGTGCTGTACCCGATGCGTGAAGCATTGCCAAAATTAAGGAATTGAACTCGTGTCCCCCTGGGATCCCCGAGAAGCGAATACCTGTGTCTTCGTTATCAGCTTCTAACAAAAAGCTCACTGAACTGCGCAACTCACCTTGAGTGTCGCGTTCTTCTACGTTTAGTTTGTCGCTAACGCTAGCAATGTCTGACAAAAACTTCACGAGCTCCGCGCGCTTGCTGTGCTCACCGGTTTGTACGACAAAGGTTACGTTTTTCTGCATTGACTCGGTGTAACCTTTCAATGCTTGTAAAATTTCTTTAGTTAACACGGTTATTCTGCCTTTTTTAGACACGCCGATCCCAGCCAACTTTTCTCAGCTGACGAAAAACAAACGTGAGAATTAAATATTGAGGAGCGGAGAACCCGCTCCCCTAACTAAGATGGTCTGAGTAGACCCTTAGATTTTACCTACTAGGTCAAGAGAAGGAGCTAGTGTTTCTTCGCCTTCTTTCCACTTAGCAGGGCAAACTTCACCTGGGTGAGAAGCAACGTACTGAGCAGCTTTGATCTTACGAACTAGGTCGTCAGCGTCACGGCCAATGCCTTCAGACGTGATTTCCATTGCTTGTACAATACCATCTGGGTCTACGATGAAAGTTGCACGGTCAGCTAGACCCATGTTTTCACGCATACAATCGAAGTTACGAGTGATTTCACCTGTAGGGTCGCCAATCATAGCGAACTTGATTTTAGCGATTGTGTCAGACGCATCATGCCACGCTTTGTGAACGAAGTGAGTGTCAGTAGATACTGAGAATACTTCTACGCCACGTGATTGAAGCTCTTCATACTTGTCAGCAATGTCGCCAAGCTCAGTAGGACATACGAAAGTGAAATCCGCTGGGTAGAATACGAATACTGACCACTTACCTTTGATGTCTTCGCTGCTTACTTCGATGAATTCACCGTCTTTGAACGCTTGCGCTGTGAAAGGCTTAATAGCAGTGTTGATCAATGCCATGTTTAATCTCCATGTAGTGAGTTATGTCTGTGTTCATTCAAAAAATGTAAAAGAACACAGCAAGTACGAAAAATTCAACAACGTGGTTCTCATTTGTTGTTCAAACAACGTTGCGTTGAAACTGAGTACAGAATAGCGCCCTGTGAAAATAAAAACTAATTGGTATTTCTAAACAGTAGAATCTAATTAAACTATTAAAACGTTTATTACCTGTGGAAATATTGAACCAAAGTTCAATGGTTCAGTAATTATCTCGCCACTGTGGTGCTGATTCGGCTCGATCTGCTATGTTACAGATTAAACATGACAATATCAGTATCTCACGACATGACTGCACACCGATTAACCAATGAAATTCAAATGATTGACGGGCTTGGACCTTCTAATCGATTAAACAAGCATTTGAAGATGGCAAGAAGCCCCTTTGTCTTTTATCGAGGTACAGCTCAGTGTTTTTACTCAGATATGAAAGCGGGCGTAATTACATACCCTAAAGAGTTCGATAAGGTACCTTTCACGAACATTATTGGCGATTGTCATACGTCAAATTTTGGATTTTTGACCGAAGAAGGTTCACACGGAGACACTGTAATATTTGCCCCTAATGACTTTGACGATGCTTGTGTTGGTCATGCGCATTGGGACCTTATTAGGTATCTCACTTCTCTCAACTTAGTGTTCGATCACTGTAGTGGACTCGCTGAAGCGAGATATATTGTCGACGATGCACCAACCGACAAGCCAGTGATTCGTCAAACACAGGTCGAGTTAGCTCAACAATCTTTTTTGTCATCTTATCAAACGACATGTAACGTCATTATTGACTCTCCTTGTTCAATCAAGCAATAGATCAAGCTCCAGAAGGAAAGCTGGGTAAATTGTATAATAAAGCCGTGAGCCGAGCGGCTGGTGGAGATAAATTTACCGAAAAGAGTGCATTGGCAAAAGCGGTTTATATGGGTGCTGATGGGTTAGCGTTTAGGAAGCTCAAAGGTAAATTCATACCGCTAACAAACGATTTTTATCGTCAGCTGTTCGACGCATTCTCTCCTTATATGGATGATGATATTTTGGATATTGTTGAACGAGAAAATGCCGGAACTGGTTCGGTTAACATGCGCCGTTATTATTTCCTTGTGGGTCCCAAGCACCCTCACAATGAAGCATCGTTCGAAAGGTGTCATATTGTTGAGGTAAAACAGCAAAGGAGAGCTGCCCCACTTTACTTTTTCGATAACACTAATCCAATCAACCGATTGAACCCCGCGCATCTTACTGCTAGGTGCCAAAGGCATATGCAACGTAGCGCAGATTTATTGTTGGATGAAGTCTATTGGCAAGAGGCACACTGGCTTGTGCGTTCGCGACATCACGCAAGAGTGGGTATAGACCCCGAAGATATTGGCATGGGTAACAAAGCCATAAGCGGTGGGTTTGAATACTTTGCTAGCCTGTGCGGCAAAAGTTTAGCGTTAGCACATTGCAGAGGTGACAGACGCTCAACCAACTTCGCTCAAACCATCAGTAACGCACTTAACAATAACAAGCGCTCTCTTATTGAAGATGCAAACCACTACGCAGATATAGTCATCGACGACCATAAACACTTTGTAGATATACTCATGAATGGTGGTGACTGAATAGATATATTTAATAACGGAAGTTAAATACCATCAATTTAATCAGTCAAATGACAACTCAATGTCACAAATAACCTTACTCAAAAACCTTAAATTATTGTTTTAAATACACTTAACTCAAGTAAGACTGAATATTATCAAATCATTTCTATGTTGTTTTCATCACGATAGGCTGAGCCTGAACTAAAGGTTTAATTTAGAGCACGCTCTGAGTAACCAAAAATAACGAAAAGGGAAAATTCAGTGAAAACTTCATTATCTTTACTCTCTGCTGGGATACTAACGGCATTCAGTGCGAATGCATCTGATCTTATAATTAGCGGTGTTATTGACGGCCCGCTTTCAGGAGGAGTACCCAAAGCAGTAGAGTTATATGTAGTTAACGACATCGCCGATCTATCGATTTACGCACTCGGCACAGCGAATAATGGCGGAGGCTCTGACGGCGAAGAATTTGCATTTCCAGCGGTGAGTGCATCAGCTGGCTCATACATATACGTCGCATCAGAAACTGAAGGCTTTACTGCATTTTTTGGCGTAGCACCGGATTACGATTCCAACTCCATGCAGGTTAACGGTGACGATGCCATAGAGTTGTTTTCTAGTGGTACCGTAGTTGACACATTTGGCGATATTGACACGGACGGTTCAGGAACCGTTTGGGAATATACCGATGGTTGGGTCTATCGCAACAGTGGTGAAACTGCAAATTCGGGGAATTTTAACACCGAAAATTGGCAATTCAGTGGTATTGATGCGCTCGATGGCAGTGATAGTAATGCGACAGCTACTAGCCCATTTCCATTGGCGACTTTCAATACCGAAGGCGGTGGTGAAGTTGAGCCTCCAGTTGAAGTTCCAACTATTGAGCTGGGCATGTGTGGAGACACAACTACTCTTATCAGTACCATTCAAGGAAGTGATGATGCCTCGTTGGAAGTTGGTAATTCACATACTATTGAAGGAGTGATCACGGGCTATCGCTCTGACGGTTTCTTTATCCAAGAAGAAACCGTGGATGAAGATGGAGATGACGCAACCTCAGAGGGTATATTCGTTTCAGGTAGCAGTGACGTCGCTGTGGGCAATGTTCTGCGTTTGCACGGTGAAGTCTCTGAAAACTATGGAATGACAACGCTCTCCATGAATCAAAACGCAACGGCACTAGATTGCGGTGCCGGAGAGGATGTTACGCAGATAGCGCTTGAGCTTCCACTTACCTTGTCATTAGAAAGCATTGAAGGGATGGTAACATCCGTTACAGACGCCACCGTTACAAGTACTAATAACTTGTGGCGATACGGAGAAGTAGTAATAAGTGATGCTGTGAAACGCCAGCCAAGTGACGTTGCGGCACCACTCACCGACGCATACAATGCCGCAGTAACAGAGAGCGAAGCCAATCTAATTACCATAGAGGATTCTACAAGCTCAACCTACCCTGACACGCTGAGTTTTTTCCCAACATTCAGCTATGCCAATGCTATTCGTATTGGCGATACTGTATCGGCATCGGGCCCGTTAAATTACAGTTTTGGGACCTACCGTATCAACCCGACTACTGAAATGACTGTCACTAGTGGCCGTGAAGCCACTCCAAGCGTTCACCAAGGCAACTTAACCGTTGCTACCTTTAACGTGCTCAACTACTTCAATGGTATGTTAGACGGAGATGGTAACGTTACGTTTGACTACAGCAGTAACCGTGGTGCAGAAAACGAAACCGAATTTGCACTTCAACAGGCACGAATTGCATCTGCAATTGTTGCCATGAACGCCGACGTTATCGGCCTCATGGAAATCGAAAATGATGGCTTTGGTGAAAACAGCGCAATCAAAGCATTGGTAGATGTTGTTAATGCGGATTTAGCCGATACTGAGCAATATTACTACATCGCCTCACCTGACAGTTCGCAAATTGGTAGCGACGCAATTACTGTTGGCCTTATATACAGAGCTTCTGTAGTTACACCTCTAGATGATGCCATTGTTGTTCCAATGCCAGTTCAACAAATTGATGATGATAGGGTTGCGCAAATGCGCCCTTCCGTTATCCAGAGTTTTACCCATAATCTGTCGGGAGAGACCTTCGCGGTAGCAGTTAACCACTTCAAATCAAAAGGTGGAAGTTGTGCCGAAGACAATGCAGACACCTCTGATAGTGATGAAATCCAAGGTAGTTGCAACGCACTCCGTGTCTCGGCTGCAATTACACTCGGTGACGCCCTAACCGATGAAACGCTTCCTGCGCGCAAGCTGATCTTGGGTGACTTGAACGCCTACAGTGCAGAGGATCCTGTGGCGGTACTAACCGACTACACTGCGGAGAACCGGGGCTATACGATAAAAACAGCCGTAAACACAGGGATGGACGATGGCGCTGCGGTTGACGTTACATCTAACTATGGGTACGTCAACCTCGCAAAACAATTCGATCCTGAAGGATTTTCCTATTGGTTCTATGGCACTGAGCAAGTGGGAAGTCTTGACCATGTATTAGCCAATAGCGCGATGACTGCTGATGCAGTCGACGGAACCCATTGGAACATCAACTCTGCTGAGATCTATCAACTTCAATATGATCAAGCACTCACGCGGTACACGGATGAAGATGGATACGCATTCACTGACGTAGGCCCGTACAGAAGTTCTGACCACGATCCGTTTATCGCTACATTCAATCTATTCGCTCCTACCGGCGAAGGGTCGAATGACGCTGTTTCTACTGGTCAGTCTGGTGGTGCACTTGGTGGCTTGCTAGCCTTGCTATCGGCAGCAGTGTTATGGCGACGTAAACAAAGATAATGATGTCGCGAGAAAAGCCAGCGGATAAATCACGCTGGCTTTTTTTCACTAAAAAATAGGTCTTTCTGGTAGCTGGGCAGAAACACCCAAGGTTGCCAGATAAGTATCTCGTTTAAGTGCTTGTGAAGGAGGAAGCGGAGTCGCCATCAAAATATGAGCGGCGTTGTTAGCTACTTCGAATTGCTCGTCAGTGAGTTCTTCGTGTTTTTGTAACTGCACTAAAATTTTCAATAAGCTCAGGGCAATTTGCTTATCCTGAGGCGCGATAATCAATGCTTGATGAAGATTATTAAATGCTGGCAAGAATCGGCTCTCTTTATAATTTGCCGTCGCCATTTGCTTCAACTCTTTCGTTGTGAATTGAACTTCAACACGCTCCAATGACTCCTGTTTTAGGTACTCATTAACCATTTGAGAAGTAAAGTTATCACCAGCAATTTGTCTGCGTAACTTGTCTAAAATACCCACACAGTGTTCTCGCATACCAAGTTCATGGTATGCCTTCATTCTGTCGAGATTGTCTTCCATAGATATACCATTACCATCAGTCGACATTTCTTCCATGATTTTTTGCGCATCTTTTTTGTCATTTTTTTAAACACAACATGCGCACTTCAAGCACTTTGAGTTGCGAGTCGAACTGTTTCAATACACCTTTTTGTCCGCGTAATTCCTCAGCATCTGCTAGTGCCTTTCTCAGATATTTGTCACTTTCTTCCCCACCCAAACTTGTTGCTACGTCTATGGTAGAGCGGATGACATTGAGTTTGAGTTCTGGAGAATCATGTATCGAGTTTCGGGCAAATCTCGCCATATTTTGCACTGCAGACAATTGGCCTACTTTATCGTGATTTAGTCTGGCTAAGTCCCACAGTTTCTTATTGCGATTGATATTCCTTGGCGCTAGTTTGCTCGCCTGTTTCATTTGCTCATAGGCTTGGTCAAACATTTCTTTTTCGATGTAGTACTGGGCCAGCAAATCGTATGTCAGGAATCGCGTATCGTGTCTCGCTAGTAAACCTTCGACCAGTGCCCTAGCCTGCTCTAGTTCGTCTTGTCGAAGTAGCGATTTAGCTAGGCCTATATGCACCCATGCATAATCCATGTTTTCGAGTAAGGTTCGAAAGTAATGTTCAGCGCGTGGATAATCACGAAGGTTCAATAAACAATCGCCAATCAGGCGCTTTATTCGAGGGTGATAATCCACCAAATCCATATCACTCAACTGACGTTCTGCATAGTACATTGCCGTCGAATAATCGTGAATGTGCATGCAATGAAGCATTTTGTTTAGCTTCTGCCTTGATGAAAACAGATAATTCAGGCGTTTTTTCACTCTTTGCTTATCAAGTGGCTTGACCCAGAAATCATCGGGCTGTAGCTCAACAATACAATTTACCAGTTCAGGTGTAGTTTCAGCACTGAGAAAAATAACGGTAGACTTGTCATTTATGTGACCTAAATGCTTGAGTTCTTCAAACAAATGGAATCCATCTTTGTCATGGCTCACATTAAACGCCAAAAGCACCAAATCAAATCGTTGTTGCTCACACAACCGGATAGCATGGAAAGCGTTGAAAGTACTGCTAATGTTGTACATTCCGAGCTCGTGAAGCGCAGCGGTAACCACTTCATGAACTAGTCCCTGATTATCGATAATCAGTACGTTGAGTTCTTCTTTTGGTGTTGGTGGTGGAATATTTTCTATCATCTATCCGTTTACTACAGCAGGAATACACGAAACTGGCCTTGTTGTGTTTCGATACTATCACTTCTGGCCCGTGTAACGCTACACACCTTTGTTGCGCAAATTGTTCATCTGACTATTGGTATTTGCCCTCAATCAAGATAACATCACTGGTGCGCTAATAATGTTTGATATCCTTACGCTAATACCGTTTTCCGAAAAGCGTTCAAACCATAGAAAGATAGAAATAGAAATATGGCTAACAGTTCAAAAAATGACGAATTTCTGACAATTCGATTAGATGATGAAGATCGTCGTACCTACCAACAGAAAAAAGACGCTTCAAAGCAGAGTGCATCACCATCATCAGCTGCCTCGACACCAGAGAGTAAAAGCGGGAACGGACTGTGGATTTCTTTGGTGGCTCTGATAGCCCTGTTGGCATGTGGTGGTTGTTACTATCTGTTTACTCTACTTGAGGCACAAAAACTAGCCGCGCAAAACGCAGAGTCAAGAATTGCTTTTCTCGAACAAAAGCTTTCAGCAACAGGCGAGGAAATCGGTGAGTCAACCGTTGCATTGCAGGTAAAAGTGACAGAACTGACCAACAAAACCAATGAACTGTGGGAACAGATGGATAAGCTCTGGGCATCAGCGTGGCGCAGAAATCAGCAAGAGATCACTGCTCTAGGTGAACGCGTGGGTAAAGTAGAAACTGCGTCACAGCGTGGGCTCTCAGATACAAATGCCAATGTCTCAGGTAACACGAGCAACATCGCCGTCATTCAGGGACAACTTACCGGTCTGGCAGACGAATTACTCACGTTAAATATTCAATTAGAGCAAGCTATCAGCGATAAACAATCTGCTCAAAATGAAACACGTAGTCTTGCCGACAAATTATCAGTGTTAGAGCAGAGAAATAATGCTCTATCTGGTCGCATCAATGCCTTAGAAAACGAGATCCGAGAAATGGCAACGCAAATGGTGTCTCAAGGTGGGGCTCCGGGTGGCGCACCAGCGCCAACGCCAGTGACAACTGGACCTTAAACCAATTCCTGGCGCTTCCGCAGCGAGGCGCCTTTGCTCAATGACTTCCTTCTGATCTTGATCAAAAAGCTTGCCAGTAACCTCTATATACTCCTCTCTTAACCCATTACTATTTAAGTCAATCTTGGTGCACAACACGTAAAGATTGGTCTAGAATCTCCTAAAAGTGCCGATAAAAGCACGGTGCAGATAACAAACAATGAGACATACACGATGGATTCAGGATTTTGGAAACTCTACTCTGTTGTCGAGAAAACACTTTTCTTCACACTAGGTCGAAAAATTCTAGGTAACCTTACGTTCTTACTGGCTTTTCAAGTGGCTGGATTTCTCATTTTGCTTCAAATTGAAGGCAACACCTCTGGTGATACTACGGCACTATTTAGTTGGGCAAAGTGGCTATTTGTATTAAACCTTGCGGCATTTGCTTTTACCCTATTTTATTTGAATTACCTCTTTGTACGTCCGATAAGAGCCATATTAAGTGGATTGAAAAAAATCAATGCCAAAGAAGCCGACCTAACGACTACCCTACCCGCCTTTACCTTTGATGAATTTCGCCAGCTATCAGAAACGTATAACGCATTTACCTACAAATTATCTGACTTAATCAACACAGTAAATCAGCGGGCCGAGCACGCCCATGACGCTGCAAGTATTGTTACCACAGAGGTAGGCCAAGCGAATACAAACGCTAACTCTCAGAAAGCCTTGAGTAAGCAAATTTTCGCTTCTAGCAATCATATCAATAGTAATATCAACCACATCGTTAACTCTTCAGAAAATATTGCATCGAGTAACAAAGAGAATATCGCCAAAGCTCAATCAGCAAGTGAGCAACTGAATACTATTGCCGAACAGATCAATAAAATTGGTGGGCTACTCGGACAATTCACTCATACCGTAGAAGGTTTACAAAGGAATGCTGGCAACATTCGGGATATTCTCAAAATGGTGGAAGAGTTTGCTGACCAAACCAACCTTTTAGCGTTAAACGCGGCGATTGAAGCTGCACGGGCTGGCGAAGCAGGACGAGGTTTCGCGGTGGTTGCGGATGAAGTGCGCTCACTATCCACAAAAGTTGGTGGTGCTACGCAACAAATCACATCGTTCATTAACGATATGGATACTTTAGTCAATGAGACTCGTGAAGAATCAGTACAACTTGTATCTCAGTCAGAAGATGCTCACTCCACAATCAATAACACCAGTGAGAGTTTCACCGTTATGCTCGGAGAACTGAAAGAAAATATCTTAGAGTTTGATGCTATCAGCGGGGCGATTAGTGAGCTTAATGCCCAATACACACAAACTCATAAAATAGTGGAGGATATCGCTAGCTTGAGTGATGAGGTTCAACACCAAATGCATCAAATCAGCCAAGAAGCCGAAGCGACGCAAAATCAAACAGCGCAAACCCAACAGCAACTCTCAACGATTAAGACGCATTAATCGATAATTTAATACTGTTTATTAGGTCATTATTTCTCATCAAGTCACTGGAAAGGCAAAAAACTGTAATTCGACTTTGCGATCTATTTTCCTCCTCCTGTTTCGTAACAAATTTGCGAGATGACCTCGATTAGCTGCTGGCTGTGGCAGTTAATCCCCTTTATTTACTTCTTTAAACAAACGTTGATCTCAATCAACTCAAAACGTAAAGATGGCGCAATTGATAATCATTCGCATTGAATAAGTGTAGGCAATGTTATATTGTTGCACCATTCAATAACCTCGGAATTGCTGCTAACGCTAAGTAGCGTCCTACATTCTTTTCCCTATATAGGTCCCACCTTTACCCATGAAGAAAACACTAATCGCAAATACAATTGCAGGATTACTTGTTACTGCACCAACGTTTGCACAACAAACTGCGTCAACATTGGAATCCGAAGCCAATCTTGAAACCATTTCAGTGATAGGCGTTCGTGAGCGGCTTTACGAAGCAGGTATGCTGAAAGACACGGTACAAAAAACAGAAGTAATATCTGACTCCTTAATGGAGAAGATACAAGCGTCAGCGCTAACAGATGCAATCTCTTTGTCACCAGGTGTAAGGGTGAACAATGAGTGTTCTATGTGTGGTGTTAAACGGGTAATGTTGAACGGATTACGTGGAGAACACACCACCATTTTAGTTGACGGAATTCCCGTATATACCATGATGTCTGGATTCTACGGATTAGATGCCGCCTCCTCTGCCGGTATAGAAAGTATCGAAATTGCCCGCGGTGCTGGGGCTTCTTTGATCGCCCCAGAAGCCATTGGTGGCACAATTAATCTCGTGACTAAAAAAGCCATAGAAAACAGCGTAACCGTCGATTTATCTGCTGGCGAAAATGGTTATCAAAAAGGGAGTGTTGTAGCAACAGGCCTTGCAAACGACGACAATACCCGTATTACTTTCTCCGCGCAATATGACAATCGAGACCAGTTTGATGGTGACGACAACGGTGTAAGCGAGAGTCCGGAACTGAATAATACTGTAGCTACACTCTTTGTCTCTCACGACTTTAGTAAGCAAGATAGTGTTCATTTTCGAGCAAATCTAGCTAACTCAGAGATATTTGGAGGCCCTACTGATACGGATATAAGTGCAGCTTTTACTGAATTTAATGCTGAACCAGACTTTGAATCGGATTCACTATTTGAGAATGATGATGTTCGAAATCAATACATTGGTAGAGGTTGGGAAACCACAGAGTGGATTGAGTCTGAAAGAAAAGAAGTCTACGTTAATTGGCTACACGCCTTTAATGAAAAACTAAATATGACACTGACGGTATCGCACAACGATCATACACAAGCCTCTTTTTATGAAGGGTTTGTGTACGACGCGGACAACAAGATGGAATATTTAGATGCTCGATTTAACTGGGACTTATCTCAAGATCACTTACTTACATTTGGTATAGACAGCCGCATAGAGTCGCTTGATTCACAAACCAATAGCGACAGCGCACAATACGTCTCTGATAGCTTCGATTACGATACATTGGGCTTTTACATTCAAGACAGCTGGTATGCCAGTCAAGATTTAGAAGTTAATGTTGCCCTTCGCGTAGACAAAGTTGAAGCCGATTTTACCGACCCGGCAAAACCAGGAACTGAAATCGATGAAACCGTTTTTTCTCCTCGTGTTGATATTAGGTATGACCACAGTGACCAATGGACTTCGAGACTTTCAGCGGGCCGAGGATATCGTGCACCATTATCTTTCTTTGAATCTGATCACGGAATCCTTGATGCTGGAGTAGGCTTTGAAATAAACGTTGAAGAGTTAGAACGTTCATTCTCTACAAACTACGCACTGAGTTACATGGGTGAGGCACTCAACGTTACTGCGTCCCTCGCCTACACTAATGTGGAAAACCTAGCTGCTCTATCAGAAACGGAAGACGGCGTACCTGCTCTAGAACAACTCAGTGAAGATGCGGACGTATTTGTTAGTGATATTGTACTTAGCTATCACATCAGCGATGACATCACGCTTGGTGTAACCGCTGAAAATTATGTTTACAGTGACGAATTCAAACAGTCATATGGTGTTGTACCAGTGGAACAGCGAGCCATATTGTCGTTAGATTGGGAAATCAATGGCTGGGATGTCTTTGCAGCGGCAACTTGGGTCGGTGGACGTGACTTGAGTGAATATGGTACTCCTGGCACTCCGTCATTCGATGCGGCTGGTGAATTTTTGATGTCAACGCAAGCTCCCGTCTATTGGACAGTCAGTGCCAAAATAACAAAAGCTGTCACAGATTCGATTAGTGTATACGCTGGCGCTAACAATTTATTTGACTACACCCAAGTTGAGGATATGCAAACACCTTTGTTTTACGAAGATGGTGGTTATGATGTGGCATATATATATGGACCTCTGCGTGGCCGAGAGGCATATGCTGGCGTTACTGTGAAATTCTAAAAATGTTTAAAAAACTTACGCCGCTTTATTTTGCGTTGAGTTTAATCTTGGTGAGCTCCCCTTCATGGGGAGCATCGCTGTACTCAATCAAGCTAGACTCATTAACACAATTAGACACTATTGCTCTTGAAGATTATCAAAATAAAATTCTTGTACTAACCATATTTGAGCCTGAATGCCCTTGGTGTATGAAACAGTTCAAAGCGTTAGAAGCCCTCTATACAAACTGTGATTCTAAGCTACAGCCCATCGGCATTGGCCTTGGTTCTATAAAAGGTTTAAAAGCGATTGTTTATCGAACTAAAATTACATTCCCAGCGGGACAAGCGTCCACTGAGTTTATTGCACTAGTTGGCCAACCTCAAGCAACGCCGTTTAGCATTATTGTCGATGAATCAGGCCAGCTTATCACTTCGTTTCAAGGTTACATCCCCCTTGAAAAACTGGAGTACGCTTTTCAAGATATTTGTGCATAAATCACAGTCAGATCAGCTGTGAGAGTTGTTATACCTTAGCATAAAACTGCGCAGTTTTAACGACACACTCTTGCGCTGCCACTGTTTCAAACTATCTTTAAAAAATGAGATAAAGATCAGTTTGAGTTTATGGCACTGTTTAAAAAGTCGAATCAGATCACTGAAACCAACCAACTTCCGCCTTGGAAAATCGCCATCATCGATGACGAGCCCGCGGTTCATGAAGTTACCAAGCTATCACTTAGAAACTTTACCTTCGAAAATAGAGGACTTGTCTTTCTATCCGCCTACAGTGCAGAAGAAGGAAGGTCATTATTCCTCAATACGCCAGACATTGCGCTTGCGTTTGTAGACGTAGTGATGGAATCAGACCACGCGGGTCTTGAGCTTATAGAACATATTCGTGACGAATTACAGAATCATACAACACGCTTGGTCCTGCGAACAGGACAGCCCGGTCAGGCACCCGAAGAAGAGGTGATTCGCGGTTACGATATCAACGACTACAAAGCGAAAACTGAGCTATCATCAGCCAAACTTAAATCATGTGTATACACGGCTATCCGCTCCTACAGGGATATACGAACCATAGAACTCGGTAAGCGAGGTATGGAAGATGTACTGCAGTCCTCTTCTTCGGTATTACAGAGCCAAACTCTTGTCCAGTTCGGTACGGCAGTTTTAAAACAGACACTCACTTTGTTGAATCTTGATCACTCTATTTTGTATTTAACCACACAACATACGGATCTTTACGGCGACTCCAAACTTACCGTACTTGCTGCAAGCGGAGACCTAGCACAACTTAGCGAGCCGGGTATTTCATGCGATATACCAAAAGAGATCGAATCTGAAATTAACCAAGTTTTCAAAAGTAAGTCCAATTATCAATCAGAGGACTTGTTTATCGGGTATTACCCCTCAGGAACAGCCTCCTGTAATATCCTTTACGTCAAACTCACTCACCCTTTAAACGAGGTACAAAAAACAGTTCTTGAGATGTTTGCTTCGAATGTCGCGCTAGTTTTTCAGAATCTCACGCAAAAGGAAGATATCCAGCAAACGCAAAAAGAACTCATCATGGTGTTAAGCGATGCCATAGAGCTCAGGAGTAAGGAGACTGGCGGTCACGTTAAGCGAGTGATACTGATGACCGAATTTCTATCGAAGAAACTCGGTATGAGCGACGAATTCATCGATACCATACGTTACTCTTCGGCACTTCACGATGTAGGAAAAATCAGTATTCCAGAGAGCATTCTGCACAAACCAGGAAAGCTTAATGATGAAGAGTGGGAAATTATGAAAACCCACGCGCAGAAGGGCTATGAGCTGTTAGCTGATTCCGATCGTATTGTGGCGAAAATGGGGGCCGTTATTGCGAAGACCCATCACGAGCGTTGGGACGGTAAAGGTTACCCCGAAGGCTTATCTGGTGAAGCTATTCCCATTGAAGGTCGAATTATGGCCATCGTCGATGTTATCGATGCCCTTTTGTCTAAGAGATGCTACAAACCAGCCTGGACACCGGAAAAGGTTATTGACTACCTCAAAGAAAACGCTGGTGTTCAGTTCGACCCACAAATCACTGAAATTGCCATCAAATATTTTGATACTTTTTTGGAGATCCGCGCATTGCAACCGGATGAAGACGAATGAATCTCGACTTAGAGAATATCTTACTAAAAGTAAGTCAGAGCGCAGATATAGATGGTGGTGAGCTTGACAGAGCGTCAAGGCTAATTATTGATTCAGTATGTGAAGGATTAGCAATCACAAGAGCGGGTATTTGGCTTTTGGGTCAAAATGCAGAAATTATCAGCTGCCAACTTCTGATTGATAAAGGGAACGACTTAGACAGTGAGAGCTTAATACTAAAACGCAGTGACTTTCCTCAATACTTCGCAGCTCTGGACAAAGAGAGAAGTATTCCCGCTCACGACGCAATTACTGACTCTGCCACGGCTGAGTTTGGAGAGGTTTATCTTACACCACTCGGTATTACGTCAATGCTAGACGTGCCGATACGGCACAGAGGTAAAATGATAGGCATTATTTGCTGTGAACATCAGGGGCCGCAAAGAGAGTGGCACGATGATGAAATTGTATTTTCATCGTCACTTGCAGACTTGTACGGAAGAGCCGTCAGCGCAAAAGAACGTGCAGACTACGAGGCTCAACTTGTGGAAATAAACCACAGCTTAGAGCAAATGGTAGCAGAACGCACAAAAGCACTGGAAGCAACGAGAGACAAACTTATCGAGTCGGAGAAGATGGCTGCGTTGGGTAATTTAGTGGCTGGCGTTGCCCATGAGGTTAACACTCCACTGGGCATTGCGCTTACTTCGGTAAGTCACTGCAATGAGGAGTTAAAACAAACCTTTCGTTCTTTTGAAAGCGAAACCTTGTCCGAGAGCCAATTCAGAGCCTTTGTAGATTCTTGTTCAGAAGGGTTGAATCTGGCAGAACAGAGTTTGATGAGAGCCGGTAAACTTGTACAAGATTTCAAGAGAACCGCTGCCGATCAAGTCTCTTTGGAAGAAGAGGAGATAAATCTTAGCGAATACATTGAGCAAGTAATAAACCCTCTCAAGCCTATGCTTCGCAAAGAACAAGTAAAACTAAACCTTGAACTGACATCTAATATAGTTATAACTACTTGCCCGGGAACCATAGCCCAATTGCTTACAAACTTACTTTCAAACGCACTACGTCATGCTTTTATTGGCAATAACCCGGCAGTTACCAATACGATTGTTGTAGCCTGTGATAAGACTAAAAAGGGAGTATTTATTCGCGTAACAGATAACGGTGTAGGCATTCCCACTGAACTTCACAAAAAAATATTCGAACCCTTCTATACCACGGCTAGAGAACAAGGTGGTACTGGGCTGGGACTTCCAATTCTATATAACCTAGTCACTCAAAAGCTCAACGGCGAGATAGATTTAACCTCGTCACCCAATAAAGGGACAGACATCACTGTTTGGATTCTACTCTACTAACTCTTAAGTAGTGTAATGCACCATATCGTGTGATATTTGGCCAAATTGTAGTGACACTAACACTCCGCCGATGACAAATTTAACTATAAGCTATTGAATTATATTACTATAGTTACTATGGCAAGGAGTTTGCTGCAGTTTATTAAATATCGACATTGTTAGGACCATCAGGATGAATGAAGAACAAGCCCGAAAACATATTGAAGAGTTAAAAGGTTACTACGCACATTTGGCTGCTTTTGTCGGTGTAAACCTGTTTTTGTTTATGATCAACATGGTAACTAGTCCATCGGCAATATGGTTCATCTACCCGTTGTTTGGATGGGGAATAGGTCTAATCATTCACACAGTCACAGTGTACGGTAGCGGCCATGATTGGGAGCAACGTAAGCTACAGGAGCTCACAGGCCTGAACGATACACGTGAAGAGCTAGAACGCCTCTCAGAGCGCACAGACAGCTTAATTACTATTCTTTCTAGCGTAGACTGGGAAAAGATCGACCCTGAATTGGTTCAAACACAAAAGAACCTGAAAAAAGCGCAAGCTGACATCGAAGCCTTAAAGAAAGGTGAAAGTGCTGAAAACCAGGCAAAAGTGAAAGAAGAGATTGAAAAATTAGAGGCGTTTGTCACCAGTTCGAAGTTTGACTACTACGAAATGGCAGCCGACGAGGGAAAAAATAATCACTAGAACATGTCGTTCTTTGTATTGTTTACACACATAAAAAAAGCGCCGGTTGGCGCTTTTTTTATGCTTGGCTTTGTCTTATCGACGTAGGCCAAGACGCTTGATTAGGTCGAAGTAACGCTCAGCGTTTTTGCCTTTCAAGTAATCAAGAAGCTTACGACGCTGGCTAACCATGCGAAGTAGACCACGACGTGAGTGGTGATCTTTCTTGTGATCAGCAAAGTGACCTTGAAGCTTGTTGATGTTGTGCGTTAGCAAAGCTACTTGCACTTCTGGTGAACCAGTATCACCCTCTTTAACTGCGTATTCAGCGATGATATTTGCAGTTTCTGCTTTAGTTAGTGACATAACATTCTCCTAAGTTTGGTCCGGCCGATCACTAATTCAGCCAGACAGAATGAAGCGCGTATTATAATGACCCAGCGGCGTTAAGCAAGCGCTAATACATCTATATCAATGCGGGAATTACAGACCCCACTAACAGCGCTGCCATCGCATAATTAAAACACCTCATTTTGACTTCAGTGCTTAATACACTGCTGAGTTTTTGACCTAACACCGTCCATGCACTAATTGACGGCAGGTTGATCATGCCAAAGACGATAGCCACCATTAGAACCGATAAGAAATTACGATCCGGTGCGTAAAGACTTATGGATGTCAGCGCCATGGTCCAAGCTTTTGGATTTACCCACTGAAACATCACAGCTTGTATGAAAGTCATGGGTTTACTTCCGGCACTTCCGTCTAGCTGTCTAAACTTTGTGGTAGCAATCTTGTATGCAAGATAGAACAGATAAAATGCGCTTACCCACTTAAGGATCTCGTAAGCCATGGGAAAACTGTCGAATATCTGAATAACACCAATACCGACAAGTAACACCATTAGGGTAAACCCTATAGCAACACCAAACATATGGGGTAATGTGAGCCTAACCCCATAATTCGCCCCCGATGCCATCAACATTAAGTTGTTAGGCCCTGGCGTTATGGATGAAACAAACGCGAAAACCGCCAAACTGAAAATGAGCTCCACAAAACGCCTCCTCTTAATTAACGAACAAAATAATTGTATCGCGCTTTCATTCGAATTAAGTTGCGTTTATTGTTTAACTTTACTGATATTCGCAACTTACTATGAAAATCGACCGATATAACGAACAAATATTGCACCACATAAAGCAAGATGGACGAATACCTAATAATCAGCTCGCCGAGTTGGTTGGACTCTCTCCCTCTGCATGTCTTCGCAGAGTACAAGAGCTAGAAAATGAGGGGGTGATCAAACACTACAGAGCTGTTATCGATCGCACAAAGCTGGGCATTAATTTTGTTGCTTATGTCACTGTGGGATTAAAAACACACACCAAAGATGCTCAACTCGCTTTCGAAAAAGCAATGACACAAGCTCAGGAGGTGCTCGAATGTCACAATGTAACGGGGGCATATGAGTATTTATTAAGAGTTGAAACCACCGATCTCGTGAGTTACAAAACCTTTCACACCTATGTACTGGGAGACCTTCCTCAAGTATCAACAATCTCAACCCATGTGGTAATGGATTCGTGTAAAGATGAGAGAAATTAACAATAAAAATAAAAAGTTGCACATCTCCACAACATACTCTAATGTCTAAGATGCAAGCAAAACTTATACTTTTGTCTAATTACTACAGGGATTTATTATGAAGAAGCTATTATTGGTTCCACTGGCCTGTATGTTGTTTGCGTGCTCGAGCACCGACGAAGAATACGCAGATACTATTTTACTCAACCAAGAAGTTGGAACTTTACACAATAGCGAGAGTGGGACTCTTATTAGTGTACATAGAAGTGAGCAGTCGTGCGAAGCTTCGGCAATAATCGCCAATTTGCGCTCTACGGATAAATTTAGAAGAGACAACGACCAATACGGAAAAGGAACTACCTTTGGTTTTGAGCGGCCACTACGAGCTTCATGCCAGTAGTCACCGAGTAATAGCCCTCTAACAGTAGAGGGCTATCTGCATCCTATCAAACGCTCAATCTAACATTCATTTCATTGAGTTTAAGTCGTCAGCTAATTACAATTTCGGCTACACTATAACGCAGTATTAGTAGTAATAGCTGTTAGTCAATAGCCATGTTTAATCGCTTGCTTTTTATTGTCGCTGTGGGTTTCTGCGCCAACACATCCCATGCAACCCAGTCACTAGTGCCTCTAATATATGATGAGAACGGCTGTAGTCGTCCACTTGTAGTGTCAAAAAGTTATAACTATGCATGTATGAATGCGTTTCAGGACGACCTTTTCGCAGCGGTGAATTGTCAAATCGACTATGTAGAGCCAATTCTTCCCGCCAGAAAACTATTAATGCTAGCAGAAGGTAAAATTGACCTGATATCAGGTCTCTCCGAAACGCCAGAGAGACAAATTAACTACCGATTTAGTGATCCCATTTTTCAAGAAGAGTTCAGCGTGCTCGGTCATCCTTCTACCGCTGATCAACCTGTTTATGATCTCTGCGACACAGCAATGCAGTCGTTTAACTTAGTCGCAAACTTAGAACTTTTTATTTCCGATGAAGTGAGTGAAATGTACGACACAAAAACCTGTTATCAATCTTTGCAACCGTTTCCGTATTCTGGCGAACAACTGCTGAGTATGATCAAAGCCAAACGTGCTGACATAGTGCTCATGCAAACCTCTATTTTTGAAAAAATAGCAAAAGAAAAAGGCGAACAGTGGGCGCAGGATATTGTAAAGCACCCTTCCATAATTATAGGTGCACAAAACCATATTGCGTTTAGCAAGCAGTCTACACCAGCAAATTTGGTTGAAGCCGTTGACGAGATGCTTGACGAACAGTGGGTCTCTCGGTTTGAGCAGTGTATTGCTCCTGACCGTTAATTCTCGTCTTTAGAGACTAACAACCCTACATCAAAATCATAGTGAGACAACGCCTCATTCGCTGTTTTGGTGTACTGCTTAATATCTGCAGATTGCCAGTAGTCGGTATCAAAGATATTGGTCAACTGAGCCACATTGTCTTTTGACGCAATATATTTTTCGACAACAATCACCCTGTCCCAAGGACTAGTATCCAACGTATTACCTTGTTCGTGATCATATATCATTGCTAACGCCCACAAGCCGTGAAGATGGTTACCTCCTACGCTCATCGCAATATTGCCTTTCGCTATTTGATCAAAAATAGACGGATGCCAACCTTGACCTATCACTAACGGCGCTGGTACTTCAGAACCGGCACTATAGGCTTCTACCGCCTCTACTGCACCAAGCGCCAGATCGATGTTACCCGTCCATATAAGATCGATGGCGCTGGATGCACCGAATTGAGTTTGTGACATTGACCTATTGTGACGACTGAGCAAAGCGAGTGTTTTTTGATAAGACGATTCTCTATTCCATTTTGAATGAATCAGTTGAATCAAATTGAGGGTAGGAATTTCATCTGACGCAGTCTTTACCGCCGCAGTCACCTTTTGTGCTGATTTGAGATACTGAACGCCTGCGATCCCAATTAACGAATAAGGAGGAGTTAAGCCAAAGTTTGGTGCCGATTTTACCACTTCGGACAGCATGTTGTAGGTCGCTCTGAAGTTTGAGGAGGTAATCTCTGCTTCCCAATATGTGTACTTCTGTTGAGGAAGGCCCGTCTCTTGTAGTTCTGTAATGGGGTTAGAGATATTTATCGAGCGTATTTCATGCTTTTCCAGTAAATCTAGCATCTCCGAGGGGGATGTCCTTCTTGCTACCCAAACAACCCAGTCGGGTTTGGTGTTATTCGCCAAGTACTCTGAAAGCTCAGGGACAAAGTTCATCCCTTCGATACTCTTTGGCCGCAACACTGACAATTCAATATCTAATTGTTCAGCTACTGGCACCATGGGTTCATAAACGCTGCTCCAGTATAGGCTTTCGTCGGGTACAACAACGAGAACGTCGGCTGCCGTGCTCACCGAGGCGTAACAGGTACTTAGGATAAATAAGCAATAATTGAAGAAAAAGGTAAAGTAGGCAAGGCGTGAATTATTATTGTTGGATTTGCACATGTACTTGTCACTCATTACAACAGCTGATCAACATCTCAGTATTTACGTATAACAAACAGTTGACCACAAAACAAAGACGCTTCTTTAAATATCTGAAATTAAGTTACTTACGTTTCATATCAAGATGTGGAATACCATCCTCTAAGTACACTGCTGAAGTCGGTTGAAAACCAAAGTTTTGATAAAACCGAATGAGATATTCCTGCGCACCAATTTCAATGGAGCATTGTGGCCAAATCTGCTCACAGTGTTTTATCGCTTCTTCAACTAACGTCTTCCCCGCCCCATTGCCGCGATAGGTTTCGCTGGTCGCAATACGACCAATACTCACAGAATCATAGCTCAAGCCAGCGGGGAGCAGTCTGGCGCATGCTACCAGTCTGTCATCAACGAACCCCATTAAATGTTGTGTATCTGGGTGGCGGTCTTTCTCATCGAGTTCGGGGTAAGCACAGTTTTGCTCCACCACAAAAACATCAACGCGAAGTTTAAGTAAGTCAAATAATTGATTGGTCGAAAGTTTGTTAAATGGAAGGGATAACCATTGAATCATAGGTGGTAAAACGACAGTTAAAGCAAGTATACCTTAACTATACGTCATCGAATCATTAAACAAAATGGTGCAAGTACTAAGAAGACTTGCACTCACAGGTTTATTGACTGTATACCACTCGGCGCTTCGGGTTTACAAAAAGTTGGCCTTTAGGAACGCCTTGGTCTTTTGGATCGAGAACTCCCTCACCTACACCCAGAAATTCTCCATGGACATCAGTTCCGTGATACACCCTATACGCTTGGCCTTGATTCAGCTCAACACCATTGGTACCCGAAACACTCTGCCCGTTATCAAATCGCGCTCGCTCTTTATCGTTAATCGTAATAAAGGGTAAACGACTAACAGCGGTATCCATGGGGATAAGTAAAGCATCCAGCGTATCAAACTCACCCTCTGGTAAGTTCTCTTGTAGCTCGATTAACCGGTCAAGAGATACCATTTTATCCGTGGGGTAATCAGCCACTTCAGTACGATGCAAGCGAGTAACATAAGCGCCGCACTGTAGGTTCTGTCCAATGTCATCAACCAAAGAACGAATGTAAGTTCCTTTACTGCACTTAACTCGCATATCAACAAAAGGCAGTTCGATACGAGTTACCTCAAGCTCAAAGATTTCGATATCACGGGGCTCTCGCTCAATCGTTATGCCTTGCCTAGCATAGTGATAAAGAGGCTTACCCTGATGCTTGAGTGCAGAAAACATGGATGGAATTTGCTTGCTCTTCCCTAAAAACGCGAGACATGCTTTTTTAACCGTATCTTCATCTACCGTTACCGGTTTCTCTTCAACGATTTCGCCATCGGCGTCAGAGGTAGTTGTACGCTGCCCCAGCTTTGCCGTGACTTCATAGGTTTTCTCAGCGTCCAATAAAAACTGAGAGAACTTTGTGGCCTCACCCAGGCACAGTGGCAACATACCACTGGCGAGTGGATCTAGCGCGCCTGTATGACCTGCTTTTGCAGCTTTATATAACCAACGCACTTTTTGAAGTAGTTGGTTAGATGACCCGCCAAGAGGCTTGTCTAGCAATACTATGCCGTTAATATCACGGCCTTTACGACGTCTTGCCATTTACTCCTGCTCTTCAGAATCAGTGCTAGTACCGCGCTTTTGTTCATCTTCTGCCAAAGTCTGAGACACTAGATTAGAAATTCGCATACCCTCTACGATAGATTTATCTTCAAAGAAATGAAGATGAGGGACAGAACGCATTCTTAAGCGCTTTGACAAAATATTGCGAATAAAGCCTTTAAACTCCGCAAGTTGTTTAATGAGTACCTTACTTTCTTCTTCAGTACTGTTGTAAATAGTCACAAAGATTTTTGCATGGGCTAAATCACGAGACACGTCCACATCAGACACGGTAATCAACGGTAAATCACCCACACGGTGCTTATATTCATTTTGCAGGATACTCGCAATTTCTTTATGAATTTGCTGCGCTACCCTGTCGGTACGTGAAAACTCACGAGCCATAACTCTCTCCTAATTTTCCATCGAAGCATTACATGCATAAATGTCTTATAGGGAATTGATGAAGGTGAATTGACGTAAAGACGCTGTAAATACTTCCTTGTAAGCTCAGTGCTTTACTTTCGATTCACCTTCACCATCTCACCTCAAAGCGGCGTGTAACACTATGATGCTTCCACCGTAATTAAAGTGACTCGCACTCAAGTTTAGCCCATCTACAATGATGGTAGACGGCGGACAAAAAGCCAAAAACGGGGGCTTTGCCCCCGTTTTAAATTATTTAGTAGAAGGTTGGCGATTAAATTTCGCGTTTCACTTCTACAATTTCGAAGACCTCGATTTGGTCTCCTACTTTAACGTCGTTGTAGTTCTTAACGCCGATACCACATTCCATACCGTTACGAACATCTTGTACGTCGTCTTTAAAGCGACGAAGTGATTCTAGTTCACCTTCGTAAATTACCACATTGTCACGTAGTACACGGATTGGGTTGCTACGCTTAACCACACCTTCGGTAACCATACAGCCCGCAATCGCACCAAGTTTAGGCGACTTAAATACGTCACGAACTTCTGCAAGACCAATGATTTCTTGTTTGAACTCAGGGGCAAGCATACCGCTCATTGCCGCTTTAACTTCGTCAATAAGGTCGTAGATAACACTGTAGTAACGCAAATCAATTTCTTCAGCTTCTAGTACACGACGTGCAGTTGCATCGGCACGAACGT
Source organism: Alteromonas sp. KUL49 (assembly GCF_006538345.1). GTDB lineage: Bacteria > Pseudomonadota > Gammaproteobacteria > Enterobacterales > Alteromonadaceae > Alteromonas. The sequence goes on along the minus strand of NZ_BJKL01000011.1, from coordinate 21,357 downwards.
TAAAGCCGAGCACAATGGCACCTGATGCAGCCGCTAGGGTTGCGTCGGTTTCAGTGATACCACCTACACCACTACCAACGATGTTAACTTTAACTTCGCTTGTAGATAGCTTAACCAGTGAGTCAGAAATTGCTTCAACAGAACCTTGAACATCCGCTTTTAGTACGATGTTCAGTTCGCTCACATCGCCAGATTCCATGTTAGCAAACATGTTTTCAAGCTTAGCTTTTTGCTGGCGAGCAAGTTTAAGTTCACGTTTTTTCTGATGACGCTTAGCGGCAACTTCACGGGCTTTACGCTCGTCTTTAACCACTGCTGCATCTTCACCCGCAACTGGAACACCTGACAAGCCAAGTACTTCTACTGGAGTTGATGGACCAGCGTTTTTCATTTCTTTGCCGTTTTCGTCGCGCATTGCACGAACACGGCCGTATTCTTCGCCACAAAGAAGGATATCACCTGCCTTAAGCTGACCTTCCTGAACAAGAACTGATGCTACAGGACCACGGCCTTTGTCTAGACGTGATTCAATAACAATACCGCGACCCGGACCATCTTCAATGGCTTGAAGGTCAAGAAGCTCGGCTTGCAGGTTAATAGCTTCTAAAAGCTCATCAACACCCATACCGGTTTTCGCAGAAACATTACAGAACTGGTGCTCACCGCCCCACTCTTCTGAAATAACTTCTAACTGAGAAAGCTCAGTTTTTACACGGTCTGGATCAGCGGTTTCTTTATCCATCTTGTTCACTGCAACAATAAGAGGCACTTCTGCAGCACGAGCATGCTGAACCGCTTCTTTTGTTTGTGGCATTACGCCGTCATCAGCAGCGACAACCAAAATAACGATATCAGTAGCTGTTGCACCTCGAGCTCGCATAGCGGTAAACGCCGCGTGTCCTGGTGTATCAAGGAAAGTGATATCGCCGTTATCAGTGTGAACTTTGTACGCACCGATATGCTGGGTAATACCACCCGCTTCACCATCGGCTACTTTTGCACGACGAATGTAGTCCAGTAGTGACGTTTTACCATGGTCAACGTGACCCATAATGGTTACTACCGGCGCACGAGGTGATTTATCACCGTCGGTACCATCTGCCAACAACTCTTCTTCGAGGGCGTTGTCGTTAACTAGCTCGTACTTGTGTCCCATTTCTTCGATAACAAGTACCGCAGTGTCTTGGTCAAGCACTTGGTTGATGGTCGCCATTTCGCCCATCTTCATCATTGTCTTGATGACTTCGTTTGACTTAACTGCCATACGGTTAGCCAATTCACCAACAGTGATAGTTTCGCTTAACTTAACGATACGCTCTACTGGCTGAGCCGGCTTGTTAAAGCCTTGCTTCAAATGCTCACCCGCATTTTTCTTTGACTTGCGGCGACGACGTGAAGAGCGTTCAACTTGCATATCTTCTTCGTCTTCCGCTTCTTGCGCGTAGCGGTTAGAGTGCAAGTGTACTTCTTCAGCTTCAGCTTTCTTACGGCGCTCTTCTTCTTCCTTCCAGCGACGCTCATTTTCTTCAGCAAGTTTACGGGCTTCATCAGCCGCTTTCTTAGCCTCTTCTTCTAGCTTCTTCTGCGCTTCTTCTTCCTGCGCTTTGCGAAGACGCTCTTCTTCCTGACGCGCAGCTTCAGCTTCCGCTTTTTCTTCTTCCGTCAGTTCAGGCTCATCTTGCTTGCGTGCTTCAGCCGCTTTCTTCGCCTCTTCAGCTCTGCGAGCACGCTCTTCTTCAGCGGCTTTACGAGCCTCTTCAGCTTTACGCGCTTTTTCCTCAGCGGCTTTCTTCGCCTCTGCAGCAGCTTTTTCTTCTGCTTCGCGCTTCAGGCGTTCTTCTTCCTGACGCTTCGCTTCTTCTTCAGCTAGGCGCTGCTGCTCTTCAACATCAGTGCGCTTAACATAAGTACGCTTTTTACGTACTTCAACTTTGACTTCTTTAGACTTACCAACACTCAGTGTGCTAGTGGTCTTGCGTTGAAGTGTCATACGCTTTGGCTCAGCGGCACTGCCGTGCTGCTTGCTTAGGTGATCCAAAAGCTGCTTTTTCTCGTCTTCGGTAACCTGATCGCCGGCACTCTTTGTAATACCCGCGTCTTTGAACTGGCTTACCAGTCGGTCAACGTTTGTACCAATGTCACTGGCGAGCTTTTCAATAGATACTTCTGCCATTACGTGTAAATCCCCCTGTTGACCTTATTCTTCACTAAACCAAACGATATTACGTGCTGCCATAATTAGCGCACCAGCTGATTCTTCGTTTAGTTCTTCGATATCACTGATATCATCGGTGCCCTGCTCGGCTAATTCTTCAAGGTCAGTAATGCCGCGGCTGGCCAACACATAGGCCACGTGCTTACTCATACCTTCTAAGCCAAGCAATGCTTCAGTAGGCTCAGCGCCTTCCAGTGTCTCTTCATCTGCCAATGCACGCGTAGTTAAGAACGCACGGGCACGATTTCGTAGTTCCTCAACGGTTTCTTCGTCCAAACCATCAATTTCTAGTAATTCATTCACTGGTACGTACGCTATTTCTTCTAGCGTGCTGAACCCTTCATCAACAAGAACAGAAGCGAAGTCTTCATCAATGTCTAAGCCTTCAGTGAAGATACCAAGAACCTTGGCGTTTTCTTCTTCGTGTTTCTTGTTAAGATCTTCTACAGTCATTACATTTAGCTCCCAGCTTGTTAGCTGGCTTGCCAAACGCACGTTTTGACCGCTACGGCCAATCGCCTGAGCCAAGTTGTCTGACTCAACTGCAACATCCATTGTATGACTATCTTCATCGACAACAATCGATGCAACCTCTGCTGGTGCCATTGCGTTGATAACGAATTGTGCTGGGTTCTCATCCCACAACACAATGTCGACACGCTCACCACCAAGCTCACCAGATACGGCTTGTACACGTGAACCACGCATACCAACGCAAGCACCTACTGGGTCAAGGCGTTTATCATTAGTTTTAACCGCAATCTTTGCGCGAGAACCTGGGTCGCGCGCTGCTGATTTGATTTCCAGCGTCTCTTCAGCAATTTCTGGTACTTCCAAACGGAATAGCTCAACCAGCATGTCTGGGTGCGTACGACTAATAAACAATTGTGCACCACGTGCTTCAGGACGAATCACGTAAAGAAGACCACGTACACGGTCGCCCGGACGGAAAGTTTCGCGAGGAAGCATGTCATCTCGATAAATTACGCCTTCAGCGTTATTACCAAGGTCGATAATGATGTTGTCGCGGTTAACTTTTTTAACCGTTCCCGTCACTAGCTCGCCAACTTTGTCTTCGTATTCTGCGATCATTTGCGCACGCTCAGCTTCACGTACTTTCTGTACAATGACTTGCTTAGCAGTTTGCGTAGTAATACGGTCAAACTTGATCGACTCGATTTGCTCTTCAACGAAATCGCCAACTTCGATTTCCGGCTCGTCGATTTGCGCTGCAGAAAGTGTCATTTCTGCAAATGGATTTTCTTGTTCCTGATCGTCAGGAATAACCTGCCAACGACGGAATGTATCAAAATCACCTGACGTTCTGTCGATACTTACGCGTACTTCAATTTCGCCTTCGTTTTTCTTTTTCGTTGCGCTAGCAATTGCAAACTCCAACGCTTCAAAGATCTTTTCTCTAGGCACTTGTTTTTCATTTGAAACGGCTTCCGCCACTAACAAAATTTCTTTATTCATTTTCGCCTCACATAAGCTTTCCACAATGAAAGCTGTGCTGTTCCATTAGTCGAACGTGGGAACAACGTTACCTTTTTCGATATTCGCCACAGCTAACTGGAACTGCTGGCCATCCACTTCAATATTGACGTTTCCGTCTTCACAGGCCAAAACCTTGCCTTTGAAATTACGTCGGTTATCCATTGGCATCGTTAAACGTACCTGAACAACTTCGCCCACAGCGTCTTGATAATGCTTTTCTTTGAAAAGCGGTCTATCCATACCTGGCGATGACACTTCCAAGTTGTATTCGGTGCTAATTGGATCTTCCACATCCAATATTGCGCTGACCTGATAACTCACATCGGCACAATTGTCGACGGTGATGCCATTTTCATGATCAATAAAAACGCGAAGAATAGAATGCTTCCCCGCACGCACAAACTCGATACCAACAAGTTCAAAACCAAGTGCTTCAACACCAGGTTCCAACATTTCTGTTAGTTTTGTCTCAAGTTTTGCCAATGCAAACCTCCAAATACAAAAAAAGGGCCTAAAGCCCACCTGCCATCACCCGAATTGACCGTGCCAAAACCTCGGGCTAAAAACAACAAAAAGCCCCGGACTAGCGGGGCTTTTTGCGTTAATCTGAACCCAAACTGCACGCAATGTGCAGTTGCAAACATCTGGGTAAAACCACCGATAGGTGAACGTCTGCAAACAGGGACGTTACTTTCCTTATTACTTGAGGGAGCCCGCCACCATTTCGTAGTGGCACGCATTATAATCGCAGCGGCTCAATTACGCAACCAAGATGTTTACATACCGAGCAGAAATTCGAATTAATTTGATTAATCAATCCTAGTGAATTTGGGAACTGTGATGACAGCTTTATTTTAACAAATTGGCTTTGTGCAAATGATTTAATGAGTAACGCCCGCGATTTTCTTCGGATTTTCGTCTTACCTCGTCCATGGCTGTTTTTTCGCTCATATCAAAAAGTGCATTAATTAACCGGTTAAAATGATTATGCATCGCTTTTCTCGCGTCTTCTGGATTCTTTTCAACAAGAGCGTCTACGATTGCTTGGTGTTCTTCTAGCATATGCGAATGCTCGGTATCACACACCGACTTGTGTGCATTCGAGATGATAGGTTGCTGCTCACGAATAGACCATAGATAACCAACTGTTTTTGCTATCGCTGCGTTCTTCGTAGCCCTGGCAATAGTCATATGAAATCGTTTATCAATCTCCTCATCATCGCCCCCCTGTGACATAGCCTCCATAAGGCCGTGCAACTCAATTAATTCTTTGGCATTAATTGACATAGCAGCAAGTGCAGCTGATTCACCTTCAATCAGCGCCCTTGCCTGCGTCAATTCAAAAGCACTTATTGGTATTTCTTCCTGACGCTCATCTCGTAGTTGATTAATGAAAATACCCGCTCCAGTTCTTACCTCTACAATTCCTTTAACTTCAAGGGCAATAATTGCTTCACGTACTGTGGGTCGGCTTACATCATATTTTTCAGCTAATTCTCGTTCTGAAGGTAGTCGACTACCCGCAATGAATAATCCGTCTCTAGCAGACTGTTCTAATTCGTCCACAATTTTCCAGAAGGCACGTTTGCGCGACATTCTCATCCTCCAAATACCAGCGCTGAGCATGTATTTTTTATTGTCATTTTCAGCAGAATTATTACCTTTGATTTACAAGAGGATAATATTGGTAATCAGCAAATTCAATATTGGTAAGCATTTATTTTAACTTTTGGTTAATTAAAAGTTACAATGCAGACATGAAAATTGGTTATTATGTAGAGTTTTAAGTAGATCAGGTCATTGGGTAAACCTTTGTAATTTCGTGACAATTAGAATTTAGAGAGAGTGCGGATTTCTTTTAGGAATAGTGAGCAAGGAGCGATGACTCCAGATCAAATAAAATTCCAATTTTGGTAAGCAACGGAGGAAAAAATAGAGAACGGAGAAGGCTTAAAGTAGAATTATTCAGAGCTTTAGCTTGATATTAAGCAAAAAAATATGATCAACGCTGACGTGAGCACATAGTGATTGAACTCAGTTGGTCAACCAATATTAAAATAAAAACGTGGTAAAGTAATGCCTTGCTAGGTGATGAATATACTGAGGATATCGGAATTTAAAAAGCTAATCAGTGAGCTGTAGTTTGAGGATACTACAACTCACTGTTATCACCGTTTAACTTAACAGTATTACTGCTACTTCACTAAGTGATTTATAGAGTACAAATCTCTAGTTTGGCTGGTTTTCTTTCTCACTTCTTCCAATGCTTTTGCTTCGCTAACTGCAAATAAAGCATTGATCAATCTATTAAAGTGAGCGTGCATCGCCGTTCTTGCGCCCTGCGCATCGCCTTTGAGTAGCGCTTGGAAAATGGCTCTGTGTTCTTCTAATCGATCACTGTCTGATTGGCTGCATACACTGGCATAGGCAGACTTAATCTGAGATTGCGAGTCTCTTAGACTCCAAAACTTTTTAACTGCCAACAACACTGCGTTGTTCTTTGTCGCTTTAGAGATGATTAGATGAAACTCACGGTTCGGCTTTTTCAGCATCAACGCCTGCTTCCATTGCGTCTAATGTCTTTTGTAATGCATCTAATTCTTCAGAAGTAATTGACATTGCAGCTAAAGCAGCAGCCTCACCTTCTACTAACGCGCGGGCTTGCGTAAGCTCAAAAGCACTTATTTTTTCATCAGCATCAACGTGTTGGTCAGTTGGGCGCTCAAGAACATATACACCTGAACTCGTTTTCACTTCTACCAGTTGCATTACTTCAAGCGCAATAATTGCTTCGCGTATGGTCGGGCGGCTTACGTCAAAAGTTTCAGCTAATTCTCTTTCAGGAGGCAATCGACTACCCGGTGGGTACAATCCAGAGCTAATCAGCGACTCAATTTTCTCTGCGATTTGCCAAAACATTCGGCGGCTTTTCATTTTCTCACCCTTTTCTACTTATTGCATATCATTCAATCGAGCCATGCGAAGCGCATGATAAACGTGTGTATAGCGACGCTTCATTAAATGATCTGATGTTTACTATATTCTTATTTGTGACCAATATATAGGAAATTGGTCACATTTCAATGTGTACGGTACTAACCAATAAGGAAAATAACAAAAAAACGAGAAACTATAACCCAATAAACAACATTCAACATTATGTTTATAAAAGAGATTTCTAATATTTCGCTGATAAAAGCTAGTTTAGAAATTTAACAATTTACAGGAGATGGACGGATAGGCAGAGATAAGATGAGAAGGTAGATAAATTGAGTTTGCCCAACCATCACGATTGGGCAAGCAGAAAATCATTCGGCAATCGCAGCTTTGCAAGCTTGGGTAATCGCTTCCCAATTGCCTTCTTTAACCCACGTCTTATCACATACCCAGGTACCACCTACTGCGAAAACATTACTCAGTGATAAATACTCATGCTTATTTGCTTGTTTAACACCGCCAGTTGGACAGAATGATACGCTTTGAAATACTGATGATACTGCACTCAAAAAAGGCGCGCCTCCTGATAGCGATGCAGGGAAGAGCTTTTGTTCATTGAACCCATGTTCATATGCCATCAAGATATCGCCAGTGTTAGAGACACCGGGTAACGCAGGGACGCCAGACGCTTTAAGTGCACCCAAAAGTGTCGGTGATACAGCAGGTGTTACGATAAAATCTGAACCTGCTTCTATAGCATGGCCAAGAATTTGTTCATTAATCACAGTTCCAGCGCCAACAACCAATGAAGGCACTTCTGATTTTATTGCTGACAATGCTTCAAGGGAAGCGTCGGTGCGTAATACAACCTCTACCAGACTAAGGCCTGCTTCAGCCATGGCTTTTGCTATATTTACACCTTGTTCAGGCGAATCTGCTTGGATAATGGGTAGTAGTGTCTGACCTGACATTAGGTCTGAAAAGCTTTTCATTGCGATTTCTCTTCATAATTAATAAGTTTTTCGGTGCAGTTCCCTCCGCACCTCATAAGATAGAACTGTGCGTAGCGCACAACGAAATGATGAGTTAGCCTGCGATATCAGCCATAGCCTCACTAAATGCAACTTTTGGTGCAATGGCGCCTGGGTGTTGAATAACCGTGCCCGCCGCATGAGCAGCTAATCTGACCGTTTCGTCAATAGACATGCCTGATAACCGGCTTCCCAAATAAGCGCCATTGAACGCATCTCCAGCGGACGTAGTATCAACTACGTTTTTCACTGGCGTAATAGTATGTGACTCAACACTACTATTTAAAGAAGTGATCACCGATGCAGGGCCGTTCTTAACCACAACCTCGTTGATACTGAATCGATTGCAGAACTCGATAACTCCCTGAGCATCACTCACGCCGTAAAGCACTTCTAAATCTTCAACGCCAGGCATAGCCAAATCACAATAATGGAACGCCTTTTCAAAAGTCTCTTTGGCCTCAGATTCATCTTTCCATAATCGTGGGCGATAATTGGGATCAAATACGACAACCACCCCTTTAGCCTTTAATGTTTCAAGTCGAGCCCAGAAAACATCTCGTGATTCAGGTTCAATAACGGCTAACGAAATACCAGAGACAAAGAACATGTCTCCTTTGCCCAGCGCAGCTAATACTTCATCACTCAGAAAATCTACAACTTTTCGTGCTGCTGCGTCGCTGCGCCAGTAGGTGAAGCTTCTCTCGCCTTCATCATCGGTTTCAATAAGGTACATTCCCGGAGATTTAGTAGGGTGTACAAATACCAAGTCCGTGTTTAAGCCTTCATCTTCAAATTGAGCGACCATGGCTGAGCTTAATGTGTCTTTTCCCACTGCCGTCACCATCGACGTATCGATTGCGTTAAAGCAACGTTTTAGATAAACCGCCGAGTTATATACATCACCAGCAAATGATTGATGCATGATGCCAGGTGTAGACGCCCTGAGCTCCACCATACATTCGCCTAAAAAGTAAATTTTATTCATTTAAATACAGACTTTTACAGTTAAAAAAGCGGAAACTCTGAGAGTCTTCCGCTTTTTGTTGATTACTCGATCTTTTTAAGCGGTTCTACTTTAGGAATAAGGAACCACACAGCAGCCATCGCGATAATTGCTAACGACGCACCAATAACAAACGCAGGCGTGTAATTTCCATCAGCAGTAAGGATTGGTACTAGGGACGTAAGGCCTACAGCACCTAGTTTCGCCGCCATCCCTGAAAAACCAGCCAATGTGCCGACCGCTTTTTTACCTAGTAAATCGCTAGGAAGGGTTTGAACATTACCAATCGCAGTTTGGAAACCAAACAAGATAACCGCCATAATCAGCACTGCAACTACTGGTGCTCCAGGATTTGCCATAGCAAGTAGCGCTGGCAACATAATTAAACAACCAAGCGTGATTATAAACTTACGCGTCTTGTCTGTTGACCATCCTGCTTTAAGTCTATTTTGGGCAAGTAACCCACCAAACCAGGCACCAAACATAGCACCAACATAAGGAACCCAACCGTAGATACCAATAGACTTAACATCCATCGCATACACTTCGTTGAGATAGATAGGGATCCAGAAAACGAACAACCACCAAATTGGATCGATTGCAGCAGAGGCAATAATGACACCCCAGCTTTGCTTTCTTGATAAAAGTTCACCAGTAGAAGGGCAATATTCCTCTTCCGTTGTATCAGCAGCACTTTCTGACTCACTGCGTTGTCCAGTAAGAATATATTCTTTTTCTTCTTCAGTGATCCAAGGGTGTGAACCCGGTGGCGCTTTCACCAAAATGAGCCAAGGGATAAGCCATAATAGCCCTACTGCACCCACAACAACGAATACCATCTTCCAGCTAAAATAAACTGTCATGAAGGCAATCAGAGGAATAGCAACAATGCCACCAATGGCCGCGCCAGAGTTAAAAATACCTTGTGCCAGTGCGCGTTCCTTGATTGGAAACCATTCAGCATTACCTTTGGTAGCGCCAGGCCAGTTACCAGCTTCGGCTATACCGAGGATAGCGCGGAAAATACTGAACGTAAGTAGTCCTTGTGCAAATGCGTGGGCTACAGTTGCTAGTGACCACACGCCGATAGACAGAACAAAACCGATGCGAGTGCCTACCCAGTCGAAGATTTTACCAAAAATCGCTTGACCAAATGCATATGCAAACACGAATACTATAGAGATGTTAGCGTAGATTTGCTTTCGCTCTAGCGCTGATTCATCGGGGAATAAGTCTTCCACAATATCGGGCCACAACACACTTAGCGCCTGGCGGTCAATATAGTTGATGATGGTAGCCAACGCGATCAACGCGATAACCCACCAACGCAATCCATTTAGTTTCATAATTATTCCTCTAGGAAATCTTCACGTGGAGGGCTGAAAGTATCAATTAGGATCCCACCCGTCGGGCAGATTGCGCCGTGGTCAACAAAAGGAGGAATCAAGCAGCTATCGCCTGGCTTCATGATCTTTGTTTCTTCGCCAACGGTGAAGTGAAACTCACCTTCAACAACGTAGGTCACTTGAGAGTGGCGATGACTATGGGTATAACCTTGGGCGCCTACATCAAAGAAAACCTTAACAGCCATAAGTTCTTCATTGTAGCCGAGCATTTGACGTTTGAGGCCACCACCAAGATCTTCAATTTCTGTTTCATTACCAAATAAAAAAGCGTCACTTTGCTTTTGCATTTTATTCACCCCTAGTGGTTGTTGAGTTGAAAAACGCCAAGATGGCCGTTTAACAAATAGGTTTTATTTTGGAAACTGATTTGCGTTTGCTCTGATACTTCAGAGGCATGATTAATCGCAACTAAATATTCGTTTGATGCTAAGGTAACGTGCACAACGGTAACGGAACCCTGATCGGTAACAGATAAAGACTCGAGACTGCTTGTGGCTTCAAGTGTGTATTCTTTGCTTGGGTTATACTCACCGTGAGGTTCCAACAGCGAAACAAACCGATGAGTTTTCTTGCCAGAAACTCGTCTTACGAATCCATTTTCATTACGTAAATTAAAATTAGGGTCATTGGCACCGATTTGAGTAAACAAAAAGGACTCATCACCATCAACTAAGCTGGTTTGACTGTAAAATCGACCGTTATCACTGAGCCAAGTAACACGTGCCAAACCTGATTCAGGTGTTCCTGTCGCACGCAACCACAAATGTTGATAACCGTTGTCCTCACCTAGCGCAGGAAGTTGGTCGGTATTCGCTGAGAGTTGGAAATTGGAATCGATGAGATGACCTTGATAATGCAATGGCAGGTCGTATTGATGTTCGTCATCACTTGTCACCTCAAACAAATCAAGTGTAATCGTGCGTTCCATTTCAGGAAGGTTAACTAGAGCAAGAGTACGCTCTAAGGTTACTCCCTCGTATGCCGTGCTGATTTCACCGCTAGACACTACACCGTGCCCGCTGCTTTCAAAAAAGTTGAGTGTAGGCGCATTAGCGTTACCAACACTTACTCTTGCATCAAAGTGGCTTGTTTCATCAACAACGACAGTATTGTGTGACACCGTTTGTTTTGCATAAGTATTGTTTTCAGGCAAGTAACGACCGCCGTATTTTGCCTCAACATTGAGGAATCGCGCCGCGCCATAATCAGAAATGATTTCGCTGCCATTGTCGTAGAACTGCCACGTCAGTTTGTCGAAATGTCCATGTCCCAAACCTTGAGCTGCTGGTTTGAATAACACTGCTTGGTCTCCGGCAACCTGACTACGCATCACCACCAGTGCCCCCTCATCACCGTCTTTTCCATCGCCGAACGCCACTGAATCGAAGGTATAAGGCGTTGCTTTTCCTGCATCTAGTGCGTTCGCAACTCGTAGTCCATCACCAGACAAAATGATTTGATTTTGTTGTTCTGCGATATCCAGGAAACCAGTATCCTTGGTTAGACCATAAGCAATGGTTACACCATGGACCAACTCAATGGTGTCAATTCCCTTAGTTTTAATAGCATCGTTAATAGGAAAGAAAAGCCCGTTATAACTCAATTGAATCGTGGTATCTATGGCCTTCAACAATACCCCATCACGGTGTTCGAAAATCCCACGCTCTGGCTCGTTGTTTTCAATTGCCTTAGCAAAAGTAACAAACGGAAAGAGTGCATAGCGCTGGTAATAAGGACCTTCATTGTAGTAGCCCTGAGGGGAGAAAAGTTCGTCCAACTGACGAATAAACCCACCCTTACCTGACTTTTCCAGATCATACAACGCTATCTCTACCCACTCAGGTTCGTCGAGAACGTAACCTGCCATCCCCACACCGGCAGTTGCCCACGTACCGTGGTTGTGAACTTTGTTAAAGGTAGAAGGTTGGCCTGAAGATAAAAACGTTGCTACAGGTTTAAGTAGCTGGGTTTCGATGACGTTTTGTTCTTCTTCTGACAATGCATTAATTACAAGGTCGTATGCTTGGATGGTATAGACCAACCAAACCGCCTCATTTAAGCTTTGCCAAAAGAACTTACCAGGATTTTGCGAGTTAACTCTTCGTTCAGGGTGTAAGGGTAATGTTGGATATAAATCAGCGTAAACCAACAACATGTCTTTGACAAAATCAGCGTATTTGTCATCTTGACTGAGCTGATACACCATTCCAGCATTAAACATAAGCTGGTAATTTTTCTTATGTCGCTCGTGGGTATAACCACCGCCACCATCTTTTGGAACGGGAACGGTAATAGGTAATGCAATTTGTTGATCAACCGTATTTTTGAGCGTTTGGTACGCTTGTGCAAACCGCCCTTCGGTGCCGACTGCTTCACGCATCAACTCAACGTCTGATTGAGTGATGACAAGATTCGGATGAGTTGCTCGTACGGGCAAAGCACATCCCAAGGTTACTGCAGCAACCAGTGTCACCGAGATGAATTTTGATTTTAGACTAGAGAAAAACACTCAGCTTTTACCTCACTACTGCATCACAGTGTTGTTTTCCAACACCGCGGTATGTGGACCTTCAACACGCAACTCAGTAATTTGAGGCGCACCGGAACCATTGAATACATTATTGCTAACAACAGTTTTAGGCTCGCCAACCGTGTGCTCAACCGACACCGGAGCCGAATTCACCACCGTGTTGTTATCTATTTCAGTCACCTGAACACCGTGCAGATAAACGCTGGATTCTGATTTATTTCTGCGGCCTAGTCCCACATTATTAAGTGAATTGCCCGTCATCATAAGGTGTGGGCCAAATGTGCTCTCGTCTGTACCACCGCGATATAGCTTGGCGACGGCGCCTTGTACGTTACTGAAGCTGTTATTGAGTAAATACAAGTATTCGGCGTTGTATATTCCGAGGTCTTCAATCTCTGAATCGAGACGAACAATGTCACCAGTTACATCAGAGAAGGTGTTGTTTTCAAGACGAATTTCATCAGCAAAAGCACCTTTACCTGTCATAAAGAAATGAAACGAATGGTTGATGTCAAGGTCCACAACACTGGTGTTGGTCATGACAAAGCGATAGTTCTCAATCATGCCAAATTTTTGTGTGCGTACCACACTGTTACCATGGGCATCTGGACTCGCTTCACCCGATAGTACTAGACCGTCCAGCTTGAGTGCACCACCATCATGGATTTCGAACAAAGCAGTGCGCTCGTAGGTAATACGGGCCATGCCTGGGTTTTGCGCCTTTATGGATAATACCTTGTGTATTTTGACGAGCTTAGACAAGTCATACTGACCGTCTTCTAACACTAGGATGTCGCCGTGTTGAGCCTTGTTGACGGCCGCCATAAAGGCTTCTGGAGAATTTTCTACAAGTAGCGTGTTACCAGACTCAAATGGGATAATTGCGGGCGTTTTAGGATACCATGTTACACCAGTATCAGCTTTTGCAATGACCTCAAGTGCACCCGCGCCTCTCCCCCCAGTACCAGAGAAAGCTAACAAACCATTGCTTTGACGTTCGGCAGATAACTGGGTTTGTGTTACGCCGTATGACACGTCTTCTAACACTGAGATATTAGAAACGTTGTCGCTAAATTTGATTCCACTCACATCATCGAATGCTGTGAAAGGTTGTTTTCCGGTTTCATTGAAGAATACGTTATTGCGCATCACGCTACTAATAGGTACTGCACTGCGCTCTGCATCACTACCCGCAGCGAGCTGGATATGCTCTACGTTTGCAAAAGTGTTGTTTTCAATCGTTGCATTTTCGACTTGGTGATAACGGTTGATGGGCGAATTGGGTACACCATTCATTACCGTGAAACCGCTGCCGAATCTAAAACCAGTGAGCCCTTCTAAATAGTTATTTCTGATCACTTGGTCTTTGTTGATTACCCGAATACCACCGGTGTGAGCAACACCGTTGCCGAGGAACACATTATTTTCAATAATATTTCCATTGCCGTGACGCATGGTCAAGGTGCCTTGAGCTTCAAGAAAAACATTACCTCTCAGCTCGTTTTTACCTGATTTGATAGAGATAATCTCTACTTCACCATTGGTCATTTCAAAATAGTTATTTTCTACAACGGTAAACGAATCGGTAAGAGAGTAATGACTGGTACCAATGCGCAGTGTTTCGCCGCCATTAGAGCCAAAAGTAGGCCTGTAGCCAAAATAGTTGTGGTCGAGTCTGTGATGATTTTCTTGACTGCGCTCGTCGTTGAGTCGAACGGCTACGGTAACACCTTTATTGCGCTTTCCAACAAGGTGACTATGGTCAAATCGGTTGTGTTTGCCGTACAGGGCAACCCAGTAGTCTGATTCTTGCCTGTCAGGGTTGTTGTAATTGTCTATGACAACTTCGCTTACACGAGAGTGACTGGCGAGTTCATGCTTATTTTTTCGAAACTCAATAACTGCGCTACTAGGTGTGTATCCTTCTTTGAAGACTAAACCTGAAACAAAAAGATATTCACCGGCGAGTCTAAGGTTGGATTCCCCTGAGAGTATTACTTTTCCCTTTGTTTCTGCAGTAAGGGTGATTGGATTGTCTTCCGTTCCTTTGCCAGAAAGGAGTATTTCAAAATTACTCCACGTACCGTTTTTTAAAACGACATTATCACCGGCTTTGAGGCTTGAAGCTATGTCGTAGAACGCCTGCTTACTTTCAACAAAATAATCTTTTGCATGCAATTCAAACGCTTGGAACCCGAAAAATACCAAGCTTAATTTCGTTAGGTATACACCAAGTAAACGCATAGTAAACTCTTTTGAATGCCACACCAGAGACGCCCTAGCACTGAGTTTTACCTTTGGGCTAACTCTCGTTATTGAAATCTTGTGTTAGTGCAGATACTGGGTGATGCGCTAGGTTATTTGGCCCTAGCGCATACCACGCCTGTCATCTAACGGGGCTGTAATTACTTTTCTAGCTTTACAAAGTAATCAAAGATTTCTGGAACGTTTCCGTTACCTAAACCAGCATCAAAAGCTGCTTGTAAGTTCGCAGAAGAACCTTCGGCGATCTTAGACTCTGTTCCCAAATCACTTACCATTTGTAGGAAGTAACCAAGGTCTTTGTTCGCGTTAGCGATAGAGAAGCCCAAATCACTCACATTATCTACCGCGTAGTTCTTACAGAAGTGCATGAACGGAGAGTTAGACGGCCCTGTAGACATGATGTCGAATAGTTGTTGACCATCAACACCTGCAAGCTTAGCAACGGCAAACGCTTGAGACATTGCACAGACAGTCGTCATACCCATGAAGTTATTGATGAGCTTAGTCGTGTGACCTGCACCTAGTGCGCCAAGGTGGAATACATTTTCGCCCTGCTCTTCAAGCACTGGCTTAACCTTGTTAAAGGTTTCAATGTCGCCGGAGGCCATGATATTGAGTAGTCCATCTTTCGCGTGAGCAGGAGTACGCCCAAGCGGAGCGTCGATCATACCAACGCCTTTTGCAGCTAGGTCAGCGCCAATTTTGCGGGTAGACGCTGGAATAGAAGTACCGAAGTCGATAAGCACCGATCCTTCTTTAATTCCTGCCATGATACCTTCATCACCATAAACAACTTTTTCAACAATTGCTGAGGTGGTAAGACATAGCATGACGATGTCTGCGCCAGCAGCTAGCTCTTTTGCAGAAGAAGCTGCTTTTGCACCACGCTCTACACATGCTGCAACGGCATCTTTATTAAGGTCCATAACAATGACGTCAAAATCTCTCTTCTGAAGATTCTCAACCATGTTACCGCCCATTAGACCAAGACCGATAAAACCGATTACAGGTTTAGACATGAATAACTCCTAATTTTTCATTGCGCATTTGCCGTAACTAATTACAGCTTTTCGCTGATGGCTGACCAAAGGTAAAATTAGCCAAAAAAGCGTTGTGATAAATATGCGATACCCTTAGGGCACGGTAGTCTCTGTATACAAATAAAAGTAAAGCTATCAATTTTGGTAAGACCACTACTTTTATTTACATCACATCTAAATATACTGCTGTCAATACAAAAACTTCGCCTAAGCATAGCGCTTAATACTCGTTCAAGGCTTCTCTAAGTGATAACACTACGAACCAAAAAGCCTGCCCAAACAGTATTATTATGTTGCCAATTTGTCAACCAATAATAACGAATAACCTATCAAACAATCTACCTTAACGGGCAACCAACCTGTCGTACAATTTTCACCCAAAAGAATGAAAATAAATAATAAGCATAAAAAACAAAAGCTTACAAGATTACAAAAAGCAATAGACTAGTGTTAACCGTCAGCTAAGTTAATCGGCGCAATGTTAAACAATCGTTAAATCATTATTGTTTGGTAAGATAGAATTGGAAATATTGGTAATACAAGAGCAAGTATAAAGCACTAGCTAGTTTCACTTAAAAGTGTATATGCACCTTATCGGTGGCAATTTACATTGGAAAACAACCAAAGTAAGGGATGTACCGCAACAGTAGACTTCGAGCGTAAAAAACTACGTCTTTTAATTAATACTTTTCCCTTTTACTATGTTCTCTTTAGCGCTAAGAGACGATTCTAACTCCCAATGCAAAAGACTGTATTGATCATTGAAGATAGGCCTGATGTACGAATTGGTGCAACCTACTTACTCGAAGATAATAATTACTCAGTTGTTGAGGCTGAAAGCCCAGAGCTAGCCAAGGTACTTTTAAAGAAACACAATATCGACGTTATTCTTCTCGATATGAATTATTCCCTCGACACCACATCGGGTGAAGAAGGGTTGGCATTCTTACGTTGGCTCAGCGACAACGACATCGATATTCCAATTATTGCCATGACTGCGTGGGCCAATGTGGATATTGCCGTAAAAGCAATGCAACTTGGTGCGGGTGACTTCATTGAAAAGCCCTGGAAAAACCAACGTCTGTTGCAGGTAATTTCACAACAGCTCACACTCACCGGACTTAAAAAGCAAAATCGTAATCTCAAACAACAACTCGATACATCAAAGAATACTCAGTCGTTGTATCAATGGCGCTCTAAGTGCATGCTGACCCTGTTTGAACAGGTAAGAAGTGTTGCTCCTACCGACGTCGCCATTCTACTCACCGGCGACAATGGTACGGGTAAGAGCGAGTTCGCCAACATCATTCATCAACAAGGCTCAAATGCTGAAGCACCTTTAATATCAGTAAATATGGGCGCAATTTCTGAGAACCTGTTTGAAAGCGAGATGTTTGGTCATACAAAAGGAGCTTTCACCGACGCGAAAAAAAGTCGTGTAGGAAGATTTGAAATGGCTCGGGGTGGGACACGTTTTTTTAGACGAAATAGCCAATGTTCCCCTTTCCCAGCAAGCAAAGCTGCTTCGTGTTCTTGAAACTGGCGAATATGAAGTGTTGGGCTCGAGCCAAACACAGCATGCCCAAGTAAGATTTATCTGTGCGACTAACGCTGATCTAAAAACACTGATCGAAAACGACCAGTTTCGAGAAGATCTATATTACCGAATAAATACTATTGAGTTTCGTATCCCGCCGCTCACTGAGCGCAAAGAAGATATCGTGCCCCTCGCTGAACACTTCATCGATCGCTTAAGTCAAAAATACGGTAAACCGAACATATCTCTTTCAGAGTGTGCCCACTCTCCCCTTAACCAATACCACTGGCCGGGAAATATCCGCGAGTTAAGTCATTTGATGGAACGAGCAGTACTGCTCTGTGTTGGGACGCAAATTAAAGGTAGTGATTTACCCCTAACACCGTCTGAATCGCTTGCTTCAACGAATCTCGGGGATACCAAAAAATTACCGCAAATCACAATAGAAGAAGCAGAGAAGCGGCTTATAAGACAAGCGCTCGACGCTACCGAGCAAAATATACCCAAAGCAGCCAAGCTTCTGGGCCTTGGAAAGTCATCTTTATACCGACGATTAGAAAAGTATGGCGATCTTTAATAGTAAGAGCATTGGATCATACATTGTCTCTATCATGGGTGTGTTTTCATTAGCACTGCTAACGCTGTGTTATCTATTGTTGGCGCAACTCGATTGGGAGAGCTGGAACATTGCTATATGCTTAGTGATTATTACTCTATTTTTGTCTGCTTTTTCATGGCACTTCAGAAACAAAATTGTTGCCTCATTTGACCGAGCCTTGCTTCATATTGAAGCAGTAAAGATGGAAGACTATAACCAATTTTCAAAATCGGATTTTGATACTGGTGTTACTGCCCTACTACACAACGAACTTGCTTCGCTGAGCAAACAACTGCAATTACATAAGTCGCAATACGACCAACACGCCCTTTTGCTGTATCAATTAATCGATCAGTTAGATACGCCAATGTTGGTATTTAACCAGAGACAGTTGCTCACCTACGCCAACAGCGCATTTAGCCTTTTGTACGATGATCCATGGCAAGTGTACAGGCTGGCTTCACCGCGACTACTGGGGTTGGAAAAGCAAAACGGACAATGGAAGATTAATAAATCTGACCAAAATTGGCAGATCAATCAGAGTGAATTCATCGACGCAGGCGAGCGTCATTTACTGCTTGTATTTACCAATATAGATTCCGCCTTAAGGGCGAGTCAGCTTAATGCGTGGCAACAAATCATACGGGTACTTGGGCACGAAATTCGCAATTCTCTTACTCCAGTCTCGTCACTGGCAGAAAGCCTATCGAATAAGTGTAATGTAGCCCGAGATAAACAGGCATTGGAGGTAATTTCAGAGCGCTGTCGACACTTACAAGATTTTGTCGCCCGCTATTCGTCATTGTCGCAAAAACTCCAACTCGACATACAAGTAATACCTATCGACACTATCACGCACAAGTTAACAACCTTGTTCCCGCGAAACGTCATTCGCTTCAACACTGATGTTTCCTCTATCACTGCGGACCCCACTTTTATTGAACAGGTTTTTATTAACCTGATTAAGAATGCCTTTGAAGCCAACGCAACTCAGGTTGAAGTGAATTTTAAGGCTCAAAAAGGCACTGTTGCTATTGATATACTCGATGATGGTCACGGAATTAGTAACCCTGACAACTTGTTTGTTCCCCTCTACACGACAAAACCACAGGGGCAAGGTATAGGCCTGACGTTTTGTCGTAACATTATCGAGCAACATAATGGCTCGATATCCATCGCTAACCGAAAATCTCCTCACTCAGGCACCTGTATAACAGTCACTCTTCCAGCCATTCCTTGAAGTTGTATTAACTGAGACTACCGGTTCCGAAACCGGACTCATTGCAGTCCGATTCCGGACTTTTACGCTCCCCATAGGCACCTGTAAAATATAAGCTATTGTTTAAAAACAAATTATCTCATTGGCATAAGTCTTGATTACTCCTGTCTGTATACAGTGATTTTTTACGGTCTCGTACCACATGGAGAAACTATGGACGTAGTAAAAACCAAAAGAAGACGCTATTGCCCCAATTTTCGATGAAGTCGGCGGGTATGCTAATAGGCATCGCTATGGTTGTTTTACTCGGTTGGACGTTTGCATCAAATGACTCTTTTTCAGTTGCACGTCAAAACCTATTGATTGAAGAAGTACTTCAAGGGAATTTGGCACAGACGATTGAAGGCTACGGCACATTAAGTTCTGAACGACAACAGCTCATTACTAGCTACTCAGCAGCCACAGTGAAGGAGATCGTCTTAAAACCTGGCGCTCAGGTTGATAAAGACAGCGTTATTTTGCGTTTAGAGAACCCTGAACTTGAACAAGCGCTACAAAGTGCAGAACAAGACCTAAATCAAGCACAAGCAAATCTGCGACAACTTCGTCTTAATAATCAACGTGAGAGACTCAACGAGACAGCCAACCTCGCCGAACTCAATGCGCTTTATGAAAATGCGGCATTGAACAAAGCAGCGGAAGAAAAGCTCGTAGAGCAAGGTATCGTTTCTCAACTTTCCTATCAGCAGTCAGTGCTAGAAGAAAAGCAGCTAAAGCAACGTATAGAAATTTTGAAGCAGCGTATTAGCCACCTTGCACTCGTGCACGAGGAGTCGGTCAATATTCAACAAGAACGTGTTAATCAACAACAAGGTCTGGTGGATATTGCACAAAGCAGATTGGACAAACTCACGGTAAGAGCTGGTATCGACGGTGTACTTCAGCGTCTGTCGGTCGAACTAGGTCAAAGCCTAAGTGCGGGACAAGAGATTGCACTTATAGGTAGTGTGTCTGAATTAATTGCGCTGATAAGGATCCCACAGAATCAGGCCCAACTTGTTCGCATAGGCGTTCCAGCAATTATTGATACTCGTCGAGACGAAATTCACGGAGAAGTCAGACGAATTGACCCCATTGTAGAAAACAACACGGTTGAAGTAGAGATAGCCTTGCACGGAGAACTGCCAGCAAGTGCCAGACCACAACTTAGCGTCGATGGCACCATAATCGCAGATACGCTAGAAAACATTACCTATATCAAGCGCCCAGCAGGCTCGCAATCAAACACCTCTGCCACGCTCTATCTACTAGAAGAAAATAGCAATCAAGCGACTAGGCATACTCTGCAATTTGGTGTGCAGACTGGCCAATTTATTCAAATTTTGTCTGGCGCCAGCGCTGGACAACAGTTCGTCATTTCAGATTTATCCAACATGTCTGAAGCAAGCGACACGCTTGTTATTAACTAACGACAAAATAAGTAAGGAAAAGCCATGAGCGATATAAAAATTCAAATGAAAGGGATCTCTAAAGTTTTTGAAACTGATGAGTTGGAGACCCATGCACTTAAAAACGTAGATATCACTATAAAGTCTGGTGACTATGTGTCGATTTCTGGCCCTTCAGGGTGTGGTAAATCTACGCTGCTATCTTTGCTGGGTTTGCTAGATATGCCAACCACTGGTGAATATGAAATAGAAGGGCTAGACGTGAGCGCTTTATCTCTCGATCAAGCCGCAGAAATCAGGAATAGCAAAATCGGTTTTATCTTTCAGTCATTTAACTTGATTGACGAATTAAGTGTGTTTGACAATGTTGCCCTTCCTCTACGCTACAATACTAAAGTGCCTAGCGATCAAGAAATTCGAGACCGCGTCAGTCATTGTCTAGAACTTGTCGGCATGAGCCATCGTACAAGTCACAAACCAAATCAACTATCAGGCGGTCAGCAACAACGCATTGCTATTGCTCGTGCTTTGGTGGGTAATCCCGCTATTTTGTTGGTGGACGAACCTACGGGCAACCTTGATTCAAAAAGTGGTGATCAAGTCATGGACGTTCTACAAAACTCAATGA
>NZ_BJKL01000010.1 GCF_006538345.1 Alteromonas sp. KUL49 | reverse complement strand
GTTGGACTATGTTGTCGATGCCTATGTTTGGAATATCAATGCTGATGTAACCTCGTGTTTTTGACTACAACGAAGAGTTTAAAACTGAGACTCAGCTAGCGAACTATTACGGTGCCGACGCTATTCCGGTCTTCAGACCACGATCCTGTTATTGTGGTACTTAAATTCCCGGAGGAAGATGAGAGTATACCCGGAGACTTTGACGGCGATAGTGACGTAGATTATGACGATGTTCGCTTCTTCTACAGTCTGTTCATAGCCGGACAAGCTAATGATTTAAGTTATGTATTTTAATGGCGACGGCATAATAAGTATGTTTGATGCACGTGCGCTTATGTCTATGTGTACCCGAGCGCGTTGCGCGGTTGAATAAAAAAGGAAGTTTAAATGAAAAAGTTATTACTCGTGATTGCCGCTGTATTCAGCATCAACGCCAATGCAGCGATTATTACTGTCACTACTGATAAAAGTCAGTATGAACTCAATGAAATCATCACTGCTACTGTCACTGTCAGTGATTTGATTGATGGTGTTGGTGTGCAAACCTTGTTATCAGGGTTTGACTTATCACTAACCTCTTTACTTGATAACAGTGAATACGTCGCGAACTCGGTGACTTTTGGAGCCAATATTGTAGATGTTTCTGATGCGCTTGCTTTCGAGAGTGTGTTGGGGCTGGGCTCTTTCGTTGGTGTAGTGCAGATCGCCAGTTTTTTCACTGATACATTTGCGTTACAGGCTGGGCTGAATGCTTTTGAATTGTTCTCTGTAGAGTTTGAAGCATTAGCGGTAGGGTCTGACACCTTGGTCATTGGGCCGAATGCATCACCAGATTTATTGTCTGATTTTTTTGGTGACGGTGTAACTGCAGTAACTGTTGATGCTGATTATACCGTTGTTGCAGCGACTGTGTCTGAACCAGCAACTTTTGGTGCAGTACTATTGATACTTACTCTCCTCATGGCGTTTAGAAGAGAGCAACGCTAACAAAAAGTACAGCTTTCAGAAATGAAAAAGCGTCTGCACACCACAGGCGCTTTTTTTGTCTTTACTTGTGGTTTAAAATAAATCACACTGGGCACTTGTCCAGTTGCACGGTTGTCGACTTCATGCTCGAAGATATCAATTTCGCTCAGCGCCAGCGATTGTCTTACATAGACTTCAGTCTCATGTTTAAAGGAAATATTCACCGACAAGATCTTATACAAAGATTTCAAGTAGGTCTGTCTGCAGGTACTAGAGATTTCAATTTATACAAGACGTTGGCACCAGATAACCTGTTCTACGATGCTCGAGAAAAGCGTTATTTCCAAAGTGATTCGTTTGAACCCCTTTTCAAGCATGATGCACGCAAAACACTGGTCAAGTTGGCCCATGCTATCTCAGATGGTTTTGATGCCATTGGAGATGTAACTTTTCCAGTGGAGTCGGCGTCATCACTTAACGTTCCAGATATATTTGTGGTTGCCAAGCTGGTTCAAGCGGTGCTCAATAAAAAAGCCGTCAGTGTCATCTATACGTCATTATCCAGTGGGTCAGGAGCTCGCGAACTTGTGCCCCATAGCATTGTAGATAATGGTCAACGTTGGCATGTTCGTGCATACGATAGAAAATCCGAAAGCTTTAGAGACTTCGTTTTAACGAGAATCAGCAAGGTGTCTCTTAAGGATGCGCCAGATGCAACTGAATGCGTAGCGTTTGATGATGCTTGGAAGCGAATGATTACGCTGACGCTCGTTCCTCACCCAAAAAATATAGCCTTTCCAACGGCAATAGAATTGGATTACGGTATGGAAGACGGAGAGTTAAATGTACAAGTTCGTGCTGCAATGGCTGGATATCTACTTCGACGTTGGAATGTGGATTGTACAAAACATGCAAGTTTGCGCACGGGAGAGTACCAGTTGTGGTTGAGCAACCAGTCATCTCTGGATAACACTGATAACCTTACTATCGCGCCTGGCTACATAGCAGAAGAAAAAGCGTATACATAAACCTTAATTAGACAAGATATGGCTAACCAACTCAAAAAGTCTACCTCCCTTTTTGGCGCCATCGTTATAGGATTAGGCTCTATTTTGGGCACAGGGGCTTATGTAAGTGTAGGCTTGAGTGCTCAACTTGCTGAAAATTGGTTATTGTTGGCTATTTTCCTGGCAGGGATCACAGCGACATTCAATGGGTTGTCTTCGGCCCAGTTAGCCAGTGCACACTCTGTCAGTGGCGGCACTTACGAGTACGGCTATCAGTATTTGTCACCGCGGCTCGGTCGTTTGGCGGGATGGCTTTTCGTTATTGCTAAAAGCGCATCTGCTGCCACTGGTGCGCTAGCTGTGGGTTGGTACATTGGTCATTTATTTGGGTTACCCGATGTTTGGCATCGGATCATTGCCTTATTGTTGGTCGCCGGCTTTACGTTACTTGTCAGCAAAGGAATAACGCGTACTAATCGCCTGAATTTAGCGCTCGTTTTAATCTCGATGACAGGGCTTATTGCATTCTCGATCTTTGGCGTTGTTACTCAGCCACATCAAGCGAATGTAGCATCAATGTTTAGGGAAAACTCGACAACACTGTACGCCGTTTTACAGGGCTCCGCATTCATGTTTGTTGCCTATACTGGCTATGGTCGAATAGCGACGATGGGGGAAGAGGTCCAAAATCCTCGTTATACCATTCCGAGAGCGGTCGTGATTACGCTGAGTTTATCTGGACTTTTATATTGTGCCGTTGGTGTATCTATTCTTATGCTCAATGCTAATGGACTCATTGATAAATCAACCCAAATGCATCTTTTTGAAATGGTGTCCGCACACTTAGGGCAGAGTAGTCACTTATCCCACTTTATTGCTTTCGCTGCCATCTGCGCAATGGCTGGTGTTGTGTTGAATTTGATCTTGGGAGTGTCACGAGTGATATTGGCGATGGGAAGGCGAGGGGACTTGCCAAAACAGGTCTCGTTTGTGAATAAAACCCAGACGTCTCCCACCATTGCTGTATGTGTAACAGGTGTTGTTATCGCTCTCATTTTACTGAGCACCGACATTAAACTCGCGTGGTCAGTGAGTGCTTTCACCGTATTGCTTTACTACGCATTAACTAATCTGGCTGCCTTGTTTGTTCCGTCAGAAAAACGCTTCGTACCCAAATGGGTTTCCTTGGTGGGGTTGGTTTCTTGCCTCCTATTGTCAGTGTTCGTATCACCATTAGTGCTAATGGTGGGTGTATTTTGTGTTGCGTGTTTTTTCTTTCTTGACTATTTACTTGCTCACTAGTGTGAACCAACTAAATCAATTCGATCCTCTCTCCCAATAAAGGTATAGGTTCATATACCTAGGTATATACTCTACAAAATAAAGTATATTGACTCCTTACTTAAATACTCTACATTGTAGATATAAAGCTTCAGGAGGGTAGTAATGAGTGAAAAAGAGAAATTCTTAGGGGAGTTTGAGCAGTGTATTTTGTTGAGCATACTCAGACTTGGCGAAAATGCTTACGGCTCCAGTGTTCGCGAGCTTCTGTCAGACGTCGTAAACAGAGAAGTATCAATTGGCGCTTTGTATACCACACTCGAAAGACTCGAAACCAAGGGGATGGTGTCTAGCCGCGTTGGTGAGGCAACGGCTCAGCGCGGTGGAAGGGCAAAAAAATACTTTGAAGTCACCGCAAAAGGTCAGCAAGCCCTCAAGCGTAGTAAACAGGCGTTAGAAAAGCTTTGGAAGGGTGTGGCGTTGAGCGTTGTTATAAACGACGGGATTAGACAGTCATGCTGAACGAAAATCACGAGGCACAGTTACCCTCATGGAGTATTCACTTACTTAATTGGGTACTTCCAGAGGCGTTAAAGGAGCCGATTATTGGTGACTTGAGTGAGGGATTTCATGCCCGAGCGATCAAGAACACACAGCAAGCACATCAGTGGTATTTTAATCAGGTCATTAAAACCACATTTCACTATTTGTTAAAAACGAAAGGTAGGTTATTTATGTTTCTATTCAGTCTGGCAGTCTTCGTTGGTGTTGTAGTTATGGCCATGTTTATGGGAGGAGAGATCACTGATTTTATCAATATCCCTTCCTTAATCATTGTAGTTCCTCCGGCGATTATCTTCGCAAAGTCGGTGGCGTCAACATTGACGATTAAAGACGCGTTGATCATTACCTTTGGGTTTAAAACTACCGAAGATATCAACACACTAAAGGAGGCGCATCGAATCATTGATGTGTTAGGAAATTCCGCCATGTGGATGGGGTGGATTGGTGTTGTATTAGGCGCGGTCGCTATAGGGGCTAACATTGAAAAAGAGTTTTTCGCAGACGTTATCGGGCCTGCGACAGCCGTATGTTTACTCACATTGCTTTATGCCATGCTTATTAAAGCTGTGTGTTACGTGGGCTGTACTAAGCTCAGAGGAGAGCTTGAGCGCTAGGTTAAATTTACCTGCTTCAGCCTGACCGCTGAAGCAGGTGTCATTTTTTATTTTTTGGTAAATACTTTTCTAACGCTTGAATCAGTTCTTCTTTTTCGAGAGGTTTGGTTAAAAACTCATCCATACCAGCGTTTAAACATTCCTTTCTATCTTCCGGAAATGCGTTTGCTGTTAATGCCGCAATCGGAGTTTTGACTTTGAGATCATTTCGCAAAATACTCGATGCCGTTAGTCCATCCATTATCGGCATATTGCAGTCCATTAAAATAAAGTCGAAGGTATACTTTTTACAGGCCTTAACAGCTTGTTCTCCGTCTTTAACGTGGATAGTTTTATATCCTTCCATCGCCAGCATGGCCTTGACGATTTCAGCATTTATCTCATTATCTTCAGCGACTAAAACACGATACTTGTTGTCACCGTTCTTTCCATCTCGTGATGTTCTTTCTGGTGCAATGAGTTGTTGAAGGTCGAGCTCTAAATCGCTTCTCATTAACGGCTTTGTATGTGTTTTCCAAATAAGTGAGTTTACCGGATCATCGCTTTGTAGTTGTTCCAGCTCTGCGGACACTAGAATCACTGGAGGGAAAGGCGACAAACCTCTTTCCTTGAGTACATTGAGTAAATCAGCACCGCTCATTTCTGGCATAGCCAAATCGAGAACTATCACATCAAAACTATCATAGTCTGCTTCCAAAAATGCTTGAGCAGAGTCAAACGCAGTGGCGCTGTATCCCATACCGGAAACGATATGAGAAAGGTATTCACGACTGGTTTGAAGATCGTCAACTACAGCACATCTTAGGCTATTCGATGATATTTGAGTCTCAGGTAGTTCAGCTGGAACCACGGGCATTTCGAAAATAAATTCGCTCCCTTGATTCAAAGTTGAGGTCACTGAGATGTCACCTTGCATCAGTAGCGAAAGTTGCTTTGCGATGCTTAAGCCAAGTCCAGTACCGCCGTACAACCGCGTTGTCGATTGATCGGCTTGCTCAAACTTTTGGAATATTGAATCCACTTGCTCAGGGGCAATACCAATACCTGTATCTTTGACCGAGAATGATATGTAGCGCACTTCTTCTTTCTCGAAGGTATCCACAGTGAGCGTTACCGAACCTGTTTCGGTAAATTTGATGGCGTTGCTCAGTAGGTTGTGGAGTACTTGTGAAATACGGGTGATGTCGCCAAGAATGATCGGTGGAAAATCACTTTCTTTGACGTAGTCAAACGTGAGTCCTTTATTTTGGCAATAAGTGCGTTGCAATGAAACTACATCGTCGAGAAGTTGATGTAAGTCCATTGGACCATTTTCAATGCGAATTTTTCCGGCTTCTATTTTTGAGAAATCGAGTATGTCATTGATCAGTACAAGAAGCTGTCGTCCCGCACTTTTCGCTTTTTTGAGATAGTTGGTACTTTTTTCTGGAGAATCAATTGCAAGTTCGATCATTCCAAACAGACCATTCATGGGTGTTCGCAACTCATGACTCATGTTCGATAAAAACTCAGATTTCGCCTTACTGGCTTGCTTCGCTTGAAGCGCGGAAGCTTCGGCTTTGTTTTTGGTGGCAACGAGTTTCTTGATTGAATCTGTAATTTGCCGTTCCATGGGATAAAATATAACGATGGCCTCCACGACTAGAAGCAGCAGCGTAGCAATCCAAAGGTAGAGTTCAATATTCGCCACTCGGTCTACTCGTTCTCGGGCTGCAAGTTCGAAAGCCGAGACGACATTATTGAGGTCAGTAAGAATAAGTGAAGCTTCTTCAATATCGATGGTGCGATCAGTAGGACATTGTTGTGTCACTATGGGCGTGGCTTGCTCTATGTATTTTTTGACTCGCTTATCGAGTTGACTCTCGCCGAAATAAATATGCGCTACGCTATCGGGCAACACAGGCAAAGATGTTAACTGACCATGATTTTCACTAAACTTGCTAAGCGCACTATCAAGCGCTGATTGACTGGCACCTGAGGCATCCTGACAGGTATGAATTTTTTCTACAAGCAGGGCGATGCGCTGTGAAAGCATTCGCTGTTGGCCTGCTATATTGATGATTCCTGTGTCGGCACGTTGCTCATGAAACATGCCTCGCATGACGAAAACAGTTAAGGTGACAAGCGAGGCAACTAAACACAAAGCAAGTACATATCGGAGTCGAATAGACATAATTACGCTATTTTAAGTCCCTAATATAAAAACGATAATCTATACCGCTTAAATACGCAATCCGATGGCAAAGGTTTTGTGCAACGTTATATTATTAGTGATGGTTGTGAGTATTTTCCAAAGGCTGTGAGGTAAACTCGTGCAGCACTAATTGCGGTGCGTTCAGATCGAAGAAAACAGTACCAACGATGGTTTGATTGTTATGTTGCCAATTTTCATGTTGGTGTGAATTCAGTGAAATCGCAATTTGGTTTACCCCTTTTTTTAGCCACTTTTCAGAAATATGAAAGTGCTGGGCGTATATGCGTTGATGTTTAACACCATTAATAAATAAATGTGCATGGCCCAAGGTCATGCCACCTTCAGTTTTCAATCTTGAGATATTTTCCTGAGTGGGCGCATTCAACACATAGTTCTGTAGCTCAATATGGACATTGACTCCGTCCATTTCATCGCGAAAGAGATTCACAGCCACTTTAGGTATTAACGGCGATGTAACTTCTCTACTTTTGTGATCATGAACTTCAGTGCCGATACACAATACTGAAAAAAACAGTGTACTGGCCGTAATAAATTTTAGTATTACTTTCATATTCTTTTTGCCTTTGGAACTTGTCACGCTTATCGACTGGGAGGGCCACCAACACCTGTGCTGCAGTTTGCCAATGCGTTGTCATCGATAGTTCCCGCAAATCTATCGCCTATAATGTAGGGAAACGCTGGAATCAGTTTGCCGTCCACTTCCGCGACGGTGATGTGATAGTGGTAACCACGTTCGTCATCGGAGTGACCATTGTATTGGTCTAGGAAGGGATAGCCCTGCTCGGTCAGACTTTCATCCCAATAATAGTCCTCGTAGTAGTATCCGTTAGAAGCAATCAGAGAGTTACCTGATAAGGTTGTCACTGTGTCAGTAAAATCAGGCCCAGCAGAGACAACTTCAACACCTTGAGACGGATCGTATTGGTCAACTAGGCTGCAACTTCTTGTACCATCACTACACCCTGTGGCAGATGTAGCGCTGTAATCTCTGACTGTCCATGCACTTATTGCTAAAACCCCAGTGTCTTCCCATGGACCGTAAACAGGGTAGCCGTCTGCAGCAAAACCATAAAGAGGCGAGTGCCCAATACCCTCATCGTTGACCATTGCGGCTAGACAAGATGAGTAAAAGTGATGATGATAATCGCCGTTAGCCGCATGACCACCGCATATATCAACATCATATTGCTCTGCTACTGGAGCTAATGTTTGCCAGTCTCCCTGGTTGTTATAACTCTGACCATCGCCCCAGTTATAAATTGATGAGCCATTAACCCATAGCCCCACCTGCCCAAGACCTGTACTACAGTCATCATCTGTGGGCTCAGGTTCGTCAGGGAAGTATCCTTCACGCAGTGACTCGCTTGGGCAAACCGGCCCAGGTGGCCAATAGCCGTAGCCTTGATCCACACCACAACTGCTATTACTGTTGTACCCGACGTCTTGACCGAAAGCTACTGTATCGCCAACAGCAATAGTGGGGCTTCCTGAGATATAGTCGCGATTTGCCAGTGGACGTTGCGCCAGTTCGTCGTACATGTCTTGCGTGATTTGTACCTGATAATCAGGTATTCCGTAGGAGCTAACTACGGTGTAAGACTTACCGTCTATCGAGCTGGTGGCAACGGATTGCACATTTACCAATGCATTCAAACTGCTTGAGGAAGATGGTACATGAACGGCCCTTGTATCATTGGTATTGAGAAGCCATACGCTGGAGTCAGGTGTTGGTTCGGGCGTTTCAGGTTCGGTTTGAACAGAGTTCACGGTTACAGAGCTAGATGCGGTTACAGTGTCATTGACGCCATCGTCGACTGATATTTGGAACACCAGCGTTGTTGCTTCGTCTGGCGCCGTGAATGAAATACTACTTGAACCCTGACCGTCAAATGACACATCAATTCCGCTAGACTGTACCCAAGTAACTGTTAAGTCGTCGCCATCGGCGTCCGTAATAGTTGCAGTTATAGCAACGGCAGTGCCAGCATCCACTGACACAGTATCTTGAACCACTATTGTCGGTGCACTGTTAGTCGTTTCCGGCGTTTGCTCAGTTACTGTGGTGGCTTCGTTAGAGGAGTCGCTGCCCCCGCAGCCTGAAAGGGTAAGTGAAATTGCTACTGCTAATACAGAAAGGGAAAAGTGTTGTCGCATATCGATACTTCCTGAAACTAATGCTCTGTTGCGTTGGAGAGTATCGAAAAAATATGGAGAAAATGTGCAGAATTTGCGGAATTCGTCGCTAGACGAGTTTGTACCCCACACCGTATACCGCTTGTACAGGTGATGTTTCATTGTTTTTGGTGAGCTTTTGGCGCAAGTTCTTCATGTGGCTATCAATAGTGCGATGACTCACAATTCGACCGTCTTCGTAGGCGTTTTGCATAAGCATTTCTCGCGCAAATACAACGCCGGGTTTTGTCATTAATGTTTTGAGTAATTTGAACTCAACGGGGGTAAGCTCGATGGGCTCTTTATCAACAAAACACTGGAAACGTTCCAAGTCCACACAAATGTTGTCAAAGGTTAGTTGATGAACTGAGCTATCCTCTGAAATCAAGGGCGGAGAGGCTCTGCGTAAAATAGTTTGAATCCTCGCCACCACCTCGCGTACAGAAAATGGTTTACAGACGTAGTCGTCAGCACCTGCATTCAGTCCGAGTAACCTATCAACTTCATCGACTCTGGCGGTTAGCATAAGAATTGGAATGTTTGAGAAAGTTCTGATTTGTTTACACAGCGTAAGCCCGTCGGTTTCAGGGAGCATTCGATCTAGAATGATGGCGTCGTATATTTCGCTTTTAACTTGTGAAACTACGTGAGTGCCAGAGTGCAAAACATCAGCATTAAATCCCTCTAAGTTTAAATAATCTACGAGTAATTGGGCAATTTTTACTTCGTCCTCTACGATCAAAACTTTAGATTTGCTAGACATGTTGCTCTCTCTGTTTGGGTAATTTAACTTCGATACACAATCCGCCTAGTTCTGAAGAGGATACGTGCATTTCTCCCTTATGACCTTTTATTATTCTTTGGCAAATAGACAAACCTAAACCAGCTCCGTTTTGTCGGCTTGTTCTTGCTTTGTCTTCGCGGTACAAGGGCTCAAAAATGAGACGCTGGGCCTCTCTTGACACTCCCGGTGGTGTATCCTCAATGCTAAAAATACCAAACTTATCGTCTTGTGAGACTGCTATACGCATATTTCCTGGTGCATCGGTGTAGGAAACACTGTTAACCACAAGGTTCATTACCAGTTGCGATAGCCGTTGAGTATCTGCGCTTATCCATACAGAAGTGACGTGAGATGCGTCTATCTCAATGCCCTTTGCTTGTGCTAAGACCAAGCCTACACGGATTTGTTCATTCACAATTTTCGCTAGGTCTACATTGGCAAAGTGAAAGCTTAGCTGGCCCATATCATCAAGTGAGAGTTGATAAAGATCCTCTACCAATCTAGATAAGCGTTGTACCTCTTGATTAAAGGACTCAATTTGTTCTGGTGTTGTTTGTCTTACGCCTAGCTTAATTAGCTCCAATTCACCAGAGAGTACGGTGAGAGGGGTTCTGAGTTCATGGGCAATGTCCGCAATCCACTGCTTCTTCATCGCCTCGTTAGACTCCAATGTGGCCGCGAGTTGATTCACTTGTTGCATCAACACACCGAACTCATCTTTGTTATCTAATTGAGTGTATTGATGATATTGCCCAGTTGATAACTGTTTGATTGCATTCGCTATAGTGTTGAATGGCGCCAACATTTTGGGTACAACAACCAATGCGAGAAGAAAACACAAACTCAAAGATACCGCGCCAATGATGAGTATGGATGTTTGTTGTCGCTCTAAAAAGCTTTCAACAATAACGGATGGTTGGTCGTCAGGGGTAAAACTTATCAATAGAGCAATGCTATTGCCACGATAGGTGATGGGGTAAACCATATGTTCGTGGCTGTTTTCATCCATAAGATCACCGGTAATAAACTCTCCAGTCATTGAGACCAATGTCGTTTTAACGCCACGCGCCTGCTCATGAGGAGGAGGCATTGATAAGTCTCTCATATGTGGCGGAGGTGGCCGATGACGCTGGTGGGGTGGAGCAAGCCTACTATTCAAAGACAACGAGATACCGTTCCATTGTTCGTTGTTAGATTGGTAATCTCTCACGAGTTGTACGCTAAGTTTTGCGAGTCGTTCTCGTTCCTGGCTTTTTAAGAATTCATTGAATCCCTGCTCAAAGCTCCAGCGCGCAAGCATGACAGTCACTGCCAGAGAAAGGCAGATAAAACTGAGTAAAATAATAAGAAGTTTATGAGATAGTTTCATGTTTATAGTCTAGCGTGGTAGTGCACTGCTGCACAGGGAGTATGTCGAACTGTGGAGAAATTATGGGAAAATTGCGCTAAATCTCCACATTTGACAGTGAACATCTCTTTTCTCCACCGAAAATCTC
Organism: Alteromonas sp. KUL49; assembly: GCF_006538345.1. Lineage (GTDB taxonomy): Bacteria > Pseudomonadota > Gammaproteobacteria > Enterobacterales > Alteromonadaceae > Alteromonas. The sequence goes on along the minus strand of NZ_BJKL01000010.1, from coordinate 155,724 downwards.
TAGGTTATTGACTAATATGAATTTTGTAAGTCGATAATTAACAGTTTTACACGCTGTAATGGCTTAACATTGATGTAAAACATGTGTCATAATTACCTTGCATATTATCACTCAACTATTGTTGTTGACTGCAGTTAAAAACGCAGCAGATTTGGTTTGGCGATATGTTGATCAACGTAACTGTCTTTCGTCGTATAACTTAATGATATTCGGGGTTTGTTTCATTTACGTTGGTTGTTTTCTTCACAGAGCAACGACTTTTCCAGTAGTACTGTCATTGGGCAGTCTATCTCGTTCACATTGGATTCGGGTTGTATTTCAAGTTTTCGGCGTTGCTGTAAGTTTCGATGTAAGGGATTAGTTTTGACAGATTTGGCAAATGTTTGCTTGCGCAGGTATGAAAAGCTAGAGTTAAAGCAACTGGTAATAATTGCAGGTATTGCACCTGACGCTATGCGAAAAGTGTTCGCAATTTGGGTGTTATTTTCGGCTACTGTCGGTGCTTTAGTGGCTGTTGCACCTGGATTGAGTTCGCAGTTTATTGGTTTAACGCTATTTATTTTGTTTGCGTTCACTGCGTTGATGTTCGGTCAAAGTCGGATGTCTGAAGGGTGGCCTGCAATTATTCTTGATGGCGGTGATATCGGTGTCGTACGTGACCCATTGAAGCGAGAGTTCGTATGCGTTAACAAGGCACTCGTTACCAATGCCGTTCCGCGTATCATCAATCCAAACAAAAAGGCTGTTGAGCTCCAACTAGATACCGAAAAATTGACAGAGCAAGATGTGAAGGTCCTCAATCAAGCGGTATGGCCAAGAGACAACAAGCTTATTGGGTTAGCGCACTTTAAGCGTCGTGAAGATGTGTGTGAAAGAATTTTAGATATTTGCAAGTAAGAGTAGCGAATTGAAGAATAGTTGGCATGCCGCGCGAGCGGCATGCCAAAAGATATTTAGTCTACTAGTACAATCTTAACCGCGTTAGTTGCACCAACTTTTTCCATCTCATCACCGTAAGTCATAATGAAGCGGTCCCCAGTTTGAACAAGGCCCTTCTCTTTAAGTACTGCGATAACATCGGCTTTCAGCTGACCAGGCTCACTATCTCTCGAATCAAAGTAAACCGGCTGTACGCCTCTAAACAGCGCCATAGTATTCAGCGATGTTTCGTGACGTGACATAGCAATGATAGGCAGTGACGTGGTGATACGTGACATCAACTTTGGTGTATTACCACTTTCAGTGAGGCCTACAATCGCCTTGATAGAAGGTAAGTGATTTGCTGCATAAACTGCAGACAGCGCTATGGTCTCGCTCACCGATGAAAACATCTCGTCCATACGATGCTTGGAGATCTTAACACTTGGGTGTGTTTCTGCACCTTCACAAACACGAGCCATCGCGGTAACAGTTTCTACTGGGAAATTACCAGCGGCAGTTTCTGCAGAAAGCATTACTGCGTCAGTGCCATCAAGTACTGCGTTGGCAACGTCCATAACCTCTGCGCGTGTTGGCATGGGGCTATCGATCATAGATTCCATCATTTGCGTCGCAGTAATTACGACTTTATTGAGTTGTCTTGAGCGTGCAATTAGTTTTTTCTGTACACCAACAAGCTCAGCGTCGCCAATTTCAACACCAAGGTCGCCTCGAGCTACCATTACAGCATCAGACGCGCTGATGATGTCGGTGATTGCTTCGTCTGAGGCAACCGTCTCGGCGCGCTCGACTTTTGCACAAATTTTAGCGTGACATCCAGCTGCTTCGGCGAGTTCGCGTGCATAGTCTAGGTCGGCGCCACTGCGAGGGAAAGACACGGCCAAGTAGTCGACGCCAATTTTAGCCGCTGTTTTAATATCTTCTTTGTCTTTTGCCGTTAGTGCTTCGGCAGATAAGCCACCGCCCTGACGGTTGATACCTTTGTTATTCGAGAGTTTTCCACCAACAGTAACTACAGTGTGTACCTTGCGGCCTTCAACGTGGGTCACTTTAAGTTGAATACGACCGTCATCGAGTAAAAGAATATCGTCGGCACTTACATCGTCTGGTAGCGCCTTGTAATCAATACCAACCTGCGTGACGTCACCAGCGTCGCGTTCTAGCTCCGCATCTAAGATGAATGGTGCGCCAATATCAAGGTGAACCGGACCTTCAGCGAACCTTGCTACGCGAATTTTAGGGCCTTGCAGGTCACCCAAAATAGCAACACACTTACCTAAATTTTGTGCGGCTTGACGTACTTTTTTAGCACGCTCGATATGGTCTTCGGCTTGTCCATGTGAAAAGTTCATTCGAACAACGTTTGCGCCAGCCTCAATAATTCCTTGAATAGTTTCTAGTGAGTCTGTCGCGGGTCCTAGGGTGGCAAGAATCTTCGTTCTTCTGGTCATAATTTTGTCGCTGTCTCTTGATAAAGGGCGGTTGGTTTGTAAACGATTAACCATAAATCAGGCGTGGTGTAATCGCTTTACGTAATTTTATTACAGGATAGTAGACGAATCTGACAGAAATGTGAATGAAATACGGGAATTTGTATACTCAGCCTACCAGTTTAGTGTGAAAAATGTACAGGGTGGTGGGGGGATGTTAAATAATTACAGCGAGAGCGGTGCAATAGGGAAGAAATAGCGCTCCTAAATAGAAGCGCAAAATGATTATATTTCGTTGCGTTTATCGTAACGTGAACCGCGAAGTGTATCTTTGACTCGCTTGAGGTTCTCGCGGAATTTATTGCCACGCCGAAGTGTGAACCCTGTAGCAAGAACATCAATGAGTGTTAGTTGGGCGATACGTGATGCCATGGGCATGTACATATCGGTATCCTCAGGGACCTCAAGAGAAAGTACATAGTTACACTCCTGAGAGAGCGGGCTACCTGCAGACGTAATACCAACGACGGTGGCGTCGTTACTACGAGCAATATTAGCTATTTCCACCAGGCTTTTCGTTCTACCCGTATGTGAAATCAACACTACCACGTCACCCGCTGTGCAGTTCATACAGCTCATTCGCTGCATCAAAATGTCTTCAAAGTACACCACTGGAACGTTAAAGCGAAAGAACTTATTAAGAGCGTCATGTGCGACTGAAGCGGAAGCGCCTAAACCAAAAAACGAAATTTTTTGTGCTTGGGTCAACAAGTCTACAACACGATTAACAGCCTGAACGTCAATCGACTGCCGTGCAACTTCCAAAGAAGCCATGGTTGATTCGAAAATTTTGGTTGTATATTCATCAGGACCGTCATTTTCGTCAACGTGACGGTTTACGTATGGCGTTCCATTTGCGAGACTTTGCGCCAGGTGCAATTTGAAGTCTGGAAAGCCTTTCGTATCTAGTCGACGACAGAAGCGATTAACGGTAGGTTCACTCACGTCAGACATTTTTGCCAAGGTTGCTATACTCGAGTGAATCGCAGTCTGAGGATTCGCTAAGATAACGTCTGCAACCTTGCGTTCTGATTTGCTGAACGCTGCTTTGTTTTGTGTAATTTTTTCTAAAATATTCATACAAGTGTGGCAGTGTGTAGGGTTAATTATTTATTCTTTGCACTCGTAATAGTACTGAAAGTGACAGCAGTGACAAGAAAAATGTAATTTTTTAACAATATTCTTGTCATTTTTCGAAAAAAGTGTCTCCCTACGGATAAAAATGAAAAAATGATTCGATAGTTTACGCAAGTTGTAATTTTACTACATTTAGTGTTAACTATATGCTAATAACGCGCTGACAATGTAAAAAATCCCTCTTTTTACGCATACATTGTCAGCTAACTGACAAAAAGGTCGACAAATATGGTTTTGGAAAATTCCTACGAGCCCTGTGATTTTGTATTGTTTGGCACTTTAGGAGATCTTTCTAGGAGAAAGCTACTCCCATCACTTTATCAGCTCGAAAAAGCAGAACTTATTCACCCTGAAACAACGATTGTTGGCGTAGCTCGTCATGCGATGGAGCTAGACGCTTATATTGAAGAAGTACACACGAACCTCATTAAGTTCGGTGATAAAGATTTTTGTGAAGACACATGGGCGCGAATGAAAGCCCGTTTACATTATGCGTGTGTCGACATGAAAGACTTAGAAAGCTATGCAGTATTGGACGACCACGTAGATCCAAATCGTACGATGGTGTGCTATCTTGCAACACCACCAGCAATTTACGGTGACATTTGCCGTGGTTTACACAGCTGTAAAATCATCGATTCAAGTGTTCGTGTAGTTTTAGAGAAGCCCATTGGTCACGATTTAGAATCATCTATGGTGATTAATGATCAGGTGGCTGAGTACTTTGACGAGAAACAAATTTACCGCATTGACCACTATCTAGGTAAAGAGACTGTACTCAACTTGATCGCTCTTCGCTTTGCCAATTCGATCTTTGCAACTAATTGGGATCACAACTGTATTGATCATATTCAAATTTCAGTAGCAGAGTCTGTTGGAATAGAGGGGCGTTGGGGATACTTTGACGACGCTGGTCAAATGCGTGACATGGTTCAAAACCACTTGCTGCAAATTTTGAGCTTGGTTGCGATGGAGCCGCCTACCACTCTTGACGCAGACAGTATCCGTGACGAAAAACTCAAAGTATTGAAGGCCCTTCGCCCGATCAACAGCCTGAACGTTAACAGTAGTACGGTTCGTGGACAGTACACGTCAGGCTTTGTTAAAGGTGAAGAAGTTCCTGGTTACCTAGAAGAAGATGATGCAAATACGAAAAGTAAAACTGAAACTTTCGTAGCCATAAAAGCAGAGATTGATAACTGGCGTTGGGCTGGCGTTCCTTTCTATTTGAGAACGGGAAAACGTATGCCTACCAAAGTGAGTGAAGTTGTCATTTACTTCAAACGTCAGCCTCATAACTTGTTCGGCGATAGCTTCAAAGATCTACCACCTAACAAGCTCGTTATTCGCTTGCAGCCTGATGAAGGTGTTGAAATCACCGTAATGAATAAGGTTCCAGGATTAACGAGTTCCGGTTCGATGGACTTACACAAGTCTAAGCTTAATTTGAGCTTCTCGGACACTTTCTCTGAAGAAAGAATTCCAGATGCTTACGAAAAGCTATTATTAGAAGTCATGCTTGGTAACCAAGCGCTATTTGTTCGCCGTGATGAGATTGAGCAAGCATGGAATTGGGTTGACTCTATATTAGAAGCGTGGAAACAATCAAGCGAGCCGCCGGAGCCTTATCAAGCCGGTACTTGGGGACCTGTTGACTCCATTGGTTTGCTAGCTCGAGCTAATCGAAGCTGGTATGAAAGTAAACAAGTTAAGAAGAAAAAATAATGGCACTTACAACTCTTTCATTTGATAGCGCTGATGCGCTCACACAAGCGTTTGCGGAAGATCTAGTTAGCATACTTAAAACTGGTATTCGCGCTCGTGGACGGGCATCACTTGTTGTCAGTGGTGGTAGAACGCCATTACCACTTTTTAAGCAGTTAAGTGAAACTGATTTGGAGTGGGACAAAGTGGACGTAACTTTGGCTGATGAGCGTTGGGTTGACGAAGGCCATGATGCCAGTAACACCACTTTGGTAAAAAATAATCTGATTCAAAACAAAGCCAGTGCAGCGACGTTTGTACCGCTAAAATCAGCACATGAGAATGCTGAGGACGGTATTGAAGAAGCACAGGCTGGTGTACTTGCTATGTCACAACCTTTTGACGCACTCATTCTTGGTATGGGAGAAGATGGTCACACTGCCTCTTTGTTCCCTTGCTCAGAGCAAGTTGCTGATGGACTAGACATGGATAGCGGGAAAACCTGCTTAGCAGTGCAGCCAACAACAGCACCTCATCAACGTATTTCTCTGACCCTACCAGCGTTACTGAACAGTCGAAATATCTTTTTACACCTTACCGGTGAAAAGAAAAAACAAGTACTGAACGACGCGATCGAGAACGCTACGGAAATTCAAAAGCCAATTGTTGCCGTAGTAAACCGTGCCCCCGTAACATTGATGTGGGCTCCATAGGAGATGTGATATGAATACCCAGATTTTAGAGGTTACTCAACGTATTATTGAGCGCAGTAAAGAGACACGTCGCGCTTATTTAGAAAAAATTGAAAATGCCCGCAGACAGGGCCCACATCGTGGTGCGCTATCATGCGGAAACTTAGCCCATGGATTTGCGGCGTGTGGTCAAAGCGATAAAGCCGACTTGCGTTCAATGACAAAAGCTAACGTAGCCATCGTTTCGTCATACAACGATATGTTGTCTGCACACCAACCCTATGAGTCATATCCAGCGATTATCAAGCAAGCGGTAAATGAAGTGGGTAGCGTAGCTCAGTTTGCTGGTGGTGTGCCAGCCATGTGTGATGGTGTTACTCAAGGGCAAACGGGTATGGATCTCAGCTTGATGAGCCGAGACGTAATCGCACAGGCTGCCGCTGTTGCACTTTCACACAACATGTTCGACGCAGCCATGATGTTGGGCATTTGTGACAAAATCGTTCCTGGGTTACTTTTAGGCTCACTGAGCTTTGGTCATTTACCTACCGTATTTGTTCCTGCGGGACCAATGCCTTCTGGCTTGCCGAATAAAGAGAAGGCACGTGTTCGCCAGATGTTTGCTGAAGGTAAAGCCGACAGAGATGCGTTATTGGAAGCTGAATCTCAGTCTTATCACTCAGCTGGTACCTGTACTTTCTACGGCACTGCCAATTCAAACCAACTTGTTGTAGAAATGATGGGGCTTCACTTACCTGGGTCTTCATTTGTTAACCCAGGCACACCGTTACGCGATGCATTAACAAAGGCCGCGGCGGTTCAAGCGACTCGTTTAACTGACCTAGGTGACAATTACACGCCAATCGGTCACATCGTTGATGAGAAAGCTGTGGTTAATGGTCTTGTAGGCTTATTGGCAACAGGTGGTTCTACTAACCACACTATGCACCTTATCGCTGTGGCGCGTGCTGCCGGTATTATCGTTAACTGGGATGATTTCTCAGACATTTCAAGTGCAGTGCCATTGTTAACTCGTATTTACCCCAATGGCTCAGCGGATATTAACCACTTTGTTGCTGCTGGCGGAATGTCTTTGCTGTTCAAAGAGTTGCTGGGAGCTGGTCTCCTTCACAATGATGTTAAAACGATTTGTGGTGAAGGGTTAGAAGCGTATACAAAAGAACCTTTCCTTGCCGACGGTAAACTTGAATGGCGTGATGGCCCACAAAGCTCTCACGACAAAGAAGTACTTGCGACTGTGGAAGCACCGTTCAAGCCTGATGGTGGCTTAAGTGTGCTAGAGGGTAACCTCGGGCGAGCAGTTTTGAAAACTTCTGCATTGCGCTCACCACATTGCCATATCAAAGCGCCAGCTGTTGTGTTTGAAGATCAGTTCGAACTAGACGAAGCCTTTAAATCAGGTGCATTGAACAAAGACTGTATTGTTGTTGTTCGCTTCCAGGGGCCTTCTGCTATTGGAATGCCAGAGTTGCACCGTTTAACGCCACCTCTTGGCGTATTGCAAGACAAAGGCTACAAGGTTGCATTGGTCACTGACGGTCGTATGTCGGGTGCCTCAGGTAAAGTACCTGCGGCTATTCACGTAACACCAGAAGCCATCAAAGGTGGTTTACTAGCAAAAGTACACGATGGCGACATCATCGAGTTGAATACAGAGACTGGTGAACTGACATTATGCGTAGATGAAGCTACCTTAGCTGCTCGTGAAGCACAAGCGGCTAACGTGACTAAGCATCACGTAGGTATGGGACGAGAAATGTTTGGCGGAATGCGCATGAATCTTACAGGCGCAGAAGAGGGTGCTTGCTCTCTGTTCGTCACTCAGGAGTAACTTAAATGAGTGAGCAGTTTGTAGCTGACGTCGGCGGTACGAATATTCGTGTCGCCCGTGTTACACCCGAAGGTGTAAGCGATATTAAAAAGTATATGTGTAATGACTTCGACACCATTGCGCTGGCGTTGCAACAGTACTTTAGTGAAACCCCTGAATATACATTTACACAAGGGTGTATCGCTATCGCATGTCCAGTGTTAGGTGACCAAGTGACCATGACCAACCACTCTTGGTCATTTTCACAAAGTGCACTGAAGAGTGAGTTGTCACTTACTGATTTGTATGTGATCAACGATTTTACAGCGGTAGCCCATTCGTTGCCTGTGTTAACAGAGTCACAATTGATTCAGGTAGGCTCAGGCACACCGGTAGATAAGGGTAACATCGCTGTATTTGGTCCGGGCACAGGTCTTGGTGTTGAACACATCACTATGACATCTTCTGGATGGCAAACACTGGATGGTGAGGGTGGCCATGTTGACTTTGCTCCGGTAGATGAAGCGGACATCGTTGTATGGCGCTACTTGCTCGACAAACTTGGCCGAGTATCTGCCGAAGAAGTAATGTCGGGTAGAGGACTACTCAATATATACACAGCATTGGCGCTGGACGCTGGTAAACCAGCAACGTTTAACGAACCAGCCGAAGTTACGCAAGCTGCGCTCGATGGAAGTTGTGAAGTGGCGCTATCAGCGTTAAATCAGTTCTGCAGAGTGATGGGCAGTTTTGCCGGAAACCTTGCGCTTAATATGGCAACCACTGGCGGTATATTTATCGGTGGTGGTATTGCAGGTCGTTTCCCAGAATTCCTACAAAGCAGTGACTTCAGATCGCGTTTTGAGGGCAAAGGCCATATGAAGTCTTACGTACAAGACATCCCCACCTATTTGATCGCTGAACCTGACCATGGACTTCTTGGTGCGGCAGCGTATCTCAAACAAACAACTGCGAGCTAACTATGACAGCAAATTGGAAATACTCACCAGAAGAAATTTTTACAGCGGGACCTGTAGTACCTGTGTTGGTGATCAACGACGTTGAAAAAGCCGTTCCATTGGCCAAAGCGTTAATGGCTGGTGGCATCAAAGTACTTGAGGTTACCTTGAGAACACCTGCAGCTATCGACGTAATCAAACGCATTGCCGAAGAAGTGCCAGATTCACTGATTGGTGCTGGTACAGTAACTAATGCACAGCAACTTAAAGCCGTTGTGGATGCAGGCGCAAAGTTTGCTATTAGTCCGGGTATGACAGCTGACTTGCTTAAAGCGGGTATGGACGCTTCGATTCCACTCATCCCAGGTATTTCATCTACTTCTGATTTGATGAAAGGTAAAGACGCAGGATACACCCACATGAAGTTCTTCCCAGCGGAGGCTTCAGGCGGCGTTAAAGCGATTAAATCTATCAGCGGACCTTTCCCAGATGTAACCTTCTGCCCAACAGGTGGTATTGGGCCGGGTAATTACAATGATTACCTCGCGCTTAAGAACGTTAAGTGTGTTGGTGGCTCATGGTTAGCACCAGACGACGCAATTGAGGCTGGTGATTGGGATAGAATTACCCAACTTGCAAAAGAAGCCGTAGAAGGCGCTCAGAACGCGTAAAAAAAATAAAGCCCTGCTATGCAGGGCTTTTTTGTATTTAAAACACAAGCGTAGTGCTCAATTATTTTGCAGTGCTTATCACCTGTGTAAGCACATGTGTTTCGTTAGGTTGTAAACCATAGCCTTGCGTTACTGTGGTTTCAACGCATAGCATGTGCTTGTATCCAAACGCATCCATATCAGACAGCGACGCTGCCCCGTGCCAAGGGTTCCACACTACAATAGTATCGTTACCAGATGACGTGATTTCTGTGGTTCTAACGCCATCTTCAACGATAGTAATATTTGGTGCCTCGCAGAAATGAATGCGATCAGTCTCCTCACTGACAAAGTAGGGAGTCGGTGTAGTAAGTACAGCACTCTCGCGAGTTTTGTCTTCGTAATCTCCCGTTATACCGTCGATAGTGGTTTTACCAATATGCTCAACGTTGAAATACGTGTGCAACGCGCAATCAATGGAAAACTCGTGGTCGTCAATGTTCGTAGTAATGAGTGACACTGAAAGGCTTTCGCCAATCATAATAACCAACTTAACTTCGCATTTGTGGTCGAAACCCTTTGCTTTGGTGAAAGCCGGAAGTAAAGTGAGTTCAGTGCCTTCGCTCGTATCTTTGCTATTTGCAATAGACCAAGTTTGTGTACGAAGGAATCCGTGTGAGGGTAGTGTGCCTTTCTCTTGCCCATGATTATGGCCGAACCAGGGCCAACATAGTGGAATACCACCGCGAATAGGTTTTTCTCCGTTCAGGTACGCATGGGGGCTCACCCACAAACGTTCCTTACCGTCAGATTTGGGACAATAAGACATTAGGTGAGCACCAAACAAGGATACTTTAGCCGTTGCATGGGCATTGTCTATATTGATAAACGAGAGGCCGTCTTGATTCGTCGATACCGAAATACTGTCACTGGTAGTCATATTTCTTCCGTGATGTGAGCACTGTTATCGCATTGTGCCCTTAAAACAAAAAAGGTGCGAATTAAAAATCGCACCTTTGTATATTTTTTGTGTTGTTACAACACAAATACGTTTTTGTTACTTAGAGATATGAGCAACCAAATCTAGGACTTTGTTCGAGTAGCCCCATTCGTTGTCGTACCAAGATACAAGCTTAACGAATGTGTCAGTAAGAGCGATTCCAGCGGTAGCATCGAATACTGAAGTACGGGCGTCACCAATAAAGTCGTTAGAAACTACAGCATCTTCTGTGTAGCCCATGATACCTTTTAGCTCACCTTCTGATGCTGCTTTCATCGCTGCACAGATGTCTTCGTAGCTTGTTGGCTTCGCAAGGTTAACAGTTAAGTCAACAACAGAAACGTTTGGCGTTGGTACGCGGAATGCCATACCTGTAAGTTTTCCATTGAGTGAAGGAATAACTTTGCCCACTGCCTTAGCAGCGCCCGTCGAAGATGGAATAATGTTTTGACCCGCACCGCGGCCACCACGCCAGTCTTTCATTGAAGGACCATCAACGGTCTTCTGAGTAGCTGTTGTCGCGTGTACTGTCGTCATTAGGCCATCAACGATACCGAAGTTATCATTCAATACTTTTGCAAGTGGCGCTAGGCAGTTGGTAGTACAAGACGCATTAGAAACGATAGTCTCTCCTGCGTAGCTCTCTTGGTTAACACCCATAACGAACATTGGTGTGTCGTCTTTAGAAGGTGCTGACATAACTACTTTCTTCGCACCAGCTTCAATGTGCTTGACGGCAGTTTCTTTAGTTAGGAATAAACCGGTAGATTCAACAACTACGTCAACGTCTACTTCGTTCCACTTTAGATCGGCAGGATTGCGCTCTGAAGTGATTCGAACTGTTTTTCCATCTACAACCAAGTTGTTGTTGTCGACTGAAACTTCACCGTCGAACAAACCATGTGTAGAGTCATATTTTAACAAATATGCAATGTAGTCTGTGTCCAGAAGGTCGTTAATAGCAACGACTTCAATGTCTTCACGGCTAGCAGCTGCACGCATCACCAGGCGACCGATGCGTCCAAAACCATTGATACCGATACGAATTGTCATGGCGTACCTCGAATTGTTGTATTTATGAAAATTAATTACGTAAAGTATGGATCAAAATGCGATAATTGGCAAAACAAAAAGCAAAACTGTTGCAAAATTACATATTGATGCTACTGCAAACGTATTCAATTTCAACCTGAGGCATCTTTCTAGATAATGTTAAAATTTTGTATGTAGATGCTTTTCTAGCAAGAAACTACAGCGTGACTTTTATTGATTAACAGGAATCACTCACGATGACACAACAACTTCTGCAACAATTGGTTGAGATGCGCGGGATCGAGACTCACTTCGTTGATGCATGGGGTAACCCAGCAACAATCGCTCAAGAGAGTCAGGAAAAACTGCTCAATGTATTGGGCTACAACACAACCAATGAAACAGAAATCCAACGACAGATCTCTGAAGACATTCAATCGGTGTGGTTATCGCCCTTGAACCCTGTACAGGTGATTCGTTCGGGAGAGTTACTTGTCGTACCCGTGCGTTTGCCGATTGAATTGGTTAATGACACTCACGTTCTAGTTATTACTGAAGAGTCTGGCGAAGTATCTGAATTCAAAGTAATTCCTACTGACGGTGAACTATCGGCATCCGCTCATATCGACGATGTGGAGTTTCACGAGTATCAACTAACCATAAATGCAGAGCTACCTCTTGGCTATCACACGATGGAACTTCGTGCTGATAGCGATGTACTAGCGTCAGTGCGTTTAATTGTTGCACCAAAAGCCTGTTACACCCCTGAGCCTGTTGCGGAAGGTAAAAAAGTATGGGGTTTGAGCGTCCAGTTGTATTGTATCCGCAGCGAGTCCAACTGGGGTATTGGTGATTTTAGCGACCTCAGAAAACTTGTAGGTTATGCCGCTAGTGTGGGAGCAGACTTCATCGGTCTTAACCCCATCCACGCATTATACCCTGCTAATCCAAATGCTTGCTCGCCTTATGGTCCGTCCTCTCGTCGCTGGTTGAACTATCTTTATATCGACCCTTCTGTAATAGAAGGGTTTGAACACGATGATGTACAGGCGATACTCAATCGGGAAGATTTTCAACAACAACTCGCTCATGTTCGTCAAGTTGAACATGTAGATTACGAAGGCGTTACACGCTTAAAGTTAGCGTTGTTAAGAGCAGTTTTTGACGTATATAACAACAAGTACCTTAAAAAGAACACCAAACAGAACAAAGCGTTCAAAGCGTTTGTGGCAGAAGGTGGGACCAGCCTTGATATGTTGGCAGTGTATGATGCACTTCAGTCTCATTTGCAAAAGGAAGGTAAGGAATGTTGGGGATGGCCTGTCTTCCCTGATGAATATAAAGACTACCACAACCCTGCTGTTGAGAAGTTCAAAAAGGCTAACCTTACTGACGTTAAGTTTTACTTGTTTATGCAATGGATAGCTGCAGAACAACTAGAGGCGGCAAACCAGGCGGCGCAAGATGCGGGTATGACCATCGGACTCTACCGCGACCTAGCGGTTGGGGTAAGCGAGGGTAGCGCTGAAATCTGGGGTAATAAGGATTTGTACTGCACAGACGCTAGTGTAGGTGCTCCACCTGATATTCTTGGCCCTCTTGGTCAAAATTGGGGACTGCCGCCAATGGATCCTCATAAGTTATATCAACAGGGGTATCAACCGATTATCGATCTTTTTGCTGCGAATATGGCGTCTTCTGGTTCGCTGCGTATTGACCACGTAATGGCATTGCTTCGCTTGTGGTGGGTAGTTAAAGGTGACGATGCCAAAGACGGTGGGTACCTTTATTATCCAGTAGACGACCTACTTGGTATTTTGGCGCTAGAGAGTCACCGCAACAAGAGTTTAGTCATTGGTGAAGACTTAGGCACCGTGCCTGATGAAATTCGCGTAAAGCTTGCCGACAACGGCGTGTACTCCTATCGTGTATTCTTCTTTGAGCAAGCGGAAGATGGTGGATTTTTCTCACCTTCTCATTATCCAATTCAATCTATGTCTACGCTGACGACCCATGACATGCCTACCTTAATCGGTTTCTGGCACTGCCTTGACTTAGAACTTGGGAAAGAGCTGGGTTTGTATCCAACAGAAGAGATTCTTCAAACGCTATATGCAGACCGTCACAAGAATAAACAGGCTATTCTCGATACCCTCCATGGGCATAACTCGGTGAGTGGTGATGTAGGCCACGACGTCAATGTTACTGGGATGACACAGCCGCTTAACTACGGGATGCAGGTACATATGGCAGGTGGTTCTAGCGCGCTATTGAGTTTACAGTTAGAAGATTGGTTGCAAATGGACAAGCCAGTGAATATACCTGGTACGTTTAATGAATATCCGAACTGGCGTAGAAAGCTCACACAGAATATTGAATCAATTTTTGACAATGGTGATATTCAGTCCCTGGCAGGCCAATTGACGCAAGCACGAAACAACGCGAGCAAATAACGTTTTTAAGCGAATGGCAGTGGCACGACAAACCTTTCGGTTTGTCGTGCATCATTCCGGATAAACACACTATCAAGGAATTTTCGCCAATCATTGTAATGAATACGTTTAAAACCTTTGCTAAGTGAGATAACTTAAGTATTACTACTGACGAGCTGAATGTTCGTCAGCTTTTTGTGCGGTGCGATTGTTATTAGTGCCATGCACAACCACCTGCAACGTTGCGGGGGATCACTAAGGAGTAGCAGATGAAGCAAACATTGGCACAGGCAAGCTGTGCAGCGCCATTTTCCCTTCTCGGGCCTGAAAAAAATAAACAAATCACGACACTACGCGCTTGGCACCCTGACGCCGTTAAAATCCACGTAAGTTGGCCAAATTCTTCTACTCCGTCTTCAGAACTATCATTGGATACTAGCTCAGGACTATTCACCGCGGAATTTACTGATTTTCCTGAGAGTTCGCTGTACACCCTTGAGGTTATTACCGCAGAAAAGACCTTCAGTTACACCGACCCATATCAATTTAAAGAAGAAGCGTTTCATGCGGTTCACTTCATTGACCATGAGCCAATGAATCTATACCACCAAGCCGGTGCGCAGCTCACCTCGGTGGAGAGAGACAATCAAAATGTAGATGGAACACGCTTTAGCGTATATGCACCAAATGCCTCAGCGGTTTCTGTAATCGGTGATTTTAATGGTTGGGATGGCCGCTTGCACCCGATGGAAAAAACATCAATGGGCTTCTGGGTACTTTTCGTTCCTGAATTAGGAGAGGGGCAGCGTTACAAATACCAAGTAAAAGATGGTGCAGGCAACGCATTACCACATAAATCGGATCCTATTGGTTTTAGTGCGGAGCAATATCCATCCCATGCATCATTGGTGTATAACCACAACACTTATCAGTGGAACGACAGTGATTGGATGGAGGCTCGCAAGCAAGATAAATACGAAAATCCCATGAGTATTTATGAAGTTCACTTGGGGTCATGGAAACGACCTGACGAAGAGAATGAAAATCGCTATTTGTCATATAAATCACTGGCAGCGACACTAATTCCCTATGTAAAAGACATGGGGTACACCCACATTGAGCTCATGCCAGTATCGGAGTTTCCTTTTGATGGGTCGTGGGGCTATCAACCCGTTGGAATGTTTTCTCCTACCAGTCGATTCGGCGATCCAGACGAATTTAAGTGCTTTGTTGATCAATGTCACCAAGCCGGTATCGGAGTGATTATTGATTGGGTGCCTGCACATTTCCCAGAGGATGGTCACGGGTTAGCACGCTTTGATGGTTCATGCGTTTATGAGTACGAAGATCCAAGAAAGGGGTGGCACCCAGATTGGAATTCGTGCATTTACGACTTTGGTAAAGATACCGTGCGTCAGTTCTTAGTTGCTAATGCCTTGTTCTGGCTAGATAAGTTCCATATTGATGGGCTAAGAGTAGATGCGGTAGCATCAATGCTTTACCTTGATTACTCTCGCAACGATGGAGAGTGGATCCCCAACGTTGATGGCGGAAATGAGAACTACGAAGCCATCAGTCTGTTGAGGTGGTGCAATGAAGAGGTATACAAACATTTTCCTGATGCAATGACAATTGCCGAAGAATCCACCTCGTTTCCCAAGGTGTCTCGCCCTGTTTTTGAAGGCGGCTTGGGTTTCGGATTTAAATGGAATATGGGTTGGATGCACGATTCGTTGCATTACATCTCTAAAGATCCGGCGTACAGACGCTATCACCACGGTGATATTACTTTCAGTATGGTTTACGCCTATGATGAAAGCTTTGTACTCCCTATTTCTCACGATGAAGTTGTACATGGCAAAGGTAGCCTCATAGGCAAGATGCCCGGTGACGAATGGCAGCAAGCTGCTAATCAACGGTCTTATGCTGCCTTTATGTATGGGCATCCCGGTAAGAAGCTCAATTTTATGGGGAACGAATTAGGGCAAAGTCGAGAGTGGAATCACGACGGTCAGCTCGACTGGGATTTGCTCGAGTACCCCAAACACAAAGGGATGCAGGCGCTCTATCGTGACCTAAATCATATGTATAAAGCATTTCCTGCGCTCTATGACAATGACCACAATCACAAAGGCTTCATGTGGTTAGACCACGAAAATGCCGATCAGAGTGTAGTGTCTTTCGTAAGGCGCTCACAAACAGGGTCTCAGCGAATTTACGTAGTGACCAATTTTACGCCAATTCCCAGAGAGCATTTCAGAATTGGCGTTGAAGATGATCGCCAACTCAAACTGATATTGAATACGGATAATAGTGTATATTGGGGGAGTGATTTTGATGTACAACCTCGACTAAATGCTGAGGTTTGTCCGTGGAATAATCAGCCGTTTTCCGTACAATTAACCATACCACCTTTGGCCACAGTTTTTTACGTAACGGACTAGCAACACATTGGATACACGCGTTCATACTTTTGATTGTGACTTAATTACACAAGGTAGCCCCCATCCACTGGGGGCTACTCTGGTTGATGGCGGCTGTAATTTTGCAGTTTATGCACCAGAAGCCATCGCCGTAGTACTTTGCCTTTTTCAATCCGATACCGAAGAAATGCTTTCGGAAGTTGCATTACCTGAACGCACAGGTGATGTATGGCACGGATTCGTTTCGAATCTCACCGAGGGGTATTTGTATGGCTATCGAGTTGAGAGGGCATACAATTCACTGCATGCGGCTTCCTCAGACAAGCTACTCATCGACCCTTATGCTAAAAAACTCAGCCGTGCGGTCCACTGGGATGCAAGGCAATATAAAAAAGACTCTCAGTTTATGGTCCCCAAGGGGGTCATCGTTGAGCCAACGAGTTACGCAAGTAAGTCGGTTAATAAACCCAAACTGAAACCAAGCGAAAGGATTATTTATGAGGCCCACGTAAAAGGGCTGACTAAAAGCCATCCCGACGTACCTAAAGCCGATAGAGGTAAGTTCTTAGGAGCCTGTCATCCTGCGGTACTATCGCACTTAACGTCCCTTGGTATTACCACTGTTCAATTCATGCCTTTGTGCTCGTTTATGCCAGAGCCATACATTACCGAAAAAGGGCTAACTAACTATTGGGGATACAACCCCATCAACTTTTTTGCCCCTGAGCCTCGTTATGCCAATGTTGATGCGATTGCCGAAGTTAAGCAAATGGTTCAAGCCTACCACGACGCTGGACTGGAGGTGATTGTTGATGTTGTCTTTAATCACACCGCAGAAAGTGGAAAGGGGGGCCGGTACTGTCGTTTAAAGGATTTTGTCCGTTTCAAGCTTATTTATACAGCCAGAATATTGAAGGTAAGTTGGTCTTCGACAACCACAGTGGCTGTGGCAACACTATAAATACTGCTAACCCCTTTATGATGGGGCTGATATTAGACGCTATGCGTTTTTGGGTATCAGTGATAGGTATAGACGGTTTTAGATTTGATTTGGCTGTGTGTTTAGGTCGTGAGCCCCAAGAATACAACAAATACTCTGGTCTTATCCGCGCAATCAACCAAGATCCTGTATTGCAAAATGTGGTGTTACTCGCAGAGCCTTGGGACATTGGTCCTGGAGGCTATCAAGTGGGGAATTTCCCCTCGCCATGGTTAGAGGTTAACGATAAATACCGCGATACTACACGAGCGTTTTGGCGTGGTGACGAGGGACTGGCAGGTGAGTTCGCAACGCGCTTGATGGGGTCTAGGGATATTTTCCACAAGGGTGTACGTCATATCTCAACATCGGTCAATAATGTCACTTATCACGATGGCTTCACGCTACACGATATGGTGAGCTATGAGCAACGTCATAATCTCGCGAACCTTGAAGATAATCGCGATGGTCATGGTCATAACCTGTCGGCAAATTATGGCGTTGAAGGTGAGACGACCAATAAAAAATTCTCGCACTGCGTGAACGTCAAAAGCGTAACTTGTTTGCGACTCTATTGTTCTCTCAGGGGACGCCACATATATTAGGGGGAGATGAACTCAGCCGTACCCAGCAGGGCAATAATAACGCCTATTGTCAGGATAATCCGATCAGTTGGTATGATTGGGAAATGAATAAACGAAAGCAGGATTTCTTGGAATTCTGTCAATATGTGGTCCATTTGCGAAAAAACTCCACCTTGCTTAAGGAATTGCAGCTGGAGGACGACGGTTTTCATCTTTCTAAAAACGTCAGTCAAATAAATTGGTACAAGCCGGATGGCACTGGCAAAGCCTCTGAAGATTGGCAAGCTCGTCACAATCAAGCGTTTGGCATAGAGATTCGCGGCTCGGTAAAAAACACCCATCATCCAGAACATTGGTTTTTATGTGTTAATGCCTCTGATAATGACTTAAGGTTTAATCTTCCAAGACTCTCACCTTTTGGCGGCTGGACTTTACAATTGGACACCCGTTATCCATCTTTAAGTGAGCAGCCTAAAATTTGTATTCAGCAGGTGTTTTTGCAAGCTGGTAAGTCGCTCACCTTGTTCAGTTATAGTGAATACGAGCGTTAAACTTTACCTCTGAGCGCAAAATAGGCATACCGTAAAGTTTTGGTGCGTGTAAGCTGTTCTTTATCCGTGCAGCTGGTATGATGCGCTCCCATCTGAAAAGTGAGGGCAAACCTATGCAAAATGATGGTGGTAAACTGAATTCTGAAGCCGAATGTGATATTGGTTTTATTGGTCTGGGGGTAATGGGGAATAACTTAACCATGAACCTAGTCGACCATGGTTACCGTGTTGCTTGTTTCGACTTAGATCAGCAAAAAGTTGAGTCAATTTTGGCGAAAGATGCCAGTGAGCGTGAAGAAGGTAGCGCACCTCGCGTCGAAGGTTGTAGTTCTTATACTGAATTACTCAGCAAACTGAAAACACCACATTGCATCATTTTGTCTGTTCCTGCCGGTGACCCAGTCGATCACGTTTGTCATCACCTCATTGATGCGGGTATTCAAGCTGACGATATTGTTGTTGATACGGGTAATAGCCTGTGGACCGATTCTGTTGCACGTGAAGAAAAGTACAAAGGTAAGTTTATCTTTTTCTCTACTGCAGTATCTGGTGGAGAAGTAGGCGCGCGTTTTGGCCCTTCCTTAATGCCATCCGGTAACCCCTATGCTTGGACGCGTATAGAACCCATCTTAAAATCGATTTCAGCAAAAGTAGACCCGCAGACTGGTAAGCCGATTGAAAGTAATACACCAGGCAAGCCCGTAAAAGACGGTGAACCTTGTGCTACCTACATTGGCCCTGTGGGTGCAGGCCATTACGTCAAAATGGTACACAATGGTATTGAATATGCGGATATGCAGCTTATTTGCGAAGCGTACCATGTTATGCGTCAAGCGTTGAATATGACACCCTCTGACATTGCCGCGGTATTCCGCCGCTGGAATGAAGGTAAACTTAATAGCTATCTAATGGAAATCAGTGCAGAAGTACTCGATCAAGCAGATCCAGAAACTGATGCGCCGTTAGTCGATGTTATTCTGGACCGCGCGGGCCAAAAAGGCACCGGTTTATGGACAGCAGTAAGTGCACTGGAAGTAGGAAGCCCCGCACAAACTATCACGTCAGCAGTTTTCGCACGTAGCATCTCAAGTTTGAAAAGCGAGCGTGTTGCAGCGAGTGAAGTACTCACAGGTCCGTCGGCAACAACATACACCGCAGAAGAAACTACCGTAATTGTGAACCAACTGGAACAAGCCCTATATTGCTCGAAAATTTGTGCTTATGCGCAAGGTTTCCAATTAATGGCGATGGCCGCAAAAGAGCACGGCTGGGAGTTAGAGTTCGGTGAGATTGCTAAGATTTGGCGAGCTGGTTGTATAATTCGTGCAGTTTTCTTGCAGTCTATTTCACAGGCATATGAAAACAACGAAGAATTACCGAATCTTCTACTCGATCCCTATTTCGCAGAGCAAATCACTCAATATCAGGCAGATTGGCGCCAATCTATTGCGCAGGCAACCATTGCAGGGGTTCCTTGTCCTGCAATGATGTCGGCGTTGAGCTATTACGATTCCTATCGTACTGCTGTATTGCCAGCAAACTTACTGCAAGGGCAGAGAGACTATTTTGGTGCACACACTTATCAACGTGTAGATAAGCCAGCTGGCAAAAAATACCACATGGAGTGGAGCGATCCTGCACGCCCACAGACCACGATCAAGAAGTAATGAACTGATTGTTGGTGATACATCGTATAGAAAAGGTGTACTCTTTGAGTGCACCGTTTTTTTATGGAGTAAGGTATGACACAAACTGATTGGTCTGAAGTTCTGTCGCCAGAAGAGTATCGAGTGTGCAGACAGTCAGGCACAGAGCGTCCATTTACTGGCGTGTTACTCAATGAATCCCGTGACGGAATGTACATTTGTAAGTGTTGCGGTGCTGATTTATTTCCCTCGGAGTCGAAATTCGACGCAGGTTGCGGTTGGCCCTCTTTTTTTAAACAGCACAGTGATAATGTGGGTTATCGCGAAGACCATACCCATGGTATGCACAGAATAGAAATTTTCTGTAATAGCTGTGATGCTCACTTGGGACATGTTTTTCCTGATGGACCTGAGCCAACAGGTCAACGTTACTGTGTGAATTCCGTTTCGCTAACGTTTAAGGGTGATGGTGTTGAAATTAAAGGCTAGTTCGGCGCTACACTTACATGTGGTTAAAAAATAGACTAAACGTGAATTGCTGTCGAAAATTCATGGAAAAAAACCGCGTTTTCACGCGGTTTTTGTTGTTTAGTGCTTTTATATTTTGTAATTGAGTTTCAAAATTACAAGCGATTCAAGCGTAACGCATTTGCGTCAAATTCTTCCCGTCTTAACGCCCATACAATATCGTCAGCTACATCATCGAGAATGTCGGTGGGCAACCCGTGGGCCTCACCGAGGAGTTCTCGTTCTAGTGAAGGAATTTTGTCATCAAAGCTTTCAGCGACGGAAAGCCATACATAAGCCATTTGAAATTTATCATCGTCTAAGGCAATAGACACCAAAGAATGAAAAATTGAGACGTCGATGTCACTGCTGTCTTTATAGATGGATAGGGCACGATAAAGAGTTTGCGTTGTTAACGCGTTGTCATACTTGATCTGCAGTGATGCCAGAATTACCAGCAAGTTTGGATCATCAATATTTCTGCGTTGAGCATAGGACTCAAACCGAGAGAGTGCATCTCTATCATTAAATCGAGACCAGTGATAGTAAGAAAGGTAAGGGTCGGGTGAGGTTTTGGTTTCTCTCGCTAACCGTGATAGCTCCTGCTGGGCAGTTAAAACGCCCTTGAGCCGAGTTGCCTCTTTACCACGCCTTTTGATGTGCTCGATGTGTTGTGCTTCTTCCACACATACTAAATACTCCTCAAATGCGAGCATAAGAGGGTATTTATAGGCATCGGATGGGTCATCTTTGTGCTCGTACCTCAAACGAATAATGTCTGCGCGATCGTACCTACATCGAGCGTCAAGATTCAAATCTAAGCAAAACTCACTGTGGGTTTCACATATTTCAGCAATCGTTGGTTTAAACATATCGCTGCATCCACTTAAGCTAAGAGAAATAACTACGGCTAGACTAAGGTATTTTGAAAATGTTGGAATATTACTGAATATTGCCGTGTTTTTTATTGTTTTTATTGTATTTTTGAAACTTATCAACAATTTGGTGTTCCCTGCTTGTTTCATTACTATGGTGGCCATCACGCCAGATACTCACCTAGTGTACCCTAAAATTATAATGTACTGACGTGTCAACTATCGTAAATTTTCGTCGATAAAAGGCAGAAACATGAATCAACAATTTGAACAGGAATTACAAAGTAGTTGGCAAGAACGCCAAGAATATGCAGAAATGATGTTGCCACTTATCGGTAAACTCTATCGCAATAATTCGGTAGAGATTTCAGTGTATGGTCGTTCGCTGTTAAATGCTAGTGCAATTGATGTGATTAAAGCGCATCGCAAAGTGCGTTTGCACGAAGGTATCAAACTTCGTTTAAGAGAAAGTTTTCCTATTGTTAAAGCGTTAAGCGAGATGTCATTGGCTCCTGCACAAATCGATATCGGTAAGTTGGCCTTCGATTTTAACTACGGTGCAGCAGTAGATAAAGAAGACCTCAACGCGTTTTTGACTGAGAAGCTAGACGCCGTGGCTGGAAAAGCTGACGAGCAAGCACCTCAAGATGTTGTTCTTTATGGTTTTGGGCGCATAGGTCGTCTATTGGCGCGCTTGTTGATTGAGCGTCAGGGCCAAAACAACAAACTTCGTCTTCGCGCTATCGTTGTCAGAGGTGGACGAGATGGTGACTTAGAAAAACGCGCAAGCTTGTTACGCCGCGATTCAGTACATGGACCTTTCAATGGGAGTATCACTGTTGACCATGAGCGCAATGCGCTTAAGGCGAACGGTTCATTCATCCAAGTAATTTATGCCAATAGCCCAGACGAAGTGGATTACACTCAATATGGTATTCAAAATGCCATTATTGTTGATAATACAGGTATCTGGCGTGACCGTGATGGTCTTGGTCTCCACCTCAAAGCAAAAGGTGCTGCGAAAGCAATGCTTACTGCTCCGGGCAAAGGGGATATCAAGAACATCGTTCATGGTGTAAATCATCAGGACGTGACTGCTGACGATACTATTCTGTCAGCGGCAAGTTGTACCACCAACGCCATCACTCCAGTGCTTAAGGCGTTGGAGGAAGAATACGGCATTGAAAATGGTCACGTAGAAACGGTTCACTCATTTACCAATGACCAGAACCTCATTGACAATTATCACAAGGGTGATCGCAGAGGAAGAAGCGCACCGTTAAATATGGTAATCACGGAGACAGGTGCGGCGAAGGCGGTAGCAAAAGCCTTTCCTGTTTTGGCTGGAAAACTGACCGGAAACGCAATTCGAGTTCCCACACCGAATGTATCTTTGGCAATATTAAACTTAAACCTAAAAGAATCGGTGGATAAGGTCTCAGTGAATGAATTCTTACGAGACACTGCATTGTTTTCATCGTTACAACATCAGATAGATTACACGGCGAGTAAAGAAATAGTATCTACTGACTTAGTGGGTTCAAGAGCAGCGTCTGTAATTGACTCTCAAGCGACAATTGCCGCTGACAAACGTTTAACTTTGTACGTGTGGTACGACAATGAATTTGGTTACAGCTGCCAGGTAATGCGTGTTGTGGCTGATATGGCAGGGCTTCATATCCCATCACTGCCAGTGTAGCGATGAGAGTGTAAATATTTTGCTGTACAAAAACCGACCCATCGAGGTCGGTTTTTTGCATTAGTCCCCTTATGAATACGGGTTCACATGGCATTATGAATCAGGTCTATGCTAAATTACCGCACAAATAATTACGACGGCGACAGACCATGCACATCTCAAGTCAATTCGACAGTGGAAGCATTAATATTGTTAATGCAAAATCACCTGATGATATTCAACTCACTATTCCAAAAGACAACCAATCAGAGTTTGCTCAATGGTTTCACTTTCGACTGGTTGGTGAAGTGTTTATCACTCATTCAATCACTATTTCTGACTTAGCAAAGTCAGCGTACCCAGCTGGTTGGGAGAACTACAATGTTCTCGCATCGTATGACAGACAAACGTGGTTCCGCGTTCCAACAACGTTCGATGGAGACAAGTTACAGTTTTCTCTCACCTTAGAGCAGCCGAGTGTATTTTTCGCTTATTTCATTCCTTATAGCTATGAAAGACACTTGGATCTTATTCATGATGCGCAAATGGCATTGCACTGTGAACATCAATTTCTGGGCTTGACGTTGGACGGACGAGATATGTCTATGTTGATTATCGGCGAGCCGTCACCAGAGAAGAAAAAAATATGGGTCACTGCACGTCAACACCCTGGTGAAACAATGGCTGAGTGGTGCGCAGAAGGAATTATTTACCGTTTGCTGGATGAACAAGATGGTTTAGCTCGCAAACTTCTCGATAATGCGGTTTTTTATGTTGTGCCTAACATGAATCCAGACGGCAGTGCACGAGGCCATTTACGTACCAACGCAGTGGGCACTAACCTAAATCGCGAGTGGGCGACACCAAGTGCAGAAAAAAGCCCAGAAGTTCTATGTGTACTAGACGCAATGAAAGCGATTGGTGTAGATATGTACCTAGACTTACACGGTGATGAGGCGTTACCTTATAATTTCGTCGCTGGGTGTGAGGGAAACCCAAGCTACTCAGATGACATTAAGCAACTGGAAGACACTTTCAAAACCGCGCTAATGGCAGCGACGCCAGAATTTCAAGACGTGTATGGTTACGACAAAGACGCGCCGGGCGAGGGTAATCTGACGGTTGCGGCAAATGCAGTGGGTGAACGCTTTAATTGTCTGTCGTATACGGTTGAAATGCCTTTTAAAGATAACGCCGATTTACCTGACATACAGTTTGGATGGTCAGTACAACGTAGCCGCCAATTAGGTGAAGATATACTTATTGCTGTAAACGCTGTGATAAACCAATTAGGATAAGAAGTTCACAACGATTGTGAACCACAACGACAACATAACAACAATTACATAGGGGTAGATACCTTGGAAGGGTTATATAGTTTTTTAGTCATGCTTGATGGCTTGTTAGGGGGAGCGGGTTGGTTTCCGTTTGTTCTGCTGGGGGTAGGTTTTTTCTTTACCATCTATCTTAAGTTTCCTCAGATCCGCTTTTTCAAACATGCGTGGCAGGTAGTAACTGGTAAGTACGACAAAGAGAGTGATCCTGGCGACACTACTCACTTTAGAGCATTGACAACGGCACTGTCTGGTACTGTGGGAACTGGTAACATTAGTGGTGTGGCATTTGCGATATTCCTTGGTGGCCCAGCAGCGCTATTCTGGATGTGGGCAACTGCCTTTCTTGGTATGACAACCAAATTCGTTGAGGTTACGCTTTCACACAAATATCGCGTGAAAACGGAAGACGGCACTATGGCTGGTGGCCCCATGTATTATATGGACCGTCGTCTAAACATGAAATGGTTGGCAGTTGCATTTGCTATTGCCACTGTTATTAGTTCTTTCGGCACGGGTAATTTGCCTCAAAGTAACGGTATTGCACAAAGTATTGAAGCAACCTTTGGTTTTGAGCCATGGATTGTTGGTAGCGTTCTAGGTATTTTTCTTGCGTTGGTTATTCTAGGTGGTATTCAACGTATTGCAGCTTTCACAGCCCGAGTTGTTCCAGTGATGGCAGTCGTCTACTTGATTGGCGCTTTGGCAGTTATTTTTGCCAATATTGAAAACATAGGCCCCTCATTTGCTGCGGTTATCAGCGATGCATTTACCGGTTCTGCCGCAGCCGGTGGATTCCTAGGTGCCTCTTTAGCCTATGCCTTTAATCGTGGTGTAAACCGTGGTTTATTCTCGAATGAAGCGGGTCAAGGTTCAGCGCCTATTGCCCACGCTGCAGCAAAAACCAAGGAGCCAGCCTCAGAAGGGATGGTGTCACTGCTCGAGCCTTTCATTGATACCATTATCATTTGTACGATTACAGGTTTAGTGATTCTTTCTTCTGGTGTTTGGAAGGAAAAGCACGAAAATGTATTCGATCGCTCTGATATGTTGTTTGTTGAGGGACATTATGATGATAGCGACCAAGCGGATGTGAATAAACTGTACGGTTATCTAAACGAAATCGAAGGTAACGACGTATCTGCTTTTAACGGCACAATTTCAGTGGTAAACGGTACAGCAGTCAGTGACGGTTATACATTACTAAACTCTCGCTCTGTTGCTGAAGACGTGACCTATTCTGTAGGTAGTGAAGACTTGTTCACAGGTACGTTAACCATCGAAGATGGTAAGCCAATAAAAGAAAACCTAGTAGTGAGCGGTAAGTCGCTGGTTCATTCTGCAACCTTGACAACCATAGCCTTTACTCGTGGTTTCTTCGGCGATTTCGGGCAGTATATTGTGTCTATTGGGCTTTTGTTGTTCGCGTTCTCTACTGCTATTGCTTGGTCTTACTACGGTGACCGCGCCATGACGTATCTTTTAGGGCCCCGTTCAGTAATGCCTTATCGCGTCATCTATGTAGCGGGATTTGTTTGGGCGTCATTCTCAGATACTACCTTAGTGTGGGCGTTATCTGCGGTGGCTATTGTAGTGATGACATTGCCTAACTTGTTCGGCATCATGCTGCTCGCCAAAGAAATGAAAGAAACGGTAAACGAGTATTGGGATCGCGTCACTAAGTAATCAGTTGACCTCGTACTTAACCGAATTGATGGGTGTGGCTTTAGCGGTAGCAGTTTAAAAAGTCCACGCATCAAAGTATACAAACTAGCCCACGTATTACGTGGGCTTTGATTGTCTAAGCCATTGCTGCCCGGTTATGACAATAGATTGATTCAGGAGCATTTTATGGCGCTCATCGATTGCCCAGCATGCAATAAAAAAACCCTCAGATAAAGCGACAGAGTGTCCGCACTGTGGTTTCAAACTAGGTGATGCAACAGCAGAAGACATCGAAAGAAAGCAAAAGTTGCAGAAGTTTAACAAACTGCAGAGCATTCAAAACCAGTCGTTGATCGCTATGCTGATTTTCGTTGCTGGATTCGGTTTTATGTATTGGGGCGGTGCGCAGCCCGGAGACTTACAACACAACCTGGCGATACTTGCAAGTATATGTGGGTTTGTTTGGTATCTGGTTAACCGTGCTCGCGTAGTAATGATAAAGCGATTCAAATCATGAATATAGATGTAATGGTAAATGCTATGACTCCCGAAGTGTACGACCGCTTGCGTGAAGCGGTTGAAACGGGAAAGTGGCCAGATGGTACCCCTCTCTCTGAGGACCAGAAAGAAAGTAGTATGCAAGCCGTAATGTTGTATCAGGCTAAGATAGCTCATTCAACTGAACATATGACCATCAATGAAGCCGGTGAAATTGTTCATAAAAGCAAGCAAGATTTTAAGCGCGATATCAAGGCGCCATCAGACAACAATACAATAGCACGGTTTAAACAGGATGATATTTAGGCGTTTTTTTGCCCCTTCGCACACAAGCAAAGACCCTCAAAAGCGATTGCTCGCCATTGATGAACTTAACCCTGAAAAGGCGAATGAAAAAACTTTTCTTCACGAGCTGGCATTTAATGATGATGACAGCAAGGTCTCAATCGCCGCTTTACAAAAACTTAATTCCTTTGCACTTTGGCAGAAAATGGCACAAACGGCGAAGTGCCCCGTTGTTAAAAAGAGCGCTGAGAAGCAAGTTAGAGATACGCTGCTGGGCATGTCAGACACGTCGCTGTCGGTAAAAGAAAAAGAGGCATTTGTCGCTGAATCAGCCAATATGGAATTGGTTCAGAGTATTATTGAGCATGATTCACAACTACGTGCAAATGACGGGTTGATGCAAAAGCTTATTGAAAAATTCGACAAGCCGAATTTTACACAATACGCTTTTTTGAACGGTAGTGAATCCCTGCAACACCATATTATACAAAGCACCCAAGACGCCTCATTTTTACAGAAACTTGAGAAAAAATCCCGTAAGTCTGATGTGCACGCTAGCATTGTAGATAGGCTAGATGACCTTAAATTACTTGCTCAAAAACCTATTTCAGTGCGAAAAGACGTGACTTTGTGCTTGTCTAAATATCAAGCCTTATTAGATAAGGTTGATGTTGGTCTTGTAAAATCGAGCCGCGCCGCTCTCGTGAGTGAGTACAACACGCTTGCACAAAGTTTTAATTGCTTTGACGATGCAGAGCGCGATGCATTAGTTGAAAAGTTTGAACGTATAGATGGGCAGATAGAACGTCACTTAGAGCGTATCCTACCCGAGTGGGAAGCAAAGCAGGCACAAGAACGTTTAACCGAATTAGTTGCGCTGTGCCATCAGCAGCATGAGCATGCCGTAAAGCAAGTGCATTGGTTGTACAGTAGTCGATTGGTAGAAGCCACACTTGCAGACGTTGCGGGCGTTAACGAAGCAGTGCGAAGTGTAGAGGCGACGCTGACAGAACTAGAGAAGCATCAAGGCGAAAAGAATGGTATTTCTGCTGTGCATCGCTCTTTAAGTGACCTAGTGAAAAAGCTTGATGCTTTCTCTATGCAGCAGCAATATGCACAAAAATTGGTCTCAATTGTTGAAGAGGCTAAGTTGCTTGCACAACGTTTCACAATGGCTATTGATGCCGAAAGTGGATCAGAAGCTACAGATACCTCAGTACTACTCAGTGCTTTCGACGACATTAAATCGCAATGGAAAAACCATGCAACATCGCTTGAGCTAATTCCGGCCGCAATTAATGAACAATGGCGAGAGGTTACTGGTCTGTTTAAAGCGCACATGGACGCCAAGTCTAAAGCGCTCAGTAGTCAGTTAAAACAATGCCGAAAGCTCATCAATGTGGTTGAAACGCTCATTGAGCAAGGGAAATACCGTGGCGCGCTCTCAAAATTCAGCGACCTCGAAACCGGCTATTCTGAATTGCCTAAAGGTGCACAAGATAGAGTGAGTAAACGCTTTGCATCGATCAAAGAGAGCATAGAAAAAGTGTCAGGATGGCAAGCCTTCTTAGTTTCAGATAAGAAACCTGCATTGCTTGAAGAGGCTCGTATACTCGCACAGGAAACGGTCGAAAAAATTGATGCTCGTGCTGCCCATATTCGTAGACTAAGAAAGCAGTGGATGCAGTTAGGCGAGAGTTCTAGCGAGGATACCACGGCACTAGACAAGGCCTTTGATGATGCGTTAGAAAAAGCATTCGCTCCGTGTCGTATGTTTTATGCCAAGCAAGAACAGGAGCGAAATGCTGCGTTGGAGGCTCGTCGTCAGTTGGTAACGTCGTTGTCGACACTTCCCTCGGATATACCAATGCAAAAACTGGCTAAAGAACTCGACGTATTGAAACAAAAATGGTTCAACGCAGGTCATGTAGACAAGTCGAAGTATCATGAAGTCAAAGCGGCTTGGCAAAACGCTTTTAAGCCACTTCAACAAAAGGTCGATGGTTGGTATCAAGATAACAAGAGTCAGAAGTTAGCACTGATTGCAAAAGCGAATGAGCTCGTTGGCAGCGATGATGTTCAAGCTGCCGCAGAAAATGCGCAGCAACTGCAAAAGGCATGGAAACTTGTGGGACATGCTGGGAGACGAGATGAATCCCAATTGTGGAGCGCTTTTAAAGAAGCTAATGATAAAATCTTCGGTGAACTGCACGCTGTCAAAAATGCTCAACACAATGAAAATGAAGCCTTGTTAAATACGTTGTTAAATAAAGTCATTGAAGTAAAAGCTCAGTTGAGTGAGGTTGGACAGTCGGAAATTTCGGTCATTTCAAGCGCGCTAAATGATATTCAGGAACAAGCATATTCACTACCAAAAGTGCTTAAGGGTAAAGTGCAATCCGAAGTATCCGGGGTCCATAGGGCAATCGACACAATGCAGCAAGAGCGCTCGCATAAACGCCTACACGAACGAACTAATGCATTAATCACATTATTGAGAGCAGGAACCGATGGCGTCGTGAGTGATGATATTTCTGAAGCATTGGGACGCCGATGGTTGAATGCGATTGATGGCGACGTTGAAAGTAATCAAAGTCGCCATTGGTTGACGGTTGCTCTTGAAGCAGCTGTGGATCTGCCAACGCCGAGTGAAGATAGTACGCTCAGAACTGATGTTCAGCTAAGCATGATGACTGCCAAGTTAGAACGAGGCGAGATTGCTACTGCTGATTTACTGTTTGAAAAGTGGCTTGCTCACGGCGCTGTTAGTAAGGCCGAGGAAGGTTTGCTAGAGCGTATTGAGCAAGTACTGGCTGCGAATCCTGAGATTGTGGAGTAGGTGCATGGACAATCAAGTCGAATTTAGTTTTGACAGTGAAATGCATGCCTACAAATTTCTCAATACGGTAAAGCATTTCGACGCCGATGCGCTGAAAGTGAAGTTTGGGCGTTCAGATCACCATGTACTCGTTTCTTATCGGGTAGCATTAGATGCTTTTGATACCACCCTGTCTCAGCTTGACGATTTAGCGAGAGACTTGGGTGGAGAAGAGGTTTAACGTAACACTACGAGGAAACACAAGGGATGGCGAATACTCACTCAGCGTTCATTGGACTAATGCAACGAGCGCGTAATGTTAAACGTTGGCCACTGATGGCCCAGTTTCAAGAAGAAATGTTGTCGACACATATCTACGAAGCGGCTGTCGTGGCACATATGCTCGGTGCTATTGCTAAAGATGTCTGCGGACAAGACGTTAATCCTGACAGAGTGGCCACCATGGCATTGTTTCACGAAGGCAGTGAAATAGCAGGGATGAGCGATATTCCAAGCCCTGTAAAATACCACGATCCAGAGACAACATCGGCGATCAAAAAGTTGGAGCGTCGGTTCGAAGCAATGCTCATCCAGACCTTGCCTAATGCATTACAGAGCAGGTATCAGCCACTCATTGAGCAAGACAAAGATGACATTCACGTGCGCTTAGCAAAGGCTGCCGACGTACTATGCGCTTATCTGAAATGCGAGAACGAGTTGTCTAAATCTAATTCTGAATTTGCCAATGCTATGCAGGAAATGGAAGTGCAATTACGTCAGTACCGAGAAAGATTCGAGGCTGTGGAGTATTTTTGCAAGGTGTTCCTAGAGGATGCCAAAGGCACACTAGACGAACAAACCAAGGATTTAGATTGGGTTGAACGCGCCAACACCTTGCATTTAGATACAGAATAAATTGTTTTTTGACGAATTTACGCAAAAGCGTTAGCAATCTGTTTCACTTCGCAGGTAATAACTTTCACGTTTGTGTATCCCATGTTTCGGAGTTGCTCTGCGCAAAGCGTCGCTCTTACTGCTGAAGCACAGTGGAGATAAATAGGTCTATTGTCGTCACCTTCCATCGCGATTATTTTCATTTCCAGAATACCTCTAGGAATATTGATTGCCGCAGGAACAGGAGCGACGGCAACTTCTTGTGGCTCTCGTACATCAATGAGTAAACCATTGTCTGTCCCGATGAGTTGATGTGCTTCTTGTGCCGTGATTTTTTCGATATCGAAAGGAATACTCGCTAAACGTTCAGCAATTGTCTTAGGCATGGTGTTATTTCCACTCTAGTTGACTTGTATTAATATTAGCTTATTCTAATATTTAATGTATTGCAAAATTAGCGAAGGTATATTTTCGTCTAGTCGACATTCTCGGCAGTAGCGGTATACTTTGCGCTTGTTAAGAATAACTTCACAATACGGAGAATTTAGTGTTGATGTCTGTCTCAGAGCGTCGAAATGCTGAAGAAATGCTTAAACATGCCACTGACGCGGAGCAGTACCTAAAGCAACTCGCCAATAAAACTCGTCTGATGATTTTATGTTCGTTACTCAATGAGGAACTTTCAGTGTCCGCGCTTTTGGATAGAGTGGATGTTTCTCAGCCAGTGATGTCTCAACATTTAGCATTACTTCGAGAGTCTGGACTTGTAGCAACGCGAAGAGAAGGGCAGGTCATATGTTACCGCCTCGCTGACGAACGAGTTAAACAAACGATCAATCTGTTGTATCAGTTCTTTTGTGCACCTACAGAGTAGTTCGCTTAACTTAACGTTTGTACACATAGATAAAAGCACTTTACTCGCGTAAAATTTCGATATCTTTACCCTTCGTATTTGCAACTGTGAATGCGACACAAACCTGTAAGTGGTGATATGAATAATCTCATAGAAAAATCGGCCTTCGAACGCTTGGAAGCATCTTTCTCACTGTTTAACGCCAATGAGCAAGTATGGATCCTTACTGATGAACACGGTTGCGTGATGTTAACGACTGATGATGAGGACGGTGTACCTGTTTGGCCAAGTGATGACTTAGCTAAACTATGGGCAACTGAGGACTGGTCTGATTGCGAACCTATGGCGATTACTTTGCAAGATTTTATGCAGAAATGGATTCCTGGAATGGAAAAAGATGGGCTAATGGTTATGGTGTGCCCGGTTCCAGCGGAAGAGGGCGAAGTGATCCCACCAGAAGCTTTCGTCGAATATATCAGCAAGTCCTAATTTTGCCAGCTAAGGAAGGCTGCGCATTGTGCAATAAGGAGACACGGTAGTTTGCTAATCCCCAGTAGTGATGATTTATGGTTTCTCCCGCTAGGGGGCACCGGCGAAATAGGGATGAACCTCAATTTATATGGTCATGACGGAAAGTGGCTGATGATAGATTGTGGAATTTCATTCGATGAACCCCTAGTTCCTTCTTATCGCAATGGGGGAGAGAATGTAAAAGCTCTGCATTCTGTTGTTGCACCCGATCCAACGTTCATTGCCGACCAAAAAGAACATTTAGTGGGAATTGTCATTACCCATGCTCACGAAGACCACATAGGCGCTTTGCCTTATTTGTGGGAGCGATTTAAGTGTCCAGTTTATACAACACCTTTTACTGCTGAAGTGCTTCGACGCAAGTTATCTCGCTCGAAAAATGCCAACAAAGTTCCCATTGTGGAAGTACAAGGCGGAAGTATTCAAACTCTTGGACCGTTTACCCTCCAGTGGTTAGAGATTACACACTCAATACCAGAACCTTATGCCATAAGGATTGATACCCCGGTGGGAAGTGTGCTGCATACAGCAGACTGGAAAATTGATGCTCAGCCCGTTACTGGAAAGCCTTTCGATCACAGTGCCTTTCGTCGATTGGCTAGTGAAGATATTCTTGCTCTTATCGGCGACTCGACAAACGCGAATAAACCTGGTTTTTCTTTATCGGAGAGAAACTGCTTCGATGGCCTGTTGAATACGATTAAGCCAATCAACGGGCGAGTTGTTGTTACTTGTTTTGCGAGTAATGTAGCAAGACTCATTTCACTGGCGAAGGTAGCGCAAAAAACCGGACGTTATTTGGGCCTTTTCGGTCGCTCACTCCTAAACATGTATGCTATTGCGAAGTATCGTAATCTCTGGCCCGATGATTTAACTATTGTAGAGCCTGGACACTTGGGGTATCTGCCACCCGAAGAAGTCATGATGGTGGTAACAGGAAGTCAAGGTGAACCCAGAGCTGCGTTGGCTCGAATGGCGGCTGATACCCATCACCAAGTAGAGCTTACTAAAGGCGATGTGGTGATTTATTCGTCTATTGTGATTCCCGGTAACGAAACCGCAGTTAACAAGGTCAACCGTGCATTGGCGGCAAAGGGCGTTAGCGTGTTACACAGCGAGCAAAGTCCCTTGCCTATTCATGCCAGCGGCCATCCATGTGAAGAGGAGTTAAAGCTGATGTATCAGTGGGTTCAGCCTGAAATCGCTATTCCTGTACACGGAGAAAAAGCCCATTTAACTGCTCACGCTGAAATTGCGAAAGCATGCGGAGTCAAAAAGCACTATGTAGGACAAAACGGCGATCTATACCGATTGGCGCCACAACCAAGTATTAGACGCCAGCAGGTATCTACCGGACGAATACCTATTCAACAAAACTAGGGGAGCAACTTTGCTTCAATAACGTTTGGTAGGAGGCAAAAGTCAGTCCAGTCGACATATTCTTACGTGTAATACAAGGAGTCGTTCTGTTACACTTCGGTAAGAATAATAACAACATTAGAGAGATGCGTTGCTGTGCAAAGGATGGTTTGGCTTTTTTGTTTTCTCCCATTTTTTTCTTTCGGAGTTAGTGCCGCACCTAAACTCGCCAACCCTGTTTTCCAATCATTGTCTACCAAAAACGGCCTACCCCAAGATGTGGTTAATCATATTCAAATTGATGACGAGGGTTTCGTCTGGATTGCTACTGAAGGTGGTGTGGTTAGATGGGATGGTACCAAAACCCAGTTGATTCGTGGCCCAGATGACCTCTTCATTAACCTTTCTATTGACAGGCTATCGATTGAGCAGGGCAAAGCGCTGTGGATCAGTACATTTTCTGGCGGTGTATATCGTCTCGACTTCAAAACTAATCAAACCGAACAAGTGGTTGCACTGCCGTATGCACAACAGAGTGATTGGATACAAAATGCAGAAGATTTCTTCTGGCACAACGAACATACGCTCTATTTAGCATTATCTGAACAAGTTGTGCGCTACAACACGGTAACGTCGCAACTGGATACTGTGTTCTACCTTGAGCAATCGTTAGTCGCTGAGGAGCATGGTGTTAGAGCCGTGCATGTATTAGACGACGTTTTAATTATTGCGACCTCAGCGGGTGTATTTTACAAACGACTACAAGACCCAGCATCTTCTGTGCAGACCCTTGACTATCTCAATGGAGTTGAGCCGGATATTGATAACCAGAATGCAAAATTACTTTTTCGGGATGACAATGAGGGATTTTGGATTGGCACTGTCAGTGGCGTGTATCGTACGACACTCTCTGACCTGCGCTCTCAACTAGAAGGAAGCTCGTCCTCACGGTTTACCGCCCATATGCCAATGCGCAATGTGTGGACCATGGAAACGGCGGGTGACTCGTCGTTTTGGTTGGGAACAAACAAAGGGTTATATAGCCTAACTTACGACGGTGATGGGTGGCAGAGTGAGCACGTATTAGAGCCTCACAACGGTAGGAGCGAGTTGTCTAATAAACGTATTCGCACGCTTGCTACTGATAAAACAGGTAACTTATGGCTGGGCTCTATATATGGCGGTGCACTCTATTTTGGGGTAAAAAGCGCAGAAATCGAGACCATACAGAACACACGGTTCGGTGATAATAAGCTACTTAGTGATGGTGTCATTTGGTCGCTGGCACAAACTGATGAGGATAGCTTGTGGATTGGCACAGAAAATGGTCTGAACAAATACTATTTTGAAACTAAATCGACCGAACAGTACCTGTTTAGTGATAGCGAGCTGTTTGAGCCGGGCTCCGCGGCGATTCAACGTATTATTCCCCAGAGTAACGGGCAGCTTTTTCTTCAAAGTTACTATGGTATTCGCATTTTTGATCCGGAGACAGGGGAGATTACCCGTCCCCAGTTATCAGAGGGTGACAACCACGTTTTTGATGCGTGGAACTCAGGGATGAATATCGACAGTGCTGATAGACTTTATTTCATCGGTAGTGAGTTTTATCGCTATTCCCCCCAGACACAAACCGTTGAAGTCCTGCCGTTAGACGAAGAAATTTTCGATGTGAGTTTCTCTGTTGGTTTCTTGGGTGAGTCGACCTATCACGATGGTAAAATGTTTCTCTCTATGATGAGTGGCTTGTGGCTTTTCGATCCAGAAACCTTTGAGTCTGAGCTCGTCTACTTGTTTTCAGAAGAGCAGCGTTCGAACCTGCAGTCAGTTTCATCCTGGGTAATTGACGATAATCGAGTGTTGTGGTTGGCGTTTACTGGTTACGGACTTTTCGGGTTGGATGCGGATACGTTTGAACCTCTATACCATCTCAGTGAAGATAACTTATTGTTATCCAATATAGTTTACGGTCTAAAAAAAGATGACCAAGGTAACATATGGTTTAGTTCTCACAATGGATTACACCAATATTCACCCGTGTCGGGGCAAGTCTATAATTTTATCTACGGCAGAGAGCTTCCTGTCTCCGAGTTTAACGAAGGCGCAGTGGCGCAGCTAGCTGGGGGAGAATTGGCATACGGTTCAACCTCTGGGGTAGTAGTATTTTCTCCTGAAACACTCAGAGCCATGGACAGATCTGGCAGTCTTTTGTCGTTTCAGTCGGCAATTACGGGTGTTACATCCGGCGATCAGGAACTCGGCTTGCCGTTCACGAATTTGCATGACATGGAGATTACTCTCTCCCACCGCGAAAACAGTTTTACCGTGGATTACTCAGCAATGACAATGAGTAGCGCGGGTAACGTAAAATATCATTTCCGTTTTCAAAAAGGAAACCAAGTCATCAGCGAAGGTGTGACTCGAGACAGTCAACTTACCATTACGAACGTAGAACCTGGAGAGTACACTTTTACTGTGACGCCTACGCCCGGCAGCTTAGAGTTCAGCGTATTGCCGGCAGAAATCCGTATTGTGATGCCTCATGCGCCATGGCGTTCACCGCTGGCTTACGGCATATACGGAGCCATGCTTCTGGCCTTATTAGTGGCCATATTACTCTCGCGGAAAAAGCAGTTATTTAGATTGCAAAATGCTCGACAAGAAGCTGCATTGTTCAGTGAAGCGTTCAAGCAAACAAGAGATTGGGTAGTTATCTTCAATGAGCAAAGGGAGCCTGTTGCCGCCAATCCAGCTTTCGAAATGGTATTTGGCATTGACAGCAAGCAATCGTTACCTGCCCAAATGGAACAAATCTACAGACGCTCGGTACATTTGAGTCGCCAATTGGTAGGAAAACTGGAGGACATGAAGCCCGGAGAGTTTTGGCGTGAGGAAGCGATTATCGAGAGTCCTGAGGGTAGGCAATACGATACGCTCATCGCAGTTACCGCGATGGGACAAGAATCAGTATCATCGCACTTTTTACTGGTGATTTCGGACATTTCCGAACAGAAAAGCGCAGAACGTAAACTGTTAAAAATGGCGAACTACGACAATCTTACGGGGCTAGTTAATCGCAGTTTGTTGTTAGACAGATTAGAGCATGCCATTGCCAATAGCCGTCATCACGAGAGTCGTGTCGCAGTGATGTTTATCGACCTCGATAGGTTTAAAGGGATCAATGACTCTTTAGGACACGACTACGGTGACAAGTTGCTTCGCGTTGTTGCCAACAGAATGCGCAATTTAGTCGCGGATAAAGGCACGGTAGCGCGGTTAGGTGGTGACGAATTTGTTATTGTGATTGAAGAAGTCTCACACGAAAATGACCTCAGTTCCTTTGTTTCGCAAATTATCGATGCGGTTGAAACTCCCATTGCCCTTGCCAGTGAGATGTTGAGGGTGTCCTGTAGTGTAGGTGTGGCCTTTTACCCTGACGATGCAGTGGAGCCAGCAGAGCTAATTAAGCGTGCCGACGTGGCGATGTATAGCGCTAAGAAAGATGCATTAAACGGGTTTGCGTACTTCACGTCTGATATGAATGAGAAAGCCAGACAACGACTCTTGGTCGAGAACCTAGTTAAAAGAGGATATCTTGAATCCTGCTTCTTTAATCACTATCAACCCATAGTTGACGCGATAACCGGAAAAGTCGTCGGTGTTGAATTACTCCTACGATGTAAAATAGATGATGATCCTCTCTATCCTGACGCGTTCATTCCGGTATTAGAGCAACTTCGTTATATTGTTGATGTCACTAGACTAGCAATGCAAGATGCGGCTGCTGATCTCGCCAAATGGTATGAATCTGGTTTTAACGGGTTTGTTGCCATTAATCTCTCCGCGCTCCATTTTAAATCTGAATTTGATATAGATTTCGTTGCTGAGCTACTCGCATCTTATGGTTTACCCAAACAAGCCTTTCGATTTGAAATAACCGAAGGCGTGTTAATGGACGATAGTGATATGAGCCGTCAGCAGATACAGAGACTGGTTGATGCTGGTTTTATCCTCGCACTTGATGATTTTGGTACGGGATACTCCTCGTTGAGCTACCTAAAACGCTATCCACTGTCGGTGTTGAAGATTGATAAGAGTTTTATCTTTGATATGACCAAAAAATCAGCCGATAGCGCGCTTGTAGATACCACCATCGCACTAGCGGCCAACCTTGGCATGCGCTGTGTTGCAGAAGGGGTTGAAACCGCAGAGCAGGCAGAGTCGCTACTCGAAAAAAATTGTCGGTATCATCAAGGATATTTCTATGCAAAACCAGCGGCAGCTGACGACCTGAGCACTTATCTACTCAACCATCTTTGAATGGTACAAAATTGTTCGAAAGTTCGTGCTTTGATGTATTAGCGTTCTTGACTGATATGTATAAGAAATTTCGATGTTCACCGTACTATATGGTCTACCCGTCGGATCGATGTAAACGTTCGTTTAAAAAAGCTTGTCTTCGTTAAAAAAATAAGGCTTATTATGTAGCTGTGAAAGATTTGTAAATTTGAGCTACATTTTAAAAAACATACGAGTGACTTATGCCGCTAGATATGACAGTAAACAGCACGGAAGTAATTAAATCGCCATTGAGTATGCTTTACCACTGGGAAGCGACTCGTGGAAACGATCTGTACCTTACACAGCCAGTGTCGGGCGAGTACCACGATTATACATGGGCGCAAGTCGCCAATTTGGCACGTAAAGTAGCAAATAAACTCAAGAGCTTAGCGCTGCCTGAGGGGAGCCGGATTGGTATTTTCTCAAAAAACTGTGCCGAGTGGTTCATCACCGACTTGGGAATCATGATGGCTGGACATGTTTCCGTGCCAATATTCTCCACCGCGGGCCCAGATACGGTGAGTTATGTACTCGAGCATGCTGACGTGCAGCTCTTGTTTGTAGGTAAGCTAGACAATACTGCTGAGCAAGTTGCCGCTATTCCTAAAGCGTATGAAACGGTGGCATTTCCTTATCCCAACATTGACACCAAGCAGCAGTGGGATCAGTTTATAGATTGCGAACCTATGACTGAATCGCCTGTGCCCGATATGAACAATGTCATGACGATTATCTACACTTCGGGCAGTACAGGGCAACCAAAGGGTGTGGTGCACACGTTTAATACTATTTGTTGGGCAGCGCAACGTTCGTTAAATCAGTTGTCTGTTGGGCAGGGAGATAGCATTATGAGCTACCTGCCGCTAGCTCACATTACCGAGCGTGTTTTAGTTGAACTCGCAAGTTTTTATAGCGGTGGCAAGATTCACTTCGTTGAAGCGCTGACAACCTTCCAAAGAGATGTTGTTCATTGTCAGCCTAGCTTGTTCATATCAGTTCCTCGTTTATGGACGAAGTTCCAGATGGGGGTGTTGGCGAAAATGCCCCAGTCCAAACTCGATGTTTTACTTAAAATTCCAATTATCAACAAGCTCATCGCTAAGAAAATTCGTCAAGGTCTTGGTATTGATAACTCTCGTTTGTGGGCAAGTGGATCAGCGCCGTTAGCGCCAGCTGTTATCGAATGGTTCGCGAAGATTGGCGTATATATCTCTGAAGGGTGGGGGATGACTGAGAATAGTGCCTACGGTACGGGAAGTGTACCTTTTAGACACGATAAAATTGGTTGTATCGGTATGCCATACGATGGCGTTGATGTCCGTATTTCAGAGGAAGGAGAAATTCAGGTTAAGTCTCCATGTAACATGGTGGAGTACTACCTTGAGCCTGAAAAAACCAAAGAAGTTTTCACTGACGACGGCTACTTACGCACTGGAGACAAAGGTGTTATCGATGGTGACGGTTACGTCAAAATAACTGGTAGGCTGAAAGACATTTTTAAAACCGCCAAAGGAAAGTATGTTGCACCTGCACCCATCGAGTCTCAATTTATGGAAAACCCCATTGTTGAGCAGGTGTGTGTTACTGGTACCAACTTACCACAGCCGATAGCATTATTGGTGTTGAGTGAAGAAGCGCAAAAACAAGACAAAGCTGAGATTGAAAGCAGTCTTACTGCAACGTTCAAAGACATCAATGCTAAGCTAGAGAGCCATCAAGTGATGGACAGAGTAATGGTAATGAGTAATGAGTGGAGTATTGAAAACGACCTGCTTACGCCAACGCTCAAAGTTAAACGCCATGTTCTGGAAGAACGTTTTGAGTCGGTTATCCAAGGTAGCTACTCAGACGAACTCGTATGGGTTAACGCGTAAATTAAAGTGTTAGCATTCGACCAGCGATTTTCGCTGGTCGATGTTTTACAAAGTCACTAATTATGATGGGTAGCGCTCGCTCAGTCCCTCGTAAACTTTATCGCTGTAGCTATCATCCGCCATATCTAGCGCATCTAACACTTCTACTAGATGCTCGTTATCTTCTTTTCCGTTCCAGATTTTAATATAAGTGCCTTCTTTATAGCCATTGTCTTGCCTAAAGAAGTTCAGCACATTCTTGCCGACATATTGGCGATATAGCTCGTTAGCATCCATTTCTGATTGCTCAACTATGACCATGAACAATGGCACGCTAAAACGCTTTGCTGCGCAAAGACCTGCCATAAGCTCAAGGTTATCAAGTAGCGAACTCTCAGTTGGGCTGTATTCAACATTGTCGAATGTCACTTTAGGTGAAGATGCAGTAAGCGCTTCAGCAATGGTAGACGCTGAGGCTGAGATATCACCGTTGAATTCTATGATGCTTGCCGAGAGGGCAAAATGCCAAATATCAACCAGTTCCATTTGAAGTTGAGGCAAGTCTTTTTGTTGTGCTTTCCACCATTTCCAACCGTGATGATCAATAGCTTCAACCGATTCCACCATGGCAGCACGCAGATAACCATACCCAGCAGTTAACCAGCTGGGGTTAACTTTAGTATTCATTTTGTCTTGAAGCGAGAGCATTGTGGCGAGTTGTTGTGTCGAAAGCATTGATAATCCTGCAGTTAAGTTTGTTATACATTTGATCGATGAAAGCCATTGGCTTCTGTTAATGTTGAAAGTCTACTGGAATGGCTGCACAGCGTGAACTGTTTTGTTTATCGAAGTTGTGCTGTTTAGTGGTGCATTTGCACCATGCGTTATCGAAATAACTTATGCCTTTCTTGCTAACTTTGTCTAAGTTTATGATTTTAATGAATTTAAATTTTGGCATTGCTCATGCTAAAGATATAAGTGTTAACTGTGCTACTTCGTAACGTTAACCCAAACTAGTGCCAGGCAACGCTAGCTAAGGTTGTTATTGTTTAGCCCGTAAACCTTACCCATGTTGGTTTTTCGTGTCCTGAGGCCAACATGGGTTTTTTTATCCTATCCCACCAACAATTCCCAAACTTTTATCTTTTCTATCACTGTTTTTGTTAGACTAATCTCGTCATATTTATCAGGGATGTATTCGAATTGCTGGCTCTGTATCCGTCGAACAAAATTGAGCACCTTAGTTTTCTACTCGCCACTTTGCTTGAGCAGCAACAGAGCAGTATCTTTGAATCCCAAACCATACTGGTTGAAAGCCCGGGAATGCAGCACTGGGTGAATATGGAACTTGCAAAACATCATGGCGTGGCCATGAACCTTGATTTTCCTCTGCCTGTTAGATTTATGTGGAATGCCGCCCGAGCTATTCTTGGAGAAGACACCATTCCGCGTCAGTCACCCTATCGACGAGAAATCC
Organism: Alteromonas sp. KUL49; assembly: GCF_006538345.1. Lineage (GTDB taxonomy): Bacteria > Pseudomonadota > Gammaproteobacteria > Enterobacterales > Alteromonadaceae > Alteromonas. The sequence goes on along the minus strand of NZ_BJKL01000010.1, from coordinate 114,707 downwards.
TCACTTGGCGTATCGATGAGCTTATTCAGCGCTCCGATATTCAAAACAAGCCAGAGTTTAGCGAGGTAAATGCATACTGGCAGACAATCGAGAACTCTCAAGAGCGGGGTGTACAGCGCTTGCAGTTCTCAACTGCGATGGCCGACGTGTACGAACAATACTTAATGTATCGGCCTGAGTGGCTATTGGCATGGGAAGCGGGTGAGTCGCTAAGTGTGCAAAACTCCATGGAACCTTGGCAAGGTGAACTTTGGCGAGAGCTCGTCAGCCAAAACCCACTGCACCCTGCAGGACTTTTAAAGTCTGCGCTTTCAAGTCTACAGCAAGGCACTGTCCCTGAAGGGCTGCCCTCAAGTGTTATTGTATTTGCGATAAACACAATGGCGCCCCAATTTGTTCAGCTACTTGACGCATTATCCACGCATATTGATATACATATTTTTCATCTTAACCCTAGTGTGAACTATTGGGGAGATGCCAAAAGCCGAGGTGAGCAGGCCCGGGTTCTCAGAGAACAGGGTATAGAAAAATGGATGAGTGAAGCACAAAGTCATCCGTTACTTGGAAACCTTGGTAAGCAAGGGCGGGAGCTTTTCAACTTGCTTACCGAACTCAACACCTTCGAAGTGAGCGCATTTGACATTCCCCCGCTTGATGAGGAGCACACGTCGAACACCCTACTCCAGAGAATACAAATCGATATTTTGCATGGAGAGTTATCGGATGCCCCGGTAAATGCTGACGATAGTCTAACTATAGTCTCTGCCCATTCTGCTCTGAGAGAAGTGCAACTACTACACGATCATTTACTACATTGGTTGTCACAAGACCCAGACCGTTCGCCGTCCGATATTTTGGTGATGTGTCCGGCTATTGAGAACTACGCGCCTTTCGTCGATAGTATTTTTCAGCGTGTGGGTACATTTGCGCCTACGCGAGAGGTTCCGCGCTTACCCTGTTCAATTGCCGATAGGAGTCCACTTGATGCCAATCCTATTGTGTCTGCGTTTATAAGCTTACTTTCGTTACCGGATAGTCGTTTTGGGGTGGTAGATATTGTCGATTATCTTCAGTTACCCGCAGTTCAGCGCAAATTTGAGTTTACCCAAGATGATGTGGCGCAGATGACCGTATGGTTACACAAAGCCCATGTGCATTGGGGATTGGACGCACATCATAAAGCGTTAATGTCCGAGACTGAAGATACTAGTATTCAAGATACCTACACTTGGTGGTGGGGACTCAAGCGCCTTCTTTTAGGTATGGCTGCTACCGACAGTGAAACCTTAGTGAATGGGCTACTCACAGTTCCCGATGTAGAAGGCCAAAATACGCTCGTGCTAGGCAAACTCATTGACCTAGTGAGTGCCCTACAACAGCAAGCGAGGTTACTTAACCAAAATCGAACTGCATCAGAGTGGCACAGGTGTTTAGTCGATTTGCTGAATACGTGTTTCGATGCGGACGTAAAAGAACAATCCACCTGGGATATGCTCACTAATGTATGTGCAGATCTTGAACTGCGCTGTGAGGAAGCAGGCTACACCAGCGAACTGCAATTAAGCCAAGTGCGTATGTTGTTACTCAATCGTTTTTCGTCGCCGGATGCGGGCAACCACTTTATGACAGGTCAAGTGACTGTATGTTCAATGTTGCCGATGAGAAGCATACCCTTCAAAAAAGTCTGTATTCTTGGTCTTAACGACGGAGAGTTCCCTCGTCAATCCACACCCATGGGACTCGATCTGATGGCCCAGTCTTCCCGTAAAATTGGCGACAGATCTCGGCGCTTGGAAGACAGATACTTGTTTTTAGAGGCATTGATATCTGCTCGTGACAGCATTTATCTGAGCTATCAGGGTAATGACGTTCGAAACAACAATGAACGCCAAACAAGCCTGGTGCTTGGTGAGCTACTAGACGTTTTAATTAACGGTTATGGTCTTTTGAAGTCAACACTTGTTACACAGGCCCCGTTACATCCTTTTAGTGAGGGAAATTTTACCAGGCCAATACCAAGTTACGAAGCAGGATGGTTGCGCTTAACTGAGTCAATGCGACATCAAATGGGCACAAGTGAATCATTGGACGAGATCGAAACAGTGGTATTGAATGATGTGTATCAAGTCTCAGACATCGCGAATGCATTCAATGACCCTTTGAGTTACTTTGGCCGAAATGTGTTAGGGGTTTACCTAACACAACCTCATATCGAGTTAGACAGTAGCGAACCGTTTGATGTTAACAGCCTGGTGCGATATCAGGTGGTTGACGCACTTATTGATGATGTTGTTGGCCCAGTGCAACATAACGCCAGCTTTGATGCCATTGAGCTAGCTACCATGCGCGGTGATATTCCACAGACACCTGCTACCGAAGTCACTACGGGCGTGTGGAAAGAGGCAACAACTGCTCTGCACGAGGCCATCGGCGATTTACCACAGGAGCTAACCCAAGTTAGCTGGCAGGGTGAACAATTTCAGATACAGGGAGTGGGGTGGTTGGCTGATGATTCAACAATCAATCTTTGCCCCACCGCAATTAGTGATAAGCGAGGTTTCGCCTTTTACCTGTCTCAATTGTGTTTTTGTGCCAGTGGCATTCAACAGCCACTTGACGTTTTCTTCCCGGTTTGGGAAAAAGGAGAGTACAACATCAAAGTGGCGCGCTACGCGCCTGTTGAGCCTCAAATTGCAAAAGATATGTTGTCTATTGTCGAGGAACTTTTCAGTCAATTGCATCGCTGTCCAACGCCCATCTATCTCAGCCTTATTACCGAGTTAGTGAAAAAAGCCGGTAAAAACGATGTGTTTGAGTATCTCGATACGGCTCAGGCCTATGCTGATCTAGCGAATTGGCAAACTCAGTCAAATCAATCGGCAAACATTGCCAACGATAACCCCTATTTATCCTGGTTACTGCCCAGTGGTATCTCGATGGAGCATATAAATCATGCTCCGATATTCACGCTGTTGAGCCACGTGGCCAGTATTAAGAAGGTGGTGAAACTATGAGTTCAAATAACCATCTTGACGTTACCCTTATGCCACTACAAGGCAGACACCTTATTGAAGCAAGTGCAGGGACGGGAAAGACTTACAATATTACTCGGATCTACCTACGGTTACTGTTGGAGAAAAAGCTCTCAGTAAAAGAAATCCTGGTGATGACTTTTACTCGTGCAGCTACCGAGGAAATCCGTAGCAGAATTGGTGAGACACTCCGTGAAATAACACCCTTGTGGGAGCAGGCAGTGCAACAAAATGGAGCGTTGCCAATTGATGCCGATCCCGTGTTTAAACAGGTCTTTGAGGCGAGTGACACGCAGGAAGGGTTAGCGCTACTCAAGGCTGCCCAACTTGAGTTAGATGAGGCGTCGGTATATACCATTCACGGGTTCTGTCAGCAGGTTATAGCCCAACTGGCATTTAAGAGCGGGTTTGCCATGTCGCTCAATCTGGAGACAGATACCAGTGATCTATACCTGACCGCTGCTGAAGATTGGCTCAGAAAGCTGCGCAACGAGTCAGACGCATTTTTGACTCTTGCCGAGCATGGTTGGCATGTGCCTCAAGGTCTACTCGATAGTTTTGGTAGCGCCTGTCGACAATCTCAAATGAGAAAATTGATGGACGAGCCCACGCTCGAGGCAGAGTATGAAGCGGCTATCGCCCGTTTAACTCAATCACTGGCAAATGAATTTGAGTCAACTCGACAAGGCTTACTCAATAACGAGCAAGCCATACTCAGTGGTGTGGTTTTCGGGCACAAAGACGAGCAAAAAAGAACGCAGGAATGGGCAGCTATTCTAGAGTGGCTATCGCTAAAATCATTAACACCGTTAGATAAAACAGCAACGGCTTTTTATCACGGGGGGCGATATAAAGGAGCTGCAGTAAAACCCTTGGTCCCCTTATTTGATGATCTAAAATCCCTTGTGGCTAAGATTAAAAAATCAGTCGCTGACTTAACCGCGCGTAAGCAAAAAGCCCTTGAGAGTTTACCTGCCCTCACTTTGGTAAACGGTGGGATTGATTATATTCAGCAAAGTGTAGCTTCGCAGAAGCAACGTCTTGGAATCATGGATTTTGACGATCTTATTCGCTTACTGGCGAATGAAATTTCCAAGCCAGATACATCAATCGTTTCGGCTCTAAGACAAGCCTATCCGGTGGCACTAATCGACGAGTTTCAAGACACCGATGCTGATCAATATACCATTCTCAATACGGTTTACGAAAAGGGAAGTATAGATACTGCCTTGATGATGATAGGTGATCCCAAACAGGCCATTTATCGATTCAGAGGCGGTGATATTTTTACCTATCTTAGAGCCGGAAATGACGCTGATTTTCGTTGGGTAATGAATACAAATTGGCGCTCTGTTGAGGGAATGGTTGGTGCCTACAATCGGCTTTTTTACGGTACCCCACTATCAGAAACTGGGACAGAAGTGTTTGGTTTTGGGATTAACTATTTACCCGTTGAGTCTACACCTTACGCTAAGGCAGCCAACACACCGTTATCTGACCCAGAGTCCAACCGTAGCGCCATGAACTATGTTTGGTTGCCTGCTAATGAAGATAAGCCAAACGCGCAAACCATGCAGCGTCAGATAAGTCAGTGGATAGGTAACGAGATACACAGACTGTTTAGCAAAGCTACTTTGGGTGAGGCATCAATTAAACCCTCAGATATCGCTATCTTGGTAAAAAATCGCAATGAAGCCTCAGTGATAAAAGCTGTGCTAGAAGAGCAAGGCTTAACCTCGGTATTTTTGAGTGACAGAAACAACCTCTTCACCAGTTCTCAAGCAAGGGATCTGTTCAGCGTGCTTGATGGTATATGGCATTTAGACGACGGAAGAAAAGTCTCGGCAAGCTTAGTGAGTCCCTTATGGGGCATATCGCCCAGAAAACTGGTTTCATTGCTATATCACGATGATGAAGGGCAGTGGGATGAGGTCATGAATGTTGTGTCACAGATGCGGGTACTTTGGCAGCAGAAAGGTTGTATGGCGGTGGTATTGGAGTTACTGCAACAACACTACACCCCCACTAGTAGCCAAACTGAACGAGCACTGACCAATTATCTTCATTTGGCGGAAGTGCTAGAGCAGGCCGCAATTGTGCACAAACGCCCAGAGCAACTATTGGTGTGGCTTTACCGTCAAATAAACTCTCCGCAAGCCGACGAGGAGATGACGTTACGCTTAGAAAGTGATAATCAACTCATTCGCATTGTGACCCAACACGGTTCAAAGGGGTTGGAGTACCCCATCGTGTTTGTGCCTTTCGCCAGTGGCTATAAAGATCCTGCAAAGGTGGGTAACAGCTACGCTAATGTCATGAGCTATTACGATGAATCTTCGCAACAATTAACCTTACAGCTTGGTTACAGTGAATGTGCTGTCGCTCGTTTGAGAGCCGAAAGTCACGCTGAAGATACACGTTTGTGCTATGTAGCCGTTACTCGTGCTGCCCACCGATGCTATATGGGAGTGGCTGAGTTTAAAGACAATGAACAAAGTGCGTTAGCGAGAGCCTTGGGAGTGGCTTCGTCATCAGATGACGGGGGCTGGCAAAACTCATTGGAGAGCATAGCCAAAGAGCCAGATGCTTTTAGTTGTTGTATCACAGTGGAGCCAGATGGCTTAACTCAAGAGCCGATCCATGTTTCGAGTAACCTGGCAGAGCCTCAATTACCAACATTAAGTTTGAGTAAGTTTGCAGGCAAAGCAGAAGAAGCATGGCGTTTGTATTCATTTACCGCACTGTCTAAGCAAACAGCGTCGAACAGTACAGCGCATGTCGTTGATCAACAAGCCAGAGCGTCTGAGAGTTACCCAACGACAGAGGATGATATAGGTTCTGAATTAGCTGATAACGAAGAAACGGCATTACCCTTGAGATTTACTTTAGAAAAAGGGGCAAACTCAGGTAACTTGCTCCACGATAGCCTTGAGCAATTAGATTTTTCACAGCCTAATTGGGCTGAATCTTGTGATCCAATTGCATTGAAATACGGTGTAGGTGATGACCAAAAACCGCTGTTATATGAATGGTTAGCACAGGTACTTGATTCACCGTTATCCAAACAAGATCCCGAATTATGTTTGGCGGCACTTGAGCATAAACAGACGTTGCGAGAGGCTGAATTTTATTTTCCTATGGAACATACTCAGTGGGGAAAGTTAGCCAATTTACTCATTAAACATCGGAAAAACGGCATCCTTGGTACCGATTCTGTTGCAGTCCCCACAAGTTATGCTTCCAACATGGAGGGTATGATGCATGGATTCATCGATCTGATATTTGAGTACGAAGGTAAATTCTACGTGTCCGACTACAAATCTACCTGGCTAGGCGATGCTTTAGTCGATTATGACCGTCTCTCTGTCGCGAAAGACCTGCAGTCACACCTTTATGACTTGCAGTACCTGATATACAGCTTGGCGCTACATCGATATTTAGCTAAGCGTTTACCCGACTACGATCCAGAGATACATTTTGGCGGTGTGTACTACTTGTATTTACGGGGTATGCACCCAGAAAATACGCAAAGTGAAGGTGTGTATTTTTCCAAAATAACCACACAGGAATTGCAGCAACTGAGCGCGATTTTCTCTGACGCCTCAGATACATCAACATCGAATGTATCAACTAAGGAGGGGCAAGTATGAGCGCAGGTAGTCGTAGCGAAAACAATGAAGCTCCCAAAGTCGCCAGTATCGATATTCATTTTGCTGATGCAGTGAGCGAGGTTTGTTCGTTGCCTGAAGGCAAGGCTAACGTTTGGTATCAGCTACTCATTGCCTTGTCGTATTTCCAGCGTCAAGGACACAGTTGTGTTGTCCTAGCTGAACTTGCCAATACCCAGGTGTTGTCGCCCTCAGTTGAGAATAAAACGAATGAAGCAAAACTGAGTGAGACCTTTCCATCACTTTCTGTTTTACAACAAGTGTCACAATTGGCCACCAGTGACCCTCGGCTTACCCCCTTATTGAAGTTTGATGGTAAGCGTTTGTATACCCAGCGTTACTGGCAGTTCGAACAAGAGGTTGCATCATACATAAGTGCTAATACTCAGCCTCAACCTCTATCTGATAATCAAATAAACGCTCTAGCTAAGTGCTGGCCTGCCATGTTTCCAGTGGAAGAGGTTAATGAGCAAGACTGGCAGCAAGTGGCGGTAGCAAAAAGCGTCACCCAGAAATTTAGCGTAATTAATGGTGGACCAGGTACCGGAAAAACTTACACCGTAACTCGTTTACTGCTAGCTCTGCAAAGTATCAATGGCTCACCCAAAAACATTGTGCTAGCTGCACCTACCGGTAAAGCACAACAAAGGATGACTGAGTCTATTTCAAAGAGTTTGTCAGCATTGGAGAATAAGATACCGGACGCTTTGAAGGACAGTATCCCCACTCAAGCGAGTACGATTCATAGCCTCCTCGGTGTCAGAGAACACACCATTGATACACGGTATAGCAACCACCAAAAATTATCGCTAGATGTACTCATTGTTGATGAAGCGTCCATGATAGACCTTGCATTGATGGCTAGGCTAATGCGTGCTATGCCCGAACATGGACGTCTTTATCTTATTGGTGATGCTGACCAGTTACCCGCAGTAGAAACGGGCAACGTATTGGAGCAACTTGCGATTGATGACAATGTCACCGGTGCTGCTCCTAGCCCACTCGTAAATTGGGTCGGTCAGCTTTGCCCACACTTACCGAAATTGCCTGTTAACGAAAACGCCCAACCATGGCTGCATACCCTGGTAGCGGCTCAGCGATTTAAGGGGGCACTTGCAGCGCTAGCGACGGAAATTCAACAAGGTAATGATGACGCTGCAAGCGCTTTGTTGAACAACATTGAATCGCCTCGATTGACGCTTCCCGGTGATTCGGTCTTTATGGCAAACGACATTGACGTTGACATTGAGCGTTTGCAGGGGGTGGCGAGGGAAAGTTTCCAACCTTTGAGGAGTGCTAAAAATCCACAGGAAGCGCTTGACGTTCTGGCTCAGGTAAGGTGGTTAACACCAATCCGCAAAGGTACCCTTGGCGTTGAAGGACTAAACCGATTGATAGAGCGCTCGCTGTCAGTCAATTCCCGCACACCTGAGAATGGGTTTTATCGTGGTCGTCCGATAATGGTGACTAAAAATAATCATGCTCAACGGCTGTCAAATGGTGAGGTGGGAGTCATTTGGCCAGATAAAACAGGTGTACTTAAGGCATGGTTTGAGGGTGATGATGGAGGATTACGCAGTGTATCTTTAGCGCGCCTTCCCAACGTGGAAACGGTATATGCAATGACAATTCACAAGTCTCAGGGTTCTGAATTTGAGCAGGTAGTTATGTTTTTACCTGAACTCGCTGACGAAGTCGCGTCTTCGGTTGGGCATCGCGGTATTTTGTATACTGGCCTTACTCGAGCAAAGCGAGGTTGTTTGATCATTTCCCAACTGCACACTTTTAAAAGAATGGTTAGTACGAAAGCGCAACGTTTTTCTGGTCTTTCAGATGCAATCTGTGAATCACATACATAAAAAAGCCGTATTCTTATGCCAGAGTCGCAAACAGAATACGGCTTTTGCATTATCGTGCAATCCCAGGGTGAAGTGCACGAATATTGGCAGACTACTGTCTACGACGCATGACTAATAAGCTCAGTGCCAAAAGGAGTAGCATTGGGCCTGTTGAGCCACCACCGCTGCTATTGTCAGAGTCTGAAGATTCAACTACTGCACTCACAGTCACTGATACTTCGCTTGTTGACTCATGCACACCATCGCTAACTGTTAGCGTGAAGGTGTGAGAACCAACCGAAAGACCTGACACTGAAGTACTTGCTGCATTTACATCAGCAATATCTCCCGGGCCAGACCAACTGTAAGTTAAGCTGTCACCGTCCATATCGTGGCTCTCGGAACCGTCTAGCGTTGCTAATTGACCTTCGTTGATGTTAGACGCCGTAGCCATTGCCACAGGTGCATCGTCCATCGCAGTAACGGTCAGCAGGAAACTCGTTGATGCCGAATCGTTAGTGTAAAGGTTGTCAGTGACCGTTACGGTAACTTCAGTTTCGCCACTAAAATCCGCATCTGGTGTGATGTCAATCATCGAACCCGCATCGTGGCCATGAACTTCAGCAGTGATATTCTCGCCAGTCACCGTAATGGTGTTAGCACCTGAATCACTGTCAGAATACGCAACCATGATACCCTCGAGTGTCGTGTCTTCAGCAACTGTTTGGTTGTTGATCGCCCCCACGTTGATTGAGCTAGGTACAGAGATTTCGTAAGTAACTGACGCATCGTTCATGCCTTCGATAACATTATCGAATTGAATAGCGATGGTTTCACCGATTGAACCTTCGTTAACACGTACTTGGAAGCCAACGTCAAACTTAGTTGAATCTGGACCCACATAGTCGTAACAAATGATGGTACCGCTTTCAACGTGGTTCGGTAGGTTGTCGTACGCATATTCTGTACCTAGGTAGCCGTAGATAGGTGAGAAGTATCCGCGAGCACCACTGTAACCTTGAAGACCAATTGAACCTTGTCCATTTGAAGAACCAAAATCAACATTGTCGTAGGCCATCACAAGCTCATAGTCACCTTTACCATGACCAGGCTTGCTAACATCCAAGAACAACTCAAAGTCATATGAGTCATCAAAATTGTTCAGCCACAAGGTCTCGCCAGTTTCCCAGTTAAAACCGCCGTAGGTTTCAGTGCGTGCACCATCCCACTCGATGATCACTGTATTGTCTAACGTCGCAACGGAAATACCATTAACTCTTTCTTTTTCCTCGTCATATTCATAGGGAGTACCCATGACTTGAGAAGCAAAGAAATCACCCTTCCACATTACACCAATCAGTTGGTCTGGGAAGCTGTAATAAGGGAATGGTAAGTGAATCGACCAGAACAATGGCAGGCTATCAAGCTTGACATAACCCATAGGACTAATTTCTAGGAAGTCAGTCGCTGCATACTCATAGTTGTTGTATAGCGCATATTCTACGTCGCCGTACCAAAGATAATTGAACGGTAATACAAAATTCTCAGAATAATGTCCACCAGCGCCATATTCAGGATTGATACCATGATCTTCTAGGTTGAGGTAACCACCGTCATGACCTGTAAAGGTAGGTGTATCACAATAGGGATCTTCGACATTGGTTGTGACTACATAGTCATGAGCCCATTCCGCAGAGTTAAGCTGCGTACCGGATACGGTAATGCTATTGCCGTCTTCCACTACGGTGTAATCGTAGTTAGACCGTGTGTAAACGCTGTTAGGGATCAGTGTTACGTGCTCAGGCAGTATCGTGCTAATGTCAAACACGCGCTCACCACCAGTTTGGTTAGATAGTACGCTAAGTTCAACATTAACAATATCACCTGCACGGGCTTGTGTTTGTGAACCCACAACAGAGATTTCATTCTCTCCGCGTTCTAAACGCACAGGAATAAAACCAAGGTTTCCTGGGTTGCCTGCATCCGTACCAATATCTAGCGCAGCGTAATATAGGTCGCCTTTTTCAAGTTCTGGCATATCCCAGTTCACGTCAAATGTATATGGTGTTAGGCCATCAGACATCGCCGGGCCAGTGGCAGTAAGCTCAGCACCCGCTGCTTCGCCAGTTACCACTGCATAAGCCACTTCATAAGTATCTTCAACTCGCTCATGCATGTAGTTAGGGAAGTTATGGACAAGCACCCAATACTTACCAGCATCTGGGTTATTGATGTTACACCAGTTACTTTCATACGCTGCGTTCGACCAACAAATCGCTTCATCTTGAGGGTCTACTTCACCATCGCCATCCATATCGTAACCAACTAACATACCGGCTACACCTTCTTCATAGGCTTGGCTCGCCGTAGAATCTACATGGCTAAGTACTTCAGCGATAAGGCGAGTCGAACCTTCTTCAACGTCTAACCAAATAACATGGTCGCTGTCTTCTACTAAGCCGTCATTGATAGGTGACCACTGGTCGTCATCTTGAGGAATAGTGAAAGTTTCAACTGTCGCTGCTACTGGTGCGTAAACACGTGAAGTAAACTCTGCAATAGGCGACGTAACCAAGTTACCAATGGTCTGTTTACCATCGTTGCGGTGGGCAATAATGTTAATAGCTTCTGGTAAATCGCCGTGGTCAAATCGCATTGCCGCCGGCCAATGAACCTCAGGGATATCTGTATTGTCTGGCGTTAGGGTGATTTCACCGTGAACTTCTAGTTCCGAGTTACCCATTCTGGTTTGACTATCAAGGATTTCACCTTGAATGAGAATGGTCTGAATTTCGCCCGCTTTTAGGGTAAAGGTTTCAGGGTAGGCGCGAAGTTTAACACTGTACTCGCCAGTTTCGGCTGAAACTGTCCACGTCGCATCTCTTGTCGCCTTAACTGTACGCACCCAGTTACAGGTTTGCTCACAGTTCATGTCTAGCACTTGAGGCAAGTTCAAGTTGCGCGGATCACCACCATTGCGAGGGTTAGCGCCGGTAAATCCTTCAACGGTCTCATCCATGATTAGACCAGTAGCCAGTGCATCAGCAACATTGATAATGCCTGAGCCTGAATCGTAGTGACCCGCTTCGCTGCGAACCCCCGTCCAATCTGGAAGCGTAAAGGCCTGCATTGCAGTCATTTGAATTGCAGATTGAATTTCAGATGGAGTCCAGTCTGGGTTTGCTTGCTGAATCAGCGCTAGCGCACCAGCAACGTGTGGGCTAGCCATTGAGGTACCACCCAAGAATGCCCAGTCTTTTGAACCATTGTTGTCGATAAATGGCAGTTCATCAGCGTATGGCGCGTAAATATCGACGCCCGGCGCACCAATGCTAGGAGCAAAGTGGTGTGAGTGGGTTCTTGATGGACCACGAGACGAGAAGTCTGCAACGGAATCGATGATTGCTTCATTGGTTGAAACACTAATCGTAGATGCCGTAATAGTTGCTACGTGATCTGTACCTGTCGCCAACCAGTTCGTCAGTTGATAACCACTGTACTGATCTATGTGAGCGCCGGGTAGAGGATAAGCGTCGTTAAACAAGTCACCTTCGCCATTGTCACCCCAAGATACAGTGTTGTACAGGATGAATCCACCCGCACCACCGGCAAGTACGTTTTCAGCTTTTGCTACACGGGCAATATCACCACGGGCACAAACAACGATTTCGCCGTCAAAAGTGCCTTCGGGGAATGGCGTTAAACAGGCACCGTCGCCAAAAGCCGCTGCATCTACAATAGGGCCAGTGTAAGCATCTGAAATCCCCTGCGCTGAGAGGGTATACGGAGGTGCAGTATCACCACCAGAGAAACCTTCAACAACTTTTCCCTCAACCGCAACTTCACGACCGTGAATAGTGGCGGCAACTACGTTTGTCCATGGTGCAGTGTGACCAATGTTATAGAAACCTGAATTACCCGCAGCGACAGCAACATTGATACCTGCATCACGAGCGGCAAGGAATGCCAGTTCTGTGGGGTCTTCCCATGGGTATGGCTCACCACCACCGATAGAGAAGTTAATCGCATCAACGCCATCTTCAATAGCATCGTCGATAGAGGCAAGAATCGCTTCGTCAGGACACCCTTGGTATTCTACTGAGTAGTTTGCTGGGTAACAGACGCTGTATGAAACTATGTTAGCTCGTGGTGCGACACCAGAGACCATTGGGAATTCATGATCTATTGCCACACCGTCAGGTTCACCAGGGTAAGCAACTAAGATGGGTTGGTTAGCAATTGGGTTACCCGCAGCAGTACCTGCAACGTGAGATCCGTGACCATTAAAGTCTTCACCTACTTGAGGTGCAATTAGTTCATTTGGATCCCATGGTGCTTTGTTAGGGTCTTGGAACTCGTCTGCGTTATAGATATCAGTGATCACTTCATAAGAACGAACACCAATGAGTTTGTTGTTACACATTGATTCGAAGCCGTCGAGCAAACAGTCACCTGCATAAATGCCGTCGCCCCAAGGATTAATATGCACATAACCGTCTTCAGCAACTTCAGCAAATGATGCATGGTCTGTGTTAACACCGGTATCTATGATACCAATAACCATGCCTTCGCCTTTGTATGGCACACCACTGGTAACGTCACCAGACCATACTTTATCCGCGCCGATGTGACCTGGACCCACATCGGTAAATAATTGCTTGTTTGTTGAGCGAGTAATCTGCACTACATCGGGAAGGCTTGCCAAGCTTTGCGCTTCACTTTGGGTTAAACGTACTGAGAATGCGTTAATAGCGTTTGTGTATTGCTCGCGAATATCAAGAGTAACCCCCAGAGATTCAGCTTTCGTAACCACAACCTCTTGTTTGGAATACAAGTACTCTTTGTAAGCTTCTACCGCGGTTAAATTGGCGTTTTCAGGGCTGAATAATTTGACGCTACTTTCGTTACCATAGCCAGAAGAAGCTGCCATCACATTGGTCGCAGCGTAAGTGGCGAGCCTTCCGTCGTAAGTAGCGACTGGAGCGTCTTTCAATCGCACAATGTAGGTTTGTTCACCTACAATACCCTCTTCAGGAATGAACTTTTGACGAGGTTTACCGCCCATGATTTGGCGGTTAACCTTTTGGGAGTCAATGTACCGTGCTGCCGCGGACATTTCCTGACTGTTCTCTCTTTGTGGCTTCTGGATCCTGTCTAGAACCTCTGGTGGAAGCTCTAAGCCTTTGAGCACACCACTGGGTGTGTGCGAGGCGTCTAGAGCAGCCGCAGCGGTTCCCATGCCATACAATATGGCTGCGGTAGCTGAAACTACTGTTTTTATTTTCATGGTATATACCTTTGTTATAGATGTTCCCTGCTGGTCGTTGCCACTTAGTATTGAGGCTTGTTTTTCGACCAGGCTTTTTTGGTATATCACGAAATATTTCAGTCAAATCAGTACTTAATTGTTCGAATTTGTTCGTAAAACGAGCGAATGGGGGCTGCAGAAGAGAATTGTTCGAAGTTGTTCGAATTGATGGCGAGGGGCTTGTGCTTTATAGAAATTTACAACATGGGTTGATACTATTTACGCAGCTACTGCAGTTTAAGTTTAATGAGATTTTAGTTTGTTTTCCCGTCTTCCGAGCGTTCTTTTCATTTTTTGCATATTGATAGTTACGTCCAATACATCCTTTGCTAGTTCATCTAATTATTCTTATTCAACTACTCACAATACTGTCGGGGAATGGCGTATTGGTGCAGCGTTAGGCTATGGCCAAATAGATAATCCAATTGTCGACGCTAGCGAGATCGACTTGTATGTGTTGCCAACATTTGCGTATTACGGTGAGCGTTTCTTTATCGAGAACTTGTCTTTAGGATACGCCTTGCTGGAATCTGATGAAGTAGTTATTGATCTTGCTAGTCGCTTCAACTTAGATGGCATTTATTTCTACCAACAAGACCCTGATTTGCTTGCTGCACTTGGATTTAATGGTGAATTTTATCGACAACCACCAAATCCATTACCAGTGGAACGTGACGTTTCGTATCTTGCCGGTGGAGCAATGACCTTTACGCAAGACAGTATAGACGTGTCTTTTCGATGGTTTTCCGATGTTACTGGTGTACATGGTGGTAACGAAGCAGAGGTGAGTGTCTACCGCTCGTGGCACTGGGATGATTGGCAAATTGCATTAGAAGCCCTAGTCACTAGAAAGAGTGGACGCCTCGTAGACTATTATTACCGAGTTAACGAAAACGAACTGGGATATGTTTTTGACGGTTACACGCCAGCCTCAGAAGCGATTAACTTCAGTGTTTTTCTCTCTATGCGACGCACTATTAATGACAATTGGAACTATTTGTTCACCTATAAACACACCTATTTAGATGATGTGATATCCAACAGCCCTCTGATTAATAATAAGGGTGTCGCTTCATATTTCCTGGGCATTGAATACTATTTATAGCAAGGAAGAGAATGCGATACATCACACGTAATATCGCCATCGCTACATTTGCGTTTATTAGCGCCCAGGTTTGGGCGCAAGAGCAGAGTTGGTTTAGCACCCAGTCAGTCGCTAAATACATGCTCTCGATAAAGCCGCAGATCTGCGAAGTTAAAGAATTTGGTGAATACTGTGATGTCTCTATCTTTGTTTCTGCACTAGAACCCTCCATTGCTCAAGTTTGCTTATACAAGGAGGAGTGCAACGAGCCTCTGTGGTGTGGAATGGTGTCTGATTCAGAGACCAAATTGGCACAACAGCTAGTGAATGAAAATCAGCGGTTCTACCTGGCGGAAGGGGAGCTAGAGGTTGCAGCTGTTGATTTTCGCGTTGCCGTTTTTCAACCAGCCCAAACTCGAAAACGCAGAAGATATGGTTTAGGTTTGTAGTACTTATGGCTCTAAATACGTCTATTTTACTTATCGAAGATAACATCAAGCTAGCGAACCTTATTACCCGCTATGTTACACCTCATGGCTATACTGTCGAACATAAGGTTAATGCAGCCGATATAGAAGACATAAGAGAAATGACCTTCGATTTGATACTGTGCGATGTAATGTTGCCCGATGGAAATGGTTTCGCGCTGTTCCCTAAGCTCCGAGAAGTATGTGATGCACCTATTATATTTCTCACCGCACTTACCGACGTGAAAGACGAAATCAAGGGGTTAGATCTGGGGGCGGTAGATTACATTACAAAACCTGTACATCCTCAGTTGTTACTCGCTAGGATTAGAGCTAATTTGCGCGAAGGGCCGCGAGAGTACGATTGTTCAACCCTTTCAATAGGTGATAGCTTAATTCTCGACAAAAATGCAGAAACCGTTACTTATCAAGAGCAAGCACTAAATTTTACACACCATGAATTTGAATTGTTGTGGATTTACGCACAGTACAAGGACAGGCCTCTGACAAGAGAGTTTATCTTTAACGAGTTGATGAAACGGGAATATGACGGGCTTGATCGTACTATTGATGCAAGAACAATGCGTCTGCGTAAGAAGTTACAAGGTCTTGCCATTCCGGGATTAAGTATTCGTACTGTGTGGGGAAAAGGGTATGTATTGGCTTACGAGCCACCGACAACAGTTGAACATTCTTCATGAAACGCCAGTTCTATCGTCTTTACGGCTTAATTTTGCTAGTAGGTTGTTTACTGGTTTTTTCCTTTAACCAGCTAATTAATGCTTTAGAAAAACAAACGACAGAATATCAAATTAACGTAGATTACCTCTTTACGGCATATGAGCAGGAATTTGAATCTGGGGGCGAACAAAAACTCCCTCGTTTTTCTTATGTATTACTGGAAGATTTAGCCTTAACACCGAATCTACAGGCTAGACTGCTGAAGGGAGAAACGGTGTCTTTATTGGATACTCATGGCCTTACATTTTATTATCGTATATCTAATAAACATGAGCAGGCATTGCGTTTTGGGCCGTTTTACTCAGAGCCACCAAAGTCAGATTACGTCCCTTATTTGATTGTCGTTTTTTATGGATGCTTAGGTCTGACACTACTCGCCTTCATGCGCCCGCTGTTCAAGGACTTATTTGCGTTGCAACGTCAGGCAATAAGATTTGGAGTAAAGCCCCAGCACATTCCACTATCTATTACTAGGTCTTCGAGCATCTACCCACTCGCTAGTGCCTTGTCGACGATGTCAGAAAAACTAGTCAGTCTATTGCAGCTTCATAGAGATTTGTCGCGAACACTTTCACATGAAGTTAGGACGCCTTTGAGTCGTATGAAGTTTTTGCTTGAAATATTGTCTCCATCCATTGAATCGGAAGACAAAAAGCAACTGTTTGATGATATTCGCGAAATAGAAGCAATGTTGGAAACGTATCTCAATTTTGCAAAGGCAGATAATGCGAGCGTACTCGTTTGTCAAAAAGTCCATTACATTCGCGCATTGTTCAAGGTGATTGCTCCTAAATATGCAATGCATCGACACACGCTTGATATTAGGTTTACGCACAATACGGAAAAAGCTAACTTCGACCGCAATCTCATGTTACTCGCACTACAGAATTTGATCATTAACTCGATTCGCTATGCTCGCAAAACAATTGCGGTAGATATATCGATTGTTGGTGATGAGTACAGCCTTACCGTTGAAGATGATGGGCCCGGGGTGTGCGACGAAGCGACACAACTGATTCAAGTGTTTCAACGGGGAAGTGATGAGCAAGATGAAACGTCTGGTTTTGGGTTAGGTTTGTATATTGTACAAACTGCGGCACTGAAACACCGTGGTTGCTTTTCGATTGAAACCTCTCAACGCTTGGGCGGTGCTAAAATGTGTTTGCGTTGGCCTCGAATGACTTAGTCGCTATTGACTATCTTGATGTGCATATGTCTGACTGGTAACTCTGTTCCTACCCATTGATTTAGCGCAGTACATCAGCTCATCAGCAACCGTTAATAACGCAGTTGTGGTGACATGTTCAGTGCTTCCTGATACCGAGACTACGCCTACGGATACCGTAACATGTGACAGTGGTGAGTATTTATGTGGTATTGCGAGATCTCGAAATTGAGCGGGTAAATCAGACAGCCATGGGAGGTCACACGTTGGTCCTGTTTTTACTAAAATGAACTCTTCACCGCCAAAACGAACCACCATATCAGCATGTTGCTTGCTTAGTAAGTCGGCAACTTTAACTAGCACTCTGTCGCCTTCTAAATGACCATAGTTGTCGTTGTATTTCTTGAAATAGTCGATATCAAGCATGGCCAACCACAGCGTATCTGTGGGCGCTAGATTTTTAAGCAGTTTATTAAAATTTGTATCGAAGCTGTATCGATTATATAGACCCGTCAACTTATCCGTTTTGGCTTTTTCAGATTCAACCAACTGGGCGCGAAATTGATTTCTCAATAATACATCGAGCTGGTATTGCAGAATAATCATGATAACTGTCATGGCAATGAAATAAAAAATGGCCCAGTACAACGAAATCCCTGTGAAGCTCTGGATAATGAAGAGGCCAGCTCCCATAATGCTCCAGAGAATCAGTTTATGACCTAGGTGTAACATGGGAAGCGTGATTATTGCTGCCGAGACTAACATTGGACCACCTTCGTTCAGCTCGCCATGACCATGAGCAACACTTCCGAATAGTCCTACGCTTGTTACAGTAAATACTGCGGCGTAGAACAAAAAACGTTTGTCAGCATTTTCCGAGTATTTGTTACTGGTTCTGTAAATACACACTATTGAAAGCGCTATCATTACCATGCGAAGGGCATTTTCCAGCGCATTTTTGGTGAAAGCGCCGCTAAATAGGTCGGTTAAGGAAAACGCGGAAAGCAGTGCAATAAGAATGTAAAACATGATGGCAACAAGGCGATGAGAGCTCTTGTTGATGTGTACTTGGAATTTTGCTTCGGTTTCTTTATCGAAAAAGTATGTCGCAGGTATCAACTTCAAAGTGCTGCCTTGGTAACAGTTACCGCTTTAACGTTGAGTATAGAGCATCGCATGAAAAATTCGACGATAGATATAAATTATATCCTTGAACTGTATTGATTTTATAGTGGTGAAAACAACATCCAACCATGGTGATGTATATCTTGTGGGGTACTCGCTAGCAGTCGAATTTTCAGTGGCTGAGTGGTTCTCAGTGTGCCATCGTCAGCAAAAAAGTACTGCGTTCTGAGTGCGCTCACATCTACGTTTTCACCTGGCAATAACACAGTAGGTTTGATGACTAAATGATCTAATCGATTGTGGTCGAGCCAACCTAGCAAACAACTTGGGGGAGCGACAAAGTTGGTTTCGCGCAGTGACGCAGGAAACAAGGTGACATGCGCGCCAAAAACAGGCTTATCAGAAATGGCTATTTCTGCAGCTTTGCGAATAGAAACACGAAAGGATGTGTCACTCTTGGGCAAAACATGCGAAGCGTTGAAATGATTTTCGCTCATTAAATTTTAAAGGCGGCGACTGGGTGATGGTATTGTGCACAAATCCTTTGATACTAGGGTTGATATGGATCAAGGGGCCGTTATGCCCCTTGATTTTGTTGCTTTCTCGTTTCTGCTATCGCTCAATTGTGAACGTAAGGCCTGCTTTTTTCGTTAAGCGTTGAATAATGGCGTCGCCAAACGCTGCCGCTGGCGTGTAGAAACCACCAGGTAGATTCACATCATTAGCCAAACACAACGCAGACTCTGAAATCATTTTACTGGTAGAACCATACCCTGGATCTTTATCACCTTTTACCGAAGTAATTAACAGATTGCCGTCGTCAGTTTGGCCCACAAACATCACATCATAAAAGCCGGTCTCGCGCTCTTCTTTGCTCGGACCTTCACCGGGTTTCGGACCATCATCACTGGCAAGTGACTTGTCTTCAGCAACATGTTGCGCCATAGCTTGGCCTTTTTCACCAGGACCTGTCAGCAGCATTTCGTCATACTGAAAGTCTTCACCATAAGGGTAGCCTGCTAAGTGATTAGATCGGTGGACGTTTTTCGTGTTAATTGCAGCCATTATAAATGGTGCTGACCAAGAGTTTAGAGACTCATCCAGGTGCGGAGTATTTCCGTCTGGTTGTGGATGGGTATTCGCAGGGTTGGCTAGAGAGTAGGGGTTTTTCAGCGCCGCAAGAACTGACTTGTCTTGATATGCTGCTGCCATCGTCGCTTTTAAGCTTGCTGCCGTACCGCCAGAAAACGTACCCTTCATGGCTCTTACTCGGCCTTTGACGTATTTCAGCGTCTTTCCCGTCTCCGCTTTTGCATGTTGTTGGAAATAGTAGACCCCTAAATCAAAAGGTATCGAATCAAAACCACATGAGAATACAATGTTGGCTCCAGTTTCTTTCGCGCGAGCTTCATATTTTCCAATCATTTGATGCATCCATGCCGGTTCTCCACATAAGTCTGTGTAGCCGGTGGCGTTTTCTACGCACGCTGCCAATAATTTCTCACCGTATATTTGATACGGACCAACGGTAGTAAGCACCACACTAGTGCGCTTGGTTAGGTTTGAGAGCGCCTCATCATCATCGCTGTCAACTACGATAGATGCCACACTATCGCTAATTGAGAGCGCCTGCTTAACGCTTTCTAGCTTGTCGGCGTTACGTCCAGCAATTGCCCAGCGTATCGATTCATTATCAGCATATTGTGCTTGAAAGTATTCTGCGACTAGCTTTCCGGTAAAGCCTGTAGCACCAAAAATCACTACATCAAATTCACGAGTAGATGCCATAAATTGAGTCCTATTTGTTGTGGTTCATCAAATATACGCAAAGCATAGAATAGGTATCATTTTTTTCAGTAATAACAGTCTATTTAAGAAATGAATTGCTCACTGGTAATACGATGATTGGTGGGGTAACGTAGTACAACAAGTACGCAATAATCGGCGTTCAAAGAATGTCCGATTGATGAATTCATAACAAACAACAAGTACTTGACAGGGAATCATAATGAAAAAATACCTTATCACCTTGATGCTTTTTGTGTCATCGGTGTGGGCGGATGTGCCTACTATCTCCGATTACACTCAAAACATGGAGAAACGCGACGGGCTTATCCCCATTTATTACGACGAAAGCAAAGACAAAGTGTTTCTTGCTGTGCCCGTTGGCGATACGCAATACCTCTTTCAAAGTAGCTTGCCCCATGGTGTAGGATCCAACGATATTGGTTTGGATCGGGGTCAGCTGGGTCAAACTCGCTTGGTAGTCTTTCAGCGTTTTGGCAACAAGTTGCTACTCAAGCAATTGAACACTGATTATCGCGCTGTTACGGACAATCAAGCCGAGCGCAGCAGTATTGATGAAGCTTTTGCCGATTCAGTGATTGCGGGTTTTAAGATCGTAGCTATATCTGAAGAAAGTGTGTTGATCGATTACACTCCTTATTTGTTCAGTGATATTCACGGTATATCAAACCGATTAAGCGGCCGTGGTCAAGGTAGCTTCAAGGCTGATAGCTCTCGTAGTGGTGTCTACTTACCCAGAACCAAAGCATTTGTTGAGAATACAGAACTGGAGGCGTTAGTAACCTATGGCGGGACTAAGCCGGGAGAATTTGTTTCTCAGGTGACACCTGACCCCATCAGTATTTCAGTACATCTGCATCATTCGTTTATCGCACTCCCACCGGCAGGCTATGAACCTAGGGTTTATCATCCTTATTCAGGTTACTGGAAATTCCGCTATTTTGATTACGCAACTCCCATTGACGCAGCTACTGAACAACGATTTATTACCCGCCATAGACTGGAAAAAGTATCGCCAGAGTCGGATGTGAGTGAAGCGGTTGAGCCAATCATATATTACCTTGATCCTGGTATTCCAGAGCCTGTAATGTCGTCGCTAAAAGAAGGTGCACAATGGTGGAATCAAGCATTTGAAGCGATTGGTTATAAAGATGCTTTCCAAGTCAAAGTGCTGCCTGAGGGCGCTGACCCTATGGACGTGCGGTACAATGTGATCAATTGGGTGCACCGTGCTACTCGAGGGTGGTCTTATGGCTCATCTGTGGTTGACCCACGCACTGGAGAGATCATTAAAGGGCACGTTACATTGGGTTCGTTGCGAGTGCGACAGGATTACTTGATTGCCCTTGGCCTTACAAGCCCGTTTAGCAATGGAAACGACGATACCGTTGAACAACAGACAATGGCACTTGATCGTATTAAACAGTTGTCTGCCCATGAAGTAGGCCACACCTTGGGTATCGCTCATAACTTTGCGGCGAGTGAAAACGGCCGCGCATCAGTGATGGACTACCCCCATCCAAAAATTTCCCTAGTCAGAGGCAAAATTGTGTTGGAGGATGCTTACGATAAAGGTATGGGCGCATGGGATTTGCACACTGTGGCCTATGGTTATCAAGATTTTGTATCTCAAGATGCTGAGACATCAGGATTAGCAAGTATTATTCAAACCTCACGTGATGCGGGATTATTATTTAAATCTGATGCTGATACTCGTAGTGCTCGTCACGGATCGTCAACCGGTCATATGTGGGAGAACGGCAGTGATCCTTTGGTCGCTTTTGAAGAGCTATCCGCTATTCGTGCTCATGCACTAAAGAACATGGGGCTAGATACTTTGCGAGATGGCGACAGTCTATCGTCTCTAGAAAATGCCCTTGTTCCCATTTATTTATTGCATCGTTTCCAATTGGAGGCGGTTGCAAAGCAAGTGGGGGGCTTAAATTATGAATATGAACGCAAAGGTGATTACGGCGAAATAAAAGGGCAAACCTTTGTCGCTCCATCAACACAATTGAAGGCTATTGAGCAATTGATTTCGGCAACTCAGTCGAGTTATCTAGCCATGCCTGAAGCTGTGTTATCAATTATTCCTCCCACCTCATATGGCGATGATATCACTCGCGAGCACTTTAACGGCCGTATGGGGCTAATGCTTGACCCTATTAGTGCAGGGGCATCGGCAGCAAATTTTGCTTTCTCGCTACTACTTCACCCAGAAAGGCTAAATCGTTTGCAGTATCAAAGTGGCATGGTAGACAAACTACCGAGTGCTGGAGAGCTAGTGTCCAAGATTTTAGAAACACATTGGTATAGTAATAAACGCGCCACTGACAATCTTGATGTGCGTTTACAAATGGTATCTATAAACGCTGTCATGGCGGCGGTAACGTCACCTCAGCTATCGTCAGAAGCTAAATTGTCCATTCAAAGCGCCTTGTTGGAATTTGAAGAGTGGCTAGATGATGATAGTAAACGAGATGCAGATGAAGTCTTGTATAACCAGCTGTCGACTTATCTTGAAACGGGAGAGTGGACGGGAGGATTTGTTGTACCTGCGCTACCACCGGGTTCTCCGATTTAAGGTGAATTATCAATAACAATGAAAACTCTTCACTTTGTTGTAGGTTCAGTCACAGGCACTTCCCGAGGGTTTGCCTGTGATTTACGCGAGAAACTCGCTAGCACTTACAAGATACATTTTCACGAATATTCAACGCTAGATGATGTACTAATTGCGCCTACGCAAACGGTGGTGTTTTTTGTATCTAACACTGGCGCAGGAGAATTTTCTCCATATCTTAGGCGTATCTATTTGCAGTTAATTAGGCAGCAATATTTGTTGCCTGATTGCGAGTATTTGATTTTAAATTTTGGCGACAGTCGCTATAAAGAATTTGGTACGGCTGGTTGCTTACTTGATGATGCCCTTCGCAATGCGGGCGCAAAGCCATTAAGCGACATACTCACTCTAGATGCATACAATAACAATCATACCGATATTCCTATCTACGACTGGGTAATGAATAATTTACCTGAGTAACCTTTCCCGTGCTTAGAAGTTAGCATTGTGATTTGCTAGACTGCCTGTAAAAGCATTGAGGGAATTTTTATGACGCATTATCTTAAAAAGGCTGTTTTTATTGGACTAGTCAGTGTTGGGCTAATCGGATTGTCGGCGTGTAGCGACAGTGAAGTCGGGGATGTTTCTTTGGGAGTATTTACCACCAAAGACATTAAAATTGATGCCTTACAAGACCCCATAGTAACAGGTGTTACTTGTCATATTTCGAGTATAGAAGCAGACTTGGATTTTTCAGACCCATCAGACAGCTCCATTGCATGTCGCCAAACGGGGCCTATCACCGCTGAAATGCTTGCTGCGATTGATATGTCAGATTCTGGCGAAGTCATTTTTAAAAAATCGAAAAGCGTATTTTTCAAGAATATGAAATTACGCAGAATTTATGATGCAGATTCAAACACATTGATTTACCTGTCTTACAGTACCAAGGAAACCTCAGGAAGCTTTAAACACAGTATTTCTACCGTGCCTTTGTGGAATACAGGTGTAGACGTAACTAGCGTTCAATCGAGTAATTAAAATGAAAAAGCCGCCACATCATCAGATGCGGCGGCTTTTTTACTTGATGAAAAGCGTTATAAAGACGCTGGGGTCCTACCCGGTGTCCATGGCGCGTTAATCGCATCCATTTGCGCTTCTAATTCAACCAATTCTGCGTTGATTTGCGACAGCTGTTCAGCCACACGCTGGTACTCAGTTTCGGCAATCGCCAACGAAGTTAAGTGGTTGCCCGATACATTAAACTGGTTGTTGATGATGCTGCGGTATACTGAGGAACTACGGCCTCTTACCGACCATGGTACTGGCTCTTGTCGAGAACTAATGACACTGTCGCCGTAAAGCAGCACGCCAACATTGGTCAAACGTTCGCTCAGCGCACGAATCGTCTGTGCTTGATCTTCAGTTGAACTTACGGCTTCAACAATTGCTTGCTTCACATGGTTTATCCGAGACTTAATCTCACTGTAGCTTTTCGCTGCACCTTGTACTTTACTGTATAAAGTACCTGCACGCATTTGAGCAGCCAGAAGGGCTTCGCGATCAGTACTAATTTCAGGACTGTTGTTGAGCAACTTCACGGTAAAGGTTTGCGGTACACCAAGGGCTTCAACTTTTCCAAATTGACGTTTCATTAGCGTTGCTGTGTATTCACCTGGCAATGCCATAGGCCCCTTAGGTGGGTGGCCCCAAGGTGGAATGTAGCCACTTGGTTTAACAAGGTTAATGGGGCTAAACGACGGGTAGCGTAGATCCCAAGCAATACGGTGGAAGCCTTTACCTGTGCTTGCAGGTACACGTCTTACCACATTGTCGTTACTGTCTTTAACTTCTATGTAAACACTTGGCGCTTCTTCGTTGTCTTCCTCTCTTAACGCGTCCCAGCTTGGGTAAGGCGTATCTTCACCCTCAGCAGCAAGGGCTTGTTCGCTTTTTTGACGTTGAGCTTTTAGCGTTGTATAGCCATCTTTGAGGTAGTAGGAGAATACGGCCCCATAGGTCGGGTTATCTGCGGTAAATAACGAATTACCGTTTGAACCCTTTTGTTCGTTTCCGTATTGATTCCCTTCGACGTATAGCCATGGATCTTTTACTTCAAACAAGGTTGCGGCTGACTCGGTGAGAGTTTCAGCATTTGTTCTTAGCGGAGAATAGTCGTCAACAATGTAAATGCCTCGGCCAAAGGTACCTACCACAAGGTCGTTTTCACGCTGTTGAATTTCAATGTCGCGAACCGCAATGGTAGGTAATCCACCAGTCATTTTTGACCAGCTCTCACCACCGTTTTGTGAGAAGAATAAGCCATACTCAGTACCGACAAACAGGAGGTTAGGGTCGACGTGATCCTCTGCAATAGTATGTACTGACCCCCATTCAGGTAAGTTACCCGAAATTAATTTCCAACTTTTACCCTTGTTGGTAGTTTTCAATACATATGGCGCAAAGTCACCACGCTTGTGGTTGTCTACGGTGGCATAAGCAACATTTTCGTCGTGCTTAGAGGTAATGATATCTTCAATCAGAGACATGTCAGGCACGCCTCTAAAGCTGTCTTCTTGTCGCCAGTTTTCACCGCCATCTTCTGTGACGCTGATGACACCGTCGTCAGTACCCACGTAAATAAGCCCTTCTTTAATCGGACTCTCACTTAAGGCAATAATCGCCCCCCATTTAGAGGTAGACACGTTTTTAGCAATAGTATCAACGCTCCACACTCTTCCCATGACGTCTAGTTGGTTACGATCCATTTGACGCGTAAGGTCAGGACTAATGGCAGTCCAGTTTTCACCTCGGTCATTCGACTGAAATACCTTTTCAGCAGCGTAGAATAGCCGAGTAGAGCTATGAGGGCTGATAAGTACAGGTGTATTCCAGTTCCATTTGTAGGCATTCTCACCACTATCGGGGTGAGGTGTAATCGACACCAATTCCTTAGTACGCTTGTCATAGCGAGCTAAGCCGCCATATTGGTATTGAGCGTAAATGGTGTTTTCGTCAGTAGGGTCGATTTGCGGTTTGTAACCGTCGCCACCAATGACAATAGTCCAATCAGCATTAGTAATCCCGTGAATCACGTCGGTACGAGAGGGCGCGCAAAGTGAATTGTTATCTTGGGTACCACCGCATACGTTGTAAAACGGCTCAGCGTTGTCTGGTTGAATACGGTAGAACTGGGCTAACGGAAGGTTTTGCGCGTGGCGCCATAGTTGACCGCGGTCCCAACTTTCATAAACACCACCATCACCACCAATGATTAGGTGGTCGGTATTATTCGGGTCGATCCAAAGTGCATGGTCGTCTACATGGCGGAATTCGTTAGACAGTGGCGCAAAGCTTTTTCCACCGTTTTCAGACACGGAAGTAAAGGTATCTAGTGAGTACACTCTGTCTGGATTTTTAGGGTCTACCACAATCTCGTTATAGTACTGTGGGCTTGAAGTAATGTGTCCAGAGCGCTTTTCCCATGACTGTCCAAAATCCGTTGAACGATACAAACCTTGTTGCGCACTATCGCCTTCAATAATGGCATAGAGTGTGTCAGGTGCAGACGGCGCCATGGCTAAACCGATTCTACCCATGTCTTTGGACGGTAATCCGGCGCTGACCACTTGCCATGTTTTACCACCATCTGTGGTTTTATGAATGTCGCTACCGGGGCCGCCGTTAATGAGGGTCCACACGTGTCGGCGACGTTGGTAGCTGCTCACCACTATGTTGTCGAAATCTCGCGGGTCGACAACAAATTCATTAACACCTGTATATTGGTCGATTTCCAGAATGCGCGTCCAAGTTTCACCACCGTCGGTAGTCTTGTACAGACCACGATCGCCACCGTCACTCCATAATGGCCCTTGAGAGGCAACAAGTACCTCGTCGTGGTTGGTGGGGTTTATCCAGATTTGTGAGATGTGACCAGAGTTTTTCAACCCCATGTTAGTCCATGATTTACCACCGTCTAATGATTTGTAAACGCCGTCACCATTGGCAACTGAACGTTGTGAGTTGTTCTCTCCCGTACCAATCCAGAGCAGGTTCTCATTGCCCTGTGCCATTTCGATAACGCCGATGGAATATGCGCCTTCGTGCTCAAAAAGTGGCGTCCAGGTGGTCATGTTGTTTTCGGTTTTCCACAAGTTGCCTGATGCTGTGGCGGCAAAAAACTCGTTAGGTTTATTTGGGTTAAAGGCAAAATCAGAGATTCGCCCCGATATCATCGCTGGACCAATGTTTCGCAGCGGTATGGATGCGAGTGGATTTGTCGTTGTGTCCTCACTTGCAAGCGCTAGTTGTGGCGATACCAGTGCCGATAGCATGCAAGAGAGAAGTGCTGTTTTTCTTATGCTCATAGTTACCCCGGGGTTAAGTGCATGATGGTGTATGCCCCATCTTTGCGTCATATAAACTCAAACTCGTTGAGTATGGTTAAGCACAAGTTGTTTAGCTAGTTCGCTACATCACAAGGCTCATGCTTAACACAAAACGGGATATACATTACGCAAAAAGCACACAAAGGGGTAGGTAGTTGAGCGAGATATACTACCGTTTAAACGCATTGTTGATTTACGTCAGAGTCTCATACTCAGTAAACACCTTATACAACTGCGTTCCACTCAGTACCGATGCAGACGGAAAGTGCAAAATAGGAATAAGATCACATGGAGCGCTTAACACTCGACTGCCGTTTTCATTGTCCAAATCATCAATGTTGAGGATTTGCGCTAATGGCTCCCCTTGTTTGATGTATTGCCCCGGTTTTGCGATGTACTCCACCATGCCACCCCAATCGGTAAATAGGGTTTTGTAGTTCTTCAAATACACACCTACACGGTCGATAGCTTTGGGGGCAATTGCGTTTTGGTGTAGAGAACCTTTGGCATTTAAATAGGCCAGAATACTTTCGGCATCCTCGTCACCTTCTTTAAAATTGATGACTTCTTGGCTACCCATTTCAAGGGTGAAGGCTTCTACCTCAAAGTTCACCTTTCTGCCAGTGCTGTTTTCTATCGCTTCGGTCAGTGTCCACCATGGGCAGAAGGTCGCTTCGTCTAGCGCGCCAGCAAAAACATTAGGGATAAAAATACAGTGGGGAATGTTAAATAACGTCGCACTCGCCTTGGCGTATTCCGGCACATAAATATGGCGGGTCGATACTGGACCATTATGCAAGTCCAGGACGTAGTCGGCGTTAACGGCGATTTGTTGAAGTTTAAGGTTAAGCTGCTGCGCCAGACCAAGTCCCCATGGAGAGGCGAGCTTCTCATCAATGGCTGTAGATAAGCACTGGCGAAAACGACGTTTAATGCCTTCTATGGATTCTTCTGGGGTAACGGTTTTAGCAAAGTCAGCCACTAAATCAGGAACATAGTGATAACCCCGATTCCAATTAGTGCCGTTAACGGGGTCGAAACGCCCGAGAGTGTATTCACCCGCTTTTATATTTGTCCCTACTGGGTTGCAGTTGGGCACTAAAATAACTTCACCGCAAATATCCAACTGTTTTAACCGCTGGATGAGATGATAAATGACAACGTTACCTTGTACTTCCGCACCGTGTATTGAGCTTTGAATATATACGGTTGGCCCAGGGCGACTGCCTCTCAATCGGTATATTGGCACGTTCATGTTACGTCCCGAGGCGTTTTGCGCGACAACGATATGTTGCTTAGTCACGTCTATGGTCATGTTGGAAGTCTCTCTGTCGTTTTGTTCTATTTTTTATGGGTGCTTTCACCACAAACGGGGCAATTGGGCTGTTTAGGCAAAGACCATTGCTGCCACTGGTGACCTAGTCCATCAAAGGTGAGTAGGGCGTTTAGCGGTACTTCACCTACCTCCATAATGAGCTGCATGGCAAGCATAGCTTGATAGATACCAATAATATTTACCACGGGGGAAAATATCCCCGCCTCAGTACAACTCAGCTCGGGTGCGTCAAAAAGTGTGCGAAGACAGGCATAACAAGCAGATGCTTTCGGCTTGTAGACAAATAGCTGCCCTTCAAAACGGATGGCTGCCCCAGACACTAAAGCTACGCCCTGTTCTACGCAGGCTTTATTAATGGCATCGCGACTATCTGTGTTATCAGTACAATCGAGCACTACGTCGTGTTGTGCGACCAACGCATTGATATCTTGCGCTTGAATTGAAGTGGAAAGGGCTGTGATAGCACATGCCTGGTTGATGGCTTCCAAACGCTGCTTAGCAGCAATGACTTTTCCTTCACCAATTTGGTTTTCATCAAACAAGGTTTGTCTAGGTAAATTCGTCGCCTCAACGGTGTCGTTATCCACTAAGGTGAGGTTTCCCACACCGCTGGCGCACAAGCTATTTGCCGCAGCACTACCAAGTCCACCTACGCCGATAACCAAAATGCGGCTTTCTGCCAAACGCTCTTGTCCCTCAAGATCTATTTGAGGAAGCACTATTTGGCGGTTAAAGCGCATGGCGTCAGTGTGAGAAAGCGGTTTAGGCATAGCTATTTACATTTCGTTATTGAATTCAACGTGTTTAGCCTTACTTAATAAGGTACATTTGTTGGATAAAATTAATGAGTTCCAAAAGCCTAGGGCGTCGTACTCAACTTCAAGGGTATGTACTGTAACAAAACCCGCTTGGAATTCGCAGCGCATTTTAGGAATTCTTATGTCTACTGTAAGCCAGCCGTTGAACCTTGCCGTTCTCACTATCTCAGATACACGAACCTTAGAAACTGACAAGTCTGGGGATTATTTGGTGGAAGCCCTCACATCGGCTGGTCATGTGCTTGGAGCACGGGATTTAGTCAAAGACGACATCTATCAACAACGAGCCATTGTGTCTCAGTGGATCGTTGATAAAAACATTCATGCCGTTCTCATTACTGGTGGCACTGGATTTACCCATCGTGATTCAACGCCAGAAGCCATTAGCGTGTTATTCGACAAAGAAGTTGACGGATTTGGTGAACTCTTCCGTCACATTAGCTACGAAGAAATTGGTACATCCACTATACAGTCTCGTGCCATTGCAGGGTTTGCCAACAACACAGTGATTTTCTGTTTGCCCGGTTCAACAGGTGCTTGTCGCACTGCGTGGGAGAAGATTATCGCAAGTCAGTTAGACGCAGACTTTACTCCGTGTAACTTCGTCAAGCACTTAGTGTGAGGCGAGTATGAGCACTTTCAGTCATTTAAATGCCGGCGGTGAAGCCAACATGGTGGATGTGAGCGAAAAAGCGATCACCGTTCGTGAAGCCACCGCCGAAGGTTATCTTTATGCGAGCGCCGATGTGTTGCGTCAAATCAGTGAAGAAAAATTGCCAAGGGTGATGTATTTGCTGTAGCTAGAGTTGCCGGTATTCAGGGAGCCAAGCGCTGTGCTGATCTTATTCCGCTGTGCCACCCGTTAGCCTTGTCAAAAGTTGATATCTCTTTTGATATCGACATTGAAAATCAACGTATTCGCGCACAGTGTTATTGTAAACTCAGTGGTAAAACCGGTGTTGAAATGGAAGCGTTAACGGGCGTAAATGTGGCACTGCTTACATTGTTTGATATGTGCAAAGCGATTGACCCGGCAATGCATTTTGAAGGCATTCGGGTGCTTGATAAAAAAGGTGGAAAGACAGGCCATTGGCAAAACAATCAAGCATCAATCCAGAGCTGTTAACATGGAAAACATTCTTGTTATTAAAACCTTCGCTCAGGTACGCGAAGTGAGTGGTGAAGGTGAGTTGGAGTTCTCGCTGGACGCCCATAAAACCATTGCAGATGTGTTGTTGAGTTTGAAAGCAAAAAATGACAAATGGGCGCTTGCCCTCGATGGTACTGTGATTTGCGCGAAGAATCAGCAGCTCTGCACGCCCGACACGCCAATAGCGGCGGGTGACGAAGTCGCTTTTTTCCCACCAGTGACTGGGGGCTAGTATGTATGCGCGAATAGTCACCAACGACTTTTCACAACAAGGTTTGTACGACGAGCTACTTGCACAAGCTCAACAGGAGCATGCGGGCGCCGTTGGTGCCATCGTGACTTTCACGGGACTGGTGCGTGATACAAACGCCGATGGAACCATTGATGGTATTTCGCTGGAGCACTATCCGGGGATGACAGAAACCGCGCTCACTCAGCTAGCGCAGGACACCATGGATAAGTTCGCATTGCGAAATATTGGTGTGGTGCATCGCGTAGGGCGGCTACACAACAACGAACAAATCGTTTGGGTCGGATGCTGTGCCTCCCATCGAAAATCTGCCTTTGACGCAGCCTGTTATTTAATGGACTTCCTTAAAAAATCGGTTCCTTTGTGGAAGAAAGAATTTGCTGCTGATGGTGAGTATTGGGTTGAGGTGAAAGCCTCTGACGAACACGCAGCGTTGGCGTGGTTAACGCCAAAAGAGAAAGATTAGCATGCATTGTCGGCGAACACATGGGGTTAGCTGGGCTGTTAAGGCTGCCGCCTTACCCATGATGTTTTTTGCGATGATATTTGTGAGTTGCGCGTTCGCCACGCAGAACGACGAAGACCCATTAAAAATAGCCGTTTCAGCTAACTTTTCTCAACCGGCCAAGCAAATCGCCGCCTTGTACACGGAAAAAACGGGAATACCAGTACGCATTTCCGTGGGTTCTAGTGGAACACTGTTTGCGCAGATATCTAGAGGCGCGCAGTTTGACCTGTTTTTATCTGCCGACAGTGCACGACCAAATGCACTTATTACGTCAGGTAAAGTAAACGCCGACGACGTTTTTCCATACGCTAAAGGGCAGCTTGCTTTAATGGTAGATGCAAACCTATTCGATATGGATACACTAAATTGGCAGCAGTTAGATGACGTATTTTGCGGTTCCTCTCAACGCCTAGCTATAGCAAACCCCGCTATTGCGCCTTACGGTGTGGCTGCAAAAAAAGTATTGTCGCAAGGAAACGCTTGGGAATGTGCACAAGCGTCAATGGTCAAAGGCAACAATGTGATTCAAGCCTATCAGTTTTTCGAGTCGGGTAATGTGCCAGTAGCATTTGTTGCACGCTCGCTGGTGGTAGACCGAAACGATATCCTAGAGGTTCCATCTCACTTACACGATCCCATAGTACAGAGCTTAGCCATTACCGCCCTTCAAGATAACAAACATCGAGCTAATGCCTTTGTGGACTTTCTATTGTCGGCTGAAATACAACAGCGTCTAGTTGCTCTCGGATACGAGACTATTGTAGAACCTGGGGCGAATGAGTAATGCCTTTAGACTATCTTCCCGCCCTTTGGCTCACCGTTAAATTGGCCCTAGTGACCAGTGTTCTACTCTTGATTATTGCTACGCCACTGGCGTGGTGGCTCACTCGGTGGCAATGTGGGTTTAAGCCTATAGTGCAGGCTATCATTGCGCTTCCTCTCGTATTACCCCCCACGGTATTAGGCTTTTATTTACTTATTGCATTTTCCCCTGACAGTCCACTGGGAGCGTTTTGGCTCAATACCTTTGGTAGCACCCTCGCGTTTAGCTTTGAAGGCTTGGTCTTGGGATCACTCTTGTATTCATTGCCCTTTGCGGTGCAACCTCTGTATGGTGGCTTTTCACAACTCGACAATCGTTATTTAACGGTAGCAAAATCCCTTCATCTTACACCTTTGGCCATTGCCACAAAGTTGGTACTTCCGCTGTGCAAATCGTCTTTTGCAGTGGCATTTGGTTTGAGCTTCGCACATACCTTGGGTGAGTTTGGTGTGGTACTGATGATTGGAGGGAACATCCCACATGAAACTCAAGTGGTGTCGATAGCCTTGTACGAACAGGTTGAGTCGTTGAATTATACCGGCGCTCATACGTTGTCTTTAGTGTTACTGGCGTTCTCACTACTGTTGATGGTGGTATTGTACTGGTTTAACGGAAAAGGAGGTCTTGGATGGAATTCTCAGTCTCGTTAAATCAGCGAGTTTCCTTGTCGGCCTCATTTTCACCAGCGGCTAAAATGCTTGGTGTATCAGGAGTATCAGGTGCTGGAAAGAGTAGCCTACTCAGCGCACTAGCGGGTGCTGAGCCCAGCGCAAAGGTCAATGTAGATTGGGGCATTGATGCCGCCAGAGTGGGCGTGGTGTTTCAGCAGCCTATGTTGTTCCCAAATCTCTCTGTGCAAGACAATCTTTTGCTTTCTAAGCGCTATGCAAAGCAAGGTAGTATTGAATTCCAAAAGGTTGTCGAAGGGTGTGAAATCAGTGAGTTATTGCAGCGCCCAGTTACCACACTCTCTGGTGGAGAAGGGCAACGCGTTGCTATTGCGAGAGCTCTACTCAATGGCCCTGACATTTTGCTACTTGACGAAGCGTTAAGTGCCATCGATATCACGCGAAGACACAGAATCTATCGATTCTTGTCGGCCAACGCTGAAACGGGCTATTTTAGATGTGTGTATGTCTCTCACGATTGGCAAGATCTCGCCCTGTTCAGCGATGCACTATTAATCATCGACAAGGGCCGCAAGCAACACAGTGGTATGACTCAAGATGTACTAAACGCGGTGTCGGTAGATGAATTAGGAAGCAATCCTTTTGCCCTTCTCGAAGGCGAAGTCACACAGACTGCCGAGCAATCTGCTCATGCCTTACAAATCGTGAGCATCGACAATACACCACTGTTTGTGAATCAGTGCTCTGTGGTGGATAGTCGAGCTAAGTTTGTTTTATATGCCAGTGATGTGAGCATATCTATTCCTGCCAAGGACAATTCGTTAGAAAGTGAGCAGTCAAGTATACTCAATGCACTGTGCTGTGAAATTAAAATGATTAATGACAGCGAGGCAAAAACTTCGGGAAAAGTGTTGCTTACCTTACAAGCGGGTAATCAGTGCTTTTACTCTCGCATTAGCGTGTTGTCGTTATCGAGACTTGGGCTTGAGAAGGGGCAACAAGTGGTTGCGCGATTTAAAGCGCTCTGATCTCAAAGCTCGTCGATAGTTTCAATTTGCCCTAAATTTAGTAAAGTTTTGAGTAAACTAAATAGTTGCTACTGCGACTACAGAAATTTTTCCCTCTGCTATATTTTTAATTATGAATACAAAATGGTTCGCCTTCGCTTTTATCCTCTTTTGTTCGGTTTTGTCTACCAGTCAGGCCAGTGACAGGGTAGTTACCATTGGTGTTGCCCATTTTCCGCCTTATAGCTTTGCTGAGGAGGGAAATATTGCTGGTGTGGAAGTAGAAATCATTCGTGAGAGCCTCTCTGCGATGGGTTACTGGCCAGAGTTTGTGGGGTTCCCCTATGGTCGTCTTCCGATTGCATTTACCAATAAGCAGGTTGATGCCTCTATCGTAACCATGAAAAGCTATGACGGCCTTGAAGTGTTCTATTCGGATATAGTTCTCCCTGAATATCAAACGGTTGCTATCCAAATTAATAACCGAGAAGGGATGATTTCAGGCATCAGTGATTTAAAAGGTAAGTCTATTCTCGCTCACCAAAGAGCCAATCAGTTTTATGGTGTAGAGTTTTCGAATATTGCTGAGGAAAATGCAAAAAACGAAAAATATCATGAGATTGCAGATCAACAACGGCAAGTTGAGATGCTTTTCCGCAATCGGGTGGAAGTAATCGTATTGGCGTATGAAATTTTCCTGTATTACAAAGAGATCAGTGAATTCAGAGATACGGATATTGAGTATAACGTGTCGAGGATATTCGGTAACAAATTTGGTTTTCACAATGTTTTTTGGGACGAAACGGTGCGCAATGATTTCGAAGAAGGGCTCAAGCATATAAAAGAAAACGGTACTTATGAGCATATTCTTCGTAAATACTTAAAGGATTATCATGCGAGTAAAAATTAGAGTTTAACCCCATAAATAAAAAAGCTCCTGCTGATTGGTACTGAAGTGAACCTACTTACTCGGCCTTTGTTATTTCCGTAATGATTACGAGCATATATCGACGCGGCAAAATATTCGTATTTCTCATAAATAGTAAGTCTATCCATTTTCATCCAATGTGCCGAGCAAAATCCATGGATTGATGTAGAACTCTAATAACTCGAATGCCGTATTCGAATTTTCTGAAAATAATCGTATGTTTGCTGACGATAGACGAAAAACACCCTTTCTTTATGTCATCTCTTGGTGCAGCTAGCGCTGAGGTCTTACCAATAGCCACCAAGTAACCAAGTTGCAAGCCGCATTCGGTCCAAGCGCTAAAGTTGGAAGTGTTGATAGTTTCAAGGCCAAGAAGCGCCAATTGTGATCCTGAGTATGTGCGCTAGCGACGGCAATGAATCGCCAAGAGGCATTTTCCGTTGGTGAACTTGTTTGCCGGGTTAATCAGTGAAGATAGTTAATAATGCACATATTGACTTCACAATTGTTGTTTAAGCTATAAGAATTAGTAAGTTAGGAATGTTTATGAACGATACGGAAGCAAAGGCCTATCTAACGACAAATTATGGCCAGCCAGTAAAAAGCACTAAAAAACTCGACATATTTGTTAATTCAAAAGGTATGGAGTTGGCATTGGCGGTTGGTACAACCTCTAGAGCAACAATATACGCAGCTAGTGTTCCTGCAGTTGCCGATATAAAAATGCCGTTAGAGATTTATGCAGCGGATGACTCATCTCGGCATAGTAATCTGAATGCGACGAACTCTCTTGGTGTTGGCCACTCTATTTCTAAATTCACAATCTATGAACAGTCAGAATTAACAGAGCTATGTGAGCTTTACGACAGTCTCGCTAGCGAACAAGAGAGTTTTGCCACATATGTCGAGCACATGCTGTCTAATGCAACCGAAGATCCTAGTAAGTGGTTTGAGGGATATAAAGAGACTTATGAGATGGCGATGACTCGACCGGGCGACGACGATACGCTTCATCGTTTGTGGCAACAACGAGACAATCATGTATCTGGACTACCACAAGGTAAACCTTCCGGTGCGGAATTTCTAGAAAGCAAAGACGCCTTCCGAGAGATGACCGTTCGAATTGTAGAGTCTCCATCGGAAGAAACCTATCAGTATGTTTTATCGCGTCTTCAAGGGCTGAAAGAGCAGGGGAAATTAAGGCACTTACCGAAAGCTACCGCAAACAGAGTGTTCGCCGCGGTTGCGCCTGATTTAGTGACCTCAACAGTTAACGAACAAAGCTTTCTAAAAGTCGCTAAATATCTTTCTTCTCGATTCAAATTAAATCTTCATCTCGATGGAAGCTGGTTTCAGAACAACTTAGAACTGAAACAAGCCCTTGAGAGGTTGGGCTCAAAAGATATACATCCAATCAAAGTTAACTTTGCGATTTGGATCCAATTCGACGAATTAGAGAAAAACCAAACTAACCGCCCGAGCGGGAAGGTGTCAGAATCTAATGCTAAGGAATACAAAATGAAAAGCGCCTCGCCTCTTAATCAAATTCTTTATGGGCCACCAGGAACCGGTAAAACCTTTCATACTATCGAAGCCGCAGTCATGGCTGCAGACCCTTCATTTGCGTCGTCAACTCGTGAAGAGCTTAAGGCCGAGTATGACAGGCTAATCGGTGAAGGTAGAATTCAGTTCGTTACTTTTCATCAAAGTTATGGCTATGAAGAGTTTGTAGAGGGGTTAAAGGCGACGTCTGAAAACAGTGACGTGAGTTATGAAGTTGCCTCAGGTATTTTCAAGAACATTTGTCGTTCAGCTTCTTTAAGTAATACAAAAAGTGTAAAGGAAATCAATACTGCACTCGAATCGTTCAATGCAGAAATCGAAGAGTTGGACCTCATTACTTTATATACTAGTCGTGGCAAAGCGTTTGACGTGACTTACCTCGGAAAGTCGACATTCAGAGTGTTTCCAAAGGAAAGCCTCCAAGAAGACCTAAAAAATGGTTACCCCGTCTCGATCGAGAATATTGTTCGATTATACGAAGACGAGTCTGCGAAAGGCATATATAACCCATCATATGCAAAAGCGATACTGGCGTACCTTCGTTCAAATCATGGATTAACTGAAAGTATCGGTTTTAACGCAGTTACAAAAGAAAACTTCGTCTTAGTCATAGATGAAATCAACCGAGGCAATATCTCTAAAATCTTTGGTGAATTGATCACCCTTATTGAAGATTCCAAGCGCAGCGGCGAGGGCAATTCGGAGTCTTTAGAGCTTACACTTCCATACTCTGGTGATACTTTTTCAGTGCCCGATAACCTTTACATCATCGGTACAATGAATACGGCAGACCGTTCTTTGGCAATGATGGATACGGCACTGCGTCGTCGTTTTGATTTTAAAGAGATGATGCCGGATGCCAGTCACTTCAATGAAACTAATGTTAAGGGTATAAATCTAGGGCAGTTACTGACCAAGCTTAACCAGCGTATTGAAGTCCTTTACGATAGAGAGCATACCTTAGGGCACGCATTCTTTTTCCCAGTAAAAGAAGTGCTTGAGACTCAAGGTGAAGATGCTGCATTCAACAAACTAAAATCCGTTTTTCAGAACAAGATATTGCCACTTCTAGAAGAGTACTTCTTTGAAGATTGGCATAAGATCCGTTTGGTATTGGGCGACAACCAAAAAACAAAACAAAATGAGTTTGTCAAGGAAGTGAGCGTTTCGTTTACATATTTGTTTGGTTCAAACAGCGGTTTAGATGACGGTTATTTCTCGCAAGAAGATGCCCTAAACAAACGCTTTGAAGTCTCTAGTTTTAAAGATGAAGAGAGCTCTTGGAATAATCCTGCTGCTTATAGAGGTATTTACCAAGGCCATCAAGTTACGGACTCTGAGGTATAAGGTAGTATGCTTCATACCACTGTAACCGAATACGGATGTTTAGGTGCTTGCGAGCGTTCGCAAGCATCCAGTCGTATAACCTCGATTCCAAAGGCAGCGTTTGAACACCTTCAAAATCTGTGTATTTGTGACGATTCTGATACCCCGTTTCTCAAACTCAGAAACCGAGACGGTGCGGCGGTTCTGCAAGTGCAGAACTACGCCGGCGTGATCTTGACTCCGGACGGTACACAGATAGAGGTTCTTCCTAAAATCGCAAAAGGCGAAGACGAAAACGCACACTCAAATGCTCGAAAAGCACTGCTGAATATGCTTACCGCGTTAAAAGGTTTTAACCATCTTCAAACTAGCTCAGCTGATATTAGCAAGGCCAAAGTTCCATTACTGGAAGTTTTTATAAGCCAGTTTTTAAAGTCCGTTAATGAGTTGGTGAAACGTGGGTTAAAGAGCGGCTATGTAAAACAACAAGACAACCTGTTTTATTTAAAAGGCAAATTGCTGGTGGGGCAACAACTTAAAAAGAACTTAGTGAATAAACATAAGTTTTTTGTTGAATACGACGAGTACCTGTTAGACAGGCCAGCAAACAGACTTATCCATACTGCATTGCTCAAGGTGGCTAAGATATCTAAATCGGCGCAGAGCCAAAAGTTACTTCGCGAGCTAAATTTTGTTTTTGACGAGGTACAAAAAAGTAAAGACATCAAAGCCGACTTTTCGAAGGTAAAGCTCGATAGAGGAATGGGATATTACAAAGTACCACTCAAATGGGCGGAGCTCATCCTCAATAACTTTTCGCCACTTACCCTTAAAGGGCAACGCAACGCAATGTCGCTATTGTTCCCCATGGAGCTGGTATTTGAAAGTTACGTAGCACAACAGTTACATCGAGCCTTGCCAAACCATATGACACTCAGTGCACAAGCTCGGTCAAAATACCTGGTTACCCATGGCGACACGCGCTTCTTCAACCTAAAACCAGATTTAGAAATCAAAGAAAATGGTGAAACCACGGTTATTTTGGATACCAAGTGGAAGTTAATAGATGAAAGCCTAAATAATGGCACCGACAAATACGGACTGTCACAAGTCGACTTTTATCAAATGTTTGCTTATGGCCATAAATACCTCGGTGGTAACGGTAATTTGGTTTTGATTTATCCAAAACACGATGGATTTACACAACCTATTGAGCACAGTTTTGATTTTGATGAAAAGCTTAAGTTGTGGGTCATACCGTACGATGCAGTCTCCAAAGATACCAATTTGAATAGTACAAACAATAAAATGTTAGCGGAGTTAGGCAGTCCAAGTATCGTAGCCACCGGAAATACTAAGACGTCATATTTTTCAAATAAAAATGTCAATTAAGTCTGTCAAGAATTCAAAAGAAAATCTGTCTAATAAAGTATGGTCGATTCAAGTATTCGTCTAGATAGAGTGCAATTAAGTTATGATGGCGTCTTAAATTTTCAAAAAGTAGTTTGCAGTATCACTGAAGAGCTACTAAGCAAGGCGTCAAAGTCGAATTCGTAACAGTTGGCTCTATTCCGCTTCGCTTCACAATATCGCCAATTAATCCTCACCGCTTAACGCGGCGTTGAACGTCTGCTGTTTGTCTATTGCCATCAGTCGCTAGAGCGAGTAGGAAAGTCGTTAAATATGAAATACTAAACAACTAAATGGCTTTAGAGTAACGCGCACTAAGCCCTACGTCTTTAAAATACGCATCGAAGTGTGCACAAATAGCCCGAATGTATATGCGCGCTTTTTCGGGTACATGTAGGCGTTCGGCACCTAGTTCAATCAATCCATCTCTAGCAACTTCTTCAAGCAGCGTGAGTTCTTCAGCGAAATACTCGTCAAAATTAATGGCAAACTTAGATTCGATAGCGGATTTTTCAACGTTAAGGTTACACATTAACGCCATGATGACTTCTCGACGTATGAGGTCGTCGTCAGTGAGCAGTAAACCCACCTTGGTCAATGGGGTATTCTCGTCAATGCACTCGTAATAGTCTTTGAGTACTTTTGGGTTTTGCCCATAGGCGTTGCCAATGGTGCTAATGGCAGACACGCCAATACCCAATAAATCAGTATCTCCACGGGTGGTGTAGCCCTGAAAATTCCTATGTAGTTCGCCGTTTTTCTTTGCAATGGCGAGAGTATCTGTAGTGCGAGCAAAGTGATCCAACCCAATCATGTCGAAGCCTTTGCTAGTAAAGTGATTTACTGCAAGGTCATAAAGTGCTGCTTTTAATGTCGCATCAGGAAGAAATGACTCGTCAATTTTCCGTTGTGCTGCAAAGCGGGTGGGAAGGTGAGCGTAACTAAATAGCGAAACTCTATCAGGCATCATTGCCAAAGTTGCAGATAGTGTGGTTGAAAAGGTCTCTAAGGTTTGATGA
The DNA here is from genome assembly GCF_006538345.1 of Alteromonas sp. KUL49. GTDB lineage: Bacteria > Pseudomonadota > Gammaproteobacteria > Enterobacterales > Alteromonadaceae > Alteromonas. The sequence continues at coordinate 74,755 of NZ_BJKL01000010.1, read as the reverse complement.
GGTAACCCATAAATGAGATCGAGATTCACTGAATGAAAGCCATGAGATTTAGCCGCAAAGACCAAGTCGGAAATATGAGCAGTACTTTGTACGCGATTGATTGCGGTCTGTACTTTGTGGTCGACGTCTTGAAGTCCAAAGCTCACCCGGTTGTAACCAAGGTTGGAGAGTGCTTTTAGGTAATCAGTATCAACGTGCCTTGGGTCGAGCTCAATGGATTTTTCGCACCCGTCTTCAAAAACAAAATTGGCATCAAGCAAGGCCATCAATCGTTTGTGTTGGCCTGAAGTGAGAAAGCTAGGTGAACCCCCGCCTAGATGCAGCGAAGCAATCCGTTTTTCCTGATGTAAATAGCGTTTTATCTCGATTTCTTTTTGCAGATAATTAAGGTAGCCATCCGCTTTGTCTTGGTGTCGCGTTACTATTTTGTTGCATCCACAGTAGTAGCACAGGGTGTGGCAAAACGGGATGTGAATATATAAACTCAGGCTATCGCTACCATAGCTCTCAGATGCCAAGGTAACATCTTGCTCCTGAATATGACTGAATTTTAGTGCCGTGGGGTAGGAGGTATAGCGCGGTGCTGATTGGGCATATTTGGCAAGATTACGGGTACAAATAGATGTGATTGTATTCATTGTCATTGTGCTGGATGTTTATCGTCATCTGAGTAATGCGGCGCAGTTTACCTATTAGCGAAAGGAGTCGTATTGATCTCGTTCAAATTAGTGTTATTTAATGTGGTACTTGTGCTCTTGGCTCCGGTATTAATTGCACAAGGTAAACGTGTGAGAGCGACAACGCCTAAATTACCGGAACCTAAAGGGGCTAGGCAAGGTTTCGTATCCAATAATTACCCGAATTTAGCAGTGTGGATATTAGGTGATTCTGCTGCCGCTGGCGTGGGCGTTGAACATCAAAATGAAGCTCTGAGTGGTCAACTCGTTGGTCAGCTGGAACAAAGATTTAGTCTCAAGTGGCAGCTTGATGCCAGCACCGGGCGAACTAGCTCAGACTTGCTTGGGGTGGTTCAGTCTTGGCCAGAAAACCAAGAAGGCAACCCAGCAGTGCTTGTCTCAATCGGCGTGAATGATGTGACTTCTCGTGCGTCGTTGGCTTTATGGAAAGCGAATATTCACCAAATTATCGAATGCCTGCAACAACGTCACAATGCCAAGCATGTCATATTCAGTGATTTGCCGCCCATGGGTAAGTTCCCTGCGCTACCTCAGCCCTTGCGTTGGGTTCTCGGATTGAGGGCTAACATATTGTCTGATGTATTAAGTGACATTACAGAGCACAGTGAGGGTGTGTCAGTGTTGAAATTCGATGTATTGCAAACTAATGGCAGCGACAACTCGGCATTGATGGCTTCTGATGGGTTTCACCCAGGCCGAGCAACCTATAAGAGTTGGGCGAGAGTGGCGGCTGAGCAAATATCTTCGCTCAGCCAATAGATTAAAACTGCTTGCGCATACTCAATCCGTAACTGCGCGGAGCACCGGGGTAGGCCATAATTTTCCCCGCCTGTACGGGTACGTCAAAACCATTGCGAGCCACGTACTCTTCGTTAAGAAGGTTTCTAGACCACAAGGTAATCTCCGCATCCCATTGTTCAATAGGCACTAACAGCCTTGCATTGACTAGGCTGTAGCTGTCCGATTGCTTGTACGGATCGTTTGAATCGTCAAGCATCAAATCACCCGTGTATTGATAGTCGATACTGAGTCTCATGGACTGATTTGCTAACACAAAGTCTTGATTCACACTAACGGCAAGGGTGTTCTCTGGTTCAAATCCGAGACGATCGCCACTTCTGTCGCAATAAGGAGTCGTGGGTGAGGACCTTCCGGTATCGTCAATGCCCGTATGCCACGTGTAGGCTACCCAACAGGTGCCCCGTTCAAAAGTGTCAAAGGTGGCATTGGTATGCGCGGCGGCAAGGGTGATCTGCGTGTTGTCAGTGGCCTGCCAAAGGGCTTCTAGTTCTAGACCTTTTACAGAAATATCGCCGGCATTTTGCAAGTTAAAGCCCGTTCCTGTAAAGGTCGTGGCCTGAAAATCCTTGATTTGACTGTAGTGAGCCGCAGTATTTACTCGAAGGTTCATATGGGGCACTTCAAGTTTGTAACCTATCTCCCAAGATTGGGCTTTTTCAGCCTCAAATATCGGGTCGAGAGACGTTAAAATACGATCCGTGTTGGTACCTCCCGCTTTGTAGCCGGTTGAAAATCCGCCATACACAAGACTGTCTTTATCTATCGCATAGGCCAGCTTTAATGTACCTGTGAGCTGATTATCATTGAGTTCTTCATTGAGCGGAGGTCGAGGTAGCACAGCTGCTGAACCCAAGAAGAAATAACCCCAACCGGCCTGTTGAAAAGGAGCAATACCCGCTAATGCATCGGCACTAGGGAGATTACCCGTGGCAAGTGCAAGGCCAATATCCTGTAGTGCACCTACTGCAACAGTGGGATTGGGCCAAAGGCTTGGATCTTGCGGTAAATTGTTGATACCTGGACCTTGTTCCGTGAATTGCCCTTCAATGCTTTTGTCTTCCCACGTTTGGCGAAGGCCAGTCGTTAATGTGAGTTTGTCGCTAAGCAGCCAGTCAGTCTGCAAAAATAGGGCATAGCTGTCTTGCTCTTGATTCGCAGAGTGCGCAAATGCCGTATTTCCCGGTGCAGGTGCTGCGCTAGGGGCAATTAGACCACCCGAGAGCGCGCTGAGTTGGTCGATGCCTTGTGCCAGTGGCAGCAGCTGTGCGCCTAAAACTGCGAAAAAGGCGTCAAACTGTGACTGTGTAGTAGTATTAAAATCTAAGTCTAGATTTTGCGAGAAGTAATACAACCCGGCCATTGTGCGTGCTTTATCCGTGTTGTAGTGGAGTCTCAGTTCTTGTGAGAATGATTGCTGGCTAGCGTCATTAGTGGCCGTCAGCAGGTCAGCGTTAGAAAAATCAGTATCGATAATATCTAGACTGTCAAAACTGCGATACGCAGAAATACTCACCAAGGACAGCGCGTCAGAAAATTCATGATCAATTTGCACTGAAAGCCCTTGATCCTCCATCTGTGACAAAGGAGGTTGTGACAGCGAGGTGGTAAAATCGTAGTAGTCGTCTTTGGTGTACAAGGTTGCATTGAAAGGAGGCTGAGCCAAAATAGCGTCAGTACCAAATTTCCCGGGGATGTCATTGGCCGTTAGGTTTCCTTGCCATGTCAATGCCGCGCAGCATCTCTCGTCAAGCTCGCCATAGTCAGCAATGATTCGTACTGAAGTCTGCTCTGATGGCGTATACAGCAGCTGAAGTTTAGCCCCCCAACGGTCTCTGTTATTTAACCTTGTGTCGGACTCAGCTTCTGTGACAAAGCCATCCCCTTTGGTTTTAAAACCACTGATACGCATCGCAAGTGTATCGTCTATCAGCGTAAGATCTTTTGCACCGGCCAATCGAATCAGATTGTCATTACCTAACACCAGCTCTGCAAAGCCGCTACTGTCGAAACCAGGTGCAACCGTATTAATGGTAACTGCGCCCGCAGGTGTGTTTTTACCGAACAACGTGCCTTGTGGCCCTCTGAGAATTTCTATGGTGCCAATATCGATGAGGTCGTTGATAAGCGCATTTTGTCTAGAGCGATAAACGCCGTCAACGTAAAGGCCCACAGATGATTCAAACCCAAAGTTTTGTGATGAAGTACCAACCCCGCGTACAGAAAAACTTGAGTTAGTGACACTTTGGCTTTGAAATGCGGCGAATGCGGGCACGTAGTTCTGAATATCAAAAATATCCAAAGAAACGGTTTCTTCCAGCGCTGTCCCTGAAAAAACAGATACCGCCACGGGAACATCCTGTAAGTTCTGAGAGGTTTTCTGTGCTTGAACAATGATGCGTTCCAAACCCTCAATATTGTCTTCGTTATCTTCTTGTGCTGCTACTGACGAGACGAGCGCCACTGAGCACAATAAACCACTCAAAAGCTGAGCTTTGTTCCTTACCATAAATAATGTCTTCTTCTTACCTGAATATTTGTTAGAGGAGTGAATACTCGACTAAACCGATGCGTAAGCGTAGCGAACCAATCCGCGGATACCTGAAGGCGGACTCATTCCAACACACCCAGAGAGGTATTTCAAAACTGGATCTCTGAAAATTCCATAGTTTCACATGATGAATGCACATTCATATTATCAATTAAACTTATGGGGTTCAGTTTTTTTACTATGCTCACTGATGATTTTACATAATTGTAACAAGCTACTCTTCAATTCCTGTCTATCACTGCACGGGTATTTGCATTGAGCATAGACGAAGGTTTTGAGGAAAACAGGGTAAGCGTAAAAAATATGACAGATATCTATTTAGTGCGTCACGGCCAGGCATCATTTGGTAAGGCGAATTACGACAAACTCAGTGACTTGGGCGTGCAGCAGGCGCAGTGGCTTGGGAAATACTTTCGAGAACGGGATGTAGTGTTCGACGCCTTGTATCGCGGTGATATGGTGCGCCACCAAGAAACCGCTGACGGTATCAAAGAGGGACTGGATTATCTTCCAGAACCCACAGTTTCCTCTGAACTCAATGAATTTAATTTTCAAGCAGTCGCTCGTGCCTACTTGGCTTTGCATCCAGAAGACCAAGTCGCAGAGGGAGCGCCGCCTGCCGACTATTACCGCTTATTGAAAAAAGCCATGCTGGCATGGGCTAAAAATGAGCTTGATACCAATCAATTGGATGAGACATGGGCAGAGTTCGAAAACCGAACACTTAATATGCTGACAACGCTTCAATCGTCAGGCGCGAGGAAAGCGCTCGTTGTAACCTCTGGCGGAGCTATTGCCATGATGCTTAAGCATATTTTGGGTTATGACGCTCCCATGGTGATCAACATGAATTTACAAATACGAAACGCCAGTTTCTCTCAGTGTTTCGCCAATGCGAAAGGAGTACACCTGAACAGTTTTAACAGTGTACCTCACCTTGATGTCATCGACCGGCTACACGGCATTACTTACAGTTAACCGAGGCAACTATGAACTTTGATTACAACGAAAAGACGCAGGCTCTGCTAGCTCAATTAAGAGACTTTATGGAAAAAGAAGTCTATCCGATTGAGAAAGAATACATACATGCCGTCGAGAATGGTGAAAATCGCTGGAAGACACCAGAGATCATGCAATCGCTCAAACAAAAAGCGAAGGATGCTGGTTTGTGGAATTTATTTCTTCCTGAAGAATACAAGCCTTATGGTGCGGGTTTAACGAACGCAGAATATGCCCCACTATGCGAAGAAATGGGTCGCGTGTTGTTCAGTTCGGAGATTTTTAATTGTAGTGCCCCTGACACTGGCAACATGGAAGTATTGGCGAAGTACGGTGATGATGCGCAGAAGAAAGCCTGGCTAGAGCCACTGCTTAACGGAGAAATACGCTCTGCATTTGCAATGACAGAACCTGCGGTTGCGTCCAGTGATGCCACGAACATAGAAACGTCGATTACTCGCGATGGTGACGAGTATGTCATTAACGGCCGAAAGTGGTACACCAGTGGTGCGATGAACGAAAATTGTAAAATTATGGTTGTGATGGGCAAAACTGATGTCAATGCCCCTCGCCACCAACAGCAATCACAAATACTTGTACCTATGGATACCAAAGGTGTGACTGTTGTCCGACCAATGGCAGCCATGGGGTATTACGATGAACCCGTTGGACACGCCGAAGTGCTATTCGACAACGTAAGAGTACCCGCGAGCAATCTCATTGTGGGCGAGGGCAAGGGGTTTGAAATTGCCCAAGGGCGATTGGGGCCCGGTCGAATTCATCACTGCATGCGTTTAATTGGTTGTGCCCAACGTGCATTAGATATGGCGTGTGAACGAGTTGAGCAACGGGTTGCCTTTGGTAAACCACTGAGTAAGCAACAATCTGTGCGCGAGAGTATTGCTAAAATGCACTGCGATATAGAACAAGCGAGACTACTAACACTCAAAGCGGCGGACAAGATGGATCGCTACGGAAACAAAGTGTCTCGTGACCTTATTGCGGCAATCAAAATTGTTGCACCAACAATGGCGTGCAATGTGATTGACGAGGCTATTCAAATGCACGGTGCCGCAGGTACCAGCCAAGACTTTGTGTTATCGGCAATGTACGCCTACGCTAGAACCATTCGTTTGGCCGATGGCCCAGACCAAGTTCACATGATGCAGTTAGGTCGCAACCTAATTGCAGATTACAACGGATAGAGGAGCGGTTGTGAGCGCACATTCCTTAGATTTAAACCAGTTAAATGCGTACTTAGCAGAGTTTGCACCAAGTATCGGCACAGTCACTGCAGCAGAAAAATTTGCCGGCGGGCAATCAAACCCTACATTCAAACTCGTCACAGATCGCGGCGAATTTGTATTGCGTCGTCAGCCGCCGGGTAAATTGCTAAAATCTGCTCATGCAGTAGACAGAGAATATCGTGTGATCAAAGCCTTGGCGGGAAGCGATGTGCCGGTACCAGAAGTGTTTCACTTGTGTGAAGACACCCAAGTCATCGGCAGTATGTTCTACATAATGGCACTTGTGGATGGCGATATATTCTGGAACAGTGCGCTTCCTGAAATTGAATCACCAACTACTCGCGGTGCTATGTATGACGAGATGAATCGCGTGTTAGCTGCACTTCACAGTGTAGATATCGACTCTGCTGGATTAAGTGATTACGGCAAACCGGGCAGCTATTTTGAACGTCAGTTGAGTCGCTGGACCAAGCAATACCGAGCCTCTGAGCTGGAAAAAGTTGATGAGATAGAGTCTCTCATTACCTACTTAGAAAACAATCTTCCTGAAGACGACGGTCAGGTGAGTCTGGTCCACGGTGACTTCCGTCTTGATAACATGATGTTTGATATGAGCGACGTTGCTCAACCAAAAGTTATTGCTGTACTTGATTGGGAACTGTCTACCCTTGGTCATCCCTACGCCGATTTAGCTTATCAATGCATGCAGCTTAGGCTTCCTGCGAATATTGCTCATGCTGCAGGATTAGGCGGCTTAAATCGTGATGAATTAGGAATTCCCTCAGAGCAAGCTTATATCAAAGCGTATTGCGAGAGACGAGGCATTGACGGTATCGACAATTGGACTTTCTATCTAGCGTTTAGTTTTTTCCGTCTGGCCGCGATTTTACAAGGTGTAGTAAAGCGTGCTCACGATGGTAATGCCTCGAGCGAGAAAGCCATGCAACTCGGCGCTATGGTGCGTCCACTCGCGCAAATCGCGAATCAAACTATTCATCAATCGTCGTAGCTATGCTTTGTAAGCATGGTTAGATGTGAAATTCGAGAGTAAAAGGATCAACTATGAAAGCTATTGTGTGTGAAGCCTTTGGGCCAGTAGATGAATTACAGTACAAAGACATTGCTGACCCTGTGGTTAAAGCTGGGCACGTTGTGGTTAATATCGAAGCAGCGGGGGTTAACTTTCCTGATGGCTTGCTAGTGCAAGGTTTGTATCAAATGCAGCCGCCATTTCCTTTTATTCCGGGGAACGAAGTCGCGGGGACCATTGCAGAGCTGGGTGAGGGCGTAAATCATCTTAAGGTAGGGCAAAGAGTCATCGCATTACCCTTGCTTGGTGGTTACGCTGAAAAGGCCTTGGTGCCCGCCACCCATGTCATGCCACTGCCAGATAGTATTCCTGCAAACGAGGGGGCTGCGTTAGTCACGGCCCATGCTACTGCTCATCATGCCCTTAAGCAGCGGGCCAAACTTCAACCGGGTGAAACGCTAGTGGTTACTGGTGCCGCAGGTGGAACTGGCTTGGCGGCAGTGCAAATTGGTAAAATCATGGGCGCTAAAGTAATAGCGGTATGTTCTACCGAAGAGAAACTTGCGCTGGCTAAAGCGAATGGTGCAGATGTACTCATTAACTACACCGAAAACGATCTAAAAGACGCACTGAAGGAAGCCACTGGTGGAAAAGGTGCTGATGTGGTGTATGAATGTGTGGGTGGCGATACATTCCATGCGTGTAGCCGCAGCATGGCATGGGAAGGTAGGTTGCTTGTGGTTGGATTTGCTGGTGGAGAAATCCCTAAATTTCCAGTGAATTTGTCGTTAGTGAAAGGCTATTCCGTTGTTGGTGTTTTCTGGGGTTCATTCACCCAACACGACCCCAAAGGTTTTGCGGCAAACATGCAAGAGCTGCTTGGTTGGTACGTGCAGGGTAAAGTAAAGGTTGTAGTAGATGAGGCACTACCGCTCTCCAGAGCTACTGAGGCTATGGAAAAGGTTATGAACCGCCAAGTTAAGGGTAAGATGGTGGTCACGCCATAAGCCAACGTAAACAGTAGCAATCAGCCCCATTGGCTAGAGGCTACATAGGGGTTAGTTTTCCGTTCATGGCCAATAGTCGTTGTAGGGCCATGACCGGGATAAATCTTCATATCGTCAGGCAAAACAAGTAGCTTTTCTTTGATCGAACTAATCAACTGGTCGTGATTACCCTGAGGGAAGTCAGTTCTGCCAATAGATCCGGCAAAAATAATATCGCCTACAATGACTTGATTGCTCTTGTGCTCGACTAACGCCACATGACCCGGTGTATGACCTGGGCAGTGTAATACGTCGAGTGTAAGGGTTCCTAACGTGATTGTGTCATTATCTTCAAGCCATTGAGTGGGGCTAAATGGCGTCGCACGGGGGGAAGCCAAACATCTGGCTTTGCTGCATCAATGCATCTAACCAAAATTTGTCACCTAAGTGAGGTCCAACGATGGGTACATCGTAGTGTTTGGCAATTTCCAGTGTGCCGCCAACATGGTCGAGGTGACCATGGGTCAGAATAACTTTCTCTATGTCTACCTTGTTTTCATTTACCGCACTTTTGAGTTTTTCTACGTCACCGCCGGGATCCACCAATGCGCCCTTCATGGTGGCAGGGTCCCAAATCAGCGAACAGTTCTGTGCAAAAGGAGTAACAGGGATAACGGTGATGTTCAAAATTGTGCTCGTGAGGTAAATCGATAGACGCTAATTTTTTCTGTTTTTGCCAGACGGGTCAAGTGCCATATTTTCTAACATGTTTGATAGCGCAGATAGCATTTTGCAATAGCTATGTTTGTTAGGGTGAACGCCATCTTTCGCGTCGGCCTTATCCATAAATCCTTCATCGTTTGCTAAACAAGCAAAAAAATCTACAAAGTCGACATCTTCTCGGATTGCGAGGTTTTTTATCTCATCATTCAACGACAATACACTGTGATAAACGTTACTACATTCGCGCCAAGGAATGATGGTGACCGGAAGTAGGTTACTCAGTAATACATGGGTATGAGATTGTTTGGCAGCTTTAACAATTGTCGCTAAATTTTCTACAGTGTCGTCCTGAAAATACTCACCACTATTACCGGCAATATCGTTTATCCCTACGTGGATAAGTACAGCATCGTGGGAGTGGCCCACTAAATCTGTGGATAGGCGATGTAATAGATCTGAGGTTGTCTCTCCACTCACGGCTTTATTTGTCACTTCCCAGTTATCTAAGTTGTTTTGCAACAGAAGATACCAATTAGACAGAATTGAATCGCCAAACAGTAGCAACGATCGAGTAAGGGCGTTATTGTTCATTAATAAGTCATTGATTCTAGTAGATGTTAAACAACACTTTATCATTGTGTTAGCCGATGACACAAAAGCATCACAGGTGTAAGGTAGCTTTGTAATCAATTTTGGCTAACATACCTCACTTATGAAAAAACTCGTTACAGTCGCGTTCATTCTCGTCGTTTTCACAACGTCGTTTCGCTATTTCTTGGGCTTTTTTCCATGGCACTTGGTAGCAGCGTTAGACGTTGCTACGGGGTTGGGAGCCAAACTCGCTTGTTCCGGATATTACATTTCCAAACAAGAGGAAGGTCAAATCATCGAAGACCTAGCGTCCTATTCACCAGCAACACGACTGGTTGCTTTGGACTTTTCTGAGCCAAATAGAGTGGTTGCTGATCTCAAGGGCTTGTCTGTAAACAGTGCGACCTATAGACCGCATACAGGATGTACACTTGATGTGGGAGACACACGTCCGCTCGATAATATTGTTCAGAGTACACACGCCATTGGGGCCGAGAATTGGCCGAAAGGTAGCGGTACTGCCAATATTGACCTTGAACTACAGCAATTAGTTAGTGCGCTTTTGACGGAAGATAACGCTGGTGGCCTGCAAACACGTGCCTTAGTCGTTGTAAAAGATGGCCAGTTAGTCGCAGAGGCTTATGCAAACAATATTGATGCCTCTACACCACTGCTTGGCTGGTCTATGGGGAAAAGCCTGACAGCAATCATGGTTGGACGCTTTGCAACACTGGGCACTAATATTGATATGCAACAAGAGCGTTTGTTTGGGAACTGGACAAACACACGTAGTAATATTTCTCTGGAAGACATGCTTCAAATGAGTAGTGGATTAGCATTTGATGAGACCTACGCACCGGGCAGCGACTCCACCCACATGCTCTTTTCTGCGTATAGCGCGTCCGATGTCGCACTGGATAGCGAGCTAGCATTTGACCCTGGCACTCATTTTTCTTATTCATCGGGAACGACCAATATGATCGCCCGATGGCTTCATGACCAATTAGGTGGAACACAACAAACCGTTGATTTTCTGAATAACGAAATCTTTCACTACGCTGGAGTAACCACAGCTACGTTTGAAACCGACCCTAGTGGTGTATTCGTCGGAAGCTCTTACATTTATGCAAGCGCTAGAGACTGGGCGAGGCTTGGATGGCTAATGGTGAACGACGGCAAAATTAATGGCGTGCAGTTGCTAGACTCAAATTGGGTAGCTCAGGCAACATCACCCAATGAGAGCGACAACTATCCTCAGTATGGTTATCAGTTTTGGCTGAATAGTGACCGGAATTCACCAGAGCCAAAGCTGATATGGCCTGCGCTTCCGCAAGACGCCTACTTTATGATGGGTAACCGAAAGCAAGTCGTGATGATGTTGCCCTCGCAAAATACCGTGGTTGTGCGATTGGGCTGGACTTCAGGTGACTATCCGATGGAAGTGCAGTTTTCCAAAATACTCGCTGAGTTAAATCAGTAATACACAGGCCGCAAACTAAAGGCGGCCTGTATATGTAACGTTTACTAGGCTTTAAACTTTCTGCGTAAACCCACCATAAGAGCAAGGAATACAGCAGCCCAACCCATAGTGCCACCGCCGCTGTCACTGGATGGATTACTAGGCGTTGATGGAGGATCAACAGGTGTGTTGCTAGTAGCCGGTGGCTTTGTTTCTGGATTTGTAACTGTGTTCGGGTCAGTCACAGTAATAGATTCTATGAGTATTACATTGTCTAATGTGAGTTGGTCACCCGCTTGTGGATCATTACGCAATGGCCAATCAGTAAATGCGCCACCAGAGTTGTATTTTGGAACGTCGGCAATACTATCAATAACTTCCATGCCATCTCCCATTACCGTACCAAAACGGTAAAACCCTCGTTCTGAAAATCTAAGTTAGCACTGTTATCAGCTAAATTGATAAACCATTCGCTGGTAGCACTGTTTGGATCTCCTCCAAGTTTCGCCATAGCGATAGTGCCACGTACGTTAGAAAAAACAGGCTCATTCACCACTGGGTCAAATGCATCAACACCTGTTAACGTACCCGTTTCACTGTTAAACGTGTAACCACCAGTTTGTGTGATGAAGTTATTAATAGAGCGGTGAACGATTACATTGCTATATCGCTCTGCCTCAACATAACGTAAAAAGTTGGCAACAGTTTCGGGCGTATCTTCATCAGTCAGGTTAATTTCGAAGTTACCTATATTGGTTTCAACAAATACGACGGTAGCATTTGCAAAAATAGGTGATAAAGAGAGAAGAGTGGCAGATGCCACAGCACAGAGTGCTCGTGAATTAAGTAATTTGCGCATGTTAAAAAAATTGAGTTGTTATAAGAAATCGAGCAACAGAATAAAGGAAACCTAACTCCGCTGCAGCTATTTTTTGAGTAAAATGAATGCGCTACGTAAATAGGACTGTGTGTAAAAATTTTTATGAAGGAGGATGTTTCTGCGAATTAAGTGCGGTTTTGCTCACTTGATTGAGAATAACGTGTCGGCACGATAAGACTAACAGGTTGCTTGTTTGATGTTTGATGTATCAATCGCGATTGTTGTGAGCGTGACTCAACAACATTTAGCGTCACTGAATTTGAACGTTGCTTCTTATATGTTTCAGCAGCGGTTGTTCTGTAGTTTTCTTGAGAAACCTCAACTGTTGGAACAGCACAAACAGAAATACTTACAAGAGTCATTGCTGTTGCGGCTATCGCTATTCTGAAAGACTTCATTGCATACTCCTAGACTAGTAAACTGACTGAGGAAGCGGCTAAACCGCTTCGACGGTCGGCTTGTTTGTTTGTTCGAGTTCATTAAAACCCATTGAATTGATAAACAAAATGCAATCGTTCATACATGGGTATCTAATTTAATACCCATGCATAATCTTTCAGTATATTGAACACTTCACCAAGCAGTTACACCTCCATCTACTGCAATGGTTTGGCCGTTCATGTAACTATTGCCTGGAGACAAGAGTAGCATCATGGTATTCACCACTTCTTGAGGATCCGCCAAACGCTTCATGGGACTGCCCATGGCAAGTTGTTGTTGTGCTTCTGGTGTGTTGTAGCCGTCGACATTGAGAATGTTAGTGGGGCTGTAGAAGGGGCAAATAGCGTTGACTCTCACGTTTTTTCTTCCGTATTCGATAGCAGCGGTTCGGGTGATTCCTGACACCGCATGTTTGGCAGCTGCGTATGCGCCACCCTTGGGCGCTCCGCCGAGCCCGGCAAGAGAACTAACATTTAAAATGTGACCGCCTTTTTGTTTGAGCATGGCAGGGAGTTGGTACTTCATGCCAAACATGACACCTTTAACATTTACGCCAAATTGCTTGTCGATAATATCTTCGGTCATTTCGTGCACTGGTGCGGGGTTGTGTGCGACTCCTGCGTTGTTGACCGCTATGTCTAATTGCCCAAACGTATTAAGCGCCAATTCAACCAAGTTTCGGTTTAGTGACTCTTCAGCAATATCGCCTGCAAGGGCCACAGCTTCCGTGTGTTTTGATACAGATTTGCGGGTGTTTTCCAAGTTATCTTCGTTAATATCCGACAGTACTAAATTGGCACCTCGACTGGCTAAACCTTCTGCGAGCTTCAATCCAAAACCACTACCAGCGCCGGTAATAAGCACAGTTAAGTTTGAAAAATTTAACAATGGATCCATGACGAATATATCCTATAGATTGTGAGTTGATTGAATGAATTGAACGAGCAGTCTAGCGAGCTCTGGCCCTTTGTCTTCTTGCACAAAGTGGCCACCTTGTCTAATGGTGGTGTGCTTCATCCCGTGACAACCGGGAATGACCTTCTGCATTATTTTGTCGCCGCCCGCGGTAACAGGATCGCTATCACTAAAAACGGTGATAAAGGGCTTGTTAAAGTTTGCTAGCGCATCCCATGCCTTTCTATTTTCATGGGTCTGAGGGTCGTCCGGCGTAGCGGGGACCAATAGCGGAAACTGCCGAGCACCGGCTTTGTGATCTTCCGTTGGGAATGGCGCGTTATAGGCGGCAAGTGTTGTATCAGAGAGTGTTGAAACGGTCGCACCTTTGACGATACCAGCGGGTGGAAAAACGGGGACTTCTTGAGAAAAACGTCGCCACTTTAAAAAAGCTTCTGACGGCGTATGTTCACCGGTGGGCAATCCAGTATTCGACGCCATAACACCTGCAAACCGTTCAGGCAGTTCTGCTACCAGTCGCAAGCCAAGTAATCCGCCCCAATCTTGGCAAAACAAGGTGCAGGGCCCTTGCACCACTTGGTTAAACCAATCCTTTACCCAAATGAGATGCCTCGCGTAGGTGTAATCTTCTTTTCGAGAAGGTTTGTCGGAGCGTCCAAAGCCTATTAAATCAGGCACCAATACGTTATATCCTGCACTGGCGAGTATAGGCATCATGTATCGATACAGATAACCCCAAGTGGGCTCTCCGTGTAGCAGTAATACAGTATGACCGTCTTTTGGGCCTGTTTGGTAATAAGCCATGCGTAGTTCACTTTTCACCGTGTCGGTCACATTGACAAAATGCGGCGTATACGGGAAATCAGCAATCTTAGCAAAAGCGCTTTCTTCGGTTTTTAAGATTTTCATCAACTAGGCTCCATAGGCCAACTGGTGACCCTTCCTTTCAACTCACATTCGTGCGAGTTATTTTCGAACAAAGAAACTGTAAATCAGATGTTAACAAAACACTGGATTCGCTATCTGTCAAATGACGAAGAAGTCATGTTCTGCGTGTGCTGAAGGAGGATTACAGGATGTACAAGGGATAGACAGTAATATTAAAGTTTATGATGTATGTCTATAACACCAATAAACTTGGATGATTTACCCCCCTGAAATAACATCTGATTAACGTGATAACTAGGACACCCATATGAGTCAGATGGAAAACAATGCAGTGGTTTACGCCGTTAGCGAAGGCGTTGCCACATTAACAATGCAAAACGCACCCGTGAACGCGCTGTCGAGAGACGTACGCGTTGGGTTGATTAGCGGTATTGACAGTGCCTTAGCTGACGAGGCAGTGCAGGCAGTTGTGATAACGTCCTCATTGGCGCTGTTCTCAGGCGGGGCTGATATCAGCGAGTTCTCGGGTGGAGACCTTTCTCCCATGCTTCCAGAGGTGTTGGATAAAATTGAAAACGCCTACAAGCCTGTAATCGCAGTATTGCCCGGACCTGCTTTTGGTGGTGGATTAGAAGTAGCACTAGCGTGCCATCATCGTATAACTTTTGCACAGAACAAGGTCGGGCTGCCTGAAGTGAATCTTGGTATTTTACCGGGTGCAGGCGGCACACAGCGTCTACCGCGCTTAGCCGACGTACAAACAGCCTTGACTATGATAGCCACTGGTAGACCCACATCTGTGGTTAAGCTTCCTGGGGTGTTTGATAAAATTTCAGACAAGCCAGAATATCTACTCGTGGATACTCAAGAGTACCTTTCGTCACTAACACCTGAAGCTGCAATCAAGCGCACGAGTGATATTGCGCTAGAACTTACCGATGAAATTAACGCTGTATTTGACGCCGTCATTGCTCAAACAAAAAAGCAGCACGCGGCTTTTTTGCGCCACTTAAATGTATTGAAGCAGTGAAAGGCGCTTATACCTTGCCATTTGTTGAAGGCCTCAAAAATGAGGGTGCACTGTTTATGGAGTGTATGCAGACGCCTCAAGCGAGAGCGCAACAACACTTCTTTTTTGCAGAGCGTGCAGCCGGACATGTGAATGACTTTGATAAATCCACGCCGGAGAGAGAAATCAATAAGGTGGCAATCATTGGTGCGGGTACGATGGGCGGTGGTATCGCGATGAACTTCGCTAACGCAGGCATTCCGGTGACCATGCTTGAGCTCAAAGAAGAAGCGCTTGAAAAAGGCTTAGCGATTATCCGCAAAAACTACGAGAACTCTGCGAAGAAGGGCAAATTAACGCAAGACCAAGTTGAGCAACGTATGGCGCTTCTCAGCGGCACTACAACCTATGACGACCTAGCTGATGTCGATTTAGTCATTGAAGCCGTATTCGAGAAGATGGAAGTCAAACAAGCGGTTTTCCAAGCCTTGGATAAGGTTTGTAAGCCGGGCGCAATTTTGGCGTCTAACACGTCGACACTTGATGTAAATGAAATCGCAGCAGCCACGTCTCGCCCGCAAGATGTGATAGGGCTGCATTTCTTCTCGCCAGCTAATGTGATGAAGCTCCTTGAGGTAGTGAAAGCAGAACAAACCGGCGCAGACGTGATTAAAACGTGTATGAAGCTCGCTAAGCGCATCAGAAAAGTCGCTGTGCTCGTTGGTGTTTGTTTTGGCTTTGTGGGTAATCGCATGATTGAACCTTATGGCCGCGAAGCAAATCGATTATTGCTAGAAGGGGCTAAGCCAGAACAAGTCGACCGCGTACTGACTGAGTTCGGTATGCCAATGGGGCCATTTACCATGGGAGATATGGCGGGCTTGGATATTGGCTACTACGTTCGTCAATCTCGCCAAGAATTCATCTCACATGATCCCGCCTATGGTGCCGTCGCTGATCGCCTAGTTGAAAAAGGGCGAAACGGTTTAAAAACTGGTCGAGGAGCTTATCTGTACGAAGCGGGAAGCCGAGTACCAATCCCAGATCCAGAAGTACTAGAAATCGCCAAGCAAGAGGCTGAACGCCTTGGTGTGCAGCAACGAGATAACATCAGTGATGAAGAGATATTGGTGCGTTGTTTATTCACTCTCATCAATGAGGGTGCCTGTATCCTTGAGGAAGGGATTGCGGCCAAGTCGAGCGATATTGACGTTATCTATGTGTATGGCTACGGCTTCCCTGTATATCGCGGTGGCCCAATGAAATATGCAGATGAAATTGGTTTAAGTACCTTGTTGGACAAGCTTTGTACATATCGCGACCAGCTAGGTGAATACGGTGAAATGTGGCTTCAGCCAAGTGACTTGTTAGTCAAGTTGGCAAAAAACGGAACCAGTTTCTCAGAGTTTAAGCATAAGGAATAACACATGCGTGATGCAGTCATTGTAAGTACAGCAAGAACACCTATAGGGCGAGCGTATAAGGGCGCGCTAAACAACCTACCTGCACCTTCATTGGGTGGTCACGCCATAGCGAATGCAGTTGCACGAGCAGGTATAGAAGCTGCCGCCGTTGACGATGTTGTCATGGGGGCGGCGCTGACACAAGGTTCTGGCGGAATGAACATTGGTCGTTTGGCGGGACTCTCAGGCGGCCTACCGGTAAGTGTCGCTGGAATGACCTTAGATCGTCAATGTAGCTCTGGCATGTATGCCATCGCAACAGCGGCAAAAAGCATTCAGACCGGTGAGGCTAACGTAATGGTGGCTGGCGGTTTGGATTCAATTTCATTGGTACAAAACAAGAACATGAATATGTTTCGTGCCGTAGACCCAGCACTTGTTGCCAAACATAAGTCTATTTACATGCCAATGCTTCAAACGGCTGAAGTAGTGGCTAGCCGCTACAACATCAGCCGCGATGTACAAGACGAATACGGCTACCAGAGTCAAATGCGTACGGCTGCAGCCCAAGAGGCAGGTAAATTTGACGACGAAATAGTGCCGATTACCGCCATGAAAGCTGTGGTTAACAAAGAGACAGGGGAAACCTCGGAGCAAGAAGTTACTTTGAGCAAAGATGAAGGGAACCGACCTGAGACTACTCTTGAGGGATTACAGGGTCTAAATCCGGTGATTGAGGGCGGATGCATAACGGCGGGCAATGCGAGTCAGTTATCTGATGGCGCCAGTGCGACCGTCATTATGGATGACGCGTCAGCAGGAAAAGGCGATGTTCAACCTCTGGGCATTTATCGTGGAATTGCTGTTGCAGGGTGCGAGCCTGACGAAATGGGTATTGGGCCTGTGTTCGCTGTACCCAAGTTACTCAAGCAGCATGGTTTAACTATGGATGACATAGGTTTGTGGGAACTTAATGAGGCTTTTGCCGTACAGGTGCTCTACTGCCGAGACAAGCTTGGTATCCCTGATGAATTGTTAAATGTCAATGGTGGTGCAATTTCAATTGGCCACCCTTACGGAATGAGCGGTGCTCGAATGGTTGGGCACGCACTCATTGAAGGTAAACGTCGTGGTGCGAAATATGTAGTTTGCACCATGTGTATTGGTGGCGGAATGGGCGCTGCTGGTCTATTTGAAGTGATATAGGTATTAGGTATGGAAGGTTATAAAGCTCCACAACGCGACGCAATGTTCGTAACTCACGAGTTATTAGATTATCAGTCGCACTATCAAAAACTAGGTTTTGACGAAGCATCGGAAGATTTGGTTACTGCTATATTTGCTGAGGCGGCTAAGTTTGCTGAAAATACATTGGCACCTATCAATGCCTCGGGTGACGAAGAAGGGTGTAAATGGGAAGATGGTGTAGTCACCACGCCAAAGGGCTTCAAAGAAGCTTATGCAACCTACGTCGAAGGTGGGTGGCCTAGCATGGCGCACCCAGAAGAAGTTGGTGGTCAAAATCTACCGTACTCTTTGGCGTCAATTATCGCCGAGTGGTTTTCAGCGGCTAACCATTCATGGGCTATGTATCCGGGCTTAAGTCAGGGGTGTATGGAAACCCTTAAAGCTCATGGTACCGAAGAGCAGCAAAATACATTTTTAGCGAAGCTTGTTAGCGGTGAGTGGACAGGCACCATGTGCTTAACCGAGTCTCACTGTGGTTCAGACTTAGGTATGCTGAAATGTCGTGCAGAGCCTCAAGAAGACGGAAGTTATAGCCTGACGGGGACAAAGATTTTCATCTCGGCAGGTGAGCACGATATGTCTGAAAATATTGTACATATTGTTCTTGCACGTTTACCTGATGCGCCGGAAGGTACAAAAGGTATCTCTTTGTTCGTGGTTCCCAAATTTAATGTGGGTCCTGATGGCGAGAAAGCCGATCGCAACGCGGTTCATTGCGGCAGCATCGAACACAAAATGGGCATCAAGGCGAGTGCAACTTGCGTGATCAATTTTGACGGTGCAAAAGGTTTCCTTATCGGTGAACCAAATCGCGGTCTAAACTGCATGTTTACCTTTATGAACACTGCACGCATAGGCACTGGTCTTGAAGGGCTTGCGGCTTCTGATGCGGCGTTCCAAGGTGCGCTACGTTACGCTAAAGATCGTATTCAGTTCCGCTCACTAACAGGTCGCAAAAACCCTGATGGTCCAGCCGACCCAATTATCGTTCACCCTGACGTCCGTAGAATGTTACTCACACAAAAAGCATTCGCAGAGGGTAACCGTGCACTCGCGGCCTACTGCATGCAGCTCGTAGACGTTACGCTTTACGGAACTGATGCAGCCGAAAAGCAATTAGCCGATGCAAAACTCGCTCTGTTAACGCCAATTGTAAAAGCCTTCCTTACTGAGACGGCACAAGAGAGCACCAGTTACGGCATGCAAGTATACGGTGGTCACGGCTTCATCAAAGAGTGGGGGATGGAGCAGTTAGCTCGTGATACGCGTATTTGTACCATGTATGAAGGAACAACGGGTATACAAGCGATTGACTTGTTAGGTCGTAAAATCATGGGCTCAAATGGTGAATTACTGGGCGTGTTTATCAAAGAAGTAGCGGAGTATTGTGCTTCACTTCGCGGCAATGCCCAGTTCAGCGCATGGACCAATGCGTTGGCATCGCACCTTGATGAATGGCAACAAATTACTATGGACATTGGTAAAGCCGCAGCGTCAAATCCTGATGAAATTGGCGCAGCATCAGTCGACTACCTAATGTACTCAGGCTATGTGACTGTAGCCTATTTCTGGCTGAAGATGGCAGTAAAAGCTCAAGAGCAATTAGATGCAGGAAGTACGGAAGTCGACTACTACAAGTCGAAAATTCAGACGACTGGATTCTACTTTGACCGTTTGTTAACACGTACACGTTCATTAGTGTCTGCGATGCAATCTGGCTCAGACAATCTAATGGGTATGACTGAGGCAATGTTCGCACAAGAGTAATGTTACTCAGGTGAGTGAATAAGGCATCAAGTGTTCGCTTGGTGCCTTTTTTATTACGAGGAAAAAGGCATACGTATGATTAATTCTCGGTTTATTGATGTGCAAGGCAGCAAAATACACTATTTGGAACGCCTTGGTGAAGGTCGTAATTTACCTTTAATTGTTCTCTTTCATGGGTTTCCTGAAAACGCCTATGCATGGGAAGCGTTAGTTCAAAAGCTACCTACAGATTTTAGGGTCGTAGCGCCAGATTTACCCGGTTATCATTTATCCTCTCCATTACCCTCACCTGAGGATTACCAGGTGCCCAATCTAATTGCTCGAATGGGGGCATTTATTGCTGCGGTAGCGAATGATAAACCGGTAGTTTTAGTTGGCCACGATTGGGGGGGAGCCATCGCATGGCCGTTAGCAGCGTTCATGCCTCAATTATTCTCTAAGCTCATTATTCTAAATGCCGCCCATCCAAGCACATTTACTCAAGCCCTGATAACGAGCTCACTACAACGTGAAAAAAGTCAGTATATTCATACATTAGTGTCCGACAACGCTGAGTCAGTATTGCGCACGTCGGATTTTAGTTTGTTCAAAAATATGTTGGGAAGCGATGTATTTGATACCAGTTACGGCAAAAGACTTCTTCAAGGGTGGGAGATGCCTAATCGGCTTGACGCCATGTTGAATTACTACCGTCAAATGCCGCAGCAAGTGCCGCTGGACAACCCTACCAAAGAACAGCTCGCCAATATTAAGATTCCGAACATACGGATTGATGTGCCAACCCTTGTACTTTGGGGCCGACAAGATGACGCATTTGATGAATGTATTTTGGAAGGGTTAGAAAACTACGTACCACAGCTTAATGTATATTATCACGATGATGCGACACATTGGGTCCACAGAGAGCAACCTGAATGGGTGGCAGAAAAAGTAGCTCGTTTTATCTTTGGGTGAGTATAAAGAAAAAGAGCAACCCGAAGGTTGCTCTTCAATGCAGATAGTTTTACTTACCTGCAACCATGTTGAAATGGAGTCACATGGCTATGTGAAATCGTTTTTAAAGGCGACCGTTTACTACTGCAGTAATAGCGTTGCCTTCTAAGCCTTGCTCAGCTACCCAAGCTAATAGTGTTTTACCGTCCGCTTCTGGTGCAGCCAGGTCACTCTTAGGCATTTTCTTTACAAGTAGAGAACCAACGTCAACTGCGTTTGCTAGCATAGCCGTGCGAATTAGGCTATTACCGCTGCAGGTAATACCTGAATAGTAGTCTTTCAATTTTAGGCGGTAATCTGATTCAACAGCACGCATTTTTTTACGTAGCTCGCCTTTATCGTCTGCTTGTACAATAGTACAAATGTTTGCTAGTGCTTCGTTAACGTTAGCTTGCGCCATTCCCGAGAAACCAAGAGCGGCAGCGATAATTAGTGAAGTTTTAACAATTTTCAACATGGTTAATTCCTCGTTTTTATGTTTAGTCGGTGTTTGTCTGTTCGGGTTTAATTAAACAAAAGAATCGCAAATTAAAAAATTGTAGGTGTGATACTTAGGTATTAAAAATAATAACGTTGGGAGGTAAAGGCGTAAGGTTTTAGTTGGTTGCTTTCCTCTAAAAGTCTTTTTAAAACATGAGGTTATTTTTTTAAAAAGACTTTGTTTCTTTAGTTCTTCTGAGGTTTTTTAAGTGGCGAAATCTGCCGTTAACACGGAGAAATTTCGTGATCAGCGACTATAAAGCGCGATCACCTGCTTCTATATCTACGTCGTTTATGCTGGCCTCTCTGCGTGCCATAAGTCCGTTTTCATCAAATTCCCACAATTCATTACCATAAGAACGATGCCACTGTCCTTCGCTATCATGCCACTCGTATTGAAACTTAACCGCAATTTTGTGTGTATCAAAACACCACAGTGTTTTGCGAAGCTTGTACTGTTGTTCCTTTTTCCACTTTTCGGTGAGAAATTGAACGATAGCATCTCGACCAGAAAAGAACTGATCGCGATTTCTCCATACACAATCTGGTGTATAGGCCAAAGCGACTTTTTCTGGCTCTTTGGTATTCCAAGCATCTTCGGCAGCTTGTACTTTTGCGGTTGCTGAGGCTAAGTCAAACGGTGGAATAGGGTGTTTCTTCATTGTGCTTCCTGTAAAAAATTATAATTGTTGATTGGCGAACTGTTCATTCCATGATTTTAAGCTCCGGACTGATAAGCGAGCTTTATGCCATTATTTGTTTGTCACGCGCTAGATGATTAATCTGCTAAAAATTCAGTGTTTTACCTTTATTCATATTCGAGTTGGCATAAAATTCTAACAATGATATTCAACGTAACGTCGATTTTTGCTGCACAATGTTCATGATTGTCTCACTATTTTTGAGCATGATTCAGGCTGTTCAAGCAAGAGCCATTGACTTAGTGTCTGTGTTTTTTACACCTTTTTAATATATGCTCGACAAGGTTTTATAAAACAGTATCTTACGTTATGGCTCGAATTTGGCTTGTCCAACTTACTTGGCGACAGGGAGTATTACGCTGAGTTGTGATGCCTGTGATAGGTCGACATGGAAGTTATGCTCACCGTTTTTCTCTAGAGAAAAACAGTCCTTTCTTCAACTCCGGTTGAACGACGTTGATGCAAAAACGCAGTTCTCATGCAGTACGACCTCTATCTATTGGCTGATGGAGTAATTTGTATTGGCATTCATGCTAACTACATATATCTGCAATTTTCTTTTTGATCATGAGAACAAAAATATGTTTAAGCGTTTATTAGTTTATTTAGTTTCCCTAGTATGTGTTTGCGCCCCGTTAAATGCCGCCCCAATATTCTTTGTTAATGATGTCAGTGGTTTTACATCTCAGGCAGGAGTATTGTCTTACGATAGTTTTGAATATCTGTCCCATAGTGAGTCTTCACCCATTGCTTTTAATGGTGGTGAATTTACGTGTGTTACAAATACTTACTGGCCATGTCCAAATTTTTTTGGCGCAGCGGATCTAGCTGCAGAAAGTGCCAGGCGAGGAGATGCCGATATAGCGGCCTATGACGGCGATGTTTCTCTAGGCTTTACTACTGACCAAACAGGTGTGTTTACCTTTGATTCGCCTGTTACTGCATTTTCAATTTTTATTGGAGGAGCAGGTAATATATTGGATGGCGGAGATCTAGTGAGTAATCTTATTACACTTGATATTTCGGTTAATGGGCAGACTAAAACGGTCTTGAGTGAATATGGAAATGTGTCCCCAACATTTCCCAGTAACACCAATTTTATTGGAGTGATAGACCTAGATGGGATTTCAAGTGTGTCGTTCTTCGGACTAAGCTCAGGTAGAGATGCCGTTTACCTTGATTATATGGGAATATCGTCAGGGGCTGTGACCGTTTCTGCGCCCACAAACTTGCTTGGTGTTCTCGGCTTACTATTGCT
Organism: Alteromonas sp. KUL49; assembly: GCF_006538345.1. Lineage (GTDB taxonomy): Bacteria > Pseudomonadota > Gammaproteobacteria > Enterobacterales > Alteromonadaceae > Alteromonas. The sequence continues at coordinate 51,690 of NZ_BJKL01000010.1, read as the reverse complement.
TGCTTTGTGCAATAAAAGAAGAGTGTGATTAGGCTGAAAGCAAAAAGGCAGCCCTTGGGCTGCCTTTTTACTGCAAGCAAGTGTGCTTGCTACCATGTTGAATCCGTTTCACATGGTTATGTGAAATTTGCTTTATAGGCGGCTGTTAACCACTGCTGTGATTGCATTGCCTTCTAGACCTTGTTCGCTCACCCATGCTAGAAGGGTCTTGCCGTCAGCTTCTGGTGCAGAAAGGTCACTCTTTGGCATCTTCTTAACCAGTAGAGAGCCAACATCTACTGCATTTGCCAACATGGCTGTACGAATAAGGCTGTTGCCGTTACAGCTGATGCCCGTGTAGTAGTCTTTTAGTTTAAGGCGGTAGTCTGATTCTACTGCACGCATTTTCTTGCGAAGTTCACCTTTGTCATCCGCTTGAACGATAGTACAAATATTAGCTAGTGCTTCGTTTACGTTTGCTTGTGCCATTCCTGAAAAGCCAAGAGCAGCTGCGATAACTAGAGAAGCTTTAACAATTTTCAACATGGTTAATTCCTCGATTTTTTATTTGGATTGTTTGCCTGTTCGGTATCTAGTAAACAAAAAATAATCAGTCGAAAAAATCTTCAAGTCGATACTTAGGTATATAAAATAATAACTAATCGGTGAGGGGATGGGCAGCGGAGGCGATTAGGTATAGATAAGGTACCCGATTTTAACGAGGCGGGTACCTAGGTCAATAATAACTGAGGATGTCGATTTATACCTTATGAAGGTTTGAAGTGACTCGCCACATCCATAATTTGCTCGCGCATCCACATATGGGCGTAGTCATTGTCAGCACTTACATGCCAGTACAAGAAATACTCCACCGGTGGTAAATCAAACGGCATTTCATATATCGACAAATCATAGTGCTTCGCTAAATGATAAGGGAGACATGCAATAAGATCTGACTTAACAATGGTACTTGGAACGGTGAGAAAGTGTTGACTGCGCATAACTTCTTTTCGGCGTTTACCCAGTTTGTCCAATGCAATGTCAATTGGGCCTGCACCTGATTTGCGCTGCGAAACGTTAATGTGTCCTAACCGCAAAAAGGTATCGAGGTCCAAACCATTTTTGAGTGCTGGATGATTCTTTCTTGCCATCACTACAAATCTATCTTGAGCAATTTTTTCTTTACACAAATGCGGGTCGGTAAAAGTAGACGCATCTGCAAAAAAATCTAAGCTTCCTGCAGCCATAGCTGAAACGACTTGGCTACGCTGAAGTTCATAGTTAGTTAGGCATATGTTGGGGGCGAGATTTTGAAGTTTTGACACCAGTCTTGGCATGATACTCACTTCTAGTAAATCTCGGCTTGCGAAGTTGAAAACCTTTTCCGCGGTTAATGGGTCGAAGGTGTGACTCTCTTGAACACTTCGCCGAAGCAGGGCTAGTGCCTGTCTGGCAGGCACAATAATATTTTGCGCCACCGGTGTAGGCGTCATGCTATGTCCCGTTCTTACGAAGAGGGGGTCGTTTAACATTTCTCTTAATCGTGCCAGAGAGTTACTCACTGCGGGTTGCGTTATACACAGTACGTCCGCGGCTTTGGTTAGACTACCTGCGGTGTAGATAGCATCAAATACGGCGAATAGATTTAAATCAATTCTATTGAGATTCATCCTGTTTCCTTGCTAATCACTTGCCTATGAATATTCCCACTGTCGAATGGGTAGCGTATCTATCTAAAAAAGTTAACCTTATTGTAACAACTTTCTTTATAAATACCTATTATTAAAAGTTAATTGAAATATTCAATACGTTGATAGTAGATTTTGGTGCAATCTTAACTAGTGGAATGATAAAAAATGAAGTCTCTACTTGAACTACAGCAAGGTGATGAGCTTGTTCAACCAGAATGGATGCAAGTTTCTCAGAGCGATATAAACCAATTTGCCGATGCCACTGGCGACCATCAATGGATTCATTTAGACAAGGAAAAGTGTGCAAAGGAAAGTCCATTCAAAACAACTATTGCCCATGGCTTTTTAACCGCATCCCTTATGCCTAAAGCGTTTTCTCAAGTGGTGGGTGCATCTGAACGCATTGCGTCTACGATAAACTACGGTATTGATATGCTGAGGTTTTTGTCACCTGTGAGTAGTGACGACAGTGTGAGATATAAGTTTACGGTTAAAGAAATAGCTCAGAAAAGTTCAGGGTTGCTTTATAAAGTTGAAGCGTCCTGTGAGATAAAGTCTTCGGGTGATCTTGCGCTTGTAGGTACATTTCTTATGCTCGCAGTCGTCACATCCTGAAGGTTGCAGCGTCTGTTTTTGAGGTAATAAATTTTCATGGTGATTAGTTCTTTTGTTTAACAGGTCGGACCATGTGTAAAATTAATGTGAACATATTATTCACAATAAATTTACAAAATGTGAAATGAGTCATACCATCAATGTGTAGGTTGATTTTTGGCCTTACACAACAACAATATAAATCGTCCAGCTTATCACTAACGGAATGTGTGGGTTTGCCGGGAGTGGTGCGCTTTGATTTGGAATCACACTATGAAATTAAATACGCGTAAGACCGCGGTTGCTTCCTTGGTTGGAGCCGCGCTACTTTGCTCTCCCTACTTAGCTTTTGCACAGGAAGAAGCAGACTCTCAAGAGGCTGAAGCTAGAGACGTTGAACTTATCCTAGTGACAGGTAGTTTCGTTCGACGTAGCGAAAACTTTGAATCCCCATCTCCACTTGCAGTGGTTGATAGTGTTGCTATTGATTCGATTGGTGCAAAAAACATTGCCGATATCACGCAAACACTCACCATTAACACAGGTGCAGAGAATAACCCTGACGCATTTACACAGAACGCAACTGCAGGCACGTCGAATATTAACTTGCGCGGCTTGGGCGTTGCGTCAACCTTGGTGTTATTGAACAACAAACGTCAGGTAGTCAATGCTCAACCAACCAATGAAGGCTTGAACTTTGTCGATACTAGCTCGCTAGTTCCCATGATTGCCATCGATCGTATGGAAGTTGTGAAAGACGGAGCTTCAGCGCTGTATGGCTCAGATGCAGTTGCCGGTGTGGTTAACTTCATCACCAAACGTGATTACGATGGCGCTATGGTGACCGTTGATTATCAAGACGGTGCTCACGGCGACAATAAAGAATATATTTTACAAGGTTTGTGGGGTGCTAGCGGCGATAACGGCAGCGTCATTGCCGCAATTAGCTACACAAATCGCTCACCACTGTTTATCAGTGATAGACGTTTAAGTCGTCCGCAGGACGATACCAGTGCACTAGGTAATCCTGCTTCTTATTTCTTAAACATTCCTGGAGTAGGAGCTCTGCCAATCATCGACCCTTATGGTTGTGAAGAGCTAGGTGGATATCCAAACTTATTAGCGCCAAGTGGCACTATTCCTGGATTAGAAGTTGGTTTATGTGGTTTTGACTTTGGTCCATTCTATTCTTATGTGCCAGATGAAAGCAGAATAAATGCCTACACCCGTGCGATGTACGAGTTTAGTGATGATATTACATGGACCACTGAAATTGGTATGGCACGTAATCGTGCAGAGCGTGGTGGTGCACCTAGCTTCCCAATTTTGACTTCGCCCATAGTGCCAGACTATCACCCACAGAATCCATTTGGTCAGCCAGTTGCTTTCTTCGGTCGAGCTGAAGGTAACGGTTTCCCCGGAGACCCAGCTAACACAGAATCTGATACTTTCCGTTTCAGTACCAACCTTCAAGGTGTAACCGACACAGGTTTCTGGGAAGTAAGCTATACACGTGCTGTGAACAACTTTATGTTCTCAGTTCCTGATGTTTTGAACACTGAATTCCAATTAGCGCTGCTAGGTTTTGGTGGATCTTCTTGTAACCCGATTACAGGTACACCAGGACAGGGTGATTGTGAGTTTTACAATCCGTTTGCTACCTCATATTCGAGCGCACCTAACTCACAAAACGTCATCGATTCATTTACTGGTAAGCAGGTGATTGATTCACAGGCAGACCTTGAAGTATTTGAAGCCTTTACGTCATTTGATACCTTTGAAATGGGCGGTGGCTATGCGGCGCTTGCGCTGGGGGTTCAGTATCGTGAAGAAAAGCTGACTCAAGATTACGATGAGCTATCAAACCAAGACAGCTTCACCTTTGTTATTGGTAACCCAGATATTGATGGTAGCCAAGATGTCTGGGCGGCCTTTGGTGAATTGGCCCTTCCCGTAAGTGACGATTTAGACGTCCAGATTGCCCTTCGTTACGAGGACTACGGCGGCTCTATTGGTAGTACGGTAGATCCAAAACTGGCGGTGTCGTATCGCGCGTCTGATTCGTTATCTTTGCGTGGCTCTATTTCAACATCGTTCAGAGCACCTACGGTATTCTTAGCCCAGGGTGGTGCTACGTCGTTACAACAATTGGTAGATCCAGTACAGCAGGCGCAGGCGTTTGTGGCTGTGCGTACTTCGGGTAACTCTGACCTTAAGCCAGAAGAATCTACAGCCTATAATGTGGGCTTCTCATTTGAGCCATTCAGAGACTTGTCATTCGAAGTGGATTATTGGAACTTTGAATTCGAAGATCTGATTATTCAAGAGAATGCACAAGCTGTACTCAATGATGATCCAACCAACCCAGACCGCATTGTTCGTGCTGGCGATCCATTGACAGGGCCACTGCTTCAAATTAATAACACCTACGTGAATGCGAGTTCGCTGGAAACTTCAGGTTTAGACTTTGTTGCAAGTTACAAAATTGAGACAGAGATGGGCGTGTTCACTCCATCACTTCATTCAACTTACATTACTAAGTACGACTTAGACGACCCTCAAGCAGGTATGATTGATGGTGCGGGTCGTCGTAACTTTAACAATATTGGTGTGTCTTCTCCTGAATTGAGAATGAACCTCGGGCTTGCGTGGTCTCATGATGTGCATGCAGCAAACATTTTCGTTCGCTATATCTCATCATACGACGATGACCAAAACTGCTCGGATGGTACATCAAACCTTACAGGTTGTGCTGATGGATTCTACGAAGTTGATAGTCATCTAACTGTAGACGCCCAGTACAATATTGATTTAGGTTCTGTGTTTGATACTGACCAAAGTTATGTACTTACCGTAGGTGGAATCAACTTGTTTGACGAAGATCCTCCTCAATTATTTACTAACAGTGGTTTTGACTCCAAAGTTCACGACCCTCGTGGACGTCAAATCTATGCAAGACTGGCAATCGAGTTTTAGTTGCTAGCATTGTTTACAATGAAAAGGTCGGCTATGCCGGCCTTTTTTTGTAAAGAAATCAAACCGCAGTGGTTTTTTAAATGTATATCCTAATGCTGACTTTCAAGATTTTTATTGCTTAGATTGTAAAAAACATTTGGAAAATCGAACATGGTCGAAAAATTAAGCCCTCAAGAGATTGAGTCAAAATTAGAAACGTTAAACACCTTGGTTACTGATGGAACATCATGGGTGTTAGAAGGTGATGCGCTAAGAAAATCATTCAAGTTTAAAAGTTTTATTCGCGCTTTTGGTTGGATGTCACAAATGGCTATATGGGCAGAAAAGCTCAATCATCATCCAGAATGGTACAATGTGTACAATAAAGTTGATGTAAGACTGACCACACATGACGCTGATGGAATCAGTGAACTTGACTTTAAACTGGCAGAAAAAATGGAAAAGTTTTTCTAAAAGCCCATGTTCACGCCATTGTTTGATGCTTTGATGAACAAAGCGCACAAATAGTGAGCGAGCGTTCAGAAAAATGCAATATTTCGATGCTAAAGCCTTGTGTTAGCAAAGTGCCTATGTATAATACGCACCACGTTGAAGGGAGGCGATATAACAAACGCTAATTCAACGAATTTTCTGGCGCGGGATGGAGCAGTCTGGTAGCTCGTCGGGCTCATAACCCGAAGGTCGTAGGTTCAAATCCTGCTCCCGCAACCACATCGAAGCCTCAGCATTTGCTGGGGCTTTTTTGTTTCTTTTGTCCTAACTGGCACGAGCGATTGATACAGGTACACCATTCAATACCGCGTTTCCAGAGAGCTCATCCACGGCCATTTCGTCGGTTAATGCATTAACATTCGCCCCCGCGTTTTGACTTGCCACCTGCCATGTAATGCCTTTTTTGTTATGACCCCAGCCATGGGGGATGGAAATAACGCCTGGCATGATTTTGTCAGTAATTTCTGCTTCAACGGTTACTTGTCCCACGCGGGATGTTACTACTATTTGGTCGCCATCTGCGATAGCGTGAACTTTTGCATCTTTTGGATGGATTTGTGCGCTACAGCGGTTGCTCCCTTTATGCATTCTGGGGCTATTGTGTAACCAGGAATTGTTGGTTTTGAGATGTCTGCGACCAATCAACATCAGGGGTGAATTACCCTTGTCTGATTTAGGGGTAAAGAAGTGTTCTTCGACCCGTGGCAAATCTCCCATAAAATAATCAAATTCAAGGGGGATTTTTTTATCACCGTGAAAAATTGCATCGGGTAAGGCTGGTTGAAGCGGTCCAAGGTCAATACCATGAGGGTTAGCTTTTACTTTTTCTAACGTCAAGTTGTGCTCTTCTGCACCATACTTACCGTTGCGTAATAAATCATCGATAACGCCGCTAGGTTTCTTGTCCCACAAATGTTTATAGTGCTTGGTTGGCTTACCATTGAGTTCATCGAGCTTTTCAGCCAAGCTAAGGTAAATCTGCCAGTCGGTGAGATGCTCATCGCTAACCTCAACCACAGGTTCTGAATAGGTCACGTAATTGCGTACCGCAAAGTTATGGAAAACCAAGTCAAAATGGTCTCTCTCAAGTCCTGTGACTGGCGGCAAAATAATATCTGCATGGCGCGTGCTTTCTGTCACATAGAAGTCTACCGCCACCATAAATTCTAACTGTTCGAAAGCTTGGTCAAGCTGTTCAGCGTTAGGTGTTGTCAGCACTGGATTTCCCGCACCTAACACCATAGCTTTGATTTGGCCTTCACCTGTTGTGGTGATCTCTTCTGCAAGGCAGGAAACCGGGTATTCTCCGCCAAAAGCGGGCAAGCCTCTGACTCTGGAGGTATATTTTCCCATGCTACCTGGCCCAGCAACGGCAAGGATATCTGCCGCAGGTTGGGTAAACATCATGCCACCTCGTCTATCCAGATTACCGGTGAGGATATTAAACAACATGATGAGGTACTGGGTGAGGGTACCAAACACCTGGACGCTTGCGCCCATGCGTCCGTAACATACCGCTGACTTTGCTTCGCAAAAATCAATGACCAACTGTTCGATTGTTTGAGCGTTAATTCCTGTGTGCGAGGCTACTCTTTCAGGTGTATAGTGGGCTGTGTAGTCCTTAATAGCGTCAATGTCGGGAATATACTGTTTTATCCCATCCCAATTGGTGAGGTTTTTTCGGTAAAGGGTATTAATCATTGCTAACAGCAGTAATACATCTGATCCGGGCTTAATAAAGTGGTGCTCGCAACTGATATCTGCGGTTTCAGATTGTTTGGGGTCGATGACTACTATCTTGCCGCCGCGCTTCTGAATGTCTTTGAGGCGCTTTTTCACATTTGGCACTGTCATAATACTGCCATTTGAAGCTAGCGGATTTCCTCCAATAATCATGAAGTGGTTAGTATGATCGACGTCGGGGATAGGAATTTGCGACATATGACCAAAGAGCTTTCTGCACACAATGTGATGGGGAAGCTGGTCAACCGACGTTGCCGAGTAACGGTTGTGTGTTTTTAGTGCACGATAAAAGTAAGGCCCAAACAGCATAGAACCCATGTTGTGAGAGTTCGGATTACCAAGGTAAATTCCCACCGAGTTGTTACCGTGTGCTTGTTGAATATCATGTAATTTTTGAGCGGTAACGCCGAAGGCTTCCTCCCAACTGATAGCAACCCACTTATCTCCGTCTTTGCGAACAGGCGTTTTAAGTCGGTCTGTGTCGTCGTAAAGATCCTTCAAGGCTGATGCTTTAGGGCAGATGTAACCTTGGCTGAACGGGTTTTCTCTGTCACCTTTAATCGACAGGATCTCCTGCCCCTGTGTTTTGACTTCTATGCCACACATCGCCTCGCATAACGTACACGTTGAATAGTGGGTTTTGGAGGCATTTTTTGCGCTAACATTACTCATTTACAACACCGTGAAACTAATCATTGGACTATCAAAATTAGCGATTGTTGTATTAATACACAAGTATCATTGATGGTGATGGTTGAACGCTTCCCAATACGTTATACCACCAATCGACCAGAGCTAATCAAACCAGACAACAAACCTATACCACCCATCACTGGACCGGCCCAATTAGCTAACTTGCGTCGCCAACTATTGTCGGTAGGTGCAATGCACCACTTACCTGAATTTTTTAGCCCGGCTTTAGCCGATAGCAATTGCATTGCTTCGATAAGTCTTACCAAGCCAATCGCAAATAACGCATAACTTAAAACCGGGCCCCACCAACCATGTGTGAATTCATAGCTCAGTGTTATCAGTGCGCCAAACAATAAAATCCACAGGAACATGAAATTTCTGACCCGAATGATTTGGGTGCGGTATGTATCATCGGAAATTCGATTGAGTACCATTTTTGTGCTTAAAAACACTGCACCTATTGCCATAATAGCGCCCAAAAATGCGCCTCCTAGCAGTGCAACTATCTTCGCAAAAATGCTTGTTTGCGTAGCCGACACTGAAGCTCCCAGTGTTGTGGCCGCTGCTGGACTTGTCGCACTCACTAAGTTTGCGATGAGAGTAGTAAAACCTATACCCGGCGCAGTGCTTAAAATTAATTTTCCGTGCTTAGCTAACCAATCTTCCTTGAGTCGCTGGCGGGCACGAGATATCTTCTGACGCACGTTTGCTTCCGAAAGTTCTAAAAGACGCGCGACTTGCTGTGTGGATTGCTCCTCTCTGTAGTACAGCAGAATGAGTTCTCTGGATTCGCTGGGTAGCTCATCAATAAAACGTGCTAAGTCTGTTTTTATCTGACGCTCGCTCAACGCCAGATCACCCTCTAAAATTTCACTTTCAATGGACGCAATAACGTCATCTGCATGTTCGCTTGATAAACGTTGTTCAACTTTGTTGTCACGTAAATAGTTTATTGCGGTATAGCGCGTTATTTGACGCAACCATGGTAAAAAACTTTGAGTTTTTTGTAATTGAGGTAACTGCTGCCATACTTTTATGTATGCTTGCTGTGCAACGTCCTCACTCGCATCCACGTCTTTTACTATAGACAAGGCAATAGCGGTGGTGGCATTTTGCGTCGCCTTGACCAATTCAGAGAATGCCATCTGATCGCCGTTTTTAGCAAAGTCTACATGTTGAGCTAATACATCAATCCGCATTACTCAACCTCCTGTATTGCAGCTTTAATTTGGGTCAACAGCCATTGGGGATCATCATACATAATAAAATGGCGAGATTGTGTATTCATCGTCACGTTTGCGTTTAACGCGTTGCTGAGTTCCCGTTGGTATAACGCTTCCGCATTTTGTTTCATCTCTTCATTGGTAAAGCCCCCTGATGCACCTAACAGAGTAATTTGCGCAGAGACATTTGACAATTTGTCTCGCAAGTCAGTCGTCATAATGGTGTAAATTGCATCAGATGCCGTCGCTGGGTCAGACATGGCTGCCATCTCTAGTATTGTTGCCTGATGTTCCCCCGCTTCAGCTTGGTGGTGGATGCCTCTTTGTGCTGCCATACGCATTCCCGCTGAGTCGAGTTCCGAATAAAAGGATTGCAGGAAACTAGCTTGTGAGGATAGATCGGAAACGGTGACCTCTGAACTTTGTGTAAAAACTGGTCCAATAAAGGGTAAGCCATCAACAGACACCACCGCGGTTATAGTGTCTTTATCTTCGGTAGCTAACCATATACCCATAAATCCACCCAAGCTGTGCCCAACAATAACAACATCCTTTAGGTTTTTGTTTTTATGTAACCGAGTAATTGTTCTCTTAACTCTTTAAGTGAAGGCGCTTGTGATTTAGGAGTACTTCCGAACCCTGCAATACTTATGCGATGAAGTTCAAACTGTGTTGAAAGTGGGATTGCTATATCATCCCAAACACGCTGATCAGAGAGAAAGCCGGGTATGAGCAGCACCGGTGTACCTTCTCCAACTACGTCTACATTGAAACGAACTGGCGATTTTGAGGCCGCAGCTGTGTCTGTGAACACTAAAATTGTTAGGGCTATAAGTAATGGTAAAACATTCATTTTTGGACTCCGTAAAATTGGCTATCAATACGAAGTCACGATGAATCGACAAGGTGTGACAAAATTTATGAAAAAATTTAGGTTGAACGTAATTAGCGGTCAGATTTTGTAACAGTACTCAATTCGATTTTATTTTCCTTTTTTAACATCGTGGTATGAAGACAGCCAGCCAAAATGAGGATTCCCATTACTGAGATTATGTGATGTTCAATTATGCCGAAAAGTAATGCATAAAATGCCCCTAAGCCCAGCAGTACTATGCCTACGATAGTGTTACCAGAGGCTACATAAGACGTGCGCTCGCCAGCGTCAGCAATATCTAAAATATAAGTCTTTCTTCCGTTTCTGATACCCGCATAGCCAACGTTAAGTAAAAAGAAACACAAGACTGCTGCAACACTGTTTAATTGAGAAAATAAAACAAACAAGGTGCAAGATACTACACAAATGAAGCCGCCGATCAGTAAGGATCTTATCGCACTTTTGTCTGACAACAATCCCCATAAATATGATGAGGTAAATGTCGCGACAGCGCTTGCTGCGATAAAAAAGGGCAGTGTGAATTCAGAGTGTTCTTCGTTCATAGAAAGGGTGACAAAGAAAGGCGCGACTAGTGCCCCATGAAGAAAAAGGCATCGGCTCATCACTAAGTGTTTTAAGTCATTATTAGTGCGTACTAGGTTGAACAAATCTAAGAGACGATTATTGCCATTTGAATCTACTTTGACTTTTGCACTAACGCTTCTAGAAAAAAATAAGCTGCTTATTACTAATAGACTTGATATTCCAACAACAGAGACCAACAAACTATCGCCGATATTTTTTTGGCCAATCCAGAGAATTCCCGCTGAGAAAAGAGCGATTATGCCAGAAAGCGTAGCAACCATACCGGTTAATCTTCCTCGATTTCCCTTACTGACGTTGTGGCCCTGAATATCTTTCATTGTGAGTGAGCACAAAGACCGCCCAATACTCATAATCGACAGTAAAACCAGTATGGCTAATCCTGCCATAAGCGGTTGTAGAAATAAGACCGACGGGACCATAAAAGCAATACAAATGGATTGGATTACTGCGCCCCCTCGCCATAAAGCGACACGATTTTGAATATGAGACGTACCATTTTTAATGGGCCACTGTGGGATAAGGGCACCAGATTCACGAATAGGCACTAACACAGAAATCATCCAACTAGGTGCCCCGATAGACATTAAAATCCAAGGAAGCGTTGTACTCGCGGAAAGCAGTGTATCCGCTAGCTTAGTACATGTTTGTATGGTGACCAAACGTGCAAATATTGCTGGGTTAGAGATTTTTGTTGGCACACAATATCCATATGGTTGAATGATGAGTATGTCTGATAAGGACTTCAGTTGATCTGTCGCTATATATAATGTCAGCTATTTGGGTACATCATTCATACGCCGTAAAACCATATTTGGACTCTTGAGTTGAGAGGTTTATTACTCCACGAGCTGGCCGCAAAAAACACCAATACTCTATTTTTGGTTGCTTTTGCTTGTAATTGACTTTATTTGAACGTAATGTTGCGAAAATGTATCAATATTGGTTTTAGTGCGATTATAAAACGGTAGTTCATTTAAATGTCACCCCTATGCTCAGCTCAACTGTGTCTTCAAATCATTATTTAGCTGCTGTCTGTGCCCATCAGACTGGAGTAAACAACGCCAATAGTGCCGAAGTATTTAAAGTCTTGTTCGAAAAAGACAGACGACGTTTGTACGCCTATATTTTTGCCTTTGTGAGTGATAGAGCTATCGCCGATGATGTATTTCAAGAAACCAGTCTCACACTGTGGAAAGAGTTTGATAAGTTTGAACTTGGCACCAATTTTTCGAAATGGGCAAATGTCATTGCGTTTAATCGCATAAGACGGATGCGTCAAGAAAAAGGTAAATATCAACTCGGATTGAGCGAAGATTTCCTCACTGAGTTCAACAATAACATGGCGCAATTTGATACGGATATGGTAACTAAAGAGAAGCGCTGGCAACAATTAGAGCAGTGTTGCGCTTTGTTATCTTCGCCACTGAAAAGCATTTATCAAGGCTTTTACGTACAAAATTTAACCGCGCAAAACATTGCCGATAACACGGGACGTTCTATTCACGCCATCCGTAAATCAGTGCATAAACTTCGAAAACGCTTATTTGATTGCGTTGACAAGCATACCAGTGGAATAGACCAGTGAGTCGGAGTGATAAGTTCAGTTCGGTTCGCGAGATTGCAGACGCAGTATGTTCAGATATAGCTACACCTGAGCAATTGGAAGCGCTAGAGCACATGTTACATGGCAACGTGGAAGCTCAGCGTTTTTACTATGATTACATTGCCATGCACATGCAATTGAGCCAGTGTGAGGGTCCTGATCTGGAACTTGTTTTCCGGAGGACCACAGAAGAACTTGTGTTTAGGCCTAGTCACTCTGAGCATCGCGACACACCTCACGTGATGTCAGTTGACGCCGCGCCAAGCAGAAAGAAAAGCCATTGGTTGATTGTACCAATTGTTATCGCGGTTGTTATGCTGTGTATGTTTATTGGCTATCGTTACCTTTCATCAAGTTCACCGTACATCGCAGAGTTGTCGGATGGCAGTCTAGAAACCATAGGACAGGGCATAATACTGGGAGACAAGCTTGTCGCTGGAAACTATCGAACACTTCAACCAACAAGAGTGCGGCTTGGCAATGGTAATATTTTACATCTATCGGCTAATGCTGAGTTTAAGCTTTTTAATCGCCAAGAATTAACTTTTTACAGCGGGATGATAGAGGTAGAGAGTACGACTGGGCAAAATACACTCGTGCACAGTGATAGCTTTACGCTCGACACCAATGGAAGCGATTTAGCGGTGACAGTGGACAATGAACAGTTTGAACTGTTGACTGGAGAGTCAACTTTAATTCAACCTAAGCGGTGGAAGCCCAAACATTATTGGCCTTTTGAGGGCGCTAGTGATCGCGTTATTGATACTTCCGGTGATGCTCATGGTTTTACTGGCCCAGCTGCTCGTAGAATAGATGGTTTGGTTGGCACGGGAGCCTTTGCGTTTGATAATTCGGCTGATGCGCGTATTGATGTGGGGAGCGGTGGCGGAAACGCGCCAGGAACTGGTTCTTTTGCCGTGTCTGATGGTGTCACAATAGAAGCGCTCATTCGACCCTCATATACAGGAAAGTTTGGTGACATAGATGAGATTTTTCGCAAAGACAACGGCGACCAAGAACTACGTATGTTACTCAGTTTTCAACACGACAGAGGAAAGGCCTACCTTAAACCAGAGGGCGATTTTGCTCAGAGTCTAAGTTTCGGATTATATATCTTGGGGCAGGGCTACCATGAGTTGAAGCTCCCTCTCGATGGCAAAAACGGTAGGCCATCTTTAGCAGAAATAAATAACGGGAATTCTTATCATGTTGTTGCGACTTACCAAGTGAATACCGGGAGAAAGTCTATTTTTATCAATGGTATTGAGCTTGCTAGCTATCAATACATTCCCGGTTCAAAAGTACTCAGTGGAGGGCCGGGAACCGCTGCTGTAGGTAACAATCCTGCTCAGCATCGATGGCACATAGAGGCATTTAATGGCGTGATTGATGAAGTGGCGTTCTACGACTTTGCTTTGACACCCTGGGCAATAAAGCAGCATTTTTCTGAAGTTCAAAAAGGCAACAATTATTTCGGATTGTCTTCCAATCAAGACAACCTGCCGGAGAATGTGAAAATACCCCTAAGTCCCAACAGCACCTATGTCATCGACCCAGTAACTGGGCTACCAGATAGCATGAAATCTTCTGAATAGTGGGGTAGTAGTTTCTACTATCATTCGCTATTCCTGTAACAACATGTAGCTCCACTATATTTATTACAGGTTTTTTATGGCATTGCGTTTTATTCTCTCAGGAGTCTGTGGACTTTTCATTTTCTCTCAAACTGTACTTGCTAGCGCAGTCGAATGGAATGCGGAATGGATTTGGACTAAAGAGAGGTTTACCGAGCCAAATACATGGACTGCGATGCGCAAGACTATCGTCATCAATGAACCCACATCCGTTGCTTTTGCTCACATTAGCGCAGATACCAAATATTGGTTATGGATAAACGGTGAGCAGGTAGTGTTTGAGGGGAGCTACACCGGCGGCCCTAGCCCTGTTAAGGCGTCTCCTCGAGTCGATTTTTATGCCATTGCTTCTAACAAATATTATGACACCATTGATATTGGCCCTTTTTTAAAGGCCGGTGAGAATACGGTTTCGGCGCTTGTATGGTATTACGGAGACGACGGACAAAAAGGCACGCACATCTCATCACATCAAGGCGGCTTTATATTTCAAGCCGATGTGGGTGAGCAGCAAATAGTGTCTGATGCGACTTGGAAAGTGACACGACATGAGGCTTATCGGCAAGATATTGAGAAAAAGCCGCCTTATCGTATTGCTGCTTGGAGTATTCACTATGACGCTAACCAAGATATGCATGATTGGACAAACAGTGCGTGGTATATGCCAGGCTACAATGATGACCATTGGAGTGAGCCAAAGACTATCCGTACACCACCTAAAGCGCCATTCTTCAATTTGTACCCCAGTGAAATTCCTCCACTCACTAACCATGGTCTTGCCAATTGTACTAATTATCCCGAAGGTACTTTTCCTTTCGTTACTGACGGGCAAACGATTCACTGCACGCTCGATTTCAACAAGAACTTTACCCCCTATTTAGACATAGAGGCGAGTGGTGGGGAAAAGATACATATCAAATCTAATATGCGTCTAAACACCATAGATGCCACCTACATTGCCAAACCTGGACGACAACAATTTGAATCCTATTCGTGGAGCAACGGCCGTACTATCGAATTCAATATACCTAAAGGCGTTGTAGTTCACGGCTTAAAATATCGATGGACTGGGGTAGGCGATACACCAGGGCACTTTGAATCAGATGATCCTTGGTTAACCCGTATTTGGCAAATGGCTGAAAATACTTTGTATATCTGTGCAAGAGACAACTTCATGGACACGCCAGACAGAGAACGAGGGTTATGGATCGGCGACGTGGCTGACCAAGCGAGCTATCTATTTTACTCCATGGATGAGCCAGGTCGTAACCTTCTAAAGAAGGCGATTAAGGTAACACTGGCATTTAGTGACAGCGAGTCAGGTATTTTTGCTGGCTTGGGACCCGGACGTTTTCGCGAACTACCTGCACAGAGCCTACAGTTTATCGAACAAGGTATCTGGCACTACTACTTTAACACGGGCGACATTGACACCTTGGCGTTTGCTTATCCTTATGTTCACCGTTATCTCACCTTGTGGGCAATCAAAGAGGATGGTTTAGCAACTTTCAGAAATGGAGCATGGAAGTGGACAGATTGGGGACCACAAGACACGATTGATTATCCCGTTATACAAAATGCGCTCTATTACAGTGCTCTCGTCTCTGCGCGAAAAATGGCTATTGAACTAGATGACAAAGAACATATCGCGTTTTATGACGAGCGTATTCGGTCCATTAAATCCGCTTATCAACGCCACTACTGGAAGCATGGTTATTTCAGTAGTGACGCAAGCCAGTTTAAAGACGATAGAGCTAACGCAGTAGCGATATTGTTCGGCTTAGCAGAGCCTGAACAATATCAAGATATCGTTGATAATGTCCTTGTGCCTAACCAATTTGCGAGTCCACATTTTGAATGGATGGTGTACAACGCCATGGCAATTGCACAGCGCTATGATGATGCGCTGACTCGAATGAAATCTCGTTACGGCGAGCAGGTTAACAACCCAGAACTGTCTACTTTAGCTGAATACCTTCCTGCTAGAGGAACGGAGAATCATGCCTGGAATGCACCAAGTACCGTGCTGAGTCAGTATATTGCGGGGATAAGCCCAACCTCAGTGGGGTGGAAGACCTATGAGATCATGCCGAACCTGGCACACTTGACTAGAGTTGAACAGCGGGTACCCAGCATCAATGGTGATGTTTCTTTTGAACTTGAGAAAGATGAAAGTGAAATCCGAATCAATCTAATATCTCCCGAGGAAACTGTCGCGACGCTGGGTATTCCGTCCGATTATTTTGATATTGGTGATGTGAAAATCAATGGGCATATCTTGTCTCGCAGTGATATTCAAAGCGAAAGCTTAAGTGACGTAACCTGGCTAGGGGAAACAGATAAATATTTTAAAATAGCACTTCCCGCTGGAAAGTGGTCGATTGTGGCGCGTAAACAGCAATGAGATTGTTAAACCATAATTTGCACCCCACTACATGTTTGGCATGGGGATTACTTTTCGTATTTTTTGCGAATATTGGTGGTTGTAAACACCAACAGTCCGTCGACGCGTTGTTGAGTCCAGCGCCCATTGCGTTAAAAGTGAATGAAGGGTTCGTTGAGCCTTTGGGCTTTTATGATGCCAAACCTCGATTCTCTTGGCGGTTACCCAGTAATGGTAAGGCCTTAAGTCAAGGGGCGTATCAGGTCTTAGTGGCGAGCAGTGAGCGATTGCTTCTTACAGAACCTGATCTTTGGGATAGCGGCAAACAACATACCTCTCAAAGTACGTTTGTCCTCTACGAAGGCGCACCACTGATGTCTCGACAACGGGTGTTTTGGCGGGTTCGTTATTGGAATGAGGCGGGCGATGTCTCTGAGTGGAGCGTGCCATCGAGCATCGAACTCGGTTTGCTAGCCAACAGTGATTGGCAAGCACAGTGGATTGAGATTCAACAAGATCAACCCGTGCAATTGGACCAATTTGAAACACCGATACACATTCCTCAGTATTTACGCAAAGGCTTTACAGTATCGGGTAGGGTGAAAAAAGCACGTTTATACGTAACGGCAAAAGGTGTATTTATTGCTTATTTGAACGGTCAACGGATAGGTGAAGATGTACTTACGCCTGGCTATACGCCTTATGATACGCGAATCGAAACACTGACCTATGATGTTACTCAGCAACTTCGAGAGGGATCGAATGCGCTAGGTTTACAGCTTGCCGAAGGCTGGTATGCAGGACGTTTTGGGCCAAAGCGTCATTGGCATAAAAAACGAGAGATAACACCCCAAGCCATCGCCCAGCTAGAAATCGAGTTTGAAGATGGAACAACAACGGTAATCACCACAGATAATCGGTGGCGCGCATCGCAACAAGGGCCAGTGCGTTCATCGGAGTTATATGATGGCGAAAGCTATGACGCGAATTTCGACTTTTCTGGCGCCGAGTATCACTGGAGTGATCCACGGTTTAATGATAATCACTGGCAAGGTGTTCAAGCGAACGCTATTGATAATGACATTTTACTCCAACCGAAACGCCATTTTACCTCGGTAAATAAACAGTTATTACCCGCTATCGCAATAACTCAAATAGACGACAAGATCGTCTATGATTTAGGACAAAACATGGTGGGCGTGGTGCGTATTCAATTGCCAATGCGCGAGGGCCAAACGCTGACCATGAAGTTTGCTGAGGGAGTAAATCCAGACGGTTCAATCTACACACGGAATTTAGGTAGTGCACGACAAACCGATACGTATACCGCATCTGAAGACGGTATTGTTGAATGGCAACCTCAATTTACCTTTCATGGTTTCCGCTACGTTGAAATCAGTGGTTTCGATACGTCAGTAACGCCACAACTATCCTGGCTGACGGGAGTCGTGCAGTACACTGATTTTGAATTAACCGGCAATTTAAATACATCAAACACTGCGCTAAACCAACTGCAATCTAACATTGAGTGGGGCTTAAAAGGTAATTTTCTTGATATTCCCACTGATTGCCCACAGCGCTCAGAGCGCCTAGGGTGGACTGGCGACGCATTGGCTTTTACGCCAACATCACTGTTCATCGCTGATAGCCATGGATTTTGGGCAGCGTGGTTACAGTCTGTAAGAGAAGAGCAATTCGACAATCACGGTGTGCCTGTGGTGGTGCCCAATGAAGTTGGTGATATTGTTCAAGCGGGTTGGTCCGATGCTGCCGTTACTATCCCTTGGGATGTGTATTGGCGAACAGGAGATGTGCAAATACTCCGCGACAACTATGACATGATGAAGCGGTGGATAACCTATCATGAAGGTCAGTTGGAAGAGGGCATCAGTACCATGTGGACTGTGGGCGATTGGTTACAGCCTTATTCAACACGAGAGGATAGTCGGCGAGGAGAGACGGATCACAGCCTCATTTCAACGGCATTCTATGCTCGCTCTCTTGATATCACGGCTCGAACGGCACGTGTACTCGGTGAAGTAGCGGACAGCCAGCGCTATCGTGATCAATTCAATCAAGTTAAACAGGTTTTTCAGTCGTACTTTTTTGATCATGACGGAAAGCTTAAAGTCGGTGAGCAAACGCAAACAGCTTACCTTTTGGCGATTGGATTTGACTTACTTGATGAGCAAATGACGTTAAAATCTGTGCGTCATTTGCTATCACAATTTGATATTGCTGGTGGTCATTTGCGTACGGGGTTTCTGGGTACACCACTGATAGCACCGGTGTTGGAAAAAGTAGGACGTGCTGATGTGGCTTTTGATTTGGTATTCAAAGAATCGTATCCGTCATGGTTATTTTCCATAACGCAAGGTGCGACAACAATGTGGGAACGTTGGGATGGTTACACCCATGAAAACGGTTACGCTAAGCGCGCTGGCTCACTTAACCATTATGCGTATGGTGCTATTGGTCAATGGTTGTATGATCGTATGGCAGGAATTAGTCCGATAGAAGCGGGATACAAGAAGATTCGCATTGCGCCACTTGTCACCGAGTATTTAACTTTTGCAGAAGCGAACTATATGTCGTTGTTTGGAGAAATCCGCTCGTCATGGACACGTAATGCAGGAGGACTCATTATGGAAGTCACCATACCTCCTAACAGTCGAGCAGTCATTGAAATTCCTCAATACTATTATAAAAAAAGCAGTACGTTGACCGAGCAAAAGCAGGAGGTCCTTGGCACAAAGATTAGTATCAATGGGCAAAGTATTACTAGCGCTGCTGATGTGACGCTGTTGAGTGCGTCGTTAGCGACTACGTCCATTGAAGTAGGGTCGGGAGACTACAAGATTGAGGTCGTGCACTAGCGAGGTAAGTTTTGTACTTAAACACTGGTATGTAGTAGTATTCACTCAAATGTAGTCACTATAAATCATTTGTTGATGGGAACCACTCAATGAAAATTGCCTTGATGAACGAGTTTAGCCAAGCGGCTAAAAATCCAATTGTTTTAGAACAACTAACAAGTGTGGCTAGCACGCTAGGTCACGATGTTTACAATGTGGGAATGAATGGCGATACGGATCACCGACTCACCTATATCCACTTGGGTGTTATTGCAAGCTTGCTGTTAAACAGCAAAGCAGTAGACTTTGTTGTCGCGGGTTGTGGTACAGGGCAGGGCGCTATGATGTCACTTAACGCATATCCAGGTGTGACTTGCGGTTACTGTATCGAACCTTCCGATGCCTTCTTATTTTCTCAAATCAATAATGGTAACGCCTTATCGCTTCCCTTCGCTAAAGGCTTTGGATGGGGTGCCGAATTGAATATGAAATACATTTTCGAGAAAGCCTTTGAGGGCGAGCGAGGATTAGGGTACCCACGAGAATTCTACGAGTCACAATCAACCAATGCGGGCTTACTGGGCGACGTGAAAGCTGCAATGAGCAAAGCTTATCTAGACGGATTGAAAACGATAGACCAGGAAATCGTGAAGCACGCGATTGCCGGCCCTCGATTCCAAGAGTGTTTCTTTGCTAACAGTCAAGACGAGGCAATAACCGCTTACGTTCAGGGCCTTATCTAAGGTTTTAAGTTATCCACCTTGAAGTGTAATGCTCTCACTATGAGAGCATTACACTTGCCAAAAGCCGCTCTGGATATTGCCGTAGGTGACGATTGAGCACTTGCCAAAGCCCGGAATATCCATAGGTGGCACAATAACCTCAGCGCCAGATTGTGATGCAACAGTTACGGCCTTTTCAATATCTTCAACAAGATAGTACGGTCGGGATACGGGGTCTTCAGCGTCATGCATCGGCAATCTAATGCCCAACATGCCTCCCGAGTTCAATTTTGCTATACGTGCGTTTCCGAGTGCTGGTTCCGGCGCACTGAATTCACACATTAGTGCATCTGAATAACTAGCACACACCTGTTCAGCCTCGGGTGTTACGATTTCAAGATAATGAATAGTGATAGCGTCAGTCACATCTGTGCTCCTTCAGTAAATGATATGTTTAGGCATCATCCTCTGAGTCTGGTTTGTCCATCACTTCGATAACGAATCCACCAGTATTACGTTGGATTCTGTTGTACACGATACATGCGAAACCAAACCCTATATATGAAACTATGAAGTAAATTATTGGCATTGCAATATACATAAGGAAAAACTGACCGGGCATTTGTGGGCTCGCGCTTGCGGTGAAAAGTAACATGATGAAAATAAGCGGTATCATGGATAGCGCAACCAAAAGGGCCGCCACTTTTGCATTTTGATGTGCAGGAATGTTCATTATGACTTTTTTCATTTTATCGTCCTTTTTGATAACGTGTTTTGAATGACTGGATTAAACTGCCAAAGAGTTTGTTATTCCTCGTAAAGCTCAAGGGGCAGACCATCTGGGTCACTGAAAAACGTGAATTTTTTCCCTGTATATTCATCGACTCTGATCTCCTCAACTTCAACGCCTTTAGATACAAGGTAATCTCGAACCGCTTCAACAGACGTGACGTTAAAAGCCAAATGTCTTAAACCCTGAGCTTCCGGAAAACTCGGTCTTTCCGGCGCGTTTGGAAAAGAGAATAGTTCTACTTGGCTACCGTTGGGAAGTCTCAGGTCTAGCTTGTAAGAATTTCTGTGCGCTCGGTAATTTTCGGCAATGATGTCGAGGCCAACAACCGACGTATAGAAATGCTTAGACACCTCATAATCAGAACATATGATAGCTGCGTGATGTATTGAATTTAGCAAAAAAACTCCACTTATCTAAGTTGGGTTTACAGTTAACGCTAACTACGTTAAATGATTTTGCGCGTTAATTCACACATGAATGAGAGTTTTTTGTCGTTGCGTTTTATTGTGATGGTGCAACATGTTCATAACGGGCTGCTGATGAGTAAGACATTTTGATGTCGTCTAAGTACAAGTAGTGGTCATTTCTCATGACGCTCACATCACCGTTAAAGTACATGCCCCACGAAGGATAAATTCCTTTAACATCGTTATATCCAAATTGAACGTTGTGTTCGTTTAACACCTTTTCACCATCGACCCAAAGCTCAATCAGCCCTCTTTTGCTATCGGAATAATCTACTTTTACATGCAACACAAAATCTACCCATCTATCTAAGTAGTGCTGTTTTTCGCCTGGTAATCTAAATATCTCTGTACCATCACCGTTGCGAGTAGGACTATCCTCGTGAGGATCCCATTTCCAAGCACCTCTCATTCCATTTTCATCAAGAGTAAGGCTAAAAGGAGGGTTTCTGGAATGCTCTTTGAGGTGTTTATCAGCACTACCGTGAATTTGAAAGAACAACCATGCATTGTCTTCAGTTTGAGTACCCTGGCTGGGGAAATAGAAACTGAATCCGTACCAAGCCTCTGCTCCCATGACAGTAGGAGATTTATAACCGTGAAACATGGCTTTACGGTCTACATTATCTAATCTAGATGGGTTGCCATTGAAGCTTGCTGGATTTGTTTGGTGCCAGAAGAGCCGCGCTGAAAAGTTTCCATGACGAACGATGTCGTTGGAAATAGTAAAGGCCTCGTCGCTTTGCATTTGGTTAAACATAAAATTTTTATCAAGTTGAGGATCTAATCCTGGGGTGAACCCCCTCGGAGAAGCAGCATTCCAGCCACCATTTTCAAATGACTCTGCAGTCACAGAAACCTTTGGTGCACGAAACTCTCCATCTTGCCAAAGGTAGAGTCGTTGAGCACCGCCTCGTCTAATATTAACGAGCACGGCTTCCGTTTGACCTGCATTGTTCTTTATCGGTTCAAGTTCAAACCTTGCACCCGTTAGACTTACGTTGACTTTAGTGACTACCCAGTCATTGCCGTTGATACTCGTCGCCTCTGCAAAGTGAGTCGTTCCGTTGGTATCTTTATATACAACGACCGATCTGAAGTGACTTCCCTCGCTTTTGAGCGGCTCGAGGGCAAGCACATTGTCGATCACTTGATTAGAATCATTAACTAAGGTGCGGGTTACCGTACCGGGCATGGGTAGACTATGAGTCCATGTACCGTCGTTGTAGGTAGTCATTCGCCACTCTCGAAAGTCGTTGATTCTTGCTAGATAAGCGACGGCGGGAGCGCCAGAGTCTAGTACAATGGGTCTTGTGGAGAACGGCGTTTCTTTCCTGTTAGTTGAGTCAAACGCCAGCATTGAAGCGTCAGCAACATCCAAGGTAATGGGCAAAGTAATGGCCTCACCCTGAGCGTTGTAAAAGGTATCTGTGGTGGTATCCATTCGCATATAGTAAGTGTTGATACGACTGTAATTCGTTTTATCGTGGATCTCTAAGAAGTTACATTCGTGCCACAAATAGCTTATCGCGATTTCCGTGTCAGACACCTTTAGCGGACTGATGTAAAAAGTATCAACGTTAATGGGGTGGTCTATCTGAGGCGTTGGCCAAGTTATCACCACAGGCGGTTCAAAACGCGTCTCGCCAGACTTCATTTTGTAATATACCCAGGGTGATTTGTGGGTTCCTGCTCGGGTGAACAAGTATATATCTCCGTTGGCCATGGTGTAGCTTTTGGTATAGGACGCGAAAGGGGATATGTCGTCAACGTATTCAAATTTACTAATGTCGTGAGGGTTTACCGATCTCACATGGAGCATTCGACCACCAGCATGAGGCGTATCGATAGACATGGGGTTGAGTCCATCTTCACGTTCTCCGCCGTGACCACCATAAACGATATGTAGATGGCCTTCACTGTCTTGCTCAATGATTGGACGCCCGTGACTGTCTATTTTTCTATCGCCTTTTGATAGTGTACTTTCGGCTGCTCTTATTGGCCCCTGCCATTCTTGTGTCACCAAATCGTAGCGTGCGATATATGGATCGGTTAGCTCTCCTTGATACGTGATGTATACCTTATTTTCGTTAACATGATGCCATCCTGTGTGTGGGTTACCGAGTAAATTGTCGCTAAAATAGCCATCAGGAAGTTCAGGTAATACTGCTGGCTGTGGCTTTTTGGGCCCTAGGTTCTCTTCCAATGCGCCGTAGATTTCATTAAAGCTTTTGTCTTTGGTGTAGGCGTCGTAAATAGCTTGATACTCGGGATATTGACCGTAGAGATATTGGTCGGTGCGCCAACGCCAATAAGCCGCACTTTCCTCATCACCCTCTACGACTTGGGCGTTAAGAGTATCAAATACGCCATCCGTTGGTGCCAGCTTCTCGATTAACGCACGTCTTTGAGCTTCAAAAGCATCGCTTGCTAGCAGTGCATCACTTTCGTCAGATGTGGATGAACACGCCACCATCACGTAACCACCGGCTACAAGAAACGTTGCCATAACAAAAGACTGAAGACGAGACGCCCAAAACGTCGAGGGAGTTTTGCTGATATTCATGTGATGGTTTTCCCGTACAGCGTGAACATGATTAGGGTGTTAGAGTTTGCATATTATTTCACAATTAATCATAATTTAACAAAATAAATCATTTTGTAACACGGGAAATCTTCAATGTTACGCGTTTTAAAGTGCTTGGCGTGGGTAATTACTGTTCATTTCACTATTCATTGTTCAGTATTCGCAGACAACTTATCGTTCGAAGACTTTGTTAATCCGCCGAGTCCCTATTTGCCGAAAACTTGGATGCACGCCATGAACGGCAATATGAGCAAACCCGGGTTTACTGAAGACTTTCAGGCAATGCGCGAAGCAGGTATCGGTGGAGCCATCTTCTTTCATGTACACCGTCGTAATTGGCCGTATTCCTCGAGAGGACCAGTACGCTTTAATACAGATGAGTTTTTTGAGCATTTGCTGCATGCGGCGAAACAAGCCGATGAAAACAATATTGAGTTTGGCATTCACAATGCTGATGGCTGGACCTCGAGCGGCGGCCCATGGGTAACACCAGAAATGTCGATGAAAAGAGTTACATGGTCAGAGTTGACTGTTGAGGGCGGAAATCGGGTGTTTCCACCACAGCCTGGATTTGCGGAAGGCCTGTACGAAGATGTAGCCGTAATTGCGGTGCCAACGACGCAATTTAATCGCAATAATGATTTTTTAGACGCCACATTGAGAACTTCTGAAGAAAGAGAAGATGCGGCGGTGCTCAAAGACGCCGATTGGGACACGGAGCTCACTTTTACCAAAAATGATACAGAAGAATACTGGGTCGAAGTAGCGCTTGCGCAACCCGCAACACTGAGAAGCTTGCAAATTGAAACTCCTAACCGTCATGGCGAGGCTTCATTACAGGTGTCGAGTGATGGGATCAACTACACCACGGTAGTTGAAAAGCTTCGCCGTCCACGCACCGGCGCCAGAATGTGGACGTTTAGTCCTCAGTTGGTTAGTGATGAGCAAGATGGCTATACCGCGACCTTCTTTCGTATTGTGTTTGATAAGCCTATCACCTTGAAACGCTTTGACTTATGGTCTGAACCTCGTATTGATGATTGGTTATCGATGAATTCGATGGAGCGAGGACGCTTGCACATGGCACCACGCATCCACCCGGATGCCATCATTAAACAAGAAGATATTTTAGTGCTAAACAGAGGTGAGATCCCCCAACAAGGCGTGTATGTACCTGATGGTAGTTGGCGATTGCTACGGTTTGGTTACACCAGTACGGGAGCATTTAACGTTCCGGCGACGGTTGAAGGTGAGGGACTCGAAGTGGATAAATTTGATGCTGCTGCATTGGAGTATCATTTCGAACAATACGTAGGAAAGCTCGCAAAAATGGCAAAGGAGCGTGGAATCGAATCTCTTAGAACAACTGAGATTGATAGTTATGAAGTTGGGGGACAAAACTGGACACGAGACATCGAGCGTAGTTTTAGTGACAAGTTTGGCTATGACTTTATTCCTTGGCTGCCTCTGATGACGGGGCGTGTGATTGAGTCTGGGGAGCATACAGGGGCTATACTTCAGGAGTTTCGCCAACATTTGTCCGATTTAATGGTTGAAAACTATTTTGGCGAATTTACCCGCCTGTCGAGAAAGTATGGATTGGAATCTTATATTGAACCCTATGGTTGGGGGCCGTTTGATGAGTTAGCGTCTGGGGGACAGGCGGACCGTTTAATGGGAGAGTTTTGGGTAAGAGACCAAGTCTACAATGGGCGAGTAATGGCTGCCATTTCATCAGGGCATATCTACGGCAAGCCAATTATTTCAGCGGAGTCGTTTACGTCGATAAGAACCGTAAATTGGTATGGCCATCCTTATTTTTACAAGCATTACGGCGATAAAATGTGGGCACGAGGTATTAACGAAACTATGTTTCATCGTTTTGCTCACCAACCTAATAATCATGTTAAGCCGGGTATGACAATGGATTCCATTGGATCTCATATCGATCGCACCCAAACTTGGTGGAGTAATGGTGGAGTAGCATGGTTTGACTATCTAGCAAGGGGGGCGTACCTGTTACAACAGGGAGTGCCTGATGCAGATTTTTTAATACATCTTGGCGACAGAGCACCATTGCGCGTGGGGAATGGTAATAACACAGGTGTCCCGGACGGATATGGGTACGACTATACCAATACCGATGTGTTGCTTAATCGCGTCACGGTAAAGGACGGTTGGTTAACCCTTCCTGAGGGCACGCGCTACAAAGCACTTCATTTGGTCAGCACCGATTACATGCACCTAAAAACCCTTAAGCGTATAAAAGCGCTCGTAGAGGAGGGAGCAACCGTGATTGGTGAAAAGCCCCAACGGGTCATCGGGTTTAGTGAATGGTCAGCGCAAGCTGAGTTTTCAAGGATTGCTGATGAACTATGGGGGGCAGGCAATGAAACTCAGCCGATAGTTCTCAATTATAAAAAAGGCAGGGTAAGCAGTTTCAGTTTAATTGAATCCATCGAACATTTGGGGTTTGAACCAGACCTCAAGATAGATCAGGTTCCAGCTAAATTCTTTGCGCACCGACGAATCGGGCAAAATGACTTGTATTACTTTTACAATGATCAACCTGTGTTTCGAAAGCTCACTGTCGATCTGAGACAGGGTGATGGCGTTCCCGAGATTTGGAATATTGACGACGGTAGCATAGAAAGTCTCCCCAACTATTTACGAAATAAAAATCGCCTTGTTACCGAGCTAGCCCTTGAACCCTATGCCGGAAGATTTGTTTTGATACGTAGGGATAGCAATACCCCTACTTTCGATGGAACTCACAGTCAGCTAGTCAGTGCTATTTATGAAAATGATGCAACTACACAAACTATACTTAACCTGGATGGTCCGTGGAAGGTTGTTTTTAACCCTGTTCGGGGTGGGCCTGGGCAAGTCGTTATGTCTGAACTAACAGACTGGACAACCCATAACAACAAGGATATCAAGCACTATTCAGGGACAGCAACCTACCACAGAAATCTCACAGTAACCGCTGAACAATTACAATCAGGTCAACCACTTTACTTAGACTTGGGTGACGTTCAACAAATTGCTGAAGTCGCCGTAAACGGTCAATCAATTGCTACACTTTGGAAACCCCCCTTTGCCGTAGATATTAGCCAAGCAGTCCGTATTGGTGAAAATAAGTTAAGCATCGAAATTACTAACACTTGGGTTAACCGACTTATTGGAGACGAGGCTTTGCCTGATACTAGTGGCTATCAGATGACCGGTGATACTGTCCCTTGGATTAATGCAAATGAACCACCCCCCGAAAGTCAGCGGTTGACTTTTACAGGCTACAACTTTTTTGAAAAACAACCCAAAACGCTTCAACCCGCAGGTTTACTGGGGCCAGTGCGATTGATCTACGAGGGGTAGTAGTTTGCGCACCTTTTTGCTTTTGATGAAGAGTGCAAAATAAATGTGCTTGCAGTGGAAATAATAAATAGGAGTGCAGTAGTAGTGGGTATCAGTCAACGGGCTTCCAGAATTATCCCGGTGCTCGTGTTCACATGTTTTTTTACAATCACTGGATGTAACGACGCACCGCACCTCAATCGGGAACTTTATACGCCTAGTTCTCCTATGCCTGATGCGTTCTATCATGCGTCACCTGAGGAACTCCGTGCAAACTTTCTTTCGCCGCCGAGCGCGGTGAAACCCTGGGTGTATTGGTACTGGGTGAACGACCATATTTCTAAAGCAGGTATTGAGCATGATCTTAAGGCGATGCAAGAAGCGGGAATAAGCACTGCGTTGATCGGTATTATTCACTTAAAGCCGAGTGTTGGTGGTTATGGTGATGTGCAAGCCTTGAGCGACGAATGGTGGGAGCATTTGCAGTTTGCCGTTGAGAAAGCCGCAGAATATAACATCGATATCGGTTTGTTTAACTCCCCTGGTTGGAGTCAGTCAGGCGGTCCATGGGTAGATGAGTCTCAATCGATGAGATACCTCGATGCCCGTGAATATTCGGTGACGGGAGGCACACAAACTACCATTGATTTTGAAACCCCTGAGGGGTTCTACCAATCTGTTAAGGTACTAGCGTTTAAGACGCCACCTGATGAAAATGTGCGTTTGAGTCATCCCCAAACCTCTGTAACCGGATCATACCCTGTTGATGGTGAGGTACTACACACACAGGCGCCCTCGGCCCTGTTGGATAATGACATGTCTACACATTATCTGTTCCCTGAGGCATTTAGCAATAGTGCAAAAAAAGACGTTAATGAAGCTGTGTCTGAATCTTTGTATCTAGATTTTGCACACGAAGAGAGTATCCAGGTTCGCACATTAGAAATTTATCCGCACAATACATTCTCAGCCCAAGCAACACTGTTAGCAAAAAATTCAGTAGGCGAGTATCAAGCAGTGACTGAATTTGGCATACAACGGCCAAGAGATATGGCCTCCATTGGTCCAGAGCATGACGCGCCTATTGTAGTTAGTTTTCCTCCTGTTACTGCACAGGAATATAGACTTGTTTTGACCGACTTTAAGCAAGATCGACGTTATCAAGGTGTGAGTGCAGGCATTAAGGAGTTAGTGTTATCAAGCGGGTACAAGTTAGAGCGATACGTAGAGAAAAAATTGGCAAAGGTGTACCCGAAACCTCAGCCTCGTTTCGACAGTTATTTGTGGCCTGAACCCACACCATTTGATGATGCTACTTTGGCAATTTCACAAGCTGAAGTTTTGGATTTAACCCACTTAACCAACGAGGAAACTTTGCAGTGGAATGTGCCCGAGGGGCAGTGGACAGTCATGCATTACTTTATGCGCCCCACAGGTACGATGAATGGACCATCGAGTGCTGCTGCAAAAGGCCTAGAAATTGACAAACTCAGCAAACAAATAGCACAACAGCACTTTGATGCTTACGTTGGTAAATTACTCACTTTGATGCCAACAGAAAAACGAACAGCCCTCAAGTACGTAGTGGTCGATAGTTATGAGCAGGGTGCGCAAAATTGGACTGACGACTTTGCATCAAAATTTGAAGCTAAGTATGGTTACGATCCCATCCCATTCCTTCCGGTTTATAGCGGCCGAGTCGTTAACAGTGTGACCCAAAGTGAACGTTTTTTGTGGGATGTTCGCCGCTTTGTTGCCGATAGTGTGTCTTATGAATACACCGCAGGGCTTAGAGAACGGGCACACGACCATGGTTTGAAGCTGTGGCTAGAAAACTATGGTCACTGGGGTTTTCCTGGAGAGTTTCTGCAATATGGTGGCCAGGCAGATATATTGAGTGGTGAGTTTTGGGCTTCTGGTAATTTGGGAGCAATAGAACTCAAAGCTGCGTCGTCAGCAGCACATATATATGGTCATCGTACGGTAATGTCAGAGTCGTTTACGGCAGGCCGCAGTGATGGATTTCAAAATCACCCGTGGAATTTTAAAAAGCGTGGTGACTGGTCTTTTGTTGAAGGCATTAACCACACACTGCTTCACGTATATATTCAGCAAGCGTATGACGATAAATTGCCCGGGGTAAACGCATGGTTCGGATCTGAGTTCAACCGCAACAATACGTGGTTTAGTCATATGGACAGCTGGATTAACTATGTGATGCGCGCCAATTACATGATGCAACAAGGGCACTACGTTGCTGATCTTATGTATTTTATTGGTGAGGATACACCCAAAATGACCGGGGAGTTGTCTCCTTCGGTACCTGACGGCTATTCCTACGACTTCATCAACGCTGAGGTCATACTCAATGGCTTATCAGTTAATGATGGCTATTTTCAGTTACCTAGCGGTATGAATTTCAAGCTACTGGTGTTGCCACCAAGCTCCTCGATGCGCCCAGAGGTACTAGAAAAACTGCAAATCTTAGTAGCCGACGGGGGCACAATTTACGGGCCAGCACCGGCACATTCGCCGAGCCTGCAAGGCTTTCCTTCTGCAGATGAAAGGATTCGAACGAGTGCTAATGCTCTGTGGCAAAGTATTGATGGGCAACGCATCATCAAAGCAAATTATGGGTTGGGGTATGTATTCTACCAATCTGAATCCAATCAAGATTTAAGCGATGTACTCAGTGCAATTGGCCTAACGCCAGACATCGCAGGTTTGCCTGATTCAGTCATTTGGAGTCACAGAAGTAGTGATACTCATGACATTTTCTTTATCGCAAATCAAACTCAGACCTCTGTTGATATTTCACCACAATTTCGCCTAGCTGATGGCATGGGAGCTCCACAACTATGGGACGCAGTAACAGGTAGATACTTTGCTGCTGCTCAATATGAAGCGAATCCTCATTCGGTGACCTTACCAATACAACTCGACGGTTTTGGTTCGGTATTTGTGGTATTTGAAAAGGCAAGTGATTCGTTAACCACATACAACTCAATCACTCACATTGCGTTGAATGGAGAGCGCATAAGCCCTGAGCTTTGGACTGCGCCAGAGGTGGTTGATGGTCAAGATTTAAGGTTGAATACGCAGAATAACGGTACGTATGACATCAGCTTTGCCAAAGGTGAGGGGTTGTCTATAGACGTTAATGATATACCCGCTAGTATCGTCCTCGACCAACCGTGGGAACTAACCTTTGAAAGTAACAGAGACGTTCCTATCAGTATGACGGTAGACTCACTTTCGTCACTAACAGAACACAACAACCTCGCCATCAAGCATTATTCAGGACGTATTGATTATTCGACGGCATTTACCATGTCTGAAGAGTTATTGAAGGAGGGGCTGCATTGGTATCTTGAACTAGGCGAGGTTGGTGTTATTGCCAGAGTTATCCTAAACGGCAACGTCTTAGATACCCTGTGGTCCCGTCCTCTGCGTTCAGATATTAGCAAGTATTTAATAGCCGGCGACAATCGATTGACTATCGAAGTGGCAACCACCTGGAATAACCGTTTAGTAGGTGATGCACAATACCCTGATGCCTTTCCCGATGCTTTCGGCCCTAAAGAATTTAACAGCAACATTACTTTTGAAACGCGTATCAACAAGAACACGCCATTGCAACCAACAGGCCTGATGGGGCCCGTTGT
Organism: Alteromonas sp. KUL49; assembly: GCF_006538345.1. Taxonomy (GTDB): domain Bacteria; phylum Pseudomonadota; class Gammaproteobacteria; order Enterobacterales; family Alteromonadaceae; genus Alteromonas. Next base: position 20,759 of record NZ_BJKL01000010.1, on the reverse strand, counting down.
TTTGCGACCGCTTCGCACATTATCACTTTTACAAGATGCGGTTGAATGACGTTTCGACCGCGCACCATGTTTTTTATCGAGGAGTATCTTTTATGACAACAGCTGGTCGTGTTGTGACCCTTTTTACTTGCGTTTTTGCCTTGTGTAGTTGTTCGTCAACCGATGAATTAGTTCAAGCACCTACATCTTCAATTTATTTAGAGCAAGAAATCCATATTACAGATAGCGCTCTGTATTTTGATGGTGAAAAGATGCCTGATGTGCGTGAAGCGCTAGCGTCGAACGACTCACCAGACGATAAATATAACTATATGTACGGTAGCGCTATCGTGCCTCATGGAGACGCAATAAAAACTTATAAACATTATGTTTTTATGACTTGGTATCGCGGTGGTAAACACGACCGACACGTGATGCTATCCAGACTTAATACCAAAACCGGACGATTAGTGCATATTGAGTTTCCACATCAACATACAGGGTTAGTTGGGCGCTGGTGGATCGGAGAGACTCACAACACAATCGCCCTAGGAATAAGCCCAAAAGACGAAACTATACACCTCGTATTTGACTTACACGCATACAATCGCAATTCCGATACTGGAGGGAATGGAAGTTTCAAGAAGGACTATTTCCGATACTCATATAGTGTAGCGGGTGCGGCATCTGCAGCAGACGAAGCTTTCGATTTGTCGTTATTTGTGCGCGATACCAGTGAACATAGCGAAGGAGACGATGACTATAAGCATCTTTCCATGACAGGTAGCGAGGATCATGATGCTCATGCAAAGCTCACTTATCCTAAGTTTTTCCTCAACGAGCAGGGTGATTTGTTTTTTTACATAAGACAGGGGACATCTCACGATGGAAAGGGCATTTTTACTAGTTACATAAGCGACGGTGTATGGACGAGCTTTAACAGCATTAATAAGCTCAATGTTAAAGAAGACGGGCTCGAATTCAATTGGAGTAACTACGGTAATATGAAGTTTGCCGACGGGAAACTGGGCTTCGCCTTTCAACGGAGGTTGAATAATAAAACCGATAGGTACCGCTATCAAAATGGCGTGTATTTTTTGTATTCCGATGATCCACTCGGGCAATCAGCATGGAGAGACTACCGGGGTAATCCTATCGACTTGCCGCTTATTGACGCCACACCAGCGCTCGTCACTGAGCCAGGGGATTGGGTTGAAACTCAACAAGTAAATGGCGTTCAGATTACAGGGGGATTTGACTGGACCATTACAGAAAACGGAGATGTGCACATTATCAGTCGTGTACTAGATAGAGAGAATAAGCACACAGTACATTTACATCACTATAAGCCAGCAGGTCACACTGAATTCATCACTACATCCGACTTTGTTGGTGCAGATAATCTCTATACCTCAGGTGGCAATATTTATGTCATTGGATTGGAAAATGGCCAACCTTATGTGGAGAGGGCTTCAGGTGGAACTAACGAATTCGAGCGTGTCTATCAGGGTACACGACGTTCCTCCAACTTTACCAAAGGCATAGTGCATGTTAAGAACGGAAAGCTTTACTACTATCTACTTGCTGATGGGGTGGGAGATAAGCGAACTACGTATTTACAAATCATTAACTTGAATGACTTGTGATTTGTTTTGATTGATTTTGAATTTCGTTAAATTACTATATTTTATATGTTATTTACTTATTTTGTTAAGTTTTATTATACTTTGTGATTATTTGTGATTAAAAAAGATTTAAATTTAGTGATCTTGTTAATTTGTTGTTATAGGGTATGTCGGTCGCTGACCGAATATGTGTGATGTGTCCATACGGTCGGTGAATCCACACACCACAACTTTATAACGATGAGTACATATCCTATGTTTGGTCAAAAACTCAAATGCATAAATTGCATTACAGCAGTAAAAATACTGCTGGTTTCATTTTTACTATTCAGTCACACAGTAGTACAGGCACAAGTCACACTGGAGCAACAAGTGAAGATCACTGACATTGGTCTTCACTTTGATGGTGTTGATTTGAATTACGGCAATGTAGATACCGCTGATACAGGAGAAAAATACGATTACTTCTTCGGAAGAAACATTTCAGCACACGGTGATGCAGTAAAAACCTACAAACACTACGTTTTCATGACGTGGTACAAGGGAGGGAAATCTGAGCGGAATGTGATGCTGACGCGATACAACACCTTGAATGGTGACATTGCTACCATTGAATTCCCCCATCGCCATACGGGGTTTCGAGGTAATCCGCTTATCGGTGAATCGCACAACACCATTGGATTAGCGGTGAGTCCGATTAACGGCACTATTCACATGGTGTACGATATGCACGCCTACGACGATAATAATCACGGAGGCGTGTTTAAAGATGATTTCTTTCGATATTCCTTCAGTGTTGCTGGCGCAGCGGACCTACCAAATGACGAATTTACCCTCGATAAATTTGTGAAGGACACCAGTAGCATTAGTCAGGGCGAAGATGATTACAAACACATCTCCATGACAGGCGATATTGCCGATAAAGGAAACTTTGCACGATTGACCTATCCCAAGTTTTTTACCACGACAGACGGTACGCTATTGCTCTATATGCGTTTGGGTGGAAACAATAATGGTGCCTATGTGTTTAATCGTTATGACGCTGCGAGTGAGACGTGGTCTACCTTCACAAAGTTCAATTTGAATAATCAGAAGAACGAAGGTAACGAGTATAACTGGGGCCTCTACGGAAACATGAAGTACGTCAATGGTAAATTGCGTGTCGGATTTCAGCAACGTAGCAGTGATAACACCGATAAATACCTCTATCAAAATGGTATTTTTTACGCGTATTCAGACCACCCTGAAGGTTTTGGGCAATGGTTTAATCACAGTGGCGAGGCAATGACATGGCCGCTAGTAAACTCTGACGAGATCAAAGTACTTGAGCCCGGTGATTACATCAGTCATGAAGAAGCTAACTCGGTATATATCGTGGGTAGTTTTGATTGGACAGTAACCGCTAAAGGTGACATTCATATTATCAGTAAGGTGCGCTCTACAGACCGCAATCGCGCTGATTTTCAAGAAGTCTATCTTCACTCATACAAGCCTGCGGGAGCTGATGAATTTATCACTACCACAGACTTTACCGGTGCATCCCAAATCTATACTGCTGGCGACAATATTTATATTGTTGGTTTAGCGGGTGGCCGACCTTATGTAGAGCGAGCGAACGGTGGCACCAATGCTTTTGTTCGTGTTTATGAAGCTACTGACGGGCCAGTCTTCGACCATGGTACCCTGTATATCAAAGATGGCAAGGTATACTACTATCTGATGGAAAAGACGTCTGGCAACGCAATGCCACTTTACTTACAAGTGATCGATTTAGGTCTTGAGAGTGAGGCGAATGCACCGGTTGTCTCTTTTCCGGTACCTTCGCAAACACTTGAGTTTGGTTTCGACAAACTTTCTCTTACAGTAACAGCGGAGAGTCCTGTTGAGGGCCGTACTATTGAGTCGGTGTCATTGTATATAGATGACCAATTAGTTCGAGTGGATGATTCGCTGCCTTATTTATTTGGCCACGGCTCTAAACCTCATGAAACTGGTGCGATGGGTTGGTTAGAGACCCACGAGCCAAATCCAAACCCATTGTCTCCCGGGACACATGTTTTTAGAGCAGTGGCGTTAGACAGCGAAGGTGATACGGGCACCGCGACTATGGTGGTGAATGTACAATCCAACGCGCCTGTTGTTTCTTTTCCCTCTAACTCCCTCACCGTAGATGAAGGCTATGACAAGTTGAGTCTTACTATTGATGCAGTTAGTCCTGTAGCAGAACGTACCATTGAGTCTGTTACCCTGTATATCGATGGTGAACTAGTCAGGGTTGACGATTCACTACCCTATTTGTTTGGTCATGGCTCTAAACCCCATGAAACAGGTGCGATGGGATGGTTAGACACTCACACCCCAAATCCAAATCCGCTGACGGCTGGAGAATATCTTTTTACTGCTGTAGCGGTTGATAGCACCGGAGAGCAATCTGAAGCATCAATGACACTAACGGTTAATGGTGCTGCGCAGCCTCCTGTCGTCACGTGGCCTGATGAACAACTGACGTTGCAAGAAGGGTATGAAAAGCTGAGTATCACTGTACAAGCAGCGTCTCCCGTGGAAGGTAGAACCATCCAGTCAGTTACTTTGTATCGCAATGGAGAGCTAGTGCGAGTCGACACACGCTCACCGTGGAATTTTGGTCACTCTTTCGCGCCTTATGAGTTTGGTGCTATGGGGTGGTTAGATAGGCACGAACCAAACCCTGAGCCGCTTATGGCGGGAACACACACCTTTACCGCGGTAGCTGTGGATAATGAGGGACTGACAGGGGAGAGTACTATGACACTAACAGTTACGGAACTTCCCGGCCCTGAAGTATCTTTTGTAACTTCTGAGATAGACATTATGACCGGATACAAGGGACTGTCCGTTGAGGCGTCAGCGGCATCATCGAGCGGTGACATCGATATCGTTAGCGTAGGGTTGTACTTGGATGACGGATTTGTGCGTGAGCTCTATGAACCTCCATATATTTGGGGAGGTGAAGATTTCCCGTCTGAATTGCTTGATTTAACCGTGGGTACCTATGAACTCAAGGTAGTCGCTACTGATAGCAATAATAAAATGAGCGAGGCAACTTTGCTGTTGAACGTATCGCTGTTTGGCGACTTTGACAATGATAATGATGTTGATAAGCATGATGTGCGGATTTTTTCTCGTGGGCTACGAGGAAGAACGCCTATTGCCATGCATTTGAGATATGACTTTAACCGCGATGGTAAAGTCGACAAGAGAGATACTCGTGGTTTGAGCAAATTGTGCACGCGACCGCGATGCGCTACACAATAAGGAGCAAGTAATCGATGAAATTCAAACTAGTAGCTATGTTTTTATTGTTTATGTTTGGTTGCGTAGCAAATGCGAGTGTTATTTCTTATCAAAGCGACCAACCAACTTACGATACCAATGATATCGTGCTTGTTGATTTTTACATCAATAATGCAAATCCTGCGTTAGATTTTCTGGAAGTAGAATTTGCCTTTGACGATACGCTATTGAGCTTTGATAGTTTCTCTGTCACCAATGATGTTTTTTTGAATACCTATTTCGATGACGCGTTTGACGACTTTGGTTTTTTAATAATTCAAATTGGTTTCGAATTTGATTGGAGTGACTTTTTGGGGACCTCATTTTTGCTCGGTCAAGCTGCGTTCACAGCGTTAGATGATAGTGTGGGCGCAGACTTGTTATTGACTGATGTGTTCGCTCAAGATGAGTTTTTTAATGATATCAGTGCAACGTCAGTGTCGGTTCCAGCGCTGTTCGGGTTGATTCTTCTGAGTTTCGCAACGGTGTTTGCGAGAGTAAGAACAAGTCGATAGTCTGGATGTAGAACCATTCAAAGCCCGTGATTGTCGTTCACGGGCTTTGTTATTGCAGCAGAAATAGGAGTAAATATTAGAGCGATGATAGTGAATAAGACTACGTTATTTTTTGACTTAGATGGTACATTGATAGACTCAGTTCCTGATTTGGCTACGTCGTTAAACGCAACGCTACAGGATTTAGGTCGGGTAACGTTCGAAGAGGATATCATCAGGCAATGGATCGGAAACGGTGCCCGGGTGCTCGTTGAGAGAGGGTTGTCATCAAGCGTTTCTGTTGATCCTATGCTTGGTAAAGAAACTGTCGATGGGGCGTTGTCGTTATTTTTGAAACACTACAGTAAGAACGTGTGTGAGCAAACCACATTGTATTCACATGTTGAAACTACGCTCTATGCGTTAAAACAGCGTGGTTACTCACTGAACATTATTACGAATAAACCCAATGAATTCATTAAGCCAATATTATCTAAACTTGGTATCCGACACCTCTTTTCGACTTACCTTGGCGGGGATTCTTTGCCAGAGAAAAAACCATCTCCACAGCCTTTGTTGCATGGCGCGAGGACGCTCAAGGTTCCAATCGAAGAATGTGTAATGATTGGCGATTCTAAGAATGACTTAGTTGCAGCAAATGCCGCAAATATGGACAGCATTGGCGTTACCTATGGATATCATCAAGGTGAGGATGTCAGGTCCTATGGGCCGGTTTACGCATTTGATAAGTTTGATGATTTACTCAGCGTGTTAGCTTAATTTCTATTTTTACTTTTAAGTTAGCAATGCTTCGAATTAAAAAGTAATACACATCATTGTTGTGTGTTGTTAAACTTTTTTGAACAATAATTAGGCCTTATACGCCGAGGGTGTTACAATAGCGGCGTTAAAATTGCTCTATCAAATAATCGACAATCGCTTATACGCATTAGTTTTTAGTTAGTAACTTACGTTCCTCTCCTGAATACCTGTTTAAGAGTCTCTCGCTTACGCTAGTCCTTTTTAGCAACATCAGTTGCTTATGCAACATTTATACAAATTTATTTAGGAGACATCAAATGTCTAAATCTACTGGTACTGTGAAGTGGTTTAATGAAGATAAAGGCTTTGGATTTATTTCTCAAGCCAATGGCGGAAAGGATGTGTTCGTACACTATCGCTCTATTGCTTCTGAAGGCTTTAGAAGCTTAACCGAAGGTCAACAAGTTGAGTTTACTGTTGAACAAGGTCAAAAAGGCCTACAAGCTGCCGATGTTAAAGTTGCATAAGCTTTAAGTCATTAAAGGATAGGCTAATTCCAAGTAGCCTATTCTTACTGATATCCTCTCTTCCAGAATATATCCTCAGTTATTGACCCACTGATATTCTTCAATACATCCTATAGGTTTTTTTAATTAATGATTCATACTTACAAAGGCGAAAGCATAAATGCTCAGCCCCCAATCTCTAATGTTTCTGTAAATAAATTCAGCGTTAGCTTTAGAGATCAGCAAAAGCTGAAAAATGTTGTTTTCCAAAATGTGACTGAAACGAAAAGCTTTGTTAACTGGCTAGTTAATATTTAATGCGTTTAAAATACTTCGAACAACAGTGTGCAATCTAAGCCCTTTTAATAAACAAAAGCCCTCGATTTAAAACGATTCGTGAGCCTACTTTCGAGAGACTTCACTCATGATCTGTATCACCCTTGTGGCTTCCACGCCGCTACATGGGTTATCTCTTTTACCCATAAAGTAATCAGTCACTCTTTGAATCATGGGAAGTTGAACGTTTTCAGGGTGTTCAAAAGTGTATTCCATGTCCTTTTGCTCTGTCACGACTGTGACTTTAGTGTCAAAAAATGAAAAAACAATGTGTCCTTTGGTACCAATGATTTTGCAGTGATCTGTTTCATCGAAAGGGTTGACTGAGAAACACCAGTTTCCTTGGAAGTGGATACCACCAGGAAATCGCATAAGCGCTGACACGGTATCATCTGCTCTTGATAATTGTGCCTGATTGCTTGAAATACCAACGTAGTGTTCGGGAGCCCCAAAGTATTGAATCATTAAATCAAGTTGGTGAGGTGCTAAATCGTGAAAAAGGCCTCCTCCAGAAATATCAGGATTAATTCGCCAAAAACTATTCTCATCAATATCATAGGACGGTGGTTGCTTGAGCAACGTCAATGACACACTTCTAACGTCACCAATAACATTTGCTTCTAGCATTTCCGCAACATGCACAAAAGAGGGAAGTGCTCTTCGGTAATGGGCAATTGAAAGCTTTTTATCTGACGCTTGAGCTGCATTCACAATTCGTTTGCAGGCTTCCGTATCCATTGCCATTGGCTTTTCTAGATAAACGTGCTTTCCGTGTTGCAATGCAGCGATAGCGTGTTCTTCATGATAAACTGGTGGGCTAGCAACGTAAATCGCGTCAAGGTCGGAATTTTTTAATAAGCCGTCAATGGTGTTGTACCAGAAAGGTACTTTGTGACGGGCAGCAAAGTCTTTCGCTTTGTATGCATTTCTTCGCATAACGGCAATGAGTTCACTGTTCTGTGCTTTATTGAACGCCGGGCCACTTTTTACTTCTGCTACATCGCCACAGCCTAAAATTCCCCACTTGATCATTGACTCTCCTGAAATGTTTTTCTCGCATTGAAAAAGAGAAAGCTCTCAATAATCAAACCTCACACTAAAAGTTTGACTAAAGAGAGCTTAATAAATTAACTCGCTCTAATGTAGATGTTTTAGAACTTGTAGTTAACAGCGACCTGGTAAATTCGACCTGTGTACGTAATACGACTTACCGCACGCTCGTCAGTACCCAGATATTCTTGGCCGATTTCATCAGTAAGGTTGAATGCTCGCAAGAATACTTTCGTCTTCTTGTTGAGTGCATATGAACCTACAAAGTCTAGTCTGCCTTGCGCTAAACGTGTTCTTGCGTTAGTGCCCAAGAATGAGTTCGCGCCGCGAAGTGTTTGGTCGTCACGCCAGTTGTATGAAAGACGTAAACTGATACCGTCGTTCTCCCAGTAACCGATTACGTTGTACGACTCTGGAGAAACACGCGTAAGTTCTACTTCACTACCACTTTGACGTAGTTTGGTGTAGTTGAATACCCCACCAAAACCATTCCAAGGGTATGGAAGGAAGTCTAGTTTTTGCTGAACAGCGACTTCAAAACCTTCTACTGAAATTGTTTCAGACGTGTTGATTGGCGCATTGATAATTACTTCACGGTTAACTAGGTTTCCGTCTTCATCTTCAAGCGGTGTTACCTGTTGACATGCAAACTCACCGCTGCCGCCGTCACTTGGCACGCGTTCAACGGCACCAATTAGACCATCAACAATAGCGTTTGAACCATTCTCAGGGCAGAAGCCTTCCTGTTGGTCGAACAGGTTAGAAATATCTTTCTTAAAGTAGCCAACAGAGATTGCACTACCTTCACGGTTGTACCATTCGAGCGATAGGTCATAGTTAGTCGCGTCATAAGGACGTACTGTAGCTGTTGGTAAGTCAATTCGCACGCTCTGAGGGCCACCGCGAACTGCTGCTGTTGGGCGCTGAGCGAGTAGGTTAGGACGAACCAAACCTTCAGAGTAAGCCGCACGTAAAATGATATCTTCCGTTAATTCGAAGGAAATATTGGCCATAGGAAGTGTATGACTGTAATCATCTTCGAATGGAGTGAGCGTCGCAACACCGTTTCTGCCTTGGGCATCAACTACGGTTTCGAAGCCGTTGAAGCTATTGTCAGTTTCAACATGTCTTACGCCTAAGTTACCAGAGTAAAGCACTGAGCCAATTTCACCAGAGAAGTCAGCCATTGCGTACAACGCGATGATCTCTTGTTCGGCATCGAAGTTAAAGCCGATATTGGTAGGAAGACCACTTTGGTTGTTTTGGCTATCCCAGAAACCTGAGCGGTTACGCTCTAGTCCAGGGAAAATAGATACGAAGCTTCGGCCCGTAACGAGATCATTCACATCGGTAACGATATTGGTTTGTAAGGCGCGAATTGCAGCGTCGTTATCAATCGTAACCCAACCACCAGTATGGTCGAAAGTACCAGGCATGTTACCGTTAAAGTATGGGTTTTGAACGTTGGTAAGTACTTGGTCGGTTAAGTAAGAGCTACCGATGTTAGATGTGTCGATACCTGCAGGCCCTTGGCGTTGGTCTAAGCTGTCCAAGGTTTCTTTTGAGTAACGACCACCGAATTTAATAGAATCAACAGTAAACCCGTCGCCCAAACTTAGTTCAGTATAACGAAGCGCGTTGAACTCTGCGCTAGAGTACGATTTGTCTAGGTCACGAACACGACCGTTAATACCTGTTTGTAAACGACGACCTTGGTTTAAATCAGAAACCGCAGTTATTTGTGAACCTGTTGTGGTAGGTTGTGACCACACTAGGTTGTCGTATACATAAGGCGTTTCCAACATACCTGCAACAACGATATTATCTAAGTTGCCTTGACCGGTATTAATAGTTCCGTCAAACCCAGTTGGAACACTGTCAACGCTGCGACGGCCGTTAACATCAGTGAAGTTAAATTGATCTCTCCAATCCTGACTGTGATTGAAGTAAATACCAATGTTTTCAAAATTGTTTTCTGCCTCTGAGTGACTTACAACACCATCGAATACCCAGTAGTCGTTGATGTAATCACCATAAAGCATAATGCCTTGAGTTTTCTCATTGAACGTTGTTTTACGGTTCTCGTTACGGAATGTACCGTTCTCAAAGTTAATGTTAGATATACCGTAAACTCGGCCAGCGTCTGGGTCATCCGACAGTCGGTCGTACGCAAACGGCGCTGTATCCATGTCTAAGGTAACTAAAGCATCAAAGTTGTCTCGGTCATAACGGGTACGGTTAAAACCAGTTTCGAATGAAGTGGTTTCCTTAGTACCGTCGTCGAGATCACGTTCGGAATAGAGTAAGTGAGCACCTAATTTAAAGTCGTCAGAAACTCGATATTCAATGTTACCTGAAAGCGATACTCGGTCACCTTCACTGTACTCACTTACATTTCTTCCTCTCATTGGCGCACGTACTTGAGCGTCATCTGGAATGCCCCAACGCTCACGGTACTCAGCGATGTTTGTCGCACGAGTTTGGTCGCCTAGATCGTCCACTGACACATAATCGATAATATCAAATGTATCGCGGCGGAAAGTTTGCCCTGAAGCACCAAGTTTAAAGGCAACACCTAACTTATCTTCAATAAGATGACGCACACCAGCTAGTCTAACGTTTGGATCCCAGTTACCAGTGAGCTCTTCGTATCTACCGCCCAAACTGGCAGTAAACGTACCGTCTTTCTTAGACAGAGCTTGTTGGAGTTGTTTGTCAACGATACCTGCTACGCCACCTTCTTGAAGGTCTGCTGTGGGACTTTTTACAACGGTTACACCGTCGAATACGCTAGGTTCGAATGCAGCGAAAGGATTTGGGCTACCTACGGATAGGCCACTTGCTGATGACGGTGTGGCGAATGATTGGCCAAATGCAGTAGTTTTAACGAATCCACTACCTAGACCACGCAAGCTAATTGTTGATTGACGACCTTCTTCGTCGTTATTCAACTGAATGCCCGGAATGGCTTGAAGTGCTTCCCCTAAGTCGAGTGCCGGAAGTGCATCAATGTCAGTTGCAGAGATAGCGTCAACGATTGATGGTGCGTTTCGTTTAACATTCAGTGCATTTTCAAGGGACTGCCTTACACCAGAAACTTCAATCACCTCGATAACATCGGTATCCGGTGTTTCAGCGTTGGCTTCTTGTGCAAATAGAGTGGGTGAACTAATTGATAGTAGTGCGCCAGCAACACCCATAGCGATTGGGTGCTTTGAAAGCTTTAATGGTTTTATAGCTGTTTTCTTCATTGTCATGCCTCGTACCGGAACATTCATTGTAGTAGGAAGAATGCTCCCTGACTTTTTAATATTATGTAAAAGAATTACAAACAATCATAAGTGAGCGAAACCAATCATAGCCGATTAACTAATGTAAAAACAATTGTTAAATTTCATATTTTTTTGTAAACGCGTTTCCTATTAACTTTTGATTCTTGATTATGTTTTGTTTTTTATGTGTTTATTTGTAGTTCGCGGCAATTTTTCGAACACTTTTTTGTAAATAAAAAGTTCAAAATATTTTACGATGAGAGATGGTTTGTGTTGTTTTTGGTTGTTTTTTGAGCACTTGTAAGGGACTTTTGACGAGATTTAGTGAGTGGTTTGTTATCCAAAAGTATATAAATATTTCAATTTCGCTCATCAATGGTCATGATTGATTTTGTGAATATCACGTTATTTCTCATCAAAAAGCGATTCGAAAGCCGTGCTTACCATTGCGTTTAAAGGCGTGAATCTTACTTTAAATAGCTTGTGCTCGACCGTCGTCAGCTTTCAACCGCTGTATAGTAATGAGGTTGACGGAAATTACAAATACCTCCAGTAAAACACCTCCGATTGAGCCAACGAGTATATTATTGAGTAACCACAGCGAAGCTCCCATCATTATTCCTACTCTCATTGGTATTCCCGATAATCTGAAGAGTGAATAAACACCGATTATTCCGGCAGATACAACGAGTAAGTCTTTAACTGACGAGTAACTCAAAGCCCCGGCGACTAACGTTAGTAACAGAAAGATAAACATTACCTTCAGCGATGATGTGTAAATTGTGGTGAGTGTGCGAAGCAAGCTCAAACCACACATGAGTGCTGCTGTTGTTGCCTCTAAAAGATAAAAGTGAACGCCGTGAATGATATAAACCGCACAGAGCAAGGCTTTTAGTGTTGTGTCATCTTTCTGATAGTAGGCAAAAAGTGCCGTGACGAAGCTTAACCCTCCAATAAACTGTGCTATCCACTCTGTTTGCCACATAGATTTTGTATGCCTTTAACTGTGATTTGTTCTTAGTAAGAGTGCTTTCTCAAGCACTCTTTTACTAGTTAATTTGAGTCATTTTGAATCATAACTGTTCATGTTGCATTTTTGAACTGGTATGATGCCAATCATTATTACGAATTCGGATGTTGGTTTGTAACAGCTAACAAGGGGTATGACGTATCTTAGTTTTTGTTAAATAAATACGTCCTGGTTTTAAGGTTCTTATTAATGAAATCAATTGCTTATTATGCACTTTTTGTCGTGTTTTGGAGTGTGTCACTCTGTGCAGATGCTGAAGTTCAGGTTAATGAAAACACAGCCAATGAGGTCCCCAATATTCTATTCATCTACACGGATGACCAAGCGCCGTGGGCCATAGGTGTGTCAGGGAATGAACAAATTCATACGCCAAACTTAGATGCGTTAGCCAAACAAGGATTATATTTTCCGAACAGTTACACCACGACTCCAGTATGTAGCCCTGCAAGAGCTGGGTTACTTACGTCACAGTATGGTTATGAGCTGGGCATTGATGATTGGATAAATGTTAAAGCTAAGACACTGACTGAGCATCAACCAAACCTTGGGCTCGACCCGCAGCACGAGACTTGGCCAGAAGTATTAAAACAGTCGGGTTATATCACTGGTCTAATAGGTAAGTGGCACCTTGGATATCAAGCAATACATCATCCAACGAAACACGGTTACGATGAGTTTGTAGGTTTTGTTGGCGGCGGAACGACGCCAGTAAACCCTCTTTTGGAAGTCAATGGTGAAGAATATAAAGCACAAGGCTTAACCGTTGATATTCTTACTCAACACGCGGTGGAATTTATACGCAAACATAAAGACGAAAAATTTGCCTTATCCCTTCACTACAGAGCGCCACACTACCGATTTTTGCCGGTTGCGCCAGAGGACGAGGCGCACTACGAAGATAGGGAGATAGCTCTTCCACATCCGGAGTATCCTGATCTAAACGTGGATAGAGCAACTACATTGATGCGTGAATATATGTCCAGCGTATCGGGTATCGATAGAAACGTCGGAATGCTCCTTGATGAACTCAAGCGTATGGGCTTAGAAGAAAACACCCTTGTTATTTTTACTTCAGACCACGGTTACAATATTGCGCACAATGGTATGTGGCACAAAGGTAATGGATTCTGGTTACTTAATAGCAAATCCGCAGGATCAGAGAATGTCCCCCCAGGCCAGCGTCCGAATATGTATGACAATAGCTTAAAAGTACCTACGCTAGTTCGTTGGCCGTCGGTGATCCCCGCAAATTCGGTGAACTTTTCAACTATGTCTAATCTAGATTGGTTCCCAACATTAACTGACATTGCAGGGGGGAACCCAAGCAAGGACAACACAATCAGAGGGCAGAGCTATTTACCAGTATTTCGTGATCCATCACAGGTAATATCTACGGATTACTACGCGGCTTACACCACCCTACATCAATCTCGTACTCAGATGCGTATGTACAGCGATGGTAAGTACAAGTTGGTAAAAGACTTTCTTAATCCAGAGCGTGATGAAATGTATGATTTAGCTACCGACCCTGATGAGCAGTTTAATATAATTAACACTACTGATGACCACCTTAAAGGTGTTAAAGCTTCGCTTCTAGAGCAGTTGCTCAGTAAGATGGGTGGGTCAGACGATCCTATTCTTCAGGGTAACTAATCATCTGACTATGTTTACGCGCAAGCGCCCAAGGGTGGTTTATCCTTGTCAGCCACTGACCTAATTCATCTTGGAGCGTGGTTACATCTTCAGGTGGAATATCCTTCAGTGTCAGTGGGGACAGTTGATAAGGGTCTTCTACGTTGTTAAACAAAGCATCGAGGTTTCCATCGCTGTTCACCACATACAAATATTCGTGAGTTCGCACTCCGTAGGCATCACCCGTACCATAATACAGGCTCGATTTCGGTCGCTCTGGTTCGTTGTCTATATTTGAAGAGTTTTGCCAATAAGGCGCATAATTTGTACCGTCTAAGTCGGTTGGCACTTGGTGTTCTAGACCGAGTAAACCAAGCACCGTGGGTTTTATATCTGGCACACCAATCAATAAGTCGTCTTGTTGCGGTATTAACTTATCGGGGAAATACAGAATAAGTGGAATACCGATTGACTCTTCGTAATACACATTTTTTGCCATCTTCCCATGGCTTCCCATCATTTCACCATGATCAGCGGTAAATACAATAAGAGTATTGTTGAGTAAATTTCGCTCTTCTAGTGTGGTTAATACACGCCCGATCTCTCGGTCAATGAGTGTAATCATGGAGAAGTGTATTGCTGCCGCTGCCTTTGCTCTCTCGATACTGGCATTCGGGCGATTTAATAGTAGACCTAAAGGGATCTCTCGATACATAGTGTTGAATATACGTTCATCGGTATCTGAAATATTGTTATAGGGGCTATGTGGAGGGTCCATGGTCCATAGAATGGCAAAGGGTTTGTTGTTGTCTCTTTGCGCTCGCGTGTTGCCGATGTAGTCGATGATGACATTAGCTTGGTCAACAGCTGAATAACGCTTCGGATGAAAGGGCGTTCCTTCCTCAACTCCGCTCAATTCGGTGTCATTTGTATATACCACAGGGTTTTTGTGGTTGTGACCTAAAGACTGATACCAATATTCTATTCCCTGTCTAGCTTTACCAGGAGGAATATAGGTATCGTATCGCGTACCTTGAAAGTAATGCCCGCCTGGCGCAGTCGTTGTTCCTACAAAGCGATTATTGCCATCAAACATGGGGAGGTTATTGTGCCAGTGTCCTTTGCCAATGAGTGCCGTGTTGTATCCGTTATCTCGAAGGACTGAAGTTAACGTGGGAATATCGGGTTTTAACCCAACCTCTGGTCGTCCCACTCTGGTATTATTTGTGACACCGTTTTTATGAGGAAATAGCCCAGATAGCAGCATGCCACGGTACGGACTGCACAACGGAAAGTTAGCGATGGCATCGGTGAATACAACACCATTATCTGCCAACGCATTAAGGTTGGGGGTGATAACCGGGTCGCTATTGGTATTCAACGCTCCCTGAAATTCAGGTTGTTGCCAAAACTCCATTGACGATCGTCGCATTTGATCTGCGACAATGACTATTAAATTCGGTTTGCCATTTATACTGTTGAATGTTTCAACTTTATCGGTTGTTGTTTGATGATTGCTCTCAGTATCAACGGCGCACGAAGTCAGTAGCAATGTACTGACCAGCGCAAGTTTTCCTAGTAATGCGTTGAGCCTATCCACATTGCTCGTCATTGTCTTCACACAATCCCTCGTCACCAATAGTTATGTTTCCTTGCATCATCCTGTCGAGTAATGCTTGCCAATCACTCACGTCCCAATTGAGCTGATTGCCGAGTAAAATAGCTTGCCTGAAGTCGTCAAATATTTGCTTGAAGTCTTTTTCTTCTGCTTGGCGAAGGAGCTGTGCGCGCAGATAGAAGTATTCAGGGTTTCTTGCTTGGCTTTCAGCAATACTGTCAAGGTAACTACTAGCAGTAATTGGATTACGAATGTTTTCGTTGTTTGAGAGCAACAGAATTTCAATAGCTCTGAGTGTCGCTTGCACGTGTCCATCTTGGGCTGCAAGCTCAAACCAAAATAGTGCTTTGCTGTCATCGGTGAATACCCACGGGCTAGATTGCAAAAGCTTTCCTAAACGATACTCTGCACGGGTTAAACCATATTTGGCAGACTCTGCTATCCAATGAATCGCCGCAGGTAGCTCTCGTTGTTCACGGTAAAGCAGTAAGCCGTACTCTAGCATTGCTGGAGAGTGACCCAGGTTCGCCAACGAAGCAAGGATACGTTCAGCTTCTCCTTCATCTTGTTTGAGCCAAGGGAAGTTTATTAACGCAGTGGCATATTGGTATTGAGCGTTCAATGACGGATCTGTCTTTAAACGATTTGACTGACGCAATATTTGTTCGTAAGCATTTTCGTATCGTCTTACCAACGTAAATTTGTCGTATACCGCTGCCCCCATGTACGCTCGAGATAAGAATTCCACGGGTTTACCATCAAAAGTGGGAACCTCAAGAGGATAGTTGGCGATCCCGTCCATGAGTTCTCTTGTTCCATCAAACGTACCACCATACTTTTGTAATTGTTCGGTATGTCTCACAGAACCATCCCAGTGAATATCGTGGTCTATCACTAAAATTGGCGGCTGAGGGGGAGTGAGTGCATTAATTTCAAGAGATATATTACCTTCTTCATCTTCAAATTCGTCGAAGTAGTCTTGAAGCTCAACCTCCTCACTGTAAAACTTAGTTTGTGGCACAGTGTCCTCGCCAAACATGATCTTTGTCGATAGTTTGTCTTCAAGAATAACTGGAAAATAAGCGTTATTGATTGAGACTTTTCCATGTTGGGCGATGTAGCCGTCAATTAGCTTTGAAACCTCAGATACCGTCTCCTCTGGGAGGCTGTCGTAAATACTCTGCAATACCGCGTTTGCGTTATGAAAGTCATATTCTGCCGCCAGAGCATAGTACAAAATCGCACTAATCATATCTTGCTCGACACCCAAGCCTTTCATATACATATTTGCAAGCTGATAGTGAGCGTGAGGATTGCCAAGTTTAGATGCCGCGAGATAGCCTTCGTACGCAGCACTGTATTCTTGATTGGTAAATTGACTGTCAGCCTTAAAAATATCTGCACTGACTAAACTACTGAAAAACAAAACACTCGATGCCAGAAGTTTGGCTTTAAACATAGAGATAACCTACACCAAATTATCGATAATGACCTATTTTGTGCATATTTGATTGATTATTGCTAGTTGTTAATGATGATTTTGAAACTATTTACACTTTATTTGCATTTCTGATGTAGGTAT
Organism: Alteromonas sp. KUL49; assembly: GCF_006538345.1. Taxonomy (GTDB): domain Bacteria; phylum Pseudomonadota; class Gammaproteobacteria; order Enterobacterales; family Alteromonadaceae; genus Alteromonas. Next base: position 3,561 of record NZ_BJKL01000010.1, on the reverse strand, counting down.
CAGCGCCAATGGCCCATTGGATAATCGGTATAGTGACTAGCTATTGCCTACGTCGAGCGTCGTAGGCAACTTGAAAATCGATTCCGTGATTGGTGAGTGATGTTTCAAACGCGTCCCTCGCTGCTGATGGGATATTGTATAGTCCCCGTTGTTTTCCTTCGTACAGAATTGCCGCTGCGTTATATAGTCCGTCACTATCTGAATACGGCATTAGATACAGTGCATTTTCCCAATAGCCGTGCAGTGTCGCATAAGCGATAGGTGTGAGGTAAATACTCCCCTTTATGTTGGCACTGGCACCATTTTCTAATAAGTAAACTAAATACCACTGATTGGAGTTCGTTGAGGCCGAATCGAGCAGGTTTGAGTGGCTTGTTGCCACATGTATATCTAAACCATAGTGGGTTAGTTGTTCAAAAAATTGCTGACTTTGACGCTGGTCACGGTCGTTAATGATGTAGTTTCCAACGTGATATTGGAGGGAGTCGTAGGGCATAAGATTAGTATTTGCCCCCTGTTCCAAGAGATACGTAAAGGTTTCCATGTTTCTTGCGCGATAGGCTGCAAGTAACGGGGAGAGTCCAGCCTCACCGGTAAAGTTGAGGGAATCAATTGATGAACGCAATTTTGCCAAATCGTCAGGCGCACCAAAAGCCGATTGATAGATGAATTGTTGCTCGCTCGGCGTTTCAAAACTATCCCAGTCAATAATCGAGACTCTTGTCATATCAAAAATAAGGAAGCCAACAAGAGACGTAGGGACAATAGCAGCGCTAAATGGAAGTAATCCTTTGTTGTCTTTAAATTTTAAAGCTATTGCTAAGGTGCCGATGACAAGGATTGGATAGTACTTAATAAGCGAATACAGTAAAAACTTATCATCATCAATAGACACGGGCTGGTCGTAAATGACAAAGGCCATAGACATCACCATTAAAAGCCCCCAAATACCTACGCAGGCGATTGCTAGCGTTATTGACAGTGTGGTTGGCACTTTCATTTTGGATGCGTCCTAGACAATTGAGATATGAGTCTGCATGGTTGAATAACTACGGATTACTGTAACGCTTAAAATTAAGTCATAGATTGTTACTTTGTAACAAATCTTGTGCACAAGCTCAAAAAAAGCCCCGAATGTTCAGGGCTTGAATTGAGTAAATGAGCGAGTCTATCAATCATTTCCTCGAAGTGAATGTATAGCGGGTCTGTTGATGAACCGACGTAGCGGCCAGTAACAGGCGAACAGTGAAAGCATTATTATACTGACAACGGTAATCACGAAGATGCCTGCAAGCTCTATATTTACGTACGCACTCAAAATATCTTTATTGGTGAGGTAGGCAATAAGAGTGACGATTATGCTTAAACCAATACCCAGTGCAACGACTCCCAAATTATCTTTGATAATGAGCGATACTATACTCGCCCTTTTAGCGCCTATTGCCATGCGCGTGCCTATTTCAAAGCGGCGCATCTGAGTACTGTAGCTCAATATGCCGTACAGTCCTACACCGGCTAGAAACAGGGTGATGAATGCCAGTACTGCCGTAGTTATAGCTGTGGCGTACTCAGTAAAGAGCAATAGATCTCGTTGCTCATCTAGCGAGTTAAAACTAAATAGGGCGTACTGGCTCCCAACAGTTTTGATTGCCATGACCACGTCCTCACGAGTGACTGATTGACCATCTGCAATTTTTAACGTCATCGTAGGCGTATTGTGAGTAGCAGGCGTGTATACGCGCATAGGCTCATCGTCACTTGCTGGTCTTTTGGCGGTCTTTACAATGCCTATCACCGTGTAGCTTGGCTCTTCAGGATCATTGGATATCTGCATGCCAATTGCACTACCGTTAGGATTTATTCGGTCCGCGAATACTTCGTTGATTACCATCACTCGATTGTCGTCGGCAATGTCGGCTTCTGAGAAAAAGTCACCCTCTATAAGTTCTTGACCCACCAGAGAAAAGTAGTTTGCGCTCACGCGTTTACTCTCTGGAGTAAAGTTTTCTCCGCTCTGAACATTGGTTAGCGCCCACAAGCCATATCCGTCAAGAACAGAACGAGAATGCGAAACTTCTACCACCTGAGGTAAAGCCAACAATTCTTGCTTAAGCAACAGCATATCTGCAGCGCGCTCTTCCGCTGGAGGCAGTTCGCTACTAGATATAGAAACACTGATCTGAGACATACCGTCAATAGAGTAGCCATTGTCTGTAGTGATGGATTCCACTGAATCATTAAACAAAGTAATGTTGACGAAAACTAGCGCACTTGCAATGGTGACTTGAAGCACTACAAGTGATTGACGAAGGCGTTTAGACACCTGAATTCCCGTGCCTTTACCACTAGATTGAAGGCTGGTGTTCAAAGCTTTGTAGTTGATCATTTTACTACTTAGGTAGGCGAATATTAATGCGCTAGCACACGCTAAGAACACAGCACTCAATAGGGTAAACCAAGTAATGCTCAACTCATTGACTCGTGGTAGCTCGGACGACAGTCTACTCTGGAGTATCGCGAATCCCATGGTTGCAATCACAAGAGCCACCATCAGAGAAAACATCATCAGTAGTAGCGATTCAGCAAACAAACCTTTGAACAACTGCCTTTTTTAGCGCCAAGTGCCGCGTAAATCGATAGTTGACGCTGCTGCTCTGCGGTACGAGACATAAATAAGTTAACTACATTGGCTAGGGCAATGAGTACTAAGCCAATGACACCTGCGAGGAGTTTATAGACCGTTGAGGTACTTTCACCCACAATAGCGTTTTTAAAGGACATCAGTTCAATTTCGACAGACCAGCCGTTAAAAAACTCAATGCTGGCGACGTTTTCCTGCCATGTTTCACTAACCAATGGCGTTAGTATTTGTTCGGCTTGTGCGACTGATATCTCTGGCTTTAGTTTACCCACGAAGGTGAGAGAGCCACTAATGTTCCCCCATCTTTCCATGAGATTGGTATCAAGGTTATAGTCCCATGGAAGCCATACACCCGCTTCAAAGCCAGTTTGTTGAATCTGAGGTTCAATAAAGTCTTTGTTCAACACGCCCACGATAGAGAAACTAACGCCACTAAAAGCAATCTTCTTTGACAAAATGTCATTGGTACCATCAAATTCCTTTTGCCAGGTTTCATAGGTGATTATTGCCACAGGATTGTGAGTATCTAGGGCCTCAGTACTCTCAAAACCTCGACCGATCAAGGGTGTTGTTCCGAGTAGATCAAGCCACTCTGGAGTAACATAAGCGGTGTTAAGTGTTGGTTGATGGGGCAGTGATGTTAGTACATCGCTACCATAGTGAACTAATGCTGTTTGCTCAAACACGTCTTGGTTTTTGTATAGGTGTATTAAGCCAGGGTAAGTAAATGCGGTAGCATTTACTTCATCTTTATCGTCGCCAATATGATGAATAACGTTGTATAAGCGAGTCTGATCTGGGTAGGGCAATGGCTCAACGATTAATAGGAAACCCAGGGTTAACACACAAAGCAAGGCGCCAAGTGTTGTGCCCATGGTTGTAACCACGGTGGCTACAAATCCTAGCTTCGCTTGAGACTT
>NZ_BJKL01000009.1 GCF_006538345.1 Alteromonas sp. KUL49 | reverse complement strand
CGTGAGTAACGAAGAAGTCAGCTAAAACGGAGTTAGTGATGAATAAGACCACCCTATTACTCGCAGGGCTGTTTGCCTGCACAGCAAGTGCCGAACCTGTTATCACCGACTTTAAGGTGTTAGGGCTGACCGATGCTGAACACACGGGCACGAACAACTACAGGTACAGTCAAGCCACTCAGCAGAACCAAGCGGGTGATGTAATCGGCTACTCCCAACGACGAAATAGTAGTAACAACAATAGTGAGGGACAGAGTGCCTGGCAAGCGGTTGATGGCGTTACTACTCGACTGGGTTACACAGATTCTGCTCATACTGGTTCCAACAATTACCAGTACAGTCGTGCGATTGCTCAAAACGAGTCGGGCACTGTTATTGGCTACTCTGATCGCCGAAACAGTAGTAATAATAACTTTGAGGGGCGTACAGCGTGGGTGGCGGAAAATGGAGCAATGACTCAGTTAGGCTTCACCGACAGTGCTCATACAGGTACCAATAACTATCAGGTTAGTTACGCCAGAGACATTAATGACGCTGGTGATGTTATTGGTGAATCAGATAGAAGAAACATTACTACCAATAGTTATGAAGGGCGTAGCGCTTGGCAGTACTCAAATGGAACAACAACCCGAGTTGGTTTAATAGATGCCGAGCATACAGGAACCAACAGTTATCAAAGTAGCCTTACTGAATTCCAAAATCAGGCCGGTGACGTGGCTGGGTATTCTGAGCGACGGAATTCCAGCACTAATGCAGGGCAAGGGCGAAGTGCTTGGCAGGCAGTGGATGGTGTTACTACCCGTGTTGGCTTAACCTCAGCTGCTCATACTGGCTCAAATAATTACCAGTACAGTAGAATTCAGGCACAGAATGAAGCTGGTAATCTGATAGGGTATTCAGACCGCAGAAATAGTAGTAGCAACGCTTTCGAAGGTCGCGATGCTTGGCAAGTGGTTGATGGCGTGACTACTCAAGTTGGTTTGACGGATTCGGCGCATACTGGAACTAACGGTTACCGTACTAGTTATGCTCAATTTCAGAACGAAGCAGGTGATGTTGCAGGAACTAGTGACCGGCGGAATAGTTCAACAAACGCTGGTGAAGGTCGTAGTGCCTGGCAAGCGGTTGATGGTGTAACCACAAAGATAGGGTTGTACGATTCTGAGCATACGGGTAGTAACAATTACCAGAATAACTGGCTAGGCTATCAAAATGAAGCTGGGCATGTAGTTGGTTACGCCCAGCGTCGTGATAGCAGTAACAACTATCAGGGGCATAGTGTTTGGCAGGCCGTCGACGGCGTTACCACTCGACTGGGTATTTTTGACGCTGAACATACTGGAACTAACAATTATCAAAGAAGTTATGTAAGAGGACAAAATGAGCTGGGCGATGTTATTGGCCATTCGGAGCGCCGAAATAGTAGTAATAATTCCCATGAAGGGCAAACCGCGTGGTATTGGGATTTAAGTGCGGCGGTAATGTACACCTTTAATTTACCTAATGCAGTTAATGCGCTTACAGGATACAGCTATTCAATTTTTAACGTTATCAATGATGCGGGCGTTGCACTGGGTCGCTATAGTTTTTTTGATAGCAATAATAACCAGCAATGGCGTGCCATGGGCTTTACGGTAAACGACGGCTTTTTTGATTTAGGCAGTATTCTTGAAGACTCGTTGACAGACTTTGATTTATTAGCACTTTACGACGCTACATATTTAAACGATAGCGGACAATTTGTTGGTAGGGCGTACGATCAAAACAACAGTACATCAATGGTTTATCAAGCGACGATTCAGCTGGCTCGCGCACCTAATTTGGTAAGTAGTGTAGCGGCGCCGCAAGTGTTGGTGTTTATAGCATTGTTAATGCTGCTGATGCTTTCACGTAGAGATAGTAGTTTTACCTGGTTCAAAAGATAGCGTATTAGGTACGTTATCTTTTGATTTTCGAGTTAAAAAAGTAAAGACACCTTTCATCATTCGTGAGTAACGAAGAAGTCAGCTAAAACGGAGTTAGTGATGAACAAGACCACCCTATTACTCGCAGGACTGTTTGCCTGCACAGCAAATGCCGAACCCGTCATTACCGATTTTAACGTGTTGGGTTTCACCGATGCAGAACATACGGGTACGAATAACTACCGATATAGTTATGCAAACCAGCAAAACCAGGCGGGCGACGTAATAGGCTACTCTCAACGACGAAATAGTAGTAATAACAATTATGAAGGGCAAACAGCATGGCAAGCGGTGGATGGTGTTACCATCAAGCTGGGTTTAACAAATGCTACTCATACAGGTACTAATAATTATCAGTATAGCAATGCTAGCCAGCAAAACGAAGCGGGTGACGTTATTGGCTACTCGCAACGCCGTAACAGTAGTACTAACGGTTATGAAGGACAGAGTGCTTGGCAAGCGGTGGATGGCGTGACTACTCGATTAGGTTACACAGATGCTGCACATACTGGTTCAAACAACTACCAGTACAGCAATGCGACTGCTCAAAATGAGGCGGGAGCAGTTATTGGCTACTCGGAACGCCGTAATAGCAGTAATAATAACTACGAGGGCCGTACTGTATGGGTGGCGGAGAACGGAGCAATGACTCAGTTAGGTTTCACCGACAGTGCGCATACGGGTACCAATAACTATCAAGTTAGTTACGCAAGAGACATTAATGAAGCAGGCGATGTTATTGGTGAATCAGACAGAAGAAACAGTACTACTAACAACTATGAGGGGCGAAGTGCTTGGCAGTATTCAAATGGAACAACAACCCGAATTGGACTGACGGATTCTGCACATACGGGTACAAATAATTATCAAAACAGCTATGCTCAGTTTCAAAATGAGGCCGGTGACGTGGCGGGCACTTCTCAGCGACTCAATTCCAGTACCAATGCAGGGCAAGGGCAAAGCGCTTGGCAGGCGGTTGATGGCGTTACTACACGAGTTGGTTTAACCACAGCGGCGCATACTGGCTCAAACGATTACCAGTACAGTACCATTCAGGCACAGAACGAAGCCGGAAGCCTTATAGGGTATTCTGATCGCAGAAACAGCAGTACTAATAACTTTGAAGGAAGAGACGTTTGGCAAGCGGTGGATGGCGTGACTACCCAAATTGGCCTAACAGATTCTGCTCACACAGGTACTAATGGCTATCGCACGAGTTATGCACAATTTCAGAATGAAGCTGGCGATGTAGCCGGATACAGTGACCGCCGCAATAGTTCAACAAACGCTGGGGAAGGTCGAAGTGTGTGGCAAGCGGTCGACGGCATAACCACAAAAATAGGGCTTTATGATGCTGAACATACTGGAAGCAACAACTACCAATACAGTAGCTTGAACAGACAGAATGAAGCTGGACATGTGATTGGATACTCACAGCGCCGAGATAGCAGTAACAATTATCAAGGCCAAAGTGCTTGGCAGGCCATTGATGGTGTGACTACCCGATTAGGTATTTTTGATGCAACACACACGGGAACTAACAACTATCAACGTAGTTGGATAAACGGGCAAAATGAACTGGGTGACGTTATTGGCTATTCTGAACGCAGAGACAGCAATAGTAATGCTCATCAAGGACATACGGCTTGGTATCGAGATTTGAGCTCTGCGGTTATGTATACCTTTAATTTACCTAACGCGGTTAATGCGCTAACGGGTTATAGCTATTCCATTTTTCAATTTATTAATGATGCAGGCGTAGCGCTTGGCCGTTATAGCTTTTTCGATAGCAATAATAACCAGCAATGGCGTGCAATGGGTTTTACGGTGAACGATGGCTTTTTTGATTTGGGCAGTATTCTCGAAGACTCATTAACAGACTTTGACTTATTGGCACTATACGATGGTCTTTATTTGAACGACAGTGGGCAAGTTGTTGGTAGGGCGTACGATCAAAACAACAATACATCAACGATTTATCAGGCGACGATTCAATTGGCTCGTGCACCTAACCTGGTAAGTAGTGTGGCGGCGCCGCAGGCGATGGTGTTTACAGCATTGCTAATGTTACTGATGCTTTCACGTCGAAATGTTCGTTTTACTTGGTTAAAAAGATAACTAATTCATTACGTTATCTTTTCTAACTTACGGTAGCTTAGCAAAATTTGTGAGTGCGTCTTGTGTTGCACTAGGGTAGAGTGGTTGTTGATTAAATAACCACTACGCCTTTTGTAAGTTGCAGCAACGGAGTGCGCTCATGACTACCCTCGATTATGCCATTGTCGCTATCTACCTTGTCTCTTTGCTCGGTTTAGGTGTTTTCTTTCGCAGCCAAAAAAACAGTAAAGACTATTTTTTAGGGGGGCGAACCCTTGGCTGGCCTGCATTAGCGCTATCGGTTATGGCTACCCAGTTGTCGGCCATCAGTTTTATTTCTGCCCCCGCATTTGTGGGGCTGCGTGAAGGTGGCGGCCTCATTTGGTTGTCGTATGAACTGGCATTGCCTTTGGCAGTAATCATCATGCTGTGGCGTTTATTACCCACCTTACACGCTGCTGGTGTAGTGAGCGTGTACGACTACCTTGAACGGCGTTTTACCCGCTCAACCCGTTTGCTTATCAGCTTTGTGTTTCAGCTTAGCCGTTCGTTCGCCACGGCCATTATGATTTACGCCATTTCTTTAATACTGCAAGGCACCATGGGGTTGTCGCAGTGGCATTCGCTTGTGGCTATCGGGGTGATCACCTTGGTGTATTCTGCCATGGGCGGTATGAAAGCCGTCGTGTATGGCGATGCCATTCAAATGGCATTAATCGTGATGGGCGCGGGCTTGTGTTTATGGGCGGGTTTAGACGCCGCAGGTGGTTGGGCGAATGTTTTTGCCAACGTAGATGGCGAGCGCTTGATGGCAGTCAATACTGAATCTGCTGGGTTAACCCATAGTGACTTTGGCCTATTACCCATGATATTCGGCGGGGTAATCTTGTATGCCTCGTATTACGGCTGCGATCAGTCTGAAGCCCAGCGTTCGCTGTCGGCGCAGTCAGTGGGTGACTTACGGAAAATGCTCCTCACGGTGGCTTTTTGTCGCTTCCCCATTACCTTGCTGTACTGTCTAGCCGGGTTGGTGATTGGTACTGTGGTGATGAGTACGCCTGCCATTCGCGCTCAGATCCCAGTGGAGTCTCCCGATTGGATGATCCCTATTTTTATTGTTAACTATCTTCCTGCGGGTATTGTCGGTTTACTTTTGGTGGCAATTATGGGTGCTGCCATGTCGAGCTTAAGTTCAGCCATCAATAGCTTATCGGCAGTCACGGTAGAAGATATTCAGCGATTGCGAAAAACACCGTTCAGCAATACCGAGTATTTGCGCAACGCCAAAATTGCCGGTGTGGGTTGGGGGCTTGTGACGTTAATACTGTCATTTTATGCCGGAGATATTGCCCCTACGGTTATCGAAGCTATTAATAAAATTGGCTCAGTATTTTACGGCCCTGTGCTGGCTACTTTTATTGCCGGCATACACCTGACGAGAATTTCTGGTAAAGCGGCCAATATTGGATTGATTACAGGCGTATTGGTAAATGTGGCGTTTTGGCTATCGGGCAGCCCTATATTTTGGTTCTGGTGGAACCTTATTGGGTTTGTTGTGACTTTAGGCGTGGGTGTTATTGCTAGTCAGCGTTTCCCCAATGATACTGATGGTGAAAACAACCTAACCAGTGTGATTGGCATAAACCGAACTACGGCGTTGCTGTTAGCAAGTTGGTCTGTGGTGCTTTGCGTAATATGCCTATTTGTACCCGATGCAGTGCTTTCCTTGCGCTAGTGATAGCGCTAAATATAACGCCTGCGCTCAGCTAATATGCCAATGGCTAAGAACGCTGCCACAAAACCAGCACCCTGATACTGCCAAGGTAAGTACGCAATGATATGATGCAAAAAAGGTGCGCCGAACAGAGTGAGTGCACCATAACCAAAAGCGCATAGAAGTACGAAAAGGCTCACCCGAATTACAAAGTGATACGGCGACAGTATGCGTTTGAGGTGTTTGTTGATCACGTCGCCGTATACCACAAGTATCGTCGCCATAAGCATAATGCTGAGATCGGTATAGTAGGGGCTGAGTAATCGAGAAAGTGAGGCGAATAATTCGCTCATTAGAAAACCTTGTTATATTAACTGCAACAACAAGGTGATTCTAACGGGTTATTCGCCTAAATGCAGTTACATACTCACTTTACTCTGAAGGGTTTTAGCCAGTTGTTGATGCTTTTCGATAAGTTGTTGTGGGTTTATTTGGGAGTGTTGTCCGTCTTCGATTACCCATTGCCCTGCCACCATGAGCTTATCGACTTGATGGGCACCGCAGGTGACGAGTGCGTCGAGTGGACTACCCACCCCTGAGAAGCGCAGCTCATCTAAACCAAACACGGCGACATCAGCTTGCATACCTACAGCAAATTGGCCGATGTTATCCCAATGCAGCACTTTGGCTGAACCTTGGGTTGCAAAACCCAACACCCGATCAGCGGTAATAAGTTCTGCACCGTAACGAAGTCTTTGTTGAAGCAAAGACTGCCGAGCTTCTTGAATCATGTTCGAGCAATCGTTAGACGCCGAGCCGTCAACCGCTAAACCGATGTTACAACCGGCTTGTTGAAGCTCTACTGTAGGGCAGATCCCCGACGCTAATAGCATGTTTGAACTAGGGCAGTGAGCTATGCCTACTTTGGCTTTACCCAAGCGCTGAATTTCATCCTCGGTAAAGTGAATTCCGTGGGCAAGCCATGTGCGTGAGGTAAGCCAATCTACCGATTCTAAATAGTCTAACGGGCGCATGCCGTATTCTCGAAGGCAGAAATTGTTTTCGTCTTCGGTTTCTGCAAGGTGGGTATGTAGCAGTACATCATTTTTTTCTGCTAATGCCGCTGTATCTTTCATTAGCGGTGTGGATACTGAAAACGGCGAACACGGGGCCAATGCAATGCGTATTTTGGCAGAGTCTGAACGGTCGTGATAACGACTAATAAGTCGCTGGCTGTCGGCCAAAATCACATCTTCTGTTTGAATAACACTGTCGGGCGGAAGCCCGCCATCGCTCTCGCCTAGGCTCATCGAGCCACGTGTTAATGCACCACGGCAACCCAAACTGTTAATAGCGTCTACCTGAATATCTATGGCGTTTTCTAACCCTTTAGGAAACACATAGTGATGATCAGAAATACATGTTGCACCTGATACCATGAGTTCTAAACCAGCAAGTTGAGTTGCGGTGTAAATCATTTCTTCATCGAGGTTTTGCCACACCTTGTACAAGAACTTGAGCCACGGAAACAAAGGTTTGTTTAATGCACCGGGTACACATCGAGTGAGAGTTTGGTAAAAGTGGTGATGGGTATTGATTAACCCCGGGGTAATTACCTGATTACTACAATCGATATAGCTGTCTATAGGTGTTGTTGGTGTTTCGCCAGCGGCCACCAACTCTACAATTTTGTCACCCTGAATGACTATGCCATTGTCGGCATTAGTGCTGTTCCCTGTGAATACGGCTGCGGGTGATTTTAACCACAGGGTTTTAGTTAACATGGGTATAATTTCCTACTGTTCTTGCTGTGTTAATACGGGGGCTGGCTCACTGCTTTGGGGTATGATTATGCTCATGATGATGGCACAAAAGCCGGCAACAGTGACCGATGAAGAAAAGATGTTCTTTGCCAATGGTGGTAGTTGAGACAGTACATCAGGCACCATCATCACACCTAAGCCCAAGCCTAATGATGTGGCTATAATTAAGCTTTTGCGACGATCGATAGGATCGTTTGTGAGAATTTTTACTCCCGCTACGGCAATAGTCGCAAACATGACTAAGGTCGCGCCGCCTAACACCGATTTAGGCATGAGTTGAATAACACCGCCGATTGCCGGAAATAGGCCCAACAACACAAGCAGCCCCGCAATGTAAAAACCCACATGACGACTCGCCACGCCAGTGAGCTGAATAACCGCGTTGTTTTGACCAAACGTAGTATTAGGAAAGTTGTTGAATACTGCCGCAAGCATGGAGTTTACGCCGTCGGCTAAAATGCCCCCTTTGATACGTTTTAAGTACAGAGGACCGGTGATGGGCTGTTTGCAAAACAAGCTGTTGGCCGTTAGATCGCCCGAGGTTTCGATGGCGCTAAGAAAATAAACCAGTGCCACAGGAATAAACACGTCCCACTGAAAGGAAATGCCATACTTGAAAGGCTGAGGTACTGCGAATAACGGCAGTTCTATCATTGAATCGAAAGACAAAATCCCTTGCCACCACGCCAGTAAACTACCGGCTAACATGCCAATGAAGATAGCAGAAAGTCGAAGCATGGGGTGCTTCGACATATTGAGCAGTACAACAATCACCAGCACAGTGAAACCTAAGCTTAGATTTTCAGGTGAGCCATAGTTACTCGCCCCATAGCCGCCAGCAAGGTCGGTCATACCCACTTTTATTAGGGTGATGCCTATGGTGGTGATAACAATTCCGGTAGTGAGCGGTGTAATCACGGCCTTAAAAAAGCCAATGAACTGACTGAGAATAACTTCAACAAAGGCTCCAAAAAAGCAAATGCCAAACATAATGGCGAGTATGTCTTCATTAGTACCGCCTTTGTCTTTCACCATAAAGCCTGCCACTAACAGGGCGCTGATAAAAGTAAAGCTGGTCCCTTGTACCGCGATAAGGCCACACCCTACGGGGCCAAAGGTTTTAGCTTGAATAAAAGTGGATACGCCACTGACCATCAACGCCATACTGATGAGATAGGGCATTTCTGCGGTTAAACCTAATGCGCCACCAATAATGAGGGTTGGAGTAATAATGCCAATAAAGCACGCCATCACATGCTGTAGTGCAGCATTAATACAATGGGTAACTTTGGGCTTGTCTTCTAATCCGTAGAGGACCTCATTATTGTTAAGCATGGTTATCACAGCTCTGAGCAAAGTATTATAGTTTTAAAGCAATTATTTGACCATGAAGTCAATATTGCTGGTTTATAGATAAGGTTATGATTTAAATGGTTTTTAAGGTTTGTTTGTACCGCTTTTTACCTTGGGGAATTGCAGGGTAACCATAGGGCACCACACTGGTGCAGAAAAGCACCAAGTCGCTACTGTGTTCCCTCACCTACATGCTACAATGCATGTATCACACATTCTTCATTTAGCTGAGCCAAACTTTGAGCATATTAGTTCGCAATTTACCCAAATCATTTACCCAAGAAGACCTAGAAGACCTGTTTTTTGAATGTGGCACTATGGTGTCGTGCGACTTAGTAATGGATGACAAGTCGGGGTTATCTAAGGGGTTTGGCTTTGTAGAGATGAGCACCCAAGAAGAGACCGATAAGGCGATTAAAACGCTCAATGCTAAAGTTATCGAGGGTAAGAAAATTCGTGTTAAGTGGTCGAATCAAGAGAAAAAACAGGCCGAAGCCGCAGAGTATGAAACGCCACCGCCCAGAGATATTCCCGATGATGTGTGGGCTAACGCAAATCGCACTGCGCCAGAGCAAAGCGAAGACAGCGAATAATCATGAATAGCAACGACCCTCTTCACGGCGTTACCCTAAAAGCCATGCTCACCGAGTTACAAGAATCCATGGGATGGGAAGGACTCAGTGCACGCATCAATATCAACTGCTTTAAAAGTAACCCTAGTATCAAATCTAGCCTTACATTTTTGCGCCGCACACCTTGGGCTCGGGAAAAAGTGGAAAATCTATATTTGCGTAGCAAGGGGCACAAGCCCAAACCTAAACCCAAACCTAGCGCATCTAAAGTTAGCAATCCCTCTTCCAGCTCTACTGCTAATCCAAAGGGTGATAAACCTAATCCTTGGTTAGAGAATAAGTCATAACACTTCCCAATCACTAATGACATTGAAAGATGGCAGTTTTGGTTGCATATATGTCATTTATGCCTTCTGCGTGTAGACTTATGCTTGTGCTTCACTTTGAAAAACGAGGTAAGGACAATGCAATCAAATACACAAAAGACTATTTGCCTATTGGCATATGACGGCCTTGAGCTACTTGATTTATCAGGGCCTCAGTCAGCGTTCTATGAAGCTGAGCAGTATCAAAAAGGAAGTTATCGACTCCAAGTTATCGGTTTTTCAAACAAACCTATTTGGTGTGAAGCTGGGTTACAAATTACGCCTACAGTGAGCATTGATGACGTAGAGTCTTGTCATACCTTGATAATTCCTGGGGGCAAAGGGTCGCGTAGCTCATCAATTTCAGAAACTGACCTAGATAAACTTCAGGCACTTATGGAGCGAAGTGAGCGGGTGGTGTCTATATGTACTGGGGCGTTTTTACTCGCAAATGCAGGTATTCCTGATAACACCAAGGTGGCAACGCATTGGGCGTTTGTGGATATGTTCAAAACTCAGTATCCATTCCTCGATGTAGAGCCAGACAAACTCTACATCAACGAGGGCAAGTACTGGTCGTCAGCAGGAGTGACTTCTGGTATTGATTTATCCATGCGACTCATTGAATTAGATTTGGGTAAACAAGCGGCGCATCACGTTGCAAAATGCCTTGTGGTTTATCTTCAACGCACAGGCAATCAAAAGCAGTTCTCTGATTTACTAGACGTTCAGTCACCCAAAAACGAGCGGATAAAAACGGTGGCAAACTGGATTAAAGAAAACATTGCAGATGATATTTCGGTAATAGCATTGGCAGAGCAGTTACACCTAAGTGAGCGTCAGTGCCACAGGTTATTTGTTACCGAAACTGGCCTGACGCCAGTGATTTACTTGCCACCACAGATAAAGAAATCAAAGCCATAGCACTTGCCATAGGTTTCGGCTCGTATGATGGCTTTCGGCGAGCCTTTGAACGCAACTTTTCTGTGTGCCCGTCTACCTATCGACAGGCCTTTCACACTGAAAGTCGAGCTTAGTACACGAGAGAACTCATAAGGGTGAATAGCAGGAGCTATTCACCTTCACGTTCATTGTGCGTTGTTATATTGAGCTGTTGAATGTTCTGGTTGTATCGGTCAACGATGGCTTCAAATCTTGGGTCACCTTTCAACGAGATAAAAAAGGGTGAGTCCTGTAAGTACCACCAGTTTTGATTGAAATCACTTACCCAACCTTGACTGATGGCGTCCTCTAGCGCATTTAATGACGCCTCAGTTATGCCCTGCAAGGCCAGTACCGATGCCAGTCGAATATCAGCACTATGACTTCCAATTGCCATACCCGAAGCGAGTTGTTGTTCGAGTGCTGATAATATCTCTCTCCCTCTTTCTTCTTCACCAGTTTCTATTAACAAGCTTGCGTACAAGGCCCACTCTGAGAAGGGAAGGTCATTGGGCAACGAGTCATAAGTTGGCACAAGCTCCCAATCACTGAGTTTATCGATTGCTTCTTTGGGGTTACCCAATTGCCAAAGTGCGTATACCACCGACAACTTAAAGCGCTTGTTATCGGGGTAGAGGTTTTGTCGTTTGAGTAGCAAACGATAACTGGTATGGAAGTCTCCTTTGGCACCTGCGATGGCGGCTAGGGTATACAGGTCGAAAAAGCTTTCGCTAGTGTGTACTTCCTCAGGCAACAAGGCTTCAGCGTCTTGAATGTTATTTAGTGTTAGATAGAACAGTGCAAGCGTATTTCGCTGATGTGAGAGTAGCTCAACTTTCGATTGAGCCGTTGAGTGCCATTTGGCCATAGCAGACAAGGTGGCTAGATTTAACGGCACGAATCCAGCGGTATCAATAGGGTTGTTTTGTGGTTTGTTCAGCAGCTTGCTGTATTGCGCGAAGTTATCAAAACCCTCTTTGACTTGTCCAAGTACAATATGGGTTGTCGCTATTTTGCGATACACGTAAGGGCAATCTAAACAGCTATCGAGCACTCGTTGAATATGCGTGAGCGCCAATTCGGTTTGCCCAGCGTCAAACAAAATATCACTGTAGGCGAGGCGCTCGTTGTTCAATACATCTGGTAGTGAGAATAGTGACTCGTATGTGTCGATATCTAGTGGCACTCCACCAATGCTATTTAAGATGAGTGTTAACCTAGCTTTAGCGTTATCTGGTAACTCTGTTTGGCTAATAGCTCGCGCTTTTTGTAACCAAAATTCTTTTTGCGCTGGCTCAATACGCGCCATGCGAATAAAACTGTAGGCAAGTTCCAACTTGGGCGTATATAGCTTTGGTTCTGAGGCTATGAGCTCTTGAAGGGTTTCTATCGCTTGTGTAACGCCTTGTCCATCCCCTCGATACAATTGGTAGTGGGCCAATTGCATTTGGCTTTGTGCTTGAGTTGATAGTGCTTCTTCGCCCTCATTTTTCTGTTTGCTAGCAAAAATGGTGGTAAACGACACAATCAAAATAAAAGGGATAAGCCATTTTGAGATCCCTGATTTTCTGCGAGCTTTGACTAGGTTCGTTGAAGGCTCTGATACTGGCTCAAGTACTTCTGCGTTTTCCGCACTCTCTGTGATGTCAGCATTTTCTACACTTTCAGTGTTCACAACCGGTGTAGCTTCAACCAATAATTTGTATCCAATTTTCGATATGGTCTGAATGTAGGTTGGGTTGCTTGCTTTGTCTCCTAGTATTTTTCTTAGCTGACCAACTAGGTTGTAAATGGCGTTGTCACCGACGACTTCATTGGGCCAAATCGCGTTGTTAAGGGCATCAAACGTGAGTACTTCACCGCTATTCTGGCAAAAATGCAGGAGTAACGACATGACTTTGGGTAATACAACAATTTCCTCATCGTTATGTACTACCAAGTTTTCTGAACCTTTGATTTTAAAGGGGCCTAGTAGGTACTCAGTGAAGGGCGGTGCTGAACTGTCCATAGTTGATTAGCCGTTATTGGAACAAAAAGAAAATTATTTTAGGGCTTTCTAGCGAGCACATTACTAGCATGTGGCAGCAAATTCAATGTAACGGTAATTAGCATTTGTAAGGTTAGCTTTGCTAATACCAAGGGTTTTTAATTCCTTTTGATAAGGCACTGATCATTAAGCATCACATTGATAAAGACGCTTTTGTTGCTACAGTTTTTAGGTAGAACACAAAAAGAGCACATGCTTTATGAAAACAACACAATTGTTTCTTGGTTTCTTTATTGTGATAACGGTGGGAGCTGCAACGACAGTGAACGCCAGTGCTGAACCCTCCGACCACGGTGGCATAGATCATTCACTTCACCCACATCACTTTTCGGTTTTGCTGGGTAGTACCTATATTCGCGAACATGGAAATGGTGCCACTATAGGCATTGACTACGAGTATCGATTAAACGAAGCGTTGGGGCTCGGCGCTATTGTAGAATATGCTGACGGCGAATTAGAAGCTTGGACGTTTTTGGCGGTAGCCGATATTCATATTACCCCACAATGGATACTGCAAATCGGGCCGGGTTATGAGCATACATCAAAACACGATTTGTTCGTTGCTCGTATCGGCACACTGTACGAATTTGAACTTAACCAAGGTTGGACCCTTGCACCCCAGTTGCATTACGATTACCACGAAGGTGATGAAGATGCGATTGTGTGGGGCATCGCTATTGGTAAGTCTTTTTAGGCCATCATTAGAATAAAAAGAGAATAATTTAAGGACTTTCTATCACTCACATTACTAGTATGCGAGAGCAAGTTAATTTTAATGGTAGTTAGTACTTATGAAGTTTCTTTTACTAGTATTGGCGGTTGTTTTGCCCACCATGGCAACAGCCAAAAATACAGTTACATCGCCTGAAATATGTGAGCGGGTTGCGACAGCAGTAAAGCCTTTTGTGGCGCAGAAGATGTTTTATGGCGACCTAGCGATAGCAAAAAAGGGGACAATACTGTGTGAACTCAATGTGAGTCTCTCACAAGGCTTTCAGGCAAATTCTAATCCGACAAACTCTCGTTTCGCTATTGCCTCTTTAAGCAAGCCTATTATTTCAACACTGATCCTCAAACTTCACGAGGACGGTGTACTAAATCTTAATGCCAGTATCCGCGCAGTACTCCCTGAGTTTGATGCGCCCTGGGCCGATAAAGTCACCATACATCACTTGCTGTCAAACCGCTCTGGGCTGCCGGGGCATTTTATGTTGCCCGGTTGGCAAAGCGGAGAGTTTCAACAACACGTATCGAGCGAAACGTTATTCGCACAAATAGCAGCGCTCGAACTTGGCTTCGAGCCGGGTGAAAACTACCTATACACCAATCTAGGCTGGACCTTATTGGTGGCTATTGTCGCCGAGGTAACCGGTGAATCTTATGAAAATAGCCTGAAAAGCTTGATACTTGTGCCATTGAAGATGGAACAAACTGGACGAGTGATGACGTCTGAAGTGCACTTAATTGATGATTTACGATGGGGCAATCAGGGTGGTTGGGAAGTGCAAATGCCCCTTCACATGCAGGTGTTTGATGGTGGTGCTGGTTTGTATTCGTCGGCGAAAGACCTCGTTGGATTTGTCACAGGTGTGCATACGCCTGACTATTTGACAGAAAATAGCCGAAACTTATTGTTCTCAGAAAATCAGCCCTACGGTTGGCGAACTGAAGATATCCTTTTAGGTGATAGCGAGCCCTTGCGTGCCCATACCTACGATGGCCAGTTACAAGGGCACAGTAGTCTGTTGTATCACCTAATTGAAGACGACGTGAGTTTGGTCCTGCTTAATCACACAGGCATGGGGTTTCAACATAAAGCTCTGCTTGCTAACGATGTGCTGACTGCATACTACGGTTTTGACGTACCTGACAGAACGACATTGCCCTCGCTACAACTGAATAAAAGCTTGGTTGATAACACATGGCAGACTGCAGTTAACCGTCTAAAACAGCAAGCGCTCTCAAACCCAGTTAATGCCTCATTAGTTTTGGATTTAGCGCAACAACTCATGTGGTCTGGAAATACCAACAAAGCCATCGATGTGATTGACTGGTTAGCCACTAGCTTTCCAGAAAATGAAGGCCTTCAACGTCAGCTTGGTAACTTGTGTTCTGATATGGAAGATCATGTCGCCTGTTTAAAACGAAACAGAGTGGCGGTGGGGATGAGAGTGCTTCCGCTTGTTGACCACAATCGCGAGGCATGGCGAGAGGCATTACCACGCCCCATGCTCACACATATGTTCTACCCAACTGTGGAAAAACACACAACACCTCTGCTGTTGGGAGCAAGCGAGTCTCCATTATTTCATGCAGGTGATGTGGTGGTTGATGGTACGCCAGCGTCACAACAAAAATACCCCCTGGTTCTCATGTCACATGGAACAGGTGGCTCGGCACCGCAAATGCTTTGGTTAGCTAGTGCCTTGGTCAAAGCGGGGTACATTGTGGCAGCGGTAAATCACCACGGGAATACCGCCTTTGAATCGCAAAAAATATCCAGAGGGGTTTCTGTTGTGGTGGGAGCGAACGGCAGATCTATCTCAAGTGCAAAAACAACTGTTGGACGATCCAACTTGGGCTTCACTTATAGACGACGAAAATATAGCTTTAGTGGGGTTTAGCCTTGGTGGTTATACAACGCTGTCTGGGTTAGGGGGGATTACCAATAAAGCCCTGTTTAACGAGTACTGTGAAAACACCGTTGAAGATTTCAGCTGCCAACCTCAGCCTGAGTTTCTGTCGGTGCTCGAGGCCTTTAACGCGATTAAGCACACTGCAAAAGTTCAGCAAAGCTTAACAAGACAAGGTAACAGCTATCACGTCGACAATATAAAGGCTGCCGTAGCAATAGGTGCTGCTGTGGTTCACGCCTTCGAACCTGCAAGTTTAATGGCAGTGAAAACACCCACCATGCTTATGGTAGGAAGCGAAGATAGGATTGCACCTAATCGGTACAACTCAGACTATGCTCACGATCTTATGCCCAACAGTGAGCTAGTCGTCATTGATGGGGCGCGCCACTATAGTTTTTTATCTGAGTGCACAGAGCATGGGAACACCGCTTTGCCGGCATTGTGCGATGACACAGGGTTTATTAGAAGAATAGACGCCCATCAAGCTGTTATCGATAAAGTGCTGCCGTTTTTACAGCAGCACCTTAGCAACTAAAGCTAACTTATTTTTCGTAAAGGGCTGTCATTGCCTGATAGCCTTGTTCTATGGTTTTGATACGGTCAGGAGTTTGATCGCGCTCAACAAATTTGTGTTCAACGCCAGCAAGTTCCGCTTGTGCGAAAATGGCTGCAAAGTCTATGGTGCCAGTACCGACGTCGGCGAAGTCTCCGTCAGCAGCCAAGTCTTTTACATGCCACAGTTTGAAGCGACCGGGGTGTTGTTTAAAGTATGCAATAGGGTCGAAGCCCGCTTTTACTATCCAGTATAAATCTAACTCTATACTTAGATTCTCTGCACTGGTTTCGTTGAGTAACACGTTCATGGGCAACTCACTTTCGCGATTTTCAAACTCAAAATCGTGATTATGATAGGCTAAAGTGAGTCCTGCGCTTCTGCATGTTTCGCCATAACGATTCAAGTCTTCAGCTAAGCGATAGTAGGTGGCAATGTCCTTTCCCCGTTGTTCTTCGGTTAACCACGGCATTACAACGAACTTGTGACCCAGTTGCTTTGATATATCTATAATTTGGTTGATGTTGTTTTCAAACATGTCCAACGGAAAATGTGCTGAGGGTGCCGTAATGCCCTCTCCTTCGAGTATTTGTTTGATGTCGTTCAAGTCATGGTCAAAGTAACCCGCAAACTCCAATTCGTTGTAACCCACGTCAGCCGCGAGCTTTAACGTGGCGGGTACGCTAACTTGCATAATGTTACGAAGGGTATAAAGCTGAAGACCAATACTGTGGTGTTTGTTGTTCGCCATACTGTGTCCATGAGCAAATAGTGAAGATGAAAACGCAGATGAAGTTGCTATTCCAGCAAGTTTCATAAATTGTCGGCGATCCAGTTTATCGTTTGCTGGAATATTGTTTTGCATCCTTGGTTCCTCTTCTGTTATTACGAATAGTGATTAACGTTTACTCTGGCGCGTTACTAGTACTCTCTCTCACAATAAGTTCGAAGGGCATTATTACTTTGGGTGCTTTGCGTATCTTATCGTTGAGCAAGTCTACTAAAAGTGTGACTGCGGTGCGTCCGAACTCCTCAGCAGGTTGTGCTATCGTGGTTAAGGGCGGATCGGTAAACGCAGAAAAAGCGATATCGTCAAAGCCAGCAATCGATATATCACGTGGAATACTCAACCCTGCTTGCTTAAGCGCTTGCATTGCACCTATGGCCGTTTCGTCACTCTCACAAAATACTGCTGTGGGTTTGTGAGGGCATGCTGCTATTGCCTCTCCTGCGCGATAACCCGATTGCAGTGTAAAGTCACCGGGAAACATAAGGTTTTCGTCAAAAGCAATTGCGGCACCAGCTAGAGCATCTTTATATCCATTCATTCGCTCTTGAGTTAATGGGCTGGATTGTGGCCCTTTAATCATTGCAATGCGCTTGTGACCCTGTGATATTAAGTGCTCTGTCATTGCTTTTGCCGCTGCCCTATTGTCGAGTGACACTACTGGGTACTGACTATCTTCAATAACTTCACACACATTGACCATGGGGAACAGACCGTTGTCGTTGATCATACTAGGATCAAACGGGTTAGCCGCACGAAGCTGAATTAAACCATCCGCTTGGGATGTGCTCACCATTTTTGCATACTGCGCTTCTACATCAGTGTTGCCCATGGTGTTTGCTAACAGAATGGAATACCCCAAATCCGCCGCTGCTTCTTGCATACCACTGATGACTCGCGCAAAAAAAACCGTTGGCGACTGTAGGAACGAGTACTACTAAGTTGTTGGTTTTTCCTGAGCGAAATTTAACCGCCATCAAATTGGGTTTGTAACCTACGGATTCAACCGCGGCCATTACTTTTTCACGTGTTTTTGGAGAGACTCGTTCTGGTTGCTGTAACGCTCGCGACACAGTTGCCACAGACACTCCCGCACTGTCAGCTACATCTCTTATGTTAGCCATTTCTTATTATATCCTGTGTCATCAAGTTACTTTTCCAGACTATCGAATGGTCGCTCAGTAGGAAACACTTATGCCTACAAATACTAAATGTAACCGATATCATTTTTTCTTTAGGATACGAGAAGTTTTTCTTAATTCCAATGTTTCATGTTTGTTTTATGTAAATTTTGAGCCTGATTTAGAGGTGTTTGACTAGTTTTATCCTTTGAATACGATTGCAAAGACCGTTTTTTGGTCGTTTTTAGCGATGAAATGCATTGAAGATAAAAATGTAATCCGTTACATTTTAACTCAAGTTACATTATTGCAACATATTGGCGGTATTTTGCACTAGAGTGTGCAATAACGTCAGCAACAGGAGCGTAGCCGAATGGCACAGATGCGACGAATCAAATTCGGAATGATCGGCGGTGGAGAAGGGGCGTTTATTGGAGCGGTTCATCGTCATGCAGCAGCCCTCGACGGGCAGTACGAATTAGTATGTGGGGCATTCAGCCGAGATGCGCAAAACAATGCGCGCACTGGTGATTTATTAGGCGTTAACTCAGAGCGTTTATATTCTTCGTGGGAAATGATGCTCGAAGCCGAAGCTCGTCTACCTGAGCATGAGCGGATGCAAGTGGTTGTTATTGTCACGCCCAACCATTTACACGTGCCGATTTCTATCGCGGCAATCAATGCTGGTTACCATGTGTTTTGTGAAAAGCCAGCAGGTGTTGGACTTGAACAAGTTATAAGTCTAGCTGACACCATTGCAACATCAGACCGCCTATACGGATTAGCTCACACTTATTTAGGTTATCCCATGGTGTGGCAGGCTCGTCAAATGATTGAAAATGGCGACCTTGGCAATATTCGCAAGGTCTACGTTGAATACCCTCAAGGTTGGCTCTCTGCCAATGAAGAAACTCACAATAAACAAGCTGCATGGCGCACAGACCCGGCCCTCTCTGGTGGTAGTGGTTGCATGGGCGATATTGGTACACATGCCTTTGGCCTGGTGGAGTTTGTACTTAGCGACATTATCAGCGAGCTGTGTGGTGAGTTATACACCCATGTGGAAGGGCGTCGTTTAGATGATGACGGCGCAGCGCTGATTAAAACGGCGAATGGTGCAACGGGCGTACTTATCGCTAGTCAGGTTTGTGCAGGCGAAGAGAATCCACTGAAAATTCGCGTATACGGCGACAAGGGTGGTGTTGAATGGCGTCAAATGGAGCCAAACTCTCTTACTTACCGTCCGTTGGGAGCACCGTTTCAGGTCATACGCGCGGGTCAAGGGCAAGCAGGCTTGTATAACGAAGCTTTAGACAGATGTCGTACTCCGGGCGGTCACCCTGAAGGGTATCTAGAGGCCATGGCGAATCTATACAACGACTTTGCTAAGGCTATTCGAGCTGGAGAGTCGGGTAAAGCAACCGGAGTACCTGGTGTTGATGCTGGACTTCGGGGTATGGCGTTTATCGATGCCATATTAGAAAGCTCGAGCAGCGATACCAAATGGATAAATGTGAATAACGCAGGCGCGAAGTAACGAGGACATATCAATGGCAGCAATTAAAGGTCCAGCAATATTCTTGGCCCAGTTTATGGGCGATGAAGCTCCATTCGACACCTTAGAAAATATGGCGAAGTGGGCTGCATCATTGGGTTACAAGGGTATTCAAATACCCACCGACCCATCAATTTTTGATTTAGAAAAAGCCGCAGAAAGCCAAGCATACTGTGATGAAATAAAAGCCACATGTGAAGCGGCGGGCGTTGAAATAACAGAGCTTTCAACCCATTTGCAGGGGCAGCTGGTTGCAGTACATCCAGCGTATGACGAGTTATTCGACAACTTTGCACCAGAACATCTGCACGGTAAGCCGCAAGAGCGCACTGACTGGGCAGTAAATCAGTTAATGTGCGCTGCTGTGGCAAGCAAGCGTTTAGGGCTTACGGCGCACGTGACATTTTCCGGTGCGCTCATGTGGCACTTGGTTTACCCATGGCCCCAACGTCCTGCTGGTTTAGTCGAGCAGGGGTTCGCTGAATTGGCCAAGCGTTGGAAACCTATTCTAGACGCCTTTGACGAAGCTGGTGTTGACCTGTGTTACGAAATTCATCCGGGTGAAGACCTGCACGATGGTGCCACCTTCGAGCAGTTCTTGAAGGCTGTAGACAATCACCCAAGAGCCAACATTCTTTACGATCCAAGTCACTTTGTATTGCAGCAACTCGATTACTTGGAGTTTATCGATCGCTATCACGATCGCATCAAAATGTTCCACGTTAAAGACGCAGAATTCCTGCCTAACGGTAGAAGCGGTGTTTACGGCGGTTATCAAGGTTGGGTTGATCGCCCAGGTCGATTCCGCTCATTGGGTGATGGCCAAGTAGATTTCAAAGGGATCTTCAGCAAATTAACCCAATACGGTTACGAAGGCTGGGCAGTACTTGAATGGGAATGCTGCTTAAAAGACTCAGAACAAGGCGCTGCCGAAGGTGCGCCATTTATCGCTGAACACATTATTGAACCCCCGAAATACACCTTTGATGACTTTGCAGGCGGTGATACCAGCGAAGAAAAGAACCGCCGAATTTTAGGATTAGATCGGTAGTAAGAATGAGTGTTAACACGCTGAGATTCGCATGTTGATAGAGGGGAGTGTCCGACAACTATCGGAGGAGGGAAGTAAACAGTCGCAAAAACGCCGTGAATACATCCATGTAGTCTCGGTGCTGGCATCCATGCCAGCAACGTTTTGCTCCCTGTTCACTCCCCTCCGCCCGTTGCCAGACACACAGTAAATTTAGTGCGGTAACAAGAATAGATAACAGAGAGGCAATAAAATTATGATAACCATGCGTCTTAGTATCATGATGTTCCTACAGTTCTTTATATGGGGCGGTTGGTTCGTCACCTTAGGGACTTACCTTGGCGGTACCTTGTCGGCCAGTGGCGGCCAAATTGGCATGGCGTTTTCTACTCAGTCGTGGGGAGCCATTATTGCGCCATTTATCGTGGGCTTGATTGCCGACCGTTACTTTAATGCTGAGCGTATATTGGGCGTGTTACACCTTTTGGGCGCAGGGCTGATGTACATGATGTATCAGGCGTCAGACTTTACCGCATTTTACCCCTATGTACTGGGCTACATGATTGCGTATATGCCTACGTTGGCATTGGTCAACTCAGTAGCCTTTGGACAAATGAGCGACCCGTCAAAAGAGTTTGGCAAAATTCGTGTGTGGGGCACGGTTGGTTGGATTGTTGCGGGGTTGATGATCAGCTATGTATTTAGCTGGGACTCTGCCAGTGCCATCGAAGCCGGTATGTTGCGTAACACCTTTTTACTGTGCGCAGTGGCCTCTCTAGCCTTAGGTATTTTCAGTTTTACCTTGCCAGCGACAGCGCCAAAAGGCGCAAGTCAAGAAGGTGGCTTAAGTAGTCTATTGGGCTTAGACGCACTGGCGTTGCTCAAAGACAAAAACTTCCTCGTGTTCTTCGCCTCTTCTATTTTGATCTGTATTCCACTGGCTTTTTACTACCAAAACGCCAATCCATTTCTTACCGAAATCGGTGTGGAAAACGCCACGGGCAAAATGACGCTCGGCCAAGTGTCAGAAGTTTTGTTCATGCTAGCGTTACCCATTTTCCTCAATCGTTTTGGTATCAAGATTACCTTACTCATTGGCATGGCAGCATGGGTGCTCCGTTACGCATTATTTGCCTTTGGGGACGCAAACGAAGGCCTATTCATGTTGATTGTGGGCATTGCACTGCACGGTATTTGTTATGACTTTTTCTTTGTATCTGGGCAGATATACACCAACAGCAAGGCCTCTGAGGCGATTAAAAGTGCCGCGCAAGGGCTTATTACATTAGCTACCTATGGTGTGGGTATGTTAGTTGGCTTCGCGGTAGCGGGCATGATTACCGACAAGTATGCATTGGCACAAGGCGGACACGCATGGCAAGACATCTGGTTGTTCCCTGCGGGCTTTGCTGCGGTGATCTTAGTGGTGTTTGTGGTCTTGTTCAAAGGTGAAAAGGTGGACGCAAATGCACAATAAAACTCGCAGAAGTGTACTTAAAGGCGTGGCGTATACGGGCGCCGGATTGCTGACCGCAGGCGCTGTGAATACGTCAGTTTCGGCATCAGGTGAGGAGGTCGGATTGAAAGGCAATATCAATCACTCTGTCAGCCGTTGGACTTATGGTGACTTGAGTATCGAAGAGTTGTGTCAAACCGTTAAGACACTGGGGTTTGGTGCTATCGACCTTGTTGGGCCAGAAGATTGGCCGGTGCTAAAGCAATACGGTATTGATTCTTCCATGTGTAATGGCGCTGACATTGGTTTAACCGACGGTTTTATCCACCCTGAGCACCATGACGAGCTAGTGTCACGTTACTTAAAACACATAGATCTTGTGGCAGATGCTGGTTACACCAACCTCATCTGTTTTAGCGGCAACGCTAGAGGAATGGATACTGAAACAGGGTTAACTAATGCGGCGAATGGATTGCGCCGCATACTACCTCATGCACAAAAGCGTGGTGTAGTGATTTTCATGGAGCTATTCAACAGTAAAGTGGACCACCCAGATTACATGGCAGATAACTCAGCGTGGGGTATCGAGCTTTGTAAGCGCCTTGGTAGTCAGCACTTTTCACTGCTTTACGACATTTACCATATGCAAATTAGCGAAGGGGACATTATCCGTACCATTCGTGACAACCATACCTACTTCGGGCATTACCACACCGCTGGTGTACCCGGTCGTCACGAAATCGGAGATAACCAAGAGCTGAATTACGCAGCTATCGCGAGTGCAATCAAAGAGACCGGATTTGATGGGTATCTCGCACAGGAGTTCATTCCAACACCAGATAATAAAACAGGCAGGATAGAGTCGCTTCGCCAAGCGGTTCACATCTGTGACGTATGACTTTACACCGGGCACGATACATGACGTAAGTGCTAAGGGGACATCACATGGCAAATAATGAATACGACGCAATTGTCGTTGGTTCTGGCATTAGCGGAGGCTGGGCAGCGAAGGAACTAACGGAGAAAGGACTTAAAGTTCTTATGCTCGAACGAGGTAAAAACATCGAGCATATCAAAGACTATAAAAATGCGCATAAGGAAGCATGGGACTATCCTCATCGTGGCTTACCTACTCAAGCGATGAAGCTAGATTACCCTGTGCTAAACAGAGATTATCCTCTCAATGAACCTACATTAGGAATGTGGGCCAATGAGAAGGAAAATCCCTATACCGAAGACAAGCCATTTGATTGGTTTAGAGGTTATCACGTTGGTGGGCGCTCACTACTATGGGGGCGTCAGAGCTATCGTCTGAACAAAGAAGATTTTGAAGCCAACGCGAAAGAGGGAATTGCCGTTGATTGGCCTATTCGCTATGACGATTTAGCCCCTTGGTACGACTACGTTGAACGCTTTGCTGGCATTAGTGGAAACTTAGATGGTCTTGATGTGCTACCCGACGGTCAATACCAACCACCCATGCCGATGAACATCGTGGAGGAAACCGTTGCAGCTCGAGTGAGAAAGGCATTTAACGGTGCACGTCATGTTATTCACGGTCGTACGTCAAACATGACACAACCCAAACCTGAGCATGGCCGCGCCAATTGTCAGTACCGCAATAAGTGTTGGTTGGGATGTCCTTTTGGTGGCTATTTCAGTACTCAGTCGTCTACCTTACCTGCGGCGGTTAAAACCGGTAATTTGACCTTACGTCCTTTCTCTATCGTTAAAGAGATTCTTTACGATAAAGACCGTAAACGAGCCACTGGTGTTGAAATTATTGATGCTGAGACCAACGAAACCTACGTCTTCAACAGCAAGATAGTATTTGTCAATGCATCGGCGCTCAATTCCGCTTGGGTGCTAATGAACTCTGCCACTGACGTATGGGAAGGTGGGTTAGGTAGCAGTAGTGGCGAACTGGGTCACAATGTGATGGACCATCATTTCTTGGTGGGAGCATCAGCACAAGTTGAAGGCTTTGAGGACAAATACCTTTATGGCCGACGTCCAAGTGGCTTCTATATTCCACGCTTTAGAAACTGGGGTGATGACAAGCGAGACTACGTACGTGGCTTTGGTTATCAAGGTGGCGCTGGTCGACAAGGTTGGCAAAAGAATGTTGCCGAGCTAGGCATTGGTGCAGGGCTAAAAGACGCAGTATCACAACCGGGCGGATGGAATGTAGGAATGACCGCCTTTGGTGAAATGTTGCCTTATCACGAGAACCGTATTTATTTGAATCGCGACGTTAAAGATAAGTGGGGACTACCTGTGCTTGCTATGGACGTTGAGATAAAAGAAAACGAGCTCAAAATGCGTCGCGACATGAAGCAAGATGCCATTGATATGCTAGAAGCTGCCGGCATGCAGGACGTTCATGGTTGGGAGGGAGAGTACAACCCGGGTAAAGGAATTCATGAAATGGGTACCGCACGTATGGGAAGAGATCCAAAAACATCAGTACTCAATGCTTTTAACCAAGTATGGGATGCGCCCAATGTATTTGTCACTGATGGCGCTGCAATGACTTCTGGTAGCTGCGTTAACCCATCGCTGACCTACATGGCATTAACCGCTCGTGCCGCGAGCTACGCAGTGGAAGAATTGAAGCGAGGTAACCTGTAATGGATCGCCGAGACCTACTTAAATTTATAGGCGCTGCTACTGGTGTGGCGTTTGTATCCTCACATTCGTTCGCGTGGGACGACCATGCACCTGTGTCGTTGGCAAGTACGGGGTTTACTGAGTCGGACGTTGCTTTGTTCAACGAGATGGCTGAGGTGATCATTCCGCAGACAGATACGCCGGGAGCAAAAGCGGCCAATGTTGGGCAAATCATTACTGTTTTAGTAGCAGATTGCTACCCCGCCGTTATTCAAAAGGCATTCGTTGATGGGATTCAAGCAATTCGTGAAAGAGCAGTGAAAGACTATGGTAAGGACTTTTTGTTACTTAGTGGTCAGGAGCGATTGGCGCTTTTCAGTACCCTCGACAAAGAAGCTAATGCTTACAATCGGGAAAATCACATCAATGATTACATTGCTAGTGAACGTCCTAGTCGTTGGGAGCCCGGTAGTGAAGGACCAGTCCCGCACCACTTTACCTTGCTTAAACAATTAACCTTGTTCGGCTTTTTCACGTCTAGGCCGGGAGCAACCCAAGTGTTGAGATATGTGGCTATACCGGGGCGATATGACGGCGCTTACCCCTTTAAGAAAGGCGATAAGGCATGGGCAACCTAGTGGCTCGTGACAAGTACTCATCTAATATTCTAATTATTATTTTAAAAAAAAAGGAGCATTCATGCGCTTTTTTAAACTAACGGCGGCATTGTCGCTGTGTACGCTCACTACAGGTGCCTACGCCCATGAGCATGAACAACTCACTCGTGAGCAGCAAGCGGCAAAAACCGAAGTATGGGAGCCAGTGCCGGCAGTGGTTACGGCTAATCCGGGTCAAGCTCCCTCAGATGCCATTGTATTGTTAGGCGACAACGTAAACGCTTGGGAATCGGTTAACGGTGGTGACGTGCAATGGACAATGACGGACAGCGTACTCACGGTAAAACCAGGCACAGGTGACATTAAAACCAAACAAGGGTTTTGCGATGTACAGCTGCACATGGAATGGAAAGTGCCAGAACCACAGCCTGATATGGATGGTCAGCAACGCAACAACAGTGGAATCTTCTTTCAACAACGTTATGAAGTGCAGGTACTAGATTCATACCAAAATGTAACTTATCCCAACGGGCAGGCGGGGAGTGTATACAAGCAAACTATTCCGTTAGTAAATGCCATGCGTCCGCCAGAGCAATGGCAGACTTATGACATTATATACAAAGCGCCTCGCTTTGAAGGTGAGGAGCTTATCTCGAAAGGAGCGATAACGGTTATTCACAATGGAGTAGTGGTACAAAACCATACTGAAATTCAGGGTACAACAGAATGGATAGGGCCGCCGAAATACAAGGCTCATGGTTGTGAACCATTTCAGTTGCAGGACCACGGTAATTTAGTGAGTTTTAGGAATATTTGGGTAAGAGAGCTCTAACAAAAAAGCCATCAGAATTCTGATGGCTTTTTCAATTCTAAGCGATTAATTACTTAGCCTGACCTTGTTTAGCAACGGCGTCCATCATTGCTTTAATGGCTTCTGGATCGCCTAGGTATTCTTTAGAGATTGGTTTTAGGTCTGCATCTAGCTCATACACTAGTGGTACACCCGTAGGAATGTTCAAACCAAGTACTTCTTCGTCAGACATGCCGTCTAGGTACTTAACCAATGCACGTAAGCTGTTGCCGTGAGCAGCAATAACAACACGCTTGCCTGCTTGAATATCAGGACGAATCACGTCGTGCCAGTAAGGTAGTACACGCTCGATAGTAAGTTTCAAGCTTTCACCGCGTGGAAGAATGTCTGCATCAACATGGCTGTAACGGCGATCGTGACCTGGGAAATGTTCGCTTTCGTCTTCTACCGCTGGAGGTGGAATATCGAAGCTACGACGCCAGATTTTAACTTGCTCTTCACCGTGTTTAGCAGCAGTTTCAGCTTTGTCTAAACCAGTAAGCGCGCCGTAGTGACGCTCGTTAAGACGCCAATGACGTTCTACTGGCAAATAGTGCTGTCCCATTTCTTCAAGTGCAAGGTTAAGGGTTTTGATTGCACGTAAAAGTACAGACGTGTATGCCTGATCGAACTCAAAACCAGCGTCTTTAAGTAGCTTACCAGCAGTTTTTGCCTGCGCTACACCAGCGTCGGTTAAGTTAACGTCGTGCCAGCCTGTGAAACGGTTCTCTAGGTTCCACTGACTTTCTCCGTGACGAATAAGTACCAGTTTGTACATAGTAATATTACCTGTGGCGTTAAAGTGAAAAGGTCTAACTGCATGGATATCAGCAGCCAGATATAAAGCGGTCAATATGAATGGGGCTTATCATCCTTGATTGTGCAGAAAAAATCCAGCTTCAAGCATGATTCAGTGACTGGTAAGCGTAGGTAAACTAAAGATCTTAACGCGCTGGTGATATTAGATAAAACGCAGCATATCTGGATGAGAGACTTCTAACCATTGTTTCATGCTAGGTTCTTCGATAAAGCTAAAATCTGCAAAATCAAAACCCGGGGCTACGCTACACCCAACCAAGGTGTAATCACCCATAGACTCAGCTGCTTGATAGTGGCCAGCGCGAACTACACTGGCAAATTCAAAGTCTTCTGTACCTAAGCGCTGCTCTGTGAGTTGTTGTTGATGAAGATGAAAGAGTCGCAAAGGCGCGCCAGCGTAGTGATTCCAGACTTCATCGTGTAGTACGCGATGAAAACGGCTGACTTGTCCCTTGAGTAACAAAAAGTATATATGTGTTAGCGACGGCCTTGCCAGTCCGTGTTTAGGAGAAGATACCGTATCTTCAGAGCGATAAACATGTTTGTAGTAGCCCCCCTCTGGGTGAGGAAGTAAGTCCAATTTTTTTATTAGTGGGTGAGCCATCTTACAAATATTCCATTGATTTGCAGCAACAGCTCGAGATGTTACATCATTTTTAATGAAATGTATCTTGTGTTAACGGTAAGGCGCGATGCGTCTGATAAACGCATCGCTAGTGATGATAAGCTAACTGGCAAAGATTAGTAAAAGCGTTTTTCGCAGATGACATTTTTGATGTTAGAACCAGTTTCTCGGCGCTTTTTACATTGTAAATCTTGTGTTTCCGCACCGTACAAGGCAATGTGCTCTTCAACGAGGGGAGCCATAGAAGCTTTAAAATCCTCAGGTAGTGCAGAATCCATCGAATTGAAGGTGCGTTTCCATTGGGGGTTAGTTTGCTCCAATGCCACATTTAACCAAAGCCAACCTTGTTCGTAATCTGGCTCTTCCATACCTTGACCTTGGATATACATCGTCGCTAAGTAATACTGGGCAAGCTTGTTGCCCATTTTAGCGCCCTTTGTCAGAAGCTCCATGGCCTCTGTGTAGTCATCGATCTTCAAGGCGCGTAAGCCGTCTTTGATCAATTCCTCATAATCACGTTTAGAGACATTGTCTTGTGAGTATACGGCGGCGTGTACTGGCAAAACTGTCAGTACCGATGTTGCTACTAGTGTTGCTGCAAAAATAACTTTTTTCATCACTGTTTTCCTTTCAGTGTACATTTAACATGTCCATAATAGTTGCTATACCTATGTCGAACTGTTTATGGGTGTAACAAAGTTTTTCTGAGGTTTTGTTTTAGTCTGAACTAAATGATTGAATTTGAGTTATGTCTGTATCACCTTTGATTACTTTGAAAATAGCGTCTTGAATCAGGCTTCTCATGCCATCTTTAGTAGCTTGCTTTTTCATCGCTTCAACACTGGCTTCTTTGTACACCAAGCCACGTAATTCGGGGGTCATACCTAGTAATTCATGAACACCGGTGCGGCCTTTGTATCCTGTATTACCACAGTGATCGCAACCTTTGGCTTTGTATAGTTCCAGTGGTTCTGGAAGGTTTAGCTCACCGATATAATCGGGCCCGTATTGACGGTTAATAAAGGCCAGATCTTTTTCGGTAGCAATATACTTTTCCTTACATTTACCACACAAAGTTCTAATTAGACGCTGAGCCAAAATACCTACACAGGCATCCGAAAAGTTAACTGGGTCTAAGCCCAAGTCGAGTAAACGAGTAATCGTTTCTGGTGCCGAATTAGTGTGGAGCGTTGATAATACCAAGTGACCTGTTAATGAAGCTTCTATGCCCGCATGAGCGGTTTCTTTATCACGCATCTCACCAATAAGAATGATATCGGGGTCGGCACGCAAAAATGCGCGTAACGCATTTGCGAAGGTAAAGCCAATCTTAGGACTTACCTGTACCTGTTGTAATCCCGGCTGAGTGATTTCTACCGGATCTTCTGCTGTCCATATCTTTTTATCTGGAGTGTTAAGGTAGCCAAGAATGGCGTGAAGCGTTGTTGTTTTACCTGAACCCGTTGGGCCAACCACTAAAAGAATACCATGAGGTTTTTTGATCATTTCCTCAATACGGCGATGCGTAGTGGGGGCAAGGTTCATTTTCTCTATAGGCATAGCACCGCCAGAGGCAAGAATACGCATGACCACACCTTCTCCTGCCACGGTAGGGATGGTCGCTACACGCACCTCGACGAGTTGCCCGTTTATTCTGAATGAGAGCTTTCCGTCCTGGGGGATGCGCTTTTCGGCAATATTTAAGTTCGCCATAATTTTGATACGAGCGATAACAGCACTATGGTGTGAGTTTGGCACCTGACTCATGTCACGGCATACGCCGTCAACTCGCATTCTTACTCGTGTTGGCGCATTTTTCTCTGGATCGATATGGATATCTGACGCGTCCATTCGTTTGGCATCGTGTAAAATACGGCTAACCAAACGAACAACGGCAGGAGCATCGTCGGACAGCTCATCAACTTGCTCTTCGCTTTCTTCCGCTGACGAGCCTATTTCGTCCAAGATATCACTCATTTCACCGGGCGCACCGCCACTACCTTCGCCTAAATATTGCAATATCTGCTTGGGCAAGCCCACGGCAATGTCGTAGCTGTCGATACCCATGGCACTTTCCATTTCCATAAGAAGTGCTGCATTGTTTGGTTCGGCCATGAGCACAATAGGTTTATCGTCAACGTCGGCGATAATGGCGACTAGGTTGCGTTTTAGATATGACAGGTTGAGTTTCGAATTGCCTTCATACAGGTGGTACTTGTCTGGCAAAAATGAAACGAAAGGCACCTGATAATGGGTAGACAAAGCCTCCCCAATATTCTGCTCGGAAACTCGGTGCTCAGACACCATACGTTGGATACATGCTGCTGTGTCTGGCGTTTCATCTTGAAGTACATCGAGTACCGATTGGGATAGCAACCCTTTGTGAACGAGTAAATCAAATGGATTGTTTGTGCCACCGAGCTCGTAACGGAATTTTTCCCCCAATACTGCTGCGACCATTTTTCCATTTTCGATATCTGCGTCTGAGAACGCACCATCCCGCTTGTTGATGATTTGCATGACGCCGAGTAAAACGCCAGCATTGAGAATGGGTACGCAAAGAATATTTGCAGTTTTGAAGTCACTGTCTTTGTCGAACTTACCCGCAAAACGCAACCGCGGATGTATGGCCTTTAACTCAGCGTCGTTATATGGATCATCAATAAGAATAGTGCGTTGTGCCAATGCAACATATCCAGCGATAGATAAGGGGCTGATGGGGACTTTAATTTCAGTGGTTTCTTTACCCGTTTTAAACCGAGCGACTAAATCCTGATGCTGCTTACGTCGTTGAAACAAGCTCATTCTGGAAGCACCGAAAATTGACAAAATTAGCGGTTCTAGTTTGGCGTAGGCATCGAATAACGAAGAATGGTTATCGAGTATGTCGCGGATGTTTTTAAACAAAGGTTGGCTAGTTTTTGAAATCATAATGCGTAGTTACTGCTGGCACATTTGAGCCAACCTATATAACGGCCTCATAATATAAGTTTTAGCACGATATACCGATATCTGCTTTCGGGCAACAAATCACACTTATTTTGGTGTCAAAGCGGCGAGTTACGTGAAATGACAACATAGGTGTCAATACTAGCTAAGTATAGA
Source organism: Alteromonas sp. KUL49 (assembly GCF_006538345.1). Classification (GTDB taxonomy): domain Bacteria; phylum Pseudomonadota; class Gammaproteobacteria; order Enterobacterales; family Alteromonadaceae; genus Alteromonas. The sequence goes on along the minus strand of NZ_BJKL01000009.1, from coordinate 174,226 downwards.
CGAGAGATTCACTGTGCTCAGGTATAGTTTTTACGTCTAAGGTCTGAGCACAGCCATCAAAGAAACTAAATTACCCACTCTTCCTTATTGAATGCACTGTCCCAGAACATCCACTCTAACTTGGAGGCTTTGATAAATGCTGCATTCATTTTTTCTAGGGTGGCATCGTCGCAAAGGGAAGCATGTCGGTTCGCAATCTCTACCGCTCGTGCTGTAGATTGAGCAAACTCCTCGCCACCATAAGTGTTTATCCAGTCTTGATAGGGGTTACCTTCGACTTGAGGCTGAGCAAGAATAAAATCACCTACCGCCTTGTAGATAGTGAAACACGGTAAAATCGCGGCAATACCCACAGAAAGTGGTTGCGAATATACAGATTTTGCCAAGTAGCTGGTGTATAGCTCGCATGTGGGTGATAGAGCATCGGCATCATTAACGTCTGAATAGGTTAGATGAAGGGCTTGCTCAACTTCTAAAACGCCTGTGGCACTGTCGAAAAAGAACTGACATTCGTCATCATCGTCGCATTTTGACCCTAGTATGGCCAATAGCTTTTTATACACCGAGAGATACAAGGTGTCTTGGTGAATGTAGAAATCAAAAATCTTTTAGGCAGTGTGCCTTGTGTTAATTGCTGAATAAACCCGTGATCACAGATGGCATTAAAATAGGTGATGTTTGTTCATTGATAGTTTCGAACCAATTACCGTGAGTTGTTTCTGACATTGAAATAGAAGCCTTTTGAATGATTAAAACCAAAAGACGGAGTGTAGATAGCAAGCGACAATGGCATTGAGCTCTTGTTTCCTTCGCTGATATTAATCAGATCAGGTTCTACGGATCCCGCATAAAGCGATCTCAGCCGTGAGGCACTCCGACAAGCGCTTTTGATTGTAGCTAAACAAGGAGTGAAAGCAATCCTTAATCGTCACCCCCGCGCAGCTGCAAAACGGGGATGGGAGAGAATGAATTTTATATCTTCAGATAGAAACAACAGGTCGATCAATTCATGGTGTACCGGGTTTGTAGATACTTTGAGTAGTCTCACAAAGTCTATTGAGCTCGCTGGTGGGTTGGGGTGGCTATGCTGTTTCCACAGGGTGCGAAGCGCTGACACTATCACCTCATCTCCTAGGCTATCTCGTAATATGGTGAACACGAGAGTCGCGCGAGAATACATGTCATGTCTTTTGTTTGAGTTAACTAGCGCATCGGCTGTTAACGTCGCATTTGCTACAGCATATCTAAATCGTTGAAATTCGTAGTTTATCAAGGCTTCTACTTCATATTGCCCTCGATGTTTTTCAAGCAGCACTAGCTCGACGTACTTCGCCATAGATTCCACCAAAAAGGCATTATCCCATTCAACACCATAGCCCATATCGTGACCGAACCATTGATGAGCTGTTTCATGCACCGCCCGTCTATATCTCTGATCCAACCCTCGTTTATCTTCTGCATATGCAAACGGTGTTGCGCGGAAACCAACGCGGTGGTTAATGAGTAAAATCTGCGGCAAAGCATATCCTGTAGCACCCAAGTCTGGAATGGCTATGAGGTTGAGTCTAGCACCGGGGTACTCACTAATATATTCGTTAAACCACTGTAGCGTGTCTTTCATTGCTTGGAGATTCACTTCAACACTGTCTGACGGAGTAGAAAGGCTTTCAGTGGGAGCGTAAACGTGCAATTGGGTTTGGCCTAAGCTGTCAGTAACGGATCCGTAAGGAAGAGAGAACCAAGACACTAAGTTGCGAATAGGTACTTGAGTCTTATACTCAAATGTTGCTCTGCCGTGAGCATGAGTTTGTGCTATGAGTGCTCCAGGTGCCACGACATGATGGCTCGCATTTGTGGTGATGATGCTATGCACGTTGATTGGATAACGTGCGCCAATTTCATTGTGCTCTGGTTGCTCATTAATAAAGTCAGTGGGTTGGGGGCGGGAGAGTGGAGGCAATCCCATGCGCTCCCTTATTACCGGTTTTGATAGCATGTAATCTGCGTTAAACCCTATGACTGGCATCAAGGGCTGAGACCGAATGTAGCTAAACTTTGGGGTAACAATTTGGTGCAGTGACGCTGACCACAGTGTGGGTTGAGTAAACTCAATCCGTGTTGTCAATTTAGTAGAGTCGTTGGGTGCTAGTGGTTCGGCTAGGGTAAACACATGTTGATTGAGCGACTTATCTTCTGTAAGCGTATTCGGGCGATGAAGTTCTAGTGAATGCAATTCGAAGCCACTTATCCCACCAACTAAAATGTGCTCTATCGGGCTAGCTGTTGTGTTTGTAAGTGTGTACTCAAGCGCAAAATCCGCATTACCTAGCTCTGGATAGAAATTGCCATTGACTTTCATGTCAGTGATTTGCGGCTGTGGTTGGTGCTGCCAGTGGCTGTAGTTTCGCTCGTAAGCTGCGCGCCAATCGCTTATTCCATGATTGATTTTTAATGGCCGTTCATAGTGTAAAAACAAATGCATACACACTGTAGCGACTAGTACTGAGGCAACACACAAAGTGCGTTGCTTCGTTTGATTCATATGAAGCCTAGTGCCGTTACCACGATGGGACATTGACACTGCACATATTAAAAAGGCGGTAGCAATGGTTAGCCAATAAGCCAAGTAGGGCGCAAAGGTCGTTATACTTGCGCTAAATCCCCACATAAGATCCGGCCTAAGTATAGGGACTTGTGCAATATTGAGTAATGGATGGCTGATACCAAATTGAGCCATGAGTGGCGATAGCTTCATTCCAATACAAAACAGACAAAACAGTGCTGCCACTAGCTTATTTCGTGTCGCCGTATTGATGGCCACATAGAGTGTCGCACTGACGCTTAGAGGTAATAACAACAATGCCGATTGTTTTGCGTAATGGCTGAGTATGATCGTACTGCCGGACCACGTTTCAGCCGCGAAAACTGCCAATGCTGTGACGAGAAGAATAGCGAGTAGCGCAATAATTGCCGTGGATAGGTGTGACAGAGCAAGGAGCATCGAGGAAACAGGGGACGCCGCAACCAACTCACTCATATTATTGATCTGCGCACGCCAACATAGCTGCCATGTCCACATTAACAACAATGCATTGCCAAGTGTTGGAACAATGTCGTACGCCACGCGATTCCAAGCATCGACGCTGGTGGCTGCAAGCGTTGACATAGGTTCGGCAAATCGAATACCGGATGCTACTTCGCTGAAAATCAGGAAAAACCAGCCAATAAGAATTAAAACATTCAGTTTGTTGGTAAAAAGGTACGCGGTCGCGTTTAGTACGAGTGTCGAGTATGTTGAATAACTCCCTGTGTTGTTGAACGTCCCAGTGTTGGACGACGCCAGTGGCTTGGTGAAAACGAGCGGCCGTTGCGCCATGCGCTTTCTCAAATAAGTGAATAGTGTCTTGGTATCTCTTTCTCTCGTCGTTAGTTTTAACATGAGTGTGACGGCGCTAAAAAACAGCACAACACTCATTGCCATGTAACTAATGCGGTTAATGGCGAGTTGAAAAGTCAGTGAAGGTGCGCTGCGCTGATTCTCAAACTGAGAAAAAACGCTGGTGATTCCGTAAGGGTCAATCCATTGCATAGTGAATACAAGTGACTCACTGGCGACATAGCTACCCGCCATTATGGATATACCCGACATACTCGCAATTACCATGTAGCCTGCCCAAATACAGGTAAATACTGCGTAAATCACCGGGACACTGATAAATCTGTAACTGAGCCATGCGCCAAGTACAATGAAAAACACAACGCTTGGCATGTAAAGCACACTAATGTTCCATAGCAGTAGGGGGGCGAGTGAGAGCATTGAAGTACTACCTTGCTTTGCGATTAGCAATGCCAATATGGTTAAGCCCAATGCACCTACGAATAATGTCACTCCCCCAAACACTAGAGACCGCTGTAGCAGGTGTTGTAGGAAAGTTCGGGGTGTTGTTAGGACAAGCTCTTCCATGTTGCTAGTCATATCACGCAAGTAGCTAATAGGTGAGAGCGCACCAATAAACAGGGGTATTCCCAACATTAAAATCGTCATTGCCTTAATACTGAATTGCTTCTCAACCAGAAGGTCCGGCGTATGCACTCCAACAGATACGAGAGCGGCAAAAGAGAGGTAACAAAAAAAGCTCACCCACACGAGAGGTTGCCTTAGGAAAAAAGCGAGTTCTTGATTAAACATGGCGCGCTTCTCCTTCAACAACGCTCTTGCTTGCTAGTTCAAGGAAATACCTATCTTGAAGCGTGGGAGCCAAAGCTTTAGCAGTGGAGTCGGGCGCCAAGTCACTATGTACTCGAAAATAAGGTCGCCCATATTGATACCGCTTGCTGAGAATATTGGCTTTATCACCTGGAGAGCTATTGGTAAGCCAGACTTTGCCCTCTAGCGGCGTAATCAAGGATTGAACGGTGCCATGTTCAATGATTTGTCCGCTATTTATCAGTGCCACGTGATGACAGAGATTTTCTATGTCTTCAACGATGTGGGTGGATAGAAGAACCAACTTGTTTTTACTTATGGTGACAAGAAGGTCGTGAAGTCGGTCTCGTTCAGCCGGGTCTAGCCCTGCCGTCGGTTCATCCATGATGATAAGGTTTGGATTACCGAGTAGTGCTTGTGCAATCCCAAAGCGTTGACGCATACCTCCAGAAAAGTTTGTGACTTTCTTTTTGGCAACCTCTTTGAGGTTGGTTAACTCCAACAACTCGTTTATCTGCGCGCGCGTACTTGATTTGTCAGTCATTCCTTTCAGTACCGCAAAATATTCTAGTAAGGCAAAGCACGACATATTGGGGTATACACCAAAATACTGAGGAAGGTATCCTAGCTGATCACGCAGAGCGCTTGGCAGTTCAAGAGTGTTTGTACCGTTAAACACAATCGATCCTGTGTCGGGTGATTGGATACAGGCTAGCGTTCTCAATAATGTGGATTTACCCGCGCCATTTGGTCCCAGTAGACCAACCATTCCAGTGGGTAGAGATAGGTTAATACCCTTCAAGGCGGCAGTGCCGTCAGCGTAGGTTTTGCTGAGGTTTTTAATCGTTAGCATGGTTTGCTTCCCCTGAGTGATGCATTTGATAGGTGTATTACTGCATCAAAAGGGAGCGCCATCGACAACGTTGCAAGGACAAACCTAACTCTATAAATGATAAAGGTAGTCGCACAGAGTGCCGTTTACTTTCGTCAGTGAAAATACATGGTTTGTCATTTTTGTCGTGAGTAACCGAGTATTTTAAGGCATGGTTGCAACGTACTAAGCGCAACAGGTAAAAGACCATTGATGAATACGACGGAAACCAAGTCTATCCAGACCACTCAAGCTCAAGGGAATTCCAGTTTCATCGCCCGAGCTAGCAATATAGTTAACAACTATGTAGTAGCGCTTTTACCTTTATATGCAGCATTACTGCTAGAGGCTTCTATTCGCTTTTTCTCCGTTCAGTTAGGCACTAGCGACAGTACGGCAAGCTCTCCGCTAAGACTGCTATTTATACTGATACAACTCTCGATTGAATCCTTACCCTTTTTCTTGTGGCACAAGTATTTGCTACGCGGTGCGAATCAAAATCGAGTGTTACCAAAGCGCTTAGTGTTATGGCTATTATGCTTTGGAGGCTATCCACTGGTGTGTTTGATACTGGTAAATAACTGGGAATGGTATTCAACTTATACATTATTTAGCGTTCAAGGCTGGTTGCTTATGGTGGCAGCCAGTGTCGGTATTCTTTTCAATGCACGACAGTCAGTATCGGCGTTGAACAAAACGACGAGCTTAGTTTCCCGTCTGCTATCTCTCAACGGTGCGATAGTTGTCAGTATGTTCGTATGGGCACTCATTATTTCTGGTGTGTTTATGAATGAATTAGACCCAATGCGAAACCAGCCACTACCATGGTTGTTCGACCTTGGTAAAATTCTGAAAGATCCACTGCGTTATCTCAGCTATTTTTTACAGTTTAGTGTTGTGGGTTTTTGCGCCCTGGCTATCTATTTTTTCAATAGAAATGTGCTGATTCGACACTTACTCTCAGAGAAAGGAATATTCATTTTCGTCAGCGGAGTGCTAGTAACCACAATTGTATTGACGCCATTGCTGGGGGCTTCGATTCTGGCAATGCCGTTGAACATTCCTGAGCAAACCTTGTTACCTTCGGAAGACCACAATCTCTTTGCCCCCATAAACTATCAAATCGTATTTTGGATTCTGGTAATCACCACGCCCGTGATTTTGGCTTTTGAACGCCAACATCAAAGTAGAGTGATGGCACAAATTACCAGTGAGCGTGCACGGTCCGAATTACAGTTGCTGCAACAACAGATAAATCCGCACTTTTTGTTCAATACCTTAAATAACCTTTATGCGCTCACGTTAAATCGCTCTGAAAATGCACCTAAAATGGTGCTTGGATTAGCTGAACTCCTGCGCTATACGGTTTATGAGGGGCAAAACGCCCTCGTGTTGTTGTCGAAAGAAATCAACTATCTTCAAAATTACCTTGCCCTACAAGCTTTGCGGTTCGGTGAAGGATTTACATTGAAAGCGAATTTCTGCGAAGAGGGTGAACGCTGGAAGCTGCCTCCTTTATTGCTCATCGTGATAGTAGAGAATGCATTCAAGCATGGCGTGGAAGTCACAAACGGAAACAGTCAGATTGCACTGGATGTGACCGTGGAGGGAAATCGGCTAATAGTAAAATGCATCAATAGCGTAGGTGCTGATAGTCCATCGCGAGCCGATAGCGATGGAGTAGGAATGGCTAACTTACAAAGACGGTTGCAGTTACTACAGCCCAATACCGCTACTTTCAACAGTGGGAAAACCGAAAGCGGTGAATGGTTATCTGAACTTACACTGGAGTTAACACCGTGCTAAAGGCGTTGATTATTGATGACGAACCTCTTGCTCATCAGGTGGTATTACATCATCTAGCAGAGCATCCCAAGGTAAGTGTTGCGGGGCAGTACTACAATGCGACTGACGCTCTGCAGCATCTATCAAAAGACAAGGTAGATTTACTCTTTTTAGATATTAATATGCCTGCTTTGTCAGGTATGCAAATGTTGCGGGTGCTTGCGAACAAACCGCAAGTCATCATTATTAGTGCCTACCAAGAATTTGCCGTTGAAGGTTTTGAACTAGAGGTGACCGACTACTTGGTTAAGCCCGTTGGCGCTGAACGATTCAACCAAGCCATGGTAAAAGTCTACAAAGAGCAACAACTAGTGGCCGCTACCCCAGTGTCTGCTGCGCCAAAACATATCGTACTCAAAGTTGGCAGAGAGAAACGCAAGTTTATCCTTGAACACATTTGTTACGCTGAGGCGTATGGCAATTATGTTCGCTTATGGACCCTTGAGCCATCAGAAAACGCTTCGCAAGCTAGAATGTCACTAGTCAACACTACACTAAAGCAGTTGGTCGCTGATTTACCGGACAGCGGTTTTATACAAGTTCACAAGTCTTTTGCGGTTAACACGGCATTTGTTATAGCTACCGATGCTGAGTGTTTAACCTTGAGCATCGGCGAACAAATTAAAATTGGCAAATCCTACAAGAAGTCCGTTGATACCCTACTTTGATGATGCACATCTAGGCTACTCACTGTTCCCGCCTCATGACACCATGCGCTTGAGTATATGCCGATGTTTGTCATAAAACTGATGTTTAAGTACCCCGAATATGTGAGCGCCAAGGACTAAATACACGATATAGGGCAACAAGTACTTGTGTAGTAGCCCCCAAAGCAAAACGGCTTTTTCATTGGGCTCCCATAGCGGCGCTAGTTCCCACGCAAATAAGTAAGTAGGTGCGCCGAAAAAGCTTGTCATTATAAAGCCAGTAATAGGCAGTAAGAACAACAATCCATACAGTGTAATATGCGCTAAGTGGGCAAGCTTTTTTTCCGAGGGCTTCATGTGTTGGTCTAGTGTGGGTCGCTTTGAATACAGATTCCATAGCACTCGTGATATGACAAGAATAAAAATAAGCACGCCAATGGTTTTATGCACCACATAGTACTCTAAACGGTATGCTGTACCTTCTGGGATCATAGTGGCGAATATACCCATGGGTATCATTAACAGGAATAAAATTGCGGTAGTCCAATGCAACATTCGAGATACGCTACCGTATCTATCTGGTTGGTTAACTGCGGTAAGTGTAAGCTTAGTGCTATTGCGATATTGGCTAAGGCTAACCCGAAGTAGCAGTACCCCTCCAATAAAGCAAAGGGTTACTATAGCCCACAATAGGGTGGGTTTTGCGCCATCAAGACGGGAGTCGAAAGGCTTTGGCGATTCAAGAATACCTGAGCCATACACGTATACAAAAAACCAAATGACTACGCCGAAACAAGTCAAAGCCGCCATTAGCGTGCCCATTGCCCGTACTCGGGAGAGCGCGTGATTTAACGCCCAAGCGCAAATTATAGAACCTGCAACAAAACACAGTGCCAACCAACTTTCATGGTTTCCGGGTAAACGCTCGTCAGTCGTCGCAAAAGCTAACGTGGGTAGCAGCACTAGTGCTACGAGTACTAAATGTTTTATTAAGGTAGACATAAAATCTCTCCTTACTTTTATTACCTATTTCGCCGACAACATTGGCGGTTATCGAGGTATACTAAACGTACAAAAATATAATTCAGATAAAATATATCCGAATTAAAAGGGTTGGTAAAGGATACTTATGAAAATAGGTAAAGGTGTAGAGTGGGCTGCTCATGCATGCACGCTACTTGCTGGGCTGCCAAGTGATAAGTCGCTACCTAAAGAAGCGCTTGCAGAATTTCTGGGCGTACCCGCGCCTTATTTGGCCAAGCAGATGCAGGCGCTGAGTCGTGCGGGTATTGTAAACGCTCATAGAGGCGCGGCCGGTGGTTACCAGTTAGCTAAGCCGATTGACGTAATCAACCTTTGGGATATTACTGCGGCGGTTGAAGGTACTGAATCTAGCTTTCGGTGTACTGAAATTCGACAAAATGGGCCTTGTGCCATGACAACGAGTGAGTGTGCGAATAAATGCCACATAGCTTCGGCTTTTCACGAGGCTGAAATGGCTTATAGAAAGGTATTAAAGCAAACGTCGCTTAAAGCGCTTGCTCTAAATGGTGCTAATGACATGAATGAAACAACCAAAGTAGACGTACTTCGCTGGTTAGACTTTCACTCAACTACACCACTAAAAAAGCCTACATATAAGTAATTTTCAGACACTTCAATAAATAGCGAGTTTATTCGTAGGTTGTTGTTGCATTAATCACCAACCCATGTATAATTCGCGCCCACTGCCCATGAAGGGCATATTTTTTCAGCCGCGACTTCACTGTTTTTAGGGTTGTTGCCAAAACCAAAGATTAACCTCTGCGGTGGGCGTGCTAGAGAAGAGAAACAGGGTTCCGATTGGGAACCAACGGTTAACGCGCATCTTTTCGTCCCAAGTTAGAAAGGGAGTGAAAAGGTGAATTTTTTTGTTCTTTCGATTGGAGCTTAATCGATGCCAAATCAAAGAATTCGTATTCGCTTGAAAGCGTTCGATCACAAGTTGATCGATCAGTCTACGGCTGAAATCGTCGAAACAGCGAAACGTACTGGTGCTCAGGTCAGCGGTCCAATTCCTCTGCCTACTCGCAAAGAACGCTACACAGTTCTGATTTCTCCGCACGTCAATAAAGACGCGCGTGATCAATACGAAATCCGTACTCACAAGCGTTTGGTAGACATCATCGAGCCAACTGATAAAACAGTTGACGCGTTGATGCGTTTGGACTTGGCTGCCGGTGTTGATGTTCAAATCAGCCTGGGCTAACAAGAGAGGGTTATAACAATGGCGATTGGTCTAGTCGGTCGTAAAGTGGGCATGACGCGCATCTTCACTGAAGATGGTACGTCGATCCCTGTGACTGTTATCGAAGCGACCCCAAACCGTGTAACTCAGTTACGTACTGAGGAAACTGACGGTTATCGCGCTCTTCAGGTTACTGCTGGAACTAAGAAAGCAAACCGCATCAACAAAGCTGAAGCAGGTCATTTTGCTAAAGCTGGCGTTGAAGCAGGTTCTTCTCTAGTAGAATTCCGCCTAGAAGATAACGAAGGTGCCGATATTGAAGTAGGCAGTGAAATCACTGTTGAAATCTTTAATGACACTAAGAAAATTGATGTAACTGGTACATCAAAAGGTAAAGGTTTTGCTGGTGCAATCAAACGTTGGAACTTCAGTTCACAGCGTATGACTCACGGTAATTCTTTGTCTCACCGTGCTCCTGGTTCAATTGGTCAAAACCAATCTCCAGGTAAAGTATTCAAAGGCAAGAAAATGGCTGGTCAGCTTGGTAACAAGCAAGTGACTACTCAGTCTTTGGAAGTTGTACGCGTAGACGCAGAAAACAACCTTATCCTAGTTAAAGGTGCCGTACCTGGCGCAACTGGCGGCGACGTGATCGTTAAGCCAGCTGTTAAAGCGTAACGTCGGAGAGTGAACTGATGGAATTAACATTGAAAGACGCGCAAAGCGCTCTTGAAGTATCCGAAGCGACTTTTGGACGTGATTTCAACGAAGCCCTGGTACACCAGGTAGTTGTCGCTTACGGTGCAGGTGCTCGTCAAGGCACTAAAGCGCAGAAGACTCGCGCTGAAGTTCGTGGTGGTGGTAAGAAGCCATGGCGTCAAAAAGGTACTGGCCGCGCACGTGCTGGTACTATCCGTAGCCCAATTTGGGTTGGCGGTGGCCGTGCATTTGCTGCTAAGCCTCGTGACTTTGACCAAAAAGTTAACAAGAAAATGTATCGCGGTGCGATCAAGAGCATCTTGTCTGAACTAATCCGCCAAGACCGTTTGGTTGTTGTTGAGAAGTTCGGTGTTGAAGCACCTAAGACTAAAGCTCTTCTTTCTGCACTTAACGAATATGAACTAACTGACGTTCTAATCGTTACTCCTGAAGTTGATGAGAACTTGTTCTTAGCAGCACGCAACTTGTACAAAGTTGACGTACGCGACGTAGCAGGCATCGACCCAGTGAGCTTGATTGCATTTGAAAAAGTGCTAATCACTGCTGATGCAGTTAAACAACTTGAGGAGGCGTTAGCATGAATGAAGAACGTCTACTGAAGGTGCTATTAGCACCTCACGTTTCAGAAAAGTCTACTATGGCTGCTGAAGCGAGCAACACAGTTGTATTTAAAGTAGCTAAAGACGCGAACAAAGCCGAAATCAAAGCAGCAGTTGAAAAATTGTTTGAAGTTGAAGTTGACGGTGTTCGTACTGTAAACGTTAAAGGTAAAACTAAGCGTCACGGTATGTCTTTCGGTAAGCGCAGCGACTGGAAAAAAGCATATGTAGTGCTTAAAGAAGGTCAGGACATCGACTTTGTCGGTGGTGCTGAGTAAGAAGGGGATTAGAAATGCCATTATTGAAAGCTAAGCCAACTTCTGCCGGTCGTCGTCACGTTGTTCAGGTCGTTAACCCTGACCTGCACAAAGGTGCACCGTACGCGCCATTGTTGGAAAAGAGCAGCAAGTCTGGTGGTCGTAACAACAACGGTCGTATCACAGTTCGTCACATCGGTGGTGGTCACAAGCATCACTATCGTGTAATCGACTTTAAACGTAACAAAGACGGCATTCCTGCTAAAGTTGAGCGTTTAGAATACGATCCAAACCGTTCTGCAAACATTGCACTAGTATTGTACGCAGACGGTGAGCGTCGCTATATCCTAGCTCCTAAAGGTATTCAAGCTGGTGATGCGGTTCAGTCTGGTTCAGACGCTCCGATCAAAGCTGGTAACACATTGCCAATGCGCAACATCCCAGTGGGTACTGTTGTTCACGCAATTGAAATGAAGCCTGGTAAAGGTGCACAGATTGCACGTTCAGCCGGTGCTTACGCACAGATGCTAGCACGTGATGGAAACTACATCACATTGCGTCTACGCTCAGGCGAAATGCGTAAAGTACTTGCGGACTGCCGCGCTACCATCGGTGAAGTAGGCAATGCAGAGCATATGCTTCGTTCACTAGGTAAAGCAGGTGCTAACCGCTGGCGCGGTGTTCGTCCGACAGTTCGTGGTGTTGCCATGAACCCGGTTGATCACCCACACGGTGGTGGTGAAGGTCGTACTTCTGGTGGCCGTCACCCAGTAACTCCTTGGGGTGTTCCTACTAAAGGTAAGAAAACCCGAAGCAACAAGCGTACTGATAAGCTTATCGTACGTCGTCGTAACAAGTAATAGCGAGGATTCACCATGCCACGTTCTCTCAAGAAAGGTCCTTTTATTGACCTTCACTTGCTGAAGAAGGTAGAGGCTGCAGTGGAAAAGAACGAACGTAAACCAATCAAAACTTGGTCTCGTCGTTCTATGATCATCCCAGATATGATTGGGTTGACCATTGCGGTCCATAACGGTCGCCAGCACGTTCCTGTAATCATCAGTGACGAAATGGTAGGCCATAAGTTGGGCGAATTTGCGCCAACGCGTACTTACCGCGGTCATGTCGCGGATAAGAAAGCTAAACGTTAAGGGGTAGAATAAATGGAAGCATTAGCTAAACACCGTTTTGCCCGCACGTCGGCTCAAAAAGCACGCTTGGTTGCAGATCAGATTCGCGGTCTACACGTTGAGAAAGCACTAGAAGTGCTTGCTTACAGCCCGAAGAAAAGCGCTGCGCTAGTTAAGAAAGTGTTGGAGTCTGCAATTGCAAACGCAGAACACAACGAAGGCGCAGACATCGACGAGCTTGTTGTAGCGAAGATCTTTGTTGACGAAGGTCCAACGATGAAACGTATTAAGCCACGTGCTAAAGGCCGTGCTGATCGTATCTTTAAGCGCAGCAGTCACATCACTGTGGTTGTAGCGGATAACTAGGAGTAGATAATGGGACAGAAGGTACATCCTACAGGTATACGCCTGGGTATCAGCAAACCATGGACTTCTACCTGGTACGCTAATACTGCAGACTATGCGGATAATCTGTACAACGATCATCAAGTACGTCAGTACTTGACGAAGCAACTTAAGAACGCATCACTTTCTAAAATCGTGATCGAGCGTCCTGCTAAGAGCATCCGTGTGACTATTCACACTGCTCGTCCAGGCGTAGTTATCGGTAAGAAAGGTGAAGACGTAGAAAAGTTGCGTAATTACGTATCTAAGCTAGCCGGTGTGCCAGCTCAGATCAACATCGCTGAAGTACGTAAGCCAGAGCTAGATGGTCAGCTAGTAGCTGATAGCATCTCTAGCCAGCTAGAGCGTCGTGTTATGTTCCGTCGTGCTATGAAGCGTGCGGTACAAAATGCAATGCGTCTTGGTGCTAAAGGTATCAAGGTTGAAGTTAGCGGTCGTTTGGGCGGCGCGGAAATCGCACGTTCAGAATGGTATCGTGAAGGTCGTGTTCCATTGCACACATTCCGTGCGGACATCGATTACGCGACCTCAGAAGCGTCAACAACTTACGGTATCATCGGCGTTAAAGTTTGGATCTTCAAAGGTGAAGTTCTAGGTGGTTTACCTACAACTCAAGAGCAAGCACCAGCTGCTCAACCTAAGAAGAAAGGCCGCAACGCTAAGCGAGAGGGCTAATCATGTTACAACCAAAACGCATGAAGTTCCGTAAAATGCACAAAGGTCGTAACCGCGGTTATGCTGCGGGTAGCACTGTAGCCTTTGGTACTTTCGGGCTTAAAGCGGTTGGCCGTGGTCGTATGACTGCGCGTCAAATCGAAGCAGCGCGTCGTGCAATGACTCGTCACGTTAAGCGTCAAGGTAAAATTTGGATTCGAGTTTTCCCTGACAAGCCAATTACTGAGAAGCCTCTTGAGGTTCGTCAAGGTAAAGGTAAAGGTAACGTTGAGTACTGGGTTTGCCAAATTCAACCTGGTCGTGTTCTTTACGAAATGGAAGGTGTTCCAGAAGAACTAGCACGTGAAGCGTTTGAACTGGCAGCTGCGAAACTGCCATTTAAAACAACCTTTGTAACTCGGACGGTGATGTAATGAAAGCGACTGAACTGAAAGAAAAAAGCGTAGAAGAGCTGAACGCAGAGTTGTTAAACCTGCTACGCGAACAGTTCAACTTGCGCATGCAGCACACAACTGGCCAGCTTGAAAAAACTGATCAGTTGAGAAAAGTGCGTCGTAACATCGCGCGTGTTAAAACCATTCTGACTCAAAAGGCTGATGCGTAATGACTGAACAAAAAATTCGTACAGTTCAAGGTCGTGTGGTTAGCAACAAAATGGATAAAACCATTACTGTTGTAGTTGAGCGTTTCGTTAAGCACCCTATCTATGGGAAGTTCATCAAGCGTTCTACTAAGCTTCACGCCCACGACGAAAGCAACGTGTGCAACGAAGGCGATACAGTGACTATTCGCGAGTGTCGTCCTTATTCTAAGTCTAAGACTTGGATCCTAGTTGACGTTGTAGAAAAAGCTTCTGTATAAGTTTTTTCACGTTAAGTAAATAAGAAAGCGCCGGTCGAAAGACCGGCGCTTTTTTTTTTTTTATGCTTACTTTGATAAAAAACCGCTACCCCACAAGGAGGTAGCGGGTGTGGTCTACAGGGAGGGTAGACTTAATTAAAGCGGTATACCATCGCAGCGTTAACTCGACGACCAACTAAGTCATATAGTGGGTCAAAGGTATAACCAGGAGGTACTTTGTTAAACGCGTTACGAACACCGAAGTTAACTTCGAAGTTCTCAGAAACGTTATATTCAACACCAAAGTCGTGAGTCCAGATTGTGCCAACAAATGCAGGCGACGTATCTTCTGGAGAACCACCACCTGGTGATACATCGTACGTTGCTACACGGTCAATGAATCGACTTGTGTGGTTGAACACCCAGTCGCCGATACGATAATCGATGATTGTTCTAAACTGGAACTCAGGGTCACCAAGTTCACCAACTTCAACGTTAATTTCGTCAGGACGGTCTTGGAATTCGAAAATGTCGAACTCTTGAACCTTGTTACCTTGGAAATTAATACGTACTTCACCCGGAAGAGAGAAGTCAGCAAGGTCTGTGGTGTACAAGACTTGGAATTCAATACCAGAGGTTGTAATTGCAGAAGCGTTAACGAATCCTGAACGTACAAGTTCTACGTCATTGTTCGCATCACGGTCGATTTGCGCACAGAACGCAGCATCAGGACCACCGGTTGCATCAACACAGTTATCTAGAATGTCCTGAGCAGAAACGGCGTTAATAGCATCTTCAATTTCGATGTCATACCAATCGATAGTAATTGAGAAATCTTCAATGAAATCAGGTGCCCATACAACACCAACGGTGCGAGATTCACTAACTTCAGAGAACAGATCTGGGTTACCACCAGAAAGAGTTTCAATACTTACGTTATCGTTAGCTTGGAAACCAGCAGGGATACCCAATGCGGCACAGTTTGCACGACGATCTGGATCATCGTCGATGTTGTCTTCATCACACGGATCACTGATGTTCGCAAAACCTGGTGATTGTGGACTAAACGCCTCATCAACGTTTGGCGCACGAACCGCTTCACCTAGTGTTCCACGGAAGGTTAGGTCAGCAATAGGTGCCCACATTAAACCTACTTGCCAAGAATCAGCGCTACCAGCATGCGAATAATCCGCAGCACGATACGCAGCATCAATACTTAGTGAATCAGCAAGAAAAACATCTTCTAGAAGTGGTGCACGTAGCTCGATGAAGAATTCGTCTACATCGTATGAACCAGAAGAGTCAGGCGTTGCTGCGTTGGTGAAGAAACCTGCTTTTGTAAATTCGTCAGTAATTGTCGATACTGTCTCTTCGCGGTATTCATAACCTAGCGCGATACCCATTGGGCCCGCAGGTAGTTCGAACAATGCGCTGGTATCGAATGAAACGAAACCACCGTAAACGGTTTGAGTAATTTCGTCTTTACGCTCTACGTCACCAGAAACAAAGTCAACTGCTTCAGCTGATGCTTGTCCAAAGCCAAAAGGATTGAATGGCGCACAAGCCCCACCATTAACTGACGCTGGATCTTCGTAACCTTCACCCTGTAAATCAGGCACCTGGCTACGACAAGCTACTTCGCCAGTGGCTGGATCGATAACTGCGTCTAGAGCAGCCGTAAGGTTGTCTGGAATAAGATCGTTTAGTGTTCTTCGGGTGTTAGACGTCTCACCACGAGTGTAGTAAACGTCGTAATCGAAGTCAGTTTCACCAAGGCTGAAGTAACCTTCAAAGCCAGTAACTACACGCCATAACTTACGGTCATTCGATGCAGAACGGTTACCAATGTCATCAAAGAAACGGGCCGTTTGTACAATACCTGTTTGTCCGTTATCAGCTAGCTGTTGTCTAGCAGCTTCAGGAAGAAACGGGTTATCAGCAGCATTAATTGAAATGTTACCAAAGCGGAATGATGGCTGGAATTGCTGTTCGATAAACTTATCTACATATTTCACATCACCATAAAATCTAACGTTTTCAGTTAGGTCATACCTAAAGGTACTGGCAAACGTCTGTGTTTCCTGGTTTGGAATATAGTTTTCGTAGTTTTCAGTAAAGAACACAGTGTCATATGCTTGGTCGAAGTTACCAAATGCAAAACTGTTTGTGTTGATACGAGAAACTTGATCGATCGGAGAGCCGTCAGGCGTGAAGGTAATTCTCGGACCACCGCCAAATGGGTTAAGTACCGTGAAGGCGTTGATCATTTCCGAACCTACGTTGCGAGTTCGGATACGATCTGGAATGCCGTCTTCTTCACCTGTGTTATCAGGGTTGATGAAAGTACCCCAGTTTGCAGCTTGCTGGAGGTCTGGAATCATCACTTCGTTGATTTGGTTACGTTCAGCGAAGAAAGTAACGTTACCACGGCCATCATCGGTAGTTGCACCAACAAGTGCACTGTATGTATACGTTTCGTTACCGATACTTTCGGTATCGCTACTACCTGTAGCGCGAATTTCTACGCCTTCGAAGTCATCGCGAAGAATGACGTTGATTACACCGGATACCGCATCTGAACCGTAGATCGCAGATGCACCACCTGTGATTACTTCTACACGTTCAATCAATGCTGCTGGGATAGAACCAGTATCTACCGCGTTGCTGAATGGAGAGCCAGCAACGTGACGTTTACCATTTACTAGCGTAAGAGTACGGTTTTCGCCAAGTGAGCGAAGGTCGGGTGAACTCAAACCTGCGTTTGCGTTTGAGTTGTTGTTGCCAATCAGTGTAGAGCCAGCGGCTATTGCTGGTAGTTCTGCAAGGATTGAACCTAGATCTGGGTTACCGAAACGCGCAATCTGTTGAGCGTCAACAGTCAGCACTGGTGCTGGTGTTGATAGCTCGATACGACTAATACGCGAACCCGTGACTTGGATCTTTTCAACGGACTCTTCTTCGGCTTCCTGGTTAGATGTTTCTTGTGCTAATGCAGTGGTACTCAAACTGGTGAACGTGGCACACGCCAACGCTATACCCACCGCCCTATTTATTTTGGTGGTTTTAAACATATGTTTCCCCTGGGTTTTTTATTATTCGCGAGCACTATTTTTATACTCGTCAATAAAAGGGAACGGGAAAGGAAACAAAAAAGTTCAAAAAAGTGAAATAAATAAGATAAATTTTTTTTAATGAGCGAGCTCGCTCAATGGCGAGCCGCTGTGTGAGTTATAGATTAAGAGCCAAAAATAACGACGAGTATCGTTACCAGTGCGCCTGCTCCCGCGATTTTTAACCCATTTTTGTATATTGGTAACTTAGGTAGAAACATGAAAAATGCAGAGACAACGAAAAACAGCAGTGCTACGCCAAAACTAATGTTCAGCCAAAACAACGGGCTATTATTAGTTGCCTTGTGAAGTTTGACCATTTTAGCCAAAACAATGGGGTAGTCTTTTTTTGTAATCACCGCTAAGCCCGAGCTTTTGTCATAGTGTCCGTAGTTAAACTCTACTTGGGTGTCTGACTCTCCATTGGCTTTTAGCCCTTTCACACGAAGCTGTTGTATCGCCGCTTGGCTATTGAGTTGTGTTTCAATTTGGTACTCGTTGGTTTGTTCGTACTTTAGGATATCGGTGGGTCTGAAAATGAGTAGTACCCCACTGATTGCATATACCCCCATAATTCCGGCGAGGAAAAAGCCTAGCCAACGGTGATATTTTCTAAATGCCATGTGTAGTTTTGTGGACGCCATAGTTCTTCTTGTATCTATATTGAAAATTTTAGATTGATTTATAAACGAGAATAGAAATTGTTTAAAGGTGTATTTGTGTTTTGTGAGAAGAATCAACAAATGTTTACGTTTAGTCACCGACGCATGAGACTTTATTTCAGCCTGCAGGTTCTTTTGGTAGACTGAGGTCGGTACTAACAAGATTCATTTTCTATGGTTCCAGCTAGGAAAAGGTCAGCTCGGAAATGCTTATGACAGATGTATTGCTACTCCTACAAAACTTTGCGTCGCTTTTTGTCGAGTCTGCGCCATGGTTGCTTCTGGGATTATTTGTTGCTGGAGTGATGCATGAGGTGGTGCCCATTTCGTTTTTACAAAAACATATGGGTAGTTCTTCTATTTCAGCGATTACAAAGTCGGCGTTTATTGGTGCGCCACTTCCTCTGTGTTCCTGTGGCGTTATTCCTGCGGCTATCGGCCTGCGTCGTAGCGGAGCATCGAAGTCTTCGACGGTTTCGTTTTTAGTATCCACACCTGAGACTGGTGTAGATAGCGTATCGGTTTCCTATGCCTTACTAGGGCCTTTATATGCAGTTGTTCGTCCTGTTGCTGCTATTTTTAGTGCTATCTTTGCAGGTTTAATGGTTAGATGGTTTGATAATGAGTCATCCTCTCACACTCACAAACCAGTATCATCCTGTTGCAGTGGCCATGGTCATGAGAACCACGAACACCACCAACATACCGTTGAGTCGTCTTCGAATAAATCTTTAGGGGCAACTCTTGGCAAAGTATGGCAATTTGCCTCAGGAAAGTTACTTGAAGATATTGTGAAGTGGCTTTTAGTGGGCTTGATGTTGGCAGCGGTTATTAAAACTTGGGTTCCCACAGACTTTTTAACTCAGTGGGGCGATGGCTTTGTTGCAATGCTCGTTATGGCATTAATAGGAGTGCCAATGTACATCTGTGCCACCGCATCAACGCCTATCGCTGTAGGATTTTTAGCTGCAGGTTTGTCTCCGGGCGCGATTCTGGTTTTCCTTATGGCTGGTCCAGCGACCAATGTTTCAACCATGGGAATGATCAAACAAGAAATGGGTACCCGAACTTTGGTACTCTATATTTTCAGTGTAATGAGTACCAGCATTGCAGCGGGCTATGGACTCAATTGGCTTATTAGTCATTTTGAACTCAGTCAATTGATTTACCTTGAACACGGAATTCACCATCACGGAGAAGGTGGACAATGGGTGTACATATTGTCTGCCCTGTTACTGGGTTTCTTGATCGGGAAGTTGGGATATCAAAGCATAAAGAAGCGACTTATTAGTACTCAACACAAAACCTCTAACTGCTGTCATTAGGTGATTTTGGAGGTGATACCTCTTGTATCTATCTGAGTAGCACCCATAATAGAAGTCCGCACAGTGCGTGCAAATTAATGGAAAGGATCCATGCTACTTCTAATAATTTATGTGTTCATTGCTCTTGGCTTTTCGTTTTTGTGTTCAATAGCAGAAGCAGTGATACTCAGTGTTTCTTCGGCATATATTTCGGTGCTCGAAAAAGAACAAAGACCCAGTGGTAAACTACTACGCTCTTTAACCGATGATATAAACACACCTTTATCGGCGATTTTAACACTTAATACCATTGCCCATACGATGGGGGCTGCGGGCGCTGGAGCTCAAGCTGCTGCTGTTTTTGGCGACGCGTATTTAGGTGTAATATCCGCCATTTTAACTTTGTTGATTTTGGTGTTTTCAGAAATAATCCCTAAAACGCTAGGAGCCACCTACTGGAGAAGCTTAGCACCAGTTACCGCTTATTTTCTTAAATATTTAACTTTGGTCTTAAAACCATTTGTAGTGATGTCAGCTATTTTGACTAAAGGATTCAAAGAAGACAGCCCACTGCGCGGACTAAGCAGGACCGAACTTCACGCGATGGCCGAATTGTCCGGACAAGAAGGTCAGTTGGCACAACATGAGGCGGCTTTCTTGCAAAGTCTATTGAGCCTGCATGAACTAACTGTAAAAGAGGTCGTTACTCATCGTACAGCAGTATTTTCTGTTTCAGATGCGATGACTGTAGAGACCTTCTTTCATAAACATGCGCATATTGAATACTCGCGTATTCCTGTTTTTGAAAGTAACGATTCCGAAAAAATCACCGGCTATGTGATGCGGTCGGACCTATTGGTTGCACAGGCCCGTGGAAACACGGATAAGCCATTAAAAGAATATGCTAAAGACCTCATTACTGTGCTCGGTAGTATGCCGTTGTCGAGCACGTTTGAACACTTTCTCAATAAGCACGTTCATATGCTACTTGTGGTTGATGAATACGGTGGTCTTGAGGGGGTTGTTACCTTAGAGGATCTCTTAGAGCGCTTGTTAGGTGTAGATATCGTAGATGAAAAAGACACCACAGTAAGCATGCGCAGGCTAGCCAAAATGATGACTAAAAGACGCGAGAGCATGATGATTAAAAATGTTCCTGATGCAGCGCTCGACAAGGTAAAGCGTTAGTACCTGAAAGTCACAGCAAGCTGAAGTGAGTTCTCAATGTAGTCTTCGTCGGTAACAAAGAATCTACGTTGAGCTTTTCTTCCTCGATTGGTTTGCCATTCAGTGGCAACAGAAAAATAGTCATTGATCTGGTATTGATAGTTTACACTGAGCGCCTCGCCTCGGCTCGCATTAGGGTCATACATAAAGCTGTCGTTATCTACTACTTGATACCAGTCTAGCCTTGCCGAATAAGTATGGCTGTCTTGTTGATACGTTAACGCCAAAAACGCGGAATAAAAGTCGTTTTTGACTATGTTATATCCCATCAACGTTGAACCGACGAGACCCTGTGAAAGCAAGGTTAAATCTGGAGAGAGTCTGTGTCGCACTGCTAATGAGTGGAATCGAGTACGCCAAGCGTAAATTCTGTCAGGATCCAGTGCAAGTGGGTCTGCACGATTGTCGTAGTAATAGTACCGAGCATCAGTATCACGCTTATAGGCCAAGTGGCCGCCCACATAAAAACCAATATTGGTATCAATTTCCCTGAAAGGGTCGGTCCATGCAGGAGCGTCAATACCATTGTCGTTAACTACACCTGGAATCGGAGGAAAGTTGATACGATCGTCATGTACCGATTGTCTATCGTGCAGTGCAAAACCACGCCATGCTAATAGCGTACCTGTGGTGTCATTACCTTTATAAAGACTGCCTACGACTTTCCATGACCATGGACTGCGGGTTTGTCGCCCATTTTGACGAAAGCTCACTTCGACGCCTGCTGTTCTTAGCTCTTCACCAATCCAACTATTAATGGCTGAGTTAGACAAAAAATTTGGCGACAGCCAGCCGATATCAGTATTTTCAACAGACATTGCAGGGTAAAAGAAACCCAATTTTACTTCTGGTTTGATTTTGTTCGAGGTCAGTGGTCTATATTTGGCGTATAGCTGGGTAAAGCCAAGTTTTTCTTCACCATCAGAGTAGCCGTTAAAAACGCCATGTACATACCAATCGTCAGTAACTAACGTGTCAAAAGATAGTAGAGCTTGAGATAGAGCTATATCTTCATTATCAAAGCGCTGATGGGAAACCCCCCAACTTTGAAAACTGGTTTCATCGCTCTGGGCTAACGCACTCGCTCTTACCAGAATGTTAATTTCAGCATGAGAAATGCCCGCCACAAACCACAGTGTGAACAAAAGTATTCGCATTAATAATCGCCAAAGCCGTCATCAAATCCTTGTTGTTCAGGTACAGTCTCATCCAGTGAAACTGACATCGTTTGAGAGGTAGTGAAAGACGCTACTTTATCGTCAAAAGCTTCCACATAAGACAGTGCTGGATGCCATAGTTGCATTTCATATTCGCCCTTAGGCACGGTAACTTGGCCTGTACCGTCATTGTCTGTCTTCAAAAAATAGGGAGAGTCAGACACTACAATATAACCAAGCATCCAATCATGAATATTACAGCCTATATCCACAATGCCTGACTGCTCGAATAGCAGAGGTTCAGCAGTAAATTCTTTATAAAGCTTGAGCTCGAACTGCTTAGTGGGGGAGAAGGAATAAACGTGATGAAACAAATTATCGGCATTGGGAAAAGCAATTTCTGTATTTTTCTGTACCACGAGTACATGCGGCGCAAATTGTTTATCTATCTGATTCATTACCGCGGTAGGCAAATTATCAACGGACACCTCTGGGTAATCGCCATCGGTGGGAGTGAGAATAATGACAGCATCTGAAACGGGAGTGCGATTATCATCATCGATTTGAAAGGTAATCGTGATGGTTTCGTTTGTGTCAGCGAGAGCTACGCCACTAAAAATTGACACCAAAACTAGAAAGGTTATGCGGGTAATCATTTTAAACCTAGATTCCATTTTTTTATACATGACCCACGTTTGCGCTATAAGATTTCACTTTTGTACAACAGCTTGGTACATCAGTAAACTAAATTAAGATCTTACCATGACCTATTATAGGGTATTTGTCCAATCCTCACTTTTTACCCTATTGTTAGGTAGGAATAAGAGGTAGGCTCAGTTTTACACACACACCTGTGTTGTCTTCGAGGTTAGTGATTGACAGGTTACCCTTGTGATAGTTAGCTACCATATTGGCAATAAAAAGTCCTAGTCCTAGGTGTGGTTCCGGTGTGGTCAAATGAGCCTTTGCTTCAGGACGAATAGATACCATACTCTGAATCAACTGATTTTCCATACCAGCAGGAATGACGGGGCCAGGGTTACTTACCGTTAAATAGACCGACTTATCTTGGCGCCATAAATGTACAGTGATTGTGTCCTCGTCATTACTGAATTCAGCAGCGTTAGCGATAACCTTATCGAGTAGTTGTGCAATAAGATCTGGCGAGCCGATAACTTCAGTGCCTTCACCATTATTAATGTAGTTAAATGTTCGATTAGAATAGGTTTGTTGATATGCCAGTACACACCCAGATACCACTTTGTTCAATTCAAAGGGGATGGATTCCTCTGTAGCGATTGCCTGCTCCAATCTTGTCGCTTCACTCATGCTGTTGAGTATTTTACTCAAACGTGTAATACCCGATTGAGCTCGCTCTACAAAGACATTATTTTCTTCATTTGTTGATACCTGTGACAAAGTATCTAGAGAAGACTTAACCACCGCAATGGGTGTTCGAAGCTCATGAGAAAGTCTGGATGCCATATTCTCCAAGTAGGTGTTGTATTGTTGAAGTCGAGACAGAACGTCAGAGAATGAACGGTTGAGATCACCTATTTCATCCCGTTGTTTCGACTGCGGTAAGCTTCCAATAATTTTACCATTATCGTCTATGACAGCTTCTGTGTTGTCGCGTAAACTTCGAATACGGCTTGAAATGCGATGGGCAAACAACAGTAACCCTGAGGTACCCAATAACATTACAGCAAGTATTACGTGGAATAATCGCTCTAATGCTTGGTTTCTTAGTGTTCTTATGCCGTGCGTGGTTTGCTCTACAATCACTGCGCCCATTACGGTATCACCAATAAAGATTGGATGTGCAGCAGATAAAACCACCGCTTTATTGTCTGGTGTGAGACGCCAAAGTGAGTCCGGTTCTCCTGAAAGTGCTGTCGCTATATCTTTCCCCACTAAGGCATAAGCATTCTCAAGTTCATCGACAAAGTCAGCGGGGGGGCGAGTAAGTATGTTGTAGTAAAGTGGAATGAGCCAGTTTTGCTCTACCCATTTTAACCAAGAATCTGAGCTTTCTTCGGGTGTCGCTGTGCGTATGCCTGCAGAAGAGAGTATATCACCCGCCCGGGCCAGTACCCGCTTATGCTTGTCTACCACCCATACTCTGGAATCGGCATATTTTAATCCTGAGAGGATCCGCTCTATTTCAGGAGATGGCGTTACCACGGTACCCAATTCACCAATATTTGAAGTACTGGCCGTTCCAATGGCATATTGCTTTTGTCGTGTACCTTCGTTATCCACGTCAACAAGGGCAAAGGCGAGGCTACCGCTAGTCTCATCGAGTGGAAAGCGCAGTTCAATAGCATAGCCTTTTCTCGTTTCCATCCACCGCCCTTGAATGTTTAATGCGTTCTCTACAGCGCGGTAGGCATTTTGGTCTTCACCAAGTCGATAAGCATTAACCCAACCACTCTCATATGGTGCAATGACATAACGCTTGAGCGTATCGGTATCTTCTTGAAGAGCTATAAGTAAGTGGTCACTACGGTCAACGCTAAGACTTGACGGATGGCGCCACACTAAATGGTCGTCCTCAACATTGAACATGGCATAGAGGTACTGGTCGTAACGTCCTACCATGTGTGTAAACGAAAGCGAAGTGACTGGCTTGTCAGTATCGATGAAAATATCTACGATTTCATCGTCACTATACTGGGTGGCAAGGTGTTCTACCGCTCTCCAGTCATTGAGCTCACCATCTAACCGAATGGGATTTGGTATTGCAGGTGCGTATAAATCTGTCCCCGGTCTAACATTTTTCAAATAGGCTGAGCGGCTTTCAAACAGAGCGGGTCGCTCGTGCAGAGCGGTGGCAACAGCCCGAGCCGTACCTATCATGGTTTGTTCTTGTCCTGTGCGTAGGTATTGCTCTAACTCCCATACATATTGATACCCCAAATAGGGAATGGTAAAGAGAAAAAGTGACAATACCAGTAACTGAACTCGGATCGAAAAACGTATACGCATAACTCACCGCTACTGCCAGCGATAACCCATACCATAGACGGTATCGATGTGGTCAAACTGAGGATCGAGTTGAACAAACTTTTTCCGCATACGTTTTATATGCGATGTGATTGTAGTGTCATCAACTACCATTTGTGATTCGTCCATAAGTTGCTGTCGGCTTTTTACGTGGCCAGGGTGCTTTATGAGTGCGTGAAGCATCCAAAACTCGGTAACGGTCAAAGCAACGGGTTCACCATCCCAACTGACAGTCATTCTAGACACATCGACGCAAAGTTTACTTAGGCGGATCTCATCTTGCTGCTTGGCAGGGGCTGCTAGCAAATCAGTACGTCTGAATAGTGCTGCAATACGAGCTAATAAATGCGCCATACTGATATCTTTTGTTAGATAATCATCCGCACCCATACGAAGGCCGCTGATTGTGTCTACATCGTTGTCTCGAGCGGTGAAGAATATGATCGGCAGAGTTTCTGAGAGTCTGCGCAATTGCTGACACAATAGAAAACCGCCTTCTATTTCCTCTTTGAGGCCAATATCGATAATGGCTAAGTCAGGCAGCTTTGTATCAAAAGCGATCGCCGCAGAGGGTCTATCTTCATAGGCGTTTACCGTATAACCCTGTGCTTTCAATGCAACAATATAATTTTCTCTAATCGCCGGATCGTCTTCAACTAGCGCTATTGTTCTTGGCATGGTGGCGTCTCATTTCGATGTTTTTCGTACTATACCTTGGTCTTCCCTCGCCGTCTTAAGTTCGGCAACAATTCCACAGAACTGCCCTTTTTTCGCCACATTTGCCATTAAATTTCATTGCTTTGCCTCTTTGTCGTCGCCCGTTCGCCCCTTTGTGTTTGTTTAATGAACCTACCAAACATAACCACATGACTTCACAGTTTTATGTTCGGCAAATACTAAACAGCACTATTTACTTCATATTAAGGATTACATCATGACCACTATTAATCGTTTGAGCAAAGGCATCGCATTTTCACTTCTTATGTCTACTTCATTGACGAGTGTTGCAACAACGTACTCTGCGGCTAAAGAGGATGCAGAGCGGGCTACCGCTATCGGACTTGGTACCGGCGTTGTCGTTGGTGCGGTTGTCGCAGGCCCAGTAGGCGCTTTTGTCGTGGGCACGATTGGCGCGCTGATTGGAAAAGACACAGCGCAAACCGAATCTCTCTCGGTAATGACTGATAGCCTCAATGAGAAGAACGCAGAGTTATACGCGTTGCAACAAGCATTTGACCAGCAATCTGCTGCACTTGAAATGGCAAGGGTGACTCAACAACAAACCAATATGGTTGAGGCGAGCATTCCTACACTACTAAGTAATGTTCAGTTTAAGACGGGGTCAGTAGAGGTGGAGCCTGCGTTTAAGCCTCAATTGGATTTAATCGCCCATGCACTTGGCAATAATACATCATTGACTATTCGTTTGACCGGACATGCAGACCAACGGGGTGATACTCAGTTCAATCAAGCGCTGTCAATGCAACGTGCACTTAGTGTAAAAACCTATCTTGAAGCAAAAGGGGTCAATGACTCTCAAATTGATGTCATTGCCGTGGGTGAACAGTTCAGCAAAACAGATACCTTTGAAGGTAACTTCTTTGACAGAAAAGTAGAAATGGAAATCAGTCCGGCGGCGCAACTCGCGT
The DNA here is from genome assembly GCF_006538345.1 of Alteromonas sp. KUL49. GTDB lineage: Bacteria > Pseudomonadota > Gammaproteobacteria > Enterobacterales > Alteromonadaceae > Alteromonas. Next base: position 147,688 of record NZ_BJKL01000009.1, on the reverse strand, counting down.
CTACTGACGATCAGTAGCAAATTACAAATGACGCGCCATATTCGGCGCGTCTAGTGATCTTATAGAAAACCACATAAGTCCGTTTATCTATATTAAATTTTGTCTTATGCCTTGAAATATCCAGCTACCGCCAACACTTCTGCTACGTAATCTATTAGTGTTAGTCCTTCAGTCGTTCTAGTATGCGAGGACGTGATACACTTATTTTTCTTTTTACTCTCAGCATTGAGAATACGCCAATGTGGTAATTCAGGGTAAATACTACCTTCCCACACCACAGCATATTAGCCATAACACTCGGAAAGCAGACAGAAAATGAATGCGTTGGACATAAAAGGGTTAACTAAAACCTATAAAGGCGGAGTTCAGGCACTAAAAGGTGTTGATCTTAGCGTGCAAGAAGGCGACTTCTTTGCACTACTCGGGCCAAATGGTGCGGGTAAATCTACTACCATCGGTATTATCAGTTCTCTGGTGAATCAATCACAGGGGCAGGTCTCTGTGTTTGGTTACGATTTAGTGTTACAAAAAGAGCTAGCTAAATCTTGTATTGGATTGGTACCCCAAGAATTTAATTTCAATCAGTTTGAAACTGTCATGCAAATCGTATTGAACCAAGCGGGCTACTACGGCGTGCCGCGTTCGGTTGCGAAAGAACGCGCCAAAAAATATCTTGCGCAGTTAGACTTGTGGGAAAAGCGGGATGCTCGTGCCAGAGAGTTGTCTGGCGGTATGAAGCGAAGGCTTATGATTGCACGTGCGTTGATGCATGAACCCAAGTTGCTGATTTTAGATGAACCCACCGCAGGTGTAGACATCGAAATTCGCCGAGCAATGTGGCAGTTTCTCAAGGAAATTAACGAGCAAGGCATTACCATTATTCTCACGACTCACTACCTCGAAGAAGCTGAAATGTTGTGTCGCAATATCGCGATCATCAACAAAGGAACTATCGTCGAGAACACCAGCATGAAAGCGCTGTTGGCGAAGCTGAGTATTGAAACCTTTGTGCTGGATATTGCTGGAAATACTAGCGCGCCAACACTTGAAGGATTCGAGTCTCGCTTGCTCGACGAACACACTTTGGAAGTCGACGTAGAGAAAGAAGAAGGGCTCAATCCAGTATTCACTCAATTGTCAGAACAAGGCATTCAAGTTTTGAGCATGCGCAATAAATCAAATCGACTCGAAGAATTGTTCGTTCGTTTAGTCGAATCGGCAGAGCAGCAAGGGTAAATCATTATGTCTTCAGAACCATCTTCTACTGCACCGGCAAAAGTGAACTGGCTGCAACAAAACTCAGTGGCATTAACCACCATTTGGATAAAAGAATGTACGCGTTTTTTGCGTATTTGGGTGCAAACTCTAGTGCCGCCTGCGATCACTATGAGCCTCTACTTTGTGATTTTTGGTAGCTTGATTGGAGAGCGTATTGGGCAAATGGGCGGTTTCAGCTACATGGAGTTTATCGTACCGGGGTTGATCATGATGTCGGTGATTACTAACTCTTACGCGAATGTATCGTCGTCGTTTTTCAGCGCAAAATTTCAGCGCAATATTGAAGAATTACTCGTATCTCCAGTACCCACATCAGTGATTATTATGGGTTACGTTGGCGGAGGTGTAGCTCGAGCGGTACTTATCGGTATCATTGTCACCTTAGTTTCTTTACTGTTTGTGGATGTTCAAATATACAACCTCGGTGTTATCGCTATTACCTTGCTGTTAACCGCAACCCTGTTTGCTACCGCAGGCTTAATTAATGCGGTGTTTGCGAAAACCTTTGACGATATTAGTGTGGTACCTACCTTCGTTCTTACGCCATTAACCTATCTTGGCGGCGTGTTTTACTCACTCACACTATTACCCGAGTTTTGGCAGTGGGTGAGTAAAGCTAACCCTATTGTTTACATGGTCAATGGTTTCCGCTTTGGATTTTTAGGCGTATCCGATGTGAATGTGGGTGTATCCCTAGCGCTGCTCGTTGGGTTTAATGGCCTTTTGTTCAGTGTGGCTTATTACCTGTTGAAAACAGGCAAGGGAATTCGAAGCTAATGTCAGAGGGCAATTCTAGAGCGATAACCACTAATCAATTAGGTGTTCACGATAAGTTGGACGCCTTGGTTGAAAAGTACAAACATTCGGTGAATCAACGTCCTATCGGAGCCCACACACAAGCGGCATTCGATGAAGCCTCTGAGTGGCTCGCATCGGGTAGCGGAGAGATTATTTTGGATTCTTGTTGTGGAGTGGGCGAGAGTACCGCCAATTTGGCAAGAGAAAATCCAGATTGTCGTGTTATTGGGTTAGATAAATCCGAACTTCGCGTGGGTAAACATGCGCACTACAGCGCAGGGCAAGACAACTACCGAGTTATTCGGGCCGACGTAAATGATTTCTGGCGGTTAGTTAACCAGCATAAGTGGCAAGTAAAGCAACACTACCTGTTGTATCCCAATCCCTATCCAAAGAAGACTCAGATACAGAAGCGTTGGCACGCCAGCGCAGCAATGCCTGACTTAATGGCAATATGCCAAGATGTGGAAGTGCGTAGTAATTGGCAGATATATGTTGAGGAGTTTACTCAGGCAGCGGCGCATTACGGGTTACATGGTGTTGTTAAGCCTATCGACACTACTCACCCCATGACGCCCTTCGAGCGTAAATACTCCTCTAGCGGGCAGGCGTGTTGGCGTGTTCATTTAACCTGAACAAGCCAATACTCATTCAATGATGTAACGACGTAGGTGCAGGGGGACTAAACACATAGCCTTGCGCATAGCGAATACGGAGATTGTTTACGCACTCTAATAAACTTGTGGTTTCTATGTGTTCTGCCACTACGCTAATGTCTTTTTTAGTACACAAAGACAGCATGTAGTCTACGTATTCTCTGACTCCGTTGTCCTCCTGATAATGGTGAATAAGCCCGCCAGCAAGTTTTATTCCCCGAATGGGTAAGTTGAGTAAGGCGTTAATGTTGCCGGGTCTAGTACCTACGTTGTCGATGAAAACACCGATTCCTGCTTGCATACTTTGCTCAACAAAACTGTGCAACGCCTGTGGATTATCCATCGCGCTCGACGCACTTATTTCTATGCTAACCCGAGATGGATTGGGGTAGTTTGCTAAGTGAGTGATTAAGGTTGTGGTAAGGGATTGGTTTTGAAGATCTGTGGCACTGATATTAATACTCCACGGAACATTCACATCGTGAAAGTATTGCGCAGACTGGCAGAACATAGCTTCCGTCAGTGCGTGAATATGCTGCTCACGCTCTATTAAGTACAGAAATTCACTGGGTAAAAACGTTTTATCACCAGAGGTGATTAATCTTGCCAAACATTCGTAACGCCATACTCTTTGGCTTTCCAAATCAATAATGGGTTGAAAGTAGGGCACGATGTCGTCAACGGCAAAGTTCTCTCGTATTTCTCTAATCGGCATGACCCTAAGCCTTAACTCTATGTAATGTGCTCGAATTTTTATTATAGCAGCTGATCGGAAAAGCGATTTCCTAACTAAAAGCTAGTGTAATACTTTGTCTTGTACTAGGCTGGTTGAGGTCTAAATAGCACTAAAAACAGCGTAAAACAGATCAAAAGGGAATAATCAAACGCATGTTTATATCTTGGCGAGACTGTTAATCTGAGGTAAAGTTCGCCACCCCCAAATGAATGTGTTAAGTTTCAAATTAGCAGTATTCTGGGTTTTGTCGTGGAATTCATGCTTTACGCTGAGTATCCATTCTTTATATTGATGAGGTGTGTGAGTGGGTGAAGCTCAGGTCAGTCTGGAGCACTTGTTTAGGGTATTCACTAAACCAGAGCATAAAGACTCAAAGCTAGCGCAGATAGAACAACATTTATCAGACAATATTTTAGATTTCTTGTCTCAACATGTTGTGACTAAAAAAACGTCATTGGAGGAGGTCGAAAAAGACTTCGCTGATGCGTTTGTGCCTGAGTCTCCAGAATTCGTCTCAACGCATGCAGAAAGCTTACTGAATAAGCTGGTTGCTCATTCAGTCAATACATACTCACCCACTTTTATTGGTCATATGACCTCAGCGCTACCGTATTTTCATCTTCCCTTATCTAAGTTGATGGTGGGGCTAAATCAAAATCTCGTTAAAATCGAAACATCCAAAGCCTTTACGCCGTTAGAGCGCCAAGTGCTTGGAATGATGCACAACTTGATTTACGGCGAGTCAGACGCTTTCTACGAAGACTATTTGCACAGCTCTCGTCATGCGCTTGGTGCATTCTGCTCTGGAGGCACTATCGCTAACATCACTGCATTGTGGGTGGCGAGAAATAAGTGCCTTGGTCCTGCACCGGGCTTTTCTGGCGTAGCAAAAGCTGGATTGGCAGCAGCGTATCGTCACTACGATATTAATAATCTTGGCGTGCTTTGCAGTAAGCGAGGCCACTACTCGTTGTCGAAAGCTGTAGATGTACTCGGCATTGGGCGCGAACAATTAATTACCCTACCAGCGCCTAGACAAACTTTAGACCCTGAAAAGGCTCTACAAGTTGGCAAGCGTTACGCAGAGCAAGGTAATAAGCTACTTGCCATTGTTGGTGTGGGTGGAACCACTGAAACTGGCCATATCGACCCACTCGACGAGCTTGCCGATGTTGCCAATGAGTTGGGTTGCTGGTTCCACGTTGATGCCGCATGGGGTGGAGCAACCTTATTTTCGTCGCAAAATGGTTATAAGCTCAAAGGTATCGAGCGTGCAGACTCAGTGACTATCGACGCACATAAACAAATGTACGTCCCCATGGGGGCTGGTATGGCGCTGTTTAAGAATCCTGAAGATGCCAATGCTGTTCGTCATCATGCGCAATATATTCTTCGTGCGGGGTCCAAAGATTTAGGATCGACAACCCTTGAAGGTTCACGCAATGGTATGGCGATGATGGTGTATTCTGCGCTACACATATTTGGTCGTCGAGGTTATGAATTGCTTATCGACAGAAGTATCGAAAAGGCCAAAGCTTTTGCTGATATGATAAGTCGTCATCCAGATTTTGAGCTTACTACCACACCTACACTATCTTTACTGACCTATCGTGTTGTACCGGCCGGTTTGCAAGCATTAATGCAGAGCTCTGATATGAATACGTGCAGAGAGATTAATGAAAAGATCGACAGGCTGGTAGTGTCGGTGCAAAAGCAGCAGCGTGAAGCCGGTAAGTCTTTTGTTTCGCGTACACGATTAGAAGCCGAGAACTACCCTGGTCAGTGCATTACCGTGTTTCGCGTGGTGTTGGCTAATCCACTTACCAGTCATAACGATTTAGCCGCGATATTGGCTGAACAGCATCTAATCGCTACCAAAACAGCGCTGTGGGACCAACTTGTTTTAGACGTTGAGAAACAATCAGAACGATTGAGCGCATAGCTTCTTAGGTATAGGCACTTAAAAAAAGCACCTACACATCTGCTATAAATTAAAGAACTACAGGCAGGTTATCTATTAGACGTGTGGTGCCAAGATAAGCTGCGACCAATATCACTACACTTTTATCTCCAACCACTGCTGGTTGCAATGTCTTCGTATTCACTATTTTCACATAGTCGGTAACGAATCCAGCTTCATTAAGACGTCTTGCCGTGTTCTGAGCAAGCTCAGTGAACAAGTATTCTCCTTTCTTCAGCGACTCACCTAATCCACTCATAGCGGCGAAGAGTTCGGGAGCAACGAGTCTTTCCTCTTTGCTCAGATAACCGTTTCTTGAACTCATCGCGAGCCCAGAATCTTCACGGGCGGTGGGTACGCCGTGTATCGCTATGGGCATAGAAAGGTCTTGTACCATAGTGCGGATCACTTGCAGCTGCTGGAAGTCTTTTTCTCCAAAAAACGCTGCGTCAGGTTGTACCATGTTGAACAACTTAGTCACTACTGTTGCCACACCTCTGAAATGTCCGGGGCGACTGGCACCGCAAAGTACATGTGAAATATCGGGCACTTCTACGAAAGTTTGCTGTTTCAATCCACCCGGGTACATATCTTCAACGCTGGGAAGAAAAACTGCATCTGCGCCTACATCGGTAAGTTTGGCTTTGTCTTGGTCTAACGTACGCGGGTAGGCATCGAGGTCTTCGTTCTCTCCAAACTGCATAGGATTAACAAAAATACTAACGATGACTTTCTGCGTGTTGTCTTTGGCTTGTTTTACCAGTGACAAATGGCCATCATGAAGGTTACCCATAGTAGGAACAAAGCCAACAGAGTTACCGTCATTTTTCCATTGCCCGATTAGCGAACGCAGGGCGGAGATACTCGATACTACTTGCATAGCTAACCTTTCTATTTACTCAAAGCTGTGTTCAGCAGACGGGAAGGTTCCATCTTGTACTTCGCTTATATACTGGCTCACGGCTTCACGCATATCGCCAGTTTCTTTTAGATAATTCTTTGAAAACTTCGGCATATAGTTAGCACTAATACCAAACATATCGTGCATCACCAAAATTTGGCCATCGGTATCTTTGCCAGCGCCAATACCAATAACGGGGATAGTTAGCGCTTCACTAATAGCCTTGCCTAAGCTGGAGGGTACACACTCAAGAACAAGTAGTTGAATACCGGCTTCTTCTAATGCTTGCGCTTCAGCCAACAAGTGCTCGGCTTGGCTGGCTTCTCTTCCTTGTACCTTAAAACCACCAAAAACATGTACTGATTGTGGTGTTAAGCCAAGATGTCCACAGACAGGAACGCCCCGTTGATTTAGTCCTGAAATGGTCTCACATAACCAGCTACCACCTTCTAACTTAACCATGCTGGCACCCGCTGCCATTAAAATCGCTGCATTCGTGTAAGTTTGTTCTGGTGTTGCGTAACTCATAAAAGGCATATCAGCCAACACAAAAGCCCTTGAGGTTCCGCTGCGTACACTGCGCGTGTGGTAGGCAATATCGTCTACGGTAACAGGTAGGGTGTCGTCTTGCCCTTGGAGTACCATACCCAGTGAATCACCAATTAGCATGGCATCAATACCCTGTTCGTCGAACATTTTGGCAAAGCTGGCGTCGTAAGCGGTTAGCGATGTGATTTTTTCACCAGCTTGCTTTTTCTTGAGCAGACTGGAAACCGTAACTTTTTTCATGGCACCTACCTAAGATGGTCTATCGTGAGGCGAACTATACGGATTTTGCTGCTAATTGGAAGGGCGAAGGCGCTTTAAACCGTCGAGAGAGCATTTTGCGACCCACTGAGATATAGGCTTACCGTCGGGCATGACCATGGTTTGAGCAATCTCAAACAAAGGTACCATAACAAATTCTCGCTGAGCCATACCAATATGAGGGACGGTAAGAGTTTCAGTAGATATTTGTTTGCTGCCAAACATTAAAATATCTAAATCTAGCGTTCTCGCACCCCACCGTTCACCTTTGCGTTCCCGTCCAAAGTTTAACTCGATATCTTGCAACAGAGTCAGCAACTCTTCAGGCTCTAATCCTGTCTCAATTAGGCTTACTGCATTTACGTAATCAGGCTGGTTTTGAGGCCCCATAGGCTTACTGCTGTATAGCGACGATGACGTCAATAATCGGGTATATGGCAATTCATTGAGTGCGTCAAAGGCTTCGCGTACTGTTTCATATGAGTCGCCTAAGTTACTACCAACGCCGATATATACGTGTTCTTTATGCATCCGGAGATCTCTTTGGTGGTCTGCGCTTTCTACGTTTATTATTATTTCCTGAACTTTCTGTACGACGTAACTCGTTGAGAAGTTTGCGTTGTTTGTCATTATCGGCGTGCTGGAACTGCGTCCACCATTGAGCAAGCTCCAATAATTTACCTCCCTCTATTTGCCCTCGAACTAGCAAGAAATCATAGCCTGCTCTGAATTTTGGGTGAGAGAGTAATTGGAACGCGCGTTTACCGAAACGTTTAGGTAAACGTTGCTGGAGTACCCAAATGTCACGGATCACAGTCGAGAAACGTTTTGGGATCATAATACGCTGTGTTTGTTTGGCAATCACATCACCTGACGCAATATTAAAGGCATCGTGAGCATTTAAACCAGACTCGCTTTGCAGTCGTTGTGCATGTTCCTCTAACGGATACCACAATAAGGCTGCGTATAAAAACGCTGGCGTAACACGCATATTGCTATTAATTCTTTCGTCAGTATTTTGCAGTACCTTGCGAATAAACTGCATTTCTCGGCATGAGGTGTCGGATAAAAACGGCTCTATCTGAGGGAACAGTGGTGCAATCAAGCCATACTCATGGAGCATAAAGAAGGTTTTTTCGCCTTCTCCTGACAAAAATAGTTTTAACGTTTCCTCAAACAGGCGAGCTGCTGGTATGTTTTGCAGTAAATGGGCAAGGTTTTTAATAGGCGCAGCTGTTTCTGGATGTAGCGTCATTTGCAGCTTAGCAGCAAATCGTATTGCTCGGAGCATACGCACAGGATCTTCGCGATAGCGGGTTTCTGGGTCCCCAATCAAACGCACCTCACGCTTTTCAATGGCATCAAGGCCATTGGCGAAGTCTTTTACCGTAAAGTCGGCGACACTGTAGTACATGGCATTGAACGTAAAGTCGCGACGTTCTGCATCTTCTTCAATTGTGCCAAATACATTATCTCTTACTAACTGACCCTGGTCGTCTTGCTTCGCTCTGACCTTATTTTTTGGGGCATCGGTGTCTTTTGCTTCATCGCTGTGATGCCCTCGGAAGGTTGCGACTTCGATGATTTCTCGACCAAACACTATATGAGCGAGTCTAAATCGGCGGCCAATTAAGCGGCAGTTTCTAAACAAGCCTTTGATTTGCTCTGGCGTGGCGTTGGTTACGACATCAAAATCTTTAGGGACTTTTCCCATCAGTACATCGCGAACACATCCGCCAACAAGATAGGATTCAAAACCGGCACCGTTAAGGCGATACATGACTTTTAATGCATTGGGGCTAACATCATCACGAGAGATCCCGTGTTCGGCTCGTGTCATAACACGGGCGGTCAAGCCCGCTTCACTGCTTTTCTCTTTGGTGAATGCTTGTTTTACCGTTTTAAATACACGATGAATGATGATACTAACTCCACAACGATTAACGTTGGCTATGATAAGTGGATTCCTGCGCGTCGACAATAATTTCAGGGGTTTTCGGCACCTTTTTCATGTTCCACAGTGACACAGCATGCTTCAACAGATCATCTACTCCTTGATATTCCTGACATTGGTGGGGCGATAATGACAAAAAAGTCATGGCTCGATGCAGATTTTCTATCGCGTGGCTGTTGTCCAGTGGTTTAGCATGATTCTGCTTGCTGAGCTTTCTTCCAGGAGCCACTGATGCCACGGGAATATGGCTATAATGTGGTACAGATAATCCTAAACTGCGATAGAGGGCAATCTGTGTCGCCGTTACGGGCAATAAATCTGCGCCTCGAACGATATGATTAACGCCTTGATAGTCGTCGTCGAGTACAACCACTATATTATACGAGTACAAACCATCTCTGCGCTTAATCACAATATCTTCTAGGGATTCACCTTCAGGTACGATACCTAGGACACCGTCGTTAAATGAAGGAGTGTTTCCTGTCAATGGAAGTCTAATGGCTTTGTCAGCTCCATCGGCGGTAAGCTTTTTATCTCGACATTGGCCACTGTAGCGCCCACCCATGGCATTGATCTGTTTACGTGTGCATTGGCAGTAATACGCATTATTATGAGTAAGTAAGCTGTCGACAGAGTCTTGATATCGATGATGCTGTTGACTCTGATAAATAATTTCCCCATCCCATGTTAACCCATGAGCCTCTAGGGTATTGAGAATGGCAATGTCCATACCGTTGATACATCGTGGTTCATCGATGTCTTCCATACGCACCAGCCAAGTACCTTTTTTACTTCTAGCCTCTAAATAGCTAGCGAGCGCGGTGACAAGGGAACCAAAGTGAAGTTGCCCAGATGGGGACGGGGCGAAACGTCCAACGTAAGAACGTGGGTCAGATTGCAAAGCGCCATCTGTAGAAGGTAATGTGATCGTCATTGAAGATAGACAGGCTCAATAAGCGTATTGAGCCTGAACACTGCAAGGGGGTTAGCCTTGTAGTTGTTTTTCTTTGATTTCAGCCATTGTTTTACAATCAATGCACATGTCGGCTGTTGGACGTGCTTCAAGACGGCGTATACCAATTTCGATACCGCAAGAATCGCAAAAACCGAAATCGTCCTCTTCGATACGCTTAAGGGTTTTTTCGATCTTCTTGATAAGCTTACGTTCGCGGTCACGCGTTCGAAGCTCTAAACTGAACTCTTCTTCTTGAGCAGCTCTGTCCACTGGATCAGGGAAGTTTGCCGCTTCGTCTTTCATGTGTGTAACTGTACGGTCTACTTCTTCTCTTAGCTGGTTACGCCATGCTTTAAGCAATAGGCGGAAGTGTTCCATTTGGGGTTCACCCATGTACTCTTCATCAGCTTTTGGCTCGTATGGCTGTAAGCCTGCTAACGCCAATAATCCCAGGGATTTAGTTTCTTTTCCTGTTGGCATGTGCCATATCTCCTACACTACGACATCCAAATTGTCCTGACTACATCAGCTATCTATATCAGACTCATCAGCTTCAGGCAATTTTACGTGTCTATGTGATTTTATAGCTGCACAGGTATTTTTACCCATTGCAGCGAAGTGGCTCCGCTTTTTTTCGAATTGCGTCTAATGCAGAGCAAGGCGAAAATATGAAGATGATTTTAAAAAAATCAACCTATTTTTTATAAAAATACCGGTACTTCATGATTTATAAGTATTTTTTGTTTGTCTATTTTGCAGGCCGCGGCGAGTATCTTTACACCTGCTTCATTAGCTTCACGCACCGCTTTGGCATAGTTTGGATCAATGTCTTCGGCGAGATGCACACTAGTTACGCCCGTGTGTTGCACACAAAACAGTAAACTGGTTTCTATACCAGAGCGTACCAATTGTGCGAGTTCGTTACAGTGTTTAGCGCCCCTTGTTGTGACTGCGTCGGGAAAATAACCTTTCCCAGCTCTGTTTAAGGTGACTGATTTTACTTCTAGAAAACTCGTGGAATCGTCGTGCTGGATGGCAAAATCGAATCGACTCGTCATCGTAGGAGGTGTTACTTCTGCTTTCCAGCTACGGGCGGAAGAAAATGAATCAAGCACCTTGTTATTTAGTGCTTCCGCTACCAGTTTATTAGCATTGTGAGTGTTGATGCCAATGAAGTCGCCTTCATCGGTTTGCGCGAGCTCCCATGTGTACTTTAATTTGCGTTTAGGATTGTTGGATTCACTCAAGTAAACCGTGTAACCAGGCTCAGCGCATCCCGTCATTGCGCCAGTATTAGGGCAATGGGCGGTGACGAGTTCGCCATTCTCAAGAATAACGTCTGCAAGAAAACGTTTGTAGCGTTTAACTAAAGTACCTTTTATTAGCGCAGGCTCAAAGAACATATTGTGCGTTTCAGATAATCGAAAGAAGCGCATTACACTATGCTACGACAGTGGTGTCGAGCAAAGTCATCGAGAAATAGGAAAGAAAGTTATGTCTGAATTTGTTGTTCATTTATCTACCGAGAGCGCACAGAGTGCTTGGGGAGATAACGCGAGGTTATCTTTCGTTGAGTCTGGCGCAGTTATTCATTTGCCCAATGACGGTTTAAATGAACGTGTAATTCAACAAGCCGCCAGAAAGCTAGATGCTCTTGGTATTCCGGCAGTTCGTTTGGCTGGTAATTGGCACAAAGAACAGCAATGGGCTTTTGCCATGAGCTACACACGCGCAAGAAATCCTGGTGTAATTCACTGGGCTGATAATGACGACAAAGCGCTGTTGGCATCGCAGTATCAGGCATTACTATTCACTCGTCAGTTGGTAAACGACACACCAGAAGACTTATGCCCTGAAGATCTTGCGCAACGTGCCGCTGATTGGATTGCTGAATTAGGTGGCGATGCAGTGTCATACACTATGGTAGTGGGTGAAGCGCTAAAGGATGCCGGATGGACAGGGATCTACAACGTAGGACGTGGCAGTGAGCGTCCCCCTGTTATGTTGACGTTAGACTACAACCCCACAGGTAATAGTGACGCACCCGTTGATGCCGTGTTGGTGGGCAAAGGCATTACTTTTGACTCTGGTGGCTATAGCATCAAGTCTAGTGAAGGTATGTTAGACATGAAATGCGATATGGGAGGTGCCGCCACTGTCACAGGTGCACTAGGTTTGGCAATTTCTCAAGGGTTGAATAAACGTATTCAATTAATTTTATGCTGTGCAGAAAACCTCATTAGCGGCCATGCCTATAAGCTTGGTGATGTACTGACCTACAAGAACGGTGTTTCTGTAGAAATCGTGAATACAGATGCAGAGGGTCGTTTAGTACTCGCTGACGGATTGTTAGCTGCAACAGAAACCGGTGCGCCGTTAATTATTGATGCTGCCACACTCACTGGTGCTGCTGTAGTGGCACTCGGCACTGACTATCACGGTGTTTTCTCATTGGATGATGAAGCTAGAGCGAAGATGCTAGCCGTTGCGGCGGAACAAAATGAACGTTTTTGGCCCTTGCCACTTGAAAGTTTTCACAGTGAAAAGTGTCCGTCACCTTTTGCTGATACTGCAAATAGTCGTCCGATGAAAGGCGGTGGTGCAGGTGGCGCGTCCAACGCCGCAGGATTCTTGGCAAGGTTTGTCAATCCAGAGGGAAAAGGGTGGATCCACATTGACCTTGCAGCTGCTTACCACGGCAACGCTACGGGAGAAATGCCAGCGGGAGCCACAGCAAAAGGCATAAGAAGTATTGCTGCAATGCTCAAGTAGTTGTTTTAAGTAGACATCTGTCAGTAACAAAAAGGCAGTGCGAGAGCACTGCCTTTTCAGAAGTACTAAAATATCGCTAAAGCGCTAGATACCGCCTAAGCGTTCTGCTAGTTCTTTGTATTTTTCAACGTCGCCACGGTCAAACAGTGGGTTGCCATCGGCGTCTTTGTCTTTTGATATTAGCAAATGCTCTCTTGCTAAACGTTCTACGCGAACTTCTTGCACGTCAAGGAAGGCGGCAACTTCTTTTACAGTCATCAAACTCATTGTTTATTTCCAGATTGTTATTGTGTTTTAGTAACTATTCCCGTCCCAATCCTAAACATTTACAATTCCACCCAATGTAGTGAGGAATGGTTACTCTGCTCTAAATTATAGGAGAAATGGAAAAAACGTGATGTTTTTTCAGTAAAAATTTGTTTCTTCTATCGAGCACTTTAGGGAATTGGTAAAATTTAAGCCCAAAGTTAGTAATTTTCGAGTGCTTTTTTGTACACTACAACTAATGGATAAGACGATTGCTCAATTATCCACCGATAACACTAGCAACTCACTGTCGAGAAAGAATTATTATGGATACTTGGTCCGCAGCAATAATGTTATTTTTGATCATGGATCCACTGGGCAACCTTCCCATTTTTATGTCGGTATTAAAGTCCATTGAGCCTAAACGACGACAAGTCATATTGGTCAGAGAGTTGCTTTTTGCGTTTGTGATTTTGTTTATTTTTCTGTTCAGTGGTCAGTCGGTACTTAACTTCTTGAATGTGGGTCAAGAGACCGTCAGTATCGCTGGCGGTATTATATTATTCTTAATAGCGCTCAAAATGATTTTCCCCCAACCGGGTAATGCCAATGCGTTGGCTGTGGGTGAAGAACCTTTTCTTGTACCTTTGGCGATCCCACTGATTGCCGGCCCCTCTACTTTGGCTGCCCTTATTCTTCTTGCTAATCAAAACCCTGACCGAATGCTCGATTGGTCGATAGCATTGGGTGCAGCCTGGTTAGTGAGTGCGGTGATACTAATGTTTTCCAATGTATTCCATAAGTTGCTCGGTGAGAGAGGCCTCGCGGCAATGGAACGACTGATGGGAATGATTTTGGTAATGATTGCAATACAAATGTTGCTCGACGGAGCATCGCAATACTTCTTACATGCTACTGGAGTTCAACATGGCTAAGTTAAATACATTCGCTCGCGTACGTGCCCTCGAAGGGTGGCGTGCTGTAGCTTTTAGTGCTGCACTTCTCGAGAGAATGCTCCCCAACTATCAATTGTTCTGTGAAGTGACAGAATACGAAGGGGGAGAGGTACTGCGTCATTGTTTGAATTTAGTCTGGGAGTCACTCAAGTCGCCTAAGAGTAAGTTTAATGTTGCGACCCAGCTCGAAAAGGTAGAGTTGGCCACTCCTGATACGCAAGACTATGACTTTTATGGGGTTTATCCTGCCATTGATGCGGCTATTGGCCTAGCTGCTCTGCTCAATTTAAAGTCGGGCGATGACCCTCAAGGGGCGGTTGTTGTGAGTAAGTTATCTCAAGGCAGCGTAGAAGCTTACCTACTGTCTACCGAAGAAGCTGACGACGACACCGTGAAGTCACACCCTTTGATGGCATTTGAAATAGAGATACAAGAAGCACTTCTTGATGAAGTTGAAAAACAAACCTCATCAGTTGCAGCGGTAGAGGCGCTCAAAGCCTTGGCTTTGGAAGAACAGATGTCGAACATTGGTTTGGCTATCGAGTAAGTCTAGGTTGAAAGGCCCTATCTCATTCAAGATATTTCAATAAGCCCATACATCAGCGACGATGTCTCTTTTGATTTTGTCAGTTGCCAGTGTGCGGGTAGTGTCGGCCAAGGTAGACCACTTTCTTGCTCGATATAAATCACTCCATTACTGGCCATTAATTGATGTTTGTCGATTAAATCCAGTACGGGTTGTACTAGCCCTTTCCCAAAGGGCGGATCCACAAATGCAATATCAAAACTGTTTTTCGACAGAGAAGAGAGAATAGACAGAGCATCGCCTTGTAAAACACTGACGTGTTCTGGTGAATTCAAGCGTAACAGCTTTGTATTCTCTACCAGTTGGTTGAATGCGCCACTGTCTTTTTCGATAAAGTCGCAGTGCTTCGCGTAGCGAGATAGGGCCTCAAAACCCAACCCACCAGAACCTGCGAATACATCGATACATACCGCATCGGTTAATTTATGCATTAACCAGTTGAATAGGGTTTCTTTGTTTCGGTCGGTGGTTGGCCGCAAGCCGGTGACATCTCTTACTGGCAGTTTTCTACCTCGCCACTGCCCACCAATAATACGAATTTGACCGCTCGCCCCATGCGTTGCATTGGATTGGCGTTTTTTAGCTGTGAAAGGTGCCCTAGATGGGCGAGACGCTCGCTTCATGGTGACTTACAGTGGTATCATTAGCTTATACATTAGCCGGCCAGTGTAGCCGAGTTTGCTCCGAATTTATAAGGATTTGTCTTAACAATGTCTAAACTTTTTGGCTGGTTCAGCAAGAATAAAAAAGCAGATGAAGAGAAAGTACAAGAAAGCAACGATGTGCCGTTGCAAGAGAGCGGTGAAGCAAATGAATCTATTGCCGCAGACGCAACATCAGAATCCAATGGAGAAGTAGAGGCTACTGAGATTACTTCTGCAGAATCTCTAGTTGACACAACGACATCATCAAATACTGAAAATGAGCCAGAGCCAGAGCCAGAGCCAGAGCCAGAGCCAGAGCCAGAGCCAGAGCCAGAGCCAGAGCCAGAGCCAGAGCCAGAGCCAGAGCCAGAGCCAGAGCCAGAGCCAGAGCCAGAGCCAGAGCCAGAGCCAGAGCCAGAGCCAGAGCCAGAGCCAGAGCCGAAGAAGAAGTCTTTATTTGCGCGCTTAAAAGACAGTTTATCTCGCACCAAAGAAAACTTGGGCAGTGGATTGGTGAGCCTGTTTAAAGGCAAAGCCATTGACGATGAACTGTATGAAGATTTAGAAACCCAGCTGCTTGTCGCTGATGTTGGCATGGAAACCACGCAAAAAATTATCGATAACCTTACAGATAACGCTAGTCGTAAAGACTTAAAAGATGCCGAAGCTTTGGTTGATATTCTAAAGCAGCAAATGTCAGAGATGTTGGTAAAAGTTAATCAACCCCTGAATGAGGTTATGGCAGAACATGACGCTAGCACCGGACCTTTTGTCATTCTTATGGTGGGCGTTAACGGTGTGGGTAAAACTACCACTATCGGAAAATTGGCGAAGCAGTATCAACAAGCAGGTAAGAAAGTCATGTTGGCGGCAGGGGATACTTTCCGGGCTGCAGCGGTTGAACAGCTTCAAGTGTGGGGTGAAAGAAACGATATTCCTGTGATTGCGCAGCCCACAGGTTCTGACAGTGCTTCTGTACTCTATGATGCGTTGGAAGCTGCTAAATCGCGCAAATGTGATGTACTTATCGCAGATACGGCAGGTCGACTACAAAACAAAAACAACTTGATGGAAGAGCTTAAAAAAGTGGTTCGAGTAATGAAAAAACTCAATCCGAATGCACCCCATGAAGTTATGCTTACTCTCGATGCGGGTACAGGTCAAAATGCGGTAAGTCAAGCCAAACTGTTTAATGAAGCGGTTGGACTAACTGGACTCACATTAACCAAACTTGATGGCACGGCTAAAGGCGGTGTAATCTTTTCTATTGCAGACCAGTTTGGTATACCTATCAGGTATATAGGTGTAGGTGAAGGTATTGACGACCTACGAGAATTTGATAGTAATGAATTCATCGATGCCTTGTTTAGTGAAGCTGACAGCGCAACACAATGAGTTTATAAAACGCAAAAGGTAGTGCTCTAGGGATAAGCATGATTAAGTTTGAGCAAGTTAGTAAAACCTATGCAGGCGGGCAACGGGCACTGAGTAAAGTGGATTTCCATATTGCGCCCGGTGAAATGGCTTTCTTGACCGGACATTCTGGTGCAGGCAAAAGCACCTTGCTCAAACTGATTAGCATTATGGAGCGCCCTACTGTGGGTCGTGTACTTATTAATGGTCACGACCTTAACAAAATTAGTCGCAGAGATATTGCGTACATTCGCCGTGACATAGGCATGATCTTCCAAAGCCATCAGTTGCTGATGGATAAAACCGTGTTTGATAACGTTGCACTACCGCTAGTTATCGAAGGATACACCCACAAAGAAATCACTAAACGGGTTGATGCGGCACTCGAAATGGTCGGTTTGCGGGATAAGAGTCGCTGCTTGCCTATCATGCTGTCAGGCGGTGAACAACAACGCGTAGGTATCGCTAGAGCCGTGGTGAATAAACCTCCTTTGCTCTTAGCTGATGAACCCACGGGTAACCTAGACCCCAAGCTGTCTATGGAAATTATTCGTCTATTTGAAGACTTCAATCAAGCAGGTGTTTCTGTATTGATTGCGACCCATGATTTGGGCCTGATTGCACGGATGAAATATCGTACATTAACTCTGCGAAAAGGGCAGATGATTACTGACGGACTCACTCAAGACTTGGATGCGACACCACTATGAGTATTTTGTTTAGAGGTCGAAATAGCGGTGCAAGCGAGCGAAAGGTGGGTGTGATCCAAGCATTTTTTATGTTCTTCGTTACCCATATTCGCCAAGCCCTTGCGAGTCTTGGTGAACTTTGGCGGCAACCCGCGGCGTCACTCATGACCATTGGTGTGCTCGGATTAAGTATTACCTTACCCAGTACGCTCTATATCATGGTAAAAAATACAGAAAAAATTACTGTAGGTTGGGAGCAAGCTTCAGAGATATCTCTGTTTTTGAAAACAGGTACTCCTGCCTCTCGAAGCCAGCAGTTAGTGGCTCGTTTGAACAGTTGGCCTGAAATCGACAGCTTAGTCTTCATTCCCGCTGATGATGCACTGCAAGAGTTTCAGCAATTGTCAGGTTTGGGGGACGCTATCGCTTACTTAGAGACCAATCCCTTACCAGATGTTGTGTTAGTCACTCCCGCAGAGCGTCATGATAGCCCTTTAGCCGCAAAGCGCTTGCTCAATAAGTTAAAAGCAGAGCGAGAAGTAGAATCGGCAAAACTGGATATTGAATGGTTAGAACGACTACATGCTGTGATCGCTATAGCCCGGGATTTAGTCTCATTGATTGGCGGCCTACTGTTTGTGGCCGTGGTATTAATCATAGGAAATACTATTCGGCTCAATATACTCAGTAAACGAGATGAAATATTAGTGATGAAATTGGTGGGCGCCACAGATGCCTTTATTCATCGTCCATTCTTGTACACTGGCTTTTGGTTTGGCTTACTAGGCGGAGTAATGGCGTGGTTCGCCGTAGTGGGAATTCTATGGTGGATGGACAGTAGTATTCAGGCCTTCGCCGCCCTTTATCAAACCTCTTTCAATATTACTGGGTTGTCTGGAACGGCACTACTTGTCATGTTGGGGTTATCGGTTGGGTTGGGTTTGTTGGGCTCTTTGATTTCAGTACAACGTCACGTCAAGCAAATAGAGCCCACTTAATTATCCTTGAGCTTTCGCCTTAGGATAGTGCGCCGAAATTGCGCTTCTTACACCATTGCCCCAAATGATGGCTTGGTTATACAGAGCATGCAGTTGCTTTTGGTCAATATTGAGCACTTTAGCCTGCTTGATAACGTTCATCCACAGCGCACTTTCAAGGGCTCTGACTAAGCTCATGTAAGCATTGAACTCGAGGTTTTTACCCATAAGCGCGTCGTTTACCTCTTCAGATAAAGGTAACTGTTTTAGGATGTCTGTCATCGACTGATCTAAAAGCCCGTCTAGCAAAGAGAACAGCCCGACCAGAAAGCCAATCGGCGGATTGGTATTCATGTCTCGTGTCTTGCTTAACAAATCAAAAAATTTGGCTCTAACAAGAGACATGTGAATAATTTCTAATGGCTTGTCGTCACCCAAATTAGCGATACTAAGCAGTGCAATAAACTTCTTAATCTCGACTTCACCCATGTAGTTCAGAGCGTGTTTCAAAGACGTAATTTTGTAGCGCTTGTTGATTGTTGGGTTATTGATGAACTTAAGCAGCATGTAGCTTAATGCTGCGTCTCGCTCAATAATTTCACTAATGCGATCAACATCAAAAACCGAATTTGAGCTCTCTCCCATCAAATCTACAAGGTTCATCTTCGACGCTGGCAGCTGCTTCATCATGCGAGCTTCTGGCTGAGCGAAAAAATATCCTTGGAAGAAGTCGAAACCCAAGTCCTTGCAAGTGGCAAAGTTGTCGTGGTCTTCAACTTGTTCGGCGACTAACTTAATGTTTGCATCAATGAAGCGGGGTATTTGCTTTTCGATATTTTCGTAGCGAGTTTTAGATACATCAACTTTTAAAATATCAATTAACGGAAAAATGTCGTGTTGCGCGCTCATCATCATTGGATCGTCTATGGCTAGCTTAAAACCCAATTGTTTAATGTGCTGACAGGCTTCCAATAATCCTGTTTGGGTAAATGGATTATCAGCTAATTCAACCACGACGGTTTCCGGATTTAACGATGTAGGGAACCGAGAGATAATGGTATCGCTAGAGAAATTGATGAATGACGTTTTCTCGGCGCAGATATCATCTAGCCCAAGCGGATGAAAATGGTTTGCAATGTAATTGCTTTTCTCTTTTGAATGCTCCGGGAACGCACCTGCTTTTCCATCTCTAAAGATAAGCTCATAAGCGAAAACACTTTTGTTTCGATCCAATATCGGTTGGCGAGCTGTGAAAGCGAACATAAATAAAAAGTCCCTGCGTTCATTGCGCCGTCTTGTTTGCGGCGTTCTTGTTAAACAACATAACCCTTGCAAATCGCTATGAGATAGCTTTTCGCATGCATAAGTAAGCAGTTTACGCCAATAAGTTTGACGTGCTCAAGTACTAAACTAGCCGTGACTTGGTATTTACTTTGTACTCGTGTTCTCCGATTGAGCGCTGATTTGCATATGACGCGCCCATTTCATTGCCTCGTTGTAATACCCATGGAGTAAAGTCTGCTTTATTGGATATTTAGCAACGAAACGTTTTACACCTGCCCAATTCGCCGCTTCAAAGTGTCTGGCCAAATCCAAACAATCTCGAAGAAGGCCCGTACCACCGCACAAAGCGTCACTCACTTTGTCGCTGATGGGTACTTTAGAGACTAAATCTTCAATATGTTGACCCATCATAGCGTCGAGTAGCGAAAGTAGCCCTGTAAGAAAGCCTGTCGGCGGATTTTCAATTTCCTTTAATGATACCGACACCAATTCACAAAATTTCGCACGTACCAGTGCCATCTGCATAAGTTCACTGGGCTTGCCTTCACTTAAATTGGCGAGGGACAGCAACGCAATAAACTTTTTCACTTCAACTTCGCCCATAAACGTAAGTGCATGTTTTAGCGAGGTGATTTTATTGCGTTTGTTAAACATAGGATTGTTGATAAAGCGCAGCAGTAGATATATCAGCGATGGGTCTCGCTCAATAATGCTATTCACTTTGTCGAAATCTAGCTGAGGCTGAGCACTGATACTAATGAGCTCTAGCATAGTGATACTGTTTGGCCCGAGCTTTCGATGTTTAACTATTTCAGGTTTTGCTAGAAAGTACCCTTGGAAATAGTCGAAACCCATCGCTTTAAATTTTTCAAACTCTTCAAGGGTTTCAATCTTCTCGGCTACCAACTTAATCTTTCTTTCTTTAAAACGTTTTGCAAGCTCAGCAATGTCGTTGTGATCAAGTTCGGTGATATCGATTTTAATAATGCTGATGAAGGGCATGAACTCTTCCCACTTACCCTGCATGTCATAATCATCTAGCGCTATTTTGTAGCCAAGCCCTCGAATATGCTTACACGCACTGACTAAAGCATTATTGACTTCGACGGTTTCAACAACTTCTATAACTACCTTATTGGCGTCTAGTGAGGTAGGAAAGCGATACATCAAGGTATCTTTGTGGAAGTTGATAAAGGCCATTTTGTCGCCGACGATTTCCTCGATTCCAATACTCAAATGTGTAGAAGTGAGAATTTTAGATGTTGCCTCGTCTGGTGGAATATCAGGAAAACAGTTTTCTTGGCCAACCCTAAAGAGAAGTTCGTATGCAAATACTTCCTGATTGGCATCAAAAATAGGTTGTCGTGCAACATATGCAAACATGAGTACGTCTTAGCCTCTTGTATTTATGCTAGTGAAAATAAAACTACATCAGCTTTTCGCGAAAAGATAACTGAAAATAAATCAACCCATTTATACTCTTCGAACCGGTTCCACTAAGATAGCAACTGGTTAGATGGATGTCATGTGAATTGAAACTACGCGATGAATCGCAGATTAATGAGACAAATTGAGTTAGCAACTATGTCATTAAAGGTTAACTTTATTATGGTCCTATGCCTTCCCCTCTAAGCTAAACAAACGGCTGTAAATGGGGTTGAGATAATATTTTGAAACTTTTTTCGTCTAAACCGGTCTTGATCTTTTGACGAGGAATAACATATCAATATGTCATCGTATTTAGGTTAAAATTAGGTCTCGCGCAGCGGATACAAGTTTGATAGTATCAAGATGCGAAAAAAGAGGTGAACAATGAGCGATAAAATGCAATCTATGGCCTTATCAGTGCCGCACAGTGGTAGCATCGAAGGCTACGTACAAGCTGTTAGCAGTATTGATATGCTTAGCGCTGAAGAAGAGCGCAATCTGGCTTTACGATTACGAGAGGAAGAAGACCTACAAGCTGCACGTAAGCTGGTAATGTCTCACCTGCGTTTTGTTGTGCATATTGCTAAATCTTACTCAGGTTACGGCCTTCCACAAGCTGACCTCATTCAAGAGGGTAATATCGGCTTGATGAAAGCGGTAAAACGCTTCGACCCTTCAGTGGGTGTGCGCTTAGTCTCATTTGCAGTTCACTGGATTAAAGCTGAGATTCACGAGTTTGTTCTTAAAAACTGGCGTATTGTTAAAGTCGCGACGACTAAAGCACAGCGCAAGTTGTTCTTTAACCTCCGTAAGGCTAAGAAGCGTCTCGGCTGGTTCACTCATGAAGAAGTACAAACCGTTGCAGAAGAGTTAGGTGTGAGCACCAAAGAAGTCCTTCAAATGGAAGCTCGTATGAGCAGCCAAGATCAGGCTTTTGATTTGTCTGCTGACGAAGATGAAACGGGTAACTTTGCTCCTGTTCAATATCTAGAAGACAAATCTACTGATGTTGAAATGGAAGTGATCAACACTGATTGGGATACTAATGCGAGCAAGCGTTTGTACTCAGCACTCAAAACTCTTGATGAGCGTAGCCAAGACATTATCGAAACTCGCTGGTTAGCTGATAGCAAGATTACTTTGCAAGACTTAGCTGATAAATATCAGGTGTCTGCTGAGCGCGTACGCCAAATTGAAAAGAATGCGATGAAGAAGTTGCAAGCAGCAATGGTTGCTTAAACAACTGTCTTTAATAACGATATGAAAACGCTCGATTTATCGGGCGTTTTTTTATGCCTCATCTTTGCTGGGCAACACCCAGTAAACCCCTTTAAATTCTGCGACAGGTATATCGTCGTCTAGAATTTCAACACTCAGTTCAAACCTGCTCTTCGTTCCCGTTTCAAGGGTTTTAAACTTTCCACTTAAGGTTTCTATATTGCAAATTGCTCGAGGTTTCATGGTGATGGGTTTGTGGTAATGAATATCACCATCACCTAGCACGATATCACCAGAGAGTGTTTTTTCCTTCAGTTGAAGGTATAACATTCCCCAGCCAGTGAGTGTAGCTAGCGAAAATATGCTGCCGGCAAACATGGTGCCGTGAATATTAATATTTTTGTTTAACGAGGCCCGTGTTTCTAAGGTTCGTCCACTGTACTGATGTAGTTTAATACCCATATGTTCGGTAATGGGTATGGTTTCCGACCAGGTTTTTTGTAATTCATCACACCATATGGGATGTAGTATGAGCGTGTTGTTGGCAGTGAGTTTTTTGACCATTTGCTGGCGTTTAAGCATACCTAACTCACTGGCAGCCTCTCGCTCGACTTCAAATCCACATGCACTAAAGAAGTCCATGGATATCTCTCGGCTATTGGTTACCGCTCGATCAGCGCCGAGGTCTCTAGCAACACTCTCTAAGGCAGCTAACATCATTTGCCCTAAGCCTTTTCGTTGCTGATCGGGATGAACGGCAATATGGCGGATTTGCGCTTCTTCAGCAGTGTTTAAATGTACGCGACCACAAGCAACAATATCTCCTCGTCCGTTAGTTATCATTCGGTGCTCAGAGACTTGCTCATATTCGTCTTTCTCTGATCCTAACGGGTAATTCCAAGGCTGCCTAAGGTTCTCCCAACGGAAGTGATAGTAGGCATCGAGTTCCGCTTCGCTTTTTGGGGTCACAACCTTATACAAAATGTTCGCCTTATATTGAGGGAAAGCATTCATTTAACCTCATGGTTAAATGTGAAACAAGTGTTAATTGGTCTTCGCTTTACTGCATTAGCGGCAGAAATTAGACTTGGAATTGGAAAGTGACTGGCCCATCGTTAATGAGTGCCACTTGCATGTCAGCGCCAAACTGACCTGTCTGTACTGCCATGTTGAGACTTTTTAGCTTACTAACAAATTGATTATAAATCTGTTCGCCGTGTTCTGGCGTTGCGCCTCGAGAAAATCCTGGGCGATTGCCCTTTTGCGTATCTGCAACTAATGTGAATTGTGAGACCACTAAGATTTCACCGCCCACTTGTTCAATATTGAGATTCATTTTTCCATCGCTGTCTGAAAACATGCGATATCGAGAGAGTTTGTTGGCTAGCTTTTCTATTGAGGAGTCGTTGTCAGACTTTTCAACGCCCAGTAATACCAGCATGCCATGACCTATGTTACCTACCACTTCGTTATTTACCGATACACTGGCTTCTGAAACTCGTTGAATAAGTCCTATCACAAATTGGATTCTCTTATGGTTACTGCTAAGTCTTTAGTTGCTCTACATAAGGCGTAGGCTATTCCGGGCTCTGAAGTACTATGACCAGCATTGGACACAATTTTAAGTTCGCTATTTGGCCAACGAGAATTCAATGAAAAAGCAGCTTCTGTTTTACATATCATGTCGTAGCGGCCGTGTATGATTACGCCTGGAATATGACTGAAATGTTCTGCATTTTCAAGAATATAATCATCATTAATAAAGCAATGATGTACTAGATAATGACACTCTAGGTAGGCGAGTGGGAATACACTCGGATGAAGCTGAGAAGCTTGGCTCTTAATGTGCGTATCTGAGTGAAACAATTTAGACAGGCGTTCTTCCCAACAGTACCATTGTATCGACGCATAATGCTGTACGCTCTCATCAGTAGATTTGAGCAAAGAAAGATAATATTGACTTATGTTATCCGCATTTAATTCGCCTATCACATCACGGGTGAGCTCTTGGTAATACTCTGGAAAATACTGTGCAGGTCCACCATTAGCACCAAGGTACCACTCCCGATCTTCCGCCCTACCTAAAAACACCCCGCGAAGCACCATTCCTGTGACCTTGTCTGCGTGACGAATAGCATAGCAAAGTGCCAGAGTTGCTCCCCATGAGCCTCCAAACAAAGCCCATTCTTGTATACCAAGATGCTCGCGAAGGGATTCGATGTCACGGATATTGTGCTCCGTAGTGTTGTGCTCCGGCATGAGAGTTTGCGTAGAGCGACCACAACCTCGTTGGTCTAGACCGATAATACGGTAGAGATCACGATTGAAAAACTGGGTGTAATGCGGTGGAAGGCCAGCACCTGGGCCTCCGTGAAGAAAAAGAATAGGAATGCCCTCTGGATTCCCGCTTTGTTCGAAATAGATTGAATAGCCGTCCCCCACGTCAAGATATCCATTCTGGTAGCACGAAGCTTCGGGGTAAAGTCGTTTCATTTTGTGTCAACGCATTGTATGAGTTGTGATTTTAGTTTAGCTTATTCTTAATAAATCACGCTTTGGCGTTTATTGATACTTTTATTTTCGATGGAGTAGCTTATGGCTGGACAAGGTTCAGGCGGAAATGTAATTGCCGCAATATGTAACTTTTTTATCCCAGGATTAGGGCATTTGGTTCAAGGCCGTATTTTAGCGGCGATTTTATTTTTGTTACCGTTGGTGTGTGCTATGCCTTAAGCTGGACTATTATTTTGGGTATCGTGGGCGTCATCGTGCATCTATTCGCTATTATTAGCGCAGCACGATATAAGGGTGATGATTAATGAAATTTCGTTCGCTGTGTGTGTTGGCCGTTCTGTCTATTAGCCTAACAGGCTGTCAATCTGCTTATCAATCGGCCTATTACGCTGTTTGGGAAAAGGTCGGTGTTGAAAAGCGTGACATATTGGTTGACCGCGTTGAAGACGCTAAATCTTCTCAAGAGGAAGCGCAAGAACAGTTTAGCTCTGCTCTTGAGGCATACAGTGCGGTTGTAGCGTTTGATGGTGGAGAGCTTGAGGATATCTACGATACGCTCTCGTCTCAGTACTACGATAGCCAAGCCGCGGCTGACGAAGTTACACAGCGTATCAATAATATCGAAAGTGTTGCGGATGCATTATTTGAAGAGTGGGAAACTGAGCTTTCTCAGTATCAGAATGCGTCGTTAAAACGTGATAGCCAGCAGAAACTTAACGCGACCAAGCGTCGCTATAACAGCTTGCTGTCGTCAATGCGACGGGCAGAAAGCAAAATGGCGCCTGTGCTATCTGCGCTACAAGACAATGTGCTCTATTTGAAACACAATTTAAACGCGAGCGCGATAGGTGCGTTGCAAGGCGAACTTTCAACCATTGAAAACAATGTGAAGCAGCTAATTTCTCAAATGAATACTGCTATAGCCGAATCCGACGCCTTCATCGCTACAATGAAAGGGGACTGAAGCTAGTAGTCCTCACCTTTCTCAACGCCATGTTATCCCAATGATGCTGCGGGAGAATCTTCTTCTGCAGCTTCTTTGTCTGAAGCATCATCCAATGCGCAAGTAAACTCGGCGCCAAGTAACACCACAATCCAAGACAGATATACCCACAAAAACAAAATTGGAACAACCGCTAACGCACCATAAATAACCTGGTACGACGGAAAGTTAGTCACGTATAACGCGAACCCTGATTTAGTGAATTCAAATGAGAGCGTAGCGAGTAACGAACCTAGTAATGCGTGTTTGGCAGGCACGCGCTTGTTAGGCACTAGCATATACAAAATCATGAAGGCGAGTAGGGCGGTAAAGCTGGGTACTAGCTTGAGTAAAAACGTACCCAAACCCGGTGTGTATTCTTCGGCAAAGGCAGCTAGACCAAGAAGATAGGAACTAATAACAACACTTGAACCGATGAGTAAAGGACCAAGTGTAATAACCATCCAATAAATCGCAAAGGTATAAACCACCGGACGGTTACTCTGAGTGCGCCAAATTCGGTTCAACGTTTTGTCAACGTTCATGATAAGCATTAGTGCAACCAGTAATAATGACAATATACCAATAGCACCCATTTGCGAAGCGTTACCAACAAAGTCCGACATATACTCGTGTACAACGTCACTGGCGGTGGGAACAAAATTATTGAAAATAAAATACTCTAACTTGGTGCGCACTGAGGCAAAAACAGGAAAGGCTGACATTATGGTAAAGGTCACCATAATAAAGGGCACCAGTGATAACAGAGTCACATAAGCCAAATGACCTGCCGAGATAGTGATACTGTCGTCTTTACAGCGTTTAATAAAAATTGAAAGTACATTGAGAACTTTAGGTTGTACCTCGCTGTACTTGTTTTTTACTTGGCTCCAGTCCACGCTGTGCTCCTTGTTCTTCTAGAAACAATAAACGCGCGATATGCGTCGCGCGTTTATCCGATACAGTGCATGTACATGGTATACCGCAATGGCGGTATTCAGCAAAATTAATTGCCGCGAACCCCTAACATATGGCAGATCGCGTAGCTAAGTTCGCTGCGGTTAAGCGTATAGAAGTGGAAATGTTTTACACCTTCTTTAGCTAATACTTTCACTTGGTCCATGGCAATGTTGGCGCCAATTAAGTTACGTGTCGCTTGGTCGTCATCGTCTAGACCATCGAACATCTTGTGTAACCAGCCTGGTACGTGCACGTTAGTAAAGCCAGCGAACTTAACCAAGGTTTGGTAGTTAGTCACGGGTAGAATACCCGGAACAATATCTAAGTCGATGCCTGCAGCAGCGGCGCGGTCTCTAAAGCGTAGGTAAACACTAGTATCAAAGAAAAACTGCGTGATTGCTTCGCTGGCACCCGCTTCGGCTTTGCGTTTTAAGTTGAGTAAATCAAACTGAGCGTTGGGTGCTTCAGGGTGTTTTTCAGGATAGGCGGCAACTGAGATATCAAAGTCTGCAACATCTTTCAGCAAGGCCACTAGGTCAGACGCATACATTTCAGTTTTGTCTACACCTTTGGGTAAATCACCACGCAGAGCAACAATACGGCGAATGCCTGAATCCCAGTAATCTTGAGCGATTTGTTTCAGCTCATCTCTAGACGCATCTACACAGGTAAGGTGAGGTACAGCAGCAACACCAGTTTGCTGTTGAATGCGCTTGACTACGTCGTGAGTACGGTCACGCTCACCACTGTTTGCGCCATAGGTCACAGACATATAGCTTGGCTTTAGCGGTGCTAGGCGTTCTACTGACTTCCATAAGGTCTGCTCCATTTTCTCGCTGTTAGGCGGAAAAAACTCAAACGATACGTCGATGTCTCTCAATTCCGACAGTGTTTGGTTAAGGGCGTCGATACCTTCTGCGTAGGAAACCATGATCTTTCTCTTCAATGGACGTTTAGACGTCTAAACTAAATAATATATGTCTAGACGTCAAGCGGTTTACACTGCTCAATTGACCTTTTCGCTACATTGTTTAGAATTTCTGTCTATAACTTAAAAACAGGCAGAATGAGTAGCAAATGGCAGAGTGGAACGGAAAGTATGTATATCCGTATGCAGAACACGGAAAAAAGAGTGAGCAGGTTAAGAAAGTTACTGTTTCTATTCCGATCAATGTTTTGAAAGTACTTACTGACGAACGTACCCGTCGACAAATAAACAACTTGCGCCACGCAACCAATTCAGAGCTGTTGTGCGAAGCCTTCTTACACGCATTTACTGGTCAGCCATTGCCCAATGACGACGACCTGAAAAAAGACAATCCAAATCGCATTCCAGCGGAAGCGCGGAAAATAATGGAAGAGATGGGCATTGACGTGTCTATCGACAATGCCCTAGAAGAAGAGTAAAGGCTAACTAGTTAGTCGGTAATTCTAGCCACGCCTGAGTCGATTGCAGCCTTTGCTACCGCAGAGGCAATGCGCTCATTCAACCGTGGATCCATAGGTTTGGGAATGATGTATTCTCTACCGAACTCTAGCGATTTACTGTTACTCGCCTTCAGTACGCTTTCTGGCACTGGCTCTTTACTGATACTTCTAATGGCTTCCACTGCTGCCACTTTCATCTCATCATTAATGGCTGTTGCACGAACATCTAAAGCACCCCGGAAAATAAACGGGAAGCACAGCACGTTATTCACCTGATTAGGGTAATCCGAGCGTCCCGTTGCCATGATTAAGTCACTGCGTACTTCATGCGCTAGCTCAGGTTTAATTTCTGGGTCGGGATTCGAACACGCAAAGACAATTGGGTTTTCAGCCATTAATGCTAAGGTCTCGGGCGGTAGTACATCAGGCCCTGAAACACCCACAAATATGTCTGCACCGTCCATTACATCATCTAAGGTGCGTTTGTCCGTATTGTTTGCGAAAAGCTTTTTATGTTCTGTTAAGTCTTCTCGGCGAGTGTGTATAACGCCCTTGCGGTCAAGCATATATATACGCTCACGCTGAGCACCACACTTGATGAGTAATTCCATACATGCCACCGCAGCAGCACCCGCTCCCATACAAACAATCTTGGCGTTTTCTATGGTTTTACCTTGGATCTCAAGGGCATTTAGCATGCCTGCGGCGGTAACAATAGCGGTACCGTGCTGGTCATCATGAAACACGGGAATATTACAGCGTTTAATCAACTCTTTTTCGATTTCAAAACACTCTGGCGCTTTAATATCTTCTAAGTTGATACCACCAAAAGTGTCAGCAATATTGGCTACCGTATTAATAAATTCTTCTGTGGTGCGGTGTTTAACTTCAATATCGATGGCGTCTAAACCAGCAAAGCGTTTAAACAGCAACGCTTTTCCTTCCATGACTGGCTTTGAAGCAAGTGGACCTAAGTTACCTAAACCCAAAATGGCTGTACCGTTACTAATAACCGCAACCATGTTGCCCTTAGCGGTATATTTGTAGGCGTTATCTGGGTCATCGGCAATTTCTCTTACCGGTTCGGCAACACCTGGGCTGTAGGCAAGAGCAAGATCTTCTACGCTGTCTGCAGGCGTTGATAGTTCAACGCGAATTTTTCCCGGCGTAGGCTTGGCATGGTAATCAAGAGCGCGTTGTCTAAAGTCTGACATTGGTTCACGTATCCTTCGATGTAGGGAGTGGATAAACAAAGTGTTGTGTGGGCGCGTTTTATCGTTTTTTTAGTGACACACACGACATATGACGAGCAGAACAACTAACGTTTGCACCGTCAGCATGATTAGAGATAGGTGCTTAGTCCTTTTAACCTATCCCTGTGCAATTACTCTAGCATAGGGATTTTGAGGTTACATATCTGATCACGCTTAATTTTGTACCCAATGTAGGACAGAATATCTCATTAGACCAGTCACACTATAAAATGTTAGTCATTCATGTGGTTTATCATTAAATTTATTTGTATTTTTCTTATAAATTTAACGGGGGAGGATAGAGGGTACAAAGACATAAAAAAAGCGCCACACGGGCGCTTTTTAGAAACGTTGGATTGGGCTTATTTTTTACCCAAAGCACCGAAACGCTTCTTGAAGCGGTCAACACGACCACCGGTGTCAACGTTACGTTGCTTACCAGTGTAGAAAGGGTGACACGCTGAACATACGTCTAGGTTGATGTCTTTACCAAGTGTAGAACGAACGTTTAATACGTTACCGCAAGAGCAAGTTGCTTTGATCTCTGCGTATTCTGGGTGGATACCTTGTTTCATGGATTACCTCACATAATAAGGCCGCATCGCTATACAACCCGAAGTCGCACACCATACGTTACTTAATATTCAATGACATGACGCTTGTTTAAAAGCAGCACGTCGCAAAAGAGCGGCGCATATTAAAGTATGACGGGCTCGGGATCAAGCATATTTGTATGCAAAGTGAGCACCTAAGGGCTTTAGTTGCTATTTATCCGTGAGATTATTGGCAAATCAATAAAGCTCGAGATTGGATGTTTGACTTTCTGCCGGAAAGACAGATGATATACCCCTTTGACTACGCGCTATATGCATACTGTGAGGTGTCGTTACATCAATGGCTTACATCGAGGTTGCGGTTCCTGTGCCGTTACGACAAAACTTTACTTATTCGAATGACGAAGCTCTCCAAGTTGGTGTAAGAGTAAAGGTGCCCTTTGGCCCGCGATCGCTGGTAGGTATTGTGGTAGGCCAACTTGATGATGTTGATAACGAAACTAAAGTTAAACCCATCAGTGAAGTCATCGACACTCAGCCAGTGTTATCTCCTACATTGATTCATCTAGCACAGTGGTTATGGCAATACTATCACCATGCACCGGGTGAGGTTATTCATGCCATGCTTCCAGTGTTGTTACGCAAAGGTGAGTCTGCTCAAGCAACGCCAAGTCTGTTTGCTAAGGCAACGGAATCTGGTCGCGAGATTGTGCAAACAACGCTAAAAAATGCACCCAAGCAAAAAGCCTGTTTAGACGCTCTGATTGAACAAACCATGTTAGCGGTAGATGCGCGTAAGCAGTTTTCGCACCCAGTAGTCAAAGCGTTAGCAGATAAAGGTCTTATAGCGCTAGAAGAAACTACGCCTCAATTTACAGAAAAAGCGTGGCTCAAGACCTTCAGCGTTGCAGATAAACCACTGCCAGATAAAGAACAAGCCGTTGCTATTGCGGCCCTTATTCAACAGCAAGGGCGCTTTGCGGTAAGTTTATTAGAGGGGGTTACAGGCAGTGGAAAAACCGAAGTCTACTTGCAGGCAATTGAGCCGCTATTAGAAGCTGGTAAACAAGTGCTTATTTTAGTGCCAGAAATTGGCTTAACACCTCAAACAGTGTCGCGCTTTAAGCGCAGGTTTAATGTGGATGTGGGGGTATTGCATTCTCAACTGACCGATACTGCGAGACTTCGCGTGTGGCAGCAAGCTAATGCCGGTGAATTAGGTATTATTATTGGCACCCGTTCGGCCATTTTCACGCCCGTTAAAAACCTCGGTATGATCATTGTTGATGAAGAGCATGACGAGTCATTCAAACAGCAAGATGGTCTTCGCTATCACGCCCGTGATTTGGCGGCCATTCGTGCACGTCACGAGCATATCCCCTTGTTACTCGGCAGTGCGACACCCTCACTAGAAAGTTTAAATAATGCGTTGAACGGTCGTTATCATCATTTGCAACTTACCAAGCGAGCCGGCGGTGCGAGTAGTACACATCAACATTTACTCGATGTGAGAGATCAACCCCTTGACTACGGTCTGTCATCTCCCTTACTCAACATAATGCGCCAACATCTTAACCTTGGTAATCAGGTATTGGTGTTTGTAAATAGACGCGGCTACGCCCCAGCGATGCTATGTCATCACTGTGGTGAAACCATGCAATGTCGACGGTGTGACCGACCCTACACCGTTCATATAGGCATGCGTCGACTCCAATGTCATCACTGCGGTGCTTCTGGTGCTATTCCCAAGCAATGCGAAAGTTGTCACTCAGATGAGTTGGTCACAGCAGGTACGGGTACGGAGCAAGTGGAGCAAGGCTTGGCACGGCTGTTTCCTAATGTCAGTCAGGTGCGAATAGATAGTGATTCAGTGAGGGGCAAGGATAAGCTCAACGACATACTCGATGCGGTTAACCGCAGAGAGCATCAATTATTGGTGGGTACTCAAATACTCTCAAAAGGGCATCATTTTCCCCATGTAACGCTTGTGGCCGTGCTCGATTGCGACGGCGCCTTATTTAGCGCTGACTTTAGAGCGTCGGAAAAGCTTGCGCAGTTGGTCACCCAATTGGCTGGTCGAGCGGGGCGCGCGAGCAAACCCGGTGAGATGTACTTACAAACACATAATCCACACCACCCATTGCTCCAAGATCTCATTAACAATGGTTATGGGCACTTCGCACGTCTAGCCCTTACCGAACGAAAAGCCGCTGGATTACCCCCTTTTGTGAGTCAGTTTGTCGTGCGGGCAGAAGCGCAAGATGGTCAATTGGCTTATGACTTTCTCGCCCAATGCCGAGAGATTATCCGACAACAAGGGCAGACTGATGTACCGTTACAAATCGCCGGTCCATTTCCTTGTTTAATCGAAAAACGTCAAGGACGCTTTCGTTTTATGCTGGTGTGTGGTCATGAAAAACGCGCACCACTCCACACACAGTTACGCCATGCATTACCTCATATGAATACCCTTTTACAGGCCAGTAAGGTGCGTTGGTCGGTGGATATTGATCCCACAGATTTCAGTTAGCACCTAATTTATCTTTACGGTACACTGCGATCATAGCTACTCAAAATACCACTGTAATGTTGGTGTGTATTTTTCAGCCGCTTGAAAGTAGTCAAGCGCTTTTACTTAATGAATTCAAAGGGTTTTAGCCATTTATGGCGCAACAAGATTATGTTTCCCGTGGACGAGCGCCACAGAAAAAAAACGGCCGCTGCTAAACGCAATAAAAAAGAAGCACAACTAGCACCATTTCCCATGGTGAGACTAGTTATTGTGGTGACTCTTTTGTGCGGTTTTGCCGCCTTTCTTTGGTCAATTAAAGACAACGTTGATGAGTCTCATGACAACTTAATCACTAGAGAGGTGGTTACCGACGAAGAAGAGTTACCAGAACTGCCTCAAGAGGAGTGGGAATACATTCGCACACTTCCAGGATATGAAGTGCAAGTGAATGTGGCTGAACAAGAAAAGTCTGACAAACGATATTTAATGCAGTGTGCGTCGTTCCAAACCCGAGCACAAGCAGAATCAATGCGTGCGACTATCGCATTTCAGGGGCTAGAAGCGCAGATCCGCCCGACGAGCGGTGACAATGGTGATTGGTTCAAAGTCATCTTAGGGCCTTTTGAAACCAAACGTGATGCTGAAAAAGCCAAGCATAGCTTGAGAAAAGTGAATATTGCGACCTGCCAAATCTGGTTCTGGAACCAATAGTTTTACTCCAATTCGGGGGCCCAGTGCCTCCACCAGCAATTTCTTTACTTGAAAATGTGCTGAAGTTCCCCATTTTCTACCTATAGCAATGATGGTTGTCACAAAACAGGTGTGACAACCCCCAATTATTACGGGGAAAATAACGTGACAACGATAGTATCTGTCAGACGTGGAAATCAGGTGGTAATGGCTGGAGACGGACAAGTCTCGCTGGGAAACACCGTAATGAAAGGCAATGCACGCAAAGTGCGCCGTTTGTATCACGACAAAATTTTAGCAGGCTTCGCCGGTGGAACTGCCGATGCCTTCACTTTATTCGAGCGTTTTGAAGCCAAGTTAGAAGCACACCAAGGCCATTTGACCAAGGCTGCGGTTGAACTCGCCAAAGACTGGCGTACCGACCGCATGCTGAGAAAACTAGAAGCTTTGCTCGCAGTGGCAGACAAAACTGCTTCACTTATCATTACCGGAAACGGCGACGTGGTGCAGCCTGAGCAGGATCTTATTGCTATTGGCTCAGGCGGTAACTATGCGCAAGCGTCGGCAACCGCACTACTCAACAACACAGAGTTATCCGCCAAAGAGATTGCAGAAAAAAGTCTGACAATTGCTGGTGACATCTGTGTGTTTACAAACCACAGTCAAACCATCGATGTACTAGATTACTAGTACGGTTACACTGGTTTAAGAAAAGGGTTTATTCATGTCTGAAATGACACCAAGAGAAATAGTTCACGAACTTGACCGTCACATTATTGGTCAGCAGGGTGCTAAGCGCGCCGTATCTATCGCCTTGCGTAACCGCTGGCGTCGTATGCAGTTAGAACCAGAACTACGCCAAGAAGTTACACCAAAAAATATTCTGATGATTGGCCCCACAGGGGTAGGTAAAACAGAAATAGCTCGTCGTTTGGCCAAGCTAGCAAATGCGCCTTTTATCAAAGTTGAGGCCACTAAGTTCACTGAAGTTGGTTATGTAGGTAAGGAAGTCGAGCAAATTATCCGTGACCTTGCTGATATTGCAGTGAAGATGACTAAAGAGCACGAAATGAAGAAAGTGAAGTTTCGTGCTGAAGAAGCTGCAGAAGATCGCATTCTAGACGTATTGATTCCTCCACCAGAGGACGTTTGGGGTCAAAAAGAAGACGTTGAAGATCGCGGTACCCGCCAAGCGTTTCGCAAAAAGCTTCGTCAAGGTGACCTAGACGACAAAGAGATCGAAATTGACGTAGCTCAGCCCCAAGTCGGTGTAGAAATAATGGCACCACCGGGCATGGAAGAAATGACCAATCAGCTTCAGGGTATGTTCCAGAACCTATCAGGTTCACAAAAGAAAAAGAAGAAGCTGAAAATCAAAGATGCATTTAAGTTGTTGGTTGAAGAAGAAGCGGCCCGCTTAGTAAACCAAGAAGACTTGAAAGAAAAAGCCATTGAGTCGGTAGAGCAAAATGGCATTGTGTTTGTGGATGAAATCGACAAAATTTGTAAGCGCGAAGGCAATACTTCGGGAGATGTTTCTCGTGAAGGTGTTCAGCGTGACTTGCTACCTTTGGTTGAAGGCTCCACCGTTTCAACCAAGCACGGTATGGTAAAAACAGACCACATTTTGTTTATTGCCTCAGGTGCTTTCCAAATGGCAAAACCGTCTGATCTTATTCCAGAGCTGCAAGGTCGTTTACCGATTCGCGTAGAGCTTTCTGCACTAGAAGTGGGTGACTTTAAGCGTATTTTGACCGAGCCAAATGCATCACTGACCGAACAGTACAAAGCACTCCTAGCCACAGAAGGCGTTAGTGTTAGTTTCGACGATTCTGGTATTCAACGTATTGCTGAAGCTGCATGGCAGGTAAACGAGCGCACTGAAAACATTGGTGCACGCCGTTTACACACAGTACTTGAACGTTTGATGGAAGACATTTCATTCGACGCTTCAGAAAAGAGCGGCGAAACGCTACTGATAGACGCCGATTATGTTAACAGCCATCTCGATACCTTGGTTGAAAACGAAGACTTATCGCGATTCATTCTGTAGATTAGCATTGAATTGAAAAGCCGCGTGTATCGCGGCTTTTTAGTTTTTGATACCCATTAAATTCAATAGTCGACCTGTTATATCCGCACCGGTGAGTTGCTCTACGTATAAAAAGTACGGGCACGGGTTTGCTTCGAGAAAGTAGTATTCCCCTGTGTGTTCCCTACGCCAATCAATAGCGCACCATTTCATACCGAGAGAGCTGCAAAGCTTTACTGCGAGTGTTTTTATATGTTGCGGGACAATCGTTAATACCGGGCTTGCAGAGGTGTCATCGCGAAAATCCAGAGCGTCGGTATCAATCTGTACACTAATTACCTCTGTACCCAGAACATAACTCCTGACGTTGGTACCCTCTATGTATGCTTGAAAGGTGACTGGATAGTTCTGCAGAAGCGCATGAACGTCTTTTCGTAAATTAAAACTCTTTTTCACAAACTTGGCGGTTTTCCCACCCTTAACCGGCTTGTATATGACTTCGGGAATGTTGTCACAAAACTGATAGGCCATTTCGGTTGAATTACCTACATAAGTGAAAGGGATTTTTGCACCCAGAGCACACGCTTGTTTTAGCTGTACCGGTTTACTCTGATGGGCTCGAACAGCCTCTATATTATTTACCCACTGAATACTTTCGTAAGTGAACCAAGGCATAAGCGAACTCGC
The DNA here is from genome assembly GCF_006538345.1 of Alteromonas sp. KUL49. Taxonomy (GTDB): domain Bacteria; phylum Pseudomonadota; class Gammaproteobacteria; order Enterobacterales; family Alteromonadaceae; genus Alteromonas. Next base: position 111,818 of record NZ_BJKL01000009.1, on the reverse strand, counting down.
TAACTCTTGTTCCCTCCATCCTTCAAAGCTGGGGTCATCGTTACTCGTTTTCATGGGGGGGAGGTACTGGTGCCAATAGGCGGCATCTATTGAGGACAGTGCTATGCGGTTTTTAGGGATACCGTAATGTTCGGCAAAGGTGAGAAAGCCATCGTGGTAGTCAGGGTCATAGCATATGTGCCAATGCGCACCGAAGTATTGGGTATTTGTGATTAGCGGAGTGTGGCCTGCATTTTTAATCGCAGAAGCCAAATGGATAATTTGGGCGTCCGATTCACCGCCCATTAATGCGACATACATACTGCTTCCTTTTGCTGAAGCATGAAAGAAAAAGGAGGACAACTTAACCTCCCCATGGCTTCTTAGGACAGCTGAACGGGTAGATCCCCTCCGCCTTCACCAATCGCTAGGGTGATGTAGACTGGCGGGTCTATAGGTTTGATAATACCTTCGTGCAGCGGGTGTGGCAGTGCACCACCTTCAACTTTGCTAATATCATTGTCTCGTAGGCACTTTGGTTGTTGCGGTTTATTATTTGACATAAAACACTCCTTGTTTGAGTAGTGGTAATTGCTCTTAGCTACTAGGCTGTTGAGCAGGTTGGTAAATCGAGCGAAAGCAACTGGCAATGAGCGCTGAACGGCTTCGTATATTGAGCTTTTTGTAAATATTGGCGCAGTGAAACTTTACCGTGCGCTCACTGATAAACAGCTTGTTGGCAATAGCCTTGTTAGAAAGTCCTTCCATGATCTTTCCCGCTACCTGAAGCTCTCGCTTCGATAACGCATCCATGGGTAGTGAGGTTGCAAGTGCATTGTGTATAAGTGAGCGTTCCGCAACGGTAAGTTGTGTACCAGCTTCTCTTACTTCTCCGTATGACATGGTGTTTCTCCTTGGTTTTTTGATGGTGAAAGTTCATCTGCAAGTTGAGCGGGCAACTTATGCAACTGACCTTCGGATAGTTGATAAACTGTATCTGCCATGGCTATCGTCTGAGGGCGATGGGCCACGATGATTCGAGTTATCTTTAACTGCTTTAGGTGGTGATTGATCATCGCTTCATTGTCTAGGTCTAGATGACTACTCGCCTCGTCAAGAAACAGAATTTCAGGGTGTCGATAGAGTGCTCGAGCAAGAAAAAGGCGCTGCCGTTGGCCGCCACTGAGGCTGGTACCCATATCACCTACCAGGGTGTTGTATTGCATGGGCATATTGACTATCTCTTGATGTAAACAAGCTAACATCGCTGCATTAGCAATACGGCTGAGATCAGGCGCTTCGTCAAAACAAGCGATGTTATCTGCAATCGTTCCGCTTAGGCACATGTCCTCTTGCAATACAGCAGCAATAGCGAGCTCTTTATCATGGTGAATTGAATGAGTGGTCAATTCTCCATGTGTTGGCGTTAATAAGCCCATTAAGCATTTCAATAATGTGGTTTTGCCTGTACCGCTGGGGCCTACAATTGCAACGCATTCACCAGGTGTGACTTTTAGGTTTAGTTGATGAAACACGTAAGGCTCTGATGAACTGTATCGATAGCTCAGATCGCTAGCCGTAAGGTGGTACGATGCGGGCGTTGTTGAGGCGCTATTATTGTTTAGAAGCTTTGCAGGTGAATTGCCTCTCGACCCCAATTGCTGTTCTGGTGATGTGAATATGATATCGCTCAGTCGGTCAAAATGCAGACCTAGCATGCGCAGGGCAATGACTTTATTTACCACGCTATCAAATGCCGAAGAGAACCGAGTTTTATAAGCGATAAACGCGAATAGCATTCCGACGCTAAACGTATTTTCTAACACGAGCTGTGCAGCAACATAGATGATAATAATGTTCTCTAATCCGAACAGTAGGTGGTTAACCGTTTGGCTTGTGATTTCTAGCTTCCCTAATGAGATATCTTTATTGAGCGTGTTAACCAGCTTGTTTTGCCACTCTCCATGGCGCTGTATTTCCTGCTGGTAAATACGCACCGGAATAATGGCGCGAATGGATTCCATAAAGTGGCTTTGTTCACTCGCAGACAGGTTTATTTTTTCTGTGGTTAAGCGTTTCGTGGTAGGCAGTAATGAGATTCTGAACACCAAATAGATCAACATGATTGCGACTACAACTAGCGACAGTATGGGTGAATAGATAAACATGACTGAAAGTGTGAGCGTAGCCATGATTCCATCGAGAATGGCTGTGACTACGCCCGTTGTTAGAAAGTCCCGAATATGCGTCAATGAGCCGAATCGAGAGACGACATCGCCGATATGACGTTTTTCAAAGTAGTCTACGGGCAGTGATAGCAAGTGTTTAAAAACCGCAGAAGACATTTGTAACTGTAAGCGAGACGACAGTGACAAAATAAGTAATTGTCTGGTGCAGGAGGTGAAGGTTTCTATGAGCAACAACAGACAGAAACCTACCGCTAGCGCAGTTAACAACGGAGCATTGTTTTGCACCAGAACGTCATCAACGACGGTTTGCATGTAGTACGGCGAAGCAATAATAAATAATTGTAAAAGGGCGGATAACAAAAATAAGACGACTATGCTTTTACCGAAGCCCTTGGTCTGTTTAAAAAAGTCTCTTAGTCTGAGCTTTTCTGGAGCTTTTACAGGAGTAAAGTCTTTGTTCGGTTGTATTTCTAGCGCTACCCCTGTGAAATGCTGAGCCGCTTGCTCAAAAGTGAGAGTTTGCTTGCCGAGTGCTGGGTCGTGAATAGTAAGGGCCTTTTTGGTCACTTTAACGAGTACAACAAAATGATTCATATCCCAATGAAGCATTGAAGGCGTTTGTAGCGACGTTAGGTCGTCCATTTCTAATTTCAGTGCTCTGCACTGAAAATTCATATGACTGCCAATACTGATGATATCTTTAAGCGAAGCGCCTCTTAATGACAGGCTATATTGGTGGCGCATATTCACCATATCTCTGGTATCGCCATAATAGTGACCAATCATGTTCAGGCAGACTAGGCCACATTCTGCGGCTTCAGCTTGCAATATGACAGGTACCCGTTGATTGGAGCGCAGCGAAATATGATTTTGGCCAGAGGAAACGTAATGCATATCACAGTCTCCCCGTAGTGCTTAAAATGGGCTCAAGTAACCATTCAAAGAGCGTCCTATCTCCTAATGAGATATCTGCTGTAAAGGTCATCCCTGTTTTTAGTTCTACAGTGTTTCCGTAGGCTCGGATAACTTTTTCGTTCAATGTTGCCTTAACAAGATAGGTTGGTTCAGTCACCCGGATAGGGGCGCTTGCTATTTCACCGGGAAGAATTAAGGTTTGTGAAACGCTTTGAATACTTCCTTGATGTAAACCAAATTTTTGATAGGGGAATGCGTCGTAACGAATAGCGATCTGTTGCCCGGATGAAACAAAACCTGCAGCCCGCACAGGCAGTAGGAGACGAGCTTGAATATTGGCTTCTTGAGGCAGAAGATTGATCAGGGGCTTTGACGCATCCACAGTGTGTCCCACGACTCCCTGAATTGTCGATACGATTGACGGTGATGTCGCGTAAATCACACGAGTGCCTGACTTATTAATCTGAAGTAATTGTTTCTCGATATCACTGATTTGATTTTCTAGCGCTACTTGCTCATTAGCTTGTGCGTCCGGGAGTGTGGCAATGGTTTGTGTAAGCTCGAGAATATACGCTCGCTTTTGCTCAACGTTTCGTCGTGCTTCCTTAAACTGTTGTTTAACAGAAAGGTCATACAGTGCAGCGGCATCGAGATCTTTTTGACTAATATTGCCCTGCACATAGAGTAGGCGTTGAGCTATATGTGCCTTGGAAGCTAGCTCCCACTGTTGACGGGCAAGATGCTGTATATCGATTAATGAAACGAGATCTGCTTCAGCTACAAGCCGTTCATTCACTCGTTGTTCATAGTCACTTTTATGAATAAGTTGCGCTCTTTTGAGACTTTGCTGTAGTCGCGTCTTTGTTGCAATCAAAGCTTGGCTCAACTCGGATTCAACGCTGCTATCACTATGTAGCTGTGTGGAGAAATCAATCTCAATTAAAGGTTGTCCCTTGTCTACTAGGCTACCTTCAGAGACAAATATGTTACTGATCCTTCCTTGGGGTAGAGGACTGTATAAGCGAACAATGCCTCTATCTGGTTCGAGCCATCCACTGATGGTGGCTTTTCTTGAGTAGTTGGAAGTAGCTAAAAAGACTACAGCCGCTAGTGCCCAGACAACAAGAAAACAGGTGACTAGACTAAACATGGGGCTAGGTGCCATTAGCAATTCACCATGAAGCCGAGGTCGTTGGTTTTCACTGACTTGTTGTCTGAACAATCCCTTTCGCATCAATAGACCTTATCAAGTAACGGGGTGAAGTATTCGGTTGCTCCTTCCATGCGAGCTTTACCATCCTTAGCATTATTCCTTAACGCTTCCTTTGGTGATTTACCGAATACATTTGGTTTGCCAATCGCATTCAATTGACGATATCGATACTAGAAAATTATTTTTGACCAAGCCTGTTACTTCGTGCCAAGGCATACCAATCAATAGCTTACGTTGGCAGTGGCTCAACTTTTAAAGAATATGTCCCGTTTGTGATGTTTGACATAACGCAAAGTGATGCCAAAAGGTCGGGCCAGTTGGGTAAATAGTGTGCTATAAAAATAATGTGCAACACTTGCATAGTGTCCATTTCAAAAAATCGCAGATAGGATGTCACATGTTTGTACCTAGTATTTTATTGAAGCAGCTATACACCCACGGTAGTTTTACCAAAACGGAACAGGGTCTTTCTTTCGCGTTAAAAAACCGTTTGAAAGATGCCACATTAAAAGAACTAAAATGGATTTCCATTGACGGCGAAAACGTCCCCCCTGAAAAGATTCGGGTGCAAACTGGAGCTGATGAATATTGGACAGTTGACCAAATTAATGAAAAAGGCGGCATGGCGTTTGGCTTGCGACAAACCATTACCGTGCACCTTGATATGCATGAGTCGGTAAGTCCTGAAAAACGTAAAATTGGTATTTGTTTTTCCGCGTCGCCCTTTGGCAAGTTGAAATTTGAAGTTGAGGACAACATTACTTCTCCCAGTCAGCGCGGCGGCAGTATTCCCCGTTCAGATATGGACGATTACGGAAAGGATGTTATTGCCGAGCGCCAGCGATTCTTTGAATCTCAAGCTGACGGAAAAGTAAATCATGTGAATCACTACTCTATCGACCCTCAGTCGTTACAAGGGAACATTGAGCACTTCATTGGTGTTGCTCAGGTCCCAGTCGGTATTGCTGGCCCTATTAAGATTGACGGCGAACACGCCAAAGGTGAATTTGTTGTCCCTCTGGCTACTACAGAAGGTACCCTTGTAGCCTCATACAATCGCGGTATGAAGCTTTTAAATATGAGCGGTGGTGTTAAGGCTACGGTGGTCGATGATGCCATGCAGCGAGCACCCGTCTTTATATTTGAAGATGCACGCGGGGCGCGAGATTTTGTAGCATGGGTAAAACAAAACTTCGACAAAATAAAAGAAGAAGGCGAAGCAACATCGAGTGTGGCCAAGCTTACTTACATCGACCACTTTTTATCAAACAAGTTTGCGTTTTTACGCTTCAACTTTAAAACCGGTGATGCTGCTGGTCAAAACATGGTAGGAAGGGCAACCTTTGCTGCGTGCGGGTGGATACTCGACCACTATGAAGGTATTAAAGACTTTTACCTTGAATCGAACTTTGCAACCGACAAAAAAGCATCGCAAATTAACATTATGCGTACTCGCGGTAAGCGGGTGACTGCGGAAGCCACCATTAAACGTGAGCACTTATTGCAAGTCATGCGCGTTGATCCAAAGCAGATAGACTACCACGCACGGGTTGCCGGAGTGGGCTCATTCTTATCGGGAGTAAATAATACCGGGCTGCATTCGCCAAACGGTATAACCGCTATGTTTATTGCCACAGGGCAGGATGTTGCGAACGTGTCTGAGTCATCCGCGGCAATGATGTATTCGGAGCTCACCGAAGAGGGCGATCTGCATGTGTCTATTACCATTCCGTCATTAATCGTAGCAACTTATGGTGGCGGTACTGGCATAGGCACGCAAAAAGAGTGTTTGGAGCTACTCGGGTGCTATGGCCGAGGCAAGGTACACAAGTTTGCCGAAATTGTCGCTGCTGTGGTGTTGGCTGGTGAAATTTCTCTGGCATCGGCGATTAGCTCGTCAGATTGGGTGTCGTCTCACGAGCAATACGGAAGAAATCGATAACAGACAGTTACCGACTTAACAGCTTATGCATAGCGCTATCGAGCATCTGTTGCATCTTGATACCAGAATAGGTGACAGATGCTTCTGACGCTCCATCATGGCTCGCCTGCGCCGCGATGGTGAACGACGCCGTACGGTCTGTCATGGGTAAGCACACATGCGCAAGTAACACATTCTCTCCCGTTCCACGGGTTTCAGAAGGCCCCCAGCCGAGTTTTTTGATAGATGCGCCACATGCCTCGAGTGGCGTTGTCTAATACTAACTTTGCTTGATCTGCGGTGAGTTGCTTATTGTCGGAAATTGCTCTAGCGATAGCTGTACCTAACTGTTGGCTGATCCCTTTCATCATTCCGCCTATCGGTGCATCGCCGTTATCTGCTGCTTTGCCAAAAAACAACACTTCAATATCCGACGACTCGATAAATGGCGGGCGGGTAGCGTCATCGAGTTCGTATACGGCTAAACGCTTGAGAAACTCTGCCATGGCGAGTGTGGTCATGGCTTTGTTACCGGTTAAGCCGCAGTAATCGCACCGATAATTTCGATAACCCGGATCTAGGGTGCTTGATGTGTAAGGGGTTAATGGAAATGATTGGGCATCAATGCTACCAGTCCACGTCATGAGCGCTGGTGTGAGTATTTCCGTGCCATAGGCGCCCCGAAACATCACGTGTCCGTTGCTCAGATTAAGCCATGATTTATGGAAAAGGTCCGTCAGAAAGTCTCGTCCTGCTATATTGGCAAAAAAACTCGCGATGGCATTTGAATTTCCCTGTGCGGCGTCGTCAGGAGCGTAGCTATGAATACTGGTAATAAGATCTGCAATTGCATATTCACCAATTGCTCCATCGGCACCAATACCATGCATTTCCCTCAGCTTCGCCATGGCCCCTGTGAAGGCAAACACTTTTGATGCACTCCAAGGTTCAATCAAATGGTTTTGTGTGCCGTTAGACAAGTAGCGATAACGCGGCTCTGCTAGAGTGTTATCAGAATCGATAACCAGTATTTTCCCCTGTGACTCATTGGAAAAAAATGACCAGTCTGAAGACACTCGAGTTTCCCACAGCGGCGTATTGTAGTTGATGTCTTGAGCGCTTGAGTATGCGCCAGTTGTTGATTGTTGAGCGTTACTACACGAAAGATTCAGCGTTTGTGTGTTCTGTGGGAGCCATTGAATAGCATCCATTGCCATTTCTGCGTTGTCGAAGTCCGCTTGATTTGCAAGGGCACTTACACTCAATACAGTCAATAAAACTATACTGTTGCTCAGTTTTGGAAGGTTTGACGGCGTCAGCATTGTGGAAGCCTAACAAGCAAATACCTTGAGCTTACCGATTTAAATCATTAAGTTAAAGTGCTCATGTTGCTAAAAAATATAAATAAAGAGCCGCAAGAATGCGGCTCTTTATAATTTGATAATCTAACCATGAGCAATTTTTTTGACTGGTGACTCGTTACTCTTTAGCTACAAGTTCTAAATACATAAAGTAGTCGACCGCCTTGAGAGAATTCAATTATTTGGCAAGAGGGTTGATAGCTTCCGCCGCCTCCCGATGAAGGGTTCTCGGGCAAGCCACCACCACCGGAACCTCCAATGGTTGTGACTTTTGCGCCCAAAATGCCGTTTTCAACTGCTTGTTCAAACTTTTCTTGAATACACTCGTTAGTTATTTTGAGAGGACCATCGTTCCCTCTTAGAGCTCCGAGAGAGTATCCAGCCACTCTTGACGCGTCGGTTAATGTAAAGTTGATTATAGGTAGGTTTTGCTCGTCAAAGCCCAGAATATCTACACTGTACGCAAAGAAGTCTTTTCGAGAGCTGGGTCGTTCTGATTCGTCGAATGTAACGATAAATGAAGCCTTCCTTATTGGACTATCGGCTACAATCGTGCTGCTTAAACCTCTAAAATTAATACTCCAGCTATTGTTTAACTTGATAGGATTTAGGTTTATATCATTGTTTCTGCTTATGATTCTTGTACCTATTTCAATTGAGGCTTTTTCTTTGATAAAGTCTAAAGCGTTTGGGTCAACTAATGCACTCAATGCTGTGTCGGAAGGACAACTATCGGTTGAACTATAAGCTGAGAACGTACTAGCGGAAACGTAGTTTTGATTAGCGTACCCGGCGGAGTATTCAAACTCGCTAGAAGCCTCTCTTATTGCTTCGTTTGTATCATTGATAAAACCCATTAACTTTCTAAATGATTCTTCTCTGTCCGACGATAACGAAATCCTATCGGCTTGAACATCCCAAGGAGGAAATCTGTCATGATACACATTATATTTGTAGGCTTGTCCTGAGTTTGCGTCTACGAATGTAATGACCTTATTACGTGACTGACAGGAGACGTCGAAACCAAACATTGGTGAGCACTCGAGTTGGTTTGCTTTCGATTTTGCAAAAGCTACAGCGCTATCCACATTATCGCAATCTTCACACACTATAGCGGTTTCTGCGCTCACACTGACAGCCGCCCCGATTGCTAAAAAGCTAAAAAGAATAAGTTTAAAAAGTCTAGTTTTCATGCTATTTCCGTATATTTTCCATTGTATCTCGTTAAATTAAGCGCTCCGGCTTTTTTATCCATTTACTGCGTGTTCTTTATTTCAAAGAATTATCAGCTTATCTGCGTGCTAATTGAGGAGAAAGTTAGCTGTTTTTAATTTATTGTTGTCCGGTTTGGACGGCGGTTCTCATTACCGTGATACAGAGTAAAAACAAACTTAGCCGTCCACACCGGTTCTTACTGAACAGTGTTCAATAAAACCCTCGAGTTTTTGTTAGCAATTGAAACACTAATGTTTCCAATGGTACTTATGTGCTTTAGCGTGAATCTCTAGTGCGGTTTGTCTTGGCATAAAGGCATAAAGGTCGCGTTATCTCCCTCAAAGAAGAAAGGAGCACGTTGCTCTCTGCTACCGACTTCGTTCATGGTGGCAGCCTCGTAAATACGGCCATTTAACACGGTATATTCAACATATTCGCTACGACTTAAGTCATTGAGTACATCGCCGTCGATAACCACGAGGTCGGCGAGTTTACCCTTTTCGATACTGCCAATATCGTTACCCATACCCAGATGCTCAGCACCGTCGATGGTTCCACCGCGAAGCGCTTCCCATGGCGTGAAGCCCCCTTGCTCCATGATCCACAACTCCCAATGCGCTGCTAACCCTTCACGTTGGCCGTGCGCACCAATATGCACACCCACGCCGTTGTCGCGGAGGATCTTCGCATAGCTAGCCACATTTTGGTGATTGTACTGATTATCAGGCGCCGTTGGACGACGTATTGCGCGAGCATCTAAAATAGTCGACGGCGTATAACGCAATAGACGCGGGTTTTTCCATACCTCGGTACGATCGTACCAATATTCTTCACCCATCATGCCACCGTAAGATACGACAAAGGTCGGGGTGTAACCAAAGTCAGTTGCCGCCCAAAGCTGGGTTAAATCGTCGTATCCACGCTCTATGGGGATACTGTGTTCTAATCCTGTGTGGCCATCGACTAGCATAGACAGGTTCTGCTGGAACTTACCACCGCCCTCTGGCACTACCATCATTTGCTGGTTTTCAGCAGCCCATAGCACTTGTTGGCGTTGGTCACGTCTTGGCTGGTTGTAACTTTTTACCGATATCGCTCCGCTTTCTTTTAGGCGTTCTACGTGAAAGTAAGCGTCGTCATAGCTATCAATAATGGCTTTGTATCCCAATGCTTCAGCGCCGTATAAGATCTTGCCTGTAGAATAAATACGAGGGGCAACAATATCGCCCGTACGTTGCAATTCAGCGGCAGAGAATATTTCTGAAGTGTCATTAGATGGATCGTGAATCGTGGTGACACCAAATGCAACGTTGGAGTATTGGCTCCAGTTTTGCTGAGGAATTATCTCGTAGCGGCCTTGAGAACCATGTGCATGTGTATCTATTAATCCAGGGATAATGGTTTTGCCACTGGTGTCAATTTGCAGCGTGTTATCTGGAATAACAACATCACCCCGCTTGCCTACCGCTTCAATGCGATTGTCTTTAATGAGTACGACACCGTTTTCAATGACTTCTTGTGTGTTGTCGGCATCGCGCATCGTGACGACTGTGCCACCAATAAGTGCTTTGTAGCCCGAGGGTTTGTCAGCGTCTACGCTAAACGACAGGTTAATCCCCTGCGCTAGTGGCTCTGGCAGTGTTTCTGGTGCGCCTTCAACAAACGCGAACGCTTCATTAAGCGAACGTTGGTATACCACAGGACCGTGGAACCAACTCACCGCAGAATTATCTGCCGACCAGTTGAGATATTCTCCGGCTTGTGCAGACAATTGAGTTACTGGAAGAGATGTCATGTTGGGACCAATAGTGACTTTTTGACCATTTTCCACGTAAGGCGCAACGTACGTCTTAAACTGATAAACAAACGCTACCCATTTTTTGTCATGTGACAAGCGGTATTCGCTGACTTGGTCGGCACCGTATAGGTGTGTGCGTTTGTCTTTACCTTGCAGATCAACGCTCGATAGTTGGGTTTCGGGGTAGGGCGTACCACCCACAGATTCAGTGAAATAAACGCGATTGTCGTCTCCAGCGAAATGCGCATTGTATCCTCTGCGAGATACACGCTCTTGAGTATTCGACGCTAAATCAGCAACGTATAAACCAGGATCAACTGAGTACTTAGGATCAAGTAAGTATCCTCCGGTAAATTTACGATAAACCACTTTGCTGCCATTGGGAGAGAACGCCGGCTCAATATAATGGCCAGGTGTCGACGTAATAACCTCACCTTCGCCACCGCTCGCAGAAATCACTCTCACGGCACCGAGGGTTTGATCATTCCACGTGGTGTACACAATGGATTTACCGTCGTTTGAATAGCGAGGATAGTACTCATCATGGTCATTTTGAGTGGTTAAGCGTTTTACAGTGCCTGATTTCATATCTCTAACGTAAAGCTTGCCGAGGGCTTGGAATAGTACTGACTTGCCATCAGGAGATACTTGCGACCAGCGAATCATTTTTACATCAAATTCATCGGGTGCTACATCTACGTTAAATCGCAATGCATCGGCATAGTGAACTTCCGCTTCTATGCTCACATCAATCGTACTGATTGCTTTGGTATCTATGTCGATTGAGTGAAATTTACCACCTGTCCAAAACACAATAGCAGAAGCATCTGGCATCCAATCAAAATACGCAAAACTAGCCCTCAGAGCCAAAACCCTCTTGCATGTCTCTTTCAAGCTCTAGTGTGAGTGGTGTTTCAACGCCAGTTTGCGTGTCTTTTAAGAAAAGTGCGGTGCGGTCTTTTACGCGACGGATAAACGCAATGTACTTACCATCGGGTGAAGGTGTTGGAACTACCGCACCACCTGTACCACTGATGTAACGAGATTCTTCGCCTGTCTCTCTGTCGTAGCGGGTGATTGCGAAAATCCCTTCCATCGGATCACGATTGTATGAGAAGCGACTACCGGGCACCGTATTTTCGGTGAAATAGATGTACTTTCCATCGTGAGAGAATACTGGGTCGGCAATATTCTGTTGGTCACTTGCACCGTGATTCCTTGCTTTTATTTTGAGGCCAGCACCACCAGATTGGTGATACATCCAAATTTCACCCGCTGGAATACTGCGGCTCGACATTATGCCTTTAGTTACCACGAGGTACTCGCCATCTGGGCTCCACTTTGGCGAGTGAATCAGGTTCTTCTTTTCGGTGGTGATCTGACGTAGGTTTTCGCCGTTGGTATCCATTACCCAAACATTACTGATTCCTCCACGGTCGGAGATAAAAGCGATTTGAGTACCGTCTGGGGAGAAAGTAGGGTGAATGTTCCACGCAAAATCTTGTGTAAGTGGTTTGGCATCGCCACCGTCGGTGCTGACTAGATATATATCGCCCAACATATCAAAGACCATGTTCTTGCCATCGGCTGATATGTCTAGGCTAGACCACGTGGTTTCATCGGTTTTAATAGTAATGCTATTGAGGTCAAAGGGTGGGTTGAGTACATCCCACTGCTCTACGTCGTAGCTATCCTGAGTTTCTGTGGTATCCGTTGACGATTGAGTCTCGGCATTTGAGGTGCCACACGCTGTAAGTAGCGCAAGGGCTAATAGCGATTTTGTTGTCTTTATCATTGTACTTTCACTGTCGTTATTATGTGGTTTTGGCGTGTTCTAGTAACTTCCGCAATGGCGGTCTAATTACTGCAAAACTAGACTTACCTTGAGCATACAATTTATACGTGCTGAATGGATCGTTAAATCATCGTAATTTCAATATTTTTCAGTGGAAAGTGGCAAATTTACCACTGCCCGTTATGCTTACCATTGAAACGACATCGACTGAATCGCCGCGGATTGTGTGGCTATCTTCTTCAAAGATTCAGCAAACAAAGGAAGTGAAAGTGGAATTGCTCATTATCGAACAGGATGCTACACAGGCCGAAATATATGACTTGGCCTTTGGCGACGACTTTAAAATTTTTGTTGTTGATAATATGCGAGGTGCATTGGAGATACTGGAATTTAACGACATCAAAATTGTGGTGTCGGATTGGCAAATAGGTGAGCACAAAGCCAGTATTTTTTGTGATCAAATGGACGTAAATAACGCCTATGCAACACCTGTTGTTGTGGTGGTCTCGGACGAACAAGATGACGAGACTATTCGAGATGCCTTTAACGCTGGTGTATCGCATTACATTACTAAGCCCTACAACATCATTTCCTTTACTGAAACTATCACGGGTATTAAAAGCCAGTTAGAACGTGTGTCGAAGATGGCTCAGGACACTGCTGATTCTAGAGAAGTAGCTAAAACGGCCTTAAGTCAGGCAGCTATTTATGGCAACGGTATGGAAATCATCGCTGCACTCAATAACTGTAGTGATTTGGAAAGTATGGCGAAAGCAACATTATCTACTTTGCAGTCACACGGCATTCATTGTGCTGTACAGTATAGGGACGAGGTAGTCACGAGTTTTGATACCGACCTTTCACCTTGTGACCCAACCATGGAAAAAGTGTTCGAAGTGCTTCATGACCAGGGGCGAATTTATCGCTTTGGTCGCCGTTTAATGCTTAATGACGAGCATGTTTCCCTGCTGGTTAAACATGTCGCGGGTGACGACCCTGTGCTTCACGATGCTATTCTTGATATGGGGGCCAAGTTAATACCTGCAATGAACGCCAGGTTTATTAGCTTGTTACAACAGCAGGCGCTAGAGCAAACCCATGGTCAGATCGATGATGTGTTGGAAAAGCTGCGCGATACGATTGGTGTTATGGCGAACGAGAAAAAGCGCATTGTTGAATCAGTCACACAAAAAATAGAGGAAAGCTTTCATCAACTCGCAATGACAGAGGAGCAAGAAGCTTTCTTTCTGAAACTTATTGAACAAGAACTCACACTAGATTCGGAAAACGACGGTATCGAAGATATCGACGTTTTGTTAAAGGCACTGTCATCCCGTCTGGCACAGCGTTTGGAAGCGACTAAAATAAAAGAGGAAGCACCGGTAAATGACTTTCTTGATGTGGAGTTGTTTTGATTGACTGTCGTTTACGTTGATAACTCTACTTTTTAAGTCTTCGTCTTATTGGCAAAACATTAGAGGTTTGCTTGGCTGGGTATACGTTGTTAACTTCGTCAGCAGTTATAGGTTTGCTCAAGTAGTAACCTTGAAAATAGTCCACTTTCATTTTATCCAACACGCTGAGTGTCGCTGCATCCTCAACGCCTTCTGCCGTAATTTTTAACGCGAGTGACTGTGCAAGAGTGACGATAGATTGAGTGATTTTTGCGTTATTGTCGTCGGTAAGCAGGTCGGAAATAAATGATTTGTCAATTTTAATATGGTCAATTGGATAGCGCTGTAGGTAGGTCAGCGAAGAGTAACCTGTACCAAAATCGTCAAGAGCAAAGCGCACACCCATAGATTTAAGTTGTTTCATGGTGCGAAGCGCGGATTTTGGCTTATCAATTAAAGTTGTTTCAGTAAGCTCTAAGACGACCCGTTCTGGAGAGATGTTGTTGTCTTTACAACAGTCGAAAATCAACGATGTCAAATGAGAGTCGAGTAACTGTTTTGCCGAAATGTTGATTGAAATAAAACCATTTTCAGGCATCAATTTAGACTTTAACCAAACACTCATTTGCTTGATAGATTCTTTGACGATCCATTGACCAACCGAGATCATTTGGCCTGTATCTTCCAGAATATTGATACATTCTTGAGGGCTAATTGACGTTTCTTTGTCGTTTAGTCTCAAAAGTACCTCAAATCCTACCAATGTGTTGTTTGCAATCGAGGCTTGAGGTTGAAACACGAGAAAAAAACCATCGTGTTGTATCGCGCTTCTGATCTTTGCAGAAGCGTACATTCGGTGCTTTGCTTGCTCGTTGAGCTCCTCAGAAAACATACGATACTTGTTTTTGCCTTCGCCTTTTGCGAGATATAAAGCGGCGTCTGCTTGTTTGAGTAAAACCTCAGCAGTAGCAACTCCTCCAATACCCATTGAAATACCAACACTACAAGTGACGTTTAATTGATTCTCTTCTATTCGAAACGGGCGTGCGAGTTCCCTAACTAGATTTTCTGCCACTATAATGTGAGCGTCGTCTCGTGTATTTCGCCCGAGTAAAACCACAAATTCATCACCACCGAAGCGAGCAATAGTATCTGTTTGTCTTAGCGTATTAATTAGTCTATCGGACACTTTCTGCAATAATACATCACCTGTACTGTGTCCATAGGTGTCGTTGATATCCTTAAATCCGTCTAAATCTAGGTACATCACATATACGCTAAAATCGCCTCTATTCGAAGCAAGTAAGGCTTGATCTAGTCTCTTAGTAAAAAGCTCTCGGTTAGCTAATCCAGTCAAAGAGTCATACTCTGCAGTGTGCTTCAGCTTTTCTTGATAGACTAATCGCTCTGTAATATCTGCAAAAGTACCGATAAAACCCTGTAAGTTCCCATTGTCAGAATATAAAACTTGAGTATTCATTTCTGCCCAACGAACGTTGCCGTAGGGGTTAACGAGCCGAACCTCTGAGCAGAAATTCTCACCAACGATGAGCGAAGCTCGAAGTTTTTCCAATACATGCTGTATATCGTCAGAATGAAAGGCATCTAGCCAGCCTGTCATACTTGCTTCTTCCGCCGATTGTCCGGAAAGTTCAAGCCATTTGTCATTGGCAAACTGACATTTCCACTGGTCGTCGACTCTGATAATTCCAACAGGCACCAAATGTGTCAGCGCATTCAACTGTTGGGAAGTTTCTCGAAATTGCTCTAACCCAGCCCGTTGCTCGGTAATATCACTGATCTGCAAGGTGGTATAAAGATTTTCACCAAATGAATGTCGGAATACATGAATATTCACGATGAATTCAACACCTGATTGTTTAATTGCAGACTGCTCTTCCAAAAAACCTAGGGTGCTTTCGTCATTGTCACGAGGGGCTCGGCGATTTGTTCTACGCCAGTTAAATAGTGAGTTGTAGTTAGGTAGGAATAAGTCAATTTGGCTACCAGTCATTTCTTGCTCGGCGTCAAGGGATAACCCTACGAAGGTTTTGTTCGCGGCGTCATTAGCAAATACGATTGTATTTTTCGCGTCTACGACTACTACACAAACGGGGCTGGTTGCCAATAAGCTATCTAAAAAATGATTGCTCGCTATTTTTTCGCTTATACACTCGTTATGCCCCTTGACTGATTGTGCTGCTTTTAGCGCCATTACCGATGAACCTAATACGGGAGATAGCCGTGAAACAGCAGAGGCTTCAATCTTTGATTCGACGCTGGCTAGAACAATAACACCGTAAATGTGGCTCGAGACTGTGATGGGTATCATTGAAATGCTAGTTATAGCTTTGTTGTGTTTAACTAGCCTTTGATAGCTATCAGGTATCGAGTCGTTGAATAACACTGGTTTATTCGGAATGTAATGATTAGTGAGCCAATGTTTCAACACTGTCTCGTCAAATACATCTTCGCTGTTACCTGTATAGTGTTTATTGATGTCGGAATTTTCATCGATAGATTCAATAGGCATACCATTGTGACCATTAACTACCACACAGTATTCGGCATGAGAGATAGCGCTACTAATTCTGGACAGGAGGGGGAAAAGGTTTATCAGCAGCATCTCTGTCGAACATAGTTGACTGAATTTGTTCGATTGCCTGCCTTATGTCGTCATCTTTCCTGCGATTTTCGGTCTGGGATACCACTGCCATGATAGTGCTCGAATTTTCCGTTACATTAATCTAACATCTGGATGCGTGTCTTGGTATGCCACTAAAGACCAACTAAACTATAGTCTAATTCTCAGGAACAGCACGTGTTTTGTTATAGTGGTACTCGCCTGTGATAGATCACAACTGTAACGACGAAGGATATTTCAGCAATGGAAAAAGCGACGAACAACAATTTACCCAGTCACTATGTGGGAGTCGGTGCCTCAGCTGGCGGACTAGAAGCTCTACAAACACTACTTTCACAACTACCAGAAAACACCGGCGCTGCCTTCGTGATAGTTCAGCATTTATCTCCTGACTTTAAAAGCATGATGCTTGAGCTTCTGAGTAAACACACAAATATGGAAATTCAGAACGTTCAAGATGTGGAAGACGGTATTCAAGTTCTGGCGAATACTATTTATTTGATCCCTCCGAAGAAAAATATGCAAATGGCTCGAGGGCGATTGCTGCTTACCGATAAAATTCCCGAATCAGGTCTCAACTTACCGATAGATATTTTTTTCAGATCGCTTTCTGAAGACCAACAGCACAAAGCCGTTGGCATTGTCCTTTCTGGAACAGGATCTGATGGAAGCCGAGGGGTTAAATCACTCAAAGAAGCTGGGGCTCTCATTATTGCCCAGTCGCCAGAAAGTGCGAAGTTTGATGGTATGCCCAACAGTGCTATTAGTACTGGCATGGTGGATATGGTTTTGAAACCAGAAGATATTGGAGAGAAATTATCAGCCTATATTTCCCATCCTCTCGCACAGGGTAAAACCGAAGTTATTAAAGAGAGAATGGTCGATAATCAAGATTTGATGAATGAGATTTTTACCGTTCTCAAAGCTAAAAGTGAAATAGACTTCTCAAAGTACAAGCCTTCCACAGTGGCTCGACGAATCGAGCGAAGAATGACAATAAAGCAAATCGGTACGCTCCAAGAGTATTTAACCTTGTTGTTCAAAGAGCCATACGAGGTTCAGGTGTTGAGTAAAGAGCTATTGATCGGCGTAACTCGTTTTTTTAGGGATGACGAGGCGTTTACTATATTACGTGAAAAGATTATTCCGGAAATTGTGAGAAACTCGACAGAAAAAGACCCTATTCGAGTATGGAGTGCAGGATGCTCCACAGGAGAAGAGGCATACTCATACGCCATCTTGTTTGCTGATGAAATTGAACGACAAAACCTGAAACGCACGGTAAAAGTGTTTGCCACTGACGTTAATCCCGACGCTATCAATGAAGCGAGTGTTGGTTTGTATGGTGATGACATTCAACACGACGTTGGTTCTGACATATTAGCTCGTCATTTCTCAAAGCAAACCACACATACTTTTCAAGTAAATAAAAACATTCGTCAGATGGTTATATTTGCCACCCACAATATGATCTCTGACCCACCATTTTCAAACATGGACTTTGTGTCTTGTCGAAATATTCTGATTTATTTTCAACACAGCGTGCAAAAGCGCGTACTAGCTTCATTACACTTTTCGCTGTGTAAAGATGGTTTCCTATTTTTAGGTTCCTCAGAAAACCTGTCAGAGCTGGCTCCTCATTTCGAAACAATTAGCGACCGGACTCGATTGTTCAGAAAAAGGAGTAGTGTGCGCATACCTATGGGGGCGTCGCCTTCGATGAATTCCATGTCTCAAACCTCCAGCCAGACAATGCCGTCAGTGTCACGTTTGTTGAGGGGGTATCGGGGAAACAGCACCTCGGGTGCACCTGCCTCATTTGCCAGTGAAAAGTTAATTTCGAAGTACGCGCCACCTTGTGTATTACTGAATGATGAACAAGAGGCAATTCACGTATACGGCAATGTAGAGAACTTTATCAAGAGGGTGCCTCCGGGCCGCATTAGCAATGACATCAAAGATATGGTTAATGATGACATTGCAATTGCTGTATCTTCAGCGCTGCATAGAGCGAGGCAGTCTTCAGAAGAGGTTTATTACACTGGTGTTTACACACAAGTGGGTAAAGAACAGGTTGCTCTTAATATTAGAGCTTTTTACATGAAAGAGCATGATATTGAGTCTTCCCCCGGTTTTTACTGGCTTGTTTTTGAACAGCAAGACACAAATGAAAATGCATCCTCAGTAACTCAGATTAGCTTTGACGCGGCGGAGCAAGCACGTCAGCGCATAGAGGATTTAGAAACAGAGCTAAAGCAAAGTAAAGAACACTTACAGGTTACTGTAGAGGAATTAGAAACAACTAACGAAGAGCTACAATCCGCCAATGAAGAGTTAATGTCTGCAAATGAAGAATTGCAAAGCACAAACGAGGAATTACAGTCGGTTAATGAAGAGCTCTACACAGTGAATTCTGAGTATCAGGAGAAGATTGCAGAGATTTCACAAACTAACAGCGATTTAGATGAGGTCTTGAGTCTCTCAAATATTGGCATTGTTTTCTTAGATGAGAATCTATTGATTCGCCGATACACGCATGCCGCCTCTAAATACATCAACCTTCTCGAAACCGACGTTAATCGACCTTTACATCATATTTCTCAAAATATCGAATATGATGAAATGCTCGCAGACGTCTCAAAAGTAGTTAGTACCGGGCGTACGGTCGTCAAAGAGATAGTTACCCGAGATAAGCGAGTACTGCAAATTTCTATTAATTCATATGCTTATAGTGATGTTGCAGAGAGCAAAGGAGTCGCACTTACATTCTCCGATGTGTCAAAAGCGAAGTATACGGAAAAAGGTTTAGCTGTAGCCTACAATGAATTGCGCCGGAGTGTGAATAATGCCCTCGCCGCACTGGGAAATGTAGAGCTTAGCAAAAAAGTGTCGGTACTGGTTTTGGACGATGAAAGTGCAAGTCAAATTGTTATCGAAAATCATTTAATGCTGTTGACTGATTTGGTGGATAAGGTATACGTGGCATCAACCATATCTGAAGCTATGAACATCTATCAGCGGGAATCTATTGGTGCTTGTATTGTGGATTTTCATTTGGATGGAGAGACTGCTATTGACTTCGCAGAGTGTTTTGATGAAAGAGAAAATAGACCTCCGATACTTGTGGTAACAGGCCGAGCTGACAAAAAGCTGAACCCACTATTGTTTTCTCATGGGCTTTTGGACTTGTTGCAAAAAGACGAAATTGATATCGATTCTTTGGGGCGAAGCCTCAGGTTTGCGGTGCGAAGAAACGAAATTGATTTAAAAGTGAGTCAAGACTTACAGAGTGATTTGTAGTGCTATGCTTAACGTGTATCAAATTAAGGTAGCTTGAGATACTACATGGATTACCAAAAACTAGCGCAATCACTCATTGGATTGAGTACGTGGGTCCTCAAAGAAGCTGAGGGAAACACTATTTCCTGGGGTGAACATGGGTGTGACCTCGGAGACTTCCCTCCTTCTCTCAATGAGTTTGCAGAGCGATTTACAACTACCGACAGTGCTCGGTTGGTTCACTGCGTTGAGCGTGCTTTACAGAGTCATCAGAGCTTTGAAGAGACGTTCATGGAGCGGCATACGCACAGAGTACTGAGTGTAAAAGCCGAATCAATGAGAGATGAGAGTGGTCGTCTTGTACTTGTAGGAATAGTGCAAGATGTGAGTCGCTGGGTGAGTGAAGAATACGGTAAAATTCAATCTCTCTATGATAATTACATGCTCTCGAGTAACGATGGTTACTGGGATTGGTATATTCAAGAAGACTACGAATACATGTCACCCCGCTTTTGGGAAATATTTGGTTTCGACCCTAGTGAGAAAGAGCACAAACCAAGTGCTTGGCAAGATCTTATTTTTGAGAGTGATCTCAACGTCGCTTTAGCAAATTTTGAAAAGCATGTAGCTACAAAAGGGCAGCACCCATACGAACAAGAAGTGCGATACAAGCACAAAAATGGGAGTACTGTTGTTGTGTTTTGTCGCGGAAGAGTCGTTGAATGGGATAAAGACGGAAATCCCATCAGAATGGTGGGAGTACATAGCGATATAACAGCGTTAAAACAAAAACAGTTAGCTCTGCAGGAAGCGCTAGATTTTCAGAAGTTGCTCATTGACGTAAACACCGACATGATATTTGTCAAAGATGATAGATTTGTCGTTCGCCTTGCAAACCCTTCTTTTATGAAACTCTACCCCGAGTCACAACGAGACAAGATTATTGGTCACACTACCATTGAATCTTTTACTCCAGAAGAAGCCGAGCGGTTTTTAGAGGCTGATAGAATTGCCTTGGAGCAGGGGGAATCAGAAATCTATGAAACACTTGGTGATCGAATTTACCTTACAAAGAAGATTCGATTTGAAGACAAGTCAGGCAAAACTTTTATTTTGGGTATCGCCAGAGATGTCAGTGCTTTACGCGCTACAGAAGCCAGACTTGAAAAAACGAATCAAGAGTTTGAAGAGTTTGCTTACAGAACATCTCATGATTTACGTTCGCCTCTAATTTCGTGCAAAAATGTGCTCAAGTTTACTAGGGAAAGTATTGCAAAAAACAAACTAGACGTGGTGGCCAGACACATAGATGCGATCGAACAGTCGTTGACAAAGATGGAGCAACTCGTCGGGAGTATCTTAAAAATAACGCAAAATAGACATCAGCTACCTTTGATCACCCATTGTAACTTAAAGGAGATTGTAGAAAGGTGCTTAGTTCAGTTTATTGACTTAGAGGAGTACTCGGAAATAGAGATTACTGTTGACTGGTGTGTTCAAACAGTGATCAGGACAGACGAAACTCTGGTGATGTCTATCCTAGACAACTTGATTTCCAATGCAGTTAAATATGCTGATCCTGACAAAGATAGATCCTTCATTGAAATAACAGGTTACAGTAGTCAACAAAACGTCGTGATTGAAGTTAATGACAATGGTTTAGGCATCGCTAGTGACAAAGTTGAGCGATTGTTCTCTATGTTCTCGAGGCTACACCCTGGTAAAGGACAAGGAACGGGGTTGGGGCTTTACATGGCCAAAAATAATGCCATTAAGTTGGGGGGAGACTTGTATTACACCAAGAGTGACTTAGGGACTAAATTTACCCTAGAACTACCAATTCACGGTAATCCTGATCTACATTCCTAGCAGCAATATTGTAGATATTAAGCCTCAAGTGTTTCCATTAACTCATCTGCCCACTGAAGCCCTTGCCAGTAGTTACTATTGATTTTTATGAATGAATTGGACTCGACAGTTGATACGTCTGTATCAAACGCCTCTACTTTTTTGGCGATTCTCAGAATATCACCATACTCACCGGATTCATCAGTCAGTGCTTGGGCCATCTGAGCACTCATTGGTAGGTAGTTAACAATATTTTTTATGTGTATGCCCAACAATGCCTCTATTCCAGAATATAAGCCTAACGTAAACAATTCACCTTCAGTGTCGTTGTTGTTTTCAGAGGCATATAGCTCTAATGTTTTTGCTCTAGCTAAGAGAATCCGGAGTAGTTCTTTTGGTGACGTTGATTCAGCAACGAGCAGTAAAATCATTGCCCAGCGCTTTACGGCCTCGATACCAAGCATGACAACCGCTTCTTTAAAATCAACCACTTCTTTTACGAACGAATACAAAGAGCTGTTGACCAATAACATGAGTTTTACTGCTAGTCGTGGGTCACATGCTATTAGGTCGGCTAGTTCTTTTACTGTGATATCAGGTCTGGTGATTTCAGAAAGCAGTTTTAGAGTGACTTCCTTATTTGCTGCTATTTTTACCCCTTGTACTGAACTGGGGCGTTCCAGATAGTAGCCTTGAAATAGGGTAAAACCTGCATCAACGCATTGGTTGTACATTTCCATAGACTCTACTTTTTCTGCGAGCAGAGTCACTTTATGCCCTGTGATTTTTGGAAGTAGGTCACGCACTTGACTGGGTGGACAAGCCAACACATCTACTTTGATAATTGTCACGTAAGGCAGAAACGCCAGTCTATGGTCCTCAAATGCAAAGTCGTCTAACGCAAAAGAAAAACCGAGCGTTCTTAACTTTCTGATAGTAGCAAGAATATCGGGTGTAGCGGGCACAGTCTCAAGAATCTCCAATACTATATTGTCAGACTGATTGGGGTAGAAGCTTGGAGACTCAATAAAATGTCTATCGATATTGATGAAAAGACTGGGCTTTGTATTTGCCTTAGTACTGTCTAGTGCGATCGAGCATAGGTTACTTAATAGTTCTCCAGTTGCACCTATGCCATCTTGGTCTTTGGTAACATCGAAGGTTTTCCCTCGATACAATAACTCGAAGCCGTATAACTTATGTTCTATGTCTAAGATTGGTTGCCTTGCATAAAGGATGTCTAAGCTTGCGATATCAGGTGGTATTTCTTTTTTTGACTGCATACTTCAGTACACCCTTTAAACCTATTGCGATTAATACCTCTTGAAATAAGACTAGTTCATTAAGCTGTGTTAGCAAAAAAGTATGTCAATGCTTTGAAATAACATGGAATGGCTCCTTGTCACCATGATGACAGACACGTTATCTTTGCAGTATGGCAACGCAATGTACGTTTTTGTGAAGCTTAATCCTACCGTAGGAAGTATGTGCGTACCAATAGAGGGGAGTAATTGGTGAAATTGTATTTCGAGAGAACCGCAGGGTCAACCTTCATGATTTCTATTCGTGAAGCGTTCATTTCTTTATTGCCTTTCTTGATCATTCTCTCGTTGTTTACCCTTTCGTCGTCACTACTCTCTATTTTCCAATTACTTCCTGATACTCAGCGTATTCTATATGAGATAGCCTATTCGCTTAACGTATGTTTTGCGCCACTTGCGGCAGTGGCCATCGGATTTCAGTTTTCAAAAAACATCAACGTGTCAGTGATGGCGGTACTGGCGTTAGGATTGTCTTCACTTGTAGTGGTCGTGCTACTCGGTATGGAAGACCCAAGTAAACTTGATGTAGAAACCATTGTAAAAGATCCAAGGTTAATATTGGCAATGCTCGCGTCAGCGTATGTGCTTAAGTTTTTTGAGACAAAAGCTAACCTTAGATTCATACACTCATCTTCTGTAAGTCAGCACCTTAAGCGCCACTTTCACCTTTTAATTCCCTCTTTATTGTCGGTGATCGTCATCCCAATGACTTTGGTGGCGGTGACCTATTTCGCATCATTTGTGTTGAAACCACTCATCAATATCTTGTCTGAAGTTGGGCCTGAATCACTCATCAGTTTACGCGTGTTTTTGAGTAACCTGTTTTGGGGGATTGGGCTTCATGGGGCAAATACGTTTCATATTCTGGTAGAGCAATCAATTGATGGTGTAGTGAACTATTATACCTTTCCACTCGCAGCCAATTTACCCATGTCTCAGTTCTCTGACTTATTTGTTAATTTTGGCGGTGGCGGAGCAACTTGGTGTTTAATAATAGCTGTTCTCTTGTTTTCAAAAGATGCCCACTCTAGGCGCATTGCAATGATTGCTGCGCCGTTTGCACTATTCAATATTAACGAAATTTTGATCTTCGCCTTGCCAATCGCCTTTAATATTCGATTGCTTGTCCCTTTCCTATTTGTACCTCTTATTAACTGTTGGGTAGGCTTGTTTATTGTTGAGCAGCAGTGGTTTGAATTCGTTAGTTACCAACATTCTTGGGTGGTGCCAGACCTCGTCAATATATATTTCGCGACCAACGGCAATATGCTAGCTGTGCTTACGCAACTGCTGTTGATTCTTGTTGGGGTAGCTTTGTATTGGCCTTTTGTAATCGCGGGTAGTGTTGAAGAACAGTTACAAGAAGCTGAACAGGTTTTGCGTAAAAAGCTGTCCTTGAGAGATGATATGGATTTGTTATCAGAGCGTCACTTGGTTAAGAAACACCAAGAACAGCGTCGCTCTATTAAAGCTACCTTTAATGCAATAGACGATGTTAACAAAGGTCAGTTATTACTGTATTACCAGCCCAAAGTG
This sequence comes from Alteromonas sp. KUL49, assembly GCF_006538345.1. Lineage (GTDB taxonomy): Bacteria > Pseudomonadota > Gammaproteobacteria > Enterobacterales > Alteromonadaceae > Alteromonas. The sequence continues at coordinate 87,409 of NZ_BJKL01000009.1, read as the reverse complement.
AGTTTGGTATCGGGACAACTTCACGGCCTCGAAGCGTTACTAAGGTTAAAACGTGCTGATGGTAAAGTCGTTGGCCCCTACTTTTTGGATGCACTGCAAAAGGAAGGCTTTTCCTTACCAATCGACAACTGGGTTGTTCAAGAAGTGGGAAGTACGTTAACTGAGTGGAATCAGCAGGGGTTTTCTCCCAAGGTGAGTATTAACCTTGACCCAAATAACCTACTACATCCTGGTTTTGTGAAGCACTTAATTCAGCATTTACAAAATGTTGGCGAACAGGTCGAACTTGAACTCATAGAGTCGAGTTATATGGAGTATTCCACCGAAATCGAGAAAGTTCTTATTGAGTTGCAGGAATATGGAATTGGCGTGTCTATTGACGATTTTGGTACAGGGTTTTCTTGCCTTTCGATGCTCACGAAGATCAGTGCCCAAACCATCAAAATTGATAAGTCGATGCTAGATGAAGCACAAGACGAAAAAGGAGCGATACTTTACAAAGAAATTTGTAGGATGTGTCAAAACCTAAACTTTGAACTTGTGGCTGAGGGCGTTGAAACAAAAAATCAGATTGATTTCGTACAAGCCTTAGGCGTTGAACTTATCCAAGGGTGGTATTTTAGCCCTGCGTTACCGGCCGAAGAGATCATCTCTTATCAGCCACAGCAGCACAATGATTAGAGTTCGCGAAAACACCCGATGGATTCCAACCACGTAAGTCCGTCTTGTTCAGAGTTACAGAAAGAGAAGGCTAGATCAGAGGCATAGTAAATACGTTCAAATTGGCTTTGTACTAGAGGCGGTACAACGGCTTGCGAGACAACTAAGGCGCATCCTTTCATGCCGTACAGCTTTCGCTGTTTTATTGAGGCGACGAGTTCTTCCTCTGCAGTTGGGGTGAGAATACCAACACCGCCGACTAAACCCAGTAAACCCCACTCTCCGCGAATTTCAGACATCAACGAATGAATATCTTCGTGGTACTTCTTTACATCGTCGTCTGATACCACACCCCTGCCATCAAACCGGATAACGTTGCCACTCAACTCTAATTCGTAAGAACCGAGTTTATTAAGTCGTAACACTCTGCCAGTTTGTTCTGATTTCATAAGATGTCGCTACTATCTACTGCCTATTGTTAATGCTAGAACTGATTATACGCGGAGGCAAGTGAAGGGATTATTAGACTTTTGCTGAATCTTCTAAGCTAAATGGCTTGTTCACCCCTATTGGGGCAAACAAGCCGTTAATACTAGGTCATAGTAACAAACTCTTCCGCACTGGTGGGATGAATAGCCACGCATGCGTCAAAGTCAGCTTTGGTAGCGCCCATTTTAATAGCAACGGCAAAGCCTTGGAGTATTTCGTCCATGCCATAACCAATACCATGAAGACCAACCACTTTTTCTTCTATGCCGGCACATACAAGCTTCATTTTTGTAAGCTGTCTGTGTTTGGTGACTGCGGTATACATTGACGCAAACGACGAGGTATATACCTTCACATCGTCACCGTACTCAGCTTTTGCTTGCTCTTCAGTTAAACCGATGGTTCCAATGGTGGGGTGGCTGAAAACTACCGTTGGGATCAGAGAATAATCCATGTACACATCGTGTTGGTTGTTAAATAAGCGCTCACTTAACAAACGCCCCGCTTTTACGGCAACGGGAGTTAGCTCTGCTTCACCGGTAATATCACCAACAGCGTAAATGCCTTCTGCTGTAGTGTTTTGGAATTTATCGACCACTATAGTGCCGTTTTCAGCCACAGACACGTCAGTATTTTCTAAGCCAATAGTGTCAGTGGCGGGTTTGCGGCCTATTGCCCATACCAAGCAATCAGTCACGATAGTCTCACCATTGGTCAGAGTAACAGTAAGCTCGCCATCGTCTGCTTTAGTGACATTTTCCACCGACGCATGAGTATGTAGCGTAGGCCCTTCGGCGTTGATGATCTCAGTAAGCGTTTCGTAAATAATCGGGTCGAAGTTGCGCAGTGGTGCGTGTTTACGTACCACTAAATGGGTTTCAGTGCCAAGGCTTTCAAGCACTCCAGCAAGCTCTACACCAATGTAACCTGCGCCCACAACTACGGCGCGCTTGGGTTGCTGGTTAAGTGCGAAGAATCCGTCTGAATCAATACCATATTCTGAACCTGGTACATTGGGGAATATTGGTCGCCCACCTGTGGCTATGGTGATGTGAGGCGCTGTGTAGGTTTCACCGTTGACTTCGATAGTTGTGTTATTAACGAAGGTAGCAAACCCATTGATAACAGTAACATTGTTACCACCTAATACACGGTCGTACGAAGCATGAATGCGATCTATGTAGGCTTGTCTGCTGGCAACTAACGTGTCCCAACTAAAGTTATTCACGGTAACATCAAAGCCATAATCAGGTGCATAGCGATGAATAGCTTCGGCTACTTGTGCACCGTACCACATGGTTTTTTTAGGCACACAACCTACATTTACGCAGGTACCGCCAATAGCTTTTGCTTCAATAATCGCTACTTTTTTACCGTGTTTTGCCGCGCGGTTTGCCGAAGCGATACCGCCGCTACCACCGCCTACACAAATATAATCAAAGGTTTTCATACTATACGCCTTGTTTCCTTCAAACTTACTGCTAAGTAGATTTTGTTACGTTAACAGACCAGTGTCGCAATAGACCTGTTGTCGCAGAAAATTATTTCATTGGAGTGTAAGTATAAACTCTCACACCAAAATACAATGCCTTTACACAAATCCTTACGTAAATTTATGTTTTAAGTTTTATTGGGTTAACTGCAAAATAGCCGTCAGCGCACTGTTGCTTTTTGGATTCTTGACCCAAGATTAACCCTATCAGAACATCACGAGAATGACGCTATGACAACAAACGCGATTGAACATGTAGACGGTTTGCCGCTTTTTTCTGCTATTACACCTGATTCCATAAAACCTGCCATAGAAAAAGCTATTGCGGCGTGCAAAGCCGATGTGGAAGCTGTTGTTGCGTCAGAGGATTATTCTTACCAAAACTTGGTGCATAGACTAGAGGAATCAGATGATGCACTGAGTAAAATGTGGTCGCCTGTATCCCATATGAATTCAGTGGTAAGCTCAGACGAATTACGAGAGGCTCATGACGCTTGTTTGCCCCTGTTATCCGAGTTCGGCACTTGGATGGGACAACATGAGGGATTGTTCAATGCATACCAAGCACTAAAAGCATCTGATGAATTTGCTACCTTGTCTGAAGAGCAACAAAAGCTGGTTAATGATGCTATTCGAGATTTCACCCTATCAGGTATTGCGTTGCCTGCTGAAGAAAAGCAGCGTTATGCAGAAATTAAAGCCAAGCTCAGTGAGTTGTCATCCACGTTTTCGAACAATGTTATGGACGCCACCATGGGTTGGACTAAGTTAGTGACTGACGAGTCCGAGCTATCTGGTATGCCAGAATCTGCCTTAGAGGCTGCTGCCCACGCAGCGAAGCAGAAAGACCAAGAAGGGTGGTTATTTACCTTAGATATTCCGTCGTATTTACCAGTGATGTTGTATGCCAATAATCGTGATTTGCGCGAGGAAATGTACCGGGCATATGTGACCAAAGCGTCTGAGCAAGGCCCCAATGCTGGACAATGGGACAACACCGCGATTATTCAAGAAACGCTGAAGTTGCGTACCGAATTGGCCTCTATGCTTGATTTTAAGAGCTATGCAGAGCGTTCATTAGCAACCAAAATGGCCGATACACCAGATAAGGTCATTGGCTTTTTACGTGATTTGGCAGCCAAATCCAAACCTCAAGCAGAAAAAGAGCTAAAAGAAGTTACCCAGTACGCAAAAGAAAAGCACGGCGTTGAAACACTAAAGGCGTGGGATATGCCTTACTACAGCGAAAAGCTTAAACAGGATAAGTACACTATTTCTGACGAGATGCTGCGACCTTATTTCCCTGAAAATAAAGTGCTGACTGGTTTGTTTGAAGTAGTACAACGCTTATTTGGGCTTACTATTACCGAACGCAAAAATGTAGATATATGGCATGACGATGTGCGCTTTTTTTGAAATATTCGACAGTGCAGACAACCACCGCGGTAGCTTCTATCTAGATTTATATGCTCGCGCTAAGAAGCGAGGCGGTGCGTGGATGGACGAGTGTCGAGTGCGACGGTATCGCTTGAATGGTGAGCTACAACTTCCGGTAGCTTATTTAACGTGCAATTTTAATGCGCCGGTGGGAGACAAGCCTGCCTTATTTACCCATGATGAAGTAGTGACCTTGTTCCATGAATTTGGTCATGGTATTCATCACATGCTTACGCAAATGTCAGTAGCAGGAGTGTCTGGTATTAATGGTGTTCCGTGGGATGCCGTAGAACTACCTAGTCAGTTCCTCGAAAACTGGTGTTGGGAAAAAGAGGCGCTGTCTTTCTTGTCTGGACACTTTGAAACTGGCGAGCCGCTTCCTGCCGACTTGTTAGAGCGCATGTTGGCAGCTCGAGATTATCAATCAGCCATGCAAATGGTTCGACAACTCGAATTTAGCTTGTTTGATTTCTTACTTCATATGCAAGATGGCGCTTCTGCTGATGTGCAGCAGACGTTGGACGATGTGAGAAAAGAAGTCGCAGTGGTTATCCCGCCAGAGTTTAATCGATTCCAAAACAGCTTTGGCCATATTTTTGCGGGTGGATATGCCGCAGGTTACTACAGTTACAAGTGGGCTGAAGTACTTTCAGCAGACGCATACAGCAAGTTTGAAGAAGACGGTATTTTCAACAATGAGACAGGTCGCTCCTTCTTAAACAATGTACTGGAAATGGGTGGGAGTCGAGAGCCCATGGACTTGTTTGTCGCTTTCCGGGGCCGCGAACCTCAGGTAGATGCTTTATTGCGTCATAGCGGAATTCGTGCCTAATGGAGTCATTTGACGCAATTTATCAACGGGCTTGTGAGCGCAAAGGCGGCGCATATAACCTTGAGGCGATGCTACCTTCATCACTCACCAAGGCCCAGGTTGCAAAAATCCCTGACCATAGATTCTTGGCTGAAATGACCAAAAAGGTATTTCAGTCAGGCTTTGTGTGGCGCGTCATTGAACAAAAGTGGCCAGATTTTGAAACCGTGTTTTTCGAGTTCAACATCGAAAAAGTGTTGTTGATGCCCGACGAGATGTTTGAGCAAAAAGCCACTGATAAGCGCATAGTGCGCAACTTCAAAAAAGTCATGACAGTTCGCGATAATGCCCTCATGGTGAGTGATGTAGCGCGCAGACACGGTAGTTTCGGTGAATTCGTAGCACAGTATTCTCCGCAAAACATCACTGAGCTTTGGCTGTATTTGAAAAAACACGGCGCTCGCCTCGGTGGAAATACGGGGCCTTACATGTTGCGCGCTTTAGGTATCGACACCTTTCTGTTCTCTCGTGATATCGAAGACTACTTGCGAAAAAACGACATTATTTCGGGTGGGCTGACGAGTAAAAAGTCATTAGAGAGTGCCAACGCAGCGTTTTATCAATGGCACCTTGAAAGTGGTCGAAGCCTGAGTGAGATCAGCGTGATTGTTGCGTTAAGTTGGGGGCCAAATCAGCGCCTGTAGTGCTAAATCGCTGTTGATTGGGCTCACAATTCGATACACTTGAGCAATACGAAAAATTCAGCAAACAGGAATGTTATGAGCGACCCACAGTCAACACATTCAAACGATACAAGCACTACGCATTTTGGTTTTAAGCAAGTAGAGAAAAATCAAAAAGCATCGCTTGTAGCAGAAGTCTTTGATTCCGTTGCAGCAAAGTACGACGTAATGAACGACCTCATGTCGATGGGTGTGCATCGTTTGTGGAAACGCTACACCATTGACTGTGCCGGTGTTCGTCCAGGAAATCAGGTGTTAGATATTGCTGGTGGTACAGGCGATTTAACGGCTAAGTTTTCTCGCCTAGTGGGGTCAACGGGTAAAGTGACGTTGGCCGATATTAATCTATCTATGCTGAAGGTAGGTCGCGACAAACTTCGTGATAGAGGTTTGGTGGGCAATATCGACTATGTTCAGGCTGATGCGGAAGCGTTACCTTTTCCAGATAATACTTTTGACGTTGTAACTATGGCGTTCGGGTTGCGTAATGTGACCGAGAAACAAAACGCTCTCGACTCTGTTTACCGTGTGCTTAAGCCCGGTGGCAGATTGCTGGTATTAGAGTTCTCAAAGCCAACATCAGAACAGCTCAGTAAACTTTACGATATGTACTCCTTTCATATCCTACCTAAAATGGGACAGCTAGTAGCAAACGATGCTGAAAGCTATCAGTATCTTGCAGAAAGTATTCGTATGCACCCAGATCAAGACACATTAAAGGGCATGTTTGAAAAAGCAGGCTTTGACCAATGTGATTATCAAAACTTAACGGGTGGAATTGTCGCGCTTCACCGAGGCTTTAAATTTTAATGCCGAGTTCAGCGTTATTCAGCGCGGCTATTGAGCAGGCGATTAATCGCCTCCTGTCTCTAGACTCTGACAGTAAAGCGCGGCTGTCTAGACTCAATGGCATGCGCCTCTATTTGTTCATCGACCCACTGCCCAATGCAATATGTTTGGTATTTTCAACCCAAGTTGATGTGCTCACTGAATATGACGACCATAGCGACGTTGTGGCAAAACTCGATGATAAGTCTTGTTGCATTCAAACTCGGGTATCAACTCTGCCATCACTTAAAGATACCAACCAACTTACACGCTTGATTCAGCAAGGCGAGCTTACAGTAGACGGTGCCCTGAGTGTTGCTCAGCAGGTGAGTGGCTTGTTTCAACATCTAGATATTGATATCGAAGAAATCATCGCAACAAACACGACTGATGTTTTTGCGCATTCTTTGGTGTCTGCTGCCAAAACATTATCGGAAAAAGCGCGCACAGGATCAGAGATGGTAAGTCGAGTACTCGGCAATGCCCTTGTTGAGGAAAAGCAATTGGCTGCCCATAGGCTTGCTGTGATGCACTTCAGTGATAACGTCAATGCGTTAAGAGATGATACGGCAAGATTAGAAGCGCGTTTAAATCATCTAGAATCAACCAGATCGAAGAGTTAACTATGCGGATTTTGAGGTTGTATCGCATTAACAAGGTACTGCTTGAGCATGGCCTAGATGATTTAGTGCCCGAAAAATGGCTACCTTGGTATGCCAAGTTATTACGAATGAGTATTTTCTGGTTGCGCAATAAGCATAAAGGGAAATCACAAGGCGAGAGGATCACTCTCGCTCTACAATCTCTCGGGCCAGTATTTATCAAGTTTGGCCAGATGTTGTCTACCCGCCGAGATCTACTTCCCCCAGAGATTGCGAACGAGCTTGCAAGGCTACAAGATAAAGTTCCACCTTTTTCATCTGAGTTAGCAACAGAAACCGTCAAAATTGCACTCGGAATTAACGATCTGGGTGAACTATTCTCTCAGTTTGACACTCAACCTCTCGCGTCAGCATCTATAGCACAAGTGCATGCAGCCACATTGAAAGCGAACAACGAGGATGTGGTGGTTAAAGTACTACGCCCAGATATTCGCGACACCATTAATGCGGATATGGCTTTACTTGAAAGTGTAGCGAGTGTAGTGCAAAAGTGGTTGCCTGATGGAAAACGATTGCGCCCGGTAGAGGTGGTTAACGAGTATCGTAAAACTATTGTTGATGAATTGGACCTAATGCGTGAGTCGGCGAACGGTATTCAACTGCGACGTAATTTCGAAGATTCAGACTCACTCTACGTTCCCTTGATATACAGTGACTACTGTCGTTCCAATGTGTTGGTGATGGAGCGTATTTACGGGCTACCTATCTCTAACATCGATGGTCTATTGGCACAAAACACCAATATGAAAGTGCTGGCTGAACGGGGCGTTGAAGTCTTCTTCACTCAAGTATTCCGAGACAGTTTTTTTCACGCTGACATGCATCCCGGAAACATCTTCGTATCTACCGAAAATCCAGATAATCCGAAGTATATCGCGATTGACTTCGGGATTGTCGGTACGCTAAATCGTGAAGATAAGCGCTATTTAGCTGAGAATTTCATCGCGTTCTTCAATCGGGACTACAGAAAAGTAGCACAACTACATGCTGATTCTGGTTGGGTACCAGGCGATACGAATATTGATGAGTTTGAGATGGCTATTCGCACCGTGTGTGAGCCTATTTTCCAAAAGCCTTTGGCTGAAATTTCCTTTGGCAATGTGTTGCTTCAACTTTTTAATACGGCTCGTAGATTCAATATGGTAGTGCAGCCTCAGTTGGTGCTGTTACAAAAAACACTGCTCTATATCGAAGGGCTTGGCCGCCAGCTTTATCCTCAGCTAGATTTGTGGAAAACGGCAAAGCCGTTTCTTGAAAACTGGATGAAGGAACAAATTGGTGTTTCGGCTATGTTCAGCAAAGTAAAGGACAACTTACCCTTCTGGTCGGAGAAGTTACCTGAAATGCCTGATTTGCTGTATGACAGCTTGCAACAATTAAAGCGTTTACCCCTTCAACAACAACGTGATAATCAAGCAATTATTGCGCAGCAAAAACGAATAGCACAAAGCAGTCATCTCAGCATTGTCGGTAGCGGGCTGGCTATTTCTTCTGCAATTTTGCCTATGTATGACTTACCTTGGCAATTTCCTGCTAGTAGCTTTTTGCTGGCATTGATTTGTTGGTATGTTGGTTGGAAAAAAGCCGATTGATTTGAGTTACGGTCCGGTGAATTTTTTATGAAATCCACTATTTATCAATTAAATGGTGTATTAATAGCCACGAACAGTGTTATAGTGCCCTTGGCTTTTTTAGCCACAAGTCTTTAAATAGACGTGATTATGAAACATTTGCTATACGTACAACCACTCAAGTTACTCCTAGATTTACTGTAAGTTGTTTGCCCAGTCGTAAGTAAGACCCAATAACTCCGCCTATTAAAGACAATTAATACCCGGCGCACATGCGCTATTTGAAATGATATTTGAGGTCTATACGACATGTCTAAAGTAACAGGCACCGTTAAGTGGTTTAACGCTGATAAAGGTTATGGTTTTCTAACTCAGGATAACGGTGGTAAAGATGTATTCGTACATTTCCGTGCAATCCAAAGCGAAGGTTACAAAACCCTTCCAGAAGGCCAGCGCGTAGAATTTGAAGTTGAAGAAGGTCAAAAAGGTCTTCAAGCTGCAAATGTAACAGCGCTTTAAGAAATTCAAAAAACGGCGAATATTTTATTCGCCGTTTTTTCTTTTCTTATTCTGAAGACTCTGCATTTCCTCTTCCTTCTCATTATTTTAGCTCCATTATTTAATCTTCTCGTCCACATTTATTAGTGTGACATGGTAGTCTTGTTTTAACACAATACGTTTTATTTCCTTTCATTGAGAATGTTATGACGCGTTTAAACTCGACCAAAAACACTTTTTTATTTTTCTATTCCTTTTTTCCTGTTCTAGTGGTGCCCAAACGCAAGATAGCTTAGCGGTTTTTAATGGTGTAGCTTTCGGCATGCTTAAAAACGACAACCAAACGCAAGAAGCGTCGGTGACCGTGTCAGCCAATCAGCGCGTAAGTGAACTTATTGATAGCTTGCTTACTGCAATCATTAACGACTATGCCACTAAAAATCGTATATCTGTTAGTCCCGAACTTAAGCAGTCGTTTTTGGTTGCGTTTGGAGAAAGTTCTAGCTTACCGGTTCAAAAGCAACATGCGTTAGCCGAAAAGTTTGTTAAGCAGTGGCTCGTAGAAAAGGCACTCTACACTGAGTTTGGCGGAGCTGTGGTATATCGCCCAACGAATCCACAGATGCCTATTGAGGGTTATCTTAAATTACTCAAACAGTATGAAGCTCAGGGTGACTTGGTATTTACCGATGAAGACTTCTCGCAAGCGTTTTGGTCACTGTTTAGCCCGCCGTATCAGCTTACTCTTGAGGCTGAAGCGATAGATTATTCGTCGCCTTGGTGGGCAAAAAGATAAGTAAATTATTAAAGTAAGGCTGAATAACGCCGAAGTTTATCTATACTCACGAAAGTATTTATACTTAAGTTGGGTCTAATTAGTGCTTGAGTAGCAAATACCCAACACACTCTAGACAGTTCTGTTTTGTTAATTTCAGATATGAGGATCAGACATGCTGCGCACTATTAAGTTTAAAATACTCACCGGATACGCAGCTGTTTTGATATTTACCTGTATTGCAGCGATTGTTTTAACACTGAATAATAGTCGCGTATCTACGCAGGTCGACGGTTTTGTCAGCGAAACTTTACCCACCCTGGCTACATTGGATGCTCTGCAAAGTAATGGTAAGCAATTAACACTTATTGGCTATTCCCTCTACGGTATTACGCTCTCTGCTGATGAATTTGATGCGCAACAGTCGTTTTTGGTTTCAGCTATTGAGAAAGACCTTTCCTCTATTAAAGGTGTTTCGGTACGCGAAGTACGAAGCGCATTTTCGCCCCTCGATGATGCGATGAACGGCCTTAAAGCTACTATGGGGGCGTCGAGAGTGAATTGGGACCGGGCGCGTCAAAATCTCCAAGCGATTAATGAAGCTGCCATGTCATTTAACGACGAGTTGATTAAAGTCAGGTCGTCGGTGGCTCGTTCTGCAGCGGGTCGCTCAGAAGCTATCACTGACCAATTGAGCACGAATCAAGGGATAGTCTTTTTCTTAATTGTTGTTCTGGTATTGGTTTCCGTATTGGGTTTTACCATGGCGCACAAACAAATAGCGCAGCCTATTGAAGATATGGCGAATCGATTAGACAAACTGTCTTCTCAGCGGGACTTGGTGACACAGTTACCTTCCCAATCAGCAAGTGAACTTTGCAGAATGACAGAGAGTGTTCAAGGGCTTATGGGAATGTTTCGCGCTGGTATGTCAGATGTACGTGTTGCCATAGGTGGAATTGGAGACTCTGTTTCTCAATTAGGGAGCACCACGGCTGATTCTGGACAAACGGTGGAACAGTTACAGCAAGATATTGCTAAGCTTGTCGCAACGATGGATGTATTGGTATCTGATATGGCGCAAAGTCTACAGTGCTCTGAATCTGCTGAGAGTGCGGCGCAGGATACCGCTGAGCAAATTGGTAAAGGGCGAAAGCAAGTAGAGCAAACCGCGAGCTCAATATCTGGTTTGGCAGACGAAATCGAACGAACTGCGGGAATGCTGGCAACGCTTAAAAGCGAGGGGAACAACGTATCAAATGTGGTTGAAACCATAGCGCAGATTGCTGATCAAACGAACTTGCTGGCATTAAATGCAGCCATTGAGGCTGCGAGGGCAGGGGAGTCTGGTAGAGGGTTTGCAGTTGTTGCAGATGAAGTGAGAACACTTGCGGTCAGAACTCATCAATCTACTGTTGAAATTAATAGTATGCTCGAGAAGATAGTGACCTCGATAAACTCCGCGGTAACCACGATGAGCTCTAATCAGGAAAAGGCACACGATTCTGTATCACAGGCCAATACACTAGTTGAAACACTAGAAAGCAGCCGAGAAAGTATGCTGTCGCTGGTGACAGTCAGTCAGCAAGCTGCACAGCTTGCCAATCATGCCCAGGTGACCACTGAAGAAGCCAAACGAAGTGTCAATGATTTCACTTTGTTGGGTGACTCGCTCGTCGCTGGAAATGGCAATATTCAAAATGCCGCAGAAAACCTTTCCCACTTAGCAGACGGTTTGTCTGATAACGTTGGAAAATTTAAGTTAGATTAGCGCGCACAGAAATGGTCAACACGCGCTAGTGGCAGGGCCTTAGCTACAAGGCCCTTTTCTCTCTATAAAATGTGCTCGTCACCTGATTCTTCAGTGTGCTGTTGAGCAAAAAGCTTTGATTTCTTTTTGATTTTGCAACCGAGTATGCGTTGCGCATTCTTTCTGCCGATATAATGCGCAACGGTATAGGGATGAGCACGATTGAAGAAACGAGAGAACGAATTAAATACACCGTCCATAAACTGCTCCAAAAATTAATATACCCCTTAAAGAAGATAGTAATGTTACAGTTTTATGTCAATTTTTAACGGCCAATTAGTTGTAATTCTCTTTATTCATTGCATCTATGCACAATACTAATGATATCTTAACGACTCTAACTTCCCCGAAAAAATACGGTAAACCATCACTGTGTAAAGCAATATACAAGGGACGACGAAGACGGCACCAATTAGCAGAAACTTCAGCGAATCGCTGTTACTAAGGGTCTCGCTAATGGTCATCTGACCCGGAATAACATAGGGGTAATAGCTAAGTGCAAACGCGCTAAAACACAGCGTAAACACTAAGGCTGCAATAAAGAATGGCAATTTGTCGCCCGCACCTTCAACTTCCGGCAATCGTTGAAGCACTAAATAACCAATTCCTAGTAGTGTGAATGCCAATACTGGAATGGCGCTAAGAACGAGCCCAGTTGGAGCGCTAAGCCATAGTTGCCTGACATTTTCGTGAAGCGTTAAATTGGCTAAGCTCACCGCCGCAATACCAATTACTAAGGCCAATACACCGTACTTCGCCCATACAATAGCTTTTGTTCGAAGGTCACCTGTGGTTTTTGCAACAAGCCAACATGCACCGATAAAAACGTAAGCCGCTGTTACTCCTACAGCAGATAGGGTGGCAAATCCCTGTGCCCATATATCTGAACGTAGCCCAGTGACGTAGATACCCAGCATGTAACCCTGAGCTAAGGTCGTAATTAGCGAGCCAAGTTTAAAGGTAAGATCCCACTGTTGTTTTTGGTGCTCGATGACTTTTGCTCGAAAATCGAAGGACACACCTCGGAGTATAAGCCCCAACAGCATCACGGTGGCTGGTAAGTACAGACTTTGCAGTAGTTCGCTGTGAGCCGCGGGAAAGGCAATCAGTAAAATACCAACGGCTAACACTAACCATGTTTCATTAGCGTCCCAATAGGGGCCAATAGAGGCGATCATTTTGTCGTTGTGACCTTCATCTTGTATTGGGAGTAGTACGCCTATGCCCAAGTCATAACCATCGAGAATGGCATAAACGAGTATGGCTAGACCGAGTAAGCCGATGTAAATATTACCCAAAGATTCAGTGGTTAGATTATCAATGAACATACCTAGCTCTCCGCTTGTTGAAGATTTAATTGGGTGAACTCTGGACGCGAATATTCCTCTACGTCACTGGCTTTTCTGCACATCACCATTAAGGTGCGCAAGTAGGCCAATAGCAAAAAGACATAGATAGCTGAATAAAGTACGAAAGAAATCAGCACATTATCAGCAGGGATCTGTGTCACTGCTTCTGATGTTTTGAGAACGCCAGAGACCAGATAGGGCTGTCGTCCAATTTCGGTTACATACCAACCGGCTAGCGTTGCAACCCAACCACTAAAAGTCATGCTTATAAATACTTTGTTCAACCAACTGGGCAACTGCTTTTGTCGTAACCAGTAGGTACTGCCTATCCACGATACCAAGAGCATTAACATGCCCATTCCAACCATGATTCTAAAGCTATAGAACACCGGGGCTACTGGTGGGTGCTCCCCTTCAAAATCATTAAGCCCTTGTAACCTACCATTGATATCGTGGGTAAGAATAAAGCTAGCCCCGTGAGGTATTGCAATCTCAAGCTTGTTAGTTCGTTCTTCTTCATCTGGAATAGCAAACAATAGTAAAGGGGCCCCCTCTGTGGTTTCCCAAATTCCCTCCATGGCAGCCACTTTCTGCGGTTGATGCTCAAGGGTATTTAATCCGTGAAGGTCGCCTACAAATATCTGAAGGGGTATCAGTACGGCGGCGGTATAGGTTGCCGTTTTAAATGCCAGTGTTGGTGCCCGCTTGTTATCACCCAACAGTAGGCGATAGGCGGACAATCCAGCAATGAGAAAACTGGCGGTAAGTCCCGATGCCAGCATCATGTGGAAAAATCGATAAGGGAAAGACGGGTTAAAAATGATTTCCTTCCACGACACAGCATATGCTACGCCATCAATAATTTCATGACCTTGAGGGGTTTGCATCCAGCTATTTAAGGCAAGTATCCAAAATGCAGAGGCGGTGGTACCCAGGGCTACGACTAGCGTAGAAAGTGTATGCAACCAATTAGGTACTCTGTGTATGCCAAACAACATAATGCCTAGAAAGGTGGCTTCTAAGAAGAATGCAGTGAGCACTTCATAACCTAACAGAGGGCCAGCAATATTGCCCACACGCTCCATAAATCCGGGCCAATTGGTGCCAAATTGAAATGACATGGTCACGCCACTGACAACGCCCAGAGCAAAGCTCAGTGCAAAGACTTTGACCCAAAATCGGTAAATACGCATCCACACAGGGTGTGCCGATAAGTTTGAACGTAATTTAAAGTAAAAAAGAAACCATCCTAGCGCCATGGTGATGGTTGGAAACAAAATATGAAAACTGATGTTCAGCGCAAACTGTAATCGAGACAGCAAGAAAACATCCATAATTACCTCCTAGTTCACAGTATTTTTTCCCGGTAAAAGCTTGTCTTTAAGCTCTAGTACTCGTCCTACACCTGAACCTAGTTTCATTAAAGTATCTAGTTTTTCAGGTCCTAAGCTTTGGAGTTCTTGCGACCATGCTGTGACTGATTCAAGTAAGTCGTGAATCTCATTGAGGGTTTTCTGGGCATTTGATTCGGTTGAGTTTGCGGGTTCATCAAGTAAAAGGTCACGCAATAAACTAAGGGTGGGATCTATTTCTCGTTTGCGGCGCTCTTCAAATACACGAGTGGCGAGTGTCCAAATATCTCCAGCAGGTACGAAGAATTCTTTTCGCTCCCCCGGTACGATATGTTGCTTGATAAGTCGCCATGCTTGAAGCTCTTTAAGACCCATACTTGTATTACCACGTGAAATGGAGAGGCCATCGGCGATCTCTTGTGCACTCAGTGGTTTGTCGTGTAAAACAATAAGCGCCAGTATTTGACCTACCGTTCTATTAAATCCCCATCTGCTGCCCATTTCGCCAAAGTGCATGACTGCTGATGTAATAAGTGGTGTCATTTTCATGTTGATACCTGCTGAAGTTTCAGAAATTACTGAAAGTTTATTCTTGAATTTGATATAGATCAAGATTTATTCGTTGATTTAAGGGATGTGAAAACTGCTAAATTTTAGTCTTATTCGTCATTTTTGGTGTGAGATAAACTTTCCCAAATAGCGTGTCTGGGGTGGAGTGTTATTAAGTTGCTGATTTTTAACGGGTAAAAATATTGGCATTGCGGTTGCTCTAGTAAAAGTAACTTAAATACGACACTCCCTGGTAATTGAAAAAGGAAGCAACTATGAAAACTTTCACTAAAACTTTAGCTGTTGTAGGTATGACTTTTGGTATAGCTGGCGTTGCAAGCGCAAACGTTGAATTTGTTCCATCTGACGATACTGCAAGCACAAATATCTGTGTAAGTGCAGCCGAGGGGAATAAAAACAACCTTCGTGATGCCATTGAAAATGCTGGTGTATCTAAGCGTTACGTTGCTACAAAAATGACTTGTAACGATATGCCGGTTATTGAATTTGTGGCACAGTACAGTGAAAACCCTGATGCAATCAATAGCTACATCACCAATGGTAAATACAATAGCTCGTCATTCATCGCTAGTGTAAACGCTGCAAACTAGAGTGTTATCTTAGATGCTGCGTAAAACGCCCATACTGGCAGTAATTGTTTGATGTACAAACAATTCAGTATGGGCTAACGCTCTCTTCGTTCTCCGAAGCTTCCCGCTGTCCTTGCAAAGAACACCGCACTTTCCAGACCATCATTATTTACACTCGCTACAGCAAAAAAGTAGTTATCAATAGCTACGTTTTCTAGGGTTGTTTGGTTAACATTGCTAAAAGTCCACTAAACTGCCATGACGGCGCTTCGGTATTTCTCCAGTAAATTTTATACCCTCGCAGGTTGTTACTCAGGTAATCCAATGTGGGCGTGACCAGAAGCATAGTCGAGTGTAACGACGAAATGCTTGAGAATATCGTAACCTAAAATACCCCGCTGTCGTCTGGACTTTATGCGGGTACCGGTAAACGAATACTGATCGGAAAGGTTGGCATTCACGCCTTCCTCTGGGAAAGAGACCAAAACATTTTCTAGGGTGTAAGGGCCAAAAACGAACTCGTCAACTCGAAGAGATGCAACAGAGGCTGTGGCATTCACGCCACTAGAAATACTCGACGCCGTGTTTTCGTCAACTAAAGACAACCTATTGGCTAAACTGCGGTCGATTAACAAGCCACCATTGTTTCCTGTATCGAGCAAGACCCAAAAAGGCGAAGAGTCTGCTCCAAAGCTTACTTGAACGAGCGGTTCTCCACTACCTTGTTGGCTTTCCATTCTGATATTTTCAAATTCACGGAGGTTGACGGTATCTTTTGAGAGGAGTCGCATGCGGCTATTTGGGTAATCGAGTTGAACAATGAAGCTAGAGAAAAAACCGGCGCCTATGAGTAATCCTGTAGAATGGTGGCCCAGTGACACAGGTGTAAGGCTATCTAAGTCAGTGTCAAAACCGAAAATGTTGACAGGTACGTTATTAAACATCGATTTAGTTTCTTCGCCAAATACGCCCCTTACTCTGATTTGTCCACCCCTTGTATAATCTAACTCATGCTTGGCAATAAATGCCTCATTGATAGCATTCAATTGTGCGCCGGTGTCCATGAGTGCGTGTGTCTCAATTCCTGAAATAGTAATTGGGATCTTGATGTGGCCGTTGTGAAGTGTAAAGGGCACCCAGTCTGTAACTGCGGCGACTGCGGTGTTTGTACTGAAAAATAGCGTACAAACAACAAAAACGAAGTGTTTAACTTTGGTCATTAGGTGGCATCCATTGCTTTTTGTTAGTACCGTCATTGGTCAGTTTATTCTAATTTTTCCCCTTTGATTGTCAAATTAAACTCCCACTAATAGCTGCATCAAAGTGGGAGTTATAAAGTTGCTACTTTTTGGTTTTTTTGACCACATTCAATTTGTGAAATTTGCCATCAGTAGATTTTCATCACGCGATAGTTTTTTAAGTTATTGATTATTATGGTTTATTAATTTTGGCACCAGTGTTGCTCTAGTTAAAGTAACTTAAACACGACACTCCCTGGTAATTGAAAAAGGAAGCAACTATGAAAACTTTCACTAAAACTTTAGCTGTTGTAGGTATGACTTTTGGCTTGGCTGGCGTAGCAAGCGCTAATGTAGAATTTGTTCCATCTGACGACACTGCAAGCACAAATATTTGTGTGAGTGCGGTGCAAGGTAGTAAAAGCAATCTTCGTGATGCTATTGAAGATGCAGGCGTTACTAAGCGTTATGTTGCCACTAAAATGACCTGCAACGACATGCCAGTTGTTGAGTTTGTAGCACAGTTCAGTGAAAACCCTGAAGCTATCAATGACTACATCACTAATGGTAAATACAATAGCTCTTCGTTCATTGCTAGCGTAAATACAGCAAACTAATGAATGGTTGTTACGCCCATACTGGCAGTACTTGTTTGATGAATAAACAACTCAGTATGGGCTAACGCTCTTTACTCTCCGAAACTTCCCGCTGGCCCCGGAAATACCACCGGACTCTCCAGACCATCTTTGTTCACACTGGCTACACCAAAAAACGTAGTTATCAATCACAACGTTCTCTAGTGTCGCTTGGGTAACATTGCCAACAAATCGACTGAATTCCCATTGCGGAGCGTCGGTATGTCTCCAGTAGATTTTATACCCTAACAACTGAGGATTTTGAGTTTCATCAAGGGCTTGCCATTTAAGTGTTGTGGATGGTTGAACCGCACCTTCTATTTTGACATCGACCGGAGGGTTGGGAGCCCATGCCATCGAAGCAAGTGACACTGCGTTTAATGACGTCAGTTTAGCGGCGTATTCAAAGTTAACACCATCGATGGTGTCGCCGTAAGTAATACCGTTTTCGACGCGTAAGTCTTGGTGTTGTCTGTTGTAGTTTTCGTTGGTTTCCATGATACGAATACCTGGATAACCTAAGTCGTTAAACGGACGATGATGGCCACCACGACGGAACCTATCTAAACGGTAAATCACCATGGTGTCGAGGTTCTCAATATATTGGTCGGCTAATTTATCAATATATCGTGCTAAATTACGGCTTGGAGAGTCGACTTCACCACCGGTAAATCGACGATAGCGAGCTTCATCCGGGGTTTCTGTAACTCGTGTACCTTCTGCAAATATCCGTGCAGTGGTGTTATTGATGATGCCGTTTACACCTTGAATATTGCCTATCATGTCGTTATTGAGTACTGCTTTGATTCGCCAGCCATCTTCTTGTGCTTGCTCAGCCATTATTTTGCCACCAAACAACCCTTGTTCTTCTCCAGCCAAGGCGGCGTATACAATGGTGCCGTTAAAGGTGTATTGGCTGAGTACTCGCGCAGCTTCGATGGTGCCCGCAAGGCCAGATGCATTGTCGTTAGCACCCGGAGAATCAGACGTAGAGTCCATAACATCGGAAACCCTAGAGTCAATGTCACCTGACATGATTACATAGCGGCCAGGATCTGTACTGCCTCTCTGCACAGCAATAACACTGACTACGTCAACGGGGTCTGGGATACGAGATTCGCCACTGATGGTCGCCGATTGATAGTATACTTCTAGGCATCCGCCGCATTTTTCTGAAATGGCCTCAAATTCAGCTTTGATCCAGCGTCTAGCTGCTCCAATCCCTCGTGTGTCAGAACCAGTCTCAGATAGCGTATGACGTGTGCCAAAGCCAACTAAGGTGTTGATATCTTTTTCGATGCGGTCAGCCGATACTTGGTCGGCAATCACGTACAAACTGTGTTGTTGTAAGGTTCCTAGCTCTTGAGCAGATGCCAATGCACTTACTGACATGGCTAAAGACGTGCAAAGTGTTGTTATGATTTTTGTTTTCAACGTATTCTCCTGGTCGCTAGATCTATCATTAACAGATTCTAAGTACGTGGAAAACCGTTAAAAAGTGCTATTGGGTTTACAAGTGGAATTCTTGCGACAGGCGTGGTTGGTTATAGGAGGTTGGTCACAGATGGATGTAAGGGAAAGTAATGCGCGTTTTTACTGCACGCCGAGAACCCCTCCCTGGGGGCTCGGCTTCGGCATCCATGCCTCAGACGGCTGTAAAAAGCGCATTACTTCCCCTCACAATCTTATAGCACCCTGTCAGGTTGCCTAGGTGATTAGCCTAGATAAAAGCGAATGCATCTCCAAATAGGTTTTCGGGTTTTAGGCCTTTTTGTGTAAAGTCTTCTCTGACGGTTTTTGCCATTTCGAAACGTCCAGCTACGTAGACTTGGGTGTCGGCAAAGCTCGTGTAATCTTCCATCACAGCATGGTGTACCCAACCTGTTCTTCCTTGCCATGAGTCGTCAGATACTTCTACTACTGGAACGAAGGTAAAGTTATCGTTGTTTGACGCTAACGCTTCTAATTCAGAGGCTAAGTAAAGTGCTGACTTTTCTCGGCCACCCCAGTACAGAGTTAGAGGTGTTGTATCACCGCTGTGTATATGCTGCTGCAGTATGGAATATGCATACGAGAATCCGGTACCGCCAGCAATGAGCACGATAGGTAGCTGGTTGGGTTGAAGGTATGCTTCTCCATGACCCACGCTAACAGTGACTTCGCCGTCTTCTTTCATACGCGTAAGTACTTGACCCGCGTAGTCGTTACCGGGCTCTGCGCCTATATGCAGTTCGATACGAGAATTATCATAAGCACCGTTGGCAATAGAAAACGGGCGCTTGTCATTTTCACCCATGTGCACGAGTGCATATTGCCCCGCTTTAAAATCGAGGGGCGAGGGTGCACTAAGCTCAACCTTATAAACCACATCGGTCAGTGGAGAAATGCTAGCAACCTGACATAAAATTTCAGACATGTAGTTGTGTTTTCCTTGCGGTTATTGGTTTGAGGAATCTTTCGACATGATACCAAGTTCATTCCAGATATCATCAACTCGTTGCTTTATTTCTTCATCCATAACAATGGGAACACCCCATTCTCTGTCGGTTTCACCCGGCATTTTATTGGTGGCATCCATCCCCATCTTTGAGCCAAGTCCTGATACGGGAGACGCAAAATCGAGATAATCGATGGGGGTATTTTCGATCATAGTAGTATCTCGGGCGGGATCCATACGTGTGGTGATTGCCCAAATGACATCGTTCCAGTCTCGAGCGTTCACATCGTCATCGCACACGATAACGAATTTAGTGTACATAAACTGACGTAGGAACGACCATACTCCCATCATTACGCGCTTGGCGTGCCCCGGATATTGCTTTTTCATCGTGACAATCGCCATACGATACGAACAGCCTTCAGGCGGTAAGTAAAAATCAACAATCTCAGGAAACTGCTTTTGCAAAATAGGTACAAACACTTCGTTTAACGCCACGCCCAGAATCGCTGGCTCATCGGGTGGACGGCCCGTATAGGTAGAATGATAAATGGGGTTTGTTCGATGCGTAATGTGCGTGACCGTCATTACTGGGAAGTCATCCACCTCATTGTAATATCCAGTATGATCGCCGTAAGGGCCTTCAGGTGCCATTTCACCCTGTTCAATATAACCCTCTAAGACAATTTCGGCGCTGGCTGGTACTTGTAGGTCGTTACTAACAGACTTTACTACCTCAGTTTTATCGCCTCGCAATAACCCTGCAAATGCATATTCAGAAAGGGTATCTGGTACGGGCGTTACTGCACCCAGAATAGTTGCGGGATCAGCACCCAGTGCGACTGATACTGGGTAAGGCTCGCCAGGATGGGTTTGACACCATTCGCGAAAATCGAGTGCACCACCGCGATGTGACAACCAACGCATTATAATTTTGTTTTTGCCGATAACTTGCTGTCGATATATTCCAAGGTTCTGACGCTTTTTATGTGGTCCCTTGGTTACCGTAAGCCCCCAAGTAATCAACGGTGCTGCATCTCCCGGCCAACAGCGCTGCACTGGGATTTTTGATAGATCTACGTCATCGCCTGAAATGACATTCTCTTGGCAGGGTGCACGTTTAAGTACCTTGGCAGGCATATTCAGTACCTGCTTAAATACGGGAAGCTTTTCCCACAAGTCCTTTAAGCCTTTTGGTGGCTCAGGTTCTTTTAGATAAGCGAGCAGTTTGCCGACTTCACGAAGTGCTTCAACTGAGTCTTGGCCCATACCCATAGCGACCCTTTGAGGAGTGCCAAACAGGTTGGCTAGTACCGGCATGTCGTGATTTTTAGGATTTTCGAACAATAAGGCGGGCCCGCCAGCGCGCAGTGTTCTGTCGGCAATCTCAGTCATTTCCAGATCTGTGTCTATACTTTGGGAAATGCGCTTTAATTCGCCTCTTTGTTCGAGTTTATTAATAAAATCGCGTAAATCTTTATACTTCATTTGAAGGGGCGTGTTCCACTTACTAGAGTTATGGCAAGGATATACTATTTACGACCAAAGTCCGATCAGTTCACTGAACAAAAGATGTGGACACTTGTGGTAATTGGTAGTCATATAAGAAGAAACAGGGTAAGAAGAATACCCATTGCCTGAGGTAAACAAATGAATAAATTCAACCAGTTCATGATTGACGAACTAGATTTACTTTTAACCTTTCCCCAAGAGAGCCTAATGCAAGGGCTGAAAATTCATCACGATGCACACCAATCAGTTGTTAATGCAGCCGAACGCCTTTTTGCCAAGGGTATGATTACTCAGCCTGACGGTGGATACCTTACTGATTTAGGCATTGATTTAGCCAATCATGCGCGACATATTCATATTGCGCTAAAAAGTGGAATGGGCACACACTAGCTCACACAGTTAGTGTTAAGCTTCTTGTTTGTTGGCCGATAACCCTTGTATGTGAATAGCATGGTTAAGTAATGAGAGTAATAAGTATGAGGATGCATAAGACTATCGTTGGCGGGTTAGCCGCAGTAAGTTGCGCGTTAAGCTCTACCAGTTTCGCTTTAGAGGGCGAGACCATTGAGCAAGTACGAGCGGTGCAGCTCTACAGTCAAGATGCACTCATTGAATTGATCAACCGAAATGCACACCTTGACAGAGTAGTTGAAGATCGCTGCCAGCTTGTACAAGACATAGAGGCCCGCGCAGATGTGTTGAAAATCCCAGCGTACCAATTTTTGTGGGGTGACATGTTAGCCTGGGGTGTATGCGTGGATGCCAGTGCATCTCGCGGTATTGGTTATATGGAAGATGCGGCCAATCAAGGGTTACCCGCAGCGCTGGAGCAGCTTGGTCGCTACTACGCTAGTGGTACGCTAGTTCAGATGGATAAAGAAAGAGCGGTAGTTTATTTGCGTGAAGCCGCAGCCTTACAGAATCTAAACGCTCAAATTCAACTTGTTGAGTTGTTCTTGGACGGTCACGGTAGTCCCTATGACTACGAAGATGCATATCACTGGTTACACAATTCAGTTACTGACGATAGTGCGCAGCACGCAAAAATTGCGAGTTATTTGACACAACTAGAAGCGCTTATGCACCCCAAAGCGGTAAGAGCGGCCAAAAGACCCATCGATAGTTAGCTTGGGCAAAACCGTCTCAGCGAGTTCCGCGAATCATCGCTTTAATCAGTGGAATTCGCCCCCACCATTGGGTAACAAGTATCCCAGCTACATGGACTAACGCCGCAATATAAAGCGTATCAGCCATAATGCTGTGGACCCACTCGATGGTAGGATCGCCAAAAAAGGCGTCTATTTCTTCCATGATAAAGCCTGTGATACCAAGCCCAAGCATGAGTGCCCACACTAGGAATATCATCAACCAGCCCAAGGGATTATGGCCAGCATTGTGAGGTAGTTGCCTTGCCTTGAGATGAGCCCAGTGTGTTTTGAAGTCTGTTGGGCGTAAATGTATATGCCGATAGCTGGCTAAACTAGAGCCTGGTTGCCTTAGGCCCCAGAGTAACCTTATCACTAATGCGCCTACGGCGGTGTAACCCGCGATTTCATGCACCAATCTACCGGGCTCGACAATAAAGTAGTTAATTACAAAGCACAGCACCAACAGCCAATGACAGAGCCTGACGACTAAGTCCCAAATAACTGGTTTGTTAGATACTGAGCTTTGCATGATGATGAATTGCGTCAGTGTTTAGTGCGCTTCAATTTTAACAATGTCACCGTCAACAGGGTTGAAATAGATTTCTACCTTGTTGTCGTCTTTATCAAATCCATAAATTTCATAACAGCTACCTTCAGTCACTTTAAACTCGTTAATTTTGTAGCCCTGAGCCAGCAGTTGAGCTTGGAAAGCACTTTGATCTTGCCATTCTGCCTCTGGTGCCGTGGTGCATTGAGTCACTGAATGTTTGCTACAGCCGCTAAGGGTTGCGCCTGCCAAAACAAGTACTGCTAATGGAAGTAGTTTCATGGTTTAGTCCTTTGTGGTTAAGGGTTTAAAAGAGCGTAACACGATTGCAAAACCTTCTACATACGTAATTGATAATAAGTTGGTTTTGTTTAATTTTGAGGTCACAAAACTGACTTTTTAATGTCACTCACACTTCATTAATTTGACGCATATTCACTTTACCTTCGTGCACCTCAGACCAGTTTTCGTTCGACTCATTATTATAAACACAAGGGATTAATTATGTTTTCTCGCACATTACTCGCGAGCGCTATTCTTGTTGCTATGAATGGTTACGCTCTCGCTAACGACACACCTGACGAAGATGCTTACATTGAGGAAATTACTGTAACCGCGCAAATGCGTGAGCAGTCAATTATGGATGTTCCTGTGACCATGGATGTTATCTCAAGTGAGTTTTTAGAACGCACAAACATCATGGAATTAGATGAACTTTCTCGCGTACTTCCCAATGTTCAAATTCAAGAGCAAGCGGTGAGTTTACCGTCGTTCAATATTCGTGGTGTCACCGATGACGTATCTTCGGTGGCGGCAACACCGCGTATTTCTGTATATCAAGACGGTTTTGATATCAGTAAGAAAACCGTATCGAGTGTAGCACTGTACGATATTGCTCGAGTAGAGGTATTGAAGGGCCCTCAGCCAACCTTATTTGGTGTTGCGGCTGCAAACGGTGCTGTAAGTATTTACTCAGCACTACCGACTGATGAGTTCGAAGCAAAAATTCAATTAGGTTACGACACTGAGGCGGGTCAAGAAGCGGAATTCATGTTTAATACGCCGATTAATGACAACAATAGTTTCCGTATCGCCGGCATTTACCGTGAAATGGATGGTATTGTTGAAAACCAAGCGTGTTCTGACAAAGCTTACTATGGCACTGCTGATGTGATTGGCCACACGGGAGCAAGTGTTCCTTGTTCTGGTGAAGACTTGCAAGGTATTTCAGTACAGGCATTCAGAGCAACTTGGAAGGCAAACTATGATGCGCTAGAGATCATCGCTCGAGCAGGGTACGAATACAACGACCAACCGGGAATTGCATTTAAGTCTGGCTCGATTGCCCCTAACGGTGGTGACACTAGCCCTTACACTGCTGCCGAATTTAGTATGGGTGATGAATTAGGTATTGAGCGCACGCTAGAAACTTTTGATATCACTGCAAACTACGATTTGAACAATACGCTTACACTTCGCGCTGACGCCTACTACAAAGACGTAGAGGTTAGCGAAGGATTTGATGCCGACGGCTCGGCACTGCGTATACAAGACGCCTACTTTGACAATGACGCCACGCTTCAAGGCGGTTCTGTGCGTTTAGTGTTTGATAACGGTGATCGTTGGGCAGGATTTATTGGTGCATCTGTTGCGCAAGATGACTCTATTTTGCCTTACTATGTCATGGTTGACCCATTCGTTCGCGGCACTTTTGATGCTGTACGAGATATGCTTGAAACAACTACAGGGATCCCGCTAAATCAAAATATTGCTACTGATGCCAGACTTGAAGAAATAGAGGCTGTACGTAATATTTTGGTGGGATCGTTATTCAACGATGATGGTACGCCCATTTCTAATCCAAACTTCCCATCAACTATCATTATGGGGCCATACACCTTCGAAGCTGAACTGGACATTGTGTCTTATGTGGCCGAGGCGTCTTATTTTGTGACTGACGATATCAACGTTACTGCTGGCGTACGTTATATCGACGAGAAGCGCTACACCCGTAACACGTTTACTCTGCCTGAAGGGGTATTTAGTTTTGAAGGTGAAGGGGAGTTTGACGACACTTTACCCCGTGTGGCGATTAGCTATGACATGAACAACAATTGGAACTTCTACGCTAACTACGCAAAAGGTCGTCGTTCGCCTGTAGTCGACGCCAATGCTGGTGGTGTATCTATCACCGAGGCAGAAATTGTTGATAGTTATGACTTCGGTGTAAAGTATCAGAGTGCTAACTTTGTATTCACTGGCGCTATCTTTACCTACGATTACACTGATTATCAGCAGTCATACACCGATCAAGATACCCTTCAGTCTATTACTGTCACGGTAGGTGACTCAACTATGTCGGGTATTGAGGCGATGGCTACCTACAACTACGACGAATCACTCACTATTACGGGTAGCTTAGGTCTATTAGATGCTGAGTTTGCCGATAATACTGCCGATGGTTCACCGTTCCAATATGGTGGTAATAAATTCCGTTTGGCACCAGAGGTAAGCGGTGCGCTAAACATCAATAAGGTGTTCAATGTGGGTAACTGGGCGCTCGATGTAAACTGGCTAACGAGTTACCAGTCTGAAGTCTTCTTTGAAAGCAGTAACTATCCAGGTTCTTCGCAAGACGCTTATTCACTGACGGATATTTCTCTTAAAGCTTCACAGGACGGAAGTCGATTTGCTTGGGAAGTTTATGTAGAAAATGCCTTTGATAAAGAATACCTGATTGACGCGGGTAACACTGGCGGTGGCATTGGTATTCCTACCTTTGTTCGAGGTATGCCGCGCATTGCCGGTGTGAGAATGTACGCGAACTTTTAACTCGGCGTTTTGATATTACTAAGGGAAAGCAAGACACTTTTTACCGCACGCCGTGACCCCCTCGCTGGGGGCTCGGCTTCGGCATCCTTGCCTAAATGCATACTCCTTAACGACCGGAACTATCCAGCAATAGTAATCTCATGGGTTGCCGTTATAGGTGTGTCGAGAGAGTCAATGGAATCAACGAAAGACCACACTGCTTTTGCTTCATCTTGAGTGAAGCTTACCGTTAAGAATCCACGCTGGTGTAAGTTACAGTATTTGAGATCATTGATGAGTATGGGAAGATCTTCAGACATCAAGCTCGCGCTTTGTTCGTCTAAGCTTAAATAGCTCTCCATACCCGGAGATGACACGCTAGATGTTGCCAACTCAGTGGCTACCGCTTCACCTGTCTGCGTGGTTAATGTGTTGTGCCAGGCATTGTGGGTATCACCCGCTAAGGCGATGACTGGCTTGCCGAGGGTTTTTAACTGCATCAGTAGACGTTCTCGTTCTACAGGGTAACCATCCCATGCGTCGAGGTTGTAGGGCATGTACACGGCGAGCATTTGTGACTCGGTGTCTGAAAGAGATTCCCCTGCCATTTGTTTGCGTTTGATATTGGCAAGCTGGTGGGTGTGTGCAGCAATTTTGTCTCTAGGTACGCCATTAAATACGGAGGCTGGGAAGAACATGCGTCCCATCAACAATTGTTGACCTAGTACTTGCCACTTGGCTTCACCATTTTGTAGCGCTTGATCTAACCAAGTACGCTGATCGTTACCCAGTAGCGAACGGTCAGTCGCGCTAATGTCTTTCATAAAACGCTGTTGGTCAAACTCCCCTGACTCAGCATTGCGGTAATCACCATACGAAAGCTGCTTATCTCGGCCTATTACTCGGGTGTCTAACATGTATAAGTTCACCAAGTTACCAAAGGTAAATTGGCGATAAATGGTGAGGTCGGTATCTCCCTTGGGTGGTCTAATGGGGAGCCACTCATAATAGGCTTGCACTGCAGCTGCACGACGCTCATAGAAATCACCTTCATCAGCTGAGTGGTTTTCAGCGCCGTGCATGTAAGTGTCGTTAGTGATTTCATGATCATCCCACACAACGATGAAAGGTTTGTTTTGATGTAGAGCTAACAAACCTTTGTCGGTGCGGTACAAGGCGTAACGTCGACGGTAATCGTCAAGAGAAATGATTTCGTCTTTGTTGTTTTCAGGGAAGGTACGCCCTAATTCTTCAGCGCGTTCGGTAGCATAACCAGTATTGCTGTACTCATAGATGTAGTCGCCTAAGTGCAATACATAATCGATGGCCGTATCTTCCGAAGCAAGCTTATACGGTGTGAAGTAACCCGCCGGATAATTAGAGCAAGAGAATACGCCAAAAGTAACGCTATCGACATCGCCTTCAGGCAGAGTAAGGGTTTGCCCAACTTGTGAGACGTTATTCGCACTTTTGAAGCGGTAATAATATTGGGTTGCCGGTGTTAAGCCGGTGACATCGACTTTTATAGTAAAGTCTTGGTTTTGTTTCGCAACCGCTTCTCCGCTGGCAATAAGTACTTCAAAGTCACTTGTTAATGACACTTCCCACATTACTGAAGCTTGTGTTGAATTGTCATCTGGAAGTGCGCGTGTCCACAAAATAACTGCATCGCTGAGTGGATCACCACTAGCGATGCCATGGGTGAAAGTCGCTTTTGTAGCGGAAGAGCTTGTATTTACACAGCCCGCAATACCTGTAGTGAGTGCTGCGCTTGCTGCCATCGAAGTTGATAAAGATAAAAATCGCCGTCTGTCCATGTGCCTGTTCTTCTTAATGTAATTCGGAGTTATTGGTATACCGCCTGTGTATGACAACAACATGGCACAATTTATAAATCAATGTTTTTTAATGATTGCTGTTATACTGTGCAAAATATTTATCTCTCAGTTGTCGACGACCAACCTCATTCCCGTCGACATTTAAAAGGAAACTGTACAGCGCTATGAGCGACGACCCGCATTATCAGCGAGAAAAAGAAAAATACGACAAGCCGGTGGCCAGTCGAGAATACTTAATGCAAGTGCTAAAAGAAGCGGGAACGCCGTTGTCGTTCTTAGATGTTTGTCATGTGGTGAATGCCGATGACGAAGAGAGCCGTATTGGTATTCAGCGTCGTTTGCGAGCTATGGAGCGCGAAGGCCAAGTACAGTTTACCAAACAGAAAAAGTACATTTTACAAAATCAAGACGAGCTTATTCGTGGTCGCTTGATTGGGCATCGCGATGGCTATGGTTTCTTACGCCCTGACGATAAAAGCGGTGATTTGTTTATCAGCGCTGGGCAAATGGCGTTGTTCATGCACGATGATTATGTAGAGGCTAGAGAAAGCGGTACCGATCGTCGTGGACGCAAAGAAGGTTATGTTACCCAAGTGCTTCAAGCCAGAAGCGAGCCTATTGTCGGACGTTACTATACAGAACAAGGGTTTGGCGTAGTTATCCCTGATGACGCGCGTTTGCAACATGAAATAGTCATTCCTCCTGAGCATACTAACGGTGCCAGAATGGGGCAGGTGGTTGTTATTGAAATCACTCAACGTGCCCGAAGAAAGATGAACCCAGTGGGCAAGATTGTTGAAGTGCTAGGTGAGCATATGGCTCCCGGCATGGAAATCGAGATGGCGCTGCGCACTTTTGATATTCCGCATCAGTGGCCAAAAGGGGTAACAAAGCAGATTGAAAGTCTGACGGAAAGTGTGCCCGATGAAGCCAAAGAAGGACGTATCGACCTTCGACAATTACCTTTGGTGACCATTGATGGTGAAGATGCACGTGACTTTGACGATGCGGTATTTTGTGAGCCCCTCGATGAAGGTGGTTGGCAGCTTTGGGTGGCTATTGCTGATGTGAGCCACTACGTCAGAACTGGTACTGCTCTCGACGATGAAGCCCAGCAACGCGGTAATTCCGTGTACTTCCCAGAACAAGTTATTCCCATGCTTCCCGAGGTGTTATCGAATGGTTTATGTTCGTTAAATCCCGAGGTTGATCGTTTGTGCATGGTTTGTGAAATGACCATAGATGCTCAGGGTAAGTTAGACCAATATCAGTTTTATGAAGCGGTGATGAATTCTCATGCAAGACTGACTTACACAAAAGTGTGGCAAATCTTGCAAGGCGATAAAGACATGCACCAAAGGTATGAGGCTCACGTGCCTCACCTTCGACACCTTCATGATTTGTATCGGACGTTGAAGAAAGCGCGTCAGCAGCGTGGTGCCATAGAGTTTGAAACGCAAGAAAGTAAGTTTGTATTTAACGCTCAGCGTAAGATAGAGAACATTGTACCGTTAGTGCGCAACGACGCTCACAAGCTTATTGAAGAGTGTATGATTTTGGCTAATGTAAGTGCGGCACTTACACTAGAGGCCCATGAGGCACCTGCGCTCTATCGTGTGCATGACAAGCCTGATGCAGACAGGCTCACTGCATTCACAAGTTACCTCAGTGAAATTGGCGTACCTCACCGTATTGTTGAAGACGCGACACCTGCTGATTTTACTGATGTTGTGATTAAAACTCGCGGTCGTCCCGATGAAGAATTGATTCAAACCATGTTACTACGCTCCATGAAGCAGGCAATTTATGACGGGGATAACGTAGGCCATTTCGGGCTAGCACTTAGTGCCTATGCTCACTTTACTTCTCCCATCCGTCGTTACCCTGACTTGGTGGTGCATCGGGCGTTAAAGGGCATCATTGCCAAAACTCAAGGTAAAAAGTCGGTATCTGGATATAAGAACTACACCATCGAAGAAATTGAGCAGTTGGGTGAACAATGTTCAATGACTGAACGTCGCGCCGACGATGCCACAAGAGATGTGTCTGATTGGCTAAAATGCGAGTTTATGCTCGATCATGTGGGCGATACTTTTGATGGGGTAGTCAGTTCTGTGACGAGTTTTGGCTTGTTCATTCGATTAACTGAATACCATATTGATGGCTTGGTACACATTACATCGTTAGAAGACGATTACTATCATTTTGACGATGTTAAGCAGTGTTTGGTAGGTGAGTCAGGGCATCGTCAGTTCCGTTTAGGTGACGCGGTAGAAGTGAAAGTCGTTGCAGTAAACCTTGATGAGCGAAAGATTGATCTACTCCTGGAGCAGACTTCTCTCAAAGGAAAGGGCGGTCGAAAAGTAAAAGTAAAAACTATTAAGAAAGCACCGCCTAAACCGGGTCGGGGTGGCAAAGCCGCGAAAAGTGGTAAGAAATTCAGTACCAAAAAAGGTACTACTAGCAATAAGAATAAAGGGGGCAGGCGCTAATGGCGCAGCAAGAATGGCTCTACGGTTTACATGCGATGCAAGCCGTATTAGAGAATGAACCAGAACGGGTGCTGGAAGTAATGGTACTCAAAGGTCGTAATGATGACCGGTTAGTCAATGTGGTTAATCAGGCGCGAAAGAACGGTATTTCTGTGCAGTTCTGTGCCCGAAAAACCCTCGATGATAAAGTGAACGGTGAGCAACACCAAGGGGTTGTGGCAAGAGCTAAGCCTGCTAGAGCGCTCACAGAGAATGACCTCGATAGAATTTTAGAGAACACTAACCAACCTTTACTGTTAGTACTGGATGGTGTGACTGACCCACACAACCTAGGCGCTTGTTTGCGAAATGCAGACGGTGCAGGTGTTGACGCTGTTATTGTTCCCAAAGATAAATCAGCAGGTTTAACCGCAACTGCGCGTAAAGTGGCTTGTGGAGCGGCGGAAGTGGTGCCTCTTATTCAAGTGACTAACTTGGCAAGGACGTTAAAAGAGCTACAAAATCAAGGTGTTTGGATTATTGGTACAGCGGGTGAAACCGATAAGACACTTTACGACGTATCTCTTACGGGACCCATCGCTTTGGTAATGGGCGCGGAAGGAAAGGGTATGCGTAGACTTACCAAAGAAACTTGTGATGAGTTAGTCAAGCTGCCAATGGCTGGCAGTGTTACTAGTTTGAACGTTTCTGTAGCAACGGGTATTTGTCTGTACGAAATTGTCCGTCAACGCCTAGGCTAATCAAACGTCTCTTTAATCTTCTTCTTACAGTGGGCGAAATTTTGCCCACTGGTTTCAAAAAATTCACAAATTAGATACTTCAATTCAACACGTTACGTCAGCGCATTGTCAGTTTTGCAAAGTAACCGTAAAGACAAGAACTCCTGCCTGTTCTATTTGCCATAGCCCAGTATGCTTCAGCGCCTTTCGAGGTGCTAACCCCTAAATCAAAGCTTAAAGGATTTCTTTCTATGCGCAAAATATGTTCGTTGTGGCTTACTCAACTTTGTTTGAGTATTGTGGGTATTTCAATACTATCAGGTTGTAGTAGCGACAGTGATGATTCGTCGTCAGACTACACTTATGCCTACCTACAGTTTTACAACGCGTCTCCTAATGGCGCAAACGTTGAAATGAGAGAAGTAGACGGTGATAGTTTTGGGTCAGCTCAATTCGGTGATACCACATCTATGAGCTCAATGGATTCGGGTGAAATTGAATTAGAATTTATTCGAACCGATGCCGATGACCAAGAAGTAGAAATTGATACTTTGACTATCACACTTCGCGAAGGCTACAAAACTATTGTAGTCATGAGCGGTGATTTTGACGCACCTCAGTTTATTGAATATTCCTATGAGCGAGAGACATTAGAGGACCACTTTCGTTTATTTGGCCTTTCCGTAACTATGGAATCTACGTCATATGACTTTTACTTGAGTGATGCGGGGGATCCGTTCGAGAGTGCCAATTACTTGGGTACGCTAACCACAGGTGACATGGTCGAGTTTGAGTACTGGAATCAAGATGACGACAGCAGTGACTTCGACGAGGGTGAATATACACTGTACCTTACTGAGCCAGGTAGCACTGACGTAGTTTTCGAATCTCAAACACTTAATTTCATCTATGAAACTGAGTATTTAATGGCTATTCGAGATGTGAGTGGTGCAATTCAAGAAGGAACCATAGTCGACACTATTCTTAACTCCTCTACAGTAACTGCTATCACTGATGTTGAAGCGGATTCTCAATACCGTATCTACAATTCAACGGAACTAGCATCCGCACTACAAGTAACTTTTGGCGGTAATGACGACGAAACTGATGTGACTTTCACTCTAGACAGCGGAGAGTTGTCGGACTTTACGGCAATTCGCTACGGTGACTATCGAGTGACAGTGGAAACTTCTGAAGATGACATCACCGATTTGAGCAATAAGCTAGTGACACTGAATCAAGGTGAGAGTAAGGCAATTTTGGTTTACGAAGCCGACGGAGAGCTTGGTGCGGTTACCTTTGTCGAAAGTGGCCTTCCACAGGCGTACGACAAGACAGTTAACTTTGTAAACTTGGTGACTGACTTTGATGACGTGGATTTCTATTTAGTACGCAACGATGAAACTATCGACACTGCTGAGTATGATATTCAAAACGTAGAATTTGGTGAGACAAACACGGAAGTACTTCCCTCAGATTACTACGAAGTGATCGCCGTATATGAGGATAGCAACGAAGAGCAAGTCCTTCTGGACCGTACGTCGCTATTTGGTTTTAACGAGGAGCAAAATTATATTGTTACCGTTGAAGCGGCAGATACACCAACAGGCTACGAGATAAATATTCTCTACTAATAGGCACTGATAACTATACTAATTAACGAGCGGGAAACCTTTTTTCCCTCTGTTAATTAGGGTACCTTAGCTCGATTGGCCAATGCGTAAACATTGGCCGCATCTGCATGTGTAGCTTAGGTATAAGGCCGAGATAGTTATGAGTGTGATTAAAGCCCTTCACAACATTTCTAGTGACGTGGGGCTATCGTTCGATGAAAAACTTATTCGTCTTCTCACGTTGGGTACTAAGGTATTGGGCTTAGAGTGGGGGATCGTCAGTCACATACAGGGTAACAAATACAGGGTTGTTCAAGCGGTCACGCCTGAGAGCAACGTACATAAAAATGATGAATTCGTAGCTAGCGAAACTTATTGTATCGATGCATTCAAAGCGGACGATATCATTGCCTACCCCAACATTAATGAACATCCCGGTGCGTCACATCCCTGTTATTCTCAGTTTCCACTAAGAAGCTATTTTTCTACAGCACTTCATGTGAATGGGGAGCGCTATGGAACACTTAACTTCTCATCTGTATCCGTAAGAGAGCAGCCATTCACCGATTTAGAATGTGACTACTTGTTGTTGCTTGCCGAATGGATTGGCATTGAACTGGCACGGCGTGAATCTCTAGAAAATATTCAAGTTCAGCAGGTCAAACTCACAGAGCAAAATATGTTGCTCAAACAAATCACAGAGCTTGCTGGCGTTGGAACGTGGGAGTTGGACGTTAAGACTCAGCGTTTAACCTGGGCTGAGTCACTCAAGAAAATGATAGGGTTGCCCTCTAGCACTGTGGTTACCATAGATACTGTCTTAAGTATCATTAAACATGATGAGGAACGCAAAGCGTACGAGCAACGTTTCAAAGACATTATTAAGTCGGGTGTTGATGGCGCCTACGAAATGGAAATAGTGACGTTCAATGGCGAGACTAAGTGGGTAGAATCTCTCGCTCATCCCATTGTGGAGAATGGTAAAACCATCAAGGTTATTGGTGCGACACAAGACATTACCGAACGTGTATTCAACAACATTTCTTTGCGTCAAAAAACAGAAATTGCTGAGAAAGCACTGCAAGCTCGAAGTTTGTTTCTAGCGAATATGAGCCATGAAATAAGAACGCCCATACATGGTGTGCAGGGGATGATCGAAACGCTTCTTAACACCAGTCTTAACGAATCTCAACGCAAGTTCGCCAATGTTGCTATGCGAAGTGCTAAGTCTCTATTGGAGATCGTGAATGATATCCTCGATTTTTCCAAGATTGATGCGGGGCAAATGAGCTACGAGAGTGTTCCCGTGTGTTTGACTGACGTGGTAAAAGCGCAAGTACCAATGTTTGAAAAACTAGCCAAGGACAAAGGGCTCGACTTGATTGTTGACGCAGATGCTGCGGAAAATGTTCATTTTAGCGCTGATCCTCTGAGGCTCTCTCAAATTCTAATAAACCTACTCAATAATGCCATCAAATTTACGCCTAAAGGGCGGGTTAAGCTCGCCGTGAGATGTAAACCGTTAAATGGTGGTAATTATCGAGTCAAAATAATTGTAAGTGATACTGGAATTGGGATTAGTGAAGCACAGCAAAGAGTCATATTTATGCCTTTTCTTCAGGCAGAGGATAATACGTCACGGAAATTCGGCGGTACGGGCTTAGGACTTGCTATTGTTACTAAAATTGTTGAGCATTATCACGGTAAGATTGAGCTTTCTAGTGCTCTGGGTGAGGGAACACGCTTCGTTGTAAACCTTTTACTCGATTCTGCAAACCAAGCAAGAACACGCATTGATCACTCGTCTGATTCATTCTCTCATCACTTTGATGAAGAGCGACTGAAAAACTCCCGTATTCTTGTGGTGGAAGATAATGACATTAACCAGATCGTTATTCGGGAACAGCTGAAAGAACTTGGTGCGAGTGCCGATATAGCAAGTAACGGCGAGGAAGGTGTTGAGCAGGTGAAAATGGCGATCGCAAAACGCAAACCTTATGACCTCATCCTAATGGACTGTCAGATGCCAGTGATGGATGGCATCACTGCCACAAGACATATCCGAGAAATGGGTATTGCTGGTACACGTGTGGTAATAGTAGCACTTACCGCTAATGCTTTCGCTGGTGAACGAGACAAATGTCTTAACGCTGGGATGGATGATTTCATTACAAAGCCGGTTGGTGCTGAAGCGCTAGGTAGGTGTATCCGTTACCACTTAATGAAGTCGCAAGCGGTATAAGACAATTGTAAAAACACAGTAGTAAGCCCTAATGCTCAACAAATATAGACCCTAGTATGTGATGTCATACACAGGTATTAAGTGCAATCGACATCGCTTAAAAATAATTCAACTTTAAACTATCACTTCCCAAACTTATCTGTTATTATTTCGCGCCCTTTTTATGGGGGTAAGTATATAAAAGCAGCAATAACTGTTGTTTTTAGCAGCAATAATGGCTCGGCAGAGTCTTAATTTTTAGAGCGGAGCACTAACATGATCCAAATGCAAACTAACCTGGACGTTGCAGACAACAGCGGCGCTCGCAGGGTTCAGTGTATTAAGGTTCTTGGTGGCTCGCATCGCCGTTATGCAGGTATCGGTGACATCATCAAAGTTACTGTTAAGGAAGCAATTCCTCGCGGTAAAGTTAAAAAAGGTGACGTACTGAACGCAGTGGTGGTGCGTACTAGAAAAGGCGTTCGTCGTGCAGATGGTTCTACCATCCGTTTCGATAGCAACGCGGCTGTTTTGCTTAATGCAAACAAGCAACCAATTGGTACGCGTATCTTTGGACCGGTAACCCGTGAGTTGAGAAGTGATAACTTCATGAAAATCATCTCATTGGCCCCAGAGGTACTATAAGGAGTCACGATAATGGCTAATAAAATTCGTCGTGATGATGAAGTAGTCGTATTAGCGGGTAAAGATAAAGGTAAGCAAGGCAAAGTAATTAGCGTGCTTACTTCTGAAAACCGTTTAGTTGTAGAAGGCATCAATCTTGTCAAGAAGCACCAGAAGCCTAACCCACAGTTGGGTGTTGCTGGTGGTATCGTTGAGAAAGAAGCTTCTATTCACGTTTCTAATGTTGCGATTGTTAACCCGGCAACGGGCAAAGCAGATCGCGTTGGTTTCCGTTTCGAAGATGAGAAGAAAGTACGTTTCTTCAAGTCTAACGGCGAACTTGTTTAATTATATTGGAGAGTACGATGGCGAAACTGCATGATTTCTATAAAGAAACAGTAGTAGCTGAACTTGCTAAGCAGTTCGGGTACAAAAGCGTCATGCAAGTCCCTCGGATTGAAAAAACTCACCTTAAACATGGGTTTAGGTGAAGCAATTGCAGACAAGAAGGTACTTGAGGCAGCTCAAGCTGATATGGCGTCTATCGCTGGTCAGAAGCCTATTGTTACAGTTGCGAGAAAATCAGTAGCGGGTTTCAAAATCCGTGAAGGTTATCCGATTGGCTGTAAAGTAACCCTACGTGGCGAGCGTATGTGGGAATTCCTAGAGCGTTTGATTTCAATCGCTATCCCGCGTACTCGCGATTTCCGTGGTTTGAATCCCAAATCATTCGACGGACGTGGTAACTACAGCATGGGCGTGCGTGAGCAAATCATTTTCCCTGAAATCGATTTCGATAAAGTGGATAAAGTTCGTGGTATGGATATTACTATCACTACCAGTGCGAACTCTAATGATGAAGCACGTGCTCTGCTGGACGCGTTTAACTTCCCATTTAAAAAGTAGGGGTGTAGGGTTATGGCAAAAGAATCAATGAAGGCACGTGAAGCTAAGCGTACTAAGCTTGTAGCTAAGTATGCTGAAAAGCGCGCCGCACTTAAAGCGACTATCAGCGATGTTAACGTTTCTGAAGAAGAACGTTGGGACGCTGTTCTTAAGCTACAACAACTTCCACGTGACTCTAGTTCATCACGCCAACGTAACCGTTGCCGTGTAACTGGTCGTCCACATGGTTACCTACGCAAATTTGGCCTTAGCCGTATCAAGCTTCGCGAAGCAGCGATGCGCGGTGAAGTCCCTGGCTTGAAAAAAGCCAGCTGGTAAGGAGTAGCTGATAATGAGCATGCAAGATCCTATCGCGGATATGTTTACCCGCATCCGTAACGGCCAGATGGCACAGAAAGTTTCTGTAACTATGCCTTCTTCAAAACTTCGCGTTGCTATTTGTGAAGTATTGAAAGCTGAAGGTTATATTACTGACTTCGCCGCTTCTGGTGACGTTAAGCCTGTTTTAGAAGTTACGCTTAAGTACTTCGAAGGCAAGCAAGTAATTGACACTATCGAGCGTGTTAGTCGCCCTGGTCTGCGCATCTATAAGAAAAAAGATGAGCTTCCAAAGGTTATGGGTGGTCTAGGTGTCGCTATCGTGTCGACTTCTAAAGGTGTGATGACTGACCGTGCAGCGCGTAACGCTGGCATGGGCGGTGAGATCATCGGTTATGTAGCATAACGGAGGAGTTGAAATGTCACGTGTAGCAAAAGCTCCAGTAGACTTGGCATCAGGCGTAGAAGTTACTATCGCTGGTCAAGAAGTTACTGTTAAAGGTAGTAAAGGCACATTGAACCGCACTTTCAACGACGCAGTTGAAATTGCTCAAGAAGAAAACCAACTTAAAACTCTTCCTCGTGAAGGTTTTGCTGACGGTTGGGCACAAGCAGGTACTGCTCGCGCAATTCTTAATGCAATGGTTCAAGGTGTTTCTCAAGGTTTTGAGAAGAAGCTTCAGCTAAATGGTGTTGGTTACCGTGCGCAAGCACAGGGCGCCAAACTAAACCTGACGCTTGGTTTCTCACACCCTGTTGTATACGAAATGCCTGAAGGCATTACGGTTGAAACTCCTAGCCAAACTGAAATCGTCGTTAAAGGCGCCGATAAGCAGAAGGTAGGACAGGTTGCGGCGAACATTCGCGCATATCGTCCACCAGAGCCTTACAAAGGTAAAGGTGTTCGTTACGCAGACGAAATCGTACGTCGTAAAGAAGCTAAGAAAAAGTAGGTGGGTGATACGATGGATAAAAAATCAGCTCGCATTCGTCGCGCAACTCGCGCACGTGCAAAGATTCGTGAACTGGCCGCGCATCGCTTGGTTGTAAACCGCACACCTCGCCACATCTATGCTCAGTTAATCGCACCAAGCGGTTCTGAAGTATTGGCAGCGGCTTCTACTGTTGAAACAGATCTTGCAAAAGATCTTAAATCTACAGGCAACGCTGAAGCAGCGGCGGTAGTTGGTAAAGCAATCGCAGAACGTGCAATCGAAAAAGGCATCAAAGATGTTGCTTTCGATCGCAGTGGTTTTAAATACCACGGTCGCGTTAAAGCATTAGCTGATGCAGCTCGTGAAGCTGGCCTTCAGTTCTAGGAGTTTATAATGGCTAAACAAGAAGTTCAGAACGGTGAACTGTTAGAAAAATTGATTGCTGTAAACCGCGTTTCTAAAGTGGTTAAAGGTGGTCGTATTTTCAGTTTCACTGCATTGACAGTAGTGGGTGACGGCGCTGGTCGCGTTGGTTTTGGTTACGGTAAGGCACGTGAAGTTCCTGCTGCAATCCAAAAAGCAATGGAAAAAGCACGTCGCAACATGGTTGACGTAGATTTGAACGGTCACACGTTGCAACACCCTATTAAAGGTCGTCACTCTGGCTCTAAAGTTTACATGCAGCCTGCATCAGAAGGTACCGGTATCATCGCCGGCGGTGCAATGCGTGCAGTACTTGAAGTAGCTGGTGTACAAAACGTACTTTCAAAATGTTACGGCTCTACAAACCCAATCAACGTTGTTCGTGCAACAATCAACGCGCTGACTGAGATGAACTCTCCAGCGAAAGTTGCAGCGAAGCGTGGATTGTCTGTAGAAGAAATTTTGGGGTAATTCGACATGGCAACGATTAAAGTAAAGCAAACTAAAAGTGCAATTGGCCGCTTGCCAAAGCACAAAGCGACGCTTAAAGGCCTAGGCCTTCGTAAAATCAACCATGTTCGTGAACTAGAAGATACCCCTTCAGTTCGTGGCATGATCAACCGTGTAAATTACATGGTTGAGATAGTGGAGGAGTAAGAGATGCGTTTAAATACTATTGCTCCTGCACCAGGAGCTAAACATTCAGGTAAGCGTACTGGTCGTGGTATCGGCTCAGGTCTTGGTAAAACAGGTGGCGTAGGTCACAAAGGTCAAAAAAGCCGTTCAGGTGGCCGTGTTAAAGCCGGATTTGAAGGTGGTCAGATGCCTATTCAGCGTCGTCTTCCTAAGTTCGGTTTCACTTCACGCAAGAGCTTTGTTACTGATCAAGTAACACTTGCGGAAATCGCCAAGGTTGACGGTGATACTGCGTCTTTAGAAACTTTAAAAGCAGCTGGTCTTATCAAGAAAGAAATCCAGTTCGTTAAAGTTATCTTGAGCGGTGAATTATCACGTGCTGTGACAGTAAGCGGGTTGAAGGTTACTAAAGGCGCTAAAGAAGCGATTGAAGCTGCTGGCGGTAAAGTAGAGGAATAAGCTAGATGGCTAAACCAGGATTGGATTCAGGCGCGAAAAGCGGCTTGAGTGAGCTTAAAGCAAGATTGTTGTTCGTACTAGGTGCGATCATTGTGTTTAGATTGGGTTCTTATGTACCTATTCCAGGCATCGATCCAGCTGTACTTGCAGACTTATTCGAGCAACAAAAAGGCACCATTGTAGAAATGTTTAACATGTTCTCTGGTGGTGCGCTTGAGCGAGCATCCGTTCTGGCTTTGGGCATTATGCCATACATTACTGCGTCCATTATCATGCAGTTGCTCTCGGTGGTTCATCCACCGATGATGGAGCTTAAAAAAGAAGGCGAAGCAGGCAAGCGTAAGATTAGCCAGTACACACGTTACCTAACGTTGGTACTTGCTATTTTCCAATCAATTGGGATCTCTACCGGCCTGCCTAACCTGATTAATGGATTGGTGATAAACCCTGGCTTCGGATTC
Source organism: Alteromonas sp. KUL49 (assembly GCF_006538345.1). Lineage (GTDB taxonomy): Bacteria > Pseudomonadota > Gammaproteobacteria > Enterobacterales > Alteromonadaceae > Alteromonas. The sequence goes on along the minus strand of NZ_BJKL01000009.1, from coordinate 47,820 downwards.
TACTTTACAGCAGTGGTGAGCTTGGTCACAGGAACTATGTTCCTAATGTGGTTAGGTGAGCAAATTACTGAACGAGGTATCGGTAACGGTATTTCTATATTGATTTTTGCTGGTATTGTTGCCGGTCTACCAACAGCGATAGGTCAGACTGCGGAACAAGCAAGACAAGGCGACATTAACATGTTGTTCTTGTTGCTAATCGGCGTAATCGTTATCGCGCTTACTTACTTAGTGGTATTCGTAGAGCGCGGACAACGTCGCATTGTGGTAAACTACGCAAAGCGTCAGCAAGGCCGTAAGGTGTTTGCTGCACAGAGCACGCATTTACCGCTTAAAGTGAACATTGCAGGTGTTATTCCTCCGATTTTCGCTTCCAGCATTATTCTGTTCCCAGGCACGATTGCTGGTTGGTTTGGACAGAATGAATCAACGGCTTGGTTACAAGACGTAGCGCTTATGCTATCTCCTGGACAGCCGCTATACGTGATGTTATACGCAGCAGCGATTATCTTCTTCTGCTTCTTCTACACGGCGTTGGTTTTCAACCCGCGTGATACAGCAGACAACCTGAAGAAATCTGGCGCGTTCATTCCTGGTATTCGTCCAGGTGAGCAAACGTCTCGTTATATCGATAAGGTAATGACTCGCTTAACACTGGCTGGCGCACTGTACATAACCTTTATTTGTTTGGTGCCTGAATTCATGCTAATTGCCTGGAATGTGCCGTTCTACTTCGGTGGTACGTCGCTTCTAATTATTGTGGTGGTTATCATGGACTTTATGGCACAGGTGCAGACACATTTGATGAGTAGTCAATATGAGTCTGTTCTGAAGAAAGCTAACCTTAAAGGCTATGGCCGATAAGTTAGCCTACTACGGAGTGATGTAATGAAAGTTCGTGCATCAGTAAAAAAGATTTGCCGTAACTGTAAAGTTATCAAGCGCAACGGTGTTGTGCGCGTAATTTGCAGCTCTGATCCTAAGCATAAGCAAAGGCAAGGCTAATCTACGCGGTAAAGAATACCTATTCACTGTAAGCAGAACCTGACAGTTTAACATCGGGTTCTGCTCTTTGTGTTGCAGTATTTTGAACCTTTATTTGCAATTTAGTCGACGGGTAAGTATCCTATCGGGCTTTTTAGGTCGTCGACAATAAATTAGAGGAGTGCTGTTAATGGCCCGTATCGCTGGCATTAACATTCCTGAGCACAAGCATGCTGTAATCGCTATCCAAGCGATCTACGGCGTAGGCCCTACACGTGCGAAAAGCATTTGTGCGGGTGCTGGTGTTGCAGAAGATACAAAAATTAAAGAGCTAGACGAAGCGACTATCGATAAGCTTCGTGACGAAGTGGCGAAATTCACTGTTGAAGGTGATTTGCGTCGTGAAGTCTCTATGAGCATCAAACGTTTGATGGACCTGGGTTGCTTCCGTGGTATTCGCCACCGTCGTAGCTTGCCTCTACGTGGTCAGCGCACTAAAACTAATGCGCGTACCCGTAAAGGTCCTCGTAAGCCAATTAAGAAGTAAGCGGGGAGATAAGTTATGGCTAAAGCACCAGCTCGTAGCACGCGTAAGCGCGCTAAACGTCAGGTTGCAGACGGTATGGCTCATATCCATGCGTCTTTCAACAACACAATTGTGACTATCACAGACCGTCAAGGCAATGCACTAGCATGGGCGACGTCTGGTGGTTCAGGTTTCCGTGGTTCACGTAAATCTACCCCATTCGCTGCACAGGTTGCTGCTGAGCGTGCAGGTGTTGCTGCACAAGAATACGGTCTTAAGAACCTTGAAGTTTTCGTTAAAGGTCCAGGTCCAGGCCGTGAGTCTGCGATCCGTGCGCTTAACGCAACTGGTTACAAGATCACAAACATTACCGATGTGACGCCTATTCCTCACAACGGTTGTCGTCCACCGAAAAAACGTCGCGTTTAATCGACGGACAGTTGGAGAAAGAACATGGCAAGATATTTGGGTCCAAAACTCAAACTTAGCCGTCGCGAAGGTACAGACTTGTTCCTTAAAAGCGGCGTTCGCGCAATCGATTCTAAATGTAAAATCGATACTGCGCCTGGTCAGCACGGTGCCCGTCGTGGCCGTTTGTCTGACTACGGTGTTCAGTTGCGTGAAAAGCAAAAAGTACGTCGTATGTATGGCGTATTGGAAAAACAATTCCGTAACTACTATAAAGAAGCTGCGCGTCTAAAAGGCAACACTGGTGAAAACTTGTTGCAACTTCTAGAGCAGCGTCTAGATAACGTAGTTTATCGCATGGGTTTTGCTAGCACTCGTGCTGAAGCACGGCAGCTTGTTAGCCACAAAGCGATCATGGTAAATGGTCAAGTTGTGAACATCCCATCGTTTAACGTTTCTGCCGAAGACGTGGTTTCTGTTCGTGAAAAGGCTAAAAAGCAAGCGCGTATCGTTGCTGCTTTGGAACTGGCTGACCAACGTGAGAAGCCAACCTGGATTGAAGTTGACAACAGCAAAATGGAAGGCACTTTCAAGCGCATTCCAGAAAGAACTGACCTGTCTGCTGAAATTAACGAACAGTTGATCGTCGAACTTTACTCTAAGTAAAGCTAACTAAAGAGGAAGCATTGTGGGTTCTGTGACTGAATTCCTAAAACCGAGATTAGTAGAGATCGAAAACGTTTCTCCTACTCGTGCCAAAGTAACTTTGGAACCGTTGGAGCGTGGTTTTGGCCATACCCTAGGTAACGCACTTCGTCGTATTCTTTTGTCATCTATGCCTGGTTGCGCAGTGACTGAAGCTGAAATCGACGGCGTTCTTCACGAGTACAGCACCAAAGAAGGTGTACAGGAAGACGTAATCGAGATTTTGCTAAACCTTAAAGGTTTGGCGGTTCGCCTTGAAGGTAAAACTGAAGCGACCCTAACTCTAGTGAAATCTGGTGCTGGCCCTGTTGTTGCTGGTGATATTCAGCATGATGGCGACGTAGAGATCGTGAATCCTGACCATGTAATTTGTACTTTGACTGGTGAAGCTGAAATCAGCATGCGCATCAAAGTAGAAACTGGCCGTGGTTACGTACCTGCATCTACTCGTCGCTCCTCTGAAGAAGATGATCGTCCAATTGGTCGTTTATTAGTTGATGCTTCATACAGCCCTGTAGAGCGTATTGCATACTCTGTTGAGTCTGCTCGTGTTGAACAACGCACAGACCTAGACAAGTTAATCATTGATATGGAAACGAACGGTACTTTGGATCCTGAAGAAGCGATCCGCCGTTCTGCAACTATCCTAGCTGAACAGCTAGATGCATTCGTAGACTTACGCGATGTGTCTGAGCCAGAAGCGAAAGAAGAGAAGCCAGAATTCGATCCGATTCTACTTCGCCCAGTTGATGACCTTGAGCTAACTGTACGTTCTGCAAACTGCTTGAAAGCAGAAGCTATCCAGTACATTGGTGACCTGGTACAGCGTACTGAGGTTGAGCTACTTAAAACGCCAAACCTTGGTAAGAAATCGCTAACTGAAATCAAAGATGTTCTTGCATCTCGTGGTTTGTCTCTAGGTATGCGCCTAGAAAACTGGCCGCCAGAGAGCATCGCTGAAAAAGATTAATCAGGTTTTTAATAAACTGATTTGTAGAGAAGGATAAAACTTATGCGCCATCGTAAGAGTGGTCGTCAGTTGAATCGCAACAGCAGCCATCGTCAAGCTATGTTCCGTAACATGGCAGGTTCTTTGGTTAAGCACGAAGTGATCAAAACGACGTTGCCTAAAGCGAAAGAATTGCGTCGCGTAATTGAGCCTCTAATCACTTTGGCTAAGCAAGACAGCGTTGCAAACCGCCGTCTAGCTTTCGCCCGTACAGGTGATAAAGAAGTGGTAGGTAAATTGTTCAACGAGCTTGGTCCTCGTTACGAAGCTCGCCCAGGCGGTTACACTCGCATTCTTAAATGCGGTTTCCGTGCAGGCGATAATGCCCCTATGGCATACGTTGAGCTAGTTGACCGTCCAGTTGTCGAAGCTGAAGAAGAAGCAGTAGAAGCAACTGAAGAGTAATTATTACTCATTATTCTGAGTTTTAGAATATATTAAAAAAACCCGGCTTACGCCGGGTTTTTTGTTATTTCGCTAGTCTCAAGGTTATAACATTAGACTATGATGATCTTTGCCATTTAATCGTTGTACATTCCTTTGTATACTAACAAGAGTATAAACAGTTATCAGGAAGTGGGTGATTACCCACGTATCAAGGAATTCATAATGAAACCAGTTGTATTGGCTGGAGGCTCTGGTAGTCGTCTATGGCCAAAGTCTCGCGCAGCACTTCCAAAGCAGTTTTTGTCACTAACGTCTGACAGTACAATGCTTCAAGATACAGTTACGCGTTTAGAAGGAACTAAACAGTCCAGCCCAATCTTTATCTGTAATGATGCTCATCGCTTTTTGGTCGCCGAACAACTACGCCAGAAAAGCATTCAGCACGGTGGTATATTGCTAGAACCTGTGGGTAGAAACACTGCGCCGGCAATTGCGCTCGCGGCACTTCATGCTACTAAAAATGGCGAAGATCCTGTTTTACTAGTTCTAGCAGCTGACCATTTAATTAAAGACACTTCTGAGTTCCATGCTGCAATCGAAAAAGCATCAAAGCTCGCCGAGTCAGGGAAATTAGTTACTTTCGGTATCGTTCCTGACCAACCTCACACTGGCTATGGATATATTCGTGCTGGAGAAAAAGTCGAGAGTGGCTTTTCTGTCTCCGAATTCGTTGAGAAGCCTGCATTGTCGACTGCTGAAAAATATGTCGCATCTGGAGAGTATTTTTGGAACAGTGGTATGTTCATGTTCAAAGCTAGCCGATACTTGGAAGAACTGAAGAAATTCCATCCTGAAATGCTTGACGTATGTCAACGAGCAATCGACACAGAGACACCTGACTTAGATTTTATCCGTGTCGATCATGATATTTTTTCTACCTGTCCTGATGATTCTATTGATTACGCAGTAATGGAGAAAACCGATAGCGCAGCTATGGTTCCATTGGACGCAGGATGGAGCGATGTCGGAAGCTGGACTTCGCTTTGGGAGACTGCGAGTAAAGACGAAAATGGTAACGTTTCTGTCGGCGATACAATTTTAGAAAACACTAAGAACAGCTACGTCAATGCTGAGCAACGTCTAGTTTCGGTAATAGGTTTAGAAGACGTTATTGTTGTTGAAACAAAAGATGCCGTGATGGTTGCTCACAAGGATGATGCACAAAGCATCAAGAGCGTTGTAAATACACTCAAGGCGGAACAGCGTCCTGAATTTGAATTTCATCGAGAAGTATTCCGCCCTTGGGGAAGCTACGACTCAATCGACAGCGGTGATAGGTTTCAAGTTAAGCGTATTACTGTAAAACCTGGCGAAAAATTATCGGTCCAGATGCATCATCATCGTGCTGAGCATTGGATTGTTGTATCTGGTAGTGCCAATGTTACCATCAATGAAAAAACACAGTTAGTTACAGAGAATGAATCTGTGTATATCCCAATTGGAGCAGTACACGCACTTGAAAACCCGGGTAAGATTCCTCTTGAACTTATTGAAGTTCAATCTGGAGCGTATTTGGGGGAAGATGATATTGTTCGCTTTTCTGATAGGTATGGGCGGGTTGCCAAGTAGGCAACTCGACAAACCGATTAGCTACATGAAAAACGGACTAAAATGGTCTCTCCATTCTTTTTGCTCATATGCGCGTTAAAGATTATCAGAAAATTTATAAAACTACCTGCTTAACACTAAGGCCAAAAAAGTTCCAGAGCGAGTAGTAATATCCTCGACATTGCGGGTTTAAAAATTTTGGAAAACTCGCTAGACTAATTTTTCAATATAGACAGAGCTTTCTATATTCGTAGTAGATGGAGACACTATGCGCAAAGCCATTATGCTCGCAGTGGGAGACATACCTCTCGAACTTTTATGTGACTTGCTAGAATACAATACTATACCTGCAAGTGTTATCGATGGGTCTGAACTTTCTGTTGGTGAGCTTCCTAAACTCATCGCTGAAGATAATAAAAGCTGTTTCCTCGTTCGTAATATAGATGAGTCTTATAAACAGATACTAACAAGCTTGCCAGGCTTAGCCGATAGTGTTGTTTTTTTGTTTGCTTCACCTACCATAACACTAAGCCACGCTATAAAAGTGTCAAAAGGTTCCATTGAACCCGAACATGTCGTTGAATCTTGGTCAGCTAATCTATCTGAGATCATCGATTACGTCGGCAAAGATAAGAATTACCAACTGTGTGATTTTAGCGACGTCATGAGTCATCCTCATGCTTTTTTGGCAGAGTTGTTCGATGTTGACAAAGCGAAGAATAAAGACAAAATTCACGATATTGAGAACCTTCTTACTGATCATATTGCTGAACTTACCCTAACCGAAAATCATGAAGCGTTTGAGCTTTATGATGAAGCGTTAGCAGTAAGTAGGCTTTACGGAAACTTTAATGCACATTTGGGTATTAGTGTAGATGACTTAAAGCTCTCAGCTTTAGCGCTCGGTAAAACAATGTTCACTGAATTTGCAAGTAATGAGCTAGAGTTAAAATCGAAGCAAGATGAAGTCAATACTCTTTTAAGTGAAAATAAAGACCTCACCGGTAAAAAAGCATTAGCAGAACAACTAAAACGTGAGCTCGATGCTCTAGAGAAAAATAAGCAATCTGGCGAGTCAAAATTAAACCAAGAGCTTAATGAACAAAAATCACGAGCCGAGCAAATGTCGGTCAAACTTGATGCATTGGAACAGGAAAAACAGTCCAACGAGTCTAAATTGACTAAAGAGCTCACTGAACATAAAATCACTAGCCGAGCAAATGTCGGTCAAACTTGATGCATTGGAACAGGAAAAACAGTCCAACGAGTCTAAATTGACTAAAGAGCTCACTGAACATAAATCACTGGTCGAGGATTTGACCGGTAAGTTAAATGCCCAACAGGCTAGCAAAGAATCAATTCAATCCGAGCTTGAATCTGTCACAAATGATTTCGAAGAAACTAGAAGCAAAGTTAATGCTTTATCGTCAGAGCTAGCCACCAAAGAGGAAGCCCTAAAGTCAAGTCATCAAAAGCTCACAATTCAGCACAAAGAACTTAATGAGCAAATTAAAACGCTAAACTCTGATTTAAAAACACTAAATGAAGACCGAAATTCTCTAAAGAATAAGATTACTGATAACGATGTACTACTCAAAACTCGAACCGAAGTAATTAGTAAGTTAGAAAATGATATTAAGTCAGAAAGTCAGCGAAATAGTGAACTAGAAAAACAAGTATCAGAATTAACAAGGGCGTACGAAGAAAAGCTTACTGCCAAAGACAAAGAATCAAAAAAAATCTCGAATTCGCTAGTTGAGACACAAAAAGCCTTACAGGTTCAAAGTGATTCGAATGCCGATCTTTTAAATGCGCTAGAGATCACTAATGCCGAGTATGAGCTTCTAAAGATGCATATGGCTCAATTACAATATGAACTAGAAGTTACTCATGAACAGCTAAAAACTACAAAGTACTCCTCTGAGATTTTAAAAAATAAGGTGTCTGACTTTGATAACATAACTAACAAACTAGCTTGTGAAACCAGAGAGAAGATGTCTGCTCATGAGAAAGTAACTAAGTTATTGGATAAAAATAAAGACCTCCAAGAACAATATACAACGTTAATGGAGGAAAAAAGATCTACTGAAGAAAAGCTTGCCGCGGAGCGACAAACAGCTAAAGGTGTTGTTCATAATACTGAAAAAATGACTACACAGCTAACACAAGAGCGAGAGTTGACTAAGCGATTACAACACGAAAAAAATGAGTTACAGGAACAGCTTAATACTTTTGAGGTAGCAATGAACAACCAAAGTGAATACCAGCAAGTTGAATTGGAACTTGCATCTCTTCAAATAAACCAATTACAAGACGAGTTGGAGTATTATTTCGCTGCGCTAAAAAATGCTCATACGCAGAGTCGAGAACCATCAGAAGTACCTAAGTACTATCAAGATGTTTTTAGTAAAGCTACGTCAGATTCACTAACTATTAACGGTAAATACACTACGGATGGTTATAACGACGCGCACTTGTTGCTTACTGACGTTCAATTGGCTGACGGAAGGGTTTTCAAGGAACTTCCCATTAAACTTATCAACGTCGGGGGACATGTTGCTATTGAATTTCGCGAAGATGAAGATGGTAGTTTATTCACTCATTACGAAGATATGACGGACGAATATGGGCCATATCTAAGATTTTTTGCGAATCCATCGGAAGCAAGCTTGGCGCAGCAGGAGCTGGTTGATAGTCGTATGACGGCTAGTGAAAGAATTATGGTGATGAGTTGTATTTTACTTATCGCAGACCTGATACAAGAACAGGATGTCACATGTATTGCAGATTTTAGTAACGAAGAGTGGCGTAACTGGCGTCTTACCGCATTCCGCTTAGCCGAAACCGTACAACAAGCTCCTAGTCGTTTGTCCTTTGATACTGCTACGTTAAAAGAGGAGTATCGAATAGATAATTATGAGCATCTATGGTTGGCGTTCGACAGTGTTCTAATCGGCGGTGTTTGGAGAAATAATTTAGAGTTAAAAGTAGCTGCAAGAAATGTAAGCAATGACGACGATGACATTTTTAGTGATGATATTTCTTTAGAATTTAGAGAATTAGATGACGGTTCAGCTCCTTTAGTTACCTGGCCACCTGTTGAAGCGGATGAGTACGGGCCAAAATTCGTAGTGTTTTTGAATGGTTTGGATGATCTAAATAAACTTGCATTTTCAGACAGGTCGCTCATAGAGCAAATTGCTAAAAACTTATCTAGTATCGTCGACAAAATAGACGATAAAAGTAGTAAGTTGGTAAGGTCTAAAGGTGACTGGAAAAAGGCGATAAACGCACTATTAGAGGGTTCTAATGATGCCGCGAGTCAGCAGGTCAAGGATAGCCCATATTCTTTTGTGCTCGATGAAGTTATCAGCATGGGCACTTATGAGCATATTCTATTTGTTGAAGAGAATAGTAATACTAAAGTCAAACTGAAAGCTAAAGATATTAACCTTGAAACCCTTTTCGCCGAGATATTTATTGAATTAAGAAATGGAAGTAATGAAATAATTTATAACGATACTGAATTTTTTGGAGAAGATGAATATGGGCCTCGTGTTCTTGTCCCATTCGAGGTTCTGCTTTCTGATTTAATACCAAATCAAAGAGAGCAGTTTGTTTGGTTGATAGATGTCTATGAGCAGGTCTTAAAACTGATAGCTGGCGGAAGCGAAATCGAACCTTTGGTTAAAAAGCAATGGATTAACATGCTAAACAATCAATTAGAGATTAACTCATAGTGAAGCATGTTTGCATCATTGACCCCGGATTACTGGAAGATGGTGGTCACCACGCTGCACTTATGGAAACGCTAGTTAGCAGTGCCACTGATTCAGCAAAATATAGTTATTACAGCCACAAAGATATTAGTAAGACTCTTATTACAAAGTCTCGGGGGAACAGTAATATTTCTTTGGTGCCGCATTTCAGTAACTATTTTTACGAATACTATCATGATGGGGCTTCAAAAAAGCTAAAGGGCACTCAAGCGTATATTCGTAGTTTAGCAATTGAATATGGTCATGTATTTGATTCGATTCTTGAAAATCACAATGATAGTTCTATAGTTTTTTTTTATCCCTGCCTTAATTGGGAGCATGCTTTAGCATTAGAGCTTGCCTTGAGACGCAGGAAAGTACCTACGGGCGGTGTTACTCATAAGATATGTTGTATGTTTTGCCCAAAAGATTTAAAGCACAGTGATATGAATCCGTTCTATCGAATGTCATTTAAAGGATTGTGCAGTAGAGATAGTGTTGAACTATACGCAACAGATTTTGAGACCAAGAACTACTATGAATCGCTTGGAATAGAAATCAGTGGTACCCACCCCTGTTACCTATTACCTTGGCATAATTTAAAGCTTAGTAAAAAAATTCAGCAAGGTGCCCAAAATGTTTTAGTTTATTTTGGTGATGCTAAAGAAGACAAAGGTTTTTTTACTGTGGCAGAGGTAGTAGAAAAGCTGTCTCTAAAATATGGGGATAGAGTTAATTTTTTAATTCAATTCACTATGCATTGGGAAACTCCCTCATTAGTTGAACAAAGAGATAAAATTAACAGATTGGGAGCGAAGTATTCAAATATAACTGTGTTCGAAGGATTTTGGAAAACTGAAAGGTTAGTTGAAGAGTTCTGTCAATTAGATGCGGTTATCTGTACTTATGATACTCAAGTTTATCAATATAAGAGTTCCGGGCTGGCATGGCTCTGTAGCTTCTTTGATGTACCGATTTTTTTGCGAGGGAAATGTTGGCTTCAGAGGGAAACTGAAAGGCTAGGGAATACATACGGTATTAGTGATGAACTGCAAAGTATCGAGCTAAACACGGATGTGGAATCAAATAGGGCTGAAAACACTTACAAGGATGCAATTTTTTCAAACCTTACACAGTGGTTACTAAATTAGTATTTGAAATCATGAAAAGCTACAAAAATAAACTAAGTTTTATGTTTGATGCAATCCCAATGGCTATTGAGCACGTTGTATTAATTGGGGTAAGTGTAACGAAAATTATTAAAGTACTCCCTCAGAATGATGACCTAAAAGTCAATGTTGTGGAATCGGATAGAGCCTTATACGAGTTGTCGCGCAAGAAGTATGATGACTATGATAATGTAAATGTAATTAGTGAATGGCTATTGCCCGGTTCTGATAACAAGTACAGTCTGTATTCATGTAACAACCCTCGGTATTCGTCACTTTGTGAACCACGGGCAGACTTTTTCGAAAATACAAATCTCAGTTACAGCACAGAATTAGTAAACGACGGTACTGCTTTTGATACCTATTTGAAGTCTCTTTCTTTATCTAGCTCTACAATCAATCTTTTATTAATTAATTCAAATGGTTCTGAGTATTCTTATATAAATAATAATATAGATACTTTGGTTCATCTCTTTGATTATATTTGCGTAATTGAACCTAGAGACGGAATGTACGATATCACGTCAAAAAAACTTGAATCAGAATTGTATATTCCGATCTGCTCTTTCGAATATGACAAAGAAACGGTGGTTTTATATCACTTGGATAGGAGGAAAGCCGTCTTATTCAAAGAACTTGAGAATACTAAAGCTAAAACTGCCAAACTCGAAAAAGAAATAGCAGAAAAGAGCAATAAAATTATTGAGATTAAGGATGAGCTCGATGCACTAAATGAAAAAGATGTATTAAGGCAGAAAACCATTGATGATTTGAAAAGTGAGCAAAAACTATACTTGGAGAGGGAGTTGAAATTGCAGCGGAAATACTTCCTTCTAAAAAAACAAAACAATTAGTTCTAGTATACAGTTAAGAGTCTACTCGATTAACCCCACGACAAGGTTTATTCATTGTGGCTAAAAAAGTAAAGTGATTTTAGTTGCTGGTATGCGACATTCTGGCTCTACAGCATTATTCAATATATTAAGACTCGCATATGAAAGTATGGGTAAAAAGATTTTTTCAGATTATTGTGAGCGCATAGATCTACTGTCACTTGATATTAATGATTATGACGTCGTACTCATAAAAATACATGAACCACGCGACGATATGGTTGAATTGGCTGATGTAGTAATAACGACGACCAGAGATTTAAGAGACACAGTGGCATCCGCCGTGCGGAGAGGTTTTTACTTATTAAAACAACTAAATTCAGTGGTGGAGTATTCGAAGTATAATCGCTTGCTACACAGTTTTTGGTCAAGCTCTTCAGATTATAACTTTGTTTATGAAAAATTTATCAAAGACGGAATAAAAGAAGTAGATAATATCCTCCAATATTTGGATATCAAAGGGGGGATGAGTGCTGAAATTTGTGAGATGGTTTCTGATTTACCAACCGATAACTACGCTACTACGCTCCTAACTCCTCAGCATATTACTGATCCAGAAAGGAAAGAGAGTTTTTCATCTACTTTACAGCTTAAGGATATTATTGAGATAGAGCGTAATAATTACGCATGGCTCATTGATAATGGATATGAATTAAAGTGATTCACTTGAAAAATCGCCATAAGGGAGAACGGTGTGTTCTTGTATGCAACGGTCCGTCTTTAAATAAAATGGAGCTTGATTTCTTAAAGAATGAATACGTTGTCGGGCTCAATAAAATTTACTTGGGTTTTAAGAAATTTCGTTTTTACCCAAATTATTTTGTTGCGGTCAATGCAAAGGTTTTGACACAGTCGGAGAGCGAGATTAAAAAACTCTCGTCAGTGAAATTTCTGAGCGATAGATGTCCTGATGTTTATAAAGAGAATGCGCTCACTCACATATTAAAAACAAAGGATTATCAAGGTGATTTCTCTCATGATATAAGAACAGGGGTGCAAGAAGGTTACACTGTTACATACGCTGCACTTCAAGTGGCATATTACCTAGGGTTTAACGAAGTAATAATTATAGGTATGGACCACAAGTTTGACTTTGAAGGAGAGCCCAACGAAGCAAAGCTTATGGAAGGGAACGACACGAACCATTTTTCTACTGAATACTTTAAGGGGCATTCCTGGGACAATCCCGATCTAATTAATTCGGAAAGATATTACAAAATAGCCAAAGACAGGTTTGAAGAGCACGGTAGGCGTATATTTGACGCAACAATAGACGGAAATTGCAGCGTATTTGAAAAAGTTGACTATAAAAATATATTCGGCTTGAAGTGATAGATGTTGAAGGAGTGTCTCTTCGCGAGACAGATTGAAAATATTAGATGAAAATGAATAATCTGACCACATTAGGCGAAAGTCCACTCTGGAGCAGCAAGGAGCAGTGTTGGTACTACGTCGATATAGCTAACGGAGTGGTATTTCGACGAAAGAACGGTGTTACTACGGTTGTTTCTGATAGCCATCAAAATGTTTCAAACCTTGTGAATACACAAAAAGGTTTACTCGCTACTGCTGAAGACCAGATACTACAAGTAATTCCTGATACGGATAATGTAAAGTTGTTGTTAAAAATTGCTCAATCTTCGGATTTGCGCACAAACGATGGCTCAGTAGGTCCGGATGGTCGATATTGGTTCGGTACTATGGAGAAGAACCCCTCAGGTTTGCATGGAAAGATTTACTCACTGAGCTCAAACGGGAAACTACGTCTCCAAGGAGAAGGAATAGGTATCCCTAATACGTTTGTTTGGCTAAATAGTGAGAGCATCTTAATATCAGATTCCTTCCTAAAGATAACCTATGAGGTTGATTTACTCGATTGTGGTAAGTTAGATTGGGATAATAGGAAGGTCTGGTTAGATTTAAGAAATACAAATGGTACGCCTGATGGTGGCACCTTAGATGAAAATGGCGATGTCTGGATTGCTATATGGGGAGGAGCTGCAGTTCAAAAATACTCTCCCGATGGGGTACTGTTGGACAAGCTATCTCTGAGAGCATTGCAGCCCACCTCTTGTGCTTTTGGAGGGACCGATTTGAACGAATTGCTAGTTACAACTGCTACAGAGGACCTAAGTGTTCAGCAGTTGGATGACTTCCCCGATTCAGGTCGTGTTATTCACTTAAATATGGATGTTAAAGGCAAAGTATTGCCAGAATTTATAATAGAAGAACAAGAATGTTAGCTAGTGTTGTTATAAGAACTTACAATGAAGAGCGCTATCTCAATGAACTTTTGAGTGCTATAGCAAATCAGAAAAATCATGTAGTAGAACGAGAGGTGGTGATAATTGACTCTGGTTCTACAGATGCAACTTTGGAAATCGCACGTTCCCACAATTGTAGAATCACTCATATAGAGAAGTCCGAATTTACATTCGGGCGATCTTTGAATATGGGATGCGAATTTGCAAAAGGTGATTTTCTAGTGTTCGTTAGCGGACACTGTATACCCGCTAGCGACTCTTGGCTTGATGAGTTGTGTAAGCCTATGGTTGATGGCATAGCTGATTACACCTATGGTAGGCAAGTGGGTCGTGACACAACCAAATACTCTGAAGATCGCCATTTTGAAAAATGGTTTCCAGATTATTCAAAGATCCCCCAGGAAGGCTTTTTTTGCAATAACGCAAACGCCGCAGTAAGAAGAAGTGCTTGGGACTTATTTAAATTCAACGAGGAACTTACTGGGCTAGAAGATATGTATCTGGCTAAATTGCTTGTTGAAACGGGGCGCAAAGTCGCTTACGTCGCGACCGCTCCGGTCTACCACATACACGATGAAACGTGGAAGCAAGTGAAGATTCGCTATGAAAGAGAAGCTTATGCTCTTCAACGAATTATGCCTGAAGTTCAATTCTCCTTTTCCGACTTTGTAAGATATTTCATATCGGGCGTAATGGCAGACAGTGCATCAGCAATTAGAGATAAGGTATTCCTGCGTAAATTTGGGGAGATAGTTCTCTTCCGATTCTACCATTACTGGGGTACGTTCAAAGGCAATCATGAACATCGAAAGCTTTCCACAAAGATGAAGAAACAATATTTTTATCCATTAGACACGGAACGAGAATCAAATTATGACTAATAAGGTAGTTGCACTCTTACCTATGAAGGCAAATAGTGAGCGTGTAAAAGGCAAGAATTTTAGAGAATTGGCAGGGAAACCTCTATTCAGATGGATTTTAGATGAGCTGCTTGCCGTAAAGGAAATAGACCTAATCGTTATCAACACTGATGCAAGAAGTATCCTCGAAGAGAATGGATTGGTAGAAACAGACAAAATAATTATCAGAGACCGTAAGGCAGAACTTTGTGGTGACTTCGTCTCGATGAATCTGATTTTAGAGGATGATATTAAAGCCATTGAAGCTGATACTTACATCATGACGCACACAACTAATCCTTTAATTAGTGCTGCAACCATAGAGAAAGGCTTAAACGAGTACCACGCCGCAAATGACAAAGACTCTTTATTCACGGTTAATAAGATTCAAACTCGTTTCTACCGTGAAGACTGCAGTGCGGTAAATCACGACCCCGATAATTTGATACGGACACAAGATTTAGAACCTTGGTTCGAAGAAAACTCCTGTCTTTTTTACTTTTCGGCAGATTCTTTTGCAAAAACGTCTGCTCGAATCGGAGAAAACCCGATGATGATGGTAACACCACCTTTGGAGTCTCTGGATATTGATGAGCCCCATGATTGGGAAATGGTTGCAGCTCTCGCTGAGTTTAGGAAAAACAATGCATAAAGTACTAGTTACATGTCCCCCTATGCTGGGGCAATTTCATAAATTTGTTAATCGAGCGAATGAGTTGGGGCTCGAACTGGTCCCTGCTCAAACAACTCAGGTGTTGAGTGAAGAAGAGCTCATTGAATTGCTACCAAACTACGATGGGTGGATCATCGGTGACGATCCAGCTTCAAAGGCAGTTTTTGAGGCTGGAAAAAACGGAAAACTGAAAGCTGCTGTTAAATGGGGCATCGGGGTTGATAATGTCGACTTTAATGCGTGTAAAGATTTAGGTATTCCTATTATTAATACTCCTAATATGTTTGGTGGTGAAGTTGCTGATGTTGGTATGGCACTCATGTTAGGCCTAGCCCGTCAAACGTATTTTATAGATAGGGGCGTAAGAGATGGTAAGTGGCCAAAGCCTGCAGGTTTGAGTGTTTCAGGTAAGCATATTGGTGTTGTTGGGTTTGGAGATATTGGTCGAAGTCTTGTGAAGCGGTTAAGTGGCTTTGACGTCACAGTAACGGTATATGATCCAGGCGTTGAGGGTGATGAGGGTTTTGACTTTGTCAAAAGAGCAGAGTTTCCCAATGGATTAGAAGAGTGTGACTTTTTAATTTTTACTTGTGCGCTTAACAAGCACAACTACCATATGTTAAATGAACAAACTCTAGCCCTAATGAAACCGGGAGCCCACGTTGTAAATGTGGCAAGGGGACCACTCATAGACGAGGTTGCGCTAATACAAGCTCTTGAAAGCGGTCATATTTCGTCTGCTGCATTAGATGTGTTTGAAGTTGAGCCTTTACCGATGGAGTCACCTCTACGCACAATGCCTCAGTGTATTTTTGGTTCTCATAATGGATCAAACACAATAGAAGGAGTGGATAGAGCCACATTTAAAGCTCTTGATGAAATAGCGAGTTTTCTTCATGGAAAATAGCGATATGAAATGGTGCCTTGTTACTGGTGCGAATGGAGGCATTGGAAAAGCGCTAACATCTTGCTTTGTAGAAAATGGGTATTCAGTCATTGCTACTGATATTACTAAATCTTCCGAGACGTCATCAAATATTGTTAATTTACAAATCGACCTTGAAAGAATTGTATTAGATGAAGCCTACGCAGACGAGTTTAAGTCAAAGGTAGACGACATAACAAATGATAAAGGGTTGACTGCTTTAATAAATAACGCAGCTATTCAAATATTGGGAAATGTGAAGGAAGTAACGCGCCAAGATTGGTTGAGGAGTATGAATGTTAATGTTTCAGCTCCATTTTTTGTGACTCAGCTCTTTTTAGATTCCTTGAAGAGTAACAGCGGTGCTGTAGTGAATATAAGTAGTATTCACGCTCTTCAAACGAAGCGTAACTTTGTTACTTATGCAACTTCAAAAGGAGCTTTAAGCTCCCTTACTCGCAATATGGCAGTAGATCTTGGTAACGCGGTTAGGATTAACGCAATTGAACCAGCTGCTGTGAGTACCGACATGCTTCGTGCTGGTTTTGAAGGGAAAGAGGAACAATTTAGATTACTTGAAGCGTTTCACCCAATAGCAAGAATTGCGTCTCCTGAAGAGGTGGCTCAGTTGGCATTATTTTTGTGCTCCGAGCAGTCCTCTTTCATCCATGGAACATGCCTAAATGCTACTGGTGGGATTCACGGCTGCCTAAGTGACCCTGATTAAATTTAAAATGAGTTAACTAAAAAAATGAACAGAATTGAGTTACTAAAGGAAGCCAACTCTCTATTTTTAGAGAACAACTTTGCAGATGCTTTAAAGTTATATCAAACTCTTGCAGACGATAAGAATTCACCTCATCGAGACTTATACGCATACAATATCTTCTATTGTAGGAGAAAGTTAGGTATATCAACTGACCTCAGTCCAAAAGTTGACAGCGTAACCGAACAAGAAGTGGATTTATTCAGCGGCGACAAGTCGCGAGACATTGTTTTTATTCAAGGTGCAGACTTTGAGCTTGAAAATGAGCAGCAAATTGAGAAGTTACTATTCTACATATCTCCATTTGGTCCCATCGTACAAAATGTATACATTGTAAGCGACTCATTTAGTTCACTTGATGTTGGTCTAATTAAATCCGATTATGCTAGCCTTTGTCAGCGAATTAACTTGATCAAGTCGAAAGACTTTAATAAGTCTTTTGTCGAAGCATTAAGTGATAATACAGTAGCGTATATTTATCATGAAAAATCTATACCGGATGACATAGCTATTGACGGACAGCTACTTCGTGCTCTGGCAAAAAAATCAGGTAATATTTGGCGGGTTAGTGATCTCGTACAACACCACGGCTCCTTTTTTCTGAAGTCACTTAGCGACCACTTTTCATCTGAAAAGTATCAGGAGCAGCTAAGATGTAAATTACAGGAACTTAAAGCTCAAAACTATAACAATAAGTGTTATGTTTTGGGTACCGGCCCCAGTTTGAAATACAGTTACTGTAATGAGGATGCGCAAGAAAGTATCGTTATCACGTGTAACAGCGTAGTCAAAAACCCAACAATGTTGGAATTTTTGAAACCAGAGATTGTTTGTGCAACCGACCCTATTTTTCATGCAGGTTGGGGGCAGTACGGTGACGAGTTTCGTACACAGTTGATCAAGTCGATGGAGAAGCACGATTTTTTCTTAGTTGTCCCCCATCGAGATGTACACATATATTTAAATACTCTACCGTCTAGCTTACATCACAGGATTGGTGCTTATGAGTTCGATAATTCAATTGAAGTCATTAATACGGATCTAATCGCGTCTTTAAGATCTGCACCAAAACCCAATGTTTTGACGAATATTATGCTTCCAATCGCTGCTACGATTTCGAAAGAAATTTTGGTCGGTGGTTGTGATGGTAAAAAAGATCCCTCCTCGTATTTTTGGGAGCACGATAAATCTTCCCAGTTGAATAATCAAATGGACGATATCAAGAAGGAATTTAAAGGTTTCTTTGATATTAGTTATGATAATTATTATGCGGAGCACTGTAAAACTGTAGCATCTCAAGTTGCTTCTTTAGAGCAGATGGGGTATCGCATTTCTACTTGCACACCTTCTTATATCCCTGCGTTGGCCGAGCGTTTGGATTTGCATGAATCAATAGCTCTCTTGGATAACCAGCAAAGAGATGTAGGTATTATAATGCCTAGCCATAATATGGCGGATACACTGGCTGAGAGTGTTCGCTCGGTTTTCAAAAGTGCTAAGGATGCAAACCTTTCGTGTCGAGTCGTATTGATAAATGAGTGTTCTGTAGACGATACCCTAGAAGTGGTAGGTAGAGAGTTTGATGAACAAGTCAAATCAGGTGATTTGGTTGTAGTAAACACAGTGGGTTTGGGCGTTTCATGTGCAAGAAATATTGGTTTGGCGTTGAACAACTCAACATATTTGGGCTTTTTGGATGCCGATGATTTGTTCTCTGAGAATTGCCTTCGAGAAAAAGTTGCGGCACTCAAAAACAGCAATGATGATGTGGTGGGAGCTTTTTCTCAAACTCGGTTAGTAAACGTTGAATCAAAGGAAATAATCAGCGTAGCAAATAATTATGGAAAACCTGACTATAGGTATTCGTACAAAAATGTGCATGCTCCAGCTCATATTTCTTCCATTCTTTATAAGTGTCAAGCAGTTGATGGTATTACTTTTCCTGAGGGTATAAGGTACGGAGAAGACTGGTTATTCTTAAGTAGAGTTCTGAGAGGGGGGGGAGAGCTAGTGTTTTGTAATGAGCCTTATACGGTTTATTCCATACATGCTTCATCCGCTACTAAGAAATCTCCCGAGAATCACATCATTAGCCTATTTGATATAATAAGTCGTGTATATTTCTCTGAGGACGACATTGACGGTAGTGCTGAGTTTTTCCATGGTTTGAATTCTGTCAAAGGTAGTTTTCCCACCTATGAAAGAAAATTGAGTGAACTAGTTGTAAGATTGTTTGCTTGTTTCTACTTGAAGAATCAGGCGAATGGATTCCACAAAGCTATCGTAGAGTTGAATAAGAAATTTGGCTTGGAGAAGCTTGATTTGCAGTTTGCGAAGAATAAAAAGCCACTGAGCGAATCATTTCAGAGAGAAGTAAAGCGTTTTGGAAATGGACGTGATATGCCCGTTTCTGCCATGAGCTTCGCTTTGAGAAGCAAAGTAGAAAGGTTTTTACCGGGCTTTTCAGAAGTTACTTCGGTTTGTTGAACTTAAGTTTATCAGTAAGCTTTATGGAGGGGCTTCGGTTACCTGTAATCGATGGATTAATCGGAGCCTACCTAAACGTCTGGTGTGAAGCCGGTATGCCTAACTTTAAGGCAAAGTTTAAAACTGTTAGCCTTAAGATTGTTTTGATGGTTTAGTCTTAAGGTCTCTTAAATGAAGAAAGCACTAATCACTGGTGTTACCGGCCAAGATGGGTCTTATTTGGCCGAACTTTTGTTAGATAAGGGATATGAAGTCCATGGTATTAAGCGCCGAGCCTCGTCGTTTAATACGTCTCGGATTGATCATATTTATGAGGATCCTCATAGTGTAAGTCCCAAATTTCATCTGCATTATGGAGACTTAACTGATTCTTCAAACATGAATCGTATTTTATCAGAAGTTCAACCAGACGAGGTTTACAACCTAGGTGCTCAGTCACATGTTGCAGTTTCATTTGAGGCTCCTGATTACACTTCAGATGTCGATGCGATGGGTACTCTACGCCTATTGGAAGGTATTCGTTTTTTAGGGCTAGAGAAGAAAACTAAATTTTATCAGGCTTCAACATCGGAGCTATACGGGCTTGTTCAGGAAGTCCCGCAGAAAGAAACGACTCCATTTTATCCGCGTTCACCTTATGCAGTGGCTAAGTTGTATGCATATTGGATGACGGTAAACTATCGAGAGTCTTACGGTATGTTTGCTTGTAATGGGATATTGTTTAATCACGAATCACCGCGTCGTGGAGAAACATTTGTTACACGCAAGATTACACGAGCGATAGCTAACATTGCTCAAGGTATTGAGCCATGTTTATACCTAGGGAATCTGAACGCTCTCCGTGACTGGGGGCATGCGAAGGATTTCGTGAAAGCTCAATGGATGATGCTACAACAAAGTGAGCCAGAAGATTTTGTTGTAGCTACTGGCCGGCAAACTTCAGTCAGATACTTTGTAACATTGGCTGCTGCTCAAGTTGGATTGACCCTCGAATTTCTTGGGGAAGGTATTGATGAAATCGCCAAAGTAAAAGCTATCGAAGGCGATGATGCTCCTGGTGTTAAAGTTGGTGATGTTATTGTAAAAGTGGACCCACGCTATTTCAGACCAGCTGAGGTGGATACTCTTTTAGGCGACCCAACAAAAGCTAAAGAAAAACTTGGCTGGGTACCCGAAACATCTGTAGAGGAAATGTGTGCAGAAATGGTTGCACATGACCTTTCTGAGGCAAAGCAACATACTTTGTTGAAAGCGCACGGTTATCCTGTTTCTTTTTCGAAAGAAAATTGAATGTTTGTCTCGCATAAAGTTTCGAAAGACTTCACGTATAATCTACTAAGTAAACAATTCATCTGAAACACATACAGGATGTTAAGTATTGATGGACGTAAAAAATATCTACGTTGCTGGACATTGCGGAATGGTGGGAGCTTCCATCCTTCGTCAATTGAATGCAAGGGAAGATGTAAACCTCATAGTTCGCACAAGAAACGAATTAGACTTAACTTGTCAGGCGGATGTATCAGCTTTTTTCTCTAACAATCATATAGACGAAGTGTTTCTATGTGCTGCAAAAGTGGGTGGGATTCACGCAAACAGTACTTTCCCTGCCGAGTTTATTTATCAAAACCTGATGATTGAAGCGAACATTATCCACGCTGCACATCAAAATGATATCCAAAAGCTATTGTTTTTGGGGTCGAGTTGTATTTATCCAAAGTTCGCAGAACAACCAATGACAGAGTCTGCCTTGCTAACAGGTGTATTAGAAGAGACAAATGAACCATACGCGATAGCGAAGATCGCCGGAATTAAGCTTTGTGAAAGTTATAATCGTCAATATGGGCGTGATTATCGCTCGGTAATGCCTACCAACCTTTACGGGCCCAACGATAATTTCCACCCGGAGAATTCGCATGTTATTCCGGCGTTGTTGCGCCGTTTTTACGAGGCTGCGCAACGCGGCGACCGTGAAGTAAAGGCTTGGGGTAGTGGAACTCCAATGCGAGAGTTTTTGTATGTAGATGATATGGCCAGTGCAACTATCCATGTAATGGACTTGAGTAAAGATACTTATCACGCAAATACAGCACCGATGTTGAGTCATATTAACATCGGAACAGGTGAAGATTGTTCTATCCATGAGTTAGTTGAAACAGTAGCAAAGGTAACGGGCTTCAAGGGAGAAATAGTTTGGGACACATCTAAACCAGATGGTGCGCCAAGAAAGCTGATGAATGTGTCGCGGCTGCACGCACTCGGTTGGAAGCATACTTATACGTTGGAGAGAGGTTTACAGCAGACGTTCAATTGGTTTGTGAGTAACCAAAATTGCTTTCGCGGTTAGTTATTTTGTGCTGTGTAACAAAAGTACGTTGTGTTGATATCCGGGTAAGCAAGAGTACTTATTCATAGCCCTCTTTTTTAGGGATGAATTTAAACGGGCATTTGTTGGCATGTTTAACGTGTAACATCGAGTTTCAGTTAGAGACCTAATTCATCATTCAACGTGAGAAGTATAAGTAGTTCGGTAAAACTGATATGATTTTTGATTATACAGCTAACAAACATAAAGGTTAGTAAATTGAATGATACGAATACTGACCTTTTGCTCACTTAATTTAGTAATGCGAAATTATCTTATAGGACATACAGTTTAATGAAACGCAAGGTTAAAAATTTGGTAAAGCGCTTTTTGGGGAAAAGCGAAGTCAACTTTCATCTAGACACTGTCTCCGGTGATATTGTATCCGGATGGGCTGTGAATAATGTAAACCCATCTTTACCTTGTGAAGTAAGATTGGTTTGCGAAGACAAAGTGCTCGCAAAAACGAAAGCTGCAACGCTTCGAGAAGACCTCGTCGCAGCAGGTATAGGTAATGGTTGTCATGGGTTTACGCTACAGCTAGATATGTTGCCGTTTTCAGCAGACGCTCGTGAAGCCCATCTATATATCAATGATAAGCGTGTCACGTCAGAACCCATATCACTTCAGAGCAGTTTTACTGACGTTCTAGGTGAGTTTTCTATAGAAGTAGAGCGTAGAATGGATGCGCTACTTGCAATTCAGAACGAAAGAATGCAACGCGAGTTCGATTATATCAAAAAGCAACTTCAATCAGGTGAGTAATGACTAATATACCGTCTGAGGTAGTTGTATTCTGCCCTCTACCACCGAAGCCTAACGGTATCGCTGACTACTTTGTTGAACAAATTCCTTATTTTTGTAGAACAACAAAAGTTACCGTGGTTATTGAAAACATGCACCCAGAGCCTGAGGGTATAGCACCTAACGTAAATATACTGCGTTTAGAAGAGTATCTTTGGCAGCAAGCTGAGTTGGCATCTGTTCCACATATTTATCATGTAGGTAATAATCCCGACACACAGTATATGTTGCCCGTACTGTTATCAAAGCCGGGATTGGTCGTTGTACATGATCTGAATTTACACTATCTGATAGACCTCACCAATTTATCTCAAGGTGATAAGCTTGGATACCAACATGCTTTGACAAATAATTACGGTAGTGCTGGTACCACGCTTGGAAAGCAACTTGATACTTTGGGCTGGAAAGGGCGGTTCATGCCTCATGAGCTTATGATGAACGCGAGTATTATAACTGCTGCGGAACGTATTCTAGTTCACTCTCAATATTCGGCTGAAAAAATATTAGCGCTTGGTCATAAAAATGTATGCGTTGTTCCTCACCACTTTTCACCCGCATCGCGTAAGTATCAACCCAAGTTGAAAATGCAATATCGTGGCGAGTTCGGGTTGCCCGGTAACAAGCCAGTGATAACGTCTATGGGTTTCATTGCTAAAGCTAAACAAATTAAATCTGTACTTAGCGCACTAGCGGCTATCAAACGTAGTGGCGTTGATTTTACCTATGTGCTCGCAGGGCAATGTAAGCCTCACGAATATGATGTTTATCAAGACATCGCAGACAGTGGTTTACAAGACAATGTCATAGTCACGGGGTTTCTTGATGAAGATGCATTCTTTAAATACATGTTGTCTTCTGATTTTATTGTGAATCTGCGCTATCCAACGGGAGGGGAGTCGTCTGGTACGTTAACTCGTGCGATGGGAATGGGTCTTTGCTGTGTCGTAGTAAATATTGGGCCTTTTGGTGAGTTGCCTGATGACTGTGCAGTAAAGCTAGATTGGGGAGAAGAGTTTGATGATAATTTGTATACTGCGTTAGATAAACTTATAAGGGACAAAGTTTATAGAGTGTCGTTAGGAAAAAATGCGCAGAAGTGGATAGAAAGAACTCACAATATAGCTACTACCACCACCGCTTACTTAGAGGAGGCGAACAAGCTTTCGCACTCTCAACAGCTCGAGAAAAGATCGTTCAAATACCGTCAATATAGATTTCTCCCAGAGTATGACGTACGTAAGTGGAGACAAACACATTCCATTGATACAGAAAAAAATAACTTATGGTGGGAAGCTAACCTATTGCCAATCGGTGAATCTAAGGTATTAAGCATCAGTGATGAGAACGAATATAACGCCGAAATAATTACGTCTTTGTTTGGCTATGAAACTCCGCAAGTGGATAGTTTGGCTACGTCACTTTTACGCGGTTATAACGCAAAAGCTAAATACCCATTAATACTCGTTGATGTGCTGTTGAGTGATATTTCAGCTGAGCCAGTTTTGTGGTTATCAAAGCTTAATGAAGTGGCTGAATTAGGAGCAAAATTGGTCATATCATTTCGAGTGCAAGCCGACATATATAGTGACTATTCTATTGATCGCAGTAGCTTAAGTGAGATGATAGAGGCCGCCGGTTTTTCAGTAGAAAAAGCAATTGCTGGGCCGTTAGATATTGATATGAACAACAACGAAAGAACTAATAATGAATATTGGGTCTACAGTGCTAAGAAGCGATCCAGTATGGTTAACCTAAATCCCCCGATCTATAAAAATGGCATGAGTGAGTTGAAATGGATGTATGACTCACAAAGAGATAGCGGAGGAGAAAATGTTGCCTAGTCCTTCGATCAATTTTAGCCCACCGATAGAATTAATTAGAGACTTTCACAATGTTAATGCCGAAATCCTCGCAATATCGGCTTTTCTGAGGAGTTTCATAACACTTGGAGATGTATTTTTAGATACTGTTCCGCAGAGTTTAGAGGCAAAGTTGGCTAACGCTGCTGGTGCGCGAGTCAGTTATTTGATGAATCAACCACTCTGTGATCATTATGGACTTGATTATATTCAATCTGCAAAATCTTGTGGTGTTTTGCCCGTGGCTTTAGGTGGCAATGAAATAGATATCAATGTTGAACCAAGAGTTGAAGCTGGATTTGAAGGGTTGGCAGAGAATGCCGAAACCATCAAAGTGCGAAAATTAGATTCTTATCTTAGCGGCAGGGTAAACGTAAGTTGGACTGTATTCTCACAGTTGACTTTGGACAAGTTGACGGGGGCTAAAGAGCTTGTCCAGACACATCGCCCATTATTCAGCGGTATCATTAGCCCTGAATGCATTTTAGATGTCTCAGAGTGGTGTATTACAAATGGCTATCATTTAGTGGACAGTGATCTACAGGATATCCAGTCGGTTCCTGTTTCGGCCTATTGTTGGTTAGTCCCCACTAAGTCAATGCTACAACAAGCCTACCGATATCTAGGTAAGGACTCGGGCTTGGTAAAAAGGTCGTTACCGTTAGTTCGCTTGATACAACAATCATGGCCTGAGCTTCTCGGGGCGAATGATAATTTAGCTAAAAAAACGTATGATTTGATAGCAAACCAAAGAACATGGTACTACCTAGATTCTCTAGCCAATATTGGACTGGATTCAATAGAGACAGATGGAGAGAATTATTGGCGTTGGCTCGGAAAAAATGGCGCTAGGCTCTTCCTACCACTCCACTCTGAAGGTTACTTCAGACTATCTTTCAACTTTTTTTCATTAGCTAGTGGGTTATCACATGCCACGCTTCGCTGTTTCATTAATGGACGATTGATGACTACGTATATGATAGAGGAGGGTACTGAGCTCAGTGTTTCTTATTTTGCTAGAGAAGCAGGTGAGGTAGCCGAGATTTTGCTGGTTTCCGAAGAAGCATGTTACATAGATGGTAAGTTTTTAAGTTGCTCTTTGTCTGAGGTTACTTTGCAATGGGTGGATTCGTAAATATGAGTAAGCATGTACTAGTTGTTTCCCCTATTCCTTCTCATCCTCAGTTTCAAGGTAATAGCGCTAGAATTTATCGGTTAAATAGAATGTTTCAGTTGTGTGGTTATCAACTGCATTTTGTTTATTTCGGAATGGAAGGACTTAGTGAAGAGCAACGTCGCCAAATGGAATCTCAATGGGACTTTTTTCACTATATTAAACCTGAGGGGCCAGCGGCTGCCCCATCATTTGGGGAATATTTTGACATTGATGATTGGTATGACGAACGAGTCTCTGATCTAGTGGATAAGTTATGTCAAACATGGCGTTTCGATGTCTGTTTAGTGAATTATGTCTGGTTTTCCAAGGTGCTTGATGTGTTGCCCGAATCTACAAGGAAAGTTATTGATACACATGATGTATTTGGTGATAGGCATATCGTTGCAAAGGAAGCAGGATTGGATCCCGTTTGGTTCTATACAACCAAAGAACTTGAAGCTTATGCATTAGAGCGAGCGGATCTTATATTGGCTATTCAAGATGAAGAGAAGGACTACTTTAAATCCATTACAACGAAGGCTGTTGAAGTGATGGGCTATGTTGTTCCATTCCAACCTTTAATTAGTCAAGAAAGTGACAAGGTAGTTATTGGTTACATAGGATCTGGAAACCCGTTTAACCTAGAAAGTTTGAGAGTATTTCAAAGTGCGGTAATGAAGGCGCCTAACATTATGCAACGTTATACCTTTTTACTTGGTGGCACCGTATGCAAAGCCTTTGAGCCGTTTAATGAGATATTCGACGTAATAGGAATAGTTGACGACCTTGACGAGTTTTATCGTCAGATCGATATTGCCATTAACCCGATGATCGGCGGCACAGGGCTCAAGATCAAGTCATTGGAAGCGTTATCGTATGGAAAGTCTTTACTAGCCACTCAAGATGCCATGGTAGGTATTAATGGCATCGATGAGTTTCACAACTTTTCAACGTTAGAGTCTATGGTCAATGCACTGGAGGCGCTAACTGAAGAGAGAGCCGAAATTCTTCACCGTAATTCAATTGCAACATTTCATTCGTATAACGATAGGTTCATCAATGAATTTAAATCGTTATTTGCGGAGGAATTATGCAACCAAGAAGATTCTTCGAAGAGGTAAATGAGTGGGCAAAAACTAGCGCGCCTGTATTTGTTGTTGGACCGGAGAGAAGTGGAACAAGTTTGTTGTTTCAGCTAGTGAGTAATCATCCAGCCTTTTGTGATTTTTCCGAAGCAACAGTAGAAACTTTTTGTTTCTCATATCCTTGGCACCTTCTCGATAAACCCTGTGCAAATAACTATGAAATGCGTCTATATTTAGGGCAAAAAAACTGGGATGCGTTTCAGGAAAGTGTTCAGTTTATTAGAGATGCAAATAATATTGCAGATAAAAGTGGGTTACCAAAAGAGTATTTGTATCACGAGCAAAGACAACAAATATGGGAAGCACGCAAATATGGAGAACTACTTAAGATTTTCTTTTATTTTTCGTGTCAGAACTTGGGAAGTAAGCGTTTAGTTGAAAAGACACCCGCGCATGTGCGCAGTTTACCGGAAATATATAGGGTGTTTCCTAAAGCTAAAGTTTTGGTTTGTACTCGTGAGCCAAGTGAAATTGTTGCTTCTCACCGGAAACGCTTTGCTAGAGAAGTAAGCCTTGGTGTATGTGAGGAAGCACCAGAGGTTCAATGGTTAAATCGTCCGTTCCATGAGATTACTGCCTATTTGTCAGAAATTGATGAAATTATTCACTATCACCTCGTTAGGAGATGTTCATTACTCGTGGTGCCCTATCGCCAGATAACTGAGTTTGCGGATGAAACAATGCAGAGTATATTTGAGTATGTTGAAGTGGAGCAACTACGAGAGGAAGTTGTTTTTGATAAGGACCGGCCTGCACAGTTATGGGATCCTCTTCTCAATTCTGCACCACAGCATAATAGAATTGAAGTCAGCTCTTTTTTGTCAGCGAGTGAGTTGACAAAAATACAGCAACTAAAATCCAATCTAGGTGAAGCGTGGCAATAGCCTTTAATGTTGGAATCGAATAGCATGGTATCATATGCCGTTAAACGTTATAGTCGAATGGTTGAGGGTGTTGAAAAAAGTTATTTCCGGTGGTTTGTCTAAAATGTTTTCCACTAATGTAGTCAAGAAGTTGAATGTTTTTTTTAAAAAAGGAGTGGTAAGGGTGTCTGATTCGGAACCAGTGGTTAAAAAAAAGTATAGCGTTTACGGTAATTGCCAGGCCGATCCATTGGGGAATATTTTACGGACGAATCCCGACTTCAACGAGCAATGGGAGTTTGTTCAATTTCCCAAGCCCTCTTTCGAGCTACGTAAAAACGATTTGCCAGAAATTGAAAAATTAGTGGGGCAATTAGACTTATTCGTTACTCAGAATGTTGGTGATAGCCATGGCGTTTTTGCTTCAGATAATCTTGCAAAATTACTGAAACCTAGTTCTACGGTCATTAGGATACCTAATGCGTATTTTTCAGGTTATATGCCAGAGGTTGTCTATTTTCGAGATGGTGAACCTCATGTGACGAAATTTTGTGACTATCATGACGAGAAGTTTCTATCGTTCTTCATGGAAGATCCGGTTAATGCAGTGAACAAAGCTGTAAACGCTGCCAACGATACAAACACCTACTCTAGAGATTTTGTAATAGAGAATGCCAAAAACAGCTTAGAGGAACTGAAAAACCGAGAGTTGAGTTGTGATGTAACGGTGAGTGATTACATTGAAAAGCACTGGAGAGAAGAAATACTTTTCTTTTCAATGAATCATCCAAAACGAAAAGTACTGAATCATATTGCTTCCCAAGTTCTTTCTAGAATTGGTCAAAGTTCCACTGACGTGAGAGGGGACTATGAACATTTAGATAATACGAGATTGCCAGTTTACCAAAGTGTTAAAGATGTTTTACTTGGTGACATAGAGTGGACACTAGCCCTACGTCAGCAAGACATTGACTTACAAACCTATTATGAAGGCCACGCTAAGGTATTACGTTCGTTAGAGCCAGAATTCCTCAGGAACGCGTATAAAAAGTTTCTTGAAAAGAGAAACATAGCTTACTAATTGTTTTCTATGTAACTGACTTCACGGTACAAGATATAGTGTCACTACGCTCAAAGTGTTACACTAATATTACCGGGATATGTAGAAGCCGCAGAAAGCGGAATGCCAGTTGTTCGAGGACGAGATGGAAGCAATGAAAAGCCAGTCGGTGACATTGAGTGATTTTTTCAGTCGCGTTATCTTAAGTAAGGGATACGTCGAAAGTTACTATCGTATGTTTAAAGTATTCAAAGAAGTACTTGATAGTAACAATATTGAGGTTTTTTATGCACTCTGGAACTATGCTAGGAGCGGTTCGTCATAAGGGACTAATTCCTTGGGATGATGATATCGATGTTATGGTTGAAGAGTTTTTTGAAAGTAAGTTGGAGCTTGTCGTACCTGAACTAGCGGCAAAAGGAATTCTTTTAAAAGAGCGAGATACGCCAGGGATTTTGCAGTTCTACTGCACACACTTCACTTCATCAGATATTGTTAGGCAAGAGATATACCTGCAAATAGACGTTTTTCTTGGTGAGCGAGTACAGTTAAAAAATCAAACGGTACTGCATTATCAGTCTAAATACTTCCGTGAATGTTTTCCCAACCGCTACATAGAAATTGATAGCCTCTACCCACTTAAAAACTATGATTTTGGTCCTTTTACGGTTAAAGGTATTCGGGACTATAGTGGGTATTTTTCACGAAGTGGCTTTCGTACCGATGAAGCAATTGTCATGCGCCATATGAATTTTGACCATTTTCTCCCTGAGATTGAGCAATTAAAGGTGCAGGGTGATTACCCTATTCGTGATGAAAAGTATTTGCGCTATCGCCACGAAGTCAACATGGATGAACTGCTCGAGAAACCAACAATTAAGCCAAAGACTGTTTTGACCTATGGCACATTTGATTTGTTCCACGTTGGTCATGTGAATCTTCTTCGTCGCTTGCGAGCTTTAGGTGATCGTTTGATAGTCGGATTATCAAGTGATGAATTTAATGCAATAAAGGGTAAAAAGTCGTTTTACTCCTACGAAGAGAGAAAAAATATACTATTAGCTTCCCAATATGTAGACGAGGTGATTCCCGAAAATAATTGGGAACAGAAGGTTGATGATGTAAAAAAATACAATGTCGACATTTTTGGAATGGGAAGCGATTGGACAGGAAAATTCGACGAACTTAAACACAATTGTGAAGTTGTATACTTAGATAGAACGAAAGACATTTCTACAACAGAGGTAAAGCAGTCTTTGTCGGGGTTAAATGCTGATAAAATAAAAGAGCTAGAAAAATCTCTTCATTCTACTCTTGATATCGTATTGCATTTGGCATCTTCTGTTGGGGAGCGAAAGTAGTCGTGCTTCTGAGAGCCAATTGCTGCGTACTGCTTGAAAAAGATTTGAGTTTCATGAAACCTTCAAAGACTTTTAGTAATGTGGATAAAAAATATGGTAATCACTGTGTTGCTGTAAGCATCAGACTCTAGAAGCAGTATATGAACAATATTTTTATCCATATTGGGCCGCCAAAGTCAGGCACCTCAGCCATACAAAAGTGGCTTAGTGAAAATAGACAATTCCTTGTTGAAAACAATATATATTATCCGGAGCATACGACCGATGAAAATGGTGTAAGCTCTGGTAACTTGTTGACCATTTTTTCTCGTAGTGAAGATGACTTTGTTGTCGATAAAAAGAAGTGTAAGTCTCTTTTAGAGGAGTTTTCACGCTCAGGTGCTACCCGACTTTTGCTATCGTCTGAATTCTTTTTCAAGCGTGCAGAGCAGTTGTCTGATGTCTTCCCCGAGGCAACATTTATCGGATATTTGCGATTTCCATTGGAAGTTGCAGAGTCCTCTTATAATCAAGGTGTCAAAAGGCATGCACAGATTCATGCCTTTGGTCTTCCAAATACGCCTCGAGCTTACCAATTGGAGATTCTTGACAGCTTGATTAAAAAAGTCGGTAGAGAGCATTTTATACTACGCCCATATCACGAAGAGTGTTTTGAAGGGGGTAACTTGGTTGCTGATTTTCTAACTAACTTCGATATTGTGGTTAATGACATCGAACCACGTAAAATAAACCCTTCATATACGTTGGAGGGGTTGGAGTTTAAGAGATGGTTTAACCAGTTAAACTTAGATTCCGTACAAAGTGATATGGACCGTTTCCTCCAGAGTGAACAGTCTGGAACAACCAATTATTCGCTTATCCCTCCATCCGTCTTTAAGATATTTAAGAGCGCATTTGTCGAGCAAATGACGCTATTTTGTAACAGTCACCAGGTAACTAATCGCGAACATTTCTTACAGCTTTGTAACGAATTGATCCAAAAACCAAAAGTTCATCAGTCTATTAGTAACGATGAGTTTCAGGCTATGCTGGAGAAGTTTCTGGAGCTACCTGGTATTCAGAAAAAAATGCTCACAGCATATGAGAGAGAATGGAAATACCAATCTATTGAACGGTATCCAGAAAGACTTGATATTGTTGCAAATGCTCTTCCTCTCTCTAAAAAGTTAGTGCATCGGTTAAGAGATATATTGAATAAAGCGTAGCGCTAGAGGCGGCAAAATATGGAAGTGTTCAATCATTACCTGCCATGGACAAAAAAACGAGTTCAGCAAATATCGCCTTCGCTGTGGAAAGAGTTACTGGCTCCTTGTGTAAATATTATACAGGACCAGAACGTGCCCATTACTAACTTAATGGTTCTGCTCTACGGGAAAATTAATCGTAAAGCTGACTTTTCTACATTCCGAAAGCGATGTGAGTTGATTAGTTGGTTTGATGATTACGGTAGAAGCATATACAACATTGACCTTTTGGAAGATGTGTTGGCAGGTCGACACTGTGATGAACCGAAACTTGTTCCAGGTGGTGTAAATTTAGTTGGCTATAGTCGAGGAAGGTTGGGCCTAGGCGAGGACCTCAGAGGTTATGCCTCTCTTCTTGATTCGTTAAAGGTCAACTATACTGTTTACCATATTGGTCACCCAACTGATGACCCTATTAGTTACAACCATCCTAAAGAAGATAAGATCAAGTATGATAGGTCGATATTTTTTCTGAACGCTATAGAGCTTTCCAAGTTTGTAAGTACTTACGGAGACATTACAAAAAGTTTTGGGCGTTCAGTGGCTATCCCTCCCTGGGAATTAAGTGAAGCACCTATAGAATGGAAATCAACGCTTTCCCAGTTTGAGGAAGTTTGGGGTATTTCAAGATTTACAACAAGTGCGTTGAAGAACGTTTGTCCGAATGTCAAATACAGTGCTCCGGTTGTTTTACCTTTGTCAGATCGGTCTCGTTTAACAAAATCTAGGGACAGTCTTTTTAGGTTTGCATTTATTTTTGACGCGGGCTCTTACGAAGCTAGAAAAAACCCGTTGGCGGTCATAAGATCATTTCAATCAGCTTTTCATAGTAATCAAGCCGTAGAGCTTGTAGTAAAGGCTTCGAATATACGTAGTAGCGTGTATTGGGATGAAGTTTGTCGAGTCGGCAAGTCAGACAGAAGAATAAAGATTATTAGTAAGTTGTATACACGCGAAGAGCTAGAATTCTTTTGGCAGTCGATAGACTGTTATGTTTCACTGCATTGTAGTGAAGGTTTTGGTAGAACTATTGCGGAAGCCATACAAAGAGAGATTCCCGTTATTTCAACTGCTTTTTCCGGTAGTATGGATATGTTCCCTGATGATTATCCATGGTTGGTTGATTATGAAATGAAAGATATCGGAGAAGGAATGTATCCGTTCTGTGGTGGTTTACAATGGGCTTACGCTTCCGAGTGTTCGGCTGCGAAAAAAATGCGCGACGTTTTTACTCAAAGAGGAAACAAAGCCATAAACTTGATAACAGAAAATAGTAGACGTTATTTAGAGAGTAATTTTGAACTCGATGGCGGCGATAGACAAATAAGCAGGTGGTTGAAATGCGAAAAGGTATAATTTTAGCCGGTGGCTCTGGCACGCGTTTGCACCCGCTGACTAAAGTTGTGAGTAAACAGTTGATGCCGGTTTATGACAAACCGATGATTTTCTATCCGTTAACAACTCTGATGATGTCGGGTATTCGTGACATACTCATTATCACTACTCCAGATGAGCAACAACGCTTTTTTGATTTAATTGGTGATGGGTCATCCTTGGGGATGAATATTCAGTATGGGGTTCAGCCATCTCCAGATGGTTTAGCTCAAGCCTTTCTTATTGGCGAGCAATTTATTGGTAATAACGCATGCTCTTTAGTACTGGGCGATAACATTTACTATGGTCACGACCTAACCTTTTCACTTCAAAGAGCTTGCCAGCAACCTCATGGTGCTACGGTATTTGGTTATCATGTTAATGACCCAGAGCGCTATGGAGTTGTGGAGTTTGACGACGAATGGAATGCTTTGTCAATTGAAGAAAAGCCGATTGCCCCTAAATCAAACTACGCCGTTACTGGCCTTTACTATTACGACAATCGGGTTGTTGATTTTGCAAAGGAAGTTAAACCATCGCCTCGCGGTGAGTTAGAAATCACTGATCTCAATAATATGTACTTGCAAGACGGTAGTTTGAAAGTAGAACTCATGGGCCGTGGTTCTGCTTGGTTAGACACCGGTACATTAGATTCTCTATTGGATGCGGCTAATTTTGTCGCAGCCATTGAAAAGCGCCAAGGATTAAAAGTCTGTTGTCCGGAAGAAGTAGCCTACCGTATGGGTTACATTGATGCCGAGCAACTCGAGAAGTTAGCAGCACCACTGAAGAAAAGCGGCTATGGTAGCTATCTTCTAAAAGTCATCAATGACCGGGTGAAGTAAAAAGTGGAAACTATTTTTTCATGCAAGTAATTAGCACAAATATACCTGACGTAAAAATTATTGAGCCAAAAGTCTTTGGCGATGAACGCGGTTTTTTTCTCGAAACTTTCCGTACAGATTGGTTTAAACAAAAATGTGCTGATGTTGATTTTGTGCAAGACAATCATTCTAAATCTAGCCAAGGTATTCTTCGTGGTTTGCACTATCAGTTGGAGCAAACCCAAGGCAAATTAGTGCGTGTGGTCAGTGGTGAAGTCTATGATGTCGCTGTTGATATGCGTAAAGACTCCATGACTTATGGTAAGTGGGTAGGTGTTGTACTGTCAGCAGAGAACAAACGTCAGTTGTGGGTACCTGCAGGTTTTGCTCATGGATTTTATGTGACGAGTGAATCTGCTGAATTTGTGTACAAGTGTACCGATTATTATCATCCAGCATCGGAAGTATCTGTTAAGTATGACGATCCAATCTTAGCTATCCAATGGCCGTTGGTTAATGGTGAAAAGCCATCCTTGTCAGCCAAAGATGAAGACGGTCTTGCCTTCGTTGATGCCCCCACATTTTAGCAGAGAAAGTATGATGAAAATTGTAGTTATTGGAAATGCAGGGCAACTATCATACGAATTAGTTCGTATATTAGGTGAAGATATCGTCTGCTTAGGTCCAGAAGATACCGATATTACTGATGGAGCTGTGCTGTCGGCCACATTGTCATCACTTGCTCCTGAGGTCGTGATTAACGCTGCTGCCTATACTGCGGTAGACAAAGCAGAGGACGACCAAGTCTTATGTCACGCCATTAATGCAACGGCAGTCAAAAATCTTGCGAGGTACTGCAAAGCGGCTGGCGCATTTTTAGTTCATGTATCTACCGACTATGTCTTTAATGGGCATAAAGGGTCTCCTTACTTACCCGATGACCCTATTGAGCCACAAGGTGTTTATGGTCAAACCAAAGCAGATGGTGAGAAAGCTTTATTCGACATATTACCCGAGGCCAGTTGTTTAATACGCACAGCATGGGTGTATTCTGCCTATGGTAATAACTTTGTTAAAACTATGCTGCGTTTAATGGCAGAAAAACCACAACTAACAGTTATTGATGACCAAATTGGCACGCCTACTTGGGCAAAAGGACTAGCCGAAGCCTGTGTTAGCGCGGCACAGCAAAAAACGGCGGGAGTTTATCATTGGACTGATGAGGGGGTAGCGAGTTGGTATGACTTTGCTTTAGCCATTCAAGAGTTGGGTATAGAGAAGGGGTTACTTAGTCAGTCAATTCCTGTCTTGCCCATACCGAGTAGTCAGTACCCTACACCCGCAAGGCGCCCTCATTATAGCGTGTTAGATAAATCATCAGCACGAATAGCCTTCGCTTCTCTCAATCCAACACACTGGCGCAAGCAGCTTTCATCTATGCTAGATGAATTAAAAGCCCAACAATAAAAACACCATACAGTTATTGGTATAAGAATATGAGCAAGACAATAGTAGTTACTGGCGGTGCGGGCTTTATCGGCTCTGCTGTGGTGCGCCACTTAATCAACGACACTGACCACGCCGTGGTAAACCTCGACAAACTGACTTATGCGGGAAACTTGGAATCACTGACGAGTGTATCTTCTAATTCTCGCTACAGTTTTGAGCAGGTGGATATTTGTGATGCCGATGAGGTTAAGCGAGTGTTAAATACCCATCAGCCCGACATTATCATGCACCTTGCGGCAGAGTCTCATGTGGACCGTTCCATCGATGGTCCAGGTGAATTTATTCAAACCAATGTGGTAGGCACCTACGTTCTATTAGAACAGGCTCGGGCATATTGGTCTATGTTGGATGAAAATAAGAAAGCAGGCTTTAAATTTCATCATATTTCAACCGACGAAGTCTACGGAGATTTACTTCACCCAGACGAGGTGGCTCCTGGCACTGAATTGCCATTGTTCACTGAAACTACCCCGTATGCGCCCAGTTCTCCTTACTCTGCTAGTAAAGCAAGTTCAGATCAGCTTGTGCGTTCGTGGTTACGCACCTACAAGTTACCTACGTTGGTGACAAACTGTTCAAACAATTATGGCCCATATCACTTTCCTGAAAAGCTTATTCCGTTGGTAATACTGAATGCACTAGCGGGAAAACCGCTCCCTATTTATGGGAAAGGAAATCAAATCCGAGACTGGTTGTATGTGGAGGATCACGCTCGAGCTCTCGTTGTTGTAGCATTAAACGGTGAGATTGGTGAAACCTACAACATCGGTGGGCATAATGAAAAACAGAACATCGAAGTGGTTAAGGTAATTTGTGAGATATTGGATGAAATTGTACCTAGAGAGACGTCGTACGCAGCGCAAATTACCTATGTTCAAGATCGCCCAGGGCATGACATGCGTTATGCCATAGACGCATCCAAAATTAAACGTCAACTTGGATGGACTCCGGAGGAAACGTTTGAGAGCGGTATTAGAAAAACGATAGAGTGGTACCTTGCCAATGAGGGTTGGTGGAGAGCAGTTTTAGATGGAACCTACCAAGGGCAGCGTCTAGGAACCGAAATATAAAAGAGTTCAGGAAGCGTGTAGCAATAGAGCTTTGTGAAGGTGCGCCGTTGTAGGCTCGTGTATTCTGGTAATAGTATGAAAAAGTATTTAATGCTCGTCATAAAGGGTGTCATAGGGCTTCTACCCATTGGGATTAAGCGTCAGCTGAAGAAAAACGGCAAATTGACAGAATTTTATAGCCGTTCTTTGCAACGCTCAGGCTTATTCTATGGTTTTCCCAGCAAAAAAAAGCGCATGGTGTTGTATACACAATATTTGGAACGTCAATACGACGAACTTGGTGCTCTTACAATTGTGAACACTGACAGACTAGACCTCGATTTGATTATTCTGGGAAATTCAAATTTAGAGAAAACTATTTTATCGATCACTGAAAAAGCAGATATTTCTGAAGTTCATGTTATTGGCCAAATCTCTGACAGCCAATGTGGTCAGTACGATAGAGTTATCAATTGCTATAGTAATTTACAAGATGCATTCAAAAGTGTTTCGGCAAATCGCGCTGTTATAATGATAAACAGCGGTGATAAATTACACGAAAAAGCCTCGATAGTATTAAGCAACGCTCTTAGTCAAAATGACATCGTATATTGTGATACAGATCTCGTAGATGTAAACGGGAGCCTAGTAGAGCCCGAATTTTATCCCGATTGGAATCCGGATCTTCATTTCTCAAGCGGTTATATAAATACAGGTGTTGCATTGAGCGGAGGCACAGTCACACGTATCAAAAAAGATGATATTGCCAACGGTGTCAAAACTATCTCTCAAATGACAGCGCGTTTATGGATTCAGAGGTACGTAAACTCTGTGGGACACGAGCCATATACATTAGTCCACAAACCAAAGAAAAGAACTGACTTGTCGGCATTCGAGCTTAAGTGTCTCGCTACTGAAATTAGTCGCTCTACACGAGCAAAAGTAATCACCAATAATGATGACTCAATTAATAAACTCATTTGGCCGTCAGATGATTCACCGCTGGTATCACTTATTATTCCAACGAAAGATGCGAAAAATTTAGTTCAAGCGTGTGTAGAGAGTATCCTTGAAAAAACAAGTTATAAAAACTTCGAGATAATTCTAATAGACAATGATTCCACTGATAAAGAAAGTCTGCAGTATTTTAAGGCGTTAGAAAAGCACAAGCAGATTCGAGTTTTGCGATATCCGGGGGTTTTCAATTACTCTGCAATAAATAATTTTGGTGTACGTGAAGCCAATGGCGAGATTATTGGACTAGTTAATAACGATATTGAGGTTATTGATGGGGACTGGTTAACTCACATGGTAGGACATGCGTTGCGTGAGGATATAGGGTGTGTTGGTGCAAAACTTCTGTATTCTGACGGTAGAGTGCAACATGCTGGTGTCGTACTTGGCTATGGTGGTGGGGCTGGTCATGCGCACAAATATTTTCCTCGCTACCACCAGGGTTATCTAAAACGGCTTGTATCGACACAGAATTACTGCGCTGTAACTGCAGCGTGTCTTTTGGTTAAAAAATCTCATTTCGAATCGGTCAAAGGATTAAATGAAGAAGACTTGTCAGTAGCATTTAATGATGTAGATTTTTGTTTGAGGGTTCGGAAGTTAGGTGTCAGAAACCTATATTGTGCTGAAGCAGAGCTCTTTCATCATGAGTCTGTAAGCAGAGGCTTGGATACGTCACCAGAAAAAGCTGCACGGTTTAATCGTGAGCTTGAATATTTACAAAAGTCGTGGTCTGATATCATAAAACGTGATCCAGCATATAATCCAAATTTAACATTAAGAAGCGAAAATTTCTCAGTGAAGCATGCGAGAGAGTATTCTTAATTAAAGGAATTGTTGTACTACGTTAACGAAATATCGCAAGAGTATGCTTATTTAGCGCTAGTTCGGGTATCAATAAAAACAGTATTTGAGTTCAACTATATCGGAGAATAATTAAATGGAAGGCGCTAACAAAAAGTTCAAAATAGCCGTTGCAGGTACAGGCTATGTTGGACTTTCAAATGCGGTGCTATTGGCACAAAACAATGAAGTTAAAGCAGTTGACCTGGTCGCTGAGAAAGT
Source organism: Alteromonas sp. KUL49 (assembly GCF_006538345.1). Taxonomy (GTDB): domain Bacteria; phylum Pseudomonadota; class Gammaproteobacteria; order Enterobacterales; family Alteromonadaceae; genus Alteromonas. The sequence continues at coordinate 9,667 of NZ_BJKL01000009.1, read as the reverse complement.
TGATTTACTCAATAACAAAAAATCTCCCATAGAAGACAAGGAAATCTCAGAGTATCTATCCTCAAAGGAGTTAGATTTAGAGGCTACGCTTGATGCTGAGTACGCCTATAAAGATGCTGATTTTGTTGTTATCGCAACGCCTACAGATTACGACCCGCAAACTAATTACTTCAATACAAGCAGCGTAGATGCAGTCATTAGTACTGTTATGAAAATCAACCCAAATGCTGCGATGATCATCAAGTCTACCGTGCCTGTTGGATTTACAGCAGAAGCGAAGCAGCGACATGGATCTGAGAATATTATTTTCTCACCTGAGTTCTTGAGAGAAGGTAAAGCGCTTTACGATAACTTGTATCCGAGTCGAATTATCGTGGGTGAAAAGAGCGAGCGTGCAGAAAACTTTGCAAAGCTATTGCAACAAGGCGCCATTAAGGAGGAAATAGATGTTCTCTTTACTGATAGTACGGAAGCCGAAGCGATTAAACTGTTTGCTAACACGTATTTAGCAATGCGCGTAGCTTATTTTAATGAGTTAGACAGTTATGCAGAGCGCCATGGGCTAGATTCAAAGCAGATTATTGAAGGTGTTGGACTAGACCCTCGAATTGGAAAGCACTACAACAATCCGAGTTTTGGTTACGGCGGTTATTGCTTACCTAAAGATACTAAGCAGTTGCTGGCAAACTACAGCGAAGTTCCAAACAATATGATTCAGGCTATTGTTGATGCCAACCGTACACGAAAAGACTTTATAGCAGATTCTATTGTAAGCAGAAGCCCAAAAGTCGTTGGTATTTATCGTTTAATCATGAAATCTGGTTCTGACAATTTCAGAGCGAGCGCTATTCAAGGGATCATGAAACGCATTAAGGCCAAAGGGATAGAGGTTGTCGTTTATGAGCCGGTACTTAAAGAAGATGATTTCTTTAATTCAAAAGTGATTAATGATCTCGAAGCCTTTAAGTCGGTTTCTGATGTTATCGTCGCAAATCGTGTAACAGAAGACATCGAAGATGTTTTAGACAAAGTGTATAGCCGTGATTTGTTCGGTGCCGATTCTTAGTTATAAGATCCAAAGGGAAAGTGTTGAGTACTAACTCAACACTTTCCTAGACGCTTCAATAATTTCTTCTCCCACTGAATAAGCTGCTCTACTTTTTCCTGTTATCGCATAGTATCTTTCGCTGACACTCGTCACTTGGCCAATACAATGCACCTGATATTGCGCCTCTACGTGTTCAGCAATCGCTGAGGGCGCACAAAATACACCAAAATCTTCGCTTCCGAACAGTTTGAGTAAGGCACTGTCGTCAAATTCTGCAAGTATTGTTGGGTATAGCTGTTCCGCTTCTAGCCAACTAAGGAGTCCGCGGTGAATACCTGAGGTGTCGCCCGGAAAGAGTAGCGCCATCTCATTTAAGCATTCCGGAAACGCTTGAGCTTCACCGAGCTTATTTTTTGCAAAGAAGCTGATGTGTGATTCACCCAAAAAATAACTGTTAGCACTGATGTGCTTTCCTGGTGCGATACCACAGTCAGAAATGATGAAATCTAATGCATTTATGGCGAGTTCCTTCAATAGTGAGTCGAAGCTACCTTCTTTTATGACGTATTTAACGTTGCGGTGTTTCCGCATGGTACTGTGCACAAAGTCGTAGAAAAGTACCTTGGGGATACCATTCGTTATGCCAATAACAAATTCTCTTGAGGTATGTTCATGTTCTGTACGTAATAATTCAGATAGTTGATTCCCTTTGTGGAAAATCTCTGTAGCATGTTGATATGCAAGTTTGCCTTTGCTATTTAAAAACAATCGCTTGTTTATTCGGTCAAATAAAGAATAACCTAGGTTTTCCTCAAACTTAGCAAGCTGACCGCTGACGGTTTGAGGGGTTACGTGTAGTAAAGATGCTGCCTTCGCTATACTTCCTTCTCTAGCTACGAGATAAAAGTAGTAAAGATGGTGGTAGTTTAAATGATGCATAAATAAGTTTTTTTCGAGTGTTAGATAAGATAATAACAGATTTTATCGTTGTTATTTGTTGTGTACCTTATATGCGTTCTTTTTTTAAACCTTTTCGGGCAGAGACTAGCAAGATATGGAAAAAACGATTGATTTGGTTGCCGCCAAGAAAACCCTTCTTGGCCTACTAAAACCGGAAACAGGTTTCTTCACTGTTGCAATTGCCTACGGTTTGGCAATTAGCTTACTTACTTTGGCTGTACCTATCGCGGTACAAACCTTGATTAATAGTATTGCCAACATTGGTTCTACGCGAGCGGTTATCATACTGTCGGTAGTGTTGTTCGGAACGCTATTTCTCTCAGGGATTTTTAGTGCATTGCGTATGAGGGTGATGGAGCACTACGAGAGAAAAGTCTATGCGCGCTTAACGGCGGGGTTCAGTCTCAAAACAATTATGGCTCCACATAGTTTCTTTGAAGGTCGCCGAAACACCACTATTACTCAGCGCTATTTCGATATCATGACGTTACAGAAAAATATTCCAGCACTCATGGTTGACGGTTTTGCAGTGGTTCTTCAGCTATTGGTTGGCTTTACGCTCGTTTCTTTTTATCACCCAGCACTGTTTGCTTTTAACCTAGTTATTATTTTAGTTATGTATGGCATTTGGAAAATTTGGGGTAGGGGCGCTAAGCGCTCTGCCATCGAGCTTTCCCATGCGAAATACAACACTGCAAAATGGTTGAATGATATTGCGGCTGCTCATGAATTTTTTAAGTCTTCGAGTCACATGGAGTATGCAGGTCGAAGCACTGACGAGTTTATTGCCACATACCTTAAAAAGCATCGAAACCATTTCAAGTACACTTTTTCGCAAGCGGTGATGTTTTTACTTCTTTATGCTGTTGCAAGTGCCGCTCTACTTGGGATTGGTGGTGTATTGGTTGTTCAAGGTCAGTTGTCTATTGGCCAGCTTGTCGCAGCTGAGCTCATTATGTCAGCGGTTTTCTGGGGGTTGTCCCGATTTAGTCAATACCTAAAGCTGTATTACGAATTGTATGGTGCGGCAGACAAAATCGGATCCGCGATGGTAATCCCTCAAGAAGAAGAAGATCAAGTCACAACTTCACAAGTGCCAGAGTCTTCAACCTTGGAGTTCAAAAATATCAACATGACCCATATGAGCGACAGTTGCTCATTGGACTTAACACTAGCCTCAGGAAGTAAGTACTTTGTCCTTACGGAGAAAAGTTGGATTCAAAAACAGCTGGTGGGTCTACTTAAACGCTATGAGAAGCCGAAACAAGGAGAGATACTGCTAGGCGATTTAAACCTTTACGACTACGAAACTCATGATTTACGTCAAGTAATAACAACCTTAGATAGATCACTTGTTGTTGAGGTAAGTATCGAGTCTTACTTGCGATTGGCTGCGCCAAAAGCTACCCATACAGAAATAAGAGAAGCTCTGAGCCTTGTTGAGCTACATGGTGTAGTAGACAGTTTACCTGAGCATCTCAACACTAAAATCTCGGTCCTGGGTTCTCCACTTCAACCTTTGGAATTCTTACTGCTCAAATTGGCGGCGGCAATTTTGGCAAAACCAAAAGTCCTGTTAATCAATCAACATTTTGATGCAATTCCCTATAAGCTTCGTATAACACTAATGAAGCGACTAGAAGCAGTACCCTTTACTATTCTGTATTTTTCGAATACGCCAGATAATGAATGCCTAGACGGGATCATTCGACTGCACGATACCACTGAGATATCAAAGAGGGAGAGCGAACAGTGAATAGTGCTGAACGTAAATTTATGGCAAAGGTAACTACGCTGAATTCACAGCCTATGCCCAAACTACACCTGGTAATATGTTGGCTTATTACTGTTTTGATTTTAGCGGCTGGTCTGACGCTTTGGTTTACCCCTTGGGTTCAAACTGCTCAGGGCGCTGGAAAGGTCAATTCACTTGATCCATTAGACCGTACACAAGCCATTTCGGCCCTTCTGGATGGACAGATAAAAACGTGGCATGTCAGAGAGGGGATGATGGTGCGTCAAGGAGACCCAATTGTTACTCTGATCGACGTTGATAGTGAGAGATTGGAAAAGTTAGAGTCTCAGCTATCTGCGGCAAGACAGTTGAGAGAAGCCAACGAGGTTGCGCTTCAAAATGCAGAGAACAACCTAAATCGACAAATGGCGTTACAGCAAGAGGGCCTAGTTTCACGTAAACAGGTGGAAGATGCTCAGATAAAAGTGCAGGAGTTGAAAGCGAAAGTCGCCAGTGCGGTTTCTGATATCAACGAAGTAAGTATGTCTTTGTCTCGTCAATCAACTCAAACTAAGGTCGCTCCGGTCGACGGTACAGTGGTTCGACTTTTTTCGAGTGGAATGTCAACCTTTGTAAAAGCGGGAACAGAGCTAGCGCAGTTCATTCCAAGTGGCGTTCAAAGACATGTACAAGTGACAATTAGTGGTTTAGACGCACCATTAGTTAAGCCGGGAGCCAAAGCTAGGCTGCAATTCGAAGGCTGGCCGGTGTTTCAGTTTAGTGGTTGGCCTGGAAGCTCAATAGGAACGTTCGGCGCGGAAGTGGTCTACGTAGAACCTGTTGCGGCAGCGTCAGGTGCATTTACGGTGTGGTTGAAGCCTGATAGTGACGATATTCCTTGGCCCGCTGAGTCTGTAGCAAGGCTCGGAAGCCGCGTAAAAGCGTGGATTCTACTCGAGGAAGTCAGATTGGGATATGAGCTTTGGCGTCAATTAAATAATTTCCCACCGAAGAGCACGGCGGCGCTATCACTTACAGACGAGTCATCTACACTTGCATCGGTGGAGCAAAAGTGACAAATAAGACGTGTTTAATCATTGTTTTGAGTGGGTTAGCATGCTTGTGTCAACCTGCTCACTCAGCCCCGACGGTATCAGAACTCGTTAATTCAATGACAAGACATCACCCTTATGTTTTTGCGTTGGAAGAGAAAGTCGTTCAAGCCGATTCTTCGTTAGATATAGCACAAAGTGCCTTTGACCCGACGATAGAGCAAGATTTTGGAGCAAGGGTAAGCGGATACTATGACGGAGCAAGCTTAGAGCAACGTTACGTTCAGCCCTTAAGTACGATGAATGCCAAGGTGTTCTCGTCATATCGAATTTCCGAGGGCGATTTCCCTGTTTACGAAGAGCAATATCGAACGCTGAGCGGTGGAGAGGCAAGTGTGGGCATGTCGTTCGCACTACTGCGAAATCGTGAGGCTGATAAGCGACGCACTGGTTTATTGAATGCTGAGTTAGAACGTGCTCAGGCGGGTGCCTACATTCAATATTCAATGAACAGTTTCTTATCAGAGGGGCTATACAACTACCTTGCTTGGTATGAGAGTGCTGCGCAAGAGAGAGCGTTGCGTTCTCAAATCGCGGTAATTAGAGAACAAGAAATAGCGCTAGCAACTCGCGTTAGATCCGGCGATCTGGCTGAAGTCGCGCTTGTCGAGTTTCAATCTACGCTACTAGAGCAAACCGCACTGCTCGCCAAGCTTGAGCAAAAGAAGTTAACATCTGCTCGTGCATTGTCTTTCTTCTGGCGAGATTCACAAGGGAGAGCTCTCGACTTTGACCCTGATTTTATCGCAGATATAGATTGGCCTTACGCGGTAAATAATATCGCAGTGGCCGAACTAAAGCGTTCATTAGAGACACACCCATCATTGCTCTCTCTAAGAATCAAGCAATCGGAGCTAGAGAATAAAGGGGCATTGGTACAAAGTGAACTACTTCCTATGCTAGATGCCAAAGTTTCGCTATCAAGAGATATTGGCTCGGGCCCTCTCTCACTGGAAGGTACAGAGAGTAAAGTAGGCCTCACATTCTCCTACACTCTTGGTAATAGAAAAGCGGAAGCGGAGGTCCGACGTAATCAGTCTCAACAGAATGAAGTTGAACTAACCGCGCAAGTAGCACAAGAACGGTTAATTCAAGAGTTTGAGCAAGCAGTTGTGAATTGGCAGCAAGCAACCAAGGTAGCCGCGTTGTTAGAGGAAACTGCACGAGTCGCCGGTGAGTTAGCTATGGTGGAAAGGCGCCGTTTTGTTGCAGGTGATGTGGATATGTTCGTCGTTAACGCGCGAGTTACCAAAGAGATTCAAGCTCGAATGAAAGCCATAGAATCTCAAGTAGATGTGTATCGCGCAGAGTTAGCGTTGTTTAAAATCACAGCGCAACTGCAACAAGCAGATCAGGCTTAATATTCAGTCCTTTTCGGTATAGTTTTCGGCATTCTCAATACGAGCTCGTATCATGGGGTGCGAGCTAAGCCAACTCTGCTCACTTTCTGTGTCGCCTAAAATTGTAGCGAGCTTCTCCATGGCTTGTGCAAAGTCTTCAGGTGAACGATTTACATGACTAAGGTGTGAAAGAGCGAAGTTATCCGCTTCCCATTCATGAGCTTGAGAAAACGAATTTTGCACAACGGTAGTGCCAATACCAAAGAAGGCCTCGATTGCACCACTAAGATCACCGAAAAAGTAAGTGATTGCCATGGTGGCGAACATTGACTCAGCTACCATTCTCATAGAGTGGTTGTGTTTAACGTGACCAATCTCGTGGAGCAGTATTGCATCTAACAACTGCTGGTCGTAGTCCATCAATTCGATTATTTGGTCAGTAAAGACAATGGTACCATCTGGCAGCGCAAAAGCGTTGGGTCCAATCTCTTCCGAAGATCTAAATTGAACATTTATCGACAATTCATCCGTTTCAATTTGTCTTATGATTTCTCGAAAGCTCTGCGATATCGTGTCTTGTTGTTTTTTACTTAGCTCACTCTCAGAGAGTAGCGCGTAATCCAACGCTGCCAGTGTTTGTTGTGAGGCTGCTTGCTTAATTGGCGCTGGAACGTACTCTGCAAGATGTATTGCAGTGAAAGGAAGCAAATGAGCAAATAATCCATAGATCAGTAATGGAACTAAAACGATGCTAGCTAACACCCATCGCTTTTTTGACTCCATGTCAAAGACCAATGTGCCATCTGTACGATCTAGCCATTGATCGAATGCAGGCGTGGGTGGACAGACCAACAAGCCAATATCTGCGATGAGTATTTCTCGATGTAACTGTCCTAATTTTGGCTTTATATTTAATTCAGAATGAAGACGCTCTACCTTTTGGCCGTCATCATACTCCAAAATTAACAGCTCACCATCCACATGGTAATTGGCAGAAGTGCTTTTGACGCCGCCATTGTAATAGAGTGTTCCTTTACTCATTTTTAATTATTAACCCAATGCAACGTCCACATCGAACAAGGTCGAGGCTTCTTCCGCAATGGCGTTGGTATCACCACTTTCACCCGCAACTACGTCGTCTGCACCAGCCATTATCTGTACTCTAGTCGCATCAGCAAAAAACTTTGCAGTACGAACTTTAACCCATGGAATAGCCAAGCCAAGACTAAACACTATAGCAAGTAGGTTAGTCACTCTGAGTATTAATAAATCACCAAAGTTAACATCAGAGGTGAAAGTCGCCACGTTAGGTAGCGAGCTAGTGTTGTAGATATGATTTCTAATCTTGTAGGTATAAAACGATGATGAGACAGCAAATACGACTAAATAAAGTGCCATGAATACAACGGTGGCTAGTGGACTCGCCGCTTGCTGTTCACCAAAAGAAATGTAACTACCGAGCCCTGCGATACCTACGCCAAAAATAACAAAGGCTAAAAAGGTCGCACCAATAGCAGCTATATAATAACTACCAGCCGACAAGTCTGAGCGAAACTTTGCGTTTCCGAAATTCATTTCGTCAACTAAAAACTCATCCATTTTTTTAAGTGCAAATGGCATTAGTAAATAAAGAGTGAATACACTGGCAAATGGCAGCAGTACAAAATAAACGAATGCATCACCAAAGTTGCCTCTAAATGAAAACCTAACATTTCGATAGGCCGTCATTTTCATATTGAACCTCAAGCTGAGAACCACGAAGAAGGGGGTCAAAATAAAAATTATCAACAACAGGAATAGCGAAACAACTGGGTATAGTGCTGACGTTGCAAAGTAAGCACCGAACAGTATCGCTGCGATAATACGCCCTTTCAAAATTGCGATTGGGTCTGCTAAATATGAAAAGTGATGTCCGTCAATCTCTGTATTGCCATAAAAGTAGCGATGCGTTCGTACTTTTGCCCATGCAGAGTATATCCCCAGTGTCACGATACTTAGTAGCAGATTAACAATCCAAATAGAAAAGAACTCTCCAGCTTTACCTGTAAAGTTTACATTAGCTTCTCTGATTACTTGATTTTCGTTTGATTCAGGCGAGGCTTTCACAAGAGCTTCTATGCGTGCATCAATTTCAGCAGCTCTGTCTGGAAATGCGTCTCTATTAATGGCTTCCTGCGCTTGTAATAGTTCTTCGATAGAGTAGTTAGAATAGTCGATAGTTGAGCTCATAGTCCCTCAAAATGTAGAAAACGTCCCTTATACAGCAATAGCCTACATAACTATTACCTTAAAAAACAGTGAGTGTTAGTTAATATTTCGTCGAACTTTAAGTGCGTCTAATCAGTGACAACTAATTTTCTAGAGCGTCTTGAAACTCAGCTTCAGAGAAGCCCGCACTTAATGCGTATTCTTTAAGTTTTTCATGAGGTACACCAGCGTGCATCGCTGTAGACAGGATTCTTGCTACATGTTCTCTTTGAGAAGATTCTCTGACTGCGGTTTCGACAACTTCGTCGGCTTGGTTTGGGAATACCGCTAACAAAGCGTCAACTACATACTCTCCAACAAACGGAACGGTATTCAGTGCCGTAGTCATGATATCAACAAGCTTATTTGGATGTTCCTGTGACAATGTCTGAACAATCGTATCCGCAGAGTCTGGTTGGGTGAGTACTGCCACGCGAACGATCTCATCAAGCTCTTCAGGTGTAGACAATGCAGCTGCCTTTACAACGAAATCAACGTAGGTTGGTTCCGCTGCAATAGCTAATTCAACAATACTAGGGCACGAACTAACTTCTTTCTCAATCGCCAGTTGAACTATTTCCTCAGTTGACGCTGGCTGTGCTGAGATCGCAGCGAATATAATCTCGCGATATTTATCTGGGTAGGTATCTAGTGCAAGATCGACTAGTGGAACAACGTTTTCGGGATAATGGCTTGCGATGGAACGAATGGCTCGGCTGATAGACATGTTCTGGTCAACTTGTCTTTTAAGGAACGACGCTTCCATTTGTGAGTCTTTGGATTCGTCTATCGCACTAGCTTCATTGGAAATGGCATGAGAGGAAAAGGAACACGGCAACAGTAGGAAAACTGCTGCTGTGAAAAGTACTTTATTACGCGATACCGTTAAAGCTTGTTTAGACATCGGACTCACCTTTTATCTTATTTATTATTTCAGCTACTCATAATAATGATGGTTAGCTGAGGTATTTATACAGACGTTCGTTCCTAAACTAGACAGCCATCCTAGTAGCAATACCCATCGGTTGTCTACTATTTATCACATTTGAGCGTTAAATAGACGTTTGGTTCAATTCCTGTGTATTTTTTCAAATAAGTGTTGACGTGGCCGTTTAAATCCCTAAAATGCGCATCCGCTTCGACAGGAAAGCAAAACAACTTCCCTGGCAAAGCTAGTCATTACTAACCTTATAGGTCAATAATGGCGAGGTTTTCAAAAAACACC
>NZ_BJKL01000008.1 GCF_006538345.1 Alteromonas sp. KUL49 | reverse complement strand
TATCCCCTGTGTGCCTTGTAACCAGCCAGCGCATGTCTTCTGGTGTTTCGCCTGCGGGGTTTTGCATAGTGCGTATCAACAGACCGCCATCGTGATTGAAGGCAAACGAATGGTGACTAATATCAAAAAGCGTTTCAGGTAGTAGCTGATTGCTTTCTACCTTCCATTTAACATGATGAACCCTACGTCCTACCAATACACACTTACCAATAGACCAGGTTAAATCAGGCCAGCGCATAGATGCATGCGGTGGTGATTTAAATATTGATTCACAGAGTTCTTTGGCTTTCAGCGCACTATCTGAGTCGTCGCCAGCTTTAATCTCTGATTTAAGCCCTAACAGTCCAGAGCGAATACTGCGCACCTCGCCAATGACATGAGGGTCAGCCATAATTTCGTTATACACATCGTAATCAATACCGGCTTTACGCAATATTACGTCTGGGTCGGGTAGCTCGTTGAGTAAGTCGAGTAATTGATGATCCAGCAGGTTTTCAATAACGCTAGAATCTGTTAATGCGGCATGTTTATTGATGACTTTATCCGCCATAACCGAAACCTCCAAATTTTGTAGCTCCCCTTCGACCTGCTGAAGCGACTTTAGGAACACCGCCTGCACCGCTTGCTGCTAACATCCAAAGCATATGCAAGCAGTCGGGGCCGTCGTCATGGTCTGCTTCTGGCCAGTGACGTAACTGGTCGTAGAGTACGGTTTGAGAATGGTGCAAAAGGATTTCTGCATTTGATATGTAGGGCTCTAAGCTTTCAATGCGCAGGTCTTTATCGGTATTAGGTATTATTGCCCGTGTAGGAACCGGTATACGCCGTTCTTTGCCGCGCTCCATTAAGCGTGTGCGCATGAACTCTTGAAACTGTACTGCTTCTATTCCCCACACCAAACAGTTGTATTCACGCTGAAAATCGATAACGTTGTCTATGATGAGATTGGGCACGCGGCGTTTAATACTCGCTTCTACAACGTGTAGTTTGCCTTTCTGCCTGTCGTAGCCGCCGACCAAAATCGCACTCGGGTCACGCTTTCGATTCTTTTTGCCTAAAGAGGGATCGCATGCACCGTAGTACACCCAACGGCCTTCCATATGCACCCAAAACTTAATGCCAGTAAAAGTGGCCTCTTCTTCATTGGTGGGGTCGTTTTGGTATTCGCAATCAAATGAATGGTGATCCTCAGCACGCTCCTGCATCAAGAACAAAAGCGGACGTGTTTCAGGCCAACTCACAATGGAGCCTTTGTCCATTTTCTTCTTTCGTGAGTAATAAAATTCGTCTGCTACTTCTTCACCTTCATTACGGAATATTTCTTCCCATTCTTCCCATAAATCCATGTTGTCTGGCATACGAATAATTGACTTGAATTTTTTGTGTAGCCACGTCGGTAACTTAATAGTGCGAGCAAGAACAGAATCATAATGGAGAAGCGTTCCAATATAGAAAACTTTCATTGAGCCATCGGGTGGCCCCAACTTTAAAACTGCTTTTTTAAGCCATTTAAAAATCTTATCGCGCTGCTCTGGGCTTTTAACGTTTTCGTCGTTTTCTATATCATCAAGCTTTATGCGATCAGGTCTATGAGCACCGTGACGAATACCACGTACTTTTTGTCCAGCACCAAATGCTTGTACTTTTATAGCGTTGCGGGTAACGATTGTTCCTACTCGCCATATGGGGCCTCTACCAGCAATGTCAGGATAGTCTTGTATCAATCTGGGGTTTGAATCTAGCTCGGCTTGTATAGCTTCCAGCATTGGGGCAGCTTGAGACTCGAAAGCATCCATAATTATCACGGTAAAATGAGTTTTTCCTGTAATAATCTCCCAAATAGTATGAAGCTGAGTGGCGATAGTTGATTTTGCCTCTCCCCGTGGCGCAATGATTGCTTCTCTTACACGCTTCTTAGAAGCGGAAATTTCAGGTAGTCGACTATAGAGGTACTTATGCAATACCGACTCTGTTTTATCGATGTAATGCGGGAAATACGTCTTACAAAAGAAACGAAAACCATCAATAGGATCATGGGTTTTATCAATGCGTTCTTGCCTAGCCTTTTCGTCAGCAGAAAAGCCTTCAACCTCGTTTTCAATCTGAAGTCGAATCTCATCCCCTAGCTGGTTAAGTTCTTTTAAAAACTGATTAACACTGGTTTTAGCCATAGGTTTTCGTGACCTCACGGCCAAATGGCTCCAGTATTTCTAGGAAGGCTTGCGCGTGTTGAGGGTATTGCTCGCGAATAAAGGTGCTCAGTAGTTGCAAAAGCTCCAAAGCAAAACCGATGCGGTTGAAGTCATTGTTCGTCCCTAAGTGTTTAGATATCTTTGAGACTGAATCCGCCCATTTTGCCATCAGCTCAACCATCTGATTTGGGTCTAGATTTGTAGTATTTTCAATAGATTCAAAAATACGCTCGCTTTGAATATAGAAGCGTTGAATTACTTGGTTAATGAACTCTTTATTGCCACTATTTGTTAATAATAAAGCGGTACGTGCCGTATCCCAGTTATCGCCCTCGTCTAGCGCTCTCTTTTTCCAATTGCGTGCAGTGCCATAGCTCACCCCATGAAAAGCCGCTGCCGCTTTTAAATCAAGCTGCTCGTTGACGTAGCTGCTACGCACATCAAGTTGCTTTTGGGATGAATGCGCCATTTATGCACCAAGTCCTTTTTTAATCGCGTCGATACCCATTGCAAAAAAAGCGGATACGCTTGCTGCAATTCCGGCTGCACGTACCTCTTGCTTACGCAATCGAGTATCCATAGCGTCCATTTTGTTCCATTGAGTCGTGTTGTCTTCTTTCAAGCCATCTAGCTTGGCATTCATTTCACCGAGCTGGATAAACAGCTCTTTTTTGGTTTGATCATCCATCACTATGCCTTTTCTCGCTGGCGTCCATTGAGCCGCCGTAGTAAAAACCTGTTACTTCTTTTCTCTCGTCAAACAGCGACTTAATTGCCATACCAACAACATTACAAATGCTCGCCAACAAACCCGCATTGTCGCGAAAAAAGTGCAAGACCACGCAGTTGATAATCACCAGTGCAATAATGCAGGGCAGGTTAAATTTGAAGATGAACGATGCCAGTTTATCGGCTTGCTGAGGATGCACGCGGTAGGTTGCTCGAGCGTCTTTACGGTCTTGATAAGCCGCTAGCCGCAGTTCTTGCTCGTTGTTCATCAGCTGGATTTTGAGTTCACTAGCCAAACGTGCGTTTTCACCAATTTTTTCAAGGGCTTCATCCGGTGAAGTAACACCAGCAACTTGCTGGGCTATATCAATTACCCTAGTTGCGACCTTGCTAGACACTACACCGCCAACTTTGTCCTTCAGCCACTCGTCAACACCGGCTAGTTTTGCTAACGCCAGAGCAATGCTTACAGGTTCCATACGTTCTCCTTTGTAAGTTCAAAGTGAGGGAAATCACGGAACTTATGGTCAGACGTACGGCCATCGGAGTCCCAATCACCGCCCCAAATGACCTGGTGTGAAATTTTGCCTTGTACATAAAGCTGTTTAGCTACCAGAAGCACCATGCCAGCGAACATTGCGAATGCGTTCGCATCCTCCCAGTCGGTATTTTTCAGTTCGCTGAAGTACGGCCCCATGTCAATTGCTAGGCTAGGTAAACTGTTGTGTTTTGAGTTGGGCCATTCAAGCTCACTGGTGCCGTTGAAAAACGCTTGATTCTGCGCCAGCTCGCCTCTGTGGCCACAAAAAACGGAATAGTTAACCCAGTTACACAATGCTTCACAAATGACCTTCCAGTCGCTGTGACAGCTGCTTAAACGATGTGACGATGTTTTACCTAGCGGATGCATTGTTCCCCCTTAATCGCTCTCGAATTTCAGCGCATCTGGCGTTACCTAATTTGGCATTCAGTGCCGTGGTAATTTTTCTGGTTTCCGCGGGTAAAGGTTGGAACTTGTAGCTGTATGAGTTCTCACTACGGCGATTCTGTTTAGCGCGCTGTTTTGCTTTGAATTGTTCAACAATAATGGTGATATTTGAGCGTAAGAGATCTTGCAGATGGCTCGGGCATGAATTGAACAATTCAGTGCGACGAAATCTGTCTTTAGTGCGGACTATTCTTACCGCGAGGTCGATTAGCGCTGTAGGTCTCATAGCCCACAGCATGCAGCATTGTTATTAGGTGGATTACCCGAAGCTTTACTCGGGCGAATGTAGAGAAGGAATGCGGGTTATATGCTTAACTAAAATTCGAACAATTTCAACTGTTGAATTTCTAGGTGAGTGTTATCTGACATTTGATGGCCACGAATTATTTCTTGAATTTGGCCACGTGATAACGTGTATTTTGCTACGAGTTCGCGCATTGATAAACGGGTCGCATCGGCACGAATAGCATCGTTACGAACGCGTTTATCAACAAACGTTTTTAGGGGTAATTCAAATTCTTGATCTGGCCAAAGGTCTGCAAGGGCTTGGTGTACTGCAAGCCCAAGTTTTTTACTGGCAACATGTTTAGCTGTGGGGTTACGGCTAATATAAAAACTTTGACCACCAAATTGCTCCAGCAGTTTATATGCCGCAGCTGGGCCTACCGCGCGAGCAATGATTTTTCCTGAATTACTAAAGTGGTCAATAGAGAGAGTCATTTTATGCTTCCCGTTGAAATGTTCTCGCGCTCACACCATTTTTTGAGCACCTCAACTAAGTGTTGAAGTTGCCCCCTGGGAGCGCTGTAAAACGTTCGAGTTTCCACATACTTATTGCAAAAGGCTTCCATGGCTTTTTTGGTTGGCGTTTCTAAACAATTCTCCTCGCCCAATCGCATCCACAAAAACTGAATAGTTTTGATCAACCTCCCGTTTTTGGCGTTTGGCTTCCAGCCAAGGCGTTTGAATTCATCAAGCACTGCGTATATCTGGTTGCGACTAAGGTCAGTACTGCTGTGTTTACCGGTAACGCGCATCAACATGGCTTTGTAGTCCTCTTGGCTCATGTTTATAGCGGTTTGAGCGGCTTTGATTTGGCGGCGTAGTGGATCATGCATAGCCATTCACCCAAGCACCAAATAGTGATGAACTTCTGCTTCTAGTTCTTGTAAATGAACTCCAGATTCGTAGATTTTACTCAGTAGGTCATCAGCTTTATCTAAAGACTCCTCCAAGCCTTGTATTTGCTTTTTCAACAACTGGTTTTCATCAACTAGCTGATTCATTCGCTCGTTCATAAAGCCCCCTGTGCCTGGTATTTGATGGTGTGGTAAACGCCGCTGAAATCCTCAATATCTTTTGGCGAAAAACCTGCGTTAACCAAATGCCCTTCATTCAAGCTTTGGACTAGTTGAAACAGTAGCTTTGAACCGCGCAATGAAAGCTCAATGGTTCCAAACAGTTCGTCCATAGGAGTATCGCTGTCTTCGCTAGGCTGTTGTGCAATAGCGGAAGGCTTCACTTTGGCTACCTTTGGTGTAAGCGGTTCCCCTTTTTCTATTTGTGACTTTAGAAAGTTGTCGATGCGCGCAGACGTTGAAGAGTGCACTTCAAAGCCTTTGCTTTTTGCTAGGCTTATGCCTTTTTCAGAAATGGTGTAGTGTCCACAGCTTTTGTATAGCGCTAGCCCGTCTCGTTTTAGCGCTTTTAAAATGCTTTTAACGTCTGGGTCAGGCTTTTTTGTTTGCTTTACCACAGTGCCAGGTAGCATTTGTGTACTGGCTCCAGCCAATACTTTGAGTACTGAATCTTTAGTGGATGAATTTTGTGACATAGTAGCCTCTCTTTTTTGCTGTTTTTTACCGCCATAAATAAATTGATGTAATTCAGGAACTACCCGCAGATCTTCCTCGTCAATCAGTCTAATCACCTCATTAACGACTTCCTCAGAACATCCAGTGACTTCAACTAGCCGCTTCCTGTTGTTCGACCTTTTGTTTTGCAAAAAGTAGTTCAACGTCGGCTGAGTTATGTTGTGGCCTAGTACGTTTAACCCCATTTAGTCTTCTCCGCATCCAGCACCAACTTTATCGCCGGTTTGATTGGTGAATTTCGTCCAGTGTTTCCAGCCTTTTGGGCAATAAAAACCCCATTCTCGAACGCGTGGCCCTGTTACAAACAGCGTCCATACCGGCCCTTTCACAAGCTCTATTCGATGGGCGAACCGTGCACTGCGCAGCACTGGTATGAAGCGAGGCAACATATGTGAGCCATCCTGGGTGTGTTCTACTGCTTCGCCTTTAAGCAAGAATGAGCAGCTCCACCATGGGTGATCGTGTAGCGCTGTATCGATGTCGCTACCGGTAAACTTATGCAAGTAGATGTTGAACCACGGATTGCGTGGTATCACATACCAACGGCATAGGTAGTCATTGCCAATCACCAAATCAGGCTTGCGAAACAGGTTCATTTGACACCTCCTGCGCATTTAGTACTTGCTGCACTTGATCAACAGTTTCATTCACCATTACTTCTGAGCCGTCATCCATATGCAGCTCGGTACCTGTTCTACCGAGGCTTGAACATGGCTCAAAAAAGACGACTCTTGATAACACCACGCCAACGGCTTTTTTGTAGCTTGTCCCGAAGGCTGAAAATAAATGTGTTTTCACTTTTAACTCCTACAGCGCTTGGTTAAGTGCTGGTTGGGATGTGCCGTTAACACCAGGGTTTAGAACAACACCATCTGCCGCAATAGCGCCGCGTTCGTAGTCGGCATAGCGTTCTTTACCCGAGCGGTTTTGTTCAACACTCTTTGTTTCGGTGCTACCCAACGACTTGCTGATAAAGCTATGAACAAGTTGTTTCTGTGGTTCAGCTAAACTAAGTTCACTAACTTGCTTACTAACAGTGTTAATCCAACCAACACAGAAGGCATTGGCTCGGCTAGTTTTGGTCGAGCGCTTACAGTTATTGTTCAGCGTTTTGGTGAAATCAGCGCGAGCGCGCTTAAGTTGGCGATACAGAACATCAAAGCAATATGCAGCCAACTCATTGCTGGGCGAGATACCACAGAACCAAAATTGACTCTTTAAATTGAAGTTTTTATCGAGTGCGTAATTCACCACTGGCTCGACAGCAAATGCTCGTTTTATGAGGTTGGCAAGCATGGCCTCATAAAACTGAGGCTTACTGGCACCGAGCAATAAAGATTCACTTTTTTCAACTTCGCTTAACGCAATAGCTGTCTCGTCTATACCGTGTTGTTGCATAAGCTTTTGCGCACGACTCAATGCATTGGCAGCTTCATGAGGGTTCCCACTCTTTGCCATTGCTAGCAACTTTTTAATACGTATTAAAATTTTGTCTGACATATGAAGTCTCCAGAAGGGCGGAATACACCGCCCTTTGTCAGTGTTATTGGTTGCAGGCGTCTTTTAGTGCTTTACCTGCCTTGAAGGAAGGTTGAACACTAGCGGCAATTTCTAATGGTTCACCGGTTGCAGGATTGCGCCCTGTTCGAGCAGCGCGCTGTTTGGCTTCAAACTTACCGAAGCCGACTATTTCGACCTTGCCTCCATTGGCCAATTCAGAAGTGATCGTGCTGGTTATAGCGTCTAAGGCACGTGTAGCATCTGCTTTTGAAAGTTCTGCTGCGCCAGCAATTTGGTCGATTAATTGTGATTTATTCATTGTTGTTTCTCTTTTGTTGTGGGCTTTGGCCCGTTGGTACATGGCGCTGGTAAAAGCGCCAAAGGTGTCGCTGTTGCCGAAGGCGATTACTCGTCTTCTTCATTAGCGGATTTCTCTGAGCTTGGCTCTGCCATTGCTATACTGCTAAATTGCAGCGGCATGGCTGTCCAGCTGTCGTCTTTGGTGTTGCGAATGTAAAAGCGCACGTAGGCTTTTGATGAACTCACAAACAGTGCCTCTTGCAATGCTGTCTTGGCTTGTTTGTACAGTGGGTGATTTAGATTTTTGTTAAGTAGGTTAACCAGGCGACTGGTAACGTACTGGTCTTTGTTCAAGCGAAATGAAGAGTGAATAAACTCCTTAGCATCTTCACCGCTTTGTTTTTCCAACACTAGGGCATATTGCTCGAACAGTTGACGTGCCGCCTCAATAGAAGAATTGGCTTCTATCTTGTCGCTGATAGCACGTTCTACGCGGTAGTTGCCATCAACAGTGGTAAACGCCACATTGCCTTTGATTTTTTCAAAGCGTTTAATACCGTGCTCTCTAATACACCGTGAAATCGTTTCTTCTACCCAGTGCATAACTTTATATTTGAACTCAGCCAGCTCACGGTGTAAGCGCTGTGCTTCGGGCATCAAAGCTTTTACCAGTGCGTCTTCTTCACGTTCTAGCGCGGTTAGGTTATCTAGCTTTACCAAGTCGCCATTAGCGCGCATGGTGTAGCCTTCAGGTATTTGGATCTCGCTCATTTAGTTGTTCCTCTACGGGTTAGTTGGTAAAGCGAAAAAAGTGCTATTGCTTTTCTTAGTGTGTAAATGTGTTAAACCGAACTGTTCTTTCTTGATATTGCAGGCGGGTGTGCAACCCCCATGAATGACTTGGCCACTTTGGCCATCATTTCTCGGCTTATGCCTTGGTAATTTGGGTCTTTCTTACTGCTCTCATGAAGCATTAAAAGGTTCTTTAACAGACTTTTAACGAGCTTTCTGGCACTGCCTTTCACCAATTCACCGGCATACTTAACTACCTCGTCAAAGGTGTCGTACTTCGAAATCATGTCCTCGGATATGTAAGGCTTCATCAGGTTTTTAACGTCTTCAGGAGATATCCTGTTGATGATTTCCGGCCAAAACACAACACGGCTTTCAATCAAGTCGTAGCGGTTATCGCCCATCGCTACCATGTTGCGAAGGTTTGTGTTACCCGCCAAAATAACGCCGCAACCGGTGTCGTCAGAAATGGTGCGAAGTGGGTCGGGCGTGTCTACATGGCACTTGTCGGTTTCGTCTAAAATGATTAGGCGCTTGGAGTTTTTTAGCTTTTCGACAATGGCATCTACTTTGGCGCTTTTGCGGTACTGGCCACCAATGCGTATGTCGAGTGCTTTTACTAACTTGTCGATAACAGTAGTGCTGTTAGTTACCTCACTGCCGCGCATGTAAATCGTGCTAGGAACACGTCTTGTATATTCTTCGAGGCTTTCGGTTTTACCTACGCCTGGTGAACCCGCGATAATCGCAAAGCCGCCTTCCGCTCGTGCCATCTTGCAAGCGTAATTAACAATGTTCCACGTAGTGGTTTCTACAAATTCACCAGGTTGTCTTTGGGTTTCACTGTCTTCCATGATGGGAAGTATTTTGGCGATTAGGTCTTCTGGTTTACCGTTGTGTTTACCGGTAAGTAGCGTTGAAATATACGCGTCACTCACGCCGCAGCAACGTGATAGCCAGCGGTTTGAACGTTGAAGGCTCTCGTTCATCCATTTGATGATGCTTGTAACATCAGCGATATCTTTCTCGCTGTAATTACTGTTGAAAGACGCAGGTATTTCTATTTTTTTAGCGGCCATGGGTTTCTCCGTATAGGTCTAAAGGTTCAAAATCGTCGGTTGGCTGTTCAACAGGCGCAGCGCTTTTCAGCAGGCTTTCCATCGCACTGTCTAAATTAAATTCGTCGTTTATGGGTTGTTGGTCTTCAACTAGCTCTTGAATGCTTTGTTCAAGTGAGTCGAGTTGGTCGGCTTGCTCAACATGCAAAGGCGTGTGCTCGCCAGCTTGCGCGCGCTTTTCTTCCATTTTGTTGTGAAAGCGCTTTTCTTGAGCAAGTAGACGCTTGCGTTCTGCGTCTTTAATGCGAGACACATTGATGTAGTCTTTCTTCGATTTCAGCTGCGCCGTAGTTAACCAGCGACCATCTAAATCAAACAGTCGTATCGTTGAATCGTCGTGTAAGTCGTACTCTGCGATCAGTTCTTTGCCTTCAAGCTGGTAGATGTAATCGCATGTGTATTTGCGCTTGTGCAATGTGACTAACGAGCGACTGACTTTTACTTTTTCACGCGGTTTTACCAGTAAGTTGTGATCAACTACTGGAGTACGTTCTAGCTCTGCCCATAGTAGCGCTGGCGTAGTGTTGGGAAATTCGGGGTGTGGTCTGTTGTGGTAGCGTTCTAGCCATTCGGTAAACGCTTCTACCCATTCCTCAACGGTAGGAATATGTATTTTACCTGCTGCCTCTGCTTTCTGCGCTTTGTCTGCACTGGAGAAAACTCGGGATGCATCTGGACTCATGTCATAGCCGCAGTACGTATCAAAGTCTTTGCCAAAGTCGTCTTCCATTGTTCTAAAGAAACGCTCGACATTTTTGGCTTTTGCATTACCTGGTAACGCAAAGATGGGCTCTATTCCAAACGAGGCGTAAAAGCCCGTTGTTTCGGCATTCATTATTTTTGATTTAAAACCGGAGCCGTTATCAACATGTACCAGTGCTGGCACATGATTGTGTGTCCCCATACCATGACTTAATGCCGCCATGGTGCTTACGCTGCTCTCAGCTACACTTAGGTACCAGCCTGGAATAAATCGGCTTCGAACATCCATGAACACGGTAAGCTCTGGTCGCCAAATTTTGCCGGTGCGAGGGTGTTTAATGTATTGGTCGACGGTGTGGCCATCGCCCTGAAACAAAACACCTACGGGTAAATTTTCGGTAGTGCGTGATACATGCTCACGCAGTGCATCATTGTATTGTTTGCGCCCCATACGCCAGGGGGACTTACTTTGCAAATCTGCTGGCAGAGTATTGAAAAAGTAACGAACGTTGTGGTCTTGTGCGTTTCTAAAGCCATACATTTCACGCAAGTCACGCGCAACTTTGCTTATGCTTGGTTTTTGCGGTCTGTGGTACAGCTCTAGTACGCGTACCTCCCAGCCGTATTGTGTGCGGTTGGTGCCAGAATACTTAGGAAGTAATCCACTTTTACCGCTTTCTTCAAACGCCTTTACCCATAGCCGAATACTGCCTGCTTTTGGGTTATTCAACGTATTGTAAGCCGCCGTTAATCCGTCTGAGGCAGCACCGCTTTCACAAAGCTGTAAAACCTCTTTAATGGCATTTTGCATGTTTAAATGCGCTTGTTTTACACGCACGTGCTCTACAATCAGTAAGCGATAATTTGCAGTAGCTTTGGCTTTACCGGTAGCTTGCTCCCATGGGTCTTGGGTAATTAGCCCTTCGGAAACCAGCTGGTTATATTGGTACACAGCAGGGTGCATTACTTGCGCCCCTTGCGCTGTTTTTTCGCGCCTTGATGAAACGACACAATTGCTTGTCTACGCTGCTCGGCTTCCAGCCACTCGTTCTCGCCATAGCTGGGTAGTGGAGCGTCTTCGTGTATCACGGCTTCGCCAAAGTGATCTTTTAAACGGTTAAGCGCGGTAGATAGCTGCATCATTGGCGCAGTCACCCAGTGATAAATAGCGGCGGCAGCCATTTCTGCTTGTTCTTGGTCAAGCCCAGGCACAATCACTCGCTCTACCAAATTAACAACCTGCAAACTGTACTCGTGCAACTGTTGGCTAACTTGAGGAGCTTCTTGCTTAATGTGGGCAACCAGTGGCGGTAAACCAAACAGCGCCTCGGGAGCCTTTTTCAACTTCTCGTGGCCAAGTTCATTAATGGCCTCGGCTAACTGGTTATTTAGCTCTGTAGTGGTTTTCTTCAAGTTTGCGTTTTCTGCTTCAAGCTTATGCTGTTGGTCGAAATCAAAGTTGATTTGTTTAACGGTGGCTTTGAGTGCGCGCACCGGTAACTTGCTCAGTTCTTCAAGCTCTTTAGGCTGAATATTCTGAATTTTTTCTTCAGGAAGACGCGTTAGCTCGTTTAACTGACTGAAATTAAACGATTCCAGATTGATAGTTTGTTCACTTTCTAATTCGGCAGACGTCTGCCGATTTGACTTTCCATCTTTTAAAAACGCAGACGTCTGCGTTTTTAGCGCTGGGCAATTTAGTACCAGCTCTGCAACTGCGATTTTGTTTTGCGCATTTCGAAGAGCAAGACCTCTTTGCTTCAATTCTTTTTCAAACTCACCATGTGGCAGTTGTGCTTTTAGCGCTTTATACGCTAACCCTGCTTTAATCTGATACAAACACGCATACGCTTCGCTGTTTTCAACTAGGCTCCACAGCTCATTAGCGTCAGAAGGCAGTGTTAAATCTTCCTCGCCAATGCGCGCAACAAGCTGACTTACAATGGCATTAGGTTGAGTGGTTAGTGCTTTTTTACTCATTCACTTAACCTCTACCTTTAAGCATTTGGCTAATAGCGTTATCAAGCTGCTTACTTTCTTGGTAATACTTTTTCGCTTGAATGTCGGCTTGCGCTTTTTGACGCAGTATTTCTGAAGCCACGCCAGCGGTTTTGAAGCCGATAGGTTTGAGCAACGTTTCTAACGGTTCTACCGTTTGCAGCGCCCAGCAAATGGCTGGCATTACCCAAGCTGGTACCGTGTTCTCTTGGCTAGGTGATAACCACTTATTGAGTTGGTTTTTTGTCACCGCTTTGTCAGTGTCGCGAAGGCACAGGTTAATGCGGTCTAGAAAGCGTTCACGACCCAATCCTGTTCGACGTTCCCAGTACTTAATGGATGCAATAACTTCTACCTCTACGTCCAGAATGGGGGCGTTGTCGCTGTTCAATAAACCAAGGTCTAATTGTTCGAATAAGTCGTTCTGAGACATGGGGTTCCCCTTACTAGTAATTATTTGTTGTTGTTTTACCAGTGACGCAGGTCTCGCATTTTCCTACGCTAGAAACACGTTTCATCAATCGAGAGCGTCGAAATGACTGCTGAAAATATTCAACAAATCCAACACGCACAAAGTGATAAAAAGCGTGAATTAATGGCGTTGCTGTTGCCACACGATGTGGAGCAGTTGCATGGCTTGTGGCTAACCTTTGGTGCGAGGGCAATGCTTCGGGTGTTGCCACCAATGTCTTCAGTACTGTGGTTGTTACAGGCGGGTAATGACCATTACACAAAGCTAGATGCAATGCCCAATCGTGCTCATTTAGTGTTTCTGGCGCTGCTACGCGTTGAAGTTCAATCAATATGTCTGAAGGCACTGCCAATATCTGGCGGCGTTCGAAATATAGAACACCTGGTCGCCCAACTGCTCTGCGACCTAAGTCGCCATCAATTGGCCAAGCGAGAGTTATGAGAGTCTGTTTCATTGGTAAAACCCTCACGCACTTAGCTGCTTTTGAAGCTCGATTTTTTTTTGCTCGCGAGTTGCTGCTCTGCAAGGTGTGTGGTAGCTGGGGACGTCGGGGAAAACTTCACTTACGTCTTTACCAATAGCTTTAGATATAGATTCTGCTGTTGGTTTAGCAACCAGTTTTCTGTTGATAACTGCGCCAACGGCTACGGGCGTTTTGTTGAGAACTTCGGCAAGTAAGGCAATTGAATAGCCTCTTTGGTTAAGTTCGGCTTTGATTTCAGTGGGTGTCATAGTAAATTTACCTTTGTGTTTCATCTTTTTGTTTCGTCTTGGTCGGTGAGCAAAAAGACTTAGGAGTGAGTCATATGTTTAGGTTAGTGCTCATATTTGATGCTGTCAATATGTTTTGGGCTAAATAATGAGTAATTTTTTGCAGAAAGAGCGGAAAAGGTTGGGGCTAAGCGCTGCTCATGTGCAGGCGAGTATCGATGTCAGTAGGGCAACCTATACTCGCTGGGAGGGCGGTTCTCCTATTCCTTCAGACAAATTAAGCCTGTTGGCGGAGCTAGATTTCGATATTCAGTACGTAGTTACTGGTAAGCGGTCATATAACTTAGATCGTATTGTTGAATTAATACTTAAAGTTGAAGAGTCAAATACTGTTTTGGCTGCTAAACAAAAAGCTCAATTAATCAAAATGCTAATTAAAAAAGATTGTGACGATGTAGAGGGTGCACTTTTTACGGATGAACATCTGAAAGATGTGATTGAAATCATAGCATCTGCTGGTATTTAGGCGCTGCTCCTAATAGGAGCAGCAAATAGAATTCAACGTATTGCTGAAACGGTCTCTTGAACCATTTCTTCAACCGTTTTCCCCAAGTCGGCAAGCTCTTCGCAACTTCGCAATACTAGTGTCAAGTCTTGCTTATCTTGATCGGTAAGAACTATCTCTTTATCGTGAGGAGTGTTGAAAAGCATATTTTCCAAAATATTCCTAGCTA
Organism: Alteromonas sp. KUL49; assembly: GCF_006538345.1. GTDB lineage: Bacteria > Pseudomonadota > Gammaproteobacteria > Enterobacterales > Alteromonadaceae > Alteromonas. The sequence goes on along the minus strand of NZ_BJKL01000008.1, from coordinate 207,656 downwards.
GGTTGGCTTTTACAATGATTTGCTTAGATAACATATATATTCCTTCATACTTTAGTCTAAAGAGTCGTTATCGTAGTGCCGCAGTTAATCAATGTCTGTATCTTCAAATTTACATTTTGCATTTTTTTATAATTCTTTTGCATTAAGAAGAATTGAAAACAAAAAAGCTGGCATAAGCCAGCTTTTGTTTTATATGTATTAAAGTGTGTGTTAACTAAGCTGCTCGACTTAAGGTGCTGTCGTCACTTTGTAAGGTGATTATCCAAGGAAGCACAATCGGCCTTGAGGTATTAGTTGTTGGTGGTTTCTTCGGTGGCGTCTTTGTTCCATTGGTTGCCAGTAGTATTTTAAATGAGTTGGGTAGTAGTGACTTGCTGGAGGTAGTGCTCTTTGATTTGTCTTTGGGATCTGTTTTTGTACCGTTAGTTGCGAGTTCAATGGCTTGCTCTACTTCAACGGCCTCAATAACTTCAGTGGTGAGTACTTCTTCGTTGGAAGCAAATGTTAGCGTGGAAAACGCACTCACACATAACATACATACAGCTAAAAATACCTTTTTCATTTTTACTTTCTCCGTAGTTAATTAAGTTGGATGAAACATCCAATTTAATTATCGACGGAGTAGACAAAAGTATAAGGGGGAAGCTTTATGCTTGAAGTATTCTTCTTGCTTTGTCGTTGATGCAGTCGCTAATAACATACCACAAGACAACCAACGCATATGCATGCATCACATACTCATAAATAGAATATACGAGTAGCGGCTGAAGCGGTGTTAAATGGCGTATCAGGTATTCGAGGATCATAGCGCACTGTAATAGCGCAACGTGGCCGTGAAGCTTAACCAGATGGTTATCAAGCAGAGTTACCTTGGCACGACGTTTTAGCTTTAGCGTTGTGAAATGGGCGCGATAGAATAGTAAGAACCGGCACAGCATGTAGATTGCTGCTTTATAGAAGTAAAAGAAAACGTTTGGTGCGTTGTAACTGGTGACGGCCCAATATACTTCAGCGCATGAAGTTGCCACAAAGAACGCAACTACAATGCGCTGTACGATGTCTCCAGATAAGTAATACAGCACGTAAGCTGTTATGCCATAAGCAATTAGCTTATAAGCAAGATTGTTTTGCATCAGTGTGAAAAAGCTATCTATGGCGAACTGAGTGAACAGAAGTATTATGCAAACACCAGTAATATTGATGTTTCTAAAGCAGATGATGGTTAACGTAACAAGGGTAGCAATTTGAACGAGAGAGAAAAAAACAGGCTTGTCGTAGCTTAATATTCCTAGCGCAGCACAAAATGAAAATGCGCTTATTTTAAGTAATCTAGGAAGGTAAGCTTTAACAATCATAAGTGAAGTATTCGTTTTAAGTATTGTTTAAACGAACGCTTACGCTCTTCACCTACGCGGTCTAGACATAGCGCTTGCCACTCAGTGATCGTTTTCCAGCTGAGTGCTTTCATTGTGGAAGGGTTATTTTTTTCTATTTTCACAATCGTGATACGGCTTAGCCCGAGTAATTCAGCCATTTCTTCCTGAGTAAGTTTCGCATCCGTTCGAAGCTTTTTAAGCTCGCTACCGTCGAATTCAAGTCCTAACTTTGCCATTACTGCATCAATCCTTTTGTTCGCATCTAGCGAGTGCAGATAACTACGCTTTTCTCTCACTAAACCGCTTAATTACTAAACCACATTTTGCGCTGTATTAAAATCGTACAACGCATATTTTACATGCATCGAAATTAAACTATAGTGTAATTATCATCTTTGATAATTAATTTAATCAAAGTTGATGATTTATATATCATTTTTGATATTTAATTTTGTGCAATGTAATGTAGCTGGAGTTTTGTATACGTGAACAATAAAGTGCCTAAGAAGACCGAACAGAAAAAATATGCGGTTAGAGCGTGTGAGATGATCAAACGCGACAGAAAAGGGGCTGCATTGTTTCGCTTGGTATACAAACGCGAAGGTTCGCAAAAAGAAGTACAGACATTCATGAACCGTATTAATAAAAACCGTGCTAATCCTGGTGCGGATTTTATTGGTCTGTGTGTTGAAGCATTGCCGGAGTTACAGGATATGACAATGGCTGAGTTTTTCGGAATAAAAGACAAACCCAAAAACTAAGCGTTTTAAAACTCAATTTAAATAAGGATATTGATTATGGCTAAGTTAATGCCTGTCGCTGCGTTAGCAGTTCTTCTTACCGGTTGTATGGCAACTCCTGAAGAGGTTGCTGTTATGGCCAACAACTTAAAATATGATCCCAAGCCCTCAGACGCTCACGTTCTTGCGTTGGCCGACCCCTTCATAAGAATGTATTTAAAAGATCCCGACTCGTTAAAGAACCTAGTAATCACAGAGAGCTTCAAGTGTTACGCAAGCAATATGGAATTCTCAGATAACGTAACCCCAAAGTACGACTACGGTTATTGGTGTTATAAATTCAACTATCAAGCTACCAATGATTACGGCGGTTATGTCAGAGGATACACTCCCGCAATATTTGTTAATGGTGAACTACAAGAAACTGGCTATAACGGTGAAGTTATCAGAGCCAGTGATAACGTTTTTACGTCATTTTAGAAAATCGCTCTGTAACGCCCTGTGGCGTGATTTTTACTTTTGTTGGGATAATCACGCTAGAGGGTGAACTAAATCGCCAGTAAATCGTTTTTAAAACGGTTTTAAAACAGCTTCTAAGTCCAGTCTTTTTGATCTAAATCTCTTCCCCAAAAATATAGGTCCTCTTTTTTTACATTTTTCATAAGACTGTATGTGCACATATCAAGCGATACACAGACCTTGTGAGATAAAACAACTGCCAGTCTCAGTTTACTTGCTGTTAGCGCGTGACTAAAAATGGGTGAGTCAATAGCATTCAACCCTTTTAGCTCTGGAATAATTGACAGCCAAAGATCAAACACCAAGCGGTTTTCTTGTTTAAGCTTTTTAATCGAGTCAATGGTAAATTGAGTTTTAAGATCCTCAGCTGTCATTTGTACATTTAGATTTCTCAGCTTTTCAGACATGCTTATATCCCTCTTGGGTATAAACTTGAGTTCCTCCTCTAGTTTTGAGAGGTAGAAATCAATATTGTCTCTAAACATTTTTATAGTTTCGACATCAGTCTGATATCTAGAATAGTTGAGCTGCGCTCTCCACTGCGCACCGAGGATAATTAAAGCAATCAAAGCGATAATTGGAGAGTATATACCGGAGAAAAATGAACCAAGCTCAGCCCAAGATTGATGATCATCCCAAAGTCCTAGTCCAAATTTCGAAATATAAAAAATGATCGGTAACAAAAACATTAAGGTGCAAAACAACAGAGGTACAATAACGATTAATTTTTTCAACAAGAGCACGAGTTGTTGATGAGCTAAGTCTATTAGTTTTTTCATTTGTCCAAGCTTCTCACACAATAATTAGCCAACATAATTCATGTATATGACTGGAAAAACAGTTGCAAACAGGAAGGTGACCATAAGGATCAGGTATCTGATGAAGACGTACCAACTTTCTCCACTTTTTACTCTTTTCCACTCATCGCTTAAAACACCGTGAGTGAGAACCATGATTTCCGCATGTAAATCAATAACGTTTTGAGCTTGCTCCAATGAATTATTTGATTCGGCGATGAGGTCTAATTCTTTTAGTTTTGAAGCTAGCTTAGAATGTTCAGATGGGTTTAGCCTAAGATTTATTCTTATAAATAAGGCATGCAATCTTTGATAAAGTTCTGGTCCTGGACCACCGAAGTCTTCAAAGTTTTGGCCAGTAGCTTTGCAGTTCAAACGGACAGCCTGCAACTGCATAAAGTAACCTAAATAGTCAGCGACATCTATTCGCAAACTATCAATCCAGTTTTGCCGAAATTCAGAAGTTTTTTGATCCTTCGCGATGACGACACTAAGTAATGCAACAGTGCCAGTAATGACTGCGGCGACAATCGCGCCAATTCCAATGAAAGCGGTAGAAGGGATCCCATCCATGAATATACCTTTAGAAGTAACAGTTTGTAAGGAACAAAAGTAACACGATTAATCATACTTTCAATAGTCATCGCGTATTGAAGGCAACCTTCCCAAAAACCTCAAACAAAAAATAATTTAACCAAATTGGTTGAATTTTAAAACCTGCATGGTGTATATTGGTTGTGGTTCAAAAAGACAAGATCAGAGGACAAGATGGCAATCACAGAGTTTGGGAAAGCAGTTCGTAAAGCTAGGGTCGATACGTCGCATACGTTAAAGACTATGGCCAGCGAACTTAACACGTCTGCAGCTTTTCTGAGTGGTATGGAAACAGGCAGAAAAAAGATATCAAAGGAGTGGGTTGAGAAAATTAACAACTTTTTCAACAAACAAGGGCATCCAATCCCTAAGCTAAGCGACTTAGCAGACGTATCTAACGAGTCAGTTTCATTAAGTGGGCTGTCACATCAACAACAAATGTTAGTTGCGGGTTTCGCGAGCTCTCCATTTAAACCAGAAGAGCTTAAGAAGTTTGCAGCGTTTTTAGAATCAATCACCAAAGATAAGAGCGCTGAGAGGTAAAAGATGAGTGAACCGTACCAGTTGAGGGGTAATAGAGTGCAGCCCCTCGACCAGAAGAGTATTGAATTTATGGCGTTGAAAGTCGCACAAGCCTTTAACATTAATAGGCGTAATAGAAAGCGTCTTGATAAGTCCTTCGAGATGTTAATTGACTTCTCCGTCACGCTCAACGTCTACGAAGATAAGGAGTGGAATTTTTTAACGAGAGGGCATTTCGACCCCAATACTATGACGATTTCTGTTCCCAATTCGATATACACACTAGCTTGCCAGGGAGAGAAAGAGGCATTGTCAGTTATGCTGCATGAAATGGGACATGTATTTTTAGCGCATAGGGCAATATTGCACCATTCTTCTTCGGCTCCGCAGAAAGAAGAGGATGCAGAGTGGCAAGCAGATGAGTTTGCTAGAGTGATTCTAGAGTATATGGGGTATACCACTAAGCAAATGAGTTTCGATTTTATCGCATAAAAAAACCCTATCGAAGGGATAGGGTTTCCGCCCCCTGCTAGGCTGCCACCTAGTTAGGGATAATTTCAACCAAGAGATAATCAAGGGTCAAAATCAATGTTTAAGCTTTGTGATTATAGACTTTTACTGCTGAAAGGCAAGGTTCTCTCGTAGCTTATGGAGGGAAACGCTATGCCAAGTGGATATTGTCCAAAGTGCAAAAGCACCTGTGAGGTTACCTTTGTTAGTCACGTAGTTCGTGACGGCAAGGTAATTAGACCTCGCAAAGGTAAACGCTGTTTAGTAATTCCACACTGTCCTGTGTGTAAAAAGTAGTGGTTAAAAGCCTGCATTAATGCGGGCTTTTTATTCTGGAACCTTACCATTGGGCAAAGCAAGCCGCTTCGCCACCCATCCTTCAAATTTCATATCGGTCGTTAGCACACTGTTGGCCGCATGTTCGGTTTTATAGTGAAGAGCTCGCTCCTGGTTCACCACAAACGGTATATTCGAGCCGGTTCTTCCACCGAAGAAACGTGTTTCATAACCAAAACGGTGTGAATGCTCGTTAGCTAGTTCTAGAACCCATACTTGCTTCATAGTGTTTCTCACTTAACCAGGTTAAAAAAGCCCTGTGTAAACAGGGCAAAGGGAACACATTTACATACTGTTAGAAAACGCAGTTGCACTTCTCTCACAGCGTTGTTAGCGTATTAATAATCCCCCTGCGATATCCCCCGAAGCTCACTTCGGGCGGATGCAGTTTTCGGCCAGTGTCATGCTGGCACTATGAAAACAAAGACCCCCACATTCAAAAAAACGCCCATTGCTGATGTTGTTGCTGATGCAGCAACTACGGTGACGGAGTTTGGCTGGCACGATGTGTTTTATGCCGGAACACACACCGATAACAAAGGCAAAGCGCGCACATACTCTCGTGCAGATTTGCAAGAGGTTGTTGATAATTTCGCCGCTGAAAAAGCGCCGCTGGTGATCGGCCATCCAAAAACCAATGCACCGGCACACGGCTGGGTCAGTGGCCTGCGTTTAACCGGTGATGACCGTTTAGAAATGAAAGCCGACCACGTCAATGTCGACTTTGCCAAAGCTGTTGCGGCGAAAGCGTACCCCAATCGCAGCATTTCACTGGTGAGAACGGATAAAGGCTTGACCTTAAACCATGTGGGATATTTGGGCGCGGTTCCTCCAGCTTTAGAAGGATTGGGCTGGCAATTCTCTGTAGACGATAGTCTTACTCCGGAAACCATTGAATTTAGCCTTGAAACACAAACAAATCGCTCGTTCATCGACATGTTTGGCGCGATGCGCGATTTCATTATCGACAAGTTTTCACTGGAAGATGCAAACCGCGTAATTCCAGAGCGGGAGCTGAATTACCAGCGTGAGCAACTTGCAAAAGAACAAGCTGAAGAGAATAAGCAGCTTGAAGACGATCCCCTTTTCAATAAACCAGACTCAAAGGAGAACGATGTGTCTGAAATCACCCAGGAGCAGCTAGATGCTGCCATTAAAAAGGCAGTTGATGCCACAAAGGCAGAGTTTAGCGCGAAGCTGGATGATGCCAACAATCGTGCTGCCAATGCTGAAGAAAAACTTGAAAGTCAGGCGTTTAACCAACGCGTTGCTGACTGCCAAGCCATTGTTGATGCAAAGGTGCAAACCGGTGCATTAACACCTGCCCAAGCAACGGGCCTAGCCGAATTTATGGCAAGCCTACCGCAAGGCGATAACGCTCAAACGTTTAGCTTCAGCAAAGCGGATAAAACGGAGGAGCAAAGCCAGTTCGACTTTGCAAAAGCCTTTGTTGATGGCCTTGGTACAAAGTCGCCGCTGGGCGATGACGACAATGAGCTGCTAGACCACAGCAGCAACGATTTGGATGCAAAGGCTGAGGAGTATATGAAAGAGCACAATTGCTCATACGCCGACGCTGCTGTAGCCGTAAGTGGAGGAGCTTAATCATGGCGAACTATAGAGACGAAGGCCGTGTGGCCATTCTGACGCTGACCGTAATGGCAGCTGCTGACGTGCTTCAGCGAAGAGCAGTAACGAAAGATGGTAGCTATCCGGCGGCTGGTTCGCACATGTACGGCACAACGTTTGTTGATGGTAAATCTGGGTGCGAACTGGCGGTTGACTGTTTGGGTCAAGTACCAATGACCGCAGGCGCAGCTATCCCAGAAGATAGCCTTGTTGAGGTTGGTACCGACGGCAAATTCATCCCTCTTAACACTGGTAAGCCCGTTGCGCGAGCCATTACTGCGGCAAGCGGTGATGGTGCGACGTTCCAAGGCTTCATTTTACCTGCGACTAGCTAAGGAGACGTAAATGGAACGTTCACATATTCGCGTAGTAGATACGGTACTTTCAAAAATTGCATTGGGTTTTGCGGTACCAGGTCTTGTTGGCCACGAGTTGTTTCCTCATGTCAATGTAGATGCAGCATCGGGAAAAATCATTCAGTTTGATAAATCTGCGTTTCGTTTAATTAACACGCGTCGTGCCCCAGGTACGCAAACAAAACGTGTCACAGTTGGCTTTGAGGCCGGTAACTACAGCTTGACTAACAATGGTTTAGATGCAGTTATTCCTAAAGAGTGGCTTGACGATGAAAAGCAAGTGCCTGGCATCAACCTGCGCCGTCAGTCTGTTGAAACAGTAATGCAAATAGAACTCAACCACCTTGAGTTTGAACAATCTAGCCTTGCCCGTAATGCAGACAATTACAGCATTAATAACAAAGAAACCTTGTCTGGAGCCGACCAATGGAGTGATTACGAGAGCTCCAATCCCATCAAAGATGTGAAAGACAAAAAAGAAGCGATTCGGTCAAAAACAGGGCGATACCCAAACAAAATGGTTATTCCAGCCCTGGTGCATAACGCGCTGTGTGAGCATCCAGTGATGCTCGCCAAGCTCAGTGACTCGAAGATGAAAATACTCACAGTAGAGGATTATCAGCGCATCTTCGATATTAAAAAAGTGGTCATTGCTGGTTCAGTTGTAGTGGACGATAGCGACAACTTTGAAGACTTATGGGGAGTGGACGTCATCTTAGCCGTTGTGCCTGAGACTATTACGACACGAGCAATGCCATCGTTTGGTTATACCTACCGCCGAACAGGCCACCCTAGCGTTGAGAAAACGTGGTTTGACAAGTCTGTGAAAAGCTGGATTTCAGGGGTCGAGTACGAACGTGCGCCACTGTTAACCGGTATCGAGTCAGGGTTCTTATTGAAAAACGTTGTTGCTGAGTAGTGCCATTATGTCGGGAGGTCGGCTTAGAAGCAGCCATCCTTTAAAGAAAGCGTAATAGCTCACCGGCAAACCTTATAACCACCACCAAAGCAACAGGGATGACTGAAGGGGCTTGGATGCCCCAACCTGTGGAGAGTGTGATGAGTAAAGATTTAAAAGAATACGTTTGTGTCGACCCTGTCAAACACAACGGTGTACGTGTGTTGCCTGATCAGCCTATTTGGTTATCACAAAAAGAGGCGAAATCATTACTGAACTGTAACGCCATTGCCGTTCCTGCGCTTGGCATAGAAACGTCTGAGCCAGAACTTACTGAACTCGAAAAAGTGCTTGCGGTCATTCCCGATGTTATCAGCAACAAAGATAACCTCACCGGTACCGGCGCACCATCAACGGCAGCATTAACGGAAGCTGTAGGTTTTGATGTATCGGCAGAGCTAAGAAACGAAGCATGGTCTGCCTATCAAGCCGCACAAGGCACTGAATAATGATTACGGTATCGAGTGTTGTTGAGCATGTCGGCCTTGGCAATATCGTTGATATTTTGCTGGGCCGTGTCGAAGGCGACCTCGATGCCGATGTATTTCTTGCAGTAGTGAATAGTGAGCCTACTGGCGATTTTGCTGTTGAATTAGTTGAAGTGGCCAGCGCAGCGGTAACGCGTGTTGAACTGGCTATCACTAGCGCACAGCGACAGATAAACGGGTATATCACCAAGCGTTATCCAAATGGGTTAACAGCTGCTGAAATTGAAGACAGTCCGTTACCCAATATTGCCCAAAAGCTTGTGAAATACGAGCTAATGGTGGAGGCCGATGACGACACCCGGGCAAACAAAAAGTATGCAATGACTGAGCTAAGAGATATCGCAAACGGCTTAATTAGCCTAGGTACCAGCGACCCAGCAAAAACGACATCAAAGGCGATTACTACCGCGCAAAGTACAAGTCGTTTTGACTGGGGTGGATTTGGCCGATGAGCGGTACGTTTATTGAAATCAACGTGTCAGGCAGTGAGGTGTTTAGCCTGTTTCACAGCGTTGCTGCGACTAGCCAGGCACCAGCCCCTTTGTTGGATGAAATTGGTGCGTACCTAGACAGCGATGTTACCAAGCGGTTTTATGACGGTGAGACGCCGGAAGGTAACAAGTGGTTGGTGTCACAGCGAGCAGCGGCTGAAGGTGGTCAAACGCTTATCGATAAGACATTGCTTATGAAAGGTGTAACGCACGATGTTCTTGGCCAAGACCTTATGCATGGTCTTACGGAAAAGTACGCTGCTATTCACCAATTTGGAGGTAAAGCAGGACGCGGTAAGCGAGTAACGATACCGAAGCGGAAAATCATTGGTATTGCAGCAAAGCAGCAAGCCCGTATTGACAAGATGACACTTCGATTTGTGGATGGGTGGTTTAAATGAGCTTGCGCTTTAACTTGGATTTAAACGTGATTGAAACCGTGTTAACCGATTCGGGTTTAAGGGTTGACCCAGCGTTGTCTATGCCCGCGTTGTTGAAAAAGTCGCTGCAATCAAACAAGACCTTTGTATTGCCACTCGATGAGCTTGCAGAGCAGCCTGATGAAATTGGTGGCATTGATGTTCAGCAGCGCACTATGGAGCGGTTTGCAGTTGTAGGGGCGTTTAAGTCAATAGGCGATAAATCCGGTACCAGCCAGAAAAATGCGCTTCAAGAGTGGCGTGAAAACGTCAAAACCGCGTTGGTTGGCGTGGTGGTCAGTAATTTCGATGCAATAACTTTTGAAGCAGGAAAGCTCGTCGAAATGAACACAGAGAAACAAAACATATTGTATCAGCTGCAGTTTGCCACATCGCAAACGGTAGTGAGTAACGTGAGGAATGTCGATGAGTAAAAAGCCAGCTACATCAACTCCAGCGCCGAATGCTAAGGCGCTAGTCGCCGCCCAGAAAGGCATTAAAGGTGGTCGCTACGTGGTTTCAGGAAACCAGGTGAAGTCAGTAAAAAATGCAAGTGAAACTGCACCAGAGGAGAAAGCCTAATGCGTTTCAATGAGAAAGTTATCTTGCTTGCTGAGGAGGCAACGTATGGCACTGGCGCAAGCTTGAGTTCAGCGAATTATCAACGCGTGTTTGACTTGAACATAACCCCCGAAGGTGAAGAAATCACCGACGAAGCTGAACGTGGCTATGAAGGTGCGTTCGAGTCTATTCCTCATGGAGAACACGTCAGTATTAGTTACAAAACACACTTATTTGGAAGTGGTACCGCAGGGACGCCCCCACCGTTTGCCTCAGCACTGTTGGCATGCCGATTAGCGGAAGTGATTGACCCAGGCGTAAGCGTAACTTACGTGCTTGCATCTGACATGGGAGGCTCGGCTGCTGCCACTGTTCGTATTGGCAATAACTTGCATGAAATCGCAGGCATGCGAGGCATGGTTGAAATCGTGTTCGAAAAAGGGGTGCCGAAGCTAAGTTGGCAGTTTAAAGGACTATGGCAAGCACCTTCACACACAGCTGCGGCAATGCCTGCTGTTGATAACTCGCCATGGTTGAACTTTGTACCCACTGGCCCAGGGCGCACGACTAATGCCAGCTTACATGGTCAAAGCGTGAAGCCGTTTAGCTTGAGCTTGAACCCTGGCAACGAACCAGTTTACGACGAGAGCCTTACGACGGCAGAAATTCTGTTCTCAGGTCGAAACGGCTCAGGCAAAGGGCAAATTGAAGCGCCAACGCTCGACGTTATCAATTTCTTTGAACGTGCAAGCGATCGCTCGCATGGTCCTCTTTCTATTTCACATGGCCCAGTCGGCAGTCGAGCCACGGTAGCTTGCCCGAATGTGCAGATTAAAAAGCCGGTCTACACAAAGCTTGATAGCGGCAACGTGGGCTACGACATAGATTTCGTGTTGCTACCAAATGCTGGTAACGACGAATTTTCATTAATGTTTGATTAGGTGACGTATGGCGTTTAAGCGCGGAAGTTTAACAAATTGGGTTGTAACAAGAACGGTAAAGTTAGCCGGTGAATCGAGTGTAACCGTCGACATTCAAATATTTTCAAAAAAGGACGGTGAAGCCATTGTCGCTAGAGGCTCAGATGCTGAGACGGTGAAAGGCTTTGTGAAGAAACTCACAGGTTATCAAGATGAAAAAGGCAAGGAGCTTGGTCTAGATGCACTACTTGCGGATTTTGAAGCCGGTGAGTTTGCCCCAGCGATTATCACTGCAATAGCAATGGAATGCGTTGGCGCACAGCACGACGCTGCAATAAAAAACTAACCGAGGCCATTCAAGCATGGATGGCCGGAGAAAACCAAACAAGTAAAGAAGTGTGTGACGACATCGCCTTTTTCGGTGGTGATCCAAAACAAATGGAGCAGGAAGAAACGGACTTCTTTATTCACCCAGATAACTGGCTAGCGTTTGTGGCATTTAATGCAGCACAAACACAGTGGGTACTCGATAACAAAGGTCGCAAATTCGCATTGAATTATCAGAATGCGGAAATCGCGTGGCAGAAACTCAATATGAACGTTGAAGGTGATGACTTTAGAAAAGTTCAACATCTTGAGCGATGTGTAAGAGAGTCGGTTTAAATGGCAGCGAATTACAACGTAGCACTACGCGTAGGATACAACGGGCAAGCCGTATCTGCTGGCGCTACCCGCAATGCTGCCGATTTAAAACAGTTACAAACGGCCACCTACAACCAGGGCCGTGCCAGTCTTATCACATCTCAGCAAAACAATATGTTGCGCACGAGCTATACCGCATTGTCCGGTGCAGTGAGTTTGTATGCAGCTGGCTTGGCCGGTATAGGGCTTGTAAAGGGCGCGTCGAATGCCGAGTTGTTACAACTGCGATTAGATAACCTCACAACCAGCTACGAGCAGAACCAAGAAGCACAGCACTACTTAGCGCAAACAGCTGATAACTTAAATGTACGTTACAATGTGCTTGCCGACAGCTATACACGTTTATTGGTGTTAGAGCGTCAGCGTACGTTGTCCTCTGTTGAATCTCGCCAAATACTCGAGGGCATGACGAATGTTGCCAAAACATTGGGGGCAACTAACGTACAAGTTAGCCAGTCAATGTATGGAATGACTCAAGCGTTAACCCAAGGCCGTGTTCAAGCCCAGGAACTGAATCAAGTAACTGAGCCTTTACCTGGTTTACTGCAAGCACTCGATAAAGCGGCGGGCACTGCTGCTGGCGGCTTTAGAAAAATGGTGATTGCTGGTGAAGTCACCAGTGGTATGTTTAAAAATTATCTAATCACAGCACTGCAAGACTATGAAGGTGCAGCTGAAGCCGCAGCGGGAACAATTTCTGGCGCTACCAATGATTTTTTAACGACATACGATCTTTTTACCAAAAAGATATCTGCTCCAATCAATTCTGCTGTCGTACCCCTAATCAATACCGCAAATGACGCATTGCGCCTGTTGGGTGACAACATTGAAATACTCGACACTATGGCTGATAGCGCGATTTTGCTAAGTGCTGTTATCGCAGGGCGACTCGTAGGATCTATTGCGGCAAAAGTGAGCGCTACAGCAGCTGATACCGTTGCAATGTATCGCAACAATCAAGCGGCGTTGCTTAAAGCCACTGCAACAACAAATCAAATTCGGTTGGAGTTGCAGTCTGTTGCCGCGATGATGCGGTCTGCACAAAGCTTGCAAACCAAATCTGCTTTAATGGCCCAAGCATCTGCGCTTACTACGCGCTATACCGCTGCGGTGGCCGCACAAACCGCTGCTGAACGAGCTGCCAGTGTAGCAATTACGGCCAAAAACACAGCGCTAGGCATATTAGGTGGGCCAGTTGGTTTAGCAGTCACTGCCGCAATAGCCATCGGCTATTTCGCAACAGCAGCAAACGATGCGACAGTTGAAACGTCTGAATTAAAAGAAGAGGTTGATAATCTTGTTGATTCATATAGAGAACTCAATGATGAGGGCCGTGCGCTTCAGCTCAGAAAGCTAACAGAGCAAGAAACTGCCGCCAGAGAAAACTTAATTGCATTACAGGCGCGTTTGCGTGAAGAAATGCAGAAACCCTTGACGGTTGCTGGCCCATCCGGTGTGAACGATTTTATCGATCCATCAATGCAAAATGCGCGTTCACTAGAGCGTTTGCAGCAAGACGTGAACGAAGCTGAAGCATTACTCAACGAGCTCGCGACAAAGAAGTCTGCACTCTTTGACTCTACACTCCCTATAGATTGGCAAGAACCTACCGGCCAACAAGGCGCTTCAACGCAATACGAGAAGCCATTAGCTGATATTGAAAACTTTCTTCGAACTCGCGAAGAACGTATTGCGGTAAGTTATGAAAAACGTCAATCCATGCTCGATAACGCCCTTGCAGCTAAGTCAATCAGCGAACAGCGCTATAACGAGCTTTCTACTGCATTAGAGTTGCGTCGAGACCAAGACCTTTCCGACATTCAACAAGAGTCTATCAGAAAGCAACAAGAGCGTGCTCGAGAAGCTGAGCAGGCACGCTTGCGTCAATTAGAAGAGTCTTACGAAAACGAACTGGCGATCATCCAGGGTTTTGAAGACAGAAAAGCGCTGCTTCAGTATCAGCAAGATAAGCGTGTTGCTGACGCACGAAACCAGCAAAGAATATTAGAAGCACAGGGATTTGCTAGTCAATCTGAAAAAGATGAGCATTCTAGGCAAGAAGCACTGCTTGATGCTCAAGCAAGTCGTACCGGTCAAGTGCGAAATTTATTGTTTAGTCAAGCCGAATGGGAGCGTAAGAACGAGCTTGAAAAAACAAATGCAGTGTTGTCGATTGGTGAGTTTGGCTTCAAGCAAATGGCTGGACAAAGCAAGAAAGCCTTTGCGCTGTACAAAGCTTTTGCTATCACCAAAGCAGTGATTAACACCTATGAAATGGCCACGGGTGCATTCAATGCGCTAGCCAGTATTCCGTATGTTGGACCAGCGCTCGGAGCGGCCGCAGCGGCAGCGGCAGTTGCGTTTGGTTTAGCACAAGTTAATTCAATCAAAAACCAACAGTATCAAGCCGCATACCACGGTGGCGTTGATTATGTCGGGGCAGAACAAACCGCACTAATTCAAAAAGGCGAGCGTATCGTTAGTCCTCGTCAAAACGTGGCGCTGACCAGTGCCGTCGACAAAATCAACAAAGGTGAATCGGCTGGCAGTCGCACGTTAATGTTCCATTTCAACCCTCAAGTGAACCTGTCAGATTCTTCCGACGAAAATATGGCAAAACTAGACAACTATCTAATGGCCTCGTTCCAAAAATTCCGTGCTTCTTTGATTCAGGAAATGCACTCCGGTACCGGAGACTATTTTAACGCCGCGAGGTTAGCAGCAGCATGATTTACGATATGTACTCGGGTAAAAGCCCTGCATCTAGCCTGTTTACACTCACGCCAATGAGCACCGCTGAAGACAACCCATTTAATGCGCGTGTAGTTGTCACAGACTTGGACGATTACTGGACAGGTGAACTGGAGTACAAAAATTTAGACCAGGAGCAAACAAATGATTTGCGTGTATGGATAAACCGGCTACGTGGCCCTGTCGGTCAGTTTTGGTTTTCCGATATAACACATAAGCAGCGTTCAACCTGGGCTGGAACACCTGTCGTTGATGGCAGTAATCAAGATGGTGCATTGCTCAGCGTTAAGGGGTTAACGCCGAACATTATTCTGCGTGCCGGTGACAGGTTCCAACTTGGCGATTTCCTCTATGAGTTAACCACCGATGCTCAGGTAGGCAGTACAGGGTTGGTCGACATAGAGTTTCTTCCTGAAATTCGCTTTATACCTGCAAATAACGCCTCAATAATTACCGACAATCCGCGTTGTAAATGCATGCTAGAACCTAAGCAAAAAGCACCATCGGCAACCACGAAAAAAGCTTTGCTCACTGACTTTAAGTTCAAGTTTCGGGAGAGTATTCGTGATTAGTCATCCACTCATTTTAAATGCACTTCAAAACGATGTGTCTAGCTTACTAAATCTAGTTTACATCGACTGGCCAACTGCACCGGTACGGATGCATTCGCGCATCGGTGAAAAGTATTGGGACGGCCAGATTTGGACGGGCGTAGGTGCACTTGGCTCGATTGGAAAAGCGTCTAGCGCAGCAAAGCCTGGTCAAGTGAATATGTCACTGTCGACGACTGACTTGGGCATAGTGAGTGACGCAACACGAGACGACGCGATCGGCAGAGCCGTTAAAGTCTACCTGGCATGTTTAGATGAACATCGTCGCATTGCAGCTGCTGAGCTAACGATTTATCGCTTTATCAACGATGTGAATACAGAAACTGGTGCAATACACAACATTACTATTACAGCAGATACGGCTCGAGCCCGCTTTCGTAACTCTACCAATCATCTACGTTATTCACCCGCAGCGTGGCGACAGAAATACCCTGATGACAGTTACTGCGACGATATTGAAGCGCTAGCGGCTTCGGGGTTACCTAACGAATCAGGAAGCAATAAAGTCGGGACTGGTGGAAGCATTCCAAAGGGCGGTGGCCCAAGGTACAAGAGCGCATGAGATTACCAAACTGGGATATTGAACTTGCAGAATACATTGAATCTGTTGCTAATGCGCCGTTCGCGTGGGGCGAGCATGACTGCTGCTTGTTTGCAGCCAACGCTGCAAAACTAATCACAGGTATTGATTTCGCACAACGCTTCAGAGGGAAGTACTCCACAGAGCTGGGGGCTGCTCGTGCATTAAAACGATATGGCCAAGGCGATTTGTTTAACACGTTGTGTGACATATTCGGCGAGCCTTGCCCTATCTTAACGTTGCAACGTGGTGATATCGCCTTGGTCTGTGATGGTGAACGCCATGGCGTAGCACTGTATTACTCTGAAAAATTCTTGAACGCGAATATCGACGGCTTAAAAGCGGTTGAACGTTCATCGGTAGTAGCGTGTTGGAGGGTTGGGTAATGCCTGCTGTTGCTGTCGGTGTTGTTGTTGGTTTTGTGGTTAGCGTTGGCACTACGCTAACTGTGTTCACAGCAGTAGCAATAGGTATTGCAACTGCGGCGGCTACACACCTTGTTATGAAAGAATTGATGGTTGCGTCGGTATCAGCTGATGCTGAAACCAACCAAAGTCTTCAAGTCGGTAAACCCATACCCAGGGTCGTCGTCGGTGAAAGCGTTTTATCTGGCGCAATTGTGAAGTACGACAACCCAGAATTTGACGATAAGAAGTGGCACCTCTTTTATGTATGTTTGTTACAGCATCGCTCAGAAAGTGTATCGATATATCAGATTGCAGGTGAGCAAACGACTGAAATGCAGAGCGAAAATCACTACATTGAGCCACGTTTAGGTGACCAGACTGCACCCGTATCTAGATCTATGAATCACATGAGGAACATAGACGAATCGTTTATTGGTTACAACACAACTGACGTGTACTGCGAGTTTGTAAATGACTCTGAAGTATACCCCTCCGGAGTGAATGATCTTAAGTTCCTAGTCAAAGGCATACGCGTATATGATCCTCGAAAAGACTCTACTGTAGGTGGCGATGGCTTACACCGGCTAAATGATGAGAGCACTTGGGAATGGTCTGATAACCCAGCACTAATCAACTTCTGGTGGAAAAAGTGGAAAGGCGACATCGTACTTGATGACGATGCTTTTAGCATGGACAACATAGCGTCTGAAGCGAATATTTGTGATGAACAAGTGACGGTTACCAACGCAGAAGGTGAGCAAACTACTGAAGCTCGTTATACATGCAATGGAATCATTAATTTAACCGATGGCTATGAAGCTAATGAAGATAAACTGTTAGCTAGCTGTGCAGGTCGTTGGGTTGAAAGCGCTGGCCAATGGCGCTTAAAAGTTGCCGCGTATCGTGGCCCAGCACTGTTTACTATCACTGAGGCTCACCTAGCATCAAACCCCAAGCGCAAGCCATTTCGGCCTCTAACGTCTCGTGTGAACGTGTTACGAGCTGAATTCATATCAAAAAATGCATTCTACCAAGCCGCCGACATGACCCCTATTCGGTCGGAATCACTAATCAATGATCGTGATGCCGGTACTGAGTATGAAGATAGCTTGCAATTACATTTTACGCAGACAGATAGCATGACTCAGCGCCTTGCTGTTCTTGCACTACTTAGAAATGCGGCTGGGGATACACTGAACTTAGAGCTAAAGCGTTGCTATGCTGAACTCATTGCAAGCAGTGTGGTGTACGTTGATTTACCAAATCACCTTATTCAAGGGTTGTATGAAATCGACAGTGCAGAGCTTGATGATAAAACCTTTCATTATTCTATTGTCGCCACAGAAACCAGCGCTGATATGTACAATCAGTTACAAAACATACCAGGCCACGACGTTACACCAAACTTTCATCTGAACACTGGCTACATTTCGCCTATCGCAAATTTGACATACAGCGTTACACCAGAGGATAGCTACCGAGACGGTGTTTTAACCTGGACGCATGCAGCTCAACAAAGTGTTAAAGAGTATGTGGTTGTTATCAACCACGGCGACACGTTGCTGCTGCGAGAAAGAACACTAGAGCCTTACTTTAATGTTTCGGGTTTGGCTCCATTAGACAGTGATTTTTATACTGCGTACGTTTATGCGACAAATACGTTTGATAAGCCATCTGAAGCCATAGCCCACAATTTCAACGTTGATGTACCCTCAACACCGGTGGGTGAATTGCGTGTTGATATCCTTCCTGGTCAAGTGATTTTAACTGGGCCAACCTTGCCCCATTCAGCGGCGACTTATGAATGGAATTACGCCTATTCGGACGATTTTTTAAACGCATTTAACGGTGGTTTAAATCCTGTTTTAACCGTTTTAAACACCCCACATGGTGCGACATTGTACGTATGGTACCGGCTCGTGGTTGGCGACAATGCTGACCCGAACTGGATCGCATTGGCCGTGCCTAACTTGATAGGTATTAACGTTGAAGTTTTCGATGCAGAGACGTTTTCTACAATACAGTGGGGTGGATTACCCGCAACGCTTGGTGAGACGATTGGCGCAGTACTGAATGACCTTCAACAATGGTCTGAGCAGCAATCAGAACTAGGTGCAAACTACTCATCGTTGATTTACAACGTCACCGAAGTCGTTGCAGCTAATCAAGTGAATGCGCTTGATATTATTGCTGTTAAATCACTAGTCGGTTCTACCTCTGTACAAGCACAAATTGCGCAAAACAACACTGTTCAAATCGGCTACGAAAATGCGAATGGTGACTGGATAGTCGGCGCACCACTCGCCCGTTCGTTTAACGAAATTAAGATATCACGGGGTGAAGAATCACTGAGCGTTATCGAATACTTTGAGGCTTTAGAAAACGAAATCGGTGAACTGCAAGGCACTATTTACTTAGGTATCGTCGATGAGAATGAACTTTTTACAGGTGTCGAAATTCTCGGAGGCGGTGACAACTCGGATATACATCTGTACGCAGATAGGCTCAAAATCGGCTCTAAGTCAGGCAAGATTTTTCTTAGTGTTGATAATGTTACTGGCGATTTCGTTATAGGCGCAGACACTATTATCAAAGGCACGTTATCGAACGCTCGCAAAGTCAACGTGCGAGAGCATGTGATGGAAGTCGAAGATATCGGTGGCTTCGGTGAAAATAGCGACCTTATCTACTGGCGCGGTGCGCCTGTGCTAACCCTGAATGGAGAGGCTGATGTTGATAGTCTTTCAAAAGCTAATGCAACGTTTGAATGGAAGGACATCTACGGCGCTGCTTACTTTGCGCAAGGTGTTTCTTCGGGCGTTTTCAACACAACTCGAACAAACTCGTCGCTGGCACTAAACACATCTATAGAAATTGGGCCGTTTGACACGAATGGTAATCCGAAGGTCATTACATGCACATTGATGTGGTTAGGTAATAGCAGTTACGAAGGCGTATGTGATATCGCTCCAGTACAACCGAGTTGCACACTCACAATTCAACGAAAAATTGGTAACGGCGAGTGGGTTACTCTTCAAACATACAGCATTAGCGAGACTGTTGCGCAGCAAGAGTTGTTTGAGCCAGAACTAAGTTCACAAGGCTGGATTTGCTATATCTACGAGAGTGTCAATAAGTCATTCACATTTACTGACAATGACCCAACTGTAGGCGACACATTCGGCTATCGCGCAGTAGTATCAAATCAAACACGCTACCACGCGCAACAGTTTATCAGGACTCAGAACCTGACCGTCAATAGCTTCGAAGGGCAAACCTCATGATGTCGTTTACCATTTCTCTAGCTGACATCACAATTAATGACGGTGAGTTGTTCGCAACTGTTAATAGTAGCGAGTCGGGATTTGGTGTCATTAAGAATAGTCAGCTATTTATTGCATCAAAATTACCCGTCTCAATCGATAGTTTTGACACACAAACACGAGTGCTAACGCTTAGTGAGGCTTGGCTACAAGGTGATGTGGTTAATGCACCGGCTCGTATTACGCCTAATGCGGCAAACGGAAGTCTTTCCGAATCACTCAATCAAAATCAGCAATTGATGTCGTTACTGTTGGAGATGCTGAACAGAGACGCAGGAAACTATGTTTCACTTGATGCCTTAGATATAAACGCGTCAGTAGCCACCGGAGCTATTGTCGCTGTCGCTGATTTGTCGTCGGCCACATTTGCCATCAATGCCGAAACAACCACAGCACTACCAGGGGATATCGCTTTCTCAAACGGCAAAGTTGGTCGCCTTGTGACTCGTGGTGAAATCATCCCAGAACAATTGCATTCACCTTCAGCCAACGCAATTACAACAGCGCTGGCAAGGCAGGCAGCAGCGAAAGAAGTTATCTCACTTCGCGCCGAGACTTATGAAGCTGGCGATTGGTCAACAGTCACGAGCACACACAAAGTCAGTATTAAGTCGTTAAACAAATCAAAGATTCGTTGCACCAACGTTGAAAGAGATTTTCTGCACTGTAGCGGCGCTATCGAACTCGACAACATAATGTTCGAGGGGTTTCGAGATGTGGTGGTTATTCCTGAAGCAGCTCCCGACATCGACCTGGTATCAATTACAAATTGTAAATTCTCAAATGTGAGATACGCCGGACAACGAGAGTTAACTTGGAAGACGGTTCCAAGTCGCATCGCAAAAATTGTTATCAAGCACAACGAAATCAATAACAAAGCGCTGTACGACGCAGGCCTGTTTTCAAAAGGCTTTGTGTTCTTTGGCCCATTCACATCGGTAGACTGCGGTCACAATGAAATGCGTTGGCTGGGTGGGTCAGCGCTGGAGTTTGCGAACGACGCATACGAAACGCAAGATGATATGGAAAACATTCATGTGTATCACAACACAATAGAGCACATATACGACCCTCGGGATACTGTTGATGGCTGCAATGGTATAGACGTGCGCGGCAGAAAAGCAACGGTTGCTGATAACATCATAACCGACATTGCAAATTACAAAGCGGATGACTGTGAGGGCATATACACCAAAATTCGCTTCGGTAGAGTGGCAGGAAATATACTGACGGATGCTGGCACAGAAGAGGGTTTTATTGCAATAAAGGGCAACGACAGAAGCAGTATCGCTGCTCCAGGCGGGTACAACATCGAGGTCTGTAACAACACACTGGTTGGAGCCAGAGCCAACACGACAGGTCTTTTTATTTCTGCTAGCGATGTTAATGCTCACGATAATACGTTCGAAGGTTTTACGCACCACTGTATCAAGTTAGATGACGTTTACGAACGCAACGTGTGGGTCCATCGCAACAACATCATCGAGCCTCTATGCGCTATCGCTATCACGAGCACGATGTGCGGAGAAGGTATCGCGATAGAGCATAACCGTTGTTTCGGCATCGGCAACCAGGTATCACTCAAGGATTTCTTCTTCGTGAAATTTGGCACCTATAAAGGTGATATTGATGATGTTCAGATTACAGGGAATCAGCTTCATCTGCACAAAAGCGTGGATTATGCTTTCGTAACTGGCGCGGTAACAACGCTATGGTTTGTTGCAAGTGATAGAAATGACTTGGGCGCGGTGGATATAAAGGATAATGAACTCAAGTTAGCCCAGAGTAATTTTCCTCACATTAGGTCAAAAGTGGTGAGGTTGGATGGCTCTAGAGCGAACGCTGACTCAGTCACCATTGATAAAAATTACACGGACGCAAACGTCAAAGAAGCCTCGTTATATAAGCTAGAGCTTACTCCGAGCAGTTGTACTGGCGTGAATACTGAAAAACTCTACGGCGTGATGGAAAAGCGCTATTTGCAGCACAGCGATTCGGGATGTGTTGTTAGAAACTCAGATGCCAGTGGAACGTCAACGGTATACCTTCCAACAGCGATACCTGGCGTTGAATACACAGCTACTAATAGCCACACAAGCAACTTAGAGTTCCGTTTGCAACCGAAAGAGACCGAAGGGTTTAGAGGGACAGCAACGGGCGCATTTCTATTTAGCTCGACGGTTAGAGCTGCCCTCAAAGTGAAGTGCATAGAAGCCGGTATTTGGGACGTGATATCTCAGGCCGGTACATGGCAAGAAGCGTTACCAGAGCCTGCTCCGTCTGACATCAGTACATTGGACAGAACTACATTAGTTGTTGAAGATAATGGGGCGCGAGTGACAAACACTGGCGTTGGAGTGGATAGAGCCGTTAATCTACCGTCAGCCATAGTCGGGTTAATTTTCCACTTTGAGAACACGTCTATTGAGCCTAACGCACCTCATGAACTGCGCGTTCGTCCAGACGCAACAGATAGGATTAATGGGTTAAATCTGGGGCGGTACTTTTATGCGCCATACCTTGGCGCAAGAATGACGCTAGAGTGTGTTCAGACTGGGGTGTGGAGTCTCGCTGACATCGAGGGAGACTGGTATCGTGAAGGCGAGACACCTGCTGCGCCGTCAGCTCAAGCATCCGTCATTTATACGGCAGAGCGAACGGCGCTAACGCTTTACGATAACGGTGCAACTGTTACAAACGAAGGGTTGCAAGTTGATAGAGCTGCAAATCTGCCAGAGGCTATTCGAGGCTTAGAGTTTTACTTTCGCTCGGTAGCTTATAAAGCAAATGGCGACCCAGTTGAGATGAGAGTGAGGCCAGATACAAACGACACAGTTCGCGGGTATACGATGGAAGACTATTTATATTTCGAAACGCTAGACCCTTTCGCAGAGATACTTATGGAGTGCAACGAAGATGGCGTATGGGACGTCATCATATTTAATGCAGTGGTACAAACAAGATGAACAACTTCTATCACTTATGACTGCTATGTTTGCATTGATAGATTTGATTTTAAAACCTATTATTAAATTTTTCAAAATCTATCGCCGCGCTACAGTTTGTTGTTTTTTCAATATAGCTAACAATAAATGTGATACTTTAACGTCTGGTGGATTAAACGGACGAATGTTCAATGGCAGATAAGACACTCCTCAGTGCGAGCTTTAACCCTGCAGTTAAGCTTTATTGGTTGGTAAGTTGGGTCCTTGTATCTATGCTCACATTAGTGGGAATACCTTTACTTATTATTTCTATCCCTCTTTTTCTCTTATTTAGCGGACGCATGCTCAATGCAATGTCTGCAGAACTTACCGAGCGTAAGCTCGTTGTAAAGCGAGGTATTCTATTCAAGGTAGAAAAGTCGATCCCGCTAGAAAAGATCACTGATGTAGCAATGAGTCAGGGTCCATTGATGCGAGCATTTGACTTACACCGCTTAAGTTTTGAAACCGCAGGACAATCCGGGGCTGGTGCACTAGTGTCTTTAATAGGAATTGTTGACGCTTCAGTATTTAGAGAAACAATACTCGCTCAAAAGGATGCTGTGTCTGGAGTCATAGACTCTCAGACTAAAATATCTAAAGAGAGTACTAGCGGTATAGAAGAATTGACACAGAGCGTAAAACGGATAGAGGCGCTTTTAGAAAAGCTTGTAACTGAGAAAAGCTGAATTGTAAGGAAGCGGTGTAATTCCGCTTCCATACTGATTTACCTACGTCTTGCTACAATGAATAACATTGAAAGCATTCCGAAGAACACAGTAGTCGGTGCAGATACAACGCTAGCTCCCAGTAGCGTGCCATCTGATAGCTGCACTATGTAGCCAATATCTGCAAACGATGCCAGCGTAATGTCACTGACAAAGGCATTACTGGATAAGTAACCTGTCATAATTTCGCCAGAACCTGCCTCCCAATTTTCATCCCAGTGAGCATCCGCCGTACCACTGCCACCATCTAACTCGATAGGAATGTATCCGTCGTTAGTGTTAAATGTGTCTTCGTAAATACTTACAGCGTAAGCACCAGTATATTCTCCACTACCGTCGGTATAGATATCTTGAAACAGCCCTGACAAACCGAAGCGATCTGCATTCCAGAGTGTACCGAAACCAATAACATGGGCCATTTCGTGTAAAATTACATCGTAGAGCGTACCGTTGTTATTGAGACGACTAACATCTGCCGAGTCAAAGTTCATGAAACCGTCTGTCGCGTAAAGATAGTCACTAGTTGCTGACTCTGCAGAAGCTCGAAAGTTGGTAGCACTACCTAATATACCGAAGTTTCCATCGATAGCTGTAACTTCGGCGTCGATGACAAGGTTAATATCAATATTGTCCTGAGTACCAATTAACACTGATTCCCAAAAGTCTACAGCATCGTTGAAAACGGATTGATAGATGGCGTCTACGTTGTCAGTACCATCACCATCTGAGTCGTAATCAAGACTAATACTGAACAGCCCCGCGTTTGCTTGCAGTGGGATCAGCAGTGCAGTCACGAGGCAAAGAATGAGGCGTTTATACATTTTAATTCTATAAATAATGAGAATGCGTCGGACAACTATGCAAGATTTACACCTGTGTAACAAATGCTAAGAAAAACAAAAGGTAAAAACATGAATGGTTACTTATATAGGTAACTGTAAAGTTAATTGACACTTAATTGAGCCTTAAGCATTCGTTGCTTATTTTACGTATTCTAAAGACAGCTACGGGCTAGTTGTTGAACAACGATAATTGTCTTTCCATTATTTCATCGAAGCTTGTGTTCAACAACGGCAATATGCTGTCTGCAATGGGCGCGATTTGCTTTTCTATGTAATGTTGATAGTCAATTTTTGCTGAGATAAGGTCAATAGGTTGTGCCCCTGCCATGGTGATAACGTACTTCACCGTCGAGCCTTTTCCATAGCGTTTGCTATTCAGTGATTGCCTGTTAACTTGATTGCCATGCTTCGCTGCTTTTACATGGGGCGGCATAGTTTTGATGTATGACTCAACGGGTTTTCTCAACCGTTTAGCGTAAGCGAGATCCTCGTCTAATCTGCCTGCTAGTAAGTCATGGGTCGTTTGCTTGATAAACTCACCAACGGGTTGATTAGTAAACACCTTTTCATAAAGCTTGTACTGAAAATCTTTCGCAAGACGAGTCCAATCGGAGCGTACATTTTCTAATCCTTTAAATACTAATTTATGGCTATTATCGCGCACTACTAGGCCAGCATACCGCTTTTTACTTCCTACAGATGACCCTCGTATTGTGGGCATAAAAAACTTATCAAAGTGTTGTTCAAATTCAATTTCCAAGAAACAATCTACGTTGAATACACTTTGTAATTCTTTTTTCCAAAATACGTTAATTTGTTCCGCTAAATATTCACCTGTCTCTTTTGGCGATCCCAGCTTAGTGTTATTACCAATGTGAACAAAGGTAGAATCAGTATCACCGTATATGACGCTATATCCCTTTGACTCTATCCACTCTGCGGTTCTCTGCATGATCTCGTGTCCGCGTAAAGTAATAGAACTTGCTAATCTAGTGTCGTAAAGAGGACAGCCACCGCTTCCGAGTACACCATAAAATGAATTCATAAGAATCTTGATGGCTTGAGATCTGGCAGTGTCGCCTGCTTTCTTTGCTTCATCTCGAGCGTTCCAAAGATCGGCGATGATCTTAGGTAGAAAGTTAATATCACGACTAAAGTATGCACCTTTGAAGCCCTCTACGGCAC
Organism: Alteromonas sp. KUL49; assembly: GCF_006538345.1. Classification (GTDB taxonomy): domain Bacteria; phylum Pseudomonadota; class Gammaproteobacteria; order Enterobacterales; family Alteromonadaceae; genus Alteromonas. The sequence continues at coordinate 182,327 of NZ_BJKL01000008.1, read as the reverse complement.
TTTCTTTATCAATCAAACCCTCTGCTAGCCCTACGGGATCAATCTTAAAAGTGCGTATTATCGAGGGATACAGGCTCTTGAAATCCAAAACGAGAACATTGTCATAAAGCCCGGGAAGCGAGCGCATAACATAGCCACCTGGGCTAGCAAGACCGCCGTTTTCTGGTCGTACACCACTTACATAATTGGCTCGATGCATATGGGGAAGGTACACATTGAGAAATGCTGCTACTGAGCCTCCGGGTCGACCGAGGTCCAAGCCTGTTAATGTACCCCTCAGCCTTAAAAAGTCGATGAACTTGGTAGTCGTTGCAATATCATTAACTAAGTCGCAGTCTTTAATGTTGTACATGGCTAATTGGATAGGATCATCAACGTACATTGCTTTGATAGCTTCTAGTTTATTTTCAGATTGAATAAGCTTGCTGTCTTTCAATAACTCGTTAGCTACACTGTCCAATGCAAAACTATCGAACTGATAGGTCATTGTTTTTAATGATTCAATACCATCTACTATGGCTCTACCCGGTATTTCAACTAGGGTTTGAGTTTCCCATTCCCTGACATTCAACTCTGCGTTTTCTCGCCCCAGCTTTAGCCTTAGGCCGTTAGCTTTTGCTCGTCGATGCAACACAGAAAAATCGAACTGCTTTATGTTCCAACCTAAAATAATGTCAGGGTCTAGCGCTGCAATACCAGTCTCTAAAGCCTTCAAAAGAGACGTTTCGTCATCCAAGATTTTCAGCTCAAAGGCTTTATCATCATTAAGTATCGTTTGGGAATGCAAGTGGGCGTGCGATGAGTGACGAACAAAATAGACAATACGTGTATCGGTTGTTGCTAACGCTATACTGTATAAGTTCTCTAGTTCATCACACTCTATATCCAGACTAACGGTCGTAAATGATGGCGAATAAACTGCAGGACGCACCTTAGCATTATCGATTATTTTCGTATTAGATGAGGGACATAAAAACTCTAAACTACCATAAATAAACCTCTCCATTAAGAATCGGTCTGCCAATCGAACGTCTGCCTCATACAGGGTAATGTTGTTATCTTCAGCTAGATTTCTGAGTAAACGATGCTCGACTTCGGTGTGAGTTTTTAAGGTTGATACCGCTACTTGTTCTAATGTTTTAATGTCATCGTCAAATACATCAATGTGCAATGCCGTTTTTTGTGCAAGGTATTGAAGATTTTCCACCTGTTCTGAAGCGACAAAACACGTGGGTCTTTGTTTTTCAGAGAGCAACCGAAAAGGGCCGTCGTCTGTTACGACCCAAAGTTCAACAAACAGATCTTGGGAGTGCTGAATGACCCTTTTACTGAGGACATAGCCTTGCTTAATCACGCGTAGGTTTACTCATATTGTTCACATTGATTTTGTGTATAGATAAACATTAAACAGATGAGTTTGTTATTTCATTTGCAGAGGTATAAAACGTTGAAGTATATCAGCCTACAGGTGGGAATGTATGCATTACCCCGATCTACCGTTACCCGATGAAGGAAATTGGACAGTAGTTGCTCCCGGCGTTTACTGGGTTAGGATGCCGTTGCCTTTCGAACTCGATCATATCAATCTGTATTTACTCGAAGATTCCAATGGGTGGTATATCGTCGATACGGGGTTGGGTACCAGTAAAACGAAAGCACTTTGGGACCAAATCATTGGACGCTTGGAAAAGCCTGTTGTTGGGGTTGTGGTAACACATCTACACCCAGACCATATAGGGTTGGCGGGGTGGCTTACTGAAAAATATAGAGTACCGCTATATATTTCCCAATTGGAATACTTTATGGCGAGGAGTTTGGTTGCTGGAAGAAACGGCGCTTCATCATTACCAGACAAGATTTATTTTGAACGAGCAGGATTACCGCCAGAACACATAGAGATGCTAACATCTGGTGGAAAAGGATTCGGCAGTGTTGTCACCCCAGTTCCTGTTGCTTATCAAAGATTACGGCAAGGTTCGTGTTTGAGCATAAACGGAAATACTTGGAAGGTCATGATAGGTCGAGGTCACTCTCCTGAACATGCGTGTTTGTATTGCGAAAAACTGAATGTATTAATTTCTGGCGATCATATTTTGCCATCAATTACACCAAATATAGGTGTTTATTCCACTGAGCCGGAAGGAAACACACTAAAAGACTACCTTGATACTCTACCTGTCTTTGCTGAACTGCCCCCAGACACACTCGTGCTACCTGCACATAAACAACCTTTTATAGGTATACAGCAAAGGGTGTCAGAATTAATTAATCATCATCACGAACAGTTGCGTTGTTTACTTGAAGCATGTGAGATACCGTCTTGCGTTATGTCACTGTTACCCGTGTTATTCAAACGAGAGTTAAACGTAAGAACACAGATGTTTGCGATTGCTGAATGCATGTCACATTTAAATTATTTATTGGCTGAAGGAAAGTTAACGAGAAGTGTGGGTGAAGACAATAAGTATTACTACAAAAGCAGAGTGTGACGTTTTGCTGCCACACTCTACTGATGACTTTTGATTTGCTAGCTGTTTTGCGTTTTGTACATAGTTTCTAGCGCTTCAGGAATAGCATCAACATAACGTTGAACGTCGGAGATGCGTCCCATACTTACACGAGACCAGTTAGTGTAGTCTCTGTAAATACCTCTGATGAGCACACCTTTGTCTGCCATTGCTTGGCGGAATGCATCAGCATTACCATCACCCAGGTTCACGAAGATGAAATTAGTCGATGATTCCAGCGCTGTTAATCCGTTAACTTTCAAGGCATCCATGACCATGCCTTTCGCCTCGATTATTTTATCTTTGGTGAAGGTTAAAAATGGGAAGTCATCGTAACTAGCGATGGCCGCCGCTAATCCAGCTTGGTTGAGTGTGTAACCACCCATACCGTAGTTGTTGATCCACTGAGTATTTTCTTCAGATGCAATCATATAGCCCACACGCAGACCCGCTAATCCGTAGATTTTCGAGAATGTTCTAGCAACAATCACATTATGACCTGCTTTTACCAGTGGGATCATAGAATGTTTAGGTGGATCATCTGTTAGCTCATTGTAAGCTTCGTCAACAAGTACCAGTGTTTTCTTCGATGCTTTGATACAGAACTCTTTGAGTTTAACCGGATCTAACACCGTACCTGTAGGGTTGTTAGGGTTGGTAACGTGAACCATACCAATAGTGTCATCTATTGCCGCATACATTGCGTCTAGGTCTATGCCTAAATCAGCAGTGTTGGGTACGCGTACAATTTCCGGTGCACCTTGCTTTTCGGGCGCACGAGAAGTGGTATCCCAAAAAAGATCAGGTCCTAGAATTTTACCTTTCTTGCTTGCAGCCAGCGCAGCATATGAAAGAATTGGGCTAGAACCGGAACTCAAAGAAATATTTTTGCGAGTAATGCCGTGTCGCTCAGCTATCATATCAAGTAGTGACATGGCTGCTGGGTAGGCGTAATAAGCGCCACCTTGCGAAACTGCGGTAGCAATTGCCTCTAACGCTTTTGGACTTGGACCAAATGGGTTTTCGTTAGCGTTGAGTTTGGCAACGCCGGGTGCCGGACCGTAGCGAACATCACTCGCAGCCGCGGGAGCTGCTTGCAACCCCGCACTTGTCATTAATCCAGAGGCACCAACAGCAGATGCGGCTAGACTACCACCTAGAAATATTCTTCTTGAAGGGTTATGTGTCATGGTTATTTCCTTTCGTTATACGTAGCACCGCATCAAAACACTTTGTTGAACATGGTTGCAGATACAATGACTAAGTAGACGCCAAAGAGGCGCTTAAGTTTTTTCTCGCTGAAGTTATGCGCCATTTTTGCCCCAATCGGCGCTGTCATTATTGAGCCAATGCTTATCGCAATTAGCGAGGGCATATTGATATATCCAATTGTTCCGAAGGGTAAAACTGCAGTTTCAGAGTGCTTCATAAATAAGAACCCTATCGCTCCAGGTAAACCAATCAGGAAGCCTACGCCAGCTGCGGTTGCCACAGCTTGTTGAATCGTTCTTCTACACATCACCATAGTGATTACCGTTGGTGTACCACCACCAATGCCTAGCAGGGCAGAGAACCCGCCCAAGACGAAGGCAAGTACGGCTTTTCCTGCGCCTGTTGGCATATTTAGTGATAGACCTGGTCTGTGTACGATGTCTGGGAATAGAAAGTAAATTGAGTACAGTGCAACGCCTGCGGCAAACACGATAGTTAGCCCAGATGCGCTGGTAGTATTCGCGATGTAAAGTCCACCAAACACACCGAGAACTATCCATATGCTCCATGATTTCAGAACTTCAAAATCTACTGCTCCTTTTGCTTTGTGAGCAATAACAGAGCGAACGCTAGACACAACAATGGAAGCTAAGGAGGTACCGATTGCGACTTTTACAAGTTCTTCTGATTGTGGGGTAAAGAATGGAAATACCGCAGTGAGTGCTGGAACGACGACGAATCCGCCACCATTACCAAATAGTCCAGCAGTTATACCTGCGATAGCACCAGTAATACACAAGGTTAATACGAACAAGAGCAGTTCTATTTCCATAACTGACTCACCTTAGTAACAACTACCGAAAACATGAATACACCTTTTAAATTTATTAAATCAAACCCCAGAAACGCCGACACCGGCGTAAACCGGTGTCTTTGTTTTATATACGTTTTTTTAGAAGTTTGCCGTTAAGCGGGCGTAGTAAAAACCACCTTGCCAATCAACGATTGAGTCAGAGCGGTAAATACGACCACAACATGCTTCACCAATGGTGTCTTCATCTGGATAGTTGTCAAACAAGTTACGTACACCTGCGGATAACGTTAACGTTTCGTTGATGTAATACGTACCTTCTAGGTCAAATATAAACTCAGAGCCAAACTCTTGAATTTCGCTCACGGTACCACCACCATCAGCATTCTCATAACCACCGTAGTAGTTTAGACGTGCCAACACCGAGAAATCATCATAAGAGTGTTTCACTGAGAATACGCCGCGTGTTTCAGGGTTTGCATTTTCGAAATCAAATTGAGCTTCGGCGTTGAAAAGATCCTCATCTACAGCGCCGTCAAATTTATTTGTGCCGTAGTTCATTGACGCCGTAAACACTGTATCGCCGTACGTAGATTCCATGCTGTAGGTTGCAACAACATCTACACCTTGAGTAATAGAGTCAAACGCATTGGTGAAGTAGAAAACACCACCGATAGAGTTAGCGCCGTCAACCCCTGCATCAACGAGCGCAAGGTATCTTGAATATGCGTCACCACTATCTGGGTCAGTTGAAACATCTAATGTAGAGATAGCGTTGAAGCGATCTTCTAAGGCGATGCGGTAGTAATCGATTGTTAACGTTAGGTCATCTATTTCAGCAGTCAAACCAAACGTAATGTTAGTTGATGTTTCTGGCTTGAGGTCGGTTGCACCTAGTGCTTGCGCTACTGCACCACTTGCTGGGAATAAACCTGTTGCTACAGGGAAACCATTTGGTAAACGTGTAGAAATATTTGTAGTACCTTGCTGACCTGGTGTAGGTGCACGGAACCCAGTACCATAAGAACCACGAAGAGCGACTTCTTCGGTTAATGTGTAGATACCAGCAACTTTGTATACAAGCTCTGAACCCATGTCTGAGTAATCTTCGTAACGGACAGCGGCTTGAGCGAAGAAGTCTTCAGTAATGTCACCAGAAACATCGCCGTAAATCGCAACTGAGTCACGTGAGTAAGTACCCACAGCCAGAGGACCATATCCTGGGAAGCCGTTGGAGCCAACACCTACAGTACGATAAACAGGATCGTTAGCGTCATCACAGTCTAATCCGTTAGCAATTGCAGTTGCCAGTTGAGCGTCAGTGGCTAAACCAAATCCATAGGCATCTTCTCTAGAACACAGACCGAAAGGGTCTTGGTAAGCGTGCGGTCCGTCAGAATACGACGCCTCGTCTCCAGGGCTTATCTCATAAGACTCATCCATATAGCTAAGACCGAAGGCAAAAATGTATTCAGAAAGGTCGTAGGTAAAGTCAGCTTGGATTTGGAATTCGTCATTGGCCAAGGAACCAGGTTTAAATGATGTTGGAGACGCAGAGCCCAAAGACGGGTTAACAGTGTTACTTAAGGTGTAGTCGATTTCGTTGTATCCATAACGAGCGCTAAGATCATATCCCAAATCACCACTCATACCTTTAAGGCCGGTAGCGAAAGAGTAATCGGTAATTTCACCGAAAAAGCGCGGTGTAAAACCACCAGGGAATTTATCTAGCGGGCTATAAATAGTGCCGTCTATTTCACGAAGGTCTTCGATTGTGCCGTTACCTGGGTAACGATAGAAGAAAGAGCCATCACCTTCACTCTCCATGTAGTTACCGTAGGCATACAATTCCATATCACTACCTAGGGCATAACCCGCGTTGAAGAAGGTCTTAACTGCAGAATAGTTGGGTTGTCCCCACGGTTGCACCACGTCGCCAAAGCCAATGTTCGCGCTCGCTAAACCGGCGATAAATTCATCTTCATCATAGGCGGCTAGCGTTGTATCAAAACTACCACCTGAAAGGAAACGAGGGTCATTTGGATCTACACACGCCCAGCTTTCACAGTACTGTTCACCGCGAAGAGTGGCATCGGTTTCATTGATCTCCGCTGAAATACTCAACCAACCATCGTCACCAAGGGTAAAGCCTTTGTTACCGCTGATATTATAAGATGTGCCGTCGCCTTCATAATACTGACCCATATCGACTGTAACAGTACCGCCCTCTGCGTTATTTTTCAGCTGAAAGTTGATAACCCCAGCAATCGCATCAGAACCGTATTGCGCGGCAGCACCGTCTCGCAGTACCTCAACACTACCAAGCGCTGAAGCGGGAATTGTAGCTAAGTCAGGACCTTGAGTACCTGAACCGCCGATTTGAACGAGTGCTGCACGGTGACGGCGTTTACCGTTCACAAGTACGAGTGTTTTGTCAGTAGGTAGGCCACGTAACTGTGCTGGACGAATAAACGTGCCACCATCAGAAATTGGCTGACGGCTTAGTGTGTACGAAGGAACCAAAGTCATCATGATGTCGTTCATGTCTGCCGAGGCAACTGCGGCTAGGTCCTCAGCACTTAATACGTCAACCGGAACCGGTGAGCTGGTTACCGAGCGAGGTGCACCACGGGCACCAACAACGGCGATTTTTTCAACATTAGCTTCGTCAGGAGTTTCTGTTTCTTGCGCAAATGCTACAGGCACTGCACACGACAAGGATAAACCGGTAAGAACCGATGCTATGGCGGTGTAAAGTTTGTTTTTCTTCATGGGTGTTCCCTAATACGTGCAATTTAGATTTTTGTTTTCCAGTGTATTGCGAGGGTTGTGTCTCGCCGGCGTTCATGGCGCACACAAGCACTACCTTGATGCAATCTGCACCTTATTGTTGGAGTTATGGAAGTACCTATGCTCCTGTTCAGGCTAAAAAGTCTTGAGCGCCAGCGGAAGAAAAAAGAATATTTAGGGGTATAAGGAAAATGTTGACCCTGTGGTCAGTGCCTTAATTTTATTGGGTTTTTGAAATTTTTTAGAAAAATTAAAAAAAATTACGCGTTGTTTGTTTACAAAATGGTCACATTAAAACTTTTAAATTTTAAATTCAGTGGCATGTAACTTGCTGATTTTATTTTTTATTCTCTAAATTTCAGTGATTAATTAGCGGCTAGCAAAGTATTCACAATTTAATGAGGGGCATGGGGCGTGAATTCGAAGCAATTGCAGTATTTTCTTACGACGGTGCACAAAGGCAGCATCGCTTCTGCAGCAAGAGAAATGGACATTGCACAACCTGCAGTAAGCCAACAACTGGCAACACTTGAGCGAGAGATGGGCGCAAAGCTTCTGGAAAGAAGCTTTTCGGGTGTATCTCTTACTCCCGCTGGTGAAGTCTTTTTTAGTCACGCAACTAATCTTATAGAAGCGATGAACCTAGCAAAGTCAGCGATGCAACCTTTCTGGGCACAAAAAACTGGCGTGGTGAAAGTTGCTATGTTGCCGTCGATTGGCAATGTACTCTCAATGCCTCTCATTGAGGAGGTTAATCAGCAAGGTGCTAAATTGAAGTTAGAAATCAGCACTGGGCCGTCATATTCTGTCAAGGGGTGGTTAGAGAGCAAACAGGTCGATATTGCTCTTACTTACGAACAAGATATTGATTCTCGTTTTATGACCGTAACGCCACTCATCAACGAGGACCTTCATTTGGTCTATTCCCCAAACGCAATCAGTGAAGGATACGACGTTTTGCATGGACGAGAGCAAATTGCTTTTTGGGAATTGAGCCAGTTGCCGTTACTTTCTCCTGGGACAAAAGATGCACTAGGTAAGCTCATTGCTCAATATGAGACATCCACTGGCGTCAGTCTTAAACATGATAAGGCATACTCGGGACAGTTAATGACTGGGTTGCGCCAAGTGATGCAAGGGGAAGGTGTCATGATATTGCCATCATCCGCTGTTTTTCACCTCGAAGAGGCTGGCTTGTTAAAATCGATTAGAATTATCGAACCTCAAATGCAAAGGCTTGTTATTGCCGCAACTAACAAGACATCTCCTTTGGGTGATTCTGTGCTAAGAATGCTAAGAATTATTCAGACAACGGTGAAAAAGGAACAGGCGCTTTCGCACTGGAGAGGTTCGCTATCTGCCATAAATACAGCCTCAATGAGCGGACTAGCGACGGGGTAACACCTACTTTAGTTCTGCTACACGCTTTGTCTAGGATAAGTTTCTCATCGCAAGATTGATCGCTTAGCTTATCGATCACTTTTTTTAATGAAAAATTCCTATCACCTTCATTCAATTTATTCACTGTCGAATTTTACGCCCTAGGTCTATCTTTGTGTTCAAGCCAACGTTATCAAAATGTTAACGAAGCGGTTGGTCAGGTCGTGCTTTTTTGTACGTACCACACAGACAACTAACATAGGACACAACAATGACGAGTATTAAAAAAACCGTAGTAGCCAGTGCTATCGCCATGTTGCTTGGTGCAACGGGTGCAATAGCTAACGATGAAATAAGTAAACCATCCGGTGCAGTGGGTAGTGGAAATGTTCAACCATTCCAAGCTAAATCCAACCAATTCTGGTGGCCTAATCAACTCGATCTCTCTCCGCTTCGTGACCATGATGCTCGCTCTAACCCTCTTGGAGAGGACTTCAACTACGCAGAAGCCTTTGCCAGCCTTGACCTAGACGCTGTGAAAGCAGACTTGAATACACTGCTAACCACATCTCAAGATTGGTGGCCAGCAGACTATGGTAACTATGGACCTTTCTTTATTCGTTTGTCATGGCACAGTGCTGGTACTTACCGCACGTTAGACGGCCGCGGTGGTGGTGACGGTGGACAAATGCGATTCGACCCGCTCAACAGTTGGCCAGACAACGGCAACCTCGATAAAGCTAAACGCCTGCTTTGGCCTCTTAAGCAAAAATACGGGAAAGCGTTATCATGGGGTGACCTAATGATTCTAGCTGGTACTGTTGGCATGGAGAATATGGGCTTTGATACCTACGGTTTTGCCGGTGGTCGAACTGACGATTGGGAACCTGACCTAGTGTATTGGGGCCCTGAGGTTGAAATGCTTGCGAGTGATCGCGAAGAACGTGACGGCAAGCTGCAACGTCCATTAGGCGCAACCCATATGGGACTTATTTATGTAAATCCCGAAGGCCCACGTGGTGTGCCTGACCCGGCAGGTTCGGCAAAGAATATTCGTATTGCGTTTGGCAGAATGGCAATGAATGACGAAGAAACCGTTGCACTTATCGCTGGTGGACACACCTTTGGTAAAATGCATGGCGCTCACAAACCATCTGATTGTGTAGGTGTAGAGCCAGGTGGCGCACCGCTCGAAGAACAAGGTTTAGGCTGGAAAAATACCTGTGGTAAAGGCCACTCTGAAGACACAGTAACCAGTGGCTTAGAAGGGGCATGGACACAGCTTCCCACCCGCTGGACAAGTCTTTATTTGCAAAACTTACTTGGATTCGAGTGGCAACAAACACGTAGCCCAGCAGGTGCTATTCAATGGATCCCTACAGACGAATCACTGCATCAATCAGTGCCAGACGCTCATATCGATGGCAAGTTCCACGCGCCTGTAATGACCACGGCTGACCTTGCTTTAAAAGCCGACCCCGCTTATCGCGCGATTGCTGAACGTTTCCTGGCAGATCCACAGGAATATCAAACGGCATTTGCGAAAGCATGGTTTAAGCTAACTCACCGAGACATGGGGCCTAAGAGTCGCTACTTGGGCAATGATGTTCCGTCTGAGCATTTCATCTGGCAAGATCCAGTACCTGCAGTAGACTACGAGCTTGTGTCTGACAGCGATGTTGCATCTCTCAAGCGCACTATTCTTGATACTGGGGTATCGGTACAAGACTTGGTGAAAACTGCCTGGGGCGCAGCGGCGAGTTTTAGAGCCTCTGATTTACGTGGTGGTGCTAATGGTGCACGTATTGCGCTCGCTCCACAGATGGATTGGGCGGTAAATGAGCCTGAAACAGTGGCGAAAGTCGTTGCCAAACTCAAAGCAATTCAACAAGATTTCAATCAGAGTACGTCTGGTAACAAGCAAGTATCTCTGGCAGATTTAATTGTACTTGGCGGTGCTGCAGCTATCGAGAAAGCTGCTGCAGATGCGGGTGTCGAAGTGACTGTACCTTTTGTCGCTGGGAGAGGTGATGCAACACAAGCACAAACCGACGTAAATTCATTTGGATTACTTGAGCCAAAAGCTGATGCTTTCCGAAACTACTACAACGAGGCTGAAAGCTATCGCTCGCCTGCAGAAATGTTAGTTGATAAAGCAGATCAGCTAAACCTAACAGTACCAGAGATGACAGTATTGCTTGGTGGCATGAGAGCATTAAACGTCAATACTAACGGTGTTGAACACGGTGTATTTACTCAATCACCTGGAACGTTGAGCAACGATTTCTTCCTGAACTTACTTGATATGGCGATCCAGTGGAGAAAAACAGACCAAGCGGGCATTTACGAAGGTGTTGAACGCAGCACAGGTAAAGTGTTGTACACGGGGACACCAGTAGATCTTATTTTTGGTTCAAACAGTGAGTTGCGTGCGGTAGCAGAAGTTTATGCTTACGACGATGCAAAAGAGCAGTTTGTCGCTGACTTCGTTAACGCATGGACCAAAGTAATGACACTAGATCGCTTTGATTTACGCCATGACTTAAACGCTGATTTGAACTAATTCTGCAATTTGGTAAGTCAGTAAGCGTCGGAATAGCTTAGCTATCCGGCGCTTTTTTATTTACTCTAAAAATCGAACTAAGGTAGACTGAATCCTTTTGTAATAAGTATTTTAATACTTGCTCTATTGGTTCCACAGGTAATTCAAGACTCAGGGCTCTGCTATGTCTCCTCTCCAACGACATCTTATCAATTTAGAAATGATTGCGGATGATATCAGTATGTTGGATGAATCTGAGTTGATGAGTGATGAACATCTGCAACTCCTCAAACGTTATAAATCTGAGCTGGCTACGTTAAACGAGCTAGCATCATCAGAAACCGAGTCTGCGTTTAAATCATTGATTCAAAAATCCGTACTGAGCACGCTTGTTGACTCTAGGCAAATGTTACTTATCCACCTCAAACTCATTGAGTATATTCAGACGTTTACAACCGCTGACGCAAAGATTCAGTCTATTCTCACCACGCGCTTTGACAGCAACTCCGACAAGTACCTAGAGCTTCTACAGACGAAAGCGATTAGGGCGAAGTCACAGCTAAAAACTGTAGCAATGGCAATGGGAAAAGTGGACTACGAGAAGTTCACACAGTTCTTGTCACTCAACCAAGATGAATGGCTTTGGGATGTACTAAAGGCAAGGTACTAACGCTAAAAATAGTAGATTTTCGTTTTGGTAGTCATATTGGTTGATTTTTTGGTTTTCAAAATGGTTGACAATTCGATTGTGTGGTAATACATTTGGTCATACAAAACGTGTGTCACGTTTTATCGCTAAACACGATGTTTTCGATGTAAAAGAACTCAAGGAATAAAAACAACACTACTCACCGAGTACCCTAGTAAGTAACAGGCTTCTTATGAAGCCTGTTTTGCTTTATGCGTATTGCGAATTGTTGAGGTGAGTAATAATGGCTACTTAGCGGGGGCAAGTTTTAAGGTGTCAAACACTGAAGCATCCTTGTACCCCAAGTTTTTATCCCCGTTAACTGGAGTGATGGGGTGTGAGCCAATGAAGTGTTCTCTGTTCTTACCGTCTGCGTCACAATATGCCAGCATAAAACCCAACGCCATGGATTCCTTTAATGCAAGTGGCTCGGCGTTTTCACCATATGTGTAATCATCACCGTAAATAAGAATTTCTGCTTCCCATACTACTGAGTAGGGGGGGATTGGTTGTCGTGTCCATCGACTGGTGACGTGATCGTTAAACAACATCGGTTTTACCTGACCACTGGCATCGGGGCCTATATCAACAACTTGATTGTCTAATGCCAAATGGTAAGCAAAGGCATTGTAATTTTCAGTGTGGTCGCCTCCAGATTTATCCGCATCGACAAAAATCTCTAAACAATCCTCATCCCAGTAACTCTCGACCGGGTTTGGGTAAGTATCGCTTAAGTGGTCGTCGTTTATTTCTGCGCGAAGGTAAATAGCGCTTTCCGTCCACGCTAGTTGATATCTCCCTGAAAAGTCTTCAGGTGCTAATTCTCCACCAATGAGTACTTGATCGATTGAATACCAAGGGCTGTCTGGCCACTCAGAAGCAGATATTGTACCGTCGATAACTGGTGTTTTATCTGTAAAAAGTGCTACATCCGCATGAGCTGTGGCTGTGAATATTAAACCACTACACAGTCCGATTGTGATTAATTTCATCGATTATCTCCATACTAGTTGTACATAGTGCTTTTACACTTAGAGTGCCATCTAATGTGACAACATCCTCTTCCGATCCTGGCTTTTCCAAAGTGTTAAGTTGACTTTCTAACAGCGCAGGAGGGAAAAAGTGGCTTTCTCGGCTTTCGAGGCGTTGTTGAAGTACATCCTTTGGTAAGTCCAAAAACAAGAAGAGCGAGTTACTTACCGATGATCGCAGTAACGAGCGATGAGCTCGTTTTAAGCAAGACACAGCAAGTACTGTGGTGTTACCTTCTGACTCAGAATCTCGAAGTATATCCTTCAATCGATTCAACCATGGCGCTCGCTGTTCCTCAGTTAGAGGGATACCAGCTTCCATGCACTCTTTTGCTTCTTGTGAATGGACATCATCCGCATCGATAAAATTACAATTTAATTCGTGGGCAATCGCTTGTCCTAGACTTGTTTTTCCACAGCCACTGGGGCCTATTACCAATATTTGAGTCCCTAATTTATTCATGAGAAGAACACTTTTATAACCGATTCAGTTTTAGGTAGTGGATTTGATAAGGTCGCAGATTCTCCGTCTGCTTCCCAACAATTCTCTTTTGTGGCGTCATGCCTAATATATTTAATGCGGTAGCAATGGCCTCTAAATACTCGTGTAACACTTATTTTTGTCCACTCAGAGGGTAATTGTGGCGAAACATATAGGCCGTCACTGCCACCTCTTAAGCCTAGTAGCCCTTCAATGACACAATGGTAAAACCAAGCAATGGTACCAGTATTGAACAAGTGACTAGAGCGCCCTGCCGTGTGGGGGTATTGATAGTAGGCTCCTCGGTAATAATTTGGCAGATAAACGGGTAATTGCCCACGTTGTGCAACGTCATCTGATGAAGGGATCATGTGTTTCAATACGTCGAAGGCTAGGTCGTTTTGCTGTTGACGATACAGGCCTGCAGCATAGAAGGCTGCGGCGTGATTATAAACCGAACCGTTTTCAGAAACTCCCGGTGACTTTTGCGTAAGCCTACCAATGTCTTCGTGCATTTTGGTGTAGGAGGGCGCCAGCATCATTGGGCCATAAGGCGTGGTCAGATTTTCTTTCACCGCTTTGTTCAACAATGCCACTCGGTCGGAGGAGAGTGTAAGACTAAGCATGGCCCAACCTTGCGCGTTAAGATAAATCTTTCCTTCTTCATCGGCATGAGTACCAAATGGACGACCTTTATCAGTGATACCTCGAGCATACCATTCGCCAATCCAAAAGTGCTCCTCAACTGCACTATTAAGTTCACGGGATTTTGCTGACCATAGCTCGGCATCTTCATCTCGACCTAGTTGAGCACAAATGGATGACCAGCTCGATAACGCTCGGCTGGTGGCCATAGTTAACCAAGCTGATACCCCTTTGCCATCTTTGCCCACCATGTTCATTGGATCGCACCAATCTCCTTCTTTGATAAGACTGAGCCCTCTGTGGTCTAGATTTTCCAGCAAGTGTGACATTGCCCGTGATAAATGGGTGTAGACAGTGGCAGTTTCCTCGCTGTTGCCAAAACCAACCGAGTAGTTGAGGAAATCCGTATCATTGGTCTCACGCAAGTACACCTCGATAAACCAAATTAGCCACACGTTATGATCTGAATGGGGCACTTGATTGATATACTTCAACGTCGCCTCTTCGTGCAACAGAATGCCGTCAGGCATAGCGCCGTTTGTGTGTTGCTGAGAGAGAGCGATAACAAAGTGTTTCTTTGCATCATCAGGGGCCAAGTAGATTAACCCCATACTGTCTTGTAAGAAATTACGTGTTTGGGGATCAGTGGTTAGGCGATGCATTTGTCCGTGATAGGCCAATTGTCTTGGGAGCCACCGGTTAACCATATCGTCAAAGGCTTCATCGGGCGTGTTGATAGCGACGGTGGGAGGCACATCTTTCGTGATATCAACCCGTTGGTTGGTAAAGTCAAAATTCAGTTGAGCTTCAATGTCTTCTACTTTATTTACCGCCCCAAATTTCCATCGAAAACAGTCTGATGCATTGGCATCGAGCTGAGTTTTGTATTGGAAAATACCTACTGGGAATTCGTAGTTAGCGATCTTATTGTTTAAGCGATCACTTTTGAGCCCCTCTGGATTTGCCAGGTGCCCTTCGCCAATAAAGCTCTTGTAGTTACATGTCCAACTATACGGTGGAGTATCACTCGCAAAGTACGTGATATCCTTCAAGTGACGTACTTTTTCGTAGTCTTTGGTTTTTTGATAAGGTGTTACCGAGGTAGCAACAATACTGTTTAAGTCACTGTCGTAGTAAGCGGATTGATTCATCCAGCTCAAATAGCCAATAGAGAACATTGGGACTATCTCAATGGATACTGGCGCTGAATTTGTATTCTCTATGCCCAGTTGCCAGTGCTCGGCAACACTTTCACCTAAACTTAATTCTATAAAGAATTTCACACCATATTGGTGTATCTCCCAAGCTAATCTGTCTTTGCCATGAATAAATTGAAAGGAATTTAAGGGCGCTCGCACTGGTTCATAGGGCAACGAAAATAGCGGCTTATCATCAATTTTGACGTAAAAGAAACGGCCGGGGTGCTCACTGTGATAATGATGCTCGGGTTGCATGAAAGTGGTTGCTTCCAGCGAAGGCCCTTTACTGTACTTAGCGGGCTCAGGTTGCATATGTTGAGCATTTGCATAGCCACGACAATTCATTTGAATCATCATATGACGATTCCACAAAAAGCCACAGGCGTCCGGCAGTGAAGTGGGGCTATTGAGCCTCACTTCGTGTTTGTCAGAAACAATGTCGAAAATAGAGGAGCTAGGTGTCATATTGGCCTTCTAATTTGCGCTTTGCCAAGTCAGATTGTACTTTTTCAAGCTGAGCTGATGACAATGGATAAAAGTGAATACATGCAGCTGCCGCCAAAGCAAATACGCCGGGGATGACTGTCATCAGTAAAATGATGCCGTGCTGAGACTCCGGAGACTGGGTCATGTTTGGCATATATCCCATACTTCCCAATACCATACCGATAATGTATCCCGCTAACGCTCCACCGAGCTTTTGTGAAAACGCTGCGGCAGAAAATACCATAGCGGTTGAGCGTCGATTCGTGCGCCATTCAGAATAGTCTGCAGTATCGGCATACATAGAAAACACCAAGGGCGATTTAGGTCCAAGACACAAGCCAATCAACCCTTGAATAGCGAAATGAAGGGTCACCTGCTCTTTACCTACAAAATATTGGGCACAGGCTAAAACAGCGACTACGACCATTAAACCAATGAGTAACACACGTTTGTCGAAGAAGCGTGTGAGTAGGGGAGTGCTAGCTGCCCCAACCGCAAGCGATATCATGTAAAGGGTCATGTAGTTGCTGATCAGGTCTTCTCTTTCCAAGAAATATTTGAGGTAAAAGGTACCTGAACTCGCCCGAATCGAAATGGTCAGCATAATGACTAACGCGAGCACAAATAGTACTAGCCAGGGCTTATTACTCAGTAGATCTTTGATATCTCTAAAAGGTGAATGAGATTGCGGGGCAATAGCATGCACTCTCTCTTTACACGCGGCGAAACACAGGGTGTACATTATCAGTGCGATAGTGCCGTACACCACAAGTGTGAGCTGCCAACCTCTCTCAACATCGCCATTGCCTAACCATTCCACTAACGAAGGGGTAAAGTAAGCAACAATGGTCCCGCCACTGAATGCACCAATAAAACGAAAGCTACTTAATGTGGTTCGTTGTTGAGTGTCACCTGTCATGATACCCATCATTGCGCCATAAGGTACGTTGATAAAGGTATAGGCAAGCATCATGGCAATATAGGTCAGATAAGCCCATATGACTTTTCCTGAATCACCTAAGTCAGGCACGGTGAAAGTGAGAACACCCGCAGCGAGTAAGGGAATTCCTCCCCAAAGCAAGTACGGGCGGAATTTACCCCAGCGCGTATTCGTTCTATCAGCTAGTGCACCCATGAACGGATCAGAAAACGCGTCAACAAGCCTAGCCGCAAGCATCATGGTACCAACGGTTGCTGCGGGAATACCAAAAACGTCGGTGTAAAAAATGAAAAGAAACACATCAAACAGACGCCAGTAAAGATTACTTGCAGTATCACCTAGTGCGTACGCTACTTTTTCCTTCACCGATAGCACAGCGTTTTGTGAATTTGACTGAATATTCATAATTGCTCTTTTATTGGAAGCGGTTCCAATTTAATCTATACAAAGAAGCAAATATGATCAACAATTAATTAACAATGGTGTTTGATAAAACTCTACCTTTCCCTAGTGGCCTAATTTTGTTGACTTGGTATAGATGAGTAAATTTGGTAATGTGACTGTAAGTATTAATTTGATGTTACAGTAAAATATTGGAAGCGCTTTTTTAATGTCTACAATCTATCAAGTTGCAAAATTGGCAGGGTGTGCTGTTTCTACGGTTTCTCGGGTGTTAAATGATCACCCGAATGTTTCGGCAAAAACCAAAGAGAAAGTGCATTATGCCATGAATCAGCTTAATTATCGCCCAAATACTATCGCGAAGTCTTTGGCCTCACAGCGCTCAGATTGCGTGGGTGTTTTGGTGAGTGAACTTCACAGTGGATTCTTTGGAACCCTTACCGGGGCTGTCGAAACACAGCTGCGCGCGCACAAGAAGCATATTATCGTTACCGCAGGTCATGGAGATGCATCACTGGAAAAAGACGGTATTGAATTTCTGATTGATAGGAACTGCGATGCATTGGTTCTGCATGTGGAAGCGGTGAGTGATGAATACCTTGCTGAGCTTTGTCGAGGGAAAACTCCAGTAGTCATTTTAAACCGTGAACTGCCGACATGCCCTGAGCACTGTATAAGCCTTGATAACGAACAAGGCGGATTTGCTGCGACACAAGCTGTGATTGCCAGAGGGCATAAAAATATCGCCTATATCAGTGGCCCAATGAGAAAACATGATGCCAGGGAGCGCTGGGACGGTCATTGTAAAGCATTACAGCAGTCAGGTATTGCCTACGACCCATCGTTAGTGGTGGAGGCCAAATTTACTCAAGATAGCGGTGCTGAAGCATTTGCCGTGCTACTTCAGCGCAAGGTGAACTTTTCGGCCGTTGTTTGTGGTAACGATGAAATTGCTTGTGGGGTAATGTCTGCTGCTCGTGACGCCGGTATCTCACTGCCCAATGAGCTGTCTATTGTCGGGTTCGATAACACCAATATTGCGTCATACACCTATCCCAAATTAGCCAGCGTTGACTATCCAATTTTTGAAATGGGCCAAGCTGCAGGCCGCAAGATTCTCAATGAGGTTTACGACATCAACACCGCTGAAAAGGACAGTGCGTTTGAGCCTACCTTTATCGATAGAGCGTCGCTACAACCTCTGAATTAATTACCAACAAGCCCGTGAGACTGAGCTAAGGAACTAAAGATGAAAAAACTCGCGATATTTTTACTGATGATTTTCTCATGGTCTGTCGTTGCCGAGGATAGCGCATGGTGGTCAGAGCCCTACCCGTCGACGTTCGACGTTTCGACATTGAAACCTCAACAACACATTACCGTGAGTGGGACAGAGTTTGTTGATGAAAATCATCAAACGTTTGAGTTCAAAGGCGTGAGTATTGCTGACCCTGATAAACTCAGACAGCAGGGTAAGTGGTCAAAGGAAATATTCGAAGAAGTGGCCGAGTGGGGGGCAAATACCATTCGTCTCCCCATTCATCCGGGGGCGTGGAAGAGTGTAGGAAAAAGCGATTATTTTAAAATGTTGGACGAGGCTGTGGTCTGGGCGAATGCGCTTGATTTATACCTTATCGTTGACTGGCACTCTATTGGTAATATGCAGGCGGACCTGTATCAACATCCAATGTATAACACCTCATTTAACGAGACTTTACAGTTCTGGCAGCAGGTTGCTTTTAGATATCAAGATGTTCCTACAATGGCAGTGTATGAATTGTTTAACGAGCCTACTAATGACTTTATAGGTAATGGTAACAATAGCTTGGGTAGAGCAGATTGGAGTGTTTGGCGTGACATGATGGAAGACGTTATAGATCTTGTTCGCAGCTATGACACCAAAGTTATTCCTTTAGTGGCTGGTTTCAATTGGGCCTATGATTTGTCGCCAGTTAAGCAAATGCCAATTCAGCGAGAGAATATCGCTTACGCTATTCACCCTTATCCACAAAAAGCAAAGCCAAAAGAGCAGACTACCGAAAACTTCTTTATGCTTTGGCAACAGCAATGGGGTTTTGTAGCAAGCCGAGCGCCCATGATTGCTACTGAGTTGGGATGGTCTCACGAGTCTGCACCTGGAGCTCATGTTCCTACTATTAACAACGATGGTACTTATGGCCCCCGTATTATGGACTTTATGACACAGCGAGGCATTTCTTGGATAGCCTGGGTTTTCGACCCAGAATGGTCGCCGCAAATGATTTCCAATTGGGAATATGAACCTACCGAGCAAGGCGTGTTCTTTAAACAAGTATTTCAAGGGGAATACAAGCCGACTGTTGATTAATACAATCGTCATCTTGAAGCTGTAAGTTATTGAATGTATGTTGGTTGATCTGCATCAATAAATTTTAGCTGTAGTGTGATCTAATGGTGTGTTCGATTGGGCGTGCCATTTGATTGCACTTAACTACACGGTAGAGTGGTGAGTAATATAGAAATTTTTCAATCTGTTGAAGAATATCAACACATGTTTGTTGGTGTTGACATGGATGCTATTCAATTAAAACGTGGAAATTTCATTAATCGTCATCAGGTAATGGTGTTGCCTAACCTTTGGGTCGGCTATCGCAACACTCAAAATGCCGTATCACATCACGCTTGCAACGAACCAGATCACTATTATTTGATAATACCCTTCGATGCCGTAGAGCTCTATGTGGACGGCAAACTGATCATAGATAACAAACTCTTCTTTATTAGCCCAAATGAAGAGACCTTTAGCTGGTTCCCTCACTATTCTGAAACCTTAACCTTCTGTTTCAATACTACGGCTATGAAGCAACATTTCGATGCCGACGAAATTGCCAAGATCAACATACAAGCTAGGGCGTTGCGAAATGGTGATTTACCCTTGCACAAACTCAATGAATTTAAGCGTTTTGTTCGGCACTACTTTAAGAAGTTAAGCCTGAAGAGTGGAGATATGTCACCTGTTGAAAAACAACAATTTGAGTTTATGTTTTTTAACGCACTGAGAGAGCTTTTTTCAGACATCTTGTGCTCCAATGCTTCTATGAGTGTGAATACTCGTCGAGATACGGTATCGCGTGCTATTGAATACATTGGTGAGTATTCTGACCAGCGGGCGCTTCCTATTACTGAACTCGCCAAGGCGAGTTGTTGTTCAATAAGAACATTGGAATATGCATTCAAGTCAATGCTGGGTGTACTGCCAAAATCATACCTCACTCACCGAAAAGTGAATGAGGTACGGCAAACTATACTGTCCGGGAGTTTTGATTCACTCACGGGGGTGTTCGAGCATTTTAACATTACTCATCCCGGACGATTTTCTGCGCAATATTCTCAACAGTTTGGTGAATCGCCCTCTGTTTCGCTCAAAAGAGTGACTGGAAACAACTAAATCTCATCATCGAAGAGTTCTGTACTAAAATAGCGCTCGGCGGTGTCTGCTAGTATTGTCACTATGTTTTTCCCAGTATTTTCAGCTCTTTGACTAATTTGTACCGCAGCTTTTAACGCAGCACCTGAAGATATACCCACAGGGAGACTTTCTTTACGCGCCAACAAGCGTGCAAATTCAATGGCCTGATCATCTTCAATAGCAATGACTTCATCTAGTAGGGATGTTTTTAATACATCTGGCACATGGCCAGAGCTCAGCCCCTGAATTTTGTGTACACCAGCGTACCCTTTAGTCAGCACTGGGCATGATGCAGGCTCCACCCCAATCACTTGAATCTTGGGGTTGTATTCTCTCAATGTACTGGCTATGCCAGTAATCGTTCCGCCTGTACCAATACCTGCAACGATAATGTCGACATTGCCTTGTGTATCTCGCCAAATCTCTTTCGCTGTGCCATTGGCGTGCATGAGAGGATTTGCCTGATTAGCAAACTGGTCAAGCATGACCGCGTGTTTATTCTGCGCAATCAGCGTTTTCGCGTGGTCAATTGCCCCTTTCGTTCCTAGGGCTTTTGGTGTGGTGACAACCTTTGCACCATAGAGTTTGATGAGTTTTCGACGCTCGATTGACATATGTTCTGGAATTACGATGGTTAGCGGTATGCCTTTCATCGCACAGTACCAAGCACATGCAACACCATTGTTGCCAGATGTTGCTTCGATTATCTCGGTGCTATCAGTAAAAACGTCCGATGCTATCAATGCATCAATCATTGCCATTGCTGGACGGTCTTTAATAGAGCCTGCGGGGTTAAAGTACTCGACTTTTGCAAGAATATTAGCGTTGAGTGAGAAGTCACGCTTTATTCTAGAAAGCCTTACCAAGGGAGTGTTACCAATGGTTTGGGTAATGTCATCGTAGATAAAGCCTTGTGTATCGAGTTGTTTTAATGCTGTCATGTGAGTCAATGCCAATAGTGAATCTTGACCTCTATTTTGGCAGGGAAGCTTTGAAAAAAAGTTACCAATTTTTATACAAATTCAACTCGGTGAGGTATATTTTTCTATAGAATTTTAATTTTGTGGAAAATTAATCTTGGATTCGACAGACAAAGCTATTCTTAGACTATTGCAAAGTGATTGCACCTTGTCGGTAAGTGAAATTGCGGAACGAGTATCATTAACCACGACACCCTGCTGGAAGCGTATTCAGAGAATGGAACAAAAGGGGATCATTGAAAAGCGAGTTACCTTGGTGAATCCAGAGGCACTAGGCTTAACTATGACAGTCTTTGTACTGGTGAAAACCGGCAGTCATGACTTTGAATGGCTTAATGGATTCGCCAATCAAACTGCAGAGTTTGAAGAGGTGGTTGAAATTTACCGTATGAGTGGTGTTTACGATTATATGCTAAAGGTGATTGTGAGCGATATGAAAGCGTTTGACGATTTCTACAAAAAGCTCGTGTCTCAAGTTAGCCTTGTTGAGGTAACGTCGAGTTTCGCGATGGAACAAATTAAATACACAACTGCGTTGCCGGTAAAGTAGAAGGCGGTTTCCTGTATGCAAGATCGGTGTTAACATGCGCGCCGATTTAAACGTCTGTTTGTAGGCAGTTGGCTAATTGATAACATAGCTGTCTGCCAAGCCGCATTTTACCTACCTCATTTGAGCTAACAATTTCTCCGGAGTATTAATGTCTTTCCATTCATTAGGCCTTGCCCCATCAATTTTAAAAGCAGTTGAAAAGCAGGGTTATAGTGCGCCTTCACCTATTCAGGAGAAAGCCATTCCCGTTATCATGGAAGGTAAAGATATTCTTGCTGCTGCGCAAACTGGTACAGGGAAAACCGCTGCTTTCTCGCTTCCTTTAATCCACCGCTTGCTTGATGGCCAAAAGGCGCGTTCGAATCGAGTAAAAGTGTTAGTTCTTACGCCAACTCGAGAGCTTGCAGCCCAAGTGGAAGAGAATGTTAGAAGCTTCAGTGAATTTGCGCCTTTGCGTATTGCTGTGGTCTTCGGTGGTGTGGGCATTAACCCACAAATGAAGGCATTGCGTGGTGGTGTGGATGTATTGATCGCAACACCAGGTCGATTACTCGATCTATATCAGCAAAACGCCGTTAAGTTTGATCAACTAGAGTCTCTGGTTTTGGACGAAGCCGACAGAATGCTCGATATGGGATTTATTCACGATATTAAGCGTATTCTTAAACTTCTACCTGCTCGAAGACAAACACTATTGTTCTCAGCAACCTTCTCAGACGATATCACGACCCTTGCCAAATCTATCACTAAGAATCCCGTGCAAGTGTCAACCGCGCCGGCCAATACGACCGTTGAGGCCATTGCTCAACAAATTATCGAGCTTGATAAGTCGCAAAAACAAAAAGCCTTGATTCATCTTGTTAAGGAAAATGGTTGGAAGCAAGTTTTGGTCTTCAGTCGCACTAAACATGGCGCAAACCGTATTGCCGAAAAGTTGTCTCGCGCAAAGATACCCAGTGCAGCAATACATGGTAATAAGAGCCAAGGTGCAAGAACCAAAGCGCTGGCAGGGTTCAAATCGGGTGAAATAGATGTGTTAGTTGCTACGGATATCGCTGCCCGTGGTATTGATATTAGTGAACTTCCCGTAGTTATAAACTTTGATTTACCCAACACCGCTGCAGACTATGTTCATAGAATTGGGCGAACTGGGCGCGCCGGTGCCCAGGGTCAAGCACTCTCGTTTGTCTGTGCCGAAGAATTACAATCACTGAAAGATGTAGAAACTCTGATTCAAAAGCTTCTACCCAGAACGCAAGTCGAAGGCTTTGAGCCCTCAGTTCACGTACCAGTAACTAAGCTTTCAGCACCCAAAAAGCCTAAGAAGCCCAAAAAGCCCAAGGTAAAAACAGAAAACGGGTCTGAACGTAGCGCAAAACGAAACGTATCGAAACCCAGAAATAAACCGACGAGTGATTCGACTCAGCAGAGACGCAAGCCGGCAAGTAAACGCCGATTCAACAAGGCAAACAAGCCATCAAATCAAACGCATTCAGAAAAGTAATACGGTGAATTTAACGTACGCCACTTAAGTCGGCGTACTTTTGAATAATACGGTCAAATTCTCCACTTTGGTGAAGCTCCGCAATAATCGCATTTATTTGAGGGACTTTATCCGCGTGCTTTTTGTGTAACCGAAGTGCCATCTCACCGGTAGTGTGCACCGGACCAAAAGTAATAGGTATACCGTGTTTGGCAGACCAGTATCTCGCTGCAGCTTCTTCCATGATAGCTATGTCGACCCGACCTTTACCTAACCCAAGTATTAACGTTTTTTCTGACAAAAAATCCAGTCGGTCAAACTTGTCGTCATCGAAGTAGACGTATCCTGATATTGTCCCAACAATGTTACCGTGAATGTGGTCGATACTTGCGTATTGAGGCGCCATCGCAGGGCGTGTGATGAAGTACTCTGTTATCGTTAATATCGGGTCTGTGAATACAAAGTCGTGGTTTTTTTCGTCTTCAGATAGCCAACTAGGACTAAAGAAATCAAAATCCAGTCCACCGTTTTGAAAAGCGCGCATGGCTCGTTGGGTTGAAAGCATCACTTTGCTGGTTTCTATACCCGCTCGGTCCATAATTAACGGAAGGATTTCTACGAATATTCCTGGTCTTGCATCATCTACCGCGTTTTCATAGGGTACGGAACTTCCAGTGGTCCCAAGGTTATAGTAAAGCGGCTCGCTAGCGCAAAGGTTATGAGTGGCTAAAAGCATTAGTCCAGCAAAGCATGCCTTTTTGATACCCGAAACACTGAACATCCTGCTTTTCCTTCGTTTACAACTTGTGGTTGCTTGGCGTTATGTTAACCAATTGAAACAAAAAGTGGAATCGATTAAAAATTCTCCGTTTTTGCACCGCTTGTATACGTTCCTATGCACCATAAACGGACAAAACCTGTACTTTAGAATTGGTGGTTTGCGCTTAAGTTTATGATATTAAAAGGTTTTTGATTTTTGGTTTAATTGTTGCTAAATGTTTCTTGGGTCAACCGTGATCTGAAAACTTAACGCAACACACACAACAAGTAATTAATGTTGAGCAAAGGCGCTCTCACTATCCGGCGAAAGGACGGGTAAGTGTGGGCGTTTTTTTTTGGCTTTGAAAACGCACAACTAGCTAATTCTCATATAAGGAGAGAGTACATGGCTTACTTAGAACCGAGTGAATTCGCCACGAAGATGGTGGATGCAGGTGAACAAAAAATCTTTATGTCTACAAGAGACACATTAATCCGTGCGTTTATGGCGGGTGCTATTTTGGCTTTGGCAGCATTCTTTGCTATTACGGTCATTACTAAAACGGGTAATCCATTAGTGGGTGCAATCCTGTTCCCCGTGGGCTTTATCATGCTTTATCTAATGAAGTTTGATTTGTTAACAGGTGTATTTACTCTTGTACCTTTGGCTGTTATCGACAAGCGTGCCGGTTGTACAATGAGCGAGTTGTTCAGAAACTGGGGATTGGTATTTGTCGGTAACTTTGCTGGTGCACTTACTGTCGCATTCTTTGCATCTTACATTCTAACGTACGGTTACCAAATTGATGGCGGTGCTGTTGCTGATAAAGTAAGTACCATTGGTGAATCAAGAACGCTTGGATATAAAGAGCAAGGTATCCTTGGCTGGTTCACTATTTTCATCCGCGGCATGCTATGTAACTGGATGGTATCAATGGGTGTTGTTGGCGCGATGATTTCTACGTCTGCGGGCAGCAAAATGGCGGCGATGTGGATGCCAATCATGTTGTTCTTCTACATGGCTTTTGAGCATTCAATCGTAAACATGTTCTTGTTCCCGTTCTCAATGATCATGGGTGGTGACTTCACAATTGTTGACTACTTCCTATGGAACGAAATTCCAACTGCGCTTGGTAACTTGGCTGGTGGCTTCCTATTAGTTGGCTTACCGCTTTACTACACGCACGTTAAAACCAAGAAAGAAAGAAAAGAAAAAGCGTCTGAACAATCTGAAACGATTGCAGCACTTTAATCCAAACTTTCATATAAACCCCAGTCGGCGTACTTGCTGATTGGGGTTTAGTCTTGAACTCACCCTGTTCCATTCCGTTTTCGCATAACTGTAACCCTCAGGGCAACAAGTATGACCAAACAACTAAAAATAACAACTGGTCAGTATAGCGACAAAGGTAAAAAGCACCTTAATCAAGACTTTCATGGCACTCTTGTACCTCCTGCGACACAAAAACAAATTAAAGGTATTGCACTGGCGTTAGCCGATGGCATTAGCACGAGCAGTGTTAGCCAAGTCGCCAGCGAAACTGCAGTTAAAAGCTTTTTGAGCGATTATTTTTGTACCTCCGATGCTTGGTCAGCAAAAACATCGGGCACCAAAGTAGTGCAATCTATTAATGGGTGGCTCTATGCACAAACTCAACAAAGTGATTTTAAATACAATAAAGAAAAAGGCTATGTGTGCACCTTTAGCGCACTCGTTTTTAAATCTAAGCTGGCGCACATTTTCCATGTTGGAGACAGTCGAATCTATCGTGTCAGACATGATCGCTTGGAACAACTCACCAAGGACCACCGATCTTGGACGTCTTCGTCTCAAAGTTACCTGAGCAGAGCTCTGGGTGTAAATGATCATGTGGCGGTTGACTATCACGCCATTGATGTTCAGGAAGGTGACTACTTTTTACTGTGTACAGATGGTGTCTATGAATTTTGTGGCGCAGAGCCATTACTTACCGCAATAAAGGCTAACCCCAGTAACCTAGAGCACGCTGCTAAGCTTATTGTTTCTGAGGCGTTTAAAAATGGCAGCGACGATAATCTCACCATTCAGATCGCACATGTTGAGGAGCTTCCAGACGTTGACGAAAGTACACTTCAATCACAGGTTGATGGTTTAGCACTTCCTCCTCTATTACAACCCAGGCAGCTTTTCGACGGTCATGAAATATTAAGAGAGCTGCACTCAAACAGTCGCAGTCATGTTTATTTGGCCAAGGACATCGAAAATAGTCAGAACGTAATTATCAAAATCCCCTCAGTAGAACTAAGGGGCGATCCTGCTTACCTAGAACGTTTTTTGATAGAAGAGTGGGTCGCGCGAAGAATCAATAGCGCCCATGTGATGAAAGCGGGTATACAACAGCGGGAGAGAAAGTATCTATATAGCGTCACCGAGTACATTGAAGGAATAACGTTGAAACAGTGGATACTCGATAATCCCAAAGCCAGTGTCGAGACAGTTAGAGGAATCGTGGAGCAGATAGCCCGGGGCTTACAGGCGCTGCATCGCAAAGAAGTTCTTCATCAAGACTTAAAGCCAGACAACATCATGATAGATACACATGGCACGGTAAAAATCATAGATTTTGGTGGTGTTCACGTAGCCGGATTAGTTGAGGCGCAAACTGCTTTGACTCAA
This sequence comes from Alteromonas sp. KUL49, assembly GCF_006538345.1. Classification (GTDB taxonomy): domain Bacteria; phylum Pseudomonadota; class Gammaproteobacteria; order Enterobacterales; family Alteromonadaceae; genus Alteromonas. The sequence goes on along the minus strand of NZ_BJKL01000008.1, from coordinate 155,337 downwards.
GAGGATATTCAGGGCACTGCGCTGTATACCGCACCAGAATACTTTGTTGGTCAACCGGTTTCTCAACGCTCTGATATGTTTTCACTTGCGGTCATTACCTATCAGATGCTGTCTGGGCGATTTCCTTATGGAACTAACGTCGCTAAAACGCGAACCATTGGCGGCCAGCGGCGGTTGAAATATCAATCTGTATTAGATGAAGAAAAAGAAATTCCGGCATGGATAGACTTCACGCTAAAGAAAGCTTTGCATCCCAACCCATTTAAGCGATACGAAGCGTTGTCTGAGTTTATACATGACTTGCGTTACCCCAACGGTAAGTTTTTGAGTGTTTCAAAACCACCGTTAATAGAACGAAACCCTTTGTTATTTTGGAAGAGCCTCTCATTGGTTCTTTCAATAACTGTTGTAGGGCTACTTATCTTGTTAGCACATTAAATACATCAATCCAGAAGAGGGAAATACCATGATCAGTAATCGAGAAGAAGTTACCGCGCAGATATTGTCACAGAAAGTGATCAAAGGCATCAAATGGGCCGATGTTGCAAGTGCCATTGGGTTATCAAAAGAGTGGACTACAGCCGCATGTTTGGGACAAATGACGCTTGATAAAGAACAAGCCACTATTGTAGGCGAGATTTTTGGATTGTCAGATGAAGCAGTAGCCTGGCTTCAAATCGTACCTTATAAAGGCTCGCTACCAACCGCTATCCCGACCGACCCATTGATTTACCGTTGGTATGAAGTGGTCAATGTATACGGCACCACTATTAAAGAATTAATCCATGAGGAGTTTGGTGATGGCATTATGAGTGCTATCGATTTTTCAATGGATATTCAGCGAGAAGAAGATCCAAAGGGTGACAGAGTGAATGTGGTTCTTTCAGGAAAATTCCTTCCCTACAAAACATTCTAATATTGTCCTCTCACATTAATAAGCTCTGGTGCAAGCCAGAGCTTGTCCCCACCTATCAGTTATAACTTTTGTACTTGCCTTAAAAATTCACTAGTGAAACTATAAATGTCTGGCTACTGGCAGAAGTCAGTGACCATCATTCAAATGGACCTTTGGTAAAGAGAAGAGTAATCAATGAAGGCAGTAGCACTACTATCTAAAGCACTCGTATTGATTGTGGCAAGCATACCTGCATTGGCGCAAACACCACGAGAAAAAGACGTCTTCGTTCTATCCGAGGCTAATCAATGTATTCGCCTGGATAAATCAGTTAATACGCTCTGCTTAACTATGTCACGAGAAACAAAAGAAGCATCAATTTTCCAACTGGTCTTAGATGAATCTCCGTTGCTAGACTTTTCTGTGGGTGAAGACAAACTTGAAATTGCTTTGTCTCCACAAGAGAAACTCTTAGTTGTTAAGCGTGTCAATGATGAATCAACAGTGCTGTCGGTGTACTCATTCGACAGGCAGCTCCAAGAAATGCCCGCACTTACTAAGCTAACTGAAATCAATGAACCCAGCTACAATCATATTGAGCGCATAGATGACAACGGCGATATCGTGTTTGCCCTAGTACCCGGCGATCATGAGGGCTGTAATCGCTACGAGGTAGAGAAACGAGATGGCCGTATTAGTCATACCGAACGATGTGTTAAAGGTATCAATGCATTCACTGAGGCACCTCTAGATCTTGCACTGCCTCATTTGTGCTTTCAGTTCGAACATTAGCGTTCAGAAGATAGGGACAGTAGGAATGATTAATCGACTCACGTTAAAGAAAAACTCACGATCATCTGTCTACCCCAATAACTACACAGTGATGGTAGATGACGAGCCTTTATTAGCCTTAGTCGCCTCATTTGAATCTCAATTTACTGATACGATTAACGGTGCATATACCAATGCACTTACACGCGAAGATATTGAACATGGTCTTTGTAAATTAGGAGGGCGGTTTCTTCCTTTAGCGTGTGATTGCGGAACCATAGAGTGTTGGTTTTTGGTAGGCGAAGTCACTATGTTTAGCGAGTATGTGAGTTGGGGGAAGTGGGAAAACCCTTATCGCAGTGATAAATCTAAAATTGACGAAGACCTATATTGGGAATATAAGCATTTTCCTGCATTGGTGTTTGATGCTGAACAGTACCAATCTGAAATAGACAGGGTGCTCGAGGCTACATGACTTAGGTGGGTAATTGCCATTGACCGATTCGATAACACTTATTGAGCTTGACAAGGAGTATCCGCTTCCGGACTCTTTTTTGAAGTCATCACTTTTAGCACAGCTTGCAACCGCTAAACTTCAACAAGCTGAATTAGCTCGGGGTAAAAGAGCTGACGATGCTATGGCCATTGATAATGCATTGTATCTCGTACTCAAAAAATATATCCCTAGAGTACTGGTGACTGAGGATAAAGCGGAGTATCTCAATAGCCTATTGAGTGCTGTAAGAAATGCTAAATATGAATTTTCTCAGGTATGTTACGACAATACGTATGCAGACAATGTAATGTCCTCTTTTCGTTTGCTACTGGTCACTGAACTTGCTTCCGTCACCCCCGATGTGGTTGAGCCCTCCACTAAAACTACCTATCAAACCAACAACGAGTCTTTTACAGATACAGTGATAACATCTGTAAAAGCATTATTGTGCGAGCCACTAACGGCATTTTTCTTTTATTTAATCCCCTGTGTTCTTTTTTGTATTTTGGTTCAGTCGGCAAGCTATCTGGCTATTCCAGCCTACACAGTAAGCTACTTTGTTCATGTGTATCTCATGACAAATGAACCTCAAGATAAAAAAGGTATCGAGCTGATAGTACTCGCTTGTATACAAGTTTTCTTTGCCGTAGGAATTTTTCTTTTAACGGCAAAATGAGCCAGCTTGGCAAACGCAGAGAGCACACACTTTATGTGTACTCTCCTAAAAATTAGCGCTGGTTGCCCGTAAGAATTAGCATTTCAGGGCCCCAAGAGTCGGTCGCTCTATCATAAGTTGAAAAAGAGCCTCCGTCGTCCCAAAAGGTGCCTGCAATACCAAATTCAAAGGCGTATTGAACGTGAGTACGCAAATATTCCTCACGCTGACTTTGGTCACATACATTTTCTGGGTTTTGGAAATCATACTTAGCAGAGCCAAACTCATTGACAATCACAGGTACATTGTTAGCCACTGACCATTCATATGCTTGGACATAGATGTCTCTTAGATCTTGCTTATCTAAGTTACTTCCCCATGATTGTGTACATATACCTGCGAACTCCCAAGGGTCGTAACTATGAAAGTTACCGATTAAGAATGGGTCTGTGGGATCTGGATTATCAATAGCGAGTAAGCGGTCAATCGCCGACCATTCATTACCCGCAAAGATCACTAAACGATTACTGGTCTCGTTGCGAATGATGCTCAGCGCTCGTTTATTTAGCTCATTTAACTGGGGTTCTGTGAGCCCTCTAGGTTCATTGATGATTTCAAAGATTAGATTTGAAGGAGCGTTTTTAAATCGAGCAGACACCTGCATCCAGATTGAATCGAACCTATTTAAGTTCGAGACGTTATCGTAGTCACTCTTTAGCCATTCGTCATGATGTACGTTGATTATCGCAATTAAATCCCGTGACAACACCCAGTTTACAATGGTTTCTACTCTATTTAAAAACTCCGCGTCTATTTGATAGGGGCTTGCTTCGTCAACATGGTTTCCCCAGGTAATTGGGATACGAACGTGTTTGAACCCGGCATTTTTAAAAGCTTCAATATAGTACTCTTCCCCCGCCAGTGCCCAATCACCTTCAAAGGGCGCGTCGAGGGTATTTCCCAAGTTGATTCCAATACCCATTTGTTGCACTGCATCGCTGGCAGACAGTGCATCACCCAGACTATTTTGTTCTGTGTCGGGTAATTCAATTCGTTGTTCCTGCTGTGATGTTGGTGGCGTGTTTGACAATGGCGGTGTCGATGTTGAGCTACCACCACTACTACCACAAGCGGTTACCAACAAACAGGTGGAGAAGGCCATAGCGTGTGAGCGAAACCTTCTATATATCCCAGTTTTATAGATACTTTTCTTCATATTCTTCCAACACTTTGATGTTAATTTTTTGTTGACATTGTAGCGTTGAAAGTTGCGAATTCAGTATGACAAACTGATTTAGAAGTACGACTATTTCGGCGTTGTTATTGGTGAGGTTTGTCTGGAGTTTTCTCGAATACACTCTCTCCCAGAAGCAGCTTTGCTATCCCACCAAACACCTTATGTCCAGCATGATAAAACAATACACGCAGTGGCATTTTACCCATATGACCTCTGAGGAAAACTAGGTTCAAGGCAATAGTTTGTTTGAATACTCTTGTTGTGGGGTGGTTGGGCATGAGTGCTTTACTGTAGACCCTCTTTAAGATGCGCCATTTTAGCGGAACAGATTGGGTTATCTTGTCGAGTTCACTTGTTGGCAGCGGTGTACCAAGTAATGAATATAAGCAGTTAACACAGAGCCATAACTCTTTGTCGAACCCAGACTGCTTGGCGAGTTTGTTGAGCTTTTTCCAATAATCCGCACTGCCATGTTGTTTTATTAAAAGGTCAAGATCGGTGAGATCTCGAAACCCATTGTGTACATCTTCATTAAAAAACAAATGGATAATACTGTGCAGAGTACGAGCGGGAGGACTCAACACTTGTTGCCCGGTGTCAGTTATTGCCAACTCATCAAAAAATACATTTATGTCAGGAGACCTATCGGAGACTATGGGCACCAGATTGTGGTGTAAATCTAAGACTGTGCCTCTGGCATTATTACGTAGAGGTGGTATTTCATGAGCCCATTGTCGATAGTACTTTTTGTCATAGTCTTTTATGGTTTCAGACATCCAACAGTTTAGATTTAGCCGTCGCTCGATGATTTGTATAGCGTCTTTTTCAACAAGTAGGTCGATATCGTTGTAAGTTCTTCCCTTACTTGCCTCATCCTTTGAGAGACTGTACCCCGTGCCTTTTAAGAACACTAATTTCTTAGTATGACCTGAAGCAATCTGTGCTAGTTCTTTTGCCTCTTGAATAACTTGATTATTCTGTTTTTGAGCTAATATTTCAGCGTTTATCAGATGATGTTTCGCGTAGTCAGTTAAGCCGTCAAAAACATCTAGCTGTTTAAAAAGATAACAGTATCGTGCCAGAAGCTGGTGGTGTCTCAATACTCGAATAACATGTACCCAGTCGCTATCTTGAAGTGAGATTGCCTCGATAGGGTCGCGATAGATATTGATGATTAATTGACCGAGTGTAGCACCTGTGAGCATTAGCCAATGACCTCTTGTTCAAGAAATAGTCTGAGATCTTCTACATTGTCGTAAGTCACCGCATATAACTCACATTGTTCCACAAGGTGGACACAGGCATTAAACCCTTGTGTGCCCGTTAAACCGAAGTTAAATGCATTTTCAGCAAGTGACGAGAAACCTTGCTGCTGATTTAACTGGTAAATTTCTAGCTCAGCGTGCTTCTTGTAGCGAGGAAAAACAATTGCTTTAACCTTTGCTTTTTTACCCGCTTGCTCCCATGATTCAAGAGGAGGGGAGAGATGGCATACGTCACCTTTAATAGTCTCTTTCGCAATACTTGAGAAAGCACCACTAGGAAACCAAGACTTGGCGAGGTCAATCGACGCATTTTTAAGGCATATAGGTCTAACGAATGGAGACACCACAGTAGTATTTGGTGTAAACAGCGCCATCTCATCTGACAGTAAGCGCCATCCAGAGAATGCCAAATAAGTCGTCAAGGTGCTTTTTCCTGATCCCGGCGGTGCTGGAAAAATCACGGCCTCTTCACCTTTGGCTAAGACCGCAGAATGCATGACAGCGTGTTGCATTTCGTTCATAGCAACAACCCAATTCATCCCCCATTCCAATGCGGCAAAGCCTTGATTAGCTGGCACGGGTTTGAATGGTTCGAGAGTATCGCTGCAAAATTTAACCTGCGGTTTTAGGTAGCGCCTTAGGCCTGACGCCCTGCGCAAAGACACTGAATAATCCTCTATCTGTCCATTGTCTTTTTGAAGGCGACTACCGTAAAGCCTATGCAAGTTTTCTATGGTTGAGCTATTGTTGCTCGTTATCTTGAAGGAGAACGGTGATAGATTGAGAAAAAAACGATCGGGTGTCATATCCCTATAATGCACCGTCGATGAATTGATATTTGAGTAAAGTGGAAAGTATCTGTTGTTTGCTGCCACTCATGGGTGAGTTCGTGTCTTGGTCTTGTTTTAGTGCCACAGAAAATTCAGCGCTATCCACGGCAAAAACGAGGGATTGTCCAGTAACAGCATTAAAACAAACGGTACCAGAGTTATCTTGGAACGAATGTACAGTTATCTCCTTCTTTAGCACCGTAATACGCTACTTATCCCCGGTTGTATTCATCAATGAGAGCGCTGAGCTCTTGACCGAAAGAGTCTGGCGATGAGTATCCGGTGTTATAGAGATAATCAGCGAACTCGTTCAAAGAATAAAAATCACCTTGCTCTATGATGGGGTAATAAATACCTGAAACCTCACCCGAGTGGGCTGCGTTTAAATACATTGCAACCATGTGATAGTTTACGTTTGATTTACCGCCGTATCCTTTTCTTCCGCTACCCGGATTATCGAGTATTTCTTGCAATGTGTAGTCAGTGCCGTACGTTTTGTAACTCCGCTTTATGGGTTTACCACCAAAAATCTGACTAAACTTGTACGACTTGTAACTCGAATAATGATTCTTCCAGTAACCTGCTGAACCGAGCTGAATAGGGTCTTGAATAATTGACGAACCTGAACCGTTGGCTGAGGCTACCACAGACACCATAAGTCCGTTGCTACTTGCCCACACTGATTTACCCGGAATACTGGCTAAAAAGACCCCCGCCGACGTGCGCTTCAAAAATTTTCTGCGCGATGGCGTAACGCTATCCGACTGTTGGTTATTCTCAAATTCAGATTTCATATTCACAGTACCTCGCCATATATGGCCAAATTATAACCTATGCAAAGACTTGGCGTAACCCATATTTTAACCGAATACATCAGTTCAACCAGATATTTATCACATATTCGTCTTTAGCTAGAATATACCTTGTCTTAGTTCACACCGCTATTGGCATTCTCGTTGCAAATTCCGGCGTTTTTCATCCAATTACTACATTCGGTGGTTAAATCACAACGCCATCTAACCCCGGAAACCGGGTATCCAGGCTCAAGCGTTACGTCTTTAGTTCGTGTAAACAAACGGTCAATATGAATAGTGTTTTCCCAGCGAATATAGCAGATCATGGGTTGTCGCGTTCTTGACACTAGATGTAACGTAAACCCGCCGTTTTGTTTTGGCTGTGCAACAAGACAACTCCTTACTCCGCACGATTCGGCTAATGCTTTGCTCATGCCAAACATTACTGCTGTGATACTTATTGCTACTACTAGAGTTCTTTGGATATACATGATTAAACTACTAAGTCTACTTGCTGAGTCGTTCCAAGAGTTTTATCACCGTAAATGAAAAAGGAGCTACTTCTTACTTTTCCCTGAAGCTGGTTGTTTTCGTCCTTAATATTCAAAGGGGTAGATTGATAACCTATATAAATTGCACCAATCCCTATGCTGGATAAAAAAGAGAGCCTGTCCTGGCCTCGCTCATCTTTCTGAAAGAATAGCAGATCGTTGAATATTGCATCTCCGGCATCTATAAATCCGTTGTTATCATCATCATACTCGGCCAATTCTCTGTATCCATTTCCAGATAATGCGCCAAATAATTCGCTGCCGTCGTCAATGTTGCCATTGCTATTGTTATCTATGGCAAGAAAACCTGATTGGCCTGTGGCAAAGTGAATCGATGTGTCTTCTCCTTGCGCCGTTAAATCGAATTCATAACTACGCTCTGTAAGCTGAGTAGTCTGGCCGTCTAAGTTAATTACCAAGGGATCTACCAACTCAACTTCGCCCATTTGCAGTGACAGCGATTGTTCATTGAAATAAGTTCTGTCAGTGTACTGAGCTAAATTTATGCTGAGTGATTCCCCATCCGAAAACGTAAGACTCCCCGAAACATTGAACACGGATTTTTCCTGCTCTGTATAGGTTTCCTTGTACTGATAAATGAGTGACGCCATTTGTGAGGGAATCTCCGGCGCTGAATTGTCGACGTTCACCTCCTCAAAAGGTTGAGAAAGGTTTTGGTTATAGATAGACAGTGCCATGGGCTTGCCGGTAAAACTCTCTACAAGTGCAACTAATTTCGAAAGCTCGGCGTCAAGGGAGGGGGACTTTTGCTCATCTTGTAAATTGAACTGATCAGTTGGGCGGTCAGGTTGTTGGTTAGACATAAACTCTTCGACAACCTCGCCTCCCCGTTCAGATAGTTCGACAGTGTCAATACTAAGGAAAGAAGTAGAAAGAGTAGATTGTTCGGTTTCAGTGGGTGCAGGTTGGGAAGATTGCACAATAAGTGCTTCAGAAGCAGAGAATTGCTCCGAATAAACTCTGTTGTAATCAAACGTAAGTTGAGCTTCTTGAATGATCATTATTGCACCAAGAATTTAGCATAAACCTCACCGTAGCTTTGATATCGGCACTATGTTTAAAAGGTTTAGCAATTTTTTGAAGTGCGGCAACAGTCAATACGCTTTAGTCTTCACAAGTAAGGTCAATAAAATCTTCTCGCTCAAAAAGAGCGTCGTACTTGCCCTCAAGATATTGTGTTTGTGCTATCCACTCTTCAATCATTGCAGACAGCGAGAGATAGTAATCCAGTGACGATTCTACCGTAGAGAGTTTTAAGTCCATTATTGCAGTGTTAATTCTATCAACCATGACTTGGTAGCGGTCTTGTTGGTAATCGATTAATGCACCAATTTCCGTAGCTAATTGAAAATTAGCATATACCAAATAACCTGATTCACCGGCGAGTGTCCAAGCGGAATAACGTAAGGATTCTCTCAGTAACATTTTTTCAAAATGAGCTTCTTCAAGGTTAGTATCGGGCTGTGCTTGAAGTTGAGATACTGCAGCATAGCTGAGTCTCAGCATACCTTCTTGGCGGGGCATAAAGTCGGATTTTAGTAATACACGGTTAAACGCCAACTCCGACTTCACGTTACACAAAGCGATTAGGGTGCGTTCTTCAATATCTTTAGCTTCATCCCAGTCTTGGAGACCAAAAGCGAGCAAAATACTCGCGCCAATAAATGCAGATTCGGCAAAAACTGCACGCCATTTTATGGGAGAGTGTTTATACTTTAGCGCCACTGATCGCCCTCCTGGCTGCTGGGTTGTTCTGCGGTGTTTCTATTCTGCCAACAGCGTTGGTTATTGCAATATGAAAATTTGCCTCAACCTGTGCTCTTGGCAATGTCAATAAAGTCTTCGATGTATTTGACCGCAATATCATCGTTGCGAACGCCCAAATTAATCTGCTTGTGAATTCCCTTCTTGCCAAATTTAAGCCCTTTTAGCGCCAGTGATTCTGAATATTCCTCAATAAGCCAGCCTGGTAAAGCACTTACGCCACGACCTGCGGCAACTAATTGCATCATTATTTCAGTGGTTTCTATGGTTTTGTGATGCCTAACACTACATTTTTTGGGGTTTAGAAATTGGCTGAATACATCAAGACGTTGTGGTTCAACAGGATAGGTAAACAGTGTTTCACTCGCTAGTTGGTTTGGCTCTACACTTTCTTGATTTGCCAATGCATGGTCCGCGGGAATTACGAGCTTGTGTTCGTAGTCAAACACAGGAATAAAAGTCACTCTGGGTTTGAATAGCGGATCAGGTGTAACTAATAAGTCAATTTCGTAATTGTGTAATGCGGCAAGACCACCGAATTTGAAAGCTTGTTTAACGTCTATCTCTACGTCGGGCCATTTTTTAAGGAATGGCTCGATAACCCTCAAAAGCCATTGATAGCACGGGTGACATTCCATACCTATTCTCAGCGCGCCCATCTGACCTGAAGCGAGATGACTCAGTGTACTTTCGATGTGTGAAAACTGAGGCAGAATTCGCGAGGCAAAGCTAAGCATATGCTCGCCTGCGGCGGTGAGCCGAAGGTTTCTTCCTTCTTTTTGCCATACACTGACGCCAAGTTGCCCCTCTAACTTTTTAATACTGTGGGTGAGTGCGGATTGCGACAAATGAAGGGCCTCTGCTGCACGAGTCAAGGTGCCATGTTTTTTAATCGCGACTAAAACTTCTAGGTGAAATCTCTCTAACACGTTTTGAGACCTTAAACTCATGAATTACTACCTATGAATATAACTCATGAATTACTGAAGAAATATCATTATTTTTGTTCAATTAAGCTGGCTATGATGCGTGTAGGTCATCAAACTTCACTACCGCTATGAATAAAGAATTTACCTATAAACTCAAAGTAACTCGATTCGATGAAAATTATTGCCCTGCGGTTAATACACGTATTACGACGAATTTTGCAAATTTAGCCCGTGGTGAACATCGCCGAAACAATTTACGTGCCGCATTACGTATGATTGACAACCGCTTCAATGCACTCGCGTATTGGGATAACCCAGAGGGGGATCGATATGGTGTGGAACTAGAGATAGTTTCGGTTGATATTGATGTGAAAGGAAACGGAGAGACATTCCCTGCCATCGAAATATTGAAGACAGTTATTGTTGATCGTTCCACAGGTAAACGCAGTGATGGGATTGTCGGAAACAACTTTTCGTCATACGTAAGAGATTATGATTTCAGTGTGGTTTTACAAGAGCACAATGCTGGACAGACTTCTTTCAGTGTGCCGCCAAATTTTGGGGATCTGCACGGAAACATATTCAAGCATTTCGTAAATTCTGATAGCTACAAAAGCAATTTCACCAAACTGCCTGTTATCTGTTTGAGTGTATCTGACAACAAAACCTATCGCAGAACAGAGAACCAACACCCCGTACTCGGTGTGGAATATGTGCCCAATGAATCGTCACTGACTGAACGTTACTTCAAAAAAATGGGACTTCAGGTGAGATACTTTATGCCTTCCCATAGTGTTGCTCCTTTTGCATTTTATTTTTTGGTGATTTGCTGAATGACTACACCAATTTGGAACTCGTGAGCACAATTGCAACTATGGAGACGTTTCAAAAGATATATCGACCAGAGATCTATAACGCTAATACTGCTGCTGGTCGTTGTTATCGCCCCCGACTCGAGCACAAAGATCATTCAATCACTCAAGTGAGATATGACAGAGATGAACGAAGTAGTCTGGCGATAGAGCAGGGGCGTTATGTGGACCAGCACTTTATAACACCTCACAAGGCATTACTTGCGGAATGGTCCAATCAAGTCTCGTTATAAATCAAAGATAATGGGGTGTGCTCCTAATTGGAGTGACCCGTCCTGTTTCTCTATCTAAAAAGCATTAGTACTTACAATGACAAAACTATTACCTACCTCTACTGCTGGCAGTTTGCCTAAACCGTCATGGCTAGCGCAGCCAGAAACCTTGTGGTCTCCCTGGAAGCTCGAAGGCGACGAATTAATTGCAGGTAAAAAAGATGCACTCAAACTGTCTCTTCATGACCAACTAACAGCCGGCATAGATATAGTGAGTGACGGGGAGCAAACACGACAACATTTTGTGACCACATTTATAGAACACTTGGAAGGGGTGGATTTTAAGAATAGAAAAACCGTAAAAATTCGGAACCGTTACGACGCGAGCGTACCGGTAGTTGTTGGAGACGTTGTGCGCAAGCAGTCAGTATTTGTCGATGATGCCGCATTTCTGCGAAGTCAAACCAAGCAGCCGATCAAGTGGGCACTGCCCGGACCAATGACGATGATCGATACGCTTTATGATGCTCGCTATAAAAGCCGAGAAAAGCTCGCATGGGAATTTGCTAAGATTCTGAATCAGGAAGCGAGGGAGCTGGAAGCCGCTGGCGTTGATATTATCCAGTTTGATGAGCCAGCATTTAACGTATTTTTCGATGAAGTCAATGAATGGGGTGTCGCAGCATTAGAACGTGCAATAGAGGGCCTGAGTTGTGAAACTGCGGTGCATATCTGCTACGGGTACGGCATAAAAGCCAATACTGACTGGAAGAAAACACTTGGTTCAGAGTGGCGGCAATACGAAGAAATTTTTCCAACAATCCGGCAGTCAAACATTGATATTGTCTCTTTAGAATGTCAAAGCTCTCATGTGCCGATGGATCTGATTGAGCTTATCAGGGGTAAGAAGGTGATGGTAGGAGCCATTGACGTTGCAACGAAAACCATTGAAACGCCTCAAGATGTCGCGAGTACACTGCGAAAGGCGCTGCAATTTGTTGATGCTGATAAACTCTACCCATGTACTAACTGTGGTATGACGCCATTACCTCAATGGGTAGCCAACGGTAAACTCAAGGCGCTCAGTGCTGGCGCAGACATTGTTCGACGAGAGCTGAGCTAGTACATCCCTCGATAGGTTGATGTTTATCATTGACCTATCTCGTTTTCTACTGATTTCGCTCCCTTTACTTTGCCTTTACAACTAGCGCATAATCGACGAGTTAATAGGCTGAAAGGAATCAGGACTCAAAACCTACTTTTCCCATCATACTATTTCCCTACACCAATAATGAATTGTCGAACGGATAGTGAACTACATGAAACAGATTGCCATTGTGTTAGCAGCACTAGTTTTACTCGGGTGTGAAGCCACGCCAGTGCAAAACGCTGGTGACATAAAAACAAATACGAAATTAAATGCGGGTATTCAGTTACCTATCGATGTGTCCGTTGCCTACTACGTTGATAAGAGTAAGCCGGATAGCAAGATAAACTTTTATGGAACATTGGAAGAAGCTACTGATCTTGTGACTAAGGATCTCTTTGCTACCAGTGAGCCATTAAATTCCAAGAGTGATTTTGATTATTTGATTCAACTAGGTGCAGTAAGCGACTGGGATTTCATGTGGGGAGGCTACGAGTCTGACCTCAAAATCACCATCAAAAACCGCAAAGGCGAAACCATCTTTAGTAGAGAAGTAGAGAGTAAAGCGAGTGGAACCGGCGGATTTTACGATATCAATGCGGTTTATAACGCTTTTGCAAAAAGCATCAAAGAGAACTTAATCCACTTCTTGAATCGCAGTAGCAGTAACTTAGTCGTACCTGAATCAGACCAAGCAATAGCCTTTTCGGTAAAGGACTTTTTTGAGGACATTAGCCCAGAGGCATCAGGCACTGGATTTTATATCGATGGCGAAGGCACCATAGTTACCGCGGCTCATGTTGTTAGTGAATGTATTTTTATCGAAGTGAAGCATAAAGGGCAAACATTTACTGCTGATATCGCGAAGTCCAGTGACCTTCTCGACCTAGCGGTACTTACGACTGACTACGCTAATCCTCAGAGTGTTTCCATCAATAAATCAGTGGAAGCAAGTTTGGGTAAACAGTTATTTGCAACTGGTTTCCCTCTATCTAACCTTCTGTCTGACTACCCATCTATGACCCTGGGCAACGTGACTTCTCAAGGTGGATTGAAAGGGGCGAAGGGAAGCTTCCAGTTTTCAGCACCTATTCAACCAGGTAACAGTGGTGGTGCAGTGGTTGGCTTTAAAGGTCAGCTATTGGGCGTGGTATCTGGAACCTTAAATCAAGCGATGATGTTGTCAGAGTCTGGCACTACGTCACAGAATGTGAACTTTGCTATTGATAATGTGTTGCTTACTAAGTTCTTAGATAACGGTGGTTTTAGCTACAGTGCTCAAGAGGACGCACCTGACTTTGAATCTGCGTCCAAATCCGCTGTTGAATATACTAACCAAGTCCTTTGCTATTTATAACAGGGTGAGATAAATGAAAAAATATATGAACGGCGCCTTATCGTCACTGTTGTTTAGCGGATTTGTATTCAGTGCCTTTGCTCAAGATAATGTAAGCCCAATTGTAAGCTATGAGCATGAAGGTCAAGCATATCCTCCCGTGTTCTTTGTTACTAACATTGAAGACGAAGAAATAAAGTCAATGATGGAGAAGTATCAAGCGTTTATGGCGCTAGATGAGGATGCAGTGGGTCTTCCCATTGGAGTGCGAGTTTTAAAAGGACATAGAACTAAGCAAGATGGAACTCAGTTTTCATCATTGATGTTATCTGCCAGTACGTTAGGCATTATTCCTGTGGTTTCCAATACTGAGTTTAAAGTACGTTACGATGTCTTTGTTCAAGGTAAATCCATTGAGACCTTTGAATATGTCATGGACTCAACTGACGTGGATAACTTTTGGACAGCGGCATACAAAGACTACGAAACGTCGCCAACAGAAGAGCAATTCCTAATGGATACGATTCCGCAGTTTTTCACCGAACTTAAGGCGTCGGAAGTGTCTCAAGAGGTATTCTCAGAATATTGGGAGTATTTCAGCGAGTAGTCGCAAAGTTCTTTTTTCAAGCAGGCTGGCAATAAGCACCCAGCCTGCACTTCTTGCCCTACCCATTTCTTCGTTGCTTGCTATAGCTCACTAGCGAACGATAGTGTTCGATATCGAACAGTCGAAAACGAACACCACTAAACCTTCTGTAATATGTTTTTGATTTTTATAGATTAATTTTTTGGCATGCCTTTTTCATAGTCCCTTTCAACTGAAAAAGGATGCATTGTTGTGGAAATTAAATTAACCCAGAAAACATCGAATAAACCATGGTACGCCCTCGCTGGCTTTGTTGTTGTGGCTATGGTTATCTCACTCTCTCTCACAGCGAGCAATGACGTTTCGGTCAATGCCGATGATGTTACCTTATTAAAGGTAGAGCAAGGCAGTGTTGACTTATATAGTCAGGCTTTTGGTGAGCTATTCTCGGCACAAGAGCGTCTACTAACCTCACAAGCGTCGGGGAAAGTATCAGCGATCTATTTGCGACCTGGTGCCCAAGTTGAACCAGATACGGTGATATTGTCTTTGGCTAATCCAGAGCTTAATCAGTTGTATCTTTCTGCATTGGGTAATTACAACGCGCAAAAAGCCCAGTTGGAGTCGTTTGAACTAGAGCAAGAGAACGAGCGTCTTGATTATCAGAGTCGTATTGCTGAGATAGAAGCAGCGCTCGAGCGCGCGCAACTCGACTTGAGTGTCAATAAACAACTCGCTGAACGCGGCGTTTCTGCAAGACTGGATATCATGCGAGCAGAATTGTCAGTGAAGCAGGAAGCTAAAAAGCTCGAATTCGAACAACAAAAATATCAGCACTTTCTCAAGGTTCAAGCCTTTCAATTTAAACAACGACAAATTGAGCTTGAACAGCAAGATCAACAAGTTGCACTACTTAATCAGCAACTAGAAGACATGGAAGTAAAAGCTGGTATTTTCGGTACGCTGCAAAGCCTAGACGTAGAAATTGGCGAAACCTTGCCCCAAGGCGCCGCACTGGGGCGTGTTGGTTCGGTTGATACCCTCCTTGCAAGACTGCGGATCCCTCAACACCAAGCTGACCAAATTGCTATAGGCGCCTCTGTTGAGTTAACGACCCGCAAAGGTCAAATTGCCGGTGAAGTCAATCGGATTGAATCGGTGGTAAACAATGGGGTAGTGCTTGCAGAAATTAGACTTACTAGCGAGCTCCCCTCAGATGCGAGACCACTGGCTCCGGTTACTGGGCAAATATTTATTCGCACCCAAAATGACGCACTTTATGTCAACCAATCCGCAGGCTTACGCCCTCTCTCACAACTAGAGCGTTTCGTCGTTACTGACGGTAGTAATCAAGCAGCCAAACAACAGATTCAACTCGGTGATCTGACTAAAGGTAAGCTTCTCATTCAGTCAGGGCTTCAAAAAGGTGACCAATTTATATCGCAGATGCACGACGAGTGGACTGCACACAACACAATTAACATAGAACAACAGGGGTAAGTGATGAGTAATAACATGGTAGTCAGTATGCAGAATATCCAAAAAACGTATGTTGGATCTGAGATTGAAACTCACGCGTTACAGGGAGTTTCACTTGATATTTTCAAAGGAGAGTTTGTCGCCATCACTGGTCCATCAGGTTGCGGCAAATCGACACTTCTTACCATAATGGGTTTACTCGACCAAGCGAGCGAGGGAACCTACAAAATTAGTGACATTGACACCGCTGGACTAAAAGTCGATCAGCGCACGCAGGTTAGAAACCAACATATTGGCTACGTGTTCCAGTCATTTAACCTTATCGATAGCATGACGGTTTACGAAAATGTCGCCTTGCCTCTCGAGCACCGAGGGGAAAATGCAGAGGTTATTAAAACTGCCGTTGTAGATGCCCTTGAGAAAGTAGGTATGCAACATCGCATCAATTATAAGCCAAATCAGATTTCTGGTGGTCAGCAGCAGCGCGTTGCCATTGCTCGCGCACTTGTCGGCAATCCTGATCTTATTTTAGTAGACGAGCCAACGGGTAACCTAGATACCAAAAATGGCGATGCAGTGATGAAGCTACTGATTGAGCTTAACAAACAAGGTGCAACTATAGTGATGGTCACCCATGACAGTCGCTATAGTGGATTAGCAGATCGTCAAATTCAGTTACTAGACGGCAAAATCGTTGGTGAAAAACAACTGCGTACTAACGATGCTAAGGATGTAGCATGAGATTACATATTAGCGCCTTTAAACAAGGGATATCTCGCATATTTACCCTGCCGCGACTTAGCCTCCCACTCATTGTTACTCTTGGTTTAACCTTGGCAGCCGTACTCACTGTTGTCGCTATAGCAAACACCTTGTTGTTTAAACCATTACCGGATATCAATGAAGAAAATCTGTACCAAGTAGATTTGCAGATGGCTTTCAATGAAGGTCTTACTGTCCCATTCTTCAGTGATCCGCGAAGAGTTGCGTCTGCCAAAGCACGCTTCGGTGATGCATTATCATGGGGATATATTTCACCTGGCGGTGGTATTGCAACCATTAACAACACCGATGTGACCGTGACATACTTTAGCGCTGCATCAGGTTCGCCAGAAGTACTGGGTTTGACACTGATTACGGGGCAGGGAAGCAATATTGATAATGCTGAGGAAGGTGTTTGGATATCCAAAAGTCTGTGGCAATCTGCATACGGTGAAATCACTGATATGTCCCAACAGACCATTCGGCTGGAGGGCGCTGATTATCCAATTTTTGGTGTATTTGACGATCTTACGAGTATGAACCAGGTGAGTTTGAGCGGTCAGTTGCTTGAACAAGTTTGGCAGTTTGAACCTTTGGAACAAACACTTGCAGAGCCTGATGCTATTGTCTTGAATCTGGGCCCCATTACCTTCGTTCGCGGGCCTACTAATAGACTACCTACGGCTTCGGATCTCGAACAGTGGTTCGTCGATTATGTTAACACTGATATTACTATTGACCGCGCAAGAGAGTTTTTACTCAGTAAGCCTGTGTCTGGTCAAGTGATAGGTTATCGCGATGCGTTTATTGGTGACAGTCAGCAGTTAGTTTTTGTTTTGTTGTTCGCCATGTTGAGTCTTTTGATTATGGCCTGCCTTAACTTGCTTAACATGTTTATTGCTCACTATCAAAGCCGCGGTAAAGAGTTTGCGATTCAAATTTGCATGGGATCTTCAATCGCTAAACTTCGCAGTCTTGTTTTTACTGAAAACTTGCCGATGTTTTTGATGGCGACAGTACTAGGTTTGCTGACGGCAGGCTGGCTTATTAAAGTATTGCCAACCATTGCAGGTGATAATTTGCCTCTACTCGATCAAATTTCAGTGGATGCTACCAGTGTGTTAATTGCCCTCGTGGCCATTACGCTCATCAATGTAGTTTTTGCTGCAATTGCATTGGTCTATGTTGATAAATCGTCGCTGACCGATAGCCTAAATTCAAGTGGTAAGGGCACACCTGCGCAGCAAAAACCAACGATCAGCAAAGTCTTGATGATTGTTCAACTGACACTCGCGTGCGTTCTACTTACCGGCGCTTCTGTTTCTGTAAAAGACAGCTACAACAATACCTACACTGATTTGGGTTACAACATGCCAAATGCCTATGAAGTGAGCATGGAGGTGAGTGATGAAGTATGGCAGGCGTCTTTAGAGGGTTATGAGCAATACCGAGGTAGTGAATGGCAACAACTAAGAAGTGATTTCGTTCAACGATTATCGAGCTTGAATGCCGAAATTTATGATATCAATACGTTGCCACTCACCAGCAATGTTTCTATGAGTGCCTATCCTGATCCGGATACCGGTAATACAGTTATGATTCGTCCCATGATGTGGGCAGAGAACATGTTCTCTAGGTTTGATATTACCTTATTAGCTGGTCGCGACCTTACAGCACAAGACGTCGATACACCTGCCATATTGATTGCCAAGTCCTTTGCTGTTGATCGTGCGGGTGAAGGTGGATGGGAGTCAATGGTGGGCCAAGAGCTCAAAATGGGAGATGAGCCGGATGATATATTCAAGGTAGTAGGTATTGTCGAGGACACTTACCCCATGCCTACCGGCGCATTAAATGTAGATGCGCCAGAAATTTACTTCCCATCACCAACACGGATTAATTTTGATGAACTATCTGCAGTAGTTATTATGCCTGAAGGTGAAACGCTGGAGTTAGACACGGTTGAA
The DNA here is from genome assembly GCF_006538345.1 of Alteromonas sp. KUL49. Taxonomy (GTDB): domain Bacteria; phylum Pseudomonadota; class Gammaproteobacteria; order Enterobacterales; family Alteromonadaceae; genus Alteromonas. The sequence continues at coordinate 136,768 of NZ_BJKL01000008.1, read as the reverse complement.
GGGCTTCTCAATGGAATGGACTCCCGTCTTACTGAACTGCAGGTGGAATCAATGATTGAACGTTGGGATACGGTAACAGAAGCAACACGGTTGAATATGTACGTAGTGACAGGTCTTGCCATACTCACACTTGTACTCGCTGCCATTGGCGTGTCTGGGCTTAGTCAGATGACAGCGAGCCAAAAGCGCTATGAACTGGCGGTGAGAATGGCTACCGGAGCGAAACGAAGTCGTCTTTTAAGGTTATTAGTAAACGATTCGATGTGGATGTTGTTGGTAGGGCTGGGTTTTGGCGTTATTGCAGCCGTTGGTGCATACGAATATTTTGTGGGCTTTTTTGAAAGTGCGCCTGCATTTGATTGGCTCGTTACGTTTGTTATAAACCTTGTACTAGCAATAGTCATGTTGGTATCGATAGCGTTGCCGGGTTGGGTGGTTATCAGAAAAGACCCTATGCGCGTACTCAGAGAACTCTAGACATAGCGCAGATTTTTTCACACTATGTCAGGCCTCACTTACCTATAAGTGAGGCCGTTTTTAAAGGAAGGATATGCAACAATCAAAGGGATTAGTAGTCGTGGTGGATGACGATGAGGACATTCGTTTAGCCCTATCCATGCTGCTTTCCAATCAAGGTTACCAAGTACTCGAAGCTGACGGTCAAGTTGAGTTGGCTCGAATTACTGCCCAGCACAGACCGGGTTTAGTGTTACTCGACATGAACTTTAGTCGGGACACGACAAGTGGTCTCGAAGGATTAGACATTCTACATCAGCTTAATCAACAAGGTTTGCCTACTGTGTTGATGACCGCGTGGGGCAATATTGAGTTGGCAGTAAAGGGTATCCAGGCAGGTGCCGCTGATTTTATTGAAAAACCTTGGAACAACCAAAAATTGCTTCAATTGGTCGACAACTATATTCATCGCCCTGTATCTGTCTCCAAATCACAGAGAAAACCAGAACCATCTGAGTTGCGTCAATCTCCAGGTAGCGATTGGGTTGCCGAATCTGCGTCAATGCAAGCTTTGGAATCAATGGTCGAGCAGGTGGCCGATACACAAGCCAGTGTCTTGATACTGGGGGAAAACGGTACGGGTAAGTCATTACTCGCTCAGCGTATTCACAAGTTCTCTGAACGCAGAGAGTCGCCGTTTGTTTCAGTAAATATGGGAGCTGTTCCCGATAATCTATTTGAAAGCGAGCTTTTTGGTCACGTAAAAGGGGCATTTACGGACGCGAGAGATAACCGCAAAGGGCGATTCGAGCTTGCGCAGTATGGCACTTTGTTTTTTGATGAGATTGGTACGTTACCTGCTCGGGTTCAACCAAAATTATTACGCGTACTCGAGATTGGAGAGTTTGAACCCGTTGGCGCTAGCACAACGTATAATGCTGACGTGAGAGTGATAAGCGCGACCAATGCGGATATTGAGAACATGGTGGCTACGGGAGAGTTTAGGCAGGATTTACTCTTCAGATTAAACACCTTTGTCTTGGTATTGCCGCCGCTACGAGAGCGTTTAGACGACATCATTCCGCTTAGCAAAAATTTCGTCGATAAGTTTGCGACTAAGTACGCCAAGCCAAAAATTACCATCAGTGATGAAGTGGTAGCCTTGTTCCAAGGATATGCATGGCCAGGTAATGTTCGAGAACTCAGTCATGTGATAGAGCGCGCGGTTATTTTGTGTCGCGAAACAGAGATATTGCCTGCCCATATTATGTTGCCTGAAAAAGCCAGTGCTCTAGTTCCAGAGGATGGTGGAATCAGTGATGCATTACGTCCTCTGGACGACGTTGAGCTAGATATGATCACTAAGGCACTCAAAAAGTATCAAGGCCACATTAGTAAAGCTGCTTCGGCTCTCGGGATTTCTCGAAATGCGCTCTATCGACGCATGGAGAAGCATGGTCTAGAGAAAGAGGATTTCGATATTGAATAACGTAAGTTATTCGGTGGAGCTCAAAATAAAGGCCGCACTTAGTGGTGTGGTTTTGGTGTTTCTAACACTACTTGCCATGCTCGCGCATGCGTGGGACTGGTCAACATTAGCCATCTGTACTTTGCTATTTGTCGCCAGTTATCCTCTGTTTTGGGCGGCTTGGCGAGTATGGTTGTTTTGGTCGACGTCGATCATGCGATTAACCGTTTATACCCAAAGTTTGAATATGGGGGAATATGGCGTTGGTTTAGCACAGCGTGGCAAATCCCAATTACTCGACGATTTGAGTCGAGAAATAGAGCAATTACAAAATAACAGTCAAAGCAATACTGCCACTAATCAGTTACTGTCGATAATGCTCGAGCAGCTATTTGAAGACCTCCCACTTGCGATTGCGGTCTTTGATGAGAATTTTATGCTCACCTACGCAAATGGTGCAGCTTACGATATCGCTGAGGTAAGCTTTTTACAGGGTATACAAGCCAAAGATTTAGGGTTTGTAGTGAAAGACAACCAGCTACAACATCCTTCGCTTACCCCAAACTGGCGATGCCAATCGAGCTCGCTGACTTATCACAATCAGTCTGTTCATTTGTTTACCGCTATCGATATTTCGAATGAATTGAAGCAAAGCGAGCAAGCCGTACAAAAAAACCTAGTGAGAGTGCTGAGTCACGAGTTGCGAAATACCCTAACGCCTATGTCTTCAATGACGGAAACCCTGCTCAGTATGGAACAGTGGAATGAAGAGCAACTTCGAGTGGTATTAACGCGTATTAAAACCCGCTCAGAAGGGTTACTCAATTTTGTCGAGCGATTCTCTCAGGTGGCGAAAGTTCCCGAGCCCGACAAAGTTCGCTTTGATTTAAATGAAGTTATAGAGCATGCACAAGGATTGTTAACTCCAAAAGACACTCTCACTTTCGTAGGTCATCATGATTGTTATGGGGACCCTGAATTGATGGCTCAAGTGCTTATTAATCTTGTAAAAAACGCCATAGAGTCAGTCGAGGGCGGGGGAGTAGATATTGCTATAAACTACTACCAAAGTGACAATCATCAGTTTCTCACAGTTTCCGACAATGGTTCTGGATTTTCTAACATTCAAAATGCGATTACACCATTGTTCACCACCAAGGCAAATGGTGCAGGTATCGGGCTAGCGTTTGTGGAGACGGTAATCAGTAAGCACGGCGGAAAAGTTAAGCTTTCCAACCAAACTGGCTCAGGAGCGAAAGTAGAGCTCAGTTGGCCAGTTTAGCGTAAGGCTCACATTAAAGTTCAGACGAATTGCTAACTATACTAGAGAGCCAACTTTCATTAGTATAAAAATTCGTCGGCTTTTTGAAGGTTTGTAGAGTGATTCGGATTATTGGGCTTTTGGGCATTGCGGTAGCTCTATTATACAGCGCAAAGGCTTGTGCACAGCGTATCACTGTCTTGACCGAGCATTTACCTCCCTTCCAATTGGTTCAGTCGGAAGACATTGGTGGTTTCGCGACTCAAATAGTCAACAAAGTGTTTGAGCACGCAAAGGTGGATTATGATCTTTCACATCACCAATGGAGCGATGCTTACCAGTACACGTTAAAAACGCCAAATACCTGTTTATATTCGACAATAAAAACCCCTGAGCGCGAGCCACTTTTTTCATGGGTAGGGAAAATAACTGACCTTTCAACAGCACTTTATGCAAAGACAGACAGCGACATCCAACTGTCTAGTCTGGAAGACGCTAAGCAATATACTGTTGCTGTAATGAAGGAAGACTTTTTCCATCAGCATTTACTCAGTTTGGGGTTCGTTGAGAATGAAAACCTGTACGTAAGTGAAACCTATCGCACGCTTACTGAATTACTTGAGTTACCAACGCGACATATCGACCTTGTTATTATTAACGCCGGTCACCTCCCTTATCGTATTTCTCAGTCTCAATCTTTGAGTGATTTAAAGTTAGTATTAGATGTGGACGAGTTACACCCTGACATGTATTTGGCATGTAACCTTAAAACAGACGCTGCAACGCTCACTTCTTTGCATGACTCCATGAAAGTCTTGTCCGAACGAGGAGAGTTTGAGCGCATAGAACGAGAGTGGCACAAGCGCCAACATCTAGACAACTAGTTGTCATGTGTACGGTTCAAGAAGCTGATACTCTCGAGAGGTTGTCCCTTCCGTTTTGTTTGACGTAATACAATGCTGTGTCTGCTCTAATCAGGAGCGACTCCAATGATTCAAAGTCAGAAGAAATGGCGATGCCTAGGCTGGCTGTTATTGTTCCCGCTGGTTCGATAGGTGTGTGACGTATAGCATGTAAAAGTCGATTTCCTACTTTGTCTAATGTATCTGGATCAACAAAATCAAAATAGATGACAAACTCTTCTCCGCCCCAACGGTAAAGCCTATCACTGTTTCTTAGCACTTTTTGAATACGCTTTGAAATGTGTATTAAAACCGTATCACCAATGTCGTGGCCGTACTCGTCATTGACTCGTTTAAAATGATCAATATCAAGTATTCCAATAGCAAAACCTTTTTGGTGCCCCGTCGATAACGTCCATTGCTTTGATAACCACTCGTCAGCGGCGCGTCGGTTTGGAAGTTTAGTTAACGCATCTGTGTTGGCTTTTTCCTCGGCTACACGCCTTCTCACATTGTTGTAAAAGACCAACCCGAGGGATGTTATGACCACTATCGCTACAAGTGCGTAAGTGAGCTGTTCGGTCTTAAACACATTGCTATGAGGTTCAAAAACGATAGTTGAGCCTTGTGGGAGTTGATTTGCGCTAATATTGAAGCGTTTAAGTGCTCTATAGTCGAACTTTGGTGAAAAGCTGCCCATCGTAGATTTAGGCAAGTCAGAAATACTTGCACCAGAGAGCAAATTAAGAGCAAGCGTCGCGACGTGTTTACCTTGATTCATTGGCGAATTTATGTTGCCACCCACAATGCCTTGCCCCAACATAACAGCACCAAACATGCCATATACTGGGGAGTTTGAAGCGGTGGTCAGGTCAGGGAGATCATCGGTATAAGAGAAGTAGCGCCCGTCTTTGTCGCTATGGATTGCCAAAAGCAACACTGCAGTGTTGTCAGGAAGTACACTTAGCCTCTCGTAAAGTACAGGTAAAGTGAAGTTATTCCATACGTCAAAATCTACATGTTCCCAGCCGTGCGTTGTCCGATTGGTGTTGATGATTTCTTCAGCTAACTTTGTAATGTGTTGTCCAAAGTTTGTGCTGTCACAAAGAAGAATTAATGACTCGGTGTCGGGGAGCATGTTTAACATCAAGTTAATGTTCCCTTCTATATCCACACCTTCGATGATACCGATGTAGTTGTCTCTATTTGCTAATTCAGGAGACAGAAAGTTTACGCCAACATAAACCACAGGAACCCCAGGAAAAATCCTATCTCCCTCTTCGAGAAGAAAATTTACCGCGTAGTCATCACTGGCAATAATGACGTCTGGGTTAATTTTTGCGTATTTGACTTCTATCCTCTGTTTTAAAGTTTGACGATAGGTGGCGTTGTCAATCATAAAGCGACCATCCAAGTAGTCGATATGAAGGTTTTCAGACTTTACTCGTCCGTCAAGCGTTTCACTGACCGCATCGGTAAGCGCTTTGGTCCAAGGATATTGGGGATGGTAAGAATTGAGCAACAGCACCGTTGCGTCATTACTCTGCCCCCACGCTAGGGGCGAGGAGATACTGCAAGTGAAAATGACAAAAAGCAGGATACGAACAGAACGAATGTAAGTATCAAACAACCTGTACACAGAGGAGGAACCTATTTAGTGCTTGTTTAACAAGCGTAGACTCAAGTGATTTGCTATTCAACAAAATACACACCTGTTATGCAGTTAGACATGTTGAAGTTGTGCTTAGCTAGTGTTCTTTACAAGACCAAAGTGTTATCGATAATCTAAGATCTTACCTTTGTCTAATAGACAAGTCGTACTAAACCACCTACCTTATAATTATCGAAAGAACGCTATATTCCGTTTAAGCGAGATACGTGTACAAATCAATTCCATCAACAACACTGGCTTTGCTAGCTTTGGTTTCTACCAACGTAATTGCTCGCGAAGAAATGTCTAGCCTAGAAGAACTACTCGCCATGGACTTGGGAGAAATCCTAGAAGTTCAAGTGGCCACGGGTACAACAAATCAAGTTTCAGATGCTCCAGCGGTAGTATCGGTGATCACAGCTGAAGATATAAAGGCGATGGGAGTTCGTACATTTTCTGAGGCTATTGAGCGAGTGCCGGGACTTCATGTAAGCCCAGCGTACACTCGAATGCAAAATCAGTTCACAGTACGCGGTGTACAAAGTATCAGCACTCCACAGATACTCATACTGTTCGATGGTGTAGAAATCTCTGAAATGAGTCAGTTTGCTTCACCAGTGGCGTTTAGGTACCCAGTGAATAACATTGAGCGGATCGAGATCATTCGCGGTCCTGGCTCAGCGGTGTATGGTGCAGATGCTTTCAGTGGTGTGATAAATGTTATCACGAAAAAGGCGGATGGCGTTGATGGCACAGAAGTGGGTGTTAATTATGGCTCATTTGATTATAGAGAGTTGTGGTTAAATTCAAATCGCAGCTTTGGTGATGTTAATGCGCGTTTGTCAGTGACCTATGAAAAAATGAATAATGACAATGAGCGGAGAACCCAATACGGTATTTTGGACCGGCGACGCGAGATGGCCAATATTCATTTGGACCTAAACTACGGGAACTACACGTGGCGTAATTGGTATTACAAAACTCGTCAGAATATGGGGAACGGCGCGGGGCTTGTTGGCAACAACATTGACCAAGATAATACCGAGAACGTTAAAACTCAGCTGAATTGGAACGGTGAGATAAGCGACAATGTGGTTGCCGAATACGACCTATCCTATAGTCAGTCTGATGCAGTGTCATATTTTGAATTATTCCCCGCGGGAACTTGGCCTGTTGGCGACGATGGTAACTTGTTCGCACCGCCTTTTGTGCCTGTAGAGTTTCCCGATGGCGTCATTGGTGCCCCTGTAGGTGTTACCAAACGGTTTAAAGTGAACTCTGCTCTCGTTTATTCAGGCTTAACTAACCATAGAATTCGACTGGGTCTCGGAGGCGATGAGTCTGGCTATAGAGATGTGGAAGAGCGAAAAAACTTCGGGCCAGGTGTTTTGGATGTTAACAACCGCACTGACGACTTAATTGCCCCTGAGGTGACATCAGTCACTGATACGCCTTTCGCCTATTCTCCTGATTACACAAGACAACTGTGGTTTTTATCCTTGCAGGACGAGTGGCAAATTTCTGATAACCTTGCCCTCACCAGTGGCATTCGCTATGACCACTATTCAGACTTTGGCTCCACAGTGAACCCGAGACTGGCATTGGTTTGGAATACTACTGATACGCTGACCAGTAAGTTTTTATACGGTACCGCATTTAGAGCCCCCAAAGTCGCAGAACTCGTGTTTGTTAATAACCCTGCTACGTTAGGTAACCCGGATTTAGAGCCCGAAGAAATCGAAACTTTCGAAGTGGCTTTCGATTACCGCCCAAACAGCGAGTTTACCGGTAAGTTAAATTTGTTCACTTACGATGCAAACCAACTAATCCTGAACACTACGACTCTTGTTGCCGAAAACATTGGTGCACAAGAGGGTTACGGCGGTGAAGTAGAGATTATTTGGCAAATTTCAGAGAAGCTTCGTGTGGATGCAAATGCATCCTGGTTAGAAGCTGAGCTCCCCTTAGTTGATGAAGACAAAGGACGTGTGCCCGGTTTAATGAGCTTTGTCGACCTTAGGTACCAAATTGCCCAAGATTGGTTGTTGACTACGCAAAGCTATTGGGTTGCTGATCGTAAAAGAGATGGTGGTGACACCAGAGATGAGATAGACGATTATCTAAAAACAGATATTACCGTGTTATGGCAACCAGATTCTCGCTGGTCGGCGCGGTTCAGTATTAGAAATGTCTTTAATGATACTGTACTAGAGCCTAGTGAGAATACACCGGTATTTGCGCTAGGCCTGGGCTTTCCAAACGATTTACCCATGGAAAGTCGACAAATATTTGGCTCGTTTTCTTACAATTTCTAGTCCTGTTTTAAAGAATGTTGAGCGGTTTTTGAAATGACAGATAGCGAACTAGAAAGCCGCACGGGTAATATCTATGTCAAGTAACAACATTCACTAAAAGTTGTGTTAAGGTAAAGCAAATATCAGCCGTGTGAAGGCATTTTGGGAGCTATAAATAGTGCGCCAACCTTTGAAACCACGTTCCTTCATATATACATGCTCTCGATGATTAGTGGTTAGCTCCTACATGTTCCGAAAACTCGTTTTACTATCGTTTCTACTATTCAGCTCCTTCCAACTCGTTGCTCAGTCATCCGATGTATACAGTGCTGAAGAAGTAAAAGCCGCATTGCTTGTTCAGGTAGCTCGTCATTTGAATTGGCCAGAACATAGTCAAAGTGACAACTTTTCAATTGCCGTATGGAATGATCGGCGTGCTTTCCAGTCTTTGCGTGCCTTAGATGGAGTTTCCGTTCATGAACAGCAAATTATTGTTCAGTTGGTTACGAAGTTTGATGATTTAAATACCGCAAACCTTGTATATATACCTAGCTCTCAATTGGGCGCACAAACAGAGGTGGCAGTTACACTAAGAGGTAAAGGAGTACTCATTGTTACCGAAAACAGTGACTCTCTTTACAACACAATGATAAATCTTGTTGTTGAAGAGGGGGAAAGTCAGCTCAGCTCCCCTAGGTTTGATGTAAATCGTCCGAATATTGTATTTGAAGGTATAGAGATAGCGCCAGAGTTACTTCTCTTCGGGGGATCTGAAGTAGATATTGCTGAGTTGTACTATCAGACAGAGCTGGCTAAACAAGCATTGAGAGAACAAAATGCACAAGCATTTGAGCAATTAAGAACACAACAGCAACGGCTTGCCGACAAAGAGTCAGAGTTCACCATTCTTGCACAGCGGGCTGATGCACTGACTAGCGAGTTAACAGTAAAACAGCAGGCATTATCCGACAATGAGAGCAGATTGAATTCGCTCCTCGAGAGATTGGCAGCTGCTGATGAAGGTAATGCTCAAGCGCTTCGTGAACTGGAGAGAAAAGCTCAAGAGTTATCGGTTGCTGAGCGTTCACTAAACCAATATAGCGCTGATATAGAGAGCCAAAAGACGCTTCTTTTCGATTTACAGCAAGAAGTCCGAAACACTCGACGGGAGTTGAGTGAACAGCAAGAAGAACTTCAACGACGTCAAGATCAACTCACTCGCGCAGAATCAGAAGTTGAAACTCAGTCAAAAGTTATCGACCAACAACGTAGTTTAATCAACGTCATACTGCTGATTTTTACTATCGTAGTCGTTTCTGCGGTCATCATTGTCAATCTGTTTTTAAAGAACAGAAGAATCAACCTTGCATTAAAGAATACCTTGAGTGACTTGACTGAGACTCAAGCGCAATTAATAGAATCAGAAAAGCTGGCTTCTTTAGGCCAGTTGGTTACTGGGGTTGCTCATGAGGTGAACACGCCGTTGGGGATCGCATTAACGGCGGTGAGTACTATTGGGTCTGATGTTCAAACGTTTAAAGATAAGATGTTGGAGGGCACACTGAAAAAGAGCGATGTGACCCGTTTTACTGACCGAATGCAAGAGTTAGATACGCTAGTACAAGGAAACCTAGAGCGTTGTCATACTCTGGTACAAGACTTTAAGAAGGTGTCAGCAGACCAAGTTTTCTCTGAGAGCCGTAAAGTTTTCGTGAAAGAATATTGTGAAAACGTCATGAACACTTTGTCAGTGCTACTCAGTAAAAATAATGTGGAATGGCGTGTCGAGGGTGACAACCCTGAGCTCAACTTAGATCCAGGTATACTCAGCCAGGTGTTGTCAAATTTGACAACTAATGCGGTTAATCATGCATTTGAAGATATTGACTATCGCAAAGTGAGTGTAAAGATCGAAGAAGGTAAGGGCTCTATAGTCATTATTTTTAGCGACAACGGCATGGGCATGAAGGAGGACGTGTTAGAGCGTATCTACGATCCGTTCTTTACAACCAAACGTGGCGATGGTGGAACCGGATTAGGGATGAACATAGTACACAACCTTGTCACTGCGAAACTCTTTGGCAATATTTCTGCCGACACTGAAATTGGTCGCGGAACGACAATTACGATTGAGTTGCCGAAAAAAGTGCAAAAAGGAACTCTATAACAGAACATTGCGTCGAGACAGGCGATCAATATTTTGTGTCACCCGTCTCCCTGCAATCAAGTTTAGCGAATTAACAGTCTTGTTATCGCCATTTACTTGCTTTCGCAACTGCTTCGATTAGCTCGTTTTCACTCTTTTGAGTTGGCGTGGAACTTTCAGGCAAACTTTCTGATTTGCGTACCAGTTGGTCGTTTATACTCGTGGCTAATATTGGCGACTCGAAAATTGATACATCGTTGCTCTCCATTATCAGAGTAGCTAGTTCGTATTCATTGAATGTATTACTGTAAAACCTTCTGTCAAACTGCTCGGTATACAGCTCTTCGTAACTCGTAATATTTTTATAGCCAGATAAAGCAACATCAAATCCTATGACGTTTGGTGTACCTAAAAGCGCTCCAGACGTATCCACATATTCTGAAAAGTCCCAATTGTCTACATTTGGAAATCTACCTGATACTGGCATCTTGAGAGTCCAAACTAACGTGTCCTTATAATAGCGAATACCTACTGAGGTCGTTATTCTAAATGAGTCAGCAAAAGAAACATTACTAAAATTATAATTATCACTATCTCCAACGGCGGCGTTATACATTGCATCAAAATCGACATCCGTCATCGATAGGTCGTTTGTTGCAGGTACATTTTCTTCATATTTTACTCTCGCATTCAACGAGAATGCATCAGAAAAGCCAGCATAAGATTGATAGTTGTACAGCACTGAATTGAGAGTGTGGTAGTCAACTGAGGGTTCATCGATGAAAACTACAGGTCCACCTGAGTTAGAAATATCTGACTGGTACGCACGATAGCCGTCAATGAATGAATTTATGTAGGCATTCGCATTTGGCTCTACAGAAACGGATACAGTGCTTGATGAAACGGTAGCATCAACAGTCATTCCAGATACGAATGGTTGTGGTGAAATCCCCAAATCTTGGCCTGCCAAATGTGCAGTACCAGTAATGGTAAGATTGTCTGAGCACACCTCTACAGGGATAGATATTTGGTCTCTTGAGAAGGAATTAGCAGATCGTGAATAGCTCATACCTCCCATAGAGATAAAGGCACTGTCAAAGTCATTCACACTGTTATTCGCTGTGATTGTTACCGTATCTGCTACACAGCTACAGCCACTTTCGTGATACGTTTCAAAGCTTCCTATATCCGTGACAGGGACGTCTATCATGGTGTTCACGTCTGTTTGAAATATACCCATCTCCACTTCTTTGTAGGTAATGAGCGACACAGTAATATTGCTGCTATTGGTCTCGTAGCTAAATTCACCTGTTGCGTTTGGAGATAGTACTGTTCGTTCAGAAAAGTCATCGTTATGGATAACAAGTCTCGCATTGGTAGATGGAGCTGTCTCAGAGCAGGCGCTACTCTCAACAGCTGTTAAAGTTAGTACGTTTGGGGACGAACTCCCTCCGCTTCCACTCCCACTACCACCGGAGTTAACACTTCCTCCTGATGAGCCTCCTCCACAGGCAGCTAGTGTAAGACTTGAAAATAAAACAGGGATAAGTTTTTTCATGTATTTATTCCTTTATTAACGCTCAATGGAGAGCGGCTTAATCCTAAGGTAATGGTATTAACGTAAACGGCTTGTAGAATGCTGATCTCTGTGTTTGCCGCTATTATTTATTGACCGCATTAATTCATCTCTCGCTTTTTGAGATATCTCCGATACTTGAGGTGACGTAATTGAATAACTCTTCAAAAGGTCTCGAAATTGAGTTGCGACGACGGGAGAACTAACAACCGGATCACCAAAGTTAAATAAGTACAAAGAGGCTAGTTCGTATTCACTAAATTTCTCATTAAAACTAGTTGTATCGTTCGGTGTTAAAAATAATTCGTCGTAACTTAAAATATCTTTGTAGCCATACAAATTTGCTTGGATAGATAAAACCTCAGGAGTTCCCAGAAGCGCGCCAGAGGTATCGACGTAGCTAGAGTAATCCCAGAGTTCGACATTAGGGAAGCTCCCAGATACAGGCATGTTGATTGTCCAACTCAATACATCGAATTGGTTGGAGCTTGCATATAATGCAGTTGTTACTTGAAATGAATCAGCGAAAGACAGATGACTGAAATTGTATTCATTGCTCTCTCCGACAACAGCAGAATATATTTCGGAAAAATTGACATCGCTGAACGACAAATCATTGGTCGCTGCAACAATTCGCGAGTAGTTTGTTTTCATATTTATTGCGTGAGCTTGTGAAAAGTCGCTAGACTCAAACTCTTTCACTAGTGTGGAATTCACACTGTGATAATCCACGGAGGGCTCGCTTGCTACGCCTATATTTTCCCCCGAGAGTGACATTCTGGAGCGATACGCTGCGTTACCGTCAATATAGGAATAAACAGATGCGTTCGCACCGGAGTCGATATTTACGGAAACTGAGTCAGACAAAACACTCGCATTTACAGTCACCCCTTGGGAATAAGGCTGTGGGGGAATAGTCCATTCTTCGTCTGTTAAGTGAAGCGTTCCTGTAATGATTTGCTCTTCATTTGTCGAGCGACACATATTTACCACTAAAATAATTTCATCTGCTGAAGCCGTATATTTATCAGCTGAGGCGGTTGAGGCTCCTATTGAAACCCAAGCACTTTCTATTTCTCCTGCACCTTGAACATTTGCAATCGTTACAGTTTCAAAGCTGCATTGACAATCAGCAACGTGTGTCGTTGTGAACGTTCCCAAATTGGTGACAGGCACATCGATGAAGGTTTTTATATTGGTTTGAATACCGAATGCTTTGACTTCTATGTAGGTAATTAGAGATACAGAGATGTGATTGCTTTGGGTTTCGTAGTTGAATACCCCCATAGCATTTGGGGAAAGAACCGTTCGTTCAGAGAAGTCATCATTGTGAATGATTAACTTTGCATTTGTCGATGGAGCGTTATCTGAACAATCACTATTTTGCATCGCGGTTAGTGTCAATACATTGTTGGGAGAGTCGCTTCCACCCGTTCCAATACCGCCTGAGTTAGTATTTCCTTCAGATGAATCAGAACCTCCTCCACATGCAATTAAGGTGAGGCTAGATAAAAAAACGGGTATGAGTTTCCACACAAGTAAAATCCTTTTTTGTGTACAGCGATGCAGGTCCAAGTGATATTAATGTCGATATCAATCACAATTGTGATTATTTCCCATGTAGCCCTCAAAAACAATGTGTTACTTGCTACCTTTAACGATCATCTTGCTATTTCTTATTATCTTTATAATCTAAAAACTCATTATATTTTTATTCTATTTATTAATAGTTGATGCTTCACTACACTCTCGCTACCCAGTTTGAAGTAGACATGAGGTAGTAAAAATGAATAGTCCTTTGTTACAAGCAACATCTTTATCCATGCCATCTCCAGTTGACATACTTCAACGTGCGCCGTCAGTGCAACGTTTTTGGAGTGATAATAATCAATTGTTCAAAGGTGCTTGGAAGGCGTGGGACGAAACCAATGCGTCGTTGCCCTTCACACTTGACGCTTCTATTTTGAGTGCTGACTTGAGAAATGCTGTTGCGCAAGCTTGGATTGACCCGAATACCGAGAGTGATGTGAGCGATTTATGGGAGAAAGTCAGTGATGGGGTATACAAAGCACAGTTTTTCGACCCCCACAAGTTATCGGTGTTGAGAGACTACCTTCGTGCAGCCTTTGATTCTGGAATTCCTACACGACCTCCTTATGGAATTGCCCTAAATCGCTATGGAGCCATGCTAGATGAGCGTTCGGAGGGAGCATTAGGTGCGCCGAAGTTTCAAGCGTTTTACACGGATATTTTGAATCGCTACATGCGTCCGATTGCACGGTTATTGTTCCCCGAAATTGTGGGTTACGATACGCAAACTTTTGGGTTTTCGATTCATTATGAGGCAGGTGGCGATACCTCTTTGCAACCTCATACTGATGCGAGTGCGGTTACTATGAATATCAACATGAATACTGTTGATGAGGAGTTCTCTGGATCTGAAGTGGACTTCTTTGACCGTGCATCAGGTAAAGTTACACAGGTTAAATTTGATCCGGGTGTCGCACTGATTCACCGAGGAAATGTGCCACATACTGCACATCCGATAACCGAAGGGAGCAGAAGCAATATGGTGTTATGGTTGTACGGAGATCGAATGCAGATCCCCACCCATGTCACTCATGTTGAGCAATTAACTCCAGAGGAGCGCTGGCGTATTCCTGAAGTAAATAAGGACGGTTTCGCTCCATTTTAAATGGTATTTAGATAGACAACGGGTAGCTCAGCTACCCGTTTTTTGTTGAGAGTGCAGATCTCCCCAGCTACGCAAGTTTTTGATTGAACGTTCAAAAAAGATTCAATTTAGTGTCATGGCTCCGTAACTCAAGTTTCACAAATCTCGGCCAGTATCGTCACTCCAAGACCGACTTGGATGTACACATTCCACATATCCAATCCAATCAAAATACAAGGATAAAAAATGAAACTTGAAGCGTTACGCGGTATTAAATATTCAGCGTTGGCACTCGCAGTTATTTTAGGTATGTCAGCATGTTCACTCGAGGGTGATGACGGGCAAGATGGTATTAATGGCGCCGACGGTGTAGATGGTACTGACGGTATTGACGGTACTAATGGGCAAGACGGAGCGGACAGCGTTGGTCGTCTTACGCGTATTGCTACTGTGCCACTGGGCGCAGAGGTTACGGGCATCTTTTTAACAGACGAAGGTGATTTATTCTTTAACGTACAGCACCCGTCAGGTTCAAACACAGCAACTAACAGTGTAAACAGCATGCCAATTAATACAGGTACCGTTGGCGTGTTGGCAGGTGTTAATTTCAACGAGTTACCGGTGACTCTACCTAATTCACCAGTTCCAGCATCTGACGAGGAAAAACAACTCGTTATGACAGCGATTGGTCAATATCAAGTACTTGGTCAAACAGGTGATACTTTCAGTGGCGAGCTTCCTGAAGGGCTTGGCCACATTTATACCCTAGATGGCAACGATCTCATTCTTGAAAACGATATGCCTGACTTCAACGGATTCTTGTCTACTGGTGACGGCGAAGGTTACTTGTTCTCTAACTGGGAAGAGCTTCCTGGTGGTATGAGCCGAATGAAAGTTGAGCGCGATGCACTTGGCATGTGGTCTGTGACTGATGTGATGATGCTTGATTTCTCATCGGTATGGGGAACAGCGGCGAACTGCTTTGGTTCAATGTCTCCATGGGGTACGCCACTCACTTCTGAAGAGTGGGTTGTTGATTCATCAGTTGATTCTACAACAGATGAAGATTGGAACGATCCAGACGAAGTTGCGACTAATTCTCGCTTGGGCAGAATGTGGGCAATGACTGCGCCAGACACGGCAAACCCCTATAACTATGGCTACATTGCTGAAGTAACAGAGCCTTTAGCTGATGCTCCAGTTATTGTTAAGCACTTTGCTATGGGTCGTTATGAGCATGAAAACTCGACAGTAATGCCTGACGGAAAAACCGCTTACTTGTCTCAAGACGACACTGGTGGCGTTTTATTTAAGTTTGTAGCAGATACGGCTGAAGACTTGTCAGCAGGTACGCTTTACGGCGCTAAATTAACCCAAGACGAAGGACAAAACGATCCAGCGACTACGGGCTTTGACGTTGAGTGGGTAGAGCTTGCAAACGGCGACAACGCAACTATTCGCGCGTGGATCGATGAGTACAACGGTATTGGTACTGACGATTACGTTGATGGTCAAAGTTCTTACCTGACTGTTGCAGATGTACAAGCATGGGTTGATGGCGATGCCACGTATCCAACGGTTGCAGAAGGTGGTAGTGCAGTAACTGCTGGCCAACCAATGGATGATCGCGTTGCTTTCCTTGAGTCACGAGCTGCGGCGCGCCTCAAAGGTGCTACTGCTGAATGGCGTAAACTCGAAGGTATTTCAATCAATACTAAGCGTGCTCAAGAAGCTGTTGAAGGCGTTGATATGATTGAAGGTGAAGTGGTTGAAAATGCCTACATGTACATCGGCATCGCTGATATCGACAACACCATGACCGACGGCGAAGGCGACATCAATCTTTCTGCTCGTGTTAAGGATTGTGGTGGTGTTTATCGCGCTCGTTTGGAAGATGGCTACAACATTACTCGCATCGAGCCAGTCGTTATGGGCGGTACATACCGTTCGTCACTCACCGGTGCAGAGCGCTGTGATGTAGAGCAGTTATCTCAACCAGACAACGTGGTTGTTATGAATGATGGTCGTATTCTTATTGGTGAAGATGGTTTCCAAGAGAACAACACTTTGTGGATGTACGAGCCAGCTGATAAGTAATTATCAGCATTAGTGACTTTATCCGGGTACGTTTGTGCCCGGATTTTTGCGATTAAAAGAAAGATGAAAATGTTAAACGCTTACCGCCTTATTGGCGCGCTTCTCTTCATTCCTGTAGTTGTGGCTTGTACGTCAGAGTCTCAAGACGTGGGTATAGCTCAAGAAACAGCAGACATTCAGTACCCCTACAGCGAAGGGGATGACATTCCGGCATTGGCTTACATGGAGCACAATGAGGTCTATAATCCCGAAGCAGTGATCCCTCCACAGTGCTATACCAAAACAGATGGGGTTCACAATCCTTGTTACGCCTGCCACCAAAGCTATGAATTGTCAGAGTTGCGTCCGAATCAAATGGGCGACGGCACCCTCCAAGGCAACTATGAATTTTCAGATGTTGGGCTAACAAATAGCTGGAAAAACCTATTTATAGACCGCAGTGCGCTAATTGAAACTATAAGTGACGATACGATCCTCAGTTACATCAATGAGGATAACTACAGCACTGCCTTTACTGGCGAAGAAGCACTACCTGATTACATGCAAATTCAAAACTTGTCGAACGCGCAAGGGGCATTTGATGAAAACGGCGTTGCATTAGATGGAAGTGGTTGGGTGTCATACAATTACAAACCCTTTCCAAGTACGTTCTGGCCAACTAATGGCTCAACAGGCGATGCAATGATTAGATTGCCAGCGACGTTTCAGCAACTAGATGGTGAATACAACGAGGCAATTTACTTTGCCAACCTTACCCTCGTAGAAATGACGCTTAAAGACGTAGATCGACTACCTATAACTCCTGTAAACGAACAAAGCATTGGCATTGATGTAGATGGTGACGGTGAATTGACTAATGCAGCAGAATCTATCGTTCGTCGATCACACTATCTCGGCGATGCGAGTGATCAAGCGCTTGCGTACATGCTCTACCCAGAGGGTACCGAGTTTCTACATACGGTTCGTTACATTGGCGTTGATGAAAACGGTGACATCTACAACGCAGAGCGTATGAAAGAAGTGCGCTATATGAAAAAGCACCTCTTTAGAAGCCGCGAAAGCCTAGCATCAGCCTATTATGCGGAAGCAAAAGACAAGCACTTTGAAAAGCTTCCCCAAACGCGTTACCTCGGTGATACTGGCATCGACAATGGTTTTGGCTGGACTATCAATGGTTTTATTGAAGACGGTGAAGGTAATCTCCGAGCTCAACACGAACAAGAACTGGCGTTTTGCAACGGCTGTCACAAAACTGTGGGTTCGACCTTTGACCAAACGTT
Organism: Alteromonas sp. KUL49; assembly: GCF_006538345.1. Classification (GTDB taxonomy): domain Bacteria; phylum Pseudomonadota; class Gammaproteobacteria; order Enterobacterales; family Alteromonadaceae; genus Alteromonas. The sequence goes on along the minus strand of NZ_BJKL01000008.1, from coordinate 118,963 downwards.
TTCATTTGCGCGAAAAGTGCCGGGTAGCAACGGTTGGGGTTATATAGATTTGCACGCAATGGATGACGTTCCGAATATTGGTGAGACGCAAGGTGAGTTCCTCACTTACATGCAACGTGTAGGCGGCGGTGACGAGTTTCGTCAAAACGCTGAGATGTTAGCTCGTTGGTTTGACGAAAATGGTATGGTGAAAGAAGATGAAGTATCCAGAGTGAATTCGCTATATGACTTAATCACACCAAGCCCTGAGCGAGCGTTGGCACTCAACAAAGCCTATCTCACCATCGTTAAAGAGCAGAGCTATTTATTCGGGCGTGACGCCACTATCTCAAAAGCCGTTAATGTGCTCAGTGAAATAGACACAGCACAACCGCCACTTGAACGTGAACATCGTTACCGTTGGGATATGCGTTTAAATTGGGATGATCACGCTAGTGCTGAGTTAGCAGACGTGAATGAATGAAACGACACAACCGATTGATGTCCATCAATCGGTTGTTCTATATACCTAATGGGAAGCTTGGTTCATTAGGATATTAGGCTGATTTGTATAGCGATATCCTTTAATGTAGTCATAGTGCCAGCCTTGCTCACACGGACGTAATCATGACTACATCTCAACTCTTCACCGCTTTAACGCCCATTTTAAGTGTTTTGATACTGCTGGTGGCATTGCGGCTACCGGCCAAGCTAGCTATGCCTTTGAGCTTGTTGATCACTGCCTTTGCGACGTTTTTCATTTGGGGAGTCCCGTTTACCCAAATGTTAGCCGCGAGTCTAGAAGGTGTTATTATTGCGCTAACCATACTGTGGATTGTATTCGGCGCAATTCTATTACTCAAAGCCTTAGAGCGAACTGGTGCAACACATACCATTAAGCTAGGTTTTTCCAGTATCAGCCCTGATAAGCGGGTGCAGTTGATTATTGTAGCTTGGCTTTTTGGCAGTTTTCTGGAGGGCGCAGCAGGCTTTGGAACACCTGCCGCAATTGCCGCTCCATTGTTGGTTGCTTTGGGTTTTACGCCAATCAGTGCCGTGGTGCTTGCGCTAATGGCGGATTCAAGTGCGGTGTCATTCGGTGCCGTAGGTACACCCGCAATTGTTGGTATAGGCCAAGGGGCTAAAGGGCTGTCTAGCACTGATGTCAGTCAAATTGCAGTTACCGCGGTGGGTATCGACATCTTGGTGGCAGCATTGCTGCCCTTATTTATGGTGTTAATGTACTGTCGCTTTTTCGCCGACAGTTCAAGCTGGCGTAAAGGTTTTGAAATGGCACCATTTGCCGTAATGAGTGCGTTTGCGTTTACCCTACCAGCTTACACTGTAGCTTGGCTATTTGGCCCTGAATTTCCTTCAGTGCTCGGTGGAATGCTAGGTTTAGCCATTGTTTGCCCGCTGGCGCGGATTGGCTTCCTACTGCCTAAAAATACAAGTGATCATAGCGCTACCAACCTAGCACAAAGCTCTCCTCTCAGCTTAACCAGAGCATGGCTCCCTTATGTATTGGTTGCTATTGCACTTGTGGTAACGCGATTACCACAATTACCTTTGAGTACGTGGCTTCAAAGTGCAAATGTAGAGTGGGTGGGTATTTTGGGTACTGATTTGTCGGTTAATGTTATGCCTCTTTACCTGCCTGGAACGGTTTTTATGCTAGTTGCTGTAATCGCCGTTTGGTTACAAAGGAGTCAATCATCGCAACTTTTTTCCGCAGTAAAAGACAGTGCAAACATGCTGTATCCATCCCTTATTTCGCTCTGTGCTGCAGTGCCTATGGTGCGTATTTTTCTTCACTCTGGAGTGAATGACAATGCACTGCCAGCTATGCCCATGGCGCTTGCCGAGTTAGTTGCGTCTCATTTGGGCGATGCATGGATTTTTATGGCGCCACTTGTCGGCGCATTAGGTTCATTTATCGCAGGGTCCGCAACATTCTCAAATTTAATGTTTGCAAGCTTTCAACAAGCCATCGCTATAGATACTAGTTTGAATCAACAGCTAATATTGGCTCTTCAGATGTTAGGTGCCAATGGTGGCAACATGATTGCCGTGGTGAACGTAGTTGCTGCGTGCAGTGTTGTAGGATTACATGGAAAAGAAGGTGACGTGATCCGTTATACCTTATTGCCCATGCTTTACTACTGCCTAGCTGCTAGCACAATTGCTTGGTTATTTTGGAGTTAACCGCTCCCTGTCACTTATAAAAAGTGTTGAATTTATATAAGGTTAGCTGATTTTTCGGCTCGAGAAGCTGTGTTTGTCAACTCTACATTCCGCAAAACTATACTTGTTATTCTCCAGATCTCTTGTAGTTTTTGTAATTAGTTTTGTAATATTACAGGCGTGGTTACATAGCGGCATTCATGAACTAACAAGCAGCGTGGTGAACAAATATGGCACAACATGATAGCAATCCAACAAACAACACATCTGACGAAACCTTATTAGATAGCTATTCTATGGTGGAAGAGTTGGCGAACGCAAAAAAAGAAATTCAAGATTTGAAAATGAAGCTCATGTGGATGGAGCGTAATTACGAATAGGTTTTTTGTAATTTTCCTGAGATTTTCTGAAAGTTTTCAGTTATTGTGCTGGCGTATTGAGAACCAATGATTAGAGTATCTATAAACAAATCATTGGTTCTTTGCATTACATTACTGTGAGAACAACGCCTCTATATCCGTCGGCCAGTCAGCCGCAGGGAACTCAAGTATACGGCCAATTTCTTGTCCGTTCTGCTCTATAATGATTGTTGGCGTCTTTTTAATCTCGTTAGCCTCAGCTAACCCTGCCTCATCACTTTTATTAGTGTCTAACCCGTAATAAACGACTTCAATATTGTCATTGTTAGCTTTTTCAAACAGTTGGATCAGGCGTGGTACTTCTCGTTGGCTATCGTGGCACCATTGACCAAAAAATATCTTAACTAACGTAGGCTGAGAAATTGATTGCAAAAATGCCGTTTGTTCGCTGCTGTAGTTAACGTCATCTTTGTGTTTCTCGAATTTTGTAAACAGCATGATTTGTTCACTGGTGACTTCGCCTTCTGCGTAGTCTTCAGCAGCAACAGGCAATGAAATCAAATTCATCGTTAAAAGTACGGCGATTAGCTTCTTCATAGTAGGTTCGCAAGTTATTGTTTTAATTCATCCTGAAGGGGTTTTTCGGGTGATGCAAGTAAATTAATGCCTAGTAGTCTAAATAGCGCGGGTGGCTACGAAAAGCCACCGAAAAAACTGCGTTAAGCCGAGACTATTTATCCGCGTCTTCCTGTGTTTTATAGCGTTCAAACCATGCCACAATGTTACCTACTTTTTGAATCAAGCGAGACGGGCGGGAGGCAATACCATGAGATGCACCAGGTATACGCACCATGGCTGCATCAACACCTTGTAGCTTTAGTGCTTGATAATATTGCTCGGTTTCACTCATTGGTGTTCTAAAATCAGCCTCACCAGTGAGTAGCATGGTAGGTGTGGTGACATTGCCTACCAATGATAACGGGCTGCGTTGCCAAAGCTCATCTGCAATTTCCCATGGCATTTGAGGCATCCAGTATTGACTGAAATAGGGGTACGCATCGGCGGTTAATGTAAAGCTCATCCAGTTGATCACCGGCTTAGCGACAACGGCGGCAGCAAAACGGTCAGTTTTACCAATGGACCACGCGGTAAGCGTTCCTCCACCAGAACCCCCTGTAATGAACAGATTCTTTTCATCTATGGAGCCATTAGCAATAACCTGATCAACAACATCCATCAGGTCATCGTAGTCTTGCGATGGATAGTTGTGATGAATCAAATTACCAAAGTCTTCACCGTAAGAAGAACTCCCTCTTGGGTTTGCCCAAACCACCACATACCCTTGTGCAGCCATGAGTTGTATCTCGGTAGAAAAGTGAGGGCCGTATGCTGCATGAGGTCCACCGTGTATTTCTAAAATGAGTGGGTAGGTTTTGCTGCTGTCAAAATGAGGAGGGTAAGCCACCCATGCATCTATGGTGAGATCATCAATACTCGACTTTACTGAAATTGCTTCAACACTGGCCAAAGTTAAATGACCAAGTGCGTCGCTATTGAGTTGTGTGAGTACTTTGTCTTCTTTGCCTTTGCGATACAAAGCGATATCGGCAGGCGTAGATACAGATGCTGTCGTATAGACAATGTCGCCATCTTCACTTAACGCAAATTCACCAGACGTGTATGGGCGACCAAAAGATTGCCCACCAATAGACACGTCTATCGGCGACAATTTACCTGAAACGGTGACATTCGCTAGTTTAACATCACCGTGATCTTCATAAGAGAACACCAGTGCTTTGCTGTTGTCTTGCCATTCGAATTGGCCGATTCCTCTGTCTAATGATGGAGTTAGCACTGTGATATCGTTAGTTTCAAGATTCAATACGTTCAAGGTAGAAACTTGGTGCGCGAGTTTGCGATCATTCACGTGGGTGAAAGCCAGCCATTTCCCGTTAGGGCTGAGTTTTGGTGAGGATTCGGGACCCATAAGAGAGGTGACCTGTTTTACATCACCTGACGCAGTATTGACTTTAAATATGTCTGCACCCAGTGGGTTGAGTGAGTAATCCTCGTTGCCTGGCGACGAATAAAAAATCCATTCGTCATCTTTGCTGAAGCTCAATGTTCCCCCGTTGGGGAAGTCACCTGTGGTCAGTTGGCGAGGCGTGCCACCATCAACGGGTAGAATGAATATTTGATTGAAGCCCCCTGGGAGAAAACCAGCGCCATCGGCACGATATCGGGTGGAGTCTATATACCTTGAGCTATCAGCCCAATTGGCACCTTTGGGCTTGGCGGGCATTCCGGTAAACAAAGACTTAGCACTCTTGGGTGTAAATAGTGAAAACGCAAGTTGAGTACTGTCGTTCGACCAAGTGATATCTCTCGGAGAAGCATCCACATTAGTTAATTGCACACTCTTTTGCAGCGCGATGTGGTAAACAAATAATTGGCTTTTTCCATCAACACTGCGTGTATAAGCGAGTTTTGATTTATCTGGCGATAAGGTCGCTTGCCCAATGTTTCCCTCATTGGTTAAGAACGGTGTATGAGCGCCGGTGTCCAAATCGATTTGCCACAGCTTTGTGCTGCGGCCGTCAGTCATGATATCCATGCTCTGACGACTATAGATTAGGGTGTCATCGTTAATGAACTGCATGGATGCAGGGAATTCTAAGTTAAATGCATCTTTGTATTGCAATACATCGGTTTCTTCAGCCATTAACGAAGACGTAGACGTAATTATAGACAAGGCGATTAGAGACTTTGACCATGCAGAACGTATGCATCGAGACATTTAACTATCCTTTTTGTTTTATATATTTACACCGTAATACTACTATATATGTGAAGAGTCTAATGGCTACTCAACGTATTTTATTCCTACCTCATCTTAGCTATTTTTATCGAAACTTTGGCCTTTTTAATCTTCTGTTAATCTTGCTTAAAAGCCTTTTTCATTGAAGGAACTCTATTCTTTGCCCGTACCTTGAAAACGGAGATACCACAATGAAACGCTTTTTAATGACTACTGCAATTACCACAACAGCTTTTATGGCAACACAAGCTAGCGCCTCACAAATTACTGTGGAAATGATTACCGAGGCACAGAGCAAATGGGCTCAGGGGATAGTGTCGATTGGTGATGCGAAGCTAAACGACAGAGATTACGGTGCATACGCAGAGAGACTGATCAATGAGTTGTACGATTACGATCAATCTGGTGTGCTCTTCAAGCCTACCAAGGCAAAATATGACCAGTTCCGTGAAACTTTTGATGAAGCCCATTCGTATTTTGTTACTGGTGTGGTCAATGAAGACGACGGCTTTGCCATAAACCCATGGACAAATGTACGCTTTGATAATCACGACATACTTGTTATGGATGATATCGCACTGGCCATGGGGAACTACTTCTTTACCACTATCGACAACCAAGAAGTCAAAGTTGAGTATACTTTTGGTTATCGGCTGGACGAGTCAGGTGACGTGAAGATTGTATTGCATCACTCTTCGTTACCTTACAGTGAATAGGCAATTTTCTTGTAGCGCGACGGATAAATTGTCCGTCGCGATTGGATTGAAATGTACAAAAAGAAGCTCGCTATTTTTGCCATAATTATGGCGTCTTTGTTAGTCGCAACCTCTGCGTTGGTGGCGGTGTCTTCATATACCACCCGGGCCAACCTCACGCAAAATGCAATTGCCCAATCACTCCTTCAGGAGCACTTGCTGTTATCGAGTGTGTCATATCGACTATTCAAACAGCTCACTGACGAGCTCATTTTTGGAGCAGGTGCCAATCAAGCCGAAGTTCGCAATAAACGTAAGATTATTCAAGCGTCATTGTTGAGAATTACTGAGCTTGAAACTAAACAACGAGAGGCTTTAGGTGAGCAAGTGACTAAAGGTTCGGTGGAGGACACACAAGCGCTAGAACAGTTGCTCGACAGCATTATTAGGGACTTTAGAGCAATTATCACCGACCATAACCAGAGCGATCTGACAAAAGAGAGCCGTCTCCAATACCTATTAGAGGTGACTATAGACAATCAGTTTCGAGAGGCCATCAATGCCGCCGTCAATCGTCAGTCCACAGTCGTGACGTATCTTGATGCCAAAATAGAGGCTACCAACCAGTCGATACTCATTTACTCCATTATACTTGCTACGCTTTCGGTTCCTGTAGTCATATACGGGTGCTATTGGCTGCTAGGGATTTTGTATCAGCCGTTACAATCTATTCGAATGGCCGCAGAGTCAGTAGCTACAGGCAATTATGACTATCGAATTCCTCGCGGCTTTGATAAAGAGTTTGACGATATTGCAACGGCATTTAATACCATGGCAGAAGCGTTAAACCAGCAGAAACAGCAAGAAAAACAGTACCAACAACAGTTGGAATTTGAGGTGAGTCAGCGAACCACAGATTTGACCAAGGCTAACAACCAACTACGACAAAACGAGTCGGCTCGGCGTGAGTTCTTAGCTGACATTAGTCACGAACTTCGCACTCCAATTACGATTATACGCGGGGAGTCGCAAGTTACCCTGCGGCAGCAAGCTGACAATGACGCACTCAGAGAAACTCTTGAGATAGTTCTGGAGCAATCGCTGGCGTTGAGTAAGCTGGTTGACGACTTACTTTTTGTCGCCCGAACTGAGTCTGGCAATTTGCGTGTCTCTGCGGCTAAGCACGATATTCATGAGTTTGTTGCTGAGGTACAAAAGCGTAGCAATGCAATGGTAGCTAGCAAACCCATTCAGATTGCTTTAAATACTCATATCAGCATGGAAACAGCAGTTTTTGATGATGAGCGTATCAGTCAGGTGTTGCTAATTTTGCTAGACAACGCAATTAAGCACTCTCCTAGCAATAGCCAGATTAATGTCGACGTAATGTCTAATAACGCTGCACTCACATTCACTGTGACAGACAGTGGCCCCCGGGATGGATGAGCAGCACATAGAACGAATATTTCAACGCTATTTCAGCGCATCGGATTCCCGATCTGGGCAGGGGAACGGACTTGGTTTAGCCATTGCCAAAGCTATTGTCGATGCCCATCAAGGTACCATCAGTGCGACCAATGTGGCTCCTACTGGTTGTAGATTTACCGTTGAATTACCCACGGGAACAGTATAAATGGCGACCTTACTCATACTCGAAGATGAACCAAAGTTAGCTCGTTTTTTACTGCGCGGTCTTTCTGCAGAAGGGCATCAATGTCACCACGCGTCTTCGATCAGTGAAATGAGTGAGATGATAAAATCGGTATCACCTGATCTAGCCTTGATCGATCGTATGATAGGTACTGACGACAGTTTATATAGTGTAGGGATGTGGCGTAAACGACATCCATCGTTATTGTTTCTAATGCTGACGGCTCTTGGTGACACAGAAGAGCGCATCGAGGGATTGCGCTTGGGCGCAGACGATTATTTGTCAAAACCCTTCGATTTTGATGAGTTACTCGCCCGTATTGATGCTTTGCTCAGGAGGCTTCCCACAAAGCAAAGTTGCCAAGATTATGTGCAATATCATCAATTGAAGTTAGAACCCATAAAGCAGCGAGTATGGTTGCACAATCACGAGTTAACGCTAACGACTCTCGAATTTCTCTTGTTAAAGTTCTTTATTGAACACTCCGAGACCGTACTCTCCAGAGAACGCATATTAAGTCAGGTTTGGAGCACTCAAAGCGATCCGCTCACCAACGTAGTAGACGTATACATAAATCGTTTGCGCAAGAAGATGGCGGAGCAGTCATCGGCAATCAACAGTGCTGACGCACCTATCATCGAAACTATGCGTGGACGAGGATATCGGCTCATCTACTCTCAGTAAATTGAATACGAATTAGGTCGGGCGCCCCATATAGAAACCGGCTTCTTTACTAATGGTAAAGTAGTCACCGGGGCCACCCGCTCGCATAATGGGTTTGGCATCCACTAATTGAAATTGGCCATCTTCAAGGTGAGTTGTAGCAATATGTACCGCCACTACCTCTCCGAACACCACTCAAGTGTCTAATGGTTCTTTGGACACATTGTTGAGTTGAACAATCTGAGTGAGTTTGCACTCCATAGATACTGGACTAGCTGCGACAAAGGGAACGCTAACCTCATCAGGCGAACCGGCTTCAAGTTTTGCGAGTTCATATTCATTCACTCCTGAATCCACAGGCTTACTAGTGATGTTCATTGCCTCGGCTAAAGGTTGAGTCGCCATGCTCCAGCAAAACTCACCAGTGCTCTCAATATTTTTCACACTGTCTTTGTAGCCCACACTGGAAAAACCAATGATAGGAGGCGCGTTGTTGAATGCGTTGAAAAAACTGTAGGGAGCTAGATTGACTTCACCGGCAGCGCTTTTTGAGGAAATCCACCCGATGGGGCGTGGAGCAATAATAGATTTAAAAGGATCATGAGGTAATCCATGCCCGTTTGACACTTTGTAAGAATAGAATGAGTTCGACACTTTTGTCCTTGCTTTATACTGAATGACTGGTGAATAAGCCACGTCTTTATTTAGGTCAAAGTTACCTCAAGCGCATTGGCGAAGCAATCTTACTACAGCAAGGATTTTCGGAGATTGTGGAGACTATCGCTGGTCACTAAATCAAAGTTTAAGCGCGTCTTTAACTGACTTATCATAAGTACGAGAAACAGGGACTACGTCGCCTGATATGAGCTCTAATTGCAGCTTGCCGCTGACCCGCTTGGTCGTCGTTACTGAGGATGTTACCACCCACCACGAGCGATGTGTTTGTATACCTGAAACGGTCTCTAGTTCTTTCATGGCATCAGATAGTCGCATTAGAATTAACGTACTACCCATATCGGTGATTACATTCAAATAATGATCTTGAGATGAGATGGCGTACAGCTGTGCTTGTCGATACTCGTTAGGTAAACGTTGCATGAATTTTTCAGCAGCGTTCTCTTTTTCAGTGGGGATTAACCCCTGAGTTTTAACGACGTAATAACCACCAAAAATCAATATCGCAGATATGACTACTACGTAGCGATACTGAAGTAACCAAACGTAGCCTGTCCAATCTAATCCGTAATTGTGGTCAAAACCTGCTATCACCAGTGTTACAGGGATAGATATAAACAGTGTTAATGTAATCAGAGGGAATACGACCGGGCGGCCAGGAAGCAGCTTGTTGAAAATCCAAGGGGCAGATAGCCCTGTCGCTAAATAACCCACAATCATGGTGGCTGTCCAAAACACAAACCTGTTGAAATAGGTTAGGGAACTCGTGTTGTAAACACCCAAAAAGGTAAACAAGGCGCCGAGAACTAATGACAAGAGTAACCCATGCTTAAAGTACTTGTTTATTAGCGTCATTTTTGTCCTGCAGTTTACGATTCGCGAACTGTAAACTAATGCATTTCGCGAAATATTCCAAGAGCCTCACGTATTTCACCACACCTCCATTGCCTAGTTCGTATAGGCTCATTCCATTGTTAATTTTCGATGTCAGAGAGTTATGGACTACAACGTTTTATTTTCATGGTTAAACCAATTGGCAATGGCTGGTTGGGTTCTCCTTATTTTCACTCCTAAACGATGGAATTGGGTATTCATTGTAACCGGCATCGTTATTCCAACTATCTTGGGAACAGCTTATGGCGTTCTTATGCTGGTTAATTTTGCCAGTGTCGAGGGTGGTGGATATGCTTCACTGAATCAAGTGAGGGCGTTATTTGGTAGCGAGCCCGTGCTTGTTGCTGGTTGGTCACACTATCTATGTTTCGACTTGCTAGTGGGAACATGCATTGCCTACTACGCCGACAAAGTCGGCATATTAAGGCTTATACAAGTACCCATCTTACTTTGCACCTTCATGTTCGGCCCTATGGGGTTAGTACTCTTTTTCTTTTGTTTTGGCGCCAATCACATTCTTGCATCGACAAGGAGTAAATCATGACTGCATATGCCCAAAAAGTGTGGCAACAAACCGCTATTTTTTTACTAGCTCCTGTCCCTATCATTCTTATTTCATACTACATAGACACACGCACGTTAAATGATATTGCTTTGTGGACTAAGCCACTTAAGTTCCATTTTTCTGCGGCGCTACACCTGACCACTTTTGCATTACTCGTTAGGTTGATGCCAGAGCCGCAAAGAACGGCTAAATGGTTAGCTGTGCTTGCTTTTGTTTCTGCAGCTGCGACCATTTTTGAGGTATTTCTCATTGATATGCAGGCTATGCGTGGCGTTCACTCTCATTTTAACTTTAGTACTCAAAAAGATGTGAGCATTTATCAAATGATGGGCGTTGCAGCAGTGATTTTGACGCTTCCAGCATTGATTTTAGGTATTAGATACTGGTTTTTGCCTAGCTCTAACCTACTGACACCTGGACTAAAACTGGGAGCAGCATTGGGGCTTACCATGGGATTCATACTAACACTACTTATTGCCGGCTATATGTCTTCACTACCCACGGGGCATTGGGTAGGAACGCCACCTACAGATGCTGATGGCGTTCCTATCTTTGGGTGGAGTAGAACGGGCGGAGACCTGCGAGTACCACACTTCTTTGCCACTCACCTAATGCAGATTTTAACATTACTTGGTTGGCTGTTAGACAAGTTGCTAAAAGGACAAAAGCGCAATGTCATACTCTCGGTATCTATCACTAGTCTAATTTTGGTTGGGTTAACCATCTGGACATTTTTTCAGGCTATGGAAGGGCAACCTTTTGTAAAGTAATAGTGCAGGTTGAAAAGCCAGCCTGAGCTGGCTTTTTTGTGTTAAGAACAGCACGCGCAATTACGCTTGTGCTTATCCATTTTTCCTACACCTGGGTTAAATGTGTTTGTAGGGTCTAACTTTTTATAAAAACGTTGAAGTGTCTGCTCGGCTTCGTACAAATGACCCACATTATGCTCGGCGGGATATTTAGCGCCCCGACTATCGAGTAACGCAAGCATCTGCTTTTTGACTTTGACGGGATCAGCGCCCTTTTTCAGAATGTAATCTTGGTGGAATACATGACAGAAGAAATGACCATAATAAAGGCGCTTATCAATTTGTTCATTAATGGCATCAGGCAAAGTTTCAACCCAATCGTGATCATTGCGCCGTAAGGCAATATCCAACGCAAGAATATCGCCAACAGATTTTGACTTCATCGTCTGATAACGCACAGCTGCACCGGCAGCTGCAAATCGGTGAAGGTAAGCACTCTGAGCTTCATTGCTGTCACACTCAAAATAGCCGCCTCTTTCCTCATGGCCGCTAAAGAAGCTTTGTAAAAGGGCCTTTGCTTGGTCTATTCCCTCATCTCCCATTTTGAGTATCAGGTGATGCTCATATTTTTGACGATACTCTCGAATACGACCGGGGAGATGATTCGGCAAGAGGGTAGAGACGAATTGTAATACCCGATCAGTAAGGTACTTGGGCAAAAAACTGAGTTTGTTTAGGTATGCGTCGATTCTACCTTTCATAGCGAACATCTTGGGTAGTTGATCAGTTCCCAAATGTTTTACGCTTAAAAAGGTATCCTTGCCGTACTTGTCTGCAATATCGAAGACATCTCGATGAATATATTCACCAACGTCAGGTAATACCGTAAATTGACTTAACATCTCTCGGCGTAAAAAAGTCAGTGTTGCAGGATCATTAGTGCCAATGTAGAAGCTACACTCTTTTTGCGGCACGTCAAAGGTATCTAACCGAACAGCAAACACCGCAATTTTTCCAGCGCAGCCACTCGCTTCATAAAGCCTAGTTTCATCGGCATTAAATCTACTTGGCGTGTTTGCGTCTATATCTCTAATTTTTGATTCGTAGTCTCGAGCCGAAGCGGGAATATCATAACTACCTTCGGTAACTTTATATTGGCCGTTATCAAGGTTTGATAAGATTTCTTCCGGTGAGTCGCCTAAGTCTAACCCCAAGTGATTAACCAGATGCAACTCGCCTTTTTCATTGACCTGTGCAAAAAGAGAAAGCTCGGTATAGGCAGGCCCTCGCTTAACCAAGGCGCCGCCAGAATTATTGGCCACTCCGCCCACTATGGATGCCCCTAAACAGGACGAGCCAATCACGGAATGTGGTGCACGCTTCAAAGGTTTCAGCGTTTTTTCGAGTGTGTGCAGCGTAGTACCTGGAAAGCTGATGACTTGCTTGCCTTTATCAAGCACGAAGAGTTTGCTCATTGCGAGAGTGTTGATGACGATGATATCTCGGTCATAGTCATCACCACTGGGCGTGGAACCCTCGGTTAACCCGGTATTCGCGGCTTGCATGATGATGATACAGTCATTGGCAACGCAGACCTCGAGACAGCGCCAGTAGCTAACTAAATCTTGAGGAAAAACAACGGCCAGCGCGCTGCCCCCACCAGACCGCCAGCCCGTGCGGTAGTGTTCTGTTTGTTTGGCACCAACGGTGACATGATCCGAGCCAAGTATTCGAATGAATTCGCGTACTGCAGGATGTGAGTTCATTTATTAATACCTCCAATCCCTCGGTAAAACCAAGTAGAAATTCTTAAATTGCTAAGCGGACAGGTAACGTTAAGAGGGAGCACCGCGGCTATATCCAAGAACGTCAATGATAAAGATTCTAACACTAGAACATATCATTTCTATCCCAATTGCAGCACTCATCTACTTTGGCATCTAATTTGTATCGTCTGTCACGATGCTCAGTTTTTGCCACTCATAGGCTAAGGAGATAGTGATGATCGACAAGGTGCACCATATCAACTTTCTTGTTGCAGACTTCAGTGCGGCAACTCAATCGTTTAACACCTTGTTTCAACAAGAACCCGAGGTTGAAACGCTCATCCAAAGAGAGGCGATGACTGGTCGGTATAATGTCGGTGGCGTTAACATTGTCATCGTGTCCCCAACTTCACCTACCGGTACCGTGGGGCGATATCTACAAGAGAGAGGCGAGGGGATTTTTCTTGTGTCGTTTGGGGTATCGAGCCTTGATGAATTTTGGCAAGACTATGAGCAGCAGCCTACTATTGATGCTGTTTCGCCCGTGAGAGCTGGCGCAGCCGATTGGCAAGTTCAAGATATACAGACAGGCTATGATTTCGGCGTCGTACTTCAATTGTGTGAGTCTAAATCAACTAACAAATTAACTCGTTAATTGATAAAGGCGTTACGACACTCCGCAATGGTCAGCTTTACCCTTCTTTCGGCCTCCATCTGCTTTTTCTTGAGAGAGAATTTTCATACTGAAAAACCTCTCTTCTTCATTTCATTTATTTCAACTTTTTATTTTCATTATGAAATTTTATTTCAGATTGAAATTGATCTTCTCATATTTACGCCCGTTTAATATTTACACTGTGCTTGCGTAATTTCTATACAGCCCTTGTCTGGCTTGCGTTGGTGATTTTTTATTCTGCGTTGGCACGGTGACTGCAAATGAGTGTTTTTCCGGTATTCCAATATTGGATTAATTTCAGCTGCAAATACCGTGTTTCTCACCAACCGCTAGTTAGACAGCGATAAGTGAGGATCTAAATGGACATTAAAGACGTGAATAAAGCGACAACCGACAATTCAGCATTGAAGATACTCATATTTGGCTATAACGAGTTTAGCCAGCTAATGAGTAGTGTACTGTCGTCTTTCGACGGCGATGCACAGTTCAAAATTGTCGATGCTATTGTCGGAAGTTCACATGAAATTCAAGGGCATATTGAAGACTTTAGCCCAGATGTTGTGGTAAGTGCTGGGTCAAACGCAAGGTATCTACAGTCTGCACTACCTATACCTGTAGTACCGCTTATCACCACGGAATGGGATATTTTTCATGCGCTCGAAAAAGCTAGCCAAGTTACCGACGAGGTACACTTCATCTCATTTTCTGAGGCTCACTGTACTTCCCACATTGCGCAAGAAAAGCTTGGCGTTACTATCACAGAGTCGGTGTATCTCACCGCAGAACAAGCAAGAGAGCAATTTTACTTAGCCAGTCAAAGAGAAAACATCGCGATTGTGGGGGCGAGTTTGGTTTGCGGCTTAGCTAATAGTCGAAATATCCCCTCTTTCATGATTTATTCTGAGCAGTCTTGCCGTGACACCATCAAAGAGGCTATTCAGCAAGGTAAGGCGTGGCGTAAACAAGAAAAAGATCAAGCGCTGCTATCTTGGTTACTGATGCAGTCTCAGACCCCCATCATCATGGTTGATGAAAAAGGTGACTCTCTTACGTTAAATAACGCTGCGAGAGAGCACTTAAATTTAAGTTCCAGAGCTGAAATTGACTTAGACGCACTTATTCACCCCATTGGCGAGAAGCGAGAGACCGATGGTGAATGTGAGATCAATGGTAATGAATGGTGGTTCCACCTCGACACTATTGATCACGGCCAAGGGTTTAAACCCATGTACGTGTATCAGCTGTATCGCAAAAAAGTAAAGCAGAGCTTACCTACAGCCACTCATAAGAGTGATAAACACGAATTGGTTTATGTCTCTAAAGCAATCGAAAATGTTACCCAACAAGTCAAAGCCTATGCATCGTCGCCGAGTAACGTTTTGTTGTTTGGCGAGTCAGGAACGGGTAAAGAGCTCGTCGCTCGACAAATTCATAAGCAAAGCCCCTATGCCGACGGAAAGTTCGTTGCGCTGAATTGCAGTGCGATCCCCTCAGAACTTTTTGAAGGCGAACTGTTTGGACATCAAGACGGTGCTTACACCGGGTCAAAACGCGGCGGTAGAAAAGGACTGATTGAAGAAGCGCAGAATGGCGCGCTGTTTCTCGATGAGATCAGTGAGCTAGCCCTCGACCAACAAGCGAAGTTATTGCGATTTTTGCAAGAGCGAAGCTTCAGACCACTCGGCGGTAATCAGGAAAAAGATGTTGATCTAAAACTGATTGCAGCTTCTAACCGATCACTGTCTGAAATGGCTGCCAGTGGCGAATTTAGAGAAGACCTGTTTTACCGTCTTAACGTTTTTAACATCACTGTGCCGCCACTGCGCGAGCGCCCAGAAGATATCAAGCACATTGCGATTTTTAAGCTTAAAAAGCTGATTCAGCGATACAAAGTGGAAATTAGCGTCCATGACCTATTTAACAGCATAGAGCGTTATCTCAATGGCCATCGCTGGCCCGGTAACATTCGTGAGTTAGAGAATGTACTCGAGCGCATTGTCGCCTATTTGCATACGGTGGACGATATTGAACGTCTTCCACATATGCTCCACCAAATTACACCAGAACTGTTTTCTGCCCCCACCCAAACGCAGTCTTACCGTGGTGAAGGCCAACTTAAAACTCAAGAAGAAGAACTCATACTTGCGGCTATAAACAAGTGGCAAGGTGATAAGCACAAGGCCGCCCAAGAATTGGGTATCAGCCACACCACACTGTGGCGAAGGTTAAAAACCATACGACAAAAATAGCGAACAAAGGTTCGGAGGAAACTATGCACACAAAGAATAGGCACTACCTTGCTAAGCAAATCGCTTTAGCGCTCACATTTGGTTGTTCCAGCATCGCAGTCTCTAATGCGCATGCTCAAGACGAGTCCGCAGCGCCAGCTGAGGAACTGATCGAAGTGATCAGTATTTCTCGAAAACGACCAGAAAGTATTCAGGAAGTACCTATTGCAGTCACTGCATTATCTGCTAACGAGC
This sequence comes from Alteromonas sp. KUL49, assembly GCF_006538345.1. Lineage (GTDB taxonomy): Bacteria > Pseudomonadota > Gammaproteobacteria > Enterobacterales > Alteromonadaceae > Alteromonas. The sequence continues at coordinate 102,806 of NZ_BJKL01000008.1, read as the reverse complement.
TGGAAGCTGCAGGGGTTGAACGCTCGGGTGATTTCATTGGTCTCATCCCAAATGTAAGCATAGTAGACTCAGCTAACGTGGGTGATACTCAAGTAAACATCCGCGGGATTATTTCAACTCGTGATGCTGAATCAACCTTTGCCTATGTCGTAGATGGTGTGTTGCAGACCAACCCGAATAGTTTTAACGAGACTCTTACTGATGTTGCGCAGATTGAAGTACTTAAAGGGCCACAGGGTGCGCTTTACGGGCGTAACGCTGTGGCGGGTGCCATTCTCGTAACCACCAAAACGCCATCAGATATTTTTGAAGCGCGCTTTGAAGCCGGAGTGGGAAACAACAATACTCAGCGATACAGCGGCATGGTTACTGGCCCACTGAGTGACAACGTATTTGGTCGATTAGTTGTTGCACATTCAACAACCGACGGCTTCTACGAGAACGTGTTCTTGGGCCGTGATGATGTTGTGGACTTTTTAGAAGACACCAACGTGAAAGGGCGTTTAATTTGGGAAGCAACAGATGACCTTACACTCGATTTTCGTGCGTCTCACAGCACAGTAGAGGGCGGCGCAATCAACTTTAACGCGGTGTTCGCACTACCTAGTTTTGAAACTGCGTTTGGACAAAGTGCATTCTTTAAAGACGTGAATGACCATGAGTTTATCTTCGCGTTTAACGTACCAGGCGAGAACGAGCAAGACACCACAGAACTGTCGTTAAAAGCTGACTGGAGCGGCGACAGTTTTGATGTCACTGGTGTGCTGGCTTACAACGACTTAGAAGAGTATTTATTGTCTGATGGTACTAGCGCGTCGTTTTATGGTTACGAAGTTACACCGCAATGTCAGACCGATCGTCAAACGTTAAACAACCTGCCAACTGACCTTGGCGGTGCTGGAAGAAGTGATTTATTTGGTGATTTCCTGTCGCCATTCGTCGTGCTTCCACCAGGGCAGGATTTTGCTGGGGTATACGGCCCTTATACCCCGTCTTCATGTGACGGTTATCAGTATCAGGAGCGTAGCCAGAGAGACTTTAGTGGCGAAATTCGCTTTACCTCGAATGATACTGACGCAGACTTGCGTTGGATCGCAGGTGCTTATTTTGCACAAATCGAACGTGATGTCGTGGTTGCCTATGGTGCCGATCAAGGTCAAGGCTTCTTACGCCAACCTTACGTTCCACCTACGGGACCAAACCCTACTGACTTGCTGTTTAATGATACCTTCGATACCACGGTGCTATCAGCCTTTGGTCAAATTGAATATGACTTAAACGATGCATGGGAATTGTCGGTGGCGTTGCGTTACGACAATGAATCACGAGAAGTTTCAAACAATGTACCCAATGTGAGTGCTTCGGGACTTAACGTAAATACCATTGTTAACGGTGTTGTAGGGCCTATTAACCCAGCATTTGGGGTAACTCCTGATGGTATACCGGATAGAGATGCTAGTTTTAGTCAGTTTCAACCTAAAGTAACTGTTAGCTATGAAGCAAGTGATAACTTAAACCTCTACGGCAGCTATGGCGTGGGTTTCAGAAGTGGTGGTTTTAACTCTATTGGTACAGAAGCGACCCTTGATTTTTGGTTCAATGCCTCTGGCAACGGTACGCCAGGTGATGCGGTTAACGCACAACTGATCGTGCCTGATGACTACGAAAAAGAAGTGACCACTAGCTTTGAACTAGGAAGCAAAGCAACATTGCTCGATAACCGTCTGAAACTGAATACTGCATTTTTCAATACCCAGGTTGATGACAATCAATTCTTCGAATTCTTTGCCGGTCCGTTTGGGTTGTTGCGCGCGGTAACCACTATTGATGAATTAGAAATACAGGGCTTTGAGATCGATTTTAACTACCGAGCTACCGACAATCTCACCGTATTTGGTGGAGCTGGCTTTATTGATAGTGAAATCAAAGAAAATAGAAATAGACCTCTCTCTGTAGGTAACGAAGCGCCGCAAACCCCAGACAAATCATACACCTTTGGCTTCAATCACGAATACGAGGTGAATGACGATTTACTACTATCAACACGTGTTGACTATCAATATGTCGGCGAAACGCCATTTCACACGCTGCAAGGTGAAGAAACACCTACCATATGGGACTTCTTTGGCACTTTAGGTGGCGGTGTACCTCCTGGTCCACATCCTCAGAATTTCTCCAACGCTACGCGTGATGCATACAGCACTGTGAATGCCCGTATTACGTTAGCCGGTGAAATGTGGAGCGTTGCACTGTGGGGAAGAAACTTAACCGATGAGCAGTTTTTACAGGAAGTTATCCCAGCACCAGAATTCGGTGGCTCATTCATTCATCCATCGGCGCTACGCGCATACGGTATTGATATTAGCGTTAGTTTCTAACGCTAATTGAATTAAGTAATTTCTGAAATTTAGAGAGTACAAATGAATAAACCATTGGCAGGCATAACAGTCATCGACTTAACCCACATGTTATCTGGGCCGTATTGCGGAATGATATTGGCTGATTTAGGGGCTGAGACGATCAAGGTGGAGCCTCTGCACGGCGAGGGTACAAGAAAGCTTCTTGCTACCGACCCAGAGAATTCCATTGATGGTATGGGCGCGTATTTTATTACGCTTAATCGAAACAAGAAAAGCGTATGTATCGACCTCAAGTCAGACGAAGGGTTAGAGGTGTTCTACGAATTAGTCAAAAGTGCGGATGTGGTAGTGAATAATTTCGGTGCAGGTGTACCCACACGGCTTCGCATTGACTACGAACATTTAAGTAAAATAAACCCTGCAATTATTACCTGTTCAATTACAGGTTTTGGAAACGAAGGGCCTAAATACAAACGCCCCGCATTCGACCAAGTTGCACAAGCAACCGGTGGCGGTATGTCCATTACCGGTACTGACCCCGAAAACCCGGTGCGCGCAGGGATCCCTATCGGCGACTTAGGTGGCGGTATGTTTGCTGTCATGGGCATTCAAGCGGCACTTCTAGAACGGGCAAAAAGCGGCAAGGGCCAAGACGTAGACATCTCGATGCTCGATTGTCAGATATCTCTACTCAATTACATGGCCACTATGTACTTTCTATCTGGGAAAGACCCATTCCCTATTGGAAATTCGCATTTTGTGCATGTGCCTTATAACACCTTTAAAACCTCTGACGGTTTTATTGTTATTGCAGTGATCACTGACAATTTCTGGCAAAACCTGAAAGGCGTGGTTAATGAGCCATCTCTTGACCTACCAGAGTTCGACACGCAACCCGGTCGATGGGCGAAGAAAGACTTTATCGACAGTACGTTAAATACCGTTCTTCAGAAGCAAACATCGGCCTATTGGATCGATAAGCTGGAAGCCGCACGCATTCCATGTGCACCGGTAAATAGCTTCTCCCAAGCGCTAAGCGACGAACAAGTACAGCACAGAAATATGGTGGTTGAGCTAACCTCTGGTGATGGAAACACCACTAAAGGTCCGGGCAATCCTATCAAGCTGTCTCGCAGTAGCGAAGAAAGCTACAGCCCTGCGCCTAAGCTAGGTGAACACACGAAAGATGTTCTGAGTTCGGTGGCAGGGTTAAGCGATGATGCCATACAAAAACTGATTGATAGCAAGGTGGTGGGCTAATGACTAACCAAATTGTTATCAATGATGTAGGTCCTCGTGACGGGCTTCAGAATCAGCCAAAAACGCTGAGTATCGAAGAACGAGTTTCGTTAATTACAGCGTTAGTTGAGGCGGGACTACCGGCTATTGAAGTAGGTGCCTTTGTATCGCCGAAAGCAGTGCCGGCAATGGCAGGGACTGATGAAGTTTTTGCGCAATTACCAAAAGATAAAGGCGTAAATTATTCAGCGCTGATCCCCAATGCTCGGGGGTTCGAAACTGGCGTTAAATTGAACGTGCCTCTCATGTCATTAGTGGTAGCGGCAAGTTCGACCATGAATGAAAAGAATATCCGGATGACGACAGCGCAATCAATGTCGATGTCGTCAGATGTTCTTGGCATGGCAAAAGAACTCAATAGAAACGTTCAGGCATATGTGGCGACTGCTTGGGAGTGCCCATTTGAGGGGATTGTGCAACAAGACGAAGTGCTAAAAGTAACTGATGGGCTTATCAAGGCTGGTGCGTCTCACATTGTTGTGGCTGACACCATTGGTGCGGCTGCCCCTGACGCGGTGCACAGCTTAATGAGTAAGCTGGCGGCGGAATTTGGCGCTGATAAGTTGTCGTGTCATTTTCACGATACTCGCGCCATGGGCGTCGCTAACGTTTATGCGGCTATTGAGGCGGGTATTCGACAATTCGACGCATCGATTGGAGGCTTAGGTGGATGTCCTTTCGCTCCAGGCGCAACAGGAAATGTAGCCACTGAAGATATCGTGCTACTTATTGAACAAATGGGCTTCGAAACAGGTATCAATATGAGCAAGTTGCTCGAAGCCTCTGACTTAGCGACAGAATTAACAGGCACAGCGCGGGGCGGACACGCAAAGGCTTGGTTAAAACAACAAAAATAGAGAAGGGGAAAACCATGTCTTATAGACTCGGTGTTGATGTAGGCGGTACGTTCACTGACCTACTACTGATTAATGAGGATACTGGGCAGACCTACACTGCAAAAGTACCTTCTACACCACACGACTCATCGGTGGGCGTATTAAACGGTATCGATCGTATTTGTGAAGAATCCGGTGTGCCTGTGTCCAATATCCATCGTGTAATGCACGGCACCACGGTAGCCACTAATGCGGTGTTAACGGGTAAAGGTGCTAAAGTCGCCTTGGTTACCACCAAAGGATACAAACAAGTCCTTCAGGTGGCGCGTTCATTTTGCCCCGGTGGTCTGGGCGGTTGGGTGAGCTATGTTAAAAAGCCCTTGCTGGCACCATTAGAACTCACCGTAGAAGCCGATGAGCGTATTGATGCGAAAGGCGATGTGGTAAAGTCACTAGACGAAGCTGCACTGATTGAAACCTTGAAATCACTCAAGGAAAAGGGTGGCTTTACTGCACTGACAATCTCTTTTATCAACGCCTACGTAAATGGTGTAAATGAGCAACGCGCAAGAGAAGTGGCCAAGACGATATTCCCTGATATGCCCATCTCTATTTCGTGTGAAGTGGTACCCGAGCTACAAGAGTATGAACGCACCGAAACGACAGTGGTGAACAGTTATGTTCGCCCAGAGGTGGCCAAATACGTTGATAACTTATACGGCGCTCTCACCGAAAAAATGGGCGATAACCTGCATTTATCCATATTGCGTTCAGACGGTGGCTTAGCGTCTGCCCGTTCGGCGGCAGACAGCCCAGTAAACCTATTGATGTCTGGCCCCGCAGGTGGAGTGGCAGGTGCTATTCACTTCTGCAAACAAGGGGGCTTTGACGACATTCTTACCTTTGACATGGGGGGAACATCTACCGATGTGGCTTTGATTCAAAACGCCACAGCCAGAGTACGCCGAGAAACACGCGTGGGTGATGTCACCGTGCGGGCGCCATCGGTAGACGTAAGAACCGTTGGTGCGGGTGGAGGGTCATTGGCCTTTGTACCTGAGTTGACAAAAGCACTGCGTGTTGGTCCTGAATCAGCGGGCGCAAAACCAGGGCCTGCGGCATATATGAAGGGGGGAGAAGAGCCCACCGTTTGCGATGCCAACGTTGTGCTTGGCTATCTACCTGCTGATGTTCAGCTTGGTGGGAAGATGTCTATCAACCGAGATGCCGCTGTTGCTGCTGTGAAAAAAGTGGCTGATGCCATGGAAATCAGCGTGGAAGAAGCGGCCGAAGGCATTATTAAAATTGCCAACGAAGCCATGTTTGGTGCACTTCGCTTGGTGTCTGTTGAGCAAGGTTTTGACCCACGTGAATTTGCCCTTGTTGGCTTTGGGGGGGCAGGCCCGCTGCATGCCAATGCGCTAGGTATTCTTACGCAAGCCTGGCCTGCGATTATTCCTCCGGGTCCAGGTGTGTTATGTGCCTATGGTGATGCCACTACACAGGTGCGCAACGAAGCCTCGCAAACATTGGTATCACTATTGAGCGATGTGTCTATTGATAAATTTAAAGACACGCTACAAAGTTTGGCAGAGAAAGCGTCTTCTACGCTCATTGCTGACGGTATAGATGCTAGTGAGCAAGAAATTACCTTCCAAGCAGACATTCGTTATACCGGCCAAGCCTTCCAGCTGTGTGTGCCTTTCACTATGAATGACCTTGATGAACAAGGGCTTGATTTACTGAAAGCACAATTCGATGCAGAGCATACCCAGTTGTTCACTTTTGCCCTTGAAGAAGGTCATGAAGTGGTCATGGTTCGTGCCATTGCAACTGCGAAAAGTACACCATTGCCAACGCCTCCTCAACCTGATGGTAGCTACACTCTCGCAGACTGCGAAATCACCCACAGTAAGATTTACTACGAGGGACAATACCACGAGGCGGTCATTTATGACCGAAGTAAGTTGCATTCCGACTTAGTGGTAACTGGCCCTGCGATTGTGTGTGAAATGGACTCAACCACTGTGGTGCTACCTGGCTTTGTTGCCAATGTAGACAGTGTAGGGAATTTGTTGATAACACCAGAAACACAGGCTTGAGGGGAACGTGATGAACAATAAGATTAAGCAAACTAATAACGCTCCGCTCAACCGTGTTGACGTGGATACGGTAACTGTAGACATTATTGAAAATGCATTGAGAAATGCCCGTGAAGAAATGGACGCGGTGCTATTCAGAACGGCCATGAGCCCGGGTATTCGAGAGCAGGGCGATTGTTTCCCCATGATCGCGAATAAAGACGGCAAAATGGTCGTGGGACAATTTGGCTCATTTATTCATGGCTTTTTAGACGCGTACGAAGGTGAATTGGAAGAAGGAGATATTATTCTCACCAACGACCCTTACATGACCAATGCCGCAGTATCCCATTTGCCTGATTGGATCGTGCTTGTGCCTATTTTCAAAGAAGGCCGACACATCGCATGGTCTGCCATGTTTGGTCACATGTCAGACAATGGCGGTATGGTACCTGGTTCAATACCTATTAAAGCAGAGTCTATCTACCAAGAAGGTATTCGTATTCCGCCGACTAAGCTTTACAAAAAAGGTGTACTACAAGCCGATATTTTGGAATTGATACTACACAATGTGCGCACGCCTCAGTGGAACCGTTTTGACTTAAATGCCTTAGTGGCCTCGTGTAAAACGGCGGCAAAGCGCTGTGAAGAAATCGCAGAACGCTTTGGTGACGATGTGTTTTATTCAACCATGGAAATCATGCTTGAGCGTAATCATGTTGCTATGTCTGCCATTATCAACATGATAGTACCAGAAGAGCCCCGTGTGTTTGAGGACTACTTGTGTGATGATGGCGTTGGCATGGGGCCGTACAAAATTCGCTGTAAAATGTGGCGCGAAGGCACCAAAGCCATCTTTGACTTTGAAGGCACAGATCCACAAGCGAAAAGCTCGATCAATTTCTACTTAAACGAAGACATGTTCAAGATGTTCTTCGGGTCTTTCACGATTAACCTAGTCGACCCTCAAATACTCTTTAATGATGGTTTTTATGACTTAGTGGACGTGCGTATACCTCAAGGAAGTCTATTAAAACCGAACTTCCCTGCGGCACTGTCGGGTCGAACCCATGCCTTGGGCCGCATTTTTGATGTGATGGGTGGCCTGCTGGGACAAAGTGCACCAGAAGCAATGAACGCTGCTGGATTCTCTGACTCGCCACACCTGTTTTATTCAGGTTACGACGACAAAGGTGAATGGTTCCAGTTGTTCCAAATTGGCTTTGGCGGTATTCCTGGACGTCCAGCGGGTGATGGTCCAGACGGTCATTCTTTGTGGCCCGGATTTACTAATGTGCCCAACGAATTCGTCGAAGCATATTTCCCATTACGTGTAGAAAGCTACGAGACTATTGCAGATTCGGGCGGCGCAGGTTTGCATCGCGGTGGTAATGGGTTGTCGGTGGCTTATCGATTCTTGTGTGATGGCGCTATCGCAATTCACGATGATCGTTGGCTCACTTACCCTTGGGGTGTCAATGGCGGAGAGCCAGGTAAGCGTTCAACTAAGCGATTAGTCCGCGCTGACGGCACAGAAGAAGTATTGCCAGCCAAGTGTGAAGGCGTTGAAGTGAAAGCGGGTGACCTGCTGTACTTTGATACTTGGGGTGGTGGCGGTTGGGGTGACCCCTATGCTCGATCTCCGGAAGCGGTACTGCAAGATCTTGAACGTGGCTTAATTACACAATCTGGTGCGCTGCGCTACGGTGTAGTGGTAGAAGGCGGTGAAATTGATGAAACGGCAACCGCCTCACTACGTGAGAAGCTAACAGCTGAGCGTGGCGAAGTGTCCTTGTTTAATCGGGGTGGCACTATTGAGGAAATCAAAGCCCGAGCACTGGAAGAGACAGGCCTACCTGCTCCCGTATCCCCTACCTTTGTGGGAAGCGCGAAGTGAGCGTGAAAGACCAAGACCTACCGCAGGGAGACGTGCCATTTGGCACGCGCCCTGCGCTAATTGTGGTTGATATGTCGTTGGGCTTTACCTCGCCTGAGAGTCCTTTGGGTGGAAACTTCGATTCGCAGGTTTCGGTGACGAAGGATCTTGTGGAAGGTTTTTATAACAATGGGTTCCCCGTTGTATTTTCCACAGTGGTTTACCACAACGACAACGTACAGCACGTGTTCAGAAGCCGTCTACCCGATTTAAACATTCTCACACCCGACAGTGAGTGGATTAAAATCGATCCAAGGCTTCCCATGGGACAACAGGCGAGTGTGCTCGAAAAAACAGGGCCGAGTGGTTTTTTTTAACACTGATTTAGACCATCAACTCCGAGCACAAAACGTTGATAGTTTGATGGTTTGTGGCCTAACTACCAGTGGTTGCGTGCGTGCTAGCGTTATAGATGCCCTACAGTTTGATTACCCTACTTGGGTTGTCAAAGACGCGTGTGGCGACAGGAATCTCAGTGCTCACAACGCAAATTTACACGACATGCACGCCAAGTATGCATACGTGGTAAGTAAAGAAGATGCCTATGAATACCTTTCTACTTAACGACTGAAAAAACGGGTACTAGAACACGGTAAGTAGTTTTACCGACGTTACTACCCTTTATAACTCACAACATCCAAGCAGCTTTTCTCTGGGGTTACACATCAAATGATGTAAATAGCTAGAGAGGCTTTCTTGTATCCTTAATTACGTAATTAAAGGAAGCGCAATGACTAAAACCCTCTACGACAAATTGTGGGATTCTCATTTTGTTACCGACATTGACGGTGAAGGCTTACTGTATATCGACCAACACTTAATTCATGAAGTCACATCACCACAAGCATTCGATGGATTGAATCAAAAAAATCGCAGAGTACGCCGACCGGACCTTACGCTGGCTACAATGGATCATAGTATCTCGACCCAATCAACGTCTCTTGATGCGTGTGGTCCGAAAAATGCGCTTCAACTAAAAACCTTGATTGAAAACTGTCGTCAACACGGCGTTGTGTTGTATCCGGTGGGTGATAGCAACCAAGGCATTGTGCACGTTATGGGGCCCGAACAAGGGCTTATTCAACCGGGAATGACAGTGGTATGCGGTGACTCACATACAGCGACACATGGCGCGTTGGGTACACTTGCTTTTGGCATTGGCACATCCGACGTCGAGCATGTGCTAGCAACGCAAACTATCAGGCAGACAAAAGCAAAAAACATGCGAGTACTTTTTGAAGGCGAATTGCCCAAAGGCATTTACGCCAAGGATCTGATTTTGGCCCTGATTGGTAAGATTGGGCACGACGGCGCAACAGGCCATGTTATTGAATATGCGGGAAGTGCGATGTCTGCTATTTCCATGGAAGGTCGAATGACCATTTGTAACATGAGCATAGAAGCTGGCGCTAAAGCAGGTATAGTTGCTCCTGATGCGGTTACCTTTGAGTATCTCAAAGGAAGAAAAAGTGTGCCGTCGGGACAACAATTTACCGACAAGGTAGCGCAATGGAAACAGCTCTATACTGACGACAACGCCACGTTTGATAAAGAAGTCATCCTAGATGTGTCTGATTTGGCACCTCAAGTCACTTGGGGAACAAACCCCGGGCAAGTAATCAATGTAGTAGACCCGATTCCGGCGCTTTCCAGCTTTGCCAATGAAAACCAAAAACAGGCTGCTGAAAAAGCGTTGGCATATATGGATGTAAAAGAGGGGACCACATTAGACAGTCTGCCTATCTCCCATGTGTTTGTGGGGTCGTGCACCAATAGCAGAATAGAAGATCTGCGCGCCGCAGCAACTATTGCGAAACAGGGTAAAGTTGCAAAGGGCGTTAAAGCTATTGTTGTTCCAGGGTCGGTGAAAGTAAAAGAACAAGCAGAAAGTGAGGGGCTTGATGAAATATTCAGAGCCGCAGGTTTTGAATGGCGTTTACCTGGCTGTTCTATGTGTTTGGGCATGAATGATGATGTGTTAGGTATGGGTGACCGCTGTGCGTCTACTAGCAATAGAAACTTTGAAGGTCGTCAAGGCAGAGGCTCTAGAACCCATTTAGTCAGCCCCGCCATGGCTGCCGGTGCCGCATTAGCAGGTCACTTTGTTGATATTCGACAGTTTTGAGGGGAAGAAGTATGGAACCTATTATAAAGATAGTCGCAAAAGCCATTCCGCTAATGAACAACAACATCGATACGGACCAGTTGTTGCCGAAACAATTTTTGACTGAAATCTCGCGAGTTGGATTTGGCAAACATCTTCTCCACGATCAGCGTTACCTTGATGACAAGGAGCAAGTATCCAACCCGAGTTGTGTGTTAAATGACACAGCCTATGACGGTGCCGAAATACTGTTATCGGGAGAAAACTTTGGTTGTGGTTCAAGTAGAGAGCACGCACCATGGGCTATTGCCGATTTTGGTTTTAAAGTTGTTATTGCCAAGGGCTTTGCAGATATCTTTTACGGTAACTGCCTCAATAATCAAATATTGCCCGTAAGTTTGCCGGGGAATATCGTTGATGAAATAGCGAAAGCATGTAGTGACAACCCGAGCCAAAAGGTAGAGGTGAATTTAGACACACAAACGGTCAGTTGTGGAAGCATCGAAGCTACTTTTTCCATTGAAGTTCATCACAAACAAAATTTGATGAACGGAGTTGATAAGATTGGAAGAACCCTTCAAGCATTAGAGGCAATCAATGCTTATGAGAGCAGAATAGAGCTTTGAGTCTGCATTACAGGTTACCGTCGAGATTACATTTCGCACGGTAACCTTGTGATAACAGGACAAAAAGCTCGTCTAGCATTGACGTTAAAACGCCTTAATTTTGCGTCATTCGTTGTTAATTTATGTTTTGTTTATCAATATACTAAAACCACAACTTCAAAAAAACACACGTCCAAGAGTTCGCTCTAACAACGACAAGGATTTAATTATGAGATCACTGCGCTCACTCACAGCGTTGATCATGACGGTTAGCACTTTGCTACTTCCTTCCCTTCCCACTCACGCTTTGGAAGATACGATTAACCCAGAACTCTTTGACGGAATGGAATACCGTTTCGTAGGGCCATATAGAGGTGGTCGTTCGGTAGCGGTCGCTGGTGTAGAAGGGAACCCAAATTTGTATTACATGGGCGCGACAGGCGGTGGTGTGTGGCGAACCCTTAACGCGGGATTGTCATGGGAGCCATTGTCAGACAAAGACTTTGCCGTTGGCAGCATTGGTGCTATTGCCGTTGCTCCATCAGATCCTAATGTGATTTATGTGGGAACTGGGGAAGGGCCAATTCGCGGTGTTACTACAAGCCACGGTAAAGGGGTTTATAAATCAACAGATGCGGGTGAAACCTGGCAACTCGTTGGGTTAGATACCAGAGGTCAAATACCTAAAATTCGAATTCACCCCACCAACCCCGATATTGCTTGGGTGGCAGTGCAAGGCAATATTTGGGCACCAAACGATGAGCGCGGTGTGTTTAAAACAACAGATGGCGGCGAAACTTGGCAGCATGTATTAAAAGTTAATGGTGACACAGGTGCTGCTGACTTAGTACTAGACCCATCAAACCCCAGAGTGCTTTATGCCAGCATGTGGCATCATGGAAGAACGCCTTGGTTTGTTAAATCTGGCGGTGAAGGCGGCGGCATATATAAGTCTACTGACGCCGGCGAAACGTGGAACAAACTAGAAGGTGGTTTACCTGATTTAATCGGTAAAGTGGGCATTGATGTTTCTGCTACTAACCCGAAGCGCTTGTATGCCATAGTTGAAGCGGAGAAAGGCGGTGTTTATCGAAGCGACGATGCCGGTAAATCTTGGAAGTTAATGAATGGCGATAACATTCTTAAGGCGCGTGCGTGGTATTACAACCACCTCAAAGTAGATCCTAATGATGAAAACACTCTGTATGTAATGAACGTACAGTTACACAAGTCGATTGATGGCGGTAAAACCTTTGAGATAAAGAAACTTCCCCATGGCGACACCCACGATATGTGGATCAACCCCGACAATAGCTTAAATATGATTAATGCTAATGACGGTGGTGCCACGATAACCTTTGATGGCGGTAAGTCGTGGTCGAGTATTTACAACCAGCCAACCGCGCAATTTTATCGCGTTAGCACCGACAATCTTACCCCTTACTACCTGTATGGCGGGCAGCAAGACAACACAACTATGGCTACGCCCTCATCCACATGGGATAGCGGTATTGGCATACAAGAACAGTTTGCAGTGGGCGGTGGTGAAAGCGCGCATATTGCCTTTGATGCTGACAATCCAGAGCTTATTTATGCGACCACAATCAATGGCACGTTAACTGAGTACACACGCAGCACAGGGTTGACTCGCCCTATTATGCCTTATCCAGAGTATGTCTTTGGTCGTAATGTGAGAGATCAACGTTACCGTACTAACTGGAACGCTCCTGTGTTGGTGTCGCAACACGATGCTAATACCGTGTACTACGGCACTCAACTTATTTTAAAAACCACAGATCGCGGAGTTAACTGGCAAGAAATCAGTCCAGACCTCACGCGTAACGACCCTGAAAAACAAGGCCTAAATGGCGGCCCAATCACTAATGAGCAGGCGGGCGCAGAATACTACAACACTGTTTTCTACATTGCTGAATCACCCAAAAATCAAGGTGAGCTATGGGTTGGCGCTGATGATGGTAAGTTACACCTCACCCGAGATGAAGGCCAAAATTGGAAAGATATAACCCCTCATGACGAAGAAGCGCAGGTTAACGCCATCGAGCTTAGCGTGCACGCAGAGGGCAAGGCGTATGTAGCTGTGACAGGCTACAAGCTGAACGACTACCAGCCTTACATTTACAAAACGGAAAACTACGGTAAGCGTTGGAAACGCATAGATGATGGTTTACCAGAAGATGCATTTGTTCGAGTGGTCCGTGAAGATACCGAGCGTGAAGGCATGCTCTATGCGGGGACCGAGAGTGGCATGTTTGTCAGCTTTGATGACGGTGAGCATTGGCAAGCACTCCGTCTCAATCTACCACCGGTGCCGATCACTGATATGCAGGTTAAAGGTAACGATTTAGTGGTAGCCACACAGGGAAGAGGCTTTTGGATCCTCGATGATATTGCCCCTCTGAGAGAGGTGACTCAATCGCTTGAAGATGAAGTCCTGTTCCAGTATAGCCCTATCGACGGCATTAGATTACTCGCTGGTGGCGGTGCTAATGGCCAACCTCAAGCAAGCAACCCAAAACGCGGCGCGACCTTCCGTTACTTCCTGGGGGAATCTGACGAAGAACAGAGTTTGCGTATTGATATTTTTGACAGTAACGACCAGCTTGTACGCACGCTTTCTTCCGAAGCAGGGGAGTTTGAACAATGTGCTAAAGGGAATGAGGACCCTCGTAGTCCGTTGACCTTTAAGCATCCTTCAACCGACGAGGGGTACAATGAATTTGTATGGGACCTTCGTCGAGTGCCGCTCAACTGTATTGAAGACGTGAAGCTGTTTGGTGGATGGAATGGTGCACGAGTGATGCCTGGTGAGTACAAAGCGACTATCACTGTGGGTGAGCACAAGCAGAGTCGTCGATTCCAAGTGCTTGCTGATCCTCGAGAAGTCGCCGAAATTGAACAGCTTTTGATAGTTGAACAAAGCATACAGGCAAGCGAAAACCTGTTGAACGACTTGTTCTCGCATCTTCAAAAAGCGCGCAATGTTCGCAGTAGGCTCAGCCAAATTACCAGCGATAATGTGATGCTGGACAGCGACGTATCAGAATCAATAGATCAAATTATTGCCGCAATTGATGAATGGGAAGCATTGGTGGTTCAGCCCAAGCATCAAACCTTTGAAGATGATATTAACTGGCCAAATATGCTTGATAGACAAGTACGCTTTTTAATGGATAACTTTGACCGTACCGGCGCACCGGCACAAAGCGGAGCGCTAGAGCGATTGTCTGACTTAGAAGGTACTTGGCAGCAATACAAACTGCAATTGGAGTCTTTGTTTGGCGAGCAAGTGGCTCCTGTGAACAAAGCGTTGGCTGAAAGCGGAAGCTATGATTTAGATAGCTTGTAGTTTTTGTCTTTATGATGAATTAGAAAGCAGCACATGTGTGCTGCTTTTCTTTTTATATAATCTACTCGCTCGACACCTACTACGTATTTTTTTCCGCTGCCACTACAGATATCTCAACTAGCAAAGCGTTTCTTGCCATGTTGGCGGTGACACAAGCTCGTGCTGGAGCATGACCTTCGGGCACCCAGTTATCCCATACTTCATTCATTTCTGCGAAGTACTGCATGTCTTTCAAGTAGATGGTAGCGGAGAGAATATGTTCTCGATCACTGCCTGCTTGGGCAAGTAAGGCATCAACCTTGTCTAGCATGGTTTGAGTCTGTTCGGTAATGCCTTTAGTGGCGTCGGCACAAACTTGTCCGCATAGATAAATTACGCCGTTGTGCTTAACAATACGGCTCATACGTTGTTTGGTTTCAATTCTTTCTATCGACATAGTTTGGATCCGTAATACTGAAAAAGTCGCGCAGATTTTACGCGAGCTTATATTTTTAATTCAATGGGTATAAAGTAGATGGTACCAGAGGCTGGGCTTTGACTGGGCCGACATCTCATGTGCTGTTAGAAATAACTTGAGTCGCCATTTTTTAGCATCAATCTTCGGTATAGCGACAGTTGGGGAAGCTTGAGCACCCTATAAAAGTGTTACCTGCATTGTTGCCGCGCTTGGCTTGTCGTTCGACTAATTCACTGCCGCACCTTGGACATAATGTCTCTTTGTTAGAATCTATCTTTGGTGATGTTTGTACATCCTTAACAAGCGACAATAATTCATTTCCAGCAATTAGCTGGATGGATTTATTCGATGCAAAATCTTCAGCCTGCTGGGTAAATCTACCCGAGCATATGATTGTGACTGTGTCTGCATCGCTAGCCGTTAAAACGCCAAACATTTCTCGAACCACATTTACACCGACCTTTTGCGTTTTCCATTGTTTACATTGAACGAGTGTAACTTCGCTATCTTTCCTCAATTCCAGATCTATGCCCCCGTCGGCACCATATCCACCTTCCGTTACTCGATACCCTTGTCTGCGATAGGCTTCGGCAACTAGCTCTTCAAAATTACGCCAATGAAGTTGTCGAATCGTTTCAATGCTTTTCTGGTTGTCTAATTGTTTTGCCTTACGTCGAGTATTGATAAAAGAAAATGGAGCGATGAGTAATATGAAAATCGCGAAGTATGGTGCGTTAATAGCAAAAGCGTTAAACATCATATTGATAAGTTGATTGTTGGTTTCGATATAAGGCAATAAGTGGCCAATCATCAAATAAACAACAGCTGCCACTATCAACGAAACCCACCAAGGAGCATCAAATAAAAGGTCTACAAACGACGAACTTTTTCTAGGCATGTTCAGACTTCCTTGGTAAACGATGAAGATATAGTAATTCCGGTTACTTCGTGATTTGGTATTAATTCCTATCGTGTGGTATCGACTATAGGTCTTAAGGAAGTAAAATCTTAATCTAGGATTTACTTATATTGAGCTCTTAATTTTGATTTTCAGATTAGTAAATATATAAGCTCATACATACTGGCAGAAAGTTGGTTTTTAATCGGTAAAACATAGATGTCCTCCAGAGGTCGAGCTTTGACTGGGCCGACACTCGGACGGCGCACCTCGGGTGTGTAGTTAGCTTATTTTCAGGCACAAAAAGGCGGAGGATTTTGAAAAGTACGCGTCTGCTTTGGCATTTTATAATCAATAGGTTGCAAGTAAAAAAGACACGTTATAAATTTTTTTCATGACTGACGGCTGTCAAATAGAAAATTCTTAGTTCAAATTTACCCGATTCTAACTCCGTTTATACTAATTTTGGATTAGCAATATGAACACAATGTGCGCATAATATGGGCATATCATGTGGAGGTGTTTATGAATGTCACACTAGGTTCAGAATTTGAAAAACGTATAAATGAGAAAGTTGCTTCAGGTCTTTACACTTCTGCAAGCGAAGTGATCAGGGATGGTTTGCGGTTGCTGTTTGAGAAAGATGTATCGAAGCAGCAGCAACTAGAAATACTAAGAGAAGAGGTTGGTAAAGGTTTTCAGCAATTGTCTAATGGGCAAACTTCTGATAAGTCTGCGCTGGCTATTTTTGCTGAAGTGAGCCAGGAAATCGATGGCAAGCTATAGATTATCAGAGCTTGCTTAAGATGACATACGACTAATCTCTGCCAAAACTATTAAAGATTGGGGGCGCTCTCAAGCTGAGAAATATGTTTTACTTCTGCACGAGACGCTCCTTCAAATTGCTAACAATCCGGATATTGGTAGGAATAGACCTGAATTGTTTGAAAAGGCAAAGAGCTTCCCAGCGCAAAAGCACATTGTATATTATTGGCAAAGCGAATCCGGGATAGAGATCGCCAGAATATTGCACCAGCGAATGGATTCATTTTCAGCATTTGAATGAAGCCAGTTGATGAGTAGCTCGAGGCAATAGAAAAAGAGCCGATTTGCTTTCCTACAGGCACAAAAAACCGACTTTCGTCGGTTTGTGTATATCTTCACAATTGGTATTGAAGATATGGTACCAGAGGCCGGACTTGAACCGGCACACCCGCAAAGGCGGCGGATTTTGAATCCGCTGCGTCTACCAATTCCGCCACTCTGGCTTCGATAGATGTGCTATCAGTGAGAGCGCATTATAGCGATGAAACAGCGCGGTACAAGTCTTTTTTTCGGATTTATTACAGTAAGGTAATTGAATGGGGAATTCTTAATCAAATGACAAGCTTGAGTGTAAGGATTTGCCTTGAGGTATCTTAATCTTGTGTCAAACTACGGCCATTAGAGTTTTGTATTCATGTCGTTGGTAGTTTTGTGAGCAAGCAAAATAAAAAGTCCTCTCGTGGTTCACGAGCCAAGAATAAACCGAGCAATGTTGAAAGCGAAAATACAGTAGACAACACTCCTTTGCACGAGCGAGCGAGTTTCTTTAAACGTTTACTCGCGATGATTTACGATACGCTCGTTGCAGTAGCCGTGGGCATGTGCAGTGCTATGGTTATCATTGTTGTTTTAATGATTTTGTTGTCGAACGATGTGCTCAGTATGCAGGGCTTCGAAACTCCTTCAGAGCTTATTCAATCATCTTGGCAATATAAATTACTCATCCAAATTTGGGTGGGGACTTGGGTTGCTGGATTCTTTTTGTGGTTTTGGAAAAAAGGCGGTCAAACGTTGGGCATGCGTGCATGGCGCTTGCGTATTTTCAGCACCGTTGATAAGCCGATGACATGGTCTCGTTTGGTATTACGCTTGATTTCATCTTTGGGTGGATTGGGCACTTTGTTAGTGTTGTTTGATATAAAAAACAAACAATCCCTTCAAGATCGCATTGCTCAAACCGAAGTGGTAAAGCTTTCTAAAGAAGCGAACGACCACAAGCAGTGGTAGCTCGCTCAATGTGCTTTTACTTTCGCAACAGAAAGGCTGCTATTCCGGCAAATAGCATGCTAGGTAATAGCGCTCCCGCAAAGGCGGGGAGTTGATACACTAAGCTCAGCGGACCAAATACTTCGTTTAGAATGAAGAAACTAAATCCAGTGAGTACGCCCATGATGATACGAGCGCCCATGGATACGCTGCGAAGCGGGCCAAATACGAATGACAAAGCCATTAGCAGCATTACACACACTGAGACGGGTTGTAGTATTTTGCGCCATAGTGCGAGTTCATAACGCGCTGGATCTTGGTTATTGTTCTCCAAGTAAGCCACATAGTCCAGTAAGCCAGTGATTGAAAGAGCTTCTGGTTTGACTGCCACTATACCGAGCTTATCCGGTGTTAGCGTTGAATCCCAGTGCATCGCTTCTGCGTTTTCTACCTCAACACTCTCTGGTGAAAAGTGGGTAATGTCTACGTCTTGAAGTGACCAACCTGTGCCGTCAAAGGCGGCTGATTCTGCAAAGGTGAGTGATTTAAGCGAGAGGTCGTCGTTAAAATCGAACACGCTTACATCTTGTAAACTATCTCGACTGACAACTTGCCCAATACTCACGAACTGCTCACCATCTTTCGCCCAAACCAGTTGGTCGGAAGAGAACAAGCTACCACCAGTAATGGCTTCTGTTCTTATCTCTTTGGCTTTTGATTCGCTGAATGGCGTTACCCATTCGCCCACAGCCATCACCAACAGAATCATCAGCACTGATGATTTCATTGCTGAAGATATGATATTCCAACGACTCATTCCTGCGGCTTGCATGACAACCAGTTCACTATTACTGGCGAGTAGACCCATGCCAATGAGTCCGCCTAACAGTGTCGCCATAGGGAAGAACTGTTCTAGATCTCTAGGTAGGCTGAGTAGCACGTACAAAAAGGCGACCATCATGTCGTAGTCGCCTTCGCCAATTTTACGAAGCTGCTCTACAAACTTAATTAGCGCACTCAAGCCAATAAGCACGGACAGGGTAACGGATACGGTACCCAGTAGTGTTCGAGCAATGTAAAGGTCGAGGATCTTAAACATCTAGGTTCTCCCTCTGATCCATGCTCTAAACTGGGTGCCTGATTTTCGGTCGCGGGCTATGAGCGTAATACCAATAATCAGCATCACCGTATGTACCCACCACAGACCGAGGAAAGACGGCATCTTCCCGTCTTCCAGCACCCTGCGACTAGCAAGTAACAACAGGAAGTAACCTAGGTATAGAAGAATGGCTGGGAACATTTTGCCGAAGCGCCCTTGCCT
Source organism: Alteromonas sp. KUL49 (assembly GCF_006538345.1). GTDB lineage: Bacteria > Pseudomonadota > Gammaproteobacteria > Enterobacterales > Alteromonadaceae > Alteromonas. The sequence continues at coordinate 83,511 of NZ_BJKL01000008.1, read as the reverse complement.
AGGGTCAACGGCACTCAACGGCACGGCAATAAGTACCAAAAAAGGAATCGACAACGGAATGGCGATACGCCACTGAAGCTCTGCGCGATACTCAATGTCGTCACTTTCCCAAAGGGTTGAAGTAGGCAGTACGCTCACCTTTTTGCGTGAAGCCTCTGCAGGTTTATCAGCAATTTGAATGTGATACTCATCAAACTCGATTTTGCGATACTGTCTCTGCGATTGCAGCCCCTCGTATTGAACCCCTTCATTCAAAATAAGGTTGCGCGTTCCGTCTGGATTGTTGGCGACTTCACCACTTTGCGCATATACCACTCGAACATGGTTATTAGTGCCATCAGACTGATTTTGCGACAAAAACACCCGTCGAAGTTTATCGTCTGTATCTATGTCGTGTACAAAGATAACGGCTTTATCATTACCGGTCTGTTGGAATCTACCAGGGATAATTGACGATATTCCCGCTTCACTGCGGGCTTTTTCTCTGAGTTGATATTCGTTCTCTGCTGCCATGGGGGCGAAGTACAAGGTAATGGCACCGGTAACTACCATTATTAGTACGGACAAAAACAGCATTACTCGAGTGACGTACCACTCACTGACGCCACAGGCCCGCAATACACTCATTTCACTGTCTACGTACAATCGACCATGGGCTAACATAATGCCCAAATAAGCACTGATGGGAAGCACCAAGGAAGCAAGTGCAGGTGTGTATAAACCAAGGAAGCCAAGAACCAAACTGGCGGGTATGTCACCGTCTGAGGCATCACCTAACACGCGAACAAAACGCAAAGTGACGAAAATCGCCATTAAAATGAAAAAAATAGCGAACTGAGACTTTAGCGTTTCCTTAAGTAAATAGCGGAATATCAGCATCTCAGTCCTTTCTGAAAATTTGGAATTTTAGTGAAAGAAAGCACAATTTTGAGTAAACTTATCGTTTTTACACGTTTTGCCTGTAATCAATAACAACTGGTTGCATGATGTTACGTCGCATTAGGCTATTTTAGCGCCTACATTGCGCCATTCGCAGCGAGCATGCAAGTCATGGCTGCGTATTAAAACACAAAGCAGTGCAAAACGTTATGTGAATTTATACATCGTGCAAACCTTAAACGACGAAAAAGCGAGGTGATATCGTGGAGTTCAGTGTAAAAAGTGGCAGCCCAGAAAAGCAACGCAGTGCCTGTATTGTTGTAGGTGTTTTTGAGCCACGACGCTTAACGGCGGTGGCTGAGCAACTAGACGAAATCAGTGAAGGCTATATCAGCAATTTATTGCGCCGTGGTGATTTGGAAGGTAAAGCTGGCCAAATGCTACTTCTTCACCATGTACCTAATGTACTGAGTGAGCGCGTGTTGTTGGTTGGATGTGGTAAAGAGCGTGAATTAGATGAGCGCCAGTACAAGCAGATTATTGCTAAAACCATCAAGACACTGAACGAAACGGGCTCTATGGAAGCGGTATGCTTCTTAACCGAACTACATGTGAAAGGTTGTGATACCTATTGGAAGGTACGTCAGGCAGTTGAAGCAACGCAAGACTCGCTTTATACCTTCATGCAACTGAAAACTAAAAAAGGCGAGCCACGTCGTCCTTTGCGTAAAATTGTTTTTAACGTGCCCACGCGCCGTGAGTTACCTGTGGGTGAGCGCGCTGTTGAGCACGGTTTAGCCGTAGCTAAAGGCGCTAAGGTAACTAAAGATGTGGCAAACATGCCACCAAACATCTGTAATCCAGCTTACCTTTGGGAACAAGCCAAAGCGGTGGGTGAAGAATACGATTCTGTCACCGTGGAAGTTGTTGACGAAGCAAAGATGGCTGAGTTAGGAATGAATTCTTACTTGGCGGTAGGCCGCGGCTCTGACAACGAGTCTATGATGAGTATCATGCACCACAAAGGTGGGCCAGAAGACCAAGCACCTATTGTATTGGTGGGTAAAGGACTCACCTTTGATTCAGGTGGTATTTCGATTAAGCCAGGCGAAGCCATGGACGAAATGAAATACGACATGGGGGGAGCCGCAGGTGTTCTAGGCACTATGCACACGGTTGCTGAACTTAACTTGCCTATCAATGTGATTGGTATTCTTGCGGGCTGTGAAAACATGCCTGACGGCAACGCGTATCGTCCGGGCGATATCCTGACGACTATGTCGGGTCAAACTGTTGAGGTTTTGAATACCGATGCTGAAGGCCGTCTGGTACTGTGCGATGCGTTAACCTATGTTGAACGTTACGAACCAGACGTGGTTATTGATGTAGCAACCCTTACTGGCGCTTGTATCATTGCCCTTGGTTACCACGCTACGGGGTTAATGAGTACTCACAACCCATTAGCGCACGAGCTATTGAATGCGTCTGAGCAAAGTTCAGACCGCGCATGGCGCTTGCCGTTGTGGGATGATTATCAAGAGCAGCTTGAAAGTCCATTTGCCGACATGACCAACCTTGGAGGTCGCCCTGCGGGAAGTATCACTGCGGGCTGTTTCTTGTCTCGTTTTACTAAGAAATACAACTGGGCTCACCTTGATATTGCGGGTACTGCATGGCGCAGTGGCAAAAATAAAGGTGCCACTGGTCGCCCGGTACCAATGCTATCTCAGTTCATCATGAACCGAGCTGGTGTTAAGCAAGAGGACTAAGACGATATGCCACAGGTTGTTTTTTACCAGCTTACTGCCAATGACGACAGCATAGCCGCAAGAGCAAGTGCATTGATTGCCGACGCTTATGCGAATAAAGCGAAAGTCAGTGTGTTGTGCGATACACAATCTCAGGCAGAAAGTGTTGACGAATACCTGTGGCAATTGCCTGCAAAGCGCTTTGTTCCGCACAATATGTTCGGAGAAGGCCCGTCAACAGGCACGCCGGTTGAAATATGCTGGCACCCCGAGCAAGTGAGTCGCCGCCCTATGGTGGTGAATGTTGGCTCGGGTATGGTGCCAAACGCCCATCAACATAAACAAATCATCGATTTTGTACCCCTTGATGAAGATGCTAAACAAGCAGCTCGGGTACGATATAAACAATACCAGCAGGCGGGTTGCCAAATGCAGTTTAAATCTGCTGACTAATGTGAATAACCACCGCCTACTTTTTTGAGAGTAACAATGGATAAAACCTTCGAACCACAATCCATCGAGCAGCAGTGCTACGAAAAATGGGAACAAGCCGGCCTATTTAAAGCGTCTGGCACTGGCGACCCGTATTGTATTCTTCTTCCGCCACCTAATGTAACGGGTAGCTTGCACATGGGGCACGGCTTCCAGCAAACTATTATGGATGCGCTGACGCGTTATCGTCGTATGAAAGGCGACAATACGCTTTGGCAAGTGGGTACAGACCACGCGGGTATTGCTACTCAGATGGTGGTTGAACGCCAATTGAACGCTCAGGGTAAAACCCGCCACGACCTAGGCCGCGAAGCCTTTGTTGAAAAAGTGTGGGAGTGGAAAGAGCATAGTGGTGGCACTATCACAGGTCAGATGCGCCGTTTAGGTACTTCGCCAGATTGGTCTCGTGAAATGTTTACCATGGACGAGAACCTCTCGGCTGCGGTGACTGAAGTATTTGTAAAACTGCATGAAGAAGGACTCATTTATCGCGGTAAGCGTTTAGTTAACTGGGACCCAGTACTGCACACCGCGGTTTCTGACCTAGAAGTGCTGAACGAAGAAGAAGACGGCAGCATGTGGCATATGCGCTATCCACTGGCTGATGGCAGCGGAGAGCTTGTTGTTGCAACCACTCGCCCTGAAACCATGCTAGGTGATACCGCTGTTGCTGTTCATCCAGATGATGAGCGCTATCAGGCGTTTATTGGCAAAGAAATTAAATTGCCAATTACCGGCCGATTGATCCCGGTCATTGCCGACGATTATGTAGACCAAGAATTTGGAACAGGATGTGTGAAGATCACGCCTGCCCACGACTTCAACGATTACGACATGGGTAAGCGTCATGACTTGCCGATGATCAACATTTTGACAGACGATGCCAAGATAAACGACGACGCCCCAGAAGCATATCGTGGCATGGATCGTTTCGACGCCCGTAAGCAAATTGTTGCTGACCTCGATGATTCTGGTTTCCTAGTGAAAATAGAGCCACACAAACTCAAAGTACCACGAGGCGACAGAACCGGTGCGGTAATCGAACCTTATCTTACCGACCAATGGTACGTTGCCGTTGAATCACTGGCAAAGCCAGCCATTGAAGCGGTTGAAAGTGGTGACATTCGTTTTGTGCCTGAAAACTGGAACAAAACCTACTACCAGTGGATGCACAACATTCAAGACTGGTGTATCTCACGTCAGTTGTGGTGGGGACACCGCATCCCTGCGTGGTACGACGAAAACGGCAAGGTTTACGTAGGTCGCACAGAAGCTGAAGTTCGTGAAAAGAACGGTTTAGCCGCTGACGTAGCGTTAAGCCAAGACAACGACGTGCTTGATACATGGTTCTCGTCAGCCTTGTGGCCATTCGCCACTATGGGATGGCCTGAAGAAACACCAGAACTAGAAACCTTCTTACCATCTTCAGTATTGGTTACTGGTTTTGATATTATTTTCTTCTGGGTTGCTCGTATGATCATGATGACCAAGAAGTTCACTGGCAAGATCCCATTCAAAGATATTTATATCACTGGTCTTATTCGAGATGAGAATGGTGACAAGATGTCTAAGTCTAAGGGTAACGTGCTTGACCCTATCGACTTGATTGATGGTATTGACTTGGAATCACTTGTCGCTAAGCGTACTGCAGGGATGATGCAGCCTCAACTGGCTGAGAAGATTGCAAAGCGCACTCGCAAGCAATTCCCAGAAGGTATCCACGCCTACGGTACTGATGCACTGCGCTTTACCTTTGCAGCCATGGCGTCGACCAGCCGTGATATCAACTTTGATATGGCTAGGGTAGAAGGCTACCGTAACTTCTGTAACAAGATTTGGAATGCATCACGTTTCGTACTGATGAATACGGAAGAACACGATACGGGCAAAGACGGCGGCGAATTAGAGCTGAGTATGGCAGATCGTTGGATCTGGGCTAAGTTCCAACAAACACTAGTTGAATTTGAAAAAGCATTAGCCGACTACCGTTTCGATATTGCAGCTCAAACGGTTTATGAGTTCACATGGAATCAGTTCTGTGACTGGTACTTAGAATTAACTAAGCCAGTACTTAACAACGATAACAGCACAGAAGCGCAGAAGCGCGGAACCCGTCATACGCTAATTAACGTGCTTGAACACTTGTTGCGTTTGCTTCACCCGTTAATGCCGTTTATTACCGATACCATTTGGCAACGTGTGGTTCTGCTAAGTGCCATGACAGTTGAAGATAATGCTAGCATTATGACTCAGGCGTTCCCTGCGGTGGAAGCAGCGAAGCAAGATGCTCAGGTACTATCAGATATTGAATGGGTGAAGACCTTCATTGTGGGCATTCGTAACATTCGTGGCGAAATGGATATTTCACCCAATAAGCCGCTTAATGCATTGCTTAAAAACGTGAGTGATGAAGACGCTCGTTTGTTAGATGACGCTAAAGCCTTCCTTGATAAGTTGTCCAAACTTGAATCGGTAACTGTGCTTAAAGACGGTGAACAAGCTCCTGCATCAGCAACAGCTCTTGTAGGCGAAATGGAAGTACTCATTCCAATGGCGGGTCTTATCGATAAAGAAGCCGAACTGGCCCGTATTACCAAAGCGATGGACAAAGTCGAGAAAGACGTTGCTCGCACTCGAGGTAAGCTAGGTAATGAGAAGTTTGTTGGCAAAGCTCCTGAAGCGGTTATTGAAAAAGAGCGCACTAAGCTTGCCGAAGGCGAAAAGCAGTTAGAAAAGCTTAAAGAACAGTACGATACTATCGCTGCCCTTTAACCCCAACGTGATTGTTTAAACTAGAAAATCCCTGCCAACTGGCGGGGATTTTTTTGCGTCGAACCTCAGTTTGAACTACATTAGCCAATTGAGGATTTTTATAATATCAGGAAGATAAAAATGACCAAATTCACCTTAGTTCCTACGCTTACTGCATTACTTGTTGCATTTAGTGGCAGTGCTCAAGACGCTGATGCTCCATGTAATAGTAGCGAGCTGTCAGTAGCTGATGCTAATACTCTAGAGCAAGTCCATCATTTAAGTTCTTTTGTTCCAGCAAAACCTATCGAAAGAGCAAATCCTCGATTTCCCGTCATGGCTGCGAAAATCGGTGCGGAAGGCTGGGTAAAGATGAGTTATGTCATCGATGAAGAGGGTAATGTAGTCGACCCTGTGATTGAAGACGCTGGCGGTAGTCGCTACTTCAGAAATCCTGCGTTAAACGCCATTAAAAAGTGGAAGTATGAGCCAGCAATGATAGACGGAAAGCCTACACAGCAGTGCCGTCAATCCATTCAAATGGACTTTGTATTGGAAGGTAAGACTGGTGCAGCCAGGTCTTTCGTGCGCAAATACAAGGAGATTGATCAGCTCATGCAAGAAGGTGATTTGGTGCTAGCACAAGAAGGCCTTGCTGAGCTTCACGAACGAGATACAAACAATCGCTACGAAAACGCTTGGTTGTGGAGTCTTGACGCCCAAGTTGCGGGTAAATTGCAAGATTACCGCCGAGAATTAGCAAGTTGGAATAGAGCTGTGGCAAGTAGCAGCCGTCATTCATCAGAATACGCTACGTTTAAAGATGATTTTATGGCGCAAATTTATTCAAGGCAGTTCCAGATTAACGCCTATTTTGGTTACTACGTAGAAGCGCTTGAGGCAGCTGAATCGTTAGAAAGTATCACCAGTCAATCGCAAGTATATCAAGGTGTTGCTGATTCCGTTGAACGGGTTAAAGCGTTTATCGCTTCAGATGAGCACATTCAGGTTGCGATGGATTTGTCAGGGCGTACGACTCAGTTTCACAGTTTAAGCCGCCAGCAGTTCTTGTTCGACAACATTCAAGGGCAGTTAAATACTGTGGAAGTCCGCTGTGATTCACACAGAGAAAAATACACAGTTGCTGAAAATCATTTATGGACAATTCCCGATTCTTGGGGGCAATGTAGAGTGCTCGTTGAAGGCACAGAAGGTACTCAATTTAGTATTTTTGAAATAGCACAGAATCGTATGGACGACTTAATTCAGTAAAGAGTTCCATCAACGGTTTATTTGTAGAACTGCATCTTTTACCTCTCATACCATTTACCTTGTAGCCTATTGAGCGGAGAAGTTCGCTCAATAGCGCTCTCCCATCAATCATTGATTCACAGACGTATAATTGAGTAGTCTCGATCACACTTTGTAACAACCTCAACCAGCTCTCATCTTGATCAAAATTCAAAGTGCGCATATAGTGATATCAAAGTGATATCAAAAGGTGATGATTATGGAAGAGAAACAAGGATTTTCAATAAGTGGTTATGTCATGGGGTTGTTGGTTCTACCTCTGTCGCAATTAGCTACGCTGTATTGGTGGCATGCTCAAGGTGGATTGCTTCCACTGTTGGCTGTAATTTTGGTTGCTGTGCTTTGGCCGGGCTTTTTTATGGTTCAACCTAATCAAGGTAAGGTACTTACATTGTTTGGAAGTTACGTGGGCACTGAAAAGCGCGATGGGCTGCGTTGGACAATTCCACTGTTTATGCGAAAAACAGTATCGTTGCGTATTCGTAACTTTGAAAGTGGGCGTATTAAGGTAAACGACAACCAAGGTAACCCTATTGAAATAGCCGCTATTATTGTGTGGTCTGTCACCGATACCGCTGAAGCTGTGTTTGAGGTTGATGACTATGAAAGTTTTGTATTGATTCAAAGTGAATCTGCGCTGCGTAATATGGCGAGTAGCTTCCCGTATGACCCCCGTGACGATGAGCAAGCCGAAGTGGCTTTGCGCAGTCATCCGGTAGAAATTTCTAACCGTTTGCAGGAAGAGATCCAAGCGCGTTTAAACAAAGCAGGTATTACCGTTCATGAGGCCCGTATCAGTCACTTGGCCTATGCTCCTGAAATAGCTAGCGCCATGCTGCAAAGACAACAAGCAGCCGCAGTTATTGCAGCACGTAGTCAAATTGTAGAGGGCGCAGTAGGAATGGTTGAAATGGCGCTGGAACGTCTTGATGAGGCCGAAATGCTTGAATTAGACAGTGAGCGCAAAGCGGCTATGGTCGGCAACTTAATGGTGACACTGTGTGGAGACAAAGCACCACAACCTATCGTAAACACCGGTAGCTTGTACTAGCGAGGTCCACTATGTCGACAAAGAAAAAGGCCTATCCACTGCGTATAAATGCCAATGTGCTGGCAGCAATGCAGCGGTGGGCTGATGATGAACTTCGAAGTGCTAATGCACAAATAGAGTTTGTATTACGAGAGGCCTTGCTTAAGCAAGGCCGTATTAAGTTGGTTGAAAAAGTAGTGACGGATGTAGAACTCAAAGATCAAGCTGACGAGTAAGCTGAAAAGGCTACCCTGATAAAAACTTGTAGAGCATTTGAAAGAGCTTGTCTTTATCAACTGGTTTGGTGAGATAGTCATTCATACCCGCGTTTAGTGCAACATTAGTGTGTTCGGTATTGGCGTGGGCCGACAGTCCTATGATAGCCATCGAGGTATTAAATTGGCGTATGGCGCGGGTGGCGTCAATACCGTCAAGTACTGGCATTTGTACGTCCATGAGCACCAAACCGTATTTATTCTTTTTCACCATTGCGACGGCTTCTTCCCCATTTACCGCCACGTCTAGATTAAGAGCGATAGGTTCCAGCATTCTCTCTACAACGAGGCGGTTTATCTCGTTATCTTCTACCAGCAGTACTGATTTACCCGCCAGAGCATTCACTAGTTGCGAGGGGTCAACATTGTCTGTTTTTACAGGTTCGATCATAGGCTCGTCGGAAAACTCGAACTTGGCAGTGAAGCTGAATGTAGATCCCTTTCCCAGTTGACTTTCAACATGAATATTCCCGTGCATTCTTTCCACAAGTTGCTTGGTGATCGTTAACCCTAATCCCGTTCCGCCGTATTTGCGGGTAATGGAATTGTCCGCTTGGGTAAATTCGCTAAAAAGTTGGGCTAAATGGGCTTCAGCGATACCTATACCTGTATCCGTGACGGCAATTTTTAGTGTGACTCCGTTATCCGTTTTGTCCTGAAGGTCGACTTTTATCGACACCGAACCATCATCAGTAAACTTAATTGCATTACCTAACAAGTTAATCAGGATTTGCTCGAGTCGGAATGGATCGCCAATGAGATGTTTTGGTATTGCTTTGTCGAGTTGAACTTTTACCTTGAGCCCTTTTTCATCTGCACGAACTAAGCACATATCTAAGACCCTTCGCAGGGAGCGATTAATTCGAAATGATGTCGATTCTAGTGTGAAGGTATTGGACTCTATTTTATTAAAATCGAGGATGTCATTAATTACTGAAAGCAGGTGCTCTCCTGATTGACCAATCTTTCTGAGATACTCATTTTTTTGATGTTCTCCTTTTGCTTCTATACCTACTTGCGCAAATCCCAATACCGCATTCATTGGTGTTCTTAGCTCGTGACTCATATTGGATAAAAATTGAGATTTGGCTAAGCTTGCTTCTTCAGCTTCAAAAATGGCGTTGTTTAATGCATCGTTTTGGTTTTCTAGTTTCACCAGTGCACTAGACAAGGTTTCTGTCATTTGATTGATACCTTGACCGAGAGCACCGAGTTCGTCGTTTTTTCTGACTTTCACCTTCTCGTCGTAACTTCCTTTGGCAACCCGCGTAACCACGTCTAGCATGTGCATCGTAGAATCAATTAGCTGGGTATTGATAACGTAAACCGTGATCACCATCATCGCTAAAAGAATGACACTAGCGATAATCAAAAAAGGCGTGGTATCAATTTTTGCGTTCAGAATTTCTCTATCTAATAGACTGACCGCATACCATTCGAGTTCTTCAATATAAACAATGGCACTGATGTACTCTCTTCCATTAATCTCTAGTGGTTCTACCATTATGGGGGCAACGGATCCCGGAGGAATGGGCTTTTCTAACTCGTCGATAACATGTGCTGGTAGAAGAACTTGCCAGTTTTTTTCGTTTACGTAGTCAACGAGTGCTTGGTGAAGATCACTATTTTTCGACGTATCAATGCCTCTCACAATTTGGTTGTTGTCTAACAAAATATTGGATACGTCTTCGGATGGGTAATCCAGAATAGAGTTAAATGCAATATCTGTAGATACATAAGTACCTACCAGCCCAATGAGTTCGTCCTTTTGGCGAACAAAATAATCAAAGTATACATATGCGTTTCCATTAAACGGATGAACGCTAGCATCAATAAAGTAGGGCTTTCCCGTAGCGATGATATCGGTGTACCAGGTGTCTCGCTCGAGAACTATCTGAGTATCTTCAATAATTTGCGTGGTATCGTTCCAATCGAATCCTCGCAATGTGCCATGAGAGTACAAAAACCAACCTTCACACTGAATGATAGCGCACGTTGATTCAATAGCATCTATAGCCTCTGCTTGGTAAGCAGCGTTGGTCGGGTCTATCATCCAGCGCTGGAAATGCTGGTTGAATAAGCTCTGATCAATAAGGCTTTTATCGTTAGTAAAATAGCTTAGTGCCCGTTGCTTGGTAATACTGGCCTGCTGACGAATAAGCTTAACACCGAGGTTTTCCTCAACATTATTCAAAAAGTCAGTGAGGAAATATGAAAATGCGCCATAAAACAACGCAAAGGTAATTAATATCAGTCCAATGATGTTGATACGGATAGCTTGACGATCAAGCTTAATCATAGTTTTCCCTTAGCGTACGTTTGTGTCAGTTCTCAATCAAAGTGGGGAATACAAATATCGAAACGGAATGAGAACAGTCCCTTGCGTAGTTCACAGAACACAGAGCTTACTAAGAGTTTAGGAGGGGAAATGGTCACTGCGCAAGGGAAGTTGCGCAGTGAAGTGAAATTTATCAGCTAAGCAGATTTGCCAAAACGTTTTAGGGCAACAATTCCAAGCAATGCTATCAGTGAATACCACGCTGTGCTTCCGCCATGTTCCTCTACAATGACAACAGTTTCTTCATATACACTTTCGTAGTTTTCACTTTCTAACGATACATAAGAAAGGTCTGCATCCGCATAGTAATCAGCTACAGCAACGAGTTCCTCTGAATATGCATCGTACAACTCTATTAGCACGTCGTAATCTCTGGGTGGAAAACCTCGAATAAGCTCACTTTCAATAACAAAGCTATCAGAACCATCTTCACCATAAATGTAGAATTCAGAGGTTACATGTATCGATTCGTATTGCTCGTTAGTACCAAGATAGATTACGGCGTATACAGGTGCATCTGCGTAAATGGTGTCGGCATCAAATTCTAAGGTGAATTTTGAAAAATAGCCGTCGTAATCTAAATCGAGGTCAAGGCTCAGCCAGCTGTCGTAAATCCAAAAATCAGAGGTGGTGACTAGACTGGTCGATGCAAGCTGCTTTGACGTACCGTTGTACTTCGCTTCACGGTGTTCTTGCTTTTGTTCAACACTCAACCCTTGTAATACGCTAGTGGACTGTCGCGCAGCGATGTCTGTCTGGTCAGAATTTCCTGAGTTTTGTACTGCAGCTTGATATGGCTCTTCATAACGAAATTCTTTGCTTTGAACGAGCGGGGTTTGGCTGTCTGTTGTGTTTGCAAAACTGGCGTTCGCAATAAGCGTTAAAGCGATACCTGCCAGCGAACGTAAAGATGGTGTGTAAAACATGGTTATCTTCCTTTCCAGTGTAAATGACAATGTCATTGTTGACGGAAAGAGATGAACCAATGCTGAAGCGAGACTTAATCTCGCTTCAGATAAGCGGGGGATTAATCTTCTAGGAACTCGCCTTCATCATCGATGTCTTCACCGCGTGGCATGAAGTACGTTCCCCAACCCTCGTAAAAAACGTTATGTTTGTCAGCAATGACTAACAGTGTGTCTACGTCTTTGTCGAGGGGGTCGCGAGAGAGCTTACGTTCTGCGATGGCGTCGAAACAGAAAACTTCACCACCGTCATCGAGTTCGAGTTCTTCTGCATCTGTGACTTCGAAACCTGCTTTGAACGCATCAACAGCGGCTTTTTCTAGCGCGTCAAAGTCAGTTGATGCAAAGTGATGTTCGATGGTGTAGTCGGCGTCTGCTTGGCTACCATCTTCTAGTAATGCGTCAATGGTTTCCTGATTGAACGCGTACCACTCGTCTTTTTCGTCAATTTGCTTCATCAACTCAAGGCCTCTAAGAAATTTTTCGCAAGTTTAACGTGTTTTTTCTAATTCGGCGACTTGGGAATCAAGTTCCCGAAGCTTTTCTTCCATTTGTGTATGAAAGTGTGCCATCCACTCTTTCATTGATTTATCGTCAGTCATAGCTTGAGGAGCGGCAATATCAATGATCACAACGCCATTGTTCCAGCGATTCCATTTTACTTTTTGATGTAAGTCGCTTGCCGTCACCATTACCACAGGTTCATTGGTCGCTTTTGCCAAGCGAAAAGCCCCCTGTTTGAAAGGAAGTAAACCTCGTCCATAGCTACGTGTACCCTCGGGGAACATCCATACTGAAGCGCGTTTTTCTGTAATTCGCTTTGCGGCGACGTCTAGGGTATCGCGCGCTCGACCAGAGTTTTTACGGTCAATAAGGATATTGCCTGACAACCAGTAAATTTGGCCAAAAATAGGGATCCACTTAAGGCTTTTTTTGCCAATCGTTACTACTCCCGGCAATGCTGCTTTGCAAATAGTCATGATGTCGTAACTATTTTGGTGATTGGCAATAAATACGTAGGGAGTTGTTACGTCAACGCTCGGATCTTTGCGAACAATAACCTTCATTCCCATTACTCGAGACATTAATCCATAGAGCTTTCCTGCGATATGTACATTGTCTCGGTGAAATGGGCGCGCTAAACAAACAATAAGTAGCACAAAGTTAATGATTAAAAAGGCTAACAACAGCGCAGGCGCGCGAACTAACGCAATCAAAAAAGTATCCTCAAAACAAAATATGGGTGCGCCGATTAAATTTCAGCGTACACGTGTGCGGCGAGTGTACCCGATTCCCCATCCAGTTTCATTAGAGAAATAGTGGTCATAGGAGTTACGAAAAACCGCAGGCTATGACAGTGATTTGAGAATACTAACTTTAGTATGAGGAAAAGTTGCCGATTGGTGGTTACACTATGACTACATCGTTTTTTATTACAGGCTAGGTATTTAGCATGCAAACATTTGTTCCAGAAGAGCTCGAAGATGACATTCTTACCGATTTAATGGAAGAGATTAACGAGCTTTATGAGTCGAGTGAGCAAACGTTAATTGAGCTGGAATTACGGCCTGAAGACAATGAGCTACAGCGGGCACTGTTTCGCTCTATTCATACGATTAAAGGTGATTTGGGGCTAGTAAACTTCACACCGATGATCCCACTGCTTCAGCATGTTGAAGACTTGTTGGATTTTCTTCGCAAAGGACAGATTGCTTATACCAGTACCATGAGTGACTTGGTTCTTCTCACCATGGATAAAGTAAAAGCCTTTGTCGAAGGCATCATGAGGCAGGGCTCTGCAGAGTTTGATGAAGCTTTTAATGCGGATCTCGTCGACGCTATTGCGCAAATCACGCCTGATAACTCTGATGAACATGAACGTCTACTGGTCAATGCGGTACGTATCTTAAACCCTGATTTTGATGGTGGTGAATCTCACGACGAGGCCAATACCGCTGCCAAAGCACCCAAACTCGCTACTATAGGTATTCCTAAAGATGTGAGTGACGAGAAGAAGCTCGATATTTTGTTCTTCCGTGACATGATGCAAAGTATCGAAAAGCGCTCTTTATATTGGGGCGGTCGAGGAGACCGTATTGCAAAATTAGCCATGTATATCAACGATCTTGCGGGTAACCCCATAGAAGAAGACCAACTGGCGGTTGCCTGTTATGTGCATGATTTTGGTATGGCATTTATGCCAATAAAATTACTGCACAAGCAAGATTCACTCAGTGATATCGAGTTTAATTTGATGCGCTCGCATGTGTACAAAAGCTCGCGACTATTGGAACATCTTGACCAGTGGGATATGGCGCGCAAAATTGTGATGCAACATCACGAGCGTACTGACGGCACTGGTTATCCCCTTGGATTGAAGGAAGACGACATCTGTGACGGCGCCAAGCTACTCGCTATTGCTGATACTTATGACGCTATGACTCACTCGCGGGCGAATGCCAACGTTACTCAGTACTCTAAGAAGCAGGCGGTTATCGAAATCAACAAAACCGCGAAAGGGCAATTCAGTATGAAGTGGGTGCGTTTGTTTAATCAGGCTATGACTACGCTTTTAACTAAAGGGCATTTGTAACTTAGTTATTTCACACCTATTTCACAAGGACCCCAATATTCTGGCATTACCGTAGATAAAACGAGTAATGCCATGTCTTCTAATTTAAGCCGCCTTATACAGCTGTGTGGTGTTGAACAGTCTTTTAGCCTGAACAATGAAAAGACGACGCTGTTTACTGACGCATCTTTTACTATTGAGCAAGGGAATTCATACGCTATTACTGGCCCTTCTGGCGCTGGTAAATCGAGCCTGCTAATGCTGATGGCTGGGCTAGAGAGCCCAACTAGCGGGACCTTACAATTCTTCGAACAGAACAAAGCCTATGAAATGAACAAAATGCGTCATTTAACGGGGTTTGTCTTCCAACAGTTTCACTTGTTACCTGAACTAACCGCTCTTCACAACGTGGCGCTACCACTTAAACTTCGGGGCGAAAAACTCGCGGATGAAAAAGCCTTAGCTTGGCTTGAAAACGTGGGGCTGGCACATCGGAAAAATCATAAACCCGCGCAATTGAGTGGCGGAGAACAGCAGCGCGTAGCCATTGCACGTGCGCTTGTGTTTGAGCCCGCTTTTATCTTTGCCGATGAGCCCACTGGTAATTTAGATAGCAATAACGCTGATGACATTGCTGACGTGTTGTTTCGTTGCTGCGAAGACCAGGGAGCAGGATTGGTCGTGGTAACTCACAGTGAAGCACTTGCTGCACGAGCACAGTACAGGGTTGTATTGTCACGGGGACAATGCCAGTTCGATACCAAGAGGAGTGGTCTTTAATGCAGAATACTATCCAATTGGCCTGGCAGTTGGCACGGGAAGAAAGTCGTCAGACCCATCATCGCTACTTACACTGGGTACTCGGTCTACTCATGGTGTTTGTGCTAACTCTGAGTCAAAGCAGTCTGTCAGTACAACACTATCTTGAGCAGAATCTGGAAAATTTATTAGGGGCTGACCTTGTAGTAAGCCATACAAAGTCACTTTCTGCTGAACATATTCAATTTCTTGAGCAGCATAGTTCAGCCGTTGTTGCGACGCAAAGCGCTACTACAACCTTGTCCAATGGCTCTCACTTTCAGCAAGTGAAACTCAAAGCCGTTGGACAAAACTACCCGCTTGAAGGCGCGTTAGTGGTAGCTTCTAGTTTGGGGGGGAGCACTGAACATGTCCTATCTGGGCCTTCAATAGGTGAAATTTGGCTGGATGGGCGAACGCTGGCAAGCTTACATATGGTCGTTGGTGACACTGTCACAATGGCTGGTGAAT
Source organism: Alteromonas sp. KUL49 (assembly GCF_006538345.1). Taxonomy (GTDB): domain Bacteria; phylum Pseudomonadota; class Gammaproteobacteria; order Enterobacterales; family Alteromonadaceae; genus Alteromonas. The sequence continues at coordinate 67,881 of NZ_BJKL01000008.1, read as the reverse complement.
CGCTAAAGATAAGTAAGGTTTTGATTCATGAACCCGACCGACTGATGGAAGGTCATACGGTAGAGATGCGCGGTTTAATAAATCTCGACACTATGAAACTGTTGAGTTTACCCCCCGAACATATGGCGTATCGCTATTTAGTTGCAGCAAGTAATCAACAAATAACAACGCTTATTGATTGGCAGAAAGCGAATTTACCCGCCGCTAGTGTATTTCATAAGCAGGGAGCTCATCCCCTTGCCTTATTCTGGAAACGCACAGAAAACTTCATGGGGTTAACTTCCATTATTCTGTTTTTTATGGCAGCCATTGGCATAGAGCAACTATCGCAAGTACAAAGAAAAAAAGAGCAAGTATTTAGCGCCATATGTATAAGTTTGGGATTAACTCATCAAAACGCACTTTTGGTGTCTGTAGTTAAGTGGGCGTTGCATATAGTTAAACTGACGCCCATTGTATTAGTAATATCAATGCTATTCCATTTAGGTGTGGTGTATTGGCTAGGCTCTACCTTCAATGATCTATCTTGGGAATGGCATGGCGTGGAGTGGGTTAAGGTCTGGTGTTGTTTAGTAGCAGGCGCATGTGTATTTCAATTACCAATTTGGGTAGCAGTTGCACAAAGCTCAATACGCGCTTTAACTCATCCTCTTCAAATCAGTAGCAAAAATGGCTTGTTAAAGCTATGTATCGTCTCAGTTATTTGTGCGGTGGCCTTTGTATATTCTGACAATGCATTGCTGACCGGTATGGTATTGGTCAGCTTGCTGATTTGTGTTGCACTGATACTTTTTCTCAGCTGGTTATCGTTGTATTTGGGTGAACGAGCTACACAAAATTTGTCGGGTATATTCCCATTTGCTTTATATATGATGCGTCAGCGAGTACTGGTAAAGAGTACCCAGATCCTCGGTGTTGGACTGTGCACATTTTTACTTTTGTTCACATTAATGTTGCTCAAAGACATTGGTGCATCAATGACTTCATATACCCGAGAGCACAACGGAAACTTGCTAGTGAGTCAAGCTAGTGAGGCTCAATGGCAAGACATTAGAGCATGGACAAAAACACAAGGTGCCGAGGTACGCCAACATAAATCGTTTATGTACGCACAGCTCGTTAAGGTTAACGGACTGTCGCTAGACCAATACGATGATTCACCCAGCGAGAGTTTACAAACCCTGCAAAAATCAATTCGCTTGCATTGGAGTAATGACGTTCCCACAAATAATCGTGTGGTTGAAGGACAATGGTGGGAGCGTGACACACAACACTGGCAACAGGTATCTGTTGAAGATGAAGTGATGACTGACTTGGGGTTGGCGTTGGGAGATACACTCGTTTTCTACATCAATGATAAACCAGTGCAGTTTGAGATTGTTGCGTCTCACGTTTACCGAGCAGGTGGCGGATCAATTACCTTTTGGGTACAAATGCCTGCTTCTGCCATAGCGCATATCGACGCGCCTCATTATTCTATGGCAAGTATTGAACTCTCAGAGGAGCAATTCGGTAGACTTGGAGATTTATGGCAGCAGCATCCTTCCATTCGCATGGTGTCTTTAAGTGAAATGGCACAGCGGTTTGACACCATTTTGGCCTTGGTTACACAAGTAGTCAGTGGTATTTCAATACTCATTATCGTATTGGCGGTCATTGTGATTCTGTCGTCAATTCGCGGTTTTGAAGCTGATGAGAAAAAGAAAAACAGTATCATTCTAAGCTTTGGTTTTGACCGTAAATTGTGTCTAAAGCTGAATATTATCGAATGGCTTGTGACTGGAGGTATTGCAGCATTAGGTGCAATAGTAAGCACTTACATTGCTGGAGTTCTTATCTACCAATCCCAGTTCTCTTTAGTATATCGGCCAGACATTCTTTGGTTGCTAGGCACTTTATTACTGATAATGACGTTTGTTGGTACACTGGGTGTATATGGGAGTAAAAAAAGTCTCTCTCAGTCACTGCGTCATTTATTGGCAGATTAGGGGCTGTCGACCTTTGCAGTACGTTTTTGCAGCGAAGTGTTTGTCATTTAGACAAGGAAATGCTCACGCCGTGTAGTCATCTACACAAGTGAGCGTTGACGCCGTATAAATGACAAACAATCGCTGCCTGAAAGGTTCATCCAAGCGAACCTCATACTGCTTCACTCGTTGCTCTTTTGGAATAACCAAACTACGCGCCTCGTTTATTGTCTGAGACTCGCTTGGAGTGAACAAAAAGTGTACCGCAAAGGTCGACAGCCCCTAGTCTTTCACATCTATTTCACACTCTGTAGGTCATTCTTCATGAAACATTCAGGAGGATGACCTATGAAACAACTTACCCGCTATACACTGATCGTTGCCAGCTACATGGCATTGTTTTTCACTTTATCGGCCATGGCGAATGTGTCAGAACAACAGCGAATACTTATGGTACTCAGCGGCTACGGAGAGGACGGTGGTAAAACAGCTCCGGGCTTTGAGTTTGATGAGTTTTCGAAAGCTTATGTGGTTTTCAAACAAAATGGCTTAGCCGTGGATATTGCTAGCCCTGAGGGCGGTGTGGTTGTGGCTGACGAGTACGATCCAAATCGAGATTTTAATCAAGCGGTGCTAAATGACCCGCAAGCTATGGCAATGCTTAATGATACCCTATCTACAGCGGATGTGGACGCGAGAAATTACCAAGGTGTTTTCATCGTGGGTGGAAAAGGAGCTATGTTCGACCTACCTAAAGACACTGCTCTTCAATCTATTATTGCCAATGTTTATCAGAGCGAAGGAAGTGTCGCTGCGGTTTGTCATGGCCCTGCTGCGTTGATTGATGTAAAACTTGACGACGGTAGTTACCTTGTGGCTGGTAAAGCGGTTAATGGTTTCACCAATATTGAAGAAAACTTGTTTGCTTCTAAGTGGCTTAGCGATTTTGATTTTATGCTGGAAGACAAACTCATTGAGCGTGGTGGTCGATTTGAATCAAGCGCGATGATGCTGTCTCACGTAACGGTAGATTCTCGTTTAGTCACCGGGCAAAATCCATCATCAACAGTAGCTGTAGCGGTTGCGCTAGTTGAGTCGATGGGAATTACACCAAAACCAGCAGCGTCATATCGCGATGACAGAACACTTGCACTTGTTGCAGAAGTATTGGCTGGAGATGACAGCGCAGCACGAACCTTGCTTTCCGATGCAGAGTACTATCAACAAGACCTAGTAGGAATGTATGGTTACTATTATCTACAGACTGCACAAACACCAGAATCTATGCAACACGCATTAACGCTCATGCAGGTTGGGCGTGAAGCCATTGGCAATCCTTTGTTAGATGTGCAAATTGCCAAAACTCAACATGAGCTGGGGGATTCGGAGAATGCATTGGCGTTGTTGAAGCAGACTATTGCAGCCAATCCGGATTTTGAACCAGCGCGGGCATTGTTGCAGTCGCTGACTCTGTAAGTTAGCTTGCATTGATAATTGCCCTCTGTGGTAGTTATCAATGTATTATTTGCTCACAGTCGAACAGTTGAGCTTCGCAAGCGTCAGAAGCCGTGCTGAAATGAAGTAATATGATTTAATCATGTCAACAGAACAATAAAAGGCGATGTATGGATAATTCAGCCTCGTTACACGTGCTGTTAGTGGAAGATCAGCAAAGTATCGCAGCGAACATTGCTGAATATATGGAAGCCAAAGGCCATGTTTTTGATTTTGCTAGCAAGGGTATTCAAGGGCGTGACCTCGCGTTAGAAAACTACTACGATCTCATCATTCTGGACTTAAATTTGCCTACTATGGATGGCATCGAGGTATGTCAGCAACTTCGAGAGAAGGCTGAACGGCATATTCCTATTTTGATGTTAACTGCCAGAGACAGTATCGAAGATAAAGTAGCTGGTTTTGGTGTGGGAGCAGATGACTACTTAACTAAACCATTCTCGCTACAAGAATTGGAAGTACGCTGCCTTGCTTTGTCTCGTCGACACCGATTGCAGGCAGAAACGACTCAAACCCTTGGCCCGTTAGTTATCGACAAGCAACGAAAAACCGTCGTTCGTGATGGACAAGTACTTTCTCTCAGTACTATGGGTTTTAAAATTCTCAATATACTGATAGAAGCCTATCCGCAGGTGGTGAGTCGGTCGGAGCTTAGCCGCAAATTATGGGGAGATGAGCCTACAGAGTCTGATGCCATGCGTTCGCATATTTATCAGTTGCGTACTGTAATTGATAAGCCTTTTTCTTATCCCGTTATTAAGACCGTCTTTGGAGTGGGATTTACGATCGCGCTCGATCACGATGATAAAGGTGAAAAAACGTCATGAGTCGATGGAACAAACCCAAAGGCTTTCACAGTTTAAGCCGTCGTATTGTTATTCAATTTTGCGCGTTCACATTATTACTTTCTGCGGCATATGGTTTTGTGTCGTTTATGTTGATGTACAACCTAGAAGACGGTTTTATTGAACGCAACATTCAACAAGAAGCTCAGTTTTTAAAGGAGGGCTATCAAAAATCAGGACAGTGGCCAGTGCCGAGACAAGGCTCAATGAGTCTGCATTTTAGTAAGTCGACTTTTCCAGATGATATGCGCAATGTGTCACTCACTGAACCGAAAAGAGTAGAGTTCTATGGTGATAGTGGCAGGCATTATCACTTATACACCTTCCCAGAATTCAACGACACCTACTTATTAGCTGAAGTCAGTAATGACCTTATGATCCGTCCAGTACGCACTGGTTTGATGCAGTTTCTTGGTATTATTGCCGCAGTATTAACTGCGATTTCGTGTTTTGTCGCATGGTTAATAAGTCGCAGAATGACAAAACCATTAAGACAATTAGCGGATAAGGTTGATGGCGTAGCGCCTAACCAAATACCGTCTAAATTTGCTCATCAATACCCTAGGAATGAAATTGGTGTGTTATCCCATGCACTTGAACATACATTCTCTCGCATTAACCAAGCGCTTTCTCGCGAAGCTGCGTTCACCCGAGACGTAAGTCATGAATTGCGGTCGCCACTTGCCGTAATAAAAAATGCTGCTGAGTTGCACCGGAGCATAGACATATCAAAAGCGCAGTCCGAAGAGATAGTAAAACGTATTGAAGATGCCGCCGAGCGCATGGACAAAACTGTACATACACTGTTGACCTTAGCCAGAGAGGAAAGTGCACAAAGCCCTAAAGTGGTAGTGAACTTATTGAGCATTGTAGAACGAGCAGTTATCGACAACGGTGGGTTACTCAAAGGTAAGCCCATTGAGGTTGTAATAAGCGATAGCTGTAACTCACAAATTGAGGTAAGAGAAGGTATGCTCAAAGTCTTGCTAGACAACCTTCTGAGCAATGCGTTTCAGTACACAGAGCAGGGTGAGGTTAGCGTCAACTATGAACATGGCAAATTAACCGTGTCTGATACCGGCCCGGGTATACAATCAGATATAACTGACAAGGTCACTGAGCCTAGTGTTCAAGGTAAGCAAAGCACAGGTTTTGGTTTCGGGTTATCTATTGTAAAGCGCTTGTGTGAACATCAAGGTTGGGCATTGACTATTGAGAGTGGGAATCAAGAGCAAGCAGGCACCCAGATTACAGTAAGAATGACTGGTGAATTGCGTGATTAAATTGAGTATTGGGACTATCTGAATCCACTAATAGTCCCTCTGTAAATCACTATTTCTTATTTTTACGCTTTTTAACTATTAGAAATGCAAATAAGAAAATGGCTAACCCAATTGTAAAAACTACTGGTAACAACCATTGCTTAACAAAAAGAGTCTGCGTTAATGCGTTGGCTTGTTTGTTTTTGGGATCGAAATGTAATGCTTCATCAAGCATTATTTTTGCGTTTTTAATATCATTCTGAGCGATGTAGATTTTAGCCATATTGGTATATGCCATAGCTGAATCAGGCTGCATAGCAATGACTTCTTTAACCCACTGAAGCGCCTCGTTCAGCTCTCCATTTTGAGCCGCATCTGCGGCGTATAGATAGAACAAGCGCGGAGTTCTTAGCGCTGTCACTTCTCCATTATCGCCAAGTGTAATCTCCAAAGGCTCTTTGCGGTCGATAATGGTGAACTGGTTTTCTTTCTCGTAACTCAACTCAAGTTCACCAGAGCCCAAATTAACAAACATTGCACTGCCAGTAGATTGCAAAGTCACTATCTGACCATCACTCAAAGACAATGCAAATGTTTTATCTTGATACCAAATCGGTAGGTTATCTTTAGCGGCTTGGTTCTCTTCATACTGAGTCAATTCTGGAGATAATGAAACCTCACCTTCAGAAGCTGAGATAATACCCTCAAGTATTTTTTTAATAGCTTTAGCTGAAACTGAATGTTCCAAGTAGGTATTGACGCGTAAAACGATAACTAAGTCGCGTTCAGGGTAGACTGCTAGAATATGTCCCCCGGCCCCGCGAGCACTGTAGCTACCGTCTTCCTCAACCCACCACATATAGCCATAAAAAGGCGGATATTTGTCGCCCATATTGGTTTCACTCATTGCTTGGGTGCTTTTTGATACCCATTCGCTAGGAATAAGTTGATGGCCTTGCCAATTTCCGTTTCTCTCATAGAGTAACCCCAATCGCGCTAGGTCACGCGAAGACATGCGAAATTGCACAGCCTGATGCTCTGAATCTCCGCTTACTGAGTAACTATCAAATTCTCTGAAATCTTGCATCTGTATGGGCTCGGCAATATGGCGCTTGAATGCTTCTGCGATTTCTTCATTAGTTAGCTGAGTAAAAATACTGCCCGCGACATTAAAGTCCCAGTTGTTATACCACCAATGGGTGCCAGGCAAGTGACTGCCACGTTCAGGTCGGCTACTAATCATTTGCCCTCCCTCAGCAGCTGCAGGCAAGTAGATCCCGGATCGAGATGCCAATATATCGGACAGAGTTGCTGATAGTTCTGAAGCGGTGAGTAGCTCACCTTCGGTAACATTCAATTCAGCCAATGATGCAGTGAGATCAATATTAGAATAGTGGATGCCATAAAGCGTACTTAACATACTTTTTCGAATTGAATGTACGAGGAAACGACGATCATTTTCTCCCCAATCAACAACAACCGCGCCGTTTTTTACTACCAAAAGCCCAGCAAAACGTTTCCGGTCATAAAATTTTCTGACTCTATTTAAACGATGGGGTATAAACCCAGCTTGTTCCATCTGCTCATAGCGAGACCAAACTTCTTCGGGAAAAATATCTTCTGTGCTATTTTCGGCAAAGGTTTGACAGACGAACGCACCCCAAAGTGCTATTGCCAACCATAGCTTCACAAATACTGCTTTGAACATAAATGAGCCCAAACTCTCCAATGTTGGTTTTGTTCATCATACAAATATCCATTTTCAGCGCATTGTTTTAAATGTAAGCATCTATTTAAGTTGTCTTATCACTGATAGACAAACGCAATACATGCCCTTTGCCATCGATGGTAACAATGAGATAAATGCTTCCATCAGGTGCTACTTTAACCTCGCGGATTCTGCCTCTGTCTGACAGTACGATTTCCTTTGCTGTTATTGTGTCTCCATCTATGGTGAAAAGTTGCAAGTCTTGAATAGCCATACCACCCACTAATAGTTTGCCATTCCATTCGCTAAACATGTCGCCGTTGTAGAAGCTAATACCTGCTGGCGCGATTGACGGAACCCAATAGTGTTTTGGCTGTTCCATGCCATCCTTTGCAGTTAAATGCGTCATGGGTGTGCCATCATAATTCATACCGTAAGTGATGATCGGCCAACCATAGTTGCGCGCTTTTGTTACTACATTTAATTCGTCGCCACCTCTAGGGCCGTGCTCTGCTTCCCAAATGAGTCCCGTGGTTGGGTCAACATCCATGCCTTGTGGATTTCTGTGGCCAAATGACCAAATTGCACTTAGCGTGTCAGGGGTATTCACAAATGGATTGTCGGTTGGAACACGGCCATCGTCGTGTAACCTCAAGACTTTTCCGTTAGGAATTGTCATGTCTTGTGCACTTGGGCGAATACCCCGTTCACCCATAGTGAAGAATAGGTAGCCGTCGTTAAACACAATACGAGAGCCAAAATGGCGGCCTGATTTAGAGTGTGAAGCGGGATCTGATGCGAAGAGTACATGGTGATCTTCCCACCGGTGATTATTTATTTTTCCCCGTGCAATGGCTAAGCCACCGACTTCACCGTCGGTTGAGTAAGAATAGGCCAAATATACCCAACCGTTGTTGTGATAGTTTGGGTGAAGGGCAACGTCGAGCAATCCACCTTGCCCTTGTTGCCATACTTCAGGAAGCCCTTGTATGTCGCCAATTAATTCGCCGTCGGCAGATAGGTGATAAAGCGCACCGTCTCTTTGTGTGGTGATAAAGCTACCATCAGGTAGAAATTCCAACGCCCACAAAATACTTGGCGCTATATAAACCTCAGTAATATCGAAGGTATGTCCGAGGGACGTTACTCTTGATGGCTGCGTTTCGTCAGGGACAACTCTACGGCTAGCTTTAAATCGTTGTTCATTAATATAAATAACCAGTGCGCGAATCTGCTCAGCCGACAGCGCATCTTGCCACGCTGGCATACCCCGGGAAATTAGGCCCTCAGCGATGATCTTTGTTAAAGCATCTGGCGAGCCATCAACAATCCATTGATCATCAAGTAGTGAACCGGCCATTCCACCAGAAAGATTTTTACCGTGGCATGATGCGCACAGTTGTTCGAAAGTATCTTCTGCGTTTTGTGAGCCCTTTGAGGCAAACGAAAAGCACAGGAATATCAAAGAAATAACAAATGTTAAGCGGCGTTGGTTCATTTTATTTATCACTTCCATAATAGAGGTTCCTATATTAACTACCATAGGTAGCTAGTGTTTGGGAGGCAACTTTATTCATGATTAGTAGAGTACGCTAGGCAGCCACAGGGTTAATGCTGGCACCATCATGATGAGTACCAAAACAATACCCAAGGGCAACAGAAAGGGCAGTGTTGCTTTAGCACATTGCTCGACTGACATCTTGGACACTCTCGACAACACAAACAACACCATACCTAAAGGAGGTGTCAGCAATCCCAACATTAGATTCAACAACATAATCACGCCAAACTGAATCGGATCAATACCTGCGGCAGTGGCAACCGGAAGTAATATTGGCGTTAGAATAGTGATAGCGGCAATGGTTTCCATAAAGCACCCGATCACAAATAGTACGAGGGTAATGGCTACCATTAAACCAAATTTAGTTGCTCCCACAGTAGTTAATGCATTAGCCACAACGTCGTTTACGCCTTGACTGGTGAGTACCCAAGAAAACACCGCGGCGCGCCAATAATCAGCATGATCATGCTGGTGGTTTCGACGGTTTCAGAAGACACTTTCAATAGGTTTTTTAATAGTAAGTGTTTTATACACCACCGCGCTCAGAATGAATGCGTAAACACACGCCACAACAGCAGCTTCGGTGGCAGTAAACCACCCCGTTAAAATACCGCCGACGATAATGACAGGGGCCATGAGTGATAAGAAGGCTTTGTTGAAGGTAACTACAATTCGCTTGAGGGAAAATGAAGCGTCTTTGGGGTAATCGCGCTTGCGTGCAAAGTAAGCCACCATGAGCGAAAGCGATACTGCCATCAGCAACCCTGGAATTAGGCCTGCGGCAAAGAGTTGACCGATGGAGACACCAGCCAAGACAGCATATATGATCATGGGTAAACTCGGGGGAATAATTGGCCCAATGGTGGATGACGCCGCCGTTAACCCCACAGAAAACCCTACATCGTATCCTCGACTTCGCATTGCTTTAATTTCGATGGCGCCGAGTCCTCCTGCATCGGCAACAGCAGCACCGGACATGCCAGAAAATAGGATAGACGCGCCAACATTTACGTGACCCAACCCACCTCGCATCCATCCAGAAAGTGCCTCTGCAAAATCAAAGATACGTTTGGTAATGCCACCTTGATTCATGAGGGCACCGGCAAGAATGAAAAACGGAATGGAAAGTAATGGAAAGCTGTCCATGCCACTTACCATTTGATGAAGCACCACAAGACTGGGAATGCTGCCCTCCACCAATATTGCGAGAAGCGACGCAATGGCAAGTGACAAAGCAATGGGCACTCCCAAGACAACAAGAATAAACAGTGCGACAAAAAGTACCAAGATAACCATGTTTCGGCCTTTATTGAGAGTTGTGGTAAGTGATTAAAAGAGATTGGAGTGTTCGCAATAAACAAGCGCACAAGGCCAAGCCTACTGCACCGTAAAGCGCGGTGAGTGACAAATCGATAGATGTCATTTTGTGTGTAGTCAGGTGAGGTAAGATAGCTATGGTGGAAACGATGAGAAACACTAAGAAGTAGGCGCTCACGAGTTTTACCCCTAGCTCAGCCCACTTTCGAAGTTGGGTTGGCAATTTTTGCTGAAAGTAGATAAATCCAATGTGAGAGTGCTTTCTGAACCCCATACTGGCACCCACAAAGGTGAAGATAATCAACTGATATCGAGCGACTTCTTCAGTCCAGCCAAGAGGCGCATTGAGTAGATATCGACTAAGTACCTGCAAAACCAATGTACTGGCAAGTAAATAGAACAGAGCAATAGCAAAGTAGTCCTCTGTATGTAAGCAAACCGGCGTGTTGTCTTCGACATCGTCCCAATCAATTTCTTGAGTATTTTTAGTGTCGGTATTAGAGCGTTTGGATGCGGTCATAAGTGGCTCTGCTCTCGAGTGGAATGATATTTTGGGTAAAACGTAAGACGTTGTTTCTGAATGCAGCGCGGTCGACAGAATTCACGGAAATGTTTTGCTCTTCAAACCATTGCGACAGTTTAGCTTCGTATTCTCTTGTTTCTTGCGAAGCCTGCTGTGCTGCCTGTTTCAATACCTCAGAAAAGGTATTTTTGTCGTCGGAAGACAAGGCTGTTAATAAGTCATCGCTCATAACCGTTAAGATTGAGCCCAGTATGTGCCCAGTAAGGTTGATGTGCTCTTGCACTTCGTAAAAACGCTTGGCTTGTATAGTTACCAATGGATTTTCTTGAGAATCAACAACACCTTGTTGAATAGCTAAGTAGACTTCTGAAAAAGCAATAGGACTAGGTTTGGCACCAAGCGCAAGAGGGAATATTTGATAAATTGCCGCACCGGGAACTCTTATTTTAAGACCTTCGATATTTTCTGGGGACAGCACAGGCCGGTTGGCGGTTAAATGCCGTTCACCGTAATAGCTTGACCCCATGATGTGATTACCGTGGGACTTCTCATGATATTCCTTGCTGAGCTGGGTAAACAATTCTGAAGCGACAAAACGCTGCCAATGGGAATAGTCTTCAAAAATATACGGCATCTCCGACAACCCAAGTGGCGGGTGGGCCTGTGCAGCAAAACTAACTCCCGTATAAATAATGTCTATCGAACCAATACTGATGCTTTGGTTAATCTGAGCTTCTTTACCTAAAGACGAGGACGGAAAAACCTTTATTTTATAACGACCATTGGTTTGTGAATAAATTTCGTCGCTCGCCCAAAGCGCCCATTTATGTAGAGGGTGCGATTGTTCATACACGTGTGCCCAGCGAACAATACGAGTCGTTTTAGCCTCTGATTGTGCCAGAGCAAATGGAATATGAACGAGTAGGCAGCTCAACAGAAACAGCAGTTTTCGTTTCATTGAAAATTATTTATTTGGTTAATTGTTAACAAAGTATCAGGGTGTAAAAGGTTTGTAAATAGCTAAAGTCGCCATTTAATCTCATCCTCTTTACACTAACTTTTTGAATTTTTAATTCTGCACTTGATTAGCGCGTTGTAGTGTCACACTCTACTATTGGGAATTAAATCATATTCATAATTACAAGAAATAAAGGATACCTATGACAGTCAACCAATCGTCTTGGGCTACCAGAGCCTTGGATAAAGTAGAGCGAATCGGGAACAAACTCCCCGATCCGGCGATTATATTTTTCGTGTGCTTGCTCGTGGTGTGGGGGTTATCTGCGGCGCTTTCACAAGTGTCCTTTGACACGATTGACCCGCGGACAGGTGAGGCAGTCGTTGTAAATAATTTGCTTACTGGCGATTCACTCGCTGACTTTCTTTCTCGCATGGTAAAAATATTCACTGGTTTTGCACCGTTGGGTGTAGTGTTAGTCGCTATGTTAGGTGTTGGGGTTGCTGAGCATTCCGGCTTTATTAGTGCGGGTTTAAAACGCATGCTAGACTGGACTCCCAAAGCGTTGTTAACGCCAGTGGTTGTGCTTGTGGCTATCGTTAGCCACACTGCTACCGATGCTGGATATGTCTTGGTGATCCCGTTAGCTGGGGTGATATTTTACGCCATGGGTCGTCATCCATTGGCGGGCATAGCGGCGGCGTTTGCTGGTGTATCCGGGGGCTTTTGCGCCAACTTTATTCCCTCAGCCATAGATCCATTATTGCAATCCTTTACTCAGTCGGCGGCACAGATCATCGACCCTGATATTCAAATTAACCCTTTAAATAACTGGTTTTTTAATTCAGCGTCTAGCTTAGTTATTATTTCAATCGCTTGGTATCTAACCGATAAAGTCATTGAGCCCCGTTTAAAAGATGTAGAGGTCGACGGTGACCCTGCCGATATTCCTAAGTTTGAAGAACTGAATCCAAAGCAAACTAAAGCGTTGCGAGTAGCCACTATCGTCATGCTGTTGGGGATTGCAGCACTTATTGCTATTTTGGTCCCCGATAGTTCACCCATGCGCGCACCTGACGGACAATTAACGTCTTTTGCAGCGCCCGTTATGCAGTCAATAGTACCGCTAATCTTCTTACTGTTCTTGCTCCCTGGTGTGATTTACGGCTTTATGTCGGGTGCCTATTCTACCAGTAAAGACATGATAGATAGCATGACGAAAGCTATGCAAGGCATGAGTTATTACATCGTAATGGCGTTCTTCTGTGCTTTGTTTATTGATGCTTTCGGTAAGTCTAATTTGGGAGCCTTACTTGCCATTGAAGGAGCACAGTTCCTTAAAGTGTTACAACTACCGAGTATGGTGACTATTGTTGGGCTTATTTTTCTAACGGCATTTGTGAATCTTTTTGTAGGTTCATCGTCGGCAAAATGGGCGCTGTTAGGACCAATTTTTGTACCCATGCTTATGCAACTAGGTATCTCGCCTGACTTAACACAGGCGGCCTACCGTTTGGGAGATTCATCATCTAATATTGTCACACCGCTAATGCCGTATTTCCCATTGGTAGTGGTTTACTGCCAACGCTATGTAACGAGCACAGGCATTGGCACCTTGTTGTCGTTGATGCTGCCTTTCACTGTGACTATTTTGATTATCTGGACGGCATTCCTGTTATTGTACTGGGGCTTAGGTTTACCTTTGGGTCTGCAGTCTAGCTATGTTTACCCTGCGGCAGGGTAAGCTTAATTAAAGTAAAAGCGGCGATGATCTATCGCCGTTTTTATTCTAGCTACAGTTTCAAGGCTGCCATTTCTTCATAATAGGGCATGGCTTGATTTACAACAGCTTCAAGGTCTGATGGTAGAGAGGGAAGAGGCTTTTTAGGTGTCGCTTCCAGTCCCGTACTTTTCCAAACAGAACCATACCAATGTGGAGCCCATACACCATCGTCTTTGTTACCGCCAGATGGCCAGTGTAGCATGTCTGGTTGATAGGCTATTCCAATGGCTTCACACAATGCCTCTAGCTTGGCAGCAGGTTTTTCCAAAACATCATCACTATCAATCACAATAGGAGTTTTGCCCAAGGTGTTTTTTACATAATGCAAAAGCTCCCATTGGCGGACAAATCCAATATCTTTGAGCGTTGGGTTTTCACGTTTCTGCTGGTAACTTGCCACCACACGGGCAGGGTGCCTGATTAAAAATACATTGGTGAGCGAAGATAACCAGTCGAGTGGGAAAGTTTCGACCATATGGTGGGTCATTTGCTTTTGATAAAACAGTGACTTTCCGTTGGGTGTATCGCCTAAACACTGCTGTATAACGGTGCTAGCCTCGCTGGGCTGTGCGTTGAGTATCTCTTCTTGCATAGGATGCTCTAAACCTGTAGCGGTAAGATACGCGGCGTAAAACGGCTCATCTACCACGGCACAATCAGTACGCGCAGCAAAGGCATACATCATGGCTGTTGATAAGTTTCTAGGTCCAGACCACATGGCGATACGCATTATTGTGCTCCTTTAACCAAGTCAAAGTACCACTGGCGAATCTTCTGAGTCATAGGCCCAGGATAATCAGCACCAATTTTACGACCATCAATATGAGAGACTGGTGTTTGAGCACCAAATGTCCCGGTGAGAAAAGCTTCATCGGCGCCGTAAGTATCGACTAGTGAGTAATTTTTTTCTCTGACAACCACGCCATTAGCTCGGCAAACATCAATAACTTTTTGTCGCGTTATTCCGTTCATGCAGTAATCGCCCGTTGACGTCCAGACTTCACCTTTTCGAACAATAAAAAAGTTACAGGCATTGGTTGTATTCACAAAGCCATTGATGTCGAGCATTAGGGCTTCATCTGCACCACATTTCTCTGCGGCAATACACGCTAATATACAATTGAGTTTGCTATGGCTATTGAGCTTAGGGTCTTGAGTCATTGGTAATCCGCGCAGGTGAGGCACAGTAGCCAGCTTGATTGGGCGGGCAATGGAAGCTTTTGAGTGCTCACAAATGATAACTAATGTTGGCCCTTGCTGAGACAACGCAGGATGTTGAAAAGGTTTACTTTTTATTCCTCGAGTAAACATTAAGCGCGCGTGTACATCGGTGTGCATATCGTTAGCTAGACGAGTCTGCTCAAGGGCGTCGATAACCTGCGCTTTAGACATTTGAAGATCCATATCTACGGCAAGAGAAGCTTCGAATAAGCGATCCATATGCTCATCTAAAAAGGCCCACTTACCGTTGTACAAACGCAGACCTTCCCAAATACCATCCCCCAACATAAACCCACTGTCGTAAACAGACACTTTGGCTTGGGCTCTAGGGACAATGTCGCCGTTGACGTAAATTTTTATATGATCGTTGCGATCGTCTTGCGCTGCGGTGTGGGTACTAACGTCGTTCATAGGCTCTTCTTATTGTTGAGGATTTCTTATGATGACAGCATTGTGGCTGAGCTTCTTACAAGACTCAACCCATAAGATAAGTGTGTAATTTATATTGCGTGCAAAGTATTTTTTGTTTATATTATTTTGTGTACAAACTATATTGAATTGAGAGAGTGGAAAGATGGTAGAATATTCAGGCACATTATTTACCCTAACCTTGTTGCTAACTATGGTGGTTATTCAAGCTATTATTGCAACGGGGGCTCACAGAAAGCAAACTCAGTACATTCCGGGTGTGGTAGCTAGCGAACTAGATCACCACTCATTTGTGTTTAGAAGTCACCGCACCTTCTTAAACTCTTTGGAAAATGTTCCTGTATTCATATTAACTGCCATGTTGGCAATGGCGGCGGGCGTTGGTGCGGAGGCACTTTTCTGGTCAACAGCAGTTTTCACTGGTGCTAGAGCGATTCATATGGTGCTGTTTTATGCCATAGCTACGAATAAAAACCCCAGTCCACGAAGCTACTTTTACATGGTTGGATTGCTTACCCAATTGACTTTACTGGGGTTGGTTTTTGCAGCGTTTTAATAGCCAATTGGTGGGGTTATTTAAAGAGTGAGTAGGGAATGGGGATGGCAGCTGTGGCCATCCCTGTTCTTTTAATTGATACCCAGTTCTTTTAACTTGCGGGTAAGGGTATTTCTCCCCCAGCCCAAACGCTTTGCAGCGTCTTGTTTATGGCCGTGAGTATGATGTAGCGCTCGCTCCAACATGATTTTTTCAAAAGTTAGAATAGCGTCATTGAGAATATTCTGACGACCATCTCGTAACTGTTTGTCGGTCCAACTCGCCAACAGTTCGGGCCAATCACCTTGCTCAGTAATTGGTGTGTCTACACTCGCCGTGTTGTGGATCTCAGGGGGGTAAGTCACCTGGAAGCACTTCTTGGCCGCTCGCCATTACGGTTAGCCAACGACATACGTTTTCTAACTGGCGCACATTTCCCGGCCACGCTAGCTGTGCCATGACTTTTTCAGCTTCTTTACTCAATGTCTTTGCTTCCACATCGAGTTCTGTCGCTGCACGACGTAAGAAGTGTCTGGCAAGTAGTGGTATATCTTCTCTGCGTTCTGCTAGCGAAGGTAAGTGAACACGAATAACATTCAGACGATGAAATAAATCTTCCCTAAACTTTCCTTCCGCTACCCGTTGCTCTAGGTTTTGGTGAGTTGCAGCAATAATACGCACATCCACTGATACCGACTGGTGTCCGCCAACCCGATAAAACTGTCCATCGGCCAACACTCTCAATAATCGAGTTTGAACGTCTAGGGGCATATCTCCGATTTCATCGAGAAAGAGCGTACCGCCATCGGCTTGTTCAAATCGCCCTTGTCGGGCATTTTGTGCCCCAGTAAAGGCGCCTTTTTCATGACCAAACAGTTCAGATTCTACCAAGTCTGCTGGAATAGCCGCCATGTTCAACGCTATAAATGTCTGGCTAGAACGAGGGCTGTGGCGATGAAGCGCCTGAGCGACCAATTCTTTACCCGTACCAGATTGCCCATTGATGAGTACACTAATAGACGAGCGTGAGAGGCGGCCAATGGCTCTGAACACCTCCTGCATCGCTGGCGCCTCACCGATGATTTCGGTTACATTTTCTTCCACAGGCACTTGAGAGCTCTTAGATTGCTCACGGGAGTGGGCCAGTGCTCTTTGTGTTAATGCCACTGCCTCATCAATATCGAACGGCTTTGGTAAGTACTCAAAAGCACCTTTCTGATAGGCATTGACCGCACTATCTAAATCAGAATGCGCAGTCATAATGATCACCGGTATCATTGGATAACTTGCGTGCACCTCATTGAGCAAGGTCATGCCGTCCATTTGGGGCATACGAATATCTGAAATAATGACTTCTGGTGGTTGACCTCTTTGAAGCTGTAATAATAAGTCTTGAGGGTTTTCAAAACAGCAGCAACCAATATCAGCTGCTTGTAAGGCTTTTTGAAGCACCCAACGAATAGAACTGTCGTCGTCGACAATCCATACCGATTCATTCGTCATTGCTCGACTCCTTACGATCAATAGGTAGAAATATAGTAAATTCTGTATGCCCGGGGTGGCTATCTACGCCAATTTTTCCGCCATGGTGGTTAATCAGTGTTTGTGAAATAGACAGGCCTAATCCACTACCGTTCTGTTTCGTACTCACCATGGGATAAAACAATGTGTCTTTGATTTCTGCTGGTATACCAGGACCATTATCGACAATAGTGATTTTCACGACCAATGCGTGGCGCTTCGATTGAATGGTCATTTGTCGCTCAACCCGCGTCATCAGTGTTATTTTGGGGTTTGGCGTGTTGCTCTCAACCAAGGCCTGAATACTATTGCGAGCAATATTCAACACGGCCTGTTGAATCATATCTGGGTCGATAAATACATCGGGGATGCTTGGGTCGTAGTCTTTAACTATAGTGACCGGTGTATCTGAATCAACTCGCATTAAACCTCGCACAGCTTCCAATGCCTGATGAACATTGCACTGTTGAAACCTTGGCAACGCATTGGGGCCTAAAAGTCTATCTACTAGGCTCCGCAACCTGTCAGACTGTTCGATAATCATGCGCGTAAATTCGCGGTGTTGTTCATCGAGTTCTTTGTCTAGCAGCTGTGCTGCACCTCGAATACCGCCGAGTGGATTCTTGATCTCATGAGCCAATCCACGTACTAGCTCTCTAGCGGCGTAATGCTGAGCATTCTGAAGGTTTTCTCTGGAGATACGCTTTTGCTGATCTATTTTTTTAACTTCAAACATTAATTGCGGACCAGAGATTGTTTGAAGGTTAGTCACAGTTAAATCTACAAGCACCGATCTGTGATCGCGAAAGTTGAGTCGAATCTCATTCTCGGTAAAGTCTTCACCAAGGCGAAGTGCGGCTCTAAGACGATTAGTATCTATGGCGGTAGGCAAGAAGAAATCGCTCAGCGGATGTCCGCAGAGTTGTTTATACCCTGTTTCGAATAGTGCCTCTCCTGCGTGGTTGGCGTAAACAATATTGAGTTTTTCGTCTACGGCAACAAGTGCGGTATTAAGGCTGTTGAGCAAATATTTAGTTTCAGACTCGGTTGGCTGCATGCCGAGCACTACTCCGTTGCACGATAATGGTGCATTGTACCCTATCTTGCGCAAACGGGCGCACTGTAATTTACATGTCACTTTTGTCGTGAACTGCGTTGGTGCGAGGGCTGCGCTACGATAGAACGTTAGTTATTGTTAATTAACACTGATGCTTTGTGTAAAAACAGTGTTTGTTCAGGACTAGATGCAAGAGTCTTGCCCTTATTGTCCATAAGTATAACTAGATAAGTATGCGTGCCGCGGTCTACACCGGATAGCGTAAAAATTCCCGTGGTGTTTTTTTGCACCATGTTTCCGTCGAATAGCAATCCATAACTAGGGTTTGAAACTGTTTCCACGGGTTTTACGCGAATAGATATATCTCCTTGATTACTTCGAATGGTTGCTTCTGGTGCAGGATAGGCAATTTCTAAAGGTGAGTATTGCCGTTCAGTGCTTTGTATCGGTGCCGAGGATACCTGAGGGGCGGACAGTGGAGCCGATTGATTGGCTGTATTGCTGCTCGCTTCAAATACGGAGACAGCGCTGGAGTTTGGATGTACATCAGTATAGATAATTGTGCCGTCGTCATTGACAACTTCATATATGGTTTTGTCCTGAGCTACGCACACCGATGCAGTAGAAACCGTAAGGTAAAGTAGTGAGAGAGCACGGCTTGCTTTTGACTTCACGAGTTTACATCCTCTACTTGAGTTGGTCCTGCGTTTACTTTATGGATTAAATAATAGGTAATCGAGCTATGGAATAAAAGTGGGTTACTAACAGTGATGTATAAAAGCTGATACCTACTTTGCAACTTGCCGTTTATAGTGATATCTGCCGTAGAAGTATACTGGTGGATGGTAGGAATTAGGTGAGTAGTATTGAGTAAGATACTGCTGCGTTAAAATTTAGGGTATAAAAAAGGGAAACGTTATGTTTCCCTTTTTTGGCAAGATTAACATTAAATCTTAAGCAAGTGCTTGCTTAGTAATCTTGATGATAATAGACGCTACTTTGTACGGATCAGCGTTAGAAGAAGTACGACGGTCTTCTAGACGGCCTTTCCAACCATCTTCTACAGTGCTGATTGGGATACGGATAGATGCACCACGGTCAGAAACACCATAGCTGTACTGGTCGATAGACTGAGTTTCGTGCTTACCAGTTAGACGCTGTTCGTTGTGAGCACCGTATACGTCGATACATGCGCCAACATTTTTACCAAACTCTTCACAGATCTTAGTAAATACTGCTTCTTCGCCTGCTTCACGCATAGCGCCGTTAGAGAAGTTAGCGTGCATACCAGAACCGTTCCAGTCAGTGTCGCCT
Organism: Alteromonas sp. KUL49; assembly: GCF_006538345.1. Classification (GTDB taxonomy): domain Bacteria; phylum Pseudomonadota; class Gammaproteobacteria; order Enterobacterales; family Alteromonadaceae; genus Alteromonas. Next base: position 48,365 of record NZ_BJKL01000008.1, on the reverse strand, counting down.
AGAGGCTTCGGATGATACTCAATAGCAAGACCATACTTCTCAGCAGTACGTTCTAGTAGGTAGCGAGCCAACCAGATTTCATCACCAGCGCGTGCTGCGCTCTTAGCGAATACTTGGAATTCCCATTGACCAGCAGCAACTTCAGCGTTGATACCTTCAACGTTAAGGCCAGCTTCAAGACATAGGTCTAGGTGCTCTTCGATTAGGTCGCGACAGAAAGCGTTTTTCGCGCCAACAGAACAGTAATAAGGACCTTGTGGCTCAGGGTAACCGCCAGCTGGGAAGCCCGGTGGGCGATTTGTTTCTGGATCCCATAGGAAGTACTCTTGCTCGAAACCGAACCAGAAATCATCATCATCGTCATCGATAGTTGCACGACCGTTAGACTCGTGAGCAGTGCCGTCAGCGTTTAGCACTTCAGTCATTACTAGGTATGCGTTCAAACGACCTGGATCAGGAATGATTGCAACAGGCTTCAAAAGACAATCTGACGCGTTGCCTTCTGCTTGCTCTGTAGAGCTACCGTCAAAAGACCACATTGGGCAATCTTCTAGCTTACCGCTAAAGTCACTGCGTACCATAGTTTTGCTGCGAAGGCTCTGAGTAGGCTTGTAGCCGTCTAGCCAGATGTATTCCAACTTACTCTTCATTCTTTTAGTTCTCCAATCATGTGAAAAAGTTAAGGCATCACTTCCAGGGTTAATGCCGATTTTAACTAGCGGAATAATATGTAGAAAGATTGTAAACACATTTCATGCCATGTCGGGAAATGTGAAAAGTTTCTTTTGTTTTAACTAATGCGTTTTGGGAAAATATGCAGAAAAATAATATTTTTACCCAAATATGCCTTTATTAAAGCTATATAAATCAGTTGCTTAATTTTTCTTTTTGAAAAAAGACTCAAATTTTTCAGTAAGTTACACTGATTGAAAATTGTACAGGCAATGATGAATACCAGTACTGTAACAGCATTGAGCATTCAAAATAGCTTATGCTCTCGCTTTGTTTTGGTGCATTTTGCTGTAATGCTTTAATTTATCGCACGATAATGGTGCAAAGTGTAGTGCTGATTTGTTATTTTGCCAAATCACTCGCCCAGTCTTCTTGAAGCACACCTAAAAACTCGTGAAAATTTGCGGGCCGGTTGCTTGGGTCCTTCTCTAAACAAGCCAGTACTAACTCTTGAAGTAACTTTGGAACGGGATACTTACTAACGTCTGATGGTTTTGGTGGCGTGTCGTTTTCAACTGCATCTAAGATTTCATACGCTCTTTCACCGTCAAAAGGTGTTTGTCCAGTGAGTAACTCGTAGAGTACTGAACCTAGGCTATATATATCGGTGCTAAAGCTGATGTCAGGATCACGACGTATTTGTTCGGGTGACATATAGCACAGCGTGCCCTGCAGTTGACCAAGGCCGGTAACAGATTTGTTGGCCTTGTTCATCATCTGATTTTTATTGATAATCAGTGAGTCATCAATGTCATCCTCGACAGACCCATCCTTGCGCCATACTTTTGCTAATCCCCAGTCCAAAAGGAGCACTTCACCATAAGGGCCGCAAAGAATATTCTCGGGCTTAATGTCTCGGTGAGCTACACCGTGAGCGTGGGCATAACTTAGTGCTTGCGCTACTTGTTCAATCACATGTATTAACTGAGTTAAATCGTAGCGATCACGATAATCCATGATCTCTCTAAGCGTATACCCATGCACCAGCTTCATTGTGAAGTAGTAGTTGCCCTCTCTATCGCGGCCAATTTCGTAGGTAGGTACTGTGTTAGGGTGCTGTAACAGCGCCGATACTCGTGCCTCGCGGAGTAATCTGCGTTGCTCAATGGGGTCGTTTTTAAACTCTTTTCGAAGGGTTTTGTACACGACAATACGAGACAAATGCAGATCTTTGCAGCTGCGTATTTCTGACTTTCCGCCCATGGCTATGTTACCCAAAAACATATAGCGCGTATTTGGGTTCAGTGTTTCAGGTAACGGGCGATCGGTATCGTCCAAATAAATGTTGCTATATTCTTTAGAAGGTTGCTGAAATTTAAGCATTACATTTATGTCTTATTGATGTTTTTTGTGAGTCTAGCGTAAAACAAAACAACATTGCATGTTTCACACAAGAAATAGCGTGTTATCATGAAGTTGTTTATATATTACCCCGTAAAAAACCTTGTACGTATTGAAGCTAACATCGGATGATTTGTAATGAAACCCCTCGCTTGGACTTCCACCGCAGCTAGTCATCGCGGCAGTATACGCGCAGTTAATGAGGATGCATTTCTCAGCGAGCCAAACGCTAGGCTTTGGTGTGTGGCAGACGGTATGGGCGGTCACTCAAAAGGAGATGTGGCGAGCGCTTTGATTGTGGAAAAATTGGCCTCGATTATACACAATCAGCGATCGTTATCCGTCGCGTCAATTACTTCGGCCATACAGGAAGCCAATACCGAAGTTATTGAACTTTCCAAGCAACTCAAAGAAAAGGTCGGCAGTACGGTTGTTGTATTGTTTATTGAAGATGATTGTGCGCATATTTTGTGGGCGGGTGACAGCCGAGTGTATCGATATTCCAACGGTGCGCTAGAGTGCTTAACACGAGATCACAATCAAGCCGAAGAGTTAGTTGCTCATGGATTGTTAGCACGGTCAAAAGCTAACAGTCACCCAGGTTCCAGACTTATCACTCGGGCGGTAGGTACGAATGCGTCCTTGCAACTTGAGCATATCACGGTTGACTGGCACAACACTGATCAGTTTATTCTCACTTCCGACGGACTCAATGATGTGATGGAAGATCCATCAATAGTCTTCGAATTGGCAAATACTGCGTCAGACACTATCAGCGATAGACTCATTGAGAACGCACTAAATCGCTGGGCTCTTGATAATATCTCTGTCATAAATGTCTGTTGCACACCAGAAAACTAAGCCTTGATTGCTTTTTGAGCAAGCTCACCGCAATTGCCACTCGCTAAAGGGCTAAATACCCTGTACAATCCGCGCAAATTTTTATCGACTTTTTGCATCATTCTTAGTTGCAAGGCGCTACATCAAGTAGCGAATGACACAGGCTATAAGCATGAATACCACTGATATTAGTAAATTGCGTAATATCGCAATTATCGCCCACGTTGACCACGGTAAGACAACCCTGGTTGATAAACTGTTACAGCAATCCGGTACTCTTGAGACGCGCGGTGAGCACGAAGACCGTGTAATGGACTCGAACGACATCGAGAAAGAACGTGGTATTACCATTCTTGCTAAGAACACAGCAATTAACTGGAATGACTACCGTATTAATATCGTAGATACCCCAGGACACGCCGATTTTGGTGGTGAAGTAGAGCGTGTAATGTCAATGGCTGACTCAGTATTGCTGCTCGTAGATGCGCAAGAAGGTCCGATGCCACAAACTCGCTTTGTAACGCAAAAAGCATTCGCTCAGGGATTGAAGCCAATTGTTGTTATCAACAAAATCGACAAACCAGGCGCGCGTCCTGATTGGGTAATGGATCAAGTTTTCGACCTGTTCGACAACCTTGGTGCAACCGATGAACAGCTGGACTTCCAAGTGGTTTACGCATCAGCGATTAACGGCTGGGCGTCACTAGACGCTGACGAAGAAACCACAGACATGAATGCGTTGTTCCAAACTATTGTGGACCAAGTATCTCCGCCAGATGCTGACGTAGATGGTGCGTTCCAAATGCAAATCTCTCAGCTTGATTACAACTCATATGTGGGTGTAATTGGTGTAGGTCGAGTTAGCCGCGGGTCGGTTAAACCTAACCAGCAAGTGACTGTTGCAACTGCCGACGGAAAAACACGCACGGGTAAAGTTGGCTTGGTATATGGCTATCTTGGGCTTGAACGTCACGAAGTTGAACAGGCTAACGCTGGCGACATTATTGCGATTACAGGTTTGGGCGAACTTAAAATTTCAGACACTATCTGCGATATCAACACAGTAGAAGCACTACCTCCGCTTTCGGTTGATGAGCCTACCGTAACCATGACGTTCCAGGTAAATACGTCGCCGTTCGCAGGTAAAGAAGGTAAGTATGTTACCTCACGTAACATCTTAGATCGTCTAAATGACGAGCTCGTTCATAACGTTGCTCTGCGTGTAGAAGAAATGCCTGACCCAGATAAGTTCCGTGTATCTGGACGTGGTGAACTTCACTTAGGTATCTTAATTGAAAACATGCGACGTGAAGGTTACGAGTTAGCGGTATCTCGCCCAGAAGTAATCTTAAAGGAAGAAGACGGTGAAACGCTCGAGCCATTCGAAACGCTTACTGTTGACTGTGAAGAGCAGCATCAGGGTTCTATCATGGAGCAGCTTGGTCTTCGTAAAGCTGAAATGACAGATATGTCGCCAGACGGCAAAGGTCGAGTGCGTATTGATTTCATCATCCCAAGCCGTGGCCTAATTGGTTTCCAAACTGACTTTATGACACTAACGTCTGGTTCTGGCTTGCTTTACCATACATTCGACCACTACGGTCCCTATAAAGGTGGCATTATTGGAAAGCGTAAAAATGGCGTACTTATCGCCAATGCAAATGGTAAGGCGTTAACTAACGCATTGTTTAACCTTCAAGAACGCGGTCGTTTGTTTATTGGTCATGGTGTTGAAGTTTATGAAGGTATGGTGATTGGTATTCACAGTCGTGATAATGACCTAACGGTAAATGCACTTAAAGGTAAGCAACTGACTAACGTACGTGCATCCGGTACTGATGAAGCGCAAAGTCTTGTACCACCGATCGTGATGTCTCTTGAGCAAGCCCTTGAGTTTATCGATGATGATGAATTGGTAGAAGTAACACCTGAGTCAATTCGAATTCGTAAGAAGCTTCTTACTGAAAACGAGCGTAAGCGAGCGTCACGCGAGAAAAAGTAATATCGAACAATCGATGTATATTCAAAAAGCCAGCTAATTAGCTGGCTTTTTTGTGCGTGGAATAAATGTACATAGTGGCGATGTGTTTGAGGTCACACTATTATCAAATGACGCGAATACAAAATGGAGAAGAACGTGTTTTCGGTAGCCGTGATTGAAGATGATGTTATTACCCTTGATATGATTACAAATACCTTGGAAAACACGCTCGGTGCAACGGTATACCCTTTCAACCGTAGTAAGGTAGCGCGAGAGTTTTTACTGCAACAAAATTCAGACTCTCTTCAATTGATTATCAGCGACCAAATCATGCCGGATTTTGACGGCATTAGTCTTCTCCAAACCTGCTTTTATGCCAAGCTTAGTGTGCCGTTTTTTAATGATTACGGCAGACCCTAACAAAGCGCTGGTGATGTCTGCTCGAAAGTTTGGCGTTAGCGGCTTCTTGGCCAAACCACTCGTAATGAGCGAGTTGGTAGACAAAGTATCTTCAGTGTGTTCATTAGCTAGCGGCTCTACTCGGTAATGATAAAGGCAGAAACGTTCTAAATTATTCTGTGTTTGCACTGGTGCAGTAAGGTGCAATTGATTAGAGTAAGCCCATGAAACAAAGGCTAAATAGGATGCCATCGTGAGTTTTAACTTTGATCAAACCCCCGATAGGGAAGGGACGTTTTCACTGAAGTGGGAAAAATACAAAGGCAAAGACATTATTCCCGCTTGGGTGGCTGACACTGAGTTTAAAGTGGCCCAGCCTATTCTTGATGCTGTGGGAGCCCGTACAGCCCACGGTAATTTAGGTTATTACTTGCCGTCTGCTTACCAGCCTGCGAATGACGCGGTACAACGTTGGTTGAAAGACAAGCACGATTGGCAGATAGAGAAGGAATGGATAGTCTGGACGCCTGGTGTTGTTCCTGCTTTTAACGTGGCAATAAAAGCCAACTGTAAGCCCGGTGATAAAGTGATTGTACAAACCCCTAATTATCCGCCGCTATTGGCTGCACCTAAAATTAACGGAATGGAACGTGTGGATATTGGCACCGTTATCGAAAACGGGCGTTACACCCTTGATTTTGATGCCCTAGAGCGTAATGCAGCCGACCCTAAATGTACCTTGCTTATTTTGTGCAACCCGATGAATCCAGTAGGTTCAGTGTTGACTCAAGATGAGTTAGATCGCATCGCTAGTATTTGTAACGAGAATGACGTGGTGCTGTGCTCTGACGAAATTCATTGTGACTTGATTTTGGAGCCTGGCGTTAAGCACCTTCCCGCTGGAAGAGAAGATGCGTTAGCAAACAATAGCATCACTCTGATGGCGGCGAGTAAAACATTCAACATCGCTGGTTTGGGAACCTCCTTCGCCATTATACCTGATCGCAAGTTGCGCGCTGAATTTACACAAGCCTCTGCGGGTATTGTTCCTTGGGTAACTATTTTGGGGTTGGTGGCGACAGAAGCTGCATTTACGGTATGTGATGATTGGCACGACGCAGAACTGGCTTATTTGCGAGACAATCGCGATATGGTCTTTGACGCTATTAATAGTATTGAAGGTTTAAGTATGTTGAAACCAGAAGCAACCTTCCTAGCTTGGATAGACGCAAGTAAACTGGGTGTGGAAAATGTCATGGAGTGGGCTGAATCTAAAGGTGTTGGTCCTTCACCGGGTGTAGACTTCCAACAAAAAGACCACTTCCGTATTAATTGCGGTTGCAGTGAAGCGATGTTGCAGCAGATTTTGTCTCGCCTGTCAGCATAGCTAAACAACAGTGATTGATTAATATGACAGGTGATACCCTCCCCATCGCTGTTTTTAATGCGCTCTATGAAGATAGAGCGCTGTCGTCTTTACTGCCCGATCAATTTGAGATGGATGGGATCATTTTTGCAGTGGCAGCATCACCTGAAATTCCCATGCCCGAGCAATGGATGCCATGGGTTATCCGCAATAGCGCAAATCGTTTAGTTAACCATCAAGTGAACGAACTTGCAGATTGTTTAATGAATGGTTTACGTGGGCATCTTCAATGGATGCGGGATGACAAAGTTGCACTACCTAATCCTTGTGTTTTTATTGAAGGACAAGTCGAATTACCAAATTCACTAGCCCACTGGCTCAATGGCCTGTTAATTGGACATAAACATTTAGAACCCGTTTGGAAAAATGCTTGGGAGCGGTGTGCCAAGTTGGAGCAAAAAAGGAAAAAGTCCTCGCCGGTGTTGAAGCGCCAGAGGACCGATTGGCTCGATGTTTGAAGTTGTTCTCTACATTGGCTGATTTGGACTTAGCGTTGGCTCAAAGGTCTGAGAGCAATGCTGCAGCGTTGCAACAAAATGTTCCATTACTTTGGAAACAACTACCTTCGATATTGAAAGACTATGTGTCGTTGGCAGGAGACCTTGCTCAGGCACTGCCCAATCAATTTGAGTCTTTTACTCAAAGTTAGACACAGTAACTAACGTAATTTTTGCCGCTGAGTTAGTGAGTTGCGCAGAGATACCATGTAGGTATCAAGTTCTGTTTTGGCTTGTTCGTAAGCTTCGTTAAGCTCAACTGAACTGGGCTCTTGCATGAGCGCCTTGAATGCTATATCCGTTTTTAACAGTAACGACTTTAAATGGATATTACTGTTCTCCATATCCTTTCCTTTTCCTTTCGGTTAAACCGATAACGTCCTTGAACTGCAAATATATATCGATTTACATGGGTTTTACAACGGCCAAAACGACTATCGCAAGTAAAACCAATACAGGGGCTTCATTTAAAAAGCGATAGAATTTTGAGCTGTGTGTGTTTTCGTCTCTTTCAAACTGCTTTAACAACTTAAATAAATAGAAGTGATACCCGTAAACTGCAAGTAGCAGGACCAACTTTACATGTAGCCAGTGAGATGCTTTAAACCATGCCAACCCGTAGCTGTGAATTAATAGTCCACCAAAAACAAGGGTTAACACTGCAAAGGGCGTTACAAAAAACCACAAACGACGCTCCATTACTTTAAATTCATTTTTGACGTCTTGAGAGTCAGTTGAGGCGTGATAAACAAACAACCGAGGCAAGTAAAATATGCCTGCCATCCAAGCAACCATGAAAAAAATGTGTAGTGCTTTAAACCAAAGAATAGCCATTGTTAGTAATGTGCCTTTTGCAAATAACTCTGTAACGTACTCCAGGTAACCACCCCTATGATGTCCTGGGGTTCCTGGTCATAAATATAAACTGCCCCTAGTCGAGAGCGCTTTAGTTGTTCATGAACTTCATGCAAGGTCGACTGAGAGTTCAAGCCTTCCATTTCGTGATAAATCAGAGGGTGAGCGTCGTGCTCAAGACTCACATTGTACTGCACTAGGCGATATTGCACACCTATTTCAAATACCGAAGCTTGAACTACGATATGGGTTGGGTTGTGAGATAAATACTCTTCCATTGCTTTCTCTGGAGCGTCATAGAAGATTTTGTAGTCGGTTTGCATTGCAGCCAGCACGCCGGTTTTCTCAAGAGCTTCTCTAATCGAAGATATGGCATAGGGCAGGTTTTGATAATCCAGCTGCCGGATGAATATAGAGCGATTACCAAAAAATTGAGTAGAGGTTACATAAGCGGGAACAATAACCAGCATGGCCGGTAATATGATCTCTGGACTGTACGAAAGCTCCATTACCGCAGAAAGTGCTGCTAACGGTGCGTGTAATACTGCAGTCAGCATTCCTGCAATACCGAGTAGTGCAAAGCTGCTGGTAAATTCAGGAACATCAACAAACATCGACAATGGCAATAATAGTACGGCACCTGCTAGCATACCTATCACCATTACTGGCCCAATAATACCACCGGGAACACCCAATCCAATAGCACACACGGCTAGTCCTACTTTACACACTAATACTGCCACGAGTAGTAAAGTACCTGGATCGCTGTTAAACAGAGCCTCTACATCGATAAATTGAGCGCCGAGCGCTTCGGGTAAAATGGTACCCACTGTACCTGTAATCAATGCTGCGAGAATGAGACGCCAAATCATAGGAACTGGCCTAAACAAGGTCATTACTCGCATAAGTTGGTTATTAAAAAGGGTTGCTAGCATCCCAAGCAATACACCCAACAAGATAAGGTACAAATACATCCATTCACTGAACGCGTTAAACGACAGAAACGCTAGTTCATTACCTTCGCCAAACACCATACGGGTGAGCACAGACCCACAGGCCGCAGCGAGCATGATAGGGACAAAGATGTGAATCTTGTATTCTCGCAACACCACCTCCATGACAAAAATTACCGCTGCAAAAGGCGTGTTAAATGAAGCAGAAATACCGGCTGCAATACCGCACCCTGCTAGAATTCTAATGCTGTTGTAGGGAAGGCGTAACCATTGACCTAAGAAACTACTTCCTGAAGCTCCTAAATGCACAGAAGGCCCCTCACGACCTACTACAAAGCCGCCAGCTAACGCCAACATGCCACCAAAAAACTGATTAATTGTGGTGCGAATAGGAATATGACCGTAGTGATACTTAACGCGATGAATAACAAAAGGGATACCCATGCGATAGTGCTTAAACCCTGTTAGGTAGGCAATAACAAGAATAACCATGACGCTAATAAGGGGCATAAGCAACCAAGCAGGCCATTCATTGTTAAACCAAGCTTTAAGGCTACCGAACCCAGAAGACTGTAGCCATTCCACGCAAAGACGAAACAGAATGATAAGAAGTGCGGCGCAAGTACCACCAACAATGCCCAGTAAACACAATTGTATAGATGTTCTGGGAGTGGCAACTTCCTGTCGTAGAGCTTGCGTGCGCATGATGTGATAGAGTAGTCCAATTCTAGCTACCAGCTTATCACAATCACTTGCATTTCATAACGTTAACTAAAATATATATTGAGTGGTTCAACCATCAGGCAGTAAAGGCATGACGACAGATCAGTTAAAACACTTCCTCGGCAATCACAAATGGTCATTGCTCGTGGGTATATCTATGATTTTAATGTTGGGCTTTGGATATAAGCTTGCGCACTTAGAGGAACGTTATCAATTGCAAGCTTTGGATGCGGCCGAGACAACCTTAGCGCTGCTTGATCAAGAAAATAGTGAACTCACTACACAGGTAAACCAGTTAGAGGTTGCCTTATCTGTCGTTAGCATGGAAAAAGAAAGTTTACTCAGTGAAATCACAATGCTCAAAGGGGAAATGGTAGAACTTGAGCAACAAAACGCGTTTTATCAGCGTGTAGTCTCACCAGAAAAATCTCAAGAAGGTTTTATTGTTGATGACGTGTTGGTTGAAAATACTCCCAACGGTGCCTTTGGGCTGAGGTTTGTTTTGCTTCAACAAAAACAAAATCGCGCCGTTGTAAATGGCAACCTGTCTGTAACGCTGAAAGGTACAAATGATGGCGAAACCTTCGATTTGACCACAGGAGATGCTGACTTTGTGGAATCACCGATAGCATATCGATTTAGATACTTTCAGGCGGTGAATCTCGAGTTTACTCTTCCCGACGGCGCTGTTATTGATGAGATAAAATTCTCAACGACCGTCTATCAATATCAACGCCGTGTTGGAGTCTATGAGGTGTCATATGATTGGAATGAAGCACTGTTAGACTCACAATAATAGTCACTTGCATCATTGTTAATTTTATGTAACATCAAATTGTTAGAGAGTGGGTGCTTTTGATATCTTGCAGCTGAACTTCTCCTAAGCTGCCTGATTAGTTTAGTGGGGAAATAAGGATAAGAAAATGGATTGGTATTTAAAGGTAGTAAAAAACTACGTTGGTTTTTCTGGACGAGCGCGCCGTAAAGAATATTGGATGTTTTTTCTGATTAATACGCTAATTAGTATCGCACTAACCGTTGTTGATACCGTTGCAGGAACCGCAGTTCTTGGCCTTGTGTATGGTCTGGCGTTATTGTTGCCATCTATTGCGGTGGGTGTCAGAAGACTACATGACACAGCGCGTTCTGGCTGGTGGTTGTTATTAGTGCTTATTCCACTGTTGGGACCGATTATTCTCATTATCTTCTTTGCTCAAGACAGTAAAGATGAAGGTAATAATTTTGGGCCAAACCCCAAAAGTGAGCTTGCCTAAATAATATCAACAACGCTGGAAAGGGGACTTTCTGGCGTTGTTTTCACTCACGCCATTCATCCCTATCACATAGATGTTTGATATTTACTCACATACTCAGGTTTAACTCACATATCTATTGCTGTAAGAGCGTAATTTGATACAGTTGAATTACAAGACTCAGTAAAAAGCTGGGCAATCGCGCTAACACATTCTTGCAGGTAACAGCAATGACAGATCCATGCTTTCGCATGAAAGGGACAACACTCACCAGTATTGTTGTCGAGGTGCATCGTTTTGCGCCAGACGAGTTCAAACAACAGCTCTCTGATAAGGTGCAAAGCGCACCACAATTTTTTACGCGCTCCTCATTAATTCTTCACTTAGCAGTACCACTTTCTGCCACTGAGTTTGAATTACTTGTTGCTTTATGTCGCCAATTCGAACTACAGCCTATGGCCGTAAAGGGCGAAACTCAGGGCCTGAAAGGTATTATTAATGACTTGGGTTTGGCGGATGTCAGTCAAAGTAAATTCACCGACAGTGCGTTAAAAAGCCCACAAAAGCCAGCGCAAAAAACTGCACCTCAGCCAGAACCTCAAGAAGTAGTGAAAACGGTAACTGTGGAAACACTAAAGCCTGCAAAGGTAGTTAACCGTCCTGTTCGCTCTGGTCAGCAGATATATGCAGACGGATGTGACTTGGTCATTACTGCAGCCGTGAGCGAGGGAGCAGAAGTACTTGCTGATGGCAATATTCACGTATACGGCACTCTGCGCGGACGTGCGCTCGCCGGCGCTAAAGGAAACACGAATGCGCGCGTTTTTTGCCATTCGTTAGACGCTGAACTTATCTCTATTGCTGGTCAGTTCGTCATGCACGACACCATCAAAAGTAAATGTTGGAAACAACCCGCACAAATCTATTTAGAAGATGACACTCTGCAGATAGAAGCTCTTGCATAACTGATTATCTTCATTGAGGAAAAAACATGGCAAAAATTATCGTTGTAACTTCAGGTAAAGGCGGAGTAGGAAAAACTACTTCAAGTGCTGCAATAAGTACGGGACTAGCACTTAAGGGCAACAAAACGGTCGTTATCGATTTTGATGTGGGCCTGCGTAACCTCGACCTTATTATGGGTTGCGAGCGACGAGTAGTGTACGACTTCGTCAACGTAATCAATAAAGAAGCTACGCTGAAGCAAGCGCTAATTAAAGACAAACGCACAGACAACTTGTTTATCTTACCTGCGTCTCAAACTCGCGACAAAGACGCACTGACAATTGAGGGCGTCCAAGCGGTATTAGAAGAGTTAAAGCAAGAATTTGATTTTATCATTTGTGATTCTCCGGCAGGTATCGAGCAGGGAGCGCAAATGGCACTATACTTTGCTGATGAAGCTATTGTGGTGACAAACCCAGAAGTTTCTTCGGTACGTGACTCGGATCGAATCTTAGGCATTTTACAAAGCAAATCTTTACGAGCGGAGCAAGGTAAAGCGGTGAAGGAGCATTTGCTACTTACCCGTTACAACCCAGAGCGCGTAGAAAATGCTGAAATGTTAAGTGTCGCTGATGTTGAGGAAATTCTTGCGATACCATTGCTTGGGGTAATACCAGAGTCAGAATCGGTACTCAAGGCGTCCAACCAAGGGTTACCCGTCATTCTTGATGACGAAGCCAATGCGGGACAAGCCTACTCTGATGCTGTAGCGCGACTATTGGGTGACGAGGTAGAACACCGCTTCTTAGAAGCTGAGAAAAAAGGTTTCTTTAAGCGTTTGCTTGGAGGTAAATAATGGGTATTTTTGATTACCTAAAAAAGAAAGAAAAACCGAGTACTGCCTCTGTTGCTAAAGAGCGCTTACAGATTATTGTTGCCCATGAGCGACGCAAGCGCCAGGAACCTGATTATTTGCCAATGATGCAACAAGAAATCATCCAAGTGATTCGAAAGTACGTCAGCATTGCAGATGATCAGGTCTCAGTACAGTTGGAAAATAGCGACGATTGCAGTGTTTTGGAGTTAAACGTTACATTACCAGAGAGCTAGGTCAGCTGTTTTTTGTTGCTGTTTGTATAGCGGTAATCCCTAATTGTTGCTCAGCTAACGCTATTAAAGACTCGTCTATGGGGGGAGGGCTAACGTCAACCCCTTCGCTAAGTTGAGCTACTAAAGTTCTGAGAACCGCTACTCTTGCGTACCACTTGTGTTCGCCATTAATCAGTTGCCAAGGCGCTTGTTCGGTATGAGTGTATTTGAACATATCGTTAATCGCTAGCTCGTAGTGCGGGCGCATGGCTCTATTGCGCAAGTCGGCCTCGGTAAGCTTCCATCGTTTGTAAGGGTTGTGTAGTCGCTCCTCAAAACGATTACGCTGCTCTTCCTGAGAGATGTTGAGGAAAATCTTGATAACCCTCACACCATCGTCAATTAACAAGCGTTCAAATTCATTAATCTCTTGATAGGCCCTTTGCCATTCTTTATCACTTGCTAATCCCTCGACACGCTCTACCAAGACTCGGCCGTAATATGAGCGATCAAAAATGGCGAGTGTACCTGCAGGGGGCAGTTTGTTCTGAAATCGATAGAGGTAATGTCGGCTTTGTTCGTCTTCGGTAGGTGGGCCAATGGGATACACTCTAACTCCCCTTGGGTCTAAACGCTCTGTAACGCGGCGAATCGCTCCGCCCTTACCTGCTGCATCCCACCCTTCAAATACAATGATAGCCCTTCGATTTTGATGATAATACGCTTGCTGTACGTGAAGGAGTTGTTCTTGCCATATTTTTAGCTCACTGCGGTATTGCTTCTTATCAGCAATCTTTGGCGCGCTTCCACTCTGAGGGAGCATCAGGGGAGTTGAATTTATCTCAATGGAGGAAACCGCGTGTTCAAACATAGGCAAATACAGAGTAATTCATAATACAAATTATGGTTGTAGCTTATTCCACTGGTCAGGTACAAGCATCCATTGGCAAAACTTTGTGCTACATCAAAGTGGTTTTTTTAACATTGCCGAAGATCTTACGGCAACTTGAGGATAGAAATTAGCTCTTCTGCTAGTGCTTGTTCGTCGCCTGATAGGTTTTGGTTTTGTGCAATTCTATTGATGGTAGATGCTAGCAGAGAAATATCACCAAGTTTTCTCTTGTCAGAAAAGAACAACCTTCGAATCAACTTCAGTAAAGAGGCGATGTTAGCGGCAGGCGCTTCTAGAAGTAGTTGTTGAATATTTATACTTCGAGCATCTGTGTTTTTAAGTAATACCTTGAGCGCTTGATATTGCAAGGTATTGTTGTCTGACATTTGATAAACCCGAAAAATATCATCAGAAAAATGTTGTGCTAAGTTTTTATGCTCTGTTTTTGATAAGTGTTTAAAAAGCCGTTCGTAGTGCATCGCCCTCAAATCCAACGTAAAAATATCGTTGACGTAATCAGCCAGAAGTTGATGGTTTTCTAGTGAAAACGTCAGATCAATCGCAGCGTTGATGTCGCTTTGTTGTTCGCTATAAAGCAAGCTGTCGATTGCAACGATTCGTTGTAATGAATTGCCTTGCATTAGAATTGCTTGAAGAAAATACTTCTTTTCACCAGCCTTAGCTTCTGTAAACAATCGCAAGACTTGGTAATAGACACTATCGCTGTTAGCAGCTGCTTCAGCAAGGGTATGACTTGCAGCACTAGGAAAGTTGGCAATAGTATCTTCTGTTAATTCACCAGCCAATATGTCTAGCCATTGTTCTACACTCTGAGCTCTTTGAGCGGGGTGAATGACGTGTGTAGAAGTGGAAGAATTTAATGATACAGGTACCTTTGAAGCACTCTGCGTTAGATATAGGCTAGTAGCAAATTCGGCTTCATTTTTTTCTTCAGAGTGTGTTGAGTTGTTATTAAGCGATGTGCGCGGAGCTTCAACTTCAAGCTGAATAACAAATCTAACCGCAAGCACGAGGCTTGCGGTTAGGGTTGCAGCTAAAAAGTAGTATGCCTTATTCATTTATAAGTTGCTGGTCGATGTATGTATTAAAGGTGTTTCCAGAACTAACATACGGCGCGTTCGTTTTTCCGTTTAGCGATGTATTGGATACTGCTATTACGGTTTTTGCTTGGCGTGCAGCGGTTGAGCCATCACCATTAAACGTATTGTCAATTAATTCATTGTCAGTGCCGCCTAAACCCTCAAAAATGACACCACGATATTTACCTCCACCACCTAATGGAGATTCTGAACCTGCAACCAATCCGCCTAAGCTTCGCAGTGTATTATTCGTTACACGAGTGTTGCGCGTGTTTTCTAACAAAATCCCGCGCACTGAGCGAACAATTTGATTTTCGTCAATAGTGATATTAGACGCTAATCGACCGGAAATATTTTCCTTAATGCTTAATGCCACAGCACTGTCTTCAACATAGTTAAGTCGCATTACAATACCGTCAGCACCTCGCTTGCTCGAGATCCCGTCATACACGCGTTTAATAATGTTGTTAACAAGGTGAAATTCACTTCGCATGGTTGCGTCAGAATTATTTGCAGACACGTATATTGCGGCATCTCTAATTCCGTAGAATTGGCTATTATTCACCTCTCCACGTTTAACCGAACTCATGAACACTCCACTGTCACCACCAGCGTCAAAAGCCGTTTTCCCCGCACCAATGGTACCTCTCATGAGCACGTTATTAACTATGGCATTATCAATACGCTGAGGTCCGTTATTCCAGGCCCCTCTGATAGATAAAGCATCTGCAGTGGCTTCAGTACCTTGTCTTGATGCTGGTACTCTGCTTTGAATGGGGACGGTGGTAGAGTTCAGTGCCTTTGAAAACTCAAAGTTACCCCCGGTCCAAGTCACATTAGCGTTACGCCCATCACTGTAACGGCAAGTATCAGAACTAGTTTCAACTACGTCTAGACTGAACATATCGCCATTGAGTCCTTCGGCTGCACGAAATGACGCACCTGTAGCATCTACCGTCAAATCTCGTCGTACAACGATTTTAATAGGCTCATCAATAGTGAACGTCCCTGTTATTGTCACGGCCTGTCCTGTGTTGGTTGCGCGTTGTAGTGCTTGTACCAAGCCTGCAACATCTCCACTTGCCGGATTAAATGGGTTAGCGGTACAACTATTTTCTGTTGCTGTCGCGTTACCTGAAAGACCAAAACTCAATGCTACCGCAGCAGCCATACTGACTACTGTGTTGAATAGCTTTGCTGGTGTTTTAACTTTCATACGTTCTCCTATTTCCTCTTTATTCGACCAGTCACTCAAGGTTTTTGGCCATGTATGGGCGCAATTCTGCGTTATTTTGATTATTTTTAGTTGTTAAAGATTGTTAATGATTTGTTTTAATTGTTTTTGGAGGGTAAATAGTTGAGTGGTTTTATGCAGCTTTTTTTAAACAAATTTAGACTAATGGCGAAGTTAGCCACTTGCCCCATTAAACTATGCCGCTTTCCTTTCGCTATACTTGATTGATTTACTCAGGTATTAGATAATCTCCGCAGTTTTGTTTGATAGCACGTGTAGTGCGAGAGGAAGGTATGTCTGTAGAAACAGCGTTGCCCATCGAATTTTCAGATGCTGCGGCAAGTAAAGTGAAAGCGCTCATCACGGAAGAGGAAAACCCAGAGTTAAAGTTACGGGTTTATGTAACGGGTGGCGGTTGCTCTGGTTTTCAATATGGCTTCACGTTTGACGAGAAAGTTAACGAAGGTGACATGACCATTGAGAAAGACAGCGTTACCTTGGTCGTAGATCCTATGAGCCTTCAATACCTCGTTGGTGGTGTTGTTGATTATGTTGACGGCCTAGAAGGCGCTCGTTTTTTGGTGGAAAACCCAAATGCGACGACAACCTGCGGTTGCGGTTCCAGCTTTAGCATCTAGCTCTCGGTTATATCAGTACTTTCTATTTCCCTTTCTTTGTAAGTCGCTTTATGCCTACACTGGCACATATTCATACAAAGAAGGGAAGTAGTCATGAAACTATACGGTTCTACCACATCGCCATATGTTCGACGCATTCGGATTGTCTTGGCACAAACTCCCCATGAGTTTATTGACCTACAGATTTTTGGGGGTAAAGATCGAGAGTTACTCGCCTCAAGAAACCCCACATTAAAAGTCCCCTGTTTAGAAGATGAAGGGGAGATGATTTTCGATTCTCGAGTTATTCACAGCTACTTGTCTGAAAAGCTCAATCTTGACCCGCTGACATGGGAAGAAGAAAATCTACTCACCTTAATCGATGCTGCTAACGACTCTTTTGTACAGCTTCTCATATTACAGCGTTCTGAGTTCGATATTAACGATGAGAAGTTGTATTTCCGTTTACAGAATGAACGTATTGAAGCGGTGCTTTCTACATTGGAAGCTCAGTTGTTAGAGGGTGGCTTTTCTGGATGGAGTTATCCAGAGATATGTTTATACACTATGGTGGATTGGTGTATTTTCCGAGAGTTACACGACTTCGCTTCCTATCCAACACTGTTAGAGTTTCATGAGAAGCATCAGGATCGTATAGAGCTAACTGCTACCGATCCTCGTCAGTAGCCTTTAGCAAAATCAAACTGGTACATCAGAGGTTCGTTGTTTAAAAAGCGTTTCGCGTTAGTGCAAAACACTGAAGCAACGTCCTCTGGGCTAGATTCGGCAGCTGTGTGAGCAGTGATCATAATATTGGGATGATGCCAAAAAGTGTGATTACTGGGCAAAGGTTCAATATCAAATACATCTAAAATGGCTGCTTTCAACCTGCCACAATCCAATGCCTCAAGTAGTGCTGACTCAACAATTGCACTGCCTCTTCCAGCGTTTATCAATATGGCATTTTCAGGCAACGCCCTGAAAAATACTCGATTTAGTATTCCCCGAGTCCCAGGCGTGTCGGGCATTAGGTTAACAACAGCGTCACATCGCGATGCAAACCGCTCTAGCTCATCTACTGAATAGATTCGCTCATATCCTGCTTGTTGTGCTCCTGAGCGAGTTAGTCCAACAAGTTTCATATCAAAACTTTGTGCTACGGGGATAAGGCTTTTCGCTATATCTCCGGCACCAAGTACGCCCAGTGTTTTACCGATAAGAGGGGACCGTGTAGATCCACACCAGACAGGCGGGGATTGTGCTTGGTTTGCCTGAAAGGTTGGAATATTTCGCGAAAAATAAAGTAAATGGGCAAACACATATTCCCGCATTAACTTGCCGAAAATGCCTTTGATACCCGTGAGTTGATAGTCGTTTTTTTCAAGGGCGAGTAGGGGCGCATTCCCCGCCCACGTGGATTGGCACCACTGTAGATTTTTGCATTGTGGAATAATTTGAACGGCAAGATCAGGATCAGAAAGAAGCACACTCACTCGCTGTTTGTCGATTGCATTAGGGTTATCAGTGCATTGCACTATCGGCAGACTACTCGCTACGCTATGGCTTTCATGCGCATTAATCCAATGCTCTAGGGCTTTGGCATCTCTGCTTAGAATGGTCAGTGTGCTATTTGATGTGTCGAATTCGCTCATAAACTTCGCTGTTAGTAAACATTTCTTTCCTCTTGTTTAGGTGCTTGTCATTGCCCTAGGTATTCAAAAGCGTATCGATTGAATTTACATTTTCGTAACAAAAGAGGAGAAGTATTCCATGAGTAATACCCTACACAATAACGGTTCAATAGAACATGCTAAACGTCTTTCACCACGACGAAATACCTCGAATGCTGAAAACATCGAGGATCTCGTTGCAGAGCAGTTGAGCCATTTTGGTATTGAGCAAGACTCTGAGTATGGCTCAGCACTCGCCAATACAGCGAATCACTTATATCACGCACAGACAGATATGATGCAGCTTTGGGACATCACCAGCAGCACGCTGAAAACGCTGAGCAAAGAGGATAAATTAGCTTATTTCAACGCTAAGAAGTTTCTCTCTTTCCAAATAGCAAAAATACTCGATACGTTACAAAACCCCTTTAGAGCGACCTATCAGAGCCTATCAGGGGGAAGCGGCACGCAAGCGCATTATCCGTTGTTTGACAATGTTACTGCGCTGTTTTCGGCTACGCCTGTTATCGTCCGCACTGCCACTTATGTTTATGCCTGTACAGAATGGGTAGACGATGCGTTTCAAGGTAAAGAATTTACTCATCAGATATACTCGCGCTTGTTGAACCCCACTAATATTTCTCTGGCAAATGCCATTGTAGATATGGAAGCTGGCCCCTATGCAGCCGATTACATGGCGTGGAATTTTAACTCTGGTATGGCCGCAATAGATGCTTTGTTGTCGAACGTTTTGCATCATGGTGATGTGCTTATCGTTTCTCGAAATGTCTACGGGGGAGTGTACCAGCTACTGCATGATTACTTTGCCAAGTCACACCGAATGGACATTCAAATCGCGTGGTTCGATGGATACGAGACTACTGAGTTTGACGTCTTCCTTGAAGAGACTAAACAAAAACATGCAGAAAGGCTGGCCGGTGGCGCTAATCTGCATGTTTACCTTGAATCACCCTGTAACCCCCATGGCTTTGTACTAGACGTACCGGGAATTTGCCAGCTTGCGCACAATGACGGAGCGTTAGTGATGCTGGACTCTACCTTAGCCACTCCTGTGCTCCATACGCCTTTGCAACATACCGAAAAAGCCTGTCGACCTGACTATGTCGTTCATAGCTACACTAAAGATATATGTGGAAGCGGGGCAACCACAGCGGGTGTGGTGATCGGAGAAATGCACCGAATGTTTCAACCCAAGGGTAGTAGCGTTGATGGTGTAGATTGGTCCCGCACTTTGTTTTGGGATGTGTACTACATCAAAGGTGCTTTTCTCGACTCAGAAAAAGCCTTCGACGTACTTAATGGAATGAAAACCCTGTCGCAACGCATGATGAATAAGGTTATCAACACACAGGTATTTACTGCGTTTTTGGCGTCTCATCCCAAGGTTCGAGTGAATTGTCACGCATTGCCGCATCATGACAACGCAGCGCTTCGAGAAAAGCAGCACACTCATGGTTGGCCATGTAATTTGTTTACGGTAGATATGGCACCTGCAAACCTGTCTCGAGATGTATTTACTCGTTTTTTTGATGCGCTTGAGCCTGCGTTTAGTCATCAAGTCAGTATTGGGCAAAACAACACCATTATTCTTTGTCCTGCGTTGACGTCTCATTCTGAGTTGAGTACTGGAGAGCAAGAAAAGGCAGGGATCACGCTAACAACAATGCGTATTGCCATGGGCACCGACGACGTGAAAACCTTAATCGCTCAATTTGTACTAGCAGCCAAAGCGATTATCGAGCCTCATGAGCCGGGATTTTGTAATGCATTTATGAACAGTGACGAGCTAGATAAACTTTACACTAGTATTACTGAAAAGGTCTGTGCTCAGCACTTCTCAAGCACGCCTAGTTTGTCAACGCTACTCGGCAATGAAGATTAAGCATGAACTGGATGAATTAGGGACAAACTCCAAATAGGATCTGATTTAAGTAAATCTCTGAAGTGGCCGATAAAATAAAACAATGGCGTTATTTGGCCACTTACTTTTGAGGTTTTACCATGCACCAGTTCACGCTTAACTTTGTTTTAAACATGCCTACGACTATTGCTTATGCTGCGTTTCACGATCCTGAATTACTCTTTGAGTGGATGGCACCGGGCGATTGTATGGTATCGCAAGTCGTAAATAATTTTGCTGAGGGTGGCCGCTATCGCATTAAAATGCTCGAACCTACCGGGGGCGAGATGTCACTCACTGGAGAGTATGTTGCTATTGCTGAAGATGAAAAGCTAGTGTTTAGCTGGGCGTGGGAAGACAACCAAGAAGAATCGATAATGACTCACGTGGATATCACTTTTAAAGAGGTGAACGAGGAATCAGTAGAGGTTACTCTTGTTCATTCGGGTTTTATGAATGAGCAAGAGCGAGACCAACATCAATACGGTTGGATGTCTTGTCTAGAAAAGCTCGCTCAACTCTCATTTCGTCCTGAAGTTGTCAACTAAGTTGCCAGCGTTTTAGTACCCAACACGCAGGAGCGGCTTGCTCCTGTCACGGCGGGGACATTGCCGGGGATACTATTGTCATAAGCGTAAGCTAACCAGGCAAAGGCTGCGCCTTCAATATGTTGAGGGTGTTGTCCTAATACTTGGCTGCTAAACACATTGAAGTTAGGTAGCTGCTCTCTAATGGCATCAACCAATACAGAATTAAACACCCCTCCACCACAAAGAATCACATCTGTATTAGGGAGTAACTTGTGTTGCACTATTGCATTGCACACACTTTTTGCGGTGAGTTGTAATAGGGTAGCTTGTACATCTTCAGGCTTATAGTTCTCAAGAGGTGATTCGCCCTTGCTAGCGAGCCATGCAAGGTTGAAATATTCTCTGCCCGTACTTTTAGGGTATGGTAAAGTGAAATATGGGTCGTTTAGACAGGCATTTAATAGCGCTTTGAGCACGGTGCCTTTTTGGGCAAACTCACCGTTAGTATCGTAGCTTTTCCCCGTATGCAGTTTGCACCAAGCGTCCATCAAGGTATTGCTTGGACCTGTGTCATAACCCAAGGGAGCTTTGCAGGCATTAGTCGGTGATAGTATTGAAATGTTTGCAATACCGCCTAAGTTAACAATAATGCGAGCGGCGTCGTTGTGAGCAAAAACAGCGTTGTGGTAGGCCGGCACTAAAGGTGCTCCTTGACCGCCTAAAGCAACATCTTTGCGTCTAAAATCGCTTACAACATCAATGCCCGTCAACACTGCTAATGTGTGTGGGCAGCCGATTTGTGTGGTAAATCCAAGGTCTAATTCTGAACGAGAGTTGGGTTTGTCAACCGTCTTTGAAAGCCCATCGGGAAAGTGCCTAATCGTTTGACCGTGAGAGCCCAACCCTTTAATTTGGCTAGCATCGACACCGGATTTTTCCAGCACACCATGGGTGGCTTTGGCAAAATATTGGGCGACTGCACGTTCTGCGCTACCGACCAAGTTAACTTCATTGTGTCCTGCGCGACAAAGGCTGTGAAGTCTTTCTAAAAGTTCGGCTGAGTAGTGTTCTGTGTAAGCTTCTAGCGTGTGGCAATAGTCCGGCCCTATGTCACAAAGTACGGCATCAACGCCGTCCATACTGGTTCCTGACATAAGGCCAATGTAATACGCCATAGCTTTAACGCATCGCTAGCATAATACGCTTGTTGTTGTTCAATTGTGCTACACGAACTTCCGCAATGGCCATAAAGGCTGCTCGTTCTTCTTCAGCTATTGGCAGTGGGTTCGGCAGCTCTACAGTTCGGGGGTTTCTGTGTACACCATCGACTAAGAATTCATAGTGCAGGTGGGCACCAGTAACCATACCAGTGCTACCAAGATAACCAATGGTTTGTCCTTGACGAACGGTTTCACCAACACGAACTGCACGACTCTTGAAGTGAAGATATTTGGTGGTGTACGTTTCACCGTGTTGAACAAACACGTGATGTCCGTTAAATCTGTCGTAGCCTGATTTAATCACTTTGCCATCACCCGCAGCCATGACAGGGGTGCCAACCGCAGCCACATAGTCAGTACCTCGGTGTGCTTTCCAACGTTTTTGAACAGGGTGGAAACGCGCTTTGGTAAAGTTAGAACTTACATACTTGAAATTAATTGGTGCACGCAAGAAGCTCTTGCGCATACTGCGACCTTCAGGTGTGTAATAGTTACCGTCTTCATGAAGCACCGCTTGAAAGGTCTCGTTTTGGTTAACGAACTCTGCGGCGACTATGTCACCATAGCCAACAAATTCACCTTCAATGTATTGCTCTTCAAAAACTACATTGAAGGTATCGCCTTCGCGTATTTCCATGGCGAAGTCGATATCCCAACCGAAAATACCGGCTAGATTCATGATTTGGTTGCTGGTTAAACCTGCTTTTGTTGCAGCATTCCAGAAACTTGAGTCAATTTCACCCTGAGCAAAATTGTGACGAATATCAATATCTCTAGTATCGATGGCGGCTTCCAAAGCGCCGTTCACGCCTGACGCACGAACAATCAGCGTGTCAGTGGAAGAGAGTTTGTATCTAAGTTCGTCAAAGGCATTATCCTCGCCCGTTAAGAAGGCAATTTCATCCCCTGGGCGCAATGCAATGAGAGGTTTAGCTACGTCTCCTAATTGCGTTACGTTATATACATCTCGAGCGGACAATCCTGCGCGGCTGAAAACTTTTGCCAGTGTATCGCCACTACGTACGGTAAAGGTTTTCCACTGAGAGGTATCTTCAAAGTCAATAATTTCGCTGGATGGCGAAATCTCTATATCAAGCGCGTGACGAACACCAGGGGTTAGCATTGATACGTCACTGTGACGGCTAGCCTCGACGGACTCTGAAGGAAATAGTAGTAGGCCACAAATAAATGCACTAGCCACCGCAAGACCAGTTTGATGATGCTTCGGTAATTGTTTGAATAAATTTATGGTTTCTTTAGCTTTATTTCTAATATTCATAAGACTACCTAACCTAAGCGCAAAGCTGTCCAGCCAGAATCCTATGCTCTGGTTGAATGCTAATGTAACTCAGGTGATTTAGCGCATTGATTACATCAGTTGGGCATTGCCCGAGTAAATTTTCGTCTTAGTGCGAAATTTATCTACAACATTGGCCTAAACATAACCTATTGTAGCGCGAGTTTCGACCCTTGTTTGTGAGTTTGGTTCATCTGAAACCCATAAAAACGGCTAGGTCCATGATAAGTGATTACTTATCCACCTGGTTTGTTATAGAATGCTGACCCAGAAATTGGTTATAAAATTGAGAGTGTTAACGAACTAATGAAAGATTGGCAAACAGCGCTAGCTGAAATTAAACGGGGCACTGATGAGATACTCCCCGAAGACGATTTAATTGAAAAGCTAAAGTCGGGCAAACCTTTAACTGTAAAAGCTGGGTTTGACCCAACCGCGCCAGATCTTCATTTAGGTCATACAGTGCTTATCAATAAGCTCCGTACCTTCCAACAGTTAGGTCACAATGTGGTCTTTCTTATTGGCGATTTTACGGGCCTTATTGGTGACCCAACCGGTAAAAATGTTACTCGTAAGCCGCTTAGTAAAGAGCAGGTACTCGAGAATGCGAAAACCTACCAAGAGCAGGTATTCAAAATTCTTGATCCAGAAAAAACTCAGATCCGCTTCAATTCAGAATGGATGGAGCAACTGGGCGCTGCAGGCATGATCAAGTTAGCTGCCAGCCAAACCGTTGCGCGTATGCTAGAGCGTGATGACTTTAAAAAACGCTATTCAAATGGCCAGCCCATAGCAATTCACGAGTTCTTGTACCCATTGGTACAAGGTTGGGACTCGGTAGCCCTAGAATCTGACGTAGAACTGGGTGGAACTGACCAACGCTTCAACCTGTTAATGGGCCGCGAGTTACAAAAAGACCAAGGTCAAAAGCAGCAATCTATCGTGATGGTGCCGTTACTTGAAGGCTTGGACGGCGTGCAAAAAATGTCTAAGTCACTCAACAACTACATTGGTATTACTGACTCGCCTACTGAAATGTTCGGTAAAGTGATGTCAATCTCTGACGACTTGATGTGGCGTTACTATGACCTAGTAAGCTTCCGCCCACTTGAAGAAATTGCGTCGTTAAAAGCGCGTATGGAAGCGGGTGAAAATCCTCGTGATATCAAGATCCTGCTAGCGAAAGAAATTATCGCACGTTTCCACGACGAAGCCGCCGCAGAAGCAGCGCATCAAGACTTTATTCAGCGCTTCCAAAAGAACGCTATTCCTGACGACATGCCAGAACT
This sequence comes from Alteromonas sp. KUL49, assembly GCF_006538345.1. Lineage (GTDB taxonomy): Bacteria > Pseudomonadota > Gammaproteobacteria > Enterobacterales > Alteromonadaceae > Alteromonas. Next base: position 23,561 of record NZ_BJKL01000008.1, on the reverse strand, counting down.
TGATGTTGCATTGGGTGATGAAGGTATTGCGATTGGTAACTTACTCAAAGAAGCAAAGTTAGTAGGCTCTACTTCTGACGCTATGCGTATGATTAAGCAAGGCGCAGTAAAGATTAACGGCGAAAAAGTAGAAGATACTCGTCTTACGCTTACTGAAGCTGGCACCAACGTTTATCAAGTAGGTAAACGTAAGTTTGCTCGCATTACGCTAGGTTAAAAAGATATACGGCAAATACAGCCCGAAACGTCCCCTTAGCTGAATAGTACCAGCCAGCTGAGAAGTTTGTGACACACGAGGGACAGTGAGGCACTTTTTAAGGCCGTCTGAGGCATGGATGCCGAAGCCGAGCCCCCATGGATGGGCTTGCGGCGTGCCGTAAAAGTGCCTCGCTTTCCCTCATCGATGTCGTTACAAACTTGTTAGCGCATTCTTTGGCTACTGGGGCGCTTTTGTATTTGCGGGTTATTCGAATACCCTTGCCCATTGGTATAGTGCGCGCAATGCGGTTCTTCTTAACTGTGGGAATGGGTATTTTGGTAAGGGCGTTTTATAGATTGGGAGTTGGTCGTTAACGGGTTGGTCGAGCATTCGCTTTGCGAGTTGATGGCCTGCATATGCTGCAAAACTTACCCCTGAACCACAGTAGCCCATGGCATAACCTATTCGGTTGTCGATTTGCGTGAAGATACGTGGTAGCGAATCTAGAGACACGCTAACCCAGCCACTCCAAAAATACTCAACGTCGATATTTTTAAGTGCCGGAAAGCTCTGAAGCATCGCTTTATACAGTCGTTGTTTTTCACTACTGCTGTTGGCGTTCTTACCTGCCACTGCACCTCTGCCACCAAACAGTAGCCTGCCGTCAGGTAACACGCGGTAGTAGTATTTCATCATTCGTGTGTCCATAAAACTCACCGGGGAGCATAGCTCAGTGCGGGCTATCTGTTCGTCGGTTAATGGTGCGGTAACGAAAATACTGGATTGTACTGGGAATTGACGCTCATTTACTGAATGGTGAAAACCCATTGGGGTGTAGGCGTTGGAAGCAATTAATATGTTTTGCGCATTTATTTCGCCGTTTGGCGTTACAACATTGAAGGTGCGTTTTTTTGCGTTGGTTCAGATAAGGATAATGCCGGTGTGTTGTAAAACAAGTTTGCTCCGGCCGAGGTTGCAACTTTAGTGTATTCGTCCACGAGTTTCAGCGGATGAAGGCATGCCCCGCTAACCTCTACTCCACCAAACATACCCTCTATGCCGAATCGCGATTCTACTGTACCCTGAGTTAATGGTGTGAAGGGTATACCGTAATTGTCCTGTGCCATTGCAGCGCTTTTTAATAATTGACGAGCGTGCTTGGTTGAATGAGCAAGTTTGACGTATGGTCCAGTAGCAAGATCTACCTGCATATCGTACTGATCAATTCGATTTCTCAGTAGTGATACCGCCGCTTCGAATTCATTACTCATACCTTGGGCAATGGCTTTACCCCATTTGTCTTCAATCGCAGAAAGTGAGAGTCTTCCACTGCCTGACAAAATAAAACCTGCATTTCTCCCCGCACATCCAAAGCCAGGCTGGTGGCTATCAATTAAGGTAACGTCTTTACCATGCTCGGCAAGGGTTATGGCAGCTGACAGTCCAGTGTAGCCACCACCGATCACAAGGTAGTTACAAGTGTGTTGTTGAGAAAGTGAGGGCTGACTTTTGCACCGGTGGGTCGAGTGCCAATAGGTTTGAGGTGTTTCTAGAGAAGGAGTAATTCCTGTTTGTACTAGAGGATCGTAGTTATGCTCGCTCATTACGTGAAAGTACTTAATCTATGGTTAGCATCATTTCACCAGCGGCACATTCGCAAATTCCCGGGCACACGGGGCACACATAGCCTTCGTAAAGTGCAAGGCCTTGCCACTTATTAGGGTGTATCTTTAACAGTATTCCACCATTTTTAGTGAAATACTTATATGCGCTATTGCCCGGGCTGGCTAACCATATATGTGCTAAACCAGCTTTAGCGCCTTGTTTTTTGGATTTCTTCACTGAATGCTTCAGTAACTGACTGCCAATGCCCAAGCCTTGCATTTCTGGTGCTACGGTATTGCATTTGAAATAAGCCATCTGAGACTTACTGACAGGCCATAAGGATGGAGTCACCCATTTATCACTGTGCCATTGCTCAGGTGCATAAGTTAACCGAAAGCCTACGATCTTATTGTTCAGTAAAGCGACAAAACTACAGTTGATACCGTCTTTCCATCCTTTGTTGTAGATGTCTTGTAGCGTAGTCGGGGAAAGATAGTTATCACCATGCACTTGGTTACCTAAGGATATTACCTGGTGAAAGTGACGTGGTTGGAACGTCGTATAGACAATATCGCTGGGTTTAATCGTTGTCATCACTTTCTTTCATTCCGTCAAGGTGAACGTCCAATGCTTCCACCGAAATTAGGATCTCTCTTACTGACATCCACAATGAATATAACAATGAGACCAAACTAGCAGCAAAAATCCAATTACCCACGTGTTGATAGGTGAGGTAAATCGCTAGCATAGAAACTACGCATAGAAAAAAACTTCCCACCCCCGCAATTTGCATTCGTTTGATGAGCTGAATACGTTGCCTGAGGTTTTTAATTTGCGCTTGTGTGTTCTCGTCTCGCTCTTCTTTAGAGAAGTTTCGGATCACCGTAGCCAGTGTTAAAAATCGGTTTGTGTAAGCCAAAAGCAATAATGAAATTGCAGGGAACAGCATTGCAGGCGTGGCGATATCAATAATCATGGTGGTTCTTGAACAACAGAAAAAACAGAGTCTATCAGACCGAAAGCGTTTTGTGAGTCAAAATTTAAGTGGGTTGAGAAACAGCGATAAGTAAAATTGAAAATAGAGCGACTGCCACTGCCATAGCACTAGAAATACGTTGGTAGCTATATACCATATCGGAAAATTTGACTTGTTTACTGCCACCTACTCTGGGGTATCGATACTTTATCGAATGATAAATGGCCGGCCCACCAAGCTGAATATCTAATGCGTTACCAAACATCGCGAGCAAGCGTGATGTTCTGTCTTTTGCGGGGCTTTGTATTGCTGACTTTATGGTGTTAAGTGGATTTGATACCAGCATTAATACTAGTCCAGCAAAGAGTGTAGGCAACCATAGAAACAAAGAACAAAGCAGTCGGGCAGGACGGGAAAAATAGCGCATTTTAGGGTCTCGGTAATGCCATTCCCATGAAGTTAGTAGTACGAGTCTGTATATCAAGGCGACAATAGGACCAAACAATACAAAGTACAGTAACACGCCGCAAAATAGGTATACGAACTTTAACCATAATGACTCTATTGCAGCTTTTGCGACACCAACGTCTGTGAGCGTACTGCAGTCTCTGGCGACGAGTTTGGCTACCCATTCTCGAGTAAGTACTTTTTTATTCTTACCAACGGTGCTCAGCACTTTTTTATATTGCCGCCGTTGATAGCCAAAATCCAACAAAGCGACGAGTAAAATACCTTCAAAAAATATCGGGTATTCTGCCATATATATCAAAATACCTAAGCAAACTACCAGTGGGGACAGAAGTACCAAACCTGCTAACGCGCCGGAAATATAGTGTTGAGATGGACCGTAGTCTGTTGACGGTAGGACTTTCTTCCCCATTTGTTTAACCAGATAGCGCATTAAGGTTAACGGGTGACTCCGAAGGGGCCATTGCCAACTTACGTCAACGAGTACGGCGAGCCAGAGTACCAGTAAAGCACCAAACGCTGGTTGGGATAAAAGAAAGTCCACCTTGATTAGTTAGCTAGGTGCTTGGCCACTGCCATAACTAGCTGTGCAGAGTTTTTCGCCGCTGTTTCTAAGTATTCGGTAAAAGAAACAGTAGACGTTTTACCCGCAATGTCAGAGAGCGAGCGAATAACCAAGAAAGGCACACCCAACATAAAGCAGGTTTGCCCAATGGCTGCGCCTTCCATTTCAACCGCTTTCATATCTGGGAATTTTTCACGTAGTTCTGCTACTGCTTCGTCGGATCCGATAAATGCATCACCCGTACAAATAAGTCCGGTGGTTGACTGTAGCTGAGGCATGGTTAGTGCCGCAGCGTTTGCAGCTTCTATCAATGCCACATCGCTTGCATAATGCTCCGGCATTCCTGCACATTGCCCTAAGGCATAACCGAAGTGAGTCAAGTCAGCGTCGTGATGAATGAGGCGGTCGCCAATAACTAGGTCACCTATGGTTAGCTGCTTATCAAATCCGCCAGCCGAGCCCGTATTGACCACAGCGTCAGGTAAAAACTTTTCTATTAATACCGTTGTTGCCAATGCTGCCGCCACTTTACCGATACCACACTTCACTAAGACTATATCTAATCCATGAAGTGAGCCTTCGTAAAACGTAAGGTGTTTATATTGGGTTTCTTTGAGTGATGATAGTGAAGCTTTTAACAGGGCAACTTCTTCGTCCATTGCACCTAAAATACCGAGTTTTTTCATAGTCTATGATGTTCCAACAATATCTACTGTAGTGATTGTAAGTAGAGAGGCACAAGCCAATTAACATAGGGCATTGTGACTTTGAATGTAGAGATGGCTAGATTGTAGCGACAAACCGATAAAACGCATAGGAAAAAGCCTTTGCTACCGGGTTGGATAGCAGCAAAGGCGGGGTAAGTGATAAACCTTATGCAGCCGCAGGTCGGCTTGAGCGCACCGGGCGTGTTGGGCGTTTAGGTGGCTCTGGATTAAGTGTGGGCATAGATGCTTTGCGCTGCTGAAGACGACGCAGTGGTATTAGCTTGTTCTCTAAGCACTCTCTAATTTCGTCAACGCTGTAGCCTGATTTTACTTTGATACGCGCATGCGGCACTCCAGCTGCGTCTAGCGCACCTGTAACAAACCAGTCTTTCTGCGCTTTGTAACCGTCTTGCCCTTTGTTGTGAACAAGATCGATGGCCAATACTGGTGTCATATCTCGCTTATCGACTAAAACAAAATCGAGTTGCCTCGCAGATGCTCGTGATAACGCCTGACTGGCAGTTTTCTTGTTCGCAGACTGACGAACGGAAACAATATCGTTTAGTCGAACGCGGCTGACAATACGGAACTCATGTCCCATTGCTTGTTCGATTAAGTTTAAAAACGAGTGTTCAACAGGGGTGAACAATTGTGGTTTTCTACGAAACGGAAAAGCGACGCCACTATCTGACAATTTTATGGCGCCTAATGCTACAACGATGAGTAACATCATCAGTACGATGGCAAATTCCATGGGTTCCCTCGCAAAGTCTGGTCAAAAATTACTACGCCTCAAGTGACGGACTTTTGACACTTATCAAAACGTACTAACGATTTTGCAAAGGTAATGCCAACAGAGATTAAGGGATCTTTTTTAGTTAAAAACTAAAATATCCACCTGAGTTCCAGTGTTATCTTGCGAGACGATGAGGCGGTGATTCGCGTCAGATGGCGTAAGCACTATACGCGATTGAACCGTTGTTGTTTCGGTATAGTTGCCGCCAGTATCTCGGTAAAAACTTACAACTTCGGTTACTGGGTTGGGCGAAAAGTACACTAGGCTTACCGGTTGATTACCGTCGAAAGACTGGCAATATTTTGCATCAGGGGCAATGGGCACCCCATGAAAATTTTCTGTACATGCCCTTGTTTCCGAATACGATGCATCTTTGGCAACGTCTAGTGTATCGGCAAATGACACGGTAGATAAAAACGTTATCAACACCAGAGTTACGTATTTTTTGTGCCAATTAGCAACATTGTACGTCACGATTAGTTTCCCAGTTGGCTGCAGTACCTAGTTTCAGTGTAGTGTTAGGAACTACTAAGCTCAATACGGAAAACGTTCGGTTGGGTATATGGTATGGGATGAAGGTATGCTGCTTTAAATACAAAAAAGCCCGCTAAAATAGCGGGCTGAATCTTCAACATATTGGAATATAAGGCTTAAACGCCAATATAATCCATAATGCCATCGGCAGCCTTACGGCCCTCATCGATAGCGGTAACCACTAAGTCACTGCCGCGAACCATGTCGCCGCCAGCAAAAATCTTAGGGTTGGAGGTTTGATACGCAAAGTTACCATTGGCAGGCGCGCGAACACGACCTTTTTCATCTAGCATAATGCCAAACTCGCCAAACCATGGTGCAGGGCTTGGTGAGAAACCGAACGCAATAATTACTGCGTCTGCTTTTAACACGTGCTCAGAGCCTTCCACTTCAACAGGACGACGACGACCTTGTGCGTCTGGTGGTCCCATTTCGGTTTTCACGAGCTTAACCCCACAGGCTTTACCGTTTTCATCCACGGCAATGTCTAGAGGTTGTAGGTTGAACATGAACTCTACCCCTTCCTCTTTGGCATTAACGACTTCACGGCGTGAGCCCGGCATGCTCTCTTCGTCACGACGGTACGCACAAATTACGCGATCTGCACCTTGACGAATAGAAGTACGAACACAGTCCATAGTGGTATCACCACCGCCAAGCACGACTACTCGTTTACCTTTCATATCAATGAAGTCTGCTGGATCTTTTTCTAGACCCATCACGCGGTTGGTGTTCGCTACGAGAAACGGCAACGCTTCGTGAACACCGTGAACGTTTTCGTTTTCAAACCCACCTTGCATTGATTTGTACGTACCCATGCCTAAGAAGACAGCATCGTACTCATCGATTAAGGTTTGGAATGCGATGTCTTTACCGATATCCGTGTTAAGTACAAACTCAACACCCATCTCAGTGAAAATTTCGCGGCGTAGTTTGATAACGTCTTTCTCTAGTTTGAACGACGGGATACCGAACGTTAGTAGACCGCCAATTTCTTCGTACTTATCAAAAACAACAGGCTTAACACCATTACGTACCAGAATATCAGCACATGCTAAGCCAGCAGGTCCGGCACCAACGATAGCGACTTTTTTGTCAGTCCACACAACGTCAGACATGTCTGGGCGCCAACCCATTTTGAAGGCGGTATCTGTGATGTATTTTTCAATACTACCAATGGTGACCGCGCCAAAATCGTCGTTCAATGTGCAAGCGCCTTCGCATAAGCGGTCTTGTGGACATACGCGACCACACACCTCTGGAAGGCTGTTGGTTTTGTGCGACAGTTCAGCTGCTTCTAAAATACGCCCTTCATTAGCGAGGCTTAACCACTGAGGAATATAGTTGTGTACTGGACACTTCCATTCACAGTAGGGGTTACCACAGTCTAGACAGCGGTCAGCTTGTCCTTCGGTTTGCGACTGTGAAAGGGGTTGATAGATTTCAGCAAACTCTTGCTTACGCACCATAATCGGCTTTTTAGGCGGATCGATACGCTCTACATCAACAAATTGGTATACATTCTTTGCCATTTACTACGTCCTCCTATTATTGCGCTTGAACGCGCAATTCAGCGCTAGAGCGGCTGATGTGGCCTAGAAGGTTCTTCACATCACTGGTTTTTGGTTTTATTAACTTAACGCGCTTCAACGTGTCGGTGAAGTTGGTAAGAAGTGATAGTGAGTGTTCGCTACCTGTTTCTTCATAGTGCTGGTTAATCAAACCACGGAGGTGTTCGGCTAGAATCACTTTGTCTTCAATAGACATAACTTCAACAAGCTCGGCGTTCACACGTTGGTCTAGGTCGTCATTGTCGTCCATTAGGTAGGCAAAACCACCTGTCATACCGGCACCAAAGTTAACGCCTACAGGGCCAAGTACTGCAACAATACCACCAGTCATGTATTCACAACCGTTGTCACCAATGCCTTCAACCACTGCAATTGCACCTGAGTTACGAACGCCAAAACGCTCACCTGCACGACCCGCAGCAAACAATTTACCGCCTGTAGCACCATACAAACAGGTGTTACCCATAATAGCGCTGTCGTGGGCGTTGAACGTGATGTTCTTAGGTGGATTAATCACTAGCTTACCGCCAGTCATACCCTTACCTACGTAATCGTTGGCATCACCAATCAAGTGCATGTGAAGGCCGCCTGCATTCCAAACACCAAAGCTTTGTCCGGCGGTACCGGTAAGCTCGAGTTTAATTGGAGTGTCTTCAAAATCATGGTTACCGTGATGCTTCGCAATCTCACCAGAAAGCAATGCACCCACAGAACGGTCTGTGTTGCGCACTGGGTAGCGCAGTGTAGTTGACTTGCTGCTCGCCACAAACGACTTAGCGTCTGCAAGAATTTGTGCGTTCAACTCACCTTTATCAACTGGTTCATTGGTGGTTTGCGAACAGAACAGCTTAGTATGATCACCCGCTTCTGGACGTACCAATAGCGGCGATAAATCTAAGCGATTTTGCTTGGCACTAATACCTTCAACGACTTTAAGCAGGTCGGTACGACCTACCAAGTCATCGAACTTAGTTACACCAAGTGCAGCCATGAGTTCACGTACTTCTTGTGCAATGAACTTAAAGTAGTTCATTACCATTTCTGGCAGCCCAATAAAGTGATCATCACGTAGCTTTTGATCCTGAGTTGCAACACCTGTTGCACAGTTGTTCAAGTGACAAATTCGTAGGTATTTACAACCCAATGCAACCATTGGGCCGGTACCAAAACCAAAACTCTCTGCACCTAAAAGGGCTGCTTTGATAACGTCTAGGCCAGTTTTCAAACCACCATCGGTTTGAACGCGTACTTTGTGACGTAGGCCGTTCTCAATCAGCGCTTGTTGCGTTTCAGACAAGCCTAGCTCGAACGGACTACCTGCATATTTTACCGACGTAAGCGGGCTAGCACCTGTACCACCGTCGTAACCCGATACGGTAATCAAGTCGGCATAAGCTTTCGCAACACCTGTGGCAATGGTACCAACGCCAGGCTCAGAGACGAGCTTAACCGATATCAACGCTTTTGGATTGACTTGCTTCAAGTCGAAAATCAGCTGTGCTAAATCTTCGATAGAATAAATATCGTGGTGTGGTGGTGGTGAAATTAGCGTTACACCAGGCACAGAGAAGCGAAGCTGAGCAATGTACTTGTTAACTTTATCACCAGGCAACTGACCACCCTCACCAGGCTTAGCACCTTGAGCTACCTTAATTTGAATGACGCTAGCATTCACAAGGTAGTGTGGCGTAACACCAAAACGGCCAGAGGCGACTTGCTTAATTTTTGAATTCTTCTCAGTACCAAAACGAGAAGGATGCTCACCACCTTCACCAGAGTTAGATTGACCGCCCAAGCGGTTCATCGCAATGGCCAGTGCTTCGTGAGCTTCTGGGCTCAATGCACCGATAGACATTGCCGCGGTGTCAAAGCGGGGGAACAACTTATCAGCGCTTTCAACTTCACTCACATCTACCGGGTCACAAGCAGGGTTAAGTGCAAGTAAGTCACGGATATGTGATGGCGCACGATCATTAACTAATTTAGCGTATTCTTGATAGTCGCTATATTCGCCAGTGACTACCGCTGTTTGTAGCGTTTTAACTACATCAGGGTTGTAGGCGTGATATTCACCACCGTGAACGTATTTCAGTAAACCACCGTGTTGAACTGGCTTGCGTTTTAGCCACGCTACGCGGCTTGAGTTAATAATGTCTTGTTCGAAGTCTTCAAAACCAGCGCCTTGAATTCGCGAGGTAACACCTTTAAAGCACAGTTCCATAACGTCACTGTTGACACCCACGGCTTCGAAGAGTTTAGAGCTACGGTAACTGGCAATAGTGCTGATACCCATTTTCGACATGATCTTGAATAGACCCTTGTTGATACCTTTGCGGTAATTCAACATGGCTTGCATAGGAGTGATGTCTAGCTCTCCATTCGATGCAAGTTGTTCGATAGTTTCGTATGCCAAGAAAGGATAGATCGCAGTAGCACCCAGACCAATCAGCACCGCAAAGTGATGCGGGTCACGAGCAGAAGCAGTTTCAACCACGATGTTAGCGTCACAACGCAGCGCTTTGTCAATCAAACGACGTTGAACCGCACCTACCGCCATAGCCGCCGGAATAGGCAGGCTATCACTGTCAATTTGACGGTCGGAAAGAATCACGAATGCCGCATTTTTGTGCTTAACCAAGTCCTCGACTTCGTTACACACGCGCTCAATGGCAGACTTAAGACCTTCTTCTTGCTTATATTGCAACTCAACGACTTCTGAGTAATAACTCTCAGGGTTGAATTCGCGAAGCTGTTTGAGGTCGGTATACATGAGTATTGGTGAATCGAACAGTACACGATCGGCGTAACCAGAAGTTTCGCTAAATACGTTTTGTTCGCGACCAATACAGGTTGCTAGCGACATAACGTGGTTTTCACGCAATGGATCGATTGGCGGATTGGTTACCTGTGCAAACTGTTGACGGAAGTAGTCATAAACTGTGCGCTGTTTAGATGACATTACCGCCATTGGCGTATCGTCACCCATCGAACCCACGGCTTCTTGCCCATCTTTTGCGAGTACTTTAACTACTTGCTGAATTTCTTCGTAGCTGTAGTTAAATAGCTTGTGGTAGACCGCCATTGTGTCGTCATTGAAAACGCGCTGACCAATTAAGGATGCATCGAGCTTCTCGATGGGCGTTAAACGACGAATGTGCTTATCTAACCACTCTTTATAGGGGTGACGGGCTTTTAAATCTTCATCGATTTCGTTTGAACGCCAGATTTTGCCGGTATAGGTATCAACCGCTAACATTTCACCCGGACCTACACGTCCTTTTTCGATAACGTCTTCTTGCTCGTAATCCCAAATACCTACTTCAGAAGCAAGCGTGATGAAACCGTTCTTGGTAATTACGTAGCGAGCAGGGCGCAAGCCATTGCGGTCAAGGTTACATGCAACGTGACGGCCGTTAGTTAAAACGATACCCGCTGGGCCATCCCATGGTTCCATGTGCATGGAGTTAAACTCATAGAATGAACGGAGTTCGTCATCCATGGTTTCATTGTTTTGATAGGCTGGTGGAACTAACAAACGCATGGCGCGGAATAAATCCATGCCGCCAGCAAGGAACAGTTCCAGCATGTTATCTAACGATGAAGAGTCAGAACCTTCCGTATTGACGAAAGGCGCTGCGTCTTTGAGATCAGGGATAAGCGGAGTAGCGAACTTCGCAGCACGAGCCATCGCCCAGTCGCGGTTACCTTTAATTGTGTTAATTTCACCGTTATGTGCAAGGAAGCGGAACGGTTGAGCCAACGGCCAACGAGGCAAAGTGTTGGTAGAAAAACGTTGGTGGAATACACAAATAGAGCTTTTAAGACGCTCATCCGCGAGGTCTAGATAAAACGCAGGCAGGTCTTTAGGCATGACCAAGCCTTTGTAAATAGTAACCAAGTTAGACAAACAAGCAATATAAAAATCTGGGTCACTTTCTAAGCGTTTTTCTACGCGACGACGAACCATGTATAGGCGGCGCTCTAGGTCGCGCTTACGCCAACCGGCAGGAGCATTAACGAATACTTGCTCTATCTGTGGTACGCCCGTTAACGCTAATTCGCCAAGAACACTGTTATCAACAGGCACTTCTCGCCAGCCAACGACTGTTAGCGTTTCTCTTTCTAACTCTTCGTTGACGATCTCTCTTGCTGCTTGTGCAAGTGCTTTGTCCTGATTGAGAAACACCATGCCAACGCCGTACTTTTTGGCCAATTTCCAGCCGTTTTCGTCAGCAATTGCTTGGAAAAATGCATCGGGTTTTTGCAGCAATAAGCCGCAACCATCACCGGTTTTTCCATCGGCAGCGATACCACCACGGTGTTGCATACGGTCTAAACCGTGAATAGCGGTAGTCACCAGTTCATGACTAGCTTCGCCATGGGTATGCGCAATTAAGCCAAACCCACAGTTGTCCCGAGAATCATTGGGATTATATAAACTCATCTCTTAACTCCTTCAACCTTTGACTGGGGCAAGGTAGTACCTGTTGTGTGTGTAGATGCGCTTAGGATATGCGTATCACAACATAAGTAGACGTCTTGTTTTGAGTAGGCAGAATTACCTTACTCCATGCGTCTTTTCTTGTCGTTATATTATTATTAGAGGATTCCAGTCGATTACCGCATTTTTATGCATTGATAACTTGCGGGCCGTACAAAATACCCACATTGGTTTGTAAAATCAAACAGTAATCTGGCTTTGTGATTTTTAAATTATTAAAAATTTTAAATAATATATAACAATCAATGAGTTAGGGTTGTTGGTGGTGAGTTGTAATAAAAATGTTATTTTTGAAGAAATGAAAGGCTTTTCGTAATTACAAACTCTGGTAAATCCCTCTTTAGTATAAAGTAGCTCTGTTTGGATGAATAATGATGCTGTCAAAATGAAATAATATTCTATTTTGGTTCTTATTGATAATCATTTGGAACAATCGGCGTGTAGATGGTTTTTTAACTCACATGAGCACAAATGTACAATTCCCCTAGTATTTGTGGGGGGTAAGATGAAGTCTCTTTGTTAGAAATTCACTAAAACTGACCATGCGGTCTAGGTTCTAGGAGAATAAAATCCCAAAATTTAGTCATTAATATGATGAATTATGCGCAACAGATTGGACTTTTGTTATAGCGGTAAAGCCTGTTAGGATACTGTTAAAATAACAATACAATTCAATGTTAATGCATTCAGATTCTCCAAATGATTCTTGGGCTATCCGCTTCGCACAATTTGTGCAGCGTTTTGGTACCTTAAAACTCAGTATTCTATTCGTTGTACTTTCACTCGTATTTACTCTTGGCGGTTCTTACGTCATACGGGTAAGTATGGGAAGCCAAGTGCAGCCCGATGACTTTATTAGCGCCGTTGTGCTTACTATGCTTTCAGCACCCTGGGTGTTGTACTTTTTTAGTGAGCTAATAAAGCAGCTAGAAAATTCGCGTACCAATTTAAAAGAAGTGGTTAATCAGCTAGAACGTTTGCGGGAAGAGGATGTGTTCTTGAACCGCGAGTTGCAAACTAATATTCGTCAATTGAATCATGAGATTGAGCAACGCAAACTAGCGCAAGAAGAGCGAGAAGCGTTGTTTAAGGATTTAGAAAAAGAGATCCAAGACAAGTCTGAAAAAGAGTCTCAAGCGAGACGCCTATCTACGTTACTACGATCCATTATTGATGCGTCGCCAGATCTTATTTACTACAGAAATGAAGAAGGTCGTTTTGCTGGTTGTAATCGAATCGCAGAGCTAATGACGGGTAAGTCGGAACAAGAGTTACTTGGGCTGACCCCGCAAGACGTTTATGAAGAAGATATCGCGCGTCAAATTGTCGCTAGTGATCACGAAGTGTTAGAAACGAACGCTAGCATTACAGAAGAAATGTGGCTGCGCTTTGCCGACGGTCGCAGGCGTTACTTTGAAATGAAACGTGTACCGTTTTTCGACAGAGATGGTAATCGTTTGGGCTTGCTATCATTTGGTCGTGATATGACTGAACGCAAACAAGCTGAAAATGCAGCGGCGAAAGCGAGCACAGATAAAACTCGTTTTATCGCTACTATTAGCCACGAGTTGCGAACGCCACTTAATGGCATTGTTGGCTTAAGCCGCATGCTACGTGACACAGAGCTTAGTGAAGAACAGTTCAACTGGGTAAGTACGATTTACGCCAGTGCAATTACGTTAGGTAATATTTTCAACGATATTATCGACCTTGATAAGCTCGACCGTGATAAGCTCGAGCTCAGCTTGAAGACGGTATCGTTGAAAGACTTCACTGAGGAACTCAGCAGTATTATCAGGTTACTCGCTGTTGATAAGCAGTTAGAACTGAAAACGACCATTGAAGAGCCCTTGCCTCGTCTTATTGAAGTCGATGGAACCCGTTTGCGTCAGATTCTTTGGAATATTTTGTTTAATGCAGTGAAGTTTACGCAAAAAGGGTACGTGAGCTTAACGGTGTCTTCAAAGCAAACGGACAATGATCTATGCATGGTGCGTTTTGTGATTGAAGATACGGGAGTAGGGATCCCACAAGACGACATCGACAAAATCTTCGCCATGTATTACCAAGTTGATCACCCAGACCATCAGTCTGCAACTGGCACCGGTATCGGACTTGCTATCTGCAAGCAGATGGTGGATCTCATGGATGGTGAAATTAAAGTGGCTAGTCAGGTAGGCAAGGGAACCCGATTTGAAATTGACCTTCCGTTGCAAATCTCGAAGCAACCTATGCAAGTGGCGCAGCTGCAAGTCACAGGGTTGAACATCTTGCTCGTTGAAGACATCGAACTCAACGTAATGGTAGCTAAAGCATTATTGGAAAAGCTTGGTCAGAAAGTCGATGTTGCGATGACAGGTCAAGAAGCCATAGATAAAGCGAGAGAGACACAATACGACCTGATATTACTCGATATTCAATTACCTGACATGACAGGCTTCGACGTGGCAAGCACGCTACATGAGGAAGACCTTGTGATGCAAACGCCGATTGTTGCGTTAACAGCAAACGTTATTAAAAAACGCGATGAATACCTTGAGAATGGTATGGATGACGTTATTGCTAAACCTGTCAAAAAGTCTCGCGTGATTGAAGTGTTCAATGAGCTCTTCCATGCACCTCCGGCACCGCTAGAAATCGACGGCGAAATACAACGTTCAGAACCGAGTAAAACATTAAGTAACATTTTAGATATGGACTTGTTGCAGATGTTGATAGATACCATAGGGGATGAAATGGTGCGTGCCAGTGTGAAGGTATTCCAAGAAAAAATGCCTGAGTATATGGAAATTCTTCAACTGAGCTTGAGCGCTGACGAAAAATCAGAAGTTTGCTCACAGGCCCATAAAATTAAAGGTGCGGCGAGTTCTGTTGGTTTAGCGAGGGTGCAGCGCATCGCAAATCAGATTCAACAAGGCGATCACCCTGCTTGGTGGCAGAATGTGCATGACTGGGTTGAAGAGTTACAGATGGCTGTTGAGACCGATATGAAGTCTCTACACCAATGGCTTAATCAACAGCGTGTTGATGACTAAAGATAGGTCATAGTCCTCCAGGGGGCTGGGAACAACAATTTCAAAAAGGAGTTTATTTATGGAATTGAATGAAGATTTTAGCAATCAGAGCGTTGCTGATTTACCTAAGTTAGAGTCCCAGCCTATGGTGGATATATCACCCAAATATCGACGACTAAACCTGTTGGTGACTAGCATTGCAGTTGTCGTCATCATAGGTATTCTCAGTGCGATTCGATTCCAACCATTTTTTGAGCTCAACCATGGATTAATATTAGCCTATCCCTTCAGCGTCTCCATTGTATTCGCCTTGGGGGTATGGTCTTTTGTTTATCATTTTTTTGCTGACCCACTGATAGGCTATTGTTTGCGAGAACAAGACATTAGTTTGAAGAAAGGGCTCATCTTCAGAAGTCTTTCTTGTCAGCCTATTTTGCGCATCCAACATGTTGAAGTTAAGCGCGGTCCCTTAATGCGTCTTGCTGGATTGAGTGCCCTGCATGTTTTCTCTGCTGGCGGCGCATTGCATACGTTTCAAATTCCAGGGCTTGAAGATGATACTGCTCAGCAGTTACGTCAGTTTATTCTTGATCACAAAGCACTAAGCGAAGGGCAGTTTTAATGTCTTCCCAAGGCACCGAGCCCATGTCTCCACAAGTGCAAACTGTAGCGGTTGAGACGGGCAGTGAGTGGCGGATGCTGTCTTACATCGCGATTGTTACTTTTCCATTAAGAATATATTTAAAACAGCGCAAACACTTATTTATGCAGTACCTGCATTAGCTATCACGGCAAACGTCACCGACATGCTCGCGTCACCACTCTCGTATTTAGTGCTCTTTGGCGCAGTGACCGTATTGAGTGTGAGTGGCTTGGTGAGTTTTTTGATGTATCGCTTTCGGATACACAATGAACATGTAGAGATTCGAAGCGGTGTTTTCCAGCGCGCGCATATCAATTTGCCTTTTTGGCGTATTCAAAACGTTAAGATTGAACACCCTTTTTATTATCGGCCTTTCGGCTATTCAGTTGTGGTGCTTGATACCGCGGGAAGTGCGAAAGAGGAAGCTAATATTGTCGCAGTCACCACAGAATATGCAGAAGCGCTCAAAAGCCAGGTATTGAGCCATCAAAAATCTGAGACAAGCAATACTGCGACGAGTGAAGCGGTAGAGGTCGAAAAAAACGACACTTCGCACCTAAATACTTTGGACGAAACTGTCATCAATCGCCGCAGTATTGGCGATATTGTTATCCACGGTTTTACCAATAATCGCGTATGGATTTTACTTGGCGCGGCAGCGCCATTTTACGATACGCTTGTGGAGCGCGTTGGAGGTTGGCTTACTTCAAAAGGTTTACAGCTCGATCAGCTTGTCGGTGAGCAAACCATTGCATGGTGGCAGTTCGGTCTTTATGCATTTGCCATTGTGATGATGCTGATGGCCTTACTCGCATTGCTTAGCGTTGGTGGGGCACTGTTTACTTTTTACGGTTATACCTTGTCGAAAACCGCTGATCGCTATATCCGCCGTAGTGGCTTGTTGAATAAGCAAGAAGTCAGTATGCGTGCAACGCGCATACAAGTGGTTTCAGCAAAACAAGATTGGTTGGATAAAATTCTCAAACGAGTGAATTTGTATTTTGAGCAAAACGCCAGCTTGGATCACGGCGCTCCAGAGCTGATGTCATCGAATAGGCTCATTGTACCGTCGGTAACGGTAGAAGAAACTGCCACATTAGCTCAAGAAGTACTACCAGACTGTAACCTCTACAGAGACGACTACAGAAGCATAAACCGAAGATATATATGGCATTGTTTTCTTGTTGGGTTACTCGCTCCATTTGCTATCGCAATGACTATTGGCATTGTTGGACAACATTGGGACGTGATTGCAGGTACGTTAGCGGTAACTGCGGCCATTGCGGGGATTATAGTCTTGCGATGGTGGCGTTGGGGTATTGCTGAGGACGGTGACTACATTTATGTTCGAAGTGGAAGAGTGGGCATAGACTACAAGTGCTTCCAACGCTTTAAAGTGCAACAAGTGGTGATTAGACAGAGCTGGTTCATGAAACGAAGGGGACTGGCAAGTGTGAAGTTTATCATGGCGTCTGGTGCGATCACTGTGCCTTTTTTACCCGAGGACTATGTATGGTCGCTCATCAACAAGACGGCGTACAGTGTTGAATCCACACGCCGCTCGTGGATGTAAATTTAGCGGCTTTTCAATCTTCTTCGCCGTTGAATATGACTCTGTCTTTACCTGTGTTTTTAGCTGTGTAAAGGTGCTTATCAGCAGTATCAATAATATGATCTAGTTGATCTGCTGATTCACCAGATACACCCACGCTACAGGTTAACGCTAGTTGCTCTTGTGTAAATGGAGTTGTTCTTACCTTTTCCATGAACAATATTAGATCATCGTAGAACGCCGATTCATCACGCGTGGATAACACGGTAAACTCTTCGCCACCATACCGTGCAACGAGGTCATTTGGAAATTTTTGTTGCATAATTGCAGCCATTTCTTGGAGAACGTGATCTCCAATTTTATGGCCGTAAGTATCATTAACTGACTTGAAGTTATCAACGTCAAACATTGCGACCATAAAGTTGTCACTAGTGCTATGCGTTCTTTGAATTCGCTCGCCCTCTTCAAAAAGAAAACGCCGATTGTATATATGA
Source organism: Alteromonas sp. KUL49 (assembly GCF_006538345.1). Taxonomy (GTDB): domain Bacteria; phylum Pseudomonadota; class Gammaproteobacteria; order Enterobacterales; family Alteromonadaceae; genus Alteromonas. The sequence continues at coordinate 5,936 of NZ_BJKL01000008.1, read as the reverse complement.
GTTAGCGGGTCTAGATACGCAGATTTTCTTATTGTTTCTATCATTTCCTGTGATTCTAAATTCTTTAGCACTCGGCAGAAAAATTCCTCGTGATAGAAAGGCTTAGTGAGGAAGTCGTTTGCACCGCTTTTAATAAATTTGGCTGATAGTACGCTGTCACCTGCAGCAGATAGACCTATAAACACCAAATCTTGCAGATTTCTATTTTGTCTAATGGCTTTAATTAGTTCACATCCATCCATGTTAGGCATGAGGTAGTCGGATATGACAAGTTTTACATCAGGGTGTTGTTTTAGCTGGTCTAGTGCCTCTAAGCCGTCAGTGGTTGAGATGACCTGAAAATGAAACTTCTTGAGCAAATTACAGATGTACGCGCTGGTGGTTTTAGAGTCTTCAACCACAAGCACTTTTGTAGTGAGGTTTTTGCGTAGTCGGTCCGCTAGGTTGACTACTTGTGTGTAGGAATAGCGAGACTCTTTAGTAATGTAGTCAATAACACCTTTGTTGAGCAATGACGTACGGAGATTCTCATCAAAGTTACCCGTAAGTACTATGGTAGGAATTTCATGACTCAACATTAATTCCACACTCTCGCCGTTTGGAGCGTCGGGTAGATTTAGATCCGCGATGGCTACCAAAAAGTCTTTATCCTTGGCAATTTGTTCCTTCGCTTCGGCTAAATTCGCACAAGCAACACAGTGAAGATTGGGGTTGTCCCCGATCAATTTTGTGAGTACTTTGCGGACAGTGGAACTGTCTTCAATGACCAAAACTTTTTGCATTTTTAGGTTTCAACTACTGCGTTTCATCAAAGAATACAAAAAAAAGTTCTAGATTGCTTTAGTACGGGGGCAAATTTAAACCTATGTCTAAGGTGGGGATTGTATGTAAACGTGAAGGAAGCGCTTTCTCAGTAAAATCAGAACGATATAAAATGTGAGAGAAACGAGAGGGGAAAGAACCCCTCTTAAATCAGAGTGTTGGAATTCGAACCCAGCCTTCCATTAAGATGCGAGCGCTTCGGCTCATAACCGCTTGTTCGATTTTCCATGCGCCGCTTGCTTGATTGGCTTTAGCACCTACACGCAACGTGCCTGAAGGGTGTCCAAAGGTCACAGCATCGCGCTCTTTACCGCCGGCGGCAAGGTTTACCAGTGTGCCAGGAATCGCTGATGCTGCTGCAATGGCTACAGCCGCTGTACCCATCATGGCATGGTGTAACTTACCCATAGACATAGCGCGAACCAGTATGTCTGTATCTTTAGTGCTAATCACCTTACCACTTGAAGCTGCGTAATTTTGCGGCGCAGCAACCATGGCAACTTTTGGGGTGTGTTGGCGATTCGCGGCTTCGTCTACATGATTTATCAATCCCATTGCCACGGCGCCGTGAGCACGGATTGCCTCAAACATCGCTAGGGTGTCAGGGTTACTATTGATATCATCTTGTAGTTCGGTGCCGCTAAAACCTATATCGTCTGCGTTGACGAATATGGTAGGAATACCTGCGTTTATCATGGTGGCGTTTAGCGTACCTACGCCTGGGACTTCCAAGGCATCTACTTTATTACCCGTAGGGAAAATATCGCCTTCGCCATCAGCCGGGTCAACGAATGCTACTTCCACTTCTGCCGCTGGAAAAGTAACTCCATCGAGCTCAAAATCGCCTGTCTCTTGCACTTCACCATCGGTGATTGGCACTTTCGCAATGATGGTTTTACCGATATTGGCTTGCCAAATAGTTACCTCAGCAATACCGTTTTCGGGAAGTTTTTCACGGTCGACCAAGCCATTGTTTATGGCAAAAGCGCCAACGGCAGCGGTGAGGTTACCGCAGTTACCACTCCAATCCACAAAAGCTTTATCAATAGCAACTTGACCGAACAGGTAATCAACGTCAAAACCTACTCGTTCACTTTTGCTAATGATCACTGTTTTGCTGGTACTAGACGTCGCTCCGCCCATGCCGTCGGTTTGTTTGCCATACGGGTCTGGGCTACCAATGACTCGAAGGAGCAAAGCATCTCTGACTTCGCCTGGCTGCTGAGCAGCCTCTGGCAAATCAGTAAGACTGAAAAAAACACCCTTACTGGTGCCGCCACGCATGTAGGTAGCGGGAATTCGAAGTTGGGGTTTGTGCTTACTCATTAGGCTTCAGCTTCCAAAAAGTCTTTGGCAAAGCGTTGAAGAACGCCGCCAGCACTGTAGATAGACACTTCTTCTGCGGTATCTAGTCGACACTTGACGACTACCTCTTCTGTAGTGCCATCCGTGCGATTGATCACAAGTGTCAGTTCTGCGCTTGGTGATGGCGTGCCTTTTACATCATAGGTTTCTGTGCCATCCAAACCTAATGTGATACGAGTCATACCATTAACAAATTCCAATGGTAATACGCCCATACCTATTAAGTTAGTACGGTGAATGCGCTCAAAACCTTCAGCTACAATCACCTCAACACCTGCTAAACGGACACCTTTAGCTGCCCAGTCTCGCGACGAGCCCTGACCGTAATCTGCACCCGCAACCACAATCAGTGGTTGTGCACGGTTCATGTAGGTTTCAATAGCTTCCCACATACGAACCACTTTGCCCTCTGGCTCTACGCGAGCCAGTGAACCTTGCTTCACTTCGCCATTTTCTACAACCATTTCGTTGAACAGTTTAGGGTTGGCGAGTGTCGCACGCTGGGCAGTTAAATGGTCACCACGGTGGGTAGCGTATGAGTTGAAGTCCTCTTCTGGTAAGCCCATTTTTGCGAGGTATTCGCCTGCGGCGCTAGACGCTAAAATTGCATTGGATGGCGAAAGGTGATCGGTAGTGATATTGTCACCCAAAATCGCCAGTGGCCGCATACCGTGTAACGTACGTGGTTTGTCCATAGCACCTTCCCAGTAGGGCGGGCGACGGATATAAGTACTCATTCCGCGCCAGTCGTATAGCGGATTAAGTGCGGTGCCTTCGTCAACTCGAATATCAAACATTGGCTCGTACACTTTTCTAAAGTGCTCTGGTTTGACACTTTGCGCAACAATGGCGTCGATTTCTTCGTCGCTAGGCCAGATATCTTTTAGGGTAACAGAGTTGCCGTTTGCATCGGTACCTAGCACGTCTTTCTCGATATCAAAACGCACGGTGCCTGCAATAGCGTAGGCCACTACTAATGCTGGTGATGCAAGAAATGCTTGCTTGGCATATGGGTGAATACGTCCATCGAAGTTACGGTTACCCGAAAGTACCGCCGTTGAATAAAGATCGCGGTCTATGATTTCCTGCTGAATCATAGGATCTAAAGCACCACTCATACCATTACACGTAGTACAGGCAAAGGCTACTACGCCAAAACCAAGTTGCTCAAGTTCACTCATGAGATTGGCATCTTCGAGGTACAACTTAACGGCTTTCGAGCCTGGTGCGAGTGATGATTTTACCCAAGGTTTTCGAGTTAATCCGAGCTTGTTGGCATTGCGGGCTAGTAACCCTGCAGCGATAACATTTCGTGGGTTAGAGGTATTAGTACAACTGGTAATGGCCGCGATTATGACAGCGCCATCTGGCATCTTACCCGCTTCTTCTTGCCATTCACCAGCGATGCCTTTGGCGGCTAAATCACTCGTTGCTAATCTCGCGTGAGGATTCGATGGCCCCGCCATATTTCTTCCTACCGAAGATAAATCAAAAGTGAGTACTCTTTCGTATTCCGCGGTGTGTAAATCATCTGCCCACAAACCCGTGTGCTTCGCGTATTGCTCAACCAATGAAATCTGTTTTTCTTCTCGACCCGTTAAACGCAGATAGTCTATGGTTTGCTGGTCGATGTAGAACATGGCGGCAGTAGCACCGTATTCCGGAGTCATGTTGGATATGGTTGCACGATCTCCCAATGTAAGGTGCGAGGCACCTTCGCCATAAAATTCCAGATAGGAAGAGATTACTCTTTCTTTGCGTAAGAACTCAGTGAGTGCGAGTACGATATCAGTGGCAGTAATTCCCGGCTGGGGTTTGCCGGTTAACTCAACACCAATAATATCAGGCAGGCGCATATAAGAGGCACGCCCAAGCATAACACTTTCTGCTTCTAGGCCTCCGACACCAATGGCGATAACACCTAAAGCATCAACATGTGGTGTATGACTGTCGGTGCCAACAAGCGTATCGGGAAACGCAACCCCATCTCTGGCTTGAATGACTGGAGACATGCGCTCAAGGTTGATTTGGTGCATGATGCCATTGCCAGGCGGTATTACATCCACATTTTTAAAGGCTGTTTTTGTCCAGTTGATAAAGTGGAATCGGTCGTCATTTCTGCGATCTTCAATCGCACGGTTTTTCTCGAAGGCATCTTTTTCAAAGCCTGCGTGTTCAACGGCGAGTGAATGGTCAACAATCAATTGGGTGGGAACCACTGGATTCACTTTCGCTGGGTCACCACCTTTGGCGGCGATAGCATCTCGAAGACCTGCCAAATCAACCAAAGCGGTTTGCCCTAAAATGTCGTGACACACCACTCGAGCAGGGAACCACGGGAAGTCTAGGTCCCGTTTACGGTAAATCAGTTGTTTGAGCGAATCGTTCAATGTGTCTGGATTGCAGCGGCGTACAAGATTTTCCGCTAATACGCGTGATGTATATGGCAATTTGGCGTAAGCACCAGCCTCAATCGCATCTACGGCTTCACGGGTGTCAAAAAAGTCGATCCCCGCTCCAGGTAGTGGTTTTCTGAAATCGTTATTCATTGTCATTGCTCACTAACCGCGCTCAGCAATAGGGGGGACTGAACGTAAGTCTTCACCCGTGTATTCGGCTGATGGGCGAATAATACGGTTGTCAGCGCGCTGCTCCATCACATGAGCTGCCCAACCTGTTAGGCGAGACATAACGAAAATTGGAGTGAACAACTTAGTTGGAATGCCCATGAAGTTGTAGGCAGAGGCATGGAAAAAGTCGGCATTACAGAAGAGTTTCTTCTCGCGCCACATGACTTCTTCACAACGAACCGATACCGGATAAAGCACTTCGTCGCCCACATCTGCTGCCAGTTTTTCTGACCAGCCTTTAATGATTTCATTACGCGGATCTGACTCAGAATATATAGCGTGACCAAAGCCCATGATTTTTTCTTTGCGCTCTAGCATACCCATCATTTTTTCTTCGGCGTCATCTGCAGAAGTGAAGCCTTGGATCATTTCCATGGCTGCCTCGTTAGCACCACCGTGCAGTGGGCCGCGCAATGAACCAATAGCACCAGTTACGCAAGAGTGCATATCTGATAGGGTTGAAGCACAAACACGTGCGGTAAAAGTCGAAGCATTGAATTCGTGCTCAGCATACAAAATTAGCGACACGTGCATCACTTGTTCGTGAAGTTCGTTGGGCTTTTCACCGTGAAGCATATGTAAGAAGTGCGCGCCGATAGAGTCGTCGTCTGTTTCTACGTTCACACGAATACCGTCGTGGCTGTAACGGTACCAGTAACAAATGATGCTAGGGAAGCAAGCAAGCATGCGGTCAGTAACATCACCTTGTTGAGCGAAGTCAGTCTCCATTTCAAGATTACCAAGCATGGAACAACCGGTGCGCAGTACATCCATAGGGTGAGCGTCTTTTGGAATGCGCTCTAGCACGTCTTTGAGTGCGTCGGGTAGGCCGCGCATGCCCTTGAGCAATGCTTTGTATTCATTGAGCTCAGTTTGAGTAGGCAGCTTGCCTTTCAAAATAAGATAAGCCACTTCTTCAAATTGACAGTTTTCTGCCAAGTCTTTTACGTCGTATCCACGGTACGTCAGGCCAGACCCTGAAACACCTACGGTTGATAACGCAGTTTTACCTGCAACTTGACCACGTAATCCTGCGCCACTGAGTTGTTTAGCCATCTTATTGTCTCCGGTCCTGTAAATTTGTTAGGTACAAAGGTATTCTAATATTCTGATTGTTTT
>NZ_BJKL01000007.1 GCF_006538345.1 Alteromonas sp. KUL49 | reverse complement strand
CTTTTGTAGCACGTTATTTTTTTTTAGCGAGAGATGGATACGTATCCTCAACAGACTCCGGAGTGATTTCGAATTCAGTATTGTCAGGGTGATCGAATAACTTTCTACGCCACTGCATGTGCTGAGATATTTCGGCTCTGATCTCACCCAACAGTTGCAAATGAGCTTCTTTGGTCAAACTAAACTCCGAGAGTTATAACACTAAGCTAAGGGGCATAAGCACAATGCGAAAATCGCGAAGCCGCATTGTGTTTTTGTCCCAGCGAGCCGCGTAGCGGGTTGCGACTTGAGCGTTTTGTTAGGTGCGTTTTTCAATAACAAGAGTACCTCCCGAATTGCAGGATGTTGCAATGAGTTTTTCAGGTATATCGATTTTACTTAAAGGTGACATTGATTTAATAAGAATGAAAGGGTAATTGACAGTACTCACGCTACCTGCACTATTACTAGTAACTACAATTTTTTTAAGTTCACTATCTGTTTGTTCTAGGGCTGGATTGTGCCATGTATAGATGACGCTAACATCGAAATTTAGCGGGTTTTGAAGCTTTACAGTGCATTCATAAGAAGTCGCAAGTGCTTTTGTAGAATAGGTTAAAACTGCAATTAAAATAAATAGCTTCATTTAAGCACCTAACACTAAGCTAAGGGGCAAATGTACAATGCGAAAATTGCGAAGCCGCATTGTATATTTGTCCCAGCACGCCCGCGCAGCGGGATGCGACTTGAGCGTTTTGTTATGTGCCGGTTGCATAATAATTGAGATTACCTCCCAAAAGCGGTTTGTATGAAGATACTTTAACTTCTGAACCTACATAGCATCTTGGTTCACAAACAACTTTCAAGAACATGCCATTATCAAGTCTTACAGTGGCGTAATGAACTAGCGGCCCCGCACCACTTGGTTTCGGTATACTAGAGTATGTCTCAGCAATAACACCATTTTTTGTTTCAATTAGGTATCCGCGAAAAAAGACTAAGTCAGCTAGCAAATAAATTACCGCAAATATTAACAGCCAAATGAAAGTGCTCTTAAATAGTGATTTATTCATAACGTTTCAGGCACATAACACTAAGCTAAGGGGCAAATGTACAATGCGATAATCGCGAAGCCGCATTGTATATTTGTCCCAGCGACCCGCCCCGCGGGTTGCGACTTAAGCGTTTTGTTATAAGCCATTCTTAATACATCCCAGTTTAGTGAAATTAATCTCCACTGCTACCACCTGAATTTGAACCCTCGTTGCCTGAATACAAATTGCCACTACCAGAATGGTCTTTTACTGGGTTGCCACTGTTAGATTTTGGGTTTATTGAACGAAGAATTAGTACAGTGGCAAGTGGCCCAATAATCGGTACAAGCCAATTAGCGAGTAAAGTTACAACTTGAGAGCTTTTCTTAATAAAGAGAGTGTTGTTAACGGCTAATGTATTTAAAAATGCCCAAGCCAAATGAACGCAACAAATCCCTGCCAATAAATAAACCAAATCCATAAATTTTCCTGTGGCTTATAACACTAAGCTAAGGGGCAAATGTACAATGCGATAATTGCGAAGCCGCATTGTGTATTTGTCCCAGCACCCCGCGCAGCGGGTTGCGACTTAAGCGTTTTGTTATACGCCATTTGCCTGCAATGATTTTTTTGCTACCAAAATAAAGCAAATACCAATCCCTAAAACAATTAAACAAATAGCGATAAAAGGCATGGCGCTTACAATTACAGATATTCCTTCGCCTACATTACCTTCCGCAATTGTTAAGTTTTCTGCTGAGCCAGAAACTAAAAATGAAGTTGGCGCCCAAAATGCCCTGTAAGTTACCATAGCAGAAAGTCCTAACGAAGCTAACGCTCCAAAGCTCGCTACAATCCAGCCAACTACTTTCAGAATTTTTGCCAAAATCATATTTATCCCTAATAAATCTTTCCATTTTTGAGTGGCGTATAACACTAAGCTAAGGGGCAAATGTACAATGCGATAATCGCGAAGCCGCATTGTATATTTGTCCCAGCGACCCGCGCAGCGGGTTGCGACTTAAGCGTTTTGTTAGGTGCCATGTATCAAAGGCCTCCGTAAAACAATGCAAAGCATAGATAACCTGCTAAACAAACAGCAAAACCTGAATAAACCAATTTCCCAGAATAAGAGGCTGTTTTCCAATTCAGTGCACAGTAAATTAGTGAAAGAGGAAGGAATAGAATTGTAGCAATGCCAAAAATATGCTGTTTGTTACCTATGGCTGTCAATGCACTAATCAAACTACCGACAAAGAACAAGGTTATTCCTAAGCCCAGTAATAAAATCACTAAAACTAGTTCCAAAGATTGTTTCTCCTTCGCTGGCACATAACACTAAGCTAAGGGGCAAATGTACAATGCGATAATCGCGAAGCCGCATTGTATATTTGTCCCAGCGACCCGCGCCGCGGGTTGCGACTTAAGCGTTTTGTTATATGCCGGTGCCAGTCTGCCCAATTGAGGTTTCCTTTAGCAATTCTAGTCCAAGCTTTAAATGCGTATCCAAATTAATCTCCAAATAAAGCATGTCTATATTTTCTGGTAATTGCATCGATGGAGTTGAGCCTTTCAATCCGCCATTAAGTGCTATTTTGAATACAGTAGCAAATTCCAAGGGGGAAAGACTATCCATTGAATCAAACAATTCGACTTCAATGTTCGATTTCGCTACTAAATCCTTCTGGGAGTATTCTTCTTTATTCCCGACACGAGCGGTAACTACTTCGCGCCTAGCCGAAGCAAGCTGAATAATGTCTTCTATAATTTCCAAATCTATATTCATATTGATTGAGGCATATAACACTAAGCTAAGGGGCAAATGTACAATGCGATAATCGCGAAGTCGCATTGTATATTTGTCCCAGCGACCCGCGCAGCGGGTTGCGACTTGAGCGTTTTGTTATGTGTCGTTAGCTGAATAATCATTGTTGTTTAGGCGGTTCGTACATTAGCCATTTTGATGTAAATCCGGCACTTCCAAACAGAAAAACTACTCCAGCTAACCAAGGTAAGCCGCCTTCCCAGTCAGACCATTGTATTTGAGCAAAACCAAAGACAAATATGTAAGCTACTAGCGCCCAAACTAAGACTACGCTAATTAGGTTTCCGATTCTTTTAGTCACTACAATCCTTATAATTTATTTATCCTTGAAGGCACATAACTTCCAAATAAGGGGCGCAGGCACGGGGCTATAATCGCGCAGCGGCCCCGTGTATGCGTCCCAGTGCGCGTCAGCGCACGACTTAATTTGTTTGTTATAAATGATTTACGGTAAAAGCTGCAAGTGAAAAGAGTGTTGCCTTAGATTTGTTTTTGATGTTTTTAACAACCTGCCATGGCGCGCACTGAGCTAAAGCGGCTTTCAAAAGAGATTTGCCGCCACAAGTAACCGCTGATGTAGCAACTGTAAAATTAAAAACAACCTTTCACTCACTCGGTCGTAGCCGTTCTTGAATTATCCGCGAAGAGAGGCCGAAAAGAGTGAGTTGTTTACGCAGTCGAATGTTTGAGTACAAACGCTGTTAATTGAAAAGACAAACCAGAAGCTAATGGCTACTTAAAAAAGAGTTAAAGCCTGAATTTCGCCATGGTTTATAACACTAAGCTAAGGGGCAAATGTACAATGCGAAAATCGCGAAGCCGCATTGTATATTTGTCCCAGCAGCCCGCGCAGCGGGTTGCGACTTGAGCGTTTTGTTATGCTTCATTGCCCCAACGCCCTTGTTCTAGGCTAAGCTCTAGAAACTCTTGAAAAGACTGGTCTTCTACGTTGAAAAAGTCGAATCCTGTTCGTTTAAAACCGTCTATCTCTGCACTTTCCACCTTCCCAAGTCCTTTGTTTGCCAGAGAATATTCATTTTGAAGAATGTAGATAAGTTGATGGAAGCGCAAGTTAGGTTGAGCTTTCCAAATTTCCCGTAGTGATTCGAGTATTTCGTCTATTCTTTTTGGGTCTCTCACTAATGTTCCTTATTGGATGGAGCATAACACTAAGCTAAGGGGCAAAAGCACAATGCGATAATAGCGGAGCCGCATTGTGTTTTTGTCCCAGCAGCCCGCACAGCGGGATGCGACTTGAGCGTTTTGTTATACGCGTTTTTCAACGTAGTGCATACCCCATTTTTTCGCCGCAGCTAGCATGAAACTGAAATAGCTTATCGAAAAGCAGGCGTTAAAATATACGTCAGCTCCGTCTTTAAAAAGTAGAGACTGTGCAAACGATATAGCTATGCTGAACAAGGCAATAAACCATATAGCTTTAATTACATTGTCGTAAGTGGCGTTTTTTAAAATGCCACTGTGTTGCTGAAAGCTGAGAAAAAAACTCGATACCTTGTAGCACAACCAAACCACAAAAAGCGTTGCAAGACAGGTAAAGATAGTCGCGGACAATTCCTGAGTAGCTAAACCGATAAAAAAGGCGGAGAGGCACCAAGCGATAGGAAGCTTGATTGCATTCTTTTCCGTGAATGCTAAGTAATTAGGTTTTTCAGAGAGCATTTCTATCCTTGTTAATTAAGAGCGTATAACACTAAGCTAAGGGGCAAATGCACAATGCGATAATTGCGAAGCCGCATTGTGTATTTGTCCCAGCGACCCGCGCAGCGGGTTGCGACTTAAGCGTTTTGTTATGTGCGTACATTAAACATCCTTTTACTTTGTAGCATTTTGTACAAAAAATATAGGCTAATGAACGGGCATACAAATATTGCTTTGTACGAAAGTGTAATTGGGTAAATTTCCGGTAGCGCTAGACCGACTAGAAAAGCAAAAAACATAGCAGAAATGGAAAGGCCGCAGAAAATAAGACAGAAATAACCCAAAATTGTCAAAGAGCTGAAGGGCTTATTTGAGATAGCTTTTTGAATTATGGTGTAACCTGAAATGAAAAATACAATAGTTATTATGTTGGCGAGTACTAAATCCATCTAATTATTCCTTGTAGCACATAACACTAAGCTAAGGGGCAAATGCACAATGCGAAAATGGCGGAGCCGCATTGTGTATTTGTCCCAGCAGCCCGCGTAGCGGGATGCGACTTGAGCGTTTTGTTATGTGCGTTCATGCTAAAACCCCGTTTAGTAACATGCTGGGCATGAAAAAGCAGAATGCCAATATACCTGAACTTGTGAATACAATTGCGACTGCACAAAATGAAGCTTGAACACAAAACACAGAAGGTTTTGCAGAGGCACTTTGCCTTAAAGCTATTATCGCAGTGCAAATACACATTTTAACTTTTTGGTATTTTGTAGATAACCACGATGCTAGAGGGGCAAGGCTAGCAAAAACCATAGCAACCGCTACTTCCATACCTCCAAGCTGAACTAAAAACGCAATTTCTGGTAGAAACGCCGCGGCAACAACCATTGTAATTCCAACAATAGCGCGCTGTAGATTAGTTAATTCATTCCATGATTTCATATTTTTCCTTTAAGCACATAACACTAAGCTAAGGGGCAAATGTACAATGCGATAATCGCGAAGCCGCATTGTATATTTGTCCCAGCAGCCCGCGCAGCGGGTTGCGACTTAAGCGTTTTGTTAGGAGTACAAGTCATCAAAACTACGCCCCGATGCTTTTGAATAAAAAGTACGAGAGAGTCCCAATGCACAAGACAGCAATTGCCACCATTATGGTGAGTGTTTTTGATTTTGCCATTGATTGAGCTAGTGCTACTTCAGTTTGCATTTCAATGAGATCTGAAGCCTTCATTGATTTGCTAATTTTCTGTTTATTCATAAAGTCTCCATTTGAAATTTCGTGTACACCTAACGCCCAAATATGGGGCGCGGATGCGCAGGCGATAATGGCGAAGCCGCCTGCGTGTTTGCGTCCCAGCCCGCCTTGGCGGGCGCCATAATTTGTTTGTTATGTTGCCAGCCATTGAGGCTAATAGAAGTCATATAACTCTTTGAACCTTTCTAGTGACTCCTCTTCATTTTGTCCGAGAAGAGATTCGTTATAACTGATACTTTCAGGTACGCCAGCAGTTGAAAAATTCACCCTAACAAACTCTGCATAATGGCTTATGCCGTAGCTTAGATCTTGAAAGCCAAGAGTTTTATTCTCTGAAATTGGCTTAAAAGAGTTCGCATGGATAAACAAAGAATTCAGAGTTGGGCCACTCTTGTGATATTGAGCATTTATTTGTACAAGCTTAATTTCAATACCTTTTAGATGAGGCATTTTCTCTAATATAAAAAAGATTGATCTCTTTTCAATCGCATCTTTATCTAGTGACGCTAGTGTATCCCAAACATACTCTTCTGTTCCTTGGGCTGATGAAAGGAAGAATATAAGAAAACATGCAAGCACTCTCGACTTCAATTTTTCAAACCTCCGATGTTTATTGCAACATAACAATTTAATGTACGGAAAAAGTCCTTTATGCAAGACGGAATAATTCCATATATACGATTTCCTATTGTTTCAACTCTCGCACGAAAATACCCCAATATCAATTCACTACACTTTGGACTAGAAAATCCTGAGCAATAGTACGGAATCATTCCTGAATAATTTACAGGCCTCATTAAATTGTAGAAGCTGTGTTTACATACAGTTTAATGATAGGCGAATTAATGAGGTCCATGTTCTTGCAAATGGTTGTTGAGCATATGCGCAATCGGCGCTATGCCAAACGTACAATTGAGTTGTATAGCAGTTGGATCGTTAGTTTTATTCGCTTCAATGACAATGCCCATCCCGCCGATTTGGGCGACGAAGAAGTCGAAGCCTTTTTATCATATCTCGTCGCCGCCAAAAACGTTGCGCCTGCAACGCAGGCCAGTGCCTTAAATGCCTTGGCGTTTTTGTATCGCGATGTGCTCGAACGTCCTTTATCCCTTACTCTAGATTTTGTTAATAGCCAGCGCAAAGCAAAGCTTCCCGTGGTACTTACCGAAGATGAAGTCGTGCTCTTATTTTCGAAGATCCCCGCCGTGCATAAATTGCCTATTTCACTTTTGTATGGCAGTGGTTTGCGTTTGATGGAGTCAGTTCGGCTAAGGGTGAAAGATATTGATTTCGACTACAACGCTATTCGAATTTGGGATGGTAAAGGTGGAAAGAATAGGGTGGTTACTTTGGCCACCGAATTAAAGCTTGCGTTAGTGCGGCAGGTGGGCTTGGTGGAAAACTATTTAATGGCGGATCTAGATGATCCTGACTTTTCCGGTGTGTATTTACCATATCGGCTTAGAGTGAAGTACAAGAATGCGTCTAAATCTTTGGAGTGGCAGTACCTTTTTCCGTCGTCAAGGTTATCGGTCGACCCCGAAAACCAACGCCTACGACGCCATCACGTGGATGAAACGAGCATTCAAAAGGCAATAAGAAAAGCAGCGAAAGACTGCGAGATTAAAAAGAAGGTAACGCCACATACATTACGGCATTCCTTTGCTACCCACTTACTGCAAGCCGGCGCTGATATTCGCACAGTTCAAACTCAGTTAGGGCATTCTGATGTGAAAACAACCCAAATCTATACCCATGTGTTACAGCAAGGTGCACAGGGGGTAGTAAGTCCACTTTCTAGAATTTTGAAATAGCAGCCGAGCCTTCATAAGGATTCTGGTACGCACAAAAAAAGGGCCCGTAGGCCCTTTTCAAAGTGCGACGATATCAGCGTTTAAACACGCTCGAATACTGTAGCAATACCTTGGCCTAAACCAATACACATAGTAGCTAAGCCTAAGCTTACGTCTTGTGATTCCATTAGGTTGATGAGCGTGCCCGAGATACGTGAACCAGAACAACCCAGCGGGTGACCAAGTGCTATTGCACCACCGTTAAGGTTAATCTTGGTATCTAGGTTGTCCATCCAGCCTAGTTGCTTAATACACGATAGTGCCTGTGCGGCGAACGCTTCGTTAAACTCTGCAAGTTCAATATCGTCCATAGTCAGGCCAGCGCGCTTAAGGGCTTTTTGTGTTGCCGGTACTGGGCCGTAACCCATAATAGCTGCATCACAACCAGCGACTGCCATTGAGCGAATTTTTGCACGAGGCGTTAGGCCAAGGGCTTTTGCACGCTCAGCCGACATAAGTAACATTGCTGATGCACCGTCCGACAGTGCAGACGAGGTACCTGCTGTTACCGTGCCGTTTACCGGATCAAATACAGGGCGTAGTGCAGCCATGCTTTCCGCAGTACTTTCAGGGCGAACCACTTCGTCATGGTCGATTAGCTTCAACACACCGTTTGCATCATGGCCTTCAACAGGCACTATCTCGTTAGCCCAGCGGCCTTCAAGTTGCGCTTTGTGCGCTAGCTGGTGCGAACGTGCACCAAAGGCGTCTTGCTGTTCACGGGTAATGCCGTTCTGGCGACCAAGTAGCTCTGCAGTCATGCCCATCATGCCAGACGCTTTTGCCGTGTACTTGGCAAGGCCTGGGTGAAAATCAATGTTGTAGTTCATAGGCACGTGACCCATGTGCTCTACACCACCAATCATGTAAATATCACCACGGCCACTCATAATACCGCTAGCAGCATCGTGAAGGGCTTGCATCGATGAACCACACAAGCGGTTAACCGTGACTGCACCTGTGGTACGTGGAATTTGCGTAAGTAGCTGGGCGTTGCGCGCTACGTTAAAGCCCTGTTCTTTGGTTTGCTGAACACAGCCCCAAATAATGTCTTCAATTTCCGCAGGATCAACACCTGGGTTACGCGCTAGCAGCGCGGTCATAAGTGCAGCAGACAGGTCTTCTGCACGCACGTTTCTAAATACACCATTTTTTGAACGACCCATTGGGGTACGTACGCAATCAATTACGACGACTTCTTTCATTAGATTATCCTCCGGGTCTTAAGCGAAATATGATTTACCAGCAGCGGCCATTTCACGAACGCCGTCTGAAATCTGATAAATAGGGCCAAGTTCAGCGTACTTGTCTGCCATTGCAACAAAGTTTGCCAAGCCAATGGTTTCAATCCAGCGGAAAATACCACCGCGGAATGGAGGGAATCCTAAGCCGTAAAGTAGTGCCATGTCGGCTTCTGCTGCACTGTCTACAATGCCTTCCTCTAGGCAGCGAATAGCTTCGTTGGCCATAGGGATCATAAGGCGTGCAATAATGTCGTCAGCGTCAAAGTCTTTAGTTTCAGCGACGTGTGGCGCCATCAGTGCGTAAGCTTCTTCGGCTGGAGTTTTCTTCGGCTTGCCGCGCTTATCTACACCGTAGTTATAGAAGCCTTTGCCATTCTTCTGGCCTAAACGCTTGTCATTGTAGAACAAGGTCACTGGGTCGTTTTCTAGGCGTGCCATACGCTCTGGAATACCATCAGCCATTACGTCAGCCGCATGGTCGCCCGTATCAATACCGACTACATCCATTAGGTAGGCAGGGCCCATTGGCCAGCCGAATACTTTTTCCATCACTTTATCAACGGCAACAAAGTCAGCACCGTCAATCAATAGCTGGCTGAAGCCTGCAAAGTAAGGGAATAATACGCGATTCACTAAGAACCCTGGGCAGTCGTTTACAACAATCGGGGTTTTGCCCATTTTCAGCGTTGCAGCTACCACGGCATTAATAGTTTCTTCTGAGGTATTTTCGCCGCGAATAATCTCAACCAATGGCATGCGATGTACTGGGTTGAAGAAGTGCATACCACAGAAGCGCTCTGGCTTATTTAAGCTCTTAGCCAGTTGATTGATAGAAATCGTTGACGTGTTGGAACAGATAATAGCGTCACCTGCTACGTTGTCTTCGGTTTCTTTAAGTACAATACCTTTGACTTTCGGGTTTTCTACTACCGCTTCGATAACAAGGTCTGCATCTTTCAGCGTGCTGTATTCAAGTGTCGGCGTAATAGCGTTAAGGGTTTGTGCCATTTTGGCTGCATCAACCTTGCCGCGTTTCATGCCTTTACCAAGGATCTTCGCTGCTTCTGACAGGCCAAGATCTAACGCACCTTGGTTAATGTCTTTCATGATGACTGGCGTGCCTTTAACAGCGCTTTGATACGCAATACCGCCACCCATAATGCCTGCACCCAGTACAGCATTAAGTGAAGACTGTTTAGTCGCTGCTTTTGCTTGCTTCTTACCTTTGCCCTTGACTAGCTGGTCGGCTAAGAAAATACCAATCTGCGCTTTTGCTGCGTCGGTTTTTGCTAGTGCAACAAAGCCTTCGTTTTCTAGTTTAAGTGCACCTTCGCGACCAAGGCCCGCTGCTTTTTGTACGGTTTCTACCATTTTATGCGGCGCAGGATAGTGTTTACCTGCTTGGGCAAATACCATGGCTTGCGCAGTGCTGAAACTCATCATAGCTTCGTTTTTGTTTAACTGAAGCGGCGCTTTTTTCACAGCGCGGCGAGCTTGCCAGTCAAATTTACCCGCCGCAGCGTCTTTCAGCATTGAAAGCGCACCTTCAACGAGTGCTTCTGGTGCCACTACTGCGTCAACCGCGCCTTCTGCTAGGGCTTTAGCGCCTTTGCGGTCGCGACCAGTGGTCATCCATTCTAGAGCGTTATCTGAACCAATAAGGCGAGGAAGACGAACTGTACCACCAAAACCAGGCATTAGGCCTAGTTTAACTTCAGGTAAACCGATAGATGCAGTGGTGTCTGCAATGCGCAGATCACAGGCGAGTGTCATTTCACAACCGCCACCCAATGCGAAGCCGTTTACGGCAGCAATCGTGGGGAACGGAAGGTCTTCGAAACGGTCGAATACTTGTGATGTTTTGGCAACCCATGACAGCACTTCAGCTTCTTCCATGGCAAATAGGCCAGTAAATTCTGTAATGTCAGCACCTACGATAAATGTAGATTTTGCGCTGCGTACTAGCACACCTTTGATGTCACTTGCCGCAAGTAGGGCTTGAGTGGCTTCATCAAGTTCAGTAACCGTTTGACGGTCGAACTTATTGACTGAACCTTCGGCGTCGAATACCAGCTCAGCAAAGCCGTCTTCTAAAAGACTGACGGACAGACTCTTGCCTGTGTATATCATTATCATCTCCTTTGGCATTGGCCAGGATGTTAGTTGTGCGCTGCTCCAAGTGAAGCAAATTCCACGACTAACGCGTTAGGGTGGCTAGATTCTTTACAAAGCCACACAAAATTTCAATGAAAAATTCAAACAGCTGTTTAATTTTTTACAATACTGGTGGTGCAACCAGTGAAATTCAAGGTCGAATTCACATATTGTGTTTGTATAATGGGCATGTTTACCGTAAACCGCCAATTCACAGTGAAAATAATCTACTATCATTGCGTTAATGGCGCTGAACAGGTCAATGTGCTCGTGTTGATACCTTTGTTAACCCATCAGCCGTGATAAACGTTACTATGCTTATTGTCAGTCGCGTATTCTCAACTTTTAGCGGAGCAGTAACACAATGGACAGTGCAACCCACCATTGTTTGATGCACAAGGTACTTTCTAGCAAAGTGTTACGCCCGTATTGGTTAACACTGCAGGTAGTTTGTGTCTGGCTTCTAGCCCTTGGATTAAGCGGTTATGCTCTCGCTGATACTGACGCCACTGAAAATGCAGAGTTTGATTGGTACGTCACGCTCGAAAAAAACATCCGTACCGCCTCTTGGCGCAAGTTGTCTTCACTTGAAGAGCAAATCGAACAACATCAAGAACACCCACTTTATGCCTATTTATTGCGGGCAAAAATAAATCGCAATTTTACCTACGCGAATCGTCGTGAAGTAGAGCAATTTCTCAATGATTATGAGGGGCTACCAGTCGTTTCTGGCATGCGTAAACGGTGGCTAAAGTATTTGGCGAGTAAAAATCACTTCCACTCACTTGCGCGTAACTATCGTACTGGCATGGGGGCAGAGTTGACTTGCCATTACCTTCGGCATCAAATTAAGCAAGTTGACGATCCCGAGCCTTATATTCAACAGGTAACTGGCCTGTGGCTTCATGGTAAATCTCAGCCCGATAACTGTGACCCTCTCTTTTGGATGTGGCGCAAAGCAGGGTATTTAACTCCCGAACTTGCGTTTACACGTATTTCTATGGCGGCAAAACAAGGTGAGCGTAAGTTAGCGACTTACTTAAAACGTTTTTTGCCCACTGAACAGCAATACTTAGCAAACGCGTGGTTAGCGGTCATGCGTAATAAAAATCAGGCGAATACTAGCCGTCTATTTCCTCTGAAATATCCAGAACAGGAAGCAGAAATTTTGGTGTGGGCCATTGAAAAATTAGCCTGGCAATCGCCGCTAAAGGCGGTAGATGCATACAATAAATGGGATGAAAAGGCGGTCTTTTCTGTGCCCCAGCAACATGTATTGCGCCGTGCTATTTCACTGAGCATGACCATAGATGATTTACCCGAAGCACCTACTTGGTTAGATAAAGCCAATGTGGCGGGGGTGAATGATGATGTGGTGCAATGGCACGTAGCCTATTTACTTCGCTCTGAATCATGGCAAGAAATAGTCGCCGTTATCGATCAAGCGCCAGAAGCGCTGCAGCAAGAAGACTTTTTCCGTTACTGGCGAGCGCGGGCTTATGAAGCACTAGGGCAGTCAGGGCAAGCAAACACGGTTTATCAAGCGCTTGCTCAAGAGCGCCATTACTACGGTTTTGTGGCCAGTGCGCGACTGAATCAAACACCCACATTTGGCCATGAACCGGCACAGCGTAATGCCGATGTTATTAATACTGTTGCCTCGCACCCCGCCGCAGTGCGTGCAAAAGCCTTATGGACGCTACAAAACTACACCCAAGCGCGGCGTGAATGGCGCTACTTGTTATCCCAACTAAGTACAGAGGAAGTGACTCAAGCAGGTATTTTGGCCCACGAGTGGGGCTGGCATAGTCGAGCTATTGTGAGCTTTGCCCAAAGCGGGTATTGGGATGACGTGGAGCGTCGTTTCCCGTTGGCACATGCGTCACAATTTGAAACAGCAGCTCAAGAGCACGGTATATCCCAACCCCTAGCGATGGCTATTGCGCGCCGTGAAAGCTCTTTTATGTCTGACGCCGTCTCCACTGCTGGGGCTACAGGCCTAATGCAAGTACTCCCCAGTACTGCTCGCTACTTAAACAAGCGCCGTGTGAGTCGCAATACCTTATTTCAACCAGAGGCCAATGTGGGTTATGGCGCACAGTATCTGCGATACCTCACGGATAAGTTGGGCAATAATGATGTGCTGATCTCTGCATCTTACAATGCGGGGTGGCGTAAAGTATTGGCATGGCTACCCGAAGATAATAGTGTTCCCATGGATATTTGGATAGAAAATATTCCTTATCGAGAAACCCGCGATTACGTCAAAGCCGTTATGGCGTATAGAGAAATTTACGCTATGCAGCTAAACGCTCCGTCCCCATTTTTCGTAAGCCTCCTAGGGGCTTCTGCGCCTAGCTTTGACGAAATTGAGTCTCATATGACGGGTAGCGCAGCTGAGACGTGTACGGCAACCTGTTAAATTTCACCGAGGCAACGTGATACACTCACGCCATACTATTAAAAAAAGTGCACTGCCTTTTAGGCAGGCTTAATAAACGACAGAGGTGTTATGTCTAGCCAATTGACAACCTATCAAGAGCATATTGCTACGCTGCAAAGCCGCACTAAAGAAGCCTTACAACGTGAAGGGCTAGATGGTTTAGTGATCCACTCAGGTCAAGGCAAACGCATGTTCCTTGACGACAACTACTATCCATTCACAGTCAATCCTCAGTTTAAAGCCTGGGTCCCTGTGGTCGACAACCCAAATTGTTGGTTGGTAGTGAACGGCGAAGACAAACCTACGTTAATATTTTATCGTCCCGAAGATTTTTGGCACAAAGTTCCGCCTGTCCCCCAAGACTTTTGGGTAGAGAGTTTTAATATCGTTATGCTTGCTCAAGCAGATGCGGTAGAAAAACACTTGCCTTATGATAAAGCGCGCTATGCCTATATTGGCGAGTATATCGAAGTTGCTAAAGCCTTGGGTTTCGATAACGTGAACCCTGACCGGGTAATGCACTACTTACATTATCAACGAGCATACAAAACCGACTATGAGTTGGATTGTATGCGCCAGGCCAATAAAATTGCGGTGGCCGGTCACAATGCCGCCCAGCAGGCTTTTTTGGCAGGTAAAAGCGAATTCGAAATCAATTTGGCGTATTTATCAGCCTGTGGACAGGGCGACAACGAGGTACCTTACAATAGTATTGTTGCGCTGAATGAACATGCGGCCATATTGCACTATATGCAGCGTGATACAGCAGTGCCCAGCGAGAGTCGCTCGTTCTTGATTGACGCTGGCGCGAGCTTTCACGGCTACGCGGCTGACATTACTCGTACCTACACCAATCAAGACGGCTTGTTCGCCGACTTAATTGCTCAGCTTAACAAGGTAACGCTCAGCTTGGTCGATGCCCTTAAGCCCGGTACTGAATACACCAATGTTCAGCTACTTGCCCACGAAGGTATTGCTCACATGCTTAAAAACAGCGGTATCGTTAACCTAGACGTAGCTGAGATGATTGAAAAGGGTATTACATCTACCTTTTTCCCTCATGGTATTGGCCACTTCTTAGGCTTACAGGTACACGATGTGGCAGGGCTGGTGAATGATGACAGAGGCACGCCCAAAGCATCGCCCGCTGAACATCCATTTTTGCGCTGCACCCGTATTATAGAACCAAGACAAGTGTTCACTATTGAACCGGGTTTGTATTTTATCGACAGCTTACTTCGAGATCTAAAAGCAACTCCGTCGTCTAAGTTCATTAATTGGGACACCATAGGCATACTTCGCCCCTTCGGCGGAATACGTATCGAAGACAATATTATTGTTCACCGCGATCGCAACGAGAACATGACGCGGGATTTAGGGCTGAATTAATCTCAAGGAAAAAGCATGCCTAGCTCACTGAATGATGTACTCATTATTGCATTACTCGCGGGCTTGGCGATGCCCCTTGGCGCACTCATTTCTACTATTCACGGTATTCAACCCAGATGGCTTGCCAAAGAGCTTCGCCATGGCATTTTGGCGTTGGGAGCCGGCGCACTTGTGTCTGCCGTAGCCTTGGTCCTTGTGCCCCAAGGTCTAGAAGGTTTACCTACCTTCGCAGGTATAGGCTGTTTTATTGCCGGTGCTATTGGGTTTATGGGGTTAGATATATTCTTTGCTCGCAGTAAGTCTAAGGCAAGCCAGCTTGCCGCCATGCTCACCGATTTTATCCCAGAATCTTTAGCGCTTGGTGCCGCAGCGGCCACAGGCGGGAGCACTCTCTTACTTGGCGGGTTAATTGGTTTGCAAAATCTACCCGAAGGGTTTAACGCTTTCAGAGAAATGGCACCCAATACCAAACGCAAAAAAGTACGTTTACTCCTGATTTTTACTGCAATGGCACTACTTGGCCCTTTGATGACCTTGATTGGTTTTTGGGTACTCGATGATTATCCGGTGCTGCTTAGCAGCATCATGCTCTTTGCTGGTGGAGGTATTCTTTACTCGGTATTTCAAGACATAGCCCCTCAAGTGCCTATGAGAAAACACTGGCTACCCACCTTGGGAGCTATTTTGGGGTTTGCATTGGGCATGGTGGGATTTTTACTAGAGGGGCATTAGCAATAGCACTTGAGTTATTTTAGGTCAGATAACGTCAGTCAGGGAAACAGTCTTTATAACGATCTAAAGAGGGACGATGGACTTTTTATAGCCATCTGAGGCATGCATGTCGAAGCTGAGCCCCATGGATGGCACTGGCGTGCGATAAAAAGTCCATCATTACCTATTAGAGATTTCACCTGAAGGTGTTTTTTAGCTTGTTCGAGCCACAGACAGGTGCGCAAGAGAAGCTAAGGCCTCTTTGAATGGCGAGTCAGGAACAATAGCTAGCGCATCTACTGCTTTCTGAACTTCTTTGTGTGCACAGGCGGTGGTGTATTCCAATGCACCGGTGTCTTGCATAATTTGCTGTATTTTCGACAAATGAGGTAAACCGTTACCTTGCTCAATGGCGTCTTGTATTAATTGTCGATCATCGTCATTTTTGGCATTCCACATAGCGTACAGTAGGGGGAGGGTGGGCTTACCTTCTGCCAAGTCATCCCCGGCATTCTTACCCATCTCTTCGCTATCAGCCATATAGTCTAAGATGTCGTCGGCTAGCTGAAACGCAGTACCTAAGTGCTTGCCATAATCTTGCATCGCTGTTTCTACGGCTTGGGGCTGGTCTGTAAGTACCGCAGAAAGTTGTGTGGCTGCTTCGAACAAACGCGCCGTTTTACCATAAATAACGTCAAAGTAGCGCTGCTCAGTGGTTGACGCATCGTTACAATTCATCAGCTGAAGTACTTCACCCTCGGCAATTTGGTTGGTCGCTTGAGAAAGGATATCCATCACTCGCATACGCTTAAGGCTTACCATCATCTGGAATGAGCGGGTATACAAAAAGTCACCCACCAATACCGAAGCTTGATTACCAAAAATGGCATTTGCGGTCTCTTGGCCACGGCGAAGTGTAGATTCATCTACTACATCATCATGAAGCAAAGTTGCAGTGTGAATAAACTCGATAATTGCGGCTAAGGTGTGGTGGTCTGTATTTTCAATGCCCATCGCACGTGCGCTAAGCACCGTAAGTAGTGGACGTAACCTCTTACCGCCACTGTTCACAATGTAAAAGCCAAGCTGATTAATCAGTGATACGTCGGATTCTACTTGTTGCTGAATCAGTTGGTTAACGGCCTGCATGTCATCGCTGGCCATCGCGCGGATTTTTTCAATATCCATAGGCATGTGTGCTGAAATTCTTCGTTATAGTACTCGGCAATAATGGGGCTAGATTGTACCTTAAAGCGATTGACTATCCACCCTATTTGTTGACTGAATTGGTTGAAATGCCTCGTAAATACTATAAGTGGGTCTTTTATCCTTATTCTGTTCATCTAATTGTACAAAGTCCTTCTGTAATTAGTTAAAATAGCGAAAAAATTATGGTCCAAATTGCTACAACGTTCGCCTTTAAAAAGAATTTTGCGCAATGTTGGAAAAATAATCGATTTTTGTCTGTATTGGGGTTGTGATCCAAAGATGTATCACGTACAATTCGCGCCCTGTTTTTTGAATTGAAGCGTCAGTGACGCAGAGCGGAGTTAACTATGTACGCGGTTTTCCAAAGTGGCGGTAAACAACACCGTGTGGCCGAAGGCCAAACCGTTCGTCTTGAAAAAATCGAAGTAGCCCCAGGTGAAACGGTTGAATTTGACAAAGTTTTAATGGTAAGCAACGGTGACGATGTAAAAATCGGTACACCAGTAGTTGCTGGTGGTAAAGTGACAGCTGAGGTTGTTACACACGGTCGTGGCGATAAAGTAAAAATCGTTAAGTTCCGTCGTCGTAAGCACTCTCGTAAGCAAGCGGGTCACCGTCAGTGGTTCACAGAAGTGAAAATCACTGGTATCAACGCATAATAGGAGCACGAACTAATGGCACATAAAAAGGCTGGTGGTAGTACCAAAAACGGTCGTGATTCAGAAAGTAAACGCCTAGGTGTTAAGCGCTTCGGTGGTGAATCTGTATTAGCGGGTAACATCATTGTTCGTCAACGTGGTACGCGTTTCCACGCTGGTGACAACATGGGTATCGGCAAAGACCACACATTGTTCGCATTGAAAGACGGCAAAGTACAGTTCGAAGTTAAAGGACCGAAAAACCGTAAGTTCGTGAGCATTGTTGCTGAGTAAGCGCATTATTGCTTACGCCGAACAGGCTTAAGAAAAACCCCGCGCTTGCGGGGTTTTTTGTTTGTAAAGTGAGACAGTTTTAAAATTCCAGCGCACTAGTACATCATTGTTGTCTGCGTTGCAGGCGATACTGCTGGAATTGGTATAGACTTATAGGTTCCACAACGCACTAATACCAAGGCAATTCGCCCGGAGTGATAAATGAAATTTGTAGATGAAGCTGAGATTCGTGTTGAAGCTGGTGACGGCGGCAATGGCGTAATTGGCTTTAGACGTGAAAAATACGTCCCACGAGGTGGGCCTGATGGCGGTGACGGCGGAGACGGCGGCAGCGTATTCTTAATGGCTGATGAAAACCTCAATACATTGATTGATTATCGCTTCGAAAGGTTCCATCGTGCTGAACGTGGTCAAAACGGTCAAGGCAGTAACTGTACTGGTCGTGGTGGTGCTGATCTTACGTTAAGTGTGCCTGTGGGAACCCGTGCTACCGACGACGACACCGGTGAAGTATTGGGTGATTTGACCCGTCACGGTCAGAAGCTTAAGGTCGCGCAGGGTGGTTTTCACGGTCTAGGTAATGCTCGTTTTAAAAGCAGTACAAACCGTGCCCCTCGTCAAAAAACCAATGGTACGCCAGGCGAGATTCGCAACCTTAAACTAGAGCTAATGCTATTGGCCGATGTAGGTTTGCTGGGTATGCCAAATGCAGGTAAGTCTACCTTTATTCGTTCTGTGTCTGCGGCAAAACCAAAAGTGGCTGATTACCCGTTTACCACTCTAGTACCCAACTTGGGGGTAGTGCGCCAAGACTCTCAACGTAGCTTTGTGGTTGCTGATATTCCTGGGCTCATTGAAGGTGCAGCCGACGGTGCAGGTTTGGGAATTCGATTCCTTAAGCACTTAGAGCGTTGCCGAATTTTACTCCACATTGTTGATTTACTACCTGCGGATCAAAGCGATCCTGCCGAAAACGCTAAAGCCATTGTACAAGAGCTTGAAAAATACAGTCCTAAGTTGGCAAGTAAGCCTCGTTGGTTAGTTTTCAATAAAGTAGATTTGCTACTTGAAGAAGAAACCGAAGAGCTGTGCAAGCAAATTGTTGAAGAGCTTGAGTGGGAAGGGCCGGTGTATCAAATTTCTGCCTTCCAAAGGCTAGGACTTGACCCGCTTTGTCATGAGATCATGAATTTCATCGAAACGCTGCCAGTCGAGGCAGAAGTAGAAGACGAAGAAGACGAAGTTGAGTTTAAGTGGGATACGTATCACAGAAATACTATCGAAGCTCATGATGATCTTGATGACGACCTTGACGACGATGATTGGGACGAAGACGATTACGACGTTGAAGTAGAATACCGTAAATAGTCTATTACATACCATGTTATTGAAAAACGCGGCCAAAGAGTCGCGTTTTTTTAATTTTGGGTACATAGTGAGAAATGGGTAAATCCACAGACGTTATCACTGCATTCATGTATCATGAGGTCAACTTTTTTAACCGCGATAGGTAAGAATGAAAATTGCCATGATAGCCGCAATGGCGAATAACCGTATTATTGGTGCTGACAACGATATGCCTTGGCATCTTCCTGCTGATCTTAAGCACTTCAAACAAGTGACTATGGGTAAACCAGTGATCATGGGCCGTAAGACTTACGAGTCAATAGGACGAGCACTGCCTGGTAGACCAAACATCGTTATCACCTCAAACACTGAGTACACTTTGCCTGATGCATCTGTAGTAAGCTCACCAGAGGCAGCGATGGATCTTGCCACTACGTTAGTAGAGAAAGACCAAGAAGTAATGATTATTGGCGGTGGTACGATTTATCAGATTTTTCTTCCTCAAGCCGAGATGCTGTATTTAACCCATATAGACCTAGAGGTGAGTGGTGACACTCAATTTCCAGACTATTCGGTACATAGTTGGACTGAATCAGAGACTCAATCATTCTCTGCAGACGACAAAAACCCTCACAATTATCGTTTTGTTACGTTAACACGAGCATAAAAAAAGGCGTGCTGGTAGCACGCCTTTGTTAGCAACGTTTAAACGCTAGCCCATTTGGTCAAACAGATTCTCTAATGAAAGACCTTGATGGCCCAGCATATCTCTCAATCTGCGCAACGCTTCCACTTGAATTTGACGTACACGCTCTCGGGTTAACCCAATTTCAGCGCCCACATCTTCAAGGGTCGACGGCTCGTATCCCATCAAACCGAAACGACGAGCAAGTACTTCACGTTGTTTTGGGTTGAGGTCTTGTAGCCAGTTTACGATATTGGACTTGATGTCAGAATCTTGAATGTTACCTTCTGGACCCGATTCTTTTTCATCAGCAATAATATCAAGCAGTGCCTTGTCGTTCTCACCACCGATAGGAGTATCTACCGAGGTAATACGCTCGTTTAGGCGTAGCATTTTCGATACGTCTTCAACTGGCTTGTCGAGTGCCGACGCAATCTCTTCTGCGGTAGGCTCATGGTCAAGCTTTTGAGACAATTCTCTAGACGCACGCAAGTACACATTTAATTCTTTAACCACGTGTATTGGTAAGCGAATAGTACGGGTTTGATTCATGATGGCGCGTTCAATGGTTTGACGGATCCACCATGTGGCATAGGTTGAAAAACGGAAACCTCGTTCTGGGTCAAATTTTTCAACAGCTCGGATAAGGCCTAAATTTCCTTCTTCTATTAAATCAAGAAGGGCTAAGCCACGGTTGTTGTAGCGCCGCGCAAT
Source organism: Alteromonas sp. KUL49 (assembly GCF_006538345.1). Lineage (GTDB taxonomy): Bacteria > Pseudomonadota > Gammaproteobacteria > Enterobacterales > Alteromonadaceae > Alteromonas. Next base: position 277,045 of record NZ_BJKL01000007.1, on the reverse strand, counting down.
TTTTACAACTAAGCGCAAGTTGCTAACTATCATGCGTTTGCGAGAGGCTTCGCAACCTTTCAACGCACGTCTAGCAAAATACACTTCTTCCTCGGCGGTAAGTAGTGGTGAAAAACCGATTTCGCCCAAGTATAGCTGGGTGGCATCTAGGTTTTTGGGTAGGTCTTCCTGACTAATAACGGCATCGTCGTTTTCACTATCTAGTGCATCTGCTGCTATTTCCTCAGCTTTTACCGAGGCTTCCATGATGTCTAATTCGTCTAGTGTTTTCGTTTCGATCTCAGCTTTAGTTTTTTGGCTCATAACTGAATCTCCTGCTTCAAAGGTTACCTTATGATGTTTCTCCTTTAGAAATATTTTTATGCTTATTTATTGTTATTATAAATTATTGCTTCGGTAGGTATTTAAGTGGGTCCAAAGATTTTCCCCTATACCTCACTTCAAAATGAAGTCTGACCGAGTCTGTTCCGCTACTGCCCATGGTTGCGATTTTTTGACCGGCAACCACCCAGTCTCGTTCGTTTACCAGTATTGAATTGTTATACGCATAAGCACTTAGAAAAGATTCTGTGTGCTTAATAATCACGAGATTGCCATAACCCCGAAGCGCGCTACCTGAATAAACGACTTTGCCATCAGCAGCAGCAACTACGTCACTCCCCAATGGCCCTGCAATATCAACACCTTTGTTGCCAGACTCAGCGATATCGAAGGTTTCGACTATTTCACCAACTGCTGGCCACACCCAACATGAAACCTTGTCTGGGAACCCGTTCTGCGACGCATTATTGACGTTCGATGACGAGTTTTTGTCACATTTACTTTCATGTTTATTAACAAGATTTTCACTTTCACCATACCCATGTGATTGTGGTTGGTCAATCACTCTTTGGGCGGTATTTGTTGTGGTCAGACCTGTATCTTGTGTCGGTGTGACTGATGTGACTTCATTGCCCGTAGAAACCACGGTGGGAACTGATGGGCGAGGTGCTGGTGCGCTTGTGACTCTCACCGCTGTTGGCGCGGGTTTCTGAGCAGCTGGAGGTGTTAAACGCAACGATTGTCCGGGGAATATACGATAGGGCTCGGCAAGATTATTGTATTGAGCGATATCTCGATAGTCATTACCCGTGTACCAAGCAATACCGAAAAGCGTATCTCCGGGCTTAACGGTATAGGTGGTGTCTGTGTACCCGCCCGTCTCTTCTGATGGTTGACTGTTTAACAATACAATAGGAGCAGGAGTGGTGCGCGCACCACAACCTACTAGCAGCGCCGAGGTGATAACAACTGTGCATCCTAGCCAATTGTATGTAGACATGTTATTTCAGTAATAAGTAGGCAATAACAGCCAGTGCAACCACTATCCAGCCTAGCGCTTCAACATATTGTCTTAGCTTGGCTTCCATTGGTGCCCCGCCCCATCGCATCAAGCTGGCAACGAGAAAAAAGCGAGCCCCCCTACCAATGGCCGAAGCAATGAGAAAAGGCAGAAATGCCATTTGCAGAAAGCCAGCACTTACGGTAAATATTTTGTAGGGAATGGGTGAGAAGCCAGCTAAAAATACAATCCAGACACCATATGCTTCGAACCACTGCATGGCAGTCTCGATTTTGTGAGTATATCCCCAGCTTTCTATAACGGGCGCTAGCCAAGCATCAAAGGCAAAATACCCTAGCAAGTAACCAGCAATTCCTCCAACGATAGACGCTATGGTGGTGATTAGCGCAAAAGTGAATGCCCGGTTAGGTTGAGATAACGACATTGGGGCGAGCATGACATCTGGCGGAATAGGAAAAAACACAGACTCAGCAAAGCTCAGACCGCCTAAGTATTTACTTGCGTGTGGGTGCTTTGACCAACGAATAGCGAGGTCATAACACGGCTCAAAAATTTTCAAAGTAGCTCTCCTGCAACCAGAGGTACAAACCGCACAGCCTCAACTGTTGTGGTTTTAAGTTCCCCTTCGATCCTATCGATACACAGTAATGACTGTTGGTCGTCACCCACTGGAATGATTAATCTACCACCTTCTTTCAGTTGATCACAAAGATCTTGCGGTAAACTGCTTGCCGCTGCGGTAACTATTATGGCGTCAAATGGTCCCTTTGAAGGCCAACCTTTCCAGCCATCGCCATGTTTCATGGCAATATTGTGAAGGTCAAGCTGATTCATTCGCCGTTTTGCTTGAAACTGCAACGACTTAATTCGTTCAACGGAATACACATAAGAGAAAAGCTGCGCCAAAATTGCCGTTTGGTAACCCGAACCAGTGCCTATTTCCAACACATTTTTGGGAGGCGTAGGACTATCGAGCAATAATTCGGTCATTTTCGCTACGATATAGGGCTGTGAAATCGTTTGCCCCTGACCTATGGGTAAGGCCGTATTTAAATAGGCTTGATGCTTCAGTGTTTCAGGTAAAAAAACTTCTCTGGGCGTACCCGCAACGGCGTTTAATACCTTCTGAGAGCGAACTCCCTCGTTGTAGAGCAGCTCTGCTAATGCATCTCCTTTTCTTGAAACTCTCATAATGGTGTGTGTCTTCCTTTATTATTCTGTGTGCGTAGTGGGCGACAACGTTTCGATACACTCCCTCAGTACCGAAGTGGCAAAGCAACCGCTGGGTAATGAAAAGCTTATGGTTAATGTATCACCATCAGAGGTCCATTCAAGTTGTTGTGGCCAAATCTTGATAGCTCTGCGCTCTTGTTCAAAACCTGACTTGGCTAAAAACTCGGTGACTTCAGCGTGTTGCTCAGTAATTTTGGTTTCAAACCCTTGGGCGTCTCCCTGACTCGGCAGCGCTCCTTTGCCCCATAAAGGCGCCGTAGGGCTGATGTCTTGGGCGTCGAAGCGCGCCTGACTGTCACTGGCTTCTGGGGTTTGTATGTAAAAACTATTTGAACCGGTAAGCGATAGTGCGTCGCCATCCAGAACACTGTCAAAATGACCTTGATTAATACGGGCAGCGACAACTTCGTTAAACAACCAACTACGCAACGCCGAGAGTGCCATGGAACGCTTGTTGCGATGACGTATAGTTTCACCGTTCACCATGCGCTCAGCCATTAACAGATTACCACCGCGCTGTACCTCGCCCTGGTCGTTGATACGCATCACACCAAAACGTTGTTCGCCATAGTAATTGGGTACACCCCGTTGGCCAATATGAGAGAGTCGAGATGTGACCTCATCAATAGCAACCACATCTCGCAAGGTAATGATGAAGCGGTTTCCTTTGAGTTGCCCTGTTCGAAGCTTTTTGTGATGACGATACTGAGCAAGTACCTTAACCCCTTCTAGGTCGAAATTAGAAAAGTCAAAGTCTGGCTTTCCTGGGGCATGAATACCGAACCATTGTTGAGTTTTGGCGTACTTGTCTTTCCTACCCGCATAAGTGATTTGTCGCAGCGGAAGCTTTACAAACCGAGCGATCTGTTCTGCAACGTAAGCAGTGTTATTGTTGGTCTTTTCAACCCAAATGAATTGGTGCTCACCTTCACCACTGGGCTCGTAGCCTAAGTCTTCAATGACTTGAAAGTCGTCTGGGTAGGTTTTAAATACGCCCGAGGCGCTAGGTTTGCCATAGTAAAACGGCCAATGTTGAGTGTCTAACTGATTCATGAGCGTGCCAATAGTACAACGGCGTGAGCGGCAATACCTTCTTTTCGACCCGTATAGCCAAGCTTCTCAGTGGTGGTGGCTTTAACGTTTATGTCGTCTAGAGCACAGTTGCAGTCTTGCGCGATGGTTTCACGCATGGCTTGTATGTGCGGCGCCATCTTGGGCGCTTGGGCTACTATGGTCATGTCGGCATTACCCACCACATAACCTTGCTCGCCAATCACTTTGATCACGTGACGTAGCAACACACGACTGTCTACGCCAGCGTACTCATCATCAGTATCAGGAAAGTGCTTACCAATATCGCCCAAAGCGGCAGCGCCAAGCAAAGCATCACACAGGGCGTGTAGTAGCACATCACCGTCAGAGTGTGCGAGTAGTCCTTGATCGTACTCTATTTTTACACCACCGATAGTGATAGGTCCCTCGCCACCAAACTTATGTACGTCAAAACCGTGACCTATTCGCATGAACTCGCCTTATTTCTTTGTTGTAAGTAAAACCCAGCAAGCGGAAGATCCGCTGGGTGAGTAATTTTGATATTGATGGGATCACTGTCAATCAGTGTAACCTTTCCTTTGGCCCACTCTATGGCTGACGCTTCATCCGTAATGGCAACGCCCTCTGCGAGACTTCTCTCTAGTGCTTCAGTGAGTAGTTTTACCGGAAATAGCTGGGGGGTGAGTGCGTGCCAGAGATTTTCTCTACTTTCTGTATGCGAGACTGTACTGGTGGTAGACACTTTATTGATTGATGACGGCGGATTTGCACGTTTCATCGTGTCTCGTACCGGCGTGGCTAATATACCCCCGGAAACCTTCTCATTGTCGATAACTGACAAGAGCTTGGTGATATCTTGGTGTTGAACACAGGGACGTGCAGCATCATGTACTAGTGCCCATTCAAATCCATGAGCTTCACGCAGTGCGTTTAATACTGAGTCTGCGCGCTCATTACCACCTGTCACTACGGTGACATTGGGGTTGCTCGCGAGTGCTAGCGTTGGAAACATGTCGTCGTCGGGATTAAGGGCCAGTATAACGTGCTGAATGGCTGGATGAGCAAGTATATGGTCAACCGTATGTTCGAGTATCGTTTTGTTGTGTAACGTGAGGTATTGTTTCGGTATGTCAGCTTGCATTCGACTGCCAATACCAGCGGCTGGGATAACCGCAACCACGGCGGGTGCTACTTTCATGTTTAATTCGTTTCTGTTGGCAATATTCGGTAAAAAGTCTCGCCTTGTTTGATCAGACCCAGTTCATTGCGAGCACGCTCTTCAATGGCTTCCAAACCAATTTTTAGGTCGTTGATATCGGCTTTGAGTAGCGCGTTGCGTTGCACCAAATTAGCATTTTGCTGAGCTTGCTCGGCCACTTGATCTTGAAGTGCTGCGTAATCAGGAATACTGTTTTTACCAAACCACAAGCGATACTGCAGAAGCCCTAGCAGGGTCAGTAATAAGATGGGGAGCCAATTATCACGTAACACAGTATCACCTAAATTTGGAAAACTAACGGTAATGTAAAACCCACTGGGTTTCACCGCATGGCGGCTATTATGCCGCTATGCGGTGGGGGAAGCAAAGAGACATTACTCTTCCTGTCCTAAGCCCCTTTTTAATGCATCAAAAATAGAGCCTTCATTAATAAGCCCGCCCAATTGCGTTTCCAGCAGTGATTGCAACGCATTATTGTCAGCATTAGCGCCGTTAAGCATGGAGGTGATGTCGCCGAGCTGTCCGTTTAGCGCATTGAATTCATCTGCTCCAACCGCATTAATTTTAGCCTTCAGTTCGTCTATTTTATCTTGTTGCGATGCACTGAGTGCAGACATAGCAAGCTGGGCCAGTTGTCCATCTAAGTCAGAAGAAATTGAAAATCCAGGTTGGTCCACTGTACCGTTTAACGTCATATCCATGGACAGTTGTTGTAATGCTTGCAAGGCACCTGCAACAGCACTGGTGATATCACTCTCCCCAGTAGCTTCCATCACTAATTTAGACAGGTCGATGTTACCGCCGCCAGACACTGTATTGTCCACAATGTTAATTGACCCGACTGTCTCTACCAGCGCAGACTTTAACAGCGCATTAAGCGACTCGCTTTCGCTCAGAGAAACATTTTCCATCGCTAATCCAGCCAATGACCAAACTTGCTCAGCGTCTATGCCGTTCTCGTCCATCCAAAACTGACCGTTCGATGAAAACTGCTTGAGTAGGTTTCCTGCGGCATCAATGGTGAACGTTGTGGGTTTTCCAGTAACCGCATGGGCATTGGTAATGTTTTGCCAACTACTGGTGATACGCTCCTCTTGCCATTGCATAGAAACGTCCGCTTGTTTAACCAGTACTGCGGGGGCAGGTGCTGTTTCAGCTTGAGGTTCATTGTTACCCTCGACCAGTGGCATAACAATTTGCAGTGCAGACGTCAGATACTGAGTATATTCGGCAGCTTTGTCACCAAACACCATATAGGTGACTTGCGAAAGCATGGCTTGGTCGCCCATAAGTGCACCTTGAAGTAAGGTGTAGTCTTGTTGTCGTGCTTCATTAATTGCACTTAAGTGCTGTCTGATAACCTGCTGTGCTTCTTGAGTGTTTTGGGTGAAAGACGCAATGATATCTTTGTCAGCACTAATCGCCGTCTTCAGTTCCTTTAGCGTATTCGTCGCGTTGAGTAACGCTTGCGGATCTCGCATATTCACTGATTTTAACGCTTCTATCTGAGCCTTGTATTCTTCTATTCGCTCTTGGGTAGGTAGCGCCTTGTAACTGGCTTCAAGGCTGGTGGAATATTCCTCATAGGTTGCTTTTGCCTGTTCAACGGCGGTTAATGTTTGTAGCGGGCTACGCTCTATCAGTTCATCAACTGTGGGAATAGCGTCGGTCGCTTGTTGTTTAACATCGGCAAACGTCAGTGGTGGGCTGGGAACACGGTATACCTCACCCTCATGCTCTCGCGCTTGGTCAAAAGCTACGTCAAGCACAGATAGGTTATTGACAATAATAGGTTCAGACAGCAACGAAACTAACTCTACATCTGCATTGGCCTCACCAACTACTACTTGGTTTCGCATTGGTTTATGAGGATTGGTTAGCTCGATGTCGGTAATACTGACAGTGGTAGGGTAAAGCGAATGGTCTACTGAACCTATGTTGACCTCAGCGCCATACGATTCGCCCAACTTGCTTTCGAGTACTAATTTGATGATGGTATTGGCGAAAAACACGTAAGTTATCACCAACAGACCAAGTACGCCCAAAATAAGATACTTTAGGTTTAGCCCTTTACTGCGCTCACTCATAGTTTATTCCTTGTGTAGCTGCGATATCACGTTCGAAAAAGGAATCTTAAGTGTAATGTACATCATCACTTTGTACTAGCGCCTGTTTACCTCACTTGAGAGCAGCATCAAAGCTTAAATCGATTCGCAACCTCTCTAATCGCTATGCAACTGGTTTTTAGTGATTCACTAGCATCGGCAAGGGTGTCTGCAGTTTTCGAACTTTCATCCGCCGCGCCGGATAGGGCAGTTATTCGAGAGTTGGCCTCATTCGCCGCTTCTGCTTGTTGCTCGGTGGCTCTGGCGATTTGACTGCTCATACTTGATATGTCTGTCATGATACCGTCCGCTGCTTTGAGGTTTTCGTTGGCAGATATTGCCTTCTCAACCGTGACATTTGAGGCTTGCTGGCTGACTTTGACGGCGTTTACCGCAGCTTTGGCATTACTTTGCAATGTTTCAATCATAGCTTGGATTTCATCCGTACTTTGCCCAGTTCGACTAGCAAGGGTGCGTACCTCATCAGCTACAACGGCGAAACCTCGGCCTTGTTCACCAGCACGAGCTGCTTCAATAGCAGCATTCAGTGCCAAAAGATTGGTTTGATCGGCAATACCACGGATCACATCGAGTACCGCGCCAATACTATCTGTGTGTCGCGCCAGTTCGGTAACTACTTCACTGACACTTTCGATATTGTTGGTCAGTGAACGAATATCCTCCACGGTGTTTTCAACGACGTTAGCGCCGTCTTGTACCTTTTCTCTCGCGGTAGACGTGCTTTTCTCGGCGGTATCTGCGTTGACACTGACTTCCTGAATTTGCGATGTCATCTGATCCATCGCTTCCGCAACTTGAAGCATATTCTCATGTTGGTTTTGCGCATGGTGGTTACTGTTTTTACTCTCGTTATCAACAGATTCAGCCTGAATAGTTAATTCGGAGATGTTCTCTCTAATACTGAGTAAGGATTGACGAATCTTGTCAGTAAATTCGTTGAAGTATCTGGCTAGGCGAGTTACTTCATCTTGGCCGTTGACTGGCAAGGTACGTGTGAGGTCACCTTCACCTTTGGCAATGTCTCGCATGCGTTCGGCAATTTCTTGAATGGGGCGAACAATACTGCCGCCAATGAATGTGATCAAAATTACCACCAGAATAATACTGACTAGGCAAAATCCAATCACTAGGTAGCGCATGTGAGCGTACTCTTCTTCTAGCGAGGTAAGATAAATACCTGAACCGATGGTCCACCCCCAATCATCGAAGCGCTTTACATAGGATATCTTATCCTCGGGTGTAGTTTGCCCGGGTAGCGGCCACACATAATCCACAAAGCCGTCACCTTTTGCTCTTACCAGACGTGCCATTTCCACAAAAAAGGCTTTGCCATTGTCGTCTTTAAACGTACGCAAATCTTGTCCATCAAGAGAAGGTTTAATGGGGTGCATGATCATAGTGGGGGTATCGTCTTGCAACCAAAAGTAGTTACTGCCGTCGTATCTCAGTGTTTTCACCGCTTCTAATGCTTGTTGTTTAGCTGTTGCTTCGTCAATATCTGTGCGGTTGGCATAAAACATCAGCATGGTGTGGACAACTTCTACAAGGTGTTGATTTTCCTCATACGACTTAGCTTTCAGAGCATCAAAATGTCGGTTGAGCACAATGCCTGATAGCACTATGAGTATGAGAGCGGTGAGGGCAATGATGATGCACAGGCGCTGAATCAGGCTAAATTGTCGAAGTACCATACTGAACACACCTTGTTATAAATTTGTTAATACATTAATGGTGAAAGTGTAGACGTTTTTTTAACCTTGCACTTAACTTATATCGTGCAATTTAAAAGCAAAATTTGTCGTTCCGATAAGGTGTAAATCAGGTGAAAAGAAATATTGGCAGATAAATAAAAAAGTTGATCTTTGTACTCTTGGCGAAACACATATTTGTGCTAGTATCCGCGCGAATTGAGCTCGCGTTTATTCGCTCAGTTAATGAAGGATTTACACAATAAGAAGCAGGCGAAATACATCTGCTCAAAGGCCTAAGCAGTGTGAGTAAAAATAGCTCGTATCTGTTTTAGAGTTGGTTTGGTTTTCAGCTATTTCTACGAAAGGGTTGCCATGCTCATTAACGACGATTTTCATACCTTATCACCCCTACGCCAGCGTATACGCGATCACTACCGATTGAGTGAATCTGACGCTGTCGATCAAATACTTCCCATTGCCGAAGTTGACCCTAGTGCTCGAAGTCGTGCTTGGGATCGTGCAAGAACTATGGTGCTTAACATTCGACAAGCCCAAGAAGGACATGGGGGGGTAGACGCACTATTGAATGAGTTTTCTCTTTCAACCGCTGAAGGTATTGTTCTGATGTGTTTAGCCGAGGCTTTGCTTCGTGTGCCTGACAGCGATACGCAAGACGAACTTATTCGCGACAAGCTTTCAAAAGGTCAGTGGACACCACATCTAGGCAATTCTGACTCCTTGTTTGTTAATGCGTCCGCATGGGGATTATTGTTCACTGGCAATATGGTGAACTATGCAGATAAGCGTAAGAAAGACCAATTCGGATTATTGAAGAAAACCGTAGGTCGCTTGGGTGAGCCAGTTATTCGTAAGGCAATGAATATTGCTATGCGCGTGATGGGGCGCCAATTCGTGATGGGCGAAACCATTGATGCGGCGGTAGAGCGAGCCAAAGATAAAGAGAGTAAGGGTTACGTTTATTCTTACGACATGCTGGGCGAAGGTGCCCGCACTATGTCGGATGCAGACCGCTATTACGCCGCTTATGTCAAGGCCATTGAAGTGATTGGCGAAGCGGCAAAAGGCAAAGGTCCTATTCGTGCGCCGGGTATTTCAGTGAAGTTGTCGGCCATTCATCCGCGCTTTGAGTTGTCTCACAGAGAGCGTGTGCTCGCTGAAATCCCACCTAAGCTAAAAGCTTTGTGTTTAATGGCGAAAGCATATGATATCGGGTTAACGGTAGATGCTGAAGAAGCAGACCGTCTCGACCTTTCACTAGATATTATCGAGTCGGTATTTCGCGATGACGAACTGTCAGGATGGACGGGCTTTGGCCTTGCGGTACAGGCGTATCAAAAGCGCGCTATTCACGTTATTGAATATCTACGCGAGCTTACGGTTCAGGTAGGTCGTCCACTGATGATTCGTTTGGTGAAAGGCGCGTACTGGGATACTGAAATCAAGCTAACTCAGCAGGCGGGTCTTGATGAGTTTCCAGTATTCACGCGAAAGTCGTCTACTGACGTGTCTTACCACGCCTGTGCTAATCGCTTGTTAGCGTATCGAGATACTATCTATCCTCAATTTGCTACCCATAATGCATATACCGCATCGGTTATTTTAGAGCTGGCGGGTGATAACAAAACAGGCTTTGAATTCCAGTGTTTACACGGCATGGGAGACAGTCTTTACGACCAAGTAGTTACCCAAGAAAAAGTTCAGTGTCGGGTCTATGCTCCCGTGGGTGAACACGAGGATTTGTTGGCCTATTTGGTGCGACGTCTTCTAGAAAATGGGGCGAACTCATCGTTTGTTAACGCCATTGTTGATGATGAAAAGCCCGTCGAGTTGTTGCTTGAAGATCCGGTTGAGAAAACCCAGCGGTTAAAGACGCGTTACAATAAGCAAATCATTAAACCCAAAGATATGTTTGGTGAGCAGCGTGCCAATTCAAAGGGCTTAGACCTTACCGATATCAATGCACTGCATACGCTTCGCCCTGAATTAGAGCGATGGAAAGAGGCCCTCTCTATTCAGGCTTCTGACATTCCTGAGAATGGCGTTGCTGTGTTAAACCCAAGTGATCACAGCGATATTGTTGGCTACCACGTGTATGACGACGATGCATCAATGCTGGCTGCGTTAGATACTGTGGATCAAGGGTTTGCTTCCTGGTCTCAAACGCCTGTAAGTGAGCGGGCTGACATCCTCAATCGCACCGCGGATGCGCTAGAGCGCAATATGCCTGAACTCATAGCACTGTGTGTGCGAGAGGCGGGTAAGGTGCCACAAGACAGTATTGACGAAGTCCGTGAAGCGGTTGATTTTTGTCGTTACTACGCAGCCCAAGCACAAGAATTAGTAAAGGATGAGCGTCTGCGCGCCCGTGGAGTGGTGCTTTGTATAAGCCCATGGAACTTCCCCCTAGCCATATTTTTAGGCCAAGTGGTGGCAGCACTTGCAACGGGTAACACTGTGATTGCCAAGCCCGCAGAGCAAACGAGTCTAATTGCCATTCGCGCTGTAGACATGATGTATGCGGTGGGTTTACCTGTCTCTGCACTTAAACTGGTCATCTCTCCTGGAAAGCCAGTGGGTGATGTGCTGATTCCAGATCATCGCGTAAAAGCGGTAATGTTCACTGGGTCTACACAAACAGGGACTTTATTGTCTCGATTACTCGCGAACCGCACTAATGAACAGGTGCCGTTGATTGCTGAAACTGGCGGGCAAAACTGTATGATCGTCGACTCTACTGCATTACCCGAGCAAGTGGTAGACGATGTGGTTCACTCAGGTTTCCAAAGTGCTGGGCAGCGTTGTTCTGCTTTGCGTGTGCTTTTTGTCCAAGAAGAAATTGCCGATCAGTTGGCGCAAATGCTTGTGGGGGCAATGAAAGAACTTGAAGTCGGCGACCCCGCATACTTGAGCACAGATGTTGGTCCTGTGATTGACACTAAAGCGCTTACGAGCTTGACCGAGCATCAAGCGTATATGAAGGACAACGGTAAATTACTGTATCAAATTGCTGTGCATGAGAAGGCAGACAAAGGGACCTATTTCCCACCGTCCTTGTATGAAATCAAAGACATATCAGTACTGAAAAAAGAAGTTTTTGGACCTGTGGTTCACCTTGTACGATTTAAAGGCAGCGATATCGACAAGGTGTTGGAGCAAATCAATAGTACAGGTTTTGGTTTAACCATGGGGATTCACTCTCGTATTGAAGCAAGAGCGAATGAACTCGCTGCGAAAAGTCGAGCAGGTAATATCTACATCAATCGCAACATGATAGGTGCAATTGTTGGTGTTCAACCCTTCGGTGGTCGTGGACTGTCTGGTACAGGCCCGAAAGCAGGTGGGCCTAACTACTTGCCACGCTTAATGATAGAAGTCGCCACACCAGAAGAAGAGTGCAGTACTGATATCGCAGCGATGAATGAAGTACTGCGCAGTGATCAGCGTCACGCTGAACAAGCGCAGCAAATTATGACTGCTGCTGCGAGTGTTGAATCACAGTGGCGTCACATGCCATTGATTGAACGTGTGTCTATGGTGCGTCAGCTTCTCGCAAAAATTGCTCACGTGGATATTGTGGAAGACTTAGCCGATGATTTAAATCGCACCCTTGAAACCGCACGACAACAATTGATGAATGTAGAGCGTCACTTGTCGAAACCCGTCGAATTGCCGGGGCCGACCGGTGAGTCCAATCAGCTACATTACGAACCAAGAGGTACCTTGATGTGTTACGGCGACAAGCACGTGACCTTTGAATATTGGGTGTTGTCTTTGGTTACAGCGTTATCAACGGGTAATACGGTAGTGACTGTTGTGTCTGATTTGTTCTATGAAGAAGCGTTGGCTTTTCAGTCTAAGTTCTTGGCAACAGGAGCACCTAAGGGGGTGCTTCAAGTCGCTAAGTTGGCTCACACCGAAGCGTTGTTAGCATCACCTGCGCTAGCCGGTGTGGTGGTAGATTCTAATGCTAAGCGCCGCGCCTTTATGTCGAATGCGCTTGCTCAGCGAGATGGTGCAATCCTACCTGTGATTACTGCGGAGTATAATGACAACTTGCTCAAACGGGTAATTACCGAAAAAACCATTAGTATCGACACTACCGCATCAGGTGGTAACACCTCGTTAATGACGCTAGTAGAAGATGACGAGTAGGTAATATTGGAGCTGCGTTGGCAATACGCCAACGCAGCCATATTCGCTACATTAAGTTATTACATCCACTCGCTATTGCGGCGGCGCTTTTTAGGAATAAGCATTAATAGAATGCCCAATAGCACGCCAGCGCCTGCCACCATTCCCCCGCGGGTAAACCAACGCATTTGCTCGTCTTGATCGGCTTTGTCTAATGATGCTGTTAACGAAGCGACCTCGCTATTTTGTAGCTGTAGCTGTTCGTTAACACTAGCAAGTTGTTGTTCCGCTTGGTTAACACGTTGACGTAGCTCGGTGTTTTCAGCCGCCAGCGTTGCAGCATCGCTTTGGCTAGCTTCCAGTGCGCTTTCTAGGGCAGGTATGCGCAGTGTACTTGGTGCTTCGTCACTCACAAATCGCGATTCAATCCAGCCTTCTCGGCCTTGGTCATCTGTCACTTGGGTGAAGTCACTCTCACTGCCACGTGGTCCTACAGTGATGGCTGTACCTGCATCAATTGACCCTAATATGCGGTAGTTTCTTCCTGGTCCCGCATGAAGGAATACAAAGAGGTCCTCTCTGACATACTGACTTGGCTGTTCAGTTGTGCTCTCTTGAAAGCCATGAGAATAGAATGATGACAATAGAAGAGCAGAAAAAAAACACTGGCGAATCATGGTGAATCTCAAAAAATAGCGGTGTGGTGAGATGGTATTGGTTGCATCGCACAAAGGCAAGTATTGTGGGATACACATATTTTAAATAGGCGATACACCCAAGATTGCTTCTCGTATTATACAAAGGTATGGTGGCAACATTATTCTCTGCATAATTGCATTGTTCATGTCTGAAATAGAATTAAAGTTTGTGACTCGTCACGAGGCGCACGCTACATTCGTTGCAAAAGTGCTTCCCTTGTTTGAAGCAAAAAAGGTTTTACTCATTTCTCAGCGAGAGATGAGACTAGAAAACGATTACTACGATACGCCCTCGCAAGAGTTTCAAAAGCACAAGATGGGCTTTCGTGTACGCGGTAATAATGGCCAATACGAGCAAACGCTAAAAACTAAAGGTAAAGTCAGCGGTGGTTTGCATGAACGTGCAGAGCACAATGTTTCGCTTTCTCATCCACTTCCAGATTTATCTTTATTTGACGCTAGTGTATGGCCTGATAGCTTTCCTGTGGAAGCAAAGCAGTCGCGTCTGGAAAAGCAGTTTTCAACTCACTTCATTCGCTATGAATATTTGGTAGAACATCAGGGCAGTAAAGTCGAGGTAGTGATTGATTGTGGCGAGGCGGCTACTGAAAAGGCGTCGTCGTACATCAATGAAATTGAATTGGAGCTTGTCTCTGGCGAAGTGACCCACCTGATAGCGCTTGCAAATATAATTAATCAGGTAATGGACGTCCGGCTGAGTGACGTGTCAAAGGCTGCGCAAGGGTATGAGTTGTTGCATGGCTTTAATGGCAAGAGCAAATCCTTGCCTGCGTTCTTGTCTCTGGAGGAATCAACCTCCACAGAAGAGGCATTTGTACTTGCGGTGAACGCTGCATTGAAACACTGGCAATATCACGAGCACGCCTATATTTCTGGGCAAAAAGTTAAAGCACTCGGAGAGATTGCCAAAAGCGTGCGTCTGCTCCTACAAAGCGTGTCCTTGTATTTGCCCGTATTGCAGTGCCCTGCATTATTGAGTTTGCACAAAAAATTGATCGTATTGGCACAGCGCTGGGCGTGGCAAGATGACTTGCAGAGCTTGCGTTATCTTTTATCAAAGAAAAGTCTGTTTTTAAAACCTTGAGTAAACATCCTGCTGTCACGAGTTACTTACAGGGGCGTCAGGCCGGCCTGTTACATGCCCATGTTCCGTCAGAAATGTTTTTTGACCAATTTATGACAGAAATCAAGTTGCAAGCCATCAACTTAGTGCAGATTAAACCGTGGCGCAATCAAACCCAAGGCTTCGATTTACCCGTAATTGATCACGCCAAAGGGTGGTTGTCTCAAGGCTGGCAAACGGTACAACAAAGTATGCCACTTAGTAAGCCTATGCGCGCAACCAATTATTCTGCAGTGGAGGTTTTATTAAGGCAGACACTGTGGAGTGGCTTTTTACTCGGTGATTTGTTTGTCGAAGCGAGAGGAAATTTTCGTGCGCCTTGGCTAGATTTACTAACAGGTATTGACGAGTTGAATGCTTTACTTATGCTTAAGCAGGCATTAAAAGATGCTGACCTAGAGTCGCAAGAAGAATTAAGTCAGTGGACAAACGACAAACTGGCTATTCTTATTGGTGTCATGGAACGAACGCGCAATGTTGCGATGCAACGAGAAATTTATTGGTAATGCCGCCAGTGATGATTAATGGCGCATTAGCACAGTAGGACGTATGGATGCTTAGCACTGATTTTCTATTCGATTACACCTTATACGGCATTATCGGTTTGTACCTTGTCGTGTTAGCTCGGGTGTTTTATTTTGCCAATGACCTACCGTCAAAAGGTTGGATTGGTATTGCGGTACTCTGCTGGCCCTTCTTTATGCTGGATGAGTGGGTGCGCTTGTGGGATCTCCAAATGTTGATTCCGGTATTCGGCCTTTCTGATGCATTTGGTGTTTTATTGCTGACCTGCTGCTACCGTGCCGTTAAGTCTCTGCTTGTGCTCACTCCCTCCCGTCGCTTTCGTTTGTGGTGGCCATTTGTTGTCACCGCGGTAATTCAGTCTTTCGTGGTTTTTATCCCTGAAAGCGAAAAATTATTGTGGTTAGATGCATCGCCAAGCGGTAGTCCTCTGTTGTTGTGGCCCGTCTATTTGTCTTCATTGTGCGCAGGGTTCAGCATCTTGCTTTTGGGCATCTTTATTACTGAACACGTACATTTGTATCACCGCCATCTACCCGAACAGGTGGTGGACGTACAGGAATTTAGAGTGTCAAAACTCGCCGGTGTTATGGCGTTTACTGTAGGCGTAGCTTTCTCAAGCATTTTGTTGGTCACCGCAGCGATGTTTGGTTTTTTTGAATTACCCATATGGGAAAGCTTACATCATGTGATTTTGGGGGGGCCGCTACTGTTGTGCTTGCTACTACTATCGTTTAAGCGCACCACGTCGCCGTCTCCTCTTGATTACGAGAGATTAGAGCACTTGGACATCAAACCGGCACAAATGCGAGAGGTCATTACGCTTGCAGAGCAAGCAATGATTGATCAAAAAGCCTATAAGGAAATTGGTTTAACTTTAGCGTCGTTTTGTCGTAAAGCGAATATTGACCCTACTACTTTAGCGATGGCTTTGCAGTTTCAGGTAAAGAAAAATTTCAGAAGTTTTGTTTACCATTATCGTTTGGAGTACGCGAAAAAAGTGCTACTGAGAACCGATACTAAAATAGCGAAAGTCGCCAAGCGATTGGGGCTTAATTCGGAAAAATTCCTCAGTGATGTGCTGGTTAAACACCTGAGAAATAATCCGTCTTTGTAGCGAATTCTATTCGACTAGCAGTGCATCGCAGCATATTTATCCGCTAGTTGTGAGAGTGACTCTGTGTGGGCAGGGTCCTTCTCAATACATTCAACGGGGCACGCCGCTATACAGCTAGGTTCGTCGTAATGACCAATGCATTCTGTGCATCGGTTCGGATCTATCACGAAAATTTCACTGTTTGAAGAAATCGCCTGATTTGGACATTCGTCTTCACATAATTCACAGTTGATGCATTCTTCGGTAATTTTCAGCGCCATGATCTACTCCTTATCAAAAGGTACATAAAGACTATAGCGAACCGGAATATAGGGCAGCTTGAGGTAGGTCAAGCAAAAGCTTGATGAAGAATGTGAGCGGTGAATGATTTTCTCAAGTAAAAGCCTCTAGGGCGTGTTTTTATTCTTTGACCCTCTGGCCCAAAGGCGTCTGTAAGCACACTACCGTTTGCTGCTTTTGGTCTTATATGTAGGGCCTCACCTTGACGGGCTGTGATGGTCTCTACATTGCCGGTAAGAATGGCTTCGGTAAGCTCCTCCCAGTCGGTTCTGAGTATTGCGTCTTCTTGAGGAGTGGGGCGCCACAAGAAACCCGTTGCTAAGCGACGCTCGGCTAAAGGAATAGCGCGGTCGCCCTCAATAGGTAACCACAATACCTGTTGTAGCTTGTTTCTTACATTACTCTGTTGCCAGGTCATACCCGGGGGGAATTATCAAGGGTGTAAAACAAACGTATGTGGTTTCGAGAGGCTGACCGACGGCGTCGATAGGAATTGTTTTAAGTTCAACACCTAAATCGGGAAAGTCTTGCTGGGGTTTGGAACCCGCAGTGGCGCCTAACCACAATTCTACCAACATACCCGGCCATCCTTTGTGACGCTGCAAATTGGCAGGAATCGCTACATTTGCCATGGTAGCTAACTCGCCTAAACTCAAGCCTGCAATGGCCTGACAGCGTTTCAACAGTTCGTCGATGCTGGTTGGTGGTGTAGCTGGTGGTTGCATGATATGAGTCACTTATTACTTACCGCTTGTTCGTAGATGACGATTAATGCTTTGAAAGGCGTATATATTATGGAAGAATGCAACAATAGAAAAGTATAGAGTGCCCGGGAGTCTATGTGATAGATGCCGATGGATTCCGTGCGAATGTGGGCATAGTGATTTGCAACAAAATGGGTCAAGTATTTTGGGCAAGACGTTATGGTCAACATTCATGGCAGTTCCCTCAAGGCGGAATTGATGAAGGGGAATCTGCTGAACAAGCGATGTATCGTGAGCTTCACGAGGAGGTGGGGCTAACACAAAAAGATGTTTCTATCTTGAGTGTTACACGCAATTGGTTGCGATATAAACTACCCAAGCGACTCATTCGTCAGGGAAGCAACCCTGTGTGTATTGGCCAGAAGCAAAAGTGGTTTTTGCTCCAACTTGAATGCGATGAGCGGGAAGTTGATGTATTAAAAACAGGGCATCCTGAGTTTGATGATTGGCGGTGGGTAAGTTATTGGTACCCCATACGAAATGTCGTGTCCTTCAAACGGGATGTGTACCGCCGGGTAATGAAAGAATTTGCTCCGGTAGTGCTGTCTTCTCAACAGCGAGGCCAGCAGCGTCATCAAGGAAATGGCGCAAGACGCAATAAGAAGCGTCGTCGGGGATAATGTAAACCATGGACATGTGAGGGAATAAAGCGCGATGCTAACCACGCTTAAACGTATTGTGCAGGAAATTAATCAAATTCCTGCACTTGATACCGCTCTGTTCCGTCTAGCGAGCCGCGTAAAGCAAACGCTAAGCGTAGACTCATGTTCTATTTATCTCGCGGATTACGAAAAACAGGAATTCGTTCTCAAAGCAACAGATGGCCTTCACCCCGATGCTGTCGAGCAAGTAAAAATAGGTTTTTCAGAAGGGCTTATCGGTTTAGTTGGCCAAAGAGAAGAACCTCTTAATATTGTAAACGCCCATACTCATCCCCGATTCAAACACTATCCGGAAGTACAAGAAGAAGCGTATAATGGCTTTTTGGGTACGCCGATCATTCATCAGCGTCGAGTCTTAGGGGTTATCACACTGCAGCAAGGTGATATGCGCCGCTTCAGTGAAGACGAAGAAGCTTTCTTGGTGACCTTAGCCGCACAGTTGGCATTGGAAATAACCAATGCAGATATGCGTGGCGCGCTGAATAACACAACGTCCAATGATCCTATTCCCACGCAAAAAAATGTGAGTGGTATTCCTGGCTCACCGGGGCTGGCTATAGGTCGTGGCGCATCCTCTGAAAAATCCGTAAAGCTGAAAAACTGGGTAGTGAAGCGAACCACGTCTCCGGCTGAAGAAATTAAAATCTATCGCCGTGGTGTTGAACTTACTCGGGCTCATGTTGATGCCTTATCTCAGCGGTTAGATGATGGGATCCCCGATGACGTAAAGTCTATTTTTCAGCTCTATCACCATCTACTTGATGCCAACAGTCTCGGGCGAGAAGTTGAAGAAAAGATCCGAGGGGGGTGGGATGCCGCGTCGTCGCTCAAAATGGTAGTAGAGAATTACGCCGCCCGTTTTGAAGCAATGGATGACCCTTACATGCAAGAGCGGGCTATCGATATTGTTGATTTGTCTGACCGTATTCTCATGTATATCGTTACTGAGGCCAAAGGGCACAGTGTGGTTGAAACACCAGTGTACGACGAGAGTATTCTTGTTGCTGAAGAAGTGTCAGCCAATATGCTGGCCGAGTTCCCTCGAGAAAAACTCAAAGGCATCATCTCAATACGCGGGTCTAATAACTCTCATGCGGCTATTTTGGCCCGTGCCATGGGTGTGCCTGCGGTGATGGGTTGTCAAAACGTATCCCCGTCACTGTTAGAGGGTAAAGAAATCCTTATTGACGGATACGCGGGCGAAATCATCGTGTCGCCTGAGCGTCATATCAAACTTGAATTTGCGCAGCTTATTGAAGAAGAAGCGGCGGTTGCTCAGCGTATTGAAGCTGACGTCGACAAACCCTGTGAAAGTGAAGACGGATGTCGAATGGCGCTGTATATCAACGCAGGTTTATCCGCCGAAGTTGAAATCAATGCAGGCCAGATAGGTTCAGGAATTGGTTTATACCGTACCGAAATTCCTTTTATGTTACGTGAGCGTTTTCCATCAGAATTAGAGCAGGTGGAATTGTACCGACAGGTGCTTGCTTCCGCACCGTCACTACCTATTACCATGCGCACCTTAGACGTAGGCGGTGATAAACCGTTACCTTACTTTCCTATTAACGAGGAAAACCCCTTCTTAGGATGGCGAGGTGTTCGCTTAACCCTAGATCACCCCGAAATTTTCTTGGTGCAAGTACGTGCCATGCTCAAAGCGAGCGTAGGCTTGGACAACTTGCAAATTATGCTTCCTATGATTTCTTCCGTGTCTGAGGTAAAGGAAGCAAAACGACTAGTTAATCAGGCATACTTTGAAATAAGCGATGAGCTCAAAGCTAAGCATGTTAAGCTTCATCGCCCTAAACTCGGTATAATGCTCGAAGTGCCTTCAGTGCTTTATCAGCTACCTCAGCTTGCCAAACATGTGGATTTCTTTTCGGTGGGCAGTAATGATTTGACCCAGTATCTACTAGCGGTAGACCGAAATAATACGCGAGTTGCTAGTCTGTACAATTGTTACCATCCAGCAGTACTTGGTGCGTTGTTCGATATTGTCAAACAAGCCAATCAGAATCAGGTGCCCGTAACCATATGCGGTGAATTAGCAGGGGAGCCCGGCGGTGCAATATTACTCATGGGAATGGGCTATCGCCGCTTGAGCATGAGCGCTTTTAATATTCGCAAAATCAATTGGCTTATACGTAATGTAAGTTTGGAAGAAAGTAAGCAGTTACTATCGCTAGCACTAACGTCTAGCTGTCATAGTGAAGTGTTTGAACACGTCAATCAATATCTTGAAACGAAAGGTCTCGGTGGCTTGGTACGTGCCGGTGCTTAACGAAATATAAGCTTCATTTTATTAATCGCTTTCTGTAGTGAAAACTATGTTAGTCTACGCGCTTAACTTCAGGGAGTGGGTATGGATCCGGTAGTCATTATTTTTCTTAGTTGCCTAGGAATTGGCGCTGTGGTTGGTGTGTTAGCCGGCATGTTAGGTATTGGAGGCGGCTTGATTATTGTGCCTGCCTTGTCTTATTTACTGATCAATGTGTTGGGAATGAGTACGCAATATGTCATGCAAGTGGCAGTGGCAACATCGTTATCTACCATCATTTTTACCGGTCTTTCCTCCGCGCTTACTCATCACAAGTTAGGCAATTTTCATAAGCCAACGGTTATATACACCAGTTTAGGGATAGGGTTTGGCGCCGTTGCCGGAGCATTCACGGCAAGTGCAATTCCCGGCGAGATGCTCATTGATGTATTTGCGGTATTGGTCATGCTGATTGCATTGCAGATGGCTTTCGGTAAAAAGCGTGCCTCTGGAAATAAAGCCACACCTAAGGTTCTCGGTGTTGTTGGTACCCTAACCGGAGGGGTAAGTGCCTTCATGGGTATTGGCGGCGGCGCTTTGCTTGTACCTGCGTTAGTGTGGTTCAACGTGAACATTCGTCAGGCCATCGGTTGCGCTGCTTTTTGCGGTTTGGTGATCGCCGTATTTGGTACGGTAAGTTTTATCATCTCCGGCTGGTCTAATACAAGCCTACCATCGGGTAGTGTTGGGTATGTCTACCTGCCAGCGGGAGCAGGCATAGTCGCGACGTCCATGCTAACCGCCAATATTGGCGCCAAGTTAGGGCAGAAGGTCAATGTTAGAGTACTTAAGTTAATGCTAGCGGCCTTGCTAGTGTTAGTCAGTTTAAAAATGTTAGTAGGAATAGAATAGGTTATGTCTGACAGTAGTTATCTGGTATTCCCCAGTATAGACCCTGTTATTTTTAGTGTTGGGCCATTAAGTGTGCGTTGGTACGGAATGATGTACTTAGTGGCATTTGTCGCGGCGTATTTATTAGCACAGAAACGCTTATCAAATACCACCTGGACGAAAGACCAAGTCAGCGACATGCTGTTTTGGGGCTTTATCGGCGTCATTTTAGGTGGTCGATTGGGGTACGTGTTCTTTTATCAGTTTGGCATGTTTCTCGACGACCCCTTGTATCTATTTAAGATATGGACTGGCGGTATGTCTTTCCACGGCGGTCTCATTGGTGTCTTGGTTGCACTTTTTTGGCAGGCCAAGCGAATGGGTACCACATTCCTCGCGCTAGGGGATTTTGTCGCCCCTCTTGTTCCCATTGGTTTAGGAGCGGGGCGTATCGGTAACTTTTTAAATGCCGAATTGTGGGGAAGGACCACAGATGTTCCATGGGCTGTGATTTTTCCTAATGCGGGTAATGAACCCAGACACCCGTCACAACTCTACGAATTTGCACTCGAGGGCGTGGTGTTATTCGTCATCTTGTGGATGTACTCAGCTAAGCCTCGTCCTGTGGGCGCAGTAGGCGGTGTCTTCTTGTTGGGTTATGGATCATTCCGCTTTATCATAGAGTTTTTCAGAGAACCCGATGCACACATAGGCCTATACCAACTTGGCCTAAGTCAAGGGCAACTCTTGTGTCTTCCTATGATACTATTGGGATTGATCTTATTGCTTCGCGCATACAAGCGCGACGATGCAAATGCGTAACAACAGATAATAAAGAATAACGATGAAAGAATATCTTACTCTGATGCGCCATGTGCGTGACAATGGTGTGAAAAAGGAAGACAGAACCGGTACGGGAACCCTGAGCGTATTTGGTTACCAAATGCGATTTAATTTGCAGGAAGGTTTTCCATTGGTGACGACTAAAAAGTGTCACCTAAAATCGATTATTCATGAGTTGTTATGGTTTTTGAAAGGTGAAACCAACATCGCCTATTTGAAAGAGAATGGCGTAAGTATTTGGGACGAGTGGGCAACTGAAGACGGCGAGCTCGGTCCTGTTTACGGATATCAATGGCGCAGTTGGGATCGCGGTGACGGCACTACGGTCGACCAAATCAAAGAGTTAGTAGAACAGATTAAAACAAATCCAGACTCTCGTCGCTTGATTGTGAGTGCGTGGAACCCGGCAGTACTGCCCGATACAAACTACTCTCCGAAAGAAAATGCGGCCATGGGTAAGCAAGCCCTTCCTCCATGCCACACCCTTTTCCAGTTCTATGTACTCGACGGAAAACTCAGTTGCCAACTATATCAACGCAGCGGTGATATTTTCTTAGGCGTACCTTTTAACATTGCAAGCTACGCCTTACTGACGATGATGGTAGCGCAAGTTTGTGATCTTGAGCCCGGTGATTTTGTACACACATTAGGCGATGCACATTTGTACAGTAATCATTTAGAGCAAGTAGAACTGCAGCTTAGCAGAACACCGTACAAGCGTCCTACCATGGCCATTAACCCTGAAGTAAAAGATTTGTTTTCTTTTACCTATGATGATTTTGAGCTTCAGGATTATGAATGTCATCCACATATCAAAGCACCTGTAGCGATCTAGCGAGGTAGATGTGACTATTCCAGTACTCATTTGTGACGACTCTGGCTTTGCTCGCCGCCAAATGGCGCGCAGTATTCCAGATGGCTGGGATGTGGAGATTTCATTTGCAGAGAATGGAGCGGAAGCCATATCTATGATCAAAGCGGGAAAGGGCGATGTGCTTTTCCTCGATCTAAACATGCCAGTAATGGACGGCTACGAAACGATGGAGGTCATTCGAAAGCAGGACCTCCCGTGCTTGGTTATTGTGGTTTCTGGTGATGTTCAGCCAGAGGCGCGCACCCGTATGAAAAATATGGGGGCGTTAGAGTTTATTCGCAAACCTATCGACAATACCAAGTTAACGACTATTTTAGCGGCGTATGGTATTTACAACGGTGACAGCGAAGCGAGTCATCGAGTGGAAGAGGCGAATAAGCTTAAAACTCATACCTTGGAAGACCAGTTAGACGCTTATCGAGAAATGGTGAACGTTGCTATGGGTCAAGCCGGTGAAAGTTTAGCGCAATTACTGGGTACCTTTATCGATTTGCCCATCCCGAACGTAAATTTGTTAGCGAGTAACGAATTATCTATGGCGATTGCAGAGATTAATCACAATGAGTGTGTATCTGCAGTTTCTAAGGGGTTTGTTGGCTCAGGAATACGTGGCGAAGCTTTAGTCATATTCAACGACACCAATACACAGAGCATGGTCGAATTGCTTGGATACGATGCCCATGACTCGATAGGAAGCTTAGATTTAGAAGCCCTGATGGATGTATCGAATATACTTATTGGTGCGTGCTTAAATGGCCTTGCCGAACAGTTGAACGTAAGCTTTAATCAGACCCATCCAGTACTGCTGGGTCGTCACCAAGGGCTAGATACCTTACTCAGTGACAACGTGAAAAAATGGGGGCAGATTATGGCTGTCGAGATTGGCTACGCCATCAAAGCAAAAGGTATTGCTTTTGACTTGTTGTTGCTGTTCCCTGACGACGCCATGAAGCAAATTTATTCCAGATTAATGCAAGAGAGCAGAGAGATAGCTTAATGACTACCCCCATGGACGCAGGTAATTGGACCGAGGCACTTGTTAACTCCATTGAGGTGGGCGTGGTTATTCTTGACCGTGATTTTATGGTTGAGGCCTGGAATCCTTTTATGGCAAACCACTCCTCTGTGCCCGCGAAAAGGATTATTGGTACGTCGCTGTTTTCCCATTTTCCTGAAATCGATCAACATTGGCTGAGGTTAAAGTCGGAGCCTGTTTTTAACCTCAGAAGCCCAGTGTTCATTATTTGGGAACAGCGTGAATATTTGTTTAAGTTTGGTTGTGATAGACCTGTGACCTGCGACGCGGACCACATGTATCAGAACGTGACAATGTTTCCATTAGTATCCAGCTCCGGAGATGTAGAGCGTTTTTGTATGCTGGTGTATGACGTGACCGATCAGGCGTTAGGTAAACGCGGTATCGAGCGTCTTAACGAAGAACTCAAGATTGCCAGTCGAGTCGATGGGTTAACGGGCTTATTTAATCGCAGATATTGGCAAGATCGCTTTGAAAATGCCTATAAGCTTGCCATGCGTCGTGAAAAGCCGAGTACGGCAATGATGTTGGATATCGACCACTTCAAACGTATCAATGATACCTACGGCCACCAAGCCGGTGACAAGGTTATTCATGCCTTGGCACAGTTAGTTAAACGCTGTATCCGCGAAACAGATTTGGCAGGGCGCTATGGTGGTGAAGAATTTGCGGTGATTCTCACTGACTCTACAGTAAAAAATGCCACCATAGTTGCTGAACGTATTCGTCGTTTTGCCCAACGTCTCACTGTTGAGCACGAAGGTAATGAGATCTCATTTACGGTGAGCTTAGGCCTTGCGCAACTCGAGGTTGATTCCAAGTCTAGCATGGCTTGGCTTGAACAGGCCGACCAGGCCTTATACGCAGCCAAAGAGGGAGGCCGCAACCAATACCGTCTCTTTGGTGATGACGAAAACCCCGTAGCCATAGGCTTGGCTTAACGGTTTGCTTCCATCGTATTAATACGCTCTCTGATGTTGTATAAAAACAGCAAGCTCGGGATGACCATTAATGCGGTGGCGATGAAAAATACGCTCCAGTTACCGTCTAAATAATCTACCATAAAGCCACTGCTTGATGCGACAAGCGTTCTCCCAGCGACGCTCAATGAAGCCATGAGAGCGTACTGAGTAGCACTGAACGCTTTGTTACACAGTAGTGATATGAAGGCTACCATCGCCACCGTGCTCCATGCTGCAGTAAACCCATCAACGATTACCGCTGCGGTAAGTAATTTCACATCAGGGCCGACCTGTGCAATCACTGCAAACATCAAGTTTGATGCAGCCATAGCGATACCGGCAATCATTAAGCCTCGATAAATCCCATAACGAATATTTATTAGGCCACCAATGAGTGAAAAAATGATAGTCACCCACCAGTTTAACAACTTTGAATAACCGCCAATTTCGCTGTTGGTAAACCCGATTTCTTTGTAAAAAACGATACTCATTCGGCCTAAAAATGCTTCACCGAGTTTAAATAGAAAAATAAATAGTAAAAATGACAGAGCAACTTTTACACCATTACGCGTAAAGAACTCTTTGAAGGGAAAAATAATAGTTTGTTGCACCCACAGAAGCGCCCCTTGATTGTTGGACGCGCCTTGCACTGCTTTACGCATTGCGGCGCGGTCAATGTCTGGCTCTTTGGTGAAAAGCGTACCGAGTATTAACAACACCATAATCCCACCAATTATCAGGTAGAGCTGTGGCCAATACCAATCTGTAGAATCTGCAAGGAAAAAAGGCAAGGCACCAAGTCCGCCATAGCCTGTCCACCATCCTGCAGTGGCAACGGCAGAGGCAGCCGACATTTTGTCTCTTTCCTCTGACTCAATAACGTCAATACGATAACCGTCAATGGCAATATCTTGAGTCGCTGAACACAACGCTATCATAAAGCCGCATAGTGCAATCCAGAATAAGTGATTGCCTGCATTAAGTTGAGACATGACGATACAGCACAGCAGAACACCGCACTGCATCATAAAAATCCAACCCTTCCGTTGCCCGAATCCGTATATTTTCAGTCTGTCGACAAGTGGCGACCATATCCAATTGAACGAATAAACCGCAAAAATTGCCCCAAAAAGGCCAATAGCTGATCGAGACAAGCCTTCGTCTTTTAACCAGGCGGAGAGCACAGACCCTATCATGATCCATGGAAAGCCGCTGGCTATACCAAACATAAAGATTGTGAAGAGGCGTTTGTCTTTGTAGGTATTAAATGAACTGAGCAAGGGAGGAATTCGTTGAATGTTTTAGCTATTGAGCCACGAAGTGTAGCGAGTTGCAAGAAGGAGAATAGTGTTACGGACGAATACCCACACAGTCGAAAGGGCAATGGCCATTGCCATCAAGGAACAACACGCAAGTTTTTAGTTCATCGACCAACACTTGGTCGCCTTTGATAGTGTCTTCTGTCCAAAATTGCACCTGGTGAAGCACGTGCCAAAACACCCGCTCTTTTTGCGTGTAAGGTTGTGTAAGCGAATGAGCGATTTGTCCCCACTCTTCTAAGGTATCCCAAAAGAAGAGCTCGAGCTCTTTAAAAGGCATTTCTCCTTGCCAGAACGACTTCAAATAGAAGCTCAATTGCTTAGCTTTCTGATTTACAAATTCTTGCACTGTCACGAGGAATACAACCGTTTATGTATCTACATCTAAGTATAGCGGCAATCTGCTTGATTACTGTGTTTTGTAACTAGTTACGCTTAGACCACTGTTTTTATTTAGAAAATAGGTTAATCGTTTTCATTCTGGATTACCAGCCTAAATAGCGGATCCAGCCCAAAATTTGACCTGCAAGTAATTGAATATGCGGTGGTTGTTGATTCTGTGTAGTGGGGTGATGGATGTGTGGAGCAGCCAGTTGTCGCTGCCTGTAGTGCAGTTTAAGCGATGTTTTTGCGAGTGTTTCTCGTTGTTCTGCGGTGCTTGCATCCCAGCTATTTTGATTGGGGTAAGAGATATCTAACAACGGAAACGGTGTTTGGGCCACTAGTGATGGTAGTGCTTGATTTATCTCATAGTGCGGCCAATAGGGAAAAATGCTAACCATGGTATCAGGGTAGCCAATTTGATCATTCGCACCTAAATCTATGAGCTGTGCGGCGGTCATTCCACTCGCGATCACTAGCCTAAAGCCCGCGGTGTTATCGCTAAATTGGTAGAGTTGATTCATGATCATCATCAATCGCTGCTGCACATCTTCGTAGTTAGCAACCATTTTTCGACTATCTTCTCTGGCGCTAACATTCGTCATCTGCTCACCGTCTTGTGTTGCTTCTGCTGTCATTTGAGCGGCCACAGACCCATTTAAGAACAACGGAAAGATCACCGTGCGCCAACCCTTTTCATTGAGGGAAGAGGCAAGGTGTTTTGCATCAAATAGTGAGAAGCCTGATGCACTGTCATCGGCAAAAATAAAGGCAACGCCGAGGGTCAGTGGTAGTGAAGAAGGGGTATCAAATACGGGGTACTGGGACTCGCCGACCATGAGCTCGGTATATTCGTCTTGCATTAACGCGTGCTGTATGTCATTCATCATCTCGGCTTCTGCCCTAGGCAGCACCAAGCATAAGAATGCCAATAGAATTACACGCATAAACCGTCTCAAATAGAACCAATACTTATCGTATTATCGACCAATTTCTCAAAAGCTAAATGCTTAAATTAGAACGGGCTTGGCGTATGGTCACTAAAAGGGATTGGGGTTTCAAAGGTCATCCAGTTGTAAGAATCTGGGTGATTGAAGCTGATAGCTTGGGCATGCAGTTGAAGACGAGATGCTTTGGCGAGTGCCGTTGGGTGAGCATAGAGTCTGTCGCCAAGTATCGGATGCCCTAAAGAGAGCATGTGTACCCTGAGTTGATGGGAACGCCCAGTAACAGGGTAGAGCGCCATCAGTGCTTCGTCTTCTTTTTGCTCTACCACCTCATAGCGAGTAAGAGAAGGCTTTCCGTTGTCGTGATCGACTTTTTGCTTCGGGCGGTTTGGCCAATCAACAATTAACGGTAAGTCCACTTCACCCGAGGTATTGTTGACCACACCATTCACTCTTGCAAAGTAACGTTTGTGGGTGATCCTTTGCTGAAACTGACTCGACAAATTGCGGTGACTTTCTTTGTTCATCGCCATAATCATGATGCCGGAAGTGGCCATGTCAAGACGGTGCACGACAGTTGCCGTGGGGAAAACCTTATTAACACGACTAATCAGGCAGTCTTGATGTTCGGGAGCTCTGCCCGGTACGCTCAAGAGTCCACTGGGCTTATTAGCCACCACGATGTCGTCGTCATAGTACAGAATCGACAAATACGGATCATAGGGTGGCGCGTAAACAAAGTTAGGATTGGGCATTAGGGGTTATTTACCACAATTCGCAGAGCGTCTAACTGAACATCGGCTTGCTGAATCACTTCATCTAGGGCGTGAATTTGCTTTTCGATAAAGGTAATTTCACTGTCGCGGACTGCAGGATTACGTTGTTGCAAATCCTTTAAACGCTGAATTTCACTATTGAGCGTACTATGCATGTTTTCTAGTGCGTCGTGCAAGCATTGGTTGGCCTGTTGATGGGCAAGCTTTCGTGCCGCTTCAATGGACAGCTGGAGCGGCTTTTCTAGCGCACCCAATAGCTGTTGTGAAATCTTTTTACCTGCAGGACGCCTAACTTCAACATCTAACTCCACCTGTTTACCCTGCGCATCTAAGCATATTTTGATAGGGGTTTGCGGCAAGAACCGACCCAACTGAAGTGCTTTAGGCGCTTTTGCATCCAAGGTAAATAGAGCTTCAAGCCAATACGCGCCTTTGGGAAGTGTTTTTTCGGCGCTAAAACCAATACTGCTTTTGCCATGAACATCGGTAAGGATAACGTCAATGGCAGTGTGCACCAAAGGATGGTCCCAACTCAGAAATTGCACGTTCTCAAGAGTCGTCGCTACGCGACGTTTATAAGTCACTGTCATGCCTTCCGGATCTAGTCCGGGGAGCTGGCTGACCATAGATTCAGTGGGCATCAAGATAAAGCAATCGTTACCCTTTTCATCTTGCTGCACGCCAATAGCATCAAATACCCGCCCCATAAAGCGAGACAAGTCTTGTGTGCTGTCCAGTTCAATAATATCTTCGAGTAGCTGCTCTATACGTCCTTCACCCGAGGCATTTAGCTCTAGAAGACGGTCTCTACCTTCCTCGAGTTGCGCCATGAGTTGGTTATTAAGGACTCGACTAGTTTCAATTAACTCATTACGAGCATCCGTATTATGGGGTTGCAAACAAGCGCCCAGCAAAAGTGCTTTTACGTCTTCAAATACGCCAGTGCCAGTAGGGCAAGTGTTTTCGAAGGCATTAAGACCTTGGTGATACCACTGGGCTAATACGTGTTGTGCACTACTATCGATGTAAGGTACATGAATTTGCACGGTTTGAGTTTGCCCGATGCGGTCTAGACGACCAATACGCTGCTCAAGCAAATCTGGGGTAAGGGGCAAGTCGAATAAAACAAGGTGGTGGGCAAACTGGAAGTTTCTACCTTCGCTACCAATCTCACTACATAAAAGAATCTGTGCACCTTCTTCTTCGTCGGCAAAATAGTGTGCAGCTTTGTCTCGCTCAACAATACTCATACCTTCATGAAATACACTATGGCGGGTGCCTGTTTGTGTGCGAATTACCTCACCCAGCTCTTGCGCTGTTCTGGCGCTGGCGCATATTAGAAGGATTTTCGCCGGTTTTATCGACGCCATGAAATCCAGCAGCCAATCCACTCTCGGGTCAATGGTAGTCCATGAGTTAACGAGTTTAGGCTGCCTTTCTGGATACAAAGCTTGAGTAAGATCGCCGCTAACAATCGCTTCGCTGTATTCCTCTGGTGTTTCAAGGGGGTACACATTAAGCGCGCGCTCGGGGAAGCCCTCAATATTTGCTCGACGGTTCCTAAACAACATTCGCCCAGTACCGTGACAATCAATAAGTTGGTGTAATAGCGTAGAGCGAGCTTCTTGGGTCGAGAGCGAGTCTGCACTAGACACGTTGGCCATCACATCCGGTGCGATCTCTGTCAGTTTAGCCAGCTGTTTGTCGTCAGGTAGGCTTTCTGAAAGTAGTGGGGCAACCGCGTCTGCTAGCTGACTGTAGCGAGACTCCTCTTGTAAGAACACACTGTAGTCATGAAAGCGGGCGGGATCGAGTAAACGCAAACGGGCAAAATGGCTCTCATGGCCAAGCTGATCTGGTGTCGCAGTAAGCAGCAATACGCCAGATGTTTGATTGGCTAGCGCTTCAACACATTGGTACTCATCGGATGGAGCCTCGCTAGACCACGCCAAGTGGTGGGCTTCATCAACTACCATTAAATCCCAGTGCGCGGCTAACGCTTGTGCATGTCTTTTGGGATTAGAGGCAAGAAAGTCGATGCTACACAATACTAATTGATCATTCTCAAACGGGTTTGACTCCCCGTCATCAAGTGCTTCGCATCGACTTTCATCAAAAATAGCAAACGCTAAGTTTACGCGGCGAAGCATTTCCACTAGCCACTGATGAATTAATGAATCAGGTACCAAAATCAAGATACGTTCAGCGCGACCAGTTTTTATCTGTTGGTGAATAATCAATGCCGCTTCAATGGTTTTACCCAGACCAACTTCATCGGCCAGCAATACCCTCGGCGCATGTCGCGTTCCAACTTCTGAAGCTATATGAAGTTGGTGGGGTATTAGTGAGATACGCGCACCAGACAAGCCAATAGTCGAAGACTTGAAATAGGTATACTGATACTTCATGGCGTTAAAACGCAAATCGAACCACTTGGGGTGGTCAAGTTGCATATTGAATAAACGCTTTTCAGGTTGGTTTAAACGAATGTGATGATCGAGAAAGGTTTCTGGTAACCGTACCTGCGCTTTGGTGTCTTCTCGAATGCCCATGTAAATGAGCACGCCTTGGCTCTCTTCTACTTCAGTGACATTCATTTCCCAGCCATCTTGGCTTTTTACGGTTTCCCCTATCTCGAAGACGAGCCTTGTTAATGGCGCATTTTGTTTCGTGTACATACGGCTTTCACCGGTTGCGGGGAAAAGCACTTCTACAGCGCGAAAATCCACGCTGATTACGGCACCTAAACCCAGTTCCGTCTCAGCGTTACTTAACCAACGCTGACCAACAAAAAACGACATTTCAGAACTCATACTACACCAACCTATTTTTCGGGGGCGACATTGTACGCATTGCTACCACATAAGTCATTAATACTAGTACACCTATGATGAATAGGCGGCCCGATGAGGCACCTTCCGTTGTGAAGAACGGCTTTTGAAGAAAGAAATAGTTACTAAATAAACCGTGCCAAAAACAAAAAACTGCATTATGGTGAACATTAGAAGTGTGAAAACAAAAGCGCTTCTAGAAAAGCCATGCTTTTCGTCAGTCGATGCGATAAGGGTAGAGGTCCTATTCGAACGACACCTACTCTTCGCGTAACTGTCCCGAGCACGTCAGCGGTTGGACGGGCCAAGCTTTATTTACCGGAGTGTAGGATGCCCCAAAAAAAATCACCTGATACAAAAATATACGTCCTCGATACCAATATTCTGCTTCACGAACCTCTCGCCTTTCTCTCATTTAAAGAACACGACGTTGTTGTACCTATGACGGTACTGGAAGAGTTGGACTACATCAAAGACAGTAAAAAAGACGTTGCACGAGATGCCCGCGTATCTATTCGCGCTATGGAAGACTTGTTGCACGATGCAACGCCCGAACAAATGGTTGACGGCGTCTCAATGGAAGGACTCGGCGCAGGAGACACCGCCCCCTCTGGTGCACTGTCTATTTTTGCTGATCTCAATATGCTTGAAACCAATCAAGTGTTCACCAGCAACGAAAACGACAACAGAATTATTAATGTTGCGCTACATTTGCAAGCCAGTTACGCGCCACAACAAATTGTACTGGTAACGAAAGATCTCAACATGCGCCTCAAAGCAAAAGGGGCTGGTTTAAACCATGTTGAAGACTATCGTACTGACCAACTTATTTCTGATATCAAATACCTTTCTAGAGGCTTTCACCAATTTGAGGGAAGCTTTTGGGATCAAGTGAAAAGTGTAGACAGCCGCACTGAAGGTCGCGACACCATTCACACCGTACCCAAGTCCATGCTACCAGAGGCTTACGTAAATGAGTTTTTGCTTGATGATTCCAAACAATTTGCGGGGCTAGTGGAATCAGTCGATGCAGATAACCTAGAAATTTTAGACTTAGGTTACGATCGCCTAATGAGTCGCCATGCATGGGGCATTTCGCCAAAAAATATCGGTCAAGCTATGGCCCTTCACGCTTTACTCGATCCTCATATTGACTTGGTTGTACTCACTGGCCCAGCAGGTAGCGGTAAAACTTTACTTGCGCTAGCGGCTGCCCTTGAAATGGTTGTCGAAAAGAACATGTATGAAAAAATAATCGTGACCCGTAGCACACCAGAAATCGCTGAATCAATTGGCTTTTTACCGGGCACAGAGGAAGAAAAGATGCTTCCGTGGTTGGCGAGTATTACTGATTCACTGGAAGTACTGCACAAGCATGATGAAAACGTAAAAGGTTCAATGAACTACATCATGGAGAAGGCCAATATTCAGTATAAATCGGTGAATTTTATGCGTGGGCGCAGTATTCAAAACTCGATTGTTATCTTAGATGAATCGCAAAACTTAACCGCATCACAGTTAAAGACAATCATCACACGTTGTGGTGAAGGGACAAAAATTATCGTGGGAGGTAACCTCGCGCAAATCGACAGCAACTATCTTAGTGCGGTAACGTCAGGTCTGACTTATCTGGTCGAAAAGTTTAAAGATTTTTCTGGCAGTGCAACGTTGAATTTAGACGGAGTGGTGCGTTCTCGCCTTGCTGATTTTGCAGAGCGACATTTGTAGCCATTGGACATTTCCCATTAGTGAAGAGAACAAGGATGTTCTCTTCATTGTATTCAATTGGGTAAAAAAGTTTCGTAATTATCGTAACTTTAAAGCTGATTCGTGTGCAATTACAAAGCGCTGTGCTACTTTTTTCTAAAGCAATCAGGATGTTCACTAAGCATGTTTTTTCAATTGGTCTATTGCTCCAAAGCAAACCAACATTTTACCTCTGCCGATTTACTCGCTCTGTTAGAACAATCGAAAGACTACAATGCTAGCAAAAATATTACTGGCCTCCTGCTTTACAAAGATAAGTCTTTTATCCAGTTGCTAGAGGGCGATAAAAAGGAGATTTTGGACCTGTATAGGGAGATTGAAAAAGACACGAGGCACCGACAAGTGACTCGCCTTATCGAAAAAGAAACCGATGAACGTCACTTCCCGCAGTGGTCCATGGGATTTCAGCATTTAGATGAAGATAGTGACAAAGTGCAGGGCTATTCCTCTTTCATGAAGGATACCACGTTACTCACACCTGAACGGGCAGGCGAAGTATCAGAACTGTTGGACTTCTTCAAGTTAAATAGTTAAGGCGTGGACAGCAGCCTTTAATGACTTTTGTCGCAAAGCTAGGCCGCCTCACTCTCCAAATATTTGCTCTCGTCTACGTCGTCTATTTGATGTGGCGACAGGTAACGTTCTGCATAGATTTTGTAGATACCGGAACGAATAAATAGCTTAAACACTTCCATATCGACGTGATTGTCCAGACTCATCTTATACAGAATATCTATTGAAACACTCAGGGGTTTTGCGCGTTTATAGGGACGGTCTGACGCGGTTAGCGCTTCAAAAATATCAGCTAGTACAAGAATGCGTTCGGGTATGGATAGATCTTTTGCAGTGAGCCTACGTGGATAGCCAGTGCCTTTCAGTGTCTCATGATGAGTTGAGGCATATCTTGGCACCTTTGATAACTCTTTGGGGAATGGGAGAGAATCGAGCATTTTGATAGTACCGATGATGTGCTCGTTAATGATAAATCGGTCCTCAGCCGTCAGCGTGCCTCTACCAATTTTCAAATTGTAAAGTTCTCCCAAATTCGCTTTATGTTCTGGAACGTCAACTTTAATACCAAGATGTGGAGCGTATTCTACTTTTTTATCACGTGTGACAATATGTGCTGCCTTGTCTGATAACAAATGTTCGGTAACGGGAAGTGATTCTCCTGTTTTACTTTGATTGAGTTCTTCCAGTGGAGATAGGCCTAGTTGGTCATCGAAGTGCCGTTGCCAAGTTGTTCGAGCGATTTCATCGAGCCTTGCTAGTTTATCCTCTGCCATAAATTCTCCGCCCTGATTACAAGACGCGACAAAGGCAAAATCTTCTTGGAGTCTTTTTTGCGCCATTTGTAGTTTTGCATCTAGCATGGAAACATCACTAGGGTTAGCAATAAGACCTTGTAAATAATTGATTTGCGCGTCTCGCCATAGCACTTCAAATCGCATTCTTACTTCGTGAATTCGATTGTAAATGCATTCTAGCTTCGAGCCTTTATCAACGATGTGTTCAGGCGTAATAATTTTCCCGCAATCGTGAAGCCATGCCGCTAGCTTAAATTCACGTTGCTTGTCTTTGGTGTCCAAAGCAAACGACGCGAAGTAGGGCGTGTTGTCTTTGCTTGCAACATCCGCAAGCATCAATCCGAGCTCTGGCACTCGGTTACAATGACCAGCAGTGTAGGGCGATTTGTCATCGATCGCTTGAGCAATAAGTTTGACAAATGAGTCTAGTAGCGCAACTTGATTTTTTTCGTGCTCCTGTATTGAGTGAGCCATATTGGTTAGAGAAGAAAATACTTCGTCAATTTCGGTAATGAAACTAGATTGATGGACGAGGTCATCATACTGCCGACTTTTGATTTTACGGTTTTCCTCACTCAGTTTACGCATCGAATTCACAATGGGGTTAGAGAAAAACCAAGTCACTGGCATCAGTAAAACGAGTATGGCAAGGGTGATCAAAACCGACTTACTAACAAAGCTCAATCCTTGTTCGTAGGCTACTTTTGTGGGGATCATTAGCGCGAAGTAATTGGTATCGAAACGACCAAGCGTAGTGGTAGACAAAAATACTAGATATTCGGTGCCAGAGATGTTCTCGACGCGTAACTCGGTCGGAGTATTGAGTTCCGACGCAAAATCGATGAGTGCTTTGTAGGGAACCGTATTAGTGCTTAATGTTGCCGTGTTATCTGAACTTGTTTTTAACCACCGCTCGCTCAAATAAGCGATTTC
The DNA here is from genome assembly GCF_006538345.1 of Alteromonas sp. KUL49. Lineage (GTDB taxonomy): Bacteria > Pseudomonadota > Gammaproteobacteria > Enterobacterales > Alteromonadaceae > Alteromonas. Next base: position 241,916 of record NZ_BJKL01000007.1, on the reverse strand, counting down.
TTGTTTAGTGAGATTGTTAATCGCAAAATCAAACAAATCGACGACATTTTGATTTTGACTGACCAGCCTGAGTGTGGTGTCAAAATTCATTCTCGATGTATCAATATTTGTGTGCTGCATTAACCCTTCGATAAAGTACATTTTTTCTGTGTACGAAAGAATGATTTCACTGTCGATAGTTGCGTATACTTCACCAGCTTCCACCGCAAATAATGCGTCTTTAATCGATGGGTAAGTAATCACCTCTATATCTGGGTATACCGCGGGGAGAATACTTTCGATGGACCAGCCTTCACCGATTGCCACGAGCTTTCCGTTCAAATCACTCAATGAATCAAGCTGTGGCTCTCCGTTTCGGGTCGCAATGGCCAAGGGCATATCTAATAGGGGTTGTGAGTAGTTTCCCCAGCTTTGGTTATCGAGAGTAACGTGAATGGGTTGCAGTATGTCGATATCACCATTTTGATACAGTGTTTGTAGTTCTAGCCAGCTAAATCCATTGATAAAGTTGAGCTTGAGTCCGAGCTTTTGCCCGAGTATGTTTATTAGCTCGGGAGTATAACCTCTTGGCTCACCCGAAATGGCGAAGTCTACAGGCGCCCAATCATTTTCATTACTCACGCTGATTGTTCCCAAGTTTTTAACGGTTTGTCGCTGCTGGGCTGATAGTGCCAATGGTGATACTTTGGGAGCGTTTTCAATATCACTGCTCAGGCTACTGATTAATAAGTCACCTTCAGGACCAAATACAAATGCTTGGGTTGATATTCTGTCGTCTGACGTCGAAAACTGTTGTGTGAGTTGGTTCGATAAGGTCTTCAACGCAATATCTACAGCAACGACGTGTTGTGTGCCAGAAACAAAGCGAGAGTATGATTTACCCGTTAAGCCTAAATGTTGGAACAAATAAGGTTTGGTTTCATAAACGCTGTCGTGGTTGGCATTTTGATACCACATGCGGTTGGTGGCGTCGTAATCTGAGGGCTCCGTGGTTGTATGTCTTGTATTGAGTTTTTCATCAAGGAACTCGGTTTTTTTGATACGCATACCATTGTGGTTATGAATATAGATTTTTACGAACCTATCCTCGTGAGCCGCATTGAATCTAGACCGAACGACAGTATTGCTCTCAAGATTAACGAATTGATAAAAGTCGCCGTTGTCTAAGCCGTAGAAAATAGCGTAGAAATCATTGTTCTCGAGTAAGATATCTTTAAATATCCCATCAACACGTTCGTCGATAGCATCACCGTCTAAAGCGTCTGTGTAATTTGCCAGTAATGATGTGGTACTCGTGGCGGCGTCATCGAGCGTGGAAATCGAGAATTCAATTTGACTCGCCACTTGTTTGGCAAAGTCTTGACTGGCAGATATTGCCATTTGCTTAGCAAAGTAATAGTGAAGAGAAATCGCCACTAGCGCAGTAAGTGCGGCTATTAGCGTACACATTACAACTATTGTTACGCGAAACGAAAATCGCTTGCTTTTTTGTTGCATAACATCTTTCCCTGTCACCAGTGCTGTTAATCGACTAGATACATTAAATGTTGTAACTTTGATCAAAAAAAGAACAGATTGTTGGTGTGGGGAAGTTGCTTTGGTTTAAGGCTAGGCTAGTTAACCGATTCAGTCGTGTAGCGACCAGTGAGTAATTGTTGTTTTGTCGTTTCAGAGACCTGACCAAAAGGGATCAATGCAGGGCCTGTGGGTTCATATAAAACATAGGTTTCGTCATTTATCGACAGTGTTTCTTCGTGTGCAAGTGGTTTTATTGCTACGCCAAGCAGTGCGTGATTGGGTAAAAATACCATTATCATGGAAGTGTCAGGTAAAAAAGCACGTACCAGGGCAGAGGTAAGCACGGCTTTGCTGTCACAATCCCCTTTGTTTTGTAGTAATAACCCCATGGGTGGCGCAAATCCAGCGCCATTACTCGACAGTCGATCGTCCAATGGGTCATAGGGAATACTCTGTACCCATCCGAGTAAAATATCTAAGTAAGCACGGGCATCTTCGTTGCCCGCGAGTTTTTCATAAAAAGCCTGCGAAGCCGGTATTAACGCTTCGGTCGTTTCGAGGATGTAGCGTGCATGGTCGGGTTTAATACCTTTTTGATTAAAGGAAGTGGTGAATTCCATGTAGTAATTCTCGAAAAGGTAGGCGTCATAGGCGTCTTTATGTGCGGTATTCATCACTCCCATGACTTCTAGCTGCCGAGCGGGTTGGCGTGACCTTACATCAATATCTATTGTATCTCTCTTCGGAATAATTCTAACGATGGCATCGCGGGGATCGTAACTTTGCGCTTCTTTCTGTAACGCTACTACCATGTGTCGCATCATAATAGGTGTACGATAGTTAGGTTGTACCGTGGGGGCTGAATTTATCGCGTCATTAGACAGAGTAAAGGTAACCTCCTTCTCCATACCGCTGCCATCAATCCATCGATATTCAAACACCGTAGTGTCTTCCAACACTGAATGATCAAAGCGGGTTTGCTCTGCATTAGCGCCAGAGACACACAGACAACTTAGCCATAGCATTGCACACGTGATGCGCGTCAAGAGGTTCATTTGTTATAGGCTTTCCGCATACCAATTACTCTTCTAGTATGCGGCTCGCTGAAAATAGTGCAAGTGAATCAATCGTCTGACGCTGGCGTGAACCAATCTAGCTTGCTGTGTAAGGACACCACTGACCCAACAATAATGAGTGTTGGTGGCTTCATAGAGGCGGTCTCAGGATGCTCAACAATCGTTTCAAGTGTGGCCGTAAGCACCCGTTGATTTTCTGTGGTTGCAGACTGAACTAGCGCGATAGGCGTTGTTGGTGACAACCCGTGTTCTATGAGCTTGTTGCAGATAATCGACAAGCCCGTAAGTCCCATGTAGAACACTAACGTTTGATTGTCATGCGCTAATGCAGGCCAGTTAAGGTCAATAGTATTGTTCTTTAAATGCCCAGTGGCGAAAACGACAGACTGTGCGTGGTCTCTGTGTGTGAGTGGGATCCCGGCATAGCTCGCGGCACCATTTGCAGCGGTAACCCCCGGTACCACTTGAAATTCAACACCTTGACTGATGAGGGTTTCAATTTCTTCACCACCTCGACCGAATATGTAAGGGTCGCCCCCTTTCAACCGGACTACACGGTTGCCTTTTTTGGCTTCATCGACCATTAACTGGTTAATGTCTTCTTGGGGGAGTGTGTGATTACTTTTTGCCTTGCCCACGTAAATCTTTTCGGCATCGCGGCGAACCAATTCTAAAATCTCTGGCGAAACCAAACGATCGTAGACCACCACATCGGCTTTCTGCATTAATCGCAATGCGCGAAATGTCAGTAGGTCAGCATCACCAGGGCCTGCACCTACAAGATACACACTGCCTTGTTCCTTTTTCTCTTGTGCTGCAGCTTCCAGTGCTTTCAAAAACGCCGTGTCAGCTTTGTCTTCTTGCCCTTTCTCTACAAGCTCCGCAATATCTCCATCCAAAACGTCTTCCCAGAAATAACGCCGTGCGGTAACCGTTGACAAGGTTTGTTTAACCTTCTCGCGAAATTTTTCTGAAAAGTTACCCAACCGGCTAATATTGGTAGGCAAAACAGTTTCGAGCTTTTGACGCAAATAGCGCAGTAAAACAGGGGCAACGCCACCACTGCTCATCGCGATCACAATAGGAGAGCGGTCAACAATTGATGGAGTGATAAACTGGCAGAGTGGCGTGTTATCAACCACGTTAACTAGCACATTTTGTGCTCGCGCTAAGTCGTGAACATGTTGATTAACCTCACCGCTATCGGTGGCCACAAATACCATGTCTTTGTGGTCGAGGTCTGTGTCTTCAAATACCCGTTCAATGAGTGTGACTTGGTCGCTTTGAGCCAAACGTTTAACGGTATCGCAAGCCCACGGTGCGACTACGGTAATAGTTGCTGGTGTTTTGAGAATGAGTTCGAGCTTTCTCGCGGCAACCTCTCCGGCACCCACAACAAGACAACGAAGCTGGCGAGCATCGAGAAACAGCGGAAAGTAATCCATAAAATCAGAACCCCAAAAACAAGAATTGACGCCATTTTGCGTCAATTCTTTATTTTTAGAAACAACGATTTTAGCCTAGTTATTCGTGTTAGTTATAACTAGCGTTTATAAGTAGAACTTTAGTTCTTACGTGGTTTACGGTTATCACGACGCTTAGGGGGCGTATCAGACCATTCTCTGATCGACAATCGTTGACCTGCCACACGAGTACCTTGAAGCACGTCTTTGGTCTCTCTCGGCATACCTTCAGGTAAATCAACTGTACTAAAGTTATCGTAAATTTCGATGGCACCAATGTGCTTAGAGTTAATGTTGGCTTCGTTTGCAATAGCACCAACAATGTTACCCGGCTTAGCACCGTGTACATGGCCTACCTCAATACGATAGCGCTGCATACCTTCTTCTGGTTTGCGGTTACCTTTTGGCACTCTGCCTTTGCGATCGCGACCATCACGGCCGTCACGAGAATTACGACGTTCACGGTTGTCACGCTGGGGCTTACTATGCAGATCTGGACGGTCAGACGGCTTGAGGATGAGAGGCTCATCACCCTGCGCTATTTTGATTAACGCTGCCATTAGCACTTCAGGAGATGCTTCTATTTCTTCCTGAATCATATCTACGATAGGCATGAGTGACTCAAGGCTATCGTGTTGCGTCGCTTCTTCAATTGATTGCTTGAAGCGAGATAAACGGGTTTCGTTTAGCTCGTTAATTGAAGGAATAGGCATTGCTTCAATCGGCTGTTTTGTTGTCTTCTCGATTGAATACAGCAAACGCTTTTCACGATGCGAAATAAATAGAATCGCATCACCAGAACGGCCTGCACGACCAGTACGGCCAATACGGTGAACATATGATTCGCTATCGTAAGGGATATCGAAGTTAATAACGTGACTTACACGCTCAACGTCAAGACCACGAGCAACAACATCTGTGGCGACAAGGATATCAATACTGCCTTGTTTCAATTTATCGACAGTACGCTCACGGGCAGCTTGTGGAATGTCACCGTTCAGTGGCTCTACGTCGTATCCGCGAGCAGACAATTTGTCAGCAAGTTCAACGGTTGCTGTTTTAGTACGAACGAAGATAATCACAGCGTCGAATGGCTCAACTTCCATGATTCGAGTTAGTGCCTCTAGCTTGTGGTGTGGAGCAACCTGACAGAAGCGCTGACGGATAGTACTTGCCGTGCTTACCTTAGAGGCAATTTTCACCTGCTTCGGTGACTTCAGATAACGCTCAGTGATCTTTTTGATTGGGCCAGGCATTGTGGCTGAGAACAAAGCGGTTTGACGTTCTTCTGGTGCGTGGCTAAGAATAAGCTCTACGTCATCAATAAAGCCCATGCGAAGCATTTCGTCAGCTTCGTCGAGCACTAGGAACTTAAGCTCGCTCAAGTCTAATGTCTTGCGTTTGATGTGGTCGATGATACGACCTGGCGTTCCTACTACAACTTGTACGCCGCGTTTTAGTTGGCGAATTTGGTTGTCATACGATTGACCACCGTAAACAGGTAGAACGCGAATCTTTTTGCTAAAACTAGCATATACTTGAAAGGCCTCGGCAACTTGAATAGCAAGTTCGCGGGTAGGTGCAAGTACCAGCAATTGTGGTGTGCGCTGTTCAGGGTCTATGTTTGCTAACATTGGGAGCGCGAATGCTGCTGTTTTACCAGTACCCGTTTGTGCTTGTCCCAGTAAATCGTGTCCTTCAAGCAATAGAGGGATACTTTCTGCTTGAATTGGTGACGGTTTCTCGTAGCCAACCTTTTCAAGGGCTTGTAAGATAGACTCCGGAAGATTGAGGTCTTTAAATGTCATATCGACAGTTGTGGTCATTAATGATCCTGATGTGTTTAAGTAAGGCGGGGGCGGTAAGCGGCTTAAACCCTCAGGGTCACTGGCGTACCGACATGTTGCAAAAAACCTTATTATATTCGAATAATAGGTAGGTTGCCACGTAATTGCACAGTCTTGGTGAAAAAATATGCAGTGTAATTGTTGCGATGTGTACTATACAAAATAATCATAGGTGTAGGGTAAAGGAATTCTAATGAGTAAAAAGTATCCCCATCAGTTAGTTAAACGTTCATCTTTAGCAGTTGTTTTATTGGCAAGTCTGCTTACTGGGTGTGGCGAAAAAACGATGGAAGCGTATATGGATGATGCTCGTGCATATGCTGAAAATCAGCGTATCGACGCGGCAATCGTAGAGTATAAAAATGCGATCCAAGCACAGCCAGACGCAGCATTGCCCAGATTTGAACTCGGTAAATTGTACATATTACAGGGCAATTTCGCGTCGGCTGAAAAAGAGCTCAACCGCGCATTGGAACTCGGCCATTCAGCCAGTGAGGTCATTCCTTTACTCTCTACGGCCTATCAGCAGTCTGGGGCAGAAAATGCACTGGTTGATATTGATCATCGCGCCGAGGGTATGACAGCCGTTGAATCTGCAGAAGTGGGCTTTTATAAACTGCAAGCGCTAGTACAACTTGGTCAAACAGAAGATGCGCAAACTTTACTCGACGACTTAGTTACCCTGGATACATCGTCGGTTTACAAAGGGTTGGTCGACAGCTACGAATTCATCATTGCGCAAGACTTCGCTGCAGCATTAGACAAAACGAAACAACTGCAAGCACAGGCACCATCAAATAAAGATGTGTTATTGCAATTGGCGGGTCTACACCTGCAACAAGGCGATATAGACGAGGCCGTTGGTGTTTACGAAGAATATGTGACCATCTACCCGTCGGACTTGAACCGCAAGTTCGTACTAGCTTCACTTCTCGTCGAGCGAAGAGAGCTTGAAAAAGCCGAGCCTATTGTCGATGAGTTAATGGAAATCAATAGCGCTAACCCTTTGTTAAATACTTACAAAGGTATTATTGAAGCTTCTAATGAGAACTTTGCCTCTGCACTACAGTTTCTTGAAACGGCAATTCAAAATGGGCGTAGTGACGAAGTTGTTCGCCTAGTAGCCGGTTTTAGTGCATTCCAGATCCGTGATTTTGAAGCAGCACAGCGCCATTTGACCATGGTGGCATCGAATCTTCCTGACAATCACCCGGGGCTTCGCATGCTTGCTGACAGTTTGCTGCAGCAAGGCGAGAACGATGAAGCGTTAGACGTGCTTAACCGTGTGGAAATGACGATGGATGCAGATGCATCTTTGTTCTCTAAAGCGGGTTACCAATTACTACGTCAAGGTAACGTTGTTGGCGCGCAGCAAATGATTGAAAAAACCAATAGCGCGAACCTTTCTGGTGAAGATTTAGCGCGTTTGGGCGTGCTACAACTGTCGCTAAACGATATCGACGGTTTGATTAATATTCAAGAAGCAGTAAAGCAAGCACCAGAATCTGCTACTTCACAAAATACGTTGGTAAGGGCTTTACTCGCCACCGGAAAGTTAAGTGAGGCACAAGAGGCCAGTGAGAGTTGGCGTCAAGCACAGCCCACTGATCCACTCCCTGTTATTTATCTCGCGAATATTGCGATTGCAGAACAAGACTTTGCTAAGGCAGAGACGTTGATCGGTGAAGCAGAGGCTTTGGATGCATCAAACCCAGAAATCACTTATACACGAGCAAAGCAATACATAGCTCAGGAGCGTATTAGCGATGCGTCGAGCTTGTTAACAGAATTCGTAGCGAGTAATCCAACGGATGTTCAAGGGATTACTATGTGGTTTGCTATAGAAGAATCACAGGATAAAGGCGATGTTGTGATTCAACACACAAGACGCCAGTTTGAGAGCGACAGCGATAATATTGATTTACGTGTATTACTAGCCCGTCTTTACTCCTTCTCAGGTCAGTTTGAAGCCACTACTCGTGTGCTTTCAGACGTTGAGCCTGATGTAACCACCCCAATGGGCTATTGGAATCTATTGGGTCAGTCTTACGTGAGGGAAAACAAAGTTGAAGAGGCCGCAGCACACTTCAACAAGTGGATTGAAATCTATCCTCAAGACAAAAATGCGGTATTGGGTATGCTACTTGTTCACGATACTCAGCGAGATTATCAAGATGGTGTGGATCTGGTAGATGAAGTACTAGCGAAGCGTCCAGAACCTCAGTTGTCACTACTAAAAGCTTATTTTCACAGTATGTTGGGGCAGAGTGAACCTGCATGGCCAATCATTGAAGGCTTCTCAGACCAAGTTAAAGCGCTACCTTTCGTAAGGAGCATTATTGCTCGATTACATATGGTGGATGGAAACGCTGATCTAGCCGTTGAGCATGCTAAAGCCGCTTATGAGGGCAATGAAACGTCAGCTAACGCGCTGCTTCGCCTCGCGTCATTGGAAGCGACAGGAGCACAAGACGAAGCTTATGCCTTTTTGTCTGAGCACGTTGCGCAAGATGGGAGCGACGTGAGAAGTGCTATGCTGTTAGCCGAGCGTCAGATTGGTCGAGACAGTGATAAAGCGGTGAGTACGTACGAAAGTATTCTCAATGAAATGCCCGACAATTTTGTCGTGTTAAACAACCTAGCTTACATCAACCTTGAAGCTGGTACCTTGGATAAGGCTGAGCCATTGGCGAGGAAAGCGGTAGCTATTCAACCTAGAAACTCCGATGCGGTTGATACGTTAGCACAGATCCTTGTTGCCAAGGGTGAGCAAGAAGAAGCGTTGTCCTTGTACGGTCAAATTGCTACCCAACCCATCCCCAATGAAGAGGTGTACTTAAATCATGTTGAGTTGCTTCTTCAAATGGGCAGAGAGACACAAGCTAAGCGCCGATTAGACAGCAGAGAGTTTGTACAAACCGGCTCAAAAGAGCGTATTGAGCGTTTGAAATCTAGTTTTGGTTTTTAGTTGCAAGGCTAAATGAGCTTCTAAAAACGCCGGCATTACGCCGGCGTTTTTGTGTGAGAACACAAAGATAAACAGCGCTTAAATCCTAAGGTATACTCTCGCGAGTAATTAGCAGGGTAAGGTCTCCCTGTTCATCATTTAACTTACTGGCTTCCTATGTACGAGAATATCAAAACGAACCTAAACAACCTGAAGAACAATAAAGTCTTTGAGTTAACCGTTGTTGCAGTGATCATCATTTCAGCACTTGAGATTGGCGCTAAAACGTTTACGCTGCCCGACAGTGCTATCCCTGTGACAAACATTCTAGACATCTTCATTACCCTGTTTTTCTTATTTGAACTTTCTGTTCGTTTTATCGCAGATGATGACAAGAGAAACTTTTTCAAAAAAGGGTGGAATGTCTTCGATACGCTAGTCGTTGTTATTAGTCTTATTCCAATTAACGACAGTGAAATGGCACTACTGGCAAGATTGGTGAGAGTGTTCAGGGTGTTGAGAATGGTGTCAGTAGTCCCAGAGCTTAGGGTCCTCATTAACTCCTTGATAAAAGCACTACCTCAACTTGGCTATGTGGTGTTGTTGATGTTTATTATTTTTTACATCTACGCGGCCATTGGCAGCTTTATTTTCAAAGACATCAATCCAAAACTGTGGGGAGATATTGCCATTTCAATGCTGACCTTGTTTAGGATAATGACCTTTGAAGATTGGACAGATATTCAGTACGAGACCATGGAAGTGTATCCTATGTCTTGGATATTCTATTTATCATTTATCTTCTTTACCGCGTTTGCATTCTTAAACATGGTCATTGGTATTGTGGTGAATGTTATGGAAGACGAGCACGAAAAAATGCGTCAAGAAAAACAAGAAGCGCAAAACATTCCAACAATCGAAGATTTACATGCAGAAATTCAAGAGTTAAAACAACTCATTAAAGCTCAAAGCACTTCAGGTAAAAATTAAGGCTTTGTGGTGGCAGCATGACTGCCACCTCGCCCTGTGTCGAATCATGGGGTGCTTAAATGGGATCTAAGGTGAGCAACACACGCTTCTCGTCATTGGCTACTTTACATGAGCGATGTATGGCTGCCATGTGCTCATGTTTATCCCACGCACTACCTTTTAATAAGCCAACATCATGGGTGTCTAGCTGCTGAATACTGTGTGGGTGATATGCCCCTTTACTTGACGATTTACTGCCAATCACAGGTTCATCCAACAGCTCCTCCACCGGCAAAAACTCAGTACCCTGCCCAAGATAGGTATTGACCAAACGCACGGGGATCTGGTCGGTGTGAAACTTAGGACACATGGCCGCTGTAAGAGGCACTAACCTCAATCCAACGCCTTCACAATCAAATAAGCAGGTAAGCACGTCAGAGAGTAAATATATGTCTTCGACGACCTCATTCTTGCCTTCTCCATCGGGTAGGGAGCGCATAAGTGCTTCTTTCAACGACGGTAACTCGAACATTTGGCGAATACCCATACCCAATGACGAAAACGTGGTGTCGAAGTAGTTCTGTATCACCGGGTTAGTTAAGCGTTTCCATATGGCAACACTTTTGTCGGGGGCGATGATTTCACTCAGCGCCATAGGCGAGTCACCTTGACTCCAAGACTGAGAGTGTATTGATTGAATCGCTAACATATTAGTGCCCCCATGCAGGGAACGGGTCTGTGAGCTGGGCCCAGCCATCTTTACCTGCAACTAACTGTTCGTCACTCAATAGACAAGCGTCTAAGCGATGAATGATGTCATCTTTGTCCAGCCCTTGACCAATAAACACTAGCTCTTGGCGCATATCTCCAAACGGCTCAACCCACTGTTCTTGTATCGCGGCAAGGTATTCAGGATCTTCGGGCCATTGCTCTCTAGGAACTGCTTTCCAAAACAGCCCAGCAGCACCATATCGTGCCATACCACCCGCTTGACTCCAGCTACCCGCTAACTGAGGACGCGTGGCAAGCCAGAAAAAGCCTTTAGAGCGGATGAGCTTGCCCGCAATATCCTTGCTGTGAAGGAAGTTATAAAACTTTTCGGGATGGAAGGGGCGACGGGCTTCATAAACGAAGCTACTGATACCGAACTCCTCGGTTTCTGGCACGTGCTCTCCGCGCAATTCTTTGAGCCAACCTGGCGATTGTTGTGCCTTTTCAAAACTGAATTTACCGGTTGCCAATACCTGTTTAACCGGCACATTGCCATTTTTAATCGGGATTTGTTGTGCGTCTGTGTTGAGAGTTTTTAAAATACTTTGTAAACGTTCTAGTTCTTTTTCTGATACTAGATCAGTTTTACTGATCAGCAGTACGTCTGCAAACTCAATTTGCTCTACAAGCAGTTCAGAAACACTGCGTTCGTCCTCTTCACCCAGGCTTTCTCCAACGTCATTCAGTGCTTTGGCTTCGTCGTAGTCTTTCAAAAAGTTGAGGGCGTCAACCACCGTTACCATAGTATCTAGGTTGGCAACATCAGACAGGCTTTGACCATCCTCGTCGGTAAATGTGAAGGTTTCGGCTACTGGAAGTGGTTCGGATATACCGGTTGACTCAATCACGAGATAGTCGTATTTGCCTTCCTTCGCCAGTCGGTTGATTTCTTCAAGCAAGTCTTCTCGTAACGTACAGCAAATACAGCCGTTACTCATTTCAACGAGCTTCTCTTCAGCGCGATTAAAACCTATTTCGTTTTTAACCGTGGCGGCATCGATATTTATTTCACTCATATCATTGACGATAACCGCCACCTTTAAGCCGTCTCTGTTATTGAGTATGTGGTTGAGTACCGTGGTTTTACCCGCGCCTAAAAAACCTGAGAGCACGGTAACGGGGAGAGGGGAGTAGTTAGCTGACATACTAAGCGTCCGATCGCGTTGGATATTTTACGTTCGATTAGTATATGTATTTTTTTGATTGTTACAATATAACATATCATTAAATTCGGCTGTCTATCGTCTGCATAAATTGGATTAAATACACACTAAAATCAGTGAATTGTTATTAAATGTCTAAAAAAAGTTGAGCTATGCGCAAAGGCGTTTATACTAAAGTCTAAAGTGGTAGGAGGAGTGAACCATGGACGACAATTCGTACAGTTTGCAAGACAAACTGAAGCGAGTCAGCGATGCTATCAATGAGTTTGATAATAGCAAAGATAAGGCCGAGCATCTTCGCGAAGAAATGCGAGAATTATTAACTACCTTGTCTCGCAAACCAGAAGATGTAGATTCTGAGATAAAATAATCATTTACACCTGATTATAAAAAGCAAAAGCGGCTAATTAGCCGCTTTTGTCGTATCTGAACCACTTAATATTAAATGGCCGAGGCGAGTCCACGGTTGATAGCTTCTACATCATCAACGGTTAACGTACCAGCTGCTTGCTTCAGCGTGACTACCGATTGAATAAAGTCGTAGCGTGCGCCAGCAAGGTTACGTTGTGCATCAAACAAGTTTCTTGTGCTGTCTAACACATCAACAATAGTACGCGTACCTACATCAAAACCTGCTTCTGTGGCTTCCAGTGCGCTATTAGCGGATACTACCGCTTGTTCCAACGCACGAATAACCGAGATAGACGCTTTAACATTATTAAATGAGCTACGCACCGACTGTACCGTTTGACGGTAAGTTTGCTCAGCAACTTGGCTCGCTGCTACATAACGGAACTTAGCTTGCTCAGTTTGCGCTACTACGCGGTTACCTTGGTAGATAGGTACGCTTACATTGATAGCTACAGACTGGCTATTCAAATATGGCGTGTCGTAGGCAAGTGAAGCTACACTGCCATCGTCAGCAAGAAATTCTGCATTGACGTCATCCTTTGAACGGCCGATGTTACCGCTTAGGCTAAGTGTAGGGTAGTGGCCTGCGCGTGCAGACTCTATATCTTCCTTGGCAATGTCAATAGCAAGGCGATCAACCAACAAAGACAAATTTTTATCTTTCGCTGTATCAAGCCAAGAATCAACAGTCGCTGGCATTGGCATGGTTGCGGAAAAGCTATCTGTGTTCAGTGTGAACAATTTGTCGTGGTATTTACCGGTGATAACACGTAATGCCTCTAGCGCAGATTCTAATTGGTTCTCAGCTTGAATTTCTTGGGCGACTGTATTGTCGAAATTCGCTTGAGCTTCATGAACGTCGGTAATAGCCGTTAAACCCACTTCAAAGCGTTGGCGCGTTTGTTCGAGCTGACGTTCAATCGCACGCTTTTCAGCTTTAACAAATTCTACATTGTCTTTTGCGCGTAGAACGTCAAAGTAGGCAGTAGTCGTGCGAACAATTAAGTCCTGCATGCTTGCGCCGAGTTGCGCATCGCTTTGCTCTGCCGCTTTTTCTGCACGGTCTAAGCCTACCCAGTTAGCATGGTCATAAAGTGACATGCTCAAACTCAAGCCGTAGTCGATGGTATCAACGTCTGTCTCTGTGGTTACAACTGTGTTTATGTCGAACTGTTGCAGCCTTTCTACTGTAGCCATGCTGTAACCGATTGACCCAGAAATCTGAGGTAATAAGTTTGCTCGGCTAATGCTGATCCCTTCAAAGGCTGCATCTCGCTGTGCTTTGGCTTGATTGACTAAAGGATCATTGGCTAACGCTTGCTGATAAACCTGAAGCAGGTCATCGGCCATTGCGCCGGATGTTAATGATAAACCCATTACCAGCGACAGAAGTGTTCGTTTCATGCTTGCGTCTTCCTGTTATGTTTATTAAGTCTTCGAGACTGTGTAAGTATGTTAAGTTTATGAAATTTCAATACCCAACCGAAAGTCTCTACTCGTAACAGTCCATGTTTAACTGTAACAGAATATGTGACATTGCTACGTTTTGTATTCAGTGAACTAGCAAATTCTCGGTATCTTACGTGTATTACTCAGGTCATCCGACCCTAATACGTTGCATATACAAGTTTTGATTCCATCTGTACCATGCATAATAATGGTTTCTCAGCAAAAGTGTTGCAAATGAACAAGGAAAACCCGTCTTTTACCTCAAATGATGTGAAAATCGAAAAAATCACCCCGCTTCACGACGGTTTTTTTAAGATGTTTGCGTACGAGTTTCGCCACAAATGTTTTAACGGTGAATGGAGTGATGTGGTTCGTCGAGAAATGTTCGAGCGCGGTCATGCGGTTGCGATTCTTCCTTACGATCCAATTACACAAGAATTCGTATTGATTGAGCAGGTGCGCATTGGTGCACTGCCTACCTCTTCGTCACCATGGCTTATCGAAGTGATTGCTGGCGTGATAGACGAGGGAGAAACGCAGGAATCTGTTTGTCATCGTGAGGCTATGGAAGAAGCGGGCATAGAACTTGAGCATTTAACAAAAGCGTTAAGTTATTTATCGAGCCCTGGCGGTACTACAGAACGTCTGCATATTTTTATGGCGTGTACAGATTCAACGAAAGCGGCGGGAATTCATGGGCTTGAATATGAGTCCGAAGATATTCTCGTGCACAGAGTCAGTGAAAGTACAGCGTACGATTGGTTAGAGTCTGGCAGAATAGACAACGCAGCAGCCGTTATTGCGCTACAATGGTTCTTTATGCACAAACAGACGCTTCTTAAGCAGTGGCAAGAAACGTGACACAATATCAAAAAAAGTATGTACCCCATTTACCTACAATGCAGGCACTGTGTGAGCTGAACTACAATCATGTCATGCGTATGTTGCCTGACTGTGATTCGGAAGACCTCACCTATACTTTTTCTGTAGGGGACAAACTGTCGTATTGCATTCGTATCCTTGAATCTGCCCGTTACACCAGCACCCTGTCTATTGCACAAACGTCTGCAGGCGTGCCTAGTTTTCTCAAACCCTCGATGACAGTTAGGCTTTACCATGATGCGAAAATGGCTGAAGTCATCAACAGTCAAAATACGGGGCGTTTAAAACCCTCGTACAGCTACCCCAACAGTAAAATGCGTCAACGAAACGAAAAACAGATGGTGAATGTCTTTCTAGCTGAGTGGTTAGATTTTTGTATCAAACTTACACCTAAGGCCACCTCTGAAGCCTAATGCCCGCTGCTCACACTTTTACTAAAATTATTCAGCTGAGTGACTGTCACCTTTTTGCCGACAAAACAAAGACTGGTTATAAAGGCATCAATCCCTATCAAACGTTAAAAAACATCGTTCATACGCTTGTAAATAGTGCCGACATTGAACCAGAAAGTCTGATACTCGTAACCGGTGATATTAGTGGTGATGATTCTGAGCAAAGCTACATGCATTTTTGTGCACTCGTCGAACCCCTTCTGACGCACCATACCCTGCGTGTTATTCCTGGGAATCATGATAATAATCCCCACTATCAAGCACTACTTGGGCGCTGGCACTTGCAGCCAAATGAACCGATTGAAACTTGTGATTGGGTAATACATGGGCTCGATACAAGAATTGTAGGGATAAAAGGCGCGAAGGGTGAGGTGAAAACCGATGAGCTTACCTTGGTCGAAAAGCGCGTTAACTCTCAACCCGCAAAGCATCACTTGTTAGCCTTACATCATCACCCCATTGCTTCTGATAGTTGGATGGACAAGCATGAACTCAAGGGAAGCAATATGTTATTGGCGTGGTTAGCACAGCAGCCCGCGATTAACGGTTTACTGCATGGTCACATTCATCACCCCCTGCGACGTACAACAAACGATGGCGTTCTGATAGCCGGTGCACCTTCTACAGCATGGCAATGGGCCATGACTCAAGAGTTTGGCGTGACTGAAGAGGGCGCCGGTTATCAAATCATTACGCTACACAATAATGGAACATTCGACTGTGAGGTTAGGAGAACACAATGATTCACGTGCTTTACCTTCATGGGTTTATGAGCTCGCCCCAATCTGAAAAAGCCACCGAAACCAAAGCCTATTTTGAACAACACTTCCCTGAGGTAACACTTCATACTCCAGAGATTTCCAATCACCCGAGTGAAGTAGCATCTCAGCTTACTGGCTATATAGAAGCGCATTCGGCTTTGCTAAATAACTCTCTAGAACTGCCGGGTCTGCGAGCCATTGGTAGCTCAATGGGTGGATACCTTTCTACATGGTTGGTAGAACAGTATGGCGGCAAAGCGGTGCTGGTGAATCCGGCAGTGCGTCCTTATGAGCTGCTGCAAGGCTACATTGGCGATCACGTTAACCCATACAGCGGAAAAGCATTTTCGCTCACACATGACGATATGGACATCATCAAAGCACTAGATACACCGCAGTTGAAAACGCCCTCTGTCTATAAAGTGTTATTGCAAACAGGGGATGAAACACTGGATTATCGTCAGGCAGAACAAAAATACGCCCAAAGCCATCTTGTGATAGAGCAGGGTGGTGACCATAGGTTTGTTGACTATCATAACCACCTTGAAGAAATTGCTGCCTTCTTGAGTTAAAAAACAGTCAAGGCGAAGCGATTGCCCCTGTGCAAAAGCCCTGCTAACATCGTTTACTCATACAGGTTAAGCCCATGTCGCTTTGCCCTTGGTTCACCGGTCAAAATAATAATCATAACTATGTCAAATCAATACAACTCTGATGCAATTGAAGTCTTAAATGGTCTAGAGCCTGTTAAGCGCCGCCCAGGCATGTACACAGATACTGTTCGCCCTAATCACTTGGGTCAGGAAGTTATCGATAACAGTGTGGATGAAGCGTTGGCAGGGCATGCTTCCAATATCAAAGTGGTATTGCACGAAGACCAATCTTTAGAGGTCATTGACGACGGACGTGGTATGCCGGTGGATATTCACCCTGAAGAGAACATGTCAGGGGTGGAGCTGATTCTGAGTAAGCTTCATGCCGGTGGTAAGTTTTCAAATAAAAACTACGCGTTTTCTGGTGGTTTACACGGTGTGGGTATTTCTGTGGTAAACGCATTATCTACTCGTGTAGAAGTGACCATTCGTCGAGACAGTCAAGTGTTTCAAATTGCGTTTGCCAACGGCGACAAAGTGGAAGACCTAGAGGTAATTGATACCTGTGGTAAGCGAAACACAGGTACCCGTGTGCACTTTTGGCCCGACCCACAGTACTTTGATTCAGCGAAATTCTCAGTAAGCCGACTCATGCATAATCTGCGCGCAAAAGCGGTTTTGTGTCCAGGGCTGCGTATTCGCTTCGACAACAAAATTACTAAAGAGAGCCAAGAGTGGTACTTTGAAGACGGACTTCGTGATTACTTGTATCAGTCGGTTAAAGAGTTTGAGACCATCCCGTCAGACACGCCATTCGTAGGTAGTTTCAGTGCCAGCACAGAAGCGGCCGACTGGGCGGTTATGTGGCTGCCCGAAGGCGGTGATTTAGTCACCGAAAGTTATGTAAACTTGATACCCACAGCGCAAGGGGGAACACATGTCAACGGCTTGCGTCAGGGCTTGCTCGAATCAATGCGTGAGTTTTGTGAGTTCAGAAACTTAATGCCTCGCGGTGTAAAGCTCACTCCAGATGATATTTGGGACCGTTGTACCTATATTCTTTCAACAAAAATGCAAGACCCTCAATTTGCGGGGCAAACTAAAGAGCGATTGTCATCACGCCAAGCGTCTGCATTTGTGTCAGGTATTGTTAAAGATGCCTTCAGTTTGTGGCTAAACCAACATACCGACGTTGCCGAATTGCTCGCGGAAATGTGTATCAGTAATGCACAGCGCCGTTTACGTCAAACTAAGAAAGTAGCGCGTAAAAAAGTCACCCAAGGCCCTGCGTTGCCCGGCAAGCTGACTGACTGTTCTTCTCAAGATATCAGTTACTCAGAGCTTTTCTTGGTGGAAGGTGATTCAGCAGGTGGCTCTGCGAAACAAGCGCGAGATCGAGAATTTCAGGCCATCATGCCTCTGCGAGGAAAAATTCTTAATAGCTGGGAAGTAGATTCTTCTCAGGTATTAGCGTCACAAGAAATCCATGATATTTCAGTGGCCTTGGGCATCGACCCAGATTCAACCGATTTAAGCGGTTTGCGATACGGCAAAATTTGTATTCTTGCCGACGCTGACTCTGACGGACTACACATTGCAACGCTTTTGTGTGCGCTATTCGTGCGTCACTTCCGAACTTTAGTCGAGCAAGGCCATGTATTTGTGGCGATGCCACCTTTGTTTCGTATCGACATTGGTAAAGAAGTGTTTTACGCCCTAGATGAAGGCGAAAAACAAGGTATTCTCGACCGTATTGAGGCCGAGAAAAAACGTGGCAAAGTCAACGTGCAACGCTTCAAAGGCTTGGGTGAAATGAACCCCATGCAGCTGCGTGAAACCACCATGGATCCAAACACCCGCCGTTTAGTGCAATTAACCATTGAAGACGCCGAAGAAATGATGGAACTCATGGATATGTTGCTGGCCAAAAAACGTTCTGGCGATCGCAAAATTTGGCTAGAAAGCAAAGGTAACATGGCGGAAGTTGGGCTGTAGCCAATCAATACACAAGGACGGGTGATGCCAGCATTAACACCAGAGGTTAATACCTTATTATTTGATCACGACGGCACTTTGATTAACTCAGAGAAGGCCCATTATGAAATGTGGGTTGAGGTATTGGCGCGCTACAACGTTGAGTTGAGTGAAGTCTATTACACCGACGTTATGGCTGGCGTGCCCACATCGCAAAACGCTATCGATGTTATTGAGCATTTTGATTTAGATGTTACCCCGCAAGCGCTAGAAGCCGAAAAGCTAGTATTAGTCAAAGCACTGCTAGACAAAGGGGCATTTCCATTGATGCCTTTTGCCAAAGAAACTGTGGAATACTTCCACAATAGAGGTTTTACCCTTGCCATCGTCACCGGTGGTAGTAAATCATCGGTACATAAAACTATTGAAACCTACGGTTTTTCTGAGTTTATTTCAGCGGTTGTGGCGGTAGAAGATGTTAAACACAGCAAGCCAGCACCAGAGTGTTACTTAAAAGCCATGACACTGTTGGGCAAAACATCGCAAGAATGTATTGCCATTGAGGATACCCATCACGGTATGCAAGCTGCTGTTTCTGCTGGGTTGAAGTGTGTTGCTATTCCCACCGAGCATTCTGCTCGCCATGACTTTGCCAAAGCTACAGTCATATTTGATTCACTACAGCACTGGCTCAGTGCTGAAACCCTTTAGGTCATCTTAGTTTTAACGTGAAAATACGTGCAATAAACCCCTAGTGACCGCAATTGCGCTTTAGCATTTGCGCTGATTCAGGGTAAACTAAAACTCGCTTATTTTTGTACGGCAGTAGTAACAGCGCAGCTATGTTCAGATTTTTCGGAAAACTTATCTCGTTCACCATAATACTCGTATTTATTCTCGCGATAATACTGGGTGGGTTAATGATTGCTGCTGTTGATAGAACACCTTTGGTTACGTCTAACGCGCCCAGTCAGCTTAATGATGCTGATAGTGTAAAAGCCTTACTAGCACAGTTGAATCACGCTTTTGCTGAACGTGAGGAAGGTCACAAGGTGACCTTATCAGAGGCACAGCTCACTAGCTTGGTGGGTATGCTGCAACGGGCTGTACCTAATGTGAAAGGCGACATTAATGTCACGCCTATGGGGGGCTCGGTAGCGGTTACTTTCTCTCCCAAGAATGTCAATCTTTACGTCAATGTCTCAACATTGATTCTTCCCGATGAATCCCTGTATGTTGATCACGTTAGTGTAGGGGACGTTACCTTGCCCGGTGGTGTGGTCATTTATGTGTTGGAAAAACTGGTTAATCACTTAACCTCGTCAAATGTCGCCTCGGTGGCGATCAGTCGTATCGAGCGTATCAATATGACTGATAACAATGTACATGTTGATGTTGCCCCGCTTGGGGATTTGTTCGCTGAACTGAATCAAGTATCTAGTCCTTTTGATGATGGCGATACACAATTGGAAGAGTTAACCGCTTACTACCTGCGTTATATTTCTGGTCGTGAAATTGCCCTTTCACCTACCCCTGTGCCCCTGATTGAATACTTGCGAGAAGGTATGGCCAGAGCTCGTGAGCAGAGCTCAACACCCGAAGAAGCCGTACTGCACAATAAGGCAGTGATTTTAGCCTTGGGCGTATTCGTTGGGCACCACAGACTGGGGGCTTTTATTGGTGACGTGCAACCAAACAGTGACAAAGCCCTAAAAGCGCGGTCTGAAGTGACAGTTCACAATCGTGCAGACTTAGCTCGCCACTTTATCTTGTCAGCTGCCATTCAGTTACTATCGGTAGATGATGTTTCATGGGCGATTGGTGAATTTAAAGAATTAGTCGATCGCGGAGAAGGCGGTTCGGGATACAGCTTTGTTGATTTAGCGGCGGATATGTCTGGTAACGAGTTCGCTCTTGTAGCCACTGACCCCGATAAAGCTCAAGAAGTACAAAATACTATTGCTCGTGTACGCACAGACAGCGATATTGTACCAAGTATTGCCGGATTACCTGAAGGTTTGGGTAAGGCTGAATTTGAGCAAAGGTATGGTGAGGTAGATAGCCCTCGTTATCGCGATGAAGTTCAGCGTATTCAGCGCCGTATTGATACGCTCTCACTGTATCAAAAAGCGTATCAAACCGGCGAATAGCTTACTTTTTGAGTGACGTTTGAAACTGCGACAACGTACTAAGCGCCAACTCAATTTTCTTTACTAGTGGCGGAAGCGCAGTTTTCGCTTCTTCCTCAGGCAATGTTTTAATGGCTTGCCAATCTTTGGCGATTTCTTCGATGTATGGGCCAAAGCGCTTTGCTGACGTGGTAAAGCCACTATCTGCGGCAAACACTGCAGTAAACTTTCCGTGTTGGGCTTGTTGCAAGCTATCTAAGATACCATCTGCGTCTAACGCCTTTCGGTGCAAGATTTGAAGGGTTTCTTGTAACTGTTGGTGTATAGCGTCCATAAAGCCTCAGAGTTTATTTAAAAATAAAGTTAAAGTTTCTCTTAAGGGTGTCGATACCCAAATGAGGTGGGCAATTCTGCCCACTTTTTTACTTTGCTACAAGCAACAAAGGAAATCGGTATGGATCTACAAGGTGCTAGTACCTCTGGAACGTCCGGTGCGTCTCTTGAGTTGGCTTCTCTGAAACTTGCTAAAGATCAGCAAAAAGAAGAGGGACAAGCGACGCTTCAGCTGCTGGAGTCAGCCGCTGACGTACCAAAATCGTCATCTGCAAACCCTGCGTTAGGGGCCAACATAGATACCTACGCATAGTTTACGGATGTAAGTGTAAGTCGATAGGCGTTTTGCCGGGTTGCCCACCAATCTCTCTGACGAGACGGGGCACCAAAAAGCCTGGCAGGCGCTTTATCGCTTTTTCCATAAGCACTCTTGCCTCGTCATCGCTCACGTAGAAATGCGATGCGCCCTGTACTTTGTCCAGTACGTGTAAATAGTAGGGCAAAATGCCTGCATCAAACAGTGATTCACTCAGATTAATAAGTGCCTCCCCACTGTCGTTAACTCCCTTAAGTAAGACCGCCTGATTCAATAATGTCACACCCGACTGCTGAAGCTTTTGCAAACGTGATTTTAGTGCTGCACTTACCTCATTGGCGTGGTTAATATGCAGTACAACTACGGTTTTTATTGGTAGCCTGGTTAACCATTGTACAAACTGGGTGTCGACACGCTGGGGTAACACCACGGGCAAACGGGTATGGATACGCAACCGCTTAACATGTTCAATGTTGGCTAATTGGTTTGCAAGCCACGAGAGCTGCTCATCCTTTGCCATGAGTGGGTCGCCACCTGAAAATATCACTTCGTTGATTTCAGGATGCTGAGCAATGTAATCAATGGTCTCTTGCCATTGTTGCTTATTGACCGAGTTGTCCCCGTAAGGAAAGTGCCGCCTAAAACAATACCGACAGTTAACCGCACACCCAGTGCGAACCATGAGTAATACTCGCGATTCATACTTGTGTAAAAGCCCTCGACCTGCGGTGTCGTGTTCTTCCAGTGGATCTTCTGAATAGCCTGGCGTGCTTAAAAATTCATCGCTTAAAGGCATCACCTGTAAAAACAATGGGTCCTGCGGGTTACCTTTTTCCATCAAATCGGCGAAGTGTCGTGGTACGCGCATGGGAAAAAGTCGTCGAGCTTTACTATGTTGAGTATAAGATTCAGTGTCGAGTTGCAGATAATTCACTAAATCGAGAGGATCGGAAAAGCTCTGAGCTAATTCTTTTTGCCAGTTAGACTCTACAGAAATCGCTTTTTTAGGTATTATTTGTGACACGAAGTATTTTGTACCTTATGTATATTCAGAGGAATTATGGCTAATTACAGCACTAACGAGTTCAAAGGCGGCTTGAAAATCATGCTCGACGGCGAACCATGCAACATTTTAGAAAACGAATACGTAAAGCCGGGTAAAGGTCAGGCATTTAACCGCGTTAAAATTCGCAAGCTTATTTCTGGCAAAGTACTAGAAAAAACCTTCCGCTCTGGTGAAAGTGTTGAAGGTGCTGACGTAATGGATACGGAACTTGCCTACCTGTATACCGACGGCGAATTCTACCACTTTATGAACAATGATACATTCGAACAAATCGCGGCTGACGAAAAGGCGGTTGGTGAGAATGTTAAGTGGTTAGTTGAAAACGATGTTTGTACTATCACTCTGTGGAACGGTTCACCTATCACAGTAACGCCACCAAACTTTGTTGAAATAGAGATTACTGAAACTGACCCAGGCCTTAAAGGTGACACTGCAGGTACTGGTGGTAAGCCTGCAACGTTGGCAACGGGTGCTGTGGTTCGCGTACCATTATTCGTTCAAACCGGCGAAGTTATTCGTGTAGACACGCGTTCAGGCGAATACGTAGGTCGCGCGCAAAAGTAATTTTGAGTGTAAGCTATGAAGAGGGGCTCAGCGTGGCTTAATGCAAGTAGCTTCAGCGATAAAAGGTTGTCTCGATCTCACTGAGGGAAAGCAATAAACTTTTTACAGCACGCAGTAGACCCTTCCATGGGGCTCGGCCTCGGCATCCATGCCGAGGACGGCCGTAAAAAGTCCATCACTTCCCCTCGCTTACATCGAAAACCCTGCTAATTGACCGACATTGCTCAGCCTAGCCTCTCTTTTTGTTTCAATTTCACCGTTTTAATATTTCTATGACCCAATGGCAGCCATCAACGTCTCACGAAGCTCGCGTGGCGAGAGCAAATATGCTCAAGACAATCCGCGCTTTTTTTGAAGCACGTAATGTACTTGAAGTGGAAACACCTTTGTTGTCATCGGGTACAGTAACTGACCAATACATCGATGCATTCTCCACAAAGTTTGACTTTTCTCAGGCGGGTGCGAGCAAAACACTGTTTTTGCAAACCTCTCCCGAATACGCCATGAAACGATTGTTATGTGCGCAAAGTGGAGCGATTTATCAAATTTGTAAAGCGTTTCGTCATGAAGGCGAAGGGCGATGGCACAATCCTGAGTTCACTATGTTGGAATGGTATCGACCAGGGTTTGACCATCACCAGTTAATGGATGAAGTCGACGCGCTGTTAATGTCGTGCCTGAATACGAACACCTCAACAAGATTGACGTATCAAGCGGCGTTTATGAAGTATGTTGGCATAGACCCCCTTGATGTCAGCGATGATATTCTCGTTAGGGCAATGTGTGAGCATGGGATTGATATCAATAAGCCGGAACAGCTCGATACCGATAGCAAACTTCAACTGTTGTTTTCTCAGGTAGTAGAGCCAGAAATTGGTAATGACTCACCGTGCTTTATTTTGGTTTTCCCGCCTCACAAGCGGCATTGGCCAAGGTAAATACAGATGACCCGCAAACCGCAGACCGTTTTGAGGTGTATTATCAAGGCGCAGAACTCGCTAACGGGTTTCACGAGCTCAGTGACGCAGACGAGCAGCGCTTGCGCTTTATCGAAGATAACAAAAAAAGACGTGAATCAGGCCTACCCGAGCGCCCCATTGACGAAGCGTTTCTTGCCGCACTTGAATCAGGTCTGCCACCTTGCTCCGGCGTTGCCTTAGGAATCGATAGATTGCTCATGATTAAAACCGGCGCGTCGCATATTCAAGACGTCATCAACTTTACTGTCCATCGCGCATAGGCCTTCCTATTAGACATATACTACTAACGATAGTTATGTCGCTTGCCGCAATGCTTAGTGAGTAATCTTTTTTAAGTTGACTTTAAAATTGCACATTACAACAATGATATAACATCACGCATTTTATAAATAATACTTACAAAGGAAACACACATGAGATTGCCGTCGCTCTTGAGCTTGACGATAGCAGGTATTCTTTCTAACTCTGCTTGGGCAACTACCGTTACGGGTAAAGTTACCGATGAAATGGGTAAACCTGTTGCTGGTGCTCAAGTTAACATCGAAGGTACACGCCGAGTCGCAATGACTGATGAACAAGGGATGTATCGCTTTGATGGCGTTAAACAAACCCATATCCATCTACACGTTTACTCAGAACAATACATTCACGGCGACAACGATTTAGGTGAAGTCGAGGGTGACCAAAACGTCGACTTCACGCTTAAAGCCTCTTCAGTAGAAAACATAGTCGTTACCGCAACTGCGTTGGAAACCTCAGTATTGGAGTCAGTTACGCCTGTTACTGTACTCAATGCAGACGCACTGCGTCGTGTAGAGGCTGCAACACTGGGTGAAACGTTGAAGTCTACACCAGGTGTACACAGCACTTACTTTGGCCCTGTGTCTAGTAGCCCAATTATTCGTGGTAACGATGGTCCACGAGTGAAGATTGTACAAAACGGCTTAGATGTCTCTGACGTTTCACGAGTTGGTCCGGACCACAATGTTGCTAGTTCATTGGCTAGCGCTACTCAAGTTGAAGTCCTTCGTGGTCCAGCAACCTTGCAGTACGGAAGCGGCGCCATTGGTGGTGTGGTCAATGTGGTTGATGGACGTATCCCACAATACCTTCCTGACGCAGTGTCTGGTGAAGCTGAACTTAGCTATAGCTCGGTTAACGAAGGTAAATTCGCTAGAGCGGATATCTCAGGTGGTGCAGGACAGTTTGCATGGCACATCGACGGTTACTCAAGAGATACAGAAAACGCAGATATCCCCGGTTATGCGTCAGTTGACCCTGATGAAGATGAGCCTAACGGTATTCTTGAAAGCAGCGCAATGGAAACCACAGATTTTACTGCGGGTTTGTCGTATGTTGCAGAGGAAGGCTATTTCGGTTTCTCAGTAGAGAAACTGGACAATTTATACGGCGTTCCTGGACATTCTCACGGTCATCACGACGAGCATGAAGAAGAGCATGGCGACGAAGAGCATGATGACGAGCATGGCGAGGAGGAACATGGCGAAGAAGGCGTGATGCTCGACGTTGATATGACGCGCTATCAAGCTGCGGGTGAGTGGCACTCTCCTGTACGCGGTATCACTAATGTGAAATTTGCTGCGTCTTACACAGACTATGAACACGTTGAGTTAGAAGAGGGCGAAGTAGGTACTTTGTTCTCAAATGAATCGAATGAAATTCGCTTGAGCTTCTATCATGAAGAGATCAATGGTTGGCACGGTGTATTTGGGCTACAAACCCAATACAGCGATTATGTGGCAGAAGGCGAAGAGGCCTTTACTCCAGCGAATACCATGGACAGCATGGCATTGTTCCTGATTGAGCAAAAGAAAGTGGGTGATGTGACCTTTGAACTCGGTGGTCGTATTGAATTCACAGACTTTGATGCAGAAGACATGGAAATTGAGCTAGCCCTTGAGCATCATGACGAGCATGACGAAGACCACGACGATGATCATGATGAGCATGAAGACGATCATGAAGATGAAGATCATCACGATGACGACCATGATGATCACGATGAAGACGAAGATCACGACGAGCATGAAGCCCATGAGTTCAGCTTTGATACGTATGATTTCTCTAGTGCATCACTCTCAGCGGGCTTGAATTGGGAGTATGCTGAAGGCCAATCTGTGGCAGTAACACTATCCCGCAGTGAGCGTGCGCCCAGCCAACAAGAGCTCTTTTCAGCGGGTCAGCATTTGGCTACGCAAAGTTATGAAATTGGCCTTGTATTCGATCTTGATGAAGACGGTGAAATTCACGATGAACTCAATCGTGTGGAAAAAGAGGTCAGTACTAACCTAGACGTTACTTTCCGTAAATTCACCGGTGATTGGGGTTATAGTGTGTCTTTCTTTTATAACCAAGCCGATGATTATGTGTTCCAGTCTAATACTGGTCTAATTGCATTGGCCGAAGCTCATGAAGAACACGGTGATGAACATGAAGAAGAGCATCACGAAGATGAACATCACGATGAAGATGAGCATGGTCATGACGAGGACGGCCACGACGAAGAAGGTTTACCCGTTTACTACTTCCAACAAGCGGATGCAGATATTTGGGGGATGGAAGCCGAGGGATATTATGACTTCTCTCAAGAGCTACGTTTAACCTTGTTCACCGATTTTATTCGTGCTGAAGTTGAGAGCGAGAGCTTGCCGCGCACACCGCCTTTGCGTTTTGGCGGTAACCTGAGCTATGAAGGCGCTGCGTTAAGTGCGGATCTTGGTGTGACTTGGTATGACGATCAGACTAATGTGGCATCGTTTGAAACGGGCACTGAGGGTTACACCTTAATTGACGCCAATGTGGAGTATCGTATGACTACACAGAATGTTGATTGGGTGTTCTTCGCACGTGGTAACAACCTAACCGATGAAGAGGCTAGGGTTCACACTTCATTCTTGAAAGACCAAGCGCCACTGCCAGGTAGAAACCTGACTGTTGGAGTAAGAGCTAGCTTCTAAAGTTTTAGAAAATAAGGCTTTTAATTACTGCGGGCCGCCATCATACTCACTGACTAATCGTTAATGAGTAAGGTGCGGCCCGTATGCATTTTTCTACACGTAGACTGACCTTGTGTGCCCTTACATCCGATGATGCACCTTGGCTACTCACGCTCAATCAAGACCCATTATGGTTGCGATTTATCGGCAACCGTGGTGTTCACTCTATTTCCGATGCTCACCAATATATAGCGCGTTCTACAGCTCACTTAGATGAATGGAACTACGGCTTACTTGCAGTGAAAGACGCACATTCGAACACGCCTTTAGGGTTATGTGGGCTGATCAATCGTTTCTTATTTACATGCCCTGACCTCGGGTTTGCATTACTGCCAGAAGCAAGAGGAAGAGGTATTGCAAAGGAAGCTTGCAATACAGTTATTGCATGGGCCAGAGACGAGCTAAAGTTTGATTATCTCACAGCCATGACTCATCCAGAGAATCTTAAGAGTCAGCAAGTGCTAGCGTCACTGATGTTTGAAAAACGCGGGAAGCTCTGTGTTGATACTGAAGGCCCACAGAGCTTTTTTAGATTGAATTTACGCGGTTAGTACTCTACCGGCGGTAGCACAGTGATTTTCTTGATGAGGATCTGCTCAACAGGCACGCTGGTGGTATTTAATTCAATAGAGTATTCCGTTTCGACCTCTGAGATTGCATCTAACACAGCTTCACCCTCGACAACCATTCCAAAAACCGAATAGCCCCAGCTTCTACCAGGATCTAGGCTTTCGTTATCGTTCATATTAAAAAAGAACTGACGGGATGCTGTATGTGGGCCGTTTAAACGCGCCATCGAAATAGTGTGTAAGTCGTTTTTCAGACCACTTCCCGACTCATTAAATATCTCACCATAACTGGGCTTTTCACGATAGTCAGGCGTGTAACCACCACCTTGTATGACAAAGTTAGGATCAACACGGTGGATAAGTGTATTTTCATAACTGCGCTTATCAACGTAACGCAGGAAGTTGTTTACTGTGATAGGTGCTTTTCGGCGATCAAGTTCGACGATGATATCGCCCATACTTGTCTCTATTTTTACTCGAGGGTAATAATTATCAGGCTGAATATGTGAACCATCTTCCTTGGTAGCTGCGAACACACTTAAGCTAAAAATGGCAGCCAATAAAAAGCCGATAACCAATCTGAGTTTCATTACGAAGAATTCCTTTAACGTTTTGCTGCTACTAAGATAACGAATTTCTTATCACTGGCAAGTACCTTTACGCCACCAAAAAGGCGTTTTAACTTAATGTGATAGTCCAGGTGTCGGTTGCCTACCACCACTAAGTGACCCCCAGTACGCAACAGTGCTTTGGCGTCACTAAACATTTGCCAGGCGATATGGTCGGTAATGGCATTCTGTTGATGAAACGGTGGGTTACAGAACACTTTTGAGTACGACCTGGTATTTTCGGTGTAAGGTGTAACCTTATCAAGCAACGACTCTAAACAATTACTGGCAACAAAACTACACTGAGCGAGTTGTTCAGGGAAGTTGGTTTCAACATTTTTCTTCGCGCTGTCGATGGCCATAAAAGACTCGTCTACAAACGTCACTTCGCACTCGGGGGCTAGTGCAAGTGCGTTTAGTCCCAGCACACCGTTACCGCAGCCCAAATCTATGACTTTATCGGTGTTCTCTACCTGCATGTGCGGCATCATGATACGCGCGCCAATATCCAGTGATTGGCGGGAGAATACATTGGCATTGTTAGACAGTGTCAATGACGTGCCATTTTTTGCGTTGCATGTCCACACTGTAGGGTAGGGGGATACGTGATGTTTCTGTGTAGTAAATTCACTAAAAATCAGTCGAGATTTCTTTTTCGCTAGCGATGTTTTTGTAGGGCCAAGGTAGTTCTCAAACAACCCCAGTACAGACTTAGTGACGCTTTTCACTTTACCCGCAGCAATAATCCGCGTGTTTGGTTTAACGATACTTTGTAAATCAATCAGCTGCTGCTCGAGCAATGCCAGTGCGCGAGGTACTTTTATAAGCACCAAAGTGGGTGAATCATCAATATCTGAGAGAGGAGCTACGCTGGTTAATTCGGTTACCTTTCCTTCCAGATTATTCGCACTTACATTCTCATGCAGCGAACGTGTCGAAATATAAGAATCAGACACCCAGTGCGGATTATGATGAGAGAACCAGCAACCTAGTGCGCCAAAATCATCATTAAAAATGAGGATCTTCTGCTCATTGTTGTCATTTTCTAGGGTGGTTTCTACATGCTCAATGAGCAACTCGTCTGCGCTGTCCCAGGCTTGTAAGCTTTTGTGTTGATGCTTCGCTGGGTAGCGAACCAGTGTAAAGTGGCGATCAGCCAGAGAGAATGCCGTGTTCATTATGTGTCTTCAGTGCTAAGTCAGTAGAGAGCGTAACGCCGTAAGCGCTTACGAGGCGTATTATCCGCGATGGTGGTTCATAGAGCAAGCAAGGGAGTTTAGACGAGTTCACTACTCGGAATAGAAAGACACAAGAGGTACTGGGATGATAGAATCTGTGTACTTTGTAGTTGTATAAATGAGCAAACCATTATGAATGTTAAAGCTTTCATTGAAGACAAAATTGTTCCAGCGCTTTCACCGCGCTATTTAGAAATACTTGATGAGAGTTACATGCACAATGTCCCTGATGGTGCTCAAAGTCATTTTAAAGTCACTGTCGTTTCAGACGCATTCGAAGGAAAGCGCTTGATTGCTCGCCATCGAACCATCAATGGTTTAGTGGCTGAAGCACTGGAAGGCCCAGTACATGCGTTAGCCTTGCATACCTACACTGCCGATGAGTGGAAAGCTCGCGGTGGCGAAGCCCTTGAATCGCCTAAGTGTTTGGGGGGAAGTAAGCTCGACAACCAATAACACGGTGAGCGTTGTAGCAGGGTATTCAAATCTTGTCAGTGATATTCTGCTCTCTGACGAATTCCGCGTAGGCTGTTTACATGCATTGAGAGACTGTCAGCTACCTCAAGGCTATATCGGAGCGGGTTTCGTTCGCAACGCCATTTGGGATCATACGCACAACAAGACGGAATTAACTCCACTCAATGATGTAGATGTGGTCTATTTCGATAAAAATGATGTGTCGATCGACACTGAAAACCGCGTTCAAAGCTACTTAACGGAACGCCTCCCAAAAGTACGATGGCAAGTTAAGAATCAAGCAAGAATGCATCAGAAACATGGGCATTCGCCTTACATCAGTACTGAGCATGCTATCTCTCACTGGATTGAGCGAGAGACCTGCGTCGCAGTGAGGTTAACTTCTACTGGAGCTTGTGATGTTATCGCGCCCTTCGGATTAGCGTGCAACTTTGCCAATACCATTACGCTAAACAGCCCCGCCAAACTATCGCCTATATTCATTGAGCGCATTGTCAACAAAGGGTGGCAAACACGCTGGCCCAATTTACAGGTGTGTGGCATAGCCCTTAGTTCATCATTGCGCTGATAGAAAATCATTTCGCAAACCACCTCAGTGACCATTGCTTCTTCGCATTGAAATATGATGCGCCGCAATATCTCCTCTCCTCTTTAATATTGGTTAACCAATTATTTAAATGTTACGGACAATTTAATATTTTGTTATTACCATTTTTGATTCTTTGTTTTACAATGAAGAAACATTTGGTTAACAAGCTGCCAGATGTTACTTGGATTGAGACGTGTTTCACATGACAAGGCTTCATATAGAAAGGGATTCGTTGTTTGAGCTTCACATGCGAACACACAACATAGGAAAACAAAGAATGAAATACCCCCTACGCGCGACTGTGCTCTCGAGCTTACTTGTGCCCATGACCGCATTAGCAAACGTGACTTTGGATAACCCCGGATTTGAAAACAACTTTGATGGATGGGCCGACACTGACCCTTCAGCAATATCCGGTGTAGCAAACTCTGGTAGCAGATCGGTAAAGATAAGTGGATCAGCAGGCAGGGTTGAACAGTCTGTTGCTCTTACTGCAAACACCAATTACACCCTTTCTGCTTTTGTGCGCGGAAACGGAACACTAGGCGTTCAAGGAAGTGGAATTAGTGCTTCGAACAATCATTCGAGCAGCGATTGGGAACAGGTCACTGTGACGTTTAACTCGGGAAGTGCGACCTCTGCCACTATCTATGGTGCATACAACGGCGGGGAAGGACGTTTCGATGATTTTACATTAACTGCCGGTAGTTCAAGCACGCCGCCTGATAACGGTGGAACCGACCCTGTGAGTTGCCAAGGTAGTGATACCTTGACCATCAATATGGCGACTGACAACGGCACCAACGATGGAAACGTACCGGCAAATGCTATTGATGGAAATTTGGCGGCTACCTCTCGTTGGTCTTCAAATGGCATTGGTAAGCAAATTACTTTTGATTTAGGGGCTACCGCTGAAGTTACAGACGTCCGACTGGCTTGGTACAAGGGCGACCAACGCAGCGCGTACTATGAGATAGATACTTCCCTAGATGGCCAAAACTGGACCTCAGTACTAGTCGCAGCCCAATCGAGCGGCACAACACAAGGTTTTGAAGATGTGGATGTGTTAGACAGTGACGCTCGATTTGTGCGGGTAACCGGACAAGGCAACTCGTCAAGCAATTGGAATAGTTTGATTGAAGCGCAAATTATCGGTTGTACTGATGGTACTGATGGGGGGACAGACCCAGTTGATCCACCACCAACCAACCCAGGTAATCTCGATCCTAACCTTCCGCCATCAGACAACTTTGATTTGCTCGATTGGACTTTAAGTGTTCCTATTGATACTGACGGAGATGGTAAAGCTGACACTATTAAAGAGGGTCCTCTCAGCAGTGGATACGAGAATAGTAGCTTCTTCTATACGGCCACAGATGGCGGTATGGTCTTCCGAGCGCCAGTAGCAGGTGCGAAAACCTCTACAAATACTAGTTATACTCGCTCTGAGTTACGTGAAATGTTACGCCGAGGCGATACTCAATACGCTACCAAAGGCGTTGGTGGTAACAACTGGGTATTTGGTGATGCACCTTCGAGTGATCGTAATATTTCTGGTGGTGTTGACGGTACATTAGATGCAACCTTATCGGTAAATCATGTGACTACCACGGGTAGCAGTAGCCAGGTAGGTCGAGTGATTATTGGTCAAATTCATGCCAACGACGATGAGCCTGTGCGCTTGTATTACCGCAAGTTGCCAAACAATAGCAAAGGCAGCATCTACATTGCTCATGAACCCAATGGCGGTAGTGATCAATGGTATGAAATGATTGGTAGCCGCTCGAGCAGCGCATCAAACCCGAGTGATGGTATTTCACTAGATGAAGTATTTAGTTACCGCATTGATGTTTCTGGCTCTACATTAACCGTAACCATCATTCGCGACGGCAAAGCAGACGTTGTTGAAACTGTTGATATGAGTAACAGTGGTTACACCAGCGGTGGACAATATATGTATTTCAAAGCTGGCGTTTATAACCAGAACAATACCGGGAATGATAGCGACTACGTGCAGGCAACTTTCTACAAGGTTGAGAACAAGCACAGCGGTTACGCATTTTAACAAAGCCTATACGCGCCCACTCATTGGGCGCGTTTTTTACACCCCACGTTTATCTGACACATCAAGCCAATCTGCGGGAAAATTCTCTCGAACTAGCTTATTAATACTGACGTTAAGTATGTCGTTTTGCTCGCTAACTGCAGTGGCAAACTTAGATGGTAAGTAGCTACGGGCAATCACCATGGCACCGGGATACTTGCGCTTGATCCACAATGAGGTTCTAAAGTTATCCTCTTCTGAATCGGTACATAGAATAATGACTGGTTGTGAGTCTTTGAGATCTACGTTGGCTCGCAATTCTTTCCATACTTGAGGGTGCGATATTGGGCCTTCAAATACTTCACGTCGGCAAAAGTTGGTTAAGTTGTTTTGTTCATCAACAACTTGAATACGACGCTTAGCGTCCACGCCGATAATGGCAATGGTATCAATTTCTTCTTTCGCACTGTATTGAAGCTCTTCAAGTATGGTTTGTCCAAATACACCAAACCCCGCAATAACGACTACATCTTTTGGCGTGGTTTCCAAAAAGTGCGTATTCAGATGCTTTTTCACCAACGCAGAGGCTGCGAGTTGATAGGCATTAAAGTTGATACACAGCTTAGCTACATATGAATCGGCCATCGAGCGCATAAATCGAATACTGTTACAGTGAATGATGATGTTGTTTTGAAGCTTTGGCTCTAAGTCGAGAATTTTGTGAGCGGCTTCGTAATTTTGAAAGTTATCATCACCCAACAGAATGACTTTCTTAGCACATTTAAGATGTAAGCGTTGTAAGAAGAAGCTTCGTGTAATATCGCCCCTGACAATCTTTGCATGGTAGCGACGCCTGAATTCAACCTCTCTCAACTGGTCAAAATCATTGTCGATAATCAGTAAGTTTGCAGAGGGAGAGACTCGTCGAAACTCTTTCACAAAAGACACAGCTAGTTCCCCTGAACCGGCCACAATAACGTGGTTGCGGAATCGTTGAAAACGCCAAGTATGTGGCGAAAGGGTCTTAACCACAGCTTCAATGATGGTTGATGCTGCGAGAATTGGAGAGCCAAAGTAACTGATCCACAATAAAGTGCGACTGAACAATGGACCGCCTTGAGGAGTACCCAAGTCTAACCCACCCATCACAAATAGCCCCAAGCTGTAATAGGCTTTTGTGAGTGCATCGGCTGCGTGTACATCGGGCCTTTCTGACAAGCCCACGCCGGTTAAGAAACCGAAAAATGCGCAAAAGAAAAGTACCGCCGCCACTGACCAGCGCCAGCTTACTCTCATGCTAAAAAACGACAAAATACACGTCCCTTGGAAAACAGTAGTTCACTTTGTTGAGTGTATTTTATTCCTTTGCGGAAGTTAAGTATTGAAAATACGGAGAATTACTCTTGAGCCAGTGCTCGCGAACACACCTTAGCCGTTAATGACATGAGGTTTGCTTTTCTTGTCTATTGCAACCACTACCCGCTCAGCTATTTCTGCCAGCTTTTTATTCTCGTCCATGGCTTGCTTTTGTAGTCGTCGATAGGCTTCGTTTTCACTGAGTTGCCATTGTTGCATGAGTATCAGTTTGGCACGATCAATAAACTTATGCTCTGCGATAGCACGTTTCGCATCTTCAAGTTCTCGCGACATATCTTTGATGTGCTTTGCTTGCCCTTGAAGTAAATCGTAAAACGAGCGGTGGGCAGAAAGCCCTTTGGTTTTTACTCCTAGAGGTGTGTGGTCATCGTCCTGACCTTCGTGCATGCCGTATAATCCTGGCATTGTTGGGTCGAATAGCATGGTAAGTGGTGAGCCGTCAGGGGCGTTCTCTTCAAACAGCTTTTCGAGTAGCTTTTGATGGTTTTTCATTTCGTTCTGTGCATTGTTCACACTCTCAAGCGCGACTTCTAACAAGCTCTGCGTCAGCGCGTTTTCGATAGCACGCATGGCATCAATACGTTTAGTCGCTACTTCAAACCATACTTCGCTGAGTTCGGATGAAATCGGGCGACCATCGGCGAGCTGCCTAATCATTGTGCGCAAACGGTCAATATCTTGGTTCATCGAGCTTGAGCCCAATAATGCCCATGCTTTCTCTTGAGAGGGCGGGGTGAACTCACAAAACAATGAGAAGTGGTGGCTTTGTGCTTGTTGGAGAGCTTCCATTTTGTCGCAAATCAGATTGTCAAAATGAGACTCTGCAAAGCCTATGGCGCCCCATGCCCTCTCTTGCCCAGCAAACTCTTTACCTTGCATAAAATTGAATAGGGCGACAAGTAAACGAGTGATTTGAGGATGACTGGCGATATCCGCAGCCTCGAATATCACGGTGAGCAATCCAGCCACGAGTCGACAATAGGCTTGGGTTGAATCAAGGGGAGATAAGGTTAGATCGTGAATTTGCTTACGCAAGACGGGTAAATGGTCAACCCCCTGAAGTGCTAATGTAATGCTACTTAGTAACCTTGGATTTGCATTGGTGCCACTGTTATTCAGATAAAGAGACTTTAACTGACTGCGAAAAGTTTCTTCTGCCAAAGTACTCGATTCTATTTGCTGAGCGCGCTGTTCGCCAAAACGCTCTCCCTTTGACGCTAGATAGATATTACTCGAACCACGTTCACGCTGAAGTTCGTGCACCATATCTTTCACAGCAATAACTATACGGCAGTTGCTTGCCAGCTGCTCTAGTACACTAATTTCGGCACGCTTTGCTGATAACAAAAAACGCTTGGTAGTATCACTGCAGTTCTTCATCGGGTTTTCTCTCGAGTGTTTGAACAGAGCGTAAAACGCTCAAAAACGATCAAACCATATCTGCAAGCAAGGCTTATGCCTTCATTATCTTGGGAAAAGGGTAAAAAGCACTTTTAATGGGATGCTTATCTTACTGATTTTAATGACTATTATCTTATGTTAACCAAATGAAAACTAAAAGTGTGCAGTGTTTTGCTTTATATTGGTGCATCAACTGTGTGGTGCTGCAACTTGGTGCATTTAGATAGGCGTAATTTATTGTGCTTAATGTCTATGTGATTCTCTTCACTATTGTCTGATTATGCGAATAAACCAACCAACAAACAAAGAGAT
The DNA here is from genome assembly GCF_006538345.1 of Alteromonas sp. KUL49. Lineage (GTDB taxonomy): Bacteria > Pseudomonadota > Gammaproteobacteria > Enterobacterales > Alteromonadaceae > Alteromonas. The sequence continues at coordinate 206,620 of NZ_BJKL01000007.1, read as the reverse complement.
AAGCAGAGCAAAAAAAGAAATTAGTAGAGAAATCATTCCTAATCTGCCGCTGAAATCTGGGGTTTCTCCCGTGTTCTCACTGACTAGCATTCCCGATGCATTGAATATATACAAGGACGCCAGCGATACAAGCAGTATCACAGCGGTAGACATGGCAGTAGCACGCCAAAAATTTTGTGGAGCTAACCAATGTAAAATGGCGGCAATGAGTACAGAAATACCCGTAAGAAAGTAGGGAACCACACTTTATCCTTTTGTAGTAGTGAACGCCGATAGTACGTTGAGAGCAATGAAAGCGCAACACAGGCGGTGGGCTTAACATTCTATTAAAAGATTTTCAGGTTTAATGGTGATAGAATCGCCGAAATATTCAACTCACACTATTTGTGTATAGGCGAGCCCTTTGGCAAACGGTGTTCAATCAACTTATCGACCTCTGAGAAAACATGTTTGATTTAATTACAAATCGCGACAGCAATGTGAAAAACGATGTGCTGTCGGGTATTACTGTGGCACTTGCGTTAGTGCCTGAAGCCGTTGCATTTGCTTTTGTGGCCGGTGTAGAACCTATGATTGGTTTATACGCTGCGTTCATGATGGGATTGATCACTTCTGCTATTGGCGGTCGCCCAGGAATGATCTCTGGCGCAACAGGCGCTATGGCGGTAGTCATGGTGGCGTTGGTCGCGCAACACGGTGTGCAATACCTTTTTGCTGCGGTGATATTGGCTGGGTTGCTCCAAATACTTGCCGGCGTGTTCAAGCTGGGCAAGTTTATCCGACTGGTGCCTTATCCGGTCATGCTAGGTTTTGTGAATGGTTTGGCCATCGTGATTTTTCTTGCCCAGTTAGGTCAATTCAAAGTGTTGAATGACATGGGTGAACTCACCTGGATGCAAGGCTCTATGTTGTATTGGATGGTTGGCCTAGTAGCGCTGACAATGGCCATCATATACCTGTTACCCAAGTTAACCACCGCTGTACCTGCGTCATTGGTTGCTATTATTACCGTGACCGCGTTGGTACATGGCCTCGATTTAGAAGCGCGCACCGTCATCGATTTCGTACGCGATTTATTGCCAGCGGACCAAAAAGAAGGTGCAACCTTGGCAGGTGAACTGCCTACATTCGCAATCCCAATGGTGCCATTCACCTGGGAAACCCTCATGATTATTTTGCCTACCTCGATTATTTTGTGTCTTGTGGGCTTGATTGAATCTTTGCTAACACTGTCGTTAATTGACGAAATGACAGACACCCGTGGTCGCGGAAACAAAGAATGCGTTGGCCAAGGCGTAGCCAATACAGTCAATGGTTTCTTCGGCGGTATGGGCGGCTGTGCCATGATCGGGCAGAGTATGATCAACATCAATTCAGGTGGTCGTGGTCGCTTGTCGGGTATTACTGCGGCAACCGTACTGCTTGGTTTCATTTTGTTTGCAGCGCCTCTCATCGAGATGATTCCTCTTGCTGCACTTGTTGGTGTTATGTTTGTCGTTGTTATTGCCACCTTCGAGTGGGCATCGTTCCGCATTATGCGTGGTGTAAACAAAGAAGACGCATTTGTTCTATTCTTGGTAACTGCGGTTACTGTCATTGCTGATTTGGCGGTTGCGGTAGTAGTTGGTGTGATTGTTTCTGCTTTGGTGTTTGCGTGGAAGCATGCGAGAAATATTGAAGCAAAGCATCACATCGACAATGACGGATGGAAAGTCTACGAGCTTCAAGGGCCATTGTTCTTTGGCTCTGTAAGCCACTTTAAAGATTTATTTGATGTGACTGGCGATCCAAATGACGTGGTTATCGACTTTGTTAACTCGCGAATTTGGGATTCATCAGGTATCGACGCGCTTGATTCGTTGGCCGATAAATACGAGCAGCAGGGTAAGAAGCTGCACATCCGCCATATTAGTGATGAATGTCGTAGTTTATTGCGCAATGCTGATAAGTTCGTAGAGATTAACGTGAATGAAGATCCACGTTATCGCGTTGCGACGGATAAACTGGCATAAATTAGTGCACCAATAATGGTGGTTTTGCTACTGTTTGGTGCATATACCCATTAACTTCCTATGGGTTTATTTAACAAACTGCATATAAATCAACGATATAATTTTTGGCATTAAAGTTGTAACAATAATTACGTGTATGTGTTGAGTGAATATCACTCGTTTAAAATGTGTTCGTTGTCGGTAGTGCTGCCGACAACACAAAAGGCAACGAAGCCCACACCAATGAAAATTGGCGTGGGCTTTTTTTTGTCCCGAATAAAAAGGGAGAGAGCATGACTACTTCAAATTCAAAATTAAAAGTGTTGGTTGTTGGTAATGGCATGGTGGGTCATCACTTTGTTGAACAACTTCACGCAAGCAATGCAGACGCTGAAATTACCGTATTAAGTGGCGAGTCTCGACTAGCTTACGACCGCGTTTACTTATCGTCGTATTTTTCTGGCGCTACCGCTGATGACCTAGCGCTTACCGACGGTAAAACCTATGACGGATGGGGCGTAAACTATGTATTGAATGCCATGGTGACTGAAGTAGACCGTGCAAACAAGTCTGTCACTACCCAGAGTGGCGAAACTTACAGCTATGACAAACTCGTTCTTGCTACTGGCTCTTACCCTTTTGTTCCGCCAATCCCTGGTAATAACCAAGAACACTGCTTGGTGTACCGCACCATAGAAGACTTAGAAGCGATTGAATCATCGGCTCGCGAGAGTAAAGTCGGCGTTGTTGTCGGTGGTGGTTTGTTGGGACTGGAAGCGGCCAACGCGCTTAAAGAAGCAGGCCTTGATACTCACGTTGTTGAGTTTGCACCTCAGCTTATGGCTGTTCAGTTAGATGAAACTGGCGGCAGTGTATTACGTCAAAAAATTCAAGATTTGGGTGTGAAAGTGCATACCCAAAAAGCAACTCAAGTCATCGAAGCGGGAGAGAGCTGTAGATATCGTATGGCGTTCGCCGACGGCACATCTCTTGAAACCGATATGATCTTGTTCTCTGCGGGTATTCGTCCGTCAGACCAACTAGGTAAGCAAGCCAAACTCGATATGGGCGAGCGTGGCGGTATTGTGATCAACGACCAGTGTTTAACCTCTGACCCAGACGTATATGCCATTGGCGAATGTGCGCTTTGGGATAACAAGATTTTTGGTCTTGTGGCACCGGGCTACACCATGGCGAGAGTAGCGGTAAGTCACTTACAAGGTGAAGGACTGACCTTCGAAGGTGCTGATATGAGCACCAAGTTGAAGCTTATGGGTGTTGAAGTAGGCTCTATTGGTGATGCTCACGAAAGAACCGAAGGTGCGCAAAGCTATACTTACTACAACCAGCCAGACGGTGTTTATAAGAAACTCGTAGTTGATGCCGAGCAAAAGCATGTGCTTGGCGCTGTATTGGTGGGTGATACCAGCGATTACGATACCTTACTTCAATATGCATTAAACGGTATTGAGCTTCCTGAAAATGCAGAGAGCTTGATTATGCCTACAGGCGGAGAAGCGCCAGCGTTAGGTGCCGATGCATTACCTGATAGCGCAACGATTTGTTCGTGTCACAACGTTGCTAAGTGCGACATTGTGAGTGCTATCGACAGTGGTAGTTGCAGTGTTGGTGACGTTAAATCAGCGACTAAAGCAGCAACCGGTTGTGGCGGCTGTGCGGCACTACTGAAAAACGTGGTAGACAGCGAGCTAGAAAAACGCGGTGTTGAAGTATCTAAAGCCATCTGTGAGCACTTTAACTACACCCGCCAAGAGCTTTTCCACATCATCAAAGTGAACGGTATTAAAACCTTCGATGAGTTACTAGAAAAACACGGTTCAGGCCTTGGTTGCGACGTGTGTAAACCAGCAGTGGGGTCTATCCTGGCGTCTGTTTACAACGATTACATTCTCAATCCGTCTCACTTGCCATTGCAAGACACTAACGATACCTACCTAGGTAACATGCAGAAAGACGGTACTTACTCTGTTGTACCTCGTGTGGCTGGCGGTGAAATTACGCCTGAAAAGCTCATTCTTCTTGGCGAAGTAGCGAAGAAATTCAACCTCTACACCAAGATTACTGGCGGTCAACGAATTGACTTGTTCGGTGCTCGTGTTGAGCAGTTGCCTGATATTTGGGAAGCGCTTGTTGCTGGTGGTTTTGAAACTGGTCACGCCTACGCCAAAGCACTCAGAACGGTTAAGTCATGTGTAGGTAGCACATGGTGTCGATACGGGGTTCAAGATTCTGTGGGCGCGGCTATTGAATTAGAAAACCGCTACAAAGGTTTACGTGGACCTCACAAAATTAAGTTTGCAGTGTCAGGCTGTACCCGTGAGTGTGCCGAAGCACAGAGCAAAGATATCGGTGTTATTGCGGTAGAAAATGGCTGGAACCTTTATGTGTGTGGTAACGGCGGTATGAAACCTCGTCACGGCGACCTTTTCGCAACCGACCTAGATACTGAAACCCTTATCAAGTATATCGACCGCGTGTTGATGTTCTACGTACGTACCGCAGATCGTTTGCAGCGCACCTCAGTGTGGATGGACAACTTAGAAGGTGGTCTAGAGTACCTTCAAGACGTGGTGATTAACGATGCATTGGGCTTAAACGAAGAGTTAGAAACGCAAATGCAAGCGGTGGTTGACGCTTACCAGTGTGAGTGGAAAACCACTATCGAAGACCCTGAAGCTCGTAAGCGTTTCCGTCAGTTTGTTAATAGTCAAAGTACAGATTCAAACATTCAATTTGTTGATGAACGTGGACAAATTCGCCCTGCAACAGAAGCTGAAAAGTTTGCAGGTACTAAAGCCATTCCCGTAGAAGTGGTGTAAGGAGAAAATTATCATGACTGCAAATACCGAATTAGCGCAACGCTGGCACGAAGTGTGTGATGAAACTGACCTTGTTGCAAACAGTGGTGTATGTGCACTGATTGACGATCAACAGGTTGCTATTTTTAGCTTCTACAACAAAGGCGAGCGCTTTATTTACGCCATTAGCAACTACGATCCAGTGGGCAAAGCAAACGTCTTGTATCGCGGCTTACTTGGGTCACTCAAAGATGAGCCAGTGGTAGCGTCTCCGCTCTACAAAGAACACTACTCTCTAGAAACAGGTAAGTGCTTTGAGCGCGATGATGTTAGCGTGATGGTTTACCCTGTTAAACTAGAGGGAACACGGGTCCACGTTGCCGTTTAACGGCAACTTATCCGTCGAAGTAGTTAACTAGCTGTATTGTCCGAGGCGAAAATGAATATACCTGCTCCAATAGTCAAAAAAGTTGCACCTCAGCTAAGGCAAAGTACTTGCCCGTATTGCGGTGTTGGCTGTGGAGTAGACATTAGTTGCAGCGGAAACGGGCGTGCCTTATCCCTGGACAAGGTTAGCGGCACGCCTGAGCATCCGGCCAATTTTGGAAGATTGTGTGTTAAAGGCACAAATCTGTTAGAAACAAATGATCTCAGTGGTCGTTTGTTGAGCCCAACCATAGCAGGTGAAGAGGTAGATTGGGACACGGCTACCTCCTTTGTTGCCGAAAAAATGGCTCAGGCCATTTCTGAATATGGGCCGGATGCCGTTGCTTTTTATGTATCGGGACAGCTATTAACCGAAGACTACTACATTGCCAATAAATTCATGAAAGGCTATGTGGGTAGTGCCAATATTGATACTAATTCTCGCTTGTGTATGTCATCTGCAGTAGCTGGCTACAAACGGGCATTTGGTGAAGATGCGGTACCTTGTTCGTATGACGATCTGAGTTGTACTGATTTGTTGGTGATCACTGGAAGTAATGCGGCGTGGGCACACCCTGTATTATTCCAGCGAATGCAGCAAGCTAAATTACGCAACCCAGAGATGAAGATTGTTGTAATCGATCCACGGGCTACCGAAACCACGTCTATCGCTGATTTACACATTCCTCTTAAGTCTGGGTCTGATGTGGCGCTATTCAATGGCTTGCTAAATTACGCGAATGAGCAAGGCGCAATAGACAAAGAGGATGTGCAATCGTTCACCAATAATCTAGATCAAGCCCTCGCTAGTGCCAGTGAAGCTACATTAGCTGCCGTTAGTGAAATCTGTGATGTAGATGCAGAGCTACTTGAGACGTTTTATGATTGGTTCGTGAATTCACCAACAGCAGTGACCTTCTACTCAATGGGAATTAATCAGTCGGTGGCGGGTGTTGATAAAGCCAATGCCATCATTAATTGTCATCTTGCATTGTCCCATATCGGTAAACCAGGAAGCGGTCCGTTTTCAATAACAGGTCAACCTAATGCCATGGGTGGGCGCGAAGTGGGTGGTCTTGCCAACATGCTGGCTGCACACAGAGATATCGAAAATCCAGCGCACAGAGACAGCGTTCAACGCTTTTGGAAGTCGCCTGCAATGGCCCAAGAGGCTGGGTTAAAAGCCGTCGATTTGTTTGAAGCTGTTGAGTCTGGCAAAGTGAAATTCGTTTGGATAATGGGGACAAACCCCGTGGTGAGTATGCCTAATCGCCACCAAATCGAAGCAGCCTTAGCAAAGTGTGAAACTGTAGTGGTTTCAGACATAGTCGACACCAATGATACCCTCGCGTTTGCGAATGTCGCTTTACCAGCTACTGGATGGTCTGAAAAAGACGGTACAGTGACGAATTCGGAACGTTGTATTTCTCGCCAGCGTGGGATGCTGCTTCCTCCAGGGCAAGCAAAACACGACTGGCAAATCATGTGTGATGTTGCGTGCAAAATGGGCTTTGAAGAAGGCTTTACTTTTACCACGCCACATCAAATATTCGACGAGTACGCACAGTTAACTGAGTGGGAAAACAACAACGAAAAACTGCTCAACTTGGGTGGCATGGTAGGCATGTCACAACAAGAGTACAATCGATTAACTCCAGTTCAATGGCCCGTCAAACGCGGTGAAGAACACCTGTCTAGTAAGCGACTGTTTACCGACAGACGTTTTTCAACGCCCAATGGCAAAGCGAACTTCGTTGCTGTTACCTATAAAGCGCCGCAACAACAAACATCAGCTGAATACCCGTTTGTGCTTAATTCGGGCAGAAGCCGAGATCAATGGCACACGATGACGCGCACCGGTAAAGCGGCGAAATTATCTTCACACATGCCGTATGGTCACTTACATATTCACCCTACTGATGCACAAGCGTTATCAATTACTGAAGGGCAGCTGATTAATATTACCAGTGAGTCCAGCGGAGAATCGGGGTGTATTTATCCCGCTAAAATTGACAGTGGTCAGCGCAAAGGGGATGTATTTATTCCTATTCATTGGTCGAAGGTATGGGGATCTCACTGTGCGTTAACCCGTTTGTACGCACCTGCAACGGATCCTTTATCGGGCCAGCCTGAGCTAAAACACGGTGCAGTGACTTTAGCGGTTCAAGAGTTCGCGAGTTATGGTTTGCTTGTGACTAGCGATGAAACGACCGCGGAAGTAGTGACACAACATGCTGACTATTGGACCAAAACACCAATGGAAAACAGTGAGGCATGGCGCCTGGCATCCAACGCAAGTGCAGCATCTTGGTTAAATACACTGCAAAGTGCGCTTCCTGAATCTTACACTTTCTATCGTTTTTCTTCGGCGAAGAACAGCGTTTTAGTTGCCGCGAGTGATGAGAAATTTTGCTTTGCAATAGTGGTAGGCAAAGATACCACAACACTGAATCCAGAAGGCAAAGTACCTACCGCATGGCTGAGTAGTTTGATGGGGCAAGAGGTATCAGAAACGTCGGTTGCATCTTTGCTGCGCAGCGAGCCTGACGAAGCCTTCTTAAATGGACCAACAGTATGTACATGTTTCAGTGTACGGACAAAAACCATCGAAAATGCTGTGAAGACTGGCTGTAGTACGGTGGACGAATTAGGTCAGAAACTCAAGTGCGGTACCAATTGTGGTTCATGTAAGCCTGAGCTTCAGCAGATTATCGATAAACAAGTGTTGAGTTTGGTTGAGCCTTCAATTCAATAATTTTACTGATAAGTCGTTTGGCCAATAGCTGGGTGACTTTAACGATTGTTCAATTTCAATAACAAGGGGAACATTATGATGCAGGCTATTTTTGATAAGTTGCCCATGTTTTTTCGTGGTATTACACAAGAGCGAAATACATCCCGTGCTAGAGGCGATGCTCAACGAACAACACACGGCCGAGAGGGTGAAGTGTTTATTGTGGGCGCAGGACCGGGCGACGTTTCTCTGCTCACGATGAAAGCGTATGCATTATTGCAAGATGCAGACATTGTACTTTTGATGCTTTGGTGAGTGAGGAAGTGCTTGCCATCATACCAAGGCACATCAAAAAGCAGTATGTAGGCAAACGTTGCGGTAAACACAGTGTTCCTCAAAATGAAATTTGTGCGCACATGGTATCTTTAGCCCAACAAGGGCTACGTGTGGTTCGCCTAAAAGGCGGTGACCCTGCAGTGTTTGCGCGCACAGGTGAAGAAACGCAAGCACTCGAAAAGGCGAGCGTACCTTACGCAATTGTTCCAGGTATTACCGCAGCCTCAGGTGTGTCGGCCTATACTGGTATTCCTCTTACTGATCGCCGTTGCGCTCAGCGTGTTTCGCTATTAACGGCCCATTTCAAAGATGAAAATCAGTTACCTGATTTCGAGAAACTTGCCGCACAAGCCAAAGATCAGACACTGGTTGTGTATATGGGATTGAGTCGTTTGGCTTTATTGAGCGACAAGCTGGTGGAGAATGGTTTATCTGCCGATTGGCCCGTAGCTGTTGTTGAAAATGGCACATGTAAGCATCAAAAAACAGTGACTGGAACGCTTAACAGTATCAGTGCGAAAGTTCATGATGCACAGCTAACAGGACCGGCATTACTTATTCTTGGAAAAGTGGTAGAGTCTAGGCAATCTGTTGACCTGTCGTTGTTACAAACACCTCACTATGTCCCAACCGTTTAGCGAATACATCAAAATAATAGGCAAAGGTAAAAAAGGAAGCCGAAGCCTTACCCGAGAAGAAGCATTCGATGCCATGCGTCAGTTGTTGGCCGGTGAGGTAACTGGAGACCAACGGGGCGCTTTTCTGATGCTACTCAGAACGCGAGAGGAAACCCCTGACGAAATTATTGGTTTTATTGATGCTTGTCGTTTACTCATCGAACCCGAACTAAAATCGCTCACACCCCAGCTAGATATTGGTTGTTATGCGGGCAAACGACGTCAATTGCCCTGGTACTTGTTGTCAGTGGCTGTGTTAGCCGCTAACGGTTATAAAACCTTGCTTCACGGTGCTCATGAACCTGGTTCTGGTCGCTTATATGCGAGTAAAGCATTACCCACATTAGGGCTAGATGAAGTCACCAGTATCCAATCAGCAAAACAACAGCTTGAAACCTACAACGTCACTTATTTAGATCTTGGGTATGTTCTGCCAAGTTTGAATACCCTGATTAAACTCAGAGAAGTGTTTGGCCTTCGGTCCTGTGCCAATACGCTATCTCGTTTACTTAACCCTTCTGCTGCGCCTTACTGTGTACAGGGGGTTTATCATATGCATTTAGACCACAAACATCGCCATGTGAACGAAGCTTTCCCTAATTTCGACGCTTTGTGTTTCCGCGGCGACGGTGGTGATCCTGAAGTCAACAGTGAACGACCCACTGAACTGTTTGTGACCCGTAATGGCAATACCGAAGTGCCCGTGCTTCCCGAAATGACCGAAGGATGGGCGATGAAGGACAAGTCAATGTCGTTGGAGACTATGCTACAGGTTTGGGCGGGTGAAATTGATCATGGATATGGACGTCAAGCCACGCTAGCATCATTAACCAGTTATCTTTTGTTGGTTGATAACCTAGATGTACAAACGGCACAAGAAAAGGCCGCCGCACTGTGGCAGCGAAGAAATAAAAAAGCGCTGCCATTCGCTAAAGTCTAATCTTATTAGTAGACAAAAAAGCGCGTATGGCTTCAAGTCATACGCGCTTTTTTTCAAACAACTTACTATTCGCCGTCTTTTATTTATTCCGTTGCAATAGATAGTAAAACAACGGAGTAAGTATTAGGCCAAAAATAGTGACGCCAATCATTCCAGAGAATACTGCGACCCCCATGGCTTGACGCATTTCTGCACCAGCGCCCGTTGAAACTACCATTGGGAATACTCCCATGATGAAGGCTATAGATGTCATCAATATAGGACGTAGGCGCAAACGACAGGCTTCTTTCACCGCTTCTAGGGCGTTCATACCATTTTCTTGTAGCTCCTTGGCAAACTCTACAATCAATATGGCGTTCTTAGTTGCTAGCCCGACTAATACAATAAAGCCAATTTGGGTAAATATATTGTTGTCGCCACCCCACAAAATAACGCCAGTGATTGCCGAAAGTAAGGTCATTGGAACAATAAGAATGATAGCCAAAGGTAGACGCAAGCTTTCGTACTGAGCGGCCAACACAAGGAAAACCAATACGACGACGAGGGGGAATACCAGCATGGCGGTATTGCCGGCTAAAATCTGTTGATAGGTCAACTCTGTCCACTCGTATGTCATACCCAAGGGAAGCGTTTCTTCTAGAATTTGCTCAATGGCGGCTTTCGCTTGGCCTGAACTGTAGCCCGGAGCGGGTCCACCGTTGACCTCGGCTGTCACGTACCCATTGTAATGCATAACCCTGTCTGGGCCTGCGGTATAGCCTACATTCAGGAAAGTACCCAGAGGGATCATTTCTCCATGAGTACTGCGCACCTTGAACTGTTTAATTTGTTCAACATCTTCTCTGAACGGCGCATCGGCTTGCACATTCACTTGATAGGTACGGCCAAATAAATTGAAGTCGTTCACATAAACGCTGCCCAAATAGGCCTGCAGGGTGTCAAAAATAGTATCTACGCTCACGCCTTGGCTAATGGCTTTGGTGCGATCTAAGTCTACATCGAGCTGAGGAACATCAACGGTAAAACTCGTAAAGTTGCCAGTAAGGGCTGGGTGTGCCCACGCTTTACCAATCACTTGCTGAGTAACTTCGTTGAGCTTTTCAAAACCCAAATTTGCGCGGTCTTCAATTTGAAGTCTAAAGCCACCAATAGTGCCTAATCCCATGACAGGAGGCGGCGGAAAAATAGCAACAAAAGCGCCTTGAATTGATGAAAACTGCATGTTGAGTTGTTGGGCAATAGCACCGGCAGACAGTTCTGGAGTCGTTCGCTCGTCAAAGGGCTTTAATGGTGTGAACAAAATCCCCGAATTTGGGCTATTAGTAAATCCATTAATATTCAATCCCGGAAATGCAACGGCATCAGATACCCCTGGGTGTTCAAGAGCAATTCGTGACATTTCACGGATAACTTCCTCGGTTCTGTCTAATGAGGACGCATTGGGCAATTGTGCAAAGGCAATGAGGTACATCTTGTCTTGCCCAGGTACATAGCCTGTTGGCGTGGTGCTAAATTGCTGGTAGGTCAGCCCCATTAAGCCTGCGTACAACACCAAAACAATCCCGCTCATACGCACCAATTTACTCACGCCTTTGGTATAGCCTGCTGCGCCTTTGGCAAACAATCGGTTAAATGGTGCAAACAACCAGGTGCCAAACGCTTTGTCCATCAATCGAGTTAACGCGTCTTTTTTGGCGCCTTTGGGTTGCAACAAGATAGCCGACAATGCTGGGCTGAGGGTTAATGAATTAAATGCTGAGATAAAGGTCGAAATAGTAATGGTTAATGCAAACTGGCGGTAAAACTGACCAGTAAGACCCGACATAAATGCGGTTGGAATAAATACCGCGGCCAACACTAGGGTTGTGGCAATAATGGGGCCTGTGACTTCGCCCATGGCTTTAACAGTGGCGTCTACCGGGGAGAGACCATCAGCGATGTTTCGCTCAACATTTTCCACAACAACAATGGCGTCATCAACCACGATACCTATTGCGAGTACTAATCCGAACAATGACAGTGCGTTTAATGAGAAGCCCATTAGCTGCATGAATGCAAAGGTACCCACAAGAGAGATAGGCACGGCAGCTAGAGGAATAATAGAAGCTCGCCATGTTTGCAAAAACAACACAACCACCAGCACAACCAGCAGTACGGCCTCTAACAAGGTACTAATAACCGCTTCAATTGAACCTTTAACGAAAATAGTGGGGTCGTAAACAATGTCGTACTCCAACCCGTCGGGGAACAACTGTGAAAGCTCGTCCATTTTGGCACGGACATTTTCAGATATTTCTATCGCGTTAGAGCCCGGAGCTTGGAAAATAGGGAGCGCCACAGCGGGCTGATTGTTTAATAATGCTCGTAGTGAATAGTTACTAGCTCCTAGTTCAATTCTGGCGACATCTTTAAGACGAATAACTTCGCCTTGGCTTCCAACTTTGATAATAATGTCACCAAATTCGTCTTCATTCACAAGACGACCACGTACATTGATAAGCCATTGGAATTCGCTGTCGCCAGCGGGTTGTGCACCTAAACTACCGGCGGCAGCTTGTTGGTTTTGTTCACGAATAGCATTAACGATATCCGTGGGGTTAAGTCCTAGTGCGGCGACTTTGTTTGGATCTAACCAAATACGCATGCTGTAATCGCTAGCACCAAAAATAGCGACACGGCCAACGCCCTCAATTCGCGCCAGTTCGTTTTCGACATTTTGCTCGGCGTAGTTACCAAGGTACAGCATGTCGTAACGCTGATCAGGCGACGTTAGATGAACCACCATGGTGAGATCTGGCGAAGACTTTTCTGTGACTACCCCTAAACGTTGTACCTCTTGTGGTAATCGAGGTAGGGCGCGGTTAACGCGATTTTGTACCAAGGTGGTTGCATCATCAGGGTCGGTGCCAATTGCAAAGGTTACAATCAGGGTTAAACGACCATCTGACGTTGCTTGGGACGACATATAAATCATGCCTTCGACACCGTTAATTGCTTGCTCTAACGGCGTAGCAACGGTTTCTGCGATAACTTTGGGGTTTGCTCCCGGGTAGCTGGCAGTAACCTCTACAGTTGGAGGCACAACTTCTGGATATTCGGTAATGGGCAGTTGCCAAACGGCAATGGCACCACCAATGAAAATCAGTAGCGACAGTACCGTCGCAAAAATAGGGCGATGAATGAAAAAGCGTGAAAACTGCATGGGGTTAGTTACCTGTAGACTCAGTATTCAAGTTAAGTGAAGCGAGTTTTTGGTTCTCATCTAATCGCTGTTGCCATGCATCTAATTGCGCTACTTGTTCAGGCGTTGCCATGTCTCTGATTTGGGGAGCGACTACAACACCCGGGCGAACACGCTGTAGACCGTTGACTAGGATCGTGTCACCGGCAGACAAGCCCTTGTTGATAAGACGCATTGCACCGACTTTGTCACCTAATACCACTGGGCGATAGGCAACCTTGTTGTTCTCATCAATAACAAAAACAAACTTATTATTAAGGTCAGTACCTATGGCTTTTTCATCGATAAGAATGCCGTCAAATGTGGGACTCGCGGCAACTTTAAGGTGGGCAAACATACCAGGCATAAGGTAGCCATCACTGTTCTCAAATACCGCGCGAACACGAATCGTGCCCGTGGTTGGGTTGATGGCATTATCGACAAAGTCCAACGAACCCCAAAACGCATATTCATCACTATTCACTAATTTCATGGCCACAGGTTGGCGCTCTTGAGCATCTCTTTGACCGGACATTTCCATATCTTTGTAATTGAGGAATGATTGCTCATCCACGTCAAAGTATGCATATAGCTTGTTGGTTGAAACGATACTCGTCAGTACGGTTTCACCGGCGCTCACATAGTTACCCGTAGTCACGTTCGCACGGGATACTCGTCCTGAAATCGGTGCCTCAACCCGAGTGTAACCTCGATTCAGCTTAGCAAGGGCCAATGAAGCTTCTGTGGCTTGTACCGCCGCTTGAGCTTGCTGTAGCGCTGAATGGCGATTATCGAGTTCTTCTTGAGATACCGCTCGTGTTTTTCTTAGCTCTACAGCACGTTGATAGTCTGTGGTTGCTAGGCTACGTTGACTCCTAACTTGGGTAAGTTGTGCTTGAAGACGGTTAACTTCTTCTTTGTACAACTGGTTGTCGATGAAAAACAAGGTATCACCTTGCTTCACTTCGCTACCTTCTTCGAACGCTACAAAATCAATGTAGCCCGATACTCGAGGGCGTAGCGACACGGTTTGAGGTGCTTCAAGACGACCGGTAAATTCATCCCACTCAGTGATACGCTGACTAAGCACTTCGGCCACTTCGACTTGCGGCGCTGCCATTTGCGTTGCTGCGGCTACTTGTTCGCTGCTGTCTTCAGTACATGCAAAAAGAACACTGGCGACTAAGCTCACCAAGGCTAACCTCGTTAAAGAGTTAACAGACATAATTAGAACCTACATTGAGAATTTGAAAACGGGTGAATACCCCAGCGACACTGATGTAGACTGAAAAGTCATTAGGATTGTTATTAGATAATCAATTCGCGTTGTGTAAACGCTGACCATTATCCATAGATGAAAAGATAAATATAATTATATTTTTATATGAAACATATTTTCTATAGTGATATATTTAGGAAGTCCCCATACAATAGACTCATGCAAGAGAGCGAATATGCGCCACCAAGACCTTAATTTACTGATCATTTTCGACGCTATTATGACAGAAGGAGCGATTACTCGTGCTGCCGATAGGCTTGCAATGACGCAGCCTGCCGTTTCTAACGCATTGTCTCGTATGCGATCAGCATGGAATGACGAGTTATTCGTCAAGGATGGGCGAGGTATTCAACCGACTAATTTCGCCCGTAATCTCTGGGGGCAGGTGAGAGGACCGTTGGGTCAACTGGAAGATGCGATAGCACCGTCTGCCTTTGATGCTGCTACGGCAACACGTACGTTTCGCATTGCCGCTGCCGACATTACCGTGGAGGCTATTTGGGGACGTTTACGTCACGAGATAGAGAAGAGCGCGCCGGGAGTTAACTTGTTCACTATACCCAATAACTTTATCGATCAGGAAGATTTACTCAACAACGCAGAAGTAGACCTGATTGTCGGTAAATCTACCTCTAATGTCGAAACCATCAGGAGTGAATACCTTACCTCACCAAAGTTTGTCTGCGTTATGCGACACGATCACCCGCTGGCCAAAAGGGATGAACTCAGTTTGGAGGACTTCATTCAGGCCGAACACTTACTGGTAACGTTATCGGGTCAACTGAACAATCTGACTGATCAAGCGTTAAATAATATTGGTATGAGCCGTCGTATTGCCATGTCGGTAAATCACTTTTCTGCAGTATCGTCGCTATTAAAGCAAAGTAATTTGATATGTGTTGTACCTTCAATGGCGGTGGAGCAAGAAATTTTCAGTGACGAACTTGCAGTCTATGAAGTACCCATTGAACATGCCCCTAGTCATGTCTCGCTCATGTGGCACAAGCGCCAAGAGAACGATCAAGGGTTAACCTGGCTTCGTCAATTAATCGCGAGAATAATGCGTGAACGTGCAGACCAACATTTCAATGCATTGGCTAAATGCTGTCGAAAGGGCTACTGTCCAGAACAGGTTAAGCGTTTAGTGCAACAAAATGTGGTAGCTATCTCGTAAGACGATTGAAGCTATCGCGCTGGATTAGCTGGGCCAATGCCAACTGGGTGTAGTGAGTAAATCCTGTCCGGCAATAGTGGTTTCGCTCAGTGTTTTCTCTAGGTAGATACTGTTGCATCGCGTATCACATTCAAGGGAAGAGATTAGAGGTTTTGCATGTGAGACCACCCACACCTGTGTGCTGTTAGCCGCAGTTTTAATGAGTCGACCAAGTGCGGGTAGAAGATCTGGATGCAAACTGGTTTCTGGTTCGTTGATAACCATTAGACTCGGTGGACGCGGGGTGAGTAGGGCGGCAACCCACAATAGGTAACGCAATGTTCCATCTGAGAGTTCTTTAGCGCTGAGCGGGCGTAACAATCCTCTTTGCTTAAACTGAAGCGTAAAGTGACCATCATTGCTGATTGAAACACTGACTGAAGCACCGGGAAAAGCATCATCTATCGCATCGTAGAGTGCCTCTTCAGCGCCAATCTCAATGATCGTTTGTATGGCGGCTGCAAGGTCACGGCCATCGTGATGAAGAACCGTTGTTCGTGTACCTAGCTGAGGCTGTCGCGCCGGTGCTTGGCTATCGGTTCTAAAGTGGTCGTAAAAGCGCCAATTATTGATAAAGGTCTTAAGCGACAGCACTTCGGGGCATTGTTGTGGGTCGGCAACTTGCGTAAACATGCTTTCGAACATAGGTTGATGTTTGGATATGACCTCCCACTGCCTACTCCGTTTTACTTTCACTACGTGGTCAATACGCTCCACCAATGCTGACGCAGGTCGATGTCTTGGACCTTGCCAAATGGACTCCCGTTTGATTTCCGGATCTAAGTTGAACGCTGAAGGATAGGGAACGGGGGGCGTGATACCCAATGCAACGGCATAACTGAACGCCTCGCTGGCAAATCCTAAGCGCAAACGTTTACTGCTATCTGCAGGCGTTCCCTCTATATTAACTTCGCCACGTTTCATTCGGTCACTGATTTCTCGGGGGCCTGCCCAGAACGTGGTGCTTAGTCCACCCTCGTTAGCCAGAGAACTAATAACACCGCCCCGAGCCGTCTCTGCTAGCAGCCTTAACGCCTTGTAAAGGTTCGACTTACCCGCACCATTTGCACCAGTCACCAAATTCAGTGGTCCCATAGGGATAATAATATCGTGCAGCGAGCGATAATTATTTATGGCGAGAGTGGTGATCATAGGCGTCTAATGAATACCCGAGTTTTTGACGTTGTCGGCGTAGGTCTTTGATACAGGCACTTTGAGATTATTCTCCAAAATAAGAAGGGTTTTACGATTTTCTTTTGTCACTTGTGCCACTGCGGAAATTGCTACCCACCATGAACGGTGGGTTTGCAGTCCGGGGTAATCTTCAAGCATATCAACCGCGTCTTTAAACCGCATCAATAAAAGATGATGACCCTTGTCGGTATACACTTTGAGATAATGATCGGCAGATTCAAAAGCGTACAATTGCCCTCGTTTTTCGACGGGTAGCAGTGCTAAAAACTTACTCAGTTGCGTATCAGAAATGGTAGGTGATTGCTCTAGCTGCGCTTGTTGCTCTACAAGCGTTTCTTTAATCAAACTCACTATGGTAATCACGCCACCAATCACCAATGTTTTAGGGAATACATTAAAAAAGTCGCTCGCCATTGAGACTGACTTTCCGAAGTAGAGTGTGGTCACCAGAGGCACCAAAAAGCTCATGGGTATACTTGCCACGAAGGCGCCCATGGCCACGCGCTGCCAATGAGAGGCAAGGAAGGGCGAACAACGCTTATCACACTGATCGATAATAGGGTGGTAAACCAGATAGCCAACCACGCATATAATCACCCAGTAAGATATAGACACGTACAAAGGCAATGCGTCCATTCCGAACGGTGATAAAAAGCCAACAAATAGACCGACACCAACAACAACCAGTAAATCATAGGCTTTTTGTGTGATCATTTCGCGAATCGTCAATTGAACAGAGCCTCTTTTCCGCCAATTTCACGAAGTCTTTAGTGCACTTTACGTATTGGCGCTATTGCGTTAATGCCAACTATTTTATCGTCTTTTCCACACGACGCAATTGTCGTCACCCGTAGAAAAAGGAAACAGCAAATGAAAAAACTAATAGGGCTAACATTAGGCATGGCAGTCTCTTTAACCTCTTTGACAATGGCTTCAATGAGCCACGCGAATACTGGCAAAGAAATCGAATTCTTAATCAACGGGGTAAATAGCTCCGACGGTAAATTGTACATTCAACTGTTTAAAGGTGAGGCCAACTACGAGGAGGCAAATGCGTACAACGCCACGATCGTTCCGGCACAACAAGGCACACTAAAGTGGTCTTTTACGTCAACGAGCCTGGAGAGTATGCATTGCGTTACTTTCATGACGAGAACGATAACGGACAAATGGAAACGAATATGTTTGGCATCCCTACGGAAGGATATGGATTTTCAAACAATGCTCAGCCCAACTTTGGGCCAGCAAGCTATTCACAAATCAAGTTTGTTGTCGCTGCAGAAATGACCAAGATCACCAATGAGTCTGAGGTAATTTACTAATGGAGCGGCGTCAGGTTCTAAAATCAATTTCCTTGGCGGTAACCGCAGGTCTGTTGCCCAACAGTCATCTCATGGCGATGGCTGAGCAGTTTGTAGAAAATGACGCATTGTCTGAAGTCTATCGTCAATTTCAAACAGCGTTGGCAAACAACCCCAAAATGCTCGGGTTTTCTAATGTTGATGCTGACTTTTCGCCGCGTAAGCTCGATATCGAAGGGCGAATCCCCGCAGATTTGATTGGCACATTCTACCGCAACGGCCCAGCAAAACACGAACGAGGGCAAGCCCGTTACAAACATTTGTTTGAAGGCGACGGCATGTTACAGGCGTTTTCCATTGGTGATGGTGAAATAGAGCACAAAGGACGCTTTATTACTACGCCAAAGTTCAATGCGGAACAACAAGCGCAGCGCTTTTTGTACTCTGGGCCAGAGTCCCGTTTGTCACAATCACGGGGAGTCACTGGTCCAAACGATATCAATGTAGCCAATACTAATGTGATTTCAGTTAATGACTCACTGTGGGCGCTTTGGGAAGCCGGTGCTCCTGCCTTAGTCGATAAAAACACACTAGAGTTTGACCGTTACGCTATTTTAGGAGAACACCAGCACTATGGGAAAACTCTCGACAATATGCCTTTTTCGGCACACCCGCGTATCGAAGCTAGTGGTGATATTTGGAATTTTGGTCTTAATGCTACAGGGCATTTAGTCCTGTATCACCTCGCTAAAAATGGAGATGTAAATAAAGTTAAGGTAGTTGCCACAGGATACAAGGGCATGATGGTGCACGACTTTTTGATTACCGAGAAGCACGTGATTATTGTTTTACCGTCATTGATTAGCAAGCGAAATAAGCCGGGCTTCTTTGAGCGAATTGCTTTTGAGGGCGACTTGCCAATGCAGATCATCTTATACAGCAAAGACGACTTTAGCGAAGTGCGTCGTTACGAGTTGCCCGCGGGTTTTGCTTTTCATTATGGGAACGCATGGGAAGATAGAGATGGCACGATTCACTTTGATGCAAGCCTGTACCCTGACTTATCGGTGCTCACGGCGTTGGGGAAAGTGATGGCAGGGGAGCATATGGAGAGCCAATCGGATGCGACTAATGTGCTGATTCGTTTGTACCCTGACGGGCGCTATGAGATGGAAGATACGGGCATAGTGAGTGAGTTTCCAAGAATAGCATCCTCGTTAATAGGCAAGAAACACAGCGTGCTTTATCACTTGAGCAGTCAAAGTGGAGGCGTATGGAGCGATACACTGAGTCGACTTGATTTGAAAACTGAGACGTACCAACACTTCCACTTTGGTCATGACTATCTAGTAGAAGAGCATGTCCCTGTAGGCAATGCATTAGATGAACGCAGTGGATATTTGATCGGAACAGCATTACATGTGCCGAGCAAACGGACTTGTTTGAATGTGTTTAAGGCCGATAGTGTGTACGATGGACCAATCGCCCGCGCATGGTTGCCTTATCACCTGCCACTGGGATTCCATGGTAACTTTGTCGCTTAGGTAAGCATTGTTGGGCGAGCCAGTTGCTTCCACATGCACTACACGTGCACTAATAGTGCACTTGCTACCTGTTTTAGTGCGCTGTTCGCACTAACATCGTACGATTTATTAATGGATATTTTATTCAGTTTTAATAATTTCTATGTTTTATAGGTAGTTAGCAGTGTGGCACGATGAATGCAAACCATTAATCGCAAAACATAAGGTGTTAATCTGATCACCCAAAAATAACAACAAAGTGATCGTTAACCCAAAAGACCGTCATTAAAGATGTGCAATAACTAGAGTGGTAATGCGCTCAAAAAATTAGACAACTAGATTTGTTATTCGTACCCAAGTAACGAATAACGTCCGGCAACGAAGCCCACCAAACGTGATGCGAATGCGTCAACCGTTGGTGGGTTTTTTTTGGAATCGAGGAACACCAATGAAAATGCTACAGCAGGTTTTACGTTTAAAAGGATTGCGCAAAAAAGTTGGCAGTCGTATATCAGCAGCACTAGCGCTGACCATAGCTCTAGGTCTTCCGCTAGCAAACAGTGCAAATGCACAAGATGTGGGTTGGCCAGAAAAAGAAGAACTTAAATTTGGCTTCATTAAACTTACAGATATGGCGCCTCTAGCTATCGCCTATGAAAAAGGCTTTTTCGAAGAAGAAGGTCTTTACGTTCAGCTAGAGGCTCAAGCAAACTGGAAAGTGTTGCTAGACCGTGTAATCGATGGTCAGCTTGACGGTGCTCACATGCTTGCGGGTCAGCCTCTTGGTGCAACTATCGGTTTTGGTACTGAAGCACATATCATCACTGCGTTCAGCATGGACTTAAACGGTAACGGTATCACTGTTTCAAACGAAATTTGGGACAAAATGAAGCCCTTCATTCCGGTAGAAGACGGCAAGCCAGTTCACCCTATTAAAGCTGACTACCTTAAGCCTGTAGTTGAGGAATACCGCGAAGCTGGTAAGCCTTTTAACATGGGTATGGTATTCCCAGTATCTACGCACAACTACGAGCTACGCTACTGGTTAGCGGCTGGTGGTATTCACCCTGGCTACTACGCACCACATAAAGGTGACACTTCAGGTCAAATCGATGCAGAAGCATTACTTTCTGTAACACCTCCACCACAAATGCCTGCAACTATGGAAGCGGGTACTATTTACGGTTACTGTGTAGGTGAGCCATGGAACCAACAAGCAGTATTTAAAGGTATTGGTGTACCAGTTATCACTGACTACGAGATTTGGAAAAACAACCCAGAAAAAGTATTTGGTGTAAGCCAAGCATGGGCTGACAAGTATCCAAACACTCACATTCGCGTTGTTAAAGCACTTATCCGCGCAGCAATGTGGCTAGATGAGAACAACAATGCTAACCGTCCAGAAGCAGTACGCATCCTTGCTAGCAGCAGCTATGTTGGTGCTGACGAAGATGTACTTGCTAACAGTATGACAGGTACGTTCGAATACGAAAAAGGCGACAAGCGCGAAGTTCCTGACTTCAACGTATTCTTCCGTTATAACGCAACCTATCCGTACTACAGTGATGCGATTTGGTACCTAACGCAAATGCGTCGTTGGGGACAGATCTCTGAGCAAAAATCTGACTCTTGGTACCAAGACATTGCGAAGAAAGTGTATAAGCCTGAAATCTATGCAGTTGCTGCTAAAGCACTTATTGCAGAAGGTAAGGCAAATGCCGCTGACTTCCCTGAGTTTGATACTGAATCTGGCTTTAAGCCACCACAATCTGAGTTCATCGATGGTGTTACATTCGACGGAACTCAACCAAATGCTTACCTTGATAGCTTTAGCATTGGTCTTAAAGGCGAAACGGTTCTTTAATCGCCTAAGTTAATTGGAGACTCCTATGAGCAAGACGACAAACATTCTTAATCTCGGTACTTCACCGTCGTCACTGGGTGGCATGTTCGGCAAAGTATATCAATCTGCGCCAGCAATATTGTTACCTATCATTGGTTTACTACTGTTTCTCGCAGTATGGAACGGTGTGGCAAAAACCATCGATACCTCCCTTGGTCAGTTTCCTGGCCCAGCTCAAGTATTTGAGCAAGCGGGAGCGCTCATAGGAGAGCACAGCGCGCAGCGTGAAAAGGCGGAGGCGTTCTATGAGCGCCAACACGCTCGCAACGAAGCGCGTATGGCACAAGATCCAACGTATGTTCCGAGAATTAGAGAGTTCACGGGTGCGCCAACGTTCTTCGACCAAATCTGGACGAGCTTGTACACCGTATCTGTGGGCTTCTTGATAGCATCTATTGTTGCAGTACCCATGGGGATAATATGTGGTCTAAGTAAATCAGCTTATACCGCTATAAACCCGCTTATACAGCTGTTTAAGCCAGTATCTCCGCTCGCTTGGTTACCACTAGTTACTATGGTAGTGAGTGCACTGTATGTGAGTGACGACCCAATGTTTTCAAAGTCGTTTGTTACATCAGCTGTTACCGTTTCTCTATGTTGCTTGTGGCCAACCTTAATCAACACTGCTGTTGGTGTATCAGCCATTGATAGTGATTTGATTAATGTAAGTAAAGTACTTCGACTTACGCCTATGTCACACCTCACTAAGATAGTTCTACCTTCTTCAATTCCTATGATTTTCACTGGGTTGAGACTGTCTTTAGGTATAGGTTGGATGGTACTTATTGCGGCAGAAATGCTTGCTCAAAACCCTGGTTTAGGTAAGTTTGTTTGGGATGAATTCCAAAACGGTAGTTCTGAATCTCTTGCTAGAATCATGGTAGCGGTACTTACTATCGGTGCTATCGGTTTCGTGCTAGACCGCTTAATGCTTTTAATCCAGCGCAAAGTTAGCTGGGACAAAAACAGCGTACTACGCTAATTAATTAGGAGACTATGATGCAATCTAAACACCTTGAATTAGCGCAAGTAGGTATTGATTTTCCTACGCCAAAAGGCCCTTTTACGGCACTTACTGACGTAAATCTGAAAATTGATAAAGGCGAATTTGTTTCACTGATTGGTCACTCGGGTTGTGGTAAATCTACCGTTCTAAACATCATCGCAGGATTACACCAAGCGACGACTGGCGGTGTAATACTTGACGGTGCTGAAGTTAGAACGCCGGGGCCAGAGCGTGCGGTGGTATTCCAAAACCATTCATTGTTGCCATGGTTGAGCGTTTATAAAAACGTTGAACTCGCGGTTAAACACACAATGCGTGGTAAGTCGAAAAAGGAAATTCGCGAATGGGTACTTCACAATCTTGAGCTAGTACACATGACTCACGCACTGGACAAGCTACCTTCTGAAATTTCAGGTGGTATGAAACAGCGCGTAGGTATTGCTAGAGCGTTGGCAATGGAACCAAAGGTACTTCTTATGGATGAGCCATTCGGCGCACTTGATGCGTTGACTCGAGCACATCTGCAAGACTCTCTCATGGAAATCCACGCGGATCTGGGTAACACCGTTATCATGATCACACACGATGTTGACGAGGCAGTATTGCTGTCGGATCGCATTGTCATGATGAACAATGGCCCAGCAGCAACTATTGGTGAAATTTTGAATGTGGAATTACCACGTCCTCGTCACCGTCTTGAGTTGGCTGATATTCCGACTATAACCATTACAGACACGAAGTGCTGACTTTCTTATACGATAAGCAAAAAAAAGTTGAGCCAGTGTCACAACACAAATCCAAAAAACAGGCTGATGTTGCGTCTGAAAAGAAAGCAGTGGGTAAATCAGATGCGGCCTAACCTAGTTAGTACCTTCTAATTTACTAATAAAAATTATTTAGTGTTTTTTATCCTGTGTTGACGCAGGAGGGGAACACTCGGCAAAAATATTAAGGAACACACATGAAATCATTGAAGACTTTTACGTATGCAGCATTATCAGTAGCAGTTGTTGCGGGCTTAGCGGCACCAGCACATGCAGAATCAAAGTGGCATGAAATACTAAGTGATTCAAAGGGTTGGGCAGATCTTAACCTTCGTTATGAAGGTGTAGAGCAAGATAACGCGCTAAACGATGCAAGCTCTCTTACCCTTAGAACACGCATTGGATTTCAAACGGGTACTTTGAATGGCTTTTCATTCGTAGCTGAGGCAGAAGACAGCCGTATTGTTCTGGGTCAAGGCGACTATTCTGTAGGCCCAACAGGTTACCAAGTAGGCGAATATTCTGTAATTGCAGATCCCGAAGTGACTGAGGTAGACCAAGCGTTTCTTCAGTACAAAAACGATAGCTGGACAGTTAAAGCGGGTCGCCAGGTAATTGCATTAGATGATCACCGTTTTGTTGGTCACGTAGGTTGGCGTCAAGACCGTCAAACCTTTGATGGTATCTCAGCAAAGGTTTCGGTAACTGAAGATCTATCTGTTTTCTACGCATACGTTAACCAACGTAATCGCATTTTCGCAGAAGCAGGCGATTTAGATTCAAAAGATCACCTATTGAATGCAAGCTTAAAGACTGGTTTGGGTAAATTCACCGCATATGCTTATTTACTAGAAGTAGATAATGACACGGACAATGCTCTTGATACCTACGGTATTGAGTACGCCGGTAAAGCGTCTACTGACTCAGTTAAATTTGCATACGGTGCAGAGTATGCAACGCAAACTAGTGAGTCTGGCGCAACTGAATACGACGCGAGCTATTTGAATGCTAACTTTGCGGCAACTATTTCTGGAATTACGGCAAAAATTGACTACGAAGTACTTGGTTCTGATGACGGAATGTACGGTTTTGCAACTCCGCTAGCAACACTTCACAAATTCAATGGTTGGACTGACCAATGGTTAGGTACTCCTGCACAGGGTCTTGTTGACACCACCTTCTCTCTGTCTGGTATGCTAGGCGGCGGTAAGTGGTTGGTTGCTTACCATGACTTCAGTGCGGACGAAGCATCTGATACCGTTGATGACCTAGGTAGCGAAATCAATGTTCAGTACACTAAGAAAGTGGGTAAATTCACTCTTGCAGCTAAGTACGGTACCTTCTCTTCAGAAGACGTTAAAGTTGATACAGACAAGCTTTGGATCTGGGCATCAACACGCTTCTAAGAAACTGATAGCGGGTTTAGGTTTGTTATGAACCACAGTGATAAACCCGCGATTTATGCTTTGATTCTATGCGGTGGGGAATCCCGCCGCATGGGGTCAGATAAAGCGAGTTTGGTTTATAAGGGCCATTCGCTTTTACACCATGCTAAAAGTATTGTGGTAAACGCCGGTGTAACAGAGGTTTTCTCTGTGGGTGGCGCCAGTCATGATATTCAAGATACTAAGGCGTTTCAGGGGCCTGCATTCGCTACTGCCTCAGCGCTATCAACACTTCGCACTAGTGTTCCTACTTTATCATCATTCATTGTGTTACCCGTCGATATGCCATTGCTGGCTGAACACATGCTTCGAGATTTACTCAACAACGCACTAACCCGCAAGACCAGTTGTTATTATGAGGATCAGCCATTTCCCTTTGTGCTCTATCACCCTTTTAAACACATGCCTGTGCTTGAGAACTTATTATCTATTAGTAAGGGGCCTTCAATCAGGCGGTTACTTAGCTTGTTGAATGCAGAACAAATCGAACCGCCTGTGGAGGGCGAGACGTCATTCTTTAACGTTAACTCGCCAACCGAATGGAAGCAATTGAAGAGGTAATGTGCCTCAGCTAAGCCAACCTTGGGTTTGTGCGTAGGTTAACTGCTCTTGTAAATAGTCCCAAAGTTTCGGTGCAGATGTTTTTAGTAGCACATTGCGTTTTTCGATTTGAATACGAGTAATACCGTGAGCGCGCCAACTACCTCCCTCTGATCGCATATTCTGAAATACGGGTAAGATCCTATCCATGGATTTGGCGAATTGAGCGTCTGGAGTGTTTGCCTCTTCGAACTCTATCCATAGCGCGAGGTAACGTGAACCAATATCAGTGGGAAGTAAGCCAAATATGCGCTTTGCTGCGTCTAACTCTTTTCTAGCCTGCTCTTCATGCTGGTTACTGGTATCGAAAGCGAATAAGTCGCCAGCGTCTATTTCGACAATATCGTGAAGTAATATCATTTGAATGACTCTCGATATATCGATGGGCTCGTGAGCGAAGCGTGCCAAGGTTGAGGCTGTTAGCGCAACATGCCAACTGTGCTCTGCTGAGTTCTCTTTTCTATTGTCATCAAAGGGCAAACGTATTTGACGTTTAACGCGTTTGAGGTGGTCAAGCTCTGAAATGAAGGCTGAAAAATCACTGGGAGAAAATGACATTTGTTACTCCTTAAAACAAAAAGCGGGCAGCAACCAAGGTTACCACCCGCCTTTCAAATACTTTTAAATGTCTATTGCTGAGATAACCAGAGAATCAATTCGATCATATCATCAGCTGTCATATCGCGGGTAAAAGTTGGTTGATATCTACCGTTGATAATGAAATTAGGTACACCAGTGAGATAGCTGCGGTAAGCATCAATCTTGTCCTGATTGCCTTTCATCGCGCGGTGAATACCAAAGCTTCCAGCCACTGAGTCGAACTTCTGTCCGTCTAGGCCCTTGGCAATAAAAATATTTCTAAGGTCGTTGATACCTGTGATGGTCGCTCTTTGTACGTGAATATAATTAAAGATAGCAGCATTAATTGCCTCTTCTTGTCCCATCTGACGAGCGACGAACATAGCTTTTGTTGCTGCATCTTGTAGTTCTGGGCCACCAACACGCATGAAGTTAACATGTACTTTTTCAAAAGCCGTGTTAGCGCTCTTGCGGGCTTTAATCTGTTCTACGATAGATTCAAAGCGATAGCAATGCCCACACCAGAATGAAAAGTACTCTCTAATCACTGGCGATTCAGTGGGTTCTTCGTCTAAAACGACATAATGCGTTCCTTCCTGCCATTTAGAACCGGGTGCTTGTGCACATGCGGTCAGTGGAAAAAGAAGCGCCATTGCAATCAGTACTGCAAATTTTTTCATTGTGAATGCATTCCTTAGGATTATTTTTGCTAGTTTGAGATTACCACAGCCACAACAGCCGCACTAGTCAACTCGATAAGTGAGCGAAAAAATCCAATGAATGAAGATTTTACATACCTAACTTTAAAGGTGGCTCTTGCAGCGCAGCCATTTGCTCTTTGAGTGCGAGAATTTGTCCTTCCCAATATTTATCCTCCGCAAACCACGGAAAAGCCCTAGGGAAAGCAGGATCACTCCATCGACGAGAGAGCCAAGCCATATAATGAATCATACGCATGGCACGCAATGGCTCTATGAGCACTAACTCTTTGCTATCGAACTCGCAGAATTCTTCATAGGCTTCAACCAATGTGTCCAGCTGTAAAAGCTGTTGTTGTCTGTCACCACTGAGCATCATCCATAAATCCTGTACCGCGGGGCCCATTCGACTGTCGTCCAAATCGACAAAGCTGGGACCATCTCGCCACAAGATATTTCCGGGGTGGCAGTCACCGTGCAATCGAATGATATTATCAGCGTGGTAACGCTGCTTTGTCTCGTTTATCACTGGGTCGAGAATGGCAAAAAATGCAGTCTTTAAATGGTCGGGAAGTAATTCACTTGAGGCGAGTTCCTGACGTGGTTCATCAAGGTAACTGTCAATGGTTATGCTCGGTCTGTATTTGAAAGGGGATGCCTTAGAAACGCTGTGGATGCGTCCGATGAACCTTCCCATCCACTCTAGTTGGTCTAAGTTATCATTCTCGAATTGTCGCCCACCTACAGAGGGAAATACGGTAAATCGGTAACCATTGGCGGTGTGTAACGTCTCGCCGTCAATTCGCTTAGGCGCCACTACGGGTATCTCAGTACTGGCAAGCTCGTGAGAAAAGTCATGCTCTTCTTGTATTTGTTCGTTACTCCAGCGTGCTGGTCGATAAAACTTGACGACCAACCGTTGGTTGTCATCATCGATAAACTGATAAACGCGGTTTTCGTAGCTATTGAGGGCAAGGAGGCCACTTTGAGGATAGATGCCCTTGGATTCAAGGGCATCTAATATAGAGTCAGGACTCAATCCTGAAAAGGAAAAATCTGTCATTTATAGAGAAATTTGGTTGATTCGCTCACTGTAATGACCTCGCCATTTTCAGTCGTTGTTGTCACAGTAAACGCTATGTCAGTGACACTATCTTCCAGATTATCAGGAGAGGTTGCAACTGAAATAGGCGTCGTGGACAAATTACCACCTTCAACAGTAACTACTGAATCTCCAATGAAACTGTGGTCAGCAAGGCCCGATACGGTAATCACGTATGTATTAGTGCTTTGAGATTTGTTCAAGACTTTGATGGTATAAACGTTTTCAATGTCACCTGTGTTGGTCTCACGGTACAGTGAATTTCTGTCGCGAATAATATCAACCTCTAACGGAACGCGCGTAGCAATGTTCGCAATCAACAGTCCCATCATAACAAGCAGCACGACGAAGTATCCGACAAGCTTTGGTCGTACAATATGAGTGGTACCGCCTTCTAGTCTTTCTTCAGAGGTAAAGCTAATAAGTCCTTTAGGGTAAGACATTTTATCCATCACCCCATTACATGCATCAACACAGGCACCGCAATTGATGCATTCATACTGAAGCCCATTTCTAATATCTATACCCGTAGGACAAACCTGCACACAAAGGTTGCAATCAATACAATCACCTAAGCCCTTTTCCTTGACTTGTTCATGAGAGAGCTTACGGGGCCTAGGGCCTCTCGATTCACCGCGTTTGGCATCGTAAGACACCGTAAAGGTGTCCTTGTCAAACATAGCCGACTGAAAGCGAGCATAAGGACAAATGTGAGTACACATGATCTCGCGCATATAACCTGCATTGCCGTATGTACAACCCGCGAAAAATAGCACGGAGAAGGTCGCCCAAAAACTTGTATTAAAGGTAAAGAAGTCGACAAACAGGCTGCCGATAGGCGTGAAATAGCCGACAAATGATAGTGCCGTTAAAGTCGCTATGATTATCCAAATAGAATGCTTTAAGAACTTGCGAATGAATTTGTCAGCATCCATCGGGCGACCGTCCAACTTCATTCGTTTGTTTCGCGGCCCTTCAATTTTTTCCTCAACCAAGTTGTACATGTAAACCCACGTGGTTTGCGGACACATAAAACCGCACCATACACGCCCAGCAAACGTGGTGACAAAGAAAAGTGCAAATGCTGAAACGATAAAAATGTACGCCAGAACTGTGAGATCTTGTGGCCACAGTGTTAAGTGAAAAATAGTAAATCGTTGGTTGACGATGTCGAGCAATATTGCTTGATGACCGTCGTATTGAATCCATGGAATACCAGCAAACAATACGATAAAGAATAAACCGAAGAAGCGACGGAATGTTTCTAAGGGGCCTTGAACTGCTCGCACATATATGCGGCTGCGTGCACTTCGACGTTTTCCTTGTTCCGCTGATTTTGGTTTGTGTACCTTCACCGGCGTTACATTTTTCACCGGTATTTGATCATTCATGAGACTACCTTTCTGAATACACGATTAACTTGGGCGGGATGAAGTATAATCTTTTTCTAATGTTTGAAATTTAATGTAGATCAACAATAGTATAGCGTGCAGTTAGTCAGCCCATCACTCTTTATTTTCTTGAGAGTTGATATGAAGCAGTTCTATACTCATTTTGTATGATTGACGCGCAACAGTTCGATTGAATTATCATCAATAAAAGTGGTCTATTCGGTAGTTAAGTGCGTTTGAATCATCGAGATGGGAATAGGAGACAATCATGTTAAAGCGTTTTGTACAAATATCACTAAGTGTGAGTAGTCTTTTAGTTGTAGGATTTTTACCTCAAACGGTCACTGCGGCCCAAGTCACAGTTACCTGGGAGTCGCCTGAAGATTACCGTGATGTAAGGCCGGTCAATCAGTCTCGATCTTCTTTCAGAGAGCAAACTTTTAAGCAGTTAGAGGCCTATTTTGAGGAGTTGGCGGTGGCATTGCCTGAGACGCACTCTTTAAATATTACTGTTACCAACCTTGATTTGGCCGGCGAAGTCTGGCCTGCATCTTTTGTCGGTATGGGACCGGCTGGCAATGATGTTAGATTGATACAAGATATAGATATTCCTCGCATGGAATTTACTTATTCGTTGTTGGATGCAGACGGACAAACTATTGCTGGTCAAGAAGTGAAGCTGAAAGATATGGGCTTTTTGATGGGAAGCACAACAAGGCGACAGGGCGATTCGTTGGCCTACGAAAAGCATATGATCAAAGAATGGTTTGATGAGGCGTTTGATTGATCATAAAAGAGCCTAACTAGATGTTAGGCTCTTTTTCACAATAGTCTCTCGTTTCTATTTACTGATAATCAAACTCGCTTTCCGCAATAGAAAGCGTGCTATCAGTCCCAGCAAATAGTGCTGCTTTATGCGACTCTTTTCGCACTAGAATACGATCAACGTAGAAGTTCTTGGTTTTCTCTTTAGCAGAGGCAATTGCTGTATTTTCACACTGCTTTGCGCTGTTAGCCATGCTGTACCACAATACACCGACGAGAGAATACGCTGTATAGGCTAAATAATCGCAAGCCGCCGTGGCAGCTGTCGTTGGATCCATGCCCAAACATTCGTTTGACGTTGCTTGCCATTCATCCAATAACGCTTGTGCACTCGCCTTAGCGCTCTCGTCCTTGATGTTATTCACTAAATCGTTGAACGCGCTGTAGGTTGCTGCGAGCATTTTTCCGCCATCGCGAGTGAGTTTACGACCAATCAAATCTAGTGCTTGGATCCCGTTGGTACCCTCATAGAGCATAGTAATGCGCACGTCACGAACGTGTTGCTCCATACCCCATTCTCTAATAAAGCCATGACCACCAAATACCTGAACACCAATATTAGTTGTCTCTAAACCCATATCAGTCATGTAGGCTTTACATACAGGTGTTAAGAATTGTAATACGAGGTCTGCATGGACTTTTTCTTCCTCAGTACCCAGTTTTTCTATATCCATATACTTGGCGTAAAGCAAAGACAGAGCACGGCAGCCCTCTATTTGAGACTTCTGTGTCAGTAGCATACGTGCTACGTCAGGTTGGAATACGATAGGGTCTGCTTTGCCATCAGGATTTTGAATACCTTGGGGTGCACGAGATTGTAAACGCTCTCTAGCGTAAGTCAGTGCGCCTTGATAGGAAGCTTCAGCTGCCCCTAAGCCTTGTAGACCAACCTGGAAGCGAGCATCATTCATCATAGTGAACATGCATGCTAGTCCTTGGTTTTCGCCACCCACCAACCAGCCTGTTGCACCGTCGAAGTTCATGACACATGTCGGGCTCGCTTTGATACCCATTTTGTGCTCAATACTGCCCACAGACAGCGCATTCGCTTCACCTGGCTCATTGTTAGCATCAGGAATAAATTTAGGCACTACAAACAAACTAATGCCCTTTACACCTTTGGGAGCATCGGGCAAGCGAGCTAAAACAAGATGAATAACGTTGCTCGACCAGTCTTGGTCTCCCGCAGTGATAAAGATCTTGTTGCCTGTAATACTGTAACTGCCGTCACCCTTTGGTTCAGCTTTTGTGCTCAATAGACTAAGGTCAGTACCTGCATGCGGCTCAGTGAGATTCATTGTGCCTGTCCATTCACCACTGATCAGTTTTGCAAGGTAAGTAGACTTAATGTCGTCACTGGCGTGCTTGGTGACAGCTAAGATTGCACTCTCGGTAAGCATAGTTGTTAAACGCCAGCTTAAGTTTGCTGCGTTTAGCATTTCGTGCACGGGTACTGCCATAGTGTAAGGCAAATCTTGTCCATCGTAGTCGGCACTGCCTAGCATGGCGTTCCAACCGTTTTCTACATATTCTTGGTAAGCTTCAGCAAAGCCCTTAGGCGTTGTCACTTTACCGTCTTCAAGCTTACAACCCTCTTCATCGCCCTCGCGATTCAGTGGCGCTACAACGTCAAGGGCAAATTTTGCACCCTGAGCAACGATTTCGTTGGCTAATTCACTATCAAAGTCGCCGATACCTAGAGATGCATAGTGTGCATCAAGGCCTAACCAGTCTTTTAGTAAAAACTGAAAATCAGCGGTAGGGGCATAAGTCATTGGCATAGATGACTCCTTTTTTCAAACAAGTGTTTTAATTTGCCGACATTATAGACACAATTTGTACTAACAGAGTAGTCCACGACAAAAAGTTAATGAAATATTATGAATAACTGGGAGTGATTTTCCTTTCTGTTACCTATGCAAAGGTTACAATAAACGTTAAGAGTCATGGTAAGAGCTAATGTAGCCACTTGTTTTGAGATAAATGTTGAGATAAATGTTGAGATGAATAATGAAGAGTAGTCGCCCTGTTTGTATTGTTACCGGTGGAAGTATGGGTATCGGTTTAGCCGTGTGTGAGCAGTTTAGTGAAAATGGCTATGATGTGTTCAACCTTGATATTTGTGAACCTCAACGTGTTCTGAATAACGTAAATTGGTTAGCGTGCGACGTGAGTAACGTGGAACAGGTCTCAACAAGTGTAGCGCTCATTGTTAAGGGTACTGAGAGGATAGATGCATTAGTGTGCAATGCAGGCAAGCATTTGTCGGCCACTATTGAACAGACATCTGAGTCTCAATTGGACGACATGATAAACCTTAATATCAAAGGCGCATACGCTGCTATCAAGGCCACATTGCCGCAAATGAAAGCACAACAGAGCGGGGCAATCGTAGTGATGGGCTCAGATCAGTGTTTTGTGGGCAAGAGAAACTCATTTGCTTACGGATTAACAAAAGCTGCAATTGCCTCAATCGCTAAAACTACGGCGCTGGATTATGCTCAGTACCAGATTCGCGTAAATGCAGTTTGTGCAGGTACCATTGAAACGCCATTGTTTCACAATGCAATAAACAAGTATGTCGCGGCATCTGGCGCTAATAAAGCTGATGTTGTAAAAGAAGAGGCTGATTTACAACCCATTGGAAGACTCGGTCAACCTGAAGACGTGGCAGCAATGACGTATTTTTTGTGCAGTGAGCAAGCCAAGTTTATTACTGGAAGCTTACATGCGGTTGATGGCGGTTACACGGCGCAATAATATCAGTACTGACGATGAACTTTGTTGACCCACACCTACATTTTTTTGCCCTGCAACAAGGCCAATACGGATGGTTGAAGCCAACCAATCCTCCGTTCTGGCCAGATAAATCAGTTATAGCCAAAGAGACTACGGAAGCTGCGTTGTTAACTAGTACTAATAGTGTGCCGGTGGCGTATGTCCATATTGAGGCTGGGTTTGATAACGAGCGTCCATGGCGAGAAATTGACTATTTGCAGCAAACCAGCCGCCTGCCGTTTCGAGCCATAGCGACTATTGATCTGCTTGGCAACAATGCACTGAGCCACATAGAAACACTCGCACATATGCCATCAGTAGTGGGGGGTAGGCATATATTAGACGATGATGCGGTTGATATATTACGACACCCAAAGGCGCTGCATACGCTAAAACATCTTGCCTCAGTAGGGTTAATGTTTGAAGCTCAACTTAATCTAGCGGATGATGCCAGTGCAAAAGCGTTGTTGAGTGTGTTAGAGAAAACACCATCGTTGAAAGTTACGTTAAACCACGGCGGCTTTCCTTCTCTTTTCGAACCTTCACGTCGGTGGAAACGCAATTTGCTGGAGTTGTCACGGTCAGAAAATGTAGCGGTAAAACTATCTGGTTGGGAGATGCAGGACAGGCAATGGGCATGGTCTCAAGTGCGTGAAATCTTAGAAATCACCATGGCAGCTATCTCACACGAGAGAATAATGATGGCGAGCAATTTCCCGCTGTGTCAGTGGCGCATGCCCTATGGCAGTCTTTGGCAAGGATATGAGGCTTTGCTAGTTAGGGTAGTGCCGGAACACAAACAGGCACTCATGCAGCACAATGCAATTAACTGGTATGACCTTAAAGGTAAGTAATTAATTACTTACCTTTAAGGTTTTCGATAGCTAGTTGTTGAGTTCGGTCACAGTCATGTATGGCGAACGGTAAACCACTTCGTCATTGAGTTCGATACCAATCCCTGGCGTATCTGGCGCTTCGATAAACCCATTGACCGGTTGAGGATCTTGAATACAGAGTTCGCGGTTCCAGTGTTTGATGGCATAAGTATGATGCTCGTGTATCAAGAAGTTAGGGATCGCTGTTTCTAGGTGTAAGCTTGCCGCAGTTGCTACTGGGCCACCACACACGTGCGCTTGAATCCTGACGTCGTAGACATCGGCGTAATCACATACTTTTTTGGCTTCGGTAAATCCACCACACAAACCCACATCTGGTTGAAGTACGTCAAGAGATTGGTCTTCTAAGTAAGGACGAACATCCCAACGGTGATACAAGCGCTCGCCGCCAGCAATGGGCACATTAACGTTCTTCGCCACTTTGTCGTGAAGTTTAGAGTTTAAGTAATTTACTGGCTCTTCGTAATATAGGCAGCCAATTTCCTCAACAATATCGCCTAGCTGAATAGCGGTTGTCGCGCCCAATAAGCTGTGGCATTCGAAAATGATGTCGCCGTCTTCGCCCATGGTATCGCGAATTGCTTGAAGTCTTGCTTTGAACAACTTCAACTCAGGCTTCGTGAATAGCTTGGTGCGATCAAAGTGGGTGTTACCGTCTTTATCGTAAACAATCGGGTCAACTTTAACCGCGTCATAACCTTCTTTAAGGGCTTTTTCAGTGGCGCGAGCATAGTCTGCTGGGTCGTTAAGGCGATTAACTTCTTTGTCCCAGTCAAACTGTAACTGACTGGCGTAACAACGGAGCTTTCCGTTAGTTTTACCGCCAAGTAACTCGTACACAGGAAGGCCCAGTGCTTTGCCTTTGATATCCCAAAGTGCAGTGTCTATGGCGCTCATCGCTGCATAAATAACTGGCCCGCCACCTAGACCCCAAAAGCCTTCGCGCAACATTTTTGACCAAAGCTTTTCGGTGTGAAATGGATTAAAGCCGATGAGTACGGCTTCGGCAATTTCTTTGATCATGTGAGCGGCGGCGCTGTGACCCCAATCATAGGCGAGGCCTGCCTCACCAACGCCTGTTATTCCCTCGTCCGTATATACGCGCACAAATACAGGATTCCACATGGGGCGGTCAGGGCATTGAATATCAAAAATTTCTACTTTGGTTACTTTCATCGTTGTGGATTACCTATTCACAAAATGTTGGGTCGAGTTTGTACGCTTTTCTTAGCATGGCTGGCCACGCCTTTTGGCCACCAGTTTCTCCGCTGTGTACAACTTTAGCTTGCTGATATATACCGTCGATAATGGGTTGGGGGATCTCAATCACATTTTCATTGGTGCGCATGAGTGCCATTTGAATTTCACAGGCGCGCTGTAAATCGTAAAAGCGCATGAAGGCGTCTCCCACAGTTTCCCCGATGGTGAGTCCACCGTGATTAGGCAACAACATATGATTGGTTGAACCGAGATCTTGTTGCAGCCTGAGTTTTTCACCTTCATCAACGGCCAATCCTTCATAACTGTGATACGACAACGAGGGAAGGGAAAAGAGAGAATACTGGCTCCAAGGCTTGAGCCCACCTTCTACCGATGCCACGGCAATGGTGGCAAGGGTATGTAAATGAATGACACAGTGGGCGTCTTCCCGCACTTCGTGAATAGCACTGTGTATGGTGAAGCCTGCTGGATTAATTTTGTGCGGCGTATCATCAAGAATATTGCCGTCGAGATCGACTTTCACCAGATTTGAAGCGGTGACTTCGTCAAAGCCTAGTCCAAAAGCGTTAACCAAATAGTGGTCGCTGTCAGGTACCTTGGCAGAAATATGGGTATAAATTAGGTCACCCCAACGCATATCGGCGACTAATCGGTAACAGGCGGCAAGGTCTACACGAACTTTCCATTCTTGTTCAGACACTTTACCTTTTAAATTTAAGGACGGGAGTGTAAACACTATCGTTCTCCTGAATTATATTGTCGTCACGGTAACAAAGCCTAAAGTAACTCACAACTATTGGGCGGCTATTGGGTCGTAGCGCCGTGAGCGACGTAGGCGTCTCTGAGTGGTATTAAATCATCGGGATAGCGTAAGTGGTCGTGATCCAGCTCAAAGGGCTTTACTTTTTCCAACTGAATAACCTCAATAGCTGACCAATGTGGCGCGGAAAATTCGGTTGGAAGCTTATCTAAATCAGCGTTTTCATCACAGGCGAAGAGTGCCAGTCCGTTCTTGGTAACAGCAACTTTGTCTCTTACCAGAACATTTAACCCTGTTTCTTCCCAGGTTTCTCTGTGTGCTGTGCATGCCAAGGATTCTCCCTCTTGAGTGCCGCCTCCGGGAAAATCTAACCTTCCAGACAACCTATGACGTATCATGAGCACGGAATACTCAGTTTTTATTACGCAAGCAGCTTGTTGTTCTGTATGTGTTTTTTCATCGGTAGTGCGGCACGCGGGTGCAGACGGCGTACCCTCGGAGCAGCCCAAAAGCGTTAAAACAACCAAAATAGCTGATGAGCGAAAAGCGGTTTTCATTTGATTCGGTAAAATACATACTTTGAAATAACTTACTACACTAAAGTTTTCCGTGTAATACAACTACATGGAAACATCTAGCACCACTTTGGGTACTCTATCACGAGCTGCCTCATAACCAACAGGAAAGTCTTATGTCTTCACGATTTTCACTTTCGCCTTTGTTTATTGGCGTTGTACTTTTAGCCGCTGTGGTGGTGTATCTGAATTTGCCAAGTGAAAATGAGCAAAGAGGGCCGGGCAATAGACAAACTCCTGTTAAGACTAGCATAGTATCTATGAAGTCCTTTCCTGTTACTATTGAAGCGTTGGGCACTGCGGTAGCCAACGAATCCGTTACCATAACCGCACAGGTCACCGAGACCGTACAAGCGGTCAATTTTGAAGATGGTGACAAAGTAGTTGCGGGTCAGGTCTTAGTCGAGCTGAACAACAGAGAAGAACTTGCACGTATTGCGGAGCTTGAGGCTAATATCAAAGAAGCCAAACGTCAATACAGTCGTGTTGTTGACTTGCGTCAGTCAAGTGCAGCATCGGAACAACTACTTGATGAGCAGCAAGCAAGAGTTAAAGCACTAGAAGCACAGCTTGATGTGGCAAAAGCACAGTTGGACGACCTTAATGTTAAAGCACCGTTTGCGGGATATTTAGGTGTACGTCAAATCAGTAAAGGTGCTCTGGTGCGCCCTGCTGATGCCATTACAACGTTGGACGACATTAGTGTTGTTAAGGTCGACTTTAGTGTGTCAGAAAATCAACTGGCAAGCTTGTCAAATGGTCAGCGTGTATCAGCTTCCTCAGTGGCGTATCCCGGTGTGGTTTTCGAAGGCACTATCTCAAACATCGACACACGACTTGACCCAGTAAGCCGTTCGATATCTGTTCGTGCCATCATAGATAATAGCGAAGCAAAACTGCGCCCAGGTATGCTGATGACTATTGTTGTCGAGAAACGCGTACTTAATACCCTGATTGTGCCTGAAAGAGCCTTGGTTCCTGTTCAAGATAAGCAGTATGTTTATGTGGTAGAAAACGACACAGTTTCACAGCGTGAAGTGTTATTAGGTGAGCGAAGACCTGGGTTTGTACAAGTGGTTTCGGGTCTTACCGAAGGTGAGGAAGTCGTGGTAGACGGTACGCTACGGGTGCAAGACCAATCAAAGGTTCGCGTACTAAGTCGTGTACAAGATGATGCCCAAGCGCTAGGCGGGGAATAATTATGTTGTTATCTGATATATCAGTTAAACGCCCAGTCTTTGCCACGGTAATCAACTCCCTACTGATTATTTTTGGCGTGGTGGCAGTGTCTATGCTGTCATTGCGTGAATATCCCGATATTGATCCACCTATAGTATCGGTTAACACCACCTATGATGGTGCCTCTGCAAACATTGTAGAAACTCGAATTACACAAATACTCGAGGATAGAATTTCCGGCATCGAAGGCATTAAAAACATTACCTCTACGTCGAGAAACGGGCGGTCCGACATAACCATCGAGTTTAATTTAGAGCGTGACATAGACGCCGCTGCTAATGACGTGCGTGAGCGTGTTAGCCGGGCATTGAATAATTTACCAGATCAGGCTGATCCCCCAGAGGTATCAAAAGCTAACTCAGACGAAAATGCCATTATTTGGTACAACCTTCGAAGCACCAATTTAAATGTGATGGA
The DNA here is from genome assembly GCF_006538345.1 of Alteromonas sp. KUL49. Lineage (GTDB taxonomy): Bacteria > Pseudomonadota > Gammaproteobacteria > Enterobacterales > Alteromonadaceae > Alteromonas. Next base: position 168,768 of record NZ_BJKL01000007.1, on the reverse strand, counting down.
GCTCACCGACTACGCAGAACGATTTGTTGTTGATCGGTTATCTGTGGTCGATGGCGTCGCACGTATTCAAATCGGTGGTGGTCGTCGTTATGCCATGAAGGTGTTTTTAGACCGCAACGCAATGGCAGCACGCGGGATTACGGTAGCCGACGTTGAAAATGTGATTCGTGCGGAAAATGTAGAGCTACCAGCAGGTGAGGTTGAGTCCGTCGACAGAAACTTCGAAGTCCGAGTGGCAAGAAGCTTTTTAACGCCAGACGACTTTGCCGCACTTACCGTGGCGGTAGGCAGTGACGGTTATCTTGTCCGTCTTGGTGAGATAGCTCGCGTTGAACTTACCGCTGAAGACGATGAAACAGAGTTTCGTGGCGACGGCGTAAACATGGTGGGCTTGGGAATCATCAAGCAATCCAAAGCCAACACACTTGATGTAGCTCGTTCTGCTCGTGAACAAATCAAGCGTATTGAAAGCACACTACCAGACAATATCTTTATTGTTGCCAGTTATGATTCATCAGTATTTATCGAAGCATCGATCAATGAAGTTTATGAAACCCTAGCGATAGCGATGTTGATGGTGGTCATCGTTATCTATGTATTCCTTGGTAACGTTCGAGCGACTTTCATTCCAGCTGTGACGGTGCCTGTTTCTCTGGTTGCTGCTTTCATAGTGATGTATGGGTTGGACTTTTCTATCAACTTGTTAACGCTTTTAGCGCTTGTATTGGCAATCGGACTCGTTGTTGACGACGCTATCGTTGTACTTGAAAACATTTATCGCAGAATCGAAATGGGCGAGCCACCCATTCTGGCGTCTTATCGCGGTGCAAAAGAAGTTGGTTTTGCGGTTATCGCAACAACGTTAGTGCTCATATCTGTATTTGTACCGCTCGTCTTTTTGGAAGGCAATATCGGTCGATTGTTTACGGAATTTGCCTTGGCGATTGCTGCGGCAGTGGCTTTTTCGAGCTTCACTGCACTGACGTTATCTCCCATGATGGCCTCTAAGATTCTAAAAAAGCGCAACCGTACTTCTGGGTTTGGAAGCTGGGTAGACACTGCGTTCAAAGGTGTGGAAAAACGCTACTTCACAAGTTTAGGTAAGACGGTGCATCAACCCATCCTTATGGTGCTGCTGCTGGTACTATCTATGGCTGCGGTTTACCAGTTGTCTAAAGAGATACCTAGCGAATTTGTACCTCGTGAAGACCGCGGAAACTTCTTTATCCTGATGAATGCACAGGAGGGGGCAAGCTTTGAGAGTAATGCGCGCAACCTCAAAGCAATCGAAGATGTGCTTATGCCATACCGAGAGAGCGGCAAATTAAAGCGTCTACTCGTCCGTACACCTGGCTTCGGCGGTAATGCAGGTATTGCTATTGTGGGTGTTGCTGATTGGGATGATAGAGATTTCACCAGTTTTGAGTTGATGGCAGAAATCAGTGGAAAACTGAATTCTGTACCGGATGTCCGTGCGTTTGCCATCATGAGAAGCGGAATCTCAGGTGGTGGTTTTGGTCGACCTGTCCAATTTGTATTGCAAGGTGATACCTATGAGAACCTCGTCGCTTGGCGAGATGTTGTAATGCAAAAAGCAGCGGAAAACCCTAATCTAGTGCGCTTAGATTCTGACTACAAAGCAACATCACCTCAGCTATTAATTAATATTGATAGAGACAGAGCGGCGGACCTAGGGGTATCGATCAGTGATATTGGTCGAACTTTAGAAGTAATGCTAGGGCAGCGACGTGTTTCTACCTTTCTAGACCGCGGTGAAGAGTACGATGTTATCGTTGAGGGAATAGAGGAAGACTATCGTAGCCCCAATAGCATTGAAAACCTTTACGTTCGTTCAACACGCACCGGCGAGTTAATTCCAATGGACAACTTGCTCACCTTTAAAGAGCAAGCTACGTCTGCGCAGTTGAATCGATACAACCGCATGCGTTCGATTACCATTACGGCAAACTTGGCAGACGGTTACACTCTTGGTGAAGCGCTCACCTTCCTGCAAGACGTAGTGCGTACTGAATTACCAGACGGTGTTTCCATAGACTACAAAGGTGAGTCACAGCTTTATCAAGAAGCTGGTAATTCATTTGTTTATGTATTTATGCTGGCGTTAGCGGTGACTTATCTTATTCTTGCGGCGCAATTTGAAAGCTGGGTGCACCCATTGGTGATCATGCTTACCGTACCTTTGGCCCTTGTCGGTGCCTTCATAGGTTTGTACTTCAGTAACATGACTATCAACATATACAGCCAAATCGGCTTGGTTATGCTCATTGGCTTAGCGGCTAAAAACGGCATACTAATTGTCGAGTTTGCTAATCAGTTGCGGGATGCCGGAATGGCATTTGAAGAAGCCTTGAAAAAGGCGTCGACGCAGCGTTTAAGGCCTATCGTCATGACTGGCTTCACTACCGTGTTTAGTTCTTTGCCACTGGTTGTCGCATCGGGCCCTGGTGCAGAGAGTAGAATGGTCATCGGTATGGTTATTTTTACTGGAGTTTTGGTCTCTGCGTTTATGACCTTGTATGTTGTGCCAACTGCCTATTATTGGATGGCTCAAAACACAGGCTCTCCACTTAAACGTACCCAAGAAATTGAAACTCTTGAGGCACAAATTCCATACAGGAAAGGCGAGGAATAAGCTCTCTTACGAGTGCGCTATGCGAGCCTAACCTGGCGTAACATGGCGCACTTTGCTAATGATATAAGTATGTTTTTTTATATCTTTCCATTCAGCTGGTAGTCACTGATTGTTTTTTATTGTTCAGTTGAATCAGTGCCTTATCGTTCTTTTCTTCGTGTGTATCGTTATTTTTCTCATAGCATTAGGTATGCATAAGAATGCCAAACTACACAAAAAGTCTAATTGTCTATTACTTTTTGCACTATAAACTCCTCGACTTATATCTGGTACGACCAATTAACACTCAGTAATTTAACTTAATTTTCTGATCTACATAGCGAAATATGTAATCTCTGCTATTACTTATGCTACAGGATCAACACATCAGTTAATTACTTGGGACCTAGGTTGGTTGTCGTTGATTCGCACATTTCAAGCAAGTTATTTCATCCTGTGATGACAAGAGGACACACAATGAAAAAATGGTTACTCGCAGTGAGTTTGTGTAGCGGTATGGCAATGGCGGATGTCGCTGTTGTTGTACATCCAAGCAATGCAGACACGCTTGATACCAACACAATTAGCCGTATTTTTTTGAACAAAGCAAAGTCTTTCCCCGGAGGAGAACGTGCAGTGCCATTCTCCCTTGCAGAGGGAACCGCTGAGACCGACGAGTTCAATAGCGCCGTGTTAAAGAAAACGGCTGCACAGCTAACTGCATTTTGGTCGAAGCTTGTATTCACTGGAAAGGGACAACCGCCTAAAAGCTTTGATAGCACTGCAGAAATTCTTGCAGAAGTTGCCTCAAATCCCAACGCCATTGGTTATGTAGACGCCAGTGCTGTAGATGACAGTGTGCGCGTTGTTGCCACATTTTAATTCTACCGTTAAGTAACAATTTCTAAGGAACTAGCATGAAAAATAAACTTGCTCTTCTATCTATGGCCGGACTATTTGTTACGCCTGCAATGGCTGAAGTACAAATTAATGGTTTCGCAAACCTTATCGGCGGAATGACACTAGATGACGGCGAATCATTGTATGGTTACGACGATGATTTCTCTTTTGACCCTGCCAGTGTATTCGGTCTTCAAGTACGTGCAGATGTGAGCGATAAGTTGTCAGCTACCGCCCAGTTAGTGGGTCGTGGAAGCGAAGACTACGACGCTGATTTTGAGTGGGCCTATATGACTTACAACCTGTCTGATACTACCAATATCAGTGCAGGCCGTTTGCGTATGCCACTGTTCAAATATTCTGCATCATTGGATATTGGTTATTCTTACCATTGGATTACGCCACCAAATTCAGTGTATGGCGTTGACTTCAATAACATTGACGGTGTTCGTGTGGACTATTCCAATTACTCTGGAGACTGGGAATACAATGTTCAGTTCACCACGGGTAAAATCCAAGCGGATACCACCATTGGTGGTGAGCCAGCGGCATTAGAAATCAAAAATGTCGTCTCTTTGTCTACCGATATCACGAGAGACTGGTTTAGCGCTCGAGCATTGTATGCCAGAGGGACGGTGACAGCGGTAAACCCAGAGTTCACAGAGTTTTTGGATGGCCTACGCCGGTTTGCGCCTATTATTCCAACAGCGCCTGGGGTTGCTGATTCATTAAACGCAGAAGACGACACGGGTACTTTCGTCGAAATCGCCCTTGATGTGGATAAGTACGACTGGTTTGTCGGCGCAGAGTTTACTCACACCAAGGTTGATGACGCTGTTATTTCGCCAAATGATTCTTGGTACGTCACAGCGGGTATGCGTTTAGGTAAATTTACTCCACACATCACTTACGAAGTAGATGAGTCAGAAATCTCTGACAACCAAGCAGCAATAAACATGCTTCCGCCATCCATTTCTACAGGTGACCCTGTGACTGATGCTACCTGGGCCGCACTCTACATTGGTGCACAAGGTGTTATCGCTGGTCAAAAGTACGAAACTACCACTGTGACAGTGGGTGTGAGATATGACGTTGAGCCTGGCTTTGCAGTGAAAACAGACGTGAGTTGGTACAGCGACGATTTAAACAGCAGTGAAGATGCAACTCTGCTTCGTGTTGGCGTTAACTACACTTTCTAACTAGACTGAAAAATGTGCAGTCATTCAAATGGCTGCACAAAAAAGCTAAAGGTTTTTAGAGCGGTAAAGATAACACTAATAAGATAAATTGAAGTCGGTGTTAATGTAATAGCCGATTCAAACACAGAATGACGTACTGGTGAGCGTGCATATGAATCTATTAAAAACAATGCCAATCGCAACTAAGATATTTCTGATACCGGGTATCGCTATATTGAGTTTTGTCGGCTACTTGCTGATAACTGTGGTGACTGCGCTAAATAGCGGAAGCATGCTAGAGCGAGCGAGAGACGTTCAGTTCCCGGCGTTGCAGCTTTCCGCATCTGCACTTGTGGATATGGAAAAGACAAAGGATACCTTGAGTAGTGCGGTAACTACAGGTGATTTAGATACGCTAGAGCTCGCTAAAGATATTGCACAATCATTAGACGACAACTTAAATAACATTAGTAGCATTAGCCCGGATTTTAGAAGCGATATTAATAAGATCTCGAAGGATTTTGGTGATTATTTTGAGACTGCTTATTCCGTTTCTGGTTCTATGATTGATGGTACAGCTGATTACAGTCAACTCGGTACACTGTCATCTCGAATGAACAGCTCCTATGACGATTCTTTAGCAGCCATGACCGCATTTAGAGACCGTCAAGAAGCAGCGTTTAAATTAGCCTTTGAAGATACCGACAGTGCCAATACCAGACTTATTAGTATGGGTGTGATAGTAACGATTGTTGTCACCTTGCTGATGTTCGCGACGGCGGTTCCTATTGTTCGCGGTATAAAGTTGAGTATCGACGACGTGGTGCGTTCGTTAAAGGATATTGCACAGGAAGATGGTGACCTCACCGTTCGAATCAAAACCGAAAGCAAAGACGAAATTGGTGACCTTGTCCATTGGTTCAACCAGTTTATGGAGAAACTTCAAGGTGTTGTTAAAGACGTAGTCGAGGCGAGTATACCGCTGTCTAACTTGGCGCAAAATCTCAGAGGGTTAACTGAAGAGACCCAACGAACCATTGACGTACAACAGCGCTCTGCGAAAGATGCAAAACACGCCGTAGATACAATGAGTGGCTCAGTTGACGGTGTTGCCCATAGTGCAGCGCAGGCTGCTAAAGATGCAGGAGAGGCAACGGGTTCGGCGTCAGACGGACGTAGAATTGTTCAACAAACGGTATCCAGTATTCAACAATTGGCTGACAATGTTGAGGAAACGGCAGAGGTACTAGGACGCCTCGAAGCCGATTCTAACAAGGTGGGCTCTGTATTGGACGTTATTAAAGGTATTGCGGAGCAAACTAACTTGTTAGCACTTAACGCTGCCATTGAGGCCGCTCGTGCCGGAGAACAAGGTAGAGGCTTTGCCGTGGTTGCAGACGAAGTTAGGACCCTCGCGTCTCGTACTCAGCAGTCCACAGAGGAAATTCAAAATACAATTGAGCAACTACAAAGCGCAGCACAGTCTGCTGTGGCAGTTATGTCTAAAGGTACAGAGCAGGCGAGTAAGAGTGTTGAGACTGCCAATGAGGCAGGTGTAAGCCTTGAGACCATCACCACTACGATTGATAGTATCAATCAGATGAACGAACAAATTGCGCACAACACGGAAGAACAGCGACTGGTTGCATTGGATATTGTTAAGCACGTTGATGAAATTCATCAACGTACAGAACAAACATCTAGCCGCTCTGGTGAGCTTGGTAGTATGTGTAATGAGCTTGCGGACTTGGCTCAGCACCTAGAATCTATTGCTAAACAGTTTAGAGTCTGATCATTAAAAAGCACAGATTGAGGGAGGGCCTCAATCTGTGCTTTCTTCTTATTATCTCACGCCCAACTGCTATTGATAGCTTTAACGTCAGTGTTAAGGTGTCCGCGCTTTCGTAAGAGTGTTGCAGTCTCTTCCTCACTACGCAGACTATGAGTGAAGTTGTGAGGTAGCCTTATCCAGCTTCCTTTGGTACAAAACTCATCGTTAACGGTAATACCGCCTTCCATTACAAAATACTCTACGCCGCCGACGAAAGCTTGTTGGGCTAAAGTAGTGAGTTCACTGAATCTGAGTAAATCTACGCACTCACTCTCATAAGAGTGTAGGAGCATATTTGAGAGTCCATCAGCAAGGAATCGCCATTTCGCCCCATTAGTGTTGACGGCTAACTGCAGAGTATCGTCTTTTGCAAACTGGTGGAGTTTGACAAAAAGGAGTGCGCCCGACGCTCCCACTCTAGGACGGTGTGCTGTACCTATCGGGTTTCTTAAATAATATCCTGAGGGATACTCCCCATGCTCATCGGCGAAAACTCCGTCCAAAACGAGTATTTCTTCGCCCCCATCATGCTGATGTGATGGAAACTCACTGTTTGGTGCGTACCTAACAATGCTAGTGGCTCGAGCGACTTCATCACCAATTCTATCAAGAAACATGCGCTCAACCCCGATCATAGGCGATTGACGCCACTCGTAGTCATCGGGTTTTATAATCACTGCTTCGTTAAAATCGGCGTTGTATCTCATACGTGTCCACTCATTTATTGAAGGAAAAAAAATCCCCTGCAAGCAGGGGACTTTTTAAAGTATAGACAACTTTTGAATATTTACTCGTCTAAGAAGCTCCGTAATTGCTCTGAGCGGCTAGGGTGACGTAGCTTACGTAATGCCTTAGCTTCAATCTGACGGATACGCTCACGAGTAACGTCAAACTGCTTACCCACTTCTTCAAGCGTATGGTCAGTGTTCATATCGATACCAAAGCGCATACGAAGTACTTTCGCTTCACGAGCGGTTAGGCCAGCAAGTACTTCTTGTGTAGCGTCTTTCAAGCTGCCGCCAGTGGCTGAATCGAGGGGCTGAATAATGGTGCTGTCCTCGATAAAGTCACCAAGATGCGAATCTTCATCATCACCAATAGGCGTCTCCATTGAGATAGGCTCTTTGGCGATTTTCAGCACCTTACGTATTTTGTCTTCAGGCATCAGCATGCGCTCTGACAATTCCTCTGGCGTCGGCTCACGACCCATTTCCTGAAGCATTTGGCGAGAAATACGATTCAGCTTATTGATGGTCTCTATCATGTGTACCGGAATACGGATAGTACGCGCTTGGTCAGCAATAGAGCGAGTGATAGCTTGTCGGATCCACCAAGTTGCATAAGTCGAGAACTTGTAACCACGACGGTATTCAAACTTATCTACCGCCTTCATCAGACCGATGTTACCTTCTTGGATAAGATCCAAGAACTGCAAACCGCGGTTGGTGTACTTTTTCGCGATTGAAATAACAAGACGCAAGTTCGCCTCAACCATCTCTTTCTTAGCTCGGCGGGCTTTCGCTTCACCGATAGACATTCTGCGGTTAATGTCTTTGATGTCAGGAATAACCAAGCCAGTTTCTTGCTCTACAGCATTCATTTTGCTGATACAGCGCTCAATTTCTTCCTGAAAAACCGCAAGTGTTGACGCGTAAGGTTCTGATGAAGCAACCGCTGCTGTTAACCATTCGCTCGATGTTTCATTACCAGCAAACGCCTTAATGAAGTCTTTCTTAGGCATTTTGGCGTTAACCACACAGAACTTCATCACAAGACGTTCTTGAATTCGTACCTTGTCCATCATTTGGCGCATGTTTTTAACCATGCGATCAAATTGCTTCGGTACTAAGCGGAACTCTTTGAATACGTCGCTAAGTGCAACGATTTCTTTGCGTGAATCCGCGTGTGAACGGCCTTTGCTCTCGATAACGGCACGAGCTTTGGCATATTGCTCACGTAACGCATCGAATTTTTCACGAGCCAGTTCAGGATCTACACCCGTATCTTCATCTTCATCGTCGTCATCTGAATCATCATCTTCATCTTCCAATTCTTCTTCAGACAATTCCGATCCAACGTGCGTCGCCGTTGGTGCTAAATCTTGTTCCTCATTAGGATCTACAAAACCAGATATGATATCGCTTAGGCGAATTTCTTCCGCTTCGTAGAGGTCCCATTGGTCTAGCAAATACGTGATAGCTTCTGGATATTCCGCAACTGAACACTGTACTTGATTGATACCGTCTTCGATACGCTTGGCGATTTCGATTTCGCCTTCACGAGTCAATAGCTCCACAGTACCCATCTCTCGCATGTACATGCGTACGGGGTCCGTAGTTCTGCCGATTTCACTTTCTACCGTCGCAAGTGCTTGCGCTGCGGCTTCAGCGGCATCTTCATCAGCTGAAGCTTCTGCCATGAGAAGTTCGTCTGAATCAGGAGCTGACTCAGTTACTTGAATTCCCATGTCATTGATCATGCGGATAATATCTTCGATTTGATCAGAATCGACTATGTCTTGCGGCAGGTGGTCGTTTACTTCTGAAAAGGTTAAGTAACCTTGCTCTTTACCTTTTGCTATCAGGAGTTTAATCTGAGACTGCTTGCTTTGCGCCATATACCCTACACTTCTCACATTCTAATAGGTTGCAATAAACCAACAGGTCACATGCGTTGCGCCTATTGATATGCTAATTTCTTTGCCGTTTTTGCGCTCGGTGTCACGTATCTTTTTCACGATGCACACCTGCCCGGGTTTGGTTCTGCCCGTTTGTTGGTCGGCGAAATATATTTACTGATTTTTGCGTCTTACACTACTTTTTTGCGCTCACAGCGAATTGGCCAGTATAGCAGAAATAGGGGTTGTTTGACCAGAATGTAATCAGACTTTTTGGACAATATTTACATTAGGTGCTAAGTGCCTTTGGGTCAGGTTTTTTGCCTTTCCTTCATCAGCAGTGTGAGCTCTTGCTTTTCTGCATCTGATAGCGGAGCGATGCGAGAGCGAGAGATCAGGGTGTCTATTCTGCTGTCGAAATGCCAGTCTAATAACTTTCCGAAACTGTCTCTATATACGTTCTGTGCGTCTTCGTGGTTTACCAAATGTTCTTGCAACAGCAACTTTGACAAACTTTGCGCATGGGGATGGTTTCTAAAATGTTCGATGACTTGTGCGGTGTTTGCACTCGGTGTCGAGACGCAATAGGCATGCAAGTCGTGCAGTATTGCCATACCAGCCATACTCTCGCGTCCAAACACACTAGGCTGAACGTCATCGCACTGCGCCGCTAACGAGGGAGTATCCAGTAGTAACCTAATCAGCATTCTAAGTGGCGATTGTTTTGCCTTACTGACTTGATGCTTACTGGCTGAGTACTTAGGCTTTGCACTTTGTTCGTTAGCAAGGGAAATGTCTTGCTGAAGCTTAAACCGGTCGTATTCGCCAGTGTGCTTAGCAAGCTCTTCTAACAGCATTTGCCTTTGTCCATCGCCAAGAACGGTATCAATAAGCTGGTTTGCGGCGTTTTTTAGCGCCATTTTCCCTTCCGCCGAGCCGATGTTATGTTGCTTCAGCAAGTGTTCAAAGAAAAAGCGGGACAGGGGAAGGGCTTCGTTTTCCACTAATTGCTGAAAGCCTTCAGTGCCACTTTTGCGAACCATAGTGTCGGGGTCTTCGCCGTCGGGTAAAAACATAAACGACATCTTTACACCGTCTTTAAGCGCGGGGAGTGCATTCTCTACCGCCCGCCACGCTGCTTCACGTCCTGCACGGTCACCGTCGTAGCAACATACTATATGCTGAGTCGCTCTGACCAACATCTGAATATGTTCTGGCGTGGTCGCCGTCCCCAGTGCCGCTGTTGCATTATTGATTTCAAATTGACTGAGAGCAACGACGTCCATGTATCCCTCTACAATCATCACACTGTCTAGCTTGCGGTTATTTTGCTTGGCTTGATAAAAACCAAACAGTTCACTGCCTTTGTGAAAAATTCGAGTTTCTGGTGAGTTGAGATACTTGGGGCCACCGTCGTCTAATACACGGCCACCAAAACCTACCACTCGGCCACGCTTGTCGCGTATTGGAAACATGATCCGGTCGCGGAAAAAATCATAAGTACGACCCTTGTCATTTTTGTTCACTAATTTTAAATCTATGAGCTGCTGAACGAGGGCGGGGGAGGTGCCAAACGTGATTAGCAAGGTATCCCATCCGTCTGGGGCGTAGCCGATTTCCCACTGCTTGACGACTTCACCACTCAAACCACGTTGTTTTAAGTAGTCAATGGCTTTAGCACTTTGGGCGTGTTGGCGTAATTGCTGTTGAAAAAAACGCGCAACTTTGTCCATCAGTGCGTAATCGTTGAGCTGCTGTTGCTTCTTTTCTTCGCTGATCTGCGGCGCAGAGCCTTTTTCCCGGGGAACGTCTAGCCCGTGTAAACGAGCAAGTTCTTCAATGGCTTCAACAAACTCAAGCCGGTCGAATTCCATGACAAAGGAGATTGCATTCCCGTGCGCGCCACAGCCAAAGCAATGATAAAATTGTTTGTCTTGGCTTACCGTAAAAGACGGTGTTTTTTCGTTGTGGAAAGGACAACAGGCTTGGTAGTTTTTACCTGCTTTTTTCAACTTTACACGGGAGTCGACAATATCTACCACGTCGGTTCTTGCCAACAGATCATCAATAAAGTCGCGAGGTATTTTTCCAGCCATTAATAGGTACGAATAAGTAAATCAGTGTTCACTGTATCAGGGAACTGCTTTGATGAGAATGGGGGCTAAAACCCCCAGATGGAAGTCAGTAAACTAAGCGGTAAGTCGCGCTTTGATCTTAGCACTCAGTGCACCCATGTCGGTGCGTCCTTGAACTTTCGGTTTTAGCGCGCCCATGACTTTACCCATATCTTGCATGCCAGAAGCACCAGTGGCAGTCATGGTTTCATCAATTAGAGCTGCCAATTCGTCGTCGGTTAATGGCTGTGGTAAGAAGTTTTCTAATACTACGATTTCTTCTCGCTCTTTGCTTGCCAGATCATCCCTATCGGCAGCATCATACTGCGCAGCTGCGTCTTGGCGCTGCTTAACCATCTTCGTTAGTACCGCTAATACCGCAGTGTCGTCGAGGGTAATTTGCTCATCGATTTCTTTTGTTTTATTGCTGCAAGTGCCATTCTGATAGTGCCAAGTTTCGTTTTTTCTTTAGCACGCATAGCATCTTTTTGTGCGCTTTTTAGTGACTCTACAAGTGACATGACCTTTCCTTTTATTCAATGAAGTAAAAAATACTACCCCACAAACGCGAAAGGTGCTGCAATTGCAACACCTTTCAGACTCGTAACTTAACCCTGTTTTAGTAGAGTTTTACGCGACGTGCGTTTTCACGAGCTAGTTTCTTAAGATGACGCTTCTTAGCGGCTGCTTTCTTGCGCTTGCGTTCCCACGTCGGCTTCTCGAAGAATTCACGACGACGAACTTCAGATAGAACACCTGCTTTTTCACAAGAACGCTTAAAACGACGCAGCGCCACATCAAACGGCTCGTTTTCTCTAACTTTAACGATAGGCATTAAATACTCACCTCAAAATTTTGCTTAAATATCCGGGTAAAATTGTGCGCTAAAAAGCCACCCGGGTTAAAAATGGTGCGAAATTCTAATCATTCCTACCAGGAAAGTAAAGGTGTAATTGCTAAAAAATAGTCAGTCGAGACAAAATAACCGCATTTCAATTCCAACGGTGAAAATATCGGGGTAAACTCTGCCCCGTTGGTAATGCGACTCAATAGTATGACGTTAAATTAATACTGGCTACCTTAGCGCTTTTTCGGCGTGTTGTCTGCATTACCTTTCTGTAGTTTTCATATTACCAAGGTTAATCATCATGCGAATTTTAGGTATCGAAACTTCTTGTGACGAGACGGGCATAGCAGTCTATGACGACGAGCAAGGTTTGTTGTCTCATGAATTGTACAGCCAAGTGAAGTTGCATGCTGATTACGGTGGTGTAGTTCCTGAACTAGCGTCCAGAGACCATGTTCGAAAAATCATTCCTCTTATCGAGAAAGCCTTAGTAGATGCAAAAACTACCGCTGAACAAATTGACGGTGTAGCCTTCACTCAAGGGCCGGGACTCGTGGGCGCATTACTCGTCGGTTCTTCTGTTGGGCGCTCGCTTGCGTACGCTTGGAATGTACCTGCAGTAGGCGTGCACCATATGGAAGGCCATTTGTTGGCGCCAATGTTAGAGTCTACTGCACCTGAATTTCCTTTTGTCGCCTTGTTGGTCTCCGGTGGCCACTCTATGTTGGTTAAAGTAGATGCTATTGGCGAATACGGAGTTCTGGGAGAATCTATAGATGACGCCGCAGGCGAGGCCTTTGATAAAACGGCCAAGTTACTCGGACTGGATTATCCCGGTGGCCCATTGTTAGCTAAGCTCGCTGAAAAAGGTGAGCCAGGACATTATAAGTTCCCTCGACCGATGACGGACCGACCGGGGTTAGACTTTAGCTTCAGTGGTTTAAAAACCTTCGCTGCTAACACTATTCGAGATGCCGATGGAAGCGAGCAGACCAAAGCGAATATCGCCTACGCGTTTCAAGAGGCGGTAGTTGATACGTTAATTATCAAATGCAAACGAGCACTTAAACAAACGGGGATGAAACGATTAGTGATAGCTGGTGGCGTGAGTGCCAATACACAGCTTAGGTCGCAAATGCAGGCATTGATGAAAGAACTTAAAGGCGAAGTCTTTTACCCGAGCTTGGCCTATTGTACCGACAACGGAGCTATGATCGCTTACGCTGGTATGCAGCGATTGAAGGCGGGACAAACAGTTGAGTTGTCTGCGCAAGCTAAACCTCGTTGGCCATTAGACTCCCTGTCCGGGCTTTAGGCCAAGCGTGATAAGGTTACTCTTTCACTTTCCCCTTAGCCCATACTTTTCCTTCTTTGCCCGTAAGCAAGCGCTGAATATTTTCCCGATGACGGAAGATGATCAGTAGGGAAAGCATGGCGACAGGGAGGGTATATACGGGTTTGATAAACCAAGTAAAAAGGGGGGCTAAACCCACGGCTAGTATTGCTCCCAATGATGAATATCCGGTGATGAATACGACTAATATCCAAGTCGCAATCAACATACCTGCCAGATCTAAACCTATGGGGAGCATTGCGCCAAAAGCAGTTGCTACCGCTTTGCCGCCCTTGAAACCGAAATACAGCGGAAATATGTGACCCAGGCATGCTGCAATAGCAACCATTCCCAGCATGGGTGGACTCAACTCAAGAAAGTAACTGGTGTAGACAGGTAGGGTACCTTTAAGAATGTCTGCAACCAATACTAGAGCCGCTGGAATGCGACCTCCAAGGCGATAAACGTTTGTTGCACCGGGGTTGTTTGAGCCAGAACTTCGCGGGTCAGGTAATCCAAATAATCGACAGACAATGATCGCGCTTGACAAAGAGCCGCAAAGATAAGCTACTCCAATCATCAAAATTAATAATGCAATCATGTCATACTGCTCGCGTTAACGTTACACTTAGCGGGCAGTAGGCGATATTTCTATCTAATACAATGCAACTACCCTTGGTTTTATGTTGACTCGCGCTGTTGAAAGTTAACGCAAACCACATAAACTACGCTATCAGCGTATCAGTTGCCACTTTTCACCAATGATTTTCATGTAAAAAGTGTGACATAAGACCAGTAAACAGGCTCTAACAACGATTGAAAGGTAATATGGGTAAAATATACATATCAGGACTTAAAGTAGACACCTTAATCGGCGTTTATGACTGGGAACGGACTAGCCCAACGACTTTGTTATTAGACGTAACAATGAAGGCCGACCTATCGCGCGCAATGACCTCAGATGATGTTGAAGACACTATCGATTACGCAAAAGTTGCCGAGTGTATTGTTGATACCGGAAAACGAAGTACCTTTGAACTGCTTGAAGCGTTTGGTAATGCAGTAATGAACGATGTTTGTCATCAATTTCCGGTGAAAGATATTAGTGTAAAAATTACCAAGCCCGGTATCCTCCCCAATGCTCAGGCAGTAGCTGTTGAATTACATAGAGACAATGTTTAATGCCTAAGCATGTCATCCTTATTAGCATCGGCAGTAATATAGACCGTACCAAATATACCAATGCATCGAGACAAGCATTGGCTGCGTGTTTTGACGAGCTTACCGTGTCCTCAGTTTATGAGAGCGAAGCAGTGGGATTCAATGGTTCGCCTTTCTACAATTGGGTGGCCAGAGCAACCACATCACAATCAATTGAGGATGTTTGTCGCACACTCAAACAGATCGAAAAAGATAACGGTCGGGTTCACAGCGACAAAAAATTCTGTTCTCGCACTCTTGATTTAGATTTGCTCACCTATGATGATAGGGTAATAACCGATCCATTAGTTCTGCCAAGAGAAGAGATTCTTTACAACGCATTTGTACTGCAGCCACTGGCAGAGTTAGTGCCTCAGGACAAACACCCTGTGTTGGGCGAAAGCTATCGCGCGCTTTGGCAGGCATTCGACAAAACCAAACAGATACTCAAGCCAATAGAATTTAACTGGAGTTAAGCAAGGGAATGACGTTATTTGAAATTATAATTCTGGCAATTATTCAAGGTGTTACAGAATTTTTGCCAATCAGTAGCTCTGGTCATTTGCTACTGCCCGCAGAGCTATTCGGTTGGGAAGCTCAGGGACTCGCTTTTGACGTTGCTGTGCATGTAGGAAGCTTACTCGCTGTAATGATTTATTTTCGTAAAGAAATCTGGCAGATGTCGTTTGCTTGGGTAACCCACGGTTTTAGTAAACAGCAAAGCACCGATAGTAAGCTAGCATGGTACGTCATTATTGCTACTATTCCGGCCGTGATTATTGGCTTTTTAATGAAAGACTGGATAGAACTCAACGCACGTACTGCGCTGGTCATTGCCGCTACTACAATCATTTTTGGCGTCTTGTTATGGTTTGCAGACGCAAAAGCGAAGCAAATCCAATCGCTGGAAAGTTTAAGTATTAAACAAGCGGTAATCATTGGTTTTGCTCAAGTGTTAGCGCTTATCCCTGGTACTTCCCGTTCGGGGATTACTATGACCGCAGGTTTGATGTTAGGGCTAGACCGAGAGAGCTGTGCTCGCTTTTCTTTCTTGCTGTCGATTCCAGTCATTCTGGGAGCTGGACTACTATCCACACTTGATTTGCTGTCAGCACAGGAAGCAGTGGATTGGTACGCATTACTCTATGGAGCACTTTTCTCATTTGTTAGTGCGTACCTATGCATATTCTTGTTTTTAAGTTGGATTTCAAGAATTGGTATGCTGCCATTTGTGATATACCGCCTTGCGTTAGGCGTTATTTTGCTTTGGTTTGTGTTCGCTTAACAGACATTGAAATATTGCGGAAGAGGTACGTATGTCAGAGACGATTTTTACTAAGATCATCAACAAAGAAATTCCTGCAGATATTTTATACGAAGATGAACTGGCGCTGGCGTTCAAAGACATTAGTCCTCGAGCACCGATACATTTCTTAGTTATTCCTAAAAAGCCCATTGCTACTATCAATGATATTGGTGAGGAAGATCGGGAAGTGGTTGGACATTTATCTTGGGTAGCGGCCAAGGTGGTTTCAGAGTTGGGCGAAGCTGAGCAAGGTTTTCGCACTGTGATGAACTGTAACGAGTTCGGTGGGCAAACGGTTTATCATATTCACCTACATGTATTAGCAGGAAAACCGCTTGGGTGGCCTCCTTACACTGAAAAGCTCAAAGAACTTGAATAAAGCCATACTGCTTTCCTGAGGCAGTCTGTCGACTGCCTCCAGCTTTTTCTTCTTACGCACTAAACTTTCGATTCAACAAGTTGAACTATTCATTGAATGTTTCGCTCCTGTTTAGAGAAGGTGATGAACGTTTTACTGCACGCTATGCACACGTCCCTGTGCGCTCGGCTTCGACATCCATGTCTCAGACGGCTGTAAAAAGTTCATCACCTTCTCTCATCGCAGCAGCATTACTGATTAACATTAATTCACTACTATTTCTCCTCCGTAAACTAAATCACTGTCTATACTCAAATGCATCGTTGAAACCCGTACGGAGCGAAAGCATGAGCAGTGATAAGAGCAGTGGTGAAGGCAAGTGCCCTTTTGTGCACGGTGGTTTAACATCAAATGAGGCAAGCAACCAAGCGTGGTGGCCGGCGAATTTGAATCTAGATATTCTCCATCAGCACGACACTAAAACAAATCCTCTTGGCGAGTCATTTGATTATAGGGAGGCGGTCAAGTCTATCGATTATGAGGGACTGAAAGCAGACCTGTTAGCGTTGATGAAGGACTCACAGCCGTGGTGGCCTGCGGACTGGGGAACCTACGCAGGGTTAATGGTCAGAATGGCCTGGCATGCGGCTGGTACTTATCGAGTGTCAGATGGTCGCGGCGGTGCTAATACTGGCAACCAGCGCTTTGCCCCGCTCAACTCTTGGCCGGATAACGGCAATTTAGACAAAGCTCGCCGACTCTTGTGGCCTATCAAGAAAAAATATGGCGATGCCCTGAGTTGGGCCGACCTCTACATCCTTGCTGGAAACATGGCCTATGAGAGTGTGGGGCTAAAACCTTTCGGTTTTGCTTTTGGAAGAGAGGATATTTGGCACCCAGAAAAAGACATTTACTGGGGTGCCGAAAAAGAGTGGTTGGCACCAAGTGACGAACGTTACGGTAGTGTGGATAAGCCGGATACTATGGAAAATCCATTAGCGGCAGTACAAATGGGACTTATCTATGTAAATCCTGAAGGCGTTAATGGTGTACCTGATCCACTAAAAACTGCAGCACAGGTGCGAGAAACTTTTGCTCGCATGGCGATGAATGATGAGGAGACAGTAGCATTGGCAGCTGGTGGACACACCATAGGCAAATGCCATGGCAATGGAGATGCAGGTTTATTGGGGCCAGAACCAGAAGGTGCAGAGCTCGAAGAGCAAGGCTTCGGCTGGATGAACCACAAGGCTCGAGGCGTCGGAAGAGATGCAGTGACCAGTGGACTTGAAGGTGCGTGGACCACTAACCCCACTAAATGGGACAATGGCTACTTTCATCTATTACTCAACTACGACTGGCAATTAACTAAGTCTCCTGCTGGTGCTCCTCAATGGGAACCTGTCAACATCAAGGAAGAAGATAAGCCCGTTGATGTTGAAGATCCATCGATTCGCGTAAATCCAATGATGACTGATGCCGACATGGCGATGAAAATGGACCCTGAATATCGAAAGATTTCTGAGCGCTTTTATCAAGACCATGCGTATTTTTCAGAGGTGTTTGCTCGAGCATGGTTTAAACTTACTCACCGAGATATGGGGCCTAAAGCCCGTTATATTGGCCCTGACGTACCGAGTGAGGACCTCGTGTGGCAAGACCCAATACCCGAAGGTGCCACTGACTACAGCGTAGATGCTATCAAGCAGGCGATTGCTGATAGCGGTTTGTCAGTGAGCGATGTTGTGTGTACTGCTTGGGACAGCGCAAGAACATTCCGAGGGTCAGACTTTAGAGGTGGGACTAACGGAGCACGCATCGCTTTAGCCCCCCAGAGCACTTGGGAGGCTAATGAGCCTGAGCGTTTGGCAAGTGTTCTTGCCGTGCTCGCTCCAATAGCCCAGGCCAATGGGGCAAGCTTAGCAGATACGATTGTAATTGCGGGAAATTGGGGAGTAGAACAAGCTGCGAGTCATGCTGGTGTAAACGTTAGCGTGCCCTTTACTCCCGGTCGTGGAGACGCAAGTAAAGAAATGACCGATATCGAATCCTTCGCGCCTCTCGAACCGGTGGCCGATGGGTTTAGAAATTACCTCAAACAAGATTTTGTGGTTAAACCTGAGGAGTCACTGTTAGATCGAGCTCAATTGATGGGGCTTACAGCACCGCAAATGACAGTACTTATTGGCGGCTTACGTGTGATCGGCACTAACTATGGCAATGGAAGTGAGGGGGTATTTACTGAATCTCTTGGGAGTTTAACTAATGACTTCTTCGTAAACCTTACAGATATGTCTTACCGCTGGGAGCCGACCGGGAAAAACAGCTACGCGATAGTTAACAGAGAAAGCGGAGAAACTACCTGGACAGCAACGCGTGTTGACTTGGTATTTGGCTCGAACTCTGTTCTGAGAGCCTACGCTGAACACTACGCTCAAGATGGTAACAAAGTGAAGTTTGTCGAGGACTTTGTCGCTGCATGGGTACAAGTTATGGACGCGGACCGTCAGTTTTAGTTCATTAGCGCCATAGGCGATTGAGAGGGCGTGCTTACGGCACGCTCTTTATTCTGCTTCAAGTACGACGGGGAATAGTCGTTAGTTACAAGGTTTTCAAAAAACGTTCCAGAAGTACCTATGAAACGCTTTGAAACTGCGGAAAATCAATGATTTCTTTAGTCTTATGTTCAATATCAATTCTTTGTTATTAAAGGTAAAAAATAGGTTAATTCTCTTCTATACTTATAAAGCTATGTTTTTTAGTTAAGAAGCGTATAGTGAAGAGATGTGTGCTCTAAGGTAATTCGCGTACCGAAGGAACAGTCTAGTAGAGCGCTAAAGTGTGATAGTGGTAATCGTTTTCCGGATTTATCACTATTTGGCCAAATGCCGATTGGATCACTTAATTAAGGTAGGATTATGTCTACGCAAAATGCACTTTCAACAATTCTTGTAGAGAAAATTAATAACGATACATTAGTACTTCCTACATTACCTGCAATTGCTTTAAAAGTAAGAAAAGCTGCAGATGACCCAGAAATAAACTTAAACGCTATGGGAGAGGTCATTGCACAAGATCCTTCTCTTAGCGCACGCATGATTAAAATTGCCAATAGTGCGTATATGGGGCGCGCAGTCAAAGTTAGCTCAATAGGCCAGGCGGTAACTAGAATCGGCCTTCGTCAAATCAAAAACATTTCTACGGCATTGGCCATGGAACAATTGTTTGTTTCTAAGAACGATGTAGTTGCTGCTTATTTGGAGAAAGAGTGGGCTAAAACCATCGAAATCGTGGCAAACGCTATGGCAACAATGCAGCTGTATGTGCAGCGTACTAAAAAACGTGAGATGAGCGTAGACTCAATGACCTTGGCGGCACTCATTCATAAAATTGGTGTACTTCCAATCCTTACAGAAGCAGAACGCCACCAAGAAGTTTTCGCAAACTCAACGTTTCTAGAAGTGGCTATTGATAAACTCTCTAGTCCTATTGGCGCAAAAATCATGGAAGAGTGGGGCTTCGGTGACTCCTTCGTTAATGTTGCTAAGTATTGGAAAGACCTGCGCTATATCCCTGAAGCGGTGAGCTACATTGATTTTGTTCGCGTAGGCGCTGTGGTAGCCGGTGCTATGGACAACCAAAAAGACGCGGTACTCAATTTGGCCATGCAACGAGGGATTATTGATGATGTCGCCGAGTTGCAATCAGACGACTTCGCCGAATTTGCGAGTGCAGCAAAAGCCATTTTTGCTTAATCACACCATCACACTTTTTTGCTGACTGTATCTCTTTTGCAGTCAGCACCTTTCTTCTTTTGTTCATACTGCACAAACAACAAAATCACCCCCAACAATAATCCCCATACTGGTGATGTGAGTGTAAACAGGGTAAACCCCGAAGCACAACACAGAATAGTTGCTAACGCTGGTGTTCTAAACTTCTCAGGGGTTAAGGCTTTTGATAGAGCGCTTTCTAGCGTAGGAAGTAGTGCTAGGCCAGCCATAAGATGAATAACCTCTTGCGGCATATTCACAAAAAGCACCACAACAGAGGAGGCTAGTAAACCCAATAGTAAGTAACCAATTCCCGCCGCCAAAGCTGCTTTGTACCTCTCACTTTTTTCCGTGTCCGCATCTTCGCTCATACAAAGAGCTGCGGTAATCGCCGCGAGGTTAAACGTAAATCCACCCAAAGGAGCAAGAGCGGCCTGTAAAACCGCAACGCCAGTAAGAATAGGTTTGTGATTTGGGTAGTACCCGTGGGCGTGGTGTATCGCTATACCCGGCAAATTTTGTGACAAGGTAGTAATAAGATACAAAGGCACGGCCAAACCAACGAATGCCGAAAGAGAAAATTCTGGCATTATCCATACTGGTGTAGGAAGCGCTAGCGTAGGGATTGGCCCATTGGTTAGCAGCGTGCTCACTGCGACAGATAGCACTAACAATGCCAACATGACGTAGCGTTGGAACATGCGCTTTCCAATAAAGTAAACAGTTAAGAAAAGTGCCACCAACCCTGGAGACGTTCCAGCATGGGTAAAAATATTGAAGCAAATCGGCAGCAAAATACCAGCAAGCAGACCGTTTGATAAAGGCGTTGGAATCTTTTTAATTAAATTGAGAAGGTAGGTACTTTGTGCTGTGATTAATGATAGTAATGCACACAAAACAAAGGCACCGATACACTCGGGTAAGCTATATTCGCTTACACTACCCAGTAAGAACGCCGCTCCGGGCGTAGACCATGCCGTTACTACCGGCATTTTAGTTATCCAAGAATAGAAAATTCCCGAAAGACCCATCCCCATGCCTAGCGCAAGTAACCAACTGGTGACCATGTCGGGTGATGCTCCAGATTGTTTGGCTAGGTCAATAATCAGTACAACTGCACTACTGTACCCAACAATCACCGCACTGAAACCCGCGGTAAAATGATTCAGTTTAAAAAACGCTCTTCACGAAAGGGTCCAAATAAAGTCATTGAAATGAAAAAATGCTATATTGTGCGTTATAACATACATAAATGCTGTGCGCTATAGCGCACGCCTGTTTTATAAAACATTAACTCGGTATTGATAAATGTGGGTCAGTAACCTAGAAGAAGGAGCGATGGACTTTTCATTGCACGCCATTACCATCCATGGGGCTCAGCTTCGGCATCCATGCCTCAGATGGCAATAAAAAGTCCATCGCTCCCTCTCTGATATACCGAACAAATTACGTACTTAATCGGCCAGTATATTTAATGCAGAGTCGTTTACTTGTTAAGAGTTAAAAGAGAACCCAATTAATGAAAGCACCTATTAATCAGGCATTAGCGAATTCGATTTCACAGCGGCTTAAGGAAATACGAGCTGAGAAAGGGCTTTCTCTTGATAAGGCCGCAGCTTTAACGGGAGTTTCTAAAGCCATGTTGGGGCAAATTGAGCGAATGGAATCAAGCCCAACTATTGCGGTATTGTGGAAGATCGCTTCTGGGCTATCCTGTTCCTTTTCAAGCTTTCTTCAAAACAGCAAGAAAGTCACTGGAAGTGATGTGGAGCAGTTTGTTGACGACCCTAATATGTCGGTTAAGACCTTATTTCCTTTTGACGCCCAAAAAGGCTTTGAGGTATTTGAGATAACTCTGAAGAACAATCATATTCAAATTTCTAGTGCACACCAGACTGGCGTCACAGAACACATTCACGTCACTGAGGGGGCACTCGGACTCAAGATAGGGGAAGAATGGATAGAAGTCGGTCAAGGTCAACAATCTATCTTGAATGCTGACCTTGATCACGGATACCGAGACAATGTAGGAAAAACAACGTTTATCGTTGTTATTCACTACCCTGTACATTAAAACGCAGTGGTTTCTAACTCGAGGGCTTTCTTCAAAAACACGATTAGCTGGTCGATCTCTGCAGACATCAGTGCGAACTCTGCGTCTAGGCGAGCCGCAACTTGGTCTTTAGGAATATCGTCGGTTTCTTCTTTGATGCGATCAGCAAATTTGATGCGTTTGATAGCGCCATCTTCAGTAATCATACCCGTGAGCGTTTCCTGATATTCAAACGCCACTTTCTGAACTAATTTACCTGCATCGAGGTGAATAGTGATTTCGTCAGAATCCAACGGTTGATTCTTGCATCGAATAACGCTTTCAGAATCATCAGAAGCTTTGAATTCAGCCTCTTCTAACAGCACAATACCATTGGGTGTTGCATCAGTTAACCAATGAGTCAATTGCGATTGAAGGCTCTGTCTTGCAAGAGGAACCACGGGAAGTGATCCGATAGCCTTGCGTATCAATGACAAATAGGTTTCGGCTTTGCCGTCTGCTGATGCATCCACAACAACGAGATTCTCTGACAATGATATATAGCCATGAGTGTAAGTATTTTTGATAAACGCTTGGGGTAGCAGACGAGTTTGAATCTCTTGTTTTAAATCACTCTTTGCTTTTTTCCCCACGGGAGCGCCAGTTTCAAGCTCAATTTTTGTCACTGCTTCATCAAGCTCAGCATTAATCACTGCGGCAGGTAGTATTTTTTCTTGCTTCTTTACCGTTATCCAAAAGCGATCTTGCACGCGGTGAAACATAACATTGTTGCTTCCTGCTTGAGAGAATGGCGATGCAAAACCCATTGTAGCGAGATCTTGGCTGCCGCACGGACGAAATGCGTTTTCGTTGAGTGCGCGATTAAGGTCCTCGTCGTTGAGAGAAAGGGGCTGGGTAAGCTGATAGGCTTTAATATTCTTAAACCACATGAATAAAGAGTCTTTCGGAAGTAAAAATGGTCGGTAAGCCTATCAATCATAGGTAGGCTAACGCAATCCTTATTGTGATATGACAGTGTTCAAATTAGCACTGTATGGGAAAACGTATGTCGTACGCTAAGCCTTTACCCAGTTCACTACTTGCTTCAATTTGGCCAGATAGTGCTTGGGTGACTAAGTTATACATAATGTGAGTACCTAAGCCGCTACCACCTTCACCACGGCGCGTAGTGAAGAAGGCATCAAACAACTTGTCTAAATGCTCTTGTTCTAATCCCTTTCCGTTGTCATCATAGTGTATGAATACGTCGTTATCGTCGTGGGTTACCGTGAGTGTAATTTCCCCCACTTGGTTTTCACTCAATCCATGGATAAGCGAATTCATCACCATGTTTGTCACGATTTGCGCAATGGCTCCAGGGGCACAACGAATAACCAAATCTTCGGGACAGGACACGTTAATCTTGTGGTTACTGTGCTTGAAGCTGGGTTTTAGTGACTGAATAATTTCGTGTAAATAACGATTGAGTTCAAATTCGCGGATTGCTTCACTCGTTTGGTCCACGGCGACTTGTTTGAAACTGGCGATAAGCTCAGATGCCCGATGTAAGTTGTTCAGTAACAAGCTTACGGTTTGGTCTGCATCTTCAATAAACATCGCCATATTCTTGGTGGTGAGTGTCTTGTCTTCAAAGCTCGACTTTAATGTAATTACTCGCTCATGTAAGAAGCTAGCTGCCGTTACGCCCACGCCAAGTGGTGTATTTACATCGTGCGCGATACCTGCAACCAATCCTCCAAGAGAGGCCATGCGCTCTGAGTCAACTAACTGGGCCTGCGCCATTTGAAGGTTTTCCATGGAATTCGCCAGCTCGTTGTTTCGATTCCGTAACTCGTCTTCAATATACTGTCTGTTTTCGTTTTCTTGACGAAGTTCTCTTTGGTTCGCAATAAGTTCATCTTTCTGCTGTTCTAGATCGAGCATGATTTGCGAAAGCGAAGCGGTCTTTTTGGCAACTTCCTGTTCAAGGATAAGGTTTTGGTCGTCTAGCTTTTTGTTGACTAATGTAAGTTGGTCTTGGGCACCTTGGAGTTTTTCGTTTGATGTGACTAGGTCATCAATAACTTGGTTGTATGAATCCTTAAGTTGTTGAAGTTCGTTGTCATCACCCAGGACAACTTTAATTTTGCTTTCAGAGGGTCTTTCAGGGTCGAAGTCCTCCATTTGGCGAGTAATTTCAGACAAGGGTTCAGACAACATGGTTCTGAATGCCGTCATAAACAAAAACACCAGGAAAGTTGTTTTCAGAATCGCATTGCCGATAAGAAAAAAGATGCCTACTTCAATACGGCTCATAATGGTGTCAAAGCTTGAGTAAAGCGTTACGTCACCCACCATGGATTCACGGCCTAAGAATTTGAAAAACAGGGGAAAGCTATAACTAAATACACCACCAACGTGGTCTTCTATAACTTCTTCTTCAATAGGAGATCTAGGGCGAGGTGCGCCAATACCAAATTCGGCAATAAATCCA
Organism: Alteromonas sp. KUL49; assembly: GCF_006538345.1. Classification (GTDB taxonomy): domain Bacteria; phylum Pseudomonadota; class Gammaproteobacteria; order Enterobacterales; family Alteromonadaceae; genus Alteromonas. Next base: position 144,153 of record NZ_BJKL01000007.1, on the reverse strand, counting down.
CCATTCTCGTCTCGTACCTGAACTCCCTCTACGATAGGTAGTTCGAGTAAGCCTTCAGCGATAGAACGGGCTTGTTCATTGTTAAGCTCCCATATCGCTCTTGTTAAACTGGTGGAAAAGGTATTCTTAAGAGTTTGAAGTTCGTCTTCGACGTGGTTTTTGGTACTTAGGTACTCTGTGAAAATCTGACCAGCCGTCACTATAAGCGTGAGAATAAAGTAAACCGAAAGTACTCTTGTGAGAAGTTTTCGTGATAACCCTGTCTTCACGGCTGCCATTTATCAACCCGCCCTTTGTTGATTACATGTTAATCCTAAGCCAAGAATATGCGTAAACGCCTGAATAAACAAGCGGACTAGCCAAAAGACTAAAGCAAAAAACTTTGTCTAAAACTTGACACATTAATGTCATCGTTTTAATAAAAGTGTCATAGACCCCATTAATAATAACGGCGTTTTGTGATGACTAGGAAAGTATCGATGTCCCGTACAATACTGGTGGTTGAGGATGAAGCCCCGATCCGCGAGATGTTAAAGTTTGTGCTTGAGCAATCTGGCTTTAGCGTGATTGAAGCTGAAGATTACGATATTGCACAAGAAAAACTGGTTGAACCGTATCCCGATCTTATTCTTTTAGATTGGATGCTACCTGGTGGTAGTGGTGTTCAGTTAGCAAAGAGCCTGAAGCAACACGAGTTTACTCGTGATATTCCGGTAATAATGCTAACCGCCCGTGGCGAAGAGGAAGATAAGATTCGCGGCTTAGACGCCGGTGCTGACGATTACGTCACTAAGCCTTTTTCGCCGAAGGAGCTTATTGCACGTATAAAAGCCGTCATGCGTCGTGTTACGCCAACGTCCAGCGAAGAACCTATCGAGTTTAATGGACTGAAGCTCGAGCCTGTGTCTCATCGTGTAATGGCAAATGAAGTGCCGTTAGATATGGGCCCTACTGAGTTTAAATTGCTGCACTTTTTTATGACACACCCAGAACGTGTATACAGCAGAGAGTTATTGCTTGATAATGTTTGGGGAACAAATGTTTACGTTGAGGATCGTACGGTTGACGTACATATTCGTCGTTTGAGAAAAGCTATTTCTCGCAACGGTCACGACGCTATGATCCAAACCGTGCGTGGTGCAGGATATCGATTCTCCACTAAGTTATAGTAACTATTGCGGTTCGAACAATAAGGTTTGACCCGCACCACCGGGTTTTCAAAATTTTAGGGCTCAATCCAATATGTATTATCCTTTCTCTTGGTTGAGAAGTACGCTCAGGCTAGCGCTTTACTTAGTGGCGTTTGCGTTAATCGGATGGTACTTGGATGACATGCTTGTAGCCGTGGCTATAGGTGCTACCATTCTGCTTGTGTTCAATTATTGGCACCTCTACAAGCTTAACCGTTGGTTGTGGCATAGCCGTAAAATGTCTCCCCCCACAGTGAAGGGCATGTGGGAGCACATTTATGAAGGGATTTACTACCTTCAACGTCGAAACCGCAATAAACGTAAAGAGCTAGGAGCTCTTGTAAAGCGTTTCAGAGAGGGTTCAGAAGCACTGCCAGATGCTGCGGTCGTGGTTGATGCCAAAGCGTGTATTATTTGGTGTAATCGACTGGCACGCTTGGATTTAGGGTTGAAGTGGCCTCAGGATGCTGGTCGACGCATTGACAATCTGCTCCGTCATCCTGACTTTATTCAATATTTTCATACAGGTAATTTTAAATATCCTATTGAAGTGCCGTCGCCAACAAACCCCAACAAAACCTTTGAATACCGTATTATGCCCTATGGCGAAGAGCACCTTCTGCTTATTGCTCGAGATATCACTCGAGTGTCCCAGTTAGAAGAGATGCGTAAAGACTTTGTCGCTAACGTTTCTCATGAACTTAGAACACCATTGACGGTTATTAACGGTTACTTAGAGCTCTTTCCCGAAGATCAGGAACAAGACCCCTTTGTTGCGAAGGCCCTTCAAGAAATGACGTCACAAACCCAGCGCATGCAAAATCTCATTGAGGATTTACTGGTGTTGTCACGTATCGAAGCAAGCTCTGAACGCATTTATGAGAATGTAGTGAATATACCCGCAGTGCTTTCACAAATTGAGCGAGAGGCCAATGCACTCAATAAAGACAAAGGACACAAGATCTCCTTCCATGTCGACCCTGATTTAACAGTGTTTGGCGTAGAAACTGAGCTGCGCAGTGCTTGTTCTAATCTGGTGTTTAATGCCGTGAACTATACACCGCCAGGCGGTGAGATAAGTGTTTATTGGGAACATTCTGACAATGGTGTTTCGTTCGCTGTTGTTGATAATGGCGATGGTATTGAGGCATCTCACCTAAATCGCCTCACAGAAAGGTTTTATCGCGTCGATAAAGCTCGCTCTAGAAAAACCGGTGGTTCTGGGTTGGGGCTATCCATTGTTAAACACGTGTTGAGTCACCACAACTCTCGACTGGATATTCAAAGTAAAGTAGGGGAAGGTAGTCGCTTCTCGTTTGTACTTGATAGAGAACTCATTGCGGAGCAACTATAAATGAATAGATGGTTTAAGCGTTGCTTAATCGCAGTGGGTACAATGCTTATCTGTTCTGGTGTTTGCGCAAATGATGTCCCTGCTTATGAGCGCCAACCGGGCGTAGCAGGGAAGATAACATCGGTAGGGTCCGATACGCTTGCCAACCTCATGACGTTTTGGTCTCAGGAGTTCAAAACGCTATACCCTCAAGTGAGTTTTCAAATTCAAGCTTCAGGATCTTCAACTGCACCCCCAGCGCTTATTGAAGGAACTGCCACAATCGGTCCAATGAGCCGAGAACTCAAACCCAGTGAGGTCAGAGATTTTGTCCTCAAACACGGGTATCCGCCTACGGTGTTGAGAGTCGCGATGGACGCTATTGCCATTTTTGTTGAAAGACGTAATCCGTTGGAAGGGTTAACACTGCAGCAGGTGGATGCTATTTTTTCTCAGACGCAGTTTTGCGGCAACAATACCCCTCTCCAATATTGGGAGCAACTTGGGATCACAGGAGAAGCCTACAAAGCACCTATCCGTCTTTATGGTCGAAACTCGGTGTCTGGTACCTATGGATTGTTTAAAATAATGGCACTGTGTGACGGTGATTTTCGTCAAACCGTCAATGAACAACCGGGCTCCGCTTCTGTTGTGCTGTCTGTAGCGTCCGGTAAGGGCACCATGGGTTATGCTGCCTATGGATACAAGACAGCTGGTGTTAGAGCATTGCCTCTTGGGCAGAGTGAAGATTCGTTAGTTCCTCTCACCATAGACACAGTAAGAAATGAATCTTACCCTTTTGCTCGTTTTCTCTATTTGGTCATCAATAAAAAGCCAGGCGAACCGCTACCTATTCTCGAGAGGGAATTTCTTCGATTCATCCTTTCGAAGCAAGGACAACAACAGGTGGTTCGAGACGGTTATTTTCCGATCCGCGAAGATGTGCTTTTGAGGCAGAGGCGTCTGCTTGATGAAACCAGTTCGTCCTAGTACTTTACCGCCAAAATGGCGTCAGTGGTTAAAAAACGTGTTGCCCACGGCATCGCCGGAAAAAGTGTGTGAAACACTAGTCAACGAAGGATTTACCGCCCAACAGATTATCAGTGCAATGGGTAAAAATTTCCCCGAACATATCAAGTTACCTGACGATGATAAATTCTATTTACAGCACGCAACGCCTGCGGTACTGAAAAACCCAAACTGTAAGTCTATTTGCAGTGATTTACCCATCTACTCCATTGACAATGTGTTCAGTCAGAGTGAGTGCAGGAAAATAGTCGATTTGACGAGCGGTATGCTAACACCCTCGAAAATCATGGTACCACAAGAAAAAGACTACCAAGATTACCGCACTTCTCGCACCTGCTATTTACACCAAACTAAAGATCCTTTCATCGACAGTATTGAAGATAGAATCTGGGGACTAGTTTCCCCTCAGCGTGGCGGCGGTGAAACCATACAAGCACAGCATTACAGTGCTGGTGAATACTATAAACCCCATCATGATTTTTTTGCCCCAGGTACAGAGAGCTTCAAACGCTCAGGCAGAGAGGGAGGGCAACGTACTTGGACTTGCATGATTTACATTACTTGTCCTGAAAAAGGTGGCGCAACTCACTTTCTCGAGCCGGATCTATTGGTCGAACCAGTACCTGGAAAGGCTATACTTTGGAATAACTTACACACCGATGGTACCCCCAACTATGCGCTGCGCCATCAAGCCTTACCTGTCGAAAAGGGTGAGAAATTGGTCTTGACAAAGTGGTTTAGAACAAGAAAACACCACCAAAATCAAAGAATAAGTAACAAAGGTAAGCGAACGACCAAGCCAGTAGCTCATTTTTTAAAAAAACTAGTATGAAACTTTTGTGACAGAACTGTTATGTAACAAATGTGTCATTTACCTTAGGTAAAGTTCCTGCGTTTTCTAAATCCATAATTATATCTGCACTTGGAGCAACGAATGGAACTTAAGCACTTATTTCAGGCATCAGCAATCACAGCTGCGCTTGTTTTAGCCGGTTGTGGCGGCGACATCAACATCAGTGAAGGCGACATCGACAACAGTGTTACTAATAACACCACAAACAACGGTGGTGGCGATACGCCAACTACGCCAACTGATCCAGTTGACACTCGCCCAGGTGAGCCAAGCACGTTCTTGAGCACGCAAGTATCTGAAGCTTTTGGTACTGACGTGGAAGTTCGCGTTTTAACTGGTCGCCTAACTGACGCAGACGCTGATGACAGCGGTAAAATCGTTTTAACCAACGACACAGTTTGGACACTTGAAGGTCCAGTTTTTGTTGGTAACGACAACGCTGATAGCACAGTGCTTGAAATTGAAGAAGGTACTATCGTATTCGGTCGTACTGGTGCTGATTACCTAGTTATTAGCCGTGGCTCTCAAATCGAAGCAATGGGTACTTCTGATAGCCCAGTTATCATGACTTCATACAACGACGTTATTGGTGACGAAGTTGGTGCTGGTCAATGGGGTGGTGTGGTTATTCTTGGTAACGCGCCATCAACTAAATGTCCAACTGACGGCTCTGACTGTGCACTTCAAGTTGAAGGTGCAGAAGAAGGTGCAGTATTTGGCGGTACTAACTCAGCTGATGATTCTGGTACGCTTAACTACTTCGTTGTTAAATACGCAGGTTTCGAAATCGCGCCTGATAACGAACTAAACGGTATCACCTTTGGTGGTGTTGGTTCTGGTACTGAAGTTGATTACATTCAGGTTCATGGCAATGCCGATGACGGTGTTGAGTTCTTCGGTGGCTCAGTTAACGCAAAACACGTAGTGCTTACTGGCAACCAAGATGACTCTGTAGACTGGGACAACGGCTACAACGGTAAGCTTCAGTATGTATTCGTTCAACACGCTACTGACAACTCAGACGCTAACCGCGGTATCGAGGGTGATGGTGACGGCGGTGAAGGTACTGACTTCTCTCTACCTATGATTTCAAACATGACGGTTATCGGTAATACTTTCGATACCGCAGATGCAGATTCTGAAGGTCTTCTTCTTCGCGACCAAACTGGTGCACACCTAATGAATTTCCTTCTTACTGGCCCTGAAGGCATGGGCGAGTGTTTGGAGATGGACACTGACGATACAGTTCAAGGTAACTTATCTGACGGTGACCTAACGATGACTTACTCTGTTATCGCATGTTCTGAAGCATTCAATACACCAGACGGTGCGGTTGACCTAGAAACATGGTTCACTGGCCAAGACGGTAACCAGCTTATCGCGTTTGAAGATCGTGCAAACATTGGTATGAACATCGACGGTTCACTAACTTCTGAAAGTACGCTTCTCACTGCTGGTGGCGATGCTGCAACTATGGACGCGTTCTTTGATACAACAACTTTCGTTGGTGCTGTTGGTGCAACTGACTGGCGTGAAGGTTGGGCATTTGGTTTCGGCGGTGGTGAAATCGAACTTGTTCAAACCGCTTCTGGTTGCCCAGCGGGTACTACATCAATCACACCTGTAGACGGCTCTACGACTACGTGTGAAGTATCAGGTACTATCACGTCTGACCTACGCCTAACTGAAGGCAACTACTACGCACTATCTGGTGCAGTATTTGTAGGTGGTGACAACGAGAACAGTGCAACTCTAACTGTAGACCCAGGTGTAACAGTTTACGGTGCTTCTGGTAACGACTACTTAGTTATTAGCCGCGGTTCTGAAATCAACGCAAACGGCGACGCTGCAGACCCAATTACTTTCACTTCAAGAGATCACGTTGTTGGCGGTCTAGAAGCCGGTGAAGCTGGCCAGTGGGGTGGTATGATCATCCTAGGTAACGGTGAATCTACTAAGTGCCCTACTGACGGTTCTTCATGTGCACTTCAAGTAGAAGGCGCACAAGAAGGTGCAGTATTCGGTGGTACAGACAACACTGAAAGCTCAGGTACACTTCGCTATGTACGTGTAATGCACGGTGGTTTCGAAATCGCACCTGACAACGAACTTAACGGTATCACTTTTGGTGGTGTTGGTTCAGGTACTATTGTTGAATACCTACAAGTACACAAAAACGCAGATGACGGCGTAGAGTTCTTCGGCGGTGCAGTTAACCTTAAGTATGTTGCGCTAACTGGTATCCAAGATGATTCAGTAGACTGGGACAACGGTTACCAAGGCAAGCTTCAGTTCGTTATTGTTAAGCACGCTGATGACAACTCGGATGCTAACCGCGCGATTGAAGGTGACGGCGACGGTGGTGAAGGTACTGACTTCTCTAACCCAATGGTTGCTAACATGACCATTATCGGCAACACATTCGATACTGCAGACGCTGACTCTGAAGGTGTTCTACTTCGCGACCAAACTAACGCTCAACTATACAACTTCGTAGTGACTGGCCCTGCAGGCATGGGTGAGTGTTTCGAAGCTGACCTGAGCGACGGTGACACAACGCTTCTAGCTAACATGGACGGTACGAATGACCCTCAGCTTACTTTTGAATCTTCAGTACTAGCATGTGCTGAGAACATCAAAGACTCAGGTGATTTCAACCAAGAAGCTTGGTTCACTGCGCAAACTGGCAACAGCTTGCTAGACAATACTGCTTCAGTATTGAACGGTATCTACACAGTTAATGACACAACACCTACGGACGTATCAGCTATCGATAGCTTCTTTATGTCAGTTGACTTTGTAGGTGCGGTTAAAGATGCAGACAACGACTGGACTACTGGCTGGACAGTTGGTCTTGAGTAAGACCCCGCACTTCTAACCTGCGATTAAGCAAGTACGTTGCGCGAGTGGCGTACTTGCTTTCAAGTTTGTAATACACGGTTTTCCGTGAGAAAAAATTCGCTTTCGAAGAGGTTAATTATGAACAGACCTGCTAACAGGTTTCTTCTAAAACCCATCACTTTAGCCGTTGCTATGGGCATGACGCTCCCAGCAACTACTATTTCTGCGCAAGAGTCAGACGAAGACAATGTGATTGAAGAAGTAGTAGCTACAGGTACTCGATTAAAAGGTACCGCTACGGCTGTTATGGAAGAACGCAAGAACCAAGCGTTTGTTGCTGATATCATGGGCGCGGAACAGATTTCCCGTACCGGTGATAGCGATGCAGCGGGCGCACTACGCCGTGTAACAGGTTTGACCCTGGTTGATGGTCGATTCATTTACGTTCGTGGTTTGGGTGAACGTTATTCATCTACTCAGCTAAATGGCGCGATCGTACCTAGCCCGGATCCTACCCGTAACGTAATTCCGTTAGATTTATTCCCGGCGAGTATCATTGAGAGCTTAGCGGTACAGAAATCTTACTCACCTTCAATGCCAGCGGCATTTGGTGGTGGTAATGTTGATATCCGTCTGAAGTCTATTCCAACGCAGAAAGTATTCAACGTATCTGCAGCAGTAGGCATTGATACCGAAACTACCGGCGACGTTATCGCCTATGAAGGTGGCGATCGCGACTGGTTTGGTGAAGACGACGGCAACCGTGCCGTTTCTGCAGAAATTCAAGAACGTTGGGATAGCAAAAACTTTCTAGATGACTTAGAGCCTAGTGAAGCCCTTGAGCTTTTCAAAGGCATCAAGCGCGACTACGGTACGTTTGAAGAAAGTGCTGACCCAGACATGCGTTTTAACGTTACCCTAGGTAATAGTTACGATTATGACGATGATTGGCGTTTTGGTTTCTTACTGACATCTCGTTATTCTGCGCAGACCCGTGCGAGTGAAGAATATGAACTACAAGACCCAGATTTAGTGGGTGATAACATTGTAAACGTTCGCTTCTTCGATGATATTCGCGGTACAGAAAAAACAGTCACATGGTCTACCCTGTTGACCATGGGTGTGGATTACAACCGTAACCACCGTATTGATTACAGTGTTATTGCGCTGAACGACACACGTGACGAAGTACGTGAAATGTTTGGTAATACCGAAAACTTGAGTATTGCTGAAGGCCTTCGTATTCGCGATATCGACGTACAATACGAAGAACGTACGCTGTACACCAATCAAATCAAAGGTATGCATACCTTCCCAGAGCTAAACTTTATGGGTGTTGATTGGACTTACTCTTTGGGTCGCTCAGTACGTAATGCGCCAGGTAACTTTAATACGCGCTTCGTTATTCAAGACGCGAATGAAGACGGTGTTTTTGATTTAGATACGGAAATGGGCCTAGCGGATGCGCAAACTGCTGCTCGTTATACCTTCCAAAACCTACACGATCGCCTAGAAAACTTTGGTTACAACGTTACCTACCCAACTATGTTTGGTAAGTGGGAAACGGAATTCAAAGTAGGTGCGAGTTTTGTGACTAAGACGCGTACTGCGGAAAACCGCCGTTTTGACATTAATACCCTAGGTGTTGAAGACCGTTCAATTCTTGCGGGTAGTGATTTCGGTGAAATCTTCAGTGATAGCGTACTAGAGACAATTGAGCTGTCTAGTCGCCCACTTATTCGTGATACTACCATTGCTGGTGATGATTACGTCGCGGGTCAAAAGATTGATGCTTACTACTTTGAAGCTGATTTCTTCTACGACAACAAGTGGCGTTTCACGGGTGGTGCACGTTGGGAAGACTTCCGTCAGGTGGTTGCTCCACTTGATCCTCGAACTAACCAGTTCGACTTGAGCGACGAAGATGACCGATCACAATTAGCGTTCCAAGAAGATGCTTTCTATCCTGCGCTAGCGGTAACTTACTTCCTTGAAGATGATATGCAACTTCGTGCGAGTGTTGGTCAAACCGTAGTACGTCCAGACCTTCGTGAAGTATCTGCGGCGACTTACCTTGACCCACTGACTAACTTCCCAATTGCGGGTACACCTGGTGTACAAACTACAGATATCATTAACTATGATGTTCGTTGGGAATGGTATCGTGAAGCGGGTAACAATGTTTCTGTAGGTTTGTTCTACAAAGACATGGAAAACCCTATTGAATCTGTTCAGTCTCCTGCACAGGACGGACCGCCACTTATCCGTATTGCTAACGCCGAATCTGGTGAAGTGTACGGTGTGGAAGTTGAATTCCTTCAGGGTTTAGAGTTCATTGGAACGGGTATCTGGGATAACTTGTTTGTTACAGGTAACGTCACAGTCAGTGACTCTGAAATCGTGTTAGATCGTCAGAACATTGTTGAACAAACGGGTGTTTCTGCGGCAATCACCAATGAAGTACGCCGTATGACAGGTCACTCTGAATACGTTTTAAACTTGCAGTTGGGCTTTGACTCAGACAACGGTGAACACTCAGCTTCTGTTGTGTACAACGTATTTGGTGAGCGTATTCTTATTGCTGGTATCGATGGTTTCGATGACAGTTATGAGCAGCCATTCCACTCATTAGACGTGGTCTACAAGTACTATCCTGACTTTAATAGCACTGTCACATTTAGAGTACAAAATGTACTCGGTGAAGATAGAGAAATTTCTTTCGAAGATACGCTATTAAGGTCTGAAACAAGAGGTACAAGTTTTAGGGTTTCGTACAAATACGATTTCTAATCAACCTCTTATAAAAAAGGCCGCCATCGCGGCCTTTTTTGATCTAATGCGCTTTAATCAGTTCAAAAGTTTTATGACAGTCATGTAATAAAACTGTCATAGAAAATCCCTATCCTACGCGCAGAATTTTATAGTCGGAAAAGTCCGGTTTCTTTTAACTTTAAAGGTTTGAACGTATGAAGCTTATCAATGCTTTGCTTGTTGCAGGTACGCTCGCTGCGGCCCCAGCGCTCGCACAAGACGATGATGTCTTAAAACCCGTTGTCGATTCGGCAGCACAAATCAATGAATCTGCTGCTAGTTCGCAGGAAACCATCAACGGCATCACTGATCAAATTGATGACAAACTACAACAGTTCAAAACGTTGATGAAAGAAATTGAAGGTCTTGAAGTTTATAACGGCCAATTAGGTCGCCAGATTAACAATCAAGAACAAGAAATGGCTGACCTAAATGCAGCAATCGATGAAGTATCGGTTGTTGAGCGTCAAATCACTCCACTCATGCTTCGTATGATTGATGGTCTTGAACAGTTCATCGCGTTGGACGTTCCGTTCCTTCCTCAAGAGCGTACAGACCGTATCGCAGACCTTAAATCGATGATGGATCGCGCCGATGTTGCAGCATCTGAGAAATTCCGTCGTGTAATGGAAGCTTATCAAATTGAGATGGATTACGGCCGTACAATGGAAGCCTACAGCGGTATCCACACTATCAGTGGTCAAGAGCGTGACGTTGAGTTTTTACGCTTAGGCCGCACTGCACTTATGTACCAAACTCGTGATGCCAGCCTTCAAGGTGTTTGGAATAAGCAAACCCGCCAATGGGAAGAGCTAGACAGCAGCTACCGTACTCAAATTACTAAAGGGTTACGCATGGCTAAGAAGCAACTAGCACCAGATTTGTTAATGATGCCAGTGGCTATTACGGACTAAGAGGTTGATGATAATGTTTAATACAGTAAAACGTATTGCTGTTGGTCTAGCGGCGCTGAGCATCAGCATGGGTGCAGTGGCAAACGAACGCGCACTTGATTTAGACGCACTACTTGCACAGCTTGAAGCGGGTCAATTCGCACAGTCAGAGCAAAACAAACAACGTGAAGCAGATTTCATTGCACAGCGAAGCGAACAAGAGCGTATTTTGCGTGAAACACTCGCTCGCCGTGACCAGTTACTTCTTGATTCTGAGCGTTTAGAAACACAGTTTGAAGAAAACGAGTTTAAATTGGGTGACCTTAACGGTGCACTTGATACTCGTCTTGGTTCACTTAAAGAATTGTTTGGTGTACTTCAGCAAGTGGCTGGCGACACAAAGAACAAATTCTATAACTCTATGATTTCTGCACAAATCTCTGGCCGTTCTGAATTCCTCGATGAAATGGCACAAAGCATGGGTTCAAGTTCTAAACTAGCCTCAATTGAAGAAATTGAGCGTGTTTGGTACGAGATGCAACGCGAAATGACAGAGTCAGGCAAGGTAACAAGCTTTACTACTGATGTTGTTGAGGCTGGTGGTGCTAAGGTGAACAAGAGCGTTGTTCGCGTAGGTCCTTTTGCGTTGGTTGCAGACGGTAAATTTCTTGAATACAACGGTGTGACTGGTACGGTTTCAGAACTTATTCGTCAACCTGCTGACCGTTACATGGCTTCTGCTGCTGAGTTACAAGCTTCAAACGGCGAGCTAGTTCAATTCGGTATCGACCCAACCGGTGGATCTATCCTTGGTCTTCTTGTTCAAGCGCCTAACTTGCAAGAGCGTGTAGAGCAGGGTGGACCGGTAGGTTACATCATTCTTATCGTTGGTGCTTTCGGCCTATTACTAGCTCTAGAACGCCTAGTTTCACTAAGCTTGATTCGCATGAAGGTTAACAGCCAGCTTAAGAGCAAAGAAGTTAAGACTAACAACCCACTTGGTCGTGTACTTAAAGTACGTGACGAGCATCCAGATGCTGACGTTGAAGCACTAGAGCTTCACTTAACTGAAGCAATTCTTGGCGAAGTACCGAAACTAGGTCGCAACCTAACCATTATTAAGATCATCTCTGTAGTGGCACCGCTTATGGGTCTACTAGGTACAGTAACCGGTATGATCAATACCTTCCAAGCAATTACCTTGTTCGGAACAGGTGACCCGAAACTAATGGCAGGTGGTATTTCAACTGCACTTGTAACTACGGTACTAGGTCTTGTTGTTGCTATCCCAATGACTTTACTTTACGCAATGCTTAACACCCGTAGTAAGAACATTGTTTATATCCTTCAAGAGCAAGCCTCTGGGGTTATCGCAGAGCGCGCTGAGCGAGGCTAATCATGATCGAGTTTCTGGAAGCAATTCGCGATTTCACAGAAACAGGTGGCCAGGTTCTCCTGGTCATCGGTCTGCTGATATTCGTTATGTGGCTTTTGATCCTCGAGCGTGCCATGTATCTGATGGTTTGGCATAAACAAGCTAAGAAGCAAGCGGTAACCCTTTGGGATGCTAGAAGCGACCGCTCTTCTTGGTTTGCGGAACAAGTTCGTCAGAAAATGATTTCAGAGTTAACCATGCGCCTAAACGGCAGCATTCCCATTATTCAGTCGCTAGTTGCGTTATGTCCGCTACTAGGCTTGATGGGTACGGTAACCGGTATGATTGAAGTGTTTGATGTAATGGCGATTTCAGGTTCGGGTAATGCTCGTTCTATGGCGTCAGGTGTATCAAAAGCAACTATCCCAACTATGGCGGGAATGGTTGGCGCACTTTCAGGCGTATTTGCCTCTACTTGGTTAAACCGCATGGTGAAATCAGAACGCACGCATCTTGAGGATGCATTGTCTATTCAACGTTAATGCTCCGGCGTTAAGGTAAGGTATTTATTATGAAGCAGCACTTTCAAAATTTGGTTGATGAGGAAGAAGCAAATATCGATATGACGCCCATGCTGGACGTTGTATTTATCATGTTGATCTTCTTTATCGTTACAGCGTCTTTTGTGAAAGAAGCAGGTATCGATGTAAACCGTCCTGAAGCGGCTACTGCGGTTAAGAAAGACCGTGCGAACATTTTGATTGCTATCTCGGATAAAGGTGAGATTTGGATTAACAAGCGTCGTATCGATGTACGAGCAGTACAAGCAAACATCGAACGTTTGCACGCTGAAAATCCTCAAGGCACTGTTGTTATCCAAGCGGATAAGAAAGCAACAACAGAGACTTTGATTAAAGTTATGGACGCGTCTCGTGCAGCGGGCGTATACGATGTTTCGATTGCAGCCCAAGAGCAATAAATCATGCCACGATATTTAATCGCATTTGTAATATCCCTTGCGATAACGTTAGGCCTGGTTTTTCTTGATGCAATCGCTGATCAAGATGGGAGGCAGCGCCCTAACAGAACCGCCTAAGGGTAGTGTGCTTGACTTTGTTCGTGTGAAACAAGACGAACAGGTCGAGAAAACCGATCGTAAACCCAAAAAGCCACCTAAGCCAGAGCAGCCACCCCCGCAGATGGAGCAGCCACAAATGGATTCTCCAACACCTAATGCAGAGGGTAACTCAATGGATTTTGGTGCTGATGTGGGTGACGATATTTCACTAGATGGTGGACTGGCACTCGAGTCAGGCGATGGTGAATATCTTCCTATTGTTAAAGTGGCTCCAGTATATCCTCGTCGTGCATTGCAGCGTGGTATCGAAGGGTTTGTTATTGTTGAGTTTACGGTAACTAAACAAGGTGCAGTTCGCGACCCTATTGTTGTTGAAGCCAATCCTCAGGGAATCTTCGAACAAGCCGCAATAGATGCTGCGATGAAGTTTAAATATAAGCCGCGGGTAGTAAATGGCGAAGCCACCGAAGTTTCTGGTGTGCAAAACCGTATTACTTTCCAAATTGATGGGTAATCGTATGATGAAGAAACAAACGAACAAGCTACTAAGCGCCATTACGTTTGCAATTGCATCTGCAACGGTAACCGTACCATCAATGGTTGTTTCTACCGAAGCTGTGGCCCAAGAGCAACGTGCTAGTGACAGACCCACCCGTCGTGTACCTACACTTCGCTCAAAAGTATACGAGCAGCTATCCCGTGCTCAAACTGCTGCTGATGAAGCGGGTAATGTTGAAGAAGCCATCGCTATTCTTAAAGAGGTTGAAGAAAAATCAAGCTCAATGAATAGCTATGAGAAAGCCATGATGTATAACTTCTTCGGCTTTATTTATTACAACAACGAAGATTACGACATGGCCCTTGAGTCGTTCGAAAAGGTAGTTGATCAACAACCAATTCCTGAACGATTTGAAATGACCACCCTGTTCAGTCTTGCCCAGCTTCACCTAATGCAGGGTAACTATTCACGTACTATCGAGTTTTTGGAGCGTTGGGAAGCGATCAATACCGGTGTTATTCCACCAAAAAATAAAGTATTGAAAGCACAAGCATACTATCAAAACAAACAGTACGCAGAAGCGCGAGATTGGATAACGCAAGCCATAGTAGAACACGAGGCGGAAGGTATGTTGCCTGATGAGGGATGGTTGATTCTTCAGCGTGCTATTTTCTACGAGCTCAAGCAGCCAGAACAAGTAAAAGATGTACTTGTTAAGCTAGTGAAACTATACAGCGAACCTAAGTACTGGATCCAGTTAGCAGGTATGTATGGTGAATTAGGTGAAGAGCGTAAGCAGTTGGCAATCATGGAGTCTGCTTATCAGCAAGGCTATGTAGAGTCAGCGGCAGATATCTTCAATCTAGCGCAGCTTTACTACTATCACAGAGCGCCGTTTAAAGGTGCCTTGCTTATGGAACAAGCAATGAATGATGGTGTACTTGAGAGCAACTTAAGAAACCTTAAGTTCCTAGGTCAAAGCTGGACACTAGCCAAAGAGCAAGACAAAGCCATTCCTGTAATGATGCAGGCGGCGGAGCTGTCTGAAGATGGTGAGATAGACGCGCAAGTGGCTCAAATTCTTCTAAACGAAGAGCGTTTCGAGGAAGCTATTGAAGCGGCTGACCGTGCTATTGAAAAAGGTGAAATGCGCAACCCAGGTTTAGTGTACTTAATCAAAGGTATGTCGCTTTACAACATGAAGCAATATGCTTTGGCATTAAATCAATTGGCAGAAGCAGAAGCCCACGACAAAAGCCGTGCTATGGCTCGTCAATGGAAGCAGTTTGTTCAGTCTGAGAAAGATCAGGCAGAGCGATTGGCTGCCGAATTAGACGCCGAATAATACACCGTTTAAACCATTAAAAAACGCCGCTTTTAAAGCGGCTTTTTTGTATCTCGACCCTAGTCTGGGTCGTAGAATAATGGTGCATCAGAAGTAGCTCAACCAGGGCTTGTTATGCTTCTCTTTGTGTTTGTAATTAGAGAATCGTTTCGCAGGATAGTACAACAAGGCAATTAGCATCGCTGCACCAATCCATATCTGCGCAACTGAGTCCAAACCAAATCGAGTTCCATGGGGAGCACCTACTATTCCATAGAATATCCAGTATGCCGCCAATAAAACATATAAGTGAACAATATAGGCGAACATAGGCACTGAACCATAAACCTTCAGAAGTCTGAATACTGGGTTTTTTTCTTTAATCGTGTCTAACCACGCTAAAACAAAAGCACCGAATCCAAGCGTTATAAGAAGGTAGTTCAAAGACGGTGGATATTTGCTGAAATTGAGAAAGTCCCTTACTGTGGCTATTGCCGAGTCTTGTATGCTCCATGGCAGTGTTTCACCATAAAAGTTCAGCCAACGGATTGTCAATAATATAAATAAGCTAATAAAGCCACCGACAATGAGTAGTTTACGACGGGCAATAGCGTCGAAAGCCTTGGTGTAAATTGGACCTGCGAAGTAGCCAAGTAGAATGACACCGAACCAAGGTAGCACTGGGTATGACGCGCGAAACTTAAATCCAAAAATTGTCCCCAGGTCGTTTTGGTCATGTAAGATTGACCACATAACATATCCCCACTCTCCTGGAACAAATGTTATCGGTGACAATGCATTGTGGCCGAATACTATGACTAAACCTAACGCTCCTATTGCCAATTTAGGAAGGTGACACGCGAAAGCAAGACCAATCATACTTACACCAATGGCCCATAAAACTTGTAACCATACGGTCGTGGCGATGTAGTCTATCCAGACTAGATAGTACAACACTACTTCAATGGCAATGAGCACAATGCCGCGTTTGAGTAGAAAACTCGTGGGTGATCTGTGTGGCTTGTTTGTAGGGTGTGCGTATAGATAAGCAGACATACCTGCGAGAAAAATAAAAATAGGCGCACAAAAGTGGGTGGCGTAACGAGTGAAGAAGAGTTCAGTTGACACAGAATCGTTAATCGGGTCACCCACAGGGGTATGCATAAAAAACGCGTTCACGTACGTGGTCCACCATCATGATGAGAATCACTAAGCCCCGCAACAAATCTATGGACGCAATCCGAGTTGGATATGTATTTTCGTTTCCCATAACATCTCTCAATATGGAGTAAGTTGCAGCGAGCTGACTAGCTCGCTGCGAGAGTTACATAACGGCGTATTAGAAGCTGTATGACGCTGATAATGTAAAGTTTCTTGGCGCGCCAGGTTGTACCCAAGTATTCGAGAATGAATTTGGGTAGTAACGATCATCAAGCAAGTTATCTACTTCTAGTCGAAGCTCTACTTCTGGCGTGAGTTCGTAAGTAGAGAATAGCCGTACCGTGGTGTAGCTTGGTAACTCAAAGTCCGCACCAAAGAAACCATTTCGTTTACCTACGTGAACAATAGCACCGCCCAAAGACATTGGTGACCCACCAATGTTTAGTTCTTGTACTAACTGCAGTGTCAGTTGCTGCTCAGGTACGTTTAATAGTGGGCTACCCGGCTCTACATCAAAACCAAAGTTCGCATCAAAGAATTGATTTTTTGTTTCGGCGTCTATGTAAGCATATGAGAACCAAACACTCAGATCGTCTTTGATATTTCCTACGATATCCACTTCGACACCTTTACTCTCGGCTTCACCAATGGCCGCGGTGGTAAAGGTATTTACGTCATCTACCACAAGGATACTGTCTTGCTTAACATTGAATAATGCCACCGTACCTTGGATGTTACCCTTGTTAAGTAGGAAGTTTGCTCCCGCTTCAATCGATGTTGATTGATTTGGTTCGTGGCCATTCCCGTCTTTATCGGTGCCAGAGAGTGGTCTAAAGTTTTCTCCGTAAACCGCATAGAAAGACAAGTTTTCAGAGCTTTTGAACACTAACCCTAACTGAGGACTTAAGCGTGATTCAGTTTGTTCAGTAATCGAGTAGGGATCAGAACGTCGGTTCACAAGTTCTTGTTTGTAATCATCAAAACGCGCACCGATTCGAACATCAATACTGTCTGTTACGCTGATTTGGTCTTGTACATAGACACCAAAGGATTCTTGAGTTTCTACTCTGTCTGTATTGGGTAGCGGCTCTGGTAGCTCATAGCTGCCGTATACAGGGTTGTATACATTGATGCTTTGACTGACACTGCCACCTTGCCCATCACGAACACGAAGGAAGAACTGATCATTTTCGAATTCGTCTTTGTCGACACCCAGAATAATACGGTGGGTTAAACCAGCGGTTTCAAACTCACCACTCAGTTCCGCGCGCAAAACATAGTAGGTGGCATCGTATTTACGATATCTACGGAAACGGCTGAAATCGCCATCTTCGCTAACACTACCAAAACCATTCTCAGTGGCAAAACCTTCGAGAGATGTGTCTCTGAAGTTAACGCCAACAAGGCCGCTCCAATCATCACTAAAGTCATGCTGCAACTCTAGCTGATGCCCTAGTACTTCTGTTTCGATGGGACCATCGCCCGGCTCACCAAGAAAACGACTTGCTGGAAGTGCGTCTAAATCGCCATTGATTTCAACAATACCGCGGTCAAATGGGATTTCTTGGTTGCTGTATTCCAGCTCATAGGTCAATTGGCTATCGTCGCTAATACGCCATGCTATGGATGGGCTGAAACCATGCTTTGTGGTTTCTACCGTATCGCGAAAGCTCTCAGCGTCCTCAAAAAAGCCAACGAGTCTTATGGCTACGTCGTCAGATACCGGTGTTGTGTAATCTACATCGGTACGATAGCGACTCCAACTTCCTACAGATACTCTAAACTCACCACTCTCATCAAATGTAGGTCGCTTAGTGACAAGGTTTATTGTTCCACCTGGTTCACCTCGGCCAAATAACGCAGCTCTTGGCCCTTTTAGTACTTCTACCGATTCTATGCCTGATAAATCACGAGGACCGCCAAAACCACGACCGGCATTAAACCCGTTGACTAGGTAGTTGCTTGGTAAGTTTTCATCGCCAACAAATCCGCGAATAGCAAAGCTATTCCACAGTCCACCAAAGTTGTTTTGACGTGCAACTGAGGCCGATAAATCAAGTGCTTGAGTAAGATCAATGGCGCCAAAGTCCTGCAGTGTTTCTGAATCTAACCTCAGCTCAGCCTGAGGTGTTTCTAGGCGAGTAAAATCGCCTTGATACGCTTGTTTTGATTGCACAACGGTAACAACTTCAATGTCTGCAGTGTCAGTCTCAGTGGTTTGGGCAAAGCTAACCTGCGTACTTAAGGCTAGAGCCAATGGTGCGAGTGTAAACTTAGGAAGTGTGTGTTTCACGTTCAGCCTCATAATTATAGAAATGATATAACATAACAAAAGAGGCCGGTAGATTAACCCTCGGCTCGTCGGAACTCAAGATGTATCAGTAATTTAGTCGTACTATCTGGCTAGTTGAACGTTTTGACTTTTTTTCGAACTGTATTCTGACTTGATTTTTATAAACTCAGCAGTCTTTCGATGGCTCTTTTACGAGATGAGGTAAGCACCTGAATATTTTCTGAGCTTTGTATTTGAGTAACGTAGGTTATTTGCTCAAGGCCGAGTTGTAGCACCTTTTTACACCATGGCTCGCGCTCTGAAAAAAGCGCTTGGAGTTTGTTCACGAGCTTTTCACGAGAGGCGGTACCAAGGCCAATATTATGGACTTTACATTGACGTTTGATAAAGGACTTCCATTCGTCGACGTAACTTTCAAAAAGTCGTTCAGGGAAGTCGGGTAGGTCCAAGAGATCCTGCTCAATATCTTGTATGGGATCAGCCTTGTCTAATGTTACGCGCAATACCAACAGGGTATCGATTGGCGCATTGTTGATGTCAAATCCATTAAGAAGTTGTTTAAAGTCGTACATCGCTGTTTCCGGTGTTTGTATAAAGCCTAATGCTTCTTAGCGGTTCTCATATTATGTTTTGTTCATTTTCGTCGCAGTTGTGATCTAACTAGACTGTTACTTACTAATCTTACGGTATTAGACTCAAAATAAGTTCAGTTCTGCTTTTGGAGGTAACGTGTATAGAGTCACAGGCATCAGACTTTTTGTTTCGGTAGCCGTGTGTTGTGCTGTATTGTGTACTCTAGTGAGCAGTGTGGTTGCTCGCGCAGTTAGCGCCACCGGTTCAGGGTTTTATGATTTGTTGGAAAGCCAGGCCGAGTTGTTACCGCTGCGGGTTAGTGATGCTTGGTATCTCACTGATATTACGATTAAAGATTCTACCGTGGAAAGGCGCTATCTCAATGGAAGCTTAGACTTTGGGAGAATGAGTCGAGCGCATTCCGCGCATTTTACGTCTACAACAACAGCAGAGCTTTATGAACAATGCGGTGTTTTTAAGCGAGAGATTTATTCTTTGGGTATAACTTTGGTGCACCACATGTCGGACAAGCAAGGCCGTGTATTTGCTGTTGTTATTATTGACGCTAAGCGATGTGATAGTTATGCATCTGCCCACAAATTTTGAATGTGACGGTCTATGTTTAGCCTAATCGCAAAGATGTCGACGTTGTTGAGAAAAAACTCTCATCCAAGCTCTGGAAAATCGTTAAGTACCGGCGAAGTAAAGTCTCAATGGAAGGATACCGGCAAGGTCTTCTATTTAGAGCAAACATTTAAGTTAGTTTATCAGTCTAATTGTGGTGAGGTTACCCTCGAAAATCTTTCGTTTGAGCGCCTTTCGGCAGTGCTTGAGCAATTGAAATCTATGGATGAGCAATCGCCCATGTCCCGCGCCACTATAGCCAACACCGAAAGTGCATTCCAATTGAGTCTGTGTGCAGTCACATGGCAACAGAATGAAGATAATTTGCGAATAAAAGCCATACCAGAAGCTGCCATACTCAGGAGTAAAACACCCGACTTCAACAACGCACAAGCCATATTCAAGCATGAATTTTTATTAGAGCACGATGATATCCTTACACCTACGGTGAATCATCAGAAAGCTGGCGTATTTATTTATAACCAGATATCCATAGGACAGTTCACAGAACAGATCAGAGTCGCAAATCAATCGATTGAAAATGCCCTAAAGCGCAGGGTAAGTGTTAAAGCGGAAAATTACGCGACGCCGTTTACGTCAAATGAAGAACGGGTCATCAACGCTGTATTAACTGCTCAAAACAAGCGCTAATTTTTTTATTTATATCTATGACTTAACAGTCAGCCATGTTGTCGAATACACAATTATCGCTTAGTATCAGCTGTATAAATCATAAACTGAACTAGGTGTAGATGCTTTATCGATTGGGTGTTTTTGCGATTCTCGTCTTTTTTTCTCTCACTGTTTTTGCTCAGAATTCCACTATTGAATCACTTAAAGCAGAACTTGAAGATAACACCCTTTCTGCATCGCAGCAGATAGATATATTCAATCAACTCGCAAGGCTTTATTTATATTCTGAGCCGGAACAAACCGAATATTTCACGCAACAAGCGATACCACTCGCTATTCAAAACGAAGATGACGAAAGTCGGGCTGTAGCCTTGCGCTTGTTGGGCATGGCAAGCATGTATCAAGGCAAAAATGACAATGCGTTTGGTTTTTTAACTCAAGCAATAAGTGTTGCCGAGATTACTGAAAATTTTCACCTTCTATCAATCTGTTATCGCGCGTTGGGCGTCTTCTATGAGTTGACAGTCGATTACGACAGTGCCATGAAGTTTTACATTGAAGCTTTGAAATACGCCAAGCTTAGTGAACAGCCAACTGATTTGGCGATGGTATACAACAATCTTGGCAATGTACTCAATTCGCAAGGAGATTATGACGAAGCGGCGAATTACTTCCAAAAGTCTATCTTTATCCACCGCTCTATCAAAGACGTTGAGATGGAGATGAATGCAACTGTTGGTTTAGCAGTGTCTTACCTAAAAGGGAGTGATACGGAGAAGGCGTTACAAATATTAACGACTGTACGCGAGCAGCAAAGTGATATCAGTGATTTTACTTACAGCGAATCTACAGTAAATCTAGCCCACGTTCATAACAAGCTAGGTCATTATCAACAAGCTATTGAGCTTTATGAGTATGTGATTAACGACCCTCGAGGTGGCGCGTATCCACAAGCTATTGCTGCTGCCTACCTCGGACTAGCTGAAGTGCTGGCGGTGATGGAAAACTATGATCAAGCATTGTCTGTCTATCGAGAAGGTATCAATGAAATTCGAGGGAAAACCTCCGTTGAGAGCGAGATGGCGCTTTACGAGGACTTGGCAAAATTAGAGCTCAAGTTAGGTAACTACGAAGCTGCTGCCGTTGTTCAAGCTGAATATATTGAACGTAGAAATACCATTCAGCCGCTTACCCAAAACGGAATTATTCAAAAGCTAGAAAGTCAGCTTAAAGTAGAGCGCGATGTTATTAAGCTGCAAGAGGCGCTATTGCAGCAAGAAAGAGACTCTCGTCATGCCTCGGTATATCTGTTTGCGTCTGTAGTGATATCGCTTTTTTGTATCGTACTCATTTTGGCGCTGCGACTGAGAAAGCATAAGCTACTTAGTCTCCAAGAAACTAATCATGCACTTACCGTCGCATCACAAACTGATTACCTAACAGGGGTTGGTAATCGACGTTATCTAGATAACAAACTCTTAAATAAATTTGGAAAGTCTGGTGATATTGCTTTCCTACTCTTGGATATCGATTACTTTAAAAATATAAATGATAGTCATGGTCACGACGTTGGTGATGAAGTACTCATCGCTTTAGCAAACCAACTTACATCATTGTGTAATGAAGACGACTTTGTCGCCCGTCTGGGTGGGGAGGAGTTTGCGATTCTTCTACTGGATACTGATACGAGTGAGGTACTCACGTTTGCAGACAAGGTTAGAAAAAACGTTGAAGAAATGACGTTTTCAGTGGATTGCAAAATAACCATTAGCATAGGCGTGTCGTCGGGCAATATGAAAAGCGCGACATATGATGAACTCTATAAAAAAGCTGACTTAGCTCTCTATCAAGCAAAGCGCAAAGGCAGGAATACGGTTTGTGGCGAATAGGTGATGAACAGTGATATTGCTCATCACCTGATTTAGCGACTATGCAGTACGAAGTTCTCTACGTAGAATTTTACCTACACTCGATTTAGGTAATTCTTCCAAAATAGTAACTTCTTTGGGAGTTTTGTAGTTTGTAAGTAGTTGCTTACAGTGAGATAAAACGGTCTCAGTATCAAGTGGTTCAGACACTGTGATATAGGCACACACTCTCTCACCAGTTTTCTCATCCGCCTTGCCTACTACAGCAGCCTCAACAATGGCTGGATGTGAGGTCAAAACGTCTTCCACCTCATTCGGGTAAACATTAAAGCCTGACACTAGAATCATGTCTTTGAGTCTGTCGACGATTTTTATCGCGCCGCTGGCTTCTACAACACCAATATCTCCAGTTTTGAAGAATCCGTCTTTTGTCATTACTTTGGCAGTTTCGTCATCTCTATTCCAGTATCCGAGCATTACCTGAGGGCCTCGCGCAGCGATTTGACCTGACTCGCCATGGGCCACTGGTTTGTCATTGCTATCCAGTAACGCAATTTCTGTGTCTAACAAAGGTAAGCCTACCGTGCCTAATTCTTCTGAACCTGGGGTATTAAAGCACAGCACTGGCGCGGTTTCGGAAAGGCCGTAACCTTCAGTGATCATGCTACCCGTTACTTCCTTCCATAACGTTGCAGCGCCTTGCGTAAGCGCAGTACCACCAGACATGGTTAGTTTTAACCCAGAGAAATCGAGCTTCTGGAATTCGGGGTGTCGTCCTAAGCCGACAAATAAAGTATTGATACCTGCAAAGGCGGTAAATACATGTGGTTTAAGCGCGTTGATAAAACCGTCAATATCCCTAGGATTCGGAATAAGTACAATATGACTGCCTTTGGCAAAGAGGGTAATCATGCACACCGTGAACGCATAGATATGATAGAGGGGCAGCGGACAAACAAGAACTTCCTCGCCCTCTTTAAAGTGAGCGCCTAACCGATCTAACGTTTGAATACTGTTACTTAATACATTTCTATGGCTCAGCGCTGCCCCTTTCGATACACCCGTCGTGCCACCTGTGTATTGCAACATGGCGAGTTCGTCGAGCTCAGTTGCAGCGCGCGTCACTGGAGGTAGAGCTTCTCCTGTATTTATCGCATGACTCAGTGACAACCCATCAGGGGCAGTGTCAGGCATCAATAATTCTGTGGCCGAGGTAGTGATGACAGTTTTGATTTCGGTATCATTTCTAATAGCGTCGAATTTGGGATACAAATCACTAAGAATGATCAAAGCAACAGCACCACTATCGGTGAACTGATGGCGCATCTCTCGTTCTGTGTAAAGCGGGTTCGTATTGACCACAACAAGACCTGCACGAAGTGCTCCGTATACGGCAATAGGGTTTTGGATCAGGTTGGGCAACTGGATGGCAATTCGATCACCCGGTTTTAAACCCGCTTCATGAATCAGATATCGCGACAAAGCTTCTGACCGTTGGTCAATGTCGGCAAAAGTCATGGTTTGACCTAGCGCGGTATAGGCTGGTTTGTCTGAAAACTTCTTTAGGGTAAGTTCTATGTAGTCGGCTAAACATTCGACATGAGCAGGGTAAGTTATCATAAAAAATTCCATCAACTTGTCTTGGCACTACGCTATCAGTAATAACGTTTCATTAACATATGTGTTGCTTTATTCCTACTTATCAACAGCGCTTATAGATGAATAATTTTACAACTGAAAATGCATAAAAATGCGAGATTACACGCTATACTCCAGTGATACTCAAAATAGACTGTTTTTTGAACTGGTACGACCATAATTGGTGGAAATACCTACCATAACCTGAAAAGGGCAATACGTAGCTTATGCTAACCGTATTTCACCTGAGTTAAGCAATTGTTAGCCCTCTGTTTTTTGTTTAAGTTTATGAAATTCATTTTGTTTTTTTGTACTGTTAGACGTAAGACGAAAATCAGGCAATACACCATGGTCTTATATCGTTTTGATAATATTCGTGTGTTAAATAAAGCACTGAATTTATAGTGATTAACTGAGACGGCAAAATCAGGTAATATAAAACCCAACCTTTTCATGTGTATAACAAACAAGACCGAGAGAGATATATGAGTTTGTATTCAGATTACATGGCAGAAATCGAGACCCGTAAGAAGGATCTTGGTTTACATCCAAAGCCAATCGACAGCGCTGACCTTTTGTCAGAAATCATTGCTCAGATCAAAGACACAGGCAACGAGCACAGAGAAGATTCACTTAATTTCTTCATTTACAATACCCTTCCAGGGACGACAAGCGCAGCGGGCGTAAAAGCGCAGTTCCTAAAGCAAATCATCCTAGGTGAAGAAACGGTAGCAGAGATTACTCCTGAGTTTGCTTTTGAATTGCTTTCTCACATGAAAGGCGGCCCATCTATTGAAGTACTACTTGATCTAGTGATCGACGGTAGCGATGTTGATACCGCTAAGCAGGCAGCTGAAGTACTTAAAACACAGGTATTTTTATACGACGCAGATACTGCACGCCTCGAAGCCGCTTACAAGAAAGGATGCCCAATCTGTACGGATATTCTTGAGAGCTATGCAAAAGCGGAGTTCTTTACCAAGCTACCTGACATCGAAGAGAAAATCGACGTTGTTACTTACATTGCCGCTGAAGGTGATATATCAACTGATTTACTATCTCCGGGTAACCAAGCGCACTCTCGCGCCGACCGTGAGCTTCACGGCCAGTGCATGATTACGCCAGAAGCACAACAAGAAATTGTTGAACTAGGTAAAAAGCACCCAGATGCGAAAGTGATGCTTATCGCTGAAAAAGGTACCATGGGTGTTGGTTCTTCACGTATGTCTGGTGTTAACAACGTAGCACTTTGGGCGGGTAAACAAGCAAGCCCTTACGTTCCATTCATCAACATTGCACCAGTGGTTGCAGGTACTAACGGTATTGCACCTATCTTCCTTACGACTGTAGGTGTAACCGGCGGTATTGGTCTTGACCTGAAAAACTGGGTTAAGAAAACTGACGAAAACGGTGAAGTGGTTCGCGACGAAAATGGCGATCCAGTACTAGAAGAAGCGTATTCTGTAGCGACAGGTACGGTACTCACTATCGATACTAAAGCGAAGAAGCTTTACAACGGCGACCAAGAGCTCGTTGACGTATCTGATGCCTTCACGCCGCAAAAAGTTGAATTCATGAAAGCGGGTGGTTCTTATGCGGTTGTTTTCGGTAAGAAACTTCAAACATTTGCCGCTGAAACACTAGGCGTAGAAGCGGCGCAGGTTTATGCACCGTCAAAAGAGATTTCAATTGAAGGTCAAGGCCTTACTGCGGTTGAAAAAATCTTTAACCGCAATGCCGTAGGTGTGTCTTCTGATTCACCTCTACACACAGGTTCAGACGTTCGCGTTAAGGTAAACATTGTAGGTTCTCAGGACACTACAGGCCCAATGACCTGTCAGGAACTTGAAGCAATGGCGGCATCAACGATTTCAACAATCGTTGATGGTGCATACCAGTCTGGTTGTCACACTGCATCGGTATGGGACAAAAAAGCGCAAGCGAACATTCCTAAGCTTATGTCATTCATGAACAACTTCGGTGTAATCACAGCACGTGATCCTAAGGGTGTTTACCACTCAATGACCGACGTTATTCACAAAGTGTTAAATGACATTACTATTGATGACCGTGCGATCATCATTGGTGGTGACTCTCACACGCGTATGTCTAAAGGTGTAGCCTTTGGTGCCGACTCGGGTACGGTAGCACTTGCGCTAGCAACAGGTGAAGCAGCAATGCCTATTCCTGAGTCTGTAAAAGTGACCTTTAAAGGCAGCATGAAAGAGCACATGGACTTCCGTGATGTTGTTCACGCTACGCAAGCACAAATGCTTAAGCAATTTGCTGGTGAGAACGTATTCCAAGGTCGTGTTATCGAAGTTCAAATCGGTACCCTTCTCGCTGACCAAGCGTTTACCTTCACTGACTGGTCAGCAGAAATGAAAGCAAAAGCGTCAATCTGTATCTCTAATGACGAGACTATGATTGCGTCACTTGAGCTTGCTAAGAGCCGTATTCAAATCATGATCGACAAGGGCATGGACAACGAAGCAAGCATGCTTCAAGGCCTAATTGCGCTTGCTGACAAACGTATTGCTGAAATCAAGTCAGGTGAAGTTCCAGCACTTGCACCAGACGACAATGCGAAATACTACGCAGAGCTTGTGGTTGATCTTGACCAAATCCAAGAACCAATGATCGCTGACCCAGACGTAAATAACGAAGACGTTTCTAAGCGCTACACTCACGACGTTATCCGTCCAGTATCTTACTATGACGGTAAGCCAGTAGACTTAGGTTTTGTTGGGTCTTGTATGGTTCACAAAGGTGACATGCAAATCATCGCGCAAATGCTGCGTAACCTTGAAAAGCTCAACGGTAGTGTTGAATTTAAAGCGCCACTGGTTGTTGCTCCACCAACGTACAACATTGTTGATGAGCTGAAGGCCGAAGGCGATTGGGAAGTATTGGCTAAATACGCAGGCTTCCAATTCGACGATGACAAGCCAAAAGAAGCTGCACGTACTAAGTACGACAATATTCTTTACCTAGAGCGTCCTGGATGTAACCTTTGTATGGGTAACCAAGAAAAGGCTGAGCCAGGTGATACAGTTATTGCTACCTCTACTCGCTTGTTCCAAGGCCGTGTTGTTGCCGATTCTGAAGAGAAGAAAGGTGAATCGCTACTTGGTTCTACACCACTTGTAGTACTTTCAACGGTACTAGGTCGCTTCCCAACTATGGAAGAGTATAAAGCTGCGGTCGAAGGCATTGACTTAACTAAGTTTGCCCCACCGTCTGAAGACTTAAGTGTTGCACCTAAGTTTACACCTGATGTGGCTGTGAAGACGGTTAGCTAAACGTTAGCTTTTAACATTTGTTGTGAAAAGCCCCGACAGTGTTTGGGGCTTTTTTCTTTATACGCTCTAGTTAAATTTTTATGCGAAATACGGCGTTGAATATTCACTAAGTTCGCGTATAAACTACACAGCCGCTTTTTCACCAAAGCGAAATCACAAAACGAAAAAGGACAGTCGAATGGCTAAGTTAAGTTTCATCGCAGTGATGTTGTTATCTATTGTTACGTTCGCCTGTGCGAACCCACTAGGTAGTGTGGAGTTCGACCAGATAACGTTAGAAATTGCTGAGCAAGAATACACGGTAGAGTATGCGCAAAGTTATGAGCAGCGTGGGCAAGGACTCATGTTTCGTACTGAACTTTGCAGCGACTGCGGGATGTTTTTCAAGTTTGACCAAGAAAAATTTGCTGGCATGTGGATGAAAAATACCAATATCCCTCTGGATGTAGCATTTATCGACAGAAATGGCGTAATTACAGATATAAAACCTTTGACCCCCCATGACCTATCAAGCGTGGGCTCGTCGAAAAAGGTACTGTACGCGTTGGAAATGAATCAAGGGTGGTTCGCTGAGCACAAGGTCAGTGTAGGCGACCAAATTAACGTTAAATGAGTTGGTGGTGATCGGTAGCTGTGCTCAGCATTAAATAGGGGCTAGCACGTAACCGTTCATTGCAGGAGTTACACAGTGTCAAATGCTTTATCTATCGCCAAATTCGGCGGTACCAGTGTTGCTAATTACGGTGCAATGCAAAATTGTGCACGTATTGTAAGTAGCAGCGAAACTACGCGAATCGTTGTTGTCAGCGCCTCTGCAGGGGTGACAAATCATTTGGTGAGCCTGGCTCACACACCATTGACGCAACAAGAAATTGAGTCAACCTACCAAGCCATTGTCGATATTGAATTGTCGATACTCAACGAGTTAAAAGATAAGTCTTCAGTTGAGCCAAAACTAAATAGTTTGCTCGATGAAGTCAGAGAGCTCGCCTTCCATGAAGAAGTACTTCATAGGAGTGATTTAAAGGACCAATTGCTTTCAATGGGCGAACGTATGTCATCGTTACTGTTCAGTGCAGTGCTCGGTGAAATGAATACCAATGCGATGAACTTCGATGTTCGTAAGGTGCTTCGTACGAATAGTGAGTTCGGAGCGGCTACGCCACAGCTTGATAAGATTGAAGCGTTAGCAACACAACTACTCAAACCAGAAATAGCGCACGCCGTTGTGGTAACGCAGGGGTTCGTAGGTGCGGATGAAGAAGGTCGTACAACGACTCTCGGCCGAGGTGGGTCAGACTTTACCGCAGCATTGCTGGCAGAGGCGTTAGATGCGCAAACTTGTGAAATCTGGACGGATGTTATTGGGGTCTACACTACGGATCCGCGCATTACCCCAGCAGCGCGTCCGCTACCAGAGCTAAGCTTCGAAGAGGCCGCCGAAATGGCAACGTTTGGCGCGAAGGTGCT
Organism: Alteromonas sp. KUL49; assembly: GCF_006538345.1. Classification (GTDB taxonomy): domain Bacteria; phylum Pseudomonadota; class Gammaproteobacteria; order Enterobacterales; family Alteromonadaceae; genus Alteromonas. The sequence continues at coordinate 115,365 of NZ_BJKL01000007.1, read as the reverse complement.
TCACCCTGCTACTATGGAACCGGCGCTACGTAAAAATATTCGAGTATTTGTTGGTTCGAGTAAAGAGCCCGAAAAAGGCGGAACTTGGATCAAGCGAGACTGTGATGATGAACCGCCGTACCGTGCAATTACCAGACGTAAAGAACAGGTCATGGTAACGGTAAAAACACCTAAGATGATGTACGCTCAGGGGTTCCTACAACAGGTATTTGGGATTATCGCAAAACATAATTTGAGTGTAGATTTGGTCACAACCTCAGAAATTTCAGTGAGTTTTACACTTGATAACCCTGCGAATTCAGTAGCTCAGCGGCTCAACAATGAAACCATTGCTGAACTTGAGACCATTTGTGATGTTAAAGTTGAACGTGGTTATGATCTGGTGACGGTAGTTGGGAATAACATGCAGAAGGCGACTGGTGTCTCAAGTAAGATATTTGCTGCTGTTGCCGATTTTGACTTGCGTATGATTTGTTTCGGTGCAAACCCTCACAACCTCTCTTTTCTCGTTAACGAGGATGACAGTAACGGCGTGGTTAAAGACCTTCACTGCGCCTTATTTGAATAGTGTGTCGCAATCAAAGACGCCAAACGATGTTTGGTACTCTAGGTAAATAAAAAGCCCTGTGTTAACAGGGCTTTTTATTTTTAGTAGCTCCCCCATTCGTAGAGTAGGCCGCTGCGTACCTCGAATAATTGGTTACTGGCGAAATAGTGCTCTCTCGGTTTAGCTTATCTATCTAATCTATTCTCAATATCGAAAACTCTATCCCGAAAATGAAACGTATATTCAATTCAAAATGGCGCTAAAGAATGAAATGTCAATAATATCAGTGCTTTGAGGCTTGGTATCGATACTGCAGTGTGCTTCTAAATTACCAAGCAAAGGAATAACGCTATGTTTAGAAAGACACTGTTATTAAACTGCCTACTGACTATTGTGAGTTTACAAGCAAACGCAATAATCATTAGACATGACGTTGATGATCAAAAATATGTTAAAGACGAAACTGAGTTCCCTGCTATTTTCCCTATAAAAGATAATGGCAGGGAAAAGAACTGCGTAGGCACTATGATAAGTCATCAGTGGGCAATTACTGCAGCACACTGCACGATTCTTATAGAGCCCGGTTCTCCTGTAACCATTGCTGGTCACGATGCTAATGTGGCATCTATTCATGTGCATGACGGTTATGGTGTTATCAAAGCTATTAGAGATGACAATGACAATATCGTAGGGCTAGAAGAAAACCTCCAAGACCCATCACTTGATGTTGCGCTTATTGAGTTGGATAAGCCGCTAGAACAGATTAGGCCAATGAGCTTGGCGTCGTTCAACATCCAAGTTAAACAACACATTGAAGTGCTAGGGTGGGGCGACTTTGGAAACGGCATCGATGGAGTATCACGTAAAGATCGCGTCAATGACAGACAATTCAGACTTGCTCATAATCAAATTGATGCACTTGACGGAAACTACCTAGTCTTTACTTTTGACGACCCCACCACTGCGAATGCGTTACCTCTAGAGGGGATTAATGGTCCTGGAGATAGTGGTAGTCCAGCACTTGTTGAGCATCAAGGCGCTTTGTTTATTGTAGGAATAAGTTCTGCGGGAGATTACCCTCAACGTGAGTGGCACAGCCGTGAAGGTAAATATGGATGGAAAGAGTACTATGTGAATGTAGCCAGAGTACGAGGCTGGATAGATAAAGTGATAAATTCGAGCAGTGTTTTGTAGAAAGCTTTTAGCGCAAAAAAAATGCGGCTTTGGGCCGCATTTTTTAATTTATTTCTGAGGACGAGTTAATGTCGCGCTTTGTTCGTCGCCTTATACCTTAAACTTGCGAATCGACTGTTGAAGCTCATCAGCCAATCGAGCAACTTCTTGACTAGAGTCTGACGTTTGTTGTGCACCAGACGTTGTCTCTTCTGCAATGCCTACGATAGTCTCGAGCTTTTCACTGATTTCTTGAGATACGGTATTCTGTTCACGTGCAGACTGTTCTATTTGCGTACTGACATCATGAGCATTGTGTACCGCGTCAGAAATCATATCTAGCGCTTGTGTTGCCTTCTCAGTTTGAGATACACAAATAGCAGTTTGCTCTTTACCTTGATTCATTACTGATACGGCGCGCTCTGCACCGGCTTGTAACACTTCAATCATGGCGTTGATTTCTTGTGTAGACTCTTGAGTTCGGCTGGCTAGCGTTCTTACTTCGTCAGCAACTACCGCAAAGCCTCGACCTTGTTCACCTGCACGTGCCGCTTCGATAGCAGCGTTAAGAGCGAGTAGGTTAGTTTGATCTGCTACGCCACGAATAACGTCTAGAATACCGCCAATACTAGCGCTGTCTTGATGCAGCTTATTGATAACTTCTGCTGCGTCTTCAACATCGCGAGCTAGCACCTCGATAGTATTCTTGTTGTCAGTAGAAATCTTTCTTACGTTTTTCGCTTCAGCGTCGGCATGACGAATCTGACTCAGCGTGTCTTCCGCATTTTGCATAACCAATTGGGAGGTGGAATGCATTTCAGTGGTCGCTGTTGCCACTTGCGCGATCTGCGACTTCTGGTCTTGAATCGAATGTGTTGTTTCAGAAGTGACTGCTGAGGTTTCTTCTGCTGCTGCCGCAAGCTGTTCGGCACGCTCATTAATACCAGTGATAAGCGCTTTTAGGTTGCCGATGAGGGTATTACAGTTTCTCGCTAATAAACCAAATTCATCTTCTGCACTGTCATCGAGGGTACGCGTAAGGTCACCAGATGAGGCGACGTTCAATAGCTCGTTAACACGGTTAAGTGGACGGGTGATCGCTAGTACTGTGACATAACCAATACCTATCGCGATGACAATCGAAACGATAACGACCAAAATAACCACGGTATTTCCTGAAGCTACTGCAGAATTTACGCTGCTCTCGACAGTTTTTGCTTTCTGGTCGGCTAGTTTTAATAACTGTTCAAGCTCGATGATTGCTTGCGCAATGTTGCTGTCGGACGCGGTCAATGCTTGTTGTGCATCATTACGACGTTCAAGTCGATTCACATGCAGTTGAACCACACCATTGCTTGATGTAATTGCATCAAGGCCATCTGCCACTAGGTCGCTAATATCGGAAAGTGTGCCAGAGTCATCCTGTCCGTTCGCGGTGTTTAGCATATCTTGCAACAACGAATCGACTTTTGAAACCACTAAAGATACTTCATTACCAATAGTTTGAGCGCGGACGAGGGTGTCGGTATCCACATATTCGTAAGCAACGGTAAGTAAGGAAAGTAGGGCAGTTTCTAAGTCACCACCAATATCAGCGGCATCGGATAAGCTACTATTAGACTGCACTTCATCCATATCGGAGAAATCCAATAAATAAGTCGATGCGTCGTCGGCGCTGTCTTCTGCGGTCATTAACTGATCGTCGATAGCATTGCGGATATCCATGTACTGTTGGTGATTGGAGTACATGCGTTCCACATTTGCCAAATATGACTCGTAGGACGTTCGAACGCGATTGAGCGTTTGTTTAAGCTCTGGTTCGTCAGCCACCGCCTGTGCCAGTTTCTTATATTCAGCGTCGAACATATCACGACTTTGATTGAAGCTGTTGCGTTTGGTTTGGAGACCGTCGAGATCGTCTTCTATATAGGCTTCAAAGGTGAGTCTGCCCATATTGAGAAAATTGGCTTTAAGCGCATTACTACCTGCAACTGCTGGTAATGCGACATTGTTCACTTCCTCTGTCGCCGAGCCCACTGAATTCAAATTGAACAGAGACACAGCACTTATTACAACTAGCAAAAAGCAAATTGTAATGAATCCACCGATTATACGCGTTGCAACATTGATCTTCATCGGAACTCCTGGATTTGCGTATTATTCTTTTTATATAACGATACAACTGTTATTAATTCATCATCCTACCTAACTTTTAGGTAAAAATCACATTCAACCAGTTTGTAAACTTCAAAACTAGTGGGTCTGTATTGGTATCGGCTAAAGGGTAACTGTCTTAAGGTAATTATCGAAAATATAAGACTCTTTTTAAAATAGTAGCTTAGCTAAACAACTTAGTGCCAATAATTGTTAAAAATAAGTAAAAAACATTCTGGAATTAGGATGAAAAAAATACGGACGTAATTTTTTCAGAGGATAAATTGATAGCAGATAAGTTTTGTCCCCATACATATCCGGTGTCTAAACCACAAAACTGCTTTTTTCCAGTCTCGCCACGCAATGCCGCCCAATGCCCAAAAAGTATCTTTTGGTCTTTGGTAAGTTTGCTATTTTTTACGTTAAACCAGGGGGTAAAATTAGGTGGAGCGCTGTCTGGATGAGTTTTGACCTCAAAATCTAGCTGACCTTGTGGATTCAAAAATCGCATTCGTGTACAGGCGTTGATAATAAACCGTAACCTGTCTATTCCACTCAAGCTCTCATCCCATTGCGCTGGTCCGTTACCATACATTTGTTCGAGTAGCATGGGGTAGTCATCTGCTTGTAAAGCGGCACTGACTTCTTTGCTGTAGCGAAGTAGTTCAGATACCGACCAATGTGGATATAGTCCAGCGTGAACAATCGTATGATTATCAGAAATAGCTTTCGCCAGACCAAAGCTTCTCATCCAATTCACAAGCTCTGGCAAGTCACTGGCTTTTAGCAAATTGGATAAATTATCTGACTTTTTCACTTTTTTAATGTGGTGAACAACGGCTAATAGGTGTAAATCGTGGTTGCCCAACACCGTGGTAAAGCTATTGCCCAGACTTTTTAGTAAGCGAAGCGTGGCGAGAGAGTCCTCTCCTCTCGCTACTAAATCACCCACAGCCACTAACTGGTCTTTGTGAGGTTCAAACTTGATTTTGTCGAGTAAACGGCAAAGTCCGTCGTAACAGCCTTGTATATCTCCTACGACCCAGGTTTGTCCGTTAGACATGGTGCCTCAATCAATGTAAAAGGTTGGGGACGGAGAGCCTGAACACGTCAATGGGCACGCGAAAACGCTGGCCGTCTTCTCTCTCCATTTCGTAGTAACCTTGCATATTGCCCAGCGGTGTATCTATGATTGCACCGCTGGTGTAATCAAACTCCTCACCGGCCGCAAGAATAGGTTGCTTGCCTATGACACCTTCACCTTCTACTTCTGACGATTTTCCATTGGCATCAGTGATAAGCCAATACCTGCGCTTGAGCTGCACGGTTTCATTACTCGTGTTGACAATAGTAATGTGGTACGCAAAAGCGTATTGTTCACTGTCACTAGGTAGGTGATCGGGTAGGTGTCGAGTACGCACTCGAACTAAGATGTCGGGATCTTGCATGCTAATGACCTTCTTAACCTTCCTCTTGTGCTGTGTTTCTAGCAACCGCATTGGCTAGTTTGGCAAAATCTGATAGCGGTAGTACTTCGGCGCGAACACCCGGATCGATACCTAAGTCACTTATTTGCGTATCGGTAAGTAACTCTTTTAGCCCGTTACGCAATGTTTTTCTGCGCTGATTAAAGACTTTTGCACATACGCTTTCTAACAGCTCAACGGATTCAACATCAACCGGAGGCGTAGCGTGAGGAATCAGTCTAACCACAGCGGAATCAACCTTCGGGGGTGGCTTGAATGCACCCGGTGGAACTTGTAATACCGGAGTAATGGCACAATAGTACTGGGCCATTACTGATAAACGTCCATAATGCTTTGATCCAGGACCTGCCGCCAGCCTTGTCACTACTTCTTTTTGCAACATGAAGTGCATGTCAGCAATGTGCTTGGCATGGGAAAATAAATGGAACATGAGTGGCGTTGAAATGTTGTAGGGTAAGTTTCCAAACACCCTAAGTTTGCCTCGCTCCGCAGGGAGAGACTGAGCAACTTGTGAAAAGTCGAGTGTCAACGCATCTTGCTCAATAATGGATAGCTTTTGACCATGGAACGGATGATGACGCAAACGCTTAGCGAGGTCTCTATCCAGTTCCACAACAGTCAGTGCGTCCACTTCTTCACAAACTGGATCTGTTAAAGCTCCCAAACCGGGGCCGATTTCTAATAAATTTTGCCCTGGTTTTGGGGCAATGGCGGCAACAATATTGCCGATTACGTATTCATCGTGCAGGAAGTTCTGACCGAAACGCTTTCTGGCCGTGTGGCCTAAGTGTGTTTTACTCATTGTGATTGTGTGCTAGCTCAATAGCCTTTTCTAAAGCAACTTTGAAACTTCCAGCATCGGCATGTCCAGTTCCTGCCAAATCGAGCGCAGTTCCGTGGTCGACAGAAGTTCTTATAAATGGCAGCCCTAATGTAACGTTCACCGAGGCGCCGAACCCTTTATATTTTAGTACAGGTAAACCCTGATCGTGATACATTGCCAATACAACGTCGGCATTGTCCAAATATTTAGGTTGAAAGATGGTGTCAGCAGGAAGTGGGCCGGTAATTCGGATCCCTTCGTTGCGCAGCTCTTCAAGCGCAGGGCTGATCGTCGTAATTTCTTCAGTACCTATATGTCCATCTTCGCCTGCATGTGGATTGAGTCCGCAAACAAATATATGTGGGTCTTTGATACCAAATTTGAGTTTTAAGTCAGTATTTATGATGTGGATGACTTTGTGAAGGCGCTCGCGTGTAATTGCTCTGGATACATACTCTAGCGGGATATGCGTTGTTGCAAGAGCAACATTCAGCCCCTCAGTTGCGAGCAACATAACAACGTCAATCGTGTTTGATTGCAGGGCAAAGTATTCAGTGTGGCCACTAAATGAAACGCCCGCTTTGTTGATTATGCCTTTGTGAACAGGACCTGTCACCACGGCGTCAAAGTCGCCTTCCATATTAGCTTGGCAAGCCTGACGCAAGGTTTCAACAACGTACAACCCGTTCTCGCTATCAAGGGTGCCCGCAACCACATCTGTCGCTTTTTCAATATGCTGAATATACAAACTGCCCGGTTCTTGGAGGGCAGTCACGTTTGCATCATAGGGAATAAGCGTAAGCGGTAAATTGAGTTGCTTAGCTCTTTGTTCCATCAATTGCTGGTCGGCGAAAACGACCAGCTGCGCCTTCCAAGACTCTTGGGCGAGCTGGATGATAAGGTCTGGCCCAATGCCAGCCGGCTCGCCTGGAGTGATGGCTAATTTTTTGAATGTGGTCATGCAAGTGTCTTATTTAAGAGTCTAGAACTTCAATATACGCGGCATCGCGCATTTCGCGTAGCCAATTTTCAGTTTCTTCTGCAAATTTACGGTTATAAATAAGCTGATAGGCCTTATCTGCTTTGCGCTTGTCAGTCGCATCATCAACTCTGCGGTCAATAAGCTGAATAAGGTGCCAACCATGAACTGAGCGAACTGGGTCACTAAACTCACCTGGTTCAAGTTGGGCGAGCGCATCTTTAAACGCCGGAACATAGTTGTTTGGATCTGTCCAACCCAGTTCACCGCCACGTAGTGAGGAACCCGGATCTTCCGAGTGCTCCTTTGCTAGGTCGGCAAACTCTGCTTCGCCATTTTCGATTTGAACTCGGAATTCAGCGAGCATCTGCTCAGCCTTTTCTTCGCTCAATATAATCGACGGAGATACTAGAATATGACGAGAGTTTACCTCTTCAACGGTGATTCTCTCGATACCACGGGTGTCTAGAACTTTAAGAATATGGAATCCAGCGCCACTTCGAATAGGGCCGACTAATTCGTCTTTGGTTTTACTTTGAACGGCCTCTGCAAAAAGCGTGGGCATAGCATTGATGTTTCTCCAACCCATGTCACCGCCTTCTAGCGCCTCGTTACCCGACGATGATGCAATTGCAATTCGGGCAAAATCTGAACCGTTGTTGAGCAGGTCTAGGACTTTGTCAGCACGTTCTCTCGCTGCTGTAATATCTTCATCAGTGGGCGATGGTGGGAAGCCAATCAAAATGTGACCAAGGCGATACTCTGCTTGTTCTGCACCTTGTTGATCGATAAGGTCGACCAATGTACTGATTTCTTGTTCGGTAATGTAAACACGGCGACGCACATTAGCACGACGCACCTCGCCGATGATGATTTCTTCGCGTACATCTTCACGGTAATCTTCGTAAGCAATGCCTTCTAACGCGAGTTCTCGACGCATCTCGTCAATGGTGACGTTCTGACTACCGGCGATGTTGCCAATAGTTTGTTCTAACTGTGGGTCGCTGATTTGTATACCCATTTTCTCAGCCATTTGAAGCTGAAGGTTTTTAACGATCAGTCTTTCAATAGCTTGAGTTCTCAGTGCGCGGTCTGAAGGAAGCGATTGATTACTGGCCTCTGCATTTCTTTTTACATCTGCAACAAGGGCAGTGACTTCACTTTCAAGTACAACGCCTTGATCAACAATTACCGCAACGCGGTCTAACAACACTTCTTGTGCTGCAACACTCATACTGAGTATTGAACTTACCACTAAGACCTTGAATAAGAACTTCATACGTACTCTTTTTTATCTAGTTAATGTCAATGACCGTAATTGTTGTCATTGCTCACATGGCTCTAATTTAAACTATATGGCTGTCGATAGCCAAACATGCCGTCAGCTAACATGCTTCTTTGTGTACCCTGAGAGCCGATACCTTTGAAAATGAACTGCAATGAGACACCACTATCAAATTCATTAGTTGTTTGCTCTCCAGCATTATTGTATCGATTACTCAAGCTGCGCTCCGCGACGAGTCGGATTGCCCAGCAACAGGATTCATATTGCACACCAAAATACGATTCTATACTGCGCTTGCCCTCTAAATCGCGATAAGCTCGACCCACCCATTGCCAATCTTTAGCAATAGGCCAACTTGCTGACAAACCCACTTGTTCGATAGTTTCATTGGAAAGGTTACGAACATAGCGATGTGTCATTTGAATAAAACGGCTTGCATCTTCGCGATACTCAACACCAACACTACTCAAATCAACTTTGTCATTATCGGTCGATACTTGGACATCAGAATGAAGGAACCATTTTCCACCGATTCGCCAGTCCATTTCAGCAGCTAACGCCGAGCGGTCTCGATTTCGCTGTGCTGTAACGACTTTACTGTCACTGAGGTAAAATATCTGACCCAGACTGAGGGCAAATTGTTCCCGATTGTTTTCATCGATAACACGTGAGGTTAATCCAACAGTGATTTGGTCGTTGTCACTGATGCGGTCTAAGCCGGTAAACTCCTGACCACGAAACAACCCCTCAACGTCAGTAATTAATAATGTGGAATCGTATAGGCCAATGTTACTTTGATCCTCAAAAGAGGTGTACAGGTACTGTAATTTAGGTTCAAGCGTCATTCGAGACGATTGACTCAACCAAGAGCCTTCCTTTTCAAAATATAAAGCACCAAATAAACGCACCTGCCCAAGGTTCCTAGTGACATTTTCATCGAGTTCAGTACCTTCAACATTGTTTTGCTGATACAAGGTACTCATCAAAGTAGCCTCAGCAGATACTTCACCCCACGCCCTTCGTAGGGGTACTGACAGCGTTGGAGCTACATGTAGACGAGCTGCTGAAGGTAGTGTGCCCGCATTACTGTCAAAATAGGCTATTTCAGAATCAAGATCGAACTCTAACATTGAGCTTAACTGGGTTTGATAACTCAGCTTAATCTCAGGTAGCGCGCGGTATGAATCTGTGGCGTCACCTAATACTTCAAAATCCCTCACGTGCATGTTTACGGACAGTGACTCTGAGTAATAGCTCAAGCTCACCGTTTTATATAAATGTGTATCAGAGCGGTTATAAAAGTCTGACCCAAGATCGACGAGGTAGTTATCATCACTTAGTCCATTAAAGTCTACATTGAGCAACCAATTGTCCCAAATAACCCCTTGGTGCTGTAAGCGATAGAAATAACGATCCGGTGAGCTATCAATATCTTGGTCACTGGACAGGTATTCCACGTTCGCAACGCTCAAACTGTCTGTCGACATATAGCGAAACTCAGTTTTTAGCTGAATCCCTCTGAGTGTCATTAACCTCGGAGATATCGTCATGTCATAGTTTGGCGCGAGGTTCCAGTAAAACGGTTGCTCATAGTCTACGCCGGTTCTGGCTGAGCTTGAAATGTTAGGGAACAGGAAACCGGTTTGCCGTTGGTTACTGATGGGAAACGCAAAATAGGGAAGATAAAACACTGGCACATCCCCAACATAGAAACGGGTATGTTTAGCCTGTCCCCATATTGAACCGGGCTCTATACTAATTTCGCTGGCTTGAATTTTCCAATCTTCACCACCTAAGGGACAAGTGGTAAAGGAAACATCATTCAGTTGTAACCCTACATTTTGGTTGAGGATGATGTCACTCGCGTTACCTCGGCCATTAAGCCCCGCTAGTTTGTAACTAGTGTTTTCCATTGTTAATTGGGCATTGTCAGACGACACCGAAACACTATCACTTTGAACGGTCAACTGAACATCGCGATATTCTACATCACCCGACGCAGTAAGATTATCACCGTTTTCACTAACTTGTGCTTCTTGCGCGCTGATAATCGCGGTATCAGAAGTGATATTTACGTCACCAGAGAATAATGCAATGGTGTTTTCGATTATCTCTGTTCTATCGGCTTCAACTTTAACATGACCCTCTGGCATCAATTGGCTTTGATCAAATGAAACCGATTCAACAATACAAGTGTTGGCATTGTTGATGGGAGCGGCTTGCTGCGCATTCGCAATGGGTGCGAGAAGTAATGTGGAAACGATTAGTGCGCAAGACGTTTTCATGCGAAGGTGAGTGACCTGTTTAGTTCTTAACTGCTTGAATGCGTTAGCTGTGACCCCATAAACGAGGTAGAGTTCAACATTCGGTTTATTAGTATTTATACGCTTCAAGTTTGGCAAGTTAGCCGTTATCCTTGAGCATCTTACTCAACGGTAAGAGCGCAATTCTAAGCACTTATTAGGGATTTACCAACCGTTGAAGCAAAAAAATTGTCATTAGTGAGATAAAACAGTACATCTTCTGAGATGTTCGCCGAACGTTACTCATTTTTTACAGATTAAGTCACACCTTGGGAGACAACTTGTTATGGCGATATGGGGTAAAGTGCTCGGTTTTGTTTTTGGGCTTATGTTCCTAAAAATTCCTGGCGCTATTCTCGGACTCATCGTCGGTCATTTCTTCGATAAAGCTTACAGCCAGGATTTTTCTCAACTGGGCGGTTTTGGTCGCTTTTTTACCGATCAAGATGGACTTAAGCAACAGGCCGTGTTCTTTCACAGCTTATTTGCCGCCCTTGGACATTTAGCAAAGTCTGACGGCACCGTAACAACAAAAGAAATCCAAATTGCTTCTGCTTTGATGGATGATATGAATCTTTCAGGTGATGCAAAGCGGGAAGCTCAAACTGCATTTAGAGAGGGTAAAGAACGAGACTTTCCTCTAGTGGATACATTGAAAAGCTTGCATGAAGCATGTCACGGACGTCGAGATATCTTGCAGGTGTTTCTTGAGCTACTTATACAAGCGGCCTTCGCAGATGGGGAACTATCACAACCTGAGTACCTAGTACTTGAAAAAGTGGCAAAGGCCCTTGGCTTCAAACGATTGGATCTCGACAACCTTATCCGTATTTTCGAGGCCGAAGTAAGGTTTAGACAGCGGGGGCAGGGGCGCTCCCAGCGCCAATCTAATCATAAGAACTATTCTGAGCAGCAGTCACTCGCCGATGCCTATCAGATACTTGGAGTGAATGCGAGCGACAATGAAAAAGATATTAAGCGCGCCTACCGAAAACGCATGGCAGAACATCACCCTGATAAGTTAATGTCGAAAGGTTTGCCAAAGCAAGCATTGGATATTGCTAAGCAAAAAACACAAGACATCCAATCTGCCTACGAGCTAGTTAAGAAAAACAGGAAGTTTGGGTGAAGCGAGTACTAACTTATGTCCCCGCTGCCAGTCAGGCTCATATCGATCAGTTTATCGATATGTTGTGGCTTGAAAAAGGCTTGTCAGAGCATACTCAAAACAGCTATCGCACAGACCTAAAGAAGCTTGCTATTGCTTGCAATAATATGGGGATTAACGACATAGGTGTGGTAACCACCGATCATTTGCAAGATTACTTAGTTCAACGTCATCAAGAGGGATTATCTGCACGCAGCACGCACAGAGCGTTGAGTGCGTTTCGCGCGTTTTATAACTTTCTGATTGAAAAACAAATCAGAGTAGACAATCCGGTAACCTCGTTGGCCCGTCCTAAGTTGCCAAAACCACTACCTGATTCGCTGAGTGAAACCGACGTTGAGGCCTTATTAGACGCACCTAATACTGATGACCCTATCGAGTGCCGTGATAAAGCTATGTTGGAAGTACTCTATGCTACCGGTTTACGTGTATCTGAGTTGATCAGCTTATGTGTTGATCAGGTGAACATACAACAAGGTGTCGTTCGAGTTACCGGTAAAGGGAATAAAGAGCGCCTTGTACCCCTTGGAGAGGCGGCAATAGACGCGTTGCTGTATTACATCAAGTTTGGCCGACCAGAGCTGCAAAAGCAGCAAAGTGACGTGATATTTTTGAGTAAACGAGGCGCCCAAATGACCCGTCAAACCTTCTGGCATCGTATTAAGTATTACGCGGTCAAAGCTGGCATTACGCAAGAGCTTTCTCCTCACACGCTTCGCCATGCTTTTGCTACGCATTTGTTGAACCATGGCGCGGATTTACGAGTAGTGCAAATGTTGCTTGGGCATAGTGACCTGTCTACCACACAAATCTACACGCATGTGGCGAGAGAGCGCATGCAAAATTTAGTTGAACAACACCATCCTAGAGGTTAACGCCACTAGAGCTTGGTTGCTCGTATGGTACTATGGGTGAGTGTTTGATTTTTTATTTACGGTTGGCAATGGAATTTTTCTGTTGAACCAAAGGTCTTATCATTAGAATCTTTTTGCGGGCAGTTTTGCCTGCTACGAATATTTAGTTTATGGAGTTTAAGTAGTGAAATTCACCGGTTACCTTCTATTCGCCCTAGCAGTGAATATACTCGTCGGTTTTTCAGCGTCTGCTCAGGAAGATACTGAAAACGCTGATGCTGCAATCAAAATGAAACTAGAGGCGCTACTTGGTATGGAGGTGGAGTCAGTATCAAGTTCACCTATAAGTGGGCTAAGAGAAGTATTTACCTCTCGGGGCCTGTTTTACGTGAGTAATGACAGTAAGTATTTTGTGCAAGCTCGCGTCTTTAATCTTGATGAAGGGATGAGAAATGAAACTGATGCTGCTCTGGCGGGAAAACGTAAAGACGGTGTGATGGAATTTGCGCCATCTAGCATCGAATTTAAAGCGGATGATGAAAAATATGTTGTATCGGTTTATACAGACATCACTTGTGGTTATTGCAGAAAGTTTCACGACGAAATCGATGATTTAAACCATATGGGTATTACTGTGCGTTATTTGGCGTTTCCCCGCGCTGGTTTGAACTCACAAAACTATACTGACATGGTATCTGTATGGTGTGCGGAAGAACCAACCGAAGCACTTACTGATGCAAAAGCGGGTGAGAGAGTCACTGCTGCGCAATGCGAAAATCAGGTGGCAGAACACTATCGCTTTGGGCAACAGGTGGGTGTTCAAGGTACACCTTATATCATCCTCGACAACGGTACACTCATTCCTGGCTACAAGCCGGCAGCTGACTTGCTCCAAATCCTTCAAAACGCGAGCTAATCAAACAACACGGTAGTGATATCCCATCACTACCGTTTACCTCTTCTTCTCATCGCCGTATCATAGTGTCACTTACCACAAGAGTGATTGCAGATGATATTGCCTATTGTTCGCCGAGATATTGGCGAGGGGTCGCTGGGCGCTGGTTTACACCCCGTTATCGACCGTATTTACCGCGGCCGAAATATTCAACTACTTGATGAACTCGACACCGGCCTCAAGGGCTTGGCCCATTACAATGGCTTAAAAGGTATTCAAGAGGCAGCGAACATAGTTGCCGATGCAATCGAGCAAGACAAATCAGTCACTATCGTGGGCGACTTTGACGCTGATGGTGCGACTAGCACTGCCGTTTGTATGTTGGCGTTGCAACAAATGGGCGCATCGTCGGTAAATTTTCTGGTACCCAATCGATTTGATTTCGGTTACGGATTGAGTGTTCCCATTGTAGATATCGCCCATCAACAAGGCTCCCAAGTCATTATTACCGTAGACAACGGTATTGCTTGTATTGATGGCGTGGAGCACGCAAAGTCTCTTGGTATTCAAGTGGTAGTGACTGACCATCATTTACCCGGTGAAACACTTCCTAACGCAGATGCTATTGTTAACCCCAATCAACCAGGCTGCTCGTTTACGTCAAAAAATATTGCGGGTGTTGGGGTAGCTTTCTATCTCATGTTAGCAATTAAGGCAGAGCTGTCGTCTCGTGGTTGGTTTACCAACCAGCAAATCGCACCACCAAACCTCGCTGATCTACTCGATATCGTGGCGGTGGGCACTGTAGCTGACGTGGTGACCCTCGATAAAAACAATCGAATATTAGTTCACCAAGGGTTACAGAGGATTCGTTCGGGCCGCTGTCGGCCAGGTATTCAGGCTATTGTTGATGTGGCTGGTCGAGATGGCGCACATTTAACCTCCACAGATTTGGGGTTTGTTGTTGGGCCAAGATTAAATGCTGCTGGACGCTTGGATGACATGGCATTGGGCATCGCCTGTTTAATGGAAAACAATGTACTTCAAGCTCGTATGATGGCTTCAGAATTGGATTCTCTCAATCGTGAACGACGAGACATTGAAGCCGGAATGAAGGCACAGGCTGAGCAGACGCTTAAAGCCATAGAGCTGAATGAGGGCGATATTCCTAGTGCGCTAGTCGTGTATCAAGAAGATTTTCATCAAGGTGTTATTGGCATTGTTGCAGGCCGTTTAAAAGAGAAGTATTTGCGTCCTGTCATTGCCTTTGCCCATCAAGATGATGAGGTGATTAAGGGATCTGCACGCTCTATTCCTGGAGTTCATATTCGCGATGTGTTGGACGAGGTGAACACTAAATATCCAGAGATCATTGATAAGTTTGGTGGTCATGCCATGGCGGCGGGGCTGAGTATACCTGTGTCTAAACTAGACGCCTTCTCTCAAGCCTTTACTAAAGTGGCCGAGCAGCACCTTGCTAAGCTTGATGGGCAACAGGTTATATTGTCTGATGGCCCCCTGTCCCATGAAGATATTGGTTTGCCCTTCGCGCGAATACTCCGTCAATCGGGCCCTTTTGGGCAAGGATTCGACGCCCCTCTGTTTGATGGTGTGTTTTCAATAGTGCAGCAACGCATTGTGGGTGAAAAGCATCTCAAAATGGTACTGAGGGATGATAGTGGCAAGGAAGTTGATGCCATTGCATTCAATGTAGACCTGGATGTGTGGCCAAACAATCATGCAAACCAAGTTACACTGGCTTATCGTTTAGATATTAATGTTTTTCGTGGGCAAGAATCAGTGCAATTTATTGTGGAGCAAATTACCCCCAATGCCTAAAGACGAACGCAGTGTTTTACTCAATAAGCATCAACAGTTGAATCAATCGGATAATGTAAAAGTAGTATCTCACGTTCAACGGGACGAGGGAGACTGGGTTCGCCATACCTTGATGCTGGAAGATATAAACGTGCCCTTTGTTTACAAACGAAAACAAAGATATCAAAGTCTGCAGGGCGCCCGTGTTAATCTTACCTATTATCGTCACGTGGAAGACGTGGCGGGCATAGAGTTTGAGACCATGAAAGTGGTTCGAATCAAGCGAGCCTAAGAGAGTGCTATGAAGTCTGACAATAGCTACCTCGGCTACGTGCTTCACAGACGACCCTATCGCGAGACCAGTTATTTGGTCGACTTTTTTACCCTAGAGTTAGGCTGTATTCGCGCGGTGGCGCGAGGGGTAAAAAATAGCAAGTCAGATAAAAAGAGTTTACTCCAACCCTTTCAACCCTTAACCGCCAGCTTTGCTGGCAAGGGTGAACTGCAAAGTTTGAGAAAAGTTGAAAGCGCTGGCCCCACTTTGATGCTGGTGGGTAAACCCATGTTTTGCGCCATGTATTTAAATGAACTTGTTACGCGATTACTGCCCACTGGTATGGCATCAGACAGTGTTTTTCATGCGTACCAGAGTGCACTGCAATCACTGCTCACTGGTGACGATATAGAGTGGGTACTTCGACAATTTGAATTTTGTTTGTTCGACGAGCTGGGTGTATTGCCAGATTTTTCTACCGACGCACAAAGCGGTTTGCCTATCAACGAACAGTGCAATTATGTGTTGATTCCTGAATTAGGGTTTACCGAATATCATTCTGGAATGAGTAAACTGCAACCCTTTCCTGGACGTATGCTAATGGCGTTGGCGAACGGTGAAACTGACGTGCAGACCAAAAAAGTAGCAAAGGTATTAGTTAGGCTATTACTTGCGCCATTAATTGGTAACAAACCGCTCAAAAGTCGGGAGCTTTTCTCCTAGCCGTGAGTCGATAGAATTCGACCTTATCGCCCATCGAATATTATTTTTTGATACACTATCTAAATCTATTTTGTAGGATGTTTTATTTATGAGTGCAGTATTACTTGGCGTGAATATCGACCATATAGCGACATTGCGCAATGCAAGGGGAACTCACTACCCCGACCCTGTGCATGCTGCTGATATCGCCGAGCGCGCAGGTGCTGACGGCATTACCGTCCATTTACGCGAAGATCGCAGACACATTAAAGATCGCGATGTTGAGTTGCTGGCACAGACTATCAATACGCGTCTGAATTTAGAAATGGCGGTGACCGATGAAATGCTTGCCATTGCCGAAAAAATCAAACCAACATTTTGCTGTCTGGTGCCTGAAAAACGTGAAGAATTGACCACTGAAGGCGGGCTTGATGTCGCGGGTAACTTGGCGCAAATGAAGCGCGCCTGTGAACGTTTAGCCAAGAGTGATATTCAAGTGTCATTGTTTATCGATGCGGACAAGGCGCAAATCGATGCGGCTGTGGCATGTAAAGCGCCTTACATTGAAATTCACACTGGTCAATACGCCGAAGCTACAAGCGAGCATCAGGCGCTAGAAGAGCTTGAGCGCTTAAAAGCAGGTATCGAGTACGCCCACAGCTTAGGTTTGAAAGTGAATGCAGGGCATGGTTTACACTATCATAATGTGAAGCCGATAGCGGCTATTGAGCAAATCATTGAGCTTAATATTGGCCACGCGATTATTGCTCGTGCAGCTTTCGATGGATTGCACACAGCGGTAGCTGACATGCGTCGGCTAATGCTTGAAGCACGTCAGGGCATATAGTCAAAGGAGTGATACGTGGCGATAGTAGGTTTAGGGACAGATATTGTCGAGATTGCCCGCTTGAACACCAAGCCGGGCATTCAAGACAAGCTCGCTCGCCGTGTACTAACAGACACTGAGTTTGTGCGTTATCAAGCACACAATAATCCTCTGCAATTCTTGGCCAAACGCTTTGCTGCCAAAGAAGCTGCTGTAAAAGCGTTGGGAACAGGCATTGGTAATGGGGTGAGCTGGCAGCATTTTGAAGTTGTTAACGATGAAAATGGTGCACCACATTTGCAAGTGAGCGGTTTTGCAGAAACTTTGTTTGTTCAGCGAGGCATCACCTCCAGTTTTATTAGTTTGTCTGACGAGTGCCATTACGCAGTAGCTACCGTTGTGCTTGAGGCATCCAATTAACCTGTCATACCAAGGTGTGTGTAAATGGTAAGTTTTTATAAGCCTGCAAAAGGTAAGGTATCTGCGGGTAAATCTTCTAAGAGTGGCAAGGGACTCAGTGGTCAATCAGTCGTTATTGATGATTTAGATTGGCAAGGCAAAGGCGTTGTCAAAGGTAAGGCAATGTATTTTGTAGATGGTGCACTGCCCGGTGAGGCTTGTCATGTGGCCATTGATAGCAAAAAAAAGCATACCTTTATAGGACGAGCAAAAAATATAACTCAACGCTCTGAGTATCGTGTAACGCCTTTCTGTGAATACGCCAATGTGTGTGGTGGGTGCCATCTTCAGCATATTGGTGCTGATGCTGCATTAGCAATGCGAGAGCAAGCTTTAAAAACTATGCTGAGCCGGACACTCAACATTGATGAGGAGTGCTGGGAGCCTCCGTTGTCAGGAAGTCGCCCTCACTATAGAAGAAAGGCACGCCTTGCCGTAGATGCCAGAAATGCAGATAAGATCAAAATAGGATTCAGGCAACAACAGCACAGCGCTGTGGTAGATATAAATCATTGCCCGGTATTGTTACCTGAGTTGTCCGTACTAATTACACCGCTGAAAACACTCATTAATAAAAACAAACTGGCTAAGTTTATCGGTCATATAGGTCTACTGGCAGGTGAAGAGCTAGTTCAGGTATCCGTTAAGCTAACAAAAACACCGTCAAACCAACTATTTAGCTTGTTTAAAGCTTTCGCAGAAGCTAATGCGATTAACATGGTTATTGAACACAGCGATGGTACGCTCGATGACTTATATACTCACGGTCAGCTTACCGTATCCATCGCAAATGACTTAATCTTAAAACCGCAGCCAAATAGTTTTGTACAGGTAAATCCTGAGGTTAATCGGAAAATGGTAGAGCAAGCACTGGATTGGCTCGCTCCATCTGTCGATGACTACATTGCCGATTGGTTTTGCGGTCTGGGGAACTTTACTCTGCCTATCGCCTCGACAGGGGCTAGAGTTCAAGCCGTGGAGGGCGTTGCTGATATGGTCGTCCTTGGTGAGAAAAACGCACTGGAACAGGGCATCAAGAATATTGAATGGCATCATACTGACCTTGCTGATACGGATAGCGTTACACAAATGTTGCATCAAAGCTTTGACAAAGTACTGTTGGATCCCTCTCGCGAAGGCGCTTTGACCGTATGCCACGTTCTGTGTGAAGCGAAAACGCCATTAGTCGTGTATATTTCTTGCAACCCGAGTACTTTTACGCGAGACGCAAAAGTGTTGATAGACGGTGGCTACCGGGTAAAATCTATCAAGGCTGTTGAAATGTTTCCATTCACCCATCATATGGAAATGATGGCGCTGTTTACACGTTAAGAAAACAACACGAGTTGTAATAACATGGTATCGACAAGAAAAGTTCACGAGTCAGATCGCCCTTCTTTTGAGAAGTGGTTAGATAGTCTTGAACTGTCCGAAGAAACAAAAGACAAGTTGCGCAGTGTTTCAGAAATCCCAGAGAGGTTACTCATTGGGCAAGAAATGGTCGAGATTTTGTGCCAGCTCAATATGGATGACGTGACACTCCAATCCGCGCTTATTTTCCCTTATTGTGAACAGCACACCTTATCTGATGATGATATCGAAAAAGAGTTTGGTACTGAGGTTAAAGATATTGTCGTTGGTGTAAGGCGTATGGATGCCATTAAAACACTACATTCTCGTAAAATTTCCGATAGTACGTTTGGTGAAAAATCAGACGAGCAACACATAGACAGTATTCGAAGAATGTTGCTGGCAATGGTGGAAGACGTTCGTGCCGTTGTCATTAAAATGGCAGAGCGTATTTGTGCCTTGCAACAAGTCAAAAAAGCCGATGAAGAAACGCGAGTTATGGTCGCAAGAGAGTGCGCCACCATATACGCGCCGTTGGCTAATCGCTTAGGGATAGGTCAGCTAAAATGGGAACTGGAAGATCTCGCATTTCGATACTTACACCCTGATACGTACAAACAAATCGCTAAACAGCTCGACGGTAAGCGCAAGGCGCGCGCTGAGTACATCGACGCTATTGTGGGTGACTTGCAGTCGTTGTTGAACGATGAGCGAATTAAAGCAGAAGTGTACGGCCGTCCAAAACATATTTTTAGCATTTGGAAAAAGATGCAGAAAAAGCATCTTACTTTTGATCAGCTCTTTGACATTCGCGCCGTAAGAATCATTGCTGAACGGTTGCAAGACTGCTATGCAGCGCTAGGTACGGTACACGCGCATTTTCGTCATTTGCCGAGTGAGTTTGACGACTACGTCGCAACGCCCAAAGCTAATGGTTATCAGTCAATTCATACCATAATTGTCGGCCCAGAAGGCAAGCCGGTAGAAATACAAATACGTACTCAGCAGATGCACCAAGATGCAGAGTTAGGCGTTGCCGCACATTGGAAATACAAAGAGGGCTCAACAGGTAAACAGTCGGGGTATGATGAACGTATCAATTGGCTTCGCCGTATTTTGCAGTGGCAAGAGGAAGTTGCAGAGTCTGGTGACTTAGTTGAGGAACTGCGCAGCCAAGTCTTCGATGACAGAGTTTATGTATTTACACCCAATGGCGATGTTATCGATTTGCCTCAAGGCGCTACTCCACTCGACTTTGCTTATTACATTCATAGCAATGTGGGGCACCGCTGTATCGGCGCAAAGGTCAATGGGCGCATTGTACCTTTTACCTATCAACTCCAAAGCGGTGACCAAGTAGAAATTCTCACAGGAAAGGCGCTTAACCCAAGCCGAGATTGGATGCACCCAGGTCTAGGATATGTGCATTCGAACCGAGCTAGAGCCACCATTCACTCCTTCTTTAAGAAGCAAGACCGGGACAAGAACTTGGTTGCGGGTAAAGAGCTTTTAGAGAGGGAACTTCAGCGAGCGAGTTTATCTACCAAAGTACCGAAGGAGGTGTGGGAGCGTTTTAATGTTCAATCTCAAGACGATCTTTATACAGCGCTAGGTGCGGGTGATGTAAGAGTCATGCAAGTGGTGAATTTCCTGCACCATTTAATCACGCCAAAAGAAGAGCCTGAGATTAGCCCACGTGTCAGGACGCGAAAAGAAGCAGCAGGAAAAGGCAAAAAAGACGCTGTTGTAGTGCAGGGCGTTGGTCATTTAATGAGTCAATTGGCGAATTGCTGTAAACCTGTGCCTGGTGACAACATCATGGGGTATATCACCCAAGGGCGTGGAGTGAGTGTACACAAGGAAAGCTGTGATCAATTGCAACATCTCCTTGTTCAGCATCCAGAACGCCAAATCGAAGTGAATTGGTCGTCATCATTAAAAGTCGGCTTTGAAACCTCTATCGATATTTTCTGTAACGACAGAACAGGATTGCTTAGAGATATTACCACCGTACTGGCTAACGAGGGTGTGCCATTACTGAGTGTGAACAGCTTAAGTGACACTCAACGACAAACTGCACTGATAACGATTTCAATTGAAGTACAAGATTTAGAATCGGTTTCTAAGGTCATTTCCCGTTTGCGTCAATTGAAGGGAGTCACTGATGCCAAACGCAAACAGTTCTGACGATCAAATCGCCCGACTTCTCGATATTATGACAAAACTAAGACATCCCACTGAGGGATGTCCTTGGGATGTTGAGCAAACCATGGATTCTCTCGTTCGGTATACGATTGAAGAGACCTACGAAGTTGCAGATGCTATCGCGTCCAACGATATGGATGAGATAAGAGACGAGTTGGGCGACTTACTCTTTCAAGTGGTTTTTTATGCCAGAATTGCTGAGGAAACTGGTCACTTTGATTTTAATGATGTGGCAAAAGCTATCAGTGATAAGCTCGTAAGACGTCATCCCCACGTATTTTCCGCGCCTCGGTCGGGTATGGACCAAGTTCAGCTGTCTGCTCAATGGGACGCAATCAAAGCACAAGAAAAAGCGGCAAAGAAAAAAAGCGCAAACCAATCTTATTTGCTCGACAGCGTGCCATCTGGGTTACCTGCCCTGATGTATGCACAGAAACTCCAAAAAGCATGCGCGAAAGTAGGATTTGACTGGCCTGAAATCGCGCCCGTATTAGATAAAGTGAAAGAAGAGCTCGATGAGATTCAACAGGAGCTTGTACAAGAGGATATTGATCAAAGTGCGATAGAGGAAGAAATCGGAGATGCGCTGTTTGCTATGGTCAATTTAGCTCGCCATGCAAAGGTGGATGCTGATTCGGCATTGAGAAAAGCGAGTCACAAATTTGCGCTTCGTTTTAACAAGGTTGAACAACTTGCCGCCCATCAAGACCGAACCTTAGATACAATGACATTGGACGAAATGGAAGCTCTGTGGCAACAAGTCAAATCGCTCGATAAATAAATGATGGAAAACTCGTCACTTTTTCGCAATTAGGGGTTCGCATTTGAGGCAATTCCTGTATAATTCGCGGCCTGCCCAGTTACGCCCACCTTTGGGAAGGTGGAAGAATCATCCGGCTCGAAGGGGTCATAGTGTTGATTTTAAGGTGATTTCTGGTGTTCAGAAATCAGTAACGACGATATATTTTCGGGTAAATTTAAATGAAAACTTTTGTTGCTAAGCCAGAAACGGTACAACGTGACTGGTATGTGGTTGACGCCACAGACAAAACTCTAGGCCGTTTGGCTACTGAAATCGCACTACGTCTTCGTGGTAAGCATAAAGCTGAGTACACGCCTCACGTAGATACTGGTGACTACATTGTAGTTATCAATGCAGAAAAGATTACAGTAACTGGTCGTAAAGCACAGAACAAAATGTACTATGCGCACTCTGGTTACCCAGGTGGTCTAAAAGAGACAAACTTTGAAAAGCTACTTGCTCACAAGCCAGAAATGGTTCTTGAGAAAGCGGTTAAAGGTATGTTGCCAAAAGGTCCTCTAGGCCGTGCAATGTTCCGTAAAATGAAAGTTTACGCAGGTGCTGAACACAAGCACACTGCACAGCAACCACAAGTTTTGGACATCTAAGGAGCTACTAACATGGCAGATACTCAATACTACGGCACAGGCCGCCGCAAAAGTTCTACTGCTCGTGTGTTCCTACGTCCAGGCACAGGTAGCATTAAAGTAAACCAACGCGCTCTTGATGAGTACTTTGGTCGTGAAACAGAGTGCATGGTTGTTCGTCAGCCACTTGAACTTGTTGAAATGACTGAAAAGTTTGACCTATACATCACAGTTAAAGGTGGTGGTTCTAACGGTCAAGCTGGTGCAATCCGTCACGGTATTACTCGTGCTCTTATGGAGTACGACGAAGCGCTTCGCCCCGCACTACGTAAGGCTGGCTTCGTTACTCGTGATGCACGTCGCGTTGAACGTAAGAAAGTGGGTCTACACAAAGCGCGTAAGCGTCCACAATTCTCAAAGCGTTAATTTTTACGTTTTCAATTCAAAAACCCGGTTTCTACCGGGTTTTTTTATGCGTGAAACTTTTTAGATGTAGATGAGATATGTTTAATCTTCCGTAAGTTGACGAAGGTCTAATCGTCAAATTGTTGATTTATGTCTAATCTAGCGCTAATTGATTATGCTATTCAAAGATTAATTTATCGCTTAAATACCAGTAAAACCTTGTGTTTATAAGGGCTTTTCTTTTATCATTTGCGGTCGAAAATTTAGAAAACTTTCGTAGCGGCGTTTGAGAGATTTTTTAGCTCAAAAAGCGTGCATTACGACAAGCCAATATGATGCGATGAAACAGTCGCGATAAAACCAGTATAAGTCTGATTTACGCATCATAAATATCCGAACCTGGAGAAATGTGGATGAGCAATGTATCTGTAGATGCAACAGAATCTGCACACAACGAAAACCAGCCTGAAAACAACACTCGTCGTCGGTTCTTGACCGTTGCCACGTCGGTTGTTGGTGGTGTAGGTGCGGTTGGTGCGGCAGTGCCTTTTATTGCGTCCTGGAACCCAAGTGCCAAAGCGAAAGCTGCCGGTGCAGATGTTGAAGTTGACATCAGTGGGATTGAGCCCGGACAATTAATTCGTGTAATGTGGCGAAGCAAACCTGTATGGATTGTGCGTCGTACTCCTGAAATATTGGAGCAATTGGGCAACCACGAAGGCGAATTGAAAGATCCGAACTCAGAAGCAGAACAGCAGCCTGTGTTTGCTCAAAATCGTTTCCGCTCATTAAAAGAGGAATACCTCATTCTTGTAGGTATTTGTACTCACCTGGGATGCTCTCCACAGCACCTAAAAGGCGGTGCTTTCGAAGAAATCGTTGAAGGTGTACCAGATGGTTTCTTCTGTCCGTGTCACGGTTCTAAGTTCGATATGGCAGGTCGCGTATTCCAAAATGTTCCCGCGCCATTGAACCTAGTTGTTCCACCTTACCAATTCGTTGATGACGCTACCGTTATCATCGGTTCTGAAGCGGAGGCTGTGTAATATGAATGGTTTCCTAGCTTGGATTGAAGAACGTATTCCATTGATGCGCGTTGCTAATATGCACGCCATTCAATATCCAGCACCAAAGAACATGAACTTCTGGTATGTCTTTGGTTTCTTGGCCACTATCGTATTAGTTAACCAGATTGTTACTGGTATCTGGCTAACCATGAATTTCGTGCCGTCAGCAGAAGGTGCGTTTGCGTCTGTTGAATACATCATGCGTGAAATCGACTACGGTTGGATTATTCGCTACATGCACAGTACGGGCGCATCGGCGTTCTTTATTGTGGTTTACATGCATATGTTCCGCGGCATGATATACGGCTCTTACCAAAAACCTCGTGAGCTTCTGTGGGTGTTTGGTATGCTTATTTACCTTGCACTAATGGCTGAAGCCTTCATGGGATACGTGCTTCCTTGGGGACAAATGTCTTACTGGGGTGCACAGGTTATCGTATCTCTGTTTGGTGCAATTCCTGTTATTGGTCCAGACCTTGTTATTTGGATTCAAGGTGACTACGTAATCTCTGGAGCAACGCTTAACCGCTTCTTTGCACTGCATGTTATAGCACTGCCATTGGTAATCGTTATTCTTGTGTTCCTGCACATCATCGCGCTACATGAAGTTGGTTCGAATAACCCAGATGGTATTGCCATCAAACACAAAAAAGGCTCACTACCTGAGTCTGAAAAGACTAAATACGAGATTCACGAGTACTACACAAGTAAGTACGATATTGCGGATGATGTATTACCTTTCTTCCCGCACATCGTATTAAAAGACTTGGTAGCTTTCTGTATCTTCCTTGGCTTGTTTACTTACGTGCTGTTCTTTGCACCTGAAATGGGTGGTAAGTTCCTTGAACATCCAAACTTCGAGATTGCTAACCCGCTGAAAACGCCAGAGCACATCTTCCCTGTTTGGTACTTCACGCCGTTCTATGCCATTTTGAAAGCGGTACCTGACAAGTTGTTCGGTGTTCTTGCTATGTTCGGTGCCATTGCAGCCTTGTTCGCATTGCCTTGGTTAGATCGAGGTAAAGTTAAGTCATGGCGTTATCGCTGTGGTTTACACAAAGTAAACTTGATTGTTTTTGCTATCGTGTTTGTATTCTTGGGATACCTTGGTGGTACACCTCAAGAAAACTGGAAAATCATTGCGTCTCAAATTGCGACTGTGATGTACTTCGGTTTCTTCATCGCGCTATTTATTTACAGCAAAAACGAAAATACCAAGCCTGTACCAGCGAGGATCTCTAAATGAAAAAATTGATGTTTTTCTTAGCCTTCTTCGTGCCTGGCGTAGCTATGGCTGCAGGTAGCGGCTACCCCTTAGACAAAGCGCCTATTGACTTGACTGATAAAGCGTCACTTCAGCGCGGAGCGCAGTTGTTCATGAACTACTGCTTGGGTTGCCACTCAATGCAGTACCAGCGCTACCAGCGTTCTTTCCAAGACTTGGGTATTCCAGACGACATTGGTCAAGAGTATCTTCAGTTCACTGGCGAGAAAGTGTCTGACTATATTACTCGTGCGATGCCTGAAGAATCGGCTGCGACCTGGTTTGGTGCTGCTCCACCAGATTTGACCTTGGTTGCTCGTGTACGTGGCGAGGATTGGATTTATACGTATCTTCGTACCTTCTACGCTGACGATAGCCGTCCATTTGGTGTGAACAACAAAGTATTCCCTGATGTGGGTATGCCTCACGTATTGCAATCACTGCAAGGTGTTCCTCATGAAGCGTATGAAGAGGTGATGGTCGACGGTGAGATGGTTAAGCGAGGCATTGGCCTTAAAGCTGACGGCAGTGGTTCAATGAGCGAAGCTGAATACGATCAAGCTATTGCCGACATTGTGAACTTCCTTGAGTACACAGGCGAGCCTTCGAAACTTGAGTCTCACAAGATTGGTAAGTGGGTGTTAGCCTTTATCCTAGTATTGTTCGTCTTTGTTTACTTATTGAAGAAAGAATACTGGCGAGAAGTACACTAATACTTCAAGTTTTATGTATAATAGCAAAGGGGGCGTCTCGCCCCCTTTTTTGATATTTGTAAGTTGCCCATGTGATATGGGTTTTTTGTTATTTCTCGACGGAGGAAATTGAATGGCCGTAGCCGCGAATAAACGTTCTATCATGGCGTTGTTCTCTGACACAATTGATATTTATAGCCATCAGGTACGTATTGTGTTGGCAGAAAAAGGTGTAGGTGTTGAAATCAGCTACACAGATCCCAGCAACTTGCCTGAAGATCTGCTTGATTTAAACCCTTACGGTACGGTTCCTACTCTGGTCGACCGTGAATTGGTGCTTTATACCTCGCACATAATCATGGAATACCTTGATGAGCGTTTTCCTCATCCTCCTCTTATGCCTGTATACCCTGTATCTCGTGGCCAAAGCCGCTTGATGATGCACCGTATAGAGCAAGATTGGTATTCACTTGCGGCGCGTATTTTCCGTGGTGAAGGTGACGTTGAAGCCGCGCGTAATGAACTACGTGAAGCTTTGTTAGCGCTAGCTCCGGTATTCGGTGAGATGCCGTATTTCATGAGCGAAGAGTTCAGCCTAGTTGATTGCTACCTAGCTCCGCTGTTGTGGCGTCTACCTGCGTTGGGTATCGAATTGAATGGTGCCGGAAGCAAAGAGATCAATGCTTACATGAACCGCATTTTCTCTCGCGCTTCATTCAAAGCGTCTTTGACAGACCAAGAACGCGAAATCCACAATCCGTTGTAATGGGTATGACGTCAAACCAGCCCTATTTGCTGCGCGCTTTTTATGAATGGATAGTAGACAACAATCTGACGCCTTACATTGTTGTGAATGCGACTAATCCGAACGTAGATGTACCCCAAGAGTTTGTTAAGGACGGTCAAATTGTACTTAACATCTCGCCTGGTGCATGCGTTAACTTTATGCTGGATATTGAAGGGATCTCCTTTCAAGCGCGCTTTGGTGGCCAACCGAGAAGGTTGAGCATGCCGTGCGATGCTGTAATGGCTATCTATGCGCGAGAAAATGGTGCTGGAACAGTGTTCGCTACTGAAGAAGAGTTTGAGAAAACGAATCCTGAGGGTACAAAAGAGCCGGTTGAAGAAGCTCCAGTACCACCGAAACGTGGAAAACCTTCACTAAAGGTAATTAAGTAATCTCCATTATCAAGTTTTTCAAAAGCCGATAGGGAAACCCATCGGCTTTTTTAATGCTCGTCTTATACCAAGAATAGTGTCGCTGTACCTAAGAAAGCGAATATTCCCACCACATCTGTAATGGTGGTAAGAATAACGCTTCCTGCAAGCGCAGGGTCGATTTTAAGGCGTTTCATGATGATGGGTAACGTGGCGCCAGCAAGCGCTGCTGCAATAAGGTTAATCATCATTGCGAAAGCAATGATAACGCCCAGCATATAATCCTGTTTCCAGACACCGATAACAGAAGCAATGAGTACAGCCCATATTGCGCCATTTAAGAAACCGATAGCCAATTCTTTACTGATCAACCACCGAGAGTTGCTTGCGTTAACATGGCCTAGTGCCATACCACGAATAACTAACGTTAAAGTTTGGTTACCAGCAACGCCGCCCATACTTGGGACTATGGTATTGAGGATGGCCAATACCGCAAGTTGGCTCAGTGTCGCTTCGAAGAGGTCACTGACCATGGCTGCCATTAACGCTGTGACCAGATTGACTGCGAGCCATACAGAACGACGTTTAGTACTTTGCAACACGGGAGCAAAGGTATCTTCGTCATCTTCCAAACCGGCCATACTCATCATCGAGTGCTCTGCGTCTTCACGAATGATGTCAACCACATCATCAATGGTAATCCGGCCGACTAATCGATGATTCGCATCAACTACGGGGGCGGATAACCAGTTGTAACGTTCAAATAGGCTAGCAACCTCTGTGTTGTTCATGACTACAGGAATAGCTTCAGATTCCTCATCCATGATATCCGACACTGAGGATTCAGGATCTGATGTAAGGAGACGAGAGACAGGCACGATACCCACCAAATTATCGGTGCGATTTACCACATAAAAGGTGTCTGTATTTTCCGGAAGTTCGCCTTTGAGTCTGAGATACCGCAAAACAACATCAATACTGACGTCGGGACGCAAGGTAATGGTGTCGGTATTCATTATAAAGCCAGCAGTGTCTTCACCATAGGAGAGTGCTTGCTCAGCTCTGTGTCTGTCTTGTGCGTCCATCGACTCAAGAATATCTTGCAGCACCGGCTCAGGCAGACTGCTAAGAGTTTCCGCGAGGTCATCTGTGTCCATCTCTTCCAAGGCGTCGACCACCTTGGCTGGAAGCATTTTGGCAATAATACCGTTACGAACGTCGTCAGATAGCTCTTCTAATATGTCACTGTGAAAATCAGCATCGATAAGTGCCCATAAATCATCACGAGTACGGGTAGGGCTCGACTCTAGAATGTGAGCTACGTCAGATGGAGGCAATTCTAGTAGTAGCTTTCGCGCAGAGACAAATTGCCCATTGTTGAGAGCGTCGTTCAACGTATTGAGTTGTCGTTGTGCGTATTTGAAAGCGAGGGCTTCTGCCACGAGAACCTACTTACTAAAAGGAAGTTGAGAGCGGTATTAGGATAGCGTATTTACCTAGAGCCTGTCATGGCTAAAAGTATGAATAATCTCATCTAATTGGCAAGTGACGAGGTTATTCTTCTTCGTTGAATTTGCCTTCAATGAGTGCTTCTATAGCATCAATGGCTTGCTCAGCGTCGGCTCCTTCGACTTCAACGTCAACTTGTTCGCCTTGATGGCTTTCTAACATCATTAGGCCAAGTACGCTATTCGCGTTAGCTTGCTTATCACCCTTCAGCAACATGATGTTGGCATCAAATTTATTGGCCAATTGTACTAATTGCGTTGCCGCGCGAGCATGCAGACCCAATTTGTTGACGATAGTCAGGGTTCTTCTTATCTTCATTGGTTTAACTCGCGATGGCGAATTTGAACATCTGGGTGTAGTTCACCAAACGTCTTTGCGAGTGATTGAGCAATAAACACTGAACGGTGCTGTCCGCCAGTACATCCTATAGCAACAGTTACATAGCTCCTATTGTTGCGTTCTAAATGAGGAAGCCAAGTAGTGATAAGATTTTGATTTGCCAAATGTATTTAGTCACCACAGGCTGACCACCCAGAAAAACTTCACAAGGAGTATCTAAGCCCGTTAGGTGGCGTAAATCCGGTTCCCAGTGAGGGTTGGGTAGAAAACGCGCATCAAAGACATAATCGGCGTCTTTAGGAATACCGTATTTAAAACCAAATGATTCGAACACTAAAACCAAGCGAGAGCTTTTCTTACCCAAGATCCGTTCACGGATGAGCTCAGCGAGTTGATGTATAGTTAGCTTGTCTGTGTCGAGGTATAAATCACATCGCTCAACGATGGGCGCGAGTAAATCGGATTCCGCTTTAATCGCTTCCGATAAGGATTTGTTCTCACGGGCAAGAGGGTGTAAGCGACGAGTTTCGCTAAAGCGTTTTACCAATACGTCGTCACTGGCGTCAATATAGACGATGGTCATAGACCATGAAGATGGGAGATAGTCGAGTATCTCAACAAGATCCGCTGGGTCTTTGGGAAGGTTCCGTACGTCAATGCTCACCGCGACTTGATCGTATTCGTCGACTACGGTGTGTGTCAGCGTTGGTAGCAAATTGACGGGAATGTTGTCTACGCAATAATATCCTAAGTCTTCTAGCGCTCGTAGTGCTACTGACTTTCCTGAACCTGACCGACCACTGATGATAATCAGTTTCACCCGTCTTCTCCCTTGTATTTATTGATATAGCGCAGCTAAGATGTCGTCAGCGCTGGTTGCTTTTCTGATGGCTTTCACCGTATCTTTGTCATTGAGCTTGCCTGCCACTGTAGCAAGGGTTTGCAAGTGTCCTTCGGTTTGCGCTTCAGGAACGAGCAAGGCAAAAAATATATCGACTGGCTGGTCGTCAATGGCATCAAAATTAATCGCAGGGTTAGTGGTGACAATAATAGCTATCACCTGATCCAGTCCTGGTAGCCGACCGTGGGGGAGTGCGATACCGTTACCGATCCCCGTACTTCCCATGCGCTCTCTGGCGACCAAACTTTCCAACACTGCATTTTGTTCAATAGCGTCACTGTGCTTTGCTGCAATGTCGCTAATGATTTCGAGAATTCTCTTTTTGCTATTGCATTGAACCGCACAAACTGTGCGGTTCAAACTTACTATGGCTTTTATGTCCATGGTTGACTTAATGCTTTTTGAGTTTTTCCTTATGCTTGATGACTTGCCGGTCGAGTTTGTCGACCATACTGTCTATCGCAGCATACATATCAGCGTCTTGAGACGACGCGAACACTTCCGCACCACTTAAGTGTACGGTAGCTTCTGCTTTTTGATTAAGCTTTTCTACGTTCAGGATGACATGCACATTAGAAATGTGATCAAAGTGACGTTCGAGTTTGCTGAATTTTGTATCGACATAGTTACGCAAAGAGTCGGTGATTTCGACATGATGACCAGTAAGGTTTATTTGCATATTTCGTCTTCCTTATAAATTCAAGCCCGTTAGATAAGGCTCTTGCGTTGGTTCGACGGTGGAATCGACAAAGATTCCCGGTACTTTGCTATTGTTCGCCGAGCCACCTTTATACCTTGGTCGGCCAACAACTGAGCAATCTTACTATCACTTAATGGCTTGCTCGGCTTTTCTGCCGCAACAAGCTTTTTAATCAATGCACGTATCGCAGTTGAAGAACACTCACCACCAGATTCAGTGGCAACGTGACTCGAGAAAAAGTACTTCAACTCGAAAATTCCCCGAGGGGTGTGCATATATTTCTGTGTTGTTACACGAGAAATAGTGGACTCATGCATGTCAACCATTTCGGCGACATCATTAAGTACCATAGGTTTCATCATTTCCGGCCCATGCTCGAAAAAGCCCATTTGCTGCTGAACGATGCAATTTGCAACCTTCATTAGGGTGTCGTTGCGAGACTCTAAGCTCTTAATAAACCATTTTGCTTCTTGCATGTGCGAACGAATAAACTGAGAGTCACTGCTGTTGCGCGCTCCGCGGCTCATCGCTGCATACTGCTGATTAACTGACAGCTTAGGTAAGCTATCAGGGTTCAATTCTACTACCCAGCGTCCATTCTTTTTGGTCACCGAAACATCAGGTATGACGTACTCGGGTTCTTTGGTGATCAATGAACTGCCTGGGCGAGGGTTGAGGGTTTGAAGAAGACGCATGGCTTCGCGTAGTTGGTCCTCTTTTAACCTGCTCTTTCTCATAAGTGTTCGATAATCTTTACTACTTAAAAGTTCCGAATAATTTTCAAGTAGTTGTTTCGCTTCAGCGAGCCAAGGCGTGTCATCTGAGAATTGACGCAATTGAACCAAGAGACACTCTTCAGGCGAGCGAGAGCCAGACCCAATCGGGTCAAATAGTTGGATGCGTTTTAGTACACACTCTACTTCATCCATTTCTATGGGCTCTTCCATATCGTCGGAATTAACTGCCTCTAAGATATCGTCGAGTGGTACCGTGAGGTAACCTGATTCATCTATTGAATCAATGATTGCGGTGGCAATGGCTCTATCTGTGTCTGAAAACGGTGTTAAGCGCATCTGCCACAGTAGGTGGCCTTGAATATCATCGGTAGTTTCACCTTGAAACACTTGATCGTCTTCACTGTTTGAAGGGCCTGGTGCAGGTGCTGAAGATGCTGAGTAATATTCGTCCCAGGTGCTATCGATGGGTAGTTCATCAGGTAAATCGTTCTTTTCGAGCGCATCACCTGCTTCAATACTATCGCTAGCAGTAGCTGACGGAGTTTCTTCTGATTCTTGACGTTCCAGATTTGATTTCTCAGGCGCGTCTATATCTAGTCCTTCTTCTACTTCCAACAGTGGGTTGGAGTCCAAGGCTTCTTGAATTTCTTGTTGCAGATCGAGCGTAGACAACTGGAGAAGCTTGATAGCTTGCTGCAGCTGCGGCGTCATAGTGAGTTGCTGACTGAACTTTAGTTGTAAAGATGGTTTCATCTACGTCTTATTACTGTGTTCTGTGGTAAATACGCCAAACGCGATAATGCTTAAATGACAATTCAGTTACACTAACTATAGCCTGAATTGCTCCCCTAGGTATACATCTCTGACTTTTTGATTACTTAAAACTTCTTCAGCCGTTCCTTGGGCAATAAGTTCACCGCGACTCACAATATAGGCTTTTTCACATACATCGAGGGTTTCTCTGACATTGTGGTCTGTGATGAGGATTCCTATTCCTCTGTCACGAAGATGTTGAATGATCTTCTTTATATCATTTACCGAAATTGGGTCAACACCAGCAAAGGGCTCATCAAGCAAAATAAACTGCGGGTCGGCGGCTAGTGCCCTAGCAATCTCTACTCGACGACGTTCGCCACCAGATAAGCTCATCCCAGTACTGTTACGTATATGGTTGATATTAAATTCATCAAGCAACGCATCAGCTTCTTGCTCTCTTTCCTCGCTGGTAAGACCATTACGTGTTTGTAATATCGCCATGATATTGTCGTACACCGTTAGCTTTCGGAAGATTGACGCTTCTTGGGGCAGATAACCAATGCCACGTCTAGCTCTTTCGTGCATGGGTTGATGAGTGAGCTCTTGGTCGTCGATATGAATTTTTCCTTTGTCTAAAGGAACTAACCCGACAATCATGTAAAAGGTCGTCGTTTTACCCGCACCATTTGGACCCAGTAATCCCACAATTTGACCTGTAGAAACAGAAAGACTTACGTCAAGTACCACTTGTCGAGATTTGTAGGACTTTGCTAAGTGCTGCGCGCTAAGAGTTGCCATGATTAGTTATTGTCCTCTGACTCATTGTCAGATTTATCTTGCTCGGTGTCTTGAGTAATATCTCTAATCGCTTGTGGTGTAAATACTGTAGTAACGCGACCGCTGCTTTCTTCACCATTCTCGTTACTGGTGGCCAATAATTGTTCTGTTGTCATATCGTAGGTGATTACATCACCTTTCACCATGCTGGTGTCTTGCTGCAATTCTGCATTACCTGAAAGGGATATAGTGCGCGCTGATACTTCGTAACGGATTTCATTTGCTCTAGCGAAAACAGGATTCCCATCTTCGAGTGTTTGTGAGTAACTTGCTGGAGTACCGCGAGCGACAAAGATTTCTCTACCTTCTCCTTCCGAAGCAATAACTTCAACTTCGTCAGCTGTGATTTTTAGAGAGCCCTGTATGATCAGTACATCGTCACGAAATAAAGAAATTTTGTTTTTACCGTCGACAAATTGGGTTTTTGCATCAACTTTAATAGGAAGGGCAAAGTCGTCGTCAGCGCCTTGCACCGTTAGGCTTGTTAACCCCAAAAGCAAACTAGTTGCTAGGGGAATAAATCGTTTGTACATGGTCAAGTAACTCATATTTTTGAGTATGTAAATTAGCGTTAAATCCATTGCTGTTAATGACAAACTGTTCACCTAAAATCTGCACAGGCTGATCTGATGTCATTTCTTTGCTGGTTAAGTTTATTTCTAAAAACGCAGTAGTAATGGTTTGGACAAAGTCGTCGCTCGTTTGGTTCGCAATAATGACATTATTTTCTAATTGAATCAGCTCATTATTGTATACAGTACCCTCTGACGCAGAGACGTGCCATGGTGTTAGAGACTCTTGTGAGTACAGCGTATAGTTAGGTTCCTGAAACAACACAAAACCCAGTTGATCATAACGTTCCATTTCTTTGGCAAATACGACGTGATTGACCTGCCCATCTTGGTCAAAAAGAGTGGTAGTAATATTTTTTGCTCGATAACTCGGACTCAGTGCGTCTGGATCTTGAGGCGGAACAACAATTTTTTCTTCCTCCATCAAGGTGGGGAGATACATCAATAGCGCTAAACTGAAAAGCGCAGAAATACTGACTCCCAAGCGGTTCATACACTTGCTCCATGGATGCCGTGGAGTTTGTCATGTACCTGTAAAAACGTATCTGAAATTTCCCGGACCGCACCAAATCCTCCGGGAATTGTGGTGATCCAATTCGCTTGTTGAGTTACTTGAGGGTGAGCATCTTTGACCGCAATCTTTATCGCTACTTTCTGGAACATACCAGTATCAGGTATATCATCACCTACGGCAGCGACTTGTGACGCAGTAAGACCGAGTGTACTCATTAATGTCTCCAAGGCAGCAGATTTGTTCTCTTCTCCTTGGATAATGTGGGCAACGTTCAACGCTTTCATTCGGTTTTCGACAATTTTAGACCGTCTACCAGTGATCACTGCCACTGAGATTCCAGCATTGACTAGTGCTTTTACACCGTAACCGTCTCGCGTGTGAAAGGCTTTTAACTCTTCGCCATCATTGCCAAGATAGATGCGACCGTCTGAGAATACACCATCAACATCACACACTAACAACCTGACTTGTCTGAGTTTTTCTACAAACTCAGCGGAAAAATCTGTATAGAGGGTAGATACAAACACTGTCATAGCGATTTATAAAACTCCTGCTTTGAGCAACATGTGCATATTAAATGCGCCTATGGGGTGTCTTTGATCATTAACCACCATGAGTGCTGTTATTTTATTAGCTTCCATAATATTGAGCGCTTCGACAGCAAGTTCTTTCTTAGTGGTTGTTTTGCCACCTTTGGTCATTACTGACGACACGTTAGCACTGTGCAAGTCAACTCTCGCGTCTAGAATCCTTCGTAAATCACCATCAGTAAATACACCTATCAATTTACCCGATTTATCGATGATTCCTGTCATGCCAAGACCTTTCTTCGATATCTCGAGTAGTGCATCGGCGATGGTAGCGTCTGAGTTAACAATGGGAAGTGCATCTCCACTTAACATTATATCTTCGACACTCAAAAGGAGCTTTCTCCCAAGACTACCTCCAGGATGAGACAGCGCGAAATCGTTTGAAGTGAACCCTTTTTTGTCGAGCAAGGCAATGGCTAAAGCGTCGCCCATTACTAACGTGGCAGTAGTGCTTGATGTTGGCGCAAGGCCGAGCGAGCACGCTTCCTCCGCTACACTAATGTCTATAACTATATCAGCATACTGACCCAGGCTACTAGCGCTGCTATTTGTCATTGCAATGACTGGTACATTCAATCGCTTAACAACTGGCAATAAATTTAATAACTCTCCGGTCTCACCAGAGTTTGAAATGGCGAGTAGTACATCGCCTTTACTCAGCATGCCCAAATCGCCATGATTGGCCTCTCCGGGGTGCATGAAGAACGACGGAGTACCAGTACTAGCAAGAGTGGCCGCAATCTTATTGCCTATATGACCCGATTTACCCATACCACTGACGACGACTTTGCCTTCACAATGAAAGAGTAGGTCACATGCGCTGGTGAATCGATCGTCTAGGCGTTCAAGTAGGGCAGTAATAGCACCAACTTCAATGTTGATGACCCGTTTGGCGGACTGAATGTAATCGTTCATACCTATTTATCCAAATAGCAAGAATTGGTAGGCGATAAAGCTTAATAGTAGTAAGCCCCCTTCAAAACGAGAAATTCGTCGTTTTCCTTTCATGGTAAAACTGAAAAAGAACAGGGCAACCGTAAGCGCTAGCATTACCCAGATATCCCGTCCACTAGCGTCAGCATCAAGTAATCCGGGAGCTATTAATCCTGGCATGCCTAGCACTGCGAGAAGATTGAAAATATTTGACCCTATAATGTTGCCGAGAACTAAGTCGTCTTCACCCTTACGAATGCCGGCAATACATGCGGCAAGCTCTGGTAAGCTTGTACCTAGAGCAATAATCGTTAGGCCAATAATCAAGTCTGATACACCGAAGTAGCGAGCCATAAATACCGCTGAATCAACAAGAAAGTGTGCACTAAGGGGGAGTAGAACAAGACCAACACCAATCCAAAGTAGCGCCATATGATTAGGGACATCTGCAGGAATTTCTTCTTCAGTTTCAGCCAATAGTGGGTCATTTTTTTCGGCTTGAAGTGACAGGTACCCCATCATGGCAAGAACAAAAATGAACAAAACAATAAGAATTAGGCCTTCGTAACTTGCCAGTTCTCCGTCGAACAAAAATGCCACCGCTATAAGTGTGATAACAAGAAGTGCAGGGAGTTCTCTGCGCAGTGTCGAGGAGGCCACTGTGAGAGGCTTCAGCAATGCTGTAATACCTAACACGAGGGCTATATTAGTAATATTAGAGCCTAATGCATTACCGACAGCGGTATTCATATTGCCATTCACTGACGCCATCGCTGACACAACAATTTCAGGTGCGGAAGAACCCATTGCAACAATGGTGAGGCCAATCATCATAGGAGATATTCCTATGTTTTTAGCAAGTGCAGATGCACCATAAACAAAACGATCTGCACTCCAGCTCAGAACACCCAAGCCGACGAGAAAAATGACAATCTGTGAAAACACGACAACCTAACTACCTTTCTTTTTTTTAGATTGTCGCAAAATCCATGCAATATTCCTATGCTTGTGCGCGTAAATTTATTCTGAGTGTGATCTGTTCATCCACCATTCATCTACTATTTTCTACCATTCGTACTACTCAAACATAAGATGTAACGTTTTGCTTTTGGCTGGGCCTTTAAAAACGCGTACAATGCCCATAATTACACTGATCAGTACACTTTTGCTTTACTTAGCGTAGAAAAGGCGTTCAAGAAGTGTAAAAAGCCAATAATTATGAAGCTTGCACGCTCATCATCGTTTTTAAATTTAGTCATGAGTCGACCTATTAAACTATGGACAATTTAGTCGAAATCGACAATTTAACTTTCAGTCGCGCGGAGCGAGTAATCTACGACGGAATTTCATTGAAAATTCCAAAGGGTAAAATTACCGCTGTCATGGGGCCGAGTGGTATCGGAAAAACTACGTTACTCAAACTTATCGGCGCTCAGTTATTACCTGATAGCGGAGACGTGAAATTTGATGGAACGTCTCTTGTTGGCATGGGAAGAAGCGAGCTATACAAAACTCGTCGAAGAATGAGCATGTTGTTTCAAAGTGGCGCACTTTTTACCGAAATGAGCGTATTCGACAATGTGGCGTTCCCACTTCGCGAGCATACTCGCTTATCTGAAGACGTTATCGCAACTATTGTAGCGTTAAAATTGCAGGCTGTTGGCTTGCGAGGCGCGGCATCATTGATGCCTAACGAATTATCCGGCGGTATGGCAAGGCGAGCCGCATTGGCTAGAGCCATTGCATTGGACCCTGATCTTATTATGTTCGATGAGCCATTTGCTGGACAGGATCCCATATCTATGGGTGTACTCGTAAAGCTCATTCGCGCTTTGAACGACGCATTAGGACTCACGAGTGTAGTAGTTACCCACGATGTTACCGAGGTACTTACCATTGCGGATTACATCTATATCCTTGCTGATAAACGCATCATTGGCGAAGGTACAGCCGAGCAAATAAAACACAGCGATTCGCCGCTTGTTCAACAATTTTTGCAAGGAAACGCTGACGGCCCGGTACCGTTTCACTTTCCGGCGACAAGTTTGGAGTCATCATTGTTTGGAGATAGCCAATGAATTTCTTCCAATCAATAGGTGCTAGAACCCTAGATAAATTGTCTGCAGTAGGTCGAGCCACATTAATGCTTGTTGGTGCAATCGTAGCGCTTCCCCGCATAAAAAACCATTCCACTGATTATAAAACAGATCCATGTGGTCGGTGTTCAATCACTACTGATTATCATGGTTTCAGGTCTCTTCATTGGTATGGTCATGGCATTGCAGGGTTACACTATACTGGTGGATTATGGTGCGGAAGGCAGTTTGGGGCCAATGGTTGCTTTGTCTTTGCTCAGAGAACTCGGTCCGGTGGTTACTGCATTGCTCTTCGCCGGACGAGCAGGCTCAGCACTGACAGCCGAAATAGGCTTAATGAAAGCAACTGAGCAACTGAGTAGTTTAGAAATGATGGCTGTTGATCCGCTGCGCAGAATTATTGCCCCGCGTTTTTGGGCAGGAATTATAGCCATGCCTATGCTAGCGGTGATTTTTAGCGCCATTGGTATTTTAGGTGGGCACTTGGTCGGTGTGGACTGGCTTGGTGTCGACGCAGGTAGTTATTGGTCAATTATGCAGTCTACCGTTGAGTGGAACCAAGATGTGGTGAACGGGATCATTAAAAGCCTCGTGTTTGCCCTAGTTGTCACTTGGATTGCCATATTTAAAGGTTACGATTCCATACCTACATCAGAGGGAATCAGCAAAGCAACCACAGAAACAGTGGTATTTTCATCATTAGCAGTACTTGGGCTGGATTTTGTGCTTACCGCCCTGATGTTTGGAATTGAGTAGAGGATTAGTATGAACAAATACAAAACGGAAGTGTTAGTGGGTGTTTTTGTAGCACTAACCATAGGCGCACTATTGTTGCTTGCTTTAAAAGTAGCCAACCAAACAGTAGCCAGCAACGGTGCAACGTATACGCTCTACGCAAAATTCGACAACATCGGTGGACTGAAGCCCCGCTCGGCAGTGAAAGTCGGCGGTGTGACGATTGGTCGAGTGGACTCTATTACACTTGATTCAAGTGATTTCACCCCAATTGTCCAGCTAAGCATCATGCAGGAGTACAGCGGTTTCCCGGAAACGAGTTCCGTTTCTATCTTAACCTCTGGCTTGCTGGGTGAGCAGTATGTAGGTTTTCAACCTGGTTTCTCTTTTGACGGTGTTGCAGACCTTCAAGACGGTGACTATTTACAAGACACTAAATCAGCACTGGTATTGGAAGACCTTATTGGACAGTTTTTGTTTAACCGCGGTAGCGAAGACGACTAAGTTATAGCTAAATGATTGCAACGATTATCATATTCTTGCGGTCTATTGTATTGAAAGTAATTTGTTAGGAGAAAGACTTTGAAAAACTGGATGGTGGTATTTGGGCTTGTGTTTACTTTGTTGTCAGGAGTAGCTCACGCGCAAGAGATTAATGACCAAAATCCTTATCTACTGGTTCAGGGGGTTGCAATGAAAACCTTCGACCGAATTAAGGCGAATCAAACAGCTATAGATGAAGACCCAGAAATGCTTCGCCTCATCATGGAAGAAGAATTGGTGCCACACATCGACTATAAATTTGCCGCTTATATGGTACTTGGCAAGCATTTCAAATCGGTGCCTCAAGAAAAAAGAGGCGAGTATTTGAGTGTATTTCGCCAGTATTTGATTACCACCTACGCAGTAGCCATGGGTTACTACGATAATCAGACAGTGGTTTTTCAACCGGAGCGTGACTTTGAGGGTGAAAAATCTGTGACCGTTCGCGCTGTGATTCAAGATCCTGTACGTCCAGAGATTAAGATAGCATTTAAGGTGAGAAAAGATGCACGCACCAA
Organism: Alteromonas sp. KUL49; assembly: GCF_006538345.1. Lineage (GTDB taxonomy): Bacteria > Pseudomonadota > Gammaproteobacteria > Enterobacterales > Alteromonadaceae > Alteromonas. The sequence continues at coordinate 75,808 of NZ_BJKL01000007.1, read as the reverse complement.
TGCGTGGAAGGCTTACGATATGGTTGCTGAGGGTATCAGTATGCTTAACAGCAAGCGCAGTGAGTTCGAGTCTATTCTCCGAACCGATGGTATTGATGCTGTTATTGCTCTGATGAGAGAAAAGATTGGTCAGCCGGTTGAACTTAATCGTTCATCACAGACGAGCTCTTAAGGTAGATAACGTGCGAACTTTTACCATAGAAAATAACGGTGATATCGTCATTACTGGGCATTTAGATAGAGACAACCTAACCAAAAATTGGTGGGAGTGTTTAACTAATACCGAGCAACGCACGTTGATAGAACAAAAAAACGGTTGCTTTGATTTGGCCAATGCTCAACGAGTGGATAGCGCTGGTTTAGCGTGGTTAATCAATGCGATAAGAGATGGAAAGCGCCAAGGTATATCGGTTACTTTGGCCAACCTACCAGAAAAACTCCTTCAACTTGCGAAAATTAGCGACGTCGACGGTTTTTTATCGGTAGAATAAGCCTATTACAGTAAGCGAAAGAAGTAAGTTATGGAATTGTCAGAGATTGAAACCCTCTTAAAAGAAGCGCTAAACCTTGACGAAGTCTACGTTCGAGGTGAAGGCTCACACTATAATATTATTGCTGTTAGCGATGCATTCAACGAGATGAGTCGAGTTAAGCGTCAGCAGGCGGTATATGCACCACTGGCAGACAAAATTGCTGACGGTACGATGCACGCCGTAAATATTAAAACCTTCTCTGTTGCTGATTGGGCTCGCGAGCGCCAATTTAATATTCCTCAGTAATCCGGACCGTTATTCGTGGATAAACTCATAATTAAAAAAAGCCCACCGTTAAAGGGCAGCGTAACTATATCCGGCGCTAAGAACGCAGCACTACCTTTACTGATGACCCCCCTGTTGAGTGACGAGCCATGTCGCTTCACCAATGTACCTAGGCTTCGTGATATCAATACGACCTTGTCTCTTTTGAAAGAACTGGGTTGTGAAATAGCACAGCCAGCAGCTAATGATGTTCTTATAGACGCCAGTACACTTCAGAGCGTTACTGCGTCTTATGAACTTGTTCGTACCATGCGGGCTTCAATTTTAGTGCTTGGCCCGTTGCTAGCGAAACAGGGAAAAGCAAATGTATCTCTGCCTGGCGGATGTGCTATCGGCGCTAGGCCAGTTAACCTGCACCTATCAGGTTTGGAAAAGATGGGCGCTGAGATTGAAGTTGATGAGGGATACATCCGAGCTACTGTTGATGGTAGATTGAAAGGTGCTCGCATCTTTATGGATATGGTAAGCGTTGGTGCAACTGAGAATTTAATGATGGCTGCTGCACTTGCTGACGGTACCACCATTCTCGAGAACGCAGCTCGAGAGCCTGAAATTGTTGATTTGGCCAATTGTCTGATTCAAATGGGAGCGAAAATCACTGGAGCGGGTTCTGATAAAATAACGATTGAAGGTGTAGAAACCTTACGTGGTTGTGATTATCGTGTGCTTCCTGATCGCATTGAAACTGGGACTTTTCTTGTTGCTGCGGCAGTATCTGGCGGTCATATTCGTTGTGAAAACGCAGCACCTGATACGTTGGACGCAGTATTGGATAAACTTCAACAAGCCGGTGCAGAGATTACCACTGGCGAAGATTGGATTGAGCTAGACATGAAAGCTCATCCGCCAAAAGCCGTGACGTTGAAAACAGCACCTCATCCAGCATTCCCAACGGATATGCAAGCACAGTTTGTTACGCTTAACTGCGTTGCAGAGGGGACTGGTGTAGTAACGGAGACCATTTTTGAGAACCGTTTTATGCACGTACCTGAATTGCAACGCATGGGAGCGCAAATCTCTCTGGAAGCAAATTCAGCGGTATCCAAAGGTCAGTCTGCATTGAGAGGTGCGCCTGTAATGGCTACTGATTTGCGAGCTTCTGCGAGTTTAGTGATTGCTGGGTTAATTGCGGAAGGTGAAACTCACGTTAATCGCATCTATCATTTAGACCGTGGTTACGAAGCAATAGAAGAAAAACTTCGTGGTCTGGGCGCTAACATAGAGCGTGTCAAAGAATAGCTTTTGGATGGCTTTCGGGGGCCTTAGTCGGCCCCTAACTCAGCGACTGTCGCTTTAAGTGCAAGTAAATTCCCACCTCGACTCACCTCAATCTCGAGCTCAGTGCCAGGTTTAGTTTCAGCTATCATGTTGAGCGTTTCAGCCGCACTCTCAATAACAATGCCATCAATGGCTAGAATAATGTCTTGTGGTTGAATACCTGCTATATCTGCAGGACTTCCGATAGCGACCGCGGTAACAAATATTCCCGGACGATTTTGAAGTTGCTCCCCGCTGATACCTAATTGGCCGCGAATAACTTTACCATTGGCGATAATGTCATTCATCACGCGTTTGGCAATTGAATACGGCACAGCGAAGTTTATACCGTCTACATTTCGAGGGCGGTTTCTGTTGTCTCTGACCTGAAAGTTGGCATTGGCTATACCCATCAAAATACCGTTGCTATCGACCAAGGCCCCACCTGAATTGCCCTGATTGAGAACCGCATCAGTTTGGATGTAATCTACATAGTTAGACAACCCCGCATTGCGACCAGCACGACTTACTATACCATGGGTAATAGTAAGGCCCAGATCATACGGATTACCAATAGCCATAACGACGTCGCCAACGTGTATATCTGGATCATTCACCTGTGGGATGCTGTGCAGTTGATTGTCCGCTTTGACTTTCAAAACCGCTAAGTCGGTAATCGTATCACTCCCGACCGTTTGCGCTTCAAGCACCGTACCGTCTTGTACTCTAACAAAAATACTGTCTGCGCCATCAACCACGTGCTTACAAGTGAGGATATACCCATTACTTGTCATTATTACACCTGAACCTAAGTTAGCGCGTTCACGAGACTGGTTTCTGAATAAACCTGTGTCAGTTTCGATACTCAAACTGTATATATTGACAACGGCAGGCGCTGAACGGCTTATTGCACTGAAATAGCTTTCCCGCTCGGCACTGGGGGACTTTGTCGAGAAAAAGCGCTGTGTAAACTGACTGCCTTGGCGTAATTCGGGAATGAAAAGAAGGAGTAGTATGCCTACTAGAACGCCTAATAGCACAGATTTTAAAATAAACCGAAGGATAGATTTGCTCGTCACAGCACACACTTACTAATTATTGTACAACACGGGTGTATTGTAATGTTGTGTAAAATCATAACATTGAACCCGTTATAAAACAAAAAAGCAGCACTCAAGAGTGCTGCTTTTTGCGTGCTTTAAACGAATTTATCGAATGACTAAGAAGACGCTGCTTCCACCTCGTCTCACATTAAGAGCGATAACGCCTTTGGCATTGTCGAGGGCATCTCTAAATTCTGGTACTGTGTTAGTACGAACGCGATTTACGCCCACAATGACGTCGTCATTTTGTAATCCGACTCGTGCAGCTGGAGAACCTGCTTCAACTTCAGAAACAACAACACCATTGTTTCCGCCCGCGTCGGTACCATTGGCAAGTGTTGCACCTTCAAGAGCAGGATGAATACGCTCTGCTGTAACCGTAGTCTGTGTTGCGTCGCCAAGAGTAACATCTAACGCGATTTCTTCGCCTTTGCGTACTACGGTAAGCTCTACCTCTGCACCCGCACCCATACTAGCGATTTTGGCACGAAGTTCTTGGAATCCATTAAGGCGTCTTCCGTTCACCGCGATAATAATATCACCAGCTAAAATTCCCGCTTCATCCGCTGCTGACTCCGGTGTTACTTCGCTGACAAACGCGCCCATATTGACTTCGGCGTTAAGCGCTTCAGCGAGCCCTGCATCAACGTCACTGCCAAGAATACCAAGCAGACCACGCCTTACTTCGCCAAATTCAGCGATTTGGTCGGTAAGGTTTTTCATCATGTTTGCGGGAATAGCAAAGCCAATACCTACGTTTCCGCCATTAGGGCCGAAGATCGCAGTATTTATACCAATCAGTTCACCGTGAAGATTCACCAGTGCTCCGCCCGAGTTACCGCGGTTAATGGCTGCATCAGTTTGGATGAAGTCCTCATAACCACCAATATTTAAGCCCGAGCGACCTAATGCACTTACAATACCCGAGGTCACAGTTTGTGAAAGTCCAAAAGGATTGCCGATAGCAACAACAAAGTCGCCTACGCGAAGCTCGTCTGAGTCTGCTAGTGGTAGTGCAACGATATCTTCTGCTTCAATCTTCAAGAGTGCAATGTCGCTTTGTTCGTCTGCACCCAATTTTTTAGCGATGAACTCTCTACCGTCAGTTAGCTGAACGGTAATTTCATCGGCGTTTGCCACAACGTGATTGTTAGTGACTACATAACCTTTTTCTGCATCAATAATGACACCTGAACCCAAACCTCGGAACGGACGCTCTTGGACTTGTTCTTGTGGTGCACCAAAAAAGTACTTAAACATTTCTGGTACACGTTGACGAGATGTCTGCGTGCCTTCTACAGCTATGCTAACAACCGCAGGGGTAGCTTCTTCCAACATGGGGGCTAGAGAAGGGACTTCTTGTTTGTCATTCCCGAAGAACGGCAATGCTGCAAGGCTTGTCGCGCTAAAAGAAACTGAGCTTGCGATTACCGCAGAGGCTAATAAGCACTGGCGAAAAGACATTTTCATAAATGCTTCTACTCCTTCATGTGATGCAATATATGACTAAAATAAACAAAGGCCTTTTAGGTTTTGGCCTTATTCTATTGAAGTTTAAGAGCATGCCATGCGAGGAAAGTTCCTTTACTAAGACTTTTCCTCGGTAGACTGCTCAGATCCACCGACGAATAACCCAGAGCTGCTGTTAGCAAAGTCTTTTGGCTGTGCTTCAGACACCTGTTTGGGCTTTGACTTTTCACCGCTGGAAATATTGTTGCGAAGATAAGTGGTGGTTTGCTCTCCAAAATAGGGGATCGCCGTTGACTCATCGTCTGGTGATTTAGAGAGTAACCCTTCGTAATCTTCAATTTGCTGACGTAATGCTGAACACTGACTTTCAATACTATTCAACGCTTGACGAGATTGATGGATATGATGCTGAGCTTGTTGAGATAGGATCTCTTTCACTTGTTTCTCAGTGGATACCGCAGTGCTCTCTCCTTGTTTACTTTGGAAAAAGCGACCTACAAAAAAGCCAATAATTAAACCTACAATCAGTAAAGCAAGCGGTACTAACACTTCCATTTTTTTCTCCGAATCATGTTACAACAGGGCGCATTTGTTTTTAGGTATAAAGCGGCCCTCACCCTTGACTATAGCAAGGTAGCTCTTAAATCTCGCCTATGCATAACAATTATTTTGGTTATGCAAATTTCAACGTGCGATTCTACCGTGATTTCCAGTAAAATTAAGGTCATAATTGGATTTTTCAAGCAGGTCGGTTGAGCGGCGGCGCTATTGACATTTACGCAGGAGTGGTATGGGCGATGACGCCATGGGAAAAATATCAGAACGATCTAGAGCAGCCTGATTTTCATTACGATGCTGCGCAAGAAAATGCGGTAAGAGAGCTGCAACGCCTATTTGACGAACTCACCGTTAAGCCTAAAAAGACCAAATGGCGCGTCAAAATTAAATCGGCTTTCGGCCGTGGCCAGAAGAAACCAGGCATTCAAGGTATCTACTTTTACGGTGGAGTAGGTCGTGGAAAAACCTATCTTGTCGATACGTTTTACGATTGTTTGCCTTTTGACAAAAAAATGCGTGTGCACTTCCACCGATTCATGTATCGCATTCACGATGAACTCAAGCTGTTAGAAAATGAATCTGACCCACTGAAAATAGTGGCAGCAAAGCTTGCCAAAGAAACGCGAGTTATCTGCTTTGATGAGTTCTTTGTGTCTGATATTACCGACGCCATGATATTGGGTACGTTAATGGAGGAGTTATTCGGGCACGGCATCGTATTAGTGGCGACGTCTAACATTGTGCCAGATGATTTGTACCGCAACGGGCTTCAACGGGCTCGCTTCTTACCTGCTATTGACCTCATTAATCAAAATACCCGCGTAGTCAACGTTGATAGTGGTATCGATTATCGTTTGCGAACGCTCGAACAAGCAGAAATCTTTCATCATCCCCTCGATAAAGCAGCCACAGAGAATTTACACAGCTATTTTGGCCAGCTTGCGCCTGAAGTGGGTACAAAAGGTGAGAAAATCATTGTTAATCATCGGGAAATTACCACGCTACGGGATGCTGATGGCGTACTTATGATTGATTTTAGTGAGCTGTGCGAAGGTCCTCGTAGTCAAAGCGATTATATAGAGTTTAGCCGTCTGTATCACTCAGTGCTATTAGCAAATGTCAAACAGATGGGACAGAACAACGATGATGTTGCTCGTCGATTTATCGCCATGGTAGACGAATTTTACGAGCGGAACGTTAAGCTCATTATGTCTGCAGAAGTTGCCCTTGAAAGTCTGTATACGGAAGGTTTACTGAACTTTGAATTCAGACGTTGTTTAAGTCGGTTAAAAGAAATGCAATCTCATGACTACCTTGCGTCTGAGCATTTACCCTAACTAGTACTGTAAGTTTCCAGTCAAAGTCGGTAGAATTTGGCCAATTTTTTTGCCCTTAGGGTGTAAGACAGAATTCGCGAGCCTCGCGACGACAAAGAGAAGATTAAGATGGGAAGAGCATTTGAAGTAAGAAAAGCGTCGATGATGAAAACGGCAGGCGCTAAAACCAAAGTTTATTCTAAATACGGTAAAGAGATTTACGTATGTGCAAAAAACGGTGGTGCAGACCCAGACACTAACCTTTCTTTACGCCGTTTGATGGAAAAAGCGAAAAAAGACCAAGTACCTAGCCATGTTATCGAAAAAGCAATAGACAAAGCAGCAGGTGGCGCAGGCGAAGATTTTCAACCTATGCGCTATGAGGGCTTTGGTCCAGGCAACTGTATGGTGATTGTGGATTGCTTATCAGATAACGCGAATCGTACGATTACGGAAGTAAGAAATTGCTTCACCAAAACGGGGGCTAAATTGGGTGCACAGGGGGCAGTGTCACATATGTTTGCTCATCAAGGTGTGTTTCAGTTTGACGGCGACGACGAAGATGCTGTTCTTGAAGTCTTAATGGAAGCGGACGTTGACGTGACTGACGTGGAAGTTGAAGACGGAAAAGTCACCGTTTTTGCGCCTCATACTGAGTTCTTCCAAGTGAAGACTGCACTAACCGATGCCTACCCAGACATTAAATTTTCTGCAGAGGAAATCAGCTGGATCCCTCAAACTGAGACGGATATCAGTGAAGATGACATGCCAATGTTCGACAAGTTCATGGACATGTTGAATGACTGTGATGACGTTCAACACGTTTACCACAACGCGGTAACGCCAGCATAAATTGCAATAACCTCTGAGCGGGAATGTATAAGCCACGCTTCAAAGAGGTTATTTACTTCTCTAAAGAGAGGACAACGAATTTTTTACTGCACGCCGTAAACACATTCTTGTGGGCTCGGCGTTTGCACTCCCTCTTCTGGACAGGCGAACGCATTGTGCTGTTTTGCCTATTTCCAAACGAAGACTTTTTTCGGTGTTATAAAAGACTATCACTCATTGAAAATTGACACGTTGGGTGAGTGAATTACTATTTTTCCACTAGAAAGCGCTCACGTGACAGGATTAAGGTAATTCAATGACGACCCAAACCCCCAATTTATTTTCTCCGTTTTTAGCCGGTGGATTGCAGCTCGAAAACCGTATCGTAATGGCACCGATGACACGCCAATTTTCACCTAATGGCGTACCTACTCAAGATGTTGCCGGGTACTACAAGCGCCGAGCTCAAGGTGGCACAGGGTTGATTATCACTGAGGGAACAACGGTCAATGATGAAGTGGCGACCATGGATGCTAACATCCCCCAGTTTCACGGGGATGCAGCGTTAGCTGGCTGGAAACATGTGGTTGAAGAAGTGCATAGTGTTGGTGGAAAGATCATGCCTCAATTATGGCATGTAGGCATGGCAAGAGTTGCTGAAAAAGCGCCGTTCCCTGAGTTGGCCAGTGCTGGACCGTCAGGGTTGTTTAAGCCAGGTAAGCAAGGGGCGGAGCCAATGACACAAGCGCATATCGAAAAGGTAATCGGTGCGTTTGCTCAAGCAGCGGCTGATGCTCAAGCGATTGGTTTTGACGGCATAGAAATTCATGGTGCTCATGGATACTTAATCGACCAATTTTTCTGGGAAGGCACGAACCAGCGAACCGATAGCTGGGGTGGGAGTATGGATAATCGTGGTCGCTTTGCGGTAGAAATTATTAAAGCGATACGCGGGGCAACCTCACCTGATTTCCCCATTGTGCTACGTTACTCTCAGTGGAAACAACAAGACTACAGTGCTCGTTTGGCACATACACCACAAGAACTGGAGGCGTTTTTACTTCCTCTTAGTGAGGCTGGCGTTGATATATTTCACTGTTCACAACGTCGCTATTGGGAAAGTGAATTTGAGGGAAGCGAATTGAACCTGGCGGGATGGACAAAGCAGATCACTGGAAAGCCCACTATTACAGTAGGTTCTGTAGGGCTAAGTGATGATTTCTTTGGTGCATTCAAAGGACAAGGGTCTGAAACTCGTGCGGTAGATGATTTGTTGGAGCGGCTGAATAAACAAGAATTTGACTTAGTGGCTGTGGGCCGAGCCTTGCTACAAGATCCGAATTGGGCAAATAAGATCCGCGACAATAAAACAGAAGAGCTAAAACAGTACTCAGCATCGGCGCTGGCGAGTTTGTCATAAAATGCTTTAGTCAGTCGCTATGGGCTGCACTTTGATGTAGAATGCTCCGCGGAGTTGGCCAGGCAATCGCCGCTTTCTTATGAAAGGGGAGGAAAGTCCGGGCTCCAAAGGGCAGGGTGCCAGATAACGTCTGGGCGGCGTGAGCCGACGACAAGTGCAGCAGAGAGTAGACCGCCTATGTTAGCTCGCTAACAGGTAAGGGTGAAAGGGTGCGGTAAGAGCGCACCGCGTGCCTGGCAACAGGTTACGGCGAGGTAAACTCCACCCGGAGCAAGACCAAATAGGATCCCTTAACGTGTGGCCCGCATGGGGATCGGGTAGGTTGCTTGAGCTAGTGAGTGATTGCTAGCCTAGAGGAATGATTGTCCACGACAGAACCCGGCTTATGGCCAACTCCGCTCTTTTTATGAAAATTCGAGTTATCAGTCACTTACTAGTAGCTCGAAGCTTTCATATCAGCCGAGTGTCACCTATTGGCACACACAATGGCACAAACTAAAATTCCTTTCACTCTCATACGTAAGAACGTTTACTACTTCAATAGAAGGTTAAATCAAGGTAATCTTAGAATTTCTTTGGGTACTACTAATCGTCTCACAGCGTTAAGGCTTGTCACTCAAATAACGTCTAGAAAAGGTTTCGACACAATGGACAAGGAAAGGTTAGAAGCAGTTGTTAGAGACGTAAAAACTACCTATCTCAGAAAGTTGAAAATGTTGCTTGAAATTGACGACGAAGAGAATAGTCATATTTTCAAGCGTTATCAGTATGCCTTTCTCCATAGCATGTTCAATGATGACTTTCAAAGTGAGAGTGATGACATTAGCTCTCAAAGTTACTTTGAGTACAAGTTGTCTACACTTCTCCCAGATGAGTCTCCCTCATCCGTTGCGCACAAAAAGCTTAGTGAACTTCACTTTACGGACATAGTCGATATTGATACCTACCAAATTGTAGACACAATAATAGATAAATATCCTAGTGATTTTAACTTCGACTACTTTAAGCACCAAGAAGAAATAGAGCGCTTTCTTAGGCGAATTTACTACATAAAGCGTTTGATATCGTCGGGCAACATGGAAACAGCGAAAGTTCGTTGTGGCGAAATTGAAACAGAATTCGAGAAAGAGCTTACTTTTTCTGCGGCCTATGAGAAATATATAGAAGCCGGAATCGAAGGGGATTTGCCTAAACCAAGAGTAGGCGTAGCGAAGCCATGGGAAGAAAAAGTTCTAACTGATCACCGTAAAGCAAAAGAAATTTTCTGTCATTTCCTTGGTGATAGAGTGATGACAGAAATTACTTGGAAAGACTTAGATAACCTTTTCACACAGGTTGTATCATGTCTCCCGAAGCTTAATAAGAAACCTTATAACAGAGGGAGAAACCCTGCGGATATCACGCTCGCTTTAAAGCATTTAGATGCAGGTCTTATCGAGTCCGATAACTTAATAACAAACGTTGGGGCTTACAAAGAGAAATTGAGTTCTTTCTACCGTTATTATGCTGAGCGATTGGGAGGTTCAGCAAGAGCCGTTCGTGATATGAAGCATGAGATTCCACCGTCTAATACTAGAGGAGCGTTTTCTGATGAACAATTTAGACGAATTATATCATTTGCCTCTACATTGAACCCATATCAGAAGTGGGCAGTCTGGATCATGGCGCTTACTGGTATGAGAAATGGTGAAGTTCAACAGTTAAGGCAACAAGACTTAGCCGTTAACTCTAAAGGAATATATTTTCTTAAAGTAAGAGATGAGGCTGGCTCTGTAAAGACTTTAAACGGTATAAGAAACGTCCCAGTTCATCAGTATTTATTAGACAAAGGGATTGTAGATTTCTTTGAAAACTCAAAAACTAAAGAAATGTTTCTTTGCTATTCCACGAACGAGAAGTTTCTCACTAATATTTACACAAATATCATTAAGCCGAAGCTTGATCTACCTAATCAGACACCTGAAGACTACATTCTTAGTCTCTACTCTGTCAGACACTATGTATTCAATGTTCTCGAAAGAGAAAAAGTTCCAGATAAGGATATCGAGGTCATGTTAGGACATGCAACAAAAGTTTCACAGAAAACTCGTGGTAAATACTATCTGCATCCTCACGTTTTAGAGGTACAAAAAAAATACATTGACTTGATTCAAGCTGATTAACGTGGCTAGTGAGTTTCAAAAATTAATAAGTCGCGATAAATTTAAAATAAAAATTGGCTCTATGAAAGTCTTGATTTCCTTAGCCTCACGCTTTTTTTATTCCTTAAATACTTTGTTGATTGAGTTTATTTAAATATCTTAGTACTAATAGAAAGGTCTTTATGAAGAAGTTCTCTAAAGTTGGTAAGTCTCAAAAACAGACTAAGGCAGAATTAGACTTTCAACGCTATATGGAAGACAAGACTAAGACCACATCTAATGCTTTTCATGTTAACGGCTGGTGGAGAGGCTTCATAGTCCAAAAAGCCCAAGATACCCTCAGCAATAAGAAAAGGGGGGATCATCATGTTCGTTGTCTAAATAAGTTAATAGACGCCACCAAGTGGATATGCTCACGTCACAGCAAGTCTTTAGTTATCCGTTACAGTCTTTACCCATCCTTCAACTTCTATGATATCGACGTATCTAAATTTCATAAAGACTTAGTTGAGAGGCTCTACAAGGTAACGATTGACAACTTCGCGGATATGGCATCATTTTTCACTGATAAAGAAACACTAAGCTTTATCAAAAAATTCACTAATAACTCTGAAAACGACAAAGTTTCTAGAACTAGAAAAATTTTCACTACTGCTGAATATATTTGGGTAAGAGAGTTAGGTCACTCAGGATACAATGACGGTGAACATTTTCACGGAGTCTTTTTTTGTAACAAGCTTCAGGGCAGATCATCAAATCAATTACATAAGGTTTTCAGAATAATCGCATTCGATTGCATCAGAATTCAGTTGAAATCAAATCTCAAGAAATGTAGGAAGGGAAAATTGCGACATAGAGCAAATACAAGTGCTCTTGAAGATCTTACGCCTTTTAAGTTAGTTGATGAATACCCTGAAACACCTTACGTCGATGTTGAAGGATACTTTGAGCTTCATAGAAATGGACTAAGCCTGACTAAGGCAAAGGAACAAAAAGCTCTAATTGAAAATAAAGTCTTCACAGAGGGGCAATATCCAAGGTTGAGAGTAGATAAAATAATTAATAGAAAGCATTACAAGCGAGAAGTGATAGGCGGTGATTTAGAAGAATGCATCTACGCTTTATCGTATTTAAGCAAGGTCGCATCTAAGACTCTTGACGACTTTCCAGCAGGTACAAGGCGGTTTAACTCATCAAAATTTACTAAGCTAAATGAGGGAGACACCGATTATGAAAGAATATTCAAAGGTACAGAAAAAGTAGACCAAATCTTCGAGGTCTATAGTAATAGGGAAGATCCTCATGAGAGCCACTGAGAGTGTCTCAGAGGCGAGTTTTCAGAATTTAAATAGAACTGCAAGTGTAGAGGATTTGTTTTCTTAAAATAGCTTACAGCAGTCATACTGATATTCCTAATCATGTTTAACAAACCAAAGTTCCCTTTTTAATCTTTCTTGGGTATTAAAAATACTACATTAACTTATTTAAACTAATTTAATATCAATCTGTTACACCAAAAAATGCTAGTGGTTTCATAGAGTTCTTGACGGTATTTAGATAGATAAAATCGTAGTTAAGTGGCTGTTAACTTAAACATGTTACTGTTGAAAGAGATATAGACATACTCCTCTATTTTATCTATTTCTTCTGGTTCAAAAAACTTCTTCAATATATCGGTTCGAAGTCTATCTTGAAGATGAGACCTTCTTAGGTTGAAGTTTGTGTTCCTTTCAAAAATTATTAATCTAGATTTTCCTTCTCTAAGCTTGTCTGCAACTAATTTCCACCATTTCTTATCAGTCTCACCGACAGACGATCCAAATATACAAATCAAATGACTCGATTTAAGTGCTCTCTCACAATCCAAGGCTATTCCATGCCTCATTACCTGATTGCATCGGGGCTTTATAAGTTGATTGGCTTGGTCGATATCATTAACAAAAGAAGAGTTTGCCAGTTGCTCGATATTGTCGACACCAAATACCATATGTCGTTCAATCGTTCCGTGAACATGAAGGAGATTAGTCAATGAATGAACGGTATTACCGTAAGACTTTTTTATGTTTAAGTTGCTATTCGCATTTTTGATTTGCTCTAAACCCAAAATTTTTTCAATAGTTTGAGTATAGTTAAAGCTGACTATTGTATAGTTTCTATGAGCATTGCCGCATTCAGTATAAAACCGTTTTAGATTTGATGAATCAACGGCACTTAGTTGACTCTCTGGTTGAAAAAGGTGGTCAATGAATTCTTCGAGACTAGATTCTACGGGGGCGAAATTTTTTTCAACGTCACCGAGGTAGTCGGCTAGTGAATCTACAATGTCTCCGTGGATTTCATCAGCTTCTTCCGTAGATTTTATTCTTGATGTGTACTGTCCAAATTCGGACTCAAGGTCAGACCATTTAGTTAAGTTACTCGATATATTCTTTTTGAATTGAGTGATTGATGGCTTTGTACTTTCTAACTTTAAATAGTGCTGATAAAAATCCTTATAGCTCGTTTTTAACCGCAGATTCAGGTCAAATCCATTGCCAATGAGATAGCAAATATTCACGTAATATCCTAATGTCTAGATATAAAAATTTGAAGATGACAGTATTTGAAAATACTAAACTATCTAGCCTTATGTAGTCACACTGTCATTGAAAAAGAGGGGATAATCGCCCCCTCTTCATGGTTTACTAAATTTAGACCTACAAGGTAGGCATTGATCGCCAATGCGTACAAACATCTTCCCATTTTCCATAACGGTAACGGGAGTAGCCTGTAACGTGAACACTTTTATTCTTAATCATTTCATATACCTATAAAAATGTACTAGGCCGAATTTGTAAACGCAAATTTCAACTGCTAATATCTCAATCCCCATCGAGATTAGAGCTAATTTGCGGAACTGGGGGGAAAGCCTCGGTAACCTCAATTCTAGTCTTACTCAAAGCCGCCTTGTTGCGGCTTTGTTATCTCTTCTTACCTCTTGGTTTTATTGTCTCTACGATAGCTGTTGCTTTTCTTCTTTCCGCTACTTTTACAGGAATGAATTGACCTGTTTTCGCGTCACGTCCGATTTTCATGTTAATACCTCATAAGATTGGTTTGTCTGGTTACAAAACTGAGTACTGTATGAGTTACCAGTGTTTCATACAGCAATCACAAGATAGTGAGGTTTGGAGTTAAATGCAACCCAATATATTGGGTGTTTTCGGTTTTCTCTTGGTGTTGTTGAATACCGTTAGTGTTGACTCACGTATCAGTATTCAAGATACCTGAAATGCTTAGATTGCAAGCACTTGTTGTGAAAACTTATAAATTGAAAATAAATTTTATAGTAAGCGCTAACGTTCACTCATTCCGCCAATAACTATCATTTACGTATAGCTTTACGATAATGAATAGCCTACTAATAAACCGCAAATCAATTCTATCATAACCTTTACTTTTTAACCTAAATGATCAATTATCACTTAGGGTTTGGTTGGTAATGGTAAATGATAATGAAAGCAAGAGTATATCTGAGAGCGTCAACGAAAAAGCAAGATAGTAAGAGGGCAGAGTCAGCTCTTCTTGAATTTGCTAGGAATAAGAGTTTAAAAGTCTTAGAAACCTACTGCGAGAACTACAGTGGTACGAAGCTGGAAAGACCTGAGCTAAATCGATTATTACAGGATTCACAACAAGGTGAAATACTGTTAGTTGAGTCAGTAGATAGATTATCTAGATTGAGTCAAGAAGACTTCGATACGCTAAAGCTAAGGCTCTCTGAGAAGAAATTGAAGTTGGTGGTTATGGATTTGCCAACTACTTACGAACACTTCTCTGAGGGGGTTACAGGTAGCATTATGGGCGTTATAAACAATATGCTCATTGACCTTATGGCAACTATGGCTAGATTAGACCAAGAGAAGCGTGTAGAGAGAATTAGACAAGGAATGGAAAAAGCGAGAGCACAAGGTAAACGTGTAGGTGGTCGCGCTAAGAATCAAGAACTGCGGAACAATATTAAAAAGTACTCTGATAGAGGTATGACAGCCGAAGAAGTGTCTAAGCTAGTAGACTGTGGAATCGCAACCGTATATCGTGTGAGACGTGAGTTAAACACTAAATAAGAGCCATGGATAAAGAGCTAAAGATATTTAAGGCATAACAAAGTTCAGGGAGTGAATATGAAAGGTTTCTTTTCAAAGTTAACGGAAAGCTTATCCAATGTTGCAGACAAATCAGGAGATAAACTCAAATTATTTAAGGAAAAAGTAGAGGGGTTTGATAGTAACCCACAGTATCGAGATTTCAAAAATAGTATAGCGAATCCTAACTTTAGTGGAATCAAAACTGATCTCGAAAATGTTATGTCCTCTGAGTTAGCGTTAAATGGTAAAAACCCATATTTAAACGATTTAAGCGATTGCTTACACGAAGTTAATAGTCTTCTCAATGGTGAGAGTAATATAGATAAGAAAGGTCTTGCAAGCAGAGTTTTTATGGCGCTACGAGACTTTTTTCTTTATAGCTACCTCTCCGAAAACGCCTACCTAAAGCCACTTTCTCTCAAACGCTCACAGTTAATGCATAAAGACGATTATGGTGATGTAAAAATTGAACCATGGTTCGATGAGGTAGAGCGTTTTGCACAAGACCATTCTTTTGATGTGAACTACTATATTAAGGCTAACACTACGTCTGAATTAAGAAATCGCTATGTGGTGTATGGAGCACACTTGAACTTCCACTATGAAAATGACAAGTTCAGTACATTATACTCTGATATTGACAGCGTACTTGACGCATTCATTGAAGACGAAAATTCAACAACAACGGACGACCTATCATTAATTACTGACCCGTACGAGTATGAGAGGGCTATTGCAGAGGTGATAAGTAATTTAGGTGCAGAGGCTCGTGCTACACAAGGTAGTGGTGATCAAGGAGCTGATGTTATAGCCACCTACGCAGACGTAAATTATATTATTCAATGCAAACTCTATTCTAAGCCTGTCGGAAATAAAGCTGTTCAAGAAGTTGCAGCCGCTAAGCAGTTCTATGAAGGTGACTATGCAATGGTAGTTACTAATAGCTCCTTCACCAAATCGGCAAGAATGCTTGCTGAAAAGTTAGATGTATTATTACTGCATCATTCACAAATCGAACAGATCTTTGGTGAGGGAAGTACCGATTCTGTAACTGTCAATTCTAATGAGAGTTGCTCTTATGAGGCTGTGATGGGTGCTCTAAGCTCTCCTGAGACCGAACGACTTAAAAAGCATACTAGCGAGTTCTTGAGCATTTTTGAGCCTACTGTCAGTGAGAATATGTTTGTTTTTGATGTAGGTGATTGCAGCTCTTTTGTTGCATGCTTTGCTAGTCATGACGATGATGTGTTTCGGACGTACATTGATTACCTCTTCAAGCTAACTGACGGACTTTCTTACGATGAAAAAATCTTGTTCACTCTCAACGATGTGGAGTCGGACACATCAAGATATGCAGAACATCTAGGTATCAGACTATTCACTGATGAAAAAATCTTAGATTATTTGCATGAGTTAATAGCTATCCACGTAAACGAAGAATAAGTATTTTTGCTTAAATTTTTATATATTTCTCTGACAGTTCTTAAGCTCTGTTGCGATCCAATTTCAATAGAGCTTAATATTTTGATATTTTGAGGCTTTTTTGCTTATATTTTGTACTCTTGCTTAACAAGCTCGCCCTCTCTTAATAAAAATTCTCAATTATATCAATATGATTTTCTTTTTGGCATAAATTATGCTTGATTTTTTCGGTTTCCTCATGTTATAATATAAGAGTAAGTGGCAGTTCTTGTCACATTTCAGAGCACCCCTCCCGCTCAAATATTTAATTCAACAAACAAATCAAAACTAATCAATAAACAAAATCTGACGCAATTAATCCTTTGTGGGATTCACCGTGTCTAATACAAAAGGAATACAAATGAAAAATGAACATCAAAAAAACTCACTTGAATCTACCTATGTAGATTTAATCAATAGTAAACAACTTTCTCAGAGTGAGCTTAGGCTTTATATAATTATATATTCCAGTAGTCAGGAAGCCTTTGCAAATGGCCAACTGTATAGCCCATCTCAGGAAGCTCTCGGGCACATTCTCGGGTGTAGCCAACCCCAAATTAGTAGAGGGTTGAAAAAACTAAGCGAATTAGGATTGATAGATTATAAAGACTATAGACATAACGGTGCAAAACTCTGTATCCCAGTTAAACCAGAGTCAGCTGCTAAAATTCTATCTCTTCATTAAATTAACGCAGTCATAAAGGAGTCTGGGAGGGCTCTCTTGATAAGTTTCACACAAGATGTCACACGTTCCAGTATAGACAAGAGGTAAGAATTTGATATTCTTTGATTCGAACTTTAACTTACTCGGCTTATGGCCAACTCCGCCCTTCTTTTTAAGAAGCGTGGTCCGCCGGGACTTTTTTCACAGAAGCCCAGTACTCTATCTTATCCAGTAAGTCATCGACATCAAAAGGTTTACTCAGGTAGTCGTTCATTCCCGCGGCAAAACACGCTTCTCTATCACCCTTCATAGCATTTGCTGTTAACGCAATAATAGGAACGTTTTCATATCGAGCTCCCGCTTCGCCATTTCGTATGCGGCGAGTGGCTTCGAAGCCATCCATTTCAGGCATAAGACAGTCCATTAATATAACGTCAAACGTTGGCTTGAACTTGTTGAGTGCTTCAAGTGCTTCTACCCCAGACATCGCGCTGATGGCTTTATGTGTAGTGAGGTGCTCTTTAACAATGGTTTGGTTTATTTCATTGTCTTCGACTACCAGTATTTTGAGCTTGCCTGTTTTTATACTGCTTACTTGATCTGTATTTTGTTGCCCATTGCTTTGTTCTTCAGGCGCTCTTTCTAATTGGATGTAAAATGAGAACGTACTTCCAATGCCTTTTTGACTTTCTAGGGAAATGTCTCCTCCCATGAGTGAGCAAAGCTGCTTACAGATAGACAGCCCCAAACCTGTGCCACCAAACTTACGGGTTGTTGATAGATCTTCTTGTGTGAATACTGCAAAAATACCTGGCTGCTTTTCTCTGGCAATACCAATACCGGTATCCTTCACATCACACCGAAGCAGCAGTTGGTCATTCGCACTTTCAACGATGTTAGTGGTAACACTAATAGTACCGGTTTCGGTGAATTTCACCGCGTTTCCGAGTAAGTTCGTTAAGATCTGACGGTACCTCACCGCATCTCCCAATACTCTTAATCCCGTTGGAAATTGGTTGTTGAATAATAGGCTCAGCCCTTTTTGCTCGCACAATAAACGATACTGATTTTCGAGTTGGTTAATTTCTTCAATCAGTGAGAAGGGGTGCGCTTCAACTTGCATTTGCCCAGCTTCTATTTTAGAGAAATCAAGAATGTCATTGACGATATGGGAGAGACTTTCTACGCTGTAATTAGCCAAGGAAACATAGTGTTGCTGGTCATTGTTTAATGGAGTTTTCTCTAAAAGTTGAAGAATTCCTGAAATACCGTGTATTGGGGTGCGAATTTCATGGCTCATACTGGCTAAAAAGCCCGACTTCATTCTTGCCGATTCTTCGGCTTTTATTTTGGCTTCTTGCAAGTACCTTTCTGCTTGAAGCTTTTTAGTCACATCTTGTTGAATGCCGATGTAGTGAGTGACTTCACCATCAATCTGTATTGGGGTCAGTATAAGGTTGTTAAAAAATGACGTACCATCTTTTCGGTAGTTCAGTAGTGTGGTTTCAACAGGAATACGGTTTCGAATAGCCGTTTTAAGTCCAAAAACACTGGATGATTCTGTTTCCTTTCCCTGCAGCATCGCACAGTTTCCACCCAAGATCTCTTCTCTTGAATATCCGGTTAAATCAGCAAATGCGCCGTTTGCGTATATAACAGGTTGACCTTCACTCTTGATGTCTGAGATGACAATGGAGACGGTTGCTTCATCGATTGCACTTGTAAGAATTTTAATACGACTTTCGAGGGCCTTTTGTTCGGTAACGTCAGCACCAACGTAAATTTTCCCCTTTTCAACGTTGTTTTCGTCTAATAAGGGTTGTACACGCCATAAGATCCTCGATGCTTCGCCTTTGCTATCGGTGTACTTGAGTTCGCCTTTGGACTTGCCATGTAGCTTAGTAATCAAGCGCGCAATGGTTGCGTCATGACCTTCACCATAGGTGTCGCAAAGTGCATCAAATTGGCGGTTGCACAATAGAACAGTCTGGCTGTTGTCTACCACTAATAGCATGTCACCCATAGAATCAATGACATTGGAAAACTGCTCGTTCGACAGTGACATCTCGGTTAAATTTGTGAGCAGCTCATCAAAAGAGGTACGAATTTTACTTAACTCTAAAACTTCCAGGGGAACACTATCAGAAACTGGCTTTTCTTCATTTCGTACCCGTCTAATAATGTCGTCATACAAACCTGTCAAAGTATCTTGTGCTTGCTTAGCCGTGATAGAAATAATGTGCAGGTTAATAAGTAAGGTACCTACGATCATGGCCAAAATAACTAAGGCTAACCATCGAATACTAGAAAATGCGGAGGTAAAAGAGCTGATGCTATAGAGCTTCAAGTCACCAAAGCTATCTGAGCCCACTAGAAATTGGGTGGTATGTTGAGTAAACCTGAGTTTCCCCTGTTCAACAAAACTTAAATCACTACTAAACAACACGGTATTATTGCCATCAGTGACGACTTGTTCTGTCAGTCTAGGGTAGGGACGCAGCAATGGCTGAAGGCTAGCCACATACATGACCAATGCCCCTTCTGCCATCTCGTTTAATAGTACGGGCACAGAAAAAAGCACGCCATATTCGGTAATAGAATAATAAGACTCGGATTCAACCAGCGTAATAGGACGCCATGCTTGCTCTAATGTGCTGGGTAATTGCTCTGGCCAGTTTTTCTGTATCACCAGCGCACCGGAAAAATCATACAAGGCAAAGCTTACGTCCCTTGCCTGGGTTAAATTGAGCGAGCGAAAGAACATGGGGAGATAGTTATCTCGCTGTTCCACGTCGACTAAGGCATTGATGATAATATCATTAGCCGCCAAATCAGCGAGTTGTCGCGTTGTGTCCTGAGTGAGATAGGAAAGATCTCTTTTTAATCCGTCGAGAGACGCTTGTTGGTCATCACTGATTTCCTCACTCGCAAAATAAAACGTAATGGTGAACAGCATAATTGCGACAACAATGATTAACCCAGTCAAGGTGGGTAGCATTCGCCTTACTAAAAGTTGTCGCAAAGAGAGCTTTGGAGCCATTAATTGGGTTCCGTTACAATGATGTTTCCTGATGCATCAAAGGATGCCATAAAGTAATCGTGAGACAATAAAGCATCTCGCTGAGACGCTGAAAACGGTTGTTCATAGTGCTTTACAACACCGTGATATGACGCGATATTTTCCAGTGCAGTTCTTACGTTATTTGTGTCAAATGAGTTCGCCGATTTTACTGCGATGGCGAGCATTTGTACCAGATCGTACGCATGTGCCACTCCTACTGCAGCTGGCACACTATTAATGTCGGTTGCACCGTATTTTGCTTTGTATGCTTCGAAAAGCATTTTGGCTTGGGACGTATCATTGTGTTCAAAATGAAAAGTTTGCAGCACAGCAATATCAAGGTTGTCAGGTTTTACGGCAATGCGTTCGATAAAATTTCCTGATGCGATACCCCAATGTGAAATGATAGGGACTGACAACATATCCAAAGTCACCATGCCATTAACGACGACTGCACCTTCGGGGGCATTGGCTACCAAGATAATACCATCGGTATCGGAAGCTTGAATTATCTTGAGCGTATCTTCAAAAGATTTCTGTTGCCAGTTGATCCAATGAATAGCGTCAATGAATAACCCTGCATCTCTTGCTGCTTGAGTTAATGATGCTTCATTTGAGCGTCCCCAACCAGTGCGTTCCAATACTAAAGTGACTCGTTTTAATCCTCGCTTTTTTGCATGGTCAATAAGCACCTTCCCTGCCTCTGCATCGCGTAACGATACTCTAAAAACATTATTTGGGGAGAAGCCATTATCAACAAGTGGAGTACCCGCTGCCCATGGACCAAGATACAAAAGGTTGTTTTCATGAATTGTATCCAATTCAGCAAGTGCAACCGGAGTGTGCACACCACCGAGAACGGCGACTAAATTGTCTATTGTCGCGAAGGTATTTATATTGTGGATACCTCTTGCTGGATTTCCTCTGTGGTCCTTCGCAATAATGACCAGTGGGTGACCAAGCAAACCTCCCGATTGATTAATCATTTCTACCGCAAGTTCGGTGCCGCGGCGGATAGCTATCCCACCGTCAATGGCAACGGCTGAAAAGTCGGCGTCTATGCCGATGATAACGGGCTCCTTTGAGAGTTCATCGGCATATGTGACATTAGGGAAAAGTCCTAAAGAGATTGATATTAAAAAAACTAATCGCATAAAGGCCGACAATTTAACAAAAAGGCGGACAGTGTATCTTATTGTTACCACAACGAACTTATCCTTTCGTATAACTCAAATCGACCGATCCTTTTGGTTAAAAGCAAGAAAGCAGAATGCGAGAAACCATATTAC
The DNA here is from genome assembly GCF_006538345.1 of Alteromonas sp. KUL49. GTDB lineage: Bacteria > Pseudomonadota > Gammaproteobacteria > Enterobacterales > Alteromonadaceae > Alteromonas. The sequence goes on along the minus strand of NZ_BJKL01000007.1, from coordinate 54,292 downwards.
TTATTAGATTATTTGCATTTAAGCGTAGCAGTCATTTGTACAATTTGGTGATCTTTTTGGGCTAAGACTCTTAAAAAAGTCGATTTCGTCACCATATTTAATCACCCGAACAATAAACTGAAGAGACAGAACATGAAATTTTCATTCTACAATCCGACAACCATTCAATTTGGACAGGGGCAGATTGCTTCAATTTCTACTTTGATCGAAAAAGACAAAAAAGTTCTGGTGCTCTACGGTGGCGGTTCGATCAAAAAGAATGGCGTTTATGACCAAGTTGAACAGGCACTCGACGGTTACACTTGGGAAACCTTTGGTGGCGTTGAGCCTAACCCAACTCGTGAAACCCTTGATAAAGCCGTTGAGCAAATGCGTACATCTGGGTTGGATTTTATTTTAGCTGTGGGCGGGGGAAGTGTGATTGACGGCGCGAAGTATGTTGCTGCCGCCGCATGCTACGACGGTGATGGCTGGGATATTCTCATCGGCAAACACACAGTAACAAAAGCGCTTCCTATTGGCGCAGTGCTTACCCTGCCAGCTACGGGGTCAGAATCAAACTGTGCGTCGGTTGTTAGTAACAAAGCCACATTGCAAAAGCTCCCATTTATGGCACCTTCCGTTTTTCCTAAGTTTGCAGTACTCGACCCCGATGTAGTGAAGAGTTTGCCAGAAAAGCAGGTAGTTAATGGCGTAGTGGATGCTTTTGTTCATGTATGTGAACAGTATTTGACGTTCCCGCAAAACGCACCGGTACAAGACGGTTATGCCGAAACTTTACTGCGAACCTTGGTTGACCTTGGCAATACTATTGAGCAAAAGGACGATGTATGGCGTGCTAATTTGATGTGGACGGCCAATCAAGCATTGAACGGACTTATCGGTTCTGGTGTGGCTCAAGACTGGGCGACTCATATGATAGGTCATGAACTGACCGCTTTGTACGGCGTTGACCACGCTCGATCACTCGCTATTGTGCAACCAGCCTTACTCAAAGTTCAGTTAGATGCTAAAAAGGCCAAGTTGGAACAAATGGGCCAAAAGGTATTTGGTCTAGCACCTTCAGAAACGTTAGCCCTCGACACGATAGATGCTATTGCTGCTTTCTATAATGGTTTGAACGTATCAACCTCGCTTACTGAGCATAACGAGTCAAAGGAAGAAGCAATAGAAGCTGTGATAAGTCAGCTTGAGAAAAACAAAATGGTAGCACTGGGAGAGTCACAAGCGATTACGCCTGAAGTCAGCCGCTCGATTTTGGATTTAGCAGTAGCTGGGTAATGTCTATTCCTGAATGGTATATTAATAATTTGTTTTAATCTTGTTAAAATAAGTTGGCACGATATTATCATATTATCAACGAGCGTGTTTTGAAGCCTTGATCAGTTTGACTTTCTTATTGTCATAATAATTAAGCCAAAGCGCGCTACATTGGGGATTAGAGTGATCAACCCCGTATTTTTTGTTGTATATGAGTGGTAACGCCATGGATCTGGTGTAATACCCGAAGGAATGACATTGTTTAAACAATATCCCCCATCCATAATTGATGTAGAAGCCAGTGGATTTGGCGCAAAAAGTTTCCCTATAGAGGTGGGGGTTGTGCGCTATGATGGTGCAAAAATCTGTCGTTTGATCCGTCCGCTCGACGAGTGGGCACATTGGGACGAGTCTGCAGAGGCATTGCATGGTATTTCCCGTTCAAATCTTTTATCTCACGGGAATAATCCAGTTCAGGTGTGCCGAGAACTCAATGAGTTCCTAGGAAACACGGTTGTGTATAGTGATGGATGGGTTGTTGATCACCCCTGGTTGATTAAGTTGTTTGCTGCGGCGTCGATGGATATGACGTTTAGTTGCAGAGCGTTGGATTATTTGCTGAGTGAAGACCAAATGGCGCTATGGCATGATGTCAAAGATGATATTGTCGACTCGTTGAACGTAAGACGTCACCGCGCCAGTAGCGATGCTATGGTTATTCAACAAACCTTTATTGAAACCAAGCGTTTATCTACCTTACCTAAGTCTGATTTTGCTGCGGTTGCAAAATAGCGGTTGTGTTTAACATACCGTACTACCGCTTCTTACCAATCACAAAATAAAAAAAGGCCGTCTTAGAAATTTTTAAGACAGCCTTTAGGGTGCATTTCGCGCAACTACTTCACTTATAGTGACGCTTTTAATGCCTCTGCTTTGTTCGTTGCTTCCCAAGGGAATTCTTCACGACCAAAGTGACCGTAAGCCGCCGTTGGACGATAAATAGGGCGCTCTAGGTCAAGCATTTGAATAAGGCCGTAAGGACGAAGATCAAAATGCTCTCGCACAAGAGCCACAAGTGTCTGCTCATCCACTTTACTCGTGCCAAAGGTTTCGATACTAATCGAGGTTGGCTCTGCCACACCAATGGCGTACGACACTTGAATTTCACAACGTTTAGCTAAGCCTGCTGCTACGATATTTTTGGCAACGTATCGTCCAGCATAGGCTGCACTGCGATCAACTTTTGACGGATCTTTTCCTGAGAAAGCACCACCACCGTGTCGTGCCATACCACCGTAGGTGTCAACAATAATCTTGCGTCCAGTCAGCCCACAGTCGCCCATTGGGCCACCGATAACAAAACGACCCGTTGGGTTGATGTGGAAAGCTGTATTAGCATCGATCCACTGCGTTGGGATAACTGGCTTGATGATTTCCTCCATGACCGCCTCGCGCACTGTCTCGGTAGTTACCGAATCACAGTGTTGGGTCGAAAGTACTATCGCATCAATACCTACAGGAACATTGTTCTCGTATTTGAAGGTGATCTGGCTTTTCGCATCAGGGCGCAACCAATCTAGCTTGCCTGATTTGCGAACTTCCGCTTGCTTTTGTACCAGGCGATGAGAGTAGGTAATGGGAGCTGGCATTAACACGTCAGTTTCGTCGCTAGCGTAACCAAACATTAGGCCTTGGTCACCAGCACCTTGTTCTTCTAGGCTCTCGCGATCAACACCTTGATTGATATCAGGTGATTGTTTACCAATGGCGTTGAGTACAGCACATGAGTCTGCATCGAAGCCCATATCTGAATGGGTATAACCAATATCTTTAACCGTTTGACGAGTCAGCTCTTCAATATCTACCCATGCAGACGTTGTAACTTCACCACCGACAAGCACCATGCCTGTTTTTACATAGGTTTCGCACGCCACTCGCGCTCGTGGATCCTGCGCTAATATAGCATCTAGTACAGCGTCAGAAATCTGATCGGCAATTTTATCAGGGTGTCCTTCAGACACAGATTCTGAAGTGAATAAATGCGAGGCCATAATTGCTCCAAAGGGTTGTTCGTCAAAATATAATCGACATTTTACAACAAAAAGTGCTAAATACCAGTCTTTACATCTGGACGTCTAAAAGTCTATTCGTTACGATTTGTTGACACAGATGGATCACTCACTCATTTTTTGAGAACGAGCGACAGGTTATTTTTACGATATTTAGTATTGCCGTCACTAATAGTGATTATTTGTACCAACTTTCGTGAATGGCATTGAAAAGCCATTGAACTGAAAAAGTGCATGGGTAAGAATAACCGCCAATTTATATGCACTATTGAGCGCGGAGCTATTGTAATAGCGCAACTATTCCACGCTACTTAGTTAGGAAACAATCAGGAGACAACATGCCCACTCGTCGTGAACTCGCAAATGCAATTCGTGCATTAAGTATGGACGCTGTTCAACAAGCTAAATCTGGCCACCCAGGCGCTCCCATGGGAATGGCAGACATTGCACAGGTATTGTGGTGTGATTTTCTTTCTCATAACCCAGCGAATCCAAACTGGGCTAACCGCGACCGCTTTGTATTGTCAAACGGCCACGGGTCAATGTTGTTGTACTCATTGTTGCACCTTGCTGGCTATGAGTTACCGATAGAAGAGCTCAAACAGTTCCGTCAACTTCACTCAAAAACACCAGGTCACCCAGAATATGGTTATGCACCTGGTGTAGAAACTACCACAGGCCCACTAGGTCAAGGCATCAGTAATGCTGTAGGTATGGCGCTTGCTGAGAAAATTATGGCGGCGCAATTTAACCGTGAAGGTCATGACATTGTCGACCACTACACTTATGCGTTCATGGGTGATGGTTGTTTGATGGAAGGTATCTCTCACGAGACCTGTTCACTTGCCGGTACATTAGGTTTGGGCAAGTTAATCGCGTTTTGGGATGACAACGGTATTTCTATCGATGGTGAAGTTGAAGGTTGGTTTACCGACGACACTCCCGCTCGTTTTAAAAGCTACGGATGGGAAGTGATCGATGGTGTTGACGGCCATGACGCCGAGCAAGTAAAAGCGGCTATTGAAAAGGCACAAGCCAACACAACTCAACCTACGCTTATTTGTTGTAAAACAGTGATTGGTTTTGGTTCACCGAACAAGGAAGGTACTGAGTCTTGTCACGGCGCTCCTTTAGGCGACGACGAAATAGCCGCTACCCGTGAAAAGCTCGGTTGGTCGCATGCACCATTCCATGTACCAGAAGACATTTATGCCCAGTGGGATGCAAATACAGTAGGCGGTGAAAAAGAAGCCGCTTGGAATGCAGCATTTGAAGCCTATTCTGAGGCATACCCAGAACTAGCCGCCGAATTTTCTCGTCGTGTTAATGGTGAATTACCGAGTGACTTCAGTGAAAAAGCAGATGCAATTATCGCTGAACTGCAAGCTAATCCTCAAAACATTGCGTCACGCAAAGCGTCTCAAAACGCCCTTAATGCGTTTGGTCCCCTGTTACCAGAGCTATTGGGTGGCTCTGCTGACTTAGCTGGTTCGAACCTTACTATCTGGTCTGGCAGTAAAGGCGTTGAAGCCAACGACGCTTCTGGTAACTACATTTACTACGGTGTACGTGAGTTTGGTATGTCGGCAATGATGAACGGTATTACCTTACATGGAGGCTTTAAAGCTTATGGCGCTACCTTTTTGATGTTTATGGAATACGCTCGCAATGCTGTTCGTATGGCGGCGTTGATGAAGCAGCCGGCTATTTTTGTATACACTCACGATTCCATTGGTCTAGGTGAAGATGGCCCGACTCACCAACCGGTAGAGCAAGTTGTTGCACTACGCTCAACACCTAACCTTGACAACTGGCGTCCTTGTGACCAAGTCGAGTCAGCAGTTGCTTGGAAATCTGCTATTGAACGAAATGACGGTCCAACAACGCTAATTTTCACTCGTCAGGGTTTACCTCAGCAAAACCGCGATGCACAGCAGCTTGCCAATGTAGCAAAAGGTGGTTATATCTTGGTCGATTGCGACGGTACGCCAGAGTATATTTTGATCGCAACCGGATCAGAGGTACAATTGGCAGTAGAAGCAGCACAACAGCTTTCAGAGCAGGGTAAAGCGGTAAGAGTGGTATCTATGCCGTCTACCGATGTGTTTGATAAGCAATCTGCGGAATATCGTGAAAGTGTACTACCAAGCACTGTTGTCAAGCGCGTTGCAGTAGAAGCACTATCTAAAGACAGCTGGTACAAGTACGTAGGTTTCAACGGTGCAATTATCGGCATGGAAACCTTTGGTGAATCTGCTCCAGCAGGTGAACTGTACAAGCACTTCAATATCACGACTGACGCTGTTGTAGAGGCTGCATTAGCACTCTAAGCAATCAGGACAAACACAGTCTATGGTAAAAATTGCCATAAATGGGTTTGGCCGCATCGGACGCAACGTGTTGCGCGCACTGTATGAAAGTGGGCGCAACGGTGACTTCACCGTCGTTGCAATAAATGATGTCGCTAAACCTGAAGGCATTGCCCACCTATTAAAGTATGACACCGCCCACGGGCGGTTTGCTTTTGATGTATCCCTCGAAGAAAACATCCTCAACGTAGCGGGTGACGACATTCGCTTGTTGGCGCAACCCGACATCGATCTCCTTCCTTGGCGAGAGCTGGCAGTTGATATCGTGCTTGAATGCACGGGTGTGTTTGATGACAGGCAATCAGGTCAGGCTCATCTGGATGCTGGGGCGGGGAAAGTGCTGTTTTCATCACCCGGCTCATCGGACTTGGATAACACGATTATTTTCGGTACTAATGAAGAAACATTAAAGCCAGAACATAGGCTGGTTTCCAACGGGTCGTGCACGACGAATTGTATTGTTCCCGTGATTCAAGCCCTAGATACAGCGTTTGATGTGGAAAGTGGGACTATCACCACAATCCATGCTTCCATGCATGATCAGCAAGTCATCGATGCTTATCATGAGGATTTACGCCGAACAAGAGCTGCAAGTCAGTCTATCATTCCTGTCAATACCAAGCTCGATAGAGGTATAGAGCGAATTTTGCCAAAATTTGCCGGAAAATTTGAAGCAATTGCGGTTCGCGTGCCGACGATTAATGTAACTGCAATGGACTTGAGTGTAACATTGAAAGCATCGGTCACCATTGCGCAAGTTAATGACGCCCTTCGCCAAGCGAAACAGGGGCGATTGAACGGTATATTAGACTATACCGAGGAACCATTGGTATCAGTGGATTTTAACCACGATCCACATTCGTGCATCGTAGATGGTACCCAAACAAGAGTGAGCCACGGTCAATTGGTTAAGACGCTAGTATGGTGTGACAACGAGTGGGGTTTTGCCAATCGGATGTTAGATACGGCGTTGGCAATGTACCGCGCTACATAAAATATTTTGGCTGCCAGGGTTGGTAGCGCCAGCCCTGACAGCTTTCAACAGTTATCATTTTAACAAGGGAAAGAACATGGCTATTCCAAGTATGAACGACATTGCCTTAGCTGGGCAGCGTGTTTTAATTCGTCAAGACTTAAACGTACCCGTTAAAGATGGCAAGGTGACCTCTGACGCGCGTATTAAGGCGTCAATTCCAACCATAAAAGCCGCACTCGAAGCTGGTGCTGCGGTCATGGTAATGTCCCACCTTGGTCGCCCAACTGAAGGTGAGCCTGAAGCGGTATTTTCATTACAACCTGTTGTAGATTACTTGAACGATGCACTCGATGTTCCGGTAAAACTCGTTGCTGATTACCTCGATGGCGTAGAAATCAATCCAGGTGAGTTGGTTATTCTTGAAAATGTTCGCTTTAACAAAGGCGAGAAAAAAGATGACGAAACCTTATCTAAGCAATATGCCGCATTGTGTGATGTATTTGTGATGGACGCCTTTGGTACGGCTCACCGCGCACAAGCGTCTACACACGGTGTCGCCAAATTTGCCCCCAAAGCGGTTGCAGGCCCACTATTGGCTGCTGAACTAGATGCCCTAGGTAAAGCTTTGGATAATCCAAAACGTCCTATGGTAGCCATTGTTGGTGGCTCGAAAGTATCGACTAAACTTACTGTACTCAAATCCCTTGCAGAAAAAGTCGACCAACTTATTGTTGGTGGTGGCATCGCAAACACCTTTGTTGCAGCGCAAGGACATAACGTGGGTAAATCCTTGGTTGAGATGGACCTTGTTGACGAAGCTAAACGTCTTATGCAAGAAGCAAAAGACAATGGTGGTAATATTCCGGTGCCTACAGATGTCGTTGTAGGAGAAGCCTTTGACGAAAATACACCCGCTACCCTTAAGCCAGTTGCTGAGGTAGCCGATGGTGATATGATTTTTGACATTGGCCCAGATTCATCCGCCGAACTAGCATCAATCCTCGCAAACGCGGGCACCATTGTATGGAATGGCCCTGTGGGTGTATTTGAGTTTGAACAATTTAGTGCGGGAACAAAAGCGTTATCTGAAGCAATAGCAAACAGTGACGCGTTCTCAATTGCAGGTGGTGGTGATACACTGGCTGCAGTAGACAAATATGAGATTGCCGACAAGGTATCATATATTTCTACGGGGGGCGGTGCCTTTTTAGAGTTCTTGGAAGGCAAGACGCTACCTGCTGTTGCAGTATTAGAAGCAAAAAACAATAACAACTAATACGCATAAAAACAGTGTTAACTTAGCCAGCGATACAGTGACGTACGCTGGCCTTTAAATTATAAACCCTACTCCTGCTCGTAAGAGCAGATTTAAAAAGGAGTGTTGCAATGGCATCACAAGCACAGCTGTCTATGTTAGACAAACTGAAATCTCAAACTGGCTTTATCGCTGCACTGGATCAAAGTGGCGGAAGTACACCCAAAGCACTGCGTCTTTACGGCATTGAAGAGTCTGAATACAGCTCAGACGAAGAAATGTTCAACATGGTGCACCAAATGCGTACTCGTATAATTACTAGTGAGCCTTTTACTGGTGAGCGTGTTCTGGGCGCAATCTTATTCGAAAATACTTTAGATCGCGAGATTGAAGGTAAGTCTACTGCTCACTATTTGTGGGAAGAAAAGAATGTTATTCCTTTCTTGAAGGTGGACAAGGGCTTGGCTGACGAAGTTGATGGTACTCAGGTAATGAAACCTATGCCTGGTCTAGCAGAACTTTTGGAAAAAGCGGTAGCCCAAGACGTGTTTGGTACCAAAATGCGCTCAGTGGTTAAACTGGCTAATCAAGCGGGTATTGACGCTGTTGTTGCGCAACAGTTTGAAGTGGGTAAGCAAATCTTAGCCGCTGGCCTTGTACCTATTATTGAGCCAGAAGTTGATATTCACAGCCCGGAAAAAGCAGAAGCCGAAGCTTTGCTTAAAGCGTCAATCTTAACTCAGTTAGATGCCCTTGATGAAACTCAAGACGTGATGCTTAAACTTACTCTGCCTACTGAAGCGAATTTCTATGCTGAGCTAATTGCACACCCTCGTGTACTAAAAGTCGTCGCACTGTCTGGTGGCTATTCACGCGACGATGCCAATGAAAAGCTAACGGCAAATGAAGGTATGATTGCAAGCTTCTCTCGCGCACTGACTGAAGGCGTATCAGCGCAACAAACTGATGCTGAATTCGCTGCAACCTTAGATACGGCGATTGAAGGTATCTATCAGGCGTCTAAATCTTAATTGAAAGATGTTGTTTCTTAAAAAAAGGAGAGCAGTTGGCTCTCCTTTTTTGATCTATTGGCTGCTTTCAACTTCTAATGCTAACTCTATTGCGTTCCAATAGACGCTTTCTCGCTCTAAATCAGCAGAAATTATTGGTTTAGTATCAAGCCAACCTTCGGGGAAGGTGAGTACTAAACTGTTTTTAGTTGCTTCCACTTTTATTTTGGGCACAAAGCCGGCTTGACGCTTAATATTGAGCAGAACGCCAATGCGCAGCAGTGCAATAAGCTTCATAACTGCATGACTGTCGTATTGATTAAAGCTTGGTAGCTCGTTCACTCGAATTTTCTTGCGGTGAAATCGCACCAGTGTAGCGAGTAAATCTTGCTGCTCTTGGGTAAAGCCAGGCATGTCCACACTGCCTAAAATATAACTGCTGTGTCGCTGAACCCCGCGAGAATTAATTTGTAAGCCCACTTCGTGCAGCAGTGCTGCCCAGCCAAGCATACTCTGAAAATCGCGATGCTTGAGCTTCCAGGTTTTTGCAACAGTATTGAAAAGCTCAAGAACAGTGCCATGCACTAATGAGGCTTGTTCCGTATCTACGTCGTAGCGGGTAGCCAGACTACTTGCAGTGCGGCCTCTGATATCCGTGTTATGAAGCTCATCCTCCATCTGATATAACACGCCCTCTCGCAGTGCTGCAGGAGAATACACTAATGTCTCTATTTCCAAGGCTTCAAACACACCAATGAGAATGGCAAGTCCACCGGCTATGACGACGCGTCTGTCTTCACTCAACTCTTCAATAGACAAATTGTCTATGTGTTTTGCCTCAATCAACTGTTGTTTGAGTGCATTGAGTTTCTCAAGCGTTACGGGGAGGTGATGGTCTGTATCGTTCTCGTTCTGACACATAGTGAACAATGAACGTATTGTCCCTGAGGTACCAATACATTGAACCCATCCAAGCTTTTTGTACTTATCTTCAATAAATTCTAGCTCTTGCTCCGCTGCTGTGATCGCGCGAGAAAAGGCTTTCCCACTGAGTACGCCATTGGGGAAATAGCGTTTAGTGTAACTTACGCAACCCATGGTTAAACTTCGACATAATAGCGGATTAAAGCCTTCGCCAATGACAAATTCCGTGGAACCTCCACCAATATCAACTACGAGCTGTTGGCCATCGGCATGATTGGTGTGTGCCACACCTGAGTAGATTAAACGCGCTTCTTCCACCCCTGAGATAACTTCTACAGGGTAGGGAAGGATATCTTTGGCGAGTTTTATAAATCGTTTTGCATTGGTTGCTTTGCGCAGAGTGTGGGTGGCAACAATGCGCACTGAATCTGGTTCAAACCCTTTGAGGCTTTCAGCAATGACCTCGAGCATTTTCAGTCCACGATCCATGGCTTCGTCTGAAAGCAAGTTCTCGTCGTTTAGCCCTTCGGCTAGCCGGACTTTCTGTTTTACCCTGTGAAGAATCTGTACCGATCCCGCTACTATGCGTGCCACCACTAGGTGAAAGCTATTCGAGCCTATGTCTAATGCGGCGACTTTACTCGCCTCTCGAGTTTCTACACTTTCGAATACAGATTCTTGTTGGGTCATTAACGCGCTAACTACCTTTGTGTTCTTGCTCTTTCTTCAACAAATAGTCGTAAACTTCTATTTGAGAGCGCAATTTCTTGCGGTTACCTCGACGAACGTACTTGTTGGTCTGGTCCTTGTCAATGACTCTGGCTTTCAGAGTATCTCTAAATTGTAGCTCCATTATGTCAACAACGGTTTGCTGAAGGTTTCTATCATAGATGGGGCAGCCCACTTCAATACGGTTGTCCATATTGCGGGTCATCCAGTCTGCGGACGAAATAAATACTTTTCTGTCGCCGCCACCCTCAAATACCATTACTCGGGGATGCTCAAGGAATCTGTCGACGATAGAAATAATTTCAATATTGTCACTAATGCCTTTCACGCCCGGGTTTAAGGAGCACATGCCGCGTACTATACCGCGAATCTTAACGCCGGCTTGGCTGGCACGGTACAAATCGTCAATCAGTTCTTTGTCTACCAAGTTGTTAATTTTGAAGGTTATCTGGGCATTGTGTCCCTCTTTCAAAAACTGAATTTCTTGACGAATTAGCGACTGAATCTTAGTTCGCGCGTTAAGAGGTGAAATTTGTAAATGCTGAAACTTGTGTCGACGATAAGGGTATTGAATCAAGTCAAAAACGCCCACAGCCTCAGCACCCAATTCTGCATTGCGTGTAAATAAGCTGTAGTCGGTATAGATTTTCGCGGTTTTTTCGTTGAAGTTTCCGGTCCCAAAGTGTGAATAGTTCACTAAGGTTCCGCGCTCTTCTCGGGTAACAATGCAAAGCTTTGAGTGAATTTTGAGCGTAGGTACACCCAATACCACGCGAATACCTGCTTCGGTCATTCGCTTCGACCATTCGATGTTGGCCTCTTCATCAAAGCGAGCGCGAAGTTCGACAACAACGGTGACCTTTTTACCGTTGTCCACGGCGTCGATCAGTGAGTTGATGATCCTTGAGTTACTTGCCACACGGTAAATGTTCAATCTAATAGATTTTACATTGGGGTCGAATGCCGCTTGTCTTACAAATTCAGTGAAGTGCAAGAAACGATGGTACGGATAATACAATAAGATATCGTGAGCGGTAATAGCGTCAAACACTGTGTCGTAATTTGAAAAGGCATTGCTATCTATCGCGGGCAGTGGCGTATGCTCTAGGTAATCACGGCCTACATTGGGGAAACCAATAAAGTCTCTGAAATTACGGTAGTGCCCGGCGGTATGCATGGTATCAAGCTTGGTAATTTTGAGACGCTTTCTCAAGTCATTGACCATGTCCTCTGGCATACCGCTGTCGTGAATAACACGCACAGGCTCCGCAATGAGGCGTTGCTTCATACTTTCAGACATTTTTTCAACATAGCTCTCATCAATTTCATCATTGATGGAGTACTCAGCGTCACGGGTCATTTTGAAAGCGAATGATTCAATCTCATCAAATTTTACAAACCCCCTAAAAATATCTTCAATGCAAAGTTTGATCATGTCATCGAGCAATATGATGTGTTTTTTCTTGCGACTTTTTTCCGGTGGAATCACCATGAACCGAGACATTTCATCGGTGGGGATTTGTATTACCGCGTACTTGGTATTTTTCTCTTTTCTTTTGAGCGCAACATACAGATACACCGAATTACCATTGAGTCGGCTAAGTAAGTCAGTTTTTTTATCAATAAGGATCGGTGTGATGTGGCGAAGAATTTTATTGACGAAGGTGCCTCGAACCCAATTTAGTTGGTAAGGAGTGACGTCTTCTTTCGTCAAAATATGAATGTTATAACGCGCCAGTGCTTTCACTACGTTTTTGTGAATGCTGTCAAACTTATTCGACAGTTGTACAACTTTTTGCTGTATCTGCTTCATTAACGCAGATTGGCGCTCGGCCTCTTCTTCGTTACCGTCGTTCTGCGCAATAGTGATTTGACGTTTTACATCTGCCGCTCGTACACGGAAAAATTCGTCTAAGTTATTCGAGTAAATTCCGAGGAAACGGATACGTTCAACCACAGGCGTATTTTCATCCGCGGCTTCTTGAAGTACCCGTTCATTAAACGCTAACCAGCTTAGTTCTTTGGGATAATATAACTCTGCGTTATCCATAATTGTCGCTATTTCACTTATAAAAAATGGTCAAAGACTGCCATGTGTCAGTGACATTACTGTGACAGGCCCGCTTAGTGTACCTGCAGTACTTCCGTTACCGTTGGACAATAAAGGGGTATTACTCGGAAGCGTGTATATCTACTACGAGGTCGTTGGCCAGGTCTTCCATGGCTTCTTTCAACGCATCCTCGTCAAAGTCTTCAGGTACGGCGATAACCGCGGTTGCTTTAAACATCAAATTGCCCCAGTTAGGCGCACTTTCACAATGAGAACTAAATGTCATGATATTGAGATTGAATTGATGCAGTACCGAGGTTAGCTCTTGTACTATACCCGGCTTGTCATTACCCATCACTTCCACTGAGAGCTCTGTGGAAACTTGTGTGCTTGGTGAAGTGACAGCAACAGATTGAACGGTTAAATCGCTGATAGCGTCTAAAGCTTTGACGAGAGCGTCTTGTTTATCACTGGGAACATGAACCTCAACAAATCCAGTAAACAGACCGGCCATGTGTGCAAAACTCGAGCCTTGCCAGTTGCCATCGTACTGATAAACGCATTTTGCTAGCGTATCAACCAGACCTGGTTTGTCTTTGCCCATAATGCTAATAATGATGGGTTGCATGAAGTACTCCTACGCATATTTGTGATAAAGGCGTTTGCCTGTGACGCTTCAGGGTAATAGTATAGATTTTGCCTATGATGTTGCAGCGTAATCTGAAACTTTCACTTGCTATTAGCATAACAAAACTTACACTGCTCACCAGTGCAATTTATGCCTGATTATCTTTTTAAAATTATAATGACTTCCGATAACGATAACAGACAAGTTCAACGTCAGCGCAAGGATAAATGGGCAGGTTACATAGTGACTGCCTTCGGAGGCCTAGTTCTTCTGACACTTGTTTTGTTGATCACGCATCTTTTGAGTCAGGCCATTCCTCTTACGTTCGTACCCTCCATGAAGAAACAATATGAGATTACGCTGCCTGAGGATGCTAGGTTGTTGTCGGTGGGAGACCTTAGCGGGGGACAACCTGTTGTAATACAAACGACGCCATGTCGTTTGGGGCTATATGCGGTGGAGCAATCTCACAGTCTTGTGCTGCAGCACGATTATATTCAGCCTTGCGACCATGCGTTTGCCACAGTAAGCCTAATGGGTGAGAGCTACATTGTTGATATTTCTCAAAGTGGTCTGGTCAGAATAACATCGGTACGTGACCTTGCATTTACCTCTTCATCTAACCAGATGGTATCCGCAGCGGGTTTGTCTCCGATGTTTAACGAGGGAATGAGTTTTTCACTTCCCACTGACGTTTGGGAATCAAAAACTTCGTGGTCATTTGACCTGTCGAAACAGTGGGCAGTAGCCACAATTAACACGCCTTACAAGAGATTTGTTCGTTGGGTAAATCGAGCAAATCCAACCCAGTTTATCGACCAAGAGTTTGAATTATCCTCCAACGTTAGAGTGTTGGCTGGCGCAAACGTCATGTTGGTGGAAAGCGAACAAGAACACTATATTGTCGATTTGCAAGGGCGCGAAGTTGAACTGACTGATTTAGGTGATGTGATAAGCATTGATAAACTGGAGAAAAATCGCACTTTCTTTGCGTATGACAGTGATGGCAAAGTAACTCGATGGGTACTGGTCAACGATAGGGGAACGTTAACTTTTCGTTCTACATACTCATTTCAACTCCCGAGTTCCTCGAGGGTAATTGCTCTTCGTGAGCATGGTAGTGCAAATGCGGTATTTATACTCACTGATGACAATCGATTGAGTATCATTAATCGCATTACTGGTGAGCAAGTATCCGAGACACAAGTGCCTCAAGATTTACTTGATATAAGAGTATTTGGTAACAGACTCTATGGTGTAAGTGGGCATTCACTTTCAGTATGGGGGATAGAAAATATCAGTGGTGTCACAACATGGGCATCCTTGTTTGAGCCGCAGTTTTACGAAGGGTATGGCAGTACTGAATTTGTATGGCAAACCACAAGCGCTTCCGACTTCCAAGAGGCTAAATTTAGCTTAACGCCGCTGTTAATTGGTAGTATCAAGGCATCTTTGCTCGCATTGATAATTGCTATCCCCATGGCGGTTGGCGCAGCCATTTATACCGCCTTTTTTGCAAAGAGTCGGCTAAGACATGTGATAAAGCCAGCGATTGAGATGCTGGAAGCCGTACCCAGTGTCTTGATTGGGTTTATCGCTGCAATATGGCTTTCGCCAAAAGCTGACCAGTTTCTATTTTCTTTTGCGTTTTTCTTGGTTACCGTTCCCTTTATCCTTATTGTTGTTGCTATATTCCAACGACGTGTGGCTGCTTATCTACCGAGTAAAATTCGTCATGGGGCTGAATTAGGCTTCGCCATTGGCGGTATTTTTGTTGTGACATACATCAGCATTCAATGGGCGCCGGCGCTGTTGTTCGACGTAATTGGTTTCGATGGTTTTGCAGCGCTCGCAGAGCAATCAGAAACAGCCGTAGGTAAGACAACTATAGTGGTTGCAATTGCGCTTGGTATAGCCATTTCACCAAGTATTTACTCTTTGGCAGAAGACGCTATCAATGGCGTACCCGAAGAGTTGAAACACGCCTCTTTTGCGTTAGGTGCAACACGATTACAAACTTTGATGCATGTCGTACTACGAGTAGCAATGCCTGGTATTTTGGCCGCCATTATGCTTGGCTTCGGTCGTGCATTTGGAGAAACCATGATAGTACTCATGGTGACAGGAAATACACCCATTGCTAGCTGGGGGCTCATTGAGGGCTTACGTGCACTCACGGCAAATTTAGCCATTGAATTGCCGGAGGCTGATGTGGGCGCAGCCCATTATCAAATCTTGTTCTTTACCGCATGTATATTGTTTTCGTTCACCTTTGTAGTTAATACATTTGCTGAATTGTTACGCCAACGAATAAAGGTTCGAGGGTAGCAATGTGAACAATACACTTCGCGAGTTGTTAAATCCGGTTCAGCGCCAATCACTTGTTATAAGCCTAACGGCGTTTTTGACGAGTCTGTTGCTCATTGTACTGCTGAGCTTGCTCACATTAATTACAGTTCGTGGTGGTGCTTACTTTTGGCCAACACCCATCTACAAAGTCTCCTATATTGATAACCAAGCTAATGATCATATGGTATTAGCCCAGGTCACTCTTGTTGACGAGGAAAGTGCTACGACTCAGTTAAAAGTTGCCACACTTGAGACACCCTATGGCAGTGAGTTGGTTGTCGAAGATACTAAGATAAAACGTATGGAGCTGTCTTTGGACAGCGCCGCTATTAGTCTCATAGATGGACGAATGATACTCGCGCGGCCTCTATATTTGTCCTCGTCGGATAAAGATATCTTACCGTTTTATTCCTTTGAAGCGATGCTGGCAGAGGTAGAGTTAATCAATGATGAAATCGAAAGTATTCGATCAAATCAACTCGCATCAATTCATGAGCAGCTAGCTGTTTTTGATATTAAAGGTGTTGAGGCCGATGCTCCAGCTCGAGAAAAACTTATCTCTGCGTTTACACATGCCCAACAAGAAGTCGAGCGATTAGAGTCGCAGCGACAGGCGTATCAACTGAGAGTTGGTTTTGCTGATGGGCGTGCTTTATCTGTCAATTTGTCGAGCGTAGATAACCTTTACTTTGTTAGTGATTTATCATTTATTGAGACTTGGGGCGTAGTATTAAGTCGTGTGCGTACTTTCCTCACAGAATCTCCTAAACAAGCAAATACGGCAGGTGGTGTTTTCCCCGCGCTTTTCGGTACCATTTTGATGGTATTTATGATGACGATTATAGTGACACCTTTCGGTGTTCTCGCTGCAATTTATCTCAGTGAGTACGCACCCGATAATTTGTTTACTTCTATTATTCGTATCAGTGTCAGTAATATGGCCGGCGTCCCTTCTATTGTGTATGGCGTGTTTGGTTTGGGCTTTTTTGTTTACACCGTAGGCGGTAACATCGACGCCTTGTTTTTCAGCGATACACTTCCTGCTCCCACCATGGGAGCTCCAGGGGTATTCTGGGCGGCGCTCACTATGGCTATATTGACGTTGCCTGTGGTTATAGTTGCCACTGAAGAGGGGTTACGTCGAGTGCCTGAAGGGTTAAAACAAGGCAGTTACGCGCTGGGTGCTACTAAGTTAGAAACAATTATGAAAACCATCTTGCCTATAGCATCACCCGGGATTATGACGGGCGTCATATTGGCCATTGCACGGGCAGCTGGAGAGGTGGCGCCATTGATGTTAGTAGGGGCGGTAAAGTTTGCGCCTAATTTGCCCATAGATAGTGAATTTCCGTTCCTTCACTTAGATAGGCAGTTTATGCATCTGGGCGTGTTGATATACGATGGTGCCTTCCATAGCCAAACCAATATTAAAAGTGCTTCTATGATGTTCGCATCATGCTTATTGTTGCTAGGCGTTGTGTTTGTGCTTAATTTGCTAGCCGTGTGGTTGAGAACGCGACTGCGCAAGCGCTACTTACAGTATTAGTGTGTGGTTACAGGGATAATCGATGTTAAAGCTTTTTGAACACAATACATTACATGTAAATTCCATCGATGAAGCCAACACGGCAATTGATGTGCAGGGCCTGAATTTGTGGTTCGGAAACAAACATGTATTGAATGATATTTCATTGAAAATAGCGAAAAATCAGATCACTGCACTGATTGGTCAAAGTGGCTGTGGTAAGTCTACGCTCATTAATAGCTTCAATAGGCTCAACGATTTACACAATAGCTGTAAATACACGGGCAAAGTCGTGATTAATGGAAAAGATATTAATCACAAGAAAGTCAATGTGTCTCGACTTCGTTCAAAAGTGGGTATGGTATTTCAACGGCCAAACCCTTTTCCTATGAGTATTTATGATAATGTTTGTTACGGCTTACGTCTGCAAGGTGTTAAAGCTCGGCGTCAGTTAGATGATGCTGTGGAAAGCGCCTTGAAAGAGGCGGCACTTTGGGATGAAGTTAAAGACCGATTATTCGAATCAGCCGGAATACTATCTGGCGGACAGCAACAGAGATTGGTTATTGCCCGCGCTTTGGCGTTAAAGCCCGAGATTTTGCTATTAGATGAGCCCACCTCGGCGCTTGACCCTTTAACAACCTTGTTTATCGAAGAACTCATGGGTGAGCTTAAAAAGCGCTGTACCATAGTTATCGTAACGCACAACATGCAACAGGCGGCTAGGGTTTCTGATTTTACAGCCTTTTTTCATCAAGGTAGCCTTATAGAATACGCCGATAGTGATACCTTGTTTACCATGCCTGAGAAAAACAAACCGAAGATTACATTACCGGTCGTTATGGTTAATTAGGGCAATACGCTCTAGAAATCGACGGCAAGTTAAGGAGTAGCAAATGCGACAAGTTGCATTAAATAATCACATCTCTGGTACGTTTAATATTGAGTTAGAGAATTTGCGTAACTCGGTACTTACTATGGGCGGCGAGGTGGAACAGCAGCTGGTAAATACCCTAAAAGCGGTGAAGCTCAATCATGCAGGTTTAGCCGAAAAAGTCGTATTAAATGATCTAAAAATCAATTCAATGGAAGTACAGATTGATGAGGAATGCTTACGTATTATTGCTAAGCGACACCCTACGGCAAGTGACCTAAGATTGATACTTACTATCACCAAAGCAGTGACTGATATAGAGCGTATGGGTGATGAAATAGAGCGTATTGCTAAGCTTGTCACCAGAAATAAACTGCCGGCCTCAAATACTATTCGCACCAGTATGTTACTCATCGGCGAAAGGGTGGCTGCTATGATGCGAGGCACTTTTGACGCGTTCGCGAGACAGGACGAAGAAGCTGCGCTAAAAGTGTACGATCAAGACAATCGCATAGACAGTGAATATAAACGCCTACTAACCTACACCACTTCAGAAATGCAAAAATCTACCGACGATATGCAAGACTGGTTAGATGTCCTTTGGGCACTCAGATCATTAGAGCGGATAGGTGATCGTTGCAAAAATGTATGCGAATATGTGATTTATTTAACAAGAGGCAAAGACGTTCGTCACAAGTCGTTAGAAAGTATTCAGCAAAAGATTGAAGATCTCACCTGACAAGGAATGATCTCCATCCTATCATTGTCACAAAACTGAAATATTTGCTGTTTTTCTCGACGCTTCTTAGGAATAAATGTTGGATTTGGCACTTTTCGTAGATTTTCTCTATGGCTCTGCAAACGATTACGTTATTATGCGCCGCAGCCAGAAACGGACCGTGCAAAAAGTGAGCTACGTTTAATTGCAAATTGTGGTTAAACAGTAAAGCCTCAGTTTATTTTATTCGTGTTAAGTATTTATGTACTTAGCCTTGTTGTGCCCAAAATTTAATCGCGTATATGTCAGGAGCGATTCTCTGTGGAATTTTTTGAAAGTTATGGCCTAATCCTGATTGTTCTTGCCGCCGCCGTAGGATTTGTTATGGCGTGGGGTATCGGAGCAAATGATGTTGCTAACGCTATGGGAACATCAGTTGGATCAAAAGCCTTAACCATTAAACAAGCAATTCTAATTGCAATGATTTTCGAGTTTGCGGGAGCTTACCTCGCTGGTGGAGAAGTTACCTCCACAATCCGCAAAGGTATTATCGATGCCGATTACTTTGCCGCGGTACCCGAGTACCTTGTATTGGGGATGATTGCATCCTTACTCGCTGCAGGCATTTGGTTGGCTGTAGCCTCATGGCTCGGTTGGCCTGTATCTACTACGCATTCTATTATTGGCGCGATCATTGGCTTTACAGCGACTGGCGTAAGTATGGACGCTGTAGAATGGGGTAAAGTCGGTGGCATTGTTGGCAGTTGGATAGTTACGCCAGCTATCTCTGGTATCATCGCGTACCTAATTTTTATGAGTGCTCAGCGACTCATCTTTCATACAGAAACACCGTTTAACAACGCGAAGCGATACGTCCCTGTTTATATGGCCCTTGCTGGTTTTGTTATGTCATTGGTAACCATCAAGAAAGGGCTAAAGCACGTAGGTTTAGAACTCGATACACTAACTGGTTACGCGCTAGCGATTGCTATTGCGATTGGTCTGGCAATCATCGGCAAATGGCTTATTGGTAAGATGAAGTTTAGCGAAGACCATTCTACCGAAGTACAAACTGCCAATATTGAGAAAGTGTTTGCACTGCTTATGGTTGTTACCGCATGTTGTATGGCTTTTGCCCACGGTTCAAACGACGTGGCGAATGCCATTGGTCCTTTGGCCGCTGTTGTAAGTGTGGTTTCAAGTGGTGGCGAAATTACCACGAGTTCAACGTTAGCGCCTTGGATTCTGCCACTAGGTGGATTGGGTATCGTTGCTGGATTGGCCCTGTTTGGTCATCGAGTGATCAAAACCATTGGCCAAGGTATTACTCATTTAACACCGAGCCGAGGCTTTGCAGCAGAATTAGCCGCAGCCTGTACGGTAGTGATTGCGTCAGGTACTGGTTTGCCTATTTCAACCACACAAACTCTCGTTGGTGCCGTTTTGGGTGTTGGCTTGGCGCGAGGTGTATCAGCACTTAATCTTGGTATTGTGCGCAATATTGTAGTGTCTTGGATTGTAACGCTGCCCGCGGGCGCGATACTATCGATTATTTTCTTTTACGTACTCAAGGCGGCATTTGGCGTAGCCTAACGTTATCCTAATTTTGAAAAAAGAGAGGGCTTCCTCTCTTTTTTTATGCCCATTATTTAGGTTCTTCCCATATCTAAGTAGGCGCTTTTTAATCTTTATGTTAGATTAAAACTGACAGTTTTAATTACTTAAGGACTACAATGAAGTGGCCTAACCTAAAACACCTGCACTATTTAGTAACTCTGCACCAAGAACAGCATTTTCATCGAGCCGCACAGCGATGTAATGTGAGCCAATCGACCCTCAGTACGGCCATTCAGAATCTTGAAGATCATTTTGGTAGCCAACTACTTGAACGTGAACACAAAACTTTTGTATTTACGTCGCTAGGGCTAGATATTGTTGAGCGCAGTAAAGCTTTGTTACAAGACGCTGGCGAACTAGTTGAGTATGCACAGAATGCTGGCAATTGGCAGCGTGGTTCGCTTAAATTTGGTGTTATTCCTACCATCGCCCCTTTTATGTTTGAGGGTATGATTGGTGCGTTTTCAACATTTCTTCCTGACATCAATGTAGAGATGCAAGAGGACACTACCGAAAAGCTTCTTCAACAGCTCATCGATGGTCAATTGGATTTGTTACTGTTAGCGCTTCCTATGGAAACGCCCGGTTGTAAGCAGATGGTGTTGGGTCATGATCCGTTTCACTTAGTGGCTCATGAGGATATGGCACAAACGCTACCTGATCCGATGGACGTGTCCACATTACCTAAGAAAAGTATTTTTTTGTTGCAGCAAGAACACTGTATGACGGGACATGCCGTAAGTGCCTGTAATCTTCAGCACAGTGACCAAATTAGCAGTGTGGCTGCAAGTAGCTTGTACACTTTAGTGCAGCTCGCTAATAGCAAAATGGGTTATACCTTCATGCCAGAATTGGCACTGAACCAATCTATCCTAACTAATACGCATCTCAAATCTTTCCCTGCTGAAGCCCAAGCATTTAGAGAGATTGGTTTGGTCTGGCGCTCAGGCACTACCAGAATGCAGTTGTTCCGTCGTGTGGGCGAAATTATTGCGCCTTTGTTACCTATACCTACATTAAAGTAAACGGCATCGATGACTCTCCACGGATGGAGTAGCTATTGTCGAATATCTTTCTTCGAAATTCTTTTCAGTTTTTTTCAAACTATTTCTCTACGTCCGTCGACTTTATCACTACAACAACAAATTAATAATCAACATTATGGGAATTGCCGTGTTTACCAAACGCGATGAAACATTGGTAAAACAAGCAGTGAAAGGAAGTGACAAAGCGTGGCACTTACTACTGACGCGCTATGAAAAGCCGATTTTTAATTATGCCTTGCGAATGACAGGTAATGCTGATGATGGTGCGGACTTGATGCAAGATATTTTTATCTCTGTGTATCGCAGTTTAACTCAGTACAAAGGTGATGGTGCCTTTAAAAGCTGGTTGTTCCGTATCGCTCACTTTCGGTGCGTGGAGTACTACCGACGAAAACGACATTGGGTCGACGTAGATAGTGTTCCTGAAATGGAAAGTGAAGCGAGCTGTCATGATGTGGCGTTGCACAGCAGTCGACAATCTAGGGCACTTATCGAAGCAATGCAGGGGCTACCGTTAAATCAGAAAGCCGTCATTGAACTTAAGTTTTTCGGTCATTTCACATTTGAAGATATCGCTAATCAATTGGACGTTTCAGTGAATACTGTGAAATCTCGACTCTATAGTGGCCTGAGCAAATTAAAGTTGGAGCTAGACAATGAACTCTCCTAATAAATCTTCTAAACACCTTCAAGACAGTATTTTTTCAGCATGGTTGGAAGGAAGTCTGAACGATGAAGAACAACGACATTTTGATCATTTTTACGGGACTGATAAGGCGTTTGCCAGTGTAGTGAACAATGCAAGGCAGGTTCAAGATATTGCACAAGATTTTGATAGTGTACCGCTTCCGCACTGGGATAAAGGCAGGCAATTCGCTTCATCTCCCTACCAGACGAGGCGCTCTGCGCCATGGTTTTCATTCGCAGCAATGGCAATGTCAGTGGGAGCTATGTTTTTAGTACTCAGCGGAACTCAGCTTCGCATTGATGAGCATGGTGTGACTTTCTCAGTGGCAAGCTCTCAAGCATCACTCAATGCCATGGTTGACAACAAATTGACTCAGTTTCACAGCGACAATCAAAAGCTACTGCAAAACTACGCAGATGCCATGCGAGATCAGCAAGAGCAAAGTGCGGCTGCGCTAACCCACTATTTACTCACGTCGAGTAGGCAAGAACGTCAGGCCGATTTTGCAGAACTAGTGGCGTTTATTAACGATCAACGCCAGGACGACCAGCGATTTATGACGCGTCAGTTGAGTTCGCTACAGCGTGAAATTGATTCCATTGGGCAGGGCTATTCATCAACCATGCCTGCAAACTATTTAATGTCTGAAGAAGACGAGTAAACATCAGGAAAGTATCATGAAAACAGTAAGAACAATCGTGGGGCTATGTCTTTTCTCCAGTGTGGCGGTTATTGCCGCTACCGATTCCACGGCGGAGCGTTACAGCGATCTATCAAATGAGTTGGAGGTATTGTCTAACGTGGTAAAAACCACCTTTCGACAAAATCAAACCGAGAGAGGTTGGAGTATTGGCCAGCTACAAAGCAGTTATCTTGCTGGGCAAGGAGCCGTTATGAATGTCTCTGTAGGCGGACATTCTAGAGTGTGGATTGAAGATATTGAAAACATTGTAACGTCTATGACCTTACCTCCGAAAGCGCCCAAGGCTCCCATTGTTATTGACGGTGATAGCTTTGAGTTTTCTATAGATAGCGACTGGGAAGCGGCAGCCGTTGATGCGAGTCGGAGAATTGTTGAAGTCTTTTCCAGTACCACCGATCAGCTAAGAGAGCTTCGCTCAGAGCAGCGTGAACTCAGTTGGCAAAAGCGAGAGCTTGAACGAGAGATCCGCAATATGGAGTTTGCCACACGTCAAGCGAGCGAAGATGAACAAGAAACGCTTAGAGTTGAAGTTGAGCGGTTACGAGAAGCTGTGCAGGCGTTGACTGAGCAAGAGGGTGAATTAGGTGAGCAACTCGAAACGATGGCGCAAGAGCAACAAGCTCGGGTTGAGCAACAAGCCTCTTTACACCAAGAGGCATACGAGAGCTTTCTTGCCACGTTTGAGTCGAGTTTAGGGGATGCCTTATGTCGCTTTGGTGCCGGTTTACGCGCCTTGCCCAATGATGAGCATGTTAATGTCGTGCTCAAGGGCGTCGAGAAAGGCACAGATGGTAGAGAAAAAGACAGGATCTACGTATTCTCAAAAATGGACATTAAAGCGTGTGTCCAAGAGTCTATTGACGAATCTGGATTATTGACTCAAGCACAAGTCTACGTCTTTTAATACGCTATTTTCTGCCGATTGCCGCAGCCCACTCCAATGCACTACGAGGGAGTTGGTTAGCGGCATTTTTGCCAAAGCTGTGCAGTACTGCGTAAGCGCTAGATGTAGACATCCCCTTATTGACGCAAAGTGCAAATAACAGCAGACTACAGCGCTGTTGTGTGCCATCGCAGTGCAAATAAACACTTGCACCATCAGCTAGCAGTGCTTTTAGTTCGGTTAGGTACTGTTGGATATAGGCTTCTTCATTTTGCGTAGCTGCTTTTTGACGGTCGAAAGGTAACCATACCCAAGTGAGCCCAGCTTCAAGTGCTTTGGATTCGTAGCTACGACCTTCCTCCTCTCCTGTTTGCACAGTGGCAAGGTGAGAAACCCCTGATTGCTTCAATTTTACTAAGTAGTCATTATCGGGTTTTTTGCCGAGACAAATACGCCCTGAGCCTAGTGTGAACCAAGCAATGTTCAATAGCGTTGTCGAATTAGCGGTTGATGATGTCATACAACAAAATAATAAATCGAAAAATAATGGCAGCTACAGCCGCCTAGCACAAAAAGATGCCAAACAGCATGGGTGTATTTTACCTTTTTCGCTACGTAAAAACAGACCCCTACAGAAAAGCATAGCCCACCAGCGACTAGAAGCCACAATCCAGTGCCCGGTAACGCTATGTACAAAGGATAAATTAAACCAATGGCAATCCAGCCCATCAGTAGATAGGTTGTAACTGAAAGCTTGGGGAACCTGTGTTGTGCAATGAGTTTAAAACTCACTCCCACAAGCGCAAGGATCCATATGACTGCAGTCATAGTGATACCTAAAACCCCGCCGATAGACACCAGTAGTATAGGGGTATAAGTACCGGCAATTAAAAGGTAAATTGCACTGTGATCGCATAGCTTTAGCCATGACTTGAGCTTGGTATCTGTGATGCTGTGATATAAGGTTGAGCTCAAAAACATGATAATCAATGAAGCGCTATAAATCGCAGCAACAGTGATACTAAGTTTGTCATCTGCACGGTACAGCATGAATATCAAGCCAACGATTGAAGCGATAAAGCCAATACCATGGCTTGTTGCATTTAACCACTCTTCTGCAACGGAGTATGCTTTAGCAGGAAAACTCGACATGCTACTTCTCTTTTTTTGACCTATCTAACAGCTAAGGTTAACAAAGCCGAGATGGCAAGTGTATGAAACTAAGATGAAGGTTCATCGTCGTCAAAACTTCGATACAACTTATCGAGAAGTTGTCTCAGTTCACGCCCTTCTTCTAACGTCATATCATTGAATTTACATAGCATTTGCTTAGGCACATTCTCGGCTTCACTTTTCAGTGCTTTGCCCGATGTGGTCAATACGATGTATTTTACACGTTTGTCTTTGGTGTCTTTTTTGACGCTCAAATAGCCTTTATCTTCGAGCTTTTTGAGCATGAGGCTCATCGCGCCGCCATCAATCCCCGTTTTACTTACCAGCGCGTTAATAGTGATATTGTCGGATTCCCACAGTGCCATCATGGCAATATATTGTGGGTATGTGATATCCAGCATATTAAGAAGTGGACGATACGCGCGGCTAAAGGCATTCGATATTAAGTAAAATCGATGGCAAAGTTGATTTTCGAGTTTTAATGCGTCTGACACGGAGTATTACCTCAACATGTGATGAGAGGCTATTTTGCATGCAAAGTTAATGGTAGGCAAGGGCATAACTACTTTAAAAACTATTGTGCTTAGTCTGCCAGTATCGATATTGGAAGACCTGCAATGGATTCAGATAGTTTGGAGAGATTATCTTGTGGTACTGTTACTTTCATCGCAACGTCAAGTGCGTAGTCACAACTATCTACGCTTCCCTCACACTCACTGACAAGGTGTCGCAAGAATTGCTCATGTTTGAAGTCAGCTCTTAAAAGAGCACTACACTGAGGTGCTTGCTGTTTAACTTCTAACTTTGTCATGACTTGTTGCGCTGCGCCTGAATAGGCGCGGACAAGGCCACCAGCGCCTAGTTTAATGCCACCGAAATAGCGCACCACGACAATCATGATGTTACCTACGCCTTTGTGTTGAAGCACGTTTAAAATGGGTTTGCCAGCGGTACCCGACGGCTCGCCATCGTCTCCCATAGCGGCACTGTCAGGCATGTCTGGATTACCTAGTTGATAAGCCCAACAATGATGCCTTGCATCTGGGTATTTTCCTCGTAATTCGGCTAAAAAACTCATTGCCATAGAACGGCTGTCGGCAAAGGCAGCATACGCGATAAACTTACTTTTTTTCACTTCAAGTAAGCTTCGAGCTTGAGAGGCGGGAACGGGATAGTGCATCGACGCATAATAACGCAGATGTGTGTCGGGTAAAATGGAAAATGAGGTACACTAATCGTCGATAATTCCCCGCAAACTGAAAACACCCATAAAAATGAAGATATTGCATACATCTGATTGGCATCTTGGTCAGAGCTTTTTTACTAAAACCCGTGCAGACGAGCATCAGCAGTTTTTACTTGGTTACTCCGACTAGTAGCGCAGGAACATATTGATGCTATTGTGGTAGCTGGCGATATCTTTGATACGGGAACACCGCCGAGTTATGCACGTACTCTATATCATCAATTTGTGTGTGAGCTTCAATCTTATCAATGCAGTTTAGTGGTACTAGGAGGGAATCACGACGCCGTTTCTGTACTTAATGAAAGTCGCGACTTACTCAAGTTTCTGCACTGCCACGTTGTGGCAAGTACCGCTGTAAACCAACAAGAACAAGTATTTGTTCTTAATGATAAAACAGGCAATCCAGGCGCCATTCTCTGTGCTATTCCATTCATTCGCCCAAGGGATGTGTTAAAGAGTCAGGCCGGTGAAGGGGGCACGGATAAACGTGTAGCGTTGGGAGACGCCATAAAACAGCATTACGCTACATTGTATTCAGAAGCGAAAGCGCTACAAAGTACCATGAACAATCCCGTACCCATCATTGCTACAGGGCACCTTACTGCCCTGGGAGTAAAAACCTCTGACAGTGTCCGTGATATTTATATAGGTAATTTAGAAGGTTTTGCTGCGGATGGGTTTCCTCCCGCGGACTATATTGCGTTGGGCCATATTCATCGCCCTCAAGTTGTCGCTAAACAACCCCATATCCGTTACTCCGGGTCTCCTATTCCGTTGAGTTTTGACGAACTCAAAAGTCAAAAGCAAGTGGTAGTAGTTGCCCTAAACAAAGATGATGTAACCAGTATTTTGCCAGTCAATGTGCCCTTATTTCAACCCATGGCAGTCGTACGCGGAAACATGGATTCACTGAGTAAAGAGATAGATCTGGCGTTAGCTAAACACTCCTCTGTTATCGACAGTCTTGAAAAGTCACTTTGGCTTTGCGTTGAGATTGATACGCAAGACTATCTAAGTGATTTACAACAGAGGGTATTGGCAATCACAGAGGGGAAACCTGTAGAGATTTTACAGTTGCGTAGAGTAAGAAATAAAACACTTAGTGGGCTATCACAACAACACAAGGAGACGTTGGCAGAGCTTTCCGTTACTGATGTGTTTAATGAACGACTGGATAAAGAGGCCTTTGATACTGAGCCTGAACAAGCGCGTAAAACTCGAATAAAAACACTTTTTCAAACTTTGGTCAGTGAGGTTGAACTTGCTCAAGTAGACAACGGTGAGAGCGAATGAAAATTCTTACGTTGCGATTTAAAAACCTCAATGCCTTAAAAGGTGAGTGGAAGATTAACTTCAATGACTCTCCCTTTATCGACAGCGGACTTTTTGCGATTACAGGGCCCACGGGCGCAGGAAAAACGACGTTATTGGACGGGATCTGTCTCGCGCTTTATCACCAAACCCCCCGTCTTGGCCCAATAACTACCAGCGACAACGACATTATGACGCGAGGTTGCGCTGAGTGCCTCGCAGAAGTGGAGTTCGAAATAAAGGGTAAAGCATATCGGGCATTTTGGAGTATGCGCAGGGCAAGAGGGCAGGTAGATGGGCGTTTACAAAATGCCGATGTTGAGCTTGCTGAAGTGGAGAGTGGCAATGTATTGGCTACACAAGTTCGTCAGAAAAGTGAGTTAATTGAGAGTCTCACCGGTCTCAATTTCGGACGCTTTACGAAGTCTATGATGTTATCGCAAGGTGACTTTGCCGCATTTCTCAATGCCAATGAGAACGAGCGAGCAGAATTACTTGAAGAGCTAACGGGTACAGAAATTTACGGCAATATCTCCAGAGCAATACATCAACGTTTTACCGATGCAAAGCAACAGCGAGCACAATTTGATATTCGATTGGAAGCTATTGATTTGTTGGATGAAGAGACACTCTCTGCATTACAACAAGCAAGTACTTCATTGCACATTGAAGTCAGCAACCAGAAACAAGAGTTAACGTCTCTGAGAGAGCAGCAGCATTGGCGAATGCAGTTTGACCAATGTGAAAAGCGACAGGCGCAGCTCACCAATGAAAAAGCTGAGTTTGAACACTCGAAAAACCTTGCTAAATCCCAATTGGATAAACTCGCCTTGGGAGAGCCTGCTCAGCAGTTACGTCCACAATATGATGAAATTAAGCGCAAGGTCTCTGACAGCGAAGCTTTATTTAAACATATTCAAGAGGTTACCTCAGTACAGTCTAATAGCGAAAATCAGTTGGAAACTTCCAAAGTACGGCTATTAGATGCTGAGACAAAGTACAATAAGGTTGTCGCTGAGCAAGAACAGCTAAACACACTGATCGGTGACGTTGTTATTCCATTGGACAATCGATTACGCGAACTTGCTCGTGATAAATCCCGGTTAGTTAGTCAAAAAGTACTCAATCAACAACAGCTAGAACAAACAATCGAAGAATTATCGTCGAAACAACAAGTACTTGAAGATAAAAAAATAAAGCTAACCGAAGCACAAACTTACTTATTAGCCAATAAAGGTGATGAGACCGTTCTGGAGAGCTTGAGTGGTTGGCGAGCGCTCGCTCAACAGGGAATTTCACTCGGCGACCAGATAGCAGACTTGACGGCAAAACAGGATATTGGTGTTTGTGAAGTGTCGAATAAAAAAGTAGAGGTT
Organism: Alteromonas sp. KUL49; assembly: GCF_006538345.1. Classification (GTDB taxonomy): domain Bacteria; phylum Pseudomonadota; class Gammaproteobacteria; order Enterobacterales; family Alteromonadaceae; genus Alteromonas. The sequence continues at coordinate 25,513 of NZ_BJKL01000007.1, read as the reverse complement.
ATCGAGCTTGAAAAGCAACTTATTCAAATAAGCCGGGAGTTGGACGTCAACCAGCGAGACTCTGCGAGTAAATATGACGAGTGGCAGAGACTATTGGAGCGAGGATCTCCAGAGGTACTCGAGGCGAAAATCTCTGAGGCTAATCAGCGCTGGAAACTCGGGCTCAACGGTGAACAATGGCAAAAGCGCCACGGAGAGTTGATTGATAAAGTTGAATCGCTCTCGAGTGAGAGTGCAAAGGTACAAAAAGAAGTGGTGCATTTTTCTCAGTTGCAGGCGCAGCTCAGAGAACGCTATAAGTCTACAAAACAACAACTGCAAGATGTTGCTGCGTTAATTGCTCAAGAAGAGGAGCTAGCGCAATTTCGCCATCAGTTAATTCCACAACAGCCTTGTCCGCTTTGTGGATCGACTGACCATCCTTTGGCGTCTATGCACATTGATTTGCCTGATACAGTAAAGCGTCGAGAAGCTCTGCAAATCGAATTAAGGGACATTGAGGAAAACGGTCAAGAAGCAAAGCTTCAACGAGAAGGGGGCGAAAGAAGGCAGGAGCAGATACAAAGTGAACTTAGTCAAATAAATAGTGAAATCAATCAATTAGGTGCCCAGTGGTCTTCTGTTCTGGCCGAGATGGGCGAGAATATCGATATTGAGGACCGTCAAAGCTTAGTCAGTTATATTGGCAAGCAAAATGCGTTGTTAGAAAAAACACAAGCATTATTAAAAGCCCAGTCTCAAAGACAACAAGACTACCTGAAAGCCTCGGAATTATTCACTGCCGCACAAAAACATCACGGTCAGTTACAAAACCAAGTGGCACTAGCTCAGCAGACACTAGCTCAATTAACAGAGACTCAGCGCAAAGGTAAAGAGAATCTAGAGAACTTGAAGGCTCAAGTTGAAGCTTTACAAAGTACGCTAGAACAGCAAATCTCTCAACACGGCGCTGGTCTGCTGACCTTCGATGAGATCTTGTTATGGTTAGATGAAAAACAGGCTTCAGCGAAGGCTTTTAAATCGACATCTGAACAGGTTCATACATTAAGTTTAGATATCGCGCCGTTAAAAACAGATATCGACAACCTTGCGCAGCGACTCATCGATTATCAAGCGCAGCAAAAAAGATTTGATGGTGATATTGATGCTCTGGCGAGTGAGATACAAACACTAGAAAGAGAACGCACGTCTGTGTTTCCGCAGGGAGACATAGTTCAATCTAAGCAAACTATGCACGCTCAATCAAACGATGCGCTGAATGATCTCAAACTCAATCAAAGGCAAGTGTCGGAGCGAACCACAGAGCATGCTGCGTTGACATCAAAGGCCAATACACTAAATCAACAGCTAATAGACATGAAAGGTCATATTGCAGAGCTATCAATTAAATGGACCAGTACCATTGAAAATAGTGTGTTCAAGAGCGAAGAAGATTTTCTATCTGCGCTGCTCAGTGATCATGAGCAAGAACAACTCCAGAAACTCGATGAAGAACTAAAACGCAAAGCTCACTACTTAAGCACGATTACACAGCAGCTACTAACACAAGCCAATGAGCTTAATGATCATCAACATTCTGCCCTCTGGAAACGTGAACCTCTGGCTTCTGTTGAGCATAAGGTCGATGTGTTAGTGGAGCAGCATGAATCTAGCCTGGCGCAATTAGGAAAGGTGACACAGCAATTAGAGGCTGACGAAACGACAAGAAAAAATCAACAGACATTACTCGAACAGAAAGCGCAATTTGAACAAGAATATGACGATATTGCTTACCTTCACTCACTGATTGGGTCGGCAAATGGTGACAAATTCAGAAAGTTTGCCCAAGGGCTAACCCTAGATAATTTGGTCTATCTGGCAAACGGCAGATTGGACAAGCTTCACGGTCGATATCAATTGAAAAGGCAGTCGGGTGAAGGTCTGAGTTTGAGTGTGCTTGATACATGGCAAGGTGACGTAGAGCGAGATACAAAAACTTTATCCGGTGGTGAAAGTTTTCTCGTGAGTTTAGCTTTGGCGCTGGCGTTATCTGACCTAGTGAGTCATAAAACCAGTATAGATTCACTTTTTCTTGATGAGGGGTTCGGTACGCTTGATGCCGAAACCCTTGATGTTGCATTAGACGCATTAGATAACCTAAATGCATCTGGAAAAATGATAGGTGTAATCAGTCATATTGACGCCATGAAAGAGCGTATTCCCACCCAACTAAAAGTCACCAAAAGAAATGGTGTAGGCAGTAGTGTTTTGGACAGACGCTATGCACTAAACGTCGAAAATTGAATATCTTTCATTTAACTTCTGAGTAATCGTCTATAGTAAGAATATCGCAGTATTCTTTTTGATAGTTGGCCTTATCGCAATCTTTTCAATGGCTAACCTATTTCATCTCGGACGGCAATGAAGCTAAAAGAGCGGCTTTTATTTTCTTACCTTTGTGTTGCACTGCTTCCGCTACTTATATGCGGAAGCGTGCTTTATTTCATTGAAAGACTGCACATAGAACGTCAGGTTATCGATCATCTGCAATCTGTTGCGTCTATTCAATTTAATCGAATTCGAGCTGCTCAGCAAAAAGAGTTCGACATGTTTCGCACGGTTGCCTCTCGAACCCGGCTTCGTCAACTCATTAGCGAATACAATCTCGCACCACAGGCTTTTGATAAAATTCAGAGTATCAATAAGATCCTTAAAGATGCCAAAGAGGGGATTCTTCACTTCAGAGCCATAAGTTTGTACGACGTAGACGGCGTACTAATTTGCGCTAGCAATGAAGACAGGTTCCCCTATATTGACCGCTCAGTTTATACTTCTACCAGCGACTACGTCATTGACGTCTCGTATTCAGAGACCGGACAGTTGGTGATGAACGTTTATGGTCCAGTGTTACTCGAAGGTGAAGCCATTGCCTTCATGGTAATAGAGATTCTACCAGACAGCATGTTGTCTCTGGTGCAGGACTATACCGGCTTGGGAAAAACCGGAGAGACAGTCGTTGCATCTCGTAATAAAGACGGTGACGCCGTTTTTCTTACTCCGACTCGACATAACAGCAATTCTGCGCTGAACATTGTTATACCTAAAGACAACCTTAACATCCCTATCATTCATGCACTTAACAAATCGACCAGTACGTTTACCGATTTTCCTGACTATAGGAATGAACCGGTAATTGCCGTTTCCCGATATATCGAAGAAGTTGATTGGGGGATCATTGTTAAGATAGATAAGCAAGAAGCCTATGACCACATCAATCGCGCGTTTTTTAAACATCATCTTTTTTGTCGTATTGGTTGTGTTGATTGTACTTGGATTGTCCATTTACTTTGCTAAACGTATCGCATCTCCTATCACCGTGCTTAATCAGGCAGTGAATAAGATTATCCAATTTCAACAGCGAGAAGCGGTTGTTATTAAAGGCAATGATGAGGTGGCTGAACTCGCATTAAATTTTAACGTGATGACATCCACCCTATTCAACATTAAAGACGACCTCGAACTTACGTTAAAACAAATTGGCGAAAAAAACGCTCAGATATTGAAGGATGCCGTCAGATTTAAACGTTGGGAGTCTTCTAGCTTCATCGGGATTATTCGTGGAGACACCACAGGGAAGATCGTGGATGTGAATGATACTTTTTTATCTATGCTCGGATATTCTCGAGAGGACTTTGAACTGGGCGCTGTCAGTTGGATGAAAGTGTCAGACTACCAATACGAGCAAAGTGATGAAATGGCATTTGAAACCCTGGCCGAGAGCGGTGAAATTCCTGCCTATGAAAAAGTGTTTGTCGGTAAGCATGGCGACCAAATGACGGCACTTATCGGTGGAGCAACGTTTGACGATGACAGGGATGAGTTTATCGCGTTTATTGTTGATATTACGAGCCAAAAACAGGCCGAAGAACGAATCAATAAACTCGCGTTTTACGATGATTTAACGGGTGCCATGAATCGATACTCTTTTGAAAACGATATTAAAGACTGTATGGAGCGTATTGAGGGAAGGTCGATAGACGACCACATACGCAAGCGTCACCAATTTGCTTTGCTATTGATAAACCTTGATAAGTTTTCCCAGTTTAATCTTATCTATAATGAAGAGATGGCTGATGAGCTGTTGCGTGCTGTTGTCGATAAAATCAAAGTGGTATTGCCTTCTGGCTGTGAGATATATCGATATTCGGGGGATAGCTTTTTTATTATCGTTCAAGACTGCCTGCGCAATGTAGACGGTGATCAACTGTATGAAAACAAACCGTCGTTTTCCTACAATTTGGCAGACAAACTTGTAGATATTATTGCAGCCCCTGTGGTTATTGACGGTGAAATGGTCAGTATTACCGCTTCTATTGGTTTATTAGAAAATTATGTTCCTTCGATAAATCACAAGGATCTCAAACCTCTTTTGGAACTGACAATGAAGGGGGCGAAGGCTGACGGTGGCAATCGTTTTGCCGTCGCAACGGTAAGAGAAATCGCTTTTTTACGGCGTCAATTCGACCTTATTTACGCCATGCAAAATCACAGTTTTTTGGACGAACTCTATTTAGTCTTACAGCCTCAATTCGATACCGCGAAGAATATTGTTGGTACAGAAGCACTGGTTCGCTGGAACTCTCCTGAGCTGGGCAATATAAGGCCAGACGAGTTCATCGCACTTGCAGAGCAAAATGGAAAGATTGTTGAGATTGACACCTGGGTCATTGAACAGGTGTGTGAACTGTTAGCTGTGTATAACTCAAACAAGTCTTATGCTGGCTCAATTTCTATTAATATAAGCGCCAAACATATTGCGCAACCCAGCTTTCTCAAGCGATTTACCAGTACTATTGAAGATTACGGCGTGAGTTTTGAGCAGATTACACTGGAGTTGACCGAGAGTGTTCTAGTGGCTGATTTTCAGTTGATTAGCGAGAAAATGCAGACACTGCGTGAAAAAGGCGTTCGGTTTTCGATAGATGACTTTGGTACAGGATACTCAAGTCTCAGCTACATTAAGAACCTTCCGGTAACTGAATTAAAGATAGATAAAACATTTATTGATTCTATTGTTTCAAGTGACAGCTATGTACCCATCGTAAATCTGATAATTCAAATGGCTAATGCGCTGAACTTGAAAATTGTTGCAGAGGGCGTTGAAAACCAAATTCAACTGGATTACCTAGAAGCGCAGCGCGGAAACGTTGCTATTCAAGGGTATTATTTTTCTAAACCGCTGCCTGTAGAAGAATGGGTATCTCGTTTTATTAACTGATGTTTTCGCGTTTGGCGCAAAACTCAACTAATTTACTATGGTAAGGAAGCGACCGTTAGGTCATGTTTAAATGAACGGCTCCACATTGAGGTTACTGAATGTCAGCGCAGAGTGAATTGCAACTGAACATCATCCGTGGTTTGTTGGACACAAAAGTCACTGATGAAACTCAAGGAAATTTGTTTACTGAAACGCTAGGCGCCTTGTCTGAATTGCTCTCCACTAGACTCATTATATTTAGCGAAGTCTATAAAGACAGTCAGAACAATCGCTATAAGTTCTCTCATCATTTAGTGGCGAGTAATTCTCATGGAAAAAACGCTGGTAAGTTCGAGTTTGAGCTTGCTGAGAACGAGCGCCCCACTTTGTTTCAAGCTTTGTATGAAAAAAGAAGTGAACTCCTAGTTACAGGTGAATCACTCCGTGACAATCTTCTTAGTGTTGAGTCCTGGGTATCTAAATTTAACTTCAGTGACCAGCATTTCTCGGTAGTTCCTTTTTTTAATAAAAACGATTTGTGTGGGCTCGTAATATGCAAGGTCAAGGAAGCCACAGCAATGGACACTATGTTCCCAGCAGTACATCAGTGTTTATCGTCGCACTTTGTGAATCGAAGTGTGTATTTAAAGCAAAAACTCGATATCAATACTTACCAAACCGTATTAGACCTTATGCCACAGCGGGTGTTTTGGAAGAATCGTCAGTCAGTTTATGTCGGTTGTAATAAGGCGTTCTCAGATGACGCTTCAAAAAACTGTCCTGCGGACCTCGTTGGTTTGACCGATTTTGATGTCTTCCCAGAGCAAGCTGAGCTGTATCGTGGCGATGACGCAAATACGATGTCTACGAGAGAACACATGATTTGTTCAGAAGAACCGCAGACACATCAGAATGGAAATACTATTTGGTTGAGAACGTCCAAACGTCCCATCATTGATGACAACGATGATGTAGTAGGGGTGGTAGGAACCTACGACGATATCACGCTACTCAAAGATGTCCAAAGTCAACTACAAGCACTTAACGAGTCGTTGGAATCCTTGGTGGAAGAACGCACCGAAGCGCTGACTCAATCTAATTGCAAATTAGAAGAGACGCTTAGCGCCCTAAAATCAACGCAAGAGCAACTCATTGAAAGCGAAAAAATGGCTGCACTAGGTAATCTTGTTGCAGGAGTAGCTCACGAAATTAACACGCCACTGGGTGTAGCATTAACCTGTGCTAGCCATTTAGAACACATCTCTGGCTCGCTGCAATCCAGTGCTAAAACGGGCTCACTGAGTAAGAGTAAATTTGACGAGTATTGTCACGACATCACCAACGGTTGTGATTTGCTTCTGACAAATCTACACAGAGCCGCAGAGCTTGTTGAAAACTTTAAACAAATAGCGGTAGATCAAACTCATAATGAGCAACGTTCGATAAACGTGAAGTCATACCTAAAAGAGATCCTCAGTGCGATGTCACCCAAGGTAGAGAAGAAAAACATAAGAATGTTCGTGAGTGGAAAAGACAACGTCGTTGTTAAAACGCTTCCAGGTGCAGTTTCTCAAATAGTCACCAATTTAATCGATAACGCATTTACCCATGGGTTTAGAGAGGTGTTTAATGGTGAGATTCGCATTCACTTTAAGCAGGTTGAAGCAAGGTTGCTCATTACATTTCAAGACAATGGCTGCGGTATAGACAGTAACGCATTAAAGCGCATATTTGAGCCCTTTTATACCACTAGCCGGGAGCATGGTGGCACAGGGCTGGGGCTGAGTGTGGTTTACAACCTAGTGACTCAGTCATTAAAAGGAGAGATAACGGCAACGAGTAGACTGGACGAATGGACAAAGTTTGAACTCAGTTTTCCGATAGGAACAGAGTAAATGGATATGTCTGATCATTTACTGTCTCAAGCCTTTCAGGCCTTTACTCATCCTATTGCTATTATGGATAGCCAGTTCACCATTGTTTACGTGAATCAAGCGTGGAGCTCATTTTCGAACCAATATAGCCCTCCATCGAATGTTGAATGGATTGGGTATAACTATTATCAGCCAGAATCTACATTGGACTATGACAGTGGAGAGTTCAAAACCCTTGTTATTCAAGGCTTAACAAAACTGAGAAACGGCACTTTGTCCAACTTTACCATGGAGTACCCAAGCCATAATGACGGTAATGCTTGGTACGAAATGAAAATAGACAGATTTCAATATAACGACAGTACCTACTTTATTATTTCTCATCAGGATATCTCACAGCGAAAAAGTTTAGAGCGTGAGAATCAGCGACTGACTCGCACAGACCCATTGACTAAAATTGCTAACCGCCGCAGATTCGATGAGTTTCTTGACTACGAGTGGCATCATTGTCGCAGAAATCAGCATCCTATCTCCCTCGCAATTGTCGATATTGATGGCCTCAAAGCGATCAATGATAGCTTTGGTCACGAGATTGGCGATAACTGCTTAAGAGAAGTTGCGCAAAAAATGAAGCAGTATACGGGGAGAGCATCAGATATGTGCGCTCGTTTGGGCAGTGATGAATTTGTCGCATTATGGGGAAATACGTCTAGAGGCCAATCCTTAAAGCTGGCGCACAACCTATTAAACGAGATTAACACTGTTCCTATAAGTGCACTCGACGGCCAAGATGCAGGGCACCTAGGAGTAAGCATCGGGTTGTGTTCAATCGTGCCTACAGACAATGACTTTAAGGCTTTCGTTACTATGTCTGATAGCTTGATGTACGAGGCCAAACAATCTGGGAAAAATCGTATCAATGTTAGGTCGCGTTAGAACGATTCAAATTAAGGGTAACCAAACAGTGCCTTTAGCTTACTTGTAAAACCCCTCGCTTTCCCACACTTTGCGATCATATACCCCCATTGCCACCATGTGGCTTTTATTGGGTTCAATTGGTAGGGGTGACCAACAGCACCATATTTACAGGGAATGAGCTCGGACTCTGCCTCGAATGTTCCAAATAGTTTATCCCAGATAATCAATACGCCCGCGAAGTTTTTATCAATATGCTGGTCTGCGACCGAATGGTGAACTCGGTGATGGGAGGGTGTGTTGAATAGGTACTCAACCCATCCTAGGTTTTTGATCACTTGAGTATGCACAAAAAACTGAAAAGCAAGATTAAGTGCGACCACCAAAAAAGTAAGTTCTATTGGAAAGCCAATGAATATTAATGGCATCCAGAACACCCACATTCCAGCAAGTGGATACATAAAGCTCTGTCGAAATGCTGTCGTTAAGTTCATCTTAGGTGAACTGTGGTGCACAACGTGTGCCGCCCACATCCAATGAATGTTGTGGCTAGCCCTGTGGAACCAATAGTAAAGAAAGTCCTGCAGAACAAATGCGAGGAACACAGTAATGAATGTTAACTCGATGTCGAAGAGACGCCACTGGTAGAGATACAAGAATAGTGGGCTTAGCAAGGTGAACGCGAGAAGATCAGAGCCTTGATGTAATAGCGCAAGCAATGTGCTGCTAACACTGTCCTTGATTGAATAATTTTCCCTATGGGATCTATATTCCCAAGCGATACATATGAGAAAAATAGGGCTCAATAGCAATAGAATGATTTCAACTTTCATGGCGCTCTCTTACCTCTGAAGAAGGTTGATGATGAGAGTCAAAGTATGTTGCTAACTTGAACAGTGCTGACGTAACGTCACGTTTGATAAACCAGCTGAGGATGAACCCGGGTAGTAGCGTGTTTGACTGGCATGTAATGGTGTAGTCAACCTCACAGTAAGAGCCGCTGTTGTAGAGTTTTATCGTTCCTAAGTGATTTTTTACTGGGGCATCACCTACCACCGCATAGCAAATCGTATCGTCGTTGACGACAGTAATAACCTCATCAAAACTGATTGGTCCGATTTTTACCGTGCGCTTTGTACCTTCGCCGCCCACTACTTCAGATTGGTTGGTGGTTGATTTTACTTGAAAACGTGCATTGAAAAACCGCTCTAGCCCTTCGTGATTAAGCAGCTCGTCTCTCACCTGAAGAGTTGTCGCTTTCATTGCCTGTTTAACGTGAATGTACAATTTCACACTCATTTTTCAGTTCACTTATTTAACAGTTTAAGCATTATTAGGTTTACAAGCTTGCTAAAAGACGACAATAATTTGTCCTCAGGCGTCAAAGTGGTTAGAGTAATTCTGCTGAGTAATGTGTCTAGTGCTTACAACATCTAAAGCGTATTTTTCGAGTGTGCTTCAATATCTAGAGCAGCATGGCGTGAGCCCTGAAGACGCTTTATGTATGCTCAAGGAAGATTTTTCTGATCTGAATAATGCTGATGTTCGGGTTTCACTAGAAAGCTACGAAAAGCTCCTTTGTCTGGGGGAGTCCTTGCTGTCAGACCGTCTTTTCGGGTTTCATTTGGGGCAAGATATTCGCACCGCAGATTTTGGTGTACTTGGTTATCTAGTGGAGTCTTGTTCAACCCTAGAGGCAGCACTGAAGGTCTTACTCCGATTTGATAGTTTAGTTGCGGATATTGCTGTGGCTAGCGTGCTTCACAACGAACACTATGTTGAAATTAGATGGACACCAAAAACACAGACAAATAAACACGTGATTCTGCGGAACATGACCGCATGGGTAGCGATAACAAGAAAGATTGTTCGTAGCGACATTGCCCCAAGTAAGATGAATTTGACGGTTGCGTTGTCTGGTCATGAACGGTCGCTACTTGAGCAGTGGTTTGGTTGTGAAGTGTGTACCAAGCAGCAGTACAATGCACTTATTTTTCCTACAGCGTTTTTGTATTTAAGCTTTGATTCTAAAAATCCAGATTTATATTCGACACTGACTAATCTTTCAGAGTCGCAACTGACTGCCTTAGCATCATCACACCCTTATCAAGATAAGCTAAGCCACTTACTCGAACAAACACCGAATTTAGGGGAAGTATCGCTAGATACATATGCAATTGCTTTTACTTTATCGCCAAGAACACTGCAACGACGTCTGCAAGCTGAGGGGACAACTTTCGTCCGCATGTTAGATAAAGAAAGAAAAAAGAGGGCGCAACGACTCATTGTGAATACAAGTTTATCTGAACTATCCAATTTACTTGGATTCAACGATCAAAGTGCGTTTAACAAGGCATTTAGGCGATGGTTTGATCAAACACCCTCAACATTTAAAAAGAGTATGGATAGGTGCTAAAAGCAATGCATAAAAACTAGATATTAAGACGTAGTTGTTTTCTTAAAAAATGGGATTACAATTGTAATCTTAATATTTATCAAATGAGAGAAATTCGCTTAATGAAATGTTTGTATCAATTATTTAGTTGCCTATTTTTACTGTTGCTATTGAGTGCTTGTGCAAATCAACCCACGATTTACGTATATGCTAAGTACTTAGATGACGAGCAACGAAATGAGTTGACCGAACAACTGGAAAAAGAAGATTTGCAGGTCAAACTCAATGAGTTCGATTTCCCTACAACTATATCGACCAATACATTACTGTACTCGTTATTGCTTCAAGATGAACAGACCATCGACACAACAAGTGAAGTGACAAAACGTCTAGGTTTTCCGATTAATTCCACAGCGTCAATTACCCAAGGCAATCATTGGTATACGAAAAATTCACTCGCTATTTTTTTGTTTCCCGATGGACAAAGGCCCGCTGATTCGCTTTTGCCACAGGACCTAGTGCATGTTTATGTGGGAGAAGGGTGTGGTGATGGCAAACGGCTTACCCTACATAAAAACGGTACTTATACGCTTGAGCTAAATCGAGAAGACGAAAATACTGGGGATAGTGTTACTGCTACTGGTAACGGGCAGTGGAAGTTCCGTCAATTTCCTTACCTAGAGCTGCAAGAGGTGGGCGCTCACTATGCCAACTACTACTTTGAGATTTCACAAAACCATACTGCCGATAAAGTGAGTGATCTTGTACTCACATCATTAACGCTTATTAATGATAATAGCGCTAATCCACTGGCTGAAACTTGTGTGTTTGAGTTTGGAGAAAGAATCTAGTGCTACACGTTTGAGGAAATGGTGGCCCCACCCTGACTTGAACAGGGGACCTACCGATTATGAGTCGGGTGCTCTAACCAACTGAGCTATAGGGCCATTTCTTGATGAAGTCTGTTAATAGCCACCTTGGCTAGAAACGAGCGCAGTATAAGCAGTTTTACCAATCATGTCACGTGTGGAAATGTTTTTGATAGATAGTTTGCTTGATTTTTGTTCATTGTCTTCTTTATTGGCCCATTTATGTGTAACTTAAGCCTATTAATTGGTTATTTTTTGCGGTAGTTGTCAGTCCATGAATGTCTGTTTTTCTCGCGTTGTTAAGTCGTTTTGTATGCGCGCACTTTTCTTGATAGTTATTGTGGCCGGGTTATCTGGTTGTGATGACTGGTTTGCTCCTTCTCGACAGCCGGGAGAAATACCTTTTGTGCTTACCGGGTTATCAAACGATGCTTGCCCACTAGAAGTCACCGTTGAAGGTCAACCATGGACAGTCGATCATTTCGCGTTTTACCTAAGTAATCCTGAGATTAGAATCGACGGACGCTGGCATGCTATTGCGTTTCATCCCAGTGAGTGGCAAACAAAGAATATTGCCTTATTGTCTTTTCACAATGCCTGTGGCGAGACGCCATCAGGAAATCAAAGTATTGTTTTAAATGCGTCAGAAAAACTAATGAAATTAGCCACCAATCTGCGCTTTACCTTGGCAGTACCGTTTGAAAACAATCATGCACTAGATACACCACCTACAGCACCTTTGGGCGCCCCAAACATGTTTTTGAATGCTCAAAATGGTCACTATTATTTGCGCTTAGATATGCATAAAACAAGTACTCCAACGGAAACATTTGCCTATCACCTGGGCAGTGCAGAGTGTGAATCAGTGTCGCCAAACCATGCTCCCAACAGGGCATGCGGATTTACGAATCGAATTGAATTTATATTACCTATGTTGCAGTTTGATACGGAACTCACGTTGGAACTGTCGGTATCGAATATCGTTTCTCAGGTGAACTTCAGTCAATATGAAGCTGGATGCGTTTTTACTTCGCCAGAACAAGCGCCATGTGATCAATTGTTGAGAAATTTACTCCAGCGCCCCTGGATACAGTGGGATGACAATGTGTACAAAATTTAACAACCTTTAAGGTGATTGCTAGCAAGGTCATTATTTTTGATTATACTTAAGTAGAAAATATCTGGGTATTTTTGTTTATTCGTGCATGATTAAACAATTTTTGATATGTTTTTGTTCTATATGTTAAGTAATATTTAAGAAGTAGCTGTCGCGGAGACGATAATGACAGAAAAGCCGTATTTGGTAAGTGGTCGTAATACCCTTATCCACAAAATTCGAAAGCTCGACCTTTTGGTAGTTAATGGCGATGATACGCCGCCGATCCTCGTCACTTATAAAGGTATTAAGCGCTACGAAGGAAAAATCCCAGAGAATAAGCGCGAAGCCAAAATGATGGATATGGAATTGGTCGATGTAACTACCGGTGAAATTTTTGGTGACGAAAAAACACTGATATTTATTCAAACTCTCAACGGAAAAGAGTACAAAATCGATTACAGTAAGCCCGACACCAGTATGTTTATCAAAATCCACCAAGACAGTATTTTTTGATGCTGTATCCGGGGTCAGTCTAGCTGACCCCAATTGTCCGCTTCAAAAGAATTAAATCCCATTATCTTTCGCTTATCGCCTTTTAGCTGAACGTAGCGGTTCTCGAATATTGCAAATCGGCATATGTCTACGGGGGTGACTTCAGAGGCATTAACGTTGTTTACTATCCCTGCTTTTTCGAGGCCTTCTGCAACTAACTCTGAACAAAACCAGCTACTGAAATCCTCTTGATTATGGCTTATCTTACCCAGTAGCGGGTGATCGTCTATGGCGTCTACTGCAGAGCCAAACAACTGCAAAATATCATAGCCTTTACCATCTTGTTCGAACATAAAATTGAAAAATTCAGTGCGGTTTTGTTCGAATTTTTCACGTGCTTGTTCTCCCAAAGGAAGCCACCAAATATCGCCGTCATAATCCCGTAGGCGGTCGCTCAGACGATTAGTCATCACACCTCGCTTTCCTTGATAGGCCGTCGCTTCCATGACTTGGTTGAAATACCGCCCACCTTCTTCGTCCCTCATTTTTGTCTGCATAACAATGGCAATATGAGTGACTGACGAGCGTGTGGTTAATTTGGTCCATCGAGAGAACAAGCTATTTCCTCCGAACGCGATAACATCTCCCGGTCTCATTTGTGCTCGAATCGATGGATAAGGATGTGATTGGTGCATTTCTTTCCCTTCCTTGTGAATAAAAATGGAGGTTGTTTCAAAGTATGTGCGCTTTTCGACCAAATGCACAGTAGAAAGACGATTTATCTGCACATTTTGGGCGTTTATCGCAACATCTCAGATAACCGCAGTTTAACGATTTAATAACGTATCGCCTCAAAAAATTCACTAGGTTAAATGGGCGGCGGCAAGAACACGGCCTCCGCGTTGCCTAACACATTGAGGATATGATTATGAACTTGCCACGCCGTATTACCTTTACACTTGCCGCTACTTGTCTTGGCCTTTCAGTTGCTAGCACTGCCTCTGCTGAATCTTACCCGGCTCATATTGAAGATGACCTTATTAAGATTTGCGAAGCTATTCAAAATGACGACCGCCTTGATCTTCGTCTTGCGGTCAAAAAGAGTGGGATAAGCTACCGTGCTCTGGCTAATGGTTTAGTGTGCAATGGTGATGACATGATGACCTTTGCTATGAAAAACAACGCTAAAGACACACACGAGTACCTTGCTCGCTACTTTGAAGACAATAATGGAGCACTAACGGCTAAGCGTTAGGCCCACGGTTATGATACACCTTTTCTCATCCCTGGAGTTGGGGCTGTCGCAATCTCGGGCGGCCCTTTTTTCTTCACCACCTGCAGATTCCACTATGTTGCTATCACCCGAACCCGATGCAATGGTTGCGGTGGTATTTTTGTACTGTCAAGCACAAACCCACGCGTTATGTCAGCAACTCATTGCAACCGACAAGTTTGACCGTGTTTATGACGTGTCAGATGAAGATCATTATTTCAGCTTGCTGGACGTTATGCCCACAGCTGTTAGCTTTCTACCAGCGAGATCGAGAATATTGTCTAATAGTCACAACGATTGGATTGCTGTTGGCGACAATAACACCGATGCTTTGATTGCGTTTTCGAGCAGAGCATGGGGGTTTGTCTCTCATGATGCGGATACTGATGAGATTACTACTGCATTGAAAAGAGTTGAGCAGCGACATATGTGTCGACAGCGCAACGCAAAACACAACAGTCTGACCCGTGGGTTGTCCAAGCAACTCGGTGTAAGCGAAGCTGCTTTACTCGCTAGTTTGAAAAGGCAGTATGCCGACAGAAGTAAGCCGCATTCAATCGGTTTGAAGACAGAGCATGGTTGGCGGTCGATAGAGCTTGAATCCTTGATTTGGGTTGAAGCTGCTGGAGACTATATGTGCATTCGTCTGGGGGCTGAAAACGTGGTGGTTCGCATCACACTGACTGACCTTATTGATAAGCTTAACGATAGTCGATTTGTAAAGGCGAGTCGTTCCGTACTAGTAAACACTGACTTTGTGTCAAGCCTCGAACAGACTCATACAGGTATTAACTTTATTATATTGAGTGATGGTAATCGCCTCAAAATTAGCCGACGGTATTTTGCTGAGTATTGGCGGCATTGGCAAAAGCCGACTAGGCCTTAAACAAATGAAGAGGACGAACAACCTATTCAGACCAACGTATTATTAGCTCGGAGCTTATTCTAGCGGTACACTGCTACGGGTCATTAATTGTTTGAGATACGGTGTGTTATTGAAAAAGTTAATAACTGGGCTAGTTGGAGCTTCGGTTATATTAGCGTGTTATTGGTTGGGTCTCTTTATCTCCGACATCTTTCATCTAGCAGTACCCGGCGCTGTTTGTGGACTCATGATGTTGCTCATTCTGCTGTTTGTTTTGCCATCCATTAAAGACTCAGTGGCATTCGCTGCTCAGCCATTGCTCTCTCATATGTCTTTGCTCTTTATTCCTGTTGTGATGGGAGTCGGCGTCTATTGGACAAATATCACCGATAACATCACGAGTTTAGCTATTGCTGTTGTAGTGACAACTTGTCTGGTTTTAGGCATACAAGCAAAGCTTACCGTATGGCTTATGGCCGATGACGAGTCTGAAACCCCATCGAACATAGACGAGAAGTGTCAGTAATCTATGGATCTTCAAACGTTCACTAACATGATTGTGTGGCTCGTTGTTACCGTATGTTGCTATGGAATTGCGCTGGCCTGTGCAAAAAAATTGCGGCTTAACCCACTTTGTCACCCCATAGTAGTTACTGTAGCGCTAGTGAGCTTATTACTGGTAGTTTCTGATACGCAAGTGACACAGTTTCAATCATACACCTATCTTTTACACTGGCTATTGGGGCCTGCGACCGTTGCGTTGGCAGTCCCAATTCACAACCAGTGGGATCGTGTTAAAAAGCTTGGTGTGAACGGGTGGATCAGCATCGCATTCGGCGGCGTTTTTGCGCCTGTTTTGGCTTGCTTCACACTGTATATCTTTGATGCTCCCATGACTCTACAACTTACGATGATGTTAAAGTCAGTGTCTACACCTTTTGCGATGAGTACTGCTGACGCTATCGGTGGTGTGGGAGAGTTGGCAGCGGTGTTTGTAATAGTAACAGGTATTGTAGGTGCCATCATGTCAGATAGTCTCTTTCGCCTACTAAAAATTTCGAATGCAAATGCTCAAGGGTTGGCGTTAGGCACCGTTGCACATGCAATTGGCACGGCAAAAGCCATTCAAAAGGGAGAGCAAGTTGCTGCTATGGCAGTACTTGCAATGTGTATCACTGGTATTGTCACCGTATTGATACTGCCACCTTTGTTTTCCTTGTTCATAGCGGTTTAAACAACTACTCGCCTAATTTTAATGGCAAAATTCGCCAAAAGTGCTATTTCTATTAGTGTTATTTCCCGTCAATATAGACGGGTGTGATTTTAAGTACTACAGTAAAATTCAGCGTTGTAGTTTTAGCAAGTCCAAGTAAATGGGTGGTCCAACGTCTCCATGTATTCTGTTCTCGTCTGTGATGATTCTCTAGTTGCTCGTAAGCAGGTGGCTAAATGCCTTCCCCAAGATTGGGAGGTGTCCGTTCACTTTGCCAAAAATGGTGAAGAGGCCATGGGGTTGCTTAACCAAGGCAAGGGTGACTTATTGCTTCTCGATCTCAACATGCCAATCATGGATGGGTATCAAACTCTTGAAGCGATAAAGCAGGCTAACCTATCTACTAAGACGGTAGTTATTTCTGGTGATATTCAACCAGAGGCACATCAAAGGGTTACCTCGCTCGGTGCAATAGACTTCATTAGAAAACCGGTAGACCCACAGACGTTGCACAGTGTATTAACTAAGCACAACGTATTAGCTAGCGAAAAAGAAGAAGAGGTAGAAGAAGCTTCGTTACACCCAGACGTTCGCGATTGCTATCAAGAAATTACCAATATTGCTATGGGGCAGGCTGGCGATCACCTTGCTCGCATAATGAATGTTTTTGTACGTTTACCCATTCCTAACGTCAACCTTATCGAAGTATCCGAATTACATATGATGCTCTCTGATATTGAGAGTCACGAGCAAGTTTCAGCGGTGTGTCAGGGGTTTATCGGGCCGGGGATAAGCGGTGAAGCACTCTGTATTCTGAGCGATTCGAGCTTTGACGATGTGGCGAAAATACTCGATGTCAAAGGCGCAGTAGATGACCAACTCCAATTAGAGTTGTTAATGGATGCAGCTAGCATCTTGATCGGTACCTGCTTGACTGGGCTAGCCAACCAAATGGACGTTAATTTTAGTCAGGGCCATCCTATTGTTTTGGGGCAACATCGAGCAATTACTGAAATTATTTCCATGAACAAAATTAAGTGGAAGCGTACTTTGGCCATTGAGCTAAGTTACGGTTTAGAAGGTTACAATGTGCAATGCGACTTGATTCTATTGTTCACTGAAGACTCTATGGAAATGATGAATAAGAAGTTGTCTCATTTGTTGGAGGATTTTGAATGAGCCAGTCCTTGGAAGAATTGCAAGAGTTTCATTGGATGATGGACATGCTCCAGTCGGTAGACGTGGGTATAGTCGTGCTAGATCGCAATTGTAATATCCAAATTTGGAATGGTTTTATGGAAAGCCACAGTGGCTTGCTTCCTAGTGATGTTAGAGACAAATCCTTATTTGAGTTGTTTCCGCACATTGACCAAAACTGGTTCAAGCAGAAAACTAAACCTGTTTTTGAATTGAAATCTCGCGCCTTTCTGACGTGGGAGCAACGCCCTTATTTATTTAAGTTTGCAAACTATCGGCCGATTACAGGTAGTGAATCGTTCATGTATCAGAATATCACTTTATCCCCATTAGTATCAGCTACGGGGAAAGTGGATTTCATTAGCATGATGATTTATGACATGACAGATGTTGCGGTGGGTAAGAAGCAGCTTGAATCACTTCAAGTACTGATGAGCGAAGCTCAGGAACGTTCTCAGCGAAGTTAGCCATACAGCTCTCGCATCGATTTGTAAGTTTGTTTTCTCATGTAATCGGAGACTCGCTTCCTATGGGTTCTTTCCTTTTTAGAGGTATCAAAGAATCGTTGAATGGCTTTTTCAGGCTGTTCTTTTTGTTAATTATAACGGTTGCGATAACAGCCTGCGGCGGTGGTTCGGACGATGACACTAGCTCTGGGACAGTTAATTTGTTTGCCAACGCCGGCGCTGACATCAGTGTGACCGAAGGTGGTGAGGTAGTGCTTTCCGCAACCGCTCAAGGCGGTACTCAGCCATACACTTTCTCTTGGTCCTCGTCACCTTCTCTCGATATTACTCAAGAAGACAACACCACTGGTTCTGCAACGTTCACCGCCCCTGCAGTAACAGAATCTACACTTTATACCCTCACCTTACTGGTGAATGACACCGCTGGTGCTAGTGTGAGTGATACCCTAGTTGTAACGGTTGAGCCAACAAATATTTCACCAGTGGCTTTGATCACGGTGCCACAGTGGGATGGGTTAGCGACTAACACAATGCCTGCAGGGGTGTCAGTCACACTCGATGGCAGTAATAGTACAGATCAAGATGCATCAGACTCTTCGTCACCTATCGCTAGTTATGCTTGGTCTCAAACCAGTGGTACCAATGTGATAACCGGCGTTGATGCCGACGAAGCAACACTCACCTTTGTCACGCCTATTTCAAGTACCCAAGAGACATTAGTGTTTCAACTCACGGTCACAGATGAAGAAGGAGCGACTGGGGCATCTTCGGTGAGCTTGTTGATTCAGACTGATACAGATACCTTGCCTGTTGTTAGTGCAGGATATAGTCAGGGTATATTCAGTGGCGAAACAATTTTACTGGCTGGAACCGCAAGTACCAGTGTACCGAGTGCTTTACCATTAACCTATCTTTGGACCACCGATGCGCCATTATCTGTATCTGAGGACAATATGGTCGGAGCATTGACTATTGATGAAAGTACTGAGTTATCTACCTATGCGGTAGCGCCATTAGTAGAGAGCTACACACTAGTGACTTATACGCTCTCAGTGACGGATGCCTTTGGAAATACTGTTGATGACAGTATAAGTGTGGCAATAAGGCCACTTCCCACACAGTTGATAAATGATACAGGTGTACTTCAGCAAGCTACAGATACAGCTATTACTACGGTTCAACAGAACGATTGGCCAGGTCAAGATGCACAGCGAGGGGCCGATGTAGTAGCGCAGAACGGATTCATTGAAAAAGCAGGCAGAGGCGCGCAAGGATTCGATTTTACAAGACTGAACACGAACGGCGATGAGCAAGACGATAGTGCAACCACCTGGTCATGTGTGCGTGACAATGTCACCGGGTTAGTTTGGGAAGTGAAAACTGATGATGGCGGTCTGCATGATGGCGACAATACCTATTCATGGTATCAAGATGAAGTCAGCGGTGGTTTTACGGGAGACATTAACGGAACCGGAGCTACCTGTACTCTGACTAACTGCAACACCCAAGCCTATGTGACTGAGGTCAACGCTCAAGGATTATGTGGCTTTTATGATTGGCGAATGCCCACCCACAATGAGCTTTTCTCGCTTATGCATTTTGGGGTTCCAACACAAGCCGCTATTGATACTGATTACTTCCCAAACACTGGCGATCTTGCTACGACACCACTCTGGTATTGGACGTCGGTACCCAGCGCCGATGGTGTGAGTAATGATGCAGCGCAAAATGCTTGGGCACTTGATTTCGATTCAGGGGTAGATAACTTCCTGAATAAATCGACACCCGCTTATGTACGATTAGTTAGAGCAGGGAGATAACTATGAAAACCACGTTAACGACACTGTCTACGCTGGCGCTATTGGCTGCATCGGTTGTTCTGCCCTCTGGCGTTTATGCACAAACCTGTTTAGCTGATGGCTTGGAAACTACGCCTAGCGCAAATTTCTCTGAACTTACCTCGGGGAATGTGTGGCACCAAACCACCGACTTGGTTTGGCAACGTTGTGCACTAGGTCAAACGTGGACGGGAACCACTTGCTCTGGTAACGCAATTCAATATACATGGCAAGAGGCACTAGCGTTAGCCCAACAAGCCAGTGACACGGATCTATTAGGGTGGCGATTGCCTAATGTTAAGGAATTGGCAACCCTCACCGAACGCGATTGTGTACGACCAGCCATTAATACCACCTTGTTCCCAGAAACTCCGCCAGATGATTTTTGGACATCTACACCCTCCACATCCGACCCCGACAGAGCGTGGGTAGTGGCATTTTTTAACGCGAGTCATTCGGTAAAAGAAAAGGATAGATTCATTTATGTGCGACTGGTGAGAAACTACGTGGACGAATAGCGTCGATGAATAACATAGAGGTGAGTTAAGTAGAACCTAACTCATCTTTAACCTGATTTTTCGTTATTTAGACTCAAGTAGACTTTATTAATCCGCGCAAGCTAGCCACAATATTGCTATGAAATTTAGCAAAGCTCCTTTCAAGCACCTATGTGCTTACATTGTAACCACACTTGCACTTATTGTTAGCGCAATGCCTGCCCACGCAGATTTTACTTGTGATATCGATTTTGCATACGGCATTGCGGTGAATAATTCTCAGGTACGCGTGATGGAAAAAACACGCACTGTCATTCAGATTAATGAACAACACCAGCTATTTATTGGCGGCACGCTCCAGACCTTGTCGGAAGACGAGCAGCGCTTACTCAAAGAGTACTCAAGAGGGTTGCATTACGTTGTTCCTAAAATGATTGTGCTGGCAACTGAAGGTGTTGATCTTGCGGTAGACACAATTGAACGCGTATATCTTGGGCTAGTAGGACGAGATCATGAGAGCTTCGAGCGTTTGAACAGTGCGATGAAGCGGGTTCGCTGGAAGGTTAAAGACAAATTCCGCCATGCGTCAAATCACTATTATATTGGCCCAGGTACCCTTGAGAGTGTTGATGAGTTTGTTGATACTGAGATTGAAGCCCAATTGGAAGAGGCCATATCAACCTCAATCGGCGGCATTCTTTCGGCCATTGGCGGTATCAACACAGAAGAAGGCGAAGTGAGTGAAGCTAGGGTGGAAGAGATTGCCCGTCAGTTAGAAATGATGGGTGAACAACTTGAACTAGAAGTTGGTCCAAAAGCGGACACTCTGAGAAACAAAGCGCAATGGTTTTGCAATAAGCTCAAGCGACTCGATCGCATCGAGGAAAAGTTAAGAGCGTCGGTAACTGCGTTGCAGCCCTATGACATTATTACCTCGCAGCCGCAACACAACACTCAGTCTGGTGATTAACCATCATACAAAGCAAGACAGCAATGAATTTAGGTATCGGCGTCCTTTGGCGGTTACCTTCCATTGATGCTTGTCGGTATCTAACAAACCTTGAGTTGAGGCGTTTTCAAGCGCCTGCAACACCTCATTGGACAAGTCCATTCCCGTTAGTGCTTCATAATCTTCAATAGGGCAAGGCTCTACCAACCTAAATCGATTCATAAAAAACTCAAAGGGTAAGTCGTCTCTT
This sequence comes from Alteromonas sp. KUL49, assembly GCF_006538345.1. Classification (GTDB taxonomy): domain Bacteria; phylum Pseudomonadota; class Gammaproteobacteria; order Enterobacterales; family Alteromonadaceae; genus Alteromonas. Next base: position 4,084 of record NZ_BJKL01000007.1, on the reverse strand, counting down.
GCCACCTCAACACTGGTATCGAGGTACGGACGGTCAAGTGTCATATATCCTCTCGGGTGTTTCACTTTAACCGTTCGAGTTATTGTTCCTGCGTCGCTGTCAGTGATTTTTCCATGAGCGCCGCAACCAATACCAAGATAGTCTCCAAATCGCCAGTAATTGAGATTGTGTGCACACTGATGGCCTTCTTTAGCGTAAGCGGATATCTCGTACTGGGTATACCCAGCTTGCTGAAGCCTTGCATGACCTTGCTGTTGAATATCCCACAGGATATCGTCGTCAGGAAGCTCTGGTGGTTTTGAGTAAAAGGGGGTGTTGGGCTCAATAGTAAGTTGATACCAAGATAGGTGATATGGATTGAGGTCAATCGCCGTGTTTAAATCATTTAGCGCGTTATCAAGAGACTGTTCTGGTAATCCATGCATCAAATCTAGGTTGAATGTAGGTACACCTGCATCATGAGCTTGCTTTATCCCATCAATAGCTTGCGTAGCATCATGAATTCGACCTAGCGCTTTTAAGTGCGTCGTTTGGAAACTCTGCACGCCCACCGATAAGCGGTTAATACCGGCTTGCTTAAATGCCGCAAATCGCCCTGATTCGAGCGTACCAGGATTGGCTTCCATGGTAATTTCAGCGTCTTTTGCTAAATTTATGCGGCGCTTCATGCCTTCTATAATCTGTGCGATCCCATCGGGCGAAAATAAACTGGGTGTACCTCCACCTATGAAGACTGTCTCGACTTCACGTTGTCCAATTCGTTTCGCATCCTGTGCTAAGTCATCCAATAAATGTGCGACATAAGCGCTTTCAGGAATGCTCGACTTTACGCCGTGTGAATTAAAATCGCAGTAGGGGCATTTCTGTACACACCAGGGGATGTGTACATACAAGCTAAGTGGTGGATTACGCAAAGGTTTGTCTCATTGAATCCAGTAATGTGACAAGCGCTTTACCACGATGGCTTACCTTATTTTTTTCGGCCTTAGCCATTTCAGCAGCAGTGCACTCATGTGTTGGTACGTAAAATACCGGATCGTAGCCAAACCCGTCACTGCCCTGACGCTCAGTTTGAATATTACCCTTCCACTTTCCTTGGCTAATTAACGGCACTGGGTCGTCAGAGTGCTGCATAAACACCAAGGTGCAAAAGAAATGAGCTGCGCGATTGCTCACACCTTCCATTTCACTGAGCAGCTTGGTGATGTTTCCTTCACTATCGCCATGTTCACCAGCATACCTTGCTGAATAAATACCTGGCGCGCCGCCAAGGGCATCAACCACTAATCCAGAGTCGTCTGCAATAGCAGGTAAGCCTGTGACTTTAGCTGCATGCCGAGCTTTTATGATAGCGTTTTCGACAAAGGTAGTGCCTGTCTCGGGAACGTCTTCTACGCCCAGTGTTTTCTGAGCTACCATTTCCACGCCGAACTGCTCGAACAGACTGGTAAACTCGTTCAATTTGCCTTGGTTACCTGAGGCTAAAACGATTTTCTTAGGAAAAGTTGTCATTGGCTTTTTCTTACTTGCTCGCTATTTTTTCTTGGCTTTTTTCGCTTTAGCCGTTTTTGTTTTGGCTTTTACTTTTTCTTTTTCGCGGTGGATTTTGGCGCTTTGTTTTTAGGGCGAAGTTCAGCAATTACTCGAGACTTTAATGGTTCACCCATATATCGCGCTGCTTTGCCAATCATTTCAAAGTCGTGGGCTTCTACTAATGATATAGCGGTGCCCTTTGCGCCAGCTCGGCCGGTTCGCCCAATACGATGAACGTAAATGTCGGCTTTGCGTGGCATATCAAAGTTTATAACATGACTTACGTTGGGCACATCAATACCGCGAGCAGCAACATCGGTGGCCAAAAGAATAGGTACTTCGCCACTCTTGAATCGCGCCAGCGCCGCATTGCGTTTGTCTTGTGGCATTTCCCCTTGCAACCAGCATACGGGAATGTCTTTCGACGCCAAAAAGTCTTTTAGCATCTGTAGTCTATCGCGGGTTTTTACAAATACCACGGCTGAACTGGTTTGTGTGGTAAGTATGTGAACCAACAGCGCTTGTTTGTGCGCCATGTCATCTGCGAGATGGTACCACTGATGAATCTTGTTCTTTTCTTTGCGCGAAGGGTTCGCCTCAATAACTTCTGGGTTATTTAGAATGTCACGGGCAAACTGATTCACACCACCACCTTCCAGTGTGGCAGAGAACAACATATTTTGTTTTCTCCAGCGTGCCTCAGCAGCAATTTGATTCACAATAGTAGAGAATCCCATGTCTAACATGCGGTCTGCTTCATCGAGAATTAAACATTCGATGTCACGGCAATCCGCCGTTTCTTTTTCAATATGTTCGAATAGTCGACCCGGTGTTGCCACTAAAATATCTAGGTTTTGGCTTAAGGTTTCTTTGTCGGTACCGTAATTAATACCACCAGTAATTACACCACACACAAGGTTGGTGTGTTGGGTGATTGCTTTGGCTTGTTCATAAACTTGTAACGCCAGCTCTCGGGTAGGCGTAAGTATGAGCACCCGAGTCGCACCAGGCTGTTGACGTGGGAAGTCGAGCAAAAACTGACAGGCCGGCAGTAAAAACGCGGCGGTTTTTCCTGTGCCTGTGGGAGCCGAGGCTAAAATATCTCGCCCATCCATCGCATGTGGGATAACTAAAGATTGTATGCTTGTAGGGCTTTCAAAACCCATATCTGTCGTCGCCTGAATAAGGGCGTCGTCTAATTCGAGATCTTCGAAATTCATTATTACTTCATTTTCGCTAGGTATTGCCTGCTATTGTAGCACTCCTGTGCTAAACATCAGAGTGTAATGCAAGAGTAATTGCCGCTACACGGCTTTTGTTAAGTTGCTCCTTTATTTGAGCACCTTTAAAACCCTGCTGAATAATGGCTTGAACATTAACCTGAGAGGACGCTTCAGCCCCTTTTATTAAGGCGTGCCGGTATTGCTCCCATCCATCAAGGCGTTTTGTTTGCGCGATGATATCGCAGCATTTGAGTAGTGCATCGAATCTCTCTTTTCTGCGCCATAAATCAGCTTTATTGAATACGGCGAGGATATCTATGGCGCTTGAACGCGGATCGATGAGGGTGGCTAAGTGCTCCGTTACTAATACGAGCAAATCTGAAACACTATTTGGGCATTTGAGTTGCGCTGTCATCGTTTTTGCCGCTTCTGTAGTGAGACTATGGCAAAGTAGGCTAAATTTGATGGCGACCTCAATGTCCTTTTCTTCACTAAAGTGGTTTTTGCAAGCATAGGCCAATGCGGCTATGCCCAATTGATAACCCACACTCTCTTCCTCTAGACCGCTAAACCAAGAATTCAGGCTATGGGTGATTTGCAAAGTATTAAAATAGACTTCGGGGTTTTGTTCTAACAGGCTGCGTTTAGTTTCTTGCCAAACGCGCTCTGCACTGAGATGCATTAGCTCACCCGACTGGGCCATGTTAGCCATTAATGAGAGGGTCTCAGCGGCGATTGAAAACCCTAGATAATGATAGCGTGCCGCGAAACGCGCAACGCGAAATACTCTCAGCGGATCTTCACTGAACGCATTGGAAACATGGCGTAGAGACCGGTTGTTGAGGTCTGCTTCACCGCCGTAAGGGTCAATGAGTGTACCGTCAGTGTCAAAGGCCATGGCGTTAACAGTCAAATCTCTACGAAGAAGATCTTCTTCCAGAGTCACTTCTTTTGAAGCATCGCATTCAAAACCAAGATAACCTTTCCCAGATTTACGTTCGGTGCGGGCTAGCGCGTATTCTTCTCCGGTTTTAGGATGTAAGAATACTGGAAAGTCACTACCTACCTGCTGATAACCCAACGCGAGCATCTCTTTATCAGTGGCACCAACGACAACGTAGTCTCGTTCGGTGACTTCTCGTCCGAGTAATGTGTCGCGAACTGCACCGCCGACTAGATAAATTTGCATGTATTGCCTTTTGTTTGAGGTTGTCGTTGATTTACCGCCGCCATTTTATGGCGGAACGAGTTGGCTCACAATACGAGTCAACAAATAAACGCCACCGTTGGTTTTGACTTCTGGTCTAGCTCTGGTAGTTTAATCTCGG
>NZ_BJKL01000006.1 GCF_006538345.1 Alteromonas sp. KUL49 | reverse complement strand
CCTGCCAGAAAATAGCTTTCGGCATTTTGCTCTTTGTTTTTGCTGCGCTTGCCAGCAATTAAGCCAACAATACTGATCACTAAAAAATAGCCCCCAAAACTGAGCCAATCTTCAGCAGAAAGCTGAATTACATTATCCATAACTGAACTCTATTAGTAATATAATATTATGTTACTTTGTTTTGGATAAAAGTAAATATATTGTTTATGTGTGGGAAACAAGATGTCACAAAGTAAGGTTAAGTAGCGTGATGAATTGATAATTAGAAACAGATAAAAGGTGCTCAGCTTTTATTCATGTAATCGCTTTAATTTACGTCGCTAAACAATTAATATTGTAATAATATTTACCAGTGAAAACCGCGAATAACGGCGAATTTGGCCTCAGTGCTAAGGAAGCAACTAACCATGTCGAAGCTTGACAGAAATAAGAATTTATCCCAACGAATGACCAGTGAGCTTGGAAGAGCAATCATCGCTGGTAAGTACGACAAAGATAAAGGTTTGCCTACCGAAGCGATACTCTGTGAGCAGTTTGGAATCAGTAGGACTGCAGTGCGAGAAGCGATAAAGATGCTTACTGCGAAAGGGCTAATTTCAAGCAAACCCAAACAGGGTATTCGTATTCTGAGTCAAGAAGACTGGAATATCTTGGACTCAGAGATGCTCTCGTGGATGCTTGACGAGGAACCATCGCTAGCAGTGCTTAAAGAGTTTACTCAGATGCGTATGGCTGTTGAACCAGAAGCCTGCGCACTTGCATCACGTCTTCAAAATAAGGAGCGAATCGCAGCGATTGGAGATGCTTTGGAACGAATGAAAAACGCCATGGAAAGTGGTGATCAAGAGGCCGAACTCAGAGCTGATATAGATTTTCACGTCGCAATTCTATATGCAACGTCGAATCGATTTTATATTCGAATGAGAGATTTTACTAAGACTGCTCTCTACGTAAGTATTCAACATACCTCCCCGATTAAAGCGCTTCCAGAAGCGATATATGAAGAGCATGCAAGAATTTATCAAGCCATTAAAACCGGCAATGCTGAACGAGCGAAAAATGGTATGTTTCTGCTGATTGATGAAGCGCTCACATTTATAGAGCAGAAATTAGACACAAATTAATTGCTCAAAACACGAATTGATACGATCACATCTATCGCCAACAATTCACGTATCCATGTAAAAAAATTGTATTTACTCTTCACATTTCCTTTCGTTTAATGAAATAATATGTATTATAATATTAGTTATTTCGGGTTTCATGATTATGAGAGAGAAGAGTTCCATGAAGTATGGTGTATTTGTTGCGGTTCTATTTGTAATCTTCGGGGGGCTTTTTGGGTGTTCTCAAGTTGAGGTGAATAGCCAAGACATAACCTCTCAGATTGAGACAAATAACGAGAGTGAAACGTCAAAAGAACCTCCGAATATTATTTTTATTTTAGCTGACGATATTGGATACAGTGACCTTAGTATCAATGGACAGTCAAATTTCTCAACGCCTAATTTAGATGCACTTGCGAACGAAGGTATCAATTTTACGAATTTTTACTCAGGGTCTGCGGTATGTGCACCCTCTAGGAGCGTACTGTTAACGGGTTTGCATAGTGGTAGAACGCCTGTAAGAGCTAACTTCATGACCATACCTTCTGTGGACGTGAACGGAAAACCAACGTTTAAAAGTAAAAGTTTCGATGACGAAACGGTACTAGTTTCCGAAGTTTTACAAGACGCTGGTTACACTACAGGTATTGTTGGTAAGTGGGGGCTGGGCGAGATAGATGACAGTGGACACCCGAATAAGCAGGGCTTTGATTATTTCTTTGGTTATCTAAATCACGTTCACGCACACAACCACTTCACCGATTTTCTTTGGCGCAATAGCGAAAGAGTTGAACTCAACAACGTAACGACATCCGTAGACTGCAGTTATTGTTTCAAGTTCGGTTTTGACGGCACTGTGACCGACATTGAGCAACGTAATGAATACGCAGATGATAGGTTACACGTCGAAGCCCTTCAATTTATCGAACGCCACGCCAACGATGAATCTCCATTCTTTCTCTTCTACTCGTTAATTTCGCCTCACGCAAACAACGAAGCTGACAAAGTAGATTGGGCTCATGGAATGGAAATTCCAAATTACGGTGAATTTGACGACGAATTGTGGCCCGACACTGCAAAAGGGTATGCCGCAATGGTTGCCAACGTCGATAGTTACGTGGGTGACATCAAGAATAAGCTGACATCTTTGGGGTTGAGTGAAAACACTATCGTTATATTTAGTGGCGACAATGGCCCTCATGCTGAAGGCGGTAATGACCCAGAGTTTCATAATTCTAATGGTAGCCAACGAGGTATTAAAAGGGATTTATACGAGGGTGGAATTCGAATGCCAACCATCGCTTGGGGGCCTGGAACAGTGCCAGCCGGGGTGGTGAGTGATCATATTGCCTACTTTGGTGACGTGTTCGCAACCTTTACGGAACTCGCTCAAACTGAGTTCGAAGGGGAACTTGATTCATTGAGTTTTGCACCAACGTTGCTCGGCGAGAATAATCAAGCAAATCATGACTATCTTTACTGGGAATTCCATTTACATGGTTCATCACAGGCCGTAAGACAAGGCAAGTGGAAAGCAATTCGTTTGCCATTAATGACTGGTCCAATAGAACTCTACGATTTAGACAGTGATCCGTGGGAAACCACGGATGTCGCCGCAGACCATCCTGCACTTGTGGAGTCTTTCGATAAGATTATGTCAGATAATCATTTTCCTCACCCCTATTGGCCTGTCAGCAAGAGTGACATGAGCCCCGATAGAAAGTCACAACAACACCAAATCGCAAATTAATAGTTAGGATATAAAAGCAATGGATGTTTTTTACACTATCAAGAAGTGCCTTGTGATGGGGCTACTCACAGCAACAGTGGCGGGATGCGACAATTCCGATAGTGAGAGGGTTGCTGCCACAGAAGTAACGCCACCCAATATTATCTGGATCATGGCTGATGACCTTGGGTACGGCGATCTGGGAAGCTTTGGCCAAGAAAAATACAGACGCCCAATTTAGACCGTATGGCAGAACAGGGTATGACGTTCACCGACTTTTATGCAGGAACGACGGTGTGCGCACCATCGCGATCAGTCCTAATGACTGGATACCACATGGGACACACAAGTGTCAGAGGTAATGCGGACAAGACTATTCAAACGCTACTACCTGAGGACTTTACCGTAGCTGAATTGCTGCAAGATGCTGGGTATAGCACAGCACTCATTGGTAAATGGGGTTTAGGTGATGAGGGAAATACTGGATTGCCAAATGATCAGGGGTTTGATTACTTTTTCGGTTACCTAAATCAAGTTCATGCCCATAATCACTACCCTGATTTTCTTTGGAGAAACACAGAGAAAGTTGTTTTACCGAACAAGGTCGAACCTAGCCCATTTCCCTATATGTCTTTTCATGGTGGTGTAGCAAAACACGAGAATAGAAGGGTATATGCTAGCGATCTGTTTTACCAAGAATCATTAGAGTTTATTGATGGTCAAGGCGACAATCCTTTCTTTCTTTTTCTTTCTCTAACGAGTCCTCATGCGAACAATGAATCTGAAAAAGTGGATTGGGCACATGGCATGGAGGTACCTAGTTACGGACAGTATGCTGACCTCGATTGGCCTGAACCCGCGAAAGGCTACGCTGCAATGGTGAGTCATATTGATGATGGTGTTGGCAAGATTCTCTCTAAGCTGATAGAGCAAGGCATTGATGAAAACACTATTGTTATATTTACTAGCGATAATGGACCACACGAAGAGGGAGGAAATGACCCATACTTTTTCAATTCCTCAGGGCCGTTTAGTGGAACAAAGCGAGCGCTCACAGACGGTGGAATTCGTGTTCCAATGATTGCCTGGTCACCAACTCGCATAGCTGCGAATAGTTCTACCAATCATATCGCTTATTTTGGTGATTTCATGGCGACTGCTGCGCAAATTGCTGGAGTTTCTGCGCCTGAAGGCCTGGATAGTATCTCTTTCCTGCCGACGTTAGAAGGACAGACCGAGCATCAGAAATTGCACGAAATGCTGTATTTCGAATTTTACGAAATGGGTGGAATTCAAGCAGTGAGATACGGAGATTACAAAGCCATTCGCAGCCCTTTTCACACAGGTGACTTGGCTTTATACAATGTGGTAGATGATCCCAAAGAATCACAGGATATTTCTGACGCGTACCCAGATATTGTTGAACACATCGAGCAATTCATGGCTTCTGCCCATGAACCATCGCCTAAATGGAAACCTTCGGCTGGCGCCGCGGGAAGAGACTGAGAACTGGAGTAGTTATGATCGAGCTAGATTTACTTGATTGGATAGTACTTTGTGCTTTTTTTGCCATGTTAGTAGCCGTTGTTGGCTTTTCCATGCGTTCAAAAGAAAACGACACCGAAGACTATTTTTTAGCAGGCCGAAATGCAACGTGGCTAACAATTGGTGCATCTATATTTGCATCAAATATTGGTTCAGAGCATTTAGTTGGACTATCTGGCGCTGGAGCATCATCGGGCATGGCCCTAGCTCACTGGGAGCTCCAGTCATACATTATTTTGTTGCTGGGTTGGTTTTTGGTGCCCTTTTATTGGTCATCTAAAGTGTACACTATGCCAGAATTTCTAGAGCGTCGTTTTTCTGCACGGTCTCGAACATTCCTCGCTGGTATTTCTATTGTTAGCTACGTGCTGACCAAAGTCGCGGTAACCGTTTACGCGGGTGCATTGGTATTACAAACATTGCTCGGCATCGATACGATCTGGGGAATCGATTTCTTTTGGATCGCTGCAATAGGGATGGTAGTTGTCACTGGGATTTATACTGTGCTTGGTGGTATGAAAGCGATTATGTGGACATCCGTGGTGCAAACTCCCGTGCTACTCGTCGGTTCCATTGTTATCGTGTGGATAGGTCTAGACTTGGCCGGTGGTTGGGCTGAAGTAGAGCGCATTAATCAAGAAAACCTGCATTTGATTCGGCCATGGGATGACCCAAATTTCCCTTGGCCAGGCGTAATCTTTGGTTCTTTCATTATAGGCTTTTGGTACTGGTGTACTGACCAGTACATTGTTCAACGTGTGCTATCTGCGAGAGGAATCAAAGAGGCAAGACGAGGAACTATGTTTGCTGGTTATCTAAAGCTGTTGCCAGTATTCCTTTTCTTGTTCCCAGGTATGATTGCTGTGGCATTAAAAGAGAAAGGAATCATCAGTTATGGTTCATCTGATGCGGCATTCGCAACGTTGGTTACCGAACTATTGCCAGCGGGAATAAAAGGTATTGTCATAGGAGGGCTTCTCGCTGCATTGATGAGTTCTTTGGCATCTTTATTTAACTCTTCCGCGACACTTTTCACTATTGATTTTTATAAGAAGTTTAAACCTGAAGCGAGTGAAAACAATTTGTTGCAGGTTGGTCGCATTGCGACGGTGGTCATTGTGATCTTAGGCATGCTTTGGATACCGCTAATGCTCGCGTTATCTGCAAATTTGTTTGAATACCTACAGCAAGTTCAGGCTCTCATTGCTCCGGGGATCGCTGCAGTATTTTTGCTGGGAATCTGTAGCAAACGGATTACCGAGGCGGCTGCATTCTGGGGACTTGTGATTGGTTTTGCATTGGGGATGTGTCGTTTAGTGATGAGTTTCTTTGCCGAAACATTGGCATCGGTACCTGTAATGGGCTGGTACGCCAACGAAAATTGGTTGTATATCTGTGTGGCTCTTTTCATCGTGATTATTCTTCTCATGGTTGTACTAAGCGCATTTACCCAACCAAAAGACGAGGAGTCTTTGAAAGGATTAACGTTGCAAAGTGTAGATCCTGATCAAGTGGCAGAAATCAAACGTGGTATTGATTACTGGGACTATGTTCATACTGCGGCCATTCTAGGAATTACCTTCTTTATCTACTGGCGCTTCTTCTAGAGCCCCATCATTAGGAGCAAAAGACTATGTTGTTAAAACGCGGTTTGACACTATGTTTGTTCATGTGCTTGTCGTTTGTTGCCAAAAGTGAGGAAGTGCAACCGAACTTTTTGTTTATTGCGGTTGATGACTTAAATGTATTCAATACTGCAATGCAGCATCATGAGAGTAGTTTTTTACAACGGGTTTATCCAGACGAAACTAGTAGGCAACAGGTTTACGACAGGCTTACCCCTAACCTTGCGTCGCTCGCTCATAAAGGAGTGACGTTTAATTATGCCTATAGTGCTGCGCCTTTATGTGGCCCATCAAGAACGGCGTTGCTTACTGGAGTCCCACCCCATATTTCAGGATATGACAATCATCAAAAGCACTTCCGTCATCACGAGAGCTTAGCTAATGTTGTCACCTTACCTCAGTATTTAAGGCGAAATGGATATTTCACTGCAGGTGTAGGTAAAGTTTTTCATAAGGGAAGGGCTGTGTATGAAAAAGGGCATTTTAATGACTGGCCTGACCGTTTGTTTTCATGGGATGAATGGCTTGAAATGTACGTAGGCAATGGTAATCAAAGTGGTTTGTCACCGTCTGCTAGAGAAACTCTGAGCCCTTACTATCTTGGAGATGAAAAAAGTTACAAGCGCTTTGGGATTACAGAAGTACAAACTGAGTTCTCAAATGACTATCGCAATATGGAGTTTGTTGCTGAACTCTTACTCAATGGAGAGTCTTCAAGAGTAGACGCAAACGGCGAGCAACGAACGGTGGTTTTACCCAAGGACAAACCATTCTTTTTGGCGGCAGGAATGTTTGCTCCACATTTACCTTTTGTCGCAGAACAGAAGTATTTTGATTTATTTCCTCAAAACGAAATGGCAATTAATGGAGAGTTTGTTGAACAACTGGTGGACGAGGTGAGTGGTTTGTCTACCGGTGCTGACAAGCTCGTGAGAGATAGCAGTTTCGTACAGCTTCTCGCACAAAACGAGGCAAGAGGTTCAGGTTTGGGCGTAGCGGCGTTTAAGGCAAAATTGCAAGCATACCTTGCTACTATCGCCTATGCAGACCAATCGATTGGCGTATTACTTAATGCTATTGATGAGCACCCTTTAAGCAGCAACACTGTTGTAATTCTTTGGAGTGATCATGGTTATCATTTGGGGGATAAATTAAGAGAAGGGAAAATTACCTTGTGGGAACCAGCAAATCTTGCAAATTTAATTATCATAGACCCTCGGGCCAGCGACGCTATGCAGCGTACTACGGACGTTAAAGTAAGCCTTCAAGATCTCTATCCTACGATTGTTGAATTAGCCGGTTTGTCTATTCCCAGACACGTGCATGGGACTAGCTTAGTCGATGTGATTAACAATGATGAGAGCAATTGGGAAAATGCGGTGCTCAACACCAATGGGTTGGGCAATCATGCAGTTCGCACTGATGAATACCGATATATTCGCTACAGAGACGGTTCTGAGGAGCTATTCAACATGGTCAATGACCCGTTCGAAATAGATAATTTAGTGAGTAGCGCTGAGAGTAAAGAACAGCTCGATAGTCATCGACGTTTGTTGGATAGACTACTTGCTAAACGCACTCACTAAATCTTGATGTTAGAGTGAAAAAGATTTTTGCCACTGACCCATCGTAATTTTTACCGTGATTGCTGAATCCGTGTCGATATCAATGTATTGATTACCTCTGAGCAACGTGCCAGAGGTGATTAGTTCATTACTCTCAGACCATATTGAGAATTGCATTTTTTTGTATGGTGCAACTATCTCGACCTTGCCGTTTTTCTTGTAGGCATAGGTAAACCAATTGGCTATCTGTTGTTGTGTAAACGGTGTGTTTGCCGAACTGTCGGCTATCAGTCTAGCTCGCTCGTTTAACGAGAGCATAACGGAAGCAGAGACTTCTTTAAATCGAGCGATTAAATTTGCTTCGCTGTTTGGGGTGAAGTGGTTGAACAAAACTGCATCATCTAGGCTCAGATCGATAGGTTCTATTGAATGTGTTTCGTTCAGCAATATCCAAAACGTCGCTCCATCACTTTGATCTTGCTTTCCGAAATAGAATTTAGCTCTATTAAATAATTGACCTAATCGGCTGTGTTCAAAATAGGGTTCTCTGATAGTGTTTTTACTGGCGTTGACGAGACCACTTTGTCCAGAGGAACCGAGCTCATAAAATCTGATGCCATGACGTTTGGCGACATCCTTTACATATCTACATGCATTCAGGTCGTCTAAGCAATTGGCTACGTTGTGCGGATGGTCAATCGAACCTTGATGGTGAAAAGAGGTAGTCCAATGTGACACTATTCTGAGATTATTTAGTGCATCGATATTACGGGTCGCAATTAGATGATTTAGCAGTATTGCTGTTTCAGTGAGGGGGCCCCAATTAAGCACAGTGACTGGTTGGTCAGATGCATATTTGGCCAAAGCGCTTACACTGGGAAAATTATCAAGCGTCCTGTAGTCATTATCAATGTTAAATGATATTGGGTTTGCACCTTGCGTCAGGCTAGACCAAGTGAAGGGGACATGAGTTGGGAAATCTAGACCTCCTTGTCTGAATAATGTCGCATCATGATTGTACGCACTGATAAAGGTCTCCTTTAAAAAGGGCAGTGGATTATTTTGAGCCCCTCGGTTAGTCGAGCCAACGACTATATTAATGATATTGAATCTGTCTGCATTTAGGAGTAATGCGGCCAGTGAAACTATATCGTCGGGATCATTAATAGGATGGCCGGTATTCGTCGTTACAGAAGGGTCCGATAAATCTGAGTATACCCATATATTTGGCTTATCTTCCTGATCAAAAGAGTGGCAGTGAAACACATTACATACAAGTAGACCTACAAATAGAACAGGTTTCAAAAGTGAAAGTGTCTGCATAATAGCTGCTCCAAAAAAAGGAGCTTAAAAAAAGCTCCTCAATGCGCGATTATTGATTGTCGTGTGGTTTAGGTCCTTTGGGCGGGATCCACTCTTGATTTGAATCGACTACAGGACTAAATCGATAAAGTCCCGCGCCGTGAGCCGGAAGCGTTTGCGAAAATCTTACCGAAGCCCTACCAATAGGCTTCTGTTGCCACAGGTCTCTGACTTGGTAATCACCACGTAAATCTTCCCAATTGAAATCAAAACCAACTTCTTTTTCTTGATCACTCAGGTTAAACAAAGCGATAAACAGATCGTCGCTCTGAGAGTCACTCGCTATCCACGCAGCGTAGTGTGAATCGGTTTTTCCCGACTTATCAGTTTCTTCGTCTACGCGGACTATTTGTCGGTTGTGTTCACTGTTCTGGTTTACGTACAAAACTTCATCGTTCTTGAAAAAGGTCTCTATTGTAGACATGTCAGTAGACGTTAAGTCTGCACCAATCATCAGCGGTGACCTTACAATGGAAAATAGTGTCATCAATGAATACTGTTCGTCTAATGTGAACTTTGATACACGCTCTTTACCGTGAGGTCGATCGTCAAGAGAGAGCTTCCCAAACGGGATCATATCTGCGTCTGGCCAAGTATTATTGCCAATAAATGGAGACCACTTGTCTAAAAGCTGGAAACTGCGCTTAAGGTCTTTCCAGCGGTCCCAAAAGTCTTTTGATACGCGCCAAAGGTTAGCGTTGCCCTCTAAGTGATTGGCCCAGGCAATTGGCGCTTCACCGCACGATAAGCTTAACACCATAGGGCGTCCCGAGCGGTCAATCGCTTTGCGCATCATTTCAATTTCGCCAGCGTAATAACTGTGAAATTCACCGCCACAAGTGCCCATCATATCGTCGGCTTTGATGTAATCGACACCCCATTCAGCATATTGTGCAAACAAGGAATCATAGAACGCCTGAGCACCCTCTTGACGATAGTCAATGCCGAACATATTGTTAAGCCAACCGGCATGGTCGTTAAATTTTGCGATATCTCTAGCGCTTTTGTCCGAGCCTAGGATGGGGGTATTTTCATACCATGCATGACGGTGCATTCCACGCATAATGTGAATACCAAATTTCAGCCCTTTGCTGTGAACGTAATCAGCCAGTGGTTTAAAGCCTTGTCCATTTGCTGATGATGGGAAACGTTCAACAGCTGGCTGAAGACGACCATATTCATCCATGGTTACTGCTTCAGGGTACTTGAGTGAGCCATCTTCATTGAGTCGAACATTGGGATGACCAATACGTCGCTCAAAATTATCTGCAGTGTTATGAGCACCTGGTGCGGGGTTCCACCAAATGTAGTCTATAACCGCATACTCCCAACCATGAGGCTTCAAATGCTCTGCGATGAAGTCGACGGTTTCAATATATTCTTGTTCGTTAATTCGACTATCCCAGGCATCAAAACTGTTCCAACCCAACGGCGGTTTTTCAGCGACTTGGTGAAGAAAAGAGTCGCTCGCGTCAACATCTGTTTTCCTCAGGTAATCAGGTGTACTCGTGCTTTGTGTAGTTTCATTTGTCGCAGTACAGCCCTGCGAAACTATACTGGCAAAAAGTAGCCCTATTCCGATTTTTAGCTTGTTGTTCATTACATCCTCTACCAATAAGTAAGTGCTTTTTAATGAGCATATCGTGAAAGTTGTAATCGATAATATATTATATAATAATACAAATAAACATATTTAACGTATTTTTAACGAGTAAAGCATAGGAAGCAGGTGCGATGAAATTGATTCGAGCAAAAGTGTTTCTGGTAATCACCACTTGTATATTAAGTGTGATTCATCACAGCAGTTTCGCGAATGATAGACCAAATATAGTGCTAATGGTGGCGGATGATCATGGTAGAGAGGCGATTGGTGTATACGGCAACCCTCTAATACAAACACCGAATATTGATGCACTAGCAGACGTCGGTCTTAAGTTTGACCACGCCTACGCAACAAGTGCAAGTTGCAGCGCGTCGCGCTCAGTATTGTTAACTGGGTTACATAATCATGCAAATGGTCAGTACGGACATGCTCATAGCTATCATCACTTCAGCACACATGGTAGTGTAATTGCGCTTCCTACTCGTTTGAAAAATGCGGGGTATCGTACAGCGCAAGTGGGTAAGTTTCACTTAGCGCCAACAAGTACCTACGCTTTCGAACAGCGCCTCCAAGCTCCCTACGCCAAACCCAATGGCGAGAGAGATTCCGAAGGCATGGCGACAGCGGCAATTCCTCTGATTCAGGAAACATCTGAAAAACCTTTCTTTTTGTACCTGGCGACTAATGACCCACACCGTTCAGGAGATATAAACAGCACTGGTGATAACATCTTTGGCAATGTGCCTGACGACAGTGGTGAGGGAATCGCTAGGCTGGGGTTATCGATGCAAGATGTTGTTGTTCCATCATATTTGCCAGATTTACCCAGTACTCGCCGAGAACTCGCTGAGCTTTATGCATCAATAAGTAGAGTTGATAAAACACTTGGTATTTTAGTTGATGAGTTAAAGCGCGCCGGAGAATATGAAAATACCGTCATTATTTATTTATCTGACAATGGAACCGCTATGCCCGGTGCAAAAACTACGGTTTATGACCCAGGCATTCGTTTACCTTTGATCATCAAGCCCGCTGGAAAGTATGAGCATAAAGGTAGCACTACGCAGGCAATGGTGAGTTGGACTGATATTACGCCGACAATTTTGTCATTGGCATCGGTAGATGTAGATGGTGAAAATTTCCATGGTCGTTCTTTTTCGGAGGTCATCGAATCGCCTACCAATACCCATGGTTGGGATAAAGTTTTTAGCTCTCATACATTTCATGAAGTCACTATGTATTATCCAATGCGGTCGGTTAGAACGCCTAAGTACAAGTTGATTATGAATATTGCATCTGGACTGACTTACCCGTTTGCCTCAGATCTTCAAGTATCCAGCACCTGGCAAGAAGCACTGACAAATGTTGCTGGAAATTTCGGAGCACGTTCAATTGAAAGCTACTTACATCGCCCTAAATTTGAATTGTACGATGTGTCGACCGAAAAGGGTGAAGTACTAGAAAACGAAAACTTGATTGACCATCCCGACTATCAAAGCGTTTTTGAAGAATTATCTTCCCAGCTTATAGAGTTTCAGCAACAAACCAATGACCCTTGGCTTTACAAATGGGAGTATGAGTAATGAAAACTCTCCTATTTCTAGTCCTCTGTTGGGGAACGAGTTTTGCCGTTGCCCAAGCTACTGCAGGTATGTCTCCCAATGTTATTTTTATTTTGGCCGACGATCTTGGATACAACGAAATAGGCCCATACGGTCAGACTAAGATTCGCACTCCCAATCTTGATTCGTTAGCGGAATCGGGGATCACCTTTTCTCAGTTCTACGCGGGAGCTCCTGTGTGTGCAACATCGCGTAGTGTATTGATGACAGGCCAGCACGCTGGTCATACTCGAGTACGAGGAAATGCTTTCCCGGAAGACAATGGCAAGCAGGAGCTATTAGATGAAGACTTCACTCTAGCAGAGCTATTTAAAACGGCAGGCTATAAAACTGCATTGGTGGGCAAATGGGGGCTTGGTATGCAAAATACTCAGGGACACCCGAATAAACAAGGCTTTGATCACTTTTTCGGCTACTTGAGTCAACATCATGCGCATAACTATTACCCAACCTATTTGTGGCGAAATGAATTGAAGGTGGGCTTACCAAACATAAATCTTCCAATGGGAAATGGCCGAATCTATGGTGCCGGTGTAGCGCCTATTCACGGGCGCAATCTTTACGCGCCTGATCTCTTTGTTGAGGAGGCCGTCGACTTCATAAATCAGAATGCAACGGAGCCATTTTTTCTCTACTTCGCTACCAATGTGCCCCATTCGAACAATGAGGCTACTCAACTGAGAAGAGCCGATGGTGCAGAGGTTCCCGATCTTGGGAGGTACCAAGAGGAGGCATGGCAAGAGGGAGCAAAGCGCCATGCTGCGATGATTACAAGAATGGATGGTGATATTGGTACTATCATTGAAACCTTAGAGTCACTCAATATTAGAGAAAACACTATCATTGTATTTTCCTCAGATAATGGACCTCATGTGGATCATACGGAACCACTAGAATTTTTTGAGCCGTCTGAGCCTCTCATAGGCTGGAAAATGGAATTAGCTGAGGGGGGATTAAGAGTACCTACTATCATTTCCTGGCCTTCGTTAATTGAAACGCCTAGACAAAGCAATGCGGTTGCCTATTTCGGTGATTTTATGGCAACGTTTGCGGCAATTCTAGGCGTCGAAGCACCAGACGACCTCGATAGCAATAGCTTTTTACCAGTATTAAAGAGGGAGCATGAGGCTTTTGTTTCGTCGGAATTCTTATATTGGGAGTTCAACGGTAAAGACAAAGGTGTGGTTGTGCTAATGGACGGCAGGTGGAAAGGTATTTTGCGTTCTCGCGTTGTCAATGGTCATCGTCGTGCGGCACCGTTTGAGCTATTCGATTTGCATAACGACATCAAAGAAGTAAATGACGTAAGTGCTTTACACCCAGAAATTTCGGCTGCGATACTCGATTACATGAAAAAGGCCAGAACTCACAGTGAAAACTGGCCTCCTGTAATAGATTTCACTACTTATTAAGTAGTTCTTCCGCCATACCTACTAGCGTATCTAGCGTAAAGCCAAAGTGCGCTAGTAGGATGTTTCCGGGCGCAGATTCACCAAAGCTCTTCATGCCCAGTACCTTCCCCTTCAACCCAACGTATTTACGCCAAAAGTCTTCATGGGCCGCTTCAACAGCAATTCGGTTTTCAACACTTGATGGTAATACTTTTTCCCTATATGAATCTGGTTGCTGGTCAAACAGCGAAGTAGAGGGCATAGAGACCACCCGAACGCTATTTCCAAGGACATTGGCGGCTGCAAGTGCAAGTGATACTTCAGACCCGGTGGCCATAATGATGAGTGAAGGTGTGCCTACGGAGTCACGAAGAATATATCCTCCATTTTCTATGGCTTTTACCTGACTTACACTTCTATCCACTGGCATAAGGGCTTGGCGAGAAAAAACTAGCGCTGACGGTCCGTTCTGACGGCCTATAGCCATTTTCCAAGCTACGGCGGTTTCCGTTGCATCACAAGGGCGCCATGTATTTAAATTGGGCGTATTTCTGAGGTTGGCTAGTTGTTCAATTGGCTGGTGGGTTGGCCCATCTTCTCCCTGTCCAATAGAATCATGGGTATAAACAAAAAATGTTTTGAATACCCATTAATGCAGCCATTCTTACGGCATTACGAGCGTACTCCATAAACATCAGGAAAGTTGCACCGTAATTTATAAATCCACCGTGGAGTGCGATACCATTCATTATGCCACTCATGCCGAATTCACGAACACCATAGTAGATGTAGTTACCGTCGGCGTGGTCCTGTATGCCCTTAGAACCGCTCCAAAGTGTTAAATTGGAACCGGCCAAATCGGCCGAACCACCCAGTAGTTCAGGAACTAAACTAGCTATTTGCTCTATGGTATTTTGTGAAGCTTTCCGAGAGGCAATTTTTTCTGATTTTTGCTGACACTGCGATATGTACTCATCGATCTTCGCTTCAAAATCTGCCGGTAATGTTTTGTTAAGCACACGTCTTTCAAATTCATCGGCGAGACTCGGGTGAGCGTGACGATATTGTTCAAATAGCATGTTCCAGTGCTGCTCGCGTTGTTCACCCCTTACTCTTTGATCCCATCCGTCATAAATATCCTGAGGGATTTTGAATGGAGAGTATGACCAACCTAAAAATGCTCGAGCTTGAGCAATTTCATCTTCGCCCAGTGGTGCTCCATGACAGTCATGAGTTCCGGCTTTGTTTGGAGAACCAAAACCAATTGTCGTCTTGCAGCAAATGAGAGTGGGCTTTTCACTACAGGATTTGGCAGTATCAATAGCCGTTGATATTTGCTCTGGGTCGTGTCCGTCTACCGACAGTACCTGCCAACCATACGCGAGAAATCGCTCTTTGGTATTATCAGTAAACCAACCTTCTACATGACCGTCAATCGAGATACCGTTGTCGTCCCAGAATGCGATTAACTTACCTAGCTTTAACGTTCCTGCTAATGAGCACACTTCATGAGATATTCCCTCCATCAGGCAACCATCACCTAAGAAACAATAGGTAAAATGATCAACGATATCGAAGTCTTTACGGTTAAATGTAGCCGCTAATGTTTTCTCCGCAATTGCCATACCTACTGCATTGGAAATTCCGGCGCCCAGCGGACCCGTAGTAGTTTCAACACCTGGTGTATAACCATATTCAGGATGTCCCGGTGTTTTCGAATGCAATTGTCTAAAGGCTTTTAATTCATTTATATCAAGGTCATACCCCGACAAATGGAGCAATGAATAAATTAGCATTGAGCCGTGTCCGTTGGATAATACAAACCTATCCCTGTTGGGCCATTCTGGGTTGACCGGGTTGTGTGATAGGAATTTTGTCCAAAGTACTGTGGCAATGTCAGCCATCCCCATTGGTGCGCCAGGGTGTCCAGAATTTGCTTTTTGAACCGCGTCCATTGAAAGCGCACGAATAGCATTGGCGAGTTGTGAATGATTTGTCATTTTTTTCCCATATTGTATTATTCATGTGTATTTATAGTACAATATTATTTATTGTATGTGGGATTAATTTACTTTTATCGGTACAAAAATAATAGATAGGAGAGCAGGTAATGAGGCGTTCGCTATGCTGGATACTTGGAATAGTAGTAATTATTTTAGCTGGATGTAGTCATGATATATCCACTAACAGTATCCCTGAAAAGTTAGAAAACGTGACGGAAGCTCCTCATGTTTCATACTATGACTACGATAGTGTTAGTAGTTACCATCGTTCAAACCTTTTTTCTGTGACGGTAGGCGGACGGCCTATAGACTTGCTGCTAACTACCCCGCCTTCTGAAGCAATGTCTCCGAAGCTAGAACCGGGAAAGCAAGATGGGGCAGACGTTTATCGCCAGAATAACCGCAGCTTTTCTTGGGGACAGTTTGACTTTGATGCGTCATACGCTGGTGTAGCGGTGACAGCGACAAAAAATGTCGATGACGGCTTTATACGCGACATTATTGTTCGTCCAACACAGCTAGAGGGAATTGCTTATGAGATTGTTGAGAAAGACTTAGTTGCAAAAACCATAAGAATTAATGTGCTACAAAGCAATCGCAAGCTGTCGATTGAGTTTGTTGACGAACGATACTCTGAAATTCAATCACTTCCCTTTGACGCTTTACTTTTATTTGCTGATCAGCCGCAGTCAAAAGATATTGCGTCAGCCTTGAACCTTGAGGATCCAAAGACATACCTTGTAAAGGATGGCAGTGTTTTTGACCGTCAGCGAGCGGAAAGTGCGAGTAGTGTTATTTTTGAGCCAGGTTTACACGATATCGGCTTATGGTTTGTTCCTGAATCTGTGTCTCGTATTCACATTGAAGGGGGCGCCTATGTGCGAGGAGCGTTGAATGGCGATCACGATGAAAAGTCGGGAAGGTCAGGATTTCACGTTACTGGCAGAGGTGTATTGTCTGGAGAACTGTTTCAGTTTAGAGCTGATGTTAGAACTAATGGTGAGGCGGTTTGTGTTGATGACAATGGCTACTCGGCAGGTTGTCCCCGGTCAGGTGTTAAACCAATAGATGCTAATCAAAACAACTTTTTAATCGAGGGTATTACTATGGTCAACATACCTTTTTACGCTCTCGGTTTGAGTTATGACAAAGATATACCCCTTGCGCAACGTTCTGGAATTATAAGCAACATCAAAATGCTTGGTATGTGGCGATACAATAATGATGGTTTTGCTCTTCCCGATAACGTTGTAGTTGAAGATTGTTTTGTGTCAGCTATGGATGACGCTTTCAAAGTTTACAATCACAACGCGACTGTCCGCGACTGTGTTGTGTGGCAGATGGATAACGGTGCAATTTTTCAATTTGGATGGTTTCCAAAAAGCGTTAATAAGGCTCTTATCGAAAATATTCACGTTATTCATACAGAATGGACGGGACTGAATAAAAATAGGGGGCTGGCGAATCTGACGGAGCGTCCAGCTGGCAACAGCAACGCTGGAGAAATTTCAGATATCACATTCAGAAATGTGTACATGGAAGGTCCGGTTAGTCGGGTCGTTTATCTGAAAAATGGCCTTTATCCTAATCAATCTTACTCCCGTTGGTATTTCGAAAATATCAATGTTGAACGTCTATTTCCTTACGACCAAATGGTACTTACTAAGCGTCGCTACGGTGGAAATGGACAGCTTTTGCCAACATTGCAGATAAATGCCATCCAAGATTTCAATTTAGGCAGTGGGAACATAGAGGATATCTATTTCAATGGGCTTTACATCAGCGGAGAGAGAGTAACAATGGAAAATGCGGGAAATGTCGGGGTATTCGATATTAATGTCGATAACAAAGACGTAGTGCAGTTTGAGTAATGCTCAAACTGCACATGAATTGATTGGCACTGACCTAAACATTACATATGTTTAGCAAGCAGTGCCTCTAACTGTGCTTGGTCAACAGCGAAATTACGTATTCCCTCAGAGAGCTTTTCAGTTGCCATAGCATCATCGTTCATTGCCCATCTAAACTGTGTTTGTTCGATAGGTAAAGGCGCTTCAATGGTTTTACCATTGTCTTGTAGCGCTCGCTCTAACGGTGTATCCGTATTCGCCAAAGTTTCAAGTAATGATGGGCTTATCGTAAGTCTGTCGCATCCTGCTAGCGCTTGTATCTGTTCAATGTTCCTAAAGCTTGCCCCCATGACGATGGTGGAATAGCCATGAGATTTGTAATAGTTATAGATATTTGCCACTGACTTTACGCCAGGATCGTCGTGTGGCGCATAATATTGAGTGCCTGTTTTCGCTTTGTACCAGTCAAGAATACGTCCAACAAAGGGTGAGATAAGAAAAACTCCCGCTTCGGCACATGCTCTTGCTTGCGCAAAGCTAAAAAGCAATGTCAGATTACATTTTATGCCTTCTTTTTCCAAAATTTCAGCTGCTTTGATCCCTTCCCATGTTGAAGCGATTTTAATTAGTACTTTGTCCCTGGATACTCCCATATCATCATAAAGCTCGAGTAACTGATACGCTCTGGAAATAGTCTCTTGGGTATCGAATGATAATCTAGCGTCTACTTCAGTAGATATCTTCCCCGGTACAAGTTTGCTTATTTCTTTACCAATAGATACGGCTAACTTGTCACTCGCCAGAGATAATCTAGCTTCACGCACTGACGTTTGCTCACAGGCCCATGAGACAGACTCTTGTAATAACTCGGAATATTGAGGAAGCGTAGCTGCCTTAAGTACTAATGAGGGATTTGTCGTAGCATCCACTGGTGAATACTTCTTTATAGCGTCGATATCGCCGGTGTCCGCTACTACGGTGGTCATTTTTTTAAGTGCTTCGAGTTGATTCATTAATGGCTTCATCCATATTGTGATAATTCAAGGAATATTTTTACATATTATTATATTATTTATAAGGGGTGTCTTGTATTCTATTGGTAAAATCAATGTCTAAAATTTCGACATTATTCCTCGTTTTTAGCTCTTGTTGTCCCTCCTAATGTTTGAAAATTGTTAATAAGTAATATAATATTTATTTTTTGCTGGAGATATAATTTTTTGACTGAGTGGGTATTTGTCTTAAGTGTGGTTGTTGTTGGTTCTGCATTACAGAACACAATAGGCTTTGGTTTTGGCTTGTTGTGTGCTCCGTTATTTATGCATGTCATGCCTGAATTAGTGCCTGTACCTCTAATATTCGCTTCGTTACTAATTACCAGTGTTATTGCTGCAAAAGACTTCAAGCATGTGAATCAATATCAACTAAAGTATTCGGTCACTGGAGGAGTTATAGGGGTTGCATTGGCTGGTACCATCTTGGCTTCAGTAACGGTTGGAACCTATAAACTTATCTTTGGTATTTTGATACTCGTTGGAGTGTGTTTATCTGTATTGGGTTACTCTCCAAAGATTAGAGGTAGAGAAAGTTTTGTTGCGGGAAGTTTAGCCGGCTTTATGGGGTCGTTGACTTCAGCAGGCGGAGCTCCGATGGGTATCCTTTACCAAGGAGCTAATCAAAAAGAGGTCAGTGCAAACCTAAACTGCTTTTTCGTTGCTATTAATTCTGCGGCAATCTTTGCTTTGCACGTCAATGAGCTGATCACCATTCAGCACCTCACGCTATTCATGCAGATAGTGCCGGCAATGATTATAGGTTTGTTGTTGTCACATTATTTCGCTAGTTACTTGAATTCACTTCCAATGAGGCCCCTGATTTTATTTATAGCCTCTATTTCAGCGCTGATCTTGGTACTCTAATATGAAACCATTTAGAAACATATGCATACTCGTCAGTATTTTTATTACTTTGAGCAGTTGTATTGTTAGTATGCAAGCGCTTGCTACTGTTCCTGATGACCCACGAGCTCGAAATCCTATTTTGCCGGGGTTTTACCCTGACCCTTCAGTAGTACGAGTGGGTGAAGATTTTTATTTAGTTAATTCAAGTTTTGAGTGGTTTCCCTCGATTCCTATTTTCACTAGCCGAGATTTGATTAACTGGAAGCAGATTGGGCATGCTGTATCTAACCCAGACTATTTTGCTGCGTTAAATAAGGTAGATACGAGTAGAGGTGTATATGCGCCGACCATTCATTATCACAACGGGTTGTTCTACATAGTCTCAACGTGTGTTCAATGTGGACAAAACTTCTATGTGACTTCAACTGATCCCGATGGCCCATGGAGCAAACCCATTTGGATAGAAGGTGATCGTGGTATCGACCCATCTTTCTTTTGGGATAAAAATGGTAAGTCTTACTATTTGGGTACGGGTATTCTCAACAGACAAGAGGTGACTTGGCCAAATCCCAATGGAATTTGGATTCAAGAGATAGACCTAGTCGAAGGCACTTTGCTTGGTGACAAAACGCAGCTTACCTACGGACACGCGAGTAACGCTCGCTGGACAGAAGGGCCTCATTTGTACCTGAAAGACGGTTACTACTATCTCATGGTAGCCGAAGGAGGCACCTCTGAAGATCATGCCGTTACCATCTTTCGCAGTGAAAACATACTCGGCCCATATATTCCAAACCATAAAAATCCAGTGCTTACGCATCGTAACCTAGGAGAAGACGTACACATTCACAGTACCGGTCATGCAGATATGATACAGACACAAAACGGCGATTGGTACGCGGTTATGCTTGCAAAGCGCAGGTTTGACGACTTGACACCTCTAGCTCGTGAAACCTTTTTGGCACAGATAAAATGGGAAGATGGTTGGCCAGTATTCAATCCTGGAAAAGCTCGATTAGAGTTAGATATTCTGATTCCCGATTTACCTTGGACTCCCATCGAGTCCACACCAATTAGAGATAATTTCTCTACCCAAAAACTCTCTCTCGATTATGTGACTCTCAGAGCGCAAACCAGAGAGTGGCTGACAATCGGTGACAAAGGACTAATGCTAACTCCAAAGTTTGCCTCTCTTGATGAAGAGCATCAGCAGCCTTCGATGGTCGTGAGAAGAATTCAACATCCGAGGTATAGTGCCTCCACGCGTGTTGATGTCGAAAACTTTGAAAAACAAGATGAAGCCGGGCTAGTGATTTACCGCAACTATCGCAATCACTATAAGTTTTTTCGGAAGGGAAACAGTTTGCAAGTCGTCCACAACCATAAAGGTCAATCCGTAGTGATTGCCCAAACATTTATTGAGGATGACCCTATAATATTGGCTATTGAAGACAATGGTCCAATGTTGTCTTTCATTTATCGCAGTGATGCGGGCGCTAGTAAAGTGCTCGTGAGTAATGTGGACGCGTCGTCCACAAGTGATGAGGTCGCTGGAGGATTTAATGGTCCGATGATCGGCATGTATGCAAATACGAGTTTGTTTGATAAATCAAAAATAGCGCAATTCAGTTGGTTTGAATACAAAGGGACTGGTGTTCATTAACCTGTACAGATAAAGATATAATTGTCATAAGGGTATATATCCGGGTTCTCCAAGTTGTTATCATCGAAAAAAAGCAGTAGATGAAAAAAGCTGATGAACCTTACAAATACTTACCCAAGTTTGAATGGAAAAACTGTCGTTATAACAGGAGGCGCTTCTGGTATTGGGGCCAACCTTGTTGAGGCTTTTTGTAGACAGCATGCCAGGGTAGTGTTTCTAGACAGAGATGAAGAGAAGGCGACAAAGCTGCTCTCTTTGTTTGAGGGCATGGGGGAGTTTCCATTGCCTCGGTTCTATGCTTGTGACTTGATTGACATCCATCAACTGCAAGAAGTTTTAAACGACATTATCGAACGCTTCGACGGTATCGACGTTTTAGTCAATAACGCCGCGAACGATGATAGGCATGATTTTAGGGATGTGACTCTCGAATATTGGGATGAGCGTATTGCAATAAATCTCAGGCACTATTTCTTTGCTGCTCAGTCAGTGTACGAAACTATGAAAAGCAAAGGTGGTGGTTCAATAATAAACTTTGGCTCTATGAGTTGGTATGCCACCCACGGAGGCATGCCAGGTTATACAAGCTCGAAGGCTGCTATTGAAGGTATGACGCGCGGGTTAGCTCGCGATATGGGAAGCGACAACATACGAGTTAATACTCTCGTTCCGGGATGGGTACTCACTGAGCGACAATTACAAAACTCATTATCAGATGAATCGGCACGCGAGAGCGTAAAAGAATCTCAGTGTATTAAAGAATTTGTAATACCTGAACATATTGCCGCAATGGCATTGTTTTTGGCCTCGGATGATAGTCGAATGTGTACTTCACAACACTTTATTGTTGATGGAGGGATTATTTAAACAATATTGAGGGAAGAATGAAGTATTTGGAAGCACTCGATAAGTATGATGCATTCATATTCGATATGGATGGTACCTTAATAGACAGTGGTAAACTGCATGAGGTTGCGTGGTGCGAAACATTGACCCACTTCAACATTCCGATAGATGGTCCTCTTATGCGCTCTTTGGCGGGCGTTCCAACAAAAGATACTCTCAAACATCTCTGTGAACGCTTTGAAGTCACACCTATTCATAGTTATTCGTATATGAACGACTTTAAAGAAAATGTTGTTAAACGCATTTTCTCATCGTACGTAAAACCGACGAAACTGTTCGAAGTGCTAACTGCCTTCCATGGTAAGAAGAAGATGGCGGTGGGAACTGGGGCATATACCGCTGAAGCACAGCAAATTCTCTCATTATGTGGATGTTCACCTTACCTTGACGCCATTGTTGGTGCAGACCAAGTTGCTCGTCCAAAACCTGCGCCGGACACCTTCACTTTATGTGCACAAAAGCTTGGTGTATCTCCATCTAGATGTGTTGTTTTTGAAGACGCAAAATTAGGTTTAGAAGCCGCTAGAAGTGCAGGCATGAATGCAATTGATGTTTTAGAAACCTACAACATAACAAACGATTATTTTCTTCCCACTACTCTGTAGTCGCACACTTCTATGTAAATATTTTGTTTATAAGCCGATAACTTCCTGGTCTCATGTTGCCAGAATTCTATTTGTATTATAATATAATTAAATTACAAATTAATGCTGATGAGAGTACATTGTTTATGGGTCCTTATGCTATAGGCCTTGATTTTGGTTCTGATTCCGTTCGCGCATTGCTAGTAGATGTAACTAGTGGGGAGGAAGTAAGTACGAGTGTGGTTAATTACCCTCGATGGTCAAAGGGGATGTTTTGTGAGCCTCAACGAGATCAATTTAGGCAACATCCTCTCGATTACCTAGAGTCAACCGAACTTGTAATTCAATCGCTTTGGCAAGTCGCGCCAAAAAATGCCAATGACAATATTATTGGTCTCAGTATAGATACTACTGGTTCTACCCCCATCGCTGTAGATGAGAATGGCCAGGCGCTAGCGCTAAAGCCTGAATTTGTGGACAACCCCAATGCAATGTTTGTCCTCTGGAAAGACCATACAGCAATATCTGAAGCGGAAGAAATTACAAGAAAGGCACTCAGTGCATCCACTAACTATTTGAAGTACGAGGGGTCAATCTACTCTTCCGAATGGTATTGGGCAAAAGCATTGCACGTCATGCGCAATGATAAGAGTGTCGCAAACCAGGCACACATGTGGGTCGAACACTGTGACTGGCTGCCTGCGGTACTTACCGGAACTACCCATCCGTCAGAGTTAAGACTGGGTCGCTGTGCTGCAGGGCATAAAATGATGTGGCACGAGAACTGGGGTGGCTTTCCACCTAATGATTTCTTTGTATCGGTAGATCCGTTACTTGACGGCTTAGTCAATCGATTGCCATCAGAAACCTTTTGCTCTGACCAAGCGGTTGGGTGTCTTACATCGGAGTGGGCTCATCGACTATCCCTCCCTAAAAATTTACCTATTGGGTTTGGTGCTTTTGACTGTCACATGGGTGCTGTTGCCGCAAATGTAGAGGAAGGAGTACTCACTAAAGTCATGGGTACTTCAACATGTGACATAACTGTCTGTTCTCCTGACACCATTTCAAGTAACGCTGTTAATGGAATTTGTGGCCAAGTAGAGGGATCGGTTGTACCGAATATGGTAGGTCTGGAGGCCGGACAATCAGCCTTCGGTGACTTCTATGCATGGTTCCAAAGACTGATTAACGCAACTGCGGTTTCGATTGTAAACAGTAGTGATAGCGTCACAGAAGAGCAAAAGCGTTTACTCATTCAAGCTCTGAACGACCAGACGCTTATAGCGCTATCGCAGGAAGCACAGAATATTCCACGAGAGCAAACCAGTGTGTTGGCTTTGGACTGGGTCAATGGCAGACGAACACCAGACGCGAATCAACATGTAGCCGCTGCTATTACTGGGTTAAAGCTTGGAACGAGCGCAGCACATGTTTTTAGGGCATTGGTCGAAGCGACGGCCTTCGGTGCAAAAGCCATCATAGAGAGATTTACCGACAATCAAATCCCTATTCGCTCTGTCGTTGCAATCGGTGGTATTTCAAAAAAATCAGACTTGGTCATGCAAACTTGCGCTGACATATGGAATAGACCTATCCAAACACTAAAAAGCGACCAAAGTTGCGCACTTGGCGCCGCAATTTTCGCTGCCAAAATCGGCGGAGCCTATAAAAGTGTGGCAGATGCACAGCGTGTGATGGCCTCACCAGTTGCACACACTTACACACCCAACCCAGATGCTGTTTCGTTCTACAAAGTGGCTTATCAAAGCTACAAAACGCTCGGACAATTCGTTGAGGACACAACGCTATGAGTAACTATCAAGCACTAAAAGAACGTGTTTATGAGGCTAATATGGAGCTCGATAAACGTGGTTTAGTTGTTTACACCTTTGGTAATGTTTCGGAGATTGACCGCAATTGTGGTGTATTTGCCATTAAACCTAGTGGAGTACCATACGAAGATTTAAAACCTGATGACATAGTGGTGTTAGACCTAGACTGCAATATTGTGGAGGGAACTATGCGTCCTTCATCAGATACTCGTACTCACGCCCACCTATACAAGCATTTTGAGAACGTTGGCGGTATAACGCACACCCATTCTACCTATGCGACAGCTTGGGCTCAGGCCAAGGCTGCTATTCCTTGTCTTGGGACTACACATGCTGACTTTGTCTACGGAGATATCCCGTGCACCGCAGTGATGACAGATAGCCAAATTGATAGAGACTATGAGGAAGAAACCGGCGTTCAAATAACTGATTGCTTTACAGAGAGAAGCCCTGACGAGACACCTATGGTGATCGTTGCTGGTCATGCCCCTTTCACCTGGGGAAAAGACGCCGCTAAGTCGGTATATCACGCAGTAATTTTAGAGCAGTTAGCAAAAATGGCTTATGTGACCAAAGGGATCACACCGACATTGCAACCGCTTAAACAAGCTATTTCAGACAAACATTACTTTCGTAAACACGGGGCTAATGCCTACTACGGACAAAAGTGAAATAGAGAGAATTAGTAAAAGGTATTCTTATGAAAATTTTTGGTGAAAAAGAAATTTGGTTGGTTACGGGTTCGCAACACTTGTACGGCCCAGGTGTTTTGGAGCAAGTTGCAAAAAATAGCCAAGAAATGGCGCAAAGCTTTGATGACGATAATGCAATATCGGTGAAAATCGTTAGCAAGGGAGTTGTAACAGGTCCTAAAGAAATCAAGGATGTGTGTAATCAGGCCAATGTGTCAGAAAACTGTATTGGACTTATGCTTTGGATGCATACCTTTTCCCCAGCAAAAATGTGGATTGGAGGGCTCAAATCTCTTCAAAAACCTTACATGCATCTGCACACCCAGTTTAACGCGGGTCTTCCTTGGTCAGATATAAATATGCACTACATGAATCTACACCAGAGTGCACACGGCGATAGAGAGTTTGGACACATTGGTACTCGCTTGAGGCAGGACCGAAAAGTCGTTGTAGGCCACTGGGATACCGAGAAAGTGCGCCTGCAAATTGATGACTGGGCTCGAGCGGCCATAGGTTTCAATGAAGCACAAAATCTTAAGGTTGCTAGATTCGGCGACAATATGCGCCAAGTGGCCGTTACTGAAGGCGACAAAGTCGAGGCACAAATAAAGCTGGGTATAGAAGTTCACGCTTACAGTACGGGTGACCTAGAAGCTCAGTGTGCGGAAGTTAGTGAGTCACAAATTGATGAGTTGGTCGCATTATATAAAACAGACTATCAAATCGATGAGGAAGTGCTTGCAGACTCTGAGCAGGTCAATGCTTTGCGCAACGAAGCGAGATTAGAGATCGCTATGGAGACCTTTCTTACAGAAGGTGGCTTTGGTGCATTTACTAACTGCTTTGAGAACCTCACTGGTTTGACAGGACTACCTGGCTTAGCAACCCAACGACTCATGAGTAAGGGGTTTGGTTATGGCGGTGAGGGAGATTGGAAAACTGCTGCAATGGTCAGAATTTTTAAGAAGATGAGTCTTGGGAAAAAGGGAGGCACTTCGTTTATGGAGGACTATACCTACCACTTCGGCGAACAAGACCTTGTGTTGGGAGCCCATATGTTAGAAGTATGTCCGAGCATTGCGTCAGAAAAGCCTTCTGCAGTGGTAGCCAAGCACACCATCGGTATTAAAAAGGACATTGCAAGATTACTTTTCGCTGGAGCTACAGGACCAGCAATGAATGTGTCAACCATCGATATGGGTAACCGATTCAGAATCATCGCAAACCTTGTTGATACGATTGAGCCACCAGAGCCATTGCCTAATCTACCGGTCGCAACCGCATTGTGGAAACCCCAGCCTTCGCTAGAGGTTGCAGGTGCAGCGTGGATATACGCAGGCGGTGCTCATCACAGTGCATACACGCAAGGTGTGAGTATCAGTCAGTTAAGTGACTTTGCTGAAATGGTTGGCGTAGAGCTTGTAGTTATCGACAATGAAACTAACTTGCCATCATTTAAGCAATGTCTTCGCAACAACGCTGTCTACTATCATACTCAGCAAGGGTGCTAAATTATGTTTGGTTCGCTTAAATCCAAGTTATACACGGCTCTGCTATTGACTGTTTGTACTAGCGGATGCGCGGACGAGCAAACACTCTCATTAGAGGAAAGAGTAGCACTAAAAAACTATCCAGCGGTTTTCCAAGCTTGGAACCCTTTGGATATGCCGTCTCAATATCCCGCTGAAACTCACCAAGCATTTCTGGATAACGCCGCAAAGCATAATTTACTGTGGGAAGAACCAGTTAGCCAACTCGGCTTTGATACCAAGCTGGCAATTGGCTTGAATTGGGACCATGAATTTCCTGGTTTGGCTACCTCGTTTACGGAGAATTCTCTCAACGTTGCACAAGAGAATCTGCGTTACATGCTTAGTAAAAATCCACACATGGTAACCCTGTTTGAAGTGCGGTGGAGAGACGCGCCGGGTAGCTACCTACCAGAAGATAGCGATTTTTGGCTGAGAAACGAGGAAGGTCAAAGAGTCGCAGGTTGGGACGGTGGTCCCGAGCCTTACTATATGCTGAACTACAAGCATGAAGCTTTTCAACACAGAATCGGCGAGCAAGCGCGTGCTGTGATTGAGTCTGGTGTATATGATGGTGTAATGCTGGATTGGAGTGGTTATTTACCCATTGTAAAGCTTGTGCGTGAGTATATTGGTGATGAGGCTCTGCTTACCGTTAATATTCACGATGATATTAATGATGGTGAAATGTACAAGGACTACATTAATGGTGCTTTCATGGAGTGTGGCCCAAACGGACGCATGCCACAAAATAAGACCAAGTTGTGTTCGTGGGAGTCGATGGCAAAAGCGCTCGAGTACTTTGAATCCAACTTCCGTCATCCAACGGTAAATGCGCTAGAAGCTTGGGGGTTAAGAGGGGACGTACGCTCCATGAGGAGGGTGACAACCTTAGGATTAACTCATAGTGATGGCTACGTGCTGTTTGCTGATTATAACCCAATGCCAACACCTGACCATATGCATGACTGGTATCCAGAGTGGAGCGTAAAGTTGGGGCAGCCCAATGGAGATATGGCGGTTTTGAGCACTGGAATTGTCTACCGTTCATTTGAGAATGGCGTGGTTTACTACAACCCTCCTGGCAGTCAAGCTGTAGAAGTTAAGTTCCAATATCCTCATAAGTCAGTCAGTTCAGGAGATATTGGCGTTAGCTTTGTTGTTGGTGGTGAAGACGGAGAAATCTTCATTCGCATGCCATAACCTTTTACAGATAGCTGCTTGGCGATGCTTGGTAGCTATCTTTCCTGCTAAGTTCAATTTTTTATATTACAAATACCACTTCTTTTACTAATACTTCGTTTCATCCTACACCTTTCAAATTCTATATCCGCACTTATTTGTCGCAAAAAAAGTACATAAGTCGCTCGCATCGAGTGGCGGCTTATCTGTTTGGGCAATATACTAAATTATTGTCTCGCGCTCGCTTGTGTATGCATGCATAAATTCCTTTTAGTGTTATTGCTGATTCTTACCTTCGATAAAGCCAATGCCGCTGAAGCCAGTGATTTATTTGAAATGTCGTTGGAAGAACTTCTAACCGTTAAAATTGTTACTGTTTCGAAAAAAGAAGAGCTTATTGAAGATGCTCCCGGCGTGGTGAGTGTTATAACGTCTGAGGATATCTTGCGCTTTGGTGCACGCAATTTGCGAGACATTCTATTAAGAATACCCAATTATTACATTTTCGATTCTCTCGCATTGAGCAGCAATGGAAGTACAATGCGAGCTGGTGCAACTCAGCACTTAAACAATCACGTGCTCTACCTTATCAACGGACGCCCCCTTCGAGAGTCGCAGAACGGCGGTCGCCAAACGGATATCAATTTGTTGTTCCCTGTGAGTGCAATTGAGCGAATCGAGGTTATTCGGGGACCTGGTTCGGTGCTGTATGGCAGTAATGCGTTTAATGGCACGATTAATATTATTACTAAAACAGCATCTTCAAGTTTTGATGTAGGTATTGAAGGTGTTGTTGGTAGCTTTGGATACCGCTCTGTGGATGTAAGCACGGGACATTCGTCTGAATATGCACAAATCAATGCTCAGGTTAAATTACTCAACGAGGACGGTGCAACACTTGGCGCTTTTGACACCACCAATACCTTCGGTGAAACCACTCTTTACCGAGAGGGATATTTTGGCAGAATCGATGGAAGTTATAAGCGCTTTTCAGTTGAAGGCATGTTCAGTGAAATTCAACTTCCCAATATTAGCGGCGCTTTTAACTGGAATGGCTTAGATGAGTGGACCCATCAACGCAACTATATAAACCTTGGATACAAACACAGTTTCAATGACGACTGGTCATCAACCATCAATGCAACCTATAACAATGTTGATATGACCATTATTAGCCCAACGGCAGTGTCGTATTCATCGTTTGGTTACATGTACGAAATTACCGTAAATGGGCGAATTAATGATAGAACATCGGTCGTACTTGGTGCAGTAGAGGATCATATAAAAGGTGATTTAGATATTCGCGGCGGCGAAATAAACACCTTACGGAACAGTATCTATGGACAGGTAGACTATTACATTTCTGACAACACACGATTAACCGCAGGTTTGCAGCACAACAAACCAGAGGGGCAAAGTGCTCACACCTCGCCTCGTTTTGCGTTAGTACATAAATTCAATCAGCATTGGTCGGGTAAACTTTTATATGCTGACGCTTTTCGGTCACCTTACGGAGCGGAGCTTAACTTTTCCTCAGGCTTTTTACGCGGTGACATGAATTTAAAGCCAGAAAATATTACTACCGCAGAAGCACAGCTAACTTACACGCAGAAAAATGCCACAGTTTCAACAACCCTATATCACAGCGAAAGCTCAGACCTCATTGGGCGGCGGCGTATTGATGGAACGACCTTTTTTGTAAACTTACCGCAAGAGATCATCTATGAGGGCATTGAGCTGGAAGGGCGTTGGGAGATAACGCCTAAACTGCAACTCAATGGCAACGCAAGCTATCAGAAAAATGAGGATGACCAAGGTCACACTGATGTAATGATTGCGCCTAATCAAATGATTAAAGTTGGGCTGAGCTACAATTCAGATGCCGGTGTTACTGCCAGCGTATGGGCAAGCTATTTTGGGGCTTCGAGCAAGTTAGAGGAAATGCCGGGCGTCAATGTGGTAGTCGTTAACCCACCTGCCGATGCGTTTAATCTGGTGAGTGTGAATGTGCTAGCTGACTTAGGTGAGTGGTTTAACAGTGAAAGCCTGAAAGATGTTCGCGCTTCGCTATTCATAGATAATGTATTCGATGAGGATGTTTGGTTTCCTGAAATGGGGCAACGTTCAGTCAATTCGTATCCACAATCACATTCTCGATCGGTGTTTATAAACGTAGCGGTGGACTTCTAACAGCTTAATATTGATCTTTATATGAAGGTCGGACTATTTAATTGATATTTAAAACAATTGATGTCAAGTTTGTTTTTTGAATTCAATTGGATAGTGCAGTGGAAGCCCCCAGTTATACCTCTCTTATTCCCATTTTTATAACGCTTCTTTTGTCGTTATACACTCGTAATGTTGTGATTGGCCTATTTGCTGGTGTTGTTTCAGGCGTGGCCATGATCGAGGGCTTGTTTGTCGATGTTGGCCCTTTGGATGCTTTCGGACGTTTGATAAGTGGCTACATCGTTCCTCAAGTCACAGACAGTTACAACGCTGGTGTTATTGTTCTGCTAGTTTTCATTGGTGGTTTTGTTTTGTTAGTAGAGCAGTCTGGTGGCGGAAATGCGTTTGCGTCCAGTATGGTTAAGTGGGTGAAGAATAAACTTCAAGCAAGCCTTGCAGCATGGGCCGGTGGTATTGTCATTTTCTTTTCAGATTTAGGTACTCCTCTGATCGTCGGGCCTGTCTTCCGCCCGTTGTTCGACAAGCTGAAAATGTCTCGCCAAAAACTCGCGTTTATCATTGATTCAACATCTTCGCCAGTGGCAATCATGATCCCCTTCATTGGTTGGGGAGTGTATATCATGGGCATTATGCAAAAGGAATTTGACGCCACGGATTATGCCATGAGCGATTGGGATGCATTTATTGGTGCCATTCCTTATCAGTTCTATGCCATTTTAGCGGTGGGTGTGGTACCGCTGATTGCTTTATTTCGCATGGATTTTGGTCCCATGGCGAGGGCAGAGGCATCGGTGGTTTCTGGTGAGAACTTAGCTAAGTCTGACGGCACATCTCGGGTATTTACTCACCCCAACGCGAAAGCGAGCTTTGTATTTTTACCTCTAGCTGTCATGTTACTTGTGATGCTGCTTATGCTGGTACCACAAGGTTTTCCTTTCGAAAGGGTCTCAGGATCAGTTTTTCGCGCCGCATTGTCGTCAGGGTATTTTTTTGCAGCCATCACCTTGATGGGGCTAATGGCGTTTTATGGTGTGCGTAAGTTTAAAGACAATGTAGAGCTCTATTTAAAAGGTATGTCGGGTATGATGTCAGTAGCCGTTATGCTTGTGCTTGCATGGACGTTAAGTGCTGTGGGTAAAGAACTTGGTACTGCTGCATACATTGCTGAACTTGCACAAGCTGGCTTTCCAAGCTGGTTGTTACCCGCTGCTGTTTTCATTGTTGCTGGAATTATCTCTTTTGCAACGGGGTCGTCTTGGGGAACATTTGCTATCTTAATGCCTATTGTTATTCCAACCGCTATAGCAATAGACTCACCCATGTTGGTGGCCATTGGCGCAGTGCTATCTGGCGGGTTGTTCGGTGATCACTGTTCGCCAATTTCAGAAACCACAATTTTATCGTCTACAGGGGCGGAATGTGATCAGTTCGAACATGTTCGTACCCAACTTCCCTATGCACTCACCAATGGGGTTATAGCGCTGGCGTGCTTTATGGTGGCAGGTGTTGCTGATAGCTCTTTGATCTTTGCAGCAGCCTTGCTGTTTCAAGTGGCTGTTTTCTTTTTTATGTCTAGATATGTGGATCACAAGCATTAGAGCAGCACACTGGTGCTGCTCTAAAAATAGTCGTTACAAAAACTCTTCAAAAACAAAACTACGGCTTGGGTATAAATATCGCGGTTCTCTTTTTTGCGATACCCGTGGCCTTCGTTGAGGGCATTCATATACCACACAGGTTTGCCGTTCTCACGCAGTGCTTCAACAATCTGAACGGCCTCGGTGACAGGGACGCGAGGGTCGTTTTCACCTTGCACTACAAACATAGGTACGTTGATTTTCTCTACGTTGTTGTTGGGGCTAATGGCCTCTAAATGCTCGCGCATGGCAGGGTCTCGTTCGTCGCCATATTCAACACGACGAAGGTCGCGGCGATAAGACTTGGTGTTCTCTAAGAAGGTCACAAAGTTAGAGATACCCACAATATCTACTGCAGCTTTTAGTCTGTCGCTGTAGTGAACTGCGCTGGCTAGCACCATGTATCCACCGTATGAACCACCAAATACAGCTACGCGATTTTCATCAAGATCGGGCTGGGTTTTAATCCAATCGAGTAGGGCACCGATATCTTTTACCGAATCCTCTCGTTTAAAGCCGTTATCTAGATTGATGTATTCCTTACCATAACCAGAAGAGCCTCGAACGTTTGGTGCAATAACCGCTGCGCCTAGCTTGTCCATCCATAGTTGGAAGGTGCTGCGAAACGCTGGTCTAAACTGTGATTCTGGACCGCCGTGAATACTAATGATTACTGGGAGTTTGCCTTCTTTATTCGGCTTGTATACAAACGCAGGAATAGAGCGTTCGTCAAAGCTTTCAAAGCGAATAAGCTCAGGCTCAGAGAAGGTTGACGTGTCTAAGCCACCCACCTCACTGAAGGTCCAGCGGGTCATGTCACCGTGTTTAAGTGGGTTGTCATTTAGTGCAAGAACAAAGCTATCGCTCGGCGATTGCGCTGTATTTAAAGTAAGTCCTAACTTACTATCATCATCACTAAATTCAAGGCTACCTACGAGCCCCACGGGAAGACCTTGTACTTTTTCGTACGCAAAGGTTTTAGTATCAAGCAAGTAAAGCACGTTTAGGCCGTCTTCGTTTAATGCGAAAACAGCGCGATCACCAGCATTTGAAATGGCAAACTCATCAACATTCCAGTTGATATCTTCGGTTACAATAGTCACGTCATCACTATCGAACGTTTTATACGCCAGCTGGTTAAATTCGCTGTATTGGTTGGTAATAAAG
Source organism: Alteromonas sp. KUL49 (assembly GCF_006538345.1). Taxonomy (GTDB): domain Bacteria; phylum Pseudomonadota; class Gammaproteobacteria; order Enterobacterales; family Alteromonadaceae; genus Alteromonas. Next base: position 307,180 of record NZ_BJKL01000006.1, on the reverse strand, counting down.
AAAAGCCCTTTGTCGTCGCCAGAGAAGCTCAGACCAAAGTTGACGGAAGGTGTGTCGCCACCACCAGCGAGCAAGGTTTTCTCTTTTGACGCTAAATCAACCAAGTAAATTCTTGAGTCAGAGGCACTGATATATTGCTGAGCAATGAGGTACTTATTGTCTTCAGAAAACGACACTGGTCCCCACCAGCTGCCATCGGTGGATTCAAGTGCGATTGATGCTTCCTCTGGTGATTCAGGAGACATCATCCAAATATCGTTAGACGATCCATTGCGACGAGTACTTTGAAAAGCCAGTAAGGTACCGTCTTCGTTCCACACCATAGCGCCATTTCTAGATTGGCCATCAGTGAGCATGGTGCTTTCACCTGACTGGGTATCCAGAATGAAAATCTGTGCATATTCACTACCACCCGCATCCATGGTAAATGCGAGGTTGTCAGAATTAGGGCGACGGTTTACACCGCCCACAGGTTCTTCAAAAAACGTTAGCTGGTGGCGAGCACCGCCTGCCATATCTACGCGGTGTATTTGGCTCACATCGCCGAATCGGGTAGACACATAAATGCTCTCTGCTGACGCGGTAAAACCACGAAAAGGCGCAGATCTTACATTTTGATAGCGGTTGAGTTCTTCAACAATTTGTTGAGGAATTTCAGGTACATCTTCCATTACTAGATTGCCATTATTGGCAGTGCGAGTTACTACGTCGGCGAGGGACGCAGAACTAAACAACACCATAAGGCTGAGTAATCCGAGTTTTTTCATTGTTATTTCCTAAAAGCTGTCGTTAGCGGAATTACTGTAGCATTTATATACAAAAAACCGGCTAAAAAAGTGTGGCAAAACGTTTCAGTTTTAGTAATTAGTACAAATTTACTCATGTCTTCATAGGAATCTGGTGAAATGACATGTATTTACTATTCAAAGAGTTATGCTATGTGACAGTGTGCTGTCACGTGACAATATTGAGACTGTCATAGGCAAGACGTATATTAGCCAGTGTTAGATAGCCATGATGAGGCTGAACATTAACTCATGCCCATAATATTGGGTGCTACCCATAAGGAAGATTCTCATGGCAACTTATTCACACCAACAAGACAAACAACTTGAGACTATTTCACTCACCAATGGTTATTGGTTTTATTTTGAAATCGATGGCAACCATATCGCTGTATTTGGCAGTGCATGGTCAGGCAGAGAAACGGTGTTTCTCAACGACGAAATAATATCTAATCGCAGAAACTTGTTCGGCTTTGAAGGTAAGCACGGTGTAGTTGTTAACGATACTGAATATACCATCGTAATAAGTATGGAAAATGTGCTCACTGGCACTGTGGCATGTAAGCTGATGAAGGGTAGGAAAGTTTTAGATGAACAGTCTAAGGGCTACATCAAAGGCATGTCCGCACGCTCGTTATTCTCGAAATTGATCTTGTACGTGCTTGCGGGCTATGGCGCAGGAACCATGGCGGTGCAAATCGTTCGTTTGTTTGTTGAGAAGTAGCGTAACTATGGAAGTTAACGCACAAAAAATAAAAGGATTGCGGCAAGACAAAGGGTGGACTCAGCAGCACATGGCAGATGCCTGTGGGTTGAGTCTGCGCACGGTACAACGCGCTGAGAATTACGGCAATTGTTCCGCTGACACCCTGCAAGCGATATCGAGTGTGTTGGAAGTGGAATTGCGAACGCTCAAGCTAGTTCCGTACATACATGAAGGCGAGGCTCACCAAACAGCATCACCCAAAGGAAAATGGGTGAACATGCTGGTGATTCTTATCGCTTTGCTTATCGGTTTTGCTGGAGGCTTTGGTGTTGCAATCAACGTCTAAATATTCAGGGACATGGCAGGTTCCCGCCATGTCCTTGATTGTTATTTCGACAGCCGCTGATGCAATGATGATTTATAGGCTTCAAAGCTCGGAATAAGTGAAGTCACTAAGCTGGCGGTCATCACCAGTATCATGATCACAAACTGTTCTTGTGATAGCACATTGGCGCTCAAAAATAGGCCAAACTCTGCGGCTAGCCATTTTTTGAGAACCATTAAGCTGAGTGACAGCACTCCTAATGCCGTGACCATAGCCGCGGCTGACATAAGTAGCGCTTCAACCACGATGAGTGCGGCTATTTTATAAGGGCCTGCGCCCAGAATACGCAGCACGGCAATTTCCGTTTGTCGTTCATTCATTGAAGCCAAGAGCATGGTAGACAAACCAAAGAGGGCAGAAATAAGTACCATGCCTGCAATAGCTCTCAACAGCCCTTCAACATTACCCACAAGCTTCCATAGTTCACTTAACGCAACGCCAGGCAATACGGCCATTAAGCGGTCTTTTGGATCGTTGTTTACCTCTCTTTGTAAGGTAAAGGTAGCAAACTTGGTTTTAAGCCCTAAGAGGACCGCAGTAACACTGTCGATTTCCAAAGGAAACGCTTGCGGGTTTTCTACCAGAGCTTTTACTTTGTGGGGAGGCAAGTGAATTGCCTCAATCGCTTCAAGGCTTACGTGAACGGTTTTGTCTACGGGTGTCCCGGTAGGTTCAAGTATGCCAGTGACCTTAAACGGAGAGTCAGTATGGTTCTGAAAACTGGTATTGCCGATACCGTGAGCAATGACAATATCGTCACCCAGCTTATAACCTAACTCTCGGGCTACATCTGCACCAAGTACGGTATTAAATAATGTCTCAAAAGGTTGTCCATCCGCAAATACTAGTGGCTCTTTGGTACCGTATTTAAAGTGTTCAAAATAGGCGTTGGTTGTACCCAGTACCCTAAAGCCTTTGTGTGAATCACCTAAAGACATAGGGATAGCCCAATTTACTAAAGCGTGATTTTCCAAACGCTCATAAGACGCGTATTTTATATTGTTAGTGGGCGAACCTATGCGAAATACTGAATAAAGCAGTAGATTAAGCTGTCCGCTGGGTGCACCAACAATCAGGTCAGTACCCGAAATGGTGCGGTTGAAGCTTTCCTTGGCTTGCAGTCGAATATGCTCAACACCAAAGAGAACAAGCATACTGATCGTCAGTGACATAAAGGTAAGAAAAACCGTTTTCTTACGGCTAAGCAGACTCTGCTTGGCGAGTGAAAGCAACATGACTACGCCCCTCCTTGAGCACCATTGCTCAATGTAGCAATGGCTTGGATATCAGTGTGATTAGAGAAAAAAGCGCTCAGTGCTTGGTCGTGGCTTACAAATATCATTGTGGTTTGAGTCGCTGTAGCGGTACTCATCAGCTCTTCCATAAAGGCATCACGGGCGGAAGCATCTAGCGCTGAGGTGGGCTCGTCCACCAAAAGTATTTCTGGTGTATTGATAAGTGCGCGAACAATGGCAACACGCTGTTGTTGGCCAATACTCAATTGCTTTACCGGGCGCTCTAGAATATCTGCACTTAGCTTTAAGGTATCGAGTAAACTCAGCATTCTTTGCGTCACATCAGCTTTCGCACCTTTGGTGCTACCCTTAGCAAAGTGCACGGCGAGTTCTATGTTACCCTTAACGGAAAGATAGGGAATCAAGTTGAAGGTTTGAAACACCACGCCAATATGTTGTGCGCGGAATAAATCCCTTTTGGCGTTTGAAAGCGCGGTAGTGTTGTTTCCGAGTAGTTTAATGTTACCACTTTGCGGCGCAAGAACACCCGACAACAAATTCAATAAGGTTGATTTACCAGAACCCGAGTTGCCGTGAAGAAATACTTTGTCGCCCTTTTCCACATGCCATTGTGGTAAACGAAATGTCGTTGCTTGGGGGCTCTTTCCGTAACTGTGACACACGTTGTCAATTTCAATGGCGTAATTATGCAACTCAGCGTCTCCTAGCGGTTTTAATCGAAATCATATTTTTTTAACTAAGCCGTGTATGTTATAACATATTTCAATTGTGGATGGTGAATGACCTCAGTTTGTATGCAAAGAATCAATAGAGCGTGTATAGCAGTATTTGTACTTTTAATGAGTACATTATCGGCGTTAGTGTATGCTGAGAATACAGAGTATCGACTAATCGAGTGGATTGAGCTTATGCCTCAAGATGATCTTGATGCTTTGCTAAACCCGCCCGAGTCCGTATTGAATATAGCTGACGGTTCAGCGCAGGACTCCCTTGATCAAATGGGAGCGTTGCAAACTGAAGATGAGGCGGCAACCCGTTATTTCTCAGCCTTAAAATCAAGCAGAGTTGTAGCTGAATTTGACGGTGAAACGGTAAAAATACCCGGGTTCATTGTTCCATTAGAATCGAACGAAGAACAAAGGTAACTGAGTTTTTTATCGTGCCATATTTTGGCGCGTGCCTTCACTTACCGCCACCTCCACCGAACCAAATGGTGTATGCCCAAGTAAAAGAAGGTATTGCCGTTGAAGAATTGGAAGCGCCATTCTGGTTTGAAGGTAAAGTTTCGATAGAGCAAACAGATAATGCTATTGGAAGTGCAGCATATGCCATTTCAGTAGCAAATCATTATCCATACGAGGGATAAAACATGATGAAGAAAATAAGTGTAGTAGGCCTAGCCTTGTTGCTTGCACTGCCTTTTTCTCAAGCCATTGCTTGTGAGTACCATGGTAATGCTATGTTTGGTGCTTTTGGTATTGGTGGAAGCCACCCGCTAGTGAGAAAACAGCGTGTAGAACCTCAGCAAATTAAACTGGAATTTGCTGAGAACATTGTTGCTGAAGTTAACGACGCAAACGTGCTTGATATCAAATACAGCCTACCTGGTGAGTATCAAGATGTATCTCTTATCTTTACGTCAAGCGCAGGACTAACCCTGGGTGCGGCACAGTCCGAGGAACTAGTAGCTAACAATGGTTCATATGCGTTGGACTATGAGGTAACTACACCTGGTGAGCATCACATCGAGGTAACCGCTAAAGCGCGTTTGAACGGTTATCCTTATTTGTATGTGCAACGGGTTTATCTAACCACTGAAGGGTAAACGAGGCGAGCGCTAATTCATATGCGACTGGGCGTAAAGATAACACTGGTTGTTGTTGCCTTCGCCCTGCTTGGTATGGCGGCTCAACCCGTCGCCGTTTATTTAAAGCAGCGCTTTGATGCTAGGCATCTTGTCTATTCGACACCCGACAGCAGTCTAGTTCGTTCATTTGAATCTCAATCAACCATTGAGTTACAGTGGCAAGCGCTCTTGCCTGACGCAGAGCGGGACGCGTTATCTCAATACCAAACCCGCTCGTCTGCCAACACTGTAGAAGATGTTACCAATAACATCCTTCGTTCGATTCAGGCGGCGTCAGACCAGAACTACCAAGCAGCAATGTACTCCACCAATACGTTAGATACCTACAATGGCGCTGCCGTAGCCATGGCTGGGTTTATTGTGCCTATTAGCTTTCATGAAGACCAAAGCCCTGAAATCGTGTTCATCGTGCCTTACTTTGGCGCGTGTATTCACTTTCCGCCTCCGCCGCCTAATCAAATGGTTTTCACTAAGCTAGCACCAGGATTTACTGACTTTGAGTTAGAAAAGGCATACCTTGTGAGTGGCTTGTTTTCACAAGGTATGTTTGAAGATCCTATGGGAACGGCAGCGTACCAATTAGATACCGTTTCGATTCGTCCCTTCGTTGGGAGCCCGGACGATTTCCGCAGCCATTAATTGGTATTCACCGCTTCGTTAGCCGCACGCTTTAAGCGAATGTTCCTGATATGACCGGCAGCAATTAACACTGACCCCATTATTGTGACGGCAATTTCTCCCTCATGGCCAAATAAATCGTGACCAACCGCGGCGGATACTACGAGAAGAGCAATGCCAAACAAGCACAAGGCTAGGGTAGACAAGCGCTTGTGATGAAGGTAACCAGAGGTGACGGCTAACAAGCTAATTGGCAGCACTGCAACAAGAATCCACGCATGAAACGACTCATCGCTCAAGAATAAAAAGAACGATCCTGTGGGAACAAGAATCAAGAGCACAGGTAACAGTAAGCAGTGCAGTGTACATAGCACTGAAAGCGCGACCGCTGCGTGGTCGGCAGAAAACCGTGACTTGTCATTGTTTTGTGGCATTAATTACTCCCAAAGTTAAGTTGATTGCGTTGTGGTGTGAGCTCGATTGCACCTTGACCTGTCTCGGTGATCCACTGTGCTGTGATGTCATGAAGGTTAAGTGCATTTTCAAATAAGGTGACAGAAAACTCGGGTGAATCATCACTACACTCTAAAACATACTGAAACGTCAGATCGTTGTGAGTACTCTCGCTGTGTCCTTCATGGTCATCATGGTCGTCGTGATGCTCGTGTTCATCATGGTCATCGTGATGCTCGTGTTCATCATGGTCGTCGTGATGCTCGTGTTCATCATGGTCGTCGTGATGCTCGTGTTCATCATGGTCGTCATGATGTTCGTGTTCATTTTCCACGGCTATGACATACGTTTCACTAAAACTCTCAGAAAAAGAAGCTAATTCGCAACTGCTAGGTAGTGTAAGACTGTTCGCGTGCTCTGATATCTTGCTAATGAACGCATTTACAGCATCTAAGTCACTTTGGCTCTCAGGTAAGTGTTCAAATCCAAAACCATTGGCAGCAGGAAGCACAAATTGAAACGTCCAGGTGTTGCTGTCTTGCCCAATGAACAAGGTTCCTTGGTCGTGCACATGAGACTGACTATGGGCTGTGCTTGCGAAAATCATCGTCATCGCTAATAAAGTTTTTTATTCATTTGTTATATCCCGTCATCATGACCTTGTCTGAATAAATGTTATATTATAACATTACGCAAAAAGAGACTACACATTATACAAAAGGAGTCACAGTGAAGCTTTATACAGCTGTTGCCATTTCGTCAATCCTTGGCGCATCAAATTTTGCTCACGGGCAAACGATTGAAGGTAAGGTCACCAATGCACAAGGCACACCAGTGGCCGGTGCTGTGGTTGTTTTAGAAGGAACTGGTAAACAAACAACTACTGATAGAACAGGTAGCTTCACGCTGACTTCTCTACCTACTGGCGATGGTGCACTGCATATCAGTGCTCAAGGCTACGCCCATTTGCATTCTGACGTGCAGGTAATCGAAGGTGGTACAGTCTCAGACAGCTTTACGCTAACACCGTCACCTATCGAAGTCATTGATATTGTATCGACTCCACTCCACTTATCGGTAATGGAATCTTCAGTACCTGTCAGTGTATTGGCAGGTGAAACTCTTCGCAGAGAACAAGCTGCAACACTAGGTGATACCCTTGAAGGCGTAGTAGGTGTGCATTCAAGTGCCCATGCTAATGTTGCTAGTACGCCGGTTATTCGTGGTTTAAGTGGCCCTCGCGTACTTATCGCGCAAAATGGTCTAGATGTGGGCGATGTATCTCGTGTTGGTCCAGACCATGCCGTAGGCAGTGAAGCATCAACCGCGGAAAAAATTGAAGTACTCCGTGGTCCAGCAACCTTATTTTACGGAAGCGGTGCTATTGGTGGTGTAGTTAACGTTGTAGATAACCGCGTTCCTACCGACAATACCACTCGTGGTGAATGGCGTTTGGAAACCAGCACGGTTGATGACAAAAAGCTGGGTGCATTTAACGGCACGTTTGGTGGCGATAACTTCGCGTTTTACGTAGACGGATACATGCGTGAGACCGAAGACTACGAGGTTCCAGTAGCACCAGAACTTGAGGGTGATGATCACGACCATGAAGACGAGCATGAGCATGGTTCAGATTATGTTGTTGAAAACAGTGCAGAAGAGTCAAGCGGCTTTACGTTTGGCGCGAGCTACTTGCTTGATGACGGATTCGTTGGCCTATCGGTAGAGCAGTTTAATCGCGAATACGGCATCCCTGGTCATAGTCATGGTGAAGAAGAGCATGATGACCATGATGAAGATCATGAAGACGACCACGATGAGCACGAAGACGAGCATGAACATGACGAGAACGTGTTTGCGGATTTAGAGCAAACTCGCATTCAAGGTAAGGGGAGCTTGAAGCTCAACTCTGATGTGTTCAACCGTGTTAACTTCGTTATCGGTCACTCTGACTACGAGCATTCAGAAATTGAGGGTGGCGTAGCGGGTACAACCTTTGAAACCGTATCTAACGAAGTAAAAATCGATCTTTTCCACAACACCTTTGCTGGATGGGATGGTGCGGTCAGTCTTCATTATAAAGACAACGAGTTTTCTGCGATTGGTAGTGAGGCGTTTGCACCACCATCAGATACCAGTATGCTTGCATTAGCCGTGATGGAAGAGCGTCGCTTTGGCGATGTGCTTATTCAGTTGGGTGCAAGAATCGAAAAAGTATCTCTAGAAGCGGACAGCGTACCGTTCCCAGAGGTAGAACTACATCATCACGACGAAGACGACCATGATCATGACGAGCACGATGATGACCATGACGACGATCACGACGAGCATGATGATGACCACGATCATGATGAACACACCGAGTTACTGGCTGCTGACTATGATTTCACTCCAATAAGTTTCTCTGCCGGTTTAGTGTGGGACTTCACTGAAGGTTACAACCTAGGTGTATCGGTATCTCGTTCAGAGCGAGCGCCATCGGCAGCAGAGCTACTGTCTTTCGGACCTCACATTGGTACCCGTACCTATGAAGTGGGTGCTGTTTTCGAACTACACGACGATGAAGATCACGCTGAGTTTGAAAGCCATCTAGACGGCATTAGCGAAGAAGTGTCGCAAAACATTGACCTAACACTAAGAAAAACCCAAGGCGACTTTGGTTTTATCTTGAACGCTTTCTACAACCGTGTTGATGATTACTATTTCCAAGAGTTCAGCGGTTACTACGTGGAAGCTGCGCACGACCACGGTCATGAAGAAGAAGGTCATGATGATCACGACGAGGGTGAAGAGCATGATGAACACGTTGATGAGCTACCGCTCTACGTGTTCACCACAGAAGATGTAGTGCTTCACGGTTTTGAGGTTCAAGCTGCGCTTCAGCACAATGCAAACTTTAAAACCACCGTATTTGGTGATTATGTGAAAGCCCGTTTACGGGATGGTGGAAACCTTCCTCGTACGTCTCCTATGAGATTCGGTGCAACGTTCAGTTATCAAGCTGAACAACTATCGGCGCATCTTGATGTAACACGTTATGCAGAGCAAAATGATGTGGCAGAAAGAGAAACATCTACCGACGGATATACCTTGGTTGATGTGAGCGTGAATTACGACTTTGATGTTCAGGGGTATCCTATGTCAGTTTATTTCAGAGGAAATAACCTGACAGATACTGAAGCGCGAGTGCATACGTCTTTCTTGAAAGACATCGCGCCACGTCCTGGCAGAAATCTTAGTTTTGGTGTTACGGGTTACTTCTAAACCCAGACAATCCTAGCCAAAGCTAGAACGCTATAAGACGCACTTTGTACGAAACAGACGGTTACCCTTCCCTGGGCGCTCTACCCTGGTGAATGCTAAGGTAGGTTTCGTATGAGGCGCGTCTTTTCTTTTGTGCGGCGTTTGGTTACTTAAACGAATTAATAATGGTAGGAACGGATCATGATAAACCGTCGTCAATTCAATAAAGGGTTAGTCGGTATCGCTTTTGGTGGGTTATTCACTCACCTAAAAGCTTCAGCATTGCTGTTGGAAGGTAATGGCAAGGGTGCGTTACCCTTCGATAAAGCCTACGGACCGCTTGTGAGTGATCCAAATGGCCTATTAGATTTGCCTGAAGGCTTTCACTACCGCGTGTTATCAAAGCTGGGCGATGTTATGTCTGACGGTTTACCGGTTCCTGATCGCGCCGATGGTATGGGATGTGTTCCGTTGGATGAAGAACGAGTTGTATTGGTTCGAAATCATGAGATCTCATTACCTAAGGGCAATGAACACAAGCAATTACCGCCTGAAAATCTCTCGTCATCAGCTTACGACAGCCATGCTTCAGGTAGGCCATTAGCCGGTGGTACTAGCAGTATTGTATACAACGTCAAAACTCAACAAGTTGACAACCAATTTATGAGTCTTCTGGGAACCGTTCGTAACTGCGCTGGTGGCACAACGCCATGGAACAGCTGGTTAACCTGTGAAGAGTCAGTCGATAAAGCGTCTAGCATTATTGGAGAAGACCACGGTTACGTTTTTGAAGTTCCAGCAAGTGCTAGCGGCTTAGTGGCGCCTGTGCCTTTAAAAGCCATGGGACGCTTTAACCATGAAGCTGCTTGTGTAGACCCACGAACTGGCATTGTTTACCTTACCGAAGATAGAGGCGATAGCTTGTTTTATCGCTTTATCCCCAATGTTCAAGGTCAGCTAGATAAAGGCGGCAAGTTACAAGCGCTTGCTGTACTTGACGCCCCTAAGTTTGACACAAGAAACTGGTCGTCAGTGACTATGGAATCGGATAAAGCCTACGGGTGTTACTGGATAGACTTAGATAATGTCACCAGCCCAGAGGACGATTTACGAGCACGTGGATATAGCGACGGTGCAGCACTATTTGCACGGGGCGAAGGTATCCAGTTTGATGGCGATGAGATGTATTTTTGCTGTACCAGTGGTGGTAACAAAAAGCTAGGTCAAATAATGCGTTACGTGCCATCACCTATGGAAGGTAAATCCGGTGAACAGGAGCAACCCGGTGAGTTGTCGTTATTCCTCGAGAGTCCAGACAAAGCCACATTTAATTTTGGCGACAACCTTACCATTGGTCAAAACGGTCACTTGATAGTGTGCGAAGATCAATATTCCGACTTGGTTGATAATCATCTTAAAGGCGTAACGCCAGAGGGTAAGACTTACGACTTAGGTAAGGTGAGATTGCAAACCGAACCAGCGGGTGCATGTTTTTCTCCAGACGGAAAAACACTTTTTGTGAACCTATACTCGCCTACAGTGACCCTTGCTATTACTGGCCCATGGGATGAGTTTGTTGCATGAGTGAAGCTTCAGTAACTACTAGTGAAGTAATTTCAGGTGTTCCTACTAACGTCATTACTGGTGCTTTAGGTGCAGGTAAAACTACCTTGATTAAAGCGTTGCTGGCAACCAAGCCCAGCAACGAACGATGGGCAGTATTAGTCAATGAGTTTGGCGAAGTTGGCATCGATGGTGCGCTTATGCACGGTAGCAACACTGACTCAAAAGACGGGATTTATGTGCGTCAGGTGCCGGGCGGGTGCATGTGTTGTACGTCTGGGTTACCCATGCAAATCGCGCTCAATCAGCTGTTAGCGCAAGCCAAGCCCCACCGCTTACTCATTGAACCCACGGGGTTGGGGCACCCTACCGAGGTATTAGAAACCTTATGTGAGCCTCACTATCGAGGCGTGCTAGATGTTAAAGCGACACTTACGCTCATTGACGCGAGAAAGCTTACCTCTGCTAAGTGGCGAGATCACGCAACTTTTCAAGAACAAGTGCATATAGCCGATCACTTGGTGGTTACCAAAGGCGACTTATATCGCCCTGAGGATTTTGACAACTTGAATGTTTACAGAGCAGGTTTAGGCGTTATGGACATTCCACTAAGCCACGCGGAACACGGAAATATTGATTTCGCTTTGCTTGAACCACCCAGTCGTTTTAATTTGCCTGCGGAAGAAACGGAAGTACATTCTCACGACCACGACCACGACCACGACCACGACCACGACCACGACCACGACCACGACCACGACCACGGACATAGTCATTCCCATAGTAAGTCAGAGGCTACTGAGCTCGCGTTACCACCGGGGCAAGATTGGTTACAAGTAGAAAACAGCGGTCAGGGCTTTTATTCTTGTGGTTGGATATTCTCCTCACGCATGGTTTTCGATTACAAACTACTCTTTCAAACGATACAAAATCTGAATGTAGAGCGATTTAAAGGTGTGGTAAACACCAATCAGGGAACCAAAGGTTTCAATCTTGCCGATGGAAAGCTTAGCGTGGAACCCATCGAGACCTGCCAAGATTCTAGAGTCGAGCTCATTGCTGACAGTAAGCAAGGGCTTAAATACGCTGTAGACGACATTAAACGTGTATTTTCTCTGAATTAAGACAAGCCATCGATCAGTGCTTATCGAGTGGGTAAACCCTTCTGCCACTTATACTAAAGAATGAAATTTGCGAAAAACGGGCAAAATCTCTCTAAATCGACTAAAGACTAGTGTCAGGTTGCAGATAACGAGGCAATACTCACAGTGACCTTTCATGGTTTTTGTTCTTTAGTAGCAAACATTGATCTTATTGGTATTAGGGTCAACTATTAAAATAATGAAGTGTTGCTGCGTGAATGGTTATATTTGTCGTTAGAGGGGCTTACATGGTGTATCCGTGGATAATTGAAGCAAACAAAATTTTCCGTATCGTAATCGGTGTGCAGTGGGTTGCGGCCGTTGCCATTGGTGCATCTACGGGATCGCTGATGATGAGTATAGTGCTTAGCACACTTATCGCTGCTGTACCCATTCTCCTTATCCAATCCATGCCGGGTGAGGCGTTGACTCGTCACGCTGTGGCCATTGGTACACAAGCACTTACGGCCTTGCATATTCAATTGGTGATGGGCTTTACCGAAGCGCATTTTGAAATTTTCACGCTACTCGCCTTCCTTAGTATTTATCGTGACTGGAAAGTTATTGTCAGTGCCGTTGTGTTTATTGCTTTGCACCACCTGTCTTTCTATATGATGCAAAGCGGTGGTTCTGGTGTGTATTTGTTTGAAGACACTCATCTCACTTTCTCTGTGCTATTGGTACATGCGTTTTTTGCTGTGGCAGAAGGTGTTGTATTGATATACGTCGCGCAAAAAGCGGAGCGGGAATCTGTATCTAATGTCACCTTGTCGAGTGCGGTAGATGACATGATGGCAGACAATACTATTACTATTCCATCATCTGTGGCTGGTTCATCAAGCACTATTAAGGCATTCAATGGTTTGATGAGTGCATTGAGAAGCTTGATTGGTACTACACAAACCAGTGGTGCCATGGCGCAAGATTTATCGTCTGAGATCTCTTCGTCGTCCGCGGCTACCGTAGAGAGTTTGAATAGCAATGCGGATGAAGTATCTAAAATATCTCTAGCCCTTGATCAAATTAGCGAAGCAAATCAAGACGTAGCGCAGAATGTCGAAGGCATTAGCTCGTTGAGTACCAATGTGCAACGAGAAACAGGCAATGCTAAAGATCTTATCGACAACAACGCCAGTCAGGCGGGAGCACTGAAGTCAGATATGGATAATGCAACGACGTCTATCTCTGAATTAGCAGACATGGTGTCAACTATCGCCGTGGCAATGGATTCAATTAAGAGCATTTCTGACCAAACTAACTTGCTAGCACTGAATGCCGCTATCGAGTCTGCCCGTGCAGGTGAGCATGGTCGTGGGTTTGCGGTTGTTGCCGATGAAGTAAGAACACTAGCCAACAAAACTGGCGAGAACGCTGAACAAATTAATCAGATTACCGAACGCTTATCGGAAGGCGCACGCAAGTCTGTTGACGTGATGCAAGAGTGTTCTTCGCGGGTACTAGAAACCGTTACTAGCTCCAATGAAGCGAGTGAAAAAATGAATGAAATTAACAGTCTGATTAACCAACTCAATCAGAGTATTACCACGGTGGCGGCATCGACTGAAGAGCATTCGGCAATGTCTAATGCCATTGCTGAATCAGCTAAAACGCTACAGGACTCTTCAATTCTTCAAGTGAACAATATCACCGACAACCAAACTAAGTTGCATGAGCTCGACGAGCAAATTAGCCGCTTGAATAAAGAGCTTCTAGCGTTCGACGTCAGCAAATAGTAACGATAAGTAAGAACGCCGCCGGTGATTAGCGCGGCGTTTTTTGCAATGTTTCGATATACGCTGTGACCAAATGACGAACAAATTGCTGGCAGTCCTTAGCGGTTGATGGGTCATATTCGCCGTGATTAGTAATATTGTTCGATAATATTCTTACCCCAATGAAAGGTACGTGATAAGCGTGCGCTATTTGTGCTGCTGCAGCGCTTTCCATCTCCTCAACGCTGGTACCCAAGTAATTGTGTAGCCATGCAATTCTATCCACCTCGTTATTCCAAAAGTTACCGCTTCCTATGGTGCCAGTCACAACTTTTCCTCGTGTGTGCTTAGCCTTAATGGATAGCGCTAGGTTAATGAGTGTTTGGTCGCCACGATAGTAGCGTATTTTCTCAGCATCGGCGGCACTGCTACCTTCACCCGCGCTGCCCTCTGATGCCATTAGGTCCATAGGTATCCATGCCATTGGGTCGGAGCCTTCGCCTGCTAATCGTTTGGGGGTTTTAAAGTTGGCTGCGTTGACGCTGCGCTCGCCCAGCACAATATCGCCTACGTTAAGCGAGGGATCGTGCCCGCCAGACGTCCCTTGGTTAATAATAAGTCTTGGATTGAACAGGCTTATACCAACAGCGGTCGCTGCTGCGGTGTTTTCGAGTCCTTTCCCCGTTTTCACCACAACAACTGGGTAGTGGTTCAACATTCCACTGTAAAAAGTGGCGTTGCCTGAAGTGAACGTAGAAACATCTGTGAGTAATGAAGCAAAGTACTCCGCTTCAATAGGCATTGGCCCCTGAATCATTATTGGGCGAGGAGCCAAGGCTGAAGGTGCTACTTCAACTGATTTCATCTCGCTTTGTGCAACTACCGTCAAAGCAAATAGGCTGAGTATTGCCCCTGTAAAACAACGCAAAAACTTCATAGTAAATCTCTAGGGAATAGTGATTATTTTTAGTTCTATCAAGTCTTTGCGGTTTGTACAATAGGGAATTACTCCGGTCTAGAAAGACTCAGATTAGGCAAGGGTAGTGCAATGGGGGTATGACTGACTTCCTTACCAGCAAAGAAGGTATGCATTCTATTCTGCACTTCAGGTGACGCCATAAACAAATTGTGACCCGCATACTGCACTTCAATATGAGTAAGGTTGCTAAGCCCTGCCACTGCTTGTGCTTGTTCGCTTGGGTAAGTACGTCCGTCGAGACTGCCCGAAAACACCAGTGTGGGAATAGCGGATTGTGGATCCCGTCTAAAGTCATCACCTAAATCCAGCGTTGTATCAAAGCGGTTAAGCATGGGCATAGGGAAGTTGAGCATTAACCCAAGCAAACTCGACTTAGCTTGTTGTTCAACAAGGGCCAAACGTTCTGACGTAATACCAGAAGCGGCGTCCATTCCTAGAGGCATTAGTCGGAACGACAGTGGTGCTTCGTTAAACATACCTCGTTGAAGTATCGACATCAGTAAGCCAGTATCGTTAGCACTTAAGCTCAAGTAGGTGTGTATCAGCATGGCAAGGTATTGGCCTGGGTCAGCAATCATCATACTCGCGAGGGCTTGCATATGGCCTTTTTGGAACAGCATAGTTGTGGTTGAGCCGTCTCGGTTAGGTATCTCTAACGGTAGAGGTTGTTTTTCTAGCGTATCGTGAACGCTGTGCATTAGTGCAGGTAAGTCGGGTACCATGGTTTTCAATGGTTGTTGGTTAATCACCCCTTGTACGGCAGTAAAATACTCATCGGTACGTTGGGGAAGTTTTACGGTTTGGTTTAGACCTTCAACGCTAGCTAAAACAACTCGGTCAATGTGTTCTGGCAAAAGCTTCATTGCTGCGAGCGCTAAATGGCTACCGTACGAAATACCCCATAAGGACACTTTTTCAGCACCTAAGTGCTCACGTAGGTCATCAATATCTAATGCATTTTGTACTGTGGTATAGCCATAGACATCTATGCCTTGAAATTTCCATTGTTCAAAGCACTCTGTCGCTGCACGGGTATAGGCTGAGGAGATTTGTTCCGTAGTCGAAACTTGGTTTAGGGGCAGTACGATACTCGATACGCATTCTTTTGCTTGCTCTGATGCTCCCGTGCCCCGCTGGTCTAACGCTATTACGTCGCCGTGTTTTCTCATCGCCTCGAACAAGGGAAAACGACGCCATTTAGCGGTACCTATTCCCGAACCACCCGGACCTCCTGCTAAGTAAACTATCGGCGCATTCTTCGCTGCAGCGTCGGTTAAGGCAGGAAAACGCACATAGTTAACGCGAATATCTCGGCTATCAGGGTTATTGCGATTTTCAGGCACCATAAAGTAGCCTTCTACGGCATCTGTGGTGTCGCCGCTATTGGCCTCAAATACAATCGCTTTTTCATTGGGGTACATGTCTTGTGCCGCGGTAACTGGCGCAATGCAATGGACGAATGCTGCTATAAGAATGGATGTAATTCGCATATGATGGCTCCTACATGCTAGTTTTATATAAGCCGTGCTGCTTTGTTTGCATGCATCTATTAAGCGCAAGCCTTCAGCGAGTGTGAAGGTAAACTCTTTCAACGGACTGATTTTATTGGTGATTCCGTTAAGCGGTAGTAAAAATTCGATAAACGGTAGTAAAGGAATTCGGTGGGTATGAGGTTAGGTTTCACCCGATGGCTGATAATGGCATTGATGTTAGTGAGTGTTCAGAGTGCTGCTGGAGTACTTGCACGCATTTCAGCATCGTCACCGGTTCAGCTGTGTGAATTTACAACCTCTGTACCTAAAGTCCCGACATTCACCGAGCCCGAATGTCGGATTGCAAATCTTATCGACGTAGACCCCCAGGGTCGCCACCTTTGGGTGTCAATCAGCTTTGATGCCCCGCAACGTTTGGATGAAATGCGTCAACCTTTGGGGTTGTTTTTATTTGCTAAGGCATCAAGTCGGGCTTTTCTCAATGGAGAGCTGGTGGGAGTCAACGGTACGCCAGGCTCAAAAGACACCGAGATAGCTGGCGAAATGGACGTGGTGTTTCCATTGAACCCCTCTCAACTCAAACCCGAGAACAACACTCTGGTCCTCGAACTTTCAGCACAACAAAGTGTGCTGCAATTAGGCTTCCCCATCCATTTTATTGGCATTGGCGAATACACCGACCCCAGTGACTACATTCAGCAGTACGCCCAGCTTGGCCTGATCTTGGTGGGAGCGTTTCTGGTTGGTGGGATCTACTTTGCTGTACTTGCCCTTCTACGCACCGATCAATCTCTACACATTATTTCTGGCGTCATGTGTCTACTCGCAGGTGCTCATTTGTTTACCGAAATGAGTCGAGGGCTTGTGTCGTATACTTATCCGTGGCACGACGTTAGATTACTCGCCGTCACTGCATTTTCTTGTCTTTTTGGGTTAATGCTACTGACGTTCAGTGCTTTTAAAGTGTCAGGTAAGCACGCAGTACACTGGATATACACAGGGGCCTTTTGCACTATTTTGTGTGTGTTCTTTGCTCAGGGCTTTGATATTAAAACCACACTGGGCATTTTCATTCCGCTACTGTTTAGCGTAGTACAGGTGTTTATGGCTTGGTTTCGTTCTCGCAGTCGGCATTTACTTAAATGGCTGCTGGTTCAAGTGGCCGTTGCTTTACTCATCAGCTTCTCATCGGCTAATTTTCACGAAATTACTTACTTTGCGCTCATTGCTTGTGTGCTGTGCTATTTGTTTGTTCAACACGCTAAAGAGCAGCACCAGTCTTATTTGCAACTACAAGATGACAAAGTCACTATCGCCAAGCTTGAGTATCAATTGGCTCAGTCGCAACAAATAGACAAGCCAATGACATTAGAAGTGTCGTTGGGTGGAAAGCTCGAATATCTGCAGGCTCATCAAATAGCCTATTGCAAAGCATCTGGTGACTACGTTGAAATCTATCTGGTTGATAATTCCGAGAAACTCTATTCAGGCTCGTTAAAACAGTTGGAGGGAATATTGCCAGCCACTTTCTTGCGGGTGCATCGCTCCTATCTGGTTAATCTTAAACAGGTAGCATCGTTAGCAACTGATAAAAGCGACGATAAAGCGGGCAGTGTGCTTAATCTGCAAAATAACCAGCAAGTTCCGGTGAGCCGACGTTTGTTGCCGTCGGTGAAAAGCTCAATACGTTCCACATTTGAATAGTGATAACAATAAAAAAGGAAACAAAATGAATACATTAAAAGGAATATTGCTACTGCTGGCAATGGCCATGTTCAGTGCAAACACGGCAGCACAGGGCACCATAGAACAAGTCACTTTTACGCACCCAGATATTGATTCACCCATTGTGTTTAACGTTGCGCTACCTACTAATTATGCAAAAAACACCGATAAGCGTTACCCACTTATGCTCGACTTTCACTACTACGCGCATACCTATTTACAAGGTATGCATGACTGGCTGAGTCATAATGGTGAATGGCCATGGCCTCAAACTATCATCGTAACGCCACAAGCGGGCAATAGGGTAGGTATGTTGTTTGATCCAAAAGGAAACACTACACCACTGCTCGACTTTTTCGAAACTACGCTGATTCCTTATATCGACGAACACTACCGCACCACTGACTATCGCATTATGAGTGGGTTTAGAGTCAATGGCAGTGTTGTGTTATCGGCTTTGATTAACAAGCCTGGTTTGTTCGACGCCCATATTGCCATTAGCCCTGAGCTTAAAGACGACTATGTACAAATACTGTCTAGCTCGGCTGAAAAGCTACAAAGCCAGAGTGAGCATGCACCGTTCTTGTTGTTTACCCATGGCGAATCAGTAAAAGAAACCCATCAACAAGCCGATTATGCAGCGTTCTTGAAAGTACTAGAAAATAGTGCACCCGAAAACATTACATGGCACTACGAAAACTATGCCGATCACTATTTTATGTCGTTGCCACTGCTTTCTGTGATTCGTGGCATAGAGTTGCTACACCAAGCAAACGCTTCAGACGAACTCGAATGACGACTTAAATTTTAGCGGTGGTAAGTAAAAGCTTTCACGAAAGCATTTTGAAAAGTGGGATTGATTTTTAAACCCATTAGCCACCGCCAGCTTTGCTATGCCTTGGTTGGAATAGGGGTGGATAAGCTGGGGGAGGGCGCGGGCCAATCGATAATCACGCAATAAGTTTCTAAACGACACTTGATGTGACGCCAATACCCGCTTTAAGTAGGGAACGGATACTTTGAGCGAAGCTGCTACTTCGGGCAGCGTGATAGCGTCGAAGTAATTCGCTTCGATAAACCGACAGACCTGTCTGAAGGTGTAAGCATGATCTCGAGAGGCTTCTTCGCCTTCGGTGTTTGCTGAAAACAAGCTATTGAGCTGCAGTAAAAAGGTTTCAGCAATGGTGGAGAGATCTTTAGGAATAGGTCGCGGATTAAGTAACTCTGTGCTCAATACCATAGCCAATCTGCGCAAGCTTTCAGGTACAAAGGTATTCGCACAAATCAGAGCTGGTTCACTGCGAACCACCTCTGGTAAAGCATGGTAAGGAATTTTAAAGCTCAATAGGTTTCTTGACGCATTATTAGAAACAAAAGGAAAGGCAGTATTAATTAACGACAGGGAACCTACGGGTAAGGTGTAGTTATTGTCGTTTGAGCTGATAAAAACGTCACTAGACAGTGGAATGTAAAGTAAGAAATAAAGTGCAGTATCTTGTGCAATATGACGCGCTGTTCTCACGGTAAGATTGTCGTCACAACAAATGTGACTTACCGTAATATCACCTACGTTGGCGGCACGCACTTTTCCGTAAAATGGTGCCTTTTCTTCTCGCTCAAGACTCAGCGATACACCACGCCCAGATATAATCGACGTCCAGTAATCAAACTGTTCGTTTTCAGGGATATCAGTAGTGGTCAGAATATGCATGGAATACTACAGTGTTTAAGGTTCCTTCTTGTATGAAAATCATACTATTGATATTGAAACGCTAAATCAAGACGCCAGTCATCTGACGTCTTTTAACTCGTTGCTTTTACTGATATTTCTTAAGCTCAAGACGAGACACCATACCTTTGTGTACCTCGTCAGGGCCATCAGCAAGGCGCAATGCCCTAGCGCCAGCGGCAAATCGAGCCAGAGGAAAATCGCTACACATACCCGCGCCACCATGAATTTGAAGGGCCATATCCACCACAGATTGAAGCATATTAGGCACCACCACTTTAATGGCTGAAATTTCGGTCATGGCATGCTTTACGCCAAGATTATCGATTTTCCACGCCGCATGAAGGGTAAGTAAACGCGCTTGTTCAATGGCCATACGCGCTTCAGCAACACGCTCTAAATTGCCACCCAAGCGAATTATAGGTTTACCAAAGGCAACCCGTTCGTGACCCCGCTTTAGCGCGAGCTCTAGGGCTTTTTCAGCCATACCAATAGCGCGCATACAGTGATGTATTCTGCCTGGCCCCAAACGTCCCTGTGCGATTGCAAAGCCCTTGCCTAAGCCCATCACTAGGTTGTCTTTGCTCACTCGCACGTTATCAAAATGCATTTCACCATGTCCGTATGGCGCATCGTAGTCACCGTAGGCATCAAGCATACGCTTGATGGTAATTCCCGGTGTATCAAGGGGTACAATCACCATACTATGCCGACTGTGCTTATCGTTTTCAGGGTTAGATAAACCCATAAATACTGTGATGGCAGCGTTAGGGTGACCTAACCCCGTAGACCACCATTTTTTACCATTGATCACCACATCATCGCCGTCTTCAATAATGGTTGCCGCCATGTTTGTGGCATCAGATGAAGCAACATCTGGCTCGGTCATACCAAAGACTGATCGGATTTCACCGTTTAGCAGGGGGGTTAGCCATTTGTCTTGCTGCGCTTGATTACCAAAGTGATAAAGCACTTCCATATTGCCCGTATCAGGGGCATTGCAGTTGAATATCTCGGGGGCAAATAAAAACTTACCCATACGTTCTGCCAGCGGTGCATATTCTAGGGTGGTCAAACCCTGGCCTTTCTCGACATCAGGTAAAAAGAGGTTCCACAGGCCAGCGTCTCGCGCTTTTGTTTTTAACGCTTCAGTGGCTGGATGCAGTTTCCAGTTTTTCCAGTCACCGTGATTATTCTCTTTGTGATGAAAGTCGTACACCTCGTTTTCGATAGGCTCGATATGCTCGGCAATAAACCCATCGAGTTTTTCTAGTAACGCTTGCGTTTTCTCGTTATGCGCAAAATCCATAATCTTTACCTGCCTGTGTAAAAGCTGAAACAAACTGTCTGTAAACTAGACTAGTTCACATAATTAAATGAATGAAATGAAATATCATCCTTGATATATTTGAATTTCATTCATAGTGAGATGGGTGGAGAATAGGTTTTATGGAAAGACAATTTGAAAAGCTCGACTTAAACCTGTTAAAGGTGTTTGAAGCCTTATGGCAACAGCGCAACATGACCCGTGCGGCGGAAACGCTTCACATCACCCCCTCTGCGGTAAGTCATGCTATGCGCCGATTCCGTGAGCTATTGGGCGATCCTTTGTTCGTGCGTCAGAAACAACTCATGGTGCCTACGGCAGCGTGTGAGCGACTCGCTCCTGATGTGCTGACCGCACTGGCCAACCTGCGCAATGCACTCGGCCATTTCGCCGCATTTGAACCCGCCCACAGTCATCAACGTTTCGTTATTGCTATGCAGGAATCGCTGGAGCAAAGCGTATTGCCTACCTTGTTCAAGCAGCTTGAGGTACAAGCGCCCAATGTTGTGCTAGTAAGTACACGACTAAATCGCGAGACCATGGCAGCGGACCTCGCTAACCGCAACCTGCACCTTGTGATTGATATTGGGCGGCCTGTATCTGGACCTATCTCTCATTGTGTGCTGCGAAGCGATACTTATCGCGTTTTGTTACGAAAAGAACATCCGCTGCAAGGTCAGCTTAACGCTGAAAATTATCTCAATGCCCGTCATGTGACGGTATCAAACCGACCAAAAGGGGCATCGGTAGAGGAGTTAGCACTACAACGCTTGGGTATCAATCGTCCTTCATCTTGGCGTTGCCAAAACTACCGTGCAGCCGCCGATGTTGCCTCGCAAACAGGCGCTTTGCTTACACTACCGGGTTCAATCGTAGGAGCGTTTGAGGGAGCCGAACTCGACGCCGAAAAACTACCTTTTGAATTGCCCGCATTAGAAACTCATTTGTATTGGCACCAGCAGCAAGAAGACGAGCCCGGCCTTGCTTGGTTAAGAAAGCTTATACTTTCATTATTCGAGGATTCTGGTCTAACCAGATAGCTTTTGGTACAGTTGTGCGCTGAGCCAAATCATAGGAGCGGAGCGATTCATGAAGGTGCACACGCTATCTGGTTATATTCAGCATATTTACCTTGTTCAAGAGGGCGACAAGCTGTTGCTTCTTGATGGGTGTAGTCGTGCCGATGTAGATATGGTTTGTGACTTCATTACCGATACCCTCACCCTGCCCTTATCTGCGCTTAAATTTATTGTGGTTACTCATATGCATCCTGACCATGCCGGTGGTGCTATTCGTTTGCGTTCTCGTACTGGTGCACAAATTGGCGCACATCCTAAGGCGTTCAAATGGTACTTAGGACTATCTGGTCGTATTGCGCACATGATTGATATTGCGTTGGCGTGGTGGGTAGCGAGTCGTTTAGGCAAAGCCAGACAAGCGCTGTGGTATAACCCAAAGCTCAACCACGACGTGGTGTTAAAAGACGAACAACGACTCCCCTACTTCGATGACTGGCAGGTAATTTATTCGCCGGGGCATACTGACCACGACCTATCACTAGTTCATGTGCCTACTAAGCAAGCCTATGTGGCCGACTTAATGGTAAAAGTTAAAGGTGAGTTGGTTGCCCCCTACCCCATATGTCACCCTAATCAATATCGACGATCACTGCATCGCGTGGCAAACGCACAACTCGAAACCATATTCTGTGCCCACGTACCGCCATTGAAAGTACAAGACATACCCTTTGACGACATTATTCAAAATGCACCAGCATTGCCTAAAAATCATTGGCATTCGGCAAAGAATAGAATAATGCGAAAAATCGGTGGTCGAACAGAAAGCCACTAGTAGGTTTTTCTGAGCTTTGCGAGATACGACTCGATTTGCTCTCTTCGTTCATCAGTACAGCTTTTTAGTAGCACGTTGAAGTGGTGTTTTGCGTTTGCAATTGATGATTTTTCAACAGCGTATCTCAGCGCAGAACACAAACTTCCAAATTCCAACGGGTTTGCGATACTGAGAGTCTCGGCAATGGCTTCTACTGTTTTTTCACTTTGTAAGCAGCTGGCTTTGATATCAAGTGTTCTACTAGCAGCATATCGGCAATGCACGTTTGATAGCCCTTTAGTGACGTAGTTTTCAATATTTTGCCGCCAGTACTTGTTATCTATATAACCAAAAATTTCAATGAGATCGCTATTGAGCGTGCGCTCAGATACAGTAATGAGTTGTTCAACAGCACGTTGATTAATGGGGATTCGGCGAAACATGCTAATTGCACAGCCATTCACGTTGTCCCGCTCATCTATAATAAATTCGCAGAACTTGTGAAGTTCGGATTCTAATGGCGCAAGTACTTTGTCGCCCTCATGCTGTTTTACGAAACGTTGTAACTTGTATATAAGAGGTCCACGCGCTTCTGGGCTAGCGTCCAATGTGTTTGCAATTAGCGTGTGGATATTACTCATAGCTATTCCTTACGGTGTTATTAGTTACCACGGCAACAAGGCCCGATCGAGTATAACCTTCTAGTATTGAAATGTTTATTTTCAGACCCACTATTCACTTATGCTTTTAACTGCTGCCTTGGAATAATGAACGTTTTAAAAATTGTCATGCTCGCCATGGGCTTAACAATGAGTTTTTTGTGTATGTCTGCACAACATGACGTTGAGCAAGGCAATGCTGTGTCGTATTACGAAGTAGAGGTTGATACGCAGAACCTCGATCTGACTTTGTTATATGTACAACAAGCCAGTGTGTTTAACGACATTCGACAGCAGCCCTCATGGTCGTTCGTGGATTTTGTGGTAGATGTATTTAACATCAACAGCAGTCACGTTCATCTTCACTCTGAACCTATTCTAAGCCCATGGTTCAACAACTTAACGTCAATGCGTTTTCGTGTTGAACAGTGGAAATCCAGTAACAGCCTTTATCGCCAGCTTGCTATCGCAGGGTAGCGTCTCTTTTCTGCATTACAAAAAACACCCTTTTAACGTCTGAGCCACGCTATCGCGAGGCCGGCAAGTATTTGAAAAGAGAACACTATGAAACAGTTACTCACGCACTTGTTGTGCATCCTTATTTTACTATTAATACTATTGTTATTGCCCAACCCAACTTCGGCCAGTAGCCATCCGCAGCAACCCGCGCCCGTTGATTCATCTATAAACGTAACTTCACTGGTTGCTCAAACCCTTGATGTTTTTGAGCAACACTATATTGACCAAACTGCCACACAATCCGTTATCAATGCCGTTAATGAAAGGCTAGATAATGGCCGTTACAATAACATCAACACCCTCTCGGAATTTGCTGAAACGGTTGGCCGAGATATTCGAAATATTTCTGGTGATCTGCACTTGAGCTTAATGGTTCAAGACCCCGAAGCGCCCCTTACCCATATTTTGCCTACGGCTCCAGGAAGGTTGACGTACAACCATGCTTTTGAGCAAGTGAAGTACCTATATGGCAACCTTGGATACTTGAAATTTAACAAATTTCACCCCGACGAGGATGCACTCAATACCGCAGATATTGCGATGCAGTTTTTACAACACGCAGACGGACTAATCATTGATTTACGGGACACCATAGGAGGCTCGCCTTACTTAGTTCAGCATATGCTGAGTTACTTTTTTGCCCCTGAGACTCCTTTGTGGTCTATCGAATACGGTGACACGCTAGCTACTGATGTGATTACCATAGATACGCAACCTGCCCATAAGCATTTTAGACAAAACACACCCCTATGGATTCTCACTAGTAGTACCACGGCGAGTGCCTCTGAGCTGTTTGCTGGTGTGTTGCAAGCGCAAGGTAAAGCTACACTCGTAGGTAGCAAAACGGCGGGAGCGGGTTATTACGTTGGGGTAAGGCCCATTACCGATACACTGACCTTTCGAATTTCCCTCGCAAAGCCAGTGCTAGCAACCTCCAACTTTAATTGGGAACAAGTAGGTTTAAATCCCGACATACCCGTTGATGCAGTCGACGCCCTCGACGCGGCGTTTTCCCTCGCCCAGTCTATAAAGCGTTAGGGTGGCAACCATGAGCACAGTAAGCATTGCACTACTGCCTTTTTTTGTATGTTTAGGGTTTGCAGTGTTAATGGGCTTTTTTGCACTTATGTACCGTTGGGCAAGGCGTCAAAAAGGTGTAGCCATGGCTTTTGGCATGTTGGTGCAAATGTTTTTGCCCGACCCCAAAGCACAACAAACCATTGAATGTGTTGCGGAGTCGAAGCAAGAGCAAATAAAGCCTTCGCAATCTTCAGAAGGTGAGAACTAAGATAAATAGAAAACGCAATCTCGCCTGGCTTTCAAGCGGGATTGCGTTGCCTACATCCTTTATTTTTCACAATACTGAACAAAGCAGTTCCTTCCTTTTTCTTTTGCTTCATAGAGAGCTTGATCGGCTAGCTTTACAATACTTTCTTTCGTGATTCTAGGATTCATCTGCGCCCAATAGAAACCAATTGAACAAGTAACCCAGGAACCGGCTCTCCCCTTGCCATGAGGAATAGCTAGTTGTTGCCACTGTGCCAGTAGTTGGTTTGCAAAATCGTGGCATTGCGACTCTGTTACATTGGTGGTCACAACAATAAACTCTTCGCCGCCGTACCTAGCTACTATGTCAGTCTCTCGCTTGAAGATAGCACTCAAATTACTGGCTTGTTGTTGAATGATTTTATCGCCTCTTACATGCCCATAACCGTCGTTAAAGTCTTTGAAATAATCCAAGTCAATTACAAAAACGCACAGTGTAGATTGTCCTCGTTGAGCTAGCTTAAATTGCTTTGAGAATCTAGCTTCATAGGTTCTTCTATTAAGGAGAGAAGTTAAGGGGTCGGTTTCACTGAGTGTAGTTAGCTTGTCGTTCAGTTGTGTCAGCTTTCTAATACCACTCTCAATCCTATAGGTTCCTAACAAGCCAATGAAAAGACTCATTAACACAAATCCGACGTTAATCCCTGTGTAGTCTCCATACATTGGATACATCAACACCATAACCACAAACCCAAGTAATGTGGCGGCGGAAAATACCATGGCAAACTTAAATGACATGCGGAACACGAACATTGAAAAAAGGCTATACATCACAGTGCCTTCATAAGAAAACACCACACCGGCTTGTTCCCAGCATTGAATAATCAACCAATAGTTTATGAAAATTATCGACAACATGGATGCAGACAATGCTGCTTGGTAGTGCTTGGCAAAGTTGGGTAAAAAGGTAGCGGCAAGCAACAGAAAACACACAGGGAATTGCATGGTAATTCGAGATTCAATGTAGGTCATGTGGAGTGATTCTGGCAAAAATGCCAAGTCGGTGAACATAAATGCTACCAGCATTGATGTGCCAGTAATGATGAGAAGTCGTATGTGTTTTAGTGTTAGTGTAGTTTCACCAACGAGAGCTCTTGTAAACTTCAATATTGCACGGACCGTTGTTTACCGTTTGATCTTGCTTTAAAAGATAGCAAAAATCTCGTGCAATATTGTTTAATTTACTAAGGAGAACACTAACCCTCGGTGTAATAAAAGGACTACAGTAACTACTGATAGTAGGCCGTATTATTAAACGCAGCTTTTGTGACGATAGCGGCCAATAATAAAAATTAAAACACCATAGAAAAGCACCGTAGAGGGAACATTTACAGTAGCCAAAGTAAATGAAAAGTCATCAAAAATGATGCCTTCTGCTAATATGTCGAACACTTGATAAAACTCAACTCTGTGAATGTTTGCTGCATTCACGGTTAACGTATAAAACTCGTTGAAGCCCGTGGACGTGCCAACTACTTGTTGTGCATCGACTTGAACTCCATCGCGGTCAAAAGCAACTAAAGCAAAACCGTTAACTCCTACATCTAACCCCTTAATACTTACACTAGACACAGTGTTACTAAAAATAGCTTGTAAAGGCTCACTTGCATCGTGAACTGCACCGTTCACATTGATGATAGTGTTGCTGCCAGAGCCTCCTGCTAATCCCCCTTGCAGAGTAACAAGTGCATCGACAAAAGTGACACCTAAACTTGAGTAAAAATTATCGAGTAGCGTGCTTGGTGTGGCATCTTCAAAATTAATACTGATGACAGTTGCGTTTGCAGAGTTTGCTAGAAATAAAAAGCTTATTATGGCGACAAGAACTTTCTTCAAAACACTTTCCTTATGTTGTGGTTAAGTCGTACGCAGAAAAGCATAAAATACGCCAGAAATATAACTTGTTGATACCCCCTCATAAACATTAAAAGTAAAGTGAAGATGGTGTTGGAGTGTTAAAAAAATGAACACTCTTTAGACTCGCCACAATACAATTTCACACCTACTAGTTGCCTTAGTTCGCATTTATAATGCAATTTGAAGACGTAAAATTTTGGGAGCCACTATGCGTTTATTACACACCATGCTGCGGGTAGAAAACCTTGAAGCATCGTTACATTTTTACACCGAACTTATGGGCATGCGTTTGTTACGTACGTCAGAAAACAAGCAATACGAGTACACCTTGGCGTTTGTTGGTTATGGCGATGAAAGCGACACCACTGTGCTCGAACTCACCTATAACTGGGGAGAAAACACTTACGACAAAGGTACAGCCTTTGGGCATTTAGCCATCGGTGTCGACGACATTTACGCCGTTTGCGAAACCCTAGAAGCCAATGGCGCAGACGTTTATCGTAAGCCCGGACCTGTAAAAGGCGGCAGCACAGTAATCGCCTTTGTGCGCGACCCTGACGGTTATGCCATTGAGCTAATCGAAGGAAGATAAAATATCAAAGCGCTAGTGCAGCATCACTTCGATAACTAAAGCACTATACAGGAGAGGGAGCAATGCACTTTTTATAGCCGTCCGAGGCAGGGATGCCGAGGCCGAGCCCACACGGACGTGTTCATGGCGTGCAATAAAAAGTGTATTGCTCCCTCTCCTCATGTTCGCTTCAACCCAAAGAGTTGTAACAAAACGTGGCTGCGCCTTGTGATCTGCCGGTAAATGCATACATCATTGGTATATGAGGCATTAGGAAAAGATACAAGGCATGCAAAATCGTTGGTCGGCGCTGGTGGATAAAGCGGCTCAGGTGGCTACTACGTCGAGTAATAAACTGGCTGATATTGTGACTAAGCAAACCCATAGGTTTACCTTAACGGGGTTGAGTCGCAGTGGTAAGTCTATGCTGTTCACCAGTATTTTGACCATGCTTAAATCGCGCAATGACGAAGGCTATGTATGTCTACCTTTGCTGCGAACCCTGCCGCCAGAAGATATTATTTTTACCCGTATTGAGCCCCTTGAGGGCTTTAAGCCCTTTCCACTTACATTGAGTTTAGAGGCGTTAGCCAATCAAGCATGGCCTGCGCCTACCGACGAAGCCTATGGTTTTAAGCTGATTATTCGGGTGCAAGAAACCCATAGCGTAAAGCGAAAGTTGCTACCTCACACCGACGTGATTTTTGAGTTTGTGGATTACCCCGGAGAGTGGTTAACCGACTTGCCTATGCTGAGCAAAAGCTATGCTCAGTGGTCTGATACCGCTTGGGCACAGCTCAGTAGTGGGCCGCAACAATACTACGCTGAAGAGTGGAAGGCATTTGTAAATCGTTTTGATTTTGAAGCAGCGCCAACACGGGAACGTATAGGCGAATTAGTGGAATGTTATACCCGTTATTTGAAAGTGGCGAAAAGTAACGGTATTTCCATGCTTCAACCCGGTAGCTTTTTGTTAGACACCTCGGAATTTGACCGTTTTGAACATGGCTTCGCACCACTGCCATCAAGCATTACCAGTGATATTTCTCACCCGTGGTTTGAAGTGTTTAACGCGCATTATCAAAAGTTTGGCAAAGACTGGCTATCGCCCATCAAAGAAGATGTATTTAAAGAAACCGAGAAGCAGATCATTCTCGTAGATTTATTTGAAGGGTTGAATCACAGTCGCCAGCATCTGTATCAATTAAAAGAAACCCTTAGCCATTTGGCCGATGCCTTCGTGTACGGCAAACAAAGCTGGTTTGCTAAGCGTTTAGGTAAATCACCTAAAATAGGTAAGGTGGCTTTTGTTGCGACAAAATCTGACCTGTTACCCGCTGGTGAGCACGACAATCTACTGGCACTACTTGAACAAATTACCGAAGGTGCGCGGGCAAAATTTGCTGACAAACCTATCGCCTTTGAGCATTTTTTAGTGTCGGCTATCAAAGTGACCGACGAGGGCAGCGCACCACAAGCATTGCGATACCAAGACAAAGACCTTGGCTATGTTGAAGCTACTTTTGAAAGCGTACCTACCCGACTGAAAGACATGGAATCTGATGCTCACTTTCCTGTACTCAACGTGGCTGTGCCCAAAGATTTCAAAGCCCGCATATTGGCTGGCCGCGGACTAGACCGATTATTCCAGTACTTACTCACCAATGAGGAGCAAAGTGATGGCAAATACTAATAATTCCGATACCAACACCGTAGAATCCGTGCCTGAACCTACTTATCGAGCAAAAATAGTTCAGCAGCCATTGGATATAGCGCCTCCAGAACAAGCCCTACCTGAGCGTATTGAGCCCGAGCAATGGCAACCTCCGGTGAAAAAATCCCGGCTCTCTGTTGGCCTTGCCACTCTTGGTCTGGCGTTAACTACGGTGATTGGATTTATGTTGTTTGATGCAATCACTACCCTTGCGTCAAATGCTGCCCAATACCCGATTATTACTACCTTTCTGGGTATTATGCTCACTTGTGTGGTGGGTGGATTAAGTTACCTATCAGCACGGGAGTATTTGGGGTATCGTCGAGTAAATAGCGCATTACTTGATTCCAGTGACATTCAATTACTTGAGCAACAAAGCAAAGCCGGTGAATCGTTAGATGTGGCTCAGGTTGCTCATGTGATAGACCGTCACGGTACACATTTTTCTGCAGATTCTTACGCAGCGTTTTGTTATCAGCGTTACTTGTTGCACATTCATGTAGACATGACAGGCAATGAACGTTTGGCGCTGTATCACGATAACGTAACGCAAAAGGTGCAGAAAAAAGCCCGTGAAGTGCTAAACCAAGAGGCTGTTACTGCGGGAAGCATGGCGTTTATTAGCCCCAATAATTTGCTGCAAACTGCGGCAATTTTGTGGGTAAGTTTTCGTACTATTCGCAAGGTGGCACAAGTATACGGTCTAAAACCTAGCGCTTCTGGAAACTGGAAGTTAATGGGGGTTTTGGCACAGAACATTGCAGCACAAGGTATTGTTGATCTAGCCACCGATGAAATTATGAGCCAAGTGAGTGGAAGCTTGTCGGCTAAGTTCGTCGAAAATGCTGCGGAAGCCGTTGCCGCTGGCGCACTGAATGTGCGCCTAGGTAAAGCCTTGATGAAGTTACTCAAGTAACCCGAGTTAAGGTTAAGTAACGTCGTTAACTACCTGATACTGGCTTTGCAGATAGGTTTTGTTGTTTACGATTAACGCGAGCTCGTTAACGGCGTGCTCAATATCAACAAAGCGCAAGTAAAGCGGGGCAAAGCCAACGCGTAATATGTCGGGTGCCCTAAAATCGGCGATAACGCCTTTGTCTATCCACGCCTGACAAATCGCATAAGCCTCGGGGTGAGAAAACGCCAACTGACTACCTCGCTCCGCCGCTGCTGGGCTTGCTAAAGTAAATGTCTCTGCGAGCCCATGAGCTTCAAGCTTAGCTAAAAAGTATGCTTGTAACTTGGCCGATTTATCTTCAACTAAGGCCATGTCGGTGTTGTCAAATACCGACAGGGCAGCGTCTAGCACTTGCATACCAATCACGCCTGGCGTGCCGCACAAATTGCGCTTAACTGAATCGTGGGGCGTATATTCATGTGAAAACGAAAAGGGCGAACTGTGTCCCATCCAACCTGACAATGGTTGTTGGTAACGGGCTTGATGGCGCTCAGCAACGTAGACAAAGGCAGGAGAGCCAGGCCCACCGTTAAGGTATTTATACGTACAACCTACCGCAAAATCTGCGTTGGCCTCATCGAGGTGAACCGCAAATGCGCCAGCGCTGTGAGCGAGATCCCATAAGGTTAAAATGCCTTTTTCATGGGCTGCTGCGGTAACCGCAGTTATATCTTGCTTACGTCCAGAACGAAAATTCACTTGAGTGAGCATCAGTACAGCAATGTCATCATGAAGCTGTGATGCGACGTCATTCTCGTCAATAAATTGAATCTTGTACTCATCACCAAGGAGCGACAACAACCCTTCTGCCATGTAGATGTCGGTAGGAAAGTTGTCTTTTGTGGTGGCGATAGTTTTGCGTTCTGGCGACATTTTTATCGCCGCACTCAAGACCTTGAAGAGGTTGGTGGAGATAGTATCGCAACACACCACTTGGCCTGCTTTTGCACCTATCAGGCGACCTATTTTGTCACCAACGCGGCTTGGTAAGTCAATCCATTGATGCTTGTTCCAGCTGGTGATCAGATCATCACCCCATTGGTGCTCAACCACTGCTTGAGCCGCTTGTTTACACGCGGTAGGAAGAGCGCCTAGCGAATTACCGTCCAGATACACCGTGTTAGGCGGGAGTGAAAATAAGGCCCGTTTGTCTGCTAAAACGTCTTCTCTGTCGAGTACTACAGCGTCTGACATAAACTACTCTTCTTTAATAATGGTTAAAAACTGCCTGAACGATGGGGTTTCTGGGTGCAGCCAGTCAAAGTGCCCGCCACCATTCACTATCATAGCGGTAGCGTTGCTTAAGTAAGCGTGTTTTACCGGCACAATATTGTCTTGGTCACCGTGAAGTGTTACGAACATACCTGTGTTTTCGGTCAAATGTGGTGTGGCATCGGCGTAGTCATCCGCTTTTTCAGCAGGGGTGCCGTCAAAAAATGCAGGTGTAGCCGTTTGGCAGCTGTTTTCGCCCACCGCATAGGTGGTTACATCGGTAATCGCCGCTAGGCCAATCACTTTATCAAACGTAGGCATTTCGGCGCGATTGTGCTGACCAGCAAGTAAGGCTAAATGACCGCCAGCGGAATGCCCTGCAAGTACCTTTTTCATCGGTATGGTTGTTTTTTGCCAGTAGGCAGATAGGTGAGACAGGGCATTGGTAATATCATTAAAGGTACCGGGCCAACCACCGCCTTCATCACCTGTACGGCGATAAGAGATAACGTAGACATCCATGCCCTGACTAGCAAGCGCCGAATACATCCCTTTAGCATGGTGATAGTCAAACGCATTCAGCCAGCATCCACCGTGAATGAATACCAGTGCCGTTTCGTGAGCTTCTGAATGCTGTGCTGCTGGCCAAACGCCTATCTTTTGCAGCGGATCGTCGCCATAGCTCATCCACTTTTGTGCTTCGATAAACGGTAGTTCGAGTATTTCTTTGTAGGCTACTTGTTCTTTGCCATAAACAGGCATAAGAGCAAAGACACAATAGAGTATTGTTAATAAACGAAAAATAACGGCTCTCCTTAGCATGGTAGTCGCCCTTTGGGTACTTTTCTAAAGCATAGCGAGCCGATGAGCAAGTGTCTTGTACATTAAGTTTGGTTAAAGGGGAAGAGAAGCTGGCAAAGCAATCGAGAAGGTACAGCCGCCTTTGGGGTTATTGCTAACAGTGATTTCCCCGTGATGTGCCTCCACTATGCGCTTGCATAAAAACAGCCCTAGCCCGACACCATTGAATGAACGGTTATCTATATTTTCTACACGGAAAAACGGCTCGAAAATTCGCGTGCGTAATTCGTCGGGAATGCCGGGGCCGTTGTCTTTTACCTCGATGACGATAGAAGATGTCTGCTCTGTGATAGTGATCTCTACAAGGCTATCTTTCGGCGAGTGTTCAATAGCATTTTTCAAAAGGTTGCGTAGAGCAAACATGATTCTGCCTACATCCATACTAACGGCAACTTCTGGTATCTCGTTGTTGAGTTTGGCTCTACCGGCGATGAGCGGTTCGGCCAGTAAATCGTCAATGAGAGTTGGCAAATAGAAAGTAGTAAGGTCAAGAATGGCATGGCCTTGTTTTAGTCGTTCTCCTTCAAGCAACTGGGCAATTAAGTCATCCATGTGTTTTATGTCTTGGCTCAGCCCATCAACCGTCGGGCTAGCTTCGAGCATAGCTAAAGATATTTTCATTCTTGCCAAGGGCGAACGCAATTCATGGCTTATCGCCAGCAACAAATCATTTTGCGCGTTAAATAGCCGATGGAGATTTTTCGCCATTCTATTCAATCCACGGGTAAGTATGGAAAGTTCAGTTTTTGGGTGTTGTGTAATTTGATAATCGAGTTCACCATGACTTAGCCGTTCGGCACTGTGTATTGCCAGATTAATGGGCTTTAGTAATCTTTGTAACGTGACATAACACAACGTTAAAACCACAAGTGCTGCCACCCAAGGCCAGAATACCATCCAGTTGGGGTAAACAATGAGGTTCATGATGTTCGATGTGACTGACGCATAGTTGTTACCCTGCCGACCTGTTAAGTAGTACTTTCCTTGGAACTTTGCGAAGTACAAAGCGCCAATCATTTCTGCGTGTTGAGTAACATCACCGACGGTTGGAAAGTCCTCAGATGTGGTCCACCGTTCGCCGTTTTGAATAATCATCAATTCAACTCGGTTTTCTGCGGCGTCCTTGTTGAGTTTTTCTGTGTTTAGCGGTTCTCGAGCAATGTTTTCTAGTATCTCTTGGAAAGTGGTTTGATTGTCAGTGAGGTAGGCTTTGGCATCGTCTTCCGACATTGCGAAAATACCCAATACAACAAAGACTACTAACAACAGTGTGGTAAGGGCGAACAGTGAAAAGAAGCGACCAAATAGACCCAAATGAAGATGCTTCATAGCTTTCTCGCTACAAAGGTATACCCAGCACCGCGAAGAGTACGAATAAATTTTACGTCTTTGGGTTGGTCGCCTATTTTTTGCCGTAATCGACTGACTAGAATGTCGATGGAACGACTGTAAATATCGGCATCGGTGCCACGCAGAGCGTTCAACACCTGATCGCGATTAAATACTTGCCCCGGGGAGCCAGCTAGCAAGGTTAGTAATCGAAATTCCATACCCGTTAAAGGCACGTGCAAATGATTAATTAACACTCGGTGGCGCTGCACTTCTATAGTCATTCCTTCAAAATGCCATGTCTCATTGCGGTCTATTACGTGATTTTCTTGAGATTGGTTACGCCGAATAATGACTTGAATACGGGCCACAAGCTCGCGAGGCTCGAAGGGTTTGGCCAGATAGTCGTCTGCCCCTAATTCTAGTCCCAATACTTTATCAGATAGCTCACCACGGGCCGTTAGCATAATGATGGGTATTTCCGAGGTTTCTCGTATTTGTTTGCACAGGGTAAAACCATCGGTTTCAGGTAGCATTACATCGAGCAGAAGAACGTCAAATGATTGAGACTCAAGTTTGACCTGCCCTTCTCTTGGGGTGTGTGCAATTGAGAGTGCAAGATTGTGATTTCGAAAATAGTCACGCAGCCTTTCGCACAAAATAGGGTCGTCATCGATGATCAATACATTGTGCATTATTTGGCTACCGTCTGTAGGCGTAGTTAGTTTTTAGTAGTTTTCCAATTCACACATCAAAACACAACAGGACAAGGGAGAATGTTACCTTTTGTTACTTTGCGTTGCATTGGTGAAAAGAACCCATCGTGTTGCCTCTATAAGCTTAGTGTTAGTTTGAGAACATAAGAACTTGGAGAAACAGTGATGGAAAGGCTAGATAAAGTAGGAGTAAACTCAACGGCAAAGGCCATAGGCATATTGCTGCTTGTACAAATGTTTGCAGGTATTTGGCTTAACTTCTTTTTTTATAAACCATTGTTTGCCGATCCGTTGGTACTTAGCAAGGATACACTAAATGCAATGATCGGCTTTGGCGTTTTGCTGGCAATAGCGTTAAGTGCCATTAATTTCACCATTTGTATGGCAGTACGAAAGTGGCTACATGGAAGGCTTAAAAATCACTTTATTTGGGCATTGAGCTTAGCGGGGCTGGCGCTGTGTCTCACTATTTATGAGAGCGTTCAATTTTCAGAACTTGGTGCTTGGATTGTCTACGCCAATGGACAAGCTGCCGAATCACTGCCTATAGCTGATGAACACATTCGTCAGGTGCTCGCCATCGGCAGAAATAAAGCGCATTTTATGGCCATTCTGATATCTAGCGTGAGTATTCTAGCTTTCTACAGTTTACTATTGAGAGCGAAATTTCTTCCAACCCCTCTCATGTGGTTTGCTGTGACAGCCTGCATATTGCAAGTTATCGCGGTTGCTCACGCGCAGTTTGACCTAACTATTCCTATGCTCCTGCAGCTTCCATTGGCAATAAATCAGTTAGTATTGCCTCTTTACTTACTTTTTAAAGGGTTTAATCAAGAGCAGCTATTTACTGGGGAGCAAGCCAGTGAATAGCTTGGTTTATTTACACATTCTCGCAGGAACCATCGCTATTCTGTCTGGATTTTGTGCACCTTTTACCAAAAAAGGACAGCGAGCGCACAGGCTACTGGGGTTAACATTTATGGCGTCTATTTTGATGCTTGGGTTAAGCGGTGCAATAGTAGCCCATGTAAAAGACATACCACTGTCTTTTATGAATGGTTTATTGATTAGCTATTTCATTGTTACGTCTTACAGCACAATTAAGCAACCAGCACAGCGTGTACATTTTGTCGATAAGCTAATGGTTATATTTGCCCTGTTACTCACTACGGGCTTTGTGTATTACGCCCACAAAGCTGCAAACACTGAGAGTGGTGAATTAGCAGGGTTTGGAAGTGAGGCATTTATTGCCTTTGGTACGGTTGCCTTTGTTTGTACCTTGTTGGATTTCCGCTTTATCTACAAAAAAGGTTTGGCCGGAAAACAGCGAGTGTTAAGGCATTTGTGGCGTATGTTTTTCCCATTATTAATGTCTACCGCTGCATTTTTTTTAGGACAGGCAAATCGCCTTCCAGAGGCTCTCCAACAGATAGAAGTGTTATTAATACCTGTCGTATTTGTGGTGGTGATTATGATGGTGTGGATTTTGATTGTGGTTAAAGGGCGAGTGAAAAATTAACTTTTTCGATTAGATATTTGCGGTATTATCAGGTTTACAAAATAATGGAATCTTGATTTAGCAAGGAGAGCTCTGGTGTCAGTCCATGGTTTTGCTCAAGGCAAACATCTTCTTATCGACCTTTATGGTGCAAAGCATTTAACCGATCTTGGCTTTATTCAGGAGCAGTTGAGCAAAGTTGCGCAGCTATGCGGTGCAACTTTGCTGGATACACGATTCCATGAATTTGGTGAGAATCAAGGCATAACGGGAGTTGCACTACTCGCCGAATCTCATATCAGTATTCATACATGGCCCGAAAATGAGTATGCCGCTATTGATATATTTATGTGTGGTCAATGCAATCCTGAACTAGCAATCACACCGCTTACCACTGCTTTTGAAGCAACCAAAGTTGATGTTTCTGCTCATGCAAGGGGAAGCCTTCCTTCAACCCTAGCGGTATCAAATCAATAATTATTAATCACCACTCTACAAGGCATTAATCTATGGACTTTGCGAACGTATCCGAAATATTACTCCCTGCCGTTGTCTATCTAGTATTGTTTGCGGTGATTTTTCTCGCCGCAAAATGGGCAAAGGATTTGTTTACGTCTTATAGCCTCAATAAAGAACTTGCCGAACACGATAATGCTTCTATCGCTCTCACGATGTCAGGGTATTACATTGCCGTAGCACTAATCTTCGTGAGTCAATTGGCTGGGCCTAGTTATGGTTTAACTCAAGATATATTTCTGGTAGGTGGTTACAGTGTGTTGGGAATACTTTTGCTGAATTTATCCCGATGGGTCAATGATAAGGCTATCTTACGAACTTTCTGCAATATTGAAAAACTCACTAAAGAACAAAACAATGGTGTTGGTGCCATTCAATTTGGTGTGTATTTAGCGACTGGGCTTGTGGTTTCAGGAGCTTTGAGTGGCCAAGGATCGGTATTGACCTTCTTTGTTTTCTTTCTGCTAGGTCAATTGAGTTTGGTTGCCTTCACTATTATCTATAACCTTGTAGCGCCGTATGATTTATATGCAGAGTTAGAGAAGAACAACTTTGCCGCCGCTGTTGGTTTCTCGGGAGCATTAATTGGGCTAGGCATTATTGTAAAAAATAGCGTGACGGGTGACTTCGTTGCTTGGAATACAGATTTGTTGTCTTTTGCTGGTAGTGCTGTTCTAGGGTTTATATTTTTACCTCTGTTGCTGCGCTTGGTTGATAGACTAGTCATTCCCGGAAAAAGCCTTTCTCATGAAATAACACACGATCAAAGTGTTGCTGCTGGCCTACTTGTGGCCTCAATTGTCATTAGCTTTTCGCTAGTACTTGTTCAATTGTTTTAATATGAATGGGTTTAAATAATGACAACTAAGCACAAGGAAATTGAGATCGGAAAGCTTGGAGTCGCATTGTGTCTCTTGGGACTTATTGGTTTTGCTATCGCAGGTTATTTTCGTGTACCACAACTAGTTCAGAAGCATACGGTGTCTCCTGTTCCAGCCAATAATTTGAGCAATATTGCCGAAGGTTCAAAAGCTCACAAAATCGGTCCAATTGTAATTGATAAACCTTATACAACATACGAAATAGAGACCAGAACAACCTTGAGAGCCAACAGTTGGACATTTGTTGAAGTGGTTGTAGAGGATCGTTTTGGCGAGTACCTGTACTCGTTTGGACAAGAGTTGTGGCACGAAACAGGGCGAGATTCAGACGGCCCTTGGCAAGAAAAAAGACATAATTTCGAGAGCAATCTGACATTCCCTGAAGCTGGCGAGTTTTACTTGAGCTTCATGGTGAGTAGCAAGAGTAATAGACATCCGTCGAAATTGTACGTGAAGCTCATCAAGCGTAATGGCAGTGCTGTGCTGCATTTTTGGATGGGTGTTCTGTTGATAATTGCAGGGCTTATTTGTATCGAAATTCAATACGGTATTTTTCAAAAAACCTTAGAAGCGACCATGAAAGATGACGACTAAAAAAAGCATAATCATCGCAAGTATTGTCATAGGTATTGTTTACTTGGTTATGGTGCCTTTTGCATCTAATGGTTACGGTTACATGGGGTATTACGGTTACTACAATGGACCTTCGGGTTTGTACTGGAATGATACCTACTATTACTATGAAAAAAGTAATCGCTCGGGAAGTGTATCCGGCACACATTCTCGCAGTGGTGGGCCAGGGCAAGGCAAGTGACTTCCAATACGAAACAGAGCAAAGCGCTGGTACATGCTGCGTTTGTTGCTGGGCTTTGCTCTATTGTTTACGAGCTACTTATAGCTACAACAGTATCCTACTTCCTCGGTGATAGCGTTACCTACTTCTCATTGACCATTGGATTGTATATGGCGGCGATGGGAGCAGGTTCGTATTGTTCGAAATATGTGAGTGGAAATCTAGTCACGCACTTTTTACTGTTAGAAGTGCTACTGGCGGCAGTTGGTGGGTTAAGCGTGCCAATGTTGTATTTGAGCTATGTAGCAGGTGACGTGTTTATTCCTACATATGTGGTTTGTACACTAGCGGTGGGTTTTCTTATTGGTATGGAAATCCCGTTTCTGACTCGACTCATGGAAGACTTTCAGGCCCTCAAATCTAACATCGCAAATATTCTCTCGTTTGATTATGTTGGTGCGCTGATAGCTACAATAGCTTTTCCATTTTTCTTGCTCCCCAACTTTGGTAATTACCAATCATCGCTAATTTTAGGTCTTATCAATCTTTCTATTGTGGTTGTTGTTGCGCGCTATTTTAAAGCCGAACTGAGCGGATCAAAGAGTAAAGTAAAAACTGTGTGTATTGCGGTTTTTCTTGTGTTGGCACTGGGTATAGTGATGACAAAATTTGCCTTAGAGCGCTGGGATGACGCGTTGTTCAATGGCAGGATTGTACATGCTGAACAAACTGTATATCAGAAAATTGTGATTACTCAGGAGCGTGACGATACTCGCATGTTCCTCAACGGCAATATTCAATTTTCATCGGTCGATGAGCACAGATACCATGAAGCTCTAGTGGTTTATCCAATGGCCTATATTGCTCAACCAGTAAAGCGTGTGCTGTTACTTGGTGCGGGAGATGGGCTAGCGGTTAAGCAATTGTTGAAGTATGACGGTATACAAGAGATTGTTTTGGTTGACTTAGATCAGCGTGTTGTTGAACTGGCTCAAGAAAACCCTTACCTAACGCGGCTAAATGAAAATAGTCTCGAGCATAAAAAGGTGACCTTAGTGCAAGGTGATGCCTTCGGCTATTTAGATGAAAATACGCAGGCTTTTGACCTCATCATCAGCGATTTACCTGATCCAAACAATATATCTTTAGCACGCCTTTACACGCGACACTTTTACCGACTTCTGTCTACGCGATTAACTCAAAATGGTGTTTTTGTTACTCAAGCTACAAGCCCATATTATGCGACAAAAGCGTACTGGAGCATCGTAAATACCATTAGGAGTGCTGGTTTCAGTGTGGTTACCCCTTATCATTCCGATATTCCCTCTTTTGGTAACTGGGGTTTTGTAATGGCAGCAGTTGATGCATCATCGATTATGCAGGAGCCACGAACTCTAGCGTCTACTCAATATCTAAATGAGGATATGCTTGCTTCCATGCGCATTTTTGCAAAAGATGTAATGTATGAAGACGCAGAGGTCAACAGAATAGACAAGCCTATTCTGTTGGATTACTACCTCGAAGGTTGGCGCACCTACGGCTATTAATTTCCTTC
Organism: Alteromonas sp. KUL49; assembly: GCF_006538345.1. Taxonomy (GTDB): domain Bacteria; phylum Pseudomonadota; class Gammaproteobacteria; order Enterobacterales; family Alteromonadaceae; genus Alteromonas. The sequence goes on along the minus strand of NZ_BJKL01000006.1, from coordinate 267,402 downwards.
TGCCGTTTTGTCGCCAACGATAATTTGATGACTACAACGCCTTCTTAGTCGGCGCAATAACGTTGGCAAAAATAAGCCCAGCCACTAACGACATAAATATCAAAAACAGTTCTTGGCCCAAGTGTTCGGCTTGAACAAAGTCTTGTCCTGAAACAAATGAGTTAAGTCCAATATAGGTTTTTGAGCCGGGTACCAATACGATGAGTCCGTGCATGGCCACAATGGTGGCAGGTTGGTTTGCAATACGCGTGAACATATTGGCAAATATACCCAAGGCGAATGCGCCCATAAACGCACCCAAACCTTGCCCCATGTAATCAGAACTCCATGCTGTTGCACTGTATGCAATAAACGCCGATGCCAGCGCCCATGGAATGTGCTTTATCCGCGTGCGGAATATGGCGACAAGCGATAAGCAAAGCAAAAATACGGCTAACCAAGTTGCCCAGTAAGGCAATGATTCAGCGGGCTGATACACGTTCTCGCCAAAAATACTAAATCCTGCTGAAACGCCAAGAAAGGCACCAAAATACAGTTTAAACAGCTGCATTACCGCATCCATGGTACGAGCAGTACCTGATACCATGTTACGTGATGACAGTTCCGCAAGGCCCATGGTTAAGGCAAGACCTGGCACAAAAACAATAACTGATGACATAACAATCAAAGGGATATTAATTCCTGGATCGAGGTAAGCACTAATCGCACAAGCGAGCAAACTACCCACAAAGGTAGTAACTGGCTCTAGCATAAGGTGTACGCGCTTGGACTTTTCTGCCCATAAACTCCACATATAAGCCACTAAACCCAATAGACCGGTCCAGCCGATTTCCGCCCAGCTTGCACCCATTAGCATGGCAAATGCGCTGGTAGACATGGCAAAGGAAAACCCAGTGATCCATTTACCGTAAGGACTGCCCATGGCGTCAATTTCATTGAGTCGTGCATTCGCTTCGGTAAGCGATAGCTTGCCTTCCAACAATTCGCTGGCAAGCTCATCGGTGAGCGACAAAGCGTTCATATCTAGGTCGCCGGGCATCAATCTGGCGGCGTGATTGTATTCGTCTTCGTGCTTGTCGCTCCACATTACAACTGCTAACGACGTGGGCGTAGAAGTAAACGACGCATGTACACCTAAATAGGTGGCGATATCGGTAAGATAGGCTTCCAAGCGAAACGACGGGGTACCATACTTGTGCAGCATTTTCCCAAGTTTTACTATAAATTTTCGAATTTGAATAAATTCAACGGTATCCATGTTTCGCCCTACCAGAACTACAAGTGGTGAATATTACTTCTCAATTGCTTAGATTAAGTTGTGCCTATAATTTCGGCAAATTGTAGTGGTAGAAAATATGGAAAACAAAACACATTTTTGTTTTTTACACTTAGAAAAAATAATGAGTTAATGTAATGTTATTGTTGAGTGGTTTGCTGGTATTTCTCTGTTTTATATTGGCTTTATCAGTATGGTAGCTAAATTATAAATATTAGTTCGACTAACAATCTGACAGAGACCGATTTTTTTCCCTTGTTGAGACAAAACTCCTCTTTCGCTTCCCATTGAGCACACGACCAATCAACGTAGGGCGTACTAGAATATCGTAAAGGACCAAGGATACCGCCAGAGTTACACCAGAAACCAGTAGCCATTTGAGCAACCAATGTAACGCTATTTCAGCAACGGCGATTTGTAGCCAAATGACTATCGGTAAGTGAATCAGATAAATCCAATAGGAAGCGTCTGAAAGGTACCTCAATAAAGCATTAGGTTTGTTGATAAACCTTCTACATATGCCAATGGAAAGCACTATCAACGACCACATCATCACTGCATAGGTAAACAGAAACAAGGCTTTGAGCATGGTGTATTGCTCGTGAGCGGGTTGCCATTCATAACCCGATAAGTGGATACATGAAATAACAGCAATACAAGCACAAACAAAGGTACTGATCCGTAACTTGGTAATGTGCTTGAGCATGTCGATGTGTGAGTGAAGCACCCAGCCGACAATAAAACAAAAACCGTAGAGCACTGTTACTGACGCCAGGGGCAAGAGGGATTTATCGGGTGTGTCTAAACCCCATGTATCCATATGCCAAAGCACAGCTGTACACGGTACGGCGAGCAATATTACTGCAAATGGACTCCGGCTTACCCAACGAGATGCACCAGCTACACAGCGTTTAACGTTACACTCAACACTGCTACTAAGTGAAAGTATCACTCGCAGGCTAACTACTACGGCGGTGATCATGAGCAAGTAATACAAAAACCAGAGGTGCGTACCTACTAACAAGTTACTGGGTAGTTCCAGCAAAGAGTGAACACCTTGAATAAGCGCAGGCCAAATATGAACGTCGCCCTGCATGCTCTCCATTCCCATCACCCAAGAGGAGACAAGTAGTGGGCGAAGGATCATCCATCCAAGTAGAAAAGGAACCCCAATTCTGACTAACCTAGATTTGAAAAAAGCCTTTTTACCGTATCGATAGTAGGCCAAATGACTAAAGAAGCCAGCCAGCAAAAAGAAGAGCGGCATGCGAAATGAATGGCTAATAAGCATAAATATCGCTACCGCTGAGCTTGTGGATACATCCATGACTGCCCACCCGATAAAGATGGGCACAAATGATAAGCTCGCATGAAAAACAACGCCCAGAATTAACGCCAAGGCACGCACCACGTCTAGATATTCAAGTCTGCTGTTCTGAGAGTTGTTCATCGTTTTATCTTTCGTTTTAGTTAGTAAAAAGTAACTTCGTCAACTTCAAAGCTGTAGTCTGCTGGTTGAAGGCTAAACGCGACGATGCTCAAGCTCGTGATGGTTTTAGTATTGAGGGCGACTTGTTCTGACCACATGCGCTTCATTGATGCAAATGGCACCTCTACATCGTGAAATTCGCCGTCAGTTTTCACAACAAGTGGCGCAGTGTGATAATCAAAGTTGGTAATTTCAGTACTATTGGCAGAAAGTGTTAAGTTGCCATGGTTAAGTTTGATTCTGAGCCTAATACCTTGGTAATTGCTTACATCTTGATGTTCGCCAAATGGTGCGAGAGGCAGAATGGCACTTGACCAGCCTGGTTGTCCGCGAGGTGGTACGATTTTTCCACTGAGGTGTATGACGCCTGAGGTGATTTGCTCTTCGGCATGGGTCTTTCCACCAGATAAGGTGTCGTTCATGAACTGCCTTTCATGGCCTAAACTATTGGTTGTGGTGTGACTAAAGTCATCCACCAGCGTGCCAACAGACTCGGCATGTACGTCGTAGGGGTTAGATACCGCGAGTGCAACTAACACGGGTATTATTAATTTTGCAGCGCTCAATAAAAGTGATTTCATCATTCAGTAACTCTTCGTTAGGGTTCAAAAAGCAATCCGCACAAGATTGCGGTGTAGTTACTGAATAAGTGGATCCTTGTGAGAATAAGGTGACAAAAAAAGTGAATTATTTTTTATTGGTGAAAAATTCACTAAAAATGAAAAAACTGTGTCACCTTTTACTAGCGACTACACACTTATTAAGTAAGCTCACTTCCTATCGACGAAAACTATGTTTAGAAAAAGCAACACTGCCGCGCAAATTGATGACTCAGCACTGGTAATACAGTCACTTGGAGGAGATCGAGATGCTTTTTGTGAAATCGTTGCCCGTTATCAAAATTTGTTGTGTTCACTGGCCTACTCGTCGGTGGGCGATATCAAGCTAAGCGAAGATATTGCGCAAGAGTCCTTTATAGAAGCGTGGAAGAAGCTCGATACCTTAAGAGAACCGCAAAAATTAAAAGCCTGGTTATGCGGTATTTTACGGTTCAAAGTCAGTCTTTTTAGACGCAAAGCAGATAAAGATGTTGGTAAGGCGGGACTCGAGATCACCGATGACGTCAATGTGACCGATGAGAGTGGTGATTTGGATAGCCAAGCCATACAAGATCAGCAAGAGACACTAATGTGGCGAGTGCTAAATGAATTAGATGAAACTTATCGTGAGCCACTCATATTGTTTTATCGCGAACAGCAATCTGTAGAGCGGGTGGCACAGGAGCTTGATATTGAAGTTCCCGCCGCAAAGCAGCGATTATCTCGTGGACGAAAGTTGCTAAAGCAAGCAATGTCTTCATTTGTGGAAGATGCATTGCAGAAAACCAAGCCCGGTGCCGCCTTTACGCTTGCCGTTTACACAGCTATCAGCGGTATTGCGCCGCCGGCGAAAGCTGCGGCTCTCGGCGTAGGCGCATCAAAAGCAAGCTCTGTGTTGAAGCTAGCTCCCTTTATTACGCTTCTGGCGGTGTTATCTGGCTTTGTCAGTGCGTTTTTTGGTTTAAGAGCAGGGTTAGACCAATCGCGTACCAATAATGAGAAACACTTTGTTATTAGAATCGTGGCAAGCTATATGTTGCTGGCTATTGTTTACGTGCTAGGAATGTTTGGTCTTAAACACTTAGCGCTTGAGTCAGAAAGCTCCGCAGCGTTGTACTCTGGTATTGCTCATACCTTGGTGGCCTTGTTTACCCTCAGTTACCTATTGCTAGCGTATCGAACGCCAGTCAGTCTCAAAAACCTCCGAGCTCGGGAGCGCTTGTTCAATCCGAAGGCTTTTTCTGACAGCAGCAATGATAAAAAGTCGCGAGAAACGATTAGTCGAATTCGTATTCTTGGCGCACCGCTTTATCACTTTCAATTTGGTTTGCCTGAACACGGCGAGCAGCCCGCGTTTGGTTGGATAGCGGGTGGTACTGAAGCGCGAGGATTACTCTTTGCCTGGGGTGGTGTTGCCATAGCACCCGTCAGTGTGGGAATTGTTTCGTTCGGTGTTATCAGTATCGGGGCTGTGGGTTTTGGTTTATTTAGTTTGGGCACTGTGGCTATCGGTGTTATCGCATTCGGCGCTTCAGCAATAGGCTATAAGGCGTATTCTTCGCTGTCTTCAATGGGTTGGGAAAGCGCCGTTAGTGGTGGATTTTCATGGGCTAACGATGCCGCTCTAGGAGCAATAGCTTTTGCAAAGAACGTTAATAATCAAGCTGCCGTCGATATCAGTCATCTAGACGCTTTCTCAAGTAATTATCATTGGGCGCTGTTGATTTTAGCGGTGTTCGTGATTGTTCCAGCGGTGTTGTATTCACACTCGGTGAGAAAAAGATTTCGACAGACAAGCTAACAGCAGCTTTGCTGTAGAAGTATCGTTTAGACAATCGCTTCTACAGCAATATTCACTAAAGCCAACAGCTCATCTTCACTGCGCCCACCCCGTGCTAGTGATGAGGTACCGTGCAAAAACGCAATAAAGTAGCGCCCTAGTTTTTCCGCAGACGTTCCGGCTGCTAAATTACCGCTGCTCTGTTCGGTTCTGAAAAAGTCGGTTAAGGCATTTTCACCAAAGTGGTTAGCTTGTTCTACGATCTCTGCCGCAGATTCTGGAAACTGCTCACCCTCTGATTCAGCAACGCACAACGAAATATAGCAACCTTTCGGTTTATCCGAATGACACTGACTACTTATTACAGAACGTAAATAGCGAGCCACGCGCTGTTTAATTGGTTCATCCCCACTTAACAAGTCAAAAGGAGGTGACGCGTAGCGATCAATATAGTATTGAGTCGCTTTAACAAACAGTTGCTCTTTGTTGCCAAACGCTGAATACATACTGGGCTTATTGATGCCCATGCTAGTAGTCAGGTCGGTTAAAGAAGCACCTACAAAGCCTTTCTTCCAAAATACCTGCATTGCACTCTCTAACGCTTTTTGCTGAGAGAATTCTCTTTGGCGCCCACCTGCCATAGAAATCACCTGAAAAATATTTGATCAAATTTATTGACATCAATCATACCGATCGGTACATTAAAAATCAATTGTACCAATCGGTACAAATTAATGGTCATTGAAAAGTAGTCATCAAAAGAATTTAAGTGTTAGAGGATCACATCATGAGTTTTAACGTAGAAAATCAAATCGCATTAGTTACTGGGGCTAACCGAGGCATTGGTAAATCCATCGTCGAATCACTTATTAGTCATGGAGCCCAAAAGGTTTACTTGGCGGTGCGAAATATTGATTCAACACAAGCGTTGGTAGAACAATATAAAGATAGAGTCGTTCCTATTCAGCTAGATGTATCAAAGCCAAGTGATATAGCCGCAGCGGCGCAAGTAGCGAGTGACGTTACTTTAGTGGTGAATAATGCAGGTGTGCTTGAGCTTGCCAGACCGCTAAGTGAAAATTTTGAAAGCGCGTTCGCATATGAAATCAATATCAATGTTTTAGGTTTGGTTAAAATGGCACAAGCTTTTACTCCGGTGCTTGAGAAAAATAGCCAAGATGCAGGAGCGGCGTTTGTTCAGTTGAACTCCGTTGCCTCAATCAAAAACTTCCTAGATTTAACCAGCTATTCAGCCTCTAAAGCTGCGGCTTACACAGTCACTCAAGGCCTCAAAGATGAACTTGCTGAGAAAGGCGTTCATGTACTGAGTGTTCACCCTGGTCCCATTGATACTGATATGGCAGCTCAAGTGGGTATGGAAGGTGAATCTGCTAGTGTTGTGGGTGATGGAATTGTGTCAGCACTTAAAGCGGGTGACTTCCACCTATTCCCAGATAGTTTAGCGAGAGACTTTGGTGGGGCTTATCAGTCTTTCGCCCAAAACATCATCGAAGCGACGGTTGAAGAAGCATAAGTCAAAAACGTGGGGTGCGTCGTGTGCCCCACATTTGATAGAATAGCGAGAAAGCTGGAAGCAAGCTAACTCGTGTGAACGCTAAATCGAAACTCCACCCTAGAAACAAGCATAACCAAGACTACGATTTTGGCCAGTTGTGTAAGTTCGTCCCAGAACTTACTGGCTTTATAGAGAGTAAATATGGCAAAAGGACGTTAGATTTTTCTAACTCTGATGCCGTTAAGTTACTCAATAAAGCCTTGCTCAAAGCCTATTATGATATTGACCATTGGGATATCCCGCCAGGCTTTTTGTGCCCTCCCATTCCTGGACGAGTCGATTACATTCACTACTTAGCTGACCTTTTGCAATCAAGTGTTAAAGGGAAGATAGACCACAAGAAAGTAAGGGTGCTCGACATTGGTACGGGGGCTAATTGTATCTATCCTTTGCTGGGCCACAAAAGTTACGGCTGGCGCTATGTTGCAACAGACATCGAAGCCCGGTCTGTAAAAATGGCAAAGCAAATCGTGAACGCCAACCAAGGTTTGTCTAAAGTCATTGAGATCCGTCATCAAAAGCAATCCAATCAGATTTTCCAAGGCATCATTAACGAAGGCGAAAGGTTTCATTTAACCCAATGTAATCCGCCTTTTCATAACTCCGCAGAAGAGGCCGCTCAAGGTAGCCAAAGAAAATGGAAAAACTTAGGAAAGAACACCAAAGTTTCTGACGGCAAAACTCCGGCTCTTAATTTTGCTGGCCGCTCTAACGAGTTGTGGTGCAAAGGCGGAGAACTACGCTTTGTCCGCAAAATGGTTCGAGAGAGCCAACACTATGCACAGCAGGTGGTTTGGTTTACCACGTTAGTGTCGAAGAAAGACAACGTAAGTGGCATTAAGCTCGCGTTGAAAAAGGTCAATGCGAAGCAAGTTAAGGTGGTTAAAATGGCCCAAGGTCAAAAAATCAGCCGCTTTATTGCGTGGAGCTTTTTAACGGCTGAGGAACAAGCCGATTACCGACTAGAAAACTAGAAGATGTATATCGAGCTGTAATAGTGATTGAATGTGCAGATATTGTGGAATACCGCTCGATGTAAATTTAAAGTGCTAGCGCTGCAGCCATTGAAGCATCAACATTTTCCAACCAATTTTCAGCGGTTACGGCGACTTCAATATCTGGGTTAACGCCTAAACCGAAACCGTGATCAGCAGCGTTTATTTGATAGCGGAAGACCGGTACACGGGTGGTGATGTTGGAATGTGGCAAGGTTAATGTAATTAATACACCAGCAGTTGGGCCAGTCGAGCTACCACCGGTTTTTTGACCGACTAGCGTGGCATTATCTTGCTCGCTTAAGTGGGTCAGTAGCATTGCGCTTCCTGACGAATTTGACTCGCTAGTTAACGCGATAAGTTGGCCGTCAAATGCTAGCTCATGGGGCTCTACCGTATCTAAATCATCGGTCAGAAATGCACGCAATGAGTAGTGTTGCTCGTCGCGCTTTGAAAAGGCAATGCGATAGGGATCTAAAACGCGCTCATCCCAGCTAGACAGATATGGGCGAATGCCATCCATATCGAGCGTCTTCATATACATATCGTTATACAGTACTTTCTCTTCGGTTAACAAAAAGCGCATCAATCCTTGGCTCGCATCATTTGAACCACCACCATTTTTGCGTAAGTCTACAATTAGCTTCTTAATTCCAGTTTGCTTAATTTGCGCAAACACTGGCGTGTAAACTGCTTCCGGATCCACCGGTTGGCGATAGTTAACAAAGGTATCGACTGCCAGATAAGCAGTGTTGGCATCAATTATTTCAAAGCGGATCGCGTCTTTGAAATTACGCGCGCCAGCGGCGACAATAGGAATTTTGCGATATTCGTCATAGTTGATTCGAGCGACAGTCAGTGAACGCACGTTGGCATCTTTATCTCGCACCCTAAGGGTTACTTCAGGTTTGTTTTGCCAAAGCATTGATCCAAAGTGGTCGACTGCGCCGCCATTAAATTCCAACGACTGTGCAACACCAGCATTGCGTGTCCATTCGGTATTACCGTCATAGGGTATGTACTGAATAACTTCTTCTACAAGATCGGTTAAAGGGCGGCCATCGATAGTTAATATCTCATCACCAATATTCAGTTGTTCAGTAGCACTCGCTGACACCTGAGTGATAAAACCACGCTGTTCTACCCAATGCCAACGAAAGGGCAAAAATACGCCTGTTGTTTTGCGCTGCTCGAGCAAAGCGGCTGGAATATTGGCTTTGGTATGGTCACAGTGGATGAGCACCAATACGCGTTGAATGGCCAAATAAAAGTCATTGACGTCGATCCCCTGCTGGTTGTTGATTTGCTCTCGCAACTGTTGCCAAGCCGCACGCATTTCACTCTCAGTTGCGTATCTCGTATAGCCAGGGTGAACGCGTTCGTAGACCTCTTCAATCAAATCGATTTCTTGCTGCGCTTGTTGCACGGTTAAGCGGCCTACCGATTCACCCGCTATTAGGTTAAATGACATAAATAAACAAAGGCTGAAGGCCAGTAAAATGTTCTGCGTTAAACGTGTTTTCATGATTATTCTCGTTACATGGAAAGTACGTAAATTATCTACCGCAGAATAATTAATGCGTCTCAACGCCTTTATTTATGCAGTTTTTAAAGAAATGAGACGTTAAGGCGCGAGATTCTGTTGACGAAACTGGGTGGGTGTTAGACCAACATAGAGCTTAAATACACGATTAAATGTCGACTTAGCAGCGAAGCCTGAATTCATGCCAGCGGTTAGTATTGATTGGTCGGTTTCTTGTAGCAGTATTTTGGCAAACTCGATACGACGTTGATTGACAAACTCGTTAAAGGTGCAGGACAAACCATTGTTAAATGCTTTAGAGGCATAAACTTCATTTGTGCCGATTTTGCTTGCCAGTTGAAGCAAGGAAAAATCAGGATCGAGAAACAGTTGTTGTTGGTCTATCGCTTGTGCCATTCGTTGCCCAAGTTGAGACCAATCTTTGGGAGGACTCGCTTTGCTCGACTGTTCCTCATCGCGAGCGGTTGAATCATCGAGCTTGGGAAAGTTTTGATTAAGACGTGTATAGGCATCCATTGCTAGCCAAGTAATGACTAACATAATGGCAATTTGAAATGGAAACGCGTCGATATACGACAACGTAGAAAAAATTGTTGTCAATTCCAATACGACATATACCGAAGCGGTTAATACGCTGGCTTTAAACAAATTGTCTAGCCAAGAGGGATCGCAAGCGACGACTTTGGCCGAAAACTGATCGAGATGGCTCTTGTATACGGGGATCGAGCGGCGCACATGAACCAACGCAAATAGCATTAATGCAACACTTAAGGCAGTTTCCAAAGGTAAAATGTACGGTTCATGGAAGGCGTCGTTAAATGCCCATTTTTGTTTGTAATCACCTAAGAAAAGGAATGCCCAGCTATAATAGGTAGTCTGCAATACACCTGGCACTAGTAGCCACTTACGCCAACCAATAGGTTGTTGATGCATCAAACTGTAGCTATGCAAATATAGCAATGCCCCCAGCCAGCATTCGGTATTGAATGGGAAAAAGGTCAAGCCTGGCCATTGAGCATAAAATCCGGCAAAGCCAATAATCTGTGGTACAACATCAATTGCGCAGCACAAAAAGAACGCGCCTAACCATTGGCTAGCGCGTTTTTCTTTACCATTTCTAATCAGACGCCACGCATAGCGCACCACGATACAACAGATGACTAGCATCATTGCTGTGCGCCAATTGAAGTAGAGGTTCTCCACGCGGAATCCTAATAGTTTGGTCTTTTTAAGTTTTGAGTACAGAACCTATTTTAGTCTGTTGATTCTACTCTGTTGTTGGCAATATCAGGTTCAATGATGACGTATCTATTTGATAGGCCTGCTTAATATAATGTAGCGCTTTTACAGGCTCGTGCTTTCGCTCGAAAATGGCTGAGAGCTTTTCAAAGTCTTCTTTGTTTGGGTTTAACTTGATGGCACGTAGTAACGCTTTTTCAGCCAGTACGTCATCATTTGAATTAAACGCAACAGCACCAAGGGTAGAGTACAGATCGGCGTTTTCATTGTCGGCTTTGATCCAACCTTCAAGAGCTGTGATTGCCGCAGAGGCATTGGGTAGATTCAGTTGACGCATGAGTCGGCACAAGCTTGGTTCGGGCCCTTTCTTTTGCCATTCCACAAGCATGATTTGTGCATCTGAGTGCATGCCTTGGTCAAGTAATTGTTCGGCATACGCAGCGCGCAAACCAACATCGATACGTTGTTTTCGAGGTAAACTTAACCAGTAGTTTTTTAGTTCAGCTGCCCCTTGTTTACTGGCGATTTCGGCAAATTTTCCTTTTGCCATGTGCTGAGACCAGTTAATCACGTCTTCTTTTGGCAGTACCTTTTTCCAGCTTTGTAAGTTGGTTTGCAGGGTTTGCCACTGATTGAGCTTGGCGAGAAGTTGGGCCTTTAATTTGACCACTTCGCTATTTTTGTCGTGAGGTTCAGCAATGTCGTCTAGCAGTGCTAGTGCTTCCTTTGACTTTTCTTGCTTGTCGAGCAGCTTGGCTTGCATGATGGTCGCAGCCAACTTAGATTCGGGATACTCACTGGCTTGCACTAGGAAGTAGTTGGCTTTTCTATCATCGGTGGCGCTTTGTGCTGCTGCCAAATAATTCACACCGCGAAAATCCCCTTGGGTTGTTTTTTCGAGCGCCTTTCGCGCAGATTCACGATCGCCTGTGGCAAGGGCTTGTAAACCTGCATAGAAAGCCTGCTGTCGTTTACGTTCACCAAAGTAACCAATCCAGCGGTGAGAGCCTTTGAAGAGGCTTATACACCAAAGTAATATTCGAACGAAAATCCAAAGTCCTATTAATGAGGCGGTTGATATAAGAACGACACTGACGATTGTCATTTCGACAGCGGTATCACCCAATACAATCAATACGTAGCCCTTATCACCGCCCAGCAGCTTAGGCCCAGCCATCATAGCGATGACAAATAGCCCAAGAACAATGACCAATTTGATTAGTATCTTCATAGTGCGTTCGCTCCCTCACCAAAGACTTGACGCACTCGTTCATCAAGTAACTCGGCGAGAGGTTGCTGAGAGACAAGCTCGGTAGGTACGACGCGAGTCACATCTGTGCTTGCTAGGTTTTGGACCGCAGTTAAGTAACCCACCACCTGACTGTCAGTATTGTCAAAACGGCTCACTATAATACTGTTGGCTTGTGTCAGTGTTTGCTCAAACAAGGTGGCGTTGTAATCTAATGCCGCAGCTTGTGCCTGCATTAGTTGGTATCTTAGTTGCTCTCGAATGAGCCATTGTGTTTCTTGGGTAAGCACCGGCTCTACTGGGCCTGATAGGGTTTTTACGGTAAAAAAGTCCTCTACCATACTGTCCCAGACTTTACCTAGGTTGGCTTTCCAGTCTGCCGTTGACTCACTCAGTTCGTTATCTTGAGCGTTAATGTCGACGGGCTTTTCAAATACATTGAGAGGTAGCATATCCACTTGTGAGAGCAATCCTGATACTGCCAGTGCTACCGAACTAACCGACACACTGTTAGCTTGTTGCAGAGCTTGAATATCTTCGGCTATTTTTGCGCGAACGGGGAGTAATGACGGGTCAGCCAATGATGCTAATCGTTTGTCGGCGTTTATAAGCAACATGATTGCTGTGCGTATGTCGTCGTCGAGCCATACTTTTCGTCCAGCCATACGCACCAAATAATCTGCTTCTGCGATAAGCCAGTCTGCAGGACGGCGGCCCTCCAACGATTTCATTTGTTCCAGAGTGGCAAGGTTTTGTTGTTCAAGCGCGAGGTTTTGTGCTTCTAACAAAGCCACGGATTCACTGAGTTGCGAGTTGGTATCGGCTAGCGCTTGTAGCTGAGATTGAGAGCCTTCGAGAGTTGCCTTGAGTTGCTGCACGGCCATGCTATTCGCAATTTGAGCCTCATTCGCCAACTGAGCTTGGTTAGTGGCTTGAGTGTAATACCAATATGCACCACCACCGAGCGTGAGAATACAAACAAACAGAAAACTAAAGGCCAGCCATAATAAGCCTGTGCCGTTACCCTTAGCCGTTTTTTGGGGGTGCTTTGGGCTGTTGGGGTAGGGGCTGAAACTGTAGAGTCTTTACTATCCATAGGTGAAGATACGCTGGTTTGAAGACCCGTTTCTTGCTTATCGGTCATTTAATACTCCCAATTGTCCTTTATCCAGGCAATAAGTGCGTTGTCTGTAGCGCCATTGCACACAGCCACCGAGTTAATTCCTTGCTCGCGCAACGCGTCTGCGACCCGTTGGCTTATGGTTAGCCAAGGTAAGTTAGCCAGTGTGCTTTCGGCGTTAAGTAATTGTTTTGCTAAATGCTCACTGGTAGCGATAATGCCGCTAACGTCGCTAATTTTCCACTTATTTGTAAACACTGGCGTTGGCAAATCTATGCGTTGGTATACGTTACACTCTATTGCACTGTGACCACGTTCATTAAGTGTAGTTGCAATATGATGCCTTCCACCTTCTCCTTTCATAATAACCACTTGTTTACTGGTATTACCATCAAGTTGATGCATGCTGAGTATACCCTCAGACGTATGGTATAAAGGCGTTAAAATATTATGCGCTGGCAGCGCTTGCTTGAGTGCGTGGGCGGTGGCTGTGCCAATAGCAATGATCTGCATCGCATTGAGGTTGATACCGCTGGTCAGTATTGGTGAAACGGCGTATACACTAGTAACAATAACCACATCAATGGTCGCATGTTGCGAAAACGCCGAGTGGATACGAGCGGAAACGTCATTAGGTTGTTGAATGTCGGTGGTGGCGACGCCAATGCAGGGAACGCCCGCGTCCTCAAACGCTTGCTGGCTGGCAGCGAGTTTGGGTAACGGGCGAGTTAGGATGAACATTTAGTCGTGAAGTGCCTTTAAGATTTCACCCGCGCCTTGTGACAATAACTCTTCGGCCACTTCAATACCGACTTTCTCTGCATCTTTCACATCACCCGACACAGTGGCATATAGCAAGGTACTGCCATCAGACTTTCCTACCATACCGTTTAGTGTGACAGTACCCTCTGATAACGTAGCGAAACTGCCAATGGGCACCTGACAACCACCCTCTAGCCGAGCGTTCATCGCACGCTCTGCAGTGACTCGGGTATTAGTTTCAGTATGATTAAGCGGAGCGAGCAGGGCGATAAGCTCTGCATCGTCATCTCTACATTCAATACCCACAGCGCCTTGTCCAACCGCAGGTAATGAAATAGCCTCTGGCAGCTCTGTGCGAATGCGGTCTTGCATCTCTAAACGAATAAGGCCGGCGGCGGCAAGAATTATAGCGTCGTATTCACCAGCATCTAGCTTGGCTAAGCGAGTATTGACGTTACCGCGAAGGTCCTTGATAACCAAATCGGGGCGGTGTTTTCTCAACTGGCACTGACGGCGAAGGCTAGATGTACCCACCACTGCACCCTGTGGTAAGGCGTCCAAGTTTTCGTAGGTGTTCGACACAAACGCATCAAACGGATTCTCTCGCTCACAAATAGCGTGTAAACCAAAACCTTCAGGAAATGCTACAGGTACATCTTTCATCGAGTGAACTGCAATATCCGCACGGCCTTCCAGCATCGCCACTTCAAGTTCTTTAATAAAAAGCCCTTTACCGCCAATTTTGGCCAAAGGCGTATCAAGGATCTTATCTCCCTGAGTACTCATTGGAACGAGCTCTACCGCAATATTAGCGTGCGCTTCGAGTAATTTGGCTTTTACATATTCAGCTTGCCAAAGTGCAAGGGCACTTTTTCGCGTAGCAATGCGAATTGTGCGAGTAACTTGAGTGTCTGTCATGATTGTCCTGCAGCATATAGACGATTGCCATAGTGTACAAAAAACCTAGCACTTGCGCATTGACTTCAAACAACTAGTGCGGATTTACACCAAGAATGAGAGTGCATTCCAAACACGCTGTGAACCCATCCTTGGTTTTGTAACAGCACCGCTGCAAAGTTCGAGATGCAAGGGGAGCCAACGCAAAAACGCCGTAAATACTTCCCTGTAGGCTTGGCACTGGCATCCATGCCAGTGACATTTTGCTTATGACTCTCCCTTACACCTCAAACTTTTTTCAACCATTGCTGGGTACTAATGATGATGAATTCGGGATATTGGTTCATCCCGTATAGGCACTTGCTAATCTCGTCGGTGCTTGGTTTCGGAATAATGAGAGTACTTTACCAACTCATTTAAATAGACGTCTTTTCAGAAATCGAAAAAGGGAAGATTCGAGGAATAACTACTACTCAACTCGGTTCAGTATGTATAGAGCATATGAGTATGGTAACTACAGTGAGAGTGGGCGAATTCATTACAAACCTTTCGCCGCAAGGATGCGGCGACAGAGCGCCCAAGGATGGGTTCACAGCGTGTTTGGAATGAATTCGCCTACTCTCGCGAGATTCAGATTAAGCCAATACCTTCTGAAGCCATGCTGAAATGTCGTTGAGTTCTTGCATGCATACGTTGTGCTGCATGGTGTAGGTTTGCCATGTAACATTGAAGCCATTGTCTTTGAGGGCTTGATAGGCGGCGTTGCCCATGAACACGGGAACCACTTCGTCTTGGTCGCCGTGTGCCATCATTACTGGCGTAGACTTGTTGGTGTCAGTGGCTTCCGTAGGTAAGCGGCTGGGTTCGCACATATAAGTCGATAGCGCGATGACGCCCGCAATTTTCTTTGTAATGCGTGGTAGTAAGTGCAACGCAATAACACCGCCTTGTGAAAATCCAGCTAGCACAATACGTTCTGGGGCGATGCCATTGGCGATTTCAGCATCCATCAACTTTTCTACCATAGCTGCCGACGTCAGTACGCCATCTAAATCTGCTCTGCTTTCAAAATCGAGGGGTTTTAATGTCGTACCATGCACGCATGCGCATGCCACCGTTTACGGTGACAGGGCGCTCTGGAGCGTGAGGAAATACAAATCTAACTGACATTGATTCTGGAAGTTTCAGTTCCGGGACTATGGGGGCAAAGCCATGTCCGGAGTCACCTAATCCATGGAGCCAGATCACACATGCATCAGCTGGTTGTTCTGGAGTGATATCGACGTAGGGTAGTTGAGTCGGTGTCATGCTTTGTGTGTTCCTTTTGTGTCTCTCTTTTTTAGCCATATGTCGCGATCAATTCGCACTTTTATTTTTGGCTGACAGTTTAGTTACGTTGATTTAAGTTAATGAAAATCATACGCATTTAACATTAAACGTGCCGTAGGGCTTATGCGTTCAATATGCTACTATTAGCGCTTGAATTCACCCTTTATCTGAAAAATATTCGCATACATGGCTTCGTTATTAGGTAACCTCTTTATACTTGCTGCACCATCTGGTGCAGGAAAATCTAGTCTTATTAAGGCGTTAATGGAAAAGTATGGCGCAAATGCTGCTAATCCAATGCAAGTATCTGTTTCACACACAACACGTGCCCCTCGTCCCGGTGAGGTAAATGGTCAGCATTATCACTTTGTCGACAAGACAGAATTTGAGGCGTTAATAGAGCAAGGTGCGTTTTTTGAGTGGGCTGAAGTATTCGGCAATTACTACGGTACCTCTAGAATTACCATTGAGGAAACCCTGCATAAGGGCATTGATGTATTTTTGGATATTGATTGGCAAGGTGCCCGTCAAGTGAAGGAAGTACTGCCAGATACCTGCGGTATTTTTATTCTCCCCCCATCACTCGATGTATTGAATGAGCGTTTAAACAATCGCGGTCAAGATTCTCAAGAAGTGATTGCGGGAAGAATGAGTAAAGCGGTGGATGAAATGATCCACTATGATGAATTTGATCACCTGATCATCAATGATGATTTTGATACGGCACTTGGCGAGTTGCATGGAATTGTCACCGCACAACGGGTACGAACCATAAAGCAGAGTATGCGTCATAGCTCGCTAATTGCTGAGTTGACTAAAAAGCCTTGATCTTGTTGGTGTAAAATCACACAAACCGCTAGGATCGCGGTATACAACAGTGTATACTACGCGGCCTTTTGAATTTAATTGCACAACCTAGTTTCGGAGAAATACATGGCTCGCGTAACCGTAGAAGACGCCGTAGATAAAATTGGTAACCGCTTTGACCTAGTATTGGTAGCTGCACGTCGTGCGCGTCAAATCGCTACTGAAGGTAAAGATCCTATGGTTGACGTGCAAAACGACAAGCCAACGGTTACTGCACTTCGCGAAATCGAAGAAGGTTTAGTGACTGCTAGCACGCTAGAGCAAGACGAGATCCGTGAACAACAGCAGCAAGAACATGCTGAGTTTGCATCTGTCGCTAACATTTTATCTGATCAGTAAGACTTTCCCTCATTTGAGGGGCAGTAACGTCAAATAGAGCGCCAGTGCCGTGAAAAAGCACTGGCGCTTTTCTTTGTTTGCTTGGCTTCACGCATAAATCTACGTATTCTTAATAATGGGTAAATAATAGGAATTTCATCGCACTGTGTATTTGTTTGAAGGTTTGAAACAAAAAGTCACTGAATACTTGTCTTCTGAGTTAGTTCAGTTGGTGCAGGACGCATTCGTTTTAGCGCAAGAAGCGCATGATGGTCAGATGCGTTCAAGCGGTGATCCATACATTACGCATCCGGTTGCAGTAGCGGGCATTCTTGCCGATATGCACCTTGACCATGAAACTATCATGGCGGCTCTGCTTCACGATGTAATAGAAGACACCCATTACAGCAAAGAAGATTTGGCAGAAGCGTTTGGTGATACCGTAGCTGAGTTGGTAGAAGGCGTAAGTAAGCTCGACAAAATTGCCTTCAGCAGTAAGCAAGAAGCACAGGCTGAAAACTTCCGCAAAATGATGATGGCTATGGTTCAAGATATTCGAGTCATCCTCATCAAACTAGCAGACAGAACGCACAACATGCGTACCTTGGGTGCGCTTCGCCCTGATAAGCGCCGAAGAATAGCGCTTGAAACTCTCGAAATTTACGCACCTATTGCCCATAGATTGGGTATTCACGATATTAAAAATGAACTTGAAGACCTAGGTTTTCAAGCCATGTATCCCATGCGTCATCGAGCGCTGAAGTCAGCAGTACGTCAGGCACGAGGTAACCGCCGAGAAATCATTGAGAATATTCGCGAAGAGTTAGAAACTCGGCTCCAGTCCAACAACATCAAGGCTGATGTGTTAGGGCGAGAGAAGCATTTGTATTCCATTTACCGCAAAATGAAGAACAAAGAGCTTATGTTCAACGAGGTTATGGACATATACGCCTTCAGAATCGTGGTGGATGTTGTTGATAGTTGCTACCGCGCCCTTGGTGCAATGCACGGTTTATATAAACCTATTGAGAATCGCTTTAAAGATTACATCGCTATTCCTCGTACCAATGGTTATCAGTCCTTGCACACGTCGTTGATTGGGCCACACGGTATTCCTGTTGAAATCCAAATTCGTACTACTGAAATGGATCACATGGCCGACAAAGGGGTTGCTGCACATTGGCTATACAAAGAACCAGGTGATAGCGGCACCACAGCTCAGCTTCGCGCCCGTAAGTGGATGCAATCGCTGCTCGAGCTGCAGCAATCTGCCAGCTCGTCTTTTGAATTTATCGAGTCGGTGAAAACAGATCTATTCCCCGACGAAATCTACGTATTCACGCCTGATGGCCGCATTATCGAGCTACCTATGGGCGCAACAGCAGTGGACTTCGCCTATGCCGTGCATTCAGATGTGGGTGATACCTGTGTGGGTGTTCGCGTAGAGCGCAGAAACTACAGCTTGAGTAAACCACTGGAAAACGGTCAATCGGTAGAAATTATTACTTCACCTAAGGCGAAGCCAAACGCGAACTGGCTAAACTTTGTAGTAAGTGCTCGAGCAAGAACCCATATTCGCCAGTATTTGCGTAAACAACATTCTCAAGAAGCGGTAAATATGGGGAATCGCTTACTTCGACATGCGCTGGGAAGCGTGAAGTTAGATGATATTGCCCAAGAAGACATCGACCGTGTTGTAGCGGAAACCAAGCACGATAATTTTGATGCCTTGTTAATTGATATCGGTGTAGGTAACGAACTCAGCGCAATTGTTGCACGACGTTTGATTGGTGAATCATCAGACGTAGAGGATCGCAAAGGTAACGTGGCCATTCGCGGTACTGAAGGTCTGTTGGTTAATTTCGCTCGTTGCTGCCATCCAATTCCTGATGATGAAATTGTTGCGGTACTTAGTCCTGGCCGCGGAATGACAATTCACCAAACCGGTTGTAACAACATTCGCAAACTGACCAAAGAAGAGCCCCAGCGCGTATTGCCTATGCAATGGGACAGTGAGCCTCAAGGCGAATTTAAAGCGTCATTGCGAATAGAGTTGTTCAACCACCAAGGTACCCTTGCTACGCTCACTAATATGATCTCTGGCTGTGACTCAAATATTATTGGTCTGCAGACTGAGGAAAAAGAGAGTAATATTTACTTTATTGATATTGAATTGACTACCCACAATCGCGTTCATCTTGCACGGGTAATGAAGAAAATTCGCACCATGCAAGAGGTTCAGAAAGTGTCTCGTCATAGCCAGTCTCGACATTAGCGCGATCATTATCGCGCTTTTTTATTTTTAGGATGCATTATGTCTAAGTCTATTATTCATACTGATAAGGCACCTGCCGCTATTGGTACTTACAGCCAAGCTGCTAAAGCTGGCACCACTGTTTATCTTTCTGGTCAAATTCCACTGGTACCCGAAACCATGGAGATGGTGTCTGACGTGTTTGCAGAGCAAGCAGTTCAAGTGTTTGAAAACATCAAAGCTGTGTGTGAAGCAGCGGGTGGTTCTACCGATCACCTAGTAAAGGTAAATATCTTCCTTACTGACCTTTCTCATTTTGCTACGGTAAATGAAATCATGAGCCAGTATTTCAGTCAGCCTTATCCAGCGCGCGCTGCTGTTCAGGTGGCAGCACTTCCAAAAGGTGCTCAGATTGAAATAGATGGCGTTATGGAGTTACCGGAGTAAGTTATGTCACCAGAGCGGTACCAGCGTATCCGAGATATGTTGGCTAAACGACAGACTGATTTAACAGTATGTCTTGAGAACGTACATAAACCTCACAATGTTTCAGCGGTTGTTCGCACCTGTGATGCCATTGGTATACACAGAGTACATACCGTGTGGGAAGACAAGTACAAACTTCGCGGCGGCACAGCGATGGGTAGCCAGCAGTGGGTGCGTCAAACTAACCACGATACTATTGGCGAAGCTATTGGTGAGTTGAAAGGTCAGGGAATGCAAGTCCTTGTGACTCACCTTTCTGAGAAGGCCGTAGATTTTCGAGAGATAGATTACACCAAGCCAACCGCTGTGCTATTTGGTCAGGAGAAATACGGTGTTACCGACGAAGCCATTGCTATGGCCGATCAAGACATTGTTATTCCCATGGTAGGTATGGTGCAATCGCTAAACGTATCTGTAGCAGCAGCCCTTGTACTTTACGAAGCCCAGCGCCAGCGTGAGCTGGCAGGGATGTACAACGAGCAGCACCTTGCCGAAGAAGAGTGTCAAACACTATTGTTTGAAGGTGGCTATCCTCGACTAGTGAATATGTGCAAACGCAAAGACGTTCCCTATCCACCTATTGATGAAAACGGTCATATCGCTGCGGATGAATCATGGTGGCAGCAAATGCAGATGTCTAAAGATGCTCTGTCTGCATTAAAAGAAGACGAAGCGAGCAAGTAATTCGTCGCTTAGTGAGATGCAAGAAAGTTCTGTATTCTTGCATCTCTCACATATTACGCTAACGCTTCTGCTTTAGCTTTTTCCATTGCATCGATCATGGTGTTTGAAAGTAAAGTATACGCTTCCGTCCATGCATCGAGTAACTCTTCATTCCACGCCTCTCCAAGACCTTTTTCTAATGTCCAGAGTAGCGATTCTCCTACGGGGCTAAAATGCGCGGGCTCAACACCGTAATCCAAGTGTTTTACACCGAGTTGTTGCACAATAGGAACGATTGCCGGAAGGTCAGATAACCCAATAACTGCTACCGCTAGGGTTTTCATCAGCTTTTTACCCTGTTCTTCCATGTTCGACGCATCGAACATAGGCTTAACCTCTGGTGCAACTTCGAAAAGGCGCCCGTAAAACAATTCAGCAGCGGTATCTGCAATGGGAACAACACTTTTAAAAGAAGTTTGTACTAAGGCGATTTTTTCGGGAGTCATGACTAATCCTTTAATTCATTGAAAGTGCATTACAAATTCGATTCAAGCTCTATACCAATTGGCATTGTTCAATAATTACAAACGGTTACGGTTTTAACCCGTGAAGTTAACAAGGCAAACATGCGCCAAGACAATACGCTTTGGTTTAAAGCGGTGCAAATGGTAAGTGGTCAACGTGCTATGTGTTTTCTCGCCTTATCAACTGCATACTTGTGCCAGTTTGATTAGGAAATATGCTAGTTACTTGATCATCAGACAGTGCCCAATGTTGCTTGAGCGCGGTTGCTATCCATCCAAAGGTGTTTGAAGTGGGCAAAAGGTCTCGCTTTTGAAAAAGAGAGGTTTCGTCAAGCCCTGGCCATTTACCAGCAATCGTTCCACCATTGATTGCGCCACCTAAAAAGAACATGTGACTTCCTGTACCATGGTCAGTACCTTGTGTACCGTTTTCTTTAACCGTTCGGCCAAACTCAGTGGCGACGCATACGACGGTACTTTCCCACAAATCACCAAGCTCTTTTTTCAACACAGCTAAACCATTATCGAGCTTTTTATTCATATTTGCAGTGCGTTGATTTTGATTTTGGTGGGTATCCCAGCCATTTAATTCTATGGCGGCAGCCTGCAGTGCTTCGCTGTGTTTGAAAAAAATGCCACAGTCGCGGCAAATCGCTGCAAAATTGTCGATACGCTTGGTAGAGCTTACTTCACCGCGAACAATGCTACGTGTTTCAAGGCCTTTTTGCAGTTTAGAAGACAATTCGTCATGACCTTCATACATAGTAGAAAGCGCTGAAAGTAAATTGTCGTTGGACTTACCGAGCTTGGTGGGATACCAGGTATCAACTTTGTCACTTGCCCCTTGCAAACTGATAGGTACTCTCATGGATACTGCTAGCGCATTGGTATTTCTGGCTTTAACAGCTCTAGCTAGCCAGCCTGAGTCAATTTTGGCACGGGACAGTCCTGACTCTAAGTAATCTTGTCCTGCAAAGTGCGACCGTGCTTTGTACCCACTTCCCACCGCTACGACTGGGAGAAGTGATTCTTGACCATACAAAGTGTGTAGGAAGTTGAGTTCTTTATGCAGTAAAAAGCCTTTGTCTAAGGGTAAAGCATCCGCTAGCGCGTCTTTATGAAGCGTTGGTCTCAGTTCTGTTAAGCGACTCTCAAAGGATGGAATTAGAGAATGAAGGCTATCAGTCGCTCCACGCAGAATCACCCAAATAAATGGTCTTCGCATTACTTCAGAATTTGAAACGGTAGACGCTGTTAATGGGCTTGATACCAGTGAAAGCGATGCTAAGGAAGAATGTAAAAATGCACGTCTATCCATGAATCACCTATAGAGAAAGTCAGGGCTGAGTAGCATGAGGGATGCGGATAGTTCTCGGTTTCCAGCGTTTTCAATCTGCATTAATCGTTGTGGCGGGAAATATGCTGCGCCTGTGTTAACCATCAAGCTTTCGATATCTAAGGGAACTCGACGTGTAAGCATATCAATCCAATCGACACGGGTGAGCAGCGCATAAGAGCTGTCCCACGCATAATCAAAGTCACTGTACCCTGCCGGAGAGTTGGCTTCTAATGGTGGTTGTCCAAAGCGCCGCAACCAAGGAATGGTTAACTTTTCTTCAACGGTAGAAGTATCTAATGCACGCAGCGTCGAAACCATAAACTCTCTCGGCGTTTTGAATTGCATCTCTTGAGATTGCCAAGTTAGGTTATGAAAAATTAATGTGTTCAGAACGCTGGTAAGTTCTCCTCCTGTGTTTAACCAGGTATCGACCATGGCGTCTACGACTTCCATAGGGGGAGTGTCATCAATAAAGTAGCGGGCGAGCTTTGTTGAGACATGCCTTGCTGTAGATGGGTGGTTGGCCAACATCGAAAGCACGGCCTCGCCTTGGCTTTGCCCCCCTTCGACAAAGGTTTTGCCGAGCACCGTTCTACTTCCCGGTTCGTGACCTTGTTTACGAAATGCGAAACCAGCTATTTCTCCATTGTTGCTATTACCGATACTCCACCCTGTAATGGCTTTGGCCATTTCAGTTACGTCACTTTGTGTGTACCCCCCATTGACGCCAAGGGTATGCAACTCAAGAATTTCTCGCGCTAAATTTTCATTTAAACCACTTTTTTTACCCTTGGGGCTGTTGGGGCCGAATGAACGCTCGTTGTTTAGGTAAACTAGCATGGCTGGATGTTGTTCAACGGCTATAAGCAGAGAGTCAAAGCGGCCGAGTATGTGAGGTAGTATGGCCTCTCGCTCAAAAGTGACAGAGAGTACTTTCATTACATCGCTACCACGACTCACGCTGAAGTGATTTGAGAAAAAGTCGAGTAACCGAAAAAGCACACCGTTAGAGGTATTCATTTGTGCTTCTATGAGAGAGAAATTAAAGCGATTGAATGTATCTATGGGTAGCTTGTTTGAAACGCGCTCGTAAGGCTTGTGAGTGATGGGATCAATGGGGGCTTCTCGACCATCTCTCTCAGCTCTCTTTTGTTTTTGTAGTAGCTGTACTTGAGCGAGTAATTGCTGAGACGACACTTCTGGAGCAAGCAACGAGGGTAGCAATGCCTCATCTAGCTGCGCTTTAACCCAGCCCATTGGATCAGTAAGAGCTGATGCATATTCGCCAGATTTCGCACCAATCGAAAATCGATTGAGTGCTCTATAAGCGAGTTGGTGGGGGGCTAGTTGATTTGCCATATTCAAAGGTGTCGAATCATGCTGAAACTATTGCTTCAATCATATAACACTGAGCCGACACGCTCTAGCGACAATGGTTACAATTTGTGCATCATTGGTCACTAACTTTATAACGCTCATAATGAAAAAGTAGTGAATTTTTTGCTCAAAATATGGTCGTAATTCTCAGAAATAGTGCTCGGCTTAATAACCAAACTCTGCGAAGTAAATGTATATCGATAAAGGATAACCAATGAAATACGGAATAATCATCATGTTGCTGGTATTCATCACTGGGTGTTATAGCCCTTCGGCAATGGACCAAAATGATGACATGCGACCCGAATTACAGCTGGGTTCTATTTGTAGACTTAATACTTGCCCTGATTGCTCGCCAGTAAGCTCTTGTCCACTTGCACAGCAAGAAATGAAAGGAATGTCATGCTCTTGTACAACCATTAATGGCATACAAACGGGCGTGGTTGAATGATGATTAACATCAATTTTTGGCGATTACCCCAGTAAGGAGAGCACAGCTTGTGGTCGCTGATTCGCTTGAGCGAGTAGGCTCGTGCTTGCTTGCTGAATAATTTGATTACTACTGAGGCTCGCTGTTTCTTCTGCGAAGTCGGTATCACGTATTCGACTGCGGGAATTAGAGAGATTTTCAGCGATGTTAGATAAGTTGCGGATCGTAGATTGAAATCGATTCTGCGTAGCCCCAAGTTCAGCCCTAACCGAGCCAACGCGCGATAGTGCCCCATCAATCGTATCCAAAGGGCCCGCATCTGGCTCTTCAAACCCACTCGACGTCACTGTCCCAAAGCTTGATGTAAACGGAAAAGTAGAGTTAATCTCGGTTTCGTCGGTATTAATGACTACCTGTATATTGTCTGCTGAGGAACCATTGTCAAAAACAACCTCTGCGGCGCCGGGAGAGAACAGGTTACTGCCTAAGGCAGCGTTTAATGCATCTGTGGTGTTGTTTACCGCATCACCGATGCTGGCGTTAAAGCTGACATTAACCACCGAAAACGTATCACCGCCGTCAGAAGAAATCAGCACTTGCGCCGAAGTCGTAGTTAAAGGAAACTCGAACGCAAAATATTCGTTAAAAGCCAGTGTAGAGGGCGACTGAGTGAAAGTAATGTCGGAGCGTGCAATAGAGCTGCCACCACTATCAGTCGTGACATCTAGTCCAGTAATGCCCAGTCCATCAGTACCAAAACCGGCCCCTGAAAATTGCGTCAAACCAACATCAATTTTTTGTCCGGCATTCGCGCCAACTTGAAAAGTAGAGCTGAACATACCATCCAATAATGTTTTGCCCGCAAATTGAGTGTCAGACGAAATTCTGTTTATTTCGGCCAATAGTTCAGTCACTTCTTGTTGCAGCGCTTGTTTATCGGAGTCGCTATTAATGCCATTTTGAGACTGTACTGAGAGCTGCCTGAGTCTTTGAAGGTTTGTTGTGACTTCAGCTAGTGCACCTTCCGCCGTTTGCACAAGAGATATACCATCATTAGCGTTCCTCACGCTTTGGTTTAACCCTTGAATTTGAGACGTCATTCTATCTGAGATTTGTAGCCCAGCCGAATCATCTGCCGCACTATTTATACGAAAACCAGAAGACAGACGTTCGAACGCAGTAGACAGTTCTTTTTGAGAATTAAATATCTGTCGTTGCGCATTCATCGACGAAATATTCGTGTTGACAAACAAGCTCATTATCTACGTATCACTTCCATATTGTTATTATAACTGCCTGATTTTTTATGATTAATATCCAAAGGCAAAACTATCGACGATGATTCTTTTCCGCGCGCGAATGTTGTTCGACAGTCTCTTCTGAGGAATATGTTGGCGAGCGCGAACCCACGGAATATTACCTTATCGTCAGTTGTTGAGATTTGTTTAGAAAATAGATTACGGACTTTATTGGGGAGGTTGTTAGCCATAAGCACTGTATACCTGTCCATAATCAGTCTCGCTAATACAGGCGCAATCCTTTACACTCTTTGCTAGTGAAATCATAAGTTTGATTTAAGGTTGCCCGTATCATGCAATCACTTGCTGCTACTCCTATCACGGCACTTAAGGGAGTAGGTTCAAAAGTGGCTGAAAAGCTCAATAAACTGGGTTTATTCACGGTTCAAGATGTTTTGTTCCACTTACCTCATCGGTATGAGGACCGCACGCGCATATATGCTGTGGCTGAGTGCCGTCCATTCACTCACGTGAGTATTCAAGGCGAAGTGAAGAGCGCCGACATTCAATATGGCAAAAAGCGCATGTTTGTGGTTAAAGTCAGTGACGGTAGCGGCACTATCACTCTGCGCTTTTTTCATTTTGGTGCTGTTCAGCGGTCAATGATGACACCGGGAAATACGGTGCGGTGCTTCGGTGAAATCCGTACTGGAAAATTCGGATTAGAGATGATGCATCCGGAGTTCAGTCTAGTCGACAAAGATGCTGAATTAGAAGAGCTAGCCTTGACGCCTGTCTACCCCACCACAGAGGGTGTAAAACAACTTACGCTGCGTAATCTTACCGACCAAGCGTTGCAGATGTTGCAAGACGGTGGGCTAGCTGATCTTCTTCCTGAAGGTCTGTATGACGAGCAAATTAGTTTGATTGAAGCATTGATGCTAGTGCATCGCCCGCCAGCAGATACTGATTTAACCGATATAGAAGAGGGGCAACATCCGGCACAGTATCGCTTGATTTTAGAAGAATTACTTTCCCATCATTTGAGTGTGCTCAAAGTGCGCAAGCAATCAGATGCACAGCCCGGTATTGCAATAGCTGTTGACCAAACTTTGATCGATAAAATGCTCGCACAATTACCCTTTTCTCCCACAGGCGCACAGCAGCGAGTGGTTACTGATATTCAGCAGGATATGGTGAACCCACGACCCATGATGCGTTTAGTCCAAGGGGATGTAGGCTCTGGAAAAACACTTGTTGCAGCACTTGCGGCACTGTCTGCTATTGGTGCGGGCTATCAGGTAGCGTTAATGGCTCCTACAGAATTGTTGGCGGAACAGCATGCAAACAATTTTAGAGGATGGCTGGAGCCACTGGGTATCGAGGTCGGTTGGCTGGCAGGGAAGCTCAAAGGAAAAGCGCGGGACGAAGTGCTCAGCAGATTAGAAAATGGTGACATTCAAATGTTGGTAGGTACTCATGCCATTTTTCAAGAGCAAGTCACCTATCAAAATCTCGCTTTGGTTATTGTTGATGAACAACATCGATTTGGCGTGCATCAACGTTTAGCGTTGCGCGAAAAAGGCGAGCAACAAGGTCGCTTTCCTCACCAACTTATCATGACAGCAACGCCTATTCCTCGCACCTTGGCAATGACGGCCTATGCTGACTTGGACACTTCCGTAATTGATGAGTTACCGCCGGGTAGAACGCCAGTGACTACCGTTGTGTTACCAGACACTCGGCGGGCAGATGTTATTGAAAGGGTGAGAACGGCCTGTAAAGAAAACGGCCGCCAGGCGTACTGGGTATGTACACTCATTGATGAATCAGAGGTGCTTCAGTGTCAAGCTGCTGAAGATGCGGCCGTGACTTTACGTACAGCATTACCCGATTTGAAAGTCGGATTGGTACATGGTCGGCTAAAAGCCGCTGAAAAAGCACAGGTAATGGCGGATTTCAAAGCGGGTGATTTAGATTTATTGGTGGCAACTACTGTTATCGAAGTCGGAGTTGATGTGCCCAATGCCAGTATCATGATCATTGAAAACCCTGAACGACTTGGGCTAGCTCAATTGCATCAGCTAAGAGGGCGCGTGGGTCGAGGTGCGGTAGAGAGCCAATGCGTGCTTATGTACCAAAGCCCGCTATCCAAAACGGCGACTCAGCGTTTAGGTGTGTTGCGAGAATCAAATGACGGCTTTTATATTGCACAAAAAGATTTAGAAATAAGAGGTCCAGGTGAGTTTATGGGAACTCGCCAAACGGGTATGGCAGAATTGAAGATTGCCGATTTAATGCGTGATGCCTACTTGATCCCTCAAGTACAGGATATCGCCAATACACTCTGGTCTAGTTATCCATCTCATGCTCAGGCTATCATTAATCGCTGGATAGGACACAAAGAACAATATGGTCATGCCTAAACTTATTCCTTTGCGAATTGCGAGTGACAGCGCTCCAAACGACGCCTTGCTCGGCCGCCAGATCAGTGAGCACTGGTCATTTCCGATTATCGATGATAGCCCGCAAACACTGTATCTCGAGGTTGTAGATGGCACCCTCGGGCTTGTGGACGGAGAAGAGAAAAAAGTAAACCCCGTCGTTGTGGACTTTGCCTCTCCCGCGAGCATGTATCGTAAAGCTCATGGTGGTGGTAAAAAAGAGGCTATCGTGAAAGCTATTGGCTTGAAAGGTGCGGAGCATTGGCATGTGGTTGATGCTACACCTGGGCTGGGGAGAGATGCCTTTGTTTTGGTGTCTGTGGGATGCCATGTGAGTATGATAGAAAGATCCCCTGTGGTGGCTGCCTTATTGGAAGATGGTATACGCCGATTGGCTATTGAATACCCTGAACTTGCCGAGAGAATGACACTTCATCATGGAAATAGCGCAGAGGTAATGCAATACTGGAAGGATGGTGACGTGGATGCCATCTACCTAGATCCCATGTTTCCTCATAGAAAAAAGTCTGCTTTGGTTAAAAAAGAGATGCGAATTTTTCAGCATTTGTTGGGGCACGACCCCGATGCTGATGCGTTGCTAGCACCCGCACTATCGCTCGCTAATGCGAGGGTTGTTGTAAAACGGCCAAACAGTGCAAGCGTACTGGCTGAGATTAACCCGACCATGGCAATAGAAAGTAAAAAACATAGGTTTGACGTATACTTATGTAACAAGAATTAGGAGAGCGTCATGATAGAAGTGGGAAGCGCGTTACCAGAAGTAGAATTTACTATCTTGGAAGATGGTAAGGTTAAGAATTATAGAACTGATGAGATTTTTGAAGACAAACGCGTTGTAATGTTTGCGTTGCCTGGCGCATTTACACCAACGTGCTCACAGTCTCATTTACCGGGTTATGTTGCTCTGGCCGATAAGATCAAAGAAAAAGGTGTAGACCTCATCATTTGTCTTTCAGTTAACGACGCATTTGTAATGCATGCCTGGGGCGAAGCTAATAATGCCGATGAAATCATGATGCTTGCTGATGGCAATGGTTATTTTACCCGCCAGATTGGACTTGATATGAATACGGGTGATTTTGGTGGCATTCGTTCACTGCGTTATTCAATGTTGTTGGAAGACGGAATCATTAAGCAATTAAACGTAGAAGACCCTGGCCAATTTGAAGTCAGTGATGCTCAAGCAATGCTTGATAGCCTGTAACAATAAATAAATCCAACGCGAGTCAGAGCATTACTGGCTCGCATCTAATCTACACAGCTATCCTTTCAAAAACCAAATATCCCTCAGATACGTAGACTTAAACCAAAGGTTATCTTTACTTGGTTAATGATAATTAATATCATTTAGGGAAATGATAGAGGAATAGAAAGAATGAAAAAATTTACCGCACTGTTGAGCGCGTCAGCAATCGCCATATCAGTATTTACAGGTCAGGTATCGGCCAATGGTGAAATTGGTGATCATGTAAACAACCTTCACGCCCACCTGAAAGAGTACAATGAAGAAGTACAGTGGCTGGTAGGAAAATACGACAGTGTAGTAAATGCCTATGAAGCAAAACCTGAGAGTGTAGATTCCGATTCTTTGATCGAATACTGGGAAGAAGTAGATTTTCACTCAGCTATCGAAACTCAATATGTGCCTATTTATGCCACAATTTGGCAAGGAATTTATGGCGTAAAAATGGCTATGGACAATGGTTCAGACATTAACCTAGTTCGACAAGAGCAAGACAAGCTGAATCAAGCCTTGTGGCAAGCTTTAGGTGCAGTTAAACTTGCGTCCCAGTATCAAAAGAAAGGCTTGGTTGCTGCAGTGCAAACCACTGAATCCGAGCCTACGACAGCACCTGAAGTGCTAGAAGATATCAAACAACGCCTTGACCGAGTGGTGGCAAAATATGCCGAGCAACTGACAGAAGTTGCTACCACCTTGGTTCACGATACCTACCTGCAACGTTTTGAAGGTGTTGAAGGCGCACTTATCGCGCTAAACGCAGACCTTGTTGAAGATCTCGAAAAAGACTTTAACGTAACGCTTCCTCAAGCCATCAGCCAAGACAAAGGCGTGGACGCGGTGAGAAGCGTAGTTGAGTCTATGCAGGACAAGATTGATGTTGCAAAAGGACTTCTCGAAGCCGCAGAGCAACAACGCAGAGACGTATTTTAAACGCCAATTATTAATGGCTAAAAGCTAAGGGCTACTATGCAGCGCAGAACATTTCTTCAGGGACTAGCGGCGTCAGGTTTACTTGCTGGCGTTCCAATGAGTGTCTTCAGCGCTGCGTCGGCCATGCCCTCAGTATCTGTTGAGCAACTCCCTAAGTTAGTTGGCGATCTTACTTTGTATCTTGGTCGTGGCGAAGGCGGCTTGTACGAGAATGTACTCGACGCGATAAAAAAGCGGAACCCAGATTTAAATCTACAAATTCGTCGCGGTGCATCAGCGGCATTGGCAAATACCATAGTTGCTGAGGCAAAAGCGGGCGTACGTAGAGCTGATTTGTTTTGGGCAGTAGATACAGGTTCTATTGGTCTTGTTACTGATGCTGGAGTAGCGCAGCCATTACCGTCAGATTTGCAGTCGCAGTTACAAGCAGGGTTTCAGTACCCTAGTTGGTCGCCTGTGACTGGGCGAGTTCGTACCTTACCCTATAACACCCAGCGCCTTACGCCAGAGCAAATCCCTGACGACGTGATGGCTCTGGCGGACAGTGACCTTGCAATTGGCTGGGCGCCAGCGTATGCATCCTTTCAATCTTTCGTAACAGCGATGCGTTTGCTCGAGGGCGAAAAGGCAACATCTGATTGGTTAAAAGGTGTGAGCCGAAACGCTAAAAAATACGCAGGCGAATTAGGCGTTGTTATGGGGGTTGAACGAGGTGAAGTTGACCTAGGTTTTGCTAACCATTACTACACGTTGCGTTTAAAGTCGGGTAAACCCGATGCCAATGTAGATCTTGCATTTACCAAGGGTGATGCGGGTTGTTTGGTCAACGCGTCAGGTATTGTAGCTTTGAGTGAAGGTGACCTTCCCACTAACTTCATCCGATATCTACTGACCACCGAAGTACAATCATACCTCGCCTCAGAGGCTTACGAGATCCCGTTGGTTAATGGTGTTAGTGCGCCATCGGCACTGCCGTCTCTAGACACAATAGCACCACCAGAATTAGACCTTCGAAAGCTCGCTGATTTGCGCCCAACCTTAAACTTAATGAGAAAAGTCGGCGTACTGTGACAAACTGGCCTAAATCTTATCCTTTCGCGCTAGTCATAGCGCTTATTGCCATATTGCCCGTAGGCGTGCTCGTCTCGCTTGCTTCAGATACGTCTACTTTGTTCGATGCTCATAATCTAAGGGTACTAGGTAATACACTGGCACTGATGGGTCTTACCGTATTAGGCTCTCTACTCATTGGTGTACCTTTAGCCATACTAATGGCTTATGTAGAAATGCCTTTTAAGCGCTTCTGGTTAGTACTACTTGCTGCACCTCTGGCATTGCCGAGTTACCTCGGTGCATTTGCCCTGTATTTTGCCTTTGGACGTGGTGGAGAAATTGATAACCTTCTTGGTATTACTTTGCCAGCTGTCAATGGTCTATGGGGCGCGGCGCTAGTGATGTCCTTGTATACCTATCCATTCGTCATGATGACAACCCGTGCTTCATTGCTAAGTCTAGATGGTAGCTTAGTGAATGCTGCAAGAACTCTGGGACTATCGCTACCCCAAAGCTTATGGCGCATCGTACTTCCTCGGGTAAAAAACAGTATTGCAGCAGGGGCCTTACTTGCGGCCCTCTATGCCTTATCTGATTTCGGTACACCCGCTATCATGGGGTTAGATACGTTTACCCGTGTTATTTTTGTTGAATACAATGCTTTTGGATTAAGTCAGGCGGCGATGCTGTCTTTACAATTGATGTTGATTGTTGTGTTGATCCTCTTTATCGAGTCACGTATTGGCGTAAATAAAGAACGTCCGGGCAGACACCTTTCATTATGGCCAGCATCATGGCAGCGCAATCTTATGTTAGCGGCCAGCTTGCCCGTTGTGTTTCTCGCGATTGTTATGCCCTTGGGAATATTCTTGTTGTGGCTTGTTCGCGAAGGCGCTGGTGGTTTTGAGTTCCAGTTTGCCATTAACTCCGCCTATGCGTCGGTGCTAGCGGCAATCGTGGCAGTCGTGCTTGCCATTCCTGTGGCGCAGGCTGCGGTTGCAGGTAAAGCTGGACGCATTATGGAGCGTACTACCTACTTTGGTTTTGGCGTGCCTGGCATCGTTATGGGAACAGCACTCGTCTACCTTGGCTTGCAAATCCCATTTATGTATCAAACCTTGGGGTTACTTGTTGCAGCTTATGTGCTTAGATTCATTCCCTTGGCCGTCGGAACGGTAAGAACCACCACCGAGAATCTAGATTCTGGATTAATTAATGCGGCTCGGGTGTTAGGCGCCAGTCCCCGTGAAGCATTTATGCGTATTACCTTACCGCTGACCTTAAAGGGCATGATTGCTGGCGCGGCTTTGGTGTTTCTTGAAGCTATGCGAGAGTTACCTGCCACGCTCATGCTAGGGCCCACTGGGTTTGAAACACTAGCTACCTACTTATGGCGCGTTTACGAGGCGGGATATTTTGGGCGCGCTGCAGTACCAGGTTTGCTATTGGTACTCCTGTCTGGATTGGGATTAGTATTAATGCTTTCCGGAGAGGGGCGCAGTAACTTTTCAGTTTCTGAGGAAAAAGATCGCTAATGTTGAATGTGAACGGCCTGACCGTGCGTTACGGAAGTACCACCGTTGTTAACCAGTTAGATGTTACTTTGGGTAGCGATGAAATCCTGATGCTAGTGGGTCCCACGGGATGCGGTAAAACCACCATACTTCAAGCGTTAGCCGGACTTATTCCTATCTCAGAGGGACAAATTCAGTTAGGTAACTGGACGTCGTCAGCAGCGAAACATGTGCCGCCAGAAAAACGCAATGTGGGAATGGTGTTTCAAGACTTTGCACTGTTTCCACACCTTACTGTTGAGCAAAACATCTGCTTTCGCTTAAAAGACACCAAGCTTGCTGATCATTGGATCGACTTACTTGGATTGTCAGCATTTCGCGACGCCAAGCCCGCTCGGCTCTCTGGTGGTCAAAAACAGCGGGTTGCGCTAGCAAGAACGTTAGCTCATGAACCTTCTTTTGTATTGCTGGATGAGCCCTTATCAAACCTTGATGCAGCACTAAAAGACAGTCTGCGTTGGGAGATTCGGGAAGCGCTAAAAGCAGCTGGAGTTCCGGCTATTTGGGTAACGCACGATCAAGACGAGGCGCTTTCCATCGGCGACCGAGTTGGTGTACTCAATAAAGGCATTTTGGAACAAATTGATACACCTGAAACTTGCTATGCTGCACCAGCCAGTCGATTCGTCGCACGCTTTTTAGGAGAAGCGAGCTTTATTCCTGGTAGCCTCAGCAATGGCAAGGTGACAACTGAAATCGGTACTGTATTAGGTACGCCTATCGATGACCCCACTGATAGCGTTGATCTGTTAGTGAGGCCTGACGATCTAGCACTAACAGCCGCATCAGATGCGGTTAATGGCGAGGGAAATGGCACCGTTGATTGGGTACGCTTTGAAGGTGAAAGTCGATTGTACGCAGTAACACTCGATACAGGTGCACAGTTAAAAGTAAGAGTTAGCCACGAAAACGCCATTAAGCCTGGCGAACGAGCAGTGTTGTCATTAACCACCACTCATCCCCTGGCTGCCTTTTCACCTGTTGAGAAATCAGGCGAATAACTCTGAGTTAACTGTCCTCGTTGACCACAATGACTTTACGATGCGGGAACGGAATTTCTATGTTGGCGTCGTCTAGGGCTTTTTTCACTTGCTCTGGTACTGAGTACAACACGTCAAAATAATGCTCGCCGTTGCAAAATGGCCTAACGAGAAAGTCCACTGAGCTATCATTAAGCGTTTCAACCTCGACGAAGGGCACTGGCTCCTTTAATACATGGGGATGGTCTGCCAAAACCTTATTGATAACCGCCTTGGCTTCTTCAATGTTTTCGTTGTAAGCAATACCAAAATGCATATCTACACCACGCTGTTTGTGGTGTGAGTGGTTGATAATCTGCTCTCCCCAAATTTGACTGTTTGGAATGATAATGTGCTGATTGTCAAAGGTTTGCAGTATGGTGGTGAACATGTCGATTTCAGTAACTTTACCAAACTTCCCTGCAGCATCGACAAAGTCATTGACCTTATACGGGCGGAAAATCAATAGCATTACGCCTGCGGCAAGGTTCGACAGAGTGCCCTGAAGTGCTAAACCTACCGCTAAACCTGCAGCGCCCAATAATGCGATTATCGAAGCAGTTTGAACACCAAAGCGGTTAAGCACGGCAATACCTACAAATGCCAGCACTGTATAGCGAGCAACGCTGCCAAAGAATTTAAACAGCGTGTCATCCAATTGTGGGTAGTGATTAGCGATTGCCACAATTCCTTTATAGGCCTTGCCGGCAACCCATATACCCACTATTAAAATCACTAGTGCCAGCAGAATGTTCGTTGCCCATGCTAGTGCTGCAGGTAAGTATTGATTAATATCTAGTGAAGCAAAAAACTCTTCCATTGTACGTGTCCTTTTAAAGATGCGGGTTTCATTTGTCGCTATGCATAGGTTAGCGCAAACCACGATAAACACTATTCTAAGTTTTTTGCAATTAGGTTGATTCTACTTGAATTGGCTCCATCCGGATAAGTTCAGGTTATGGCATAACTTGGCAAGATACCGATTAACCTTCGTAATCACACTATCTTTTTTAATCTGCAATGTAGGCGCTTTCTGTCTTTCATTGAGGGAGTTATCTGCATTTTGAATCAGCATAGTCACATTTCCTTTGTTGTGTTCACATGCCGATATTTTGTGCGTTCTTTGTATACATCTCCAACGATAAGAATTAATCTGTAATATAAGTTAATCTTATTTTATTCTTTGGTTATGGATAAGCGTTTACGCTGGCTAAACAACCTTTTGTGTTTTGAAGTTGCCGCTAGACACCAGAGCTATAGTCGTGCAGCTCAAGAGTTGTTTGTGTCGCAGGCTGCAGTGAGTCAACAAATGCGACAGCTAGAAAAGAACCTCGGGGTGTCGCTCTTTCGTCGCAAGGCACGAAAAATGGAGCTGACTCCTCAAGGCCATACGCTCTTACAAGCCTGTCAGAAAGGTTTTTCAGAAGTTGTTCACGGGCTAAACCAAGTGCAAGAAGAGCCTATTGAAGGCGATCTTACGGTAAGTTCTACTCAGGCCTTCTGTGCTTTATGGTTGGTGCCACGGTTGTATGAGTTTTTCAGTGCAATATCCACAGATTAATGTGAATGTGCAGGGCTCTAATCATGTAGAGGACTTGCGGGAAGGGAAAGTTGACCTTGCTGTGCGTTTTAGTACCACCACTGAAAAGCTCAAAAGCCCGTTATTGAACGTAGACGTTGTTGGCGATGATGCCTGTTATCCGGTTTGTACGCCAACACTGCAATCTCGGCTGAGTATTCATCACCCTGAACACCTATTGAAAGTCCGTTTGTTGAGCTTGGAAGGTGAAAGCGTAGTTAATTGGGAGTCTTGGTTTGAGCATGTCGGTGTGAGTTTCACACCGAAAAAGCTGCAAAAAACCTTGGTCACATCGAGTGACTTGTCATTAAGCGCAGTACTCGCTGGTCATGGCGCTATGTTGGCGTCTGACATTATGGTGGGTAGTTATCTGCGTTCAGGGCAATTGGTCAAACTCAGTGATATACCTCATCCCGCTCGCTGGAAATCACATTTGGTATCACTTAAAAACTCGCCCAAGCAAAAACGCATACAAATTTTCAGTAATTGGATAAAAGAGCACTTAGTTAATGAAGCCATATAGGTGAAATAACGTATAATCCAGCCCTGTAGTCATAGTGATAGCAAGAAGGGTTAGTAAGTGTCAGTAATCAAGCGTGATGTCATCGTCATTGGAGCGGGAGCCGCTGGGCTATTTTGCGCTGCGCAAGCGGGAGCTCGAGGGCGCAACGTTGAAGTGCTCGATCACGCTAAAAAGATCGGCCGCAAAATTCTTATGTCAGGTGGTGGTCGATGCAACTTCACCAACATGTATGCAGAGCCTGATAACTTTCTATCGAATAACCCGCATTTTTGTAAATCGGCACTCAGTCGATATACCCAATGGGATTTTATTGGATTAGTAGCAAGCTACGGTATTGCTTATCACGAGAAAACCTTAGGACAGCTATTTTGTGACGACTCTGCGAAAGATATTGTTAATTTACTCGAGAGTGAATGCGCTAAAGCAGATGTCACAATTACCACACGCTGTGAAATATTATCCGTAGAAAAAGTCGCATCAGGTTTTGTGGTGAACACGTCATTAGGTATGTATGAATGTAAGTCGTTGGTCATTGCGACGGGCGGCTTAAGTATGCCTAAGCTCGGTGCGTCACCCTTTGGTTATCAAATAGCGGAAAAATTTGGTTTACCCGTGCTTCCCACTCGTGCAGCGCTCGTTCCATTTACGCTGCATGAAAAAGATAAATCGGTACTTGCGGAACTCAGCGGTATTGCCGTTGATGTAGCTGCCTCGTGCAATAACACGTCATTTAAAGAGGCCATGCTCTTTACCCACAGAGGTTTAAGCGGCCCGTCTATGTTACAAGTTTCTTCTTATTGGACACCGGGTGATGAAGTAGAAATAAACCTGATGCCTACCCAAAGTGCAAGCGAGCTTATTGAAGACGCGCGCACCAACAACCCCGATGCACAACTGGCTACTTGTTTAGGCAAGGTATTTCCCAAACGTATGGTGCAAAGCTTCATTGAGTTAAATGGATGGCGTAACGTACCGGTAAAACAGCTTTCTCACGCCGAATGCAGTGAAATTGCAGATACGCTGCAAGAATGGAAAATCAAGCCGAATGGCACCGAAGGCTATCGTACCGCAGAAGTTACCTTGGGTGGCGTAGACACGGATGCTCTATCGTCTAAAACTATGATGGCTAAAGATGTAGACGGCCTTTACTTCATCGGTGAAGTCGTCGACGTAACAGGTTGGCTAGGCGGCTTCAATTTCCAATGGGCGTGGAGTTCAGGTTGGGCCGCAGGTCAGGTTGCTTGATTGTTTTTAATTTAATGTGATTATTTTTGATTGATTGTGTTACTGTTGGGTAATCCTTAACTCCACTTCAATCATTATGAACGTATTAAAACGCATCTGGTTTTTCCTCGTTAGCACACTCGTGGTATTGCCTTGTTTTTCAGTGATGGCTGCGCCCAATGAAAGCGCCTCTCCCAAAATCTCTGTGCAGCTGCATTCTGTTCGAGATCAGCTAAGTGAAGATTTTGAAGGTACGCTTCGCGCTATTGCTGAAATGGGATTCGATGGTGTTGAGTTTGCTGGTAGATATGGCAAGTTTCAAGATGATCCTGAGGGCCTTAAAGCATTTCTTGACGAGCTAGGTTTGGAAGTGAGCGGTATGCATGCGGGCCTTCCTCAGTTGATGGGAGAGAAGGGCGAGCGCAATATTGCTTTCTTCAAAGCATTGGGCGCAAAAAGCGTGATTATTCCTCATGATAAACGCGTTAATAATCCTGAAGAAATAGATGCACTCATTGCTGATTTGCTGACTATCTCCACCTCTCTCGAGCGAGTGGGTATGCAATTGGGATATCACAATCATGCCAAGGAGTTTGAACCGTTCAACGATGAAACGTTCTGGGATTATCTCGCCAAAAATACCCCATCAAATTTTATATTACAGTTAGATATTGGATGGGCGATATACGCGGGCTTTGACCCCATTGCACTGTTTAAAAAATATCCAGGTCGTACGTTAACCTCTCATTTCAAACGACGATCATACCAAGGAAAACCGAGTACAGTACCTGCCGATACCAAGATAATCATTGGTACTGATGAATCTGATTGGGGTGCTTTTGTAGATGCTGCACACCGATACGCAGGCGCACAGTGGATTGTCGTTGAACAAGAGGAATACCCAGAAGGAATGACGCCACTAGAGTCAGTAGAAGCATCATTTAATGGGTTGAAAGCGGCAATAGACGAAGGGTAGTCTCAATTCGTATTTCTCTTATTTACCTGATATAACAAGAACGTGTTGAACCATAAATAATTACAAAGCAAAGCATTGCTACATCAACACCACAGTCCAGGGAAATAAAGAGAAATACAATGATAAAAAAAATTCTGAAAGGAACGGGGATCGTTATTGGTACGAGCGCGTTTTTAGCTGGTGCGTTTGCAGGCCATGAATGGTATGCAGAGAAGCCCTTCTTCTTTAATAACTACCTCAATCGCGAGATGGTTAAGTTTGCATTTAAAGATCCTGAAACCCTGTCATCGTTGGGTTTTTTAGAATCTCTTGGCATAAAAGGCCATAACGCCCATCTCGATGATGTTGCCCTAAAAAATTCAGAGGAAATGTTCAAAGCATTTCAAGCATTTGGTGAAGGTTTAGATCAATATCCAGATGAAGACTTAGATCCGAACCAGCTTATCTCTAAGAAGGTAGTGAAGTACCTTACAGACCTTCTCACTGATGCGGAACCGTTCAAATATCACTACTATCCAGCCAACCAAATGTTTGGTATTCAGAGTGGCTTTCCAAGCTTTATGGAGTCTACTCACCAAGTAAACACGCTGGAAGACGCAGAGCATTACATTTCGCGACTCAGTCAATTAGAGCGAAAGTTTACCCAGTATTTAATCGACTTACGATTGCGTGAAGAAGCCGGTGTTATTCCTCCTAAGTTTGTGATTCAACGCGTGCTAGAACAAATGCGTGACTTCATTGGCACACCAGTCGAAGAAAACATTCTTTATACCTCACTAGAAGAGAAGCTGAGTAAGCTAGAAGATGTGACGGACGAAGAAAAACAGGCAATTTTGTCCCAAGCCGTTGAGCAAATTAACGGCAGTGTCACTGCTGGCTATAATTTGTTTATCGACTACTTTGCCGAGTTAGAAACCAAGGCTGGCGAAGATCATGGTTTTTGGCAGCACCCCAGAGGTGATGAAGCGTATCAGTTAGCACTCAGGTTGTTTACAACCACAGATTACACGCCAGAGTATATTCACAACCTTGGGCTTGAAGAAGTTGACAGAATCCAAGGGGAGATCCTCACAATTCTAGCGTCTTTGGGCTTTGATACGTCGGTAGGATACACCGATGCCATGGCTGCTTTCACTGAAGACCCAAAATTTTACTACGAAGACAGTGACGAAGGTCGTGCGCAAATATTAGCTGATTATCAGACCATTCTTGATGAGATTAATGAAGGCATCAACGGTGCATTTAATGTGCGTCCAGAAGCGGGTATGGAAGTGGTGCGAATTCCTGAGTTTAAAGAGAAAACCTCTGCAGGAGCTTACTATCAAGGCCCGTCGTTAGATGGCAGTCGTCCAGGGCGATTCTTTGCAAACTTATACGATATAAAGGCGACACCTAAGTTTGGTATGCGCACCTTGGCCTACCACGAGGGTATTCCGGGCCATCACTTCCAAATTGCTATTGCTATGGAATTGGAAGGTATGCCCTTTATTCGTCGTTTCGCGCCATTTACCGCTTACTCAGAAGGTTGGGCGCTTTACGCCGAACAAGTGGCTTATGAACAAGGATTTCAGGAAAATCCAGAAGACAACATTGGTCGTTTAGTCGCTGAGCTATTTCGTGCGGTGCGTCTGGTGGTAGATACCGGTATGCACCACAAGCGTTGGACGCGCGAAGAGGGTATCGATTACATGTCTCGCAATACAGGTATGGCAATGAGTGATGTCGTTGCTGAGATTGAGCGTTACTTAGTTATGCCTGGCCAAGCTACATCCTACAAAGTGGGTATGATAAAAATCTTGGAGCTACGCAGTTACGCGCAAGAGCAACTTCAAGAGGATTTTGATATTCGCGAATTCCACGATGTTGTGCTGAAGAATGGCGGTTTACCATTATCACTGCTTGAAGAAGTGGTGAAGCAGTACGTTGCAGACAAGCAGACTAGCTAAGTTAGCATTTACGGTGAGCTGAGTGCTCACCGTGCTCGTCAAAAAGCTATGATTGCTTTTCTTTCTGCTCTATTTCGGCCCACAAAGCTTCCGCTTCGGCCGTTATCATTGAGTACGATTTAATATCACCATTTCGTTGAGCGTGCATGGCCTTCTCAAGCAATGCATCGTATTGCTTCCTCATTTTTTTCGTCGGATTACCTTTAAATAGACCAAACATGGTTCACCTCAATTGCAGTTTTGATGCACTTAAAACGATGCAACGTATGAGGCCGATCACATATTAATGAATATTTAGAGCGTGTTGACCTTTGCGGTACACTTTTTGTTCATTCCAAGTGAGTCTCAGGCAATAAACGAGGAGCGTAGTTTGGTTATTCCAAATTAGTAACGAGTGAAGCAGCATGAGACTCACTTGGATGAACCTTTCAGGCAGCGATTGTTTGTCATTTATACGGCGTCACTACTCACTTATGTAGATGACTACACGACGTGAGTACTTCCTTGCCTAAATGACAAACACTTCGCTGCAAAAACGTACAGAAAAGGTCAACACGCTCTAGACACAGATGAGTTTTGAGAATAAAAAAAGCTATTCGACAAGCACCGTCAAATAGCTTTTTGTGGTGATTATTTGGCGCGTGGGCTTAGTTTAGTTGAGCGCGAATTTCTTCAATCAGCATGGTAATTCGCTCAGCATTTTTGCCGAGGTCACTCATGCCAACGCGAGATTTACTGCGAACGTCAACGAGTGTGTTATCACCCTGTGCGGTAAGACGAATAACTACATCGTCTTTGAAGCCAAACCACAAAGTAGTATCTGTTGCTTCCAATGTATTGGGCTTTGCACCTTCGGTAACGCGCTCCCATCCAAGACTGGTGATGGCTTTTTCAGAAGCAGCATAAACTGCGTCGATTGACTGAGACATTAACTGTGTTTTTATTTCTGGGTATGCTTCAACCTGTTGACGGGTAATGTCACCACCCTCATAAGTAATCGGGTTTGGAGCATCGGCCCTAAGAGGCGCAACGGCAACAAACTCAGGCGGATTGAATACATCGGTAGTAATGTCATGAATTGGCGGTACTGAGCTCGCTTTACTCATCATGCTCACAGGCATGCCTACAGCCACAACTGCTAGAATACCGTAAACGAATAAGCTACCCCACTTAGGTGCTGCTTCCCCACGACGTCTGCGTGACTTATAAGTAAGTAATACGTGAAGGATGATTAGAATAATTGCTGCGCCGCCGACAAATACGCCGTATCTCAATAGCGTGAACGCAATACCAAGGCTTACACCTGCGAATTGATACAATGGCCCCGGCAGGATAACCATTAAAAAACCAACTATGCTGGTTAGTGCGATAAGTGCTCTCACAAAAGCTCCTAGTTATTGTTGTAATGATAAGACTACTTTAACAGCGAATCGTATGTTCTGGTTCAGTTTTCTGCATAAAAAGTGCGAATATACGATTGATTACATGGTGAATAGTTTAGGCATGCACTAATTGCACACATTGTCTCTGCTAACCCAAGGAGTATAGCGTTGAACACTACAAATGACACAGCTGCCTTTATCTCGATACTCGTAGATACATTGGGCGATATGAGAGAAGCTATGGTGACAGGGATTAAAGAGTACGAACTTATTCACACTCTACAACAACCTCCTTATTGTTTGTTCGACGAAAAGGCACTGAGCGCGTCCGACACTTTGTTCCAAGCACATTTTTTACTTTTTCACGGTCTTTATTTGCTCCGTCGTCAATGGAGGTCTGAAGGGGTGGGTGAGTTGGACATCCATACTACCAACATTCAATTGATGCCAAACGTTACCGCTGAAAAAGCACTGACAAGTGAAGATCCACTGGAAGTCTACTATCTTGATTTGGATACGTTAGCGTCTACGTCTAGTGATGACGTGGATAAGCTAATTACTGATTTTTGGCGCATGATGCAGGGACAAAGCTTGAGCCCATTGAGCCAATTGGCGGTTAAACATGCTCATGGTGTACTCCAATTACCTATCGATGCTGATTCACCGCCGAGTCGAGTACAGTTAAAAACTGCTTATAGAAAAAGACTACATCAGATCCACCCTGATAAAGGCGGAAGCGCTGAGGACGCAAAAGCGCTGATCAATGCATATAACGACCTAGTAAGACACTACACAGGGCTATCGTAGTGTGTCTACGACCAATCGCTTATATGTCTTATGTTTACCTTAACTGAAAATAGCGAAACAATGTGCCAAGATGATGACCATAAGTAGTGACAGGATATCGCCTCATGATTCATAAGCTTCCGCCTGAACCCGATTGGCACAAATTGATTAAGTCTGGATGCCGCGCCTTTTTGGGGGGCAATGCTTCTGTACCTTATGCACTTGTTCAACACCTTATTGATAACAGCCAAGGGTTTAGTGACATTGAGCTGGTGCATATGTTGGCATTAGGAGACACCCGCTGGGCACAAGAGCAATATAAAAGCCTGTTTAAAGCGAACACCTTTTTTATTGGCGGCGATGTTATCAGGAACGCTGTAGATGAGGGTAGAGCTGACTATACGCCAGTGTTTTTGTCTGAGATATCAAGCTTGTTCAGAGACGGTACACTGCCACTAGATGTCGCGTTAGTGAATGTTAGCCCTCCGGATGAGTTTGGCTATTGCTCGTTGGGCGCAGCCGTAGACATTAGTATGTCAGCGGTGAGGCAATCTTCTTTGGTGGTGGCGCAAATTAATGATTGTGTGCCAAGAACTTCAGGCCATTCCTATATTCATATTAGCGAAATAGATGCGTGTATTGAGGCCTCTGAACCTCTCATTGAAGTCGCTCCCGAACCCATAGATTCTGTGGCCGAGCGCATTGGACAGTACGTAGCAATGTTGGTGGACGATGGCGCAACATTGCAGTTTGGGATCGGTAAAATTCCCAGCGCAACACTCAAGTATCTGTGTAATCACAGAGAGTTGGGTATCCACAGTGAAATGCTCACAGACAGTGTTATTGAGCTGATTTCGTCGGGAGCGGTCACTAACCGCAAAAAGAATTTCCATCCCGGAAAGGTCGTTACCAGCTTTGCTATTGGCACTCAAAAACTTTACGACCTTATTGATAAAAACCCGCACATAGAATTTTACCCCAACAGCTATGTTAACAAGCCGACTAACATCGCCAAGAACGACAATATGATAGCCATCAATAGCGCCTTGGAGGTTGATTTAACCGGGCAGGTGGTGGCCGATTCCATTGGCTATGATTTTTATAGTGGTATTGGTGGTCAGGTAGACTTTGTGACAGGGGCGTCTATTAGCAAAGGTGGTAAGCCTATCATTGCATTGCCCTCAACGGCCAAGGGCGAGAGTATTTCTCGGATAACACCAAGAATTACCGAGGGTGCAGGGGTTGTTACCTCTCGCGGAAATGTGCATTACGTGGTGACTGAGTATGGTATTGCCTCACTAAAAGGTAAGAGTATTCGAGAGCGGGCGTTAGAACTGATTCGAGTGGCACATCCGAAATTTAGGGCTCAACTTCTCGAT
Organism: Alteromonas sp. KUL49; assembly: GCF_006538345.1. Classification (GTDB taxonomy): domain Bacteria; phylum Pseudomonadota; class Gammaproteobacteria; order Enterobacterales; family Alteromonadaceae; genus Alteromonas. The sequence continues at coordinate 223,973 of NZ_BJKL01000006.1, read as the reverse complement.
GAAGTTCGACAACATTATTGGGTGCCTCACTATCAAGAAAAACACCCCACAGATATTCCCGAATTAGGTGCTATTCAATTGCAAAAGCTCGACGTCAAAGGCGAGACTTACTACATGAGGCCCCTTAATCCTGCTGATGAACGTCGACTACAGGAGTTTTTCTATTCCCATACTAAAGAGACGTTGAGGCTTCGTTATAACTACGATCCTAAACAGATGTCACGGGAAAAATCATGTAACTTGGTCAGTATCGACCAGTCAACCGATGCGGCGCTTTGTATTGTTCGTCAAGAAGGTTCGAGAATTACCATTCACGCTGTGGGGCGTTTTTATTTCTACGAGCAAAACAATACCTGTGAGGCAGCTTTTGTCACACGGGAAACACAACAAGGAAAAGGTATGGCGAGTCGCCTACTTAATGAGCTGATAAACATTGCCTCTAAGCGAGGTATTAGCAAGATGTCAGCGTATGTCAGGGGAGACAATAAACCAATGATTACTATATTTGAGCAAGCAAAATTTAAGCGTGTGTTTACCGGCGATCCCAGTGAGGTTGAGCTCATTCGTAACTTGGAGGATAGCGAATGACAGTGCGCTTGTTTCGATCAAAAAAGGCGACCTTGTATGACTATGGCCCTGATCATCCAGAGTCACCTGATAGAGTTTACGCTATAGAGGATCAGTTACTTAGCTCTGGATTGGATTTTAGTTGCGAGCATCAAGACGCAGAACCTGCTTCAATAAAACACCTTTTACTCGCTCACAGTTTTGAACATGTCGACGGACTAATGACTAAGTCTAGCGTGCTCCAGCCAGATGAAACCGTATGGATTGATGATGATACTGGCATGACAAAAGACACCTTTGAAGCAGCTTTGTTGTCAGCAGGAGCCGGTGTTAATGCTGTCGATTGGGTTATGGCTGGGAACAATCGTCATGGGTTTTGTTTGACCCGGCCGCCTGGACATCATGCCACTAAAGACCAAGCTATGGGGTTTTGCTTTTTCAACAACGTTGCGGTTGCCGGTTACTATGCATTGTCTCACTATAACCTCAGCCGTGTTGCCATTGTTGATTTTGATGTGCATCACGGTAATGGTACGGAAGACATTGTGTCTGGCGATGAGCGGATCCTCTTTTGTTCTAGCTTTCAGCATCCCCTGTATCCTCATACCGACATTGAACGTACAGCGAGTAATGTGTTGAAAGTTCCCCTTGATGCGGGAACAACGGGCAATGATTTTCGTCAAAAAGTTGCCTTTTGGTTTGATGAGTTAGCGACTTTTGCACCGGAGTTAGTACTGGTGTCGGCCGGGTTTGATGGTCATTCAGAAGACCCTATGGCCCATATGCGACTAGTTGAATCAGATTACTATTGGATAACGCAAAAGATAGCGCAGCTTGCGTACAATTCGAGTAACGGTAGGGTGGTCAGTATGCTTGAAGGTGGTTATGACAACAGCGCTTTATCGCGAAGTGTAGTCAGTCATTTAAAAGCATTGATGGCTTACTGACTTGGAAACGGCGTAAAGGCCAAGGTATTTACTAGGCTTCGCAAAAGCATCCTTCCACATCCGCATTAATCACTGCGCCAGCATAATCTATTTGTGTGGCTAATTGGGTAATTTGTCCAATGAGTGTTTGCCCAGTAAAGCATCCAAGCCCTGTGGCGTAGGGGCCTAGATATCGCAAATTTGATTCTCCATCAATCACTATTAACGCTGGTACAGCGGTTATTACATCGGCTAAATTTGGAAATGACTCAATGGCAATGTGTTGAGACTGATAGCCAAACTCTTCTAACACGGCGGTTAACTGTAATTGATGAGGCTCAGTCACCGTCTCGCAGTAGCATCGTTTTTCTGAACCTACGTGAAGCACTGTGTTGGCCGAAATATCATTAGCTTGAAGTGTTTCTACCAAGCGCTTATCAAAGGCTAAGTCTGTAGACTGATGAAGTAAAACACCGTTAGGGTCGAAGGGAGTGACTTGTTTTTGACCGTAAAACACGAGGCCGGCAATGAGTGCCGACGCCCATAGTATCAACAGTGTCCACGCAATGTGTTTTGGCATTAGACTTTAAATCGGTCAATGGCACTGTGCATCTTCTGTGAAATCTCTGACAGCATTTCAACTTCCGCGGCCAGTGATTTCGAAGTGGCCACCTCTTGCGCAGTATATCCCGAAATTCTCGCCGTACTTTCGGCAATGGAAGTAGACGCGGTTTGTTGCTCCATGGCTGACGTAGCAACGCTTGTCATACTCTCACTGGCATTACGGATCTGCTCCATAATTTCGGTCATGGTACCAGTAGCGGTTTCTGATGAATTTACGGCTTCATCGACAAGCTCGATACAGGTTTGCATCTGACTCACAGAGCTAGCGGTTCTAGAGACTAATTCTTCGGTGATGTTTGTTATTTGGTCTGCACTCTCTTTAGAACGGATTGCTAACGTGCGAACTTCATCGGCAACCACGGCAAACCCACGACCGTGTTCACCGGCGCGGGCTGATTCAATAGCGGCATTGAGCGCGAGTAGATTCGTTTGCTCCGCTACTGCGGTAATGGCTCTCATCGCTTCGGAAATATTCGAGCATTGCTCATTGAGTGCTTGGTTGGTTGATGCCGCACTATTCAACGTACTGCGAAGCGAGTCTATGGTTTGACTCGTTGACGATATCGAATCACGGGTGGTCTGTGCAGAAGCATCGGCGCCAAGGGCTTGCTGGCTGGCGTTGGTAGTCTGTTCGCTTGAGGTCACCATAGTTTGAGCGATCTCCTCGGCGGCTGCTGAAGCCATTGCTATTTCTTGGTCAGTTTTTTGACTAATATCGAACATATTGTGGGCTGCGCCTTTCATTTTCTCACACCCAGTAACAACGTCAGATGTCAGTGATGATGCCAGCGTCACTAGTTCTTTTACTTGATCAATAAGTTCTGCAAATGGCAGCACCACTTTGTTGCTACGGTTAATATCAACAGACAAGTCTAATTTGCCAGGCTCCCTTTGCATTGCTTTGATCGTATTTCTCAGTGCAGTAGCACCTTCACCCTCTCTAGAAGACTGATTAGCCATGTACATGAGTACAATACCTTCAGCAAGTGCAAATGCAGCGTGCATTAGCAGTATTGGAAAGGTAACGTGTCCTTCTTCAAAGATGTATAAACCGCTGCCTTGAGACTGCAAAAAGAAGAAGAGTAGGTGATGCACTGCAACAACGGCTGTGCCAGATGCGATGACTTTCCAGTTTCGGAAGTAAGACAAAAAGGCCAATATCACAAAAATTTCAAAGTGCATTTCGATCAGGCCGAGGGACTGATGAATGTGGAGTGCTGTAAGCAGTTGAGTGCCGATGGCAAGGGCGTGCTGACTAATCGTAGAGTTCGGCTGTTGTATGCTGAGTACCAAGGGAACGATGGCAATGGGAATACCCAAAATAAATGCGGGTAGCAGCTCACCAGTCACCAAGCCAATGACAACTGACACCAGCCATTGAATGATGATCACAACGCGAAAAATTCTGTGACCTTCTAGAACCCATGGGTATTGCATACGCTACTCCAGCACACGTTTTAAAATAAGTGTAGGTGATAAATATTAGTACAGCTATTTGAGGGCACAAATTTATCGTGCACTCTTAAAAACTATTTAAAGATTAAAGCTTAAGGTAACTTTTGCCTATTTGACTTTGGGCTGAATTTTACCGACTTTTCTCTCGAATTCAGTGATAAAAGTCGCAAGGTTTTTAGCTTTTTGCGATACTTCGATGTGTCTTTATTAGGGAGTAGCTGGTTTTGCCATCAATTGCGTTTTTGTCGACCGACAAACTTGAAGATTTTTTTGTGTATGACGACATGCTTATAGCACCATTTCGCGATCGTGATTGGCATGTGCAAACCATATCTTGGCATGACAAAACGATTGATTGGAACACATTTGATTATGTGATTGTGCGCAGCACATGGGACTATCAGCAGCATGCTGTTGAGTTTCAAGCCTGCTTAGCGACAATAGAGTCCTCTAGTGCTACCTTGCTCAATCCATTTGCGCTTATGCAGTGGAATATTGAAAAAACCTATCTCAAAGACATGCAAAATCAGGGCGTGGATATTGTTCCAACAGTCTGGTCTGACACATTTAATGTCGATTTTTTACAGGCTCAGTTCTCTCATTTCGATACCTCAACCCTTGTCATTAAGCCAATTCTAAGTGCCAATGCAGATGACACTTTCAAGATAACACGAGCAAACCTATCTACGTTATTGCCGACCTTGACTAGTTGTTTTAACACTAGAAAACACATGGTTCAGCCCTTTGCGCAAAGCATTGTTGATGAAGGCGAGTACTCATTGTTTTACTTCAATCACGCTTTTAGTCATGGCATTTTAAAAACTCCGGCTACTGGCGATTTTCGGGTTCAAGAGGAGCATGGTGGACAGCTGAGATCCATTCAGCCTACTGAAGACATGCTTAACGTTGCCACTCAATCACTTGAAGCAATGCCGTCACGAGCACTTTATGCGAGAGTGGATTTAGTGAGAATCAAAGATAAGTGGTCGATTATGGAATTGGAACTCATCGAACCTTCGTTATACTTCAACTTAGATAAAGCATCGCCCGAACGTTTTGTTCAGGCGATGGTAGATTGGCACTTGGAGCGCTAGTTTAGCGTTCACGTTGGCGGTGTTGTCTTCCCGTGTCATGTGAGCGTCGTGGACTAGGAGCGCTTCTTGGTTGAGAGCTACGTTGAGGTTGGCTGGACCTTACGTGCGTTGTACTTCGACTGACCGACACTGGTGCTCGTCTGTTTGACTCTCTCGTTACCGTTCTAGTCGTGTGCGTTACCGTACGCTCGGTGGATTGCCGAGGCTGAACCTGTCGATATTGAGGTTGACGCACTGGTGCTGTTGGTGTTCTCACTGCTCGCTGTGTGCTGATTACTTCTCTAGATCGCAGCATCGGTGTTCTCGCTTCAGAGAGTGTTCTCACTACTTGGCGCTGACTGACAGGTGCTTGCCTGTGTGCTCGAACCGTTCGGGAAACTACTGGGCTAGAATAACGCGCTCTTCTATGACCCACATTGTGCTCCCAGCGATGATACTCTCTTGTATGTACTCTGCGATGCGCAGGCCCTCTGTAGTAGTGCCTAACTGGGCTACGATGAATCACAACATGTCGGTTGTGCCAATGTATGCCACCAAAGTAGAACGAGGTAGACAAGCTGACTCTAGGCGACCAAAAAATGCCGTGATGGTGATGATATGAGCGTCTGTGATGCCAACGCACAGGTGCGATGGGGTGCCACCAATGGCCGTAAATCACTACTGGGTCATAGTAGGGCACATACACTACCTCAGGTCGACGTGGTGCAACAACGATGACTTCTCGGTCTCTGGAAACATTGAGGTAATCGTTTGATGACAAGTTACCTTGGTCGAGTGCGTGTTGCCTCAATACTTGAACTCTCGCTAGCACACGATTTTGATTAATTAATACGTTATCACCTAGCTGCTGAAGCCAAGCTAAATCCTGAGCCATAGTGTTTAGGATATCTGAAAACGCCGCTACTGCTTTAACACTTGGATCCCAGCTTACCGATTCAAGGGCAAGCTCCACTTCTTCAGGAGACAAATGTGCATTGCTTTGACGCCAGCGGTCTGCAGCAACTACATCCAAAGGATAGGTGGCAGCAATCAGTATATGGGTGAGTAGCGTATCGGGATACAAGGCGATAGGAGCAAGAATACTATCTATCTGAGCATCGGTGTAGGAGGCATCAATCGTTGCCGGTTCCGGTGGCGGCATTGTGGTGATATTGGTAGCAAAAGTGGCTTGGCTAGACGCCAGTACACCTAGGCCTGCTACGGCAAAAAAAGCACGTAAAGTAAGTCGTTTCATACATTCTCCTTACACATCCCAACACCGGGAGTGATACAAAGTATGTATAATTTATAAACTGACGCTAATTAACCTAAGCTGAACCAAAAAATTATTTACTTAAATGCGTGTGGATCGAATGCGTGACCCAATTTTTCCGTTTGGTTTTGATATAGCCTTTGTTGTCTTCGGTAATACCGTGATCAATGGGCTTGCGGGCAACCACATCAATGCCCAAAGACGTCAATGCTTTGAGTTTTCGTGGGTTGTTGGTCATTAGCTCTACTTTGCTCACTTTGAGAGTATCTAGCATCAATTTGCAAATGTCATAACTTCTCAGGTCAGCGTCAAAACCTAAATGTTCGTTGGCTTCAACCGTATCTAAGCCGCTATCTTGCAAATTGTACGCACGGATCTTATTGAGTAATCCAATACCTCGACCTTCTTGCCGAAGGTACAACAGTACGCCTGAACCATTGTCGGCTATGTTCTGGAGCGCCCGATCAAGTTGAAAACCACAGTCGCAACGAGTGCTAAACAGGGCGTCGCCGGTAAGGCATTCAGAGTGAATGCGAATGGGAACGACATCACCTTCTTCCCATGTACCATAAGATAGCGCAACGTGTTCCTGTCCACTGGCTTCTACAAAACCATGGATAGTGAATTCCCCTTTACGGGTGGGCAATTTCGCGGAACTTACGTATTCGTATTTTGGCTGTTTGCTGCTCATAGTACTTCTTGCACCCTACTTTCAGGTTAGATGAAGTGGGGGCTGTCTCGGTGAAATCAAGAGTAAAACGTTCGTTTAATCTTACTCTTTTTAATTTACTACTCTGAAGTATAACAAGACAGATCATACTTGCTAAGAGTTACAGGGGGGTAAACTCATTCAGCGGCTTGGGAGGAGCGATACCGTAGCCCTGTGCAAAGTCTACGCCCATCTTACCGAGCTGTGCCATTAACGCATCGTTTTCGACGAATTCTGCGACGGTTTTCATACCCATACTTTTTGCCACATCTTTTATCGATGACACCATTGCAGCGTCTACGGTATCGAACAGCATGTCCTTGATAAAGGTACCGTCTATTTTAACTTCGCTCACAGGTAAGCTTTTTAAATAGTTATACGATGAGAAACCACTTCCAAAATCGTCGAGCGCAAAAGCGCAGCCCAAATTGTTGAAGGTTTCCATAAAATTGAGAGTGTCTTCCATTTTTATGATGGCTACAGATTCAATGACCTCAAAGCATATTTTGTCGTAGGGGATCTGGTAGTTTTCAAATGCATTCAACACAAAGAGCTTGAAATCTCTATCTGCTAAGGAATGACAGTTTAAGTTTATGCTACAACGTCTAAGTGAGCGTACGTGCTCCGGATTTTCTGATAACCATCGGAATGTATTGGTAATCACCCACTTATCAATGTTGACGTTCATTTCAAAACGTTCAGCTGTGGGTAAGAAGGCTGCAGGCTCAATCACTTTGCTGTCTTGCGCATTTAACCGGAGCAACACTTCGTAGTAGTAACCATCGTTTGGTTTGTTGAGAGGGCGCAATGGTTGATAGTAGAGTACGAACTGGTTTTCTGAAAGTGCTTGGTTGATCGTTGAAATCCAATCCAACTCTTTCTTGTATCTCAGCATTCCCTCGTCATTTTTGTTGTACTGATGTACTTGATTTCGACCCTGTTCCTTGGCGAAGTAGCACGCGGCATCTGCCATGACCAAGTAGTTCTCATGGCTGAGGTTCTTGTCGTCGCAAACAATTAATCCGATACTGACACCCAAATTGAAAATGCGGTTTTCCCACATGAAACGGAACGATTGCACCGCATTCAATATGCTTTCAGCAAGCTCGTTAACTTCCAGTTCCGTTCTATCAGCTACCAATACACCAAATTCATCGCCGCCAAGACGAGCAAGAATAGCGTCGCCAGTGACGACTTTTTGTAGTTGATGGGCGAGTTCCTTAATCAGCGCATCACCTGCTTTATGCCCACAGGTATCATTGACCACTTTGAAGCGATCCAAGTCTAAATTTAACAGGCACAAGGGCAGTTCGCTGTCGTCGGCAAGACGCTCTCTGAAAATATTCTCAAATTGCCTGCGGTTATAGACTCCGGTGAGTGTATCGTGGGTGGCAAGGTATTTTAAGCTGATGTCTGATTGCTTCTTTTCAGTGACATCAATAATTGAGCCGTAAAGAAAATTACCCTTTTCATTCTTTCGTACTTGGCAGGAAATTGAGAACCAAAACTCGTTACCGTTGGCACGAACACCTTTGATCTCCCGTCCCATTACTTGGCCGCTATCCAGCAGTTCTCCCACCAGTAAGTCTCTATCGCCTTCGTCAGCGTAGAATTGCCGTGTATTGTTTACCGCAGCCAACATACTCTGTTCATCTTTATAGCCAAACAATGCACACATGGCGGGGTTGACTGTTTTTAATGTGCCCTCGAGGGTTGAAGTATATAAACCTTCGGCAGAGTTTCGGAATAAATCAAAAAAGTAGTTCAAGCTGTTAATCGTCGCTTCTCGCTCAGATATTTGTTGAAGGTTAAAGGTGCGTTCTTTTAATTCAACGCTAAATCCCAAACATAGCTGAGCGAGCGTGAGTAGACTGATCAAACCGACGATAAGTGGTGTTGTGTAGGTGATACCAGTGAAGATAATTTCTACCATCAAGGCACACAGCAAAAACATGCACATCCAAGCGATTGAAAACAGTCGACTTGAACCGAGATTGCGCTCGTCTTTAAAGGTCATGGCTAAAAACACATTGAACAAGCCGATGACGGGGCATAACCAGAACAGTGTGATAACCGCCTGATAAGGTGAACTGGTTAGCGTGAGAATGGCCATAAACGTTGGCAATAGAAAGTTAACTACACGCAGTGTAGGGGGAATTCTCAAAAATAAGTTGTGTGTCACTTTCGCCATCATCAAAAAGCTGATGGACAACAGCACGGCAATGGCCATTTCAGAGGTGTTGGTGAGTGCAGGCCAGCTTGCCAGTCCACCTTGTACAACAAAGAACAAGAAAAACAATGCGCCATTTGTCATCGCAAACCAAAATCTTGCTGGTGTGCGTTGATACAGGTACGACAATAAGAAATACCCGGTGAGAATAGACAAGGTGCCCATCACTACACCAAACAGTGACAATAGTTGACGGTCAAAACTATTCAATGCGTCTTTATGCCATACCGATATTGGAAAGTGCCTGAGGCCATCGTCCTTAATGCCGACAAGTAATGTGGGGCGAACATCTGTTGTCAGCGTGAAAGCAAAGCGAATGGTGGGAATCGGTTTAGCAAGCGAATAGTCACCTTTACCCGCTTCGTAGCGATATGATTTTATGATCCGTTGATTTTCATCAACCAAATATAACTGTAGATCGTCGAGATTGAGTCTGTCGATATTTACTACGAGCGGAATATCGCTGTATCCATTGTTTTCAATGGAAGTAACGTACCACAAGCGGTTGTCTCGTTGTTCAGAAGTGTTGGTCAGCATGGTGCGAGATGTGGACAACACGTCAAGGTAGGTTGCGTTTAAAGGCGTAAGGTATTGATCGCTGCGGTCGGTAATGTTGAAACGTTCAAAGCTTTCGTCAACGGTGAGAATGGGAGCCGTAAGTGCAGAAGACGTAGGCGTAATAAGTAGCCACGATAGTGCCACAAGAACAATAATGGTAAATGCCAAAATTCCTTTTTTAATGAATGGCATAGGTGCGTATTTCGCCTCTTCGAAATGATCCCTCAACCATCATAGTAACGGAAGTTCAGGAGTTTAGGTAACCTAATAATAGAATTATTAGGACTTTTTTTGGTACAACCAGTCTCTCAATAATAGCGCGGTTTGACCTTGACCGAGCGGTGTTAACCACATTGCCTCACATAACCACTCTATACACAGCAAGCATTCCACATCGTTGTTTCGAAGGCGAATTTGGTATCTATCTGCACCCCAGTCAGCTTCGTAGCAGGTGAAATCAAACAGTGCGGCAAAATTCTCTGTCCATTGTGTTGTTTTTAGTGGGGTAGACGGTAACGGCAAAGCAATAAGGAGATTGTCACCTTGCATTGATAGCGCTTGTGTAATGTCTTGGCGTGTTAACTGCTGCATGATAATGAAACGGCCGACGTTGTTGCAGGTGGTTTAGAAAGGTCGTGATTATCCCACTTTTTATCGTAGGGTGTCGATGTAGCCTCTAGTAATGTTGTGGTTTTTGAGAAATCGTCGAGTTCAGCACTCTCTATTGCGTCTTGAAGTAAGTGAGTTCGTGGGATCACCACCGGATTTAATCGGGTTAAATCAGTAGATTGATTCGCGCTGCGCTGGCGAAGTGCTGAATAGTGATTCCACCATTTGTCAAAACGACGTCTATCAATAAAGTTGTCACGTAGTGAATCGCACAGATTAATCCCATCACACAACGCAAGTTGTCTAAATGAGTAGGTATAATCACGTTGCTCAGATGCGAGCATATCTAGCCACGTGGTTAAACAAGACTTGTGCTCTGATGTGCTTTCGAGGCCCATCCGTAACAACATTATGCTGTTGTATTGCGCTAAATACGTTGGCTCAAATTGAGACAGGATGTCTTTGAGTTCATCAATGGAACAATGACTTGAGAACGCATGGGCGAGGGCGTTTAGATTCCATAGTGCAATACCCGGTTGCTGGTCAAAGGCATAGCGGCCACCTTGGTCGGTATGATTGAACACCGCATTACTATCGTAATAGTCCATAAAGGCGTATGGGCCATAATCGAAGGTGATACCATGAATGGACATGTTGTCGGTATTCATTACGCCATGTACAAAACCATGACACTGCCACAGCGCTATCATTCGTGCAGTGCGAAGGGTTATTTGCCGCAACAATTCTGCATACGGATTATCAGCGTTAGCACACTCACTAAAGTGATTGGCAATGGTGTAATCCATCAGTTGCTCTAGTTTGTCGTGCTGCTGTGCATAAAAGTAATATTCAAAATGTCCGAATCGAATATGACTTGGTGCGGTTCTTATCATCATAGCGCCAGGCTCAGCGGTTTCCCGCAACACCTGAGTATTGCTTGAAAATAAACACAAACTGCGAGAGCTGGGAATACCTAACGCATGAAGTGCTTCGCCACCAATGTATTCCCTAATGGTTGAACGAAGTACAGCGCGACCATCGGCATGTCGTGAATAAGGTGTAGGACCCGCACCTTTTAAGTGAAGATCGGTGTAATACCCCTGCTGGTTTTTAAGTTCACCAAGCAATAGCCCCCGACCATCACCCAGTTCAGGATTCCAATGACCAAATTGATGGCCGCCGTACTTTTGTGCAAATGCTTTGAAAGTAAATGGCGTAGAGGGAGAGTGGAGCATTGCCAGTAGTTGGTCTGGTGATATGTCATCAATGGGAAAGCCAATCTGTTGGGCAAGCTCATGATTAAACAATTCGACCTGCATATTATCGAGGGGTGACGGAACAACGTAACTACCCAAGCTAGAGAGTTGTTCAGCGTATTGATGATGTAAAATCATTGGTTACTTTTTCCTAGCAAATCCCATGATGCGATGACGAAGCTTACATTACACCAAGATTAATTTTCGCCTATAACGAAAAAAATTATCCAAGTTTAATCTAATACCAAATAATCGAGGTAGAAGGAGAGACAACAATAACAAATAACACGGAAACACCGAGCGGACGAGGAGACACTCATGGTTACCTTACATCATTTAAATAATTCCAGATCACAGCGCATTTTATGGTTACTCGAGGAATTAGGTATAGATTACGACGTAAAACGTTATGAACGTGATGCAGTGACAAATTTGGCACCTGCGTCACTTCGAGCTATTCATCCATTGGGGCGCTCACCTGTGCTGACTGAGGGAGATACTACTATCGCTGAGTCGGGCGCTATCGTTGACTACCTTGTTCAAATGTATGGAAAAGATACCTTTGCTCCGCCAACAGATAAACAAGACTATCAGCAGTATTTGTTTTGGGTGCATTTTGCTGAAGGTTCGTTAATGCCACCATTGGTCGCTTTGATGATTTTAGAAAAAGCACGGGTAAAAGCGTCGAAAATGTTCTTCATTAAACCCATAGCAGACAGAATTGTTGATGGAATCATTAACGCCTACTATGGCCCTAATTTAACGCAGAGTTTGGCCTATATTGAAGCCTATCTCGAGCAAAACGAATGGTTTGCTGGCAGAACCCCTAATGCGGCAGACGTACAAATGATTTTTCCGTTAGAAGCCATTGTTGCTAGTGGTAAGGCGAAAGATCTTCCAGCCATTGCAGCTTATGTAAAGCGTGTGCATGAACGCGATACATATCAACGCGCGCTTGAAAAAGGCGGCGAATACGCATATGCCTAATCGTCTTTGTTGATGTAGTCGGTAATAAGTTGAAGAAACGCATCGCCGTAGCGAGCGAGCTTGGTTTGCCCCACACCGCTAATGTCGAGCATGTCATTCAATGTTGTGGGCACTTTTGAGGCCATGTCCACCAGAGTGGCGTCACTAAATACCACATAGGGCGGCACTTCGTGCTCCTCTGCGAGGGTTTTGCGCAAGTGCTTTAAACGAACGAAAAGTGTTCTGTCGTAATTGGCTGGCGCGAGTTTGGCTTTTTTCTCGGGCTTAAATTCGAGTCTAGGCGTCGCAAGCATCACGGCAACCTCACTTTTTAATACAGGGCGAGCAGCTTCGGTTAAGCGCAGTGCAGCTTTGGCAGTAATGTCGACTCTTATCAAGCCTTTATGAACCAGTTGATTAATTATGTTGTGCCAATAGATATCAGACTGTTCTTTGCCAATGCCGTAGGTAGATAGCTGATTGTGTCCTGCTTCTTGTAATCGTCGAAGTTGTTTACCTCGCAAAACATCAATGACGTATTGGGAAGAGGCTTGCTGTGCTAGGCGCAAAATACACGAAAGTACTTTTTGGCTAGTGACTAGTCCATCAAACATTTTGGGTGGATCCAAACACACATCGCAGTTTCCACAGGCACTGTCACTAAATTGAGAAAAGTAGTTCAGCAATACCTGACGTCGACAAATTTGAGCTTCTGAAAATGCTTCCATGGCTGCAAACTTCTGAAGCTCAATGGCATTGCGATCGGCGTTTTCTCCTTGCTCAATCCATTGACGCACTCTTGCTGCGTCTTTTTCGTCAAACAATAGTAAAGCTTCCGACGCAAGACCGTCCCGTCCAGCGCGTCCGGTTTCTTGATAATAGCCTTCAATACTTCGAGGCACGTCATGGTGCACAACATAGCGTACGTTTGATTTGTTGATCCCCATGCCAAAGGCGACGGTGGCAACAACAATGTCTATTTTATCGGTGAGGAACTGACGCTGAACGAGTTCTCGTTCATCGGCGTCTAATCCAGCATGATAAGCGGCGCATCTAAAGCCTTGGCGATACAATTTTGCGTGTAAGTCATCGACCTTTGCGCGACTATTGCAATAAATAATGCCGCTGCCATCTTGTTGCTTTACGTAATCAACGACTTGTTCAAAGGCTTTGTACTTCGCCATGACGCGATAGCGAATATTGGGGCGGTCAAAACTCCCTTTGTATACCAAGGGAGATTCCAGTCGCAACTGTGTGAGTATGTCCGCTTGTGTTGCGGTATCGGCAGTTGCCGTTAACCCAATGACGGGTACGGTGGGAAAGCGAGACTTTATTTGCCCTAGTGATCGATAATCTGAGCGAAAGTCATGACCCCAGTGTGAAACACAATGAGCTTCATCGACGGCAAACAGCGCAATAGTGGTATGTTGCAGCGTTTGTTGAAAACCAAACTGCAATAACCGCTCGGGTGAGACATACAGTAAATCAATAGCTCCGGATGTAATTTTATCAGCTACCGCGGCTTGTTGCTCTGGTTCCAATGTGGAGTTGAGATAGTCCGCTTTAACGCCAAGTTCTTTGAGTTGCTCCACTTGATCTTGCATGAGTGAAATAAGCGGAGACACAACAATGGCAATACCGTCTCTTACTAACGCAGGTATTTGATAGCACAAGGATTTTCCGCCACCTGTAGGCAGCAGTACCAATGCGTCTTTCCCTTTGCAAACATGCTCAATAACAGCTTCTTGACCGTCGCGAAAAGTGTCATAACCAAACACACGCTTAAGCACCGCCGCAGGACTATTTTCCTGAAGTGGTTGTTCAATATCGGGTGAAAGTGGAGACACTGTTTGCATAGCGATGGATTCTACGCGTTTTCAGTGAGAGCTTCATCTTAAAAGCGCAAAAACCAACTAAAATTCAGGTTTTCTATAAAGGTCTATCACAAACGCTATGTTGGCATTGAATGTATTTGCGGTACGCTACCCAAAGCTATTTATCAATACATATGGCAAAGGCAAAACACTATGACAGTCTCTGAGCATGTCTCCCACGAATCGTCAGAAAATGCACTGACTCATAAAAAAATGATTTCCCATGTGATTCATTTGTTTCGCGATACCATGCCCTTCAATCGCTTTCTTCAGTTAGTCTTTGAGGAGCAGAACGATTCCGTAGCGCTGCGCGTGAATTGGCGTGAAGAACTCACAGGTAACCCCATGCAGAAGATTCTTCATGGAGGAGTGACTGCATCTATGCTCGATACCATTGGTGGACTAGTTGCTATTATTGAGACCATAAAGCAAACCCCGCTTAGTGAATTGCCTACACTGCGGGAACAGTTGGCTACGACAGGCACTATTGACATGCGAGTAGACTATCTTCGACCGGGTAGAGGCGAAACTTTCGTAGCTACCGCTGAAGTGATCCGCAGAGGGAGTCGTGTTGTGGTTTGTAGAATGGAGCTGCACAACGAAAAAGGCGATCACATCGCCTTTGGCACCGGAACATATATGCTGGGTTGACGAGGTTTAGCGGAGGCTCAATTGAGTTTAGGCTACGCCGGCACAACCTGTAATTCAAAGCTGAAGCAGGTCCCTTTGCCTAACTGACTCTCTACTAACAGGTCTGAGTCTAATAAGGAGACAAGCTTTTTGCTGATGGCTAGTCCCAATCCCGCATGCAGACAATTGTCTTTTTCGTGGTTAGTGGCCTGATAGCGAGCATCAAAAATAAAGGCAATTTCTTTATCACTAATACCCACACCTGTGTCGCGAATATCGATACGAATTTTGTCAGTTTGCGGGGTGACCGCCAGTGTAATATTGCCTTGTGCTGGCGTGTGCCTGATGGCATTTTCCAACAGGTTGGTCAAGATGCGTTCAAGCTTGCCCATATCTGCAAACACGCGGTAGTCGGACTCGCCAAGACTCACATCAAGACTTAAGTCTTTTTCCGCCGCCTTCAACGCAAACTTCGCGGCAATATCGTGTAATAGCTCACCGAGGGGGAATGGCTCTTGGTTCAGAGTGACTTGTCCACCTTCCAAATAGGCCAGTTCAAAAATCTGATCGATAAGGTGTTTCAAGTTGCGCGCATTTTTGAGTGAAATATCAATAAAGCGTTTTCTTTTGGGGACGTCTAATTTGTCGTCATTGATAGCAAGGGTTTCGATGTAACCTTGCAGATTAGCCAGTGGCGTGCGCAGGTCGTGGGATAAGTCGGCTAACAATACTCTGCGTTGAGTATCTATTTGCTGTAACTGGTCAAATTGCATATTGATGTGCTTCAACATACGGTTGAAGGTGCTACCTAAACGTTGTACTTCATCGTGACTCTTAGATTTCCACTGGTATTGCGGTTCGTCCAAACGCTCTTGATGAAAGTCTGACTCACTGACTTTGTCCATTTCAGCACTGAGTTTACGAAGGGGGGAGGTCAGTGCTTTGAACAACATCATCAATGCCACGAACAAAAATACGAGGGTCATTGCGCTAAATAGAATGAGGTGTTGTAGGTTCTCACTTTGCTTAACATTCTCGAGAATAGAGTCGTAAATTTCACCACCAATGATGACGTACAAGTAACCCTGTAATACATCACCATTCATCACCGGAGCGGCAGAAAAGATCTTTTTGACGCCGGGGTTTCGCGGGTCGTCGCCTTTGATGGGAAGCTGACTCGCGTCTCGAATAAGGTTTTGAATGGGCAGCAAATCCACGTACTCAGACTTTACTTTGCCTGCCTCTGCCGAGTAGGTAAGTACTTTGCCATTGGGATCTAAGTAATAAAACTCGAAATTTGGCCCTAATATCATCAACGTATGAAACAGGTTTTTGAGTGCCTCGTAGTCGTAAACGCCGGTTTTAAGTAAAGGGCTGTCTAAGGCTAAGTGTTCGGCGAGACCCAGATGAAGTTGTTGTTCAGCCTCATCTTGAGTAATCGATTGCAAATGAGCGCTGGTGAAAAAGAACAGTGCAAGCACACAAATAAAAACTGCTGCTAATGCTAGTGAGATCCGCTGATAAAAACATAGTTTCATTGTGCTTGAACTCCGTCTGGGTTGAACTTATAGCCCACACCCCATACGGTTTGCACTATTTGAGGAGCGGTAGCATCAAGCTCAATTTTTGCCCGTAGGCGATTAATATGGGAATTTACCGTATGTTCATAGCCGCTATGCTGATAGCCCCATACCGACTCTAATAGTTGAGTTCGACTAAATACTTGGTTTGGGTGTTTGGCTAGATAAAGGAGCAAGTCAAATTCTGTTGCCGTGAGTTCTAGTAGCTTTCCAAAAAAAGTGGCTTGATGAAGTTTAGTGCTAATGGCCAGCGCACCAATAGTAATGTCTTTATCTTCAACTGAGTCTGACTCAAGCGGTGACTTGGCCATCAGGTGGACTTTGCGTAACTGTGCCCTTACACGCGCTTGTAACTCACGTACGCTAAATGGCTTGGTCATGTAGTCGTCGGCGCCAAGTTCAAGGCCGAGCACACGATCGGTTTCTGAGTTTTTAGAGGTCAGCATAATAATGGCCTTCTCTGGGTGTTTGTCTCGTACTTGACGACAAATATCTAGACCGTTGACTTCTGGAAGTGTCACATCGAGTATGACTAGCGAGAATTGCTCGTCCAAGGCTCGTTGTAATCCCGCTCGACCGTTGTGGGCCAATGTAATGTCTACACCAAGCTCGCATAGATTGACTCGAATTAAATCCGCGATATCAGCGTCGTCTTCAACTACAAGAATATTGTCTTGCATACCCAATCCTCAGAATATGACTGCAATCCACACAGACCGGAGGTAGGGCAAAAATCATTCACATAGTTTTAAAAAATTTCATTTTTTAAAAGACTCGACAATCAAAAGCGGAATTAAAAAGAGTCACAGATAACTGTTTTTTGATATCTGTGACTCAATACATACCCTAGCGAGTGCGGGTGATTACTACACGACTCGTGGGATTATCAAAGCGATGCGCTTCACCTAACACAGATGTTGCTAACCCCTCTCTACTCGGGTCTGTAGCATTTGCGCTGGTGGTTACACCTGTGTGCAGACGTACAGCGTCAGCAAGATCATCACGAGTTGGATCGTAACCCGCCGCTGCACCGCCACCACCGGCTGCACCTGCCGCAGGGCCAGGCATGGTTGCAGCAGTTTCGGTATTAGCTTCTGTGCCTGCATCCCATGTAACCGTCATGAAAGTTTTACTATCGCCCACTGCCATGTCACTGACGTTTGCGGCATTAAGCCCAGTAAACGCATCATTGGTATTGACTAACATGGTAGTGATGGTCAGTCGCAAGTCATCCGCATCTAGCTCAGGCACTACTAATGTCATCACGTCGCCCATCGAACTTGGAGGAAGGATGCCACCAGAGTTTTGTGCATCTAGGAAATCCGTAGAGTTCATTGCTTCATCGATAACCATTGATGGGTCACCGCCCTCTGCCATGACTTCAATTCCCATGCTTGCTGGCTGACCATCCATAAAGGAGTAAAAACCAGATTCATGAAGAATGACTGCCGCAGGTGCAAAAGGCTGTGCGTGAGTAAGGTTGGTTATCTGAACGGTATACACCGCCGAGTTACCATTCACGCCATCGGCACCGTCAGCACCATCAGCACCGTCGGCACCATCTGCTCCATCGGCACCGTCCATACCGTCAGCGCCATCCATACCAGCAGCGCCTTGTGGGCCAGCTGGACCGGTATCACCATCGTCACCGCAAGCAACTATCAATGCAGAAAGTAGCAGCAGCGTACTGAGTTTAATTATTGAGTTTTTCATAACATCGCTCCTTAAGACGCAGGAACAGTGATAACTACACGCGCAACAGGGTTTAACCAACGGTGAACGGTAGAGTCTAGGTCACTTGCGCCGCCCGCGTTATCAGTATCGCCCAAGGCATTACGGTGAATGTGAACGGGACCGTCGGTACCGTCTTCAACTTCGCCACTCATTACTGTTGCGGCTACGCCCGTACCGCCCATACCTAGGTCAACAATACGCGTTGGTGCACCGCCACCTGCAACGCCTGGTACACCGTAGCCACCAAGAGCGTTACCGGTTCCAGCTTCAACAACGTCAGTACGTGCACTGTTCAGTTCGTCGTTTAGCTCTGTGCCAGCATCGTATGCATTAAGGTAATAGGTGTAAGTACCTGGCTCAGTTGGGATCATGATGCTGTCTAGACCAACAAAGGCATCATTGGTAGGGATCATCATTGAAAGAATAGACAAGTAAGGCTTATCCATAGTGTCAAACGGATAGCTTAATGTAGCTTTTGGTGCTACTAGGCCACCAAAACGATGCCAGGTATTTGAGCCGTTGTCTGTGTCAACTGGGCCAAGTACCGCTTCAAAGTTTTCGCCACTAGATGCTGGCTCCTGGGCGTCGTCTATAACACCAGCTTCTGCTAACCACGCTAATGCCGTTGAAGCCGTCTCACCAACCTCAAACGCATCAACAGTTGCATCATGTGCCACTACCAAGCGTGGTGTGAAGCTTTGCGCTTGCGTTAAGTTAGTAATTTCAATATCAAGCGTTACCGCTTGTGTAGTTGATACAGATGCCAACGCGAACAATGTAGCGCCAGCAAGTTTAGAAAATTTCAT
Organism: Alteromonas sp. KUL49; assembly: GCF_006538345.1. GTDB lineage: Bacteria > Pseudomonadota > Gammaproteobacteria > Enterobacterales > Alteromonadaceae > Alteromonas. The sequence continues at coordinate 205,103 of NZ_BJKL01000006.1, read as the reverse complement.
TGTATTGTCCTTGTTTATGACTGGAAGCACATAAAAATTAGAGGACTAGGCAAATCAATTCATCACAGAAGTATCACAAAAAACGTACAATTTTGTCGCGCGTCGTTAAATCTCAAGAAAATTCCCATTCGGCATGCTTTCCCACTTGTTGGTCAGGGTCGAATAGCAAATAATAAGCCCTGCTCATTTCAAAGGACCAAATGTGAACGTATCAGCTAACGCATCAAATGCCACAAGAACCGGTGTTATCTGCGCCATTGCGGCTTATACCATGTGGGGCATTGCTCCTTTGTATTTCAAAGAGTTAGCTATGCTTCCGGCGGCGGAAATCCTTGTACATCGCGTCATTTGGTCTGTGATTTTGGTGTTTGGGTTAATTGTTGCTACCAAACAAATTCCTGCCCTTGTCAGCGTGATGCGCAACAAGAAAATCATGGGGATTTTGTTCATTGCAGGCGTGCTTTTGGCGGCGAATTGGCTGTTATATATTTGGGCTGTCAACAATGACAAGATACTGGATGCGAGTTTGGGATATTACATAAATCCCATGGTTAATGTGTTCCTTGGCCGTGTGTTTTTAGGTGAAAAACTGCGACCACTTCAGCGAGTGGCTGTTTTGCTTGCCATTGTTGGTGTAACCATTCTGATTGTGTCTTACGGGCAATTACCCTGGATAGCTTTGGTACTTGCGTGTACTTTTGGTACATACGGGCTATTGCGAAAACGGGTTCCCGTCGATTCTTTAACCGGGTTATTTGTCGAAACCCTATTACTCAGCCCTTTCGCAATCGTGTATTGGGTGATGTTTGGCACTGAGTATTCAAACTTAGCCACTAATGATTTGTCGTTTAACATTCTGCTTATCGCGTCTGGCGTTATTACCACAGCGCCTTTGTTGTGCTTCACTGCTGCGGCCAAACGTATCATGTACTCAACACTCGGGTTCTTTCAGTACATTGGCCCAACACTCATGTTTATTCTTGCGGTGACGCTCTATGGAGAACCATTAGAAGAAGACAGGCTGGTGACTTTTGGTTTTGTGTGGGCTGGGTTAGTGTTATTTAGTTTAGATTCACTTCGAGCATATCGTGTTCAAAAACAGGCAAAAGCATAACCCTTTGATCTGGCGTGGTTTGTGCTTTCTGTATTCATTGTTTAGTGAATTCAATGTAATCATATCGTTAGCCTTGGAAAGTCACGGGTACATGCCGCATTAATGAGAAACGTTGCACAATTTTGCATCACACTCTGTGTTGAATCTGTGTGGCAAGCGACCTAACCTATATAGTACAAAGCGCGTTGTGATGGTTGAAGTCGTCGTTGTTCGATAACCGAATCAAGAGAATTGGCCACCACTATGTCATCAGTTAATGCGGCGGTAAAACTGCCCTCTATGCGTCAGATCTTACTCCTTGCCTTGACTATAATCGGCTGCATCGTCTTATTCTCTGAAGTCAATGATGTCCCCGTGCAAGTTCCACTGATTTTCAGTTGGTTTTGTATTATCGGGCTCGGCGTTTTACTTGGCCATTCCTATCACACATTGCAAAAAGGGTTGATTGATGGGATTGCGCAAGGTGGCGATGCAATCTTAGTCCTCATTGCAGTGGGCGCACTTATTGGAAGTTGGATTGCCGGTGGTGTGGTTCCCAATATCATCTATTTTGGTTTATCGATTATGCGCCCTGAATATTTCCTTGTGGGTGCGTTTTTTGTGTGTAGCGTAACATCGTTAGCAACCGGTACATCCTTCGGAACGGCAGGTACTGCAGGTGTGGCCATGATGGGCATCGGGGCATCGTTCGGGCTGCCTCTGCCTCTTGTTGCCGGCGCTGTCATTAGTGGTGCCTATGTGGGTGATAAACTATCACCGTTATCTGATACTACAGTAATGGCTGCTTCATTATGCGAAGTGAATATTATCGAGCATATTAAGTCCATGTTGATGGTCAGCCTTCCAGCCATTGCAATCGCCGCAGGTCTTTTTTTGGTGGTAGGGCTGCTTTATGACTTTGACCCAGCGAACAATCAAACAGACGTGGTAGTCAAAGCACTCGAACAGCACTTTTCTATCGGTTGGTACATGTTGCTACCAGCAATTATCGTTATAGCGCTATTGGTATTAAAACTCCCGTCTGTACCGGTCATTTTCTTTGGCGCTTTGCTGGGTGTCATATGGGCAATGGTGTTCGAATCGAATAGCTTCGATATGGCTTTTGGTAGTTTAGTCAAAGGTAACAGTATTCAGTCCGACTTATCTTTTTTGAACATACTACTCAATCGTGGCGGTATAGCATCAATGGCAAACGTAGTGGTTATCATCATACTAGCGTTGGGCTTAGGTGGTCTAATGCGAACGGTTGGAGTGTTAGAAACCATTTCAACACGAATAAAATCCTGGGCGACGTCTATTGGTCGTTTAACCTCGGCCACTATGATGGCTGGTGTGGTGGGAAATATGATTGGTGGTGCAGCTTATGTCGCCATTATCACCGCCAGTACACTCACAAAACAGAACTACCAACAACTCAATATTGATAAACGTGTGTTGTCACGTAATACAGAGGCGGGAGCGACCATTCCAACGCCTATGATCCCGTGGTCAGACGGAGGCATCTTTATGGCATCTACGCTTGGTGTGGCTACCGTGTCATACCTACCTTTCATGTGGTATCACATTCTGGTGATTTTTATTTCCCTTATCTATGGGAAGTACGGATGGTTTAGCTACAGAAAAACGTAAGCTATGTGGCACCACCATGGTAGTGCCACATAGTTATTCGGTAAGAGGTTAGAACTCTGTTGAGAATCTAACGCCGAACTCGCTCGCATCATTACTTAGAATTTGCAAGATGTAGTCGCCTGTATTTAGACGGGCGTTGTCATAACGCTCATCGAATACGTTTCGGCCATAAAGCGCAAGCGTGTAACCTTCGTTGGCTGGCGTGTAAGCCACGTCAAAGTTAACTAACTCTCTGCTCTCTAGCTCTGTCATACGCTCTGGTGCTGATGATGGCTCGCCATACATGTCTGAACGATATGAGTAATCAGCGCGAACGCGAATCGATGCACCACCCTCAAGGTCGAAAGTGTATGAAGGACCAATGGCTAGGGTTAAATCTGGCGTTAGTGGCGCTACTGGACTAAAGCCGTCTTGTTCTTCTACATCAACATCCATAAAACCAATGCTAGTCATCATGCTGAAGTTGTCGTAGTTGAACGTTGTGTCTAGCTCAATACCGCGAGACGTTTGCTCTACGACTAAATTAGCGGTATCAAAACCAGAATCGCTTACTCGGCTGACTTGGTAAGGTAGGTCTTCAAACTCTGTATTAAATACAGCAATACTTACGTCAAAGTAGTCATTAACTCGACCTTTAACACCCACTTCATAGTTCGTGGCTGTTATGTTTTCTGATGCAGTAAAGCAGTTGTTAGCTCTCACCGCAGCTTGCGCAGCATCGATGTCATCAAAACCACCACCGGCAAAGAATTGACCGATAAGACAGTAAGGACGTGCTGGGTATTGACCAGACTGGTAACCAGATTGAATGGTCGCGTAACCCGTCATACCGTTTTCAAAGGTATAGTTTGCGGCAAGTTCCCACGTTAGCTCGTCCCAATCGTTCTGATCGTAGATTGTGCCTAGCGCAGAGAATACGTTTGCCGATGCTTCTTTTTCATCTTCTGTGTAGCGAAGACCACCTGACACGGTCAGCTCGTCCGTTAGGTCGTGACGCACGTTAATGTATGCCGCTTTACTTGTGGTTTCTTGGTCAAGTTCAAGAAGGTTTGCTCCGCCATCAAAGCTAGAGTCTGCACCTTGGCGGTTTTTACCTTCTTCGTTGAAGTAGTAAAGACCAGCAACAAAGTCAGTGTACTCGTTGAGGTAACCGTTAAGTTGAAGTTCGATAGACGTTTGGTCAGCTTCACCTAGCTCTGGGTAGTGATCGAGGGCATAAATAGTACCGTCGTCATCTAGACCCGCTTTGTATTGAGATGAACGCTGGCTGGCAACAAGCTTGGCAGTGTAGTCTTCATTGATATCCCATTCTGTTGTGAGTGAAATACCACGAGCCTCGTTAGATACGCTAGTGACTTCTTTTGTGCTGGTGGCGTTGTCGTACATGTCGTAGCCGTCAGGAACAACGTCGTCATTGCCTAGTGCTACGCCTAAACCATTTGCACCACCCGCATAGCGGTCAGAACCCACTTCATCTATAAGTACATTATATGGACGAAGGCCACCGTCGCCATTATTTGCATCGGCAGTAAGTACCATGCGGAAGTCATTGGTTGGCTCGAATTTAACAGATATGCGACCAGAAACGTCTTCTGTTTCGCCCACATCAAATTCAGCATCAGGTACATTAATGAATTCACCTAAACCATCGCGTTTGTTGACGGATAGGTTCATGTTGAACGCAAGGGAGTCTGACAAACCATGGTTAACAAATAAGTCAGCCTTTACTCGGCCGCGAGTACCAAATTCTGTGTTTACCTTGGTAACGTCACCTTGGTCTGGCTCTTTAGTGATGATGTTAATTGCACCACCGATAGAGTTGCGACCATAAAGCGTACCCTGTGGTCCACGAAGTACCTCAATACGCTCGATGTTGCTCAAACTCCAGTTCTGACCCACCTGACGACCCAGATAAACCCCGTCAACGTATACACTGACACCAGGATCTGTAGTGATCAAATGGTCTTGTAGTCCGATACCGCGAATAAATGGGTTAACCGAGGACGTATGCCCTGCTGAGAAACCCGTAACGTTCAAGTTCGGCACAAATTTACCCACATCAGTAAGGTCGGTGATACCTTGCTCTGCAAGCATATCGCCATCAAATGCGCTCAACGCAATTGGCACTTCATAAATCACTTGAGGGCGTTTTGTCGCGGTAACCGTGATAGCCTCAAATTTTTGTTCTTCTGTAACTGTATCCTCTTGAGCGAATGCTAAATTGCCTAGAGTGGGAATAGTCATTGCCACAGCAATGGCAACAGGAGAATATTGACTAGCTAGTGATTTGCTTTTGTTAATCGTGGGTTTCATTCACTGTCTCTTTTATGTGTTAGGTCGCATAACCATCTTCAAAGATTACAGATGTTCTCTGAGAAACATTTCATCGCAGAATCGACGAGAAAACTAAACGAAAAAGAGTAAGAGTGCTGCTAGGAGATAGAGAGAGGTAAGTAAAAACTCGCATGTATTCCATCCAGCCCTCAATAATCTCACGTTGAAGATTCTCGTTTGAAGACTGGAGCGCGAGTTTACTGTCATAGATTGTTCATGACAATGAAATACTGAGGTAATTTAGATAAAATTTGACCAAATGGACAATTGTTAACTTACTCTGTACACGCTTTTAACACTTGGTTGCGTCCTTGGCGTTTTACCTCGTAAAGTGCTTTGTCTGCATTGCTTAACATGGCTTCTATATTTTGTGTATTGAGGGTGCTTACACCCACACTACATGTAACACTGAGGGTTTCCCCATTGAATCTAATGATAGTGTCGGCCAAGGTTTCTCTGAATGTATTGAGTAACTTTATTACGTCATCGATATGAGTTTCAGGGAAATAAATACAAAATTCCTCGCCACCAAAGCGGGCGATGACTTCATCTGGGAACTGCTCTTCGATAACGCTGGCAACAACCTTAAGCACTTCATCTCCCGCATCATGACCATAGGTATCATTAATTGACTTAAAGTGGTCTAGATCGATAAGGGCCAGGGCGTGTGAATCGGGTAATGAAGACTGTTGCACTGTTACCGTGTAGAAAAAGTGGCGTCGATTGGGCAATCCCGTTAAGTAGTCTGAGTTTGCCGCACGGCGTATGGCCTCAACGCTTTCTATATATTCCACATTCTGCATTACCCTGCACAAAAACTCTTCGTGACTGTAGGGGCGGTGAATAAAATCATTGGCGCCACTTTTAATGAATAGTGCCGACAGCAACGTATTTTCGCCACCCGCAATCCCCATAATGGCAAGCTGCTCTTTGGCAAAGGCTTTGCGCAGTGTGGATACAAATTCAGTGCCTGTCATATCAGGTATGGCGTAGTCGGTAATGACTAGCCTAATGTGCTTGTTGTTTGCCAAGTGTTGCATAGCATCACTGGCGGTTGGGCAATCAAATACTACAAAGTTGTGTTTGTGCAACATCGAGAGCATGTTTTTCCGCGACTTTCGATGGGTGCTGACTACGATCACCCCAGTGGACTTATTCTTCTCTAATCGAGCAAGAAGGCGACTTAAATAGTCATAATTTTGTGCATTCTCTTTAGGGATATAGTCCACAACATCTTTCGTAAGAATGTGTTCTCGCGTTGGGGGGTGTACGCTATCCGTTACCACGATAGTGGGGATATACGCGGCAATGGTTGCGTCAGCGGCTTCGCCATGAGGAGCGTCGGGTAGATTATAAGCCACTATGGCGCACAAGCAGCTTTCAGGCATCATTTGGGAAAATCGAGCGCGAGCTTCCATCAAGGAACGTGCGCCAATGGGATTAAGCCCCGCCTTTCTCACTAACTTAGAGACAATTTCTAAGCTAGTGTGACTGTTTTCAATTACCAGTACGTTTTGCTGCATGAACATGTATTAGCACGCCATTTTTTATTCGATTACGCCGGTGTGAGTTTTGCGTAGGCTAACACCAACCATTTGCTGCCGAACTCATCAAAGTTTACTTGCACACGTGCATTATCGCCACTGCCTTCATAATTGAGAACTATACCTTCGCCGAATTTTCGGTGTAAAACTCGCTGCCCTAATTGAAAACCGGTGTTTTCGAAGGACGCATGAGCCGTTGCTTGGCTAAAGCGATTGTGAACGGGGCGGGAAATGGTGGACTTAAGTCGCACTTCTTCAACGCACTCAGATGGAATCTCACGAATAAAACGAGACGCCGTGTGATACTTGTCTTGGCCGTATAAGCGGCGGCTTTCAGCGTAGGTAATGTAAAGCTTTTGCATGGCGCGTGTCATGCCCACGTAACAAAGGCGACGTTCTTCTTCCATGCGACCGGGCTCTTCATTGGTCATTTGACTCGGGAACATGCCCTCTTCAACACCGGCCATAAATACTAATGGGAACTCCAAACCTTTAGCCGTGTGAATTGTCATCATTTGCACGGCGTCTTGATCGCTTTTGGCTTGAGTTTCCCCTGCTTCAAGAGACGCATGGGCTAAAAACGCAGCCAAGGGTGTCATCTCATCAGCATCTTCCGGTACGACAAACTGCTTACATGCGGTAACCAATTCTTCCAAGTTTTCTAATCGCGCTTGGGCTTTTTCGCCTCGTTCAGCTTGATACATGGCATATAATCCCGACTGGCGAATAGCAATGTCAGCTTGTTCTTCCAGTACCTCATTTGCCATGTTTTGTTCCATGTCGGTAATAACGGCAACAAAGTTGGTTAGTGCCGTTTTAGCACGGCCTTTCAGAGAGCCTTCGTTAATCAAAAGCTGACTGGCTTGCCACATAGAACAATTGTGCGCTCGAGCGGCCTCACGGATTTGGGTCAGCGTTTTCTCACCCATACCACGGCTAGGCGTATTCACCACACGCTCAAAGGCGGCATCGTCATGAGGGTGATTAACCATGCGTAGATAGCCAAGAGCGTCTTTGATTTCTTGACGTTCGAAGAAACGAAGTCCGCCATAAATGCGATACGCTAAACCTTCGTGAAGTAAGGCTTCTTCCAGAACGCGAGATTGAGCGTTATTTCGGTATAAAATCGCGGTGTCGCATAAGGCGTTACCTTGATCGAGCCATTGCTTGATTTTAGACACAATAAAACGAGCCTCATCAAGCTCGTTAAAGCCTGCGTATACCGATATTGGATCGCCATCAGTGCCATCAGTCCACAATTCTTTACCCAAACGTCCTTGGTTATTGTCGATAACCGTATTGGCGGCTTTTAGAATGGTACCTGTAGAACGATAGTTTTGCTCAAGGCACACCGTGCTGGGTGATTCGAAGTCTTTTAAAAAGTGTTGAATATTATCTACATTCGCACCGCGCCAACCATAAATAGATTGGTCGTCGTCACCCACAATCATAATGTTATTCTTGTCACCACTACACAACATACGAAGCCAAGCATATTGAATGTTGTTGGTGTCTTGGAATTCGTCGACCAATACCGCGCGGAATCGACGTTGATAGTGAGCTAATACCTCGGGGTTCTTCGCCCAGAGTTCATGCGCACGCAGCAATAACTCAGCAAAATCGACCAATCCAGAACGATCACATGCATCTTGATAGGCCGCGTAAATCTCGCGCATTTTCTGTTGGGTGTGATCGCCGTGGGTTTCTATGTGCTGAGGACGAAGCCCTTCGTCTTTATTGCCATTGATGTACCACTGCACTTGACGAGGTGCCCAATGTTTTTCGTCCAAATTCATGGCTTTGAGCACACGGCGAATTAAACGGTACTGGTCGTCGGAATCTAGAATTTGGAAGTTTTCAGGTAATCCGGCTTCTGCGTGGTGAGCGCGTAACAAACGATGGGCCAAACCATGAAAGGTACCGATCCACATATTGTGCAGACTTTGTCCCATCAGCGATTCAATACGACCACGCATTTCTTTGGCGGCTTTGTTTGTGAAAGTTACCGCCAGAATAGAGAAGGGCGCGATGTTTTCTACTTCCATTAACCAAGCAATGCGATGTACTAAAACACGAGTTTTACCACTACCTGCACCGGCGAGTACCAGCATGTTAGATAAAGGCGCAGCTACCGCTTCACGTTGTTTGTCGTTTAGCTCGTCAAGCAGTCGTGATACATCCATCGTTTGATTAACCTCTCAAATGTTCAAGATAAGCGCGCTATTATGCCAGCTGACTGTGCATTTATACAGGCAATAGTTAGGGTAAACTGATCGCATTACCGTACAAAAGGGTATAGTACAGAAGAAATTTGTTTGTTGAATTTCCGGTCTATAACCCCATCTAGCTAAACCTACAGCTATACTATTGGAAGGGTATTATGCAAGCGAGCGCGCAAGTGAATGATTTTTGGTTATCTCTGAAGCAAAATGCAAAACGAGTGGCTGAGAGTGAGCCGTTATTGGCGAGCTATATTCACGCGTGTATTTTGACCCACCACAACTTCGAAACGTCTTTAAGCTTCATTCTTTCCAATAAAATGGCCGATGATGTTATGCCAGCGTTGGCTATTCGCGAAGTATTTGATGAAGCCTATTTGTTGCAGCCAGAGATTACTGAAGCGGCAGTGGCAGATATTGAAGCCACCGTAGCACGGGATGCTGCTGTCAGTGATCTACTCACTCCATTATTGTACTTTAAAGGATTTCACGCGGTTCAAGCGCATCGTTTGGCTAACTATTTATGGCAGCGTGGTCGCTTTCAATTGGCACTGTTTTTACAAAGTCGTATTGCCGAAACCTTTGGTGTTGATATTCATCCAGCCGCGCAAATCGGTAAGGGCGTCATGTTCGACCATGCCACGGGTATTGTTATTGGTGAAACTGCTGTAGTAGAAGATAACGTATCGATTTTACAAAGCGTGACCTTGGGTGGTACGGGTAACGAATCTGGCGACAGGCACCCCAAGATTCGTCAAGGGGTCATGGTAGGTGCTGGGGCAAAAATTCTTGGCAATATCGAAATTGGCGAAGGCTCTAAAGTGGGTGCAGGAAGTGTAGTTCTCAACAGTGTACCTGCGCATGTCACCGTGGTTGGTGTACCTGCAAAAGTCGTTGGCCGCCCCGTTTGCAATCGCCCCTGCGAATCAATGCTTCAAAACGTGTTAGAAGATAGCGAAAATTAAAAAGCCTCTGTACGCAAATAGCTAGTTGTTTAAATCAACAGGTTTTATGGTACTTGGAAGAGGGAGCGAAGGACTTTTTATAGCCGTCTGAGGCATGGATGCCGAAGCCGAGCCCCCAAGGATGGGTTTACGGCGTGCAATAAAAAGTCCATCGCTCCCTCTCGCCGTAGTTCATATCACCTACGGCGCTTAGCTGACTCGTATTTCGCGTATACTCAGGCTTTTACAGTGACCGAATGTTTACGCTTCCGCCACTTGTGTGTAGGTCCAGTTCTGGGCCACCGCCGTTAATTTCACCTTTGATAGATTGCTTTTTAACTCGGCCATCAATGTCAAAGTCAGTGCGTACTGAACCTCCACCGGTAGATGCGTTAATGTCTACCTGAATGTCTTTAATTAAGTATGCTGTGATTGAGCCGCCGGATGTTTCTAACGAGGCGTCTTCTGTCAATTGTTCTGCAAAAGTGGCGCGAATACTACCACCAGAAGTGTGTGCATTAAGCGGACCGTATATAGCTTCGGTTTTTATGGAGCCGCCTGAAGTATGTAGTTCAACTTCACCATGTACCTCACCTACTTGAATTGAACCACCGGAGGTACGAGCGTCAATGTTGCCCTCTAGATCATCAATGCTGATTGAGCCCCCTGCCGTGTCCACTTCAATGTTAAAATCTTCAGGCACAGTAATCTCAAACTTTACCTGTAGACTTCTGTTCCAGTTGTTAGATTCGACTTCGCCGATAACCTCTAACGTGTCACCACGCATTTGGGTGACGACTTCAAAGTCTTCTTGGTCACGACCTCGTACATCAACTTCGATTACCGCATAAGGTTGATTATGGGTGCGAATTTCAATAGACCCCGCATCGGTGCGCAAATCTAAAGTACCGCCCATCGGAACATCCATTTGTTGTTCAATGTTTTCTGCGGTTGCAGAAAAAGCGGAAGCTAAAGCGATAACGGCAAAAGGTAGAGCAGATTTTAATAGTGTTGATTTCATGGTGTTTTCCATTCTGTGCGCGTTCAATTACAAGGTTAGTAGCAGTTCGATGCGGGAAGGTTTAAACCATGCAAAAATATATTCAATTAAATTTAGAGAGTCGTTTTATTAGTGGAGCTTTAGTTCAGCTTTGTTCAAGAATACGTCTGATGCTAACGTACTGAGCTGCAGGTTATTGAATAAAGGTAGGCGTCCAATCGGTGCCATTAACCAGTCGCGAAATAGTGACAGTGCTTTACTATCAGATTGAAATAATGGAGTTAATAGTTTGCTTAGGTGGCGAACGTAAGCTAATTGATTTCGTCTTATTGCCCACCAGTTGTCGAGCGACGCTAAGAGTAGGTCATCATTTTGATTTAGTTGCATCGATAATACCCACGCGTCTAACAATGCCATAGTGCAACCTTGACCCAATTGTGGGCTAGTGGCGTGACAAATATCCCCCAGTGCTACCAATCGATTGTTATAGGGTTTTGGTGTCCAAACGTCGTTGTATTTCGCAGAAATAAAGTCGTGAAATTGTAGAGAGGCTATGGATTGTTTAGCATCGGGCCAGAACTGTTCAATCTCGTTCTTTACAGCGCCGAAATTATTACCGTTTATGCCATCGATATCAGAAGACTTCATACTCCAATACAAAGCGGCTTGGTAGTTTCCGTCTATGTTTTGCACAGGAAGGATCCCCATCATCTTACTTGAACCTTTACATCTTTGATGAAGGATATTCGGTGCTAGGCTCTGAGGTAAATCGATGGTTGTCCACAGACAACCCCAACCATAAGGACGATGGATTCTGCCACTAAAGTGCTCATAAGCCAGAATGCTATTGGCTCCCGAAGATAATATACATAGATCGAAGTCGTGTTTTTCGTTGTTGGAAACTATGGTTACTTTACTTACCTCTGGCATGCATTGGGTGACTTCATTGCCCCAGTGAAACTTGATTCTATCCGTGCTTAATACTTTCGATAGCAAGGCCTGGTAGATATCATTTCTTTGAACCCCTAACCCAGTGTAAGAAGGGGTCTTTAGTGCGGAATAATCGAGGTCTAGGACAGTACGCCCTGATACCGTTTTTGATTGTAATCCGCTTATGGGAACTGCATATTTTAGAACACTGTCGAGTACCCCCAATTTTTGCAATACAGCTTGCCCAGGTGGTTGAAGCAGAAATCCTGCTCCTACCGGTTGTGGAGTAGCCGCTTTGTCGAACACTGAAACATGGAAGCCTTTTCTCGCGAGAAGAATAGCGCTGGCTAAGCCACCAATCCCTCCACCTATAATCGCGATAGTGTCCATTGATATATACTCTTTTTCATATGCAACAAGACTTGTGTTACTTGCACTCTATCAAATCATCCCTAAGCGTTTTGTCTCGAGGTAACTTTACGCCATAAACCAAATTAAACTTTTTGAGGAGCACAATAAACCACCAAGATGGATCCCATTGGCCTTTGTCTAATCCTATCTTTGCAGATTCAGGAAATGCATGATGATTGTTGTGCCAGCATTCACCGTAAGTCAGAAGGCCTAATCCACGAATATTAGACGCTTGAACTGCCGCTCCTTTAACCAGCCATCTTTGTACGCCGGGGTTATGACAGAAGTAGGTTATCGTCCAATGACCAAGAATACTCACTGAAATACGTACAAACACTCCCCACACCACAAATGACCAGCCACCAAAATAATAAAGAATAATGGCGATGGGTAGTTGGTGGAGCATCCATGTTTTATCGCAGAAAGCCAAAAACTTATCGTCTCGGTAGAGGCGCTCTATGGCCAATTCAGGTGGATGTGTAAATTCAAATTTTGACGTTAACTGCCACCACAAGTCTTGGGTAAAGCTCCGTTTGTGTGAGAAAAAGTCGTGGCATGTAGGTTTTCTCTGCGCCCAATCTCTAATGTCATGGATCCTAATTATTCCGTAAGGTCCTGACATTCCCACTAGAACCCCTACATATATTAGCGTACACCTAACAAACCTATTGGCACTAAACGTTCTATGGATCATCATTCGATGCATGCCCACGCTATGACCTATCATCAAAAATAAGTAGGTCATAACCACAAATATAACGAAGGAACTTAGATTAAACGTCAGAGGCCCTAATATAATTGCAGTCAAAATAATGCCTAGATTCCATAGCATCTTAGTCAGATCAAAGCGAATGCTACCATTCAAAGGGCTAGGAGAATCAACTTTAATTCTTGCCACTGGCTCCATCATGTCTTGGATTCCTTACTCCCATTGCGCAATGGGTAATCCAGTGTCGCACCAAACGCTATACCAACCGAATATGCCACTAAATCCGTCCATTGAAAACCAAACCCAAGCACTAAACCGCCTAGCCTAGTATGACGAATAGCATTAATCCAATCCGCCTGATAGAGCTGAGAAACTTCAATTGAGAACGAAAACAGTAAGGCAACAATGGCGCTTAGCCAGTAACTCTTTTTTGGTAGTAAAAATCGGACTAACCAATACACTAATAACGCCCACAGCGAGTCGCCCACGTACATCACAATGAAGTGATTATGCTCAAGTACACTAGAGCGAGAAAAAAGGCCAAGCAACACAGTGCCAAGTGCTAACAAAGCATAGGTGATTCGGGGGTGAAAGCTCATGGTTGTTCAGATACCAACTAGGTAATTAGCTACTTTATTCAATAAAGCTCGTTAATTCATTGAGGTTATCAAGCGCCACATGAGGCAAGACTTTTACGCGCTCGTTAGTCAGAGCCATGGGACGGTTAAATGCGTACCAAGCGGCCTGATAACCGGCGTTTACGGCACCGTAAACGTCGTTTTTCAAACAATCACCCACGTGCAAAATGTGATGTGCTGGGAGTGATAGGGCGTTGGCAGCTTCATCGAACATGGCGTGATGGGGTTTGGAAGGGCGTGTGGTGCTGGCGTGATACACGTCGACAAAATACTTTCGAATACCTATCTGGTCGCAATCTACGTTGCCATTGGTAATACCTAATAGGGGAGCTGATTTACTGAGGCGTTCTAATAAATCAAGCGTGTTTTGGTCTAGGGTAAAATCACTTCTAGCGTGATAAAAACAATCAAAGCAAGCTTTAGCCGCCGTTTCGTTGTCTTCTCCTTGCACGTCTTGTTTCAGTGCGACTCGTAACACTGCCATTCTTAGCTTTCCCATGTCGTAGGCATAGGTAGGTGTTTCGGTGATGACTTCTTTTCTTATGGCAAACCAATCCTGTGGCGAGAGCTTCGAGGCGTGTTCAAAGTGTTCTGCTATGTAAGCTTTGAGTACAGCATCAGCATGACGAATGTAAGGTCCGTTATTGTACAGGGTGTCGTCAAGGTCGAAGGTGAACGCGTGAACGGGAGAAAAGGGTCGGTAGAATCGCATGAAAATAAATGCCTCTATTTTTTCTTTTGTGCCCGTGGGTGGGCTTGATCATATACCTTGGCTAAGTGTTGAAAATCTAGGTGGGTATACACCTGAGTGGTGGACAAATTCGCGTGGCCTAACAGCTCTTGAACCGCACGTAGGTCCCCACTTGATTCTAATACGTGGGTTGCGAAGGAATGGCGCAGTTTATGGGGGCTTACTTTCTGATTAATGTTCTGCTGCATCGCCATGGCATTCAATCGGTTGGCTACCTGCCGATTGGAGATCCGCGTTCGGCGTTTACTCACAAACACGGCATTTTCATAGGGTGATGCGTGCTGACCTCGTATTTTTAACCAAGCTGTCAGTGCTTTTTGCGCTTGTTTTCCCAGTGGTAGTATTCTGGCTTTGTTTCCCTTACCTGTCACTCTTACCGTGCCATCGCTAAGGCAATCCTCAACATTTAAGCCGGTGAGTTCGCTCAATCGTAATCCGCAGCCGTAAAGCAATTCGAACATGGCTTGGTCTCTACACAGAATATCTTCGTCACTTTCATCGGCGAGCAATTGATTCATGGCATCTACGGTGAGATTTTTGGGTAAAGGGCGCCCTTGTTTGGGAGCCTGTATGCCTTCCACTGGGTTAGTTGTTCTTTGTTGATTATCGATAAGGTACTGGCTGAATGTACGGAGCGCTGACAACATTAATGCGATACTGTTGGCTTTTTTGCCTGCCATTTTCGCTGTACCCATCACCCGCTTCACATCTGAAGGGGTCACTTCAGCCCATTCTTGTATGCCGAGTGTTTTGGCAACTTCAGTGAGCTGTCGACGATAATTACTGATGGTGTGTTCTGATAAACCGCGCTCTACGCGTAAATGCTGACTGAATTTGTCGAGCCACAACTGGCAGTTTTCAGACAGCATTGAGGCATTATTCACAATGCGCTTAATAGCCCATCATTGGGGGCAATATGATATTTAAAACCTGCTGAAGCTGTTGTAACAGCAGAGTATCCATATCAGGTGTGAAGTGAGACGGATCTGCGCTTCCTATAGCAAGAATACCCAAGTCTTTGTTATCTCCCAATAGCATTAGGGCTACAGATTCTGCGGCTTGTTCACTGAACAACAGCTGGCGTTCATGTTGGGAGAGACGTCCAAAAAAGAAGGTTTCTGATTGAAAACGTTTTTCGGTAAAGAGTCGTTGTTGTAACTCAGGGATTGCATGCGGGCCTTTAAAACTCTTGATGACGGCACACGACAATTGGAGTCTTTCTTGGAGAACATCTTCTAATGTGTATTGAACCTCAGCTACACTTTTACAGCGTAACAGCTGAACATTTAAGTCAGTATACACGCGGTAAATTTTTCGTTTTGCTTAGCAATGGTTACCAGTTGGTTGAGCTTATAGTTTAACTGACGTGTCTTTTTACGCAGTAACTCACCTTGTATTTCTACCAGCGACACACTGCCTTTTTGTGTGTGAGGGATGACTAACTTTTCAGTAACCTCGGGGTGCTTAGTAAAGAAGTCTGGATTTGTAAGTAGGTATTCACTTACTTCTTCTGCACTTAAGGAGTAGTCATCAGGCTGGCTATCTAGCAGGGTATTATTTTTATGCTCTGAGAAATTACTCATAGGTTTAGCTGTCCATCGTAAACGTGTTCTGCTGGCCCAGTCATTTTCAATACATTGTCATTGCCAGGCCATCGAATCCGAAGTGTTCCGCCCGGTAGGTCTACACGAACGTCCTTACTTAACTTACCTTGAAGTTGACCTACTGCCACCGCAGCACACGCACCGCTACCGCAAGCAAGGGTTTCACCTGTACCTCGTTCAAACACGCGAAGGCGAATATGACTGTCATTAATAATTTGCATAAAACCCACATTAACGCCTTCGGGGAAGCGTTCATGCTTTTCCACTTTTGGGCCTATAGTGAGCACTTCAGTAGTGTCTACGTCATCCACTTCTATCACACAATGGGGGTTGCCCATGGAAACTGCACCGCAGAAAAGTGTTTTGTCTTCCACCCGTAAAATGTAGGTGTTCTCTTTCTTGTTAGCTTTTAATGGGATTTGCGCAGGTTCAAAATTGGGCTTACCCATATTTACCGTTACTTGGCCGTCTTTTTCAAGATACAGGACCATTTTTCCCGCTTTGGTGCTCACCACAATTTTATTGCGGTTAATCAAGCCTTTTTGCTTAACAAAACGGGCAAAACACCTTGCACCATTACCGCACTGTTCAACTTCTGAACCATCCGCATTAAAAATGCGATAGTGAAAATCTTGCTCTGGGTCGTAGGGCGGTTCAACCATTAATAGCTGATCGAACCCGATGCCAAAATTTCTATTGGCGAGTTGAAGAATTTTATCTTTTGAGAAGTAAACATTCTGGGTCACATTATCAATGACCATGAAGTCGTTCCCAAGACCGTGCATTTTTGAAAATTGAACTTGCATCGAACCGGTTTCTTTTTCCTATTGCTCTGCCAACTAAACGGTATGCTCGCCTGCCCACAGTGAATCCAATGATTCTCTTTCACGAACGAGAATCGCATTATCGCCATCAACTAACACTTCTGCAGGACGGCATCGACTGTTGTAGTTAGATGCCATCACAAAACCGTACGCACCGGCACTTCTAACAGCGAGTAAATCACCTGCTTCAACAGCGAGTTCACGATCTTTTCCAAGAAAATCACCGGTTTCGCAGACAGGCCCAACAACATCATAAGTCTTAGCTTCAGCGCTAGACGTTTGACTCACAGGAATGATCTTCTGCCATGCTGAATAAAGCGACGGACGCAACATGTCATTCATTGCTGCATCAACAATTGCGAAGTTCTTTTCTTCGCCTTGCTTAATAAATTCTACCTCGGTGACCAAAATACCTGCGTTTGCCGCAATAGCGCGACCGGGTTCTAAAATGAGTTTGAGGTGCTCTCGACCTTGCATCTTTTCAGCCATTGCTTGTGCGTAAGCTTTGGGATGAGGCGGTGTTTCATTGTCGTATGTCACACCAAGGCCGCCACCAACATCTAAGTGCTTGATATGAATATCGCGCTCAGCCAATTCGTCAATCAATACCAATAGACGCTCTAATGCATCAACAAATGGGTCTATGTCGGTAAGTTGTGAGCCGATATGACAGTCCATCCCTACAACGTTTAAGTGACTTAGCGACGCTGCAAGCTCATAAGTCTCAAGCGCTCGTTCGCGAGAAATACCGAATTTATTCGCTTTTAATCCAGTTGAGATATACGGGTGGGTTTTAGCATCTACATCAGGGTTGATACGCAATGAAATCGACGCCGTGGTGCTCATGCTCTCTGCCACTGCATTGATACGGTGTAGTTCGGGCTCTGATTCTACGTTAAAACAATGAATGCCTTGCTCTAATGCGTAGCGAATTTCTTTTGAGGTTTTGCCTACGCCTGAGAATACGACTTTGCTCGGATCACCACCTGCTGCAATAACACGAGCAAGTTCGCCGCCTGATACAATATCAAAGCCAGAACCTAGTTTTGCTAATGTACTCAGTACACCTAAATTTGAGTTTGCTTTTACGGCGTAACAAATAAGATGCGGGTGATCACCAATAGCGTCATTAAAAGCGTGCCAATGGCGCTCTAAAGTGGCGCGAGAATAAATATATAGCGGCGTGCCGTGCGTTGCCGCAATGTCTCTCACTGCAGCATCTTCGGCAAATAACTGTCCGTCTTTGTAATCAAAAAAATCCACGTTTACGAATCCCTAGGCATGGGTGCAAGCGATTGCTGTGCATCTTCTTGCTTGGTGGCTTGAACGTCTGGTTCAGAAAGCTCACTTTCAGGTGGAATGTACAATGCCCCTTTGTATCCACATCCACCTAAAAATAGAGTGAAAAAGAGGCAAGCAACACATTTTTTTAGCACAGCAATTCCAGCGATAACTTCATAGAATGCCGTTATCATCGCATTGCGGGATTAAATTGCAAGAGACAATAATCGCGAGCGTGTTTTATCGCCGTATTTAACGTGTTTCCAAAGGGTTTCGCAGAGGGTTTTTGTGTCGTGCAAATCCCCTTTTTTGAGCCAGTCTATCAGTGGTGTTGGATCGTCTGGAAATTCGATGCGTTCTATGTCCGGCGATTCGAGCCATTCTTCAACAATATCCGTATCGAGCTGGAACAGTGTTTGGCAAAGATCAAGTTGATTCAACGTGAGTACATTGGATAGTTGTTCAAATTGTCCGTGTAATGGCTTTATTAAAAGTTTTTTACCTAAGTGCAGCGCTTCACTGGATAATTCAAAGCCGCCGTTAGCAATAACACCACTACAGTGCTGCAGTGCTTTCTGAAAATGTACTTTTGACGTAGGGTGCCATTGAATATGGCCACAATCACGCGCTTCTTTTATCTCAGGGTGAAAGCACTGAAATTGTTGGTCGCTGAGAGGTTCTAACATTTGTTGAACGTCGTTAACGTCTTCAAAAGGTAAGTACACTAAGACATGCTGATTACTCGCTACTGTCGCCGGCTTATCTGCCACGAATGGCGGCACAATAGGATGCCCAAAGTGGTACCAATGCACACCAAGCTGCACATCGGTGGGAGCAAATGTACGCATCAGTAGCTTGTCTAGAATAGTGTCGCCAGACTTGGGTACGTCATAAGAAAAAGATGCCTGATGGCTAATTGAAATGGATGGTAGTTTTTGTCGTCTAGCCGCCCATGCAGTGACTGGCTCAAAATCGTTAACCATCAAATCGTATTTAGACGTGTCAAATTGGCGAATATCGCGAAATAGCGCAGTAACATTAGCCTGCTTCACGGTTTGCCATTGGTCTACCCGCCCATGCTTGGTGATAAAACTCAAGCCAGAAAACGTTCGGTAGTCACCAAATACATCCATGTCGAAGTATTTTTCAGGATCTCTGCCAGTAAAAACGAAATCCACGTCAATATCATCTCGCTGGGCCAGCGCCGCAGCCATAATTCTTGCGCGAGCAATATGACCGTTGCCGGTCCCTTGCACGCCATACAATAATTTCATGTTACCCCAGAATGGAAATACTCAAAGAAGCTATCGTGACGCCAAGTGCAGTACCGGCGAGCACGTCAGAAGGATAGTGAACCCCAAGCAATACACGAGACAGGCCAATAAGGGCTGCCCAGCTGTAAGCAAGTAGTGCGAAAGGTGGATAATAATGGGCGACGATACTCGCCATTAACCATGCTGCGGCGGTATGACCGGAAGGCAATGAAAACTTATCAGAAGGCGTGACGTGTGCAGTTAAGTTAACTAAGAAGTCGCAAGGTCGTGGGCGTTTGAACATCTTTTTAAGCACAACATAAACGGGTAGCTCCAGTGCGTACGCCATGAGTGCTGTGTACAAAAAGAGCTCACCGTGTTGAGGCTCGAAAGCCCACAATAACATGCCGATCACGAAATAGAGATACCCGTCGCCGGTTTTTAGACAGCCAGATGATGCTCCTACAGTCTCGTTTTACTGTAAGGCGATACAGAAAGTAAAAAAGCTCTGTGTCATATTTCGTAAATGATTTTAATAGCACGTGATTTACGCCCATTAACCTTGATTAATAAATAGGCTAAAAGGCGACTGTGACCCTCCTGTTACAAAAAAAGAAACCTTTGTGACAGCCACCGTGTAAAGAAGATCGGGTGGATATTTTTGCACGTTATTTTTCAGAGAGTTACGTAAATTTAATATCCTAGATAAGTAACAGTTTTAAACTCTTGAATAAGTGCTATGCTAGTTCACAGAGCGTATGTCACTTCTCACAGTTTTTGTGTGTAGCACCAGCATATTACACACTGTAATTGTTGCAGTTTTTAAGTTCAGTTAGGCAAAGGTAAGGCAATACAATGGATTACAACACTTCCGAATTATGCGACTTGTTTGCAGATAGCGTCGACGTGGTTGACCCAATTTTTGCGAGCTACGGTGGTCGCTACTCGTTTGGCGGAGAAATTACCACCATCAAGTGCTACGAAGACCGTGGATTGATTGACCGCGTATTAGCCCAATCCGGAGAAGGTAAAGTATTGTTGATTGACGGTGGTGGCTCTACGCGTAGAGCGCTCATCGACAGCGCATCATTGCAGCTCGCTATTGATAACGATTGGGAAGGTATTGTTTGTTACGGTAGTGTGAGAGAGGTTGATACTCTTGTGGATATGGATATTGGTTTACTTGCCGTTTCAACGATCCCCGTGAATGCTGAAAGTGAAAGCACTGGCGACGTAGATATACCCGTAAACTTCGGGGGAGTGACGTTTTTGCCAGAAGACCACCTCTACGCCGATAGTACAGGTGTTATTCTCTCTCCTGAGCCTTTGGATATCGACTGATAGAAAATGCACGAACGCTGGGGCTGAGCCAGCCCCGGTTACTCTTGCTTATTGGTTAGCTTCTTCGAATACTCGATTCAAGTACAACGCGATACGAATGCCTGCCATCTTAAGACGCTTTTCTGCGGTTGGTAGGTGATCGTATAAGTAGTCGTACGACATTCTGTTAGCATCTTCGGGATAAATGGTGTCACGTATTTCTGTGCTTTCAGTAATCCATACGAGGGGGTCTGTACTGTCCCACGCGCGAATATCTTCAGCAGTAATTGATTTTGTTAGCCAGTTTGTCCATTCGGTGTAGGACAACTGGCGATTGTCGAGCATTTGTGAATCCCATACTCGGTGAAGGTTAGAGTCTTGCCAGAAAAAGCGCACCTTCACGTCGTTACCCCCGCGGTCAGTACCATTACCAGCGTGTAATGGTTGGTGTAAATCGCCGATAATATGCACAATAAAGCGTAGGGCTAATTGCTTATCTTCAACGCTCGCAGAGTCGCTTTTAAGCGTTTCGGTAAATGCAGCCAAAGCCGTTACTGCATCACCTTCCTTTGGTGCACCTACCTCATGATAATGTTTCCCTTCAGGTACCGATACGTAGTGCCATGGCGATGCCGTTTTTTGCCAAAATTCAGAGGGGTTAGATCGCATTTCATCAGCATAGGTAGATGCTCGAGCCAATGAACGGCTGGGCAGAAGATCCATTAATGCAGCATGGCTTAGAGGGCTCAAGTACTGTTGTGCAATAGCACCAGTTACACGGTGGCCGGTTTGTCCCCACGCCCATACTGGCGATGCAACAAGCGTACTTAGCGCTGCACCCAATAATAACTTTATAGTGTTCTGTCGAATCCGAAACATTATTGACTCTCTTTGTGTTTACTTGTTTGGTATCCCCAACGGGCCACGTGGCTTTGTTCAACGCCCAAATGGTCTAGTACCCTTGCAATAACAAAATCTACAAGGTCTTGAACGCTCTCAGGATTGTGATAAAAACCCGGTGATGCAGGCATTATAGTGGCACCAATTTGTGACAGCTTAAGCATGTTTTCTAAATGTATAGACGACAATGGCATCTCGCGAGTGACAAGAATGAGTTGTCCTCGTTCTTTAATGACCACATCTGCGGCACGCTCAATGAGGTTATCACTGGCACCTACGGCAATCGCAGAAAGCGTCCCTGTAGAGCAGGGGCAGACCACCATTTTCGATGGGGCTGCTGAACCAGACGCCACAGGAGAAAACCACTCGTCTTTGCCAAACACCTTAATCTGCTCGGGCTTAGCGTTACAACGTTCGGTAAAAAATGCTGCAGCATCAGAGGGTCTTGCGGGAATTTTTAAGTTTTCCTCAGTGGCAAATACCACTTTTGCCGCGGACGATATCAATACGTAGATTTGGTAATCTGCATTAACTAATGACTGCATCAACGTCAGTGCATAGGGAGCGCCAGACGCCCCTGTGATGGCCAGTGTTACTTGTTTGTCATGCTTCATTTAGCCTTTGTCCTCGGCAAGTGCATCTAAAATACGTTGATGGATACCTTCGAAACCACCATTACTCATGACTAATATGTGATCTTGAGGTTGCGCGATCACCTTTAGTTGCTGAACGATGTCCTCTACCTTGTTATAGCAGCTTGTGGGTACTTTACTGCCTTTTGCGGCCTCTTCCAGTGACCAATCCATGCCCGGCGGTTCATACAGGTATACTTGATCCGCGTTTTGCCAAGACTGAGCAAGACTGTGTTGGTGAACACCCATCTTCATTGTGTTTGAACGGGGTTCTAGCACGGCGAGAATACGCTGATTACCTACACGGTTTCTGAGGCCTTTTAGGGTAGTTTCAATGGCCGTGGGGTGGTGGGCAAAGTCGTCATAAACCGTGATGCCGCCAACGTTTCCTTGGTTTCCATACGACGTTTAACATTTTTAAACGAACTCAATGCTGCTATAGCGTCGCTAAGCGTTACACCTGCATGGTGCGCGGCAGCAATAGCCATAAGTCCGTTATTGATATTGTGTTCTCCAATTAATGACCAGTGCACAGTACCCACAGCTTCACCCTTGTGAATCACTTCAAAAACGCTGCCATCCGCCTCAATACGCTTGGCTGTCCAGTCAACCCCCAGAGTTTGGCATTCGCTCCAGCAGCCTTTTTCCAGGGTTTCCACAATGGCTTGTTCTTGTTCAGGATAAAGAATAAGGCCAGTTTGCGGCACCATTCTCACCAAATGGTGAAACTGGGTTTGAATGGCCTCAAGATTGGCAAAAATATCCGCGTGATCAAATTCTAAATTGTTGATAACAAGTGTCTTTGGTCGGTAGTGAACAAATTTAGAACGCTTGTCAAAAAACGCACTGTCGTATTCATCGGCCTCGATAACAAAGAAGGGACTTTTTCCGATACGGGCTGATACACCAAAGTTTTCAGGTACACCGCCAATCAAAAAGCCGGGATTAAGCCCCGCAAACTCAAGTATCCACGCCACCATACTACTGGTAGTTGTTTTGCCATGAGTGCCTGATAGACCAATCACCCAGCGATCTTTTAATAGATTATCTAACAACCATTGAGGGCCGCTTGTATAAGGCAAGTTGCGGTTCAGTACATACTCAACTGCAGGGTTGCCTCGTGACATTGCATTGCCAATCACGACCATATCTGGCGCTGGGTCAAACTGAGCCGAATCGTAACCTTGGGTGAGAGCAATACCTAAGTTTTCCAACTGTGTACTCATGGGAGGGTAAACATTGGTATCTGAACCTGTCACCTTGTGACCTAGGGATTTTGCAATAGCTGCAATACCACCCATAAAACTGCCACAAATACCCAGTATATGTATGTGCATGTATCTATCTCGTTATTTTTACCGCGATTTGCGCCTACTTTAACAGAAGCTGAGGACGGCGCGAATAGGCTGGTATGTTGTGTGTGAGATTGGTTTCACTTAGTGCAAAAGGCGGTTACAATCACTAGGTGAGTGCAAAGTTGCTCACGCAATCAGTCAAAAGTGGTCAACCTTTGTGATTGTATACAAACTTTTCCTACACGGTTTGTATTGTTGGTTTCGCAAAGAGGTAAGGAAATACTGACGCTTGATTGGTTGTTACCCTACACCCACAAAAAGGCTTAACCACACGATGAAACGTTTAAATTCACAACTGCAGAACGACGGTGCCCCGTTAGAACTCATCCTTCTTATTCGTACACTTTTAGCAGGCTGTAAAGAAATATCTTTCCGCGTCAGTCAGGGCGCATTGGCCGGCGTACTTGGTTCGACCCTGTCTGAAAACGTACAAGGCGAAACACAGAAAAAGCTAGATGTTATCTCAAACCAAATCCTTAAAGATATTTTAAGTGAATCTGGTTACGTTAAAGCTATCTCTTCAGAAGAAGAGGATGACGTAGTGGGTTGTAACCCTGACGGTAACTACCTAGTGAGCTTTGACCCACTTGATGGATCATCTAATACCGAAATTAACAGCCTGATCGGTACTATTTTCTCGATTACACATGCACCTCAGTGGATGGAGCCAAACGATCCTTCTGCATTTTTGCAACCGGGTACGCAAATGGTTGCGGCGGGTTACGTATTGTACGGGCCATCTACTATGCTTGCGCTAACGACAGGCCGTGGTACTCACATTTATACCTTGGATAAAACCCACGGTGGTTTCCTTTTAACCCATCCCAATGTAAAAGTGCCCGAGCAAACCAAAGAGTTCTCAATTAACGCGTCAAATCAGCGCCATTGGGAACCGTCGATGCAAAGCTACATCAATGACCTTCTAGCAGGTGAAGAGGGTCCTCGTGGTAAAAATTACAACATGCGCTGGGTGGCGGCCATGGTAGGTGATATTCACCGTTTGTTATGTCGTGGTGGTATTTTCATGTATCCCTACGATAAACGCGACCCTGCAAAGCCAGGTAAACTTCGCCTACTTTATGAAGCAAACCCAATGGCGTTCCTTATGGAGCAAGCAGGTGGTTTAGCTGATACCGGTGATGGACGTATTCTTGAAGTTATGCCAACAGAAATACATCAGCGCGTGCCAGTGCTAATAGGTTCAAAAGAAGAAGTTGAAACCTGTTTGAGCTACAAAAGTAAATAATTAGGCGCGATACGCGCGGTTTTTGACGATGTTTTGTACGACATATGTCGTAAAGCGTTTTTATTTTGCTGCGCTCGCCGTATACTTACGGCCAACTGAATTAGTTATTATTGAAAGGACATTAGAATGAGCTTGAATGCTGTTCCTGCAGGCAAAAACCTGCCAGAAGAAGTAAATGTAATCATTGAAATTCCTGCCCACGCAGACCCAGTGAAATACGAAGTAGACAAAGACTCGGGTGCTATTTTTGTTGACCGTTTCATGGCAACTTGTATGCACTACCCAACTAACTATGGTTATGTGCCAAATACACTGTCTGAAGACGGTGACCCAGTCGACGTATTAGTAATCACTCCGTTCCCACTTCTTGCTGGCTCTGTTATTCGCTGTCGCCCAGTTGGCGTTTTAAACATGACTGACGAATCTGGTAAAGACGCGAAGGTGCTTGCGGTTCCAGTAGACAAGCTTTCAACAATTTACCGTGGCGTTAAAGAAATCTCTGACGTTGAGCCTTTGCTACTTAAGCAAATCGAGCACTTCTTTGAGCACTACAAAGATCTTGAGCCAGGTAAATGGGTTAAGGTAGATGGCTGGGCAGACGCTGCCGCAGCGAAAGAAGAAATTACTGCAAGTGTTGCACGCTACGAAGCAGAGTAATTTTTACTCTCATGTGTATAGTAAGGGAAGGTAGCGTTTTACGGTAACTAACCCTTACACAGCACTTCAACGTATTAAAGGGTTCGTAGTCGCGAACCCTTTTTAGTTGGTGCGTTGCAGATAGGTTTTATAGATTCATGCAAAGAATAAAAAATAGTATTACGACAGGCTTTTTAGCATTTTTCTTGTTTTTCCATACTGGCGTTATGAGTGACGACGCTGCTGTTGAAGTGTATTGGGAAGATCTCGTTCCAGAGGGTTTCAATGAACTTACCGCTCCCCTCATGCAACACGACAGTCAAATGACGCAACTTCAACCCAATGCGCCTGTGGTTGAAAAGTATGACGGTATGCGAGTAAAAGTACCGGGGTTTGTTGTACCGCTAGAAGGTGATGCAGATAAAATTACGGAATTTCTATTGGTACCCTTTTTTGGGGCTTGTGTTCACGTACCCCCTCCACCTTCTAATCAAATTGTGCATGTGACTTTTGAAGAGGGAATCTCCATAGATAATCTTTATGATGCGATTTGGGTAACCGGTGAAATGTCTACAGAAGGCTGGAAAGGTGATATAGCGTCAGTTGGATATCGACTTTCGGGCGAGGCTGTTGAGGCGTTTTAAGTTGCCTATACCACCGCTAGTAAAACAAGCGGTGGCGAGAGCACTAGCGTGCAGGAGGCGGTGAGTAAATACGGTCTGCAGGGTTGAACAACAACCATGACGTGAGAATGTACTTATCGTTACTCACCGTAATATTACCCCTGTGAGTATGGGTAAAATAGGCCGGGGCAATAACCATAGTCCCCGCTTTAGGCTTTACAGACTTATTTTGATAAATAAATTCTGTTTCGCCACCTTCCTCAACATCGTTCAAGTAGAACATAAATAGCAAAATGCGATGCAGCGCGTCATTATGCGGATGTTGAGGATAAACTTCGGAATGCCAATAAGGGTAGCCGCCCTCACCGGCGGTGTAACGCTGCGCGTTTACTTTGCCCAAGCGAAATAGATACTTCATCAACCCGCCTAAATTGGGCTTGCCGACTTCTTCGAAATTGTCGCCAGTGAGTTTTACCGGTTCGCCAGTTTTAGGGTGTTTTACCGTAAGCCCAATTGGGCCTACCAAAGCGTAGTAATATTTCTCGATATACTTGATTAACTGTTCACCGGTATATTTCATGACTGGTGGTATTAAGTCATGAAATTCTGGGTTATGACTGAACTGCACATCAGTGCTGCGCTTTTTGTCCAGATCAACACCACCACCCGTAACACCTTGAGTCATGTTCGGGCTTTGCTCAAATCGCTCGATAATTTTATTGCACAGTTCCGGTGACAGAACATTATCGATAACTTCTATAAAATCAGTCATTATCGATTTCTTTTTTATGTGCTTCTAGTTGCAGCTTCACATCATCTGGAATGGGCGATGAACGCTGGGTTTCGTAGTCAAAGTGAACCATGGTGGTAACCCCTGTGGCACACATGATGTCGTTCTGCCAAAGCTCTTGGTATACGTCGAAAGAACTACTCCCCAAACGACTCACAAAGGACTTAACGGTCACTGGTTTGCCGTAGAAAATCTGCGCCAGAAAATCTACTTTGTAGCTGGCCAAAATAAGTGGCCAGTTTTGTAAATCTAGCGTGGGGTTGAACATGCGAAATACAGGCTCTCTAGCCGCTTCGAACCAGCCTACCAGCGCGGTGTTACTGACGTGGGCAAGTGCGTCTGTTTCGTAAAACCTTACGTCAAAGGTCATTTCCATCGGGGTGCTCATATCGGCTACCTTATTGTTGTTCTAATAATGGCTTTAGGAAGCGTCCAGTATGTGAAATGTCACTTTCAGCGATGGTTTCCGGCGTTCCTTGGGCAATAATTTGGCCGCCACCTGATCCCCCTTCAGGCCCCAAATCTACCAGCCAATCAGCGGTTTTTACCACGTCTAGATTGTGTTCTATGACAACCACGGTATTACCGTGATCTCTTAGTCTGTGAAGTACCGCAAGTAACTGCTTAATGTCGTGGAAATGAAGTCCTGTGGTGGGCTCATCAAGGATATACAGAGTTTGTCCGGTATCCCGTTTAGAAAGCTCTTTTGCTAATTTCACACGTTGCGCTTCACCACCCGACAGGGTAGTAGCAGCTTGACCAAGTCGGATATAGGAGAGTCCAACATCCATCAGCGTTTGCAGTTTTCTGGCAATGGAAGGAATGGGATCGAAGAATTGTCGAGCGTCTTCTACCGTCATTTCCAATACTTCGTGAATGCTTTTGTCCTTGTATTTTACCTCTAGGGTTTCTCGGTTGTAACGCTTACCGTGACACACATCACAAGGTACGTAAACGTCGGGTAAGAAGTGCATTTCAACTTTGATTACACCGTCACCCTGACAGGCTTCACAACGTCCGCCTTTAACGTTAAAGCTAAAACGGCCTGGCTTATAGCCTCTAGAGCGGGCTTCTTGAGTGCCAGCAAAGAGTTCGCGAATTGGCGTGAAAATACCTGCATACGTTGCAGGGTTAGAACGCGGTGTGCGGCCAATAGGGCTTTGGTCTATATCGACGACTTTGTCGAGTTGATCTAGCCCTTGAATATCAGTGTAAGGTGATGGTTCAGCAGTGGTTGCTTTGTTAAGCACTGTATGGGCAATCTTGTAGAGCGTATCATTGATTAGAGTAGATTTTCCCGAACCAGATACGCCAGTAATACACGTCATTAAACCGATGGGAATGTTTAGATCAACATTCTTTAAGTTGTTTCCACTGGCCCCAGTGAGTGACAACCACTTATCATCTTTCAGCGGTGTTCTTTGCGTGGGAACCTCAATTTTTTCTCTGCCGGACAAATACTTTCCAGTGAGTGAATCTTCACTGTTCTTTATATCATCAAGAGAGCCTTGAGCAATTATTTCGCCACCGTGAACGCCCGCGCCTGGGCCAATATCCACAATAAAATCCGCTTCGCGAATAGCGTCTTCATCGTGCTCTACTACGAGTACAGTGTTACCTAAATCCCGTAGGTGAGTCAGTGTTTTGAGTAATCTTTCGTTGTCTCGCTGGTGCAAACCAATGGAGGGTTCATCTAACACGTACATCACGCCCACTAAACCAGCGCCGATTTGGCTGGCGAGTCGAATGCGCTGCGCCTCACCACCTGACAATGTATCCGCACTGCGTGACATAGTGAGATAGTTTAATCCCACGTTGACTAAGAATCGCAGACGATCGAGAATTTCTTTGAGGATCTTCTCCGCTATTTGTGCTTTTTGCCCTTCTAGGTTTAGCGTGTCAAAGAAGGCAAAAGCGTCAGCGATGGACATATCTGTGACTGTTGGCAGCGGCGTATCGGCAATGAATACGTTGCGAGCTTCTACTCTCAATCGCGTGCCATTACAACTGTTACAAGGCTGCTGACTCAAGAACTTGGCAAGCTCTTCACGCACTGCGTTGGATTCAGTTTCGCGATAGCGACGCTCCATGTTCGGAATGATGCCTTCAAAGGGGTGCTTGCGCTCCATCACATCACCACGTTCATTGATGTATTTAAACGACAGTGATTTACCTTTTGAACCATAGAGCACAATGTCTTTATGTTTATCGTCTAACTCTTGATATGGGACTGTGAGGTCAAAACCATAATGCTCGCCAACGGCTTGGAGCATTTGATAATAGTAGTAGCTGCGCTTGTCCCATCCGCGAATGGCACCGCCAGACAAACTCAGTTCATCATTTGTGACGACTCTTGCCGGATCAAAGAATTGGCGTGTACCTAATCCATCACACGTTGGACAAGCTCCCGCTGGGTTATTAAATGAGAACAAACGAGGCTCGAGTTCACTTAAGCTATAGCCACAGTGAGGGCAGGCAAAGTTTGCAGAGAATACGATTTCTTCGGCGTCGGGGTTGTCCATATCGGCAATCACCGCGTTTCCACCGGCTAGCTCTAGGGCTGTTTCGAAGGATTCTGAAAGTCGTAACGCTAGGTCTTCTCGTACTTTGAATCGGTCGACTACTACCTCGATGGTATGCTTTTTATGTAAGTCTAATTCAGGCGGATCGGACAAATCACACACTTCACCGTCAATGCGAGCACGAATGTAACCTTGCGCCGATAAGTTCTGCAGGGTTTTAATATGCTCGCCCTTTCTGGCTTTCACAATAGGCGCCAACAGCATGAGCTTGCTGCCTTCTGGGAGTGAAAGCACCTTGTCGACCATTTGGCTTACGGTTTGCGCATCGAGAGGAACATCATGGTCAGGGCATTTTGGTGTGCCGACACGAGCGTACATCAAACGCAAATAATCATAGATCTCAGTAATGGTTCCCACCGTAGAACGAGGGTTATGAGAAGTAGATTTTTGCTCAATAGAAATCGCTGGAGAGAGGCCTTCGATGTGATCCACATCTGGCTTTTCCATCATGGAAAGAAACTGGCGCGCGTATGCAGATAGTGATTCGACGTAACGTCGTTGACCTTCGGCATAAAGTGTATCGAAAGCTAATGAAGATTTTCCGGAGCCTGAGAGGCCGGTAATCACCACCAGTTTATCTCGTGGTAGTGTTAAATCGATATTTTTAAGATTGTGGGTGCGAGCCCCGCGTACTTCGATTTTGTCCATTGATACTCAAGTGCGAAAAAAAGAATCAGTATGCCATAGTCGACAACGAAATTGACATTAATTGTGCTACACTTCGCCGCCATATTAGCCAAGAGGATATAAAGGTTTGAACGCTCTGGAATTACGCACATCGCTGGCATTAGCTTTGGTTTACGTTTTGCGTATGTTGGGTTTGTTTATGGTAATGCCAGTTATTGCTATAGCAGCCATGGATTATCCAGATTACTCGCCTTTGTATGTTGGACTCGCGGTTGGCGGTTACGGGTTAACCCAAGCTGCACTGCAAATACCCATGGGTATGTTGTCTGATAAATGGGGACGAAAGCCCGTTATCTTGCTAGGTCTAGCAGTATTTGCGCTAGGAAGCTTCATTGCAGCAATGAGCGATACCATGCTGGGAATGATCGTCGGCCGCGTTCTTCAGGGAGCGGGGGCTATTGCTGGTGCAATTATGGCGCTAGCCACCGACGTTAGTCGAGAGTCGCAGCGTGCCAAGGTGCTCGCAGTGATAGGTATCGCTATTGGTTTTTCATTTTACCTTGCCGTTTTGCTTGGCCCATTAATCGCTAATGCGTGGGGGATGGCGGGGATTTTTGGTGTTACCGGTTTATTGGCACTCTTGTGTATGCCTCTGATTGTTTGGGTTGTACCGCAAACCAGCATTGTGAGTAGCGGTGATACCTTGCCTCAGAAAGGTCAGCTATCGACGCTGTTTTTCTCATCCCAACTATGGCGACTCAATGTGAGTGTGCTGTTGCTTCACATGTTGATTACCCTACTGTTCACGCAGCTCCCTCTGACGCTGCTAAAGTTTGATTTAGCGTTGGAAGAACACTGGAGCCTTTACTTGCCAGTATTAGGCGCGTCGATAGTGGGGTTGGTAATAATGATGGGAATG
Source organism: Alteromonas sp. KUL49 (assembly GCF_006538345.1). Lineage (GTDB taxonomy): Bacteria > Pseudomonadota > Gammaproteobacteria > Enterobacterales > Alteromonadaceae > Alteromonas. The sequence continues at coordinate 174,288 of NZ_BJKL01000006.1, read as the reverse complement.
GCGAGAGGGCGCACACCTAAGTCATATCTTGTTACCGCCGTTGTCATGCTCGCCGTTGCTCTTGGTGGTTTAAGTGGATTAGACCAGCGCTGGTGGTTGGTCTTAAGTGCGTGTATTTTGTTTTTCGTCGGCTTTAACTATTTAGAAGCAAACTTTCCTGCACTAGTATCAAGTATTGCCCCGGCAGGTCAAAAAGGCACTGCTATGGGGATTTACGCGAGTTTCCAATTCTTTGGCGCGTTTCTGGGGGGGATGCTTTCGGGTGTAATCACAGAATTGGCCTCCCCCGAAATGGTTTACGCTATTGGGGCGGGTATCGCACTATTGTGGTTACTCTTGTTGTTGGGTTTGAATGAAGTCAGCAGAATACAGCGAGTAACACTGGCGATTAACAGCGGTGCGGCTAACCCCCATATTATCGATACCTTGATGGGGCAACCTGGCGTCGAAGAAGTGACGTTAAACAGTAATCATGACGCGGTATACTTAAAAGTAACTCGTGATTTCAATATGACAACCGCTCGTCAAGTGGTTGATTCGTCAAACTAATATCATTTTAAGCTGTGAATGGACAGGGAGTGACTGATGATCGATTTATCTAAATTCAACGGCATTATCTTTGATATGGACGGGACTCTCGTTGATTCTATGAGCGCACATATTAGTGCGTGGGAAATTACCTGCGAGGAATTTGGTTACCCTTTCGACAGTGATTACCACTACAGCCTTGGCGGTGTTCCCACAGTGAATACGGTTGGATTGCTTAATGAAAAGCATGGTAAAACTCATGACACTGCAGAAGTGGCGGCGTTTAAAAAAGCACAATACGAGCGGCTAGCCCATACGCCAGATTTGATCGAAGACACTTTATTGGTATTTCAGCACTATCTTGGCAAACTACCAATGTCTGTGGGTACTGGGTCGGATAGAGCACATGCTGACCATGTTTTGAGTCACCACGGACTCCATCATCAGCTTAACGCTATTGTCACTGCTGATGATGTGAGTAACGGTAAACCTCACCCTGAAACCTTTCTCAAAGCTGCTGAGCTAATGGGCATTCCTGCCAATGAGTGTGTAGTTTTTGAAGATACTAATATTGGGCGAGAAGCCGCTGAGCGCGCGGGGATGCAATGTATCATGGTGATCAACGGTAAAGTGCAATCAATTTAGTGAAGCTTAATTGCACACTGAGTTAATTACACTGGTGTGCGTAAGAGGTTTTAATACGTCTTACCGCCTGATGCATAGCCTGCTTTAAGGCAACTTCTACATTGTTTGATGTGTCCGGCGTATAAACAGTTACACTCTGTCCTCTAAAACTTTGTAATTCAGTAAAAGTGTCTGCGGGTGTTTGGCGATGTTGCACATCCAAAACAACGTTGGTGGTTAGCGTTTTGCCTATAGCGTTGACAAATATCTTCGATAAGTAAACATTCACCTCACCGCCAGCAGAATCAGTTGCGCCTACATGAAGCTTATTCAGCGTGCTCTCAAGCCATGCATTCACGTTTTCTGGTGCGATGGAATGTCCATTTACAGTAAACAGCTTGTTTTGACGTGTGTCAGCGATTTCATTCAAAGACAGCGTACATTTTTCAGCTTCCGCCATTTTTGACTCGTACGCCTTCCTTGTCGACTCTGGAATTAGCGTCGACTCCAGAGTTTCGGGAGGTGTGACTTCACACCCCACTAATCCAATATTTACCATAGCGATTAAGGCTAAATTACGAAGGTTCTTTTCCAAATATGTTTTTTGAAACCTGCTTTCCATGTGGGTTTTCCGTGTTATTACGCCATGCTTGGTACGAGTAAATATTGGCTACAAATTTGGTTGCCGCCGCTAATTTTCGCATCGTACATAGCTATATCTGCCTGATTAATAATACTTTCGATGCTAACCATCGATAAAGGTTCACCGTTGTATGACATTCCATTACTACCAGACACACCAACGCTAATGGTGACTGATAGCTGAATACCTCTGAACTCAGTGATCAAACTTTCTATGCGTGCTCTAAGACTCTCTGCTTCTCTCTCAGCTTCGTGTTGGGATACACCCGAGAGATACACAATAAATTCTTCTCCGCCCCATCGGGCATAAATGTGACGGTCGCCCCGCTTGTGCGATGATATGCACTTAGCGACACTTTCCAACACTGCATCACCACCAGCGTGACCATAGGTATCATTAATACTCTTAAACTTGTCAATATCAATAAGCAGTATCGCTATGTCTCTATGTTCATGAATGTCTTTATCAAAAACAAGGTCGCAGCGTTGGCGAAACCCTCTGCGATTGAACAACTGCGTAAGTTCGTCTGTTTGGGCAACGTGTTCCGCTATTAATTTATCTTGCTGTGCACTTCGGAAGCGTTGCGCGAGCAGTACAGCAAGCACCACGGCTTCGAACGCCATTCCCACCTCGATTAGCTTAAAGGTAACGTCATTTAACGGGAAAATACCTGCTACGGCACCAGTGCTTATGGCAATACAAATAGCCGCTGTAACCGATGACACCAAGAATAACTTGGCAGAGTCTACTCTCGCTTTAAGCGCGCGAATGCCCAAAATAATGAATAAAACAGCGAAGCTGGTGTTCAGTAAAAACGCCAATATCATGGATAGGAACAAAGAATTGATTACTGCACCTATGACCATACCTGCTGGAATTATAGTCGCAAAACCAAGGGTTACCTTGTCGAGGGTTGGCGCATAGTGTTGGGTGTTAAGTACTTTTCTGGCAAATAATAATCCCACCACGGAATAGGTAATCATCAAGAAGATATCTACCCAGTCTTGAAAATAGGGCCCAAAATCTGGCGTAAAAACAGCATGTATCTGTCCCGTATAAGACAAGCTATTCGCTATAAACCCGATCAAGTAAAGGGAATACAAGCCAAACTCTGCTTGCTTGATATTGATAAACAAAATGAAGTTATATAACGCCAGAGCCAGCATAATGCCGTAAAGCACTCCGTATTCATATCCTGCGCGAATGTCTCGGGTCTGGGCCAATGCTGTGCGCGACAAATGTATAGGAATCGCCATAGGGCCAGCCGAATCAATACGGATGAAAACATCGGTTTGCCCGGGGGCATAACTGTAGTCAAAGCTATAGTATCTGTGCGCCATTGGTCGCTGGTCAAACGGGTAGCCATCGCCGCCAGCAATATGGGCGACGAGTTCTCCGTTGTGAACCAAGTATGTGTCGATGTAATCGAGCCACGGAGTCTCTACTGACATGCGATAATCTATGGGGGTTTCAGTATTATTGACCAGCGTTGCTTTTAACCACACGGGCGCAACACCAATACCTAGCGACAGAGACTGACCCGCGCTGCGGAATGTAGAACGACTATTAAATGTACGCTGTGCTTGTTGCCACGTTAGTGGGGTATCGTCCTCTTGGAAATAGTTGAGGTGATAACCAATCGCACCCTGTTGCCAATTTTGTAAATCGACATTGCCCTGTGCCTTGAATGTTCCAAACAACAAACTCAGTAGGATGAATACTCTTACCATGCTGCTTACTCAAGTTATGCTGGGCGAGACTATACACTAAAGGGGATTGGGAATACAAAATCACAAGGGATTAATTGAAATACGCCTAATTATAACTAGTGCTATTACAATGAGGATTTTGTCCTAAGCCTGTGGATAAAATGTGGATCAACTTGTTGGTAATTGTGTAACAGGTGTTACAGTTCTGAAAGTTTCGATCCCAAGAGGCGATTTTGAGATCTAAATAAGTATTTTATTAATAGGGAGTTACGTGTTTTTAGACGTAATTGATCTAGCGTGATCATGTAATGTACTAAGATCACGAATAATCTCGCTCTGGGGATAAGTTATTGCGAATAACTTGACCAATCTGTAAAAACGAAATTGGGAAAGCGCAATGTGTTATATCCGTGTGAGAGAATCACGTTTTACGACTGTTGGTGTGTATTTGAACGTCAATCCTTCTTCAGGCTTGTGTCCTGAAGCGTATTTGAGGGCGAGTTCGGCGGCTTTTGCTGCCATCATCTCAATCGGATAACGCAACGTGGTTAATTTGGGGCGACAATACTTAGCTAACAGCACGTCGTCGTAGCCCATGACCGACACTTGATCTGGCACGCCAATATTGTGGTCTTGAAGCATGGTCATAGCGCCAGACGCCATAGCATCGTTGTACGCCAACACAGCAGTAAAGTTGGCGCCTGTTGCAATCAGGTTTTGCATCGCAAGTTCGCCACCTTCTTGATCCGGTGCTGCATACTCTATCATGCTTTCAGGCAGCGCTAGGTTGGCTTGTTGTATGGCAGACTGAATGCCTTCCAATCTGTGATTTGGATCGTCAATACGATATCTACTGCTGATTACAGCGATACTCTTATGACCCTGATTGATCGCATATTCGGCCATAATTCTACCGCCAGTAACATTGTCTAACCACACACAACGGTTGGCTATTTCAGGAATATAGCGGTTAATAAGAACGAAACCCGGAATCTGATTGGCAAAATCGACGAGTGTCTTGTCATCTAGCGCTTTACTGTGCACGACCATGGCTTCAACACGGTGCTCGAGTAAGGTTTCTATGGCGCGCATTTCGGTATCTTTTTCGATAGAGCCAGCACTAAGTAGTATCTGTACTTTCTTTTTTCGCGTTACGCTCTCTACACCGTGGGCCAACATTGCAAAAAATGGGTCGTGTAATTCGGCCAACACAACACCTAGCGAGGCACTTCGCTGGGTAACTAAGGCCCGCGCATTTGCGTTAGGACGGTAGCCCATTTCTTCCATGATAGCTTTCACCCGTTTCCGGGTTTTATCGCCAACTTTGGGTCCGTCGTTGATAACGCGAGACACAGTGGCAAGTGAAACACCTGCTGCTAGAGCAATATCTTTTATTGTGGCCATTACTTAAATTTTTTTCGTTATTGTTATTGGTAGACGCTTAACGCACAGTCGCGTTGAGAGAACAGGGTACCTCAGAAGAACAAAATAACATAAAAGTCTTATGTGTTTAAATGTTGTAAAAACCTAGAGAAAACGTATACCCTTTGCGATTATTCGACCTATGAACGAATAATCACTAAAGGCACACCGCTTAAATCGCAGGGATTGGAGGAATTATGCACGTCGACGTTTCTGAATTTGGTCAACTTGAAGGTAACCCTGTTGAGTTGTTCACGTTAAACAATTCAAAAGGGATGCAGGTCGAAATACTGACCTATGGCGGCATCATTCATCAAATTGCAGTACCTGATAGCACAAGTAATAGACACGACTGTGTTCAGTCTTATGACGATATTAATGGCTATGTGGAAGATCCCTCATATCGCGGTGCAATCGTCGGTAGATATGCAAACCGTATCGGTCACGGAAGCTTTTCGTTGAATGGTATTCAATATGACCTAGACCAAAATGGCGGTGACCATAATCTTCACGGTGGATTACCGGGGTTCCATAAAAAGTTGTGGAAAGGCACTGCTATCAACTCTGAGACCGAGGTAGGTGTGGAACTTACGCTTACGAGTGAAGATGGCGAGGGCGGGTTTCCTGGTAACTTAGAAGTAACGGCTAGATATACTTTGTCTGACACGAATACTTTAACCCTTACCATGCAAGCAAAAACCGATGCTCCAACACCTATCAGTATGACTCAACATGCGTACTTTACACTGAGTAAAAGTGATTCGGTTGAGAGTACATCGTTATTTATAAACGCTACCAAAGTCACCGATGCTGACGCTACATTACTTCCCACTGGCAAATTGGTCGATGTAGCCACTACACCTTTCGATTTCACGACAACTACCGTCATTGGAGAGCAGAGCCGAAGTGGTATGCCGCTTTACGATATGGTGGGAGGTTATGACCACAATTACGTATTGAGCCAAGATGATGCAGATTCACCTCAAGCCATAGTCTATGCCTCTGATACTGACATTGAAATGGTGCTTCGTACCAATTTACCCGGTATGCAGTTCTACACGGGCAGTTTGCAGAGTTCCCCTCAACTAGGCGCCTTGTGTCTTGAGCCTCAGCACTTTCCAGATGCGCCTAATCGTCCTGAATTTCCAGACTGTATTGCTACGCCAGAAAAGCCTTTCGAAGCGGTAATTAGCTACCAGTTCTCATTGAAGGGTGAGTAATTGTATTTTTACACTACAATTATTTAACAAATAATTTTCTTTATTGGAGAATTGATAATCTATCGCCCTTGATATAGTATTTAGGGTAAACGTTTAACCTTTGCCTTGATTTGGCTTTAATAGAGAGTAATTATGGGAACGTCCTTTGACCCAACAAATGATCCGCATCGTCGATATAATCCGTTGCTAGGCGAGTGGGTGCTTGTCTCTCCACACCGTGCGAAGCGCCCGTGGCAAGGTCAGTCCGAAGAGCCAAACAATGAGCAAAAGCCATCTTATGACCCAACCTGCTACTTGTGTCCGGGTAATACTCGTGTAAATGGCGAAGTGAATGAAAAATACACAGGGACCTATGTATTTGAAAATGACTTTGCAGCACTGAAGAAAGACACAGTGCAAGACGGTGAAGATTCTGGTTTATTCCGATTCGAGACCGAACAAGGTTGTAGCCGTGTTATTTGTTTCTCGCCTGACCACAGCAAAACTCTTCCTGAACTGACAGATGAAGAACGTTTTGATGTGGTTAATTGTTGGAAGGAGCAAACTGAAGAGCTGGGTCAACTTTACACCTGGGTGCAAGTGTTCGAGAACAAAGGCTCAATGATGGGCTGCTCTAACCCTCACCCTCATGGTCAAGTATGGGCGCAGAAGCACATTCCATCGGATCCTGCTAAGAAAGTGGTCCAGTTGGGCGAGTACTATCGTGAAAACGGTCGCCCTATGTTGTTAGATTACGCAGAGCAAGAAGTGGCAAAGCAAGAGCGTGTAGTGTGTCAAAACGACCACTGGGTTGTTGTTGTACCTTACTGGGCAGCTTGGCCTTTCGAAACCTTGTTACTGCCACGCTTTAATGTCCAAGCGCTACACCATATTAACGACGAACAAGGTAAAGCGCTGGCGTCTATCATTGGTGAAATCACTGCTCGTTACGACAATTTGTTCGAAACGTCATTCCCTTACTCAATGGGCTGGCACAGTGCACCATTCGACAAACAAGAGCATCCAGAATGGACGCTTCACGCGCACTTCTTCCCACCGCTATTGCGTTCAGCGAGTGTACGTAAATTTATGGTGGGCTATGAAATGATGGCTGAGGCCCAGCGTGACTTAACGCCAGAGCAAGCCGCTGACCGATTGAAAGCATTACCTACAGTACACTACAAGAAAAATGAGAAGAGCAATGGATAATCAAGCATTTACCGAACAATTTGAGCAGACTTATTCTGCTGCGCCTAAGGTGTTAGTACATGCCCCAGGTCGCGTTAATATTATCGGTGAACATACTGATTACAACGAGGGTTTTGTGTTCCCGGCGGCCATTAACTTTGGTACGTGGGTGGCTGCAACAAAGCGCGATGACAACACTATTCTGGTCACTGCCGTTGATTATGATAATCAGCAAAACCAGTTTCCGTTAGACGACATTCAGTTTGACAACGAACAAGGTTGGGCAAACTATGTGCGTGGTGTGGTTAAAGTCCTTAAAGAAGCCTTGCCGGATTTTGGCGGAGCAAACTTACTGGTAACGGGTAATGTTCCGCAAGGCGCTGGCCTTAGCTCTTCGGCATCTTTTGAAGTCGCTATCTTAAAGGCGATTAGCGCATTGTATGAACTGCCTCTTGACGGTGTTCAAGCAGCTTTGCTTGGCCAAAAAGCCGAGAATACCTTTGTGGGTTGTTCGTGTGGCATTATGGATCAGTTGATATCTGCAATGGGTAACGAAGGAAAGGCTATGTTACTTGATTGCCAGTCGTTGGCTATCGAACACTCGCCATTACCGTCGACTCACCAAATTGTCATTATTAACTCTAATGTAAAACGCGGTCTCGTTGATAGCGAATACAACTTGCGCAGAGAGCAGTGTGAAGAAAGTGCGTCAATCTTGGGCGTCTCCTCACTTCGAGGCGCTACACTCGAGCAGCTAGAAAACACCAAGAGTGAAATGTCAGAGGTAGTGTATCGACGCGCTCGCCATATCATTACTGAGAATGCTAGAACACTTACTGCTGCCCAAGCACTCAAAGATGGTGATATTGCTACTGTGAGCCAAGCCATGGCGGAGTCTCACGTGTCTATGCGTGACGATTTTGAAATTACTGTTAAGCCTATCGATTTCCTAGTAGAAATTATTTCTGAGGTAATCGGTGAAACTGGTGGTGTGCGTATGACTGGCGGCGGCTTTGGTGGTTGTGTTGTTGCCTTGGTACCAACCGATCAAGTCGATGTAGTTAAGCAGGTCGTTGAATACAATTATTTTGACGAAACTGGCTATAAAGCAGACGTTTACGTTTGTACCGCTACTCAAGGAGCGTTTGCATAAGCGAGTGCTCTCAATTTGCAAGTCCTCCGTTTAACGACGGTTGTCCCTTTCGCCGAGCATATTTAATGGTCGGCGTTTTTTACATTTTCCAAACAATTACCCTTCATATCTACCATCAAAATGTGTTAATTATGGTTTAGCAATCGCGCGTCACACGTGTAAAAGCAATCATAACAATAATAATTCATCTTTCTGTACCCCAGCAATGTGCAGTAAATGCACAAATTAAAACAAAAACTCGGGACAATTTATGAAACTTGCAACGTTAGATATCACGTTATTTTCTGTTTACGTGATAGCGCTTATTGGTATCGCATGGTGGGTATCCAGAGAGAAGGCCGGTCATGAAAAGGATACCAACGACTATTTCTTAGCAGGCTCTAGCTTACCTTGGTGGGCAATAGGAGCATCGTTAATTGCAGCAAATATCTCTGCAGAACAAATTATTGGTATGTCTGGCTCCGGTTATCAAATCGGCCTTGCTATCGCATCTTATGAGTGGATGGCAGCGATTACACTGATTATTGTTGGAAAGTACTTTTTACCTATCTTTCTTAAGCACAAAATCTACACTATGCCGCAGTTTCTAGAGCAGCGCTATGACCATAGAGTACGAAAAGTCATGGCCGTGTTTTGGCTTGGGGTCTACATATTTGTGAACTTAACCGCAGTACTTTGGTTAGGAGCACTAGCCATTAACACTATAGCCGGTGTTGATATGGTGTATGGCATGATTTTCTTGGGTGTCTTCTCACTAGCGTATTCTCTCTACGGAGGCTTAAAAGCGGTAGCGCTTACCGATATTATTCAAGTCGTGCTACTGATATTCGGTGGTCTTTTTTTATCGTGGACGGCACTTAATCTTATCAGTGATGGTCAAGGGCCTATTCAGGGCTTTATCGACATTACCAATCAGCTGCCTGAAAAGTTCGATATGATCCTAGCTAAAGACAATCCACACTATGTGGACTTGCCAGGTATTTCAGTTTTGATTGGCGGTATGTGGATCATGAACCTGTCGTATTGGGGCTTTAACCAATACATCATTCAGCGCACGCTAGCGGCTAAAAGTGTACAAGAGGCACAGAAAGGCATTGCTTTTGCCGCGTTCTTAAAACTCTTGATGCCTCTCATTGTAGTGTTACCGGGTATCGCTGCTGTATTACTGGTACCAGATTTAGCTAAACCCGACCAAGCCTATCCATCGTTAATGACTATGATGCCGGTAGGTTTAAAAGGAGTCATTTTTGCTGCACTTGTGGCTGCCATTGTGTCTTCATTGGCATCAATGACCAACAGTGTGTCGACTATTTTTACCATGGACCTATACAAAGATAAGCGTCCTGACGAAAGTCAGCATCATTATGTAAAAGTGGGTCGTATCGCAAGTTTTACTGCGTTAATTATAGCCATGGTCGCTGCTAAGCCGTTACTCGGTCAATTTGACCAGGCTTTTCAGTACATTCAAGAATTTACGGGTTTCTTTACGCCAGGTATTTGCGCGTTGTTTGTCCTTGGTATGTTTTGGAAGAAAACTACCGCCAATGGTGGTTTGGTGGCTGCGGTTGGGTCGTTTGTATTTAGTTTAGTGCTGAGACAATTCTGGCCAGAGTTACCGTTTATCGATCGTGTGGGGTTGGTATTTTTGTTGTGTGTTGTACTTGCTATTGTTACTTCTCTGGCAGAGAAAAATGGTATCAATGAAAACGCTGTTGACCTTAATGACATCGAATTTAAAACCACTTCAGGTTTCAATGTGGCATCGATTGCTGTGGTATGTTTGCTCATCGCTTTTTACACCGTATGGTGGTAACGAAGAACTAGAAATACACGCAAAAAGGCTTCGATACGAAGCCTTTTTTATTGGTTTTGCATGTTGCAATTTCGCGTTATATTAGTTGTAGCAACGAATTGCAACGTGTAATAAATCCTTTATATTATAAGGGTTTTACAACAAGTGTCGTACTGGTTACGTAACCATTACGACAAAGTGACGTAAAGGAAATTGAGTTTTCTTGGTAGCTTGAAATCGAGCCACAGAGGAAGCTCTACAATGAAATTGAAAATTAACGCAAACAAGATAAAACAACTCAGAGAAAGTAAGTGTTGGTCACAGCAACAGTTATCTGAGTTGACAGGCTTAAGCTTACGAACGGTTCAGCGAATTGAAGCTAAATCAGTCGCCTCTCAAGAAAGCATAAAATGCTTGGCAGCTGTATTTGAAATATCAGTCAATGAACTGTTTGATGCTGATGCGTTAACATCGACGTCTTCTGTAGATGCAACTACAACAGAAACAATCACTCAAGAGATAGTAAAAAACCAAGAAAACGATACAGATAATGAGCGCAAAAAATTAGAGGGTAAGCGTCAACTCAAGCATGCTTACATTGGATTTTTTGTGGTTTTTCTTAGTCATATGTTTGGTTTTTACGGCATTTTTACAGCCTATGGTGAGGAGCGTATTGATTACGACACCTTCAAGTTGTTTAAAGATGCTCTATCGATTGTACTGATTTGTTCTGCCCTATTGTTCGCCTACCAAGCCAGAAAGCTCGCGAAGAAATATGGAATTGGCTCATCTTTTTAATTAATCAATTTGCGATAAACGCAAATCTTAAAGGAACTAAAAGATGAACAACGAAAACTTTAGTATCAAGCCAGTCGCAATTGCATTTGTGTTGTACATTGTGGCCACCGTAACAATGACTGTAATATTAACCGCGGTATGGCAAACCACCTTGTCAGAGGTGCCAACAGACTATGCTGCACTCAATGAATTGGCGATTAACTCAGAGTTTCTAAGTACAGGTACGGCAATTCTCAGTGTGATAGCAGGTATATTGTGTGCGTTTATTCTAACGTTGAAAACGAAAACGCAAGGATACAAATACGCCATCAGTCTGGGTATTTGTTTTGTGATTTATGGGGTATTGAGTATCTTCTTACACCCTGAGCACGAACTAGCGAGACAACTGAGTAAACTGGTGTCGCCTATTCCACTTTGTATGTTGGGTGCATGGTTAGCACTAAAGCTAACAGGCAGAAAAGCAACAGCTAATCAGCAAGTCGCCTAATTATCGTCAATAAGTAGAGGGCCTATCGGCCCTTTACCCTCGCAAAACCTAGGCTTTCGTCAGTGGTTTTGCATTGAATGACGTGCTATCTTTCTTCATCTTCTTGATAGGTATCGCATTTGCGCTAGACACAAATATGTCTAGCTAAACAAAACTGATTCGCGATAAAATATCAGTCATACGTAAAGAAATCAGCGTACTTCGAGAGCCCACAAATGCAAAGCCACAAGGCTTTTGTGACATTCGTTTGCTGTCGTTGATACCAGAATATAGGAAAGAAAAATGGCCACTCGCGGTGTAAACAAGGTTATCTTGGTGGGTAACCTAGGAAATGATCCTGAAGTACGATACATGCCTAACGGTAATGCTGTTGCTAACTTGAGTTTGGCAACAAGCGAAAGCTGGAAAGACCAACAGGGGCAGGTTCAGGAGCGCACAGAGTGGCACCGTCTTACTATGTACCGTCGTTTGGCGGAAATTGCTGGCGAATACCTGAAAAAGGGCTCGCAAATCTATGTTGAAGGTAAACTTCAAACCCGTAAGTGGCAAGATCAGCAAGGTCAAGACCGTTATACTACTGAAATTGTTTGTGACCAAATGCAAATGCTTGGTGGCCGCGCTGAAGGTGGACAAGGTGGCGGTGGTGGTTACCAACAGCGCCCTCAAAATAACAACCAAGGCGGATACCAGCAGCAAGGTGGTGGGTACAATCAAGGTGGCCAAAATCAAGGTGGATACCAACAAGCACCACAACAAGCGCCTCAGCAAGGTGGGCAGCAACCTAAGCCGCCTATGGCTGAGCCAGACTTTGACTTTGATGACGATATTCCGTTCTAAAGCCGCAAAACGTGTTTACACTCAAAAAAGCCCGCTATTACTGCGGGCTTTTTGTTAGCTGTGCCCATTTCAAACCAAACTTGCTGAGGTATTTTTGTAGACGCGTTGAATCATTGGTTTGTGCTTTTTTAGTGCGACTCACGTTAAAAAGCTCTCGTCCAGCAGACGCCATACTATTGTGACGTTGACACACAGATACAACGTAACTGAGTTGATGAATATCGAAGTCGTCTAGGTTTGCTATCTGCTCCTCAGTTAAATACCTGTTGAGGTGATTTACGGTAAGAGCTTCGCTTGAAGTTTGCCAGGAAGCACGTAATCGCTCGATTTCTTCTTCAACATCATCAACAGATATACGAGAAGAGTCTGCCAGTGTGCAAAGTCTAGTAACGGCTGAGCTTAGATCGCGAAAGTTACCAGACCAAACCGCCTCTGGTGATACCGCAAACTTTTCAAAAGCTAGCTTCGCCTCTTTATTAAATTGCACGCGCTGGCTGTTCTTTTGTGCGTAAACCTCAATCTCGTAATCAATATTTGCAGGAATATCTTCCTTTCGTTCTTTGAGCGCAGGTAATTTATACGTCCACAGATTTATCCTCGCGAGTAAGTCTTCTCTGAACCTTCCTTTGTGAACTTCATCTTTGAGGTCTTTGTTAGTACCGGCGATAAGTTGGAAGTCACTTTCTACAGTGCGATCACTCCCAACGGGATGGAAAGACTTGTTCTCGATGGCATGGAGTAACATAGCCTGCTCTTCAAGGCCAAGTTCACCAATTTCATCTAAAAATAATACCCCTTTATTGGCGGTAAGTAGGTATCCGCTTCTTTCCTTCTGAGCGCCTGTGAATGCTCCCCGTGTATGGCCGAATAGCGCGGCCATCGCGTTTTCGCCTTTTAGGGTTGCGCAATTTACCGAGACCAAATCCCCCTTCAGCATAGAGCGGCGTTTTTTGAGTTGAAAAATACGGGTGGCTAATTGGCTTTTACCTGCCCCAGTGGGGCCAGTGAGTAGCATTGGATCGCTAGAACGAATAGCAACTTTCTCAATCTGACTAATCAGCCGGTTAAAATCGCCGTTTTTGGTTTGGATACCACCTTTTAGAAACGCTTTACCCTCTAAATGCTCGCGGTCGAATCGAGTCGCCAACTGGTCATACTTAGACAAGTCGAGGTCGATGATCTGTGTACGCCCAATCGATCGATTTTTGTTGTATTTATCGGGAGAGGTCTGAATAAGTCGTCCCGGAAAATGACGGCTCTCGGTAAGCAGGTAACTGCAAATTTGCACAACGTGGGTACCCGTTGTGATATGAAACAGGTAGTCGTTTGTATCAGTATCAAAGGTTTGGCGATGACACCAGTCGTAGAGCTTGGAATACACTTCTTCAAAGTCCCATGGATCATTGAAGTTAACGTTGTGCAAACTCACGCTTGTTTCAGGGGATACACTCTCAATATCGACAGCGACGTTATTCGCTAAACGTTCCGAATGGTTGTCATGCAGCATGTGGAGCTGGTCAATCACTAAGTTGTCTTGGCTACACAAACTTACGTTTGGACGCCATCTCGCCCATCGGTCGACGCGCTTCCCCACAAAATCCAGTTGTGAGCCGATTAAACTCACCGCTACTGTTTTTTTGTTCAATATAGTGTATCCAAGTAGATATATTTATATCTTTAAGATTACTTTTTTCTGTTTTGAAAATCTATAAGAGATTAACGGATACCAGCATAAATCCTTAATAAATTTTTATTAATCAATTATTTATTAATTTTTATTTCTACTTTTAAGAGTTTGGTACACGACTTGATATGTATAGAGTGTCTGATTATGAGGTTGTGATTCACACATCACTCCGGTGCGCTCTGACCTTGCTTGAGCAAGTGGTCACTGCGTATGCCTAATCAAACAACTATTTAAGTAGCTCAGAGGATAGAGCAACGGCTTAAAAATGCCGTCGGCGAAGGTTCGAATCCTTCCTTAAATTCTAGGTAGCTCAAACAGGTAGAGCTCCGAACAATTAATTCGGATGTTGTGGGTTCGAGTCCCACCCAAAAAACACAATGTTAGATACACAGTTAGTAAGTTGTTATTACCACTGGCTAGCACACGTAAGAGGTTGATGATTAACAGCAAGCAGGAGGCTCCCTGTTATTACAAAGCTTCACACCTTTGTTTGCCAAGTAATTAACCCTTACTAACACCGTTTAAAGCTGAACAAAAAGGAAATAGAAAATGTTTAGTGTAACCAAATTAGTCACCGAAAATCAGAGAGTTTTAGTGTTTAAAAATCAAGTGCTGACTGACGTTCTTATGCCAGGAAAGCATAAAATTTGGGATATCAAAAAAGAATATGATTTTGTGACGTTCGATATTAATGAGCTCTATTTTAGTGAGCGAAATGCCGAGCGTTTGTATCGCAATAGTGAGGTGCTTAAAGCACACGTTTCTCACTGGAAACTAGAAAGCAACCAAGTGGGTTTGCTTTATGTTAACGACTTACTGAGAGGCATTGTTGCGCCAAGTGAACATGTATACCTCTGGAAGGATGCCGGTGATATCCGATTGGATACCTTGGTTGTTGATGAAGATCTAGAAGTTGATGAGCAACTCATGTTTCTGATCAATCGAGCAGGTGCAAATAGCGCTTCAAGATTGATTAGGAGCGAGCGCACCGTCGCTGCTAAGCCAATAGCCGACCTTATGGTGACAAAAGATCAAGAGGGTCTTTTGTATGTAGACGGTAAGTTTATCAAGAGACTTTCACCGGGTAGGCACGCTTATTGGCAGTTCAATCATGATGTTGAACTCAAAACTTTTGATTGCCGGGCAAAGATGTTGGAAGTCTCAGGTCAAGAGATTCTGAGTAAGGACCGCGTGAGCTTACGGATTAACTTAAGTGCGAGCATAAAGATTGATGATACTGAGCTAGTCGCTCAAAGTGTGGATAAAGTCGATGATTATGCCTACAAGATCTTACAGTTGGCGCTAAGAGAGGCCGTGGGTACCAAGACCCTTGACGACATTCTTTTAGATAAGTTGTACGTCAATGAGACAGTTAAAGAGCTAGTCGTACAACAGCTAAAAGCTATCGGTGTGTCCTTACTTAATGTGGGTGTCAAAGACATCATCTTACCTGGTGAAATGAAAGCCATATTGAATCAGGTGGTTGAGGCGCAAAAAGCGGCCGAAGCTAATGTGATTAAACGCAGAGAAGAAACCTCTGCCACAAGAAGTTTGCACAACACCGCAAAGGTAATGGAAAACAACCCAACCTTAATGCGTTTAAAGGAACTTGAGGCGCTTGAAAAAATCGCTGACCGCATTGATAGCTTAACGGTATACGGTGGTTTAGAAGGCTTAACTAACAGCTTGGTTAAAATCGCTTAGCGTTGGTTCGCAAAGCAAAGAGTAACTGCGGGGCTGCCATGTTGTGTATTGGTGGCCCTGCTGAAAGGAAAGAATATAGGAAAACGTTATGTGTAAGAATTACAACGTTATAGAAAACGATGGAATGGCAACCATTAAGGCATGGACCAAAGGCGTGCCTTTTGAAGAGCAAGCGCAAGAGCAGTTAAAGAATATTGCCAGTATGCCATTGGTACATTCGCATATCGCAGTAATGCCAGACGTGCATATGGGCAAGGGGGCAACCATTGGTAGCGTCATCCCTTCAGTTGATGCGGTTATCCCCGCTGCTGTGGGTGTAGATATAGGTTGCGGCATGGTAGCCACCAAAACCACTCTTACTGCAAGCCAGTTGCCAGACAACCTGTTTGGTATAAGGAGTGCATTCGAAGCCGCGGTTCCCCATGGAAGAACAAGTGGAAGACGAGGGCAAAGAGGCAGGGACAAAGGTGCATGGCAAAACATTCCTGACGTGGTTGCAGGAGAGTGGAAAAAGTTAGAGGCGAGATTTGAAAAAATTTGCCAAAAGCATCCCGCAATTCGAAAGAGTAATCACGTTAACCACTTGGGTACCATGGGAACGGGAAATCACTTTTTAGAGCTTTGCTTAGATGAAAATGATGCAGTTTGGATCATGTTGCACTCTGGTAGTCGTGGCGTAGGTAACCGCATTGGTACTTACTTCATTGAGCTGGCTAAAAAGGAAATGGAACGTCACCAGATCAATTTGCCAGATATGGATTTGGCCTATTTGTCTGAAGGAAATGATTATTTTGATGACTATGTTGAAGCTGTGGAATGGGCACAAGACTATGCGAAGAAAAATCGCGAAATCATGATGATTAACGCCATTTCAGCACTTCGCAAAGAAATCCCTATTCCATTTTCGACGGCGGAGTTGGCGGTGAATTGTCACCACAATTATATCTCGCGAGAGAAGCACTTTGGTAAAGACTGTTTCGTTACCCGAAAGGGAGCCGTTAGAGCGGAAAAAGATGAAATAGGGATCATTCCTGGAAGTATGGGCGCCCGTTCTTTTATTGTGCGTGGCCTTGGAAACCCTGAAAGCTTTAACAGCTGTAGCCACGGTGCGGGAAGAGTCATGTCGCGCACTAAGGCAAAAAAGGTGTATAGCGTGAAAGACCAAATTGAAGCAACACAGGGTGTGGAATGTCGCAAAGACGAGTCAGTGATAGATGAAATTCCACATGCGTACAAAGACATTGAGAAAGTAATGGATGCGCAAAAAGACTTAGTGGAAGTGGTTTACACATTGAAACAAGTCGTGTGTGTTAAGGGGTAGGAGGCAATATGTCTTTTTTAGTGATTGATGGTTCTCAAGGAGAGGGTGGCGGACAAGTGCTAAGGACGGCACTCACTTTGTCGGTGCTAACACAAACACCTATTGAGTTGGTAAACATAAGAGCCAACAGAGACAGGCCTGGGCTTTTACGCCAGCACCTAACATCAGTCAAGGCGGCTCAAGCCATTAGCGAGGCTAGCGCCGAAGACGTTGAGTTAGGGGCGGAACGCATCAGGTTTTCACCGGGGGTAGTGAAAACGGGAGATTACCATTTTGTGATTGGTACCGCCGGAAGTACGGTTTTAGTGGCACAAACCATACTTCCGGTGTTAGCACTTGCTAAAGGCTCGTCAACAATCACCTTTGAAGGTGGAACCCACAACGGTATGTCTCCCTCCCTTTGCTTTTTCAAAGAGTCGTATTTGGCAGTACTCAATGCCATGGGAGTCAAGACTGAAGTAGAGACCACTTCTCTTGGGTTTTACCCCGCTGGAGGTGGCAAGTGGACGTTAACTATTGAGCCGACCGATACACTAAAAGCTATGTCATTGCTGACCCCAGGGAGGGAGTTTGAACAGGAGCAGAAGCATTGTTATTTGAAGGCGCTAATGAGCGAACTACCTGACACCATTGGTCAAAAAGAAGTGACAGCCGCCAGAAAAGCGTTGAACTGGAATGCAGCTCTGGGTGAAGTAGAGCGATACAAAACCAATGGGCCAGGGAATAGCTTTCAAGCAAAAATTAAAGGTGATGTATTCACCAGTGTGTTTGAACAAGTCGGTGAAGTGGGTGTGTCATCGGAGCGGGTCGCCAAGCGCTGTGCTGGACGAGTTAAAAAGTTTTTAAAGGTTGGTGCTGCCGTTGAAGAACGTTTAGCCGATCAACTCTTGGTTCCTATGGCGTTAGCCGGGGAAGGAGAGTTCACAACAACAGAGCTCAGTATGCACACCAAAACGAATATTGATGTGATTAAGCAGTTTCTAGATATCAGTGTACACGTGCATGAGGAAGCTGAAGGACGTTGGCGAATAAGAGTGAGTAAGGAAAGTGGAAGATAAAGCGTTTAGAGTGAATGTTGAAAACGCCATCGATGCAAATGTGCGAGAAGAGGTTATGCGTCGTATCGAAGCTGCAGAAAAAGAGCACGGAGTCAAAGTTCTTTATGCAATAGAGTCAGGCAGCAGAGCGTGGGGATTTGCAAGTCCCAATAGTGATTATGATGTTCGGTTCATCTACGTACACGAGCGTGATTGGTATTTAGCTGTCGATGTTGAAAACAAACGAGACGTTATTGAATATCCAATTGTTGATGAAATCGATATCAATGGGTGGGATATTCGAAAAGCACTAAAACTTTTCTGGAAGTCCAATCCAGCGTTTGTTGAGTGGCTTCAATCTCCTATCGTTTATGTTAACGAGGGCATCTTTGCAGAAAAATCCAGAGCGCTGTTACCTGCGATTGCTTCATCTCATAGGGGGATTTATCACTATTTGCATATGGCGAGAGGTAATTTTCGTGGCTATTTGAAAAAAGATACAGTGCCGCTAAAGAAGTATTTTTATGTGCTTAGGCCTTTGCTCGCGATCAAATGGTTAGAGACCTATGACGAACCTGCACCAATCGAGTTTGATGTGTTGCGTACACTGGTTGCGGAAAATGAAGTGTTAAACGATGCAATTTCCGGCTTACTTGCTAAGAAAAAAGTCATCATGGAAAAGGAGTATGGGCCTGCAGTTCCAGTGATAAATCAATTTATCGATTCGGAACTAGAACGTCTCGAAACCTTTTCGGCTGGAAATGAAGCAAGAGAAGTGAGTTTTGAAGTGCTCAATGCGCTGTTCAGGGCTGTGATAGATACAACTTGGTAAAAAATATTGAAACCTTCTTTAATGATGGGAACAACAATAAATTATGAGTAAAGCCCTCTTAGAAAGAGGGCAAACCACATCAAAGAACTCCGCAAATTGAGGCCGAATTAACAGGTGTATTGCTTTGCCTAATCAATCGGCAAATAAATATCGGTAATCATTTCATTCTCTGGTACGTCTGGGTAAAAACTTACTCTTTCAAAAAAAATGGAAAGTCTCGCACCTCAAAATCAGAATTGATAAGCCATGTGGAGTAGAGGAATCTTACCGCCATGCCAATAGATTCATCGCTTCCAATGTGCCTTACAACCGCACATCTTCCCTTAGGTATTGTCTTGTTGACGATGCCAAAATCATTTGGAGCTACTTTGTCGTTAACGGAACAACATAGGTCAAATCTGAAATTTTCTGGGGCTATTACAGCGGGATCATCATAAACCAAATTAAAGGTCTTACGTTTTTTTAGGCGGAAGATGGTTGATTTTCCTCCACTCGATGAATTGTTGAATTGTCTTTCCTAAAAGGTTTGGTGCACCACGGTGCTCCATAACTGCGATCAATGTTTCAGGGAATTCAATCAGCTTCACTTCAAAATCATAATTATCATTCATAATCTTAGTCCTTAGCTTTATAACAGGCTCGTATTTTGAGTGCCAAGGAGTCCAATCAGGGTTTTTCCTAAACTGGAACGGACTTTTATTAAAATGATTTTTAAAAGCCCGAGAAAAAGCTTCATGACTTGCGAAACCATTCGACATTGCAATATCAACAATTTTTGTATCACGCCTGTAGGCTAATTGATAGGAAGCTCGTTTAAGTCGAAGTAATCTTGCAAGTGATATCACTGGCATACCAAAGTGCGACGAAAACTGTCTGTGAAAATGGTACTTTGAAAGGCATGCCAACCGACAAAGCTTTTCAACATCAAGCTCACTGTCGAGGTTTGTATCAATGTAATTGACTACATCTGTAAACTGGTCGCGGTATCTGGTCATATAACTCGTTCTCTCTTCAGCAAATCAAAGATAGAAACTATTTCATTATCGATCTTGACCAAAGTTGCTGAATCCCGAGGACGCATAAAATTTTAGATTGAGTGGTAAGCAATCCAATTCAACATGACTCAATGATTGCCGAAGTAATGCGTTAGCACAAAGGCGCCACATTATTGCATAAATTAAGAGATCTGTGTTTTGACGAGCGTAATGAGCTGTTTAGGGCGGGGTTAAACGCAACTTAGCTTTGCGTTGCTGCTCTAGCTTGCGCTTACGTTTCTCAGACTCTTGTTTATAGGTTTGCGAGGGAGCATTATCTTCCCAATCACTTTTACTATGTCTAAAGTCTTTTCCCACTTTCACAATCTCCAATATTACATCCCGATAATATAATCCCAATTTTACCAGTCAGAAAACAAAAATTTTATTCTTCGAGTCAAAATTTTTGCGTTGTTCAATAGACACGTAATTAGCTAAAAAAAGCGGGTTTTCAACACATTTATCTTATTGGGTTAGAGGTGGTTATGACTGCTATGGGTTTTAGAAGTTGTTCGAAGCGATTTTTAGACAACCAAAATTATCCGAGGGGATTCAGAAAGTGTGGTGACTATAGTATTGCTGAAGCAGACATACTTACTACACTTGGTGCTGTTTTAATGGGATTGAGCAAAGGAGAATTAGCGCCCGAAACAGAAGAAGAGAAACACTTTTTACTGGTATTAAAAGGTGACAAACTACCAGAGAGTAAAGTGGAAAAAACCTGGCTCAAGTACTGCAAATTGACGAATTCTCCGCGCAGGTTCTACACCGTATTTAGCAAATGCAAATGCAAAGGCGCCGACAGTGACAATGATTTGGCAGAAGAAGGCGCAATGGATTACGAAGCTGACGAATAAGTCATTTTGGTGCTAAATAGCTTGAAACTTGGTGTGGCAAAGCGTCATTATTGGAATTCGATTTTATAATGACAAATTCCATGGATGTACGCTTTCTCAATACCTTTATTGAAGTAGCCAATACTAAACACTTTGGCAGGGCTGCGGAAAATTTATATCTCACACAATCTGCAGTCAGTGCTCGCATTAAGCTTTTGGAAGAATACTTTAATGCACCACTTTTTATCAGAGAACGTCACAGTATTCGCTTAACCAGTGTGGGTGAAAAACTCCTCCCATACGCTGAGTCTATGGTGTCCACACTACAAGAGGCGAGAAAAGCGTTAGAAGAGGTGGATGTTCAGCACCTGTCTCTTGCGGGTACTCTCAATGCTTGGCAAATCGTCTTTTCAGATCTCATGAAGGCGACAAATAAACACTTACCCGATTTGTCGCTGCGAAGTGAGGTACTCAGTGCTGAACAACTCACTCGTCAGTTGTTGGAGCGAACTGTTGATGTGGCGTTTAGTTTGGAGACTCTAAAATCTGACGATATTCATACCGTACCGCTAGGGGAGGTTCGGTTAAGAGCATACCGCACGATTAACACGCCTGAAGATACGCCATTTGAGCATTATATTCACATTGGTTGGAGTAACAAATTTAATAGCGAGTTTTTAACCGTAAACCCTCGTTGTAGACAGGCGTTGTTTAAAACGTCATCTTTGTCACTTGCGCTAGAGCTATTGGATTTGAATGATGCAGCTTGCTTGGTCTTACCCGAGTCTTTAGGCAATACTCTGGTTGCAAACAAAAAGCTGGTAGCGCTGCAGTCTTGTGATGTCCCAACAACGCTGACTTTGTATGTTTCATGCCTCAAAAGTACTCAGCAAACTTCCTTAGAAGAGTACTTTCGCTTTTATGCTGACCCAGTTCATTTTGAGAATACATTAGGAAAATGAATCACAGCCATTTTTTCCAAATCATGGCAACTAGACCGATAATTGCTAAACCCAACATACACATGCTGAGGTAAAAGAAAGCATCTGGCTCTTCCACACCTGGCAGACCTCCTACATTCATACCAAATACACCGGTAAGAAAAGACAGGGGGAGAAATATCGCGGTCACCATAGACAGTACATACATACGAAGCCCTTGTTTGTCGGCTATTTGGCTTCTGAGCTCTTCGTGAAGTACGACGGCGCGCTCCCTTGCCAAATCTAAGTCTTCAACGTATCGAGTCATTCTGTCTATCTGCTCTCGCAAGTCGAAAGTTTGGGCGTCGTCGATAAATTTTCGATGACGGACAAGTGCCTCTAATGCATCGCGTTGGGGCGCCAGATAACGCTTAATCGCAGCGGCCTTTCGTCGCAACCCCGCGAGCTCGTGGCGATCGATAGGCGTATTTTCTTCTGAAAGAGCTTCTTCAAACTGTGATAACACATCACTGATGTCATCTACCGTTTCGTTGATGGCGTCGGCAATTTTCTCTACTAGGGCGCAAATAACCCCACCTATATCTGTTGGGCCTTCTTTAGATACCAGTAAATTTTTTACTTCCTGTACTGATGACAATGCGCGATCTTTTTTGCGCGCTGTAACGAGTAAGTTGTCAGATATCCAAAAGCGAAGCGACACCATGTCTTCAGGATCGGCGTTGGGGTTTCTGTTGATACCGCGAAGATACAGCATAGTACCTTGTTGTGTAGAAACTACTCTTGGGCGAGTTTCGTTAGCGCACAGTGCATCAATAACGTTTTCGGGCAAGCCAATAGAGCGCATTAGAGACAGTGCACCAGGTGCGTCACTTTGTATATGAATCCAGTGAGGAAGCAAACCCTGCGAAGGTAAAATGTCATCAGTAATTCCCCCTTGTTGGTCAAGTTGGAGTTGCCATAACAAGGCTTCTGGTGTTGCTTGTGTCATGTTTATTTTCATCCGAAATGAGACTGTCAAATCTCAGTATAAATTTCGCGCAATGTACGGTGAATTTACGAAATAAGTAAATTAAAAAATATTGTCGTGAAGAACAAAAAAATACCGTCTAGATTTAGAGTTATCGTTTGCAAAGACTGTGCATTTCTTCATCATAGCGCACTCTTTTAACCGCTCAATTAAACTGAGTATAACGCCCCTACGAGAACTAAAATGCGTGTAGCCATATTGTCCCGAAATCCAAAACTTTACTCCACCCGTCGTCTTGTTGAGGCTGGCCAAGAGAGAGGTCATCAAGTAGATGTTATTGATACTATGCATTGTTATATGGATATCACCAGCAACAGTCCGTCAGTGCGCTATCATGGCAAAAAGCTACCACATTATGATGCGGTTATACCTCGTATCGGTGCGTCAGTGACCTTCTATGGCACGTCAGTAGTGAGGCAATTTGAAATGATGGGTACCTATAGCATCAATGAGTCTGTGGCGATTAGTCGTTCCCGAGACAAGTTGCGTTCATTACAACTACTATCTAGAAAAGGTATCGGGATGCCCAGAACAGGGTTTGCTCACTCACCAGATAAAATTGATGACTTGATCAAGAATGTGGGTGGCGCTCCCGTAGTTATTAAACTACTTGAGGGTACTCAGGGAATCGGTGTTGTATTGGCTGATACTCACAAAGCGGCAGAATCAATTATTGAAGCCTTCATGGGGTTAAACGCAAGTATTCTGGTTCAAGAATATATAAAAGAAGCGGGCGGAAGTGATATTCGATGCTTTGTTGTCGGTGGAAAAGTGATCGCGGCAATGAAACGTCAAGCTGCCCCAGGTGAGTTTCGTTCAAACTTACATCGCGGCGGTTCGGCGAGTTTAACAAGGTTGTCACCACAAGAGCGCAAAACCGCCGTTGATGCAGCTAAAACGATGGGATTGAATTGTTGTGGTGTAGATATTCTTCGCTCTAATAATGGTCCGGTAGTCATGGAAGTGAATTCATCTCCTGGGCTTGAAGGTATAGAGACTGCGACGGGAAAAAACGTAGCTGGCATGGTGTTCGAATTCATTGAAAAATCAGCAAGACCGAACAACACCAAAACACGAGGAAAAGGTTGATGGAAACGTCTGTGTTGACCATAGGTGGGCATGATATTGCGCCGGGAGAGTTCAAGAAGATTGAACTTGAGATGCCACCATTATATACGTCTACCAGTATGGGGATTCCCGTATACGTGCAACGTGGAAAAAGACCGGGCCCTACCCTGTTTGTAAGTGCGGCTATTCACGGTGATGAGCTTAATGGTATTGAGATTGTCAGTCGATTAATCAAGTCGAAATCTATCCAACGCCTGAGAGGGACACTCATTGCTGTGCCAATGGTAAATGTTTATGGCGTTTTAAATCAGTCCCGTTATTTGCCAGACAGAAGAGACCTAAATAGAAGTTTTCCCGGCAGTAAAAAAGGTAGTTTAGCCGGGCGGATAGCTAATCTGTTTTTCAATGAAATAGTGTGCAAGTGTGACGTGGGCATCGATCTGCACACTGGCGCGATTCATCGAAGTAACTTACCGCAGATTCGGGGCGATCTTAATGACGAGGTGGTTCGAGAACTCGCTGAAGCCTTTGGTATTCCAGTTATGCTAAATTCAGACATTCGCGACGGCTCTCTTCGGG
Organism: Alteromonas sp. KUL49; assembly: GCF_006538345.1. GTDB lineage: Bacteria > Pseudomonadota > Gammaproteobacteria > Enterobacterales > Alteromonadaceae > Alteromonas. The sequence goes on along the minus strand of NZ_BJKL01000006.1, from coordinate 149,842 downwards.
GAGCTGCAAGTGAAGCTGGCGTAAGAATACTGCTCTATGAAGCAGGGCAAGCACTTCGCTACGATGAATTCAGTATTCGAGCTGGTGTTCGCGGGGTCATCAACGTCATGCGGCACATTGGTATGTTAAATAAGCGTCCACGCACAGGTCAGTTTACACCGTTCATTGCAAATCAGAGTGGATGGGTGAGAGCCCCTGAGAGTGGTTTTATTAATCACATTGCTCAATTAGGCGACCATGTATACGAGGGGGATAAGCTCGCGAGTATTTCGGACCCTTTTGGTGAAATACATGATTATGTTATCAGCCCCGCAGAAGGCATAGTCGTCGGAAAACAAAATATTCCGTTGGCACAAGAAGGCGAGGCTATTTACCACATTGCCTACTTTAAACAACCTGTTGCTGTGGCCGAGCACGTCGAACGGCTTCAAGACAGTCTAGTGCCATCTGAATTAAATGCTCAGCAGGACCAGTAATATGGAAAATAAACCCATCATTGGTGCATTGGAACATTGTGACCTACCACAGTTACTCATTGAGAATTTGACAGTGCGCGTAGATACGGGCGCTGCAACCTCATCACTGCATGTTGATGACATTGAAGAGTTCGAGAAAGACAATGAAACCTGGGTTAGGTTTACCATGCATCCTGATATACATGATGTGTCAAAGGTGGTTCGCAAAGAATCGAAAGTTGTGAGTAAAAAACGAGTGAAGAGTTCAACAGCCACTTTAGAGCGTCGATATACCATTGAAACCGATATTATTATGGCGAATATGCGCTGGCCGATTGAGATTACGCTCACAGATAGGTCCTCTATGACTTACTTAATGCTTTTTGGTCGGCAAGGGATGGGAGATAGGTTCTTGGTCGACCCGTCGGTGGAGTTTGTGTTGGAGTAGAGTGACAATATTAAGTTAAGGTACATCGTCATAGTTATGTGCATATATACTCAGTATTAATTAATTTTAATTAGAGTACTAATATTTTCATTTCAAACTAATTGTTGATGATAATAATTCGCCATATAATCCACCGATCAACCAATGATTTTACGGTGGCCTTGCTATGGAAAAACACGAACAACTTTTTGTCTCTATACGAAAAATTATCCGAGCAATTGATATTCGCTCGCGCAAGTTAAGTAAAGAGGCCGGTGTAACCGGCCCCCAATTACTGGTTTTACAGGAACTCGCTCGGGTTAAAGGAATTACCGCAAAAGAGGTCGCAACCGAGGTTAACTTAAGTCAGGCGACTGTTACTAATATCCTAGACAGGCTCGAGAGCCGCGGGGTGGTAGAGCGAGTAAGGAGTGAAAAAGACAAGCGTCGCGTGTCTTTGTTCTTAACAGAAGAAGGCAAAGCCATACTGATCAATGCGCCTCAGGCTATAGAAGATACCTTCATTCAACGTTTCAGTGCTCTTCAAGAGTGGGAACAGCTACAGTTGATGTCTAGCGTCGAGAGAATAGCTGATATGTTGGGTGCGTCACACCTTGATGCCGCACCTGTACTCAACCTTGGTGAGCTAACCAAGTCTCCCGAATAACCAATGTAATTATCTTGTATATAAAATGTACTCAAATGTGTTTTTCGTAAATATTTGAGTACATATTCCTTCCTCAACGTCAATTTTTTCACTCTTTCTAAATCATCACTTTGAAAAATCCATTTTATCTGCGTAATATAATTAGTGTTCTAACTATTACTGTTCTAATTAGTTAGCGTTGGATTAATTAAAAAGGATGAGTTATGAGCTTCGTCTCTATAGGTCTCTATTTTCTGTGTATGCTGGGAATTGGCTTATTTGCATACAAGCAGTCTTCTAGCAATGTCTCTGATTATTTGCTCGGAGGGCGCAATGTCAGCCCCCAAGTAACAGCTTTGTCTGCTGGTGCGTCAGATATGAGCGGGTGGATGTTGATGGGGTTACCCGGTGCAATGTTTGTGATGGGCTTTGACACTGTTTTTATCGCTGTTGGACTCGTTTTGGGCGCTTGTGCAAATTATCTATTTGTAGCGCCTAGGTTACGTGTTTTCACCGAACAAGCGGGCAATAGCTTGACCATCCCAGAGTTTTTCTCAAGACGTTTTGGGCTTCAGTCTAGTGGTGTCAGAGTGGTTTCAGCATCGGTTATTATTGTCTTCTTTACACTTTACACGTCAGCTGGGCTAGTGGCAGGTGGTAAGCTGTTTGACTCTGCCTTTGGCGTACCTTTTGAGTATGGTGTGTTGATTACTCTCGTCGTGGTCGTTGCCTACACCTTATTAGGTGGGTTCTTGGCGGTAAGTCTTACTGACTTTGTTCAGGGCTGCATTATGTTTGTAGCCTTGGTCATGGTCCCAGTTGTTGCATTCCAGCAGTTTGAAAGCACTGAAGGAATGCTTTCATATACTCAAGGCACAATACCTTCTCTCAGTGAAAGTTTGACCAGTATGACCACCATAGGTCTTTCTTCTAGTCTTGCCTGGGGATTAGGGTACTTTGGACAGCCTCACATTATTGTGCGTTTTATGGCAATTCGTTCGGTTCAGGCGGTGTCTGTCGCCCGCAACATCGGGATAAGTTGGATGACGGTATCTATCATAGGCGCTCTTGCCACTGGGCTAGTAGGTGTTGCCTATGTAAGTAAAACCAACACTCCAATTGATGATCCCGAAACTATCTTTGTGGTGTTTACGCAAGTGCTGTTTCACCCCTTAATAACTGGCTTTTTACTCGCGGCAATTCTAGCTGCCATTATGAGTACGATCTCATCCCAGCTTCTCGTGTCGGCGTCATCGCTTACGGAAGATATTTTGACGATGGCACGCAAGAAAAGCTCGGCCAACCTGCTTAGTGAGCGTTACTCAGTAGCTATCAGTCGACTGGGCGTACTCAGTGTGGGGGTCATAGCAATGATTCTGGCAACCAGCACTAGTAGTTCAATCCTTGGATTAGTAAGTCATGCCTGGGCGGGTTTTGGTGCTGCATTCGGTCCCTTAGTCTTGTTTTGTTTATACAGCAAAACACTCAATTATACAGCCGCAATGACTGGCATGGTTACCGGCGCTGCTACCGTTATTTTTTCAATAAGCGTACCGGTGTTTTCAGATGGAAGCACGATTAGTAACCACATATACGAAATCGTTCCCGGTTTTGTCATTAGCAGTCTATCAATTTGGATAGTTTCCATACTGGGACAGAGCCCAAGCGAGAGAGCCACAGCGGTTTACAAAAAATCAGAACGCAGCTTACTGGAACAAATTTAATGAATGGTGAAAAAATGAGTAATTTCAATTGGAAACGCATAGTGGTGAAGGTGGGGAGTGCGCTTATTGCCCCGAGTAAAAAAGGATGTAGTAGTCATTACCTGTTAAGCATCGCACAGTTCATAGTGAAATGCAGAGCCAGAGGTGTGGAAGTTGTCCTTGTTTCTTCCGGATCGGTTGCCGCAGGTACGGGCTACTTCGCTCAGTCGCCAAACAGTGTGCCATTAAAAAAAGCGATGGCTGCCGCCGGGCAGACAGAAATGATGGCAACTTGGGATAAGCTGTTTGATTTTCCCACGGCGCAAATACTGCTAACTCATGCTGACCTGCGAAATCGTGAGCGTTATGTGAGTGTAAAGGAAACACTGTTTGAACTATTGAAGAATGGCATTCTTCCCGTTGTTAATGAAAACGACACAATAACCACCGACAAATTGAAAGTGGGCGATAACGATAATCTATCAGCCATGGTTGCGGCATCAGTAAATGCCGATGCGCTTATTATTTGTTCAGACGTCGACGGGTTGTACGACAAAAACCCACACAAGAATGATGATGCCACACTTATAAAAACGGTCACTCACATCGACGCCACCATTCATGCGATGGCTGGCGGTGCGACTAGTGACGTGGGTACTGGTGGAATGAAAACAAAAATCCAGGCGGCAGAAAAAGCGGTATCTCATGGCATTAGCACCTTTATTGTAAATGGCTTTACAGACCAATCATTTAACGCGCTGTTGGAGGGATACAATCCGGGGACTCACTTCCAGCCATTTGAAGTTCCTATGCAGGAGCACAAGCACTGGTTAACTCATACGTCGAATGCTCAGGGAGAAGTGGTAGTCCCAGAAAATTTCGATGTTGCACTCGATGAGCAGAGTGAAAAGTTGTGCAGTCAAGACGTTGTGGCCGTGAAAGGTGATTTTGCGGTGGGCGACACAATCCTCGTCAGAAAGAAAGATGGGACAAAGTTGGCAAAAGCGAAATCCAATTACAGTAGTTGTCTGTTGAGCTTTCTCGCTGAGCAAGATGATAGGGCATTCGCCGCAGACTTCGAAAATACAACAGGCCCTATCATTTCAGAGAACAACATAGCAATTTTGGAGGAATAATGAGTTTAATTAAAAATCTAGCACGTGACGCTGCTAATGCAGCTAAGACATTGGCGCTTGTCGATGAAGGTTTTTAAAAACAAAGTGCTTCGCGCTATGGCGACAAAAATTCGGGAAAATGCGAGCAGTATTATTAAAGTGAATGCTGATGATGTCATGCAAGCAAAAGCGGATGCACTGTCTAGTGCAATGATCGACCGCTTAACACTGACGCCGCAACGCATTGAAGATATGGCAGCTGGTATTGAAACTATCGCCCACTTGGATGACCCGGTTGGTCGAAGTCGTTTTGTTGAGACCCGCCCTAATGGTATTGAGGTCAGTAAAATGCGAGTGCCACTTGGAGTTGTTTGTATGATCTATGAGGCTCGCCCCAATGTTACCGCAGACGCTGGAGCCTTGTGTTTCAAGTCAGGCAACGCCGTTATTTTGCGAGGGGGGAAAGAAGCACTTAAAACAAGCTGTGCAATTGCCGAGTTGCTCAAAGCAGTGTTGTTAGAGTACAGCTTGCCACCACAGCTGATTACTGTTGTACCCGTACCAGACCGTGAGTTGATGCGAGAGCTCATGGAACAAGAAGATTACATCGACGTTATTATTCCAAGAGGAGGAGAAGGGTTAATTAGGTATGTTACCGAAAATAGCAAAGTTCCTGTTATTCAGCATTATAAAGGTGTGTGTCATTTGTATATTGATAGCGAAGCAAATCTACAAACAGCTATCGAACTATTGGTAAACGGAAAGACTCAGCGAACAGGCGTGTGTAACGCGCTAGAAGGTTTGATAGTCCACAAAGATGTCATGAAAGACTTTTTACCTATGGTGAGAGGAGCACTTGAGCCGCGACAGGTTAAGATAAATGCGTGTAAGCGCGCAGCACCATTTTTTCCTGACAGCATTGTGTTAGAAGAAGACGATTTTGGACAAGAGTACCTTGATCTGGAAATTGCTATTCGCGTTGTAGACGATTTTGACCACGCACTGTCTCATATTGATAGGTTTGGAAGTAATCACACTGAAGTGATTTGCACCACCAACCAAGAGCGGGCTGAACTATTCCAACGCGCGGTAGATGCATCGGTAGTCATGGCGAATACATCTTCACGATTCTCAGACGGTTCTGAACTCGGTCTCGGTGCTGAAATAGGAATTGCTACCACAAAACTGCATGCCTATGGCCCCATGGGAATAGAGTCTTTGACCACGGAAAAATTTATTGTTACTGGCAATGGCCAAGTAAGGGCTTAACTTATGTTGAACCCTGATTTAAAAATAGCATTTATTGGAGGAGGTAATATGGCCGAGGCTATATTATCGGGCCTTTTGTTGTCTGGCCATTCTCCCCTCAACCTTATGGTATGTGCACCATCATCAAAAACTCGGGAGCGAATGGCGAACAAGCATCAGGTGAGGGTATCGCGCAGTAACGCACAAGCCGTTCTATTTGCTGATGTGGTAATAGTAGCGGTTAAGCCAGACAAAGTTACCAGTGTGTGTGAGGAGTTGCGATGTGAGATGAATGATCTTCAAAAAGATCCTTTGGTCATTTCAGTTGCAGCTGGTGTGTCATGGCAATTGATATCAGAGTCACTGGGTGGCCGTCGTCGAGTGGTTTGTGCCATGCCAAATTTACCGTCTGCGCTTTGCCGTGGTGTGACTGGGTTGTTTTCTGATCCCTGTGTTCCCGAGGCCCAGATTGCACAAGCAAATAGTGTAATGCGTACGATTGGTAAAACGGTTTGGGTTGAAGAGGAATCTCAAATGCCAGCTATCGTCGCTACTGCAGGTAGCGCTCCGGCATATTTTTTCTTGTTCATGGAGGCAATGGAAACAGAGGCTGTTGCTCAAGGTTTACCGAGGCACATAGCAACCGATACTGTTATTCAGAGTGCTTTGGGAGCTATCAGTATGGCTTCACAAAGTGAAGACTCCCTCGCCACTTTGCGAGAGAGAGTTACCTCGCCCAAGGGGACTACTGAGCAAGCACTAAACCGCTTAAAAGAGGGTAAGCTGGAGGAAATTGTTGCAAAGGCAATGCGTTCAGCAGCGTTTCGTACAAACGAACTCTACACAAACTAAAGCCTGAGTCAGTGTCATTGAGGGCACTCTTCAATGACACTGACTGGTCTTTTTCGTTAGAGATTTATGGTTTCATATTTGATGGGCGCTAGTTTTTGAAGAATGCGGTTCTCTTGTTGATAGGTTAAACCTACATCACGCATGGCGCCTTGCACAATTTCGACCAATATGTAGAACTCTCTTTCTTTGATATCTAATCCTTGATGTGACTCCAGCATACTTTTGCCGTCATATTCACAGGGCCCTCCAATTAGCTCACAGGTTTGAGTAACCAACTGGTCGCGTAAATGTCGCTTTGGAACGCCTTTAAAATAGTGTCCAATGTCTGGGTGCGTATAAATACGGGTAACTGCCACGCCATACACAGTCTCTAACGTTTTATGACCGCCAATTTCATCGTAAAGGCTTTGTTCAGTGGTGCTCGAGCAACCGAGTAATGCTAATGGAATCAGGAATAACGCAATAATTTTAGAATTAGTCATAGCGAGTTACTCCAACTAAAAGTTTGTATTTAACGTAAGGTAAAAGCCGTTAGAGTTTTCTTGAAGTGGTAGGTTTCCCAAATCAACATAGGCAGCCGTAATAGACAGTGATTTGTTTGGAAAATAAGCGACAAATACATCTACCACAGTGTCTTCTTCGGCTAGACCTCCTAAGCGGTCCGATTGGGTTCTAAATTCTGCGCCAATGGCGGTTGTTGGACTAATTAAAACCGCTAATGAGCCCTCCAATTCTGTACTGTAGCTATCGTCATTTTCTGACGAAAATCCAAGTAACCCAAAGCTATTTGCCTTAGTGAAACGCGCAGTAAAGTTGGTGAGTAAATTGTAACCCGCTGGAAACCCTAACCAGAGTTTTGTTGCCGATACATAAATGTCAGTTCCACTGTTGTCTGTTGCGCCAAGCAGTTGTGGTACGCCGATATTGGGCAGCGGCGCTGAACCATCTGGCAGTAGCAGTGAGGTGTCGAAATCTCTATTTCGCTTGTGTTGTGCACCTATTGAAATTTGGGGGACCCATGTGTCTTGAGTGAATACGCCATCGCCCCATATTTTTACCTTAGCACCAATAATATCCTGCCCAATAGTTGTTGAGTTGGCGTTAGTAATTGCGCCGTCGGTTAGTAATGAAAATACATTGCTAGTAAGACCTGCTGAAATATCGAGCTTTTGGCGCTGAATACTTAACTCTACTCTATCAAATATACTGACACTTGCGCCTGCAGTGGTAAGTGTATAGTCATTCAAATTTAGCAATTGAATGTTTGCACCATACCCAACTTCTTCTTTGCTAGTGTAACCGCCAATGAAAGCCCATGGTGTAATGCCACCGCCTGCTGTACCTTCGAAGCCAGCAATACCCCCAGAAGCAATTAATCTAGAGTCAGTCCCTGCATATGTCGACATTGAATATAGTGAAAGCGCTAAACATAGGTATTTAGTCATCTTAGTACCCCATCAGAGACTATTTTTAAAAGTAAGTAACACAGCGTTATTTGAAGAGAGCTAGAGTGGAGGCATCACCTGTAGTGACTGCCTCTGTACTTGATAATATGCGGTTCTTGTCAAAGATCCATTTAAATTATTGAAACTATTTGAAAACGAGATCTTTATACGTGGTTAGGAAGCGCGTTAACGAGTTCTACTAAGCGAATAATTTTGATATTACTCAACTGCCGATAATCAAAATATGGACATACGATGAGCTTGTTAGTTTTGCAAACGGCAAATTCATCATCTAACCAATCCAGTTCAATGTGACTCAGCGATTGCTTTAGTAGCGCTTTAGCATAGGTGCGTCCCATGACAATGCGGATGGCGTTGCAGGTTAAATCCGGCGCTGAGAACAGTAAACTCGTATCGCTGTTGCTTTGTAATAACCTTTTATCTCTGTATTGCTGCCAACTAGCAAACGTTTTGGCTTCATCATGCCCCAAAGCAAAGATAAACTTCGCATATACGTTAAATACCTTTCTCCAGCCGTTTCCACAGGCCGCGCCGATTTGATGTATTTCTGACTCGGGTAAATCTACAACGGAAGTTAGCGCTGGGTAGTGAGAGTAGTTAGGTCGATTGGCAATATATACCTTTAATTTGGCTTGCTCATTTCCTAACCCGATGGCTGGTAACAATAGTATTCTCGCGTGAATCGTTGTAATTGTGAGTTGTTTAACTCTGCTGCTATTTTATTTTTACACACCTCACAGAAAACATGTATTCCTTATTTAATTGTGCTCGGCGGATTTCTCCTTTGTGCGAATTCCACCAAGAATAGGCTAATGTTCTCGCATAGGCTTTTTTAATGCTCGCACTGGTGCTTGTCCAAAACTCGGTGTAAACCCCTTGAGTAATATATCAATTACCCACCTTAACACCGGCAGGTGTAGCATTAAATTGGTAGGAATTAACCTTAGTTTGGTCAAATGTCTTGAACAAGGTATCTGGTTGAGACTTCTTGATGGTAATCGCAATATCGTCTTCTCCTCGCCACCTTTCTGCGTCAACTTGCTGTGGCGAAATACCGATTGCCAGCTCTAAGGCTTTCCAATCATCATCACTGGCAACACGCCATCCTGCTGGGCATAAGCTTCTTTCATCTGCCACATCGTCCCAGTTGTATAACCTGCCATAAGGTAGAAGATTAGACTCATCGTCTTTTGGGATAAAGCCTGTTGAAACATCAGAGCCATCTTGAAATCGAGTGGTTCTAAGATTTTCAGCAAGCCAAACTTGACCACCGATTTCTACGGTTTTATATCGATTTCCGTCAATATCTTGAGCTACTTGATGTTCTCTATAGCTTTCAACCGAATTCGAAGATATTGATGATGCTGTCATTGTAAGCCCCGAAGCTAAAACTAGTAATCTCATTATCATGGTGTGAAGTTTAGTATGAAAAACTAAAGCTATACGTTCCAACTGTGAGACGTTGCTTGTTCAGACACTTCCCATAGTCTCTTTAGAACCGTGTCTTCGAGTACAAAAGACTCAAGCTTGCATTCACCCACAGGGCCACCAAAGTTCATTAATCCCGTAGGACCGTAATATGCGCGTTCTTTTAGGTTTGCTTGTGTAGCGCACATGACTTCAGGGTATGCCCCTTTTTCTGCTGACTGTGCAAGTCCGAGTTTGACCATAATCGACCAAGTAGCACGGGTGGCAAAGTTCGCACTGTCTCTTATCAGTGAGGTGTTTGAGGCTCCCGGATGGCAAACATACACACTTACGTCTTTTCCTGACTCACGAACTTTGTTTTGAAGTTCATAAGCGAACATCATTTGCGCTAATTTACTTTGGCTGTAAACCTTGTTGGGATGGTAGTTCTTGTCCCAATTCATATCGTCGAACTGCATGGTTCTGAGCCCTATTTTATGACCCTCGCTTGATACAACCACAATACGTCCTTTTGAAGCGTCAATGCGGTCAAACAACAACCCACATAACAAAAAGTGTCCGTAGTGATTTACGCCCAATTGGCTCTCAAAGCCATCCACGGTGAGCGTTTGTTTTGCGATTTGGGCTATAGCGCCGTTGCAGATAAGTGCGTCTATTTGAGGAGTACTAGCAAGTAACTCAGATGCTCCGTTTCTCACCGAACTCAAGTCAGCTAGATCCATAACGACATAACGTACCTTTGCGTCTTCCCCAAACTCGTTTTTTAGGTCACTAATAGCGGTTTGAGATTTTTCTGGATTGCGGTTAAGCATAACTACGCTTGCACCTTTTGACAGGAGTATGCGTGTCGCCTGAAACCCTGCACCAGTATTTGCGCCAGTAATCACATAGGTCTTGCCTGATTGTGAATCTATGTTTGCAGGTGTCCAGCCGTTTTTACCGAATTGGTTGTCAATAGTCATGGTTCGCTACCTTCTCAATCTTAATCTTGAAATGCATTTTAGTGACTATATTGATATATAAATAGGCGAATTAATCGCTAAAACATGCCTATTTGTATCATTCGTTTGAACTACCTAGATTTGCCTGATACTGTGGCTCCGGTGTTGATAAGTGAAGTATTGATAATGAGCAAAGCAAAAATCGCAGAGTTAGTAGAACGGCGAGTAAGCGCTGGTGGCATGGTAGAAACGGGTATACCCGGGGTGCAATTGTTTAAAATTACCGAGTCTATCCGTTGTGCGCCAGCGGTCTACGAACCTGCAATTACCGCAGTTGTGAGTGGCGCCAAAGAAGCCATTGTCGATGGCGAGAAGCACATTTACGACAACAGTAAATATATTTGCTGCACCATGTCTATGCCTATAGAAGCGGGAACGCCAAAAGCGTCGCCAACTAACCCGCTGCTCGGGGTATACATCACATTAAATACCCGAGTAATGACAGAGCTCGCCATTGAATTGGAGAGTACATTAGGCTCAACCAATCTACCCAAAGGCGTACCCCATCCGAAAGGCTTAACAACAGCACGGTGGGATGATGAGTTTACTGATGCTTTAACTCGCTTGGTATCCCTTGAAGGTAGTACAACTGATATCGCTATTCTGGGGGCAGGCCGTATACGAGAGCTGTATTATGCCATTTTGAAAGGTGATTCTGGGTATGCTGCTAGACGTGCGTTTGGCGTGGGAAATGAGATAGCTCGATCCATCGAGTTTTTGTCATCAAATTTGAGTGAGGCTATTACTATCGATGACATGGCGGGTCATATTGGGATGAGTCGCGCTGTATTTCATCGTAAGTTTAAACAAGCAACTAATCTGTCGCCGATTCAGTTTATCAAGTCTATGCGACTGAATAACGCAGCGATGCGAATAGCTGAGGGTACCAATGTTAATGTGGCCGCAATGGAAGTAGGATATACCAGCTCTTCTCAGTTCAGCCGTGAGTTTAAGCGATTGTACGGACAGTCACCTAAACAGTGGCGACAATCGAACGGACGAGTATATAGCGCATAGTATTTGGCGCTAACCAATAAAGGAATTTTCCCGCAGTCGCTCTATTGCTAAGTCGACAAAATGGCGAACTTTTGCACTACTTTGGCGCCCCTCTAACCTAACCACACTTACTGGAAACGGCACATTCTCATAGTCTTCGAGTACTCTGACCAAACGACCGTCATTGATTGCTTCTCCCACTTGATAAGACATAGTTCTGGCGATCCCATAGCCACTAATGGCGGCGTTTATCGATGCAGCACTTTGATTACAAGCCAGTCTTGGAGACACTTTTACGGCCAGCTTTTTACCTTTGTCGTTAAAGCTCCACGTACTTACTTGGTCGCTAGAGGTGGCGATAATTCGGTGATCCGAGAGCTCACTAGGATGCTGAGGGTAGCCGTACTGTTCAAAATAGCTCGGCGCGCCTACGGCAATGCGACCGACTCGTCCCACTTGGGTCGCGTACAGACTAGTGTCTTTGAGATGGTCTATACGAATAGCCACATCGAATTGCTCTTCCATAAGATTTGTGACTCTATCTAAAAAAACAGCCCTGACTTGAACACCCGTATGACGTTCTAGATATTCGGTGACAATGGGCATCACGTGCATTTGTCCGAATAGTACAGGCGCAGTAATTGTTAATGTCCCTTTGGGTTTAGCGTAACTACCCGTGGCGGCGGCCTCAGCTTCTTCAATGCTTTCAAGGATCCGTTTTGCGTCACCTAGATAGCCTTGGCCAGCATCGGTTAATCGGACGTGGCGGGTGGTTCTGTGCAATAGCTTTACGCCGAGCCCATGTTCAAGGTTGGCTATTGCCCGTGTTACTGCAGGTGCAGACAGGTTGAGGGCTTCGGCGGCAGCAGAAAAACTCTGGTGTTTCGCCACCTCGATAAAAATCTGCATGGTATGAAGCTTATCCACGCTCGGGCTCTCCGTTTATTATTTCATATATCGTAATAATAAATTTCAAAATTGGCTAATTATTTATCAGTTGATAGTTCCTATAGTGGTTACATCACTAACAAGTAAGGAGCTACACCATGCAACGTCCACCACTACCACCGTTTACACAAGACACCGCAGCACAGAAAGTTCGACTTGCAGAAGATGCTTGGAATCATCGTGACCCAGAGCGAGTGTCGATGGCATACACCGAAGACAGTCAATGGCGAAACCGCGCCGAGTTTATTACCGGTAGACAAGAGATCCGTGAGTTCTTGACCCGCAAATGGACGCGAGAACTGGACTATCGCTTGGTAAAAGAGCTATGGGCCTTCACAGAGAACCGAATTGCCGTGCGTTTTGCCTATGAGTTTCGTGATGATTCTGGCCAGTGGTTCCGCGCCTACGGTAACGAAAACTGGGAATTTGACGAGAATGGTTTGATGCGTCGACGTATCGCCAGCATCAACGAACACACTATTACCGAAAGTGAGCGAGTGATGCTTTGGCCACAAGGGCGACGCCCTGACGATTATGCAAGCCTAACTGAGCTTGGCTTCTAACCGCTAACCCCTTAACCAAAGAGGAGATAACCATGAATACCCAGTTTACCGCTGAAAAGCCGATTGTTTTGTACCGTCACCCTCTGTCGGGTCATGCCCACAGGGCACAGTTGATGTTGTCTTTACTTGATTTACCCCATGAGATTGTTGACGTAGATCTGATGAACGGTGCCCATAAAGCCCCAGAGTTTCTGGCTAAAAATCCGTTTGGACAAGTGCCAGTTATTGAAGATAACGGTGTAACCGTGTCAGACGCCAATGCGATTTTGGTGTATCTCGCCACCCGCTATTCCGATGGATACGAATGGCTACCTACTGCCCCCCAACACGCCGCTGAAGTTCAGCGTTGGTTGTCAGTTGCTGCTGGAGAGATATTTAACGGCCCTTGCGCAGTAAGGCTTGTGAAGTTGTTCGGGATGCCTCTTGATTATGATACGGCAAAACAACGCACTGATAGTTTCTTTGCGATTTTCGAGCCCTACCTAGCACAACGAGACTTCCTTGTAGATGAGCGAATTACCGTAGCCGACGTGGCTGCCTATAGTTACGTTGCTCACGTTGAAGAGGGGGGAGTCAGTCTGGCGTCTTATCCAGCTATTCGATCATGGCTAGCTCGTGTAGAAGCGCCCCCTCGTTTTGTTGGGATGCAACGCTCAGCGATTGCAGCGTAAATTATTAATAACGTCTTGAGTAAGAGGAATCATTATGAACAAGCAAGACACTGGGTCATTGTGGCCATTTCATGGTGGTGAGCAGGCTGTTCATGCTCGATTGGGCATTACAAAACAAGTGGCTATGTACGACCGATTTATTCGTCGTGCCATGCCCGATCAACACAGGACGTTTTTTAGTGATTTGCCCTATGTGATCATTGGCGCTGTTGACGAACAAGGCTTTCCTTGGGCGATGCCAGTATTTGACCCGTATCAGGGTAAGGGACTATCACATCAGCAATTTATAGATTCGCCATCATCGACTCGTTTGGTTGTCAATGCACTGCCTCCAGTGGCAAAAGCATTGGGGGTGAGTCTTGAGCAAAACGACAGAGTAGGAGTGTTGGGTATTCAATTGTCTACTCGACGTCGTAATCGAATGAATGGTGTGGTGAGTCAGCGTGATGATGGTGGCTTTGAGCTTGAAGTAGACCAAAGTTTTGGCAACTGCCCTAAGTACATCCAAGTGAGAGATTTACAGTGGCGTGATGATATCCCCTTATTGGTGTCACCTGATACTAGTGAGGTGAGGCCCGATCTACTGAGTGAGCGGGCTCGTGAGTTTATTGAGCTAGCAGACACCTTTTTTATTGCTTCTCGTTCTGAAGACTTAACGCAGGATGCACGCCACGGTGTTGACGTGTCGCATCGCGGTGGCAAGCCAGGCTTTGTTAAAGTGGGTGCCAATAAATTGGTGTTTCCTGACTACAGTGGTAACAAGTTTTTCAATACTGTTGGAAACATCGAAGCCGATGGGCGTGTTGGCTTGTTCTTTCCTGATTTTGCCGGCTCAAATGCCTTATATTTATCTGGTCGAGCAGAGATTGTTTGGGAAGGCGCTGAAGTGACAGGGTTTAAAGGCGCTGAGCGTTTGATAAGTGTTACGGTGGAGCGTTGGGCGCTACTGGAAGATCACCTTCCCATGCAAGGAGAAATTCAGGAGTTTTCTCCGCATTTGAAAATGACCGGGCATTGGAGCGAAGTTGCTGTGTGGTAACACACAGTTATTTCTTGGCTATCGAGGTATAGAAGCAGAGAAACAACATTCCTCCCAATACACTCAGCGACAGCATTAGTGGGGCATTAACGTGATATTCCAACAGGATACCCGTGGTGAATGCCCCTAATGCGCCCGCGCCCACTTTCGCCGCGGCCACCCACATATACACTTGCGCAGCACCCTCTTTTGGGGCGTATTCAGTACGCGCAGCAAGGGTCGATGCGAAGAATAACGCGTTGATGAGTCCACAGACCCAATAGGCGGAAAGCCCTAGTGGGAAGCTCCAGGAAATAGCAAGAAACACTATACTTAGAAACAATAGGCTTCCAATGCGCTTGAGCAGCTGCAAGGCCTCTCCTTTTAACGGAGACACTAACAATAATAGCGCACCACATAACCCTCCGATGCCGTAAAGTGTAGCGAGATAGGCGCCATTTTCCTCAGGCTGATTCCAACCTTCACTCAAGTAGACAGCTAACACGGGAAGTGCGGCAATGGCAAATGAGGCACTTGACGTCATAAATAGCGTGATTTTCAGTGACGATGAGCTAAGAAATGTGTGCCAGATCTCATTGAAATTAGGCGTCGATTTTTGTGATATCGCATGTTCAGAATGGCGCTTTGGAAAGCACACAATAAATACGCTCGCTACCGCGGGTAAACATGTGAGGATCGTAGCGCTCATTGATGTTGAAAACTGAGTAATGAGTAGTGCTATTGTCAATGGGCCAAGGGTATGACCAATACCATAGGTAAAGGTGTCGAAGCTCTGTCCTTTGCGGCGATAGTTGAGGTTATCCGGAATGATATAGATAAGTTGCGTCCCTAATCCACCCATCATAAAGGCGCTACATACACCACACACTAACAATGAAGCAAATACACCGAGTAAGGTGTTGTGCTGAAAACACTGTATGGCAACTTGAAACGCTATTGTGTAGAGTCCTGCAAAGAATGCCAAAATCAGGTTAGGATTTTTCGCCGTGTCTAACCACTTACCGTAAAAAGGCCCGAGCAAATGCGGCACCGTGAGGCATGCGGCCAGCGCGCCAGCAAGTTTACTGTCGGCACCGTACTCTTTGGCTAGCAAAATGACAGCAATGATAGCCCCACCGGTGCATATACGCGACAGCACAGCTGCAAACATGTACTGAACAAAATACCGAGAGGCGAGTGGGTTGGTCATCTTTGTTAATGTTCCTAATCTAGCGCGAGTAGATTTAACATTTTCTCAAGGGCATCACGGTGTTCACCTGATACTGGTAATAGCGGTGAAGGTAAGCAATTACTTTCGCTATAACCTAGAATAGCTGCCGCCGTTGCCATCACTCGTAAGCCCCCTTTATGTTCAACAAAACATTGCCACATAGGCGTGAGTTTTTGCTGAAGCGACGCTATGTCACTACCTCTTATTAGGCGTTGTACTGTGCGTGGAAACAAACCTCCCAGTACTGAAAGCCACAAATCGCAACCTGCTTGCATGCCAGCAGCACCAAACTGGTCCCCACTCACACCTATAGCCACAGTTGAGGGAACTATTGCTCTCAGTTGGGCTAACCGAGCATTGCCCTCGTCCGTGGCAAAAGGCATTCCTGGAATTTTGATAGCACCAACATTGGGGAGTTGGGTGATCGATTTATAGAGGTCGTCACTGAAGGTGAACTGGGTGACTCTAGGATTCTCGTATACACATAGGGATACAGATAGTTCTTGAGTAACTTTTTCGTAGAGAGAGAAGACTTCTTGATCATTTAACGGGTGATAAGACACAGGGGCAAGTAACACGGCGCTCACGCCAGCCCTTTGTGCCGCTTCAACATTCTTCAGCACATCCACAGTGCGAAGCGCACCGACTCCCGCCATTACTGGAACGTCATTGGCAATTTCTACCGTTTTCTTAGCAACTTGAAATATTTCGTCGGGTTTCAAATAGGGGTACAAACCCGTAGACCCCATGGCACAGATGGAATCTACCTTCGCATCAACTAAATTATCTACAATTTTTTCAAACGCATCGAAGTCGATAGCTTCGTTTTTGAATGGGGTAATGGGAAAGGCTGAAAGTCCATTAAACATGGTGAGTCCTTGTTCAAATTGTAGATATGCGGGCTAACTCTTAAGTTAACGTAAAAAGAACGACTCATGAAGATAAACACGAGACTATCGCATGACATTTCGTCCAATATGCTTTTGTCCAAGGAAAGGTTTGCGTTAAAGTAGACTCTAGAAGCACTATGGATTGTTATTTTTAAAAAGGTATTTTTATGAACGAAACTATACTTGGCTTTTTAGTTTCTCCGCTGGTAATCATTGCTATAGCTATTTTCCTCTATCTTGTCCCGCTTGTTTTGGTTATCAAATCAGAAAGAGACGTTTCAGACAAAGTGTTTTGGTTTGTCATCGTTATTTTGTTCTCGTGGTTGGGATATTTTGCGGCAGCTATCGCATTCGCAAGCAGAAAGACCGATGCATCAGAGCAAACGTAGTTAAGAATCATTACCACTGGTTTGTACACATCACTCTTGATACACTCGAACCGCGTTCAGGTTTGTCTTTGTGTTTTTAAAGGCAATTAAATGGGAATTTGGTGAAAAACCAAAACTGTACCCGCAACTGTAAGCCACTGTTTCGTTGGCAAGTCAGATACCAGCCTAACCACCTAATTTGTATTCTCGTGCGGGAAAACACGATAGAAACATAGATTCTCCTTTAGGCAGCTTGCTAGCAAAGCAGTTGCTGGTTTCTGTGCGCGTTGTATTCCTCACTTTTTTTAGAGTGATTGTATTTCATGGTGTTAAAGCCAGCGCTACGCGTTGAAAACATTAATTATCATATAGAAAAACACCATATTCTCAGTGGCGTATCTTTTGACGTTGCCCAAGGGCAAATTTTTGGATTGCTTGGCCCCAATGGTGCAGGAAAGTCTAGTTTACTCAACGCTATTGCTGGGCTGACAGATTTTGATGGCGATGTGTTTTGGCGTGATGAGTCACTGCGACGGCTATCAGCGCAGCAGCGTGCAAAAAAGCTTGCCGTAGTGCATCAAACTAATGCGCCTATATTTGCTTTAACGACGGAGCAGGTAGTGGCAATGGGGCTCCTACCTCATAAATCGCTGCTGTCTCGCCATTCGCGACATGATAAAAAAAGTGTGTCTCAAGCCCTTGATTATGTGGGGTTGCAACACAAGCGAACTCAGGCTTTTAGTGCGTTATCCGGTGGTGAGCAGCAACGTTGCTTAATAGGCCGTGCGTTAGTGCAGCAAGCTTCACTGCTCGTGCTCGACGAGCCCGTAAATCATCTCGACGTATATTACCAGCATCAAATATTGGGGTTGTTAAAAACACTGGCTAAAACTCAGGGCAAAACCATTGTCATTAGTCTTCACGATTTGAATTTGGCGAGTAAGTATTGCGATACCATTGGCGTGTTGCAACGGGGACAGCTCAGAGCAATAGGTGCGCCAGAAACTGAAATTACGCATGAACTCATCCAGCATGTGTTTAGTGTGGATAGCGATATTAGAACCAGTACCAAAGACGGACGAATCAAAGTCGATTTGTACCCTAGTATAGAAGGGCATTCTTCGTCCCGCTCAGAGGATACTTTACAGTGAAGTTCAAATGGATCCTCTTAGTGGTATTGGCCATGGCTGCTCCAATAGGCAGTTTATTTTTTGGTGCTGCCAGTCTTTCAGTACAAGACATTACCGGTTGCTTGGTCGAACAATGCAGTAGCGTGGTGAGCGAAAGTATATTCTGGGATATTCGGTTTCCAAGAGTCATGGTGGGGTTCTTAGTCGGTAGTGCTCTGGCCATATCGGGTGCCACACTTCAAAACGTGACGCGAAACAGTTTAGCCGATCCGTATCTCTTCGGTGTGGTATCTGGTGCAGGGTTTGGTGCCAGTATCGCGAGCTTACTTTTTGCTAATGAGACCTTTTTAGCTGCCCCAATACCGCCAGAAATTAAGCCGTTTTTGCTTCCTATGTTCGCTTTTACGGGGTCTTTGCTTGCAGTGCTTTTAGTCAGAAGCATTGCTAGTTCTTCACTCGGAGGACGAATTGAACACATGTTGCTGGCAGGGATTGCGGTGTCATTTATGCTCAGCGCTTTAACTCATTTTCTACTCTTTATCGGTGACCCTTATGCAACCAATCAAGTGATTTTTTGGTTAATGGGAAGCTTGTCGCGAGTGGATACGGCGTATATGTGGGGGTTATTGGGCATCGTAATGGTTTGCACAGTCTTGCTGATGCTGCTTGGCCCCAGATTAGACGCCTTGTTACTCGGAGATGAAAGCGCTCTGACGTTGGGTGTTAATGTGCAGCAACTCAGAATGCTCTGCCTTGTTGTGTGTGCTTTGCTGACGGCTGTGGTCGTTGCTTACTGTGGTGGCATCGGTTTTGTTGGGTTAATGATTCCCCATATTGTGCGTCGTTGGTTTGGCGTCACTAGCAGAAGGCTCATGCTTGGCTGTGTGTTGTTAGGTGGTATTTTTATGGTATGGGTTGATGTTATTGCTCGCGCCGCCGTTCCAAACCAAGAAATTCCTATTGGTATCATTACGTCTGCCATTGGTAGCGTGTTTTTTCTGCTTGCTATGCGCAAAACATAAATGAGTTTATACATGTCTACGCTTTCTTCTATTTTCGACGCAGTTACTCCTTTGTCTTATGGTTTTGACAAGGATATTCGTTTAAAGATTGATAACAAAACCAAACCGCCTGGAGCGCTCGGGCAATTAGAAACGCTAGCGAGACAAATGGCGAATGTGCAGTGTGAACTGCATGGTGAGTTTGTTG
Source organism: Alteromonas sp. KUL49 (assembly GCF_006538345.1). GTDB lineage: Bacteria > Pseudomonadota > Gammaproteobacteria > Enterobacterales > Alteromonadaceae > Alteromonas. Next base: position 130,477 of record NZ_BJKL01000006.1, on the reverse strand, counting down.
AACTCGAGGTGACATCGCCAACTATTATGGTATTTGCCGCCGACCATGGTGTTGCTGTCCACGGGGTAAGTATTGCGCCACAAGCCGTCACCGAGCAAATGGTTCATAATTTTTTAGCCGGTGGGGCGGCTATCAACTGTTTTTGTTCAGCAAACGACGTTCGTTTGAAAGTCGTAGATTGTGGCGTTATTGAACCAATAACGTCTGACAGCGACAACTTTGTCGTTTCACGAATGGGGGCGGGCACTAAAGACTTCTCTGTTGAACCAGCGATGTCCCTTGGTCAGGTTGAAGCGGCTATATCTCAGGGGGCTGCCTTGGCTTTTGCTGAACTTTCACAAGGGACAAATGTGATGGGGTTTGGCGAGATGGGTATAGGCAATACAAGCAGTGCATCAGCTATACTTGCCGCGCTTAGTGACATGCCTGTTAACGAATCCGTTGGTTTAGGTACTGGGATAAACCATGACCAACTATTTGTTAAACAACAGCTTGTTCAACAAGCACTGTCTCGCATACAAGGTGCTACTGCATCGCCACTGATTGTCTTGCAAGAACTAGGTGGTTTTGAAATTGCCCATATGGTGGGCGCTATGTTGGCCTGTGCAAGTGAGAAAAAGCTGATCCTTGTTGATGGTTTCATTTGCTCTGTGGCAGCACTCGTCGCAGTTAAGTTGAAGCCGGAAGTGCGAGACTTTATGGTGTTCTGTCATGCCAGTGCAGAGAAAGCACATGAAAAGGTAATGCAGGTATTAGATGCACAGCCGTTGTTGAATTTAGAGATGCGATTGGGAGAAGGTACTGGTTGCGCTCTCGCTATACCATTGTTACGAGCGGCGGCAGCGTTTTACAACGACATGGCCACCTTTGAAAGTGCGCAGGTTGTGCTTTAGACAATGACAGGGAACATGAGAAAACACGTTAATTTAGTTTTGCTCAACTTGGGTTTCTTTACTCGTATTCCCGTATTCCAATGGGCCAAGTATAGCGATGAGGAAATGGCCCAGTCTCGACGCTACTTTGCGGTGACAGGATTGTTGCTCGCTGTCCTGTTAATCGGCCTGTACACGTTTCTTTCTCCCTTCTTACCCAGCAGTGTTGTTGTAGTTTTGCTGATGACAGTAAGCGTTCTGCTTACCGGTGCTCTCCATGAAGATGGCCTTGCAGACGTTGCCGATGCTTTCGGCGGCGGACAGGACAAAGTGCATAAGCTAGCCATTATGAAAGACAGTCGTTTAGGGACTTACGGGACCTTAGCGATAGGATTAGTATTGCTGGCAAAGTTTGCGGCCTTTGAAGCTCTCATCGAAGCACAGCGTTTGCCTATTGCTCTTTTAACCGCGTATGCCGTGTCTAGAGCTTTTGCGCTGCTTCATATTGGGACTTTACCTTATGTGTCTAGTTCACAAAGTAGCAAAAGTGGTCCTGTTGCTTGGCCAATGCAATCTCAAGATTGGCTGGTGCTTTTTGCTACCGCTGGTATCTGTATTGTTTGGTTGTCATTGTGGGAGTGCATTGCTATTGCCTTAGTGTGTGGTGTGCTTTTTTTGTTTTGAACAGCTTTATGAAACGTCATATCGAGGGATTTACCGGAGATACCCTAGGCGCCGCGCAGCAAGTGCAAGAAATAGCTATTTATACCGTGTTGCTGGCTAATAGTTGAGGGAGCTTGAGCATGATTCATTTTGTGATTGGTGGTGCGCGGTCGGGTAAATCTGCTTACGCTCAGCAAATGGTTGAGCAATTGAGCGGCCACAACACATCTTCCGTGATTTACATAGCGACAGCAGAGAATATTGATGATGAGATGGATAAGCGAATAGCCCATCACAAGAATAATCGTCCCGAAGATTGGTGTGTGAAAGAGGTGCCTCTTGACCTAGTTTCACAGCTCGCTTCATGCAGTGACTCCCAAGTTATCCTGGTGGATTGTCTCACCCTGTGGCTCAACAATCAGCTGCATTATTATCCCGAACAAGATTTTGATGTGCTTTTCGAACAGCTGTGTCATGCACTGACCCATTGCAAAGGCAATGTGGTATTGGTCGCCAATGAGGTAGGGCTTGGTGTTATTCCTATGGGAGACATTAGTCGCCGCTTTGTTGATTTGGCAGGTTGGTTAAATCAGGCAGTGGCAAAGGTATCGACTCGGGTGACTTTTATGGCAGCCGGTTTACCTTTGACCATGAAACCTCAAGAGACAGCGTAATATGCTCCCTGATTCATCCAATGTCACTACCTTCGACTTAGTTCGTCACGGTGCGGTAGATGGTCCTGCGGCATTATACGGGCTAACAGACATCGAGCTAAGTGAAGCAGGTGATAGTGCGGTAAGCAATGTGCTGACTTGGCTTCCTGCGATCACTCATGTTGTTACTTCACCGCTAAAACGATGTAGTAATAGCGCTCTCGAACTGGCGAAACAAAGAGGCGTAGCCGTAGACCAGCTTGAGGAAATAAAAGAATGCCATTTTGGTGAGTGGGATGGCGTACCCTTTGAGAGTATGGGCGCTGAGTGGAAAGCCGTTGAGCAGTTTTTCTATTCACCTTTTGAAAACCCGCCACCACAAGGGGAAACCGTAGATGCACTTTATGACCGTGTTACCCGAGGGTGGGATTACATTACCGCAACCCATACCTCTGGACACATCGCTGTGATTTGTCATGGTGGCGTCATTCGCCAGATCCTCGCCTTTATTCTTGGGCTTGATTGGCGTAGTCAAAAGCTATATCGGCAGCTAGATATTCGTTATGCCAGCGTTACTCGAATACAAATTGCTCGCTTTGCTGGTGCCGTGCCGCAAATAAAATTTATTGGCCTAACCGCAAGCGAACTACAACATCAGTCGATGGGGAATTGAAGTGACTAAACTCATGGTGCAAGGCACTACCTCAGATGCGGGAAAAAGTACCCTTGTCGCAGGCTTGTGTCGATGCCTATTGCAACAAGGAGTGAAAGTCGCTCCATTCAAACCGCAAAATATGGCGCTGAACAGTGCGGTGACTGCTGAAGGTGGAGAGATAGGTCGTGCCCAAGCAGTACAAGCACAGGCAGCGGGTATAGAGCCCCATGTCGATATGAATCCCATATTGCTCAAGCCCAGTTCAGACACGGGGGCACAAGTGATTGTTCATGGTAAGTCTGTTGGTGATATGCAAGCCAAGCCTTATCACGAATATAAAACCCAAGCGATGTCGGCAGTAATGTCGTCTTTCACTCGATTGCAATCGGCATACGATGTTGTGTTAGTTGAGGGGGCGGGCAGCCCTGCCGAAATCAATCTACGAGATCGAGACATTGCCAATATGGGTTTTGCTGAAGCCGCTGATTGCCCAGTCATTATTATTGCAGATATAGACAAGGGGGGGGTGTTTGCCCATTTGGTGGGTACACTCGCCTTGCTATCACAGAGTGAACAAGACCGTGTGGTAGGTTTTGTAATTAACCGCTTCCGCGGTGATATCAGCTTATTGCAATCTGGGCTCGACTGGTTAGAAGAGAAAACGGGAAAGCCGGTGATAGGGGTATTGCCTTACCTTCACAATCTTCAGCTTGCCGCAGAAGATGCCATTAATGTAGAGCAAACTGATGGTGTTGAACCTGCCAAAATCACCGTAGCTGTGCCCGTGTTCAGTCGCATAAGTAATCATACTGATTTTGATATGCTTCGGGTTCACCCCCAAATAAACCTAGTGCTAGTACCACCCGAAAGTGACATACCGCCTGCTGATCTTATTATATTGCCGGGCAGTAAAAATGTGCGCGCAGATGTTGCCATGCTTCGCGCAAACCAATGGGACCTTCAAATAAAGCGCCACCTAAGATACGGCGGAAAAGTATTGGGTATCTGTGGTGGATATCAAATGTTGGGAGAGTGGATAGATGATCCCAATGGGGTTGAAGGCGTTCCTGGAAAGAGTGATGGATTGGGGTTACTACCCATACAAACTACCCTTGAGCAAGAGAAACAACTCACCCGAGATAGCGGTAAATTGTTGCTCAGTAGCGGTAGTGACTCAACAGCAGACTGTTCAGTATCGGGCTACCAAATTCACGTTGGCCAGTCTCGTATTACCGATAACGCGGTGCCTTTTGCCAAGTTAAATAGTAGCGAGAACGACGGATGCATATCCGTTGATAATCAAGTGGCGGGTACATACCTTCATGGTGTGTTTGACAATCCTCAAACCTTGGTTGAAATCATCGCTTGGGCAGGTGCTGATATTGCACTCACCCAAACCTATGACGCTCTTCAGGAGCAAGAAATTAATCGCATGGCTGACGCGTGTAGTACCCATTTGAATTGGGACATTTTATCAAAAATTATGCATTTATAAGGGTAATCCAATGACCACTGACAATAATGATAAAAGTCGCCATAAGGCGCGAATGCAGGAACACAAAGCGAAAGTGGACGAGCGCGTGGCTCAAGCACAAGAAGAAAAAGGCATTCTGATTGTTATTACCGGTAACGGTAAAGGTAAGTCTACCTCTGGGTTTGGTACAGTGACTCGAGCGGTGGGGCACGGTATGTCAGCGGCGGTAGTGCAATATGTAAAAGGTACATGGCCTTGTGGTGAACGCGACCTATTGATGAAATGCGGCGTACCGTTTCATGTAATGGGTACTGGGTTTACTTGGGAAACCCAAGATAAAGAAAAGGACATAGCTGCTGCCCAGAAGGCGTGGGAGCAAACCAAAGTGTGGTTGAAGGATGACTCCATTGACCTTGTTCTGTTGGACGAAATTACCTATATGCTCACCTATAAATACCTCGACGTAGACGAGGTGGTTGCGGCATTGAGTGAACGTCCAAAGCATCAAAACGTGGTAGTTACGGGCAGAGCCTGTCATCGCAAAGTTATGGATATTGCTGATACCGTCAGTGAAGTTAAATCAATAAAGCATGCTTTTGATAATGGTATCAAAGCACAGCAAGGAATCGATTGGTAATGAAAAAGGTGACGATGTTTGTGAGTAAACTAGTGGCTGTTTTAGCAGTGTTGCTTGTTTCGGGAGTGACATTCGCTGAAAGTACCAATCCCAAACAAAGTCACCGCTTTGTCGTATTAGCACCGCACATTGTGGAGTCGATGTATGCCATAGGTGCGGGACACCAAATTGTGGGTACCACAGACTACGCCGATTATCCTGTCGAAGCGCAGCAAATCCCTCGTATTGGCAATTATGCCCGTATCCAAATAGAGCGAGTTATAGAGCTTCAACCCGACGTTATTATTGCCTGGAAAACAGGAAACCCACCAGATGACCTCGCTAGACTACAACAGCTTGGATTTGAGGTGGTGTATTCACACCCAGAGCAACTAGAAGACGTGGCCAGTGAGCTAAAAATGCTTGGGCAGTTAACTGGCAGGTCACAAACTGCAGAGCAAATAGCGACTGACTACCTCAGTGAGCTAGACACACTCAAACGCAAATATGCCAATGCCACTCCTGTATCGGTCTTCTATGAGCTGTGGTCAAGACCACTACGTACTGTGGCTGGGAATGCATGGCCCCAGCAACAAGTGGCTTTGTGCGGAGGCGTGAATCCCTTCATGGACGCCGCTGAAGACTACCCGCAAATTGGTTTAGAAAGCGTGTTAGAACAACAGCCCCAAGTGATTATACAACCCACTCAGCATGGAGAGTCTGCTATCGACGGAATTACTTGGCAAGATTACGACTATTTGTCAGCGGTAGCTAACGGGTTTATCTTTCATCCAAACTCCGACAAAGTCCATCGTATGACCACTCGTATGCTTGATGAGCTTTCGATATTGTGTACCCACCTGCAAACCGCAAGAGACTTCTACGCTCAACAAGATAAGTAATATCAACTGTGTCTAACAGGCGTTTGACATTGCTCTTAACTATTTGTAATGTTGCCGCGCTTTTAGGTGCCTGTCGGCCAGACGCTATTTAATTGTTTTTGAATAGGATTCACCAAGCTGGTCTGGATAGGTTAAACGGGAAGTGTGGTAATGCGTCACTGTGTGGTGTGTGACGTTAAGCCTCCGCTGCCCCCGCAACGGTATCTCTTTTTAAGAGGAGCCCGACACCGGCCTAAAGTACATTATTTTTGCGAATGGAGCGGAGGGCTTCATTGGAATGCATCGACTTGGCCTATGGCTTTGATATAGCACTACCTTCTTATAAACGTGCTATTGCATACCTTTCCCCTCCCTCAATCGTTATTGTAAAACGCATTGAGGCACACATGAAAACGAATAAACTTACGCTAGCGATTGCACTCTCTTTGAGCTCAAGTGTAGTACTTGCGGAATCACAACCTACCGATATCAGTGGCATTGAGCATGTTGTTGTGTCGAGCCGCGTTGCTGAGCCACTGCGAGAGCTTGCAACGTCAGTCACACTTATCACCCAAGAAGAAATAGAACTTCGTGGTGTAGTAAACCTAGCTGACCTTTTGAGGTTACAGCCAGGTATTGCTGCATCTAATTCTGGTGGAGCAGGCGCGGCAACAAGCGTGCGCATTCGCGGCGAAGAAGCTTTTAGAACTTTGGTACGTATTGATGGTGTTGATATTTCTGACCCTACCGGAACACAAGTACAGCCTCAGCTAGCGCATTTGTTAACGAGTAATCTGGCGCGTATAGAGATACTTCGTGGTGTGCAAGGTATGGTGTATGGTGCTGATGCTGGTGGTGTTATCAATATACAAAACCAAGCTACAGATGAAGCATTTGCTGGCAATGTGGCTGCAGAAGCAGGTACCTTCGACACTTATAATTTAAGTGCGAATGTGGGCGGTAACACTGACGATGTGAACTACTTCTTCTCTGCTGCAGACTTTTCAAGCGATGGATTTAATCGCAGAACCGCCGATAGTGACCTTCAGGACGACGATGGATACGACAACTCAACCTTTCATGGAAAAGTAGGTTATAGCTTTAATGATAGCTGGTCGGTTAGAGTGGTTGGTAGACATACTGAAGGCGAGACCGAGTACGATGGTTGTGGCTTTGGCGACAGCTACAGCCATGATTGTACAAGTGATTTTGAACAACAAAATGTTCGCGGTGAACTCAATTACCAAGGTGATACGAGTCAGCATCAGTTAGCCTACGCGAAAACTCTAGTGGAACGCGAATCCTTCAATACCGGTGTTATGGACTTTTTCGCTAAAGGTAATGTCGAGCGTATCGAGTACTTAGGACAGAGCGAAATTTCAAACACTGGTCAATTGGTATACGGCTTCGACTGGGAGCAAGAAACGGTGACCTCTAGCGATTTGACCCGAATTCAAAAAGGCTACTATGTGGAGTATCAAGACGAACTAACCAGCCAGTGGTTCGTCACTGCAGGTGTTCGTCACGATGACAACGAAGACTTTGGTGAGCATACCAGCTACCGCGTATCATCTGCTTATCTGCTATCGCTAGGTGACAATACGGTTAAGTTCCGAGGTGCCTACGGCACGGGTTTCCGTGCTCCAAGCTTGTTTGAGATCAACTACAACAATAGCTTTGGTTTCTCTCCAGCAACAGATACGCCATTAAAAGAAGAAAAAACTTCGGGTGTGGAGTTTGGTGCTGAGTTATACACAGAACAGGGCTCTACATTCCAAGCAATCTACTTCAACCAAAAAGTAGAAGACGGTATTAGTTTTGATTTAGCAGCTTTCTCTGGCTACGTGCAAACCCTAGGTATTGCCCGTTCGGAAGGTATTGAGCTTATTGCCGATTGGCAGTTAGTGGATACGATCAGTATTATCGCCAACTACACATACAATGACGCGAAAGATATTGCAGACGCTGCTCGCCTACGCCGCCCAAGACATTTAGCTAACTTAGGTGTGCAATACGCAGAAGGTAAACTTAGTGCATTGGCTAATGTTCGCGTATCTAAGGATGCCATTGATGTGGGTGGTATCGCTTTGGACGATTACGAAGTAATAGACTTGGGTGCGACTTACTCCTTGTCTAACAACTTCGTATTAACTGCTCGCATTGAAAACCTCACAGACACTGACTACCAAGAAGTAACAGGCTTTAACGTTGCAGGTCGCACATTTAACGCAGGTGTACGTTACTCTTTCTAAGCTAGTGACCGCGGAGCCTAGATGGCCCCGCACCGTATATTTAGGTGTGCCCATATTGCTGGGCACACTTATTCACTGACACTGTGCTCTTTTCTTCGGTTTTGCGACCCTTACTTTGTACTACCTGTTGTTATTTAGTCCTGATCGGGTGAGTAATAAAAAGGGACGCTCCAATGGTACTCAAGTTCCTCGCCTAAGGTCTTTATCACAATCAAGCTATGATTGCCTCGCTCAGTATTGGATAAGTCGATATAGGTAACAAAGCCGAGTTGACCTGTCGTTGGGTGATAAGCATAACGAAGCTCATTCTGAACTTCTTGGTCATTTACTAAAATAGAGTAAAAGCGCTGGTAGCAGCTAGTTTCGTGAGCATCGCGCAGAATGCTTACTTCTCTGTCACTCTTGTCTTCCGGCGCTTCAAACTCTTCACATTGCTCTTTGAGTATGGCTTTTTCGTGGCGCATGCGTGGTATGAAAACTCTCAACACGGTGTCGGTAATTACATCAGATGAAATTTCTGGGCCAATCAAAAACTCGAAATGACTGTTGTCACTGCGATACACATCTGGGCGATGAACGTGTTGCGACAAATAAGTTTCGCTATCTATTAATAAAGTAAGATCGGATTTAGCGAATTTGATGCCTGCGACTATACATCCAAAAAATACGAAGCCTATGACCATATAGGCAATATGCTTTTTCCGCTTGAAGTTTGAACCGAAAGTCATGCTTATTTGCAGTGCGCTTTTGTATATTGGCCCCAGCATTATCATATTGGTCAGCTTAACGATACGGAATAGAAAGAGCTGAATAGTGTCGTTGTCTTTGATTTTTTGAATATTTGAAAGAAAGGTGAGGAGTCCTTGCAAACCAGCGAGTACGACTAGCGTAAAAATGGGAAGTAGCAATATCCAAGTGGGTATCAGTTCATTGAGTATGTTAAACAGCATTAGATAAAGTGCACTCAATACACTGAAATAAGCATAAACCACCACACTTACAAAGGCTGCTGAGAATATTACACTGCAAAGCTCGTCGACTTGGTCGATGGTGTGTGTAAGTTTTGGGAGCAAGTCTCTAAACTTATTTGTGTACAACTTAGAGTAGGCACTGTCTTCCAAGCCATAGTCCGGAAAAACAGAATTAAGCCCAACCAGCCCTATCCAGTATGACCTCAGCATAAAATGAATGACAAACATGGTCACGAGTACGCTGACGGCAATCATCCCCATAAATACAATGGTATAAGCATAGAAATACTGATCAGGGTGAAGAATATCTACCGCCCGATAAATGGTCCAGTCGGTGAGTTGAAACAGTTGGAAGGCGGCGAATGTAGCAATAGCAGATACTAAAAGTTCGGCTTCCCAACTTTCTTCTTTAAGTCGCTGAAGCCAACTCCGAGAGCCAGTAGTTTCTTCCATAAATATCGCCGTTGCAGTGTGTGGTGTTGTATTTTAAACACAAATTAGCAAGAAATATGGGGAAAGCCCAGTGTGTTGGCCCAACTTTGCCAACACACTGATAAAACATGGTTAAACTGCTTTAACGCTGTAAATTAATGAGGTTTGTGGGAACAGAACCGGTAGTTGCATACCAAAGCGCATCAATGCTTCACCGGTAAACACTTGGCCGTCAGTTTTTTGCAAAATAGACGGTGAATACTCTTTCAGTGTGTTGGGCCAAACACGGCTCAGTGTGTATGATTTGTTGGGATCCAATCCAACAAACTGAAACTTATTCGGTGTAGTGCGAGTGGTTTCTTTTACACTGTTATACGCAAACAAAGCTTCTGATTTGTCTTTAGACACATAACCAAAATTCACGTTAAGTCCATCGTCGTCCATGCGGAATAAGTCTCCGCCGTGGGTAATATGGCGATGTGCTTTGTACAGGGCAATAGCTTCCTTCAACGTTTCTTGCTCGTGGTCGGTAAGTTCTCGGGGGTCCATTTCAATCCCCATATGTCCAAACATAGCTACCGCTGAACGAAGCTCGATGGAAAGGTTTCTACCCGTGATATGACAGTCTCGTGGGCCTACGTGAGCACCCATAACTTCTGATGGGAAGAAGAACGAAAAGCCTCGTTGAATGTATAAGCGGTCGAGGGCATCGTTAGAGTCTGAAGTCCAGAAGCGGTCGGTGTGCGGTAAAATACCCAAGTCTACACGTCCGCCCCCAGAGCAACAGCTCTCGATTTCAATACCCGGACGCGCGGCTTTAACACGGTCGATAAGCTCATAAAGCGCCTGCATTTGTCCATGCATGGCTGGCTGACCATCAAGGTTGCCGGGATGGTTGACGTCGCGGTTCATGTCCCATTTGATGTAGCTAATTTTAGGGTAGGCGGTGAGTATGTCGGTAATGACCTTGTATAAATACTCAACCACTTCAGGGTTGGTGAGATCCAACACGTATTGATGTCTGAATGGCACATGAGGATTGTTATTGGTTTGCAACGCCCACTCTGGATGTGCGCGGAATAAGTCGCTGTCTGGGTTGACCATTTCTGGCTCAAACCAAATACCGAACTCCATGCCTAATCCCGTTACGTGGTCAATTAGTGGATCTAAACCGTCAGGATAAATTGCCTCGTCAACAAACCAATCACCCAACCCAGCATGGTCATGACGGCGGCCTTTAAACCAACCATCGTCCAAAACAAAACGTTCGATACCTAACGGGGCGACTTTGTCTGCAAGGGTTTTCAGGGTATCTACATCATGGTCAAAATAAATACCCTCCCATGTATTGTAGTGCACTGGGCGGGGCTTAGATTCTGCCGAATGGGTAAGTATGTTTGCGCGAATATAATTATGAAACTCTTGTGATAACAGTGACAATCCTTCACTCGCATAGCCGCTGTAAAGTACTGGGCTAGTGTAGCTCTCACCTTCTGCTAGTGATACTTCACCCGGGAAGAGTAGCTCACCAAATTGAACGTAACGTCGACCATCAGCCATCAAGTCTGCGCGTATACTGTGATTCGCAGAGGCGCCTAAATGAAAACCATAGCACTCGCCTTGTTGCTCGGTGGTACCTTTAGGAAAGGTGATCAAGCCTGGGAAAGTATCGTGAGAGGTTTTTCCTCGGCGGTTTTCACGTACATAACTACCAAAGTTCCATTCTTGGTCTGAGGTAACAAACTCGCTTGACCAACGCCCTTCGAAGCTGCGAATGGTATCTACGTGAGAAGACAATGGAATACTTGCTGCGTTGAGGAAATTGACGTTTACTTTATCGCTCCCATCATTCTGCACTGTGCTTTGGTAGCTGACCACACTGGTATCTGCGTCCAGGGTGACTTTTGTGATAAGAGTGAGTTCGCGGTTGTTATCTGAAGCTTTGAACACAACACTTAGACCGTCTTGTTCTATTGCTGTGAGTTCAAAGCCAGCAGACCATTGGTCTTTACTGCCATGAACTTGTAAGCCCGGTGAACCTGTTACACCCTCGCCATGAGTAGGCACTAAAGATATAGGTGGCTCGATAACGGGGGCACATTTCGCTTCTTGGCGAGTGCTAAGAATGCCCAACATAGCAGGCGTCGTTGCATCGTTAAGTACCGCACCGTAATACATTAATGACGGCATACGTCCTTGGCAGTCAAAGATTAGCGTAGTCTTTTCGTTAGACAGTTTGATGAATGTTGGAAGAGACGACATTTAAAACCTCTCAAAACAAAGATGTTAGTCTAAGCAGACTAACGAAATTATTAGGTGTGTTTACCATAATAGACGGTTTAGCGAATATCGCTCACTCTCTCAAGGTAAACGTTTACTCTCTGCTGTAGGGAAAGTGAATATTTACTTACTTTCCATCTTTTTATCTACTTACAACAGAGGTCGAGGGCGAGTACGCCCTCGGGTACAGAAGATAGAAATGTCTTTACGCTTCGCTCTTGTACAACGCGAGTGTAAATTCAGCTTTCTGATTAAAAATAACTCGGTTAACAATCAGGGCAAACGATACGCATGAGATGAGCGTTACAAACATGAGGTGGATGTAGTGAAGCCCAAATGGCGCGTATATAGGTGATACTTCAAATGACATACCTGCATACATTGCTACGCCAACTACCACAGCTCCAATAGCCGCAAATGCGTGAACGTTTCTAAACAGTAGGCCAACAATAAATACTGAAAGAATTGGCATACTCAATAAACCGTAAAGCTTCTGGATAAGGTTAATGATACTGTCAGCTTGCTGGTATACGGGGATCAGTGCGAGAGATACTAAACACAAAATTACCGTTACAAAGGCACTCAACTTAGGCACGTTGGGCGACTTATTAACGTAGCTCTCGTGGATATCACACACATACAAGGCTGTTGCTGAGTTCAAGTTACTGTTAAATGTGGTGAGTACCGCTGCTGCCATTGCCGCAGCAAAAACGCCAGATAACCAGTCGGGTAGTAAAGTGGCGACAATCCTCCCATAAGCACTATCACCAATGTCACCGAATAACTTGTAAGACACGATACCTGGGATAACGATGATCGCTGGTACAATTAACAAGCGGATCCCTGCCGCAGCAAATACACCTTTTTGCGCCTCTTTTAGCGACGGCGCAGCCATGGCTCTTTGAGTGATAACTTGGTTAGTCCCCCAATAGAACATCTGAATAAAGATCATGCCGGTAAGTAGTGTGTGCCAAGGGATAGGTGATTCATCATCACCAATTAGCGTAAGACGCTCTGCGGGAATGCCATCGAAGTTATAGTCGATAGCCTGAAGTGCAAGTATTACCACCAACACTGCCATAGTAAGCAACAATACACCCGAGTATGTATCTGATACCGCAACAGCACGAAGACCACCGAAGATGGCATAAAGCGCACCAACAATAATGAATATTACGGCGATATACATGAGAGGCAGTTCTACGTTGAACATAGACTGCATGAATAAAGAGCCAGAATAGATTACTGCTGGACAGAATATGAGAGCACTACCTAGGAAGAATAAGGCACTTATTACGGCACGGATATGCTTGTCGCCATATCTCTGTTCTAGAAGTTCTGTGGTAGTGGTACATTTGAACTTGTAGTAAACAGGTAAAAACACTTTGGCTAGTACGAAAAGCCCCACAACTGCAGACAGTTCCCAAAGGGCTAATAAGGCCATTTGGTTACCGTTCATGCCTACGAGTTGGTCTGTACTCAGGTTGGTAAGCGTAATACTACCAGCAACGAAGTACCACGCTAGACCGCCTCCAGCCAGAAAATACTCTCGGTTTTGGTTTTGTGAATTTCTATTTTGTCCGCGACAACTCAAATAGGTTAAGAAACCAATGAGCGCTGTCACAAAAACAAAAACTGACAACTGAAGTGTGTTGGAAAACATTCAATAGCTCCTGGTTTGAGTTATGACTTTGAAGTTTCGAATTTAATGTTGCTAACCATTCGGTCGGCAAACTTATTGTTATGAAGTCGAATTACTCGATTAACTTGAAAAATAGAACCAAGAATATTGAAAACCACTGACAACAGACCCTGTTTATTGAGGGACTCTAGTGCTCCAGGAGAAAGGTTTTGTAACTTCATTTCGTTGAGCGTTGCCAAGCCACCAATACGTTGTTGGGTGTTATCGGCATACTCAATGATAAGATCTACTGCTTGTATCAACTCTAGCTTGTTGATCTCGTTAACTAACGCAACACTTTGCTGCATTGCGCCTATGCGTTCAGAAAGTAGTTTCTTTTTGTTGTCTAAATAGGCAGTAGGACGAAGACTCTCTAAAAACAGTGCTTCTCCGCCATTGGTTACTATCGAAGGCGAACTTTCATCGATATGAATCGTGGGTTCGGAATTACCTTCCATCAACTGTGTAGTGAAAGGTAAAGTGCGCAGACTCAACGGCGTATACTGAGCATGCCAATTCCCGTTGAGTTCAAAGACGTTTTCTTGCGGAGCAAAACCGCATACGGCTGAGATTGTCCATGTTTGTTGGTTAGCTACTTTGGTGAAGAATAGCGGAAACTCGCTGGCAGCCTGCACTGCTTCTTTTACCTCAACATTTACCAAATGAAATGTTGAAAAAGTTGTCGCCAATTTAGATTCGTCTACACCGATTGTGTTATGCGTTTCAGCGCTGAGTGGTTGAAAGTTTGCCATGTAATTATTCTCGTTAGCTCGCCAACCACTGAGCAATATAGTCTCTGTGGTTGGGTAGGCTACTTAGTTTTTGCTGAGTAATGAGCTGATTTTGCTGAATAACCTTTGTTGCTAAATCACGCTCGTTGTAGAAATGAGATTGAAGAGAAAAATCTGGTGAAAATCCCATTCCGTAAAGAACATATTGATAGCTAGCTGCCGGGAACAACTCGATAGCAGCCGAAAAATCAGCGATTTGGGGTCCGCGGTACTTCCAGATTTCTAAATCTTCTTTTAGTGAATCTGGAATTGTTGCTGGATTGCGATTAGCCACCCAATAGTCTTCACTTCGCTGATTGAAAATATAGTGAAGCTTGAGAAAATCGATGATACGTTGCCAGCGATATTGCATTTGTTTGTTGAAGCGCTGACTCACGATGGGCATAGCTGCATTGGGAAGTGGCATTTGTTCTGCGACGAATCGTGCAGAAATTTCGATAAGCATGAGCGCAGTGGCTTCAAGTGGTTCGACAAAGCCAGCAGCAAGGCCAATACCAACTACATTGCCTTTCCAGATGTTTTTGCGGTATCCCGAGTTAAAACGGATAACGCGAGCACTGAGCTCGCCCGCTTGGTCACCCACATAGTTTCTTAGTAGGGTCTCCGCTTTATCATCTGAAATAAAATTGGTGGAATAAACGTGTCCTACGCCTCTGCGCGAAGCAAGGCCAATATCCCAAATCCAACCCGCTTCTTGTGCAGTGGCTTGAGTGTATGGCTTGATTTCATAGTCACCCTCATAAGGTACGTGAAGCGCCAAGGCAGAGTTGTTAAATAGCACATCGTCAGTTGACACTAAGGGCTCTTGTAGCGTTTCGCCCAGCAGCAAAGATTTGAAACCAGAGCAATCAATGAACAAATCGGCAGATAAACATTCACCATTATCTAAGGTGATGCTTTCAATGTTGTTGGTGCCATTAGACTGCACTGATAACACAGTAGCTACTGTATGTTTAACGCCCAAAGTGGATTTGCTGAATTCGCGAAGCTGATCTGCAAACGCGCCTGCGTCTAAATGATATGCATAGTTCGATTGAGCACTACTGTATTCTTCTTCACTCAGCGTACGAGGCGCCATGTTGTGTTCGCATACGTGCTGCTGAAAATTGGTGGCGTTGGCAAACTCCGCAATATTGTCAACGTAGGGCGCCATCTCTACTCTTCCGTAGCCTAGCGGTACCGTGAACGGGTGATAGTAGTAATCATTGTTACCTGCCACCCAATTGACAAATTTTCCACCCTGCTTGAATGCGGCGGAGCAGCGCTTGAATACTTCTTTTTCAGACAATCCTATATCTTTTAGTGTATTGCGCATGGTTGGCCATGTACCTTCACCTACCCCAACGGTGGGAATGTCACTTGACTCAACAAGGGTAATATCTAGACCGCACTCTCCATCTGCCACTTTGTGCTTAGCGGCAATAATTGCTGCCGATAGCCATCCAGCGGTTCCACCGCCGACGATCACAATTTTTTGTTTCGAAGAATTTTGAGATGTCTGATTCATAAATGCCAATACTAGCTGATGTGTTGGGACAACATTTATTCATAGGCTTGCTGATGGAGTCAATAAGCCTATGAATAAATGGCAGGGATTTAACCCTGCCAAAACACACTCTAATTTAGAATGTACCGCGAATACCAACCGCGTAACGTGAACCGTTATCTTCAATTGAGTAGATTTGATCTTCAAAGCGACCAAATTGTGTCAATTCTTCTTCGGTTACGTTGATGCCCTCAAAGAATACCGTGAAGTTTTCGTTGATGTCGTAACTCGCACTTACATCCCATTGGCCATAAGTGTCTGTAGTTACTGGCTCACCAGTTGCACCGCCAACAGCAGTGTTATCTAGTGCGAATAGGAAAGACTCACGGTTGTTAAATGCAACACGCGCTTGGAACGCATCTTTCTCATAGAACAAGATCAAGTTCTGTGAATCACCAAGGCCAGGTAGAGCGAAGGTCTGTTGAGTATCACCAGATACTTCCGCGTCACTGTTTACTACCGTAGCGTTAGCTGTCACACCGAAACCATTATCCCAAACATGAGTAATAGCAATCTCGTAACCGTTTACTGTTGCAGTTTCGCCGTTTTGAGGACGAGTTACAGTGTAAATCTCGCTTTCACCATTCAGCTCTTCTGTATCAGCAACTACGTCGCGATCTGGATCTTGTGGATCAAGTGACACACCCACTGCACAATTATCTTCCGCACAACGATAACCATCAGCAGCGCTACGGTCAGTCATTGAGTAAGACTCTTCACCTGATAGCGTTACGATGAAGTTTTCAACTTCTTTGCTGAATACTGCAAACGTAATTGCAGAATCGTCGCTGTAGTACCACTCAAATGATAGGTCCCAGTTTTCAGCTGCAAAAGGTTGTAGACCAGGGTTACCACCGCTTGCTTGAAGGTTCTGACGACGAGGCTCACCAAATGTTGTTGCTGGTGACATCTGTGACATCGTTGGACGAGTCAGTGAGTCGTAGCGAGAGAAGCGAACAATCATGTCGTCTTGTACTTCTAACTTAACGTTCAAGCTTGGAAGTAGGTTTGAGTATGACGATGTTCCCGTAATGTTTTCGGCCGGAGCGAAACGGTTAGCGAACAGTGTCAAGTCAGTCGTAGGAACGATATCTGAAATGAATGCCTGAACCGCAGATACTGAGACGTCAGTCTCTTCGTAACGCGCGCCAAAATTCAAGGTTACTGGCATGTCACCAATGTCATAACCAAATTCAAACTGTGCGTAGAGCGCAGTAACATCTTCTTCGATGGTGTAGTGGTTAGGTTGAAGCGTAGGTACTACCGCGGCACCTTGAGACGCCAAGTAATCCAAGTAAGCTTCGCCGTCATAGGTGTACCATGTATCAATTAGACCGCTAAAAAAGTTTTGCGCAGTGAAAGGACGAATATTTAGTTCGTCAATCGGTGCAGCAACACCGTAACCACAGAATGCACATTGTGATGCAAATTCTTGATAAACGTATTTTTCACGCTCTGAGCGTAGCACACCAAAGTCTGCTCTACGGAAAACGTCAGAGTCTGGTAGGTAAGTGAAATCAGCTTTGTATTCAGTTACATCGTCTTCTGATGCGACAACATTACCTAAATCGTTATAGTGCAAACGGTTCAGAGAAATATCAGGCAGATTACCGTTACCAAAACCATCATGTTCAACGGTTGGTACGCTACCTGTGCCATCAAACGAGTAGTTATTGATGATACCGATTACGTTGAAGCGACCTTCACCCGCAATGTCGTTTTCAGCTGACGATGTTGAAACATCAAACTTAGCGGTAAGTGCATCGTTGATCATCCATTCGACATTTAGGCCGAATCCGTTATTTGTGACGTCACGAACGTTACGGCTAGTTGAAACAAAGTCAGACGCAGGGTTACCTGAACCTTGGTGTAGATCGATCTCTTGCGTAAAGCGAATCGCTGTACCTGTATCCGGGTTTACAGTTGCTGAACCAACACGGTCTGGTTCGAACCATGAAGCAAGGTCGGTTACTTGAGAATCAACTTCGAACTTAGACACAAAACCATCAAGAGTAATAGTGACGTCGTCAGAAGGGGCAAACTGAGCAACAAGTGACGCGTTGGTACGTGTACGATCTTGTTGATCAACTACCTGATCCCAGTTACGAGGAAGGTAAACGTTATCAGCAATAATACCGTCGTTGCGGTTTGATAGTGTCAAACCTGGGCGCCAGCCTGCAGTTTGAATACGGTTAATTTGAACTTGGCGCTCTTGATGAGAAACTGCAAGTAACAAACCGAATTTGTCGTCAGCGAATGTATTGCTCACCAAGAATGAAGCTTGTGGTGAAGTCTCTTCAGAGAGGCTTTCGTACATGCCCTTAACGCTGCCCACTGCTTGGAAACCGTCGTAATCAAACGGACGAGCAGTAGAAACGTTGATAGTAGAACCGATACCACCAGATTGAAGGTTAGCTACACCACTTTTATATATATTGGCGCCTGTAATTTGGTCTGCGGCCAATACGTCAAAGTTGAATGCTCGACCTTGGTCATCCGACGCAAGTTGGCGACCGTTTACAAGAACGGTGTTAAACTGCGGGCCAAAACCACGTACCGTTACTTTTTGACCTTCACCGCCACTTCTGTCAATCGATACACCGGTAATACGTTGTAGTGATTCGGCAACGTTTAGATCTGGAAACTTACCTAAGTCTTCTGCGGCAATACCATCAGAAACGGCAAGACTTTCTTTTTTATCTGACATTGCACGTTTTAAACTGCTAACAATACCGCGAACTTCGATAACCTCAACTGGGGCATCAGCGGCTTGTGCGTTTGATTCTTGTGAAAGTGCAACAGGAGCGTGTAGAGCAGAGGCGATGGCAACACCTAGTAGTGAGCGTCTCGCAATCGGACCTAACTGTGATGTGTTAATTTTATGTGTCACTGTGTTTTCTCCGTGAGTAGGCTACGTTTTTACGTACTTATCGATAAACCCTGTGCTTAATAATGGCTGTTAACACAAAGTTTACAAATATTTTTTGTTTATCGCTTTCTATATCACTTAACTATTTGATAATTATATTTTTATAAATACTAGGAAGAAGGTGAAACGTTTTCCTAGTTGCGTGCATGTTAACACAAAAAATAAATGTAATGATAATGTTATAAAAATAATTTTAAAAAATAGGTGTAATTTCGCTACGTTTTTGTAACTTTTAGTGATTTTTAACTACATCGAACCCGATCAACTGCATTTTTCCAACCTTTATAAGCAGCGTCTCGCTCTGCTTTTGTAAGTCGTGGAGAGAATACGTTTTCTCTGCTCCATTGTTCTGAGAGTTCTTCGGTAGAAGCGAATAAACCACACTGGAGGCCCGCTAAATAAGCTGCCCCCAATGCTGTAGTTTCTGTATTTTGTGGGCGCTCTACGTCGGCACCTAAAACGTCAGCTAAGAAGTGCATTACCCAGTCATTATTGGCCATGCCACCGTCTACGCGTATAGTGGTAGGTCTTGCACCGTCACTTTCCATGGCCTTTTGAAGGTCTTTTGTTTGATAGCAAACAGACTGAAGGCCAGCTGCAACAATTTCATTGATTCCAGTGTCACGAGTTAAACCAAATATTGCGCCTCGTGCATTTGGATCCCAATATGGCGCGCCAAGACCGGTAAATGCTGGTACTAAAAATACGCCATTGTCTTTCTTTGCACTCATAGCAAGCGCTTCTGACTCTGAAGCATTGCTAATAAGTTTGAGACCATCTCTAAGCCATTGGACTGTTGCCCCAGCCATAAAAATGCTGCCCTCTAGGGCATAGGTCGTTTCGCCATTCAAGCGATAGCCTATGGTAGTTAACAAACGGTTTTGTGAACGTAGAGGTGTAGTGCCGGTGTTCAAAATCATAAAACAACCAGTACCATATGTACTTTTAGCCATACCCTTCTCGAAGCAGCACTGCCCAAACAAAGCAGCTTGTTGATCACCCGCAACTCCTTGAATTGGAGCGGTGTGGCCGATAATACTATTATCTAACTCACCAAATTCAGCAGAGCAATCCAGTACTTCCGGGAGCATACATTTAGGAATGTCGAATTTGGCGAGGAGTTTGTCGTCCCACTGTTGGCTATGAATATCAAACAACATGGTTCTAGATGCGTTAGTCGCATCTGTCTTATGAGATTGCCCGCCAGTTAAACGCCATATTAGATAGGTATCGATGGTGCCAAACAGCAGATCACCTTGAACAGCGCTCTCTCTGGCTCCTTCTACATTATCAAGTATCCAAGCGATTTTGGTTGCAGAAAAATAGGGGTCTAGAAGTAAGCCAGTGGTTTCAGTAATGTAATTGGTAAAGGATGTGTCCTTACTGAGTTCGCTGCACTGCGCAGAGGTTCTTCTGTCTTGCCAAACGATCGCAGGGTAAACTGCTTTCCCCGAGTGTTTGTTCCACACAAGTGTGGTTTCTCGTTGGTTTGTGATACCAACGGTGGCTATTTCTGTTGCTTGAACCTCTGAACTTTCTACAACCTGCCGAACCGTTTGAATAACACTTTCCCAAATTTGTTCTGGATCGTGCTCAACCCAGCCATCATTTGGATAGTGTTGAGGAAATTCGCTTTGAGCCATTGCTACAGCTTCTCCAGAGGGAGAAAAAATAATGCTGCGTGAGCTAGTTGTGCCCTGATCGATAGCAAGAATGTACTGACCCAAAACCCGTCTCCTAAAACTTATTTGACATAAAGTGTGCATCATTTACACACATTTAACAATCATAATTTTCGATTTCGAACATTTTTGTGTTCGATATTGGGATGATGATAGGGCTAAGACCTAGTATAATGTTCGTTCTTTAGTCAAGAGAGCGCGGTGATGAACCAATCCCAACGACACGAAAAAATAATAAATTTGATTAAACAAAATGGATTTATGTCTATTGACGATTTGGTGTCACAGTGTGCGGTAACCCCTCAAACCATTCGGCGTGATTTAAACCAACTAGCTGAGGATGGAACAGTAAGTCGTTATCACGGCGGTGCTGGTTTAAACCGAAGCTGGGAAAACACCCCATACAACGAACGAAAAACGCAAAATAGAGAAGTGAAAGAGAAAATCGCGGAAGCAATTGCAGCTATGATACCCGATGGTGCGTCGCTTTTTATCAACATTGGTACTACTACGGAAATGGTTGCGAAGAAGCTTCTCAACCACAAAAACTTGCACATAGTCACCAATAACATTCATGTTGCAACCATTTTGTCAGCAAAAGAAGACTTTTCAGTCATCATTGCGGCAGGTGAAGTTCGCTTCAGAGACGGTGGAATCATTGGCGAGGCTACTTGTGATTTTATTAGTCAATTTAGGATGGACTACGGCATTATAGGTATCAGTGGTATTAGCGCTGATGGTGCACTATTGGACTTTGACTTTAGAGAAGTAAAGGTATCTCAAGCGATATTGCAGCACACACAAAAGGTCATTCTTGCTGCCGACTATAGTAAGTTTCAACGCCGAGCTATGGTGGAGCAAGGGCATATTTCTCAGGTTGGATGCTTTGTTTGTGATAAAACGCCACCACAAGCGATTAAGAAAATCTTGGATGATAATAGTATAGATTTTATTCAGGCGTAGAGTGACTTAGCCTTCACATATCATTTAAAAAACCGCTACTAAAAGCGGTTTTTTAAAACTTCTTAATGTTCGTTTGTGTTCGTTTTGTGTTGACATGGTTTCGTTTTGGATGTCAAATAGCCGCAAATATCGACGTAAATGTAAAGAGAGCACATGAACAATACAATGAGCACCGAAAATTCAGTAGACGTACTCGTTATTGGCGGTGGCGTAAACGGTACTGGTATCGCCGTTGACGCGGCTGGGCGTGGCTTATCTGTAGCTCTTTGTGAAAAAGGCGACCTTGGTGGAGCTACTTCATCGTCAAGTAGTAAACTCATCCATGGCGGTTTGCGTTATTTAGAACATTACGAATTTCGTTTAGTGAAAGAAGCGTTAGCTGAGCGTGAAGTATTACTTCAAAAAGCGCCGCACATCATGTGGCCTCTTCGTTTTCGTTTGCCTCATCAAAAGCATCTTCGTCCTGCGTGGATGATCCGAATTGGCTTGTTTCTTTACGATTCCCTCGCAAAGCGCAATATGTTACCTCGCTCAAAACGTATCAAAAATCCCTTAGATAGCGGGCTTGTGAGTGATATTAAAACCTGTTTTGAGTACTCAGATGGATGGGTTGATGACGCTCGATTAGTTGTACTCAATGCGATTGCTGCGCAAAAACAAGGCGCGAATATTTATACACGTACCGAGTGTCTTCGTGCAGAAAAACATGGTAATCGATGGCACGCGACTTTGCGCGACTCTGATGGGAAAACGTTTACAGTTAGCGCGCGATCTATTGTAAACGCTGCAGGACCATGGGCCGTCTCTTTTCTTGATAGGGTCAATGACATTGATAACCCTAAAGCAATGCGAATGGTTAAAGGCAGTCACTTTGTCGTACCAAAGCTATACGACACAGATGAAGCCTACATTCTACAGAATGCTGATAGTCGAATTGTGTTTGTTATCCCATACGAAGATGATTTTTCGTTGGTGGGCACGACGGATGAAAACTATGTAGGTGATCCTGCAAAAGCCGCTATATCCCAAGAAGAAACAGACTATCTGGTGGATATCGTTAATACTTATTTCAAAACAAAAATCACTCAAAAAGACATCGTTCATTCATACAGTGGTGTGCGTCCTCTATTGGAAGAAGCTAACGCGTCGGCACAAGAGTTAACAAGAGATTATAAAGTAGAGTTAGAGGGAGATAACGCCTCGCCAATTCTGCTCAACGTGTTTGGTGGAAAGATTACGACTTACCGTAAGTTGTCTGAACATGCCGTAGATAAACTGGTCACATTATTTCCTAAGGCTGGTAGAGCGTGGACAAAAACTGCACCTTTACCAGGAGGGTCATTCGCAGATAAAGAAAGCTTGCAAAGTGAACTAGCGCGAGACTTTCCTTGGTTGCCTCAAACTAACATTGTGAGATATGTTCGTCAGTACGGACTTCGCTGTAAGCAGTTTTTGGCGGGTAAAACATCGATTGAAGATATGGGGAGGGACTTCGGCGCAGGTTTGTTTGAAGCCGAAGTAGAATATTTGATAAGTGGTGAATGGGCGCGTACTTTGGATGATGTACTTTGGCGTAGGACTAAACACGGCTTACGACTTACTCAATCTCAAAAAGAAGTACTGGCTAACTTTCTTAGTGATACCTCGATAAAAACAGCGGAGCCTCAGCTAAAATCGAGTGCTTAAAAAAACGGAGTTCAATATCGATAGGGAAATCATTTTGATAAGGCACGGCAAACCCTTATCAGCAAAAAATGACAAACTCAATGCCGCAGGGTTTGCAAGATGGGTGAAAGATTACGGTCACTCCGAGTTAGACCCTGCGAATTACCCTGCGTCCAAAAGTAACCTTTTTCCTTCGCTAGTTATCAGTAGTTCATTCAAACGAGCGAAACTATCAGCCGAATACTACATTGGCGAAAAACCTGAGTTGGTGCTTTCAGAGTTAAAGGAAATGGATATTCCATACTACCGCCTTCCATTCACCTTAAAAGCATGGCACTGGGTTTTTCTTAACCGTTTTTTGTGGATCTTAGGTATAAAAGGGCCATTTGAAAGTTTTTCACAAGCCAAGGCCAGAGTTAAGGGGGCTGCCTCTATACTCCATAAGGCGTCGCAATCTCACGAGCGAATTGTTGTGTTTGGCCACGGTATGTCCAATCGCTATCTGAGGATCTATTTGAAACAACTGGGTTGGCAAGTGAACGAAAAAAGCAATAGTTATTGGGGAATTAGCAAACTGTCGCTAAGCTTAAATGAATAGAATCTAGCTCCTAGTACTTCAGATTTTATTTATTGTCCCGATAAATAAGTTAGCGCCATTGACGTTACCACTGAATCTATGAAGAAAGCGACCAAACAACAGAGCCCATTAAAGGTAGCACTATATCTAGTGTTTATCGGCTTATTTGCCGGTACTCTGGTTGCGATTATTGCTATGCTCGATGCGAACAAGCCTAGTATGATTACATACGATTTTAGTAAATACGCGACTACTTTCGAACGAAACGTGTTCACAGTTAATTCAACGTGGCGAGCACAGGGCGCTACTAATATCGTCATTTTGGTCCATTATGACATGCAAAGCCGTGAGACTGGCCGAACACCGGTTAAGGTCAATCATCGAGGCTGGCCTTCAGCGATGCCAGCAGATGACAGCGGATGCGAACGTTTGTGGCGAGCCGTTATGATGGAGCCATTGATGCTCGATGGCATGAAAGTCTACTCAGAATATTTCTCAACCCGCGGCGATAGCGACGAAAAAAGGGCGCGCTGTAGATTTCGTGTTGCCTCTGGTGAGTCCTTTAGCTACTTTTTTCACAATGGCCGGGTCGAATTTTCAGAATAGACCAATAAAAGTAAGCATCTCAGCATAAGTCCCCTTGCCCTAATATAAAGCCATTGTTAAAGTGAGCGGATATCTTTCTAAATTACATTTAATTCGCAGTTTTCACTCTGAAAATGCGGGTTAACTCAGCAACAGGAATACACCTTTCATGTTTAAAAAGCTTCGAGGCATGTTCTCTAATGACTTGTCCATAGACCTCGGAACAGCAAACACGCTGATTTACGTTAAAGACCAAGGTATCGTGTTAAATGAACCTTCTGTTGTCGCTATTCGACAAGAAAGGGCTGCTGGTCCAAAGAGTGTTGCCGCTGTAGGTGCAGAAGCTAAGCGAATGTTAGGGCGTACCCCAGGTAACATTAGAGCTATTCGTCCAATGAAAGACGGCGTTATTGCCGACTTTTATGTGACTGAAAAAATGCTTCAACATTTTATTAAGCAAGTTCACGATAACAACTTTTTACGTCCTAGCCCTCGCGTTTTGGTATGTGTTCCTTGCGGTTCAACACAAGTTGAGCGAAGAGCGATCAAAGAGTCAGCACTAGGTGCAGGTGCTAGAGATGTTTACCTTATTGATGAACCTATGGCCGCAGCGATAGGTGCTGGCTTGCCTGTGTCTGAAGCTACTGGCTCTATGGTTGTTGATATTGGTGGCGGTACTACTGAAGTTGCCATTATCTCTTTGAATGGCGTGGTTTATTCATCGTCGGTTCGTATTGGTGGTGATAAATTCGACGAAGCTATTATTAGCTACATCCGTCGAAACTTTGGTTCATTGATTGGTGAAGCCACTGCAGAGCGTATCAAGCACGAAATTGGCGCAGCTTACCCTGGTGAGGAGGTTCGAGAAATCGAAGTTCGTGGTCGCAACTTAGCCGAGGGCGTACCAAGAGGTTTCACCCTTAATTCAAATGAAATACTAGAGGCACTTCAAGAACCACTGACGGGTATTGTTTCTGCGGTAATGGTGGCATTAGAACAATCTCCACCAGAGCTAGCTTCAGATATTTCAGAACGAGGCATGGTACTCACAGGTGGTGGTGCCTTACTTAAAGATCTTGATCGCTTGTTAATGGAAGAGACGGGGATCCCGGTGGTTATTGCCGATGATCCATTAACCTGTGTTGCCCGTGGCGGTGGTAAAGCCTTCGACATGATAGACATGCATGGCGGCGACTTGTTTAGTTACGAATAAGTAAAAGGCAACCGTCAGGTTGCCTTCTTCGTCATTATGGACACTATTTTTACCCGCGGCCCCTCACTCAACAATAGACTCGCTCTAGCAATAGTGCTGTCTGCCATTCTCATTTTTGTTGACCATAAACTCGATGGCTTTAAGTCTACACGGGTATATTTGAATTCATTAGTCAGCCCTTTACAGTATTTGGCAAACTTACCCAGCGTGTTACTTAGTGAAAGTGCAGACCGTCTGACCTCACATCAAGCGTTACTCGATGAAAACGAGGAGCTGTCGAGCGAAGTGTTAGTCATGCGCGAAAAACTGCAACGTTTCGACAGCTTGGTAGAAGAAAACAACCGTTTGCGAAATTTGCTTAATGTTCCGGTTAGGGAGGCATTGAGAAGACAAGCCGCAGAGTTGATGGCGGTAGATAAAAACCCCTTCAGCCAGCAAGTGTTGATCAATAAAGGCGCGCTAGATGGTGTATACCTCTCCCAACCAGTGATTGATGATCAGGGTATCGTTGGACAAGTCATGGAAGTAGGTACCACTAACAGTCGTGTGTTATTGGTTGCCGATGTAACCCACGCCATTCCAGTACGGTCTCTGCGCAATGATATTCGTTTTATCGCAACGGGTAGTGGCTCGTTAAATGAAATGTATTTAGAACATGTGCCCCATTCTGTCGATATTGAAGTGGGCGATGTGCTGGTATCGTCAGGATTGGGCGAGGTGTTTCCTCAAGGCTATCCGGTAGCCACAGTGAAAAGTGTCACTCGAGATGAAAGTCGTCCCTTTGCGCAAGTATCGGTGACGCCTATGGCGAAGTTAGATAGGTTGAATCACCTGTTGTTACTCTGGTTGGCCGGTGAGGGCCAAGATGAAATCCTTGACGCAAATGCCAGTGAAGAGGAGTAATGCATGATCAGTAAACGTCATTACGCCATTATATTATCCATACTAGCGTCTTTGGTTCTCCAAATTATGCCCCTTCCTATGCAGGTTGATTTGTATCGCCCTGATTGGATATTGGTTGTGCTCGCGTACTGGGCAATGGCGTTACCCCATCGAGTCAATGTGGGTGTGGCCTTTTTGTCAGGCTTGGCAATGGATATTTTGCTGGGAACGACGCTGGGTATACACAGTCTAGGGTTGAGTATATCTATCTACATTTTGGCTGCGAACTACCAACGCTTGCGCAATTATTCGGTGTGGCAACAAGCTATTATCATCGGATTACTATCCTCTTTTTATCATCTGATCACCTTTTGGGTTCAGCATCTGCTTACCGATATCTATTTCCAAGTAGATTATCTACTACCGGTAGTCACTTCTATGGCTATTTGGCCTTGGGTGTTTTGGATGTTGCGTAAGATCAGACGACAGTTATCCATCAATTAAGTGCCGCTATGACTCGAACCGTAATTTTGGCGTCAGCGTCTCCTCGTCGAACAGCATTACTAAACCAGTTGGGTATAGCACACAGTGTTGCACCTGTTGGTATCGACGAATCTAGACTGGCAGACGAAACACCGCTGGCTCAAGTGGCAAGATTGGCCAGAGAAAAAGCACAAGCAAGTGCCGCGAAAGTCGGGCTAACGGCAGACACGGTCATCTTAGCATCGGATACGTTAATTTCTTTTAATGGCGAAAGTGTGGGTAAGCCAATCGATAGAAACGATGCGCACAGAATTCTTTCAATGCTGTCCGGTAATACTCACGAGGTGCTCACCTCTATTTGCGTTATGTCAACGGAAGGGCAAAAGACCCAAGTAATTACCACACAAGTAGAATTTGCCTCATTGACCCCAGCGCAAATTGACGCATACTGGGACACAGGAGAGCCCGCCGATAAAGCGGGTAGTTATGCCATTCAGGGCATTGGCGGTCAGTTCGTGGTTGCAATCAAGGGAAGTGCTAGCGCAGTGGTTGGTTTACCCCTGTTTGAAACCCGAGAATTACTAAACGAGTTTGGAGTTACATCGTGAGTGCAGAGCTACTAATTAATGTTACCCCGTCGGAGTCTAGGGTTGCGCTAATAGAAAACGGAATTCTGCAAGAAATCCACGTAGAGCGTCATACCAAACGAGGGTTGGTGGGCAATATTTATCGTGGAAAAGTAAGCAGAGTGTTACCTGGAATGCAGGCAGCATTTGTTGACATTGGCCTAGAGAAGGCCGCATTTCTTCACGCCTCAGATATTGTTATACACAATGAAGTAGTAGACGACGTTTCGGCAAGCCATATCCAAAAACAAGACATTCGCGAGTTAGTTCGCGATGGTCAAGACATTGTTGTTCAAGTGGTAAAAGATCCCATTGGTACCAAAGGCGCTAGGCTTACCACCGACATTACTATCCCCAGTCGCTACCTTGTTTTTATGCCCAGCGTTACTCATGTTGGTGTATCTCAGCGTATTGAGGAAGAGGCAGAGCGAGAGCGCTTGAAAGCACTCGTTCAAGAATTTTGCGACGAGAATGGTGGGTTTATCCTGAGAACGGCTGCAGAAGGTGTGGGTAAAGCCGAGTTGCAGCAAGACGCCGCATTCCTTCGCAGATTGTGGGACAAAATCCAGTCTCGAATGAAAAAGCGCAAATCTAACGTGTTGTACGAAGATTTACCTCTGGCACGTCGTGTGCTTCGAGACTTTGTAGGGACAGAGCTTGACCGCATCCGTATTGACTCCAACCTGTCTTATCAAGAGCTGTTTCAATTTACCAAAGAGTACGTGCCAGAGATGAATGGCAAGTTAGAGTACTACAAAGGTGAGCGCCCAATTTTCGATCTCTATGACGTTGAAAACGAAGCTCAACGTGCACTTGAACGTAGAGTAGAGTTAAAGTCTGGCGGCTATTTGATCATTGATCAAACCGAAGCCATGACAACTATCGATATCAACACTGGGGCGTTCGTTGGTCACAGAAATCTTGAAGAGACGATCTTCAACACCAACATCGAAGCGACCCAAGCAATCGCAAGGCAGTTACGCCTTCGAAACCTAGGCGGAATGATCCTTATCGATTTTATCGATATGATTGAACCAGACCACAAAAGACGGGTCTTACATAGTCTAGAGATAGCGACAAGCAAGGATAGGGCAAAGATCAATATTCACGGATTTACCGCGCTTGGCTTGATTGAAATGACAAGAAAACGGACCCGTGAAAGTATTGAGCATATTTTGTGTGGTGAGTGCCCAGTGTGTAAGGGGCGCGGAACGGTGAAAACTGTAGAGACTATTTGTTTTGAAATCACCCGTGAAATTGTTCGAGTTAACCGCGCCTACGACGCAGACATGTTCGTAGTGTATGCGGCACCTAAAGTAGCAGACGCGCTCATGGGAGAGGAATCTCACATGTTAGCTGAACTTGAAATCTTCGTATCGAAGCAAATCAAAGTGCAAACAGAGCCCTTGTACAACCAGGATAAGTACGACGTCGTGATGATGTAACGAGTTTATTATCAAAGGCAACGTGTGATTAATTTTTCTTCAGTCATAGCATATACGGTTAAAAAGCTGTGGCTCTTCCTTGCAATATTGCTAGTACTGTTTGCGCTTGCACTCAGTGCTATGCGCTATGCATTGCCTCATTTAGAACACAAGAAACACCTCATTGAAGATGTAGTCAATGAGCAGTACGGCGTTAATCTAAGTATCGAAAGTGTCCATGCAGTGTGGTTGCGCTCTGGGCCAAGTATTGTGCTCAATGGTGTCACCTTAGATAAAGACGTTGCATCTCCTGTGGCTCTGGATGTGAGTCAGGTCTACGTAGAGATCGATTTTTGGCAGTCTATTTCTCAGCGAATGATATCGTCGAATCGGTTCGAACTTCGCGGTGTAAACGTTGATATTGACACTCAACGCATTGGCGAAAGAAACAATGATTTTCCCGTGCTCGAAGCGCTTCGAAGCCTCTTTTTAAATCAACTTCAAAGTTTTTCATTACGCGATGGCGTAGTGAGTTTGTCCCATCATAGCGAACAGCACGTTTATGAAGTTGAGCACTTGTCGTGGCAAAACCGAGGTGATCGGCACCAAGGTTCAGGAAGCGCAAGACTAAAAGGGGTATCAGCCAATACGGCTTCGTTTATCGTCGACTTAACGGAAACCGAAGAGAGTATTGGAGGTGTTATCTACGCTAAAGCTGAAGCGTTAGATATATCACCTTGGGTTAGCGACTTATTAAAAACCAAGCGACCGTTAAAGCAAAGCCAAGCTAATCTCGAACTATGGGCGAATATTGATTCGGGAACCATCAGTGGGATCGCCGGCCAGTTTTCAGACAGTACGTTAGAGTGGGGAAGCGAAGACAATATCTTGTTCACTGCGATTCGCGGTGGTGACTTTCAGTTGGTACCTCATCAAGACGGTTGGAACGTACGTGTAGACCAGTTAGTGCTGGATTCTAACAACGAAACTTTGGTTACTGATATTGTTGGGCAATGGTATAACCACGGCGAGCTAGTGCTGAACACGGTTAAACCTATTCAGCTCAATCCCTTCCTCATGGTGTTACCTCTGGTGATGAGTGAAGCTGGAGAACAGGAGTTTAGAGCGCTCAACCCCAAGGGTGAATTAGCGACACTACAAATTCAAATGCGTGACCGAGGTGTAGCACTGGCTGCGAAAGTGATTGATCTGTCATGGTCGCAAACGGAACGCATACCCGGAATGACGTCGTTAGATGCTGATGTGTTTTGGTATAAAAACAGCGGTGCCGTGCATCTTCATACCGCTCAAAGCGAACTACTTTCTGACAGAATATTGAAACAAAACTTGGCGTTAGATGCGCTAAGTGCCAGCCTTTTTGTGTATCCACAGGCGAGCAACGATGGAAAAGAGTGGCAGCTAGCCATAAATGATGTGGAGATTGAATCAGACATTGTTGATTTGTCGGCTGAGGCGCTGGTTAATCTCTCTTCTGGCGAAGTTTCTAGTTTGCTCGACATAGCGCCTATGCCGCTAAATACGGTGAGTCAGTTGTTCCCCAACAAATATATGGGGAAAAACACGAACGCTTTTCTTACCAGAGCTTTCACCGGGGCCGGTGATGTAACTCGCGCTACTGTGTTGTGGAAGGGTAAAGGAGGTGACTGGCCGTTCGAAAACAATGAGGGTATTTTCCAAGCCTTCGTGGATGTAGAACAGAGCGACTTTCTTTTTTCATCCAAATGGCCCGCCCTATCAGAGCTTGATTTGTCACTGCGTTTTGAAAACAACGATCTTGTTATGGAAAGCGACGCGGCAATGCTTAATGACATAGCCCTGCAGAACATTGTTGCTGTTATTCCCGGTATGCGTCCAAATTCAACACTCACGATCAATGCGTCGAGTGAGGGTACTGGCGAGCAATTAGCTGCACTCATGGCTGAATCTAGCCTGTCGAATTCACTGGGGCGCGTGCTCAATAAGGACGTGTTGATATCTGGTCCGGTAGCTGCGGATCTTCAGTTGGATATTCCATTACATACCCGAAAAGTTGTGGCATCGGGTAAGGCTCGTCTTAACAGTACGCCGATTTATATTGCCAGTACTAAAATGACCTTCGAAGAGGTATCTGGAGAAATTGACTTTATTAACGGCAATATTACGGCGAATAACTTATCGGCTAACTTGCTCTCTCAACCTGTTACCTTGTCGTTTACCGGAGAGCAACAAGACACCTATGGGTTAACCATTGATATGCGAGGTCGCTGGGATGTTACACCACTGGCGAGTTATGTGTCTGATGAGTTTGCTCAATACCTTATGGGAGAGTCGGATTGGCAACTCGATCTAGCACTTTCTCTGGGCAAACAAGCTTACGAATACCAAGCCGTACTTCAGGCTAGTTTAACTGATGTACAAAGTACACTCCCTCAACCATTTTCCTCTTCATTGGCACAAGACCTTCCACTGATAATAACGAGCAAGGGTATTAACGATGGTTCTCATGTTGATGTTGCACTCGGTGAATCTGTAACGTTTGAGGGAACGCTGCCTCACAGCACAATGCAGTTTACACAGTCATTGTTATCCATTGGAAACGACAGTGTTACTCACAGAGGCGAAGGCTTCAATATTGTTGCCCAGTTAGAAAATGCTGACGTTACTCAGTGGTTTGACGTTATCAGCTCATTGACCCGCACCGCGGGGAATACATCTGATGCAGGGAAAAAACTCTCATTGTTCGGCTTGCCAAAACATATCGCCGCAAGTACTGAACAATTGTCCTTAGGCAGTTACTCGCTTCACAACGTGGATCTGGAAGCTGAGTATGCCTTTGGCGACTGGCTACTTGATGTTGTCGCTGAAGATGCTCGAGGCTCGATTTTATTTAATCGGGATTTGTACGAACAGGGAGTCAAGATTGATATTGACTATTTGAGTCTGAACAAATCGGAAGAACTTAGCGCACTCGCGTCAGACAATGAGAGCTCTGGTGGGCTTAATCCAACACAATTACCACCTATTTCTTTGTACTGTCGTCAGTGTGAGATCTTTGATGTTGAGCTCGGAGAAGTCACGTTAGACGTAGTACGCGCTGACCAAGGCATGGTGATTCGCCAGTTGCGTACTCTGTCTGATGAGGTAGAAGTCAATGCAACAGGTGAGTGGAATATTGTGGGTGGACAGGCTTCCACTCAACTGGTGGGCACCCTTGTTTCTCCTGACGTCGGGCAAATGCTCAAGCAGTTTGGCGTGACATCAGGCATCAAAGATTCCCAAGCTGATTTGAATTTCGACCTTTCATGGGAAAGCTCTCCCATGGCGTTTTCACTTGCCAAGCTTAACGGCGACATAGAGTGGGGATTAAGTGACGGCTATCTGACTGAACTTAGCGACAAGGGCTCACGTATATTTACGTTATTCAGTCTAAATTCCATTGTTCGTAAACTGAGCTTGGATTTTAGAGACGTATTTGCCAAAGGCTTTTTCTACGACGCTATGTCTGGCACCCTGAACATATCAGATGGTGTAGCCTATACCGCAGATACAGAGATAGATGGCGGCGCAGGTGATATAGAAATTATGGGCTCGACAGTGCTTGCAGATGGGTCGTTAAACTACGACGTATCATTTACCCCCAATGTAACAGGCAATCTACCTGTTCTGGTCTATTTTTTAGCGACACCGCCCACTGCACTTGCAGCTCTTGCTCTAGACCAAATGCTGACCTCAGCCAAGGTCATATCGAATGTGAATTACAAAGTCACAGGCACGATTAGTGAGCCTGTGTTTGAAGAAGTGGGGCGCGACAGTAAAGACATTAGTCTGCCCGCGCAAAACAATACCGTCCCCCCACAAGACACCAGTGACCGTCCACTTACGGAAGAGGATCTTCAACGTATCAACATGGAGGTAGTCGATGGTTAATTGCGTTGCTATACAGATGACATCAACACCTGATGTGGAAGAAAATTTATACTTTGTAGAGGCGACATTAGCCAACACTAATATTGCGCCGAATAGTGTAGTTGTTCTACCCGAGTGTTTTGCTTGTTTTGGTACCAAAGACATCAACGTGCTGAAGCATGCCGAAGTGCAGGGCTCAGGTCCCATCCAAGAACGTTTGGCGGCGCTAGCTAAGCTGCATCAGTGCTATATAGTTTCGGGGACCTTCCCTGAACAAGTGCTCAATGAAAATAAGTTTTCTGCGGCGTGCTATTTGTTCGGACCTACCGGCGAGGTTCTCGCCGACTATCGCAAGATTCATTTGTTTGATGTTTCGGTAGACGATGCCACGGGCAGCTACAAAGAATCCAATTGCACCAAGGCGGGAAGCGAAGTTGTCACAGTAAAAACAGACATTGGTGTGATTGGTTTAGCGGTGTGTTACGACGTTAGATTTCCCGGGCTTTTCCAAGCAATGGACGATATTGATATTTTGGTGTTACCTGCCGCGTTTACCCAAAAAACCGGAGAGGCACACTGGCACACGCTCATTCAAGCAAGAGCTGTAGAAAAACAGTGTTTTGTTGTGGCCGCCAATCAAACTGGAGTTCACGTTAATAATCGTGAAACCTATGGTCACAGCATGATAGTGTCGCCGTGGGGCGAAGTTTTAGCACAACAAGAGAAACTTCCCGGCTGCATTCAGGTACAATGCGAGCTAGAGTTACGGGAAAAGCTAAAACGCAATATGCCCATAGCGCAACATAATCGATTCAGGAGTCACTTTGTCTAATTCAGTTGAAGGCCGTTTATTGGCCGATTCCGATCTGGATATCGCGTTTTTAGAAAATGCACTTGGTCAGATCCACACGCACACTACTGACTATGCCGATCTATATTTTCAATCAAGTCAGCATGAGAGCTGGGTACTGGAAGACGGTATTATCAAAGAAGGCAGCTACAACATCGAGCGTGGTGTTGGCGTTCGTGCAATTAGTGGCGAGAAGACAGGTTTTGCGTATTCAGATGAGATCAGCCGAGATGCCATTACCAAAGCATGTGGCGCTGCACGAAGTATTGCGCCAGCTGGTGGTACTCATAAGGTGGCATCGTTAGGTCAGCACAGCGTGACTCCTCGCTACAGTGAAGACAATCCAATTTTAGCCATGCAAGATGCTGAAAAAATTGCCTTGTTAAAATCTGTAGATGCTTACATTCGTCAGCAAGACACAGACGTGAGTCAAGTTGTTGTGAGCTTAAGTGGTGTCTATGAGGAAGTACTTGTTGCAGGAAGTGACGGTACGTTGGCCACGGATATTCGCCCTTTAGTGCGTTTGAACTGTTCAGTGTTGCTGGAAAAAGGCGACCGCCGTGAACGAGGTAGCGCTGGTGCAGGTGGACGCTACGCTTATAGCTTCTTTAGTCGTGAAGGCGATAAATTGTTTTATGAGCAGCTTGCAGATGAAGCCTTGCATATGGCTCGTGTAAACATGCAGGCGGTGGCTTCACCAGCCGGAGCAATGCCAGTGGTATTAGGTAATGGCTGGCCTGGCGTGTTGTTACATGAAGCGGTAGGACATGGTTTAGAGGGCGACTTTAACCGCAAAGGCGCCTCTACCTTCAGTGGCCGAATTGGCCAACAGGTCGCAGCAAAAGGCGTGACTGTGGTTGATGACGGAACTATGTCTGATCGTCGTGGTTCATTAACCGTTGACGATGAAGGTACACCGAGCCAATACAATGTATTGATAGAAGACGGTATTCTCAAAGGCTACATGCAAGATAAACACAACGCCAAATTGATGGGTGTCGCACCTACCGGTAATGGTCGTCGTGAGTCTTATGCACATCTACCCATGCCTCGTATGACTAACACTTATATGTTGGCGGGCGAGCATGATCCCAAAGAAATCATCGCGTCTATCGACAAGGGAATCTATGCCCCTAACTTTGCAGGTGGTCAGGTGGATATTACGTCGGGCAAGTTTGTGTTCTCTAGTGCAGAAGCTTATTTAATTGAGAATGGCGAAATAACTGCACCTGTTAAAGGCGCTACCCTTATTGGTAATGGCCCTGAAGTGATGCAAAAAATATCAATGATCGGCAACGACCTCGCCCTTGATCGAGGTGTAGGTGTTTGCGGTAAAGACGGTCAAAGTGTACCCGTAGGTGTGGGTCAACCTACACTAAAAATCGATGAACTCACTGTGGGTGGCACGGCGTAGAGCAAGGCTTTACTTTATAGATACTAAAAAGGCGATGTATTGACTACATCGCCTTTTTTTACGCCTCTGGCATGACTGTTTTCAAATACTGAAACAACTCTCTGAACGCTTTCGGAGGGCCATTCTTTTCCCGCTCTTTCTTGATTTGACGATAGAACTGGCGCAGTTTTTGTCGGTCGAGTTCTTCGTGTTTTTCCAGTAACGCTTGAATAGCAGTGTCACCTTGCTCAATAATTGCGTCTCGTGCTTTTTCTATGGCGTGAAACGCCGCATTACTCGCTTGATGCTGGTGAGTCAGTTTTGCTAACCCGGCCTGTATGTCGGTGACATCACGTTGGCGAAGCAGTTTACCAATAAACTGCAATTGACGACGAAAGCCATCTTTTTTACGACTTAACCCTGCCGCTAATTCAACAGCGTCGTTAAGCTCATCGTCCATAGTAATCGTTGCTCGATGGGCAGCGGTAAGGTTGACTAGGGTTTCCCCTAGTTTATGTAATTCTTTTGACTGACGCTTAAGTTCAGATTTACTGACAAATTCATTATCTTCTTCGAAGCCACTTTCTTCGAAGGAATTCGGATCGTGATCGCTCATTTCAAACCCATAAGTGTTACACTTTAGCTAAATTGTAACTATCACAGCCGAATTTAGACAGCGAAAACTTACTATGCAAATAGAGCAGCAGTTATCCGATGTACAGAATGTTGTAGATGACGTTCTGAAACTCGCGATCAAAAAGGGTGCAACCCAAGCCGAAGCCAGTATGTCAAAGGTCCAAGGCATCGCCGTTTCTTCTCGAATGAAAGACGTGGAAAACGTTGAATTTACCAACGATGGTGGCCTAGGCATTAGCGTTTATGTGGGTAAGCGAAAAGGCAGCGCGTCTACGGCCGACCTTAGCCCAGAAGCACTGACATTGGCGGTAGAAAAAGCCGTAGATATTGCAAAATATACCAGTGAAGATCCATGTACTGGGTTGGCGGACAAGGAACTAATTGCCACTGAATTCCCTGACTTAGATTTGTACCACCCTGAAGTACTTGATACGCAAAAAGGTATTGAGCTGGCTATTGAGGCAGAGTCAGCGGCGTTAGCCTATGACGCGCGCATTACTAATTCTGATGGCGCATCGTACAATGCTAATTTGGGTATGCGTGTTTACGGCAACACCCATGGTATTAATGCTGGCTATCCGAGCAGTCGTTACAGCTTGAGCTGTATGGTGATTGGTGCCGAAGGCGACGACATGCAGCGAGACTACGCTTTCACAGTAAACCGCAAAGCTAACTTGCTGAAAAGTGCAGCTTTAGTAGGTGAAGAAGCGGCACAAGCCACTGTTGAGCGTTTGGGTGCAAGAAAGATAAACACCGCCACAGTGCCAGTAATACTGAATAAAGACATTGCTTCAAGCTTATTCGGTCATTACGTAGGAGCTATCAGTGGTGGCAGCTTGTACCGCCGTTCAAGTTTCCTTCTCGACAAATTGGGTACTCAAGTTTTCCCAGAATGGTTAAACATTCAAGAGCGCCCCTTCATAAAAGCAGGATTAGCCAGTTCAAGTTTCGACAATGAAGGTGTAGCTACACGAGATATGACAATTGTGGAAGCCGGTAAGCTATCGACCTATTTATACACCACTTACTCAGGTCGAAAGTTAAATGAAACCTCAACCGGTCATGCAGGTGGCATACACAATTGGTTAGTCAACGACACGGGCCACAGTGACAAAGACTTACTCAAAGAAATGGGTACTGGACTTCTTGTTACCGAACTTATGGGGCAGGGGGTCAATATTGTTACGGGTGATTACTCTCGCGGTGCCGCTGGATTTTGGGTAGAAAACGGAGAAATTCAATATCCGGTTCACGAAATCACCATCGCGGGTAATTTAGCCGATATGTTCGCAGGCATAGCCGCTATTGGTAATGAACGCGATGTTCGAGGCAGCGTGCAAACTGGCTCTATTTTGCTCAACGAAATGAAGATTGCTGGTAGCTAAGCTAGTTGGTGGAATTGAGAGATTAAAATGGACATTGCACAAGTTGGTGAAGAAATTCTTGCAACACCCGCGACCTCCGTTAAGGCCGGAAATTTCGATAGTGCGGAATTAGCAGCGTTTTGCGATGCCCTTTTAGAAACTATGTTACGTGCAGAAGGGATCGGTATTGCCGCGCCTCAGGTGTTTGATCCACGTGCAATTATGTACGTGGCATCACGGCCTAATGCCCGTTACCCCGATGCGCCTGAAATGTCCCCCTTACTATTAATTAACCCTACCATTATTGCGCAAAGTGATCAGGTTGCTAAAGAATGGGAAGGTTGCTTATCGGTGCCCGGGTTAAGAGGCAAAGTGTCACGACCGGTTTGGGCTGATATTAGCTATCAAGATATCACCGGAAACCGGCATGAAATAAAACTTGAGGGCTTTGTTGCGCGGGTATTCTTGCATGAATATGACCACCTGATTGGTAAAACCTGGCTAGACCATATTGACAGTGCAAGCGACGTTATGGCCAATGATGTTTGGCTGAAAAAGTTTGGTCAGCCAGCATATAAAAAGGCATAGTCACGCATCCACACATCTAGCCTACCTTTGTATTTTGCATGTCATTGGAGTTTATAGTGCTGAGCCGGTAGTCCGTAGGTGATACACCGACTGACTTTTTAAATCGCTTGGAAAAAGTAAATACACTCGTGTAGCCAACATAATGGGCGATATGCGCTACTGGCCATTGAGTGTTCTCAAGCAGGTTTTTGGCCCGAATCATTCTCAAGTGGATGACTTGCTGAATGGGGCTCCTTCCATATTTTTCTAGGCATAGCCGGTGAAGATGTGGTGCAGAGTAATGTGCTCGCTGTGCCATAATATCGACGGTCCAATCAAACTGCAGTTGCTTTTCTACTTCACTGAACAACACATCAATACGCGCTTGCTGTACGTTTGCCTCCTGTGACACCACACTACGTAAGTGATGCTGAATAATTGGAATTACGCCTTCACGTCTATGACCATCACTTTCTAGGTACAGAAGCTCCATGGCGTGGTGCACACTCGCTAAATCAACATTGCTCTTTAGCTGTGCGGAAGGTGTTCGCAAGTGTTGCCAGCGGGGGCTGTTGGTTAAATTAAGCCAAATGATATCCCAATGCTCAGCGGTAATTCGCACCTCAAAGCTTTGGTCGGCAGGGAGTAACACTAAACTGTGTTTTGGTAGAGCAAGTTTATCTTGTGGAGTAAACACGCAGCCTTCGCCAGATAGGGTATAGAATATCGTATGGTTTGGCGGCGTTACTCGTGCGACTTGATAAGTTCCAGATAAATTAGAGCATCCCGCTAGCTCAATATCTAACGCTTTAATTTCTGGGGTATTTGTACTGTCTATAAAGCGTTCATGGCAGTGTGGGCCAATATTAACTATGTCTCTAAATTCTCGATTCAACGCCATATGATAGTTTTGGATAAATAAAAGAGAGTGTTAAGCATAAGTGAAATTCCTGTAATTGGCTATATTTGCCGTTATAAACCGCCCTAAGAGAGGTTAGACAGTATGGCGAGTGTAGCTCAAATCGTTGCGCAAAAAGATTGGCAGAATCCCGTGGTTTTTCAAAAAAATCGCGTGTCTGCTCACAGCCCACTTAATGGGTTTTCATCGGTTAAAGATGCAATAAAAGGTCAAGGCGCGAGTAAGCAAAGCCTAAACGGAGAATGGGACTTTAAACTATTTTCACGCCCTGAAGCAGTCACCGAGTCTTTTATTCACGCCGAACTGTCAAACGACGAGCAAACGTCTTGGACTTCTATTACCGTGCCTTCTAATTGGCAGCTTCAAGGCCACGATAAGCCAATTTACTGCAATGTACGGTACCCGTTCCCAGTAAATCCTCCTTCTGTGCCTGATGACAACCCAACTGGGTGCTATCGTACAAAGTTCACGATTAACGATGACCAGCTACGTGAACGTAATCACATTGTGTTTGACGGTGTTAATAGTGCTTTTCACCTTTGGTGCAATGGTGAGTACATAGGCTATTCCCAAGATAGTCGCTTACCCGCTGAGTTTGATTTGTCTACGGTGCTTGTTGCCGGTGTAAACACTTTGGCAGTCATGGTGATTCGTTGGTCCGACGGCAGCTACCTTGAAGACCAGGACATGTGGTGGCTCAGCGGTATTTTTCGTGATGTTACTTTGGTGAGTAAGCCTAAAACTCACATTGCAGATGTGTTCGCCACACCTGATCTTGATGCGTGTTATCGCGACGGTTCACTTGCTATTCGAACGCGTATTGTGGCGCCAGCCAGTTACAGTGTGTGCGCTCAGCTGTTCACCTTGTGTGGCGAGCCGGTTACACCAGTGCTTGTTACAGGCACAAACAACAAGCGAATTGATGAAAAGGGCGGTTGGGACGATGTTGTCTTTCAAAAACTATCGGTCGATAGTCCGTTGCATTGGACTGCTGAAACACCCAACCTGTATCGCTTAGTGGTGACACTTATTAACGAAGCCGGAGATACCGTAGACGTCGAAGGGTACGACATCGGTTTTAGAAAAGTAGAAATGATACAAGGTCAGTTGTGCGTTAACGGTAAACCGATTCTTATTCGTGGCGTTAACCGTCACGAGCACCATGAATCTCGAGGTCATGCGGTGACCGAACTCGACATGATTGAAGACATCAAACTACTTAAGCAAAACAACTTCAATGCAGTACGTACTGCCCATTACCCTAACCATCCTCGCTGGTATGAGTTGTGTGACCATTATGGCTTGTACTTGGTTGACGAGGCCAATATTGAAACCCATGGCATGTTTCCGATGGGAAGGCTGTCACAAGACCCTCTTTGGGCGGGGGCATATATGGCCAGATATACCCAAATGGTCGAACGGGATAAAAACCACGCTTCTATTATTATCTGGTCATTGGGCAACGAGTGCGGGCACGGACCGAACCATGATGCGATGTATGGATGGTCAAAGGCCTTCGACCCCTCCCGCCCAGTGCAATACGAGGGAGGTGGTTCAGATACCACTGCCACCGATATCATAGCGCCCATGTATGCGCGAGTAGATACGGATGTTGAAGATGACGCGGTACCAAAGTGGGCTATCAAGAAATGGTTGTCATTGCCCGGTGAGGATCGCCCAGTAATTTTATGTGAGTACGCCCATGCAATGGGGAATAGTCTAGGTAGCTTTGAAGACTACTGGAAAGCGTTTAGAGACTATCCGCGCTTACAAGGTGGATTTGTATGGGATTGGGTCGATCAAGGCTTACTGAAGCATACAGAAAGCGGTGAGGCCTATTGGGGATACGGTGGAGACTTCGGCGACGAAGACAACGATCGTCAGTTTTGTATCAATGGCTTGTTGTTTCCCGATAGAACACCGCACCCCGCGCTGTTTGAAGCTAAGTATTGTCAGCAGCATTTGTCCTTCTCGCTAGCACAAGATAATGGTGCCTATCAGCTCACGATTGAAAGTGACTACCTGTTCCGCCATACCGATAACGAGCTTCTTAAATGGGAAATACTTGAAAACGGCACTCGTGTGTCATCGGGTAGTGCCGATGTAGCGATTGCTCCTCAAGGCAAGACCTTGATAGACATTACTCATCAGGTAGATTTTGTCGCTGGCGCTAAGTATCACTTAAATGTGGACGTTTGTTTGAGTGAAGACTGCGTTTGGGGTAGTGCGGGTCATGTGTTAGATACAGAACAGTTTGCTCTGGTTAATCTAGCCGGTATTTCACCATTGAGACTTGATGAGTCTGATGCCAGTGTAACGCTAGCTGAAAGTAATGGCATGGCAGAAGTTACTGCGGGTGCCAGCTTGTTTAGCGTGAATAGTCAGTCAGGTTTGCTGGTGTCTTGGTTAGTCAATGGTACAGAACAATTAAGTGCGCCGTTTGAAGATAATTTCTTTCGTGCACCATTAGACAACGATATTGGCGTGAGCGAAGTGGACAATCCCGATCCCAATGCGTGGGAGTCGAGGTGGCGCAGAGCCGGAATAGGCAATTGGGAACGCGTCTGTGCTGGTGTAACTGTGTCGCAAAGTACACATAGTGTCTCGCTAGTATCGCTATTTCATTACTATTATGAAGATGCTCTAGTTGCTTCGTCTCATTGGACTCATACGTTTAGTGGCGATGGTTCACTGACTCTAGATATCAAAGTGACTCTTGACGACAATCTGCCACCAATGCCTCGTATTGGTCTTCAATATGCTGCGCCTCTTGAAAGCAATCAACAAGAAGTGCTCTGGCGAGGTAAGGGGCCTTTTGAAAACTATCCCGACAGAAATGCGGCAGCCCGTTATGGTAACTACACAGAAACACTCGATGCCATGCATACCCCTTATATCTTCCCAACCGAGAATGGATTGAGAACTGGTTGTGACACTATGGTGCTCAACAATCTTGAGTTGAAGGGTAAGTTTGCGTTTTCTGTGAGTCAGTTTGGTCAAGGGCAGTTAGATGTTGCAAAGCATACCTGTGACCTGACACCTTCAGATTGTACATATGTGTATATTGATCACGCGCATATGGGCGTGGGTGGTGATGATTCGTGGAGCCCAAGTACCCATGAGGAATTTTTACTTAAAGATAAGCACTATCGCTACCAAGTATGTTTCTTGCCCCGTTAGGTAAGAAACTAGAATGAAAAAGCCGCTCGATGAGCGGCTTTTTTAATGATTTAGTATCAGCGACTATTAACCGTCTACTGCACCACAGAAGCGGTAACCTTCGCCGTGAATAGTTACAATCAACTCTTCATCAGTTGGTTCTGATTCGAAGTG
This sequence comes from Alteromonas sp. KUL49, assembly GCF_006538345.1. Classification (GTDB taxonomy): domain Bacteria; phylum Pseudomonadota; class Gammaproteobacteria; order Enterobacterales; family Alteromonadaceae; genus Alteromonas. The sequence goes on along the minus strand of NZ_BJKL01000006.1, from coordinate 88,713 downwards.
CTTACGAATACGGCGGATAGTTACGTCAACAGTACGGTCATTCGGGCGAAGTTCACGGCCTGTCATTTCCATAATTAACTGTTCACGAGTAAGAATTTTACCTGGGTTGCTCAAGAACAAGTGAAGCGCACGGAATTCACTACGAGGTAGACGGAATTCCTTACCTGAAGGAGAAATCAATGAACGGCTGTCGCCATCCAAGATCCAACCGTTAAAGTTAACGCGACTCGGTAAGTCGTCGTCTTCAGCTGAGCTAGTAGTACGAGCAAGAAGGTTGCGTGCACGAATAGTCAGTTCGCGAGGGTTGAACGGCTTAGTCAGATAATCATCTGCACCGATTTCAAGACCAAGGATACGGTCGACGTCGTTGTCACGGCCTGTAAGGAAGATAAGCCCTACGTTTTTGCGGTCACGAACTTCACGAGCCAAAATCAAACCGTTTTTGCCTGGTAAGTTAATATCCATGATAACCAGATTGATAGAGTGGTTTTCAAAGAAGTCATGCATTTGATCGCCGTTTTCAGCTTCGAATACACTGTATCCCTCGGCCTCAAACAAACTTTTCAGCGTGGTACGCGTTACTACTTCATCTTCAACAATTAACACATTTGGTGTTTGCATGGTGTTCTACACTCTTTATATTCAATCGGTTTAAGCTGTCTGCTGTTTAAATATTAATATTCGTGACCTTGTTTGCAAGCAATTATTGAATATCAATTCATTCTTTTATGGGGTTTTAGCCAATAAAAATCAAGCAAAGTTCAATAGTTTAGCCACTTTTATTTCGAATTTGCAGGCTTTACTGGAAAAATAATGACAAATTCCACGCCTTGGCCTTCTTCGCTCGACAATGATATTGAGCCATTCAACCCTTGAGTCACTAAGTTATACACTAAGTGCATACCCAGGCCAGAGCCACCTTGTCCACGTTTTGTGGTGACAAATGGGTCGAATATTTTTTTCTAATCGTTGGAGGAATACCCTTTCCATTATCTCTATAAACTAGTTTCAATTTGTTTGACGTTACCAATTCGGCAGAAATAGATATTTGCCCGTTTTCAATTCCTTCAAAACCGTGAATAAGCGAGTTCATAATCAAATTGATAAGGATTTGATTAATGGGGCCCGCTTTGGTTTGTACCGTTAACGTTTGGTCACAATCCACGGTAACCTCATGAGAGAGCTTTTTAAGTCGAGGCTGCAACGACAGTAGTATCTCGTTAACTAACTGAGCAAAACAAAATGTACGACTGGACTCGCTTGATTGGTCTACGGCAACTTGTTTGAAACTTGAGATTAGCTCTGCTGCGCGATTTAGATTGCGATAAATGATGTTGAGGTTTTCATTACTCTCGTCGAAAAAGCGTTTTAAGCCGCTGGCCTTGAGTCGCTTATTGTCGTAATCGTCCTGTACCGTTTTTAAACGGTCAAGCATCATGGTTGACGCTGTTACACCTAGGCCGATCGGGGTATTAACCTCATGTGCTACGCCCGCCACCATATCGCCGAGGGACGCCATTTTTTCATTTTGCACCATTTGACGTTGGAACTGGTGAAGCTTTTCCAAGGTTTGGATTAGCTCTTGGTTGGCGTCTTTCAGTGCAATTGTGCGCTCACTAACAATCTCTTCAAGACTAGCGTTCAACGCCTTGTGGTTAGCTTCAGCCTCTTGTTGTTTTTGAATGTAGTCTTGTATGCGCGACATCATCACGTTAACGGCGTCAGACAATATACCTATTTCTTTCACGCCTGCAATATCGGTGCGGGCGCTGTAATTTCTCTCTCTTGATGTTTTTTGTAGAAAACGAGCAAGTTGCTCGATTGGCGCTGTAACTACTTTTTGCAATCTCAATGCTAGCAAAAAGCACAACACCGCCAAAAGCACCATGACTGAGAGCGTAAGTGCAATAGATTTTACGACAACGCTGTTATAGCTCACTGTAGAAAATCGCAAGTACACCCAACCTACAGGCGTTCCCGTTTCCAAATCAACAATTTGGTGAGTGACCTCCACGTAATCACCACCGTCATCAATCGTCGGGTTATCTTTTAATTCGAGTAAACGGTGGGTTTGACTAGCAATGAGCAAACGGCCGTCTTTATTGTAGTAAGCGAAGTGATTCACCGACTCATCATCGGTATTAATTCGGTATACATGAACGTTGAGAACTTGCTGTGTGGTAGCCAAGCTGTTCATTCGTTCTTCGAGGTTACTGGGAGAATTGGTGGCGATAAACGGAACCGAATTTGCGCCAATGAGCTTACCTAGCATTAGCACATTAGACTCGAGCTCTTCTTCGTAAATATTCACCTGTGAATAGATTGAAAGTATAGCTGACACCCCAAGGGATACCATGGCAATACTCATAACCACCCAGAGGAAAAGGCTCTTTATTGAAAGTCGTACCGTTTTTTCTGTCATTTATACCTTCAAATGCACAACATCGGCGTCCTAGCTCATAGTGTATCATTCCGTCCTAAAAGGAAAGTAGTACCTAATTTACTCGGTTTCCACCATCATAGATAAATACAGTTGCGTATAGCTATTTGCAGCGGCTTCCCATGTAAATCTAGTATGCATACCCCGTAGTTGCATCTCTCTAAACTGATCAGGGTGCTCATAGTAAAACAACAACGCTCGACGAATACACGACAACAGTGCATAAGGTGTAGGGTCGTAAAACGTGAAACCTGTGGGAGCGTCACTTTGTGTTAAATCTATGACCGTGTCTTTTAAGCCACCTACGGCACGCACAATCGGCACAGTGCCATAAGCTAGACTGTACATCTGGTTCAGACCACACGGCTCAAACTGTGACGGCATGAGGAAGAAGTCTGCACCTGCTTCAATTAAGTGTGCGTGTTCAGAGCTAAAGCCATTCACAAAGGCGAATTTATCACTGTGATTTTGCGCGTACTCACCCAAGTCCATACACACTTTAGGATCACCAGTACCCACAATAGCTATTTGAATATTGTGCTGCATTAAATCATCTAAGATGGGCAGTATGTACCCAAAGCCTTTTTGCTCGGTAAGTCGACATACCATACCAATCAGTGGGACTTGGGGCATTAGTGGAAGATCAACACGCTTTTGCAATGCGGCTTTACATTCCGCTTTACCTTCAAAGCTTTCCGCGTCGTAACCCACTGGAAGGAACGCATCCGTTTTAGGATTCCATTGAGTGTAATCACAACCGTTCAAAATACCCGACAAGTCTGCGCTTCTCATAACCAGACGGTCGTGGAGACCATGACTGCCTAAATCTGTTAGCAGCTCTTGGGCATAGTTAGGACTTACCGTAGTGACCTTAGTGGCAAACTCAATACCTGACTGCAGCATATTGATGTAGCCGCCGTGTACTTGCGAGAAAATCTCGGGGTGGTGGCGTAAATAGGGAATTTGCTCGACCTTGTGTACACCTTGAAACGCTGCATTGTGGATAGTGAACACTGAACGCGTTGACGCAAAGTAACCTGAACGCTCATGGGTCATTAAAAACGGCAACATTGCGGTATGCCAGTCGTGACAGTGAATAACATCTGGGCGACGCTCTAGGGTTTGCAAGGTATGTAGCACCGCACCGCTGAAAAAGCTGAAACGTTCGCCGTTGTCTTCGTAAGCGTCGAATGCACTAGCGTACAAACCATCACGCTGGAAGTACTCAGGATAATCGACAAAGTAAACACTGATACCGTGCCAATTGAGTTCGCGAATGTCGAAATGGTAGACCTTACCTTCTGTAAATAGAGTTTGGCGGTCGCACAAAGGGGGGAGATTGTATTCCTCTGCTATGGTTTTGTAGTACGGCATGACGATGGCTACGTCTTCACCTGCATTATGCAGTGCCAATGGCAGCGCTTTTCCTACATCTGCCAGACCACCGGTCTTCACCAACTCTTCAACTTCCGAAATAGCAAACACTATGTTCATAACTACACCTTTTTACTTGTAATGCCTTCTACAAGAAAAGCGAAACTCTGTACGCATAAACCTATAGTGACGAGCCAGTTACCCGCCACACTACTCTTACGGTTACGTTAGCACAGAGATTAAGCTGGGTGCTATTAGAAAGAGGTATGATATAGAGAAAATTGTGTGGTCTGCGCAGTAGTTAGCACTTTTGAGAAATGTTCTGACAACAATCCAGGGTAGGGTAAAAAGCGGTTAGCAACCATTTGTAGCGAGCCGTTGGAATGCAATAAACGTCGCGCATCCTCAATAAATCGCTTAGTGATTGTGTAGTCGGTTTTTATTCCCGTGTGGAACGGTGGGTTGGTCACAATGTGATTCACCTTGGTTTCGACGCCATGCAAACCATTGGCTGCAATCAGCTGGGCATTTAAATTGTTTGCCTTGAGCGTCATAGCTGATGTGTAAATAGCCAACGCACTTACATCAAGCAAGGCGAGCTTCAAGTGAGGATAGCGAGTCATCAAGTAGCTGCCAATAACCCCTGCGCCACAGGCAAAGTCCATCACCTTACCAGTGAGGTTAGAAGTGTGCTTTTCTAACAGTAGCTTGGTGCCAGCGTCTAGCTCACCATGACTAAATACACCAGGTATGGACACGACAGGCCAGCTGGTGTCTTCAACTTCGTAGGTGAGTGTTTCTGTCCAGTCGTCCGGATTAAACGCAAGGTGTTCACCAGAAAGCTGAGTTGTTAGCAAGCTACAGTGGCGAGCAGAATCAATTTTCTGCGTTGGTCCTAAGTGCTGCATTAACTTAGCTGCGCTCTTAATACCGCCTTTGTTTTCGCCAACAACGTGAATTCTACCGTTCTCTTTCAATGTACCCGCAGCCATGCGAAGTAGCATTTGAAAATGGGATTTAGCCTTTGGCAGGTAAATCATAACGTCGGTGTATTGATTCTGCGTAGTGAGAAAGGGGGCAAAATAGTGAGTATGAGACCCCACTTTTTGTTCACTTATAAAACCCTTATCAGCAATATCTCTACTGTCGTAGCTTATCGATGGAACAACGCGAACGCTCTCAGAAAATATGTCGAAGAACTGGTGCATAACATCAATGCTTTTGCTTTTTAATTCGTCGAGAAAATATGCATCCGACGGATTCACAAATAACCATTCACCATTGGCGAATAGGTCCATGCTGCGTTCTAAGAGTTGATTCTGAGGCGATAAAATCATTTTGTGCGCTCGTAAATGAGATCCCAAACACCGTGACCTAACTTCTGACCACGAGTTTCAAACTTAGTAATTGGACGATAATCTGGGCGAGGTACATAGTCGCCTTCTTCCGCTTGGTTTGTGTAGCCGTCGATATTATTCATGACTTCTGCCATATGCTCAGCGTACGGCTCCCAGTCAGTTGCCATGTGAAAACAACCGCCAATGGCCAGTTTAGATTTCACCAATTCTGCAAACTCGGCTTGAACGATACGACGTTTGTGATGGCGTTTTTTGTGCCAAGGATCAGGGAAAAACAGTTGCAAACGCGACACGCTACCGTCAGGGATCATATGCTTGAGCACTTCAACCGCGTCGTGTTCCATAACGCGCAAGTTCTCTAAGCCAAGCTCTCCCGCATCTCCTAAGCATGCGCCTACACCAGGGCGGTGTACCTCAATACCCAAGAAGTTTTTCTCTGGTGCGGCACTGGCCATTTCGACAAGAGATTTACCCATACCAAAACCGATCTCAATGACTTGCGGTGCACTGCGACCGTATGTTTCTTCAAGGTTTAGTGGTGCATTTTGGTAGTCGATACCCATGGTTGGCCAAAAGTCTTCAAGGGATTTTGCTTGCCCTTTAGTAAGGCGACCTTCGCGCTTTACATAGCTTTTTACCTTGCTGATATACACACCAGCTGCTTCGGCTTCTGCCTGACTCTTAAATTGACCCATGAATAGTGCCCTCATACCCCTAAAACTCAATGGTGGCGCATTATCCAGTCTATAACGTGATATGCAACGAATTTTGTGCACTATATACGCAATAAACTATTATTCGTCACAACCTTTCAAGCAGTTTAGCAATTAAATCAGGATGTTCCAGCAGCATCATGTGGCTAGCGTCTTCTAAAATATGCACCGATGTATTGGGTATTTTTGCATAAGTGCGGCGTAGCGCATCCGCAGGAGCTATTTGGTCGTGGTTGCCACCAATGACGGTAATGGGCGCTTTTACGTCCTTTAATGCGCTAATCATAGATGGTCTTGGCGTTGTAGATTCAATGTGACTGACAAGGGTACCTTTACCCAAATCTTTATTCATCTCGGCAATGACTCCGGCAACACTTGGATTGTCGAGTTGATTGGGCATTACAAAGCGCGCTAAGTATTGCTTGTTCGACAGATTGAACTGTCCGTGTTTGAGTTGTTTAAGAATGGTTTTGCGTTGCTTTACTTCTACGTCATTCAATCCATCGGCGTCGTAACCAATGAGGGTAATACTAGCAACTCTATCTGGGTTGTCCGCAGCCCAGCGCGACGCTACGAAGCCACCCATAGAATATCCGACAAGATGGACCTTTTCGTCAGGGAGTACTCTGTCACTCGCCAGTGCCAGCATATCGGTGAGGCTATTCGCCCATTGCAGAGGAACATATCGACGATTAATGTGCGGTAGTAACTTCCACAAGGGTAACCAAATGCGCTCGTCACACAATGTACCGGGGAAAAATATGATGGGTGACGTAGTGGTCACATTCGTTCCTATCAACGTAGTAGTTGCTAATTATGCTAACATACGCCTACTTCAATCGGTACGTAAGACCGTGTGCGTAAACTAAAAATACAAAAAAGATGACTCAAGAAACACACTTCCCATCATTCGCTGAGCGCGTATTGGCGTGGTTTGACAAGCATGGGCGCAAGCATCTTCCTTGGCAGCAAGATGTGACGCCGTACAAAGTTTGGATTTCTGAAATCATGCTGCAGCAAACTCAGGTGACTACGGTTATCCCCTATTTTGAGCGCTTCATGACGTCGTTTCCTACGGTAGAAGCACTAGCCAATGCAGAACAAGACGATGTACTTCACCATTGGACTGGTCTAGGTTATTACGCCAGAGCCCGAAACTTACACAAAGCCGCTAAGCAAATCGTTGAAATGCACAATGGTGTATTCCCAACCAATATAGACGATACCATTGCGCTACCAGGAATTGGTCGCTCAACCGCTGGTGCGGTGTTGTCATTGTCGATGGGGCAACGGCATCCCATCTTAGATGGTAACGTTAAACGGGTACTGGCACGTTACTACGCTATTGAAGGTTGGCCGGGTAAAACCAATGTGGAAAAAGCACTGTGGGACGTGGCTGAAAAAAATACCCCAGAACAGCGCTGTAACCATTACACTCAGGTAATGATGGACCTTGGCGCTATGGTATGTACACGCAGCAAACCAAAATGTGACGAGTGCCCGTTAAAACACGACTGCATCGCATTTGCGCAGGGCATGCAAAGCGAGTACCCCGGTAAAAAGCCCAAAAAAGCAATTCCTGAGCGACAAACCCTGATGATAGTGCCAATGTTTGGCCAGCAAGTGTATTTAGAACAGCGACCGCAAACAGGAATATGGGGCGGCTTATACGGTTTTGTAGAAGCCAACGAAATAAGCAATGTAAACGCACTAGCGTTAAATCGGGGCTTGGTGATAGGCGAACTTACAACACTCGATACCTTTCGCCATACCTTTAGCCACTTCCATTTAGATATAACGCCGGTTGTTGCCACCTTGGCTGAACCACCTAAACCCGCCGTTAACGAACAACAAGGGCAGTGGTTCTTTGTTAACGATACGATAGAGGTTGGATTAGCGGCTCCAACGAAAAAGATCATTCAGCAATTGGCGCACCTTGTGTAATATGCACAGCGCAACGTAAGCGAGGAATAAAAATGAGCAGAACGGTATTTTGTCAGCGCCTGCAGAAGGATGCAGATGGGCTAGATTTTCAGTTGTATCCAGGTGAGTTAGGTAAGCGTATTTTCGACAATATTTCGAAAGAAGCATGGGCAGAATGGCAGAAGCGTCAAACCATGCTAATTAACGAGCATAAGCTTAATATGATGGATCCCACGGCTCGTAGCTTTCTTGAAGAAAAAATGGAAGCCTACTTGTTTGAAGGCATAGAGCCTACTATCGAAGGCTTTACACCGCCTAAAAGTTAGACAAAAAAGGCGTTTTTGCGTAAACAATGTGCAAACGGCAACAAAAGCGAAAAAAACCAACAAAAACGGTTGACTTGTTACTGCTAAATCCGTTTAATACGCACCCACAGCAGCACAGGCGGTAACGCCTCGAAAGCTAACCAGTTTCGCCCAGATAGCTCAGTTGGTAGAGCAGCGGATTGAAAATCCGCGTGTCGGTGGTTCGATCCCGCCTCTGGGCACCATTCTTGAAAGCCTCGCATTAGCGGGGCTTTTTTGATTCTGGCCTCAGTGGACGTTGGACGACACGCAGCGTATCGGTGCCGGTCACCGTGAGTCACGATCCCGCCTCTGGGCACCATTCTTGAAAGCCTCGCATTAGCGGGGCTTTTTTGATTCTAGACCCCTGCTATCACTACTAAATCAACAGTGGCATCCTATCTATATAGGTTAACCTAGACGTATATAGGTATTATCCAAAATACATTCAATGTCTGGCGCTGGGCCTTTCAGGTCGTGTTGATAGCAAACGATGGCCTCTAGTAGCGCTCGTTTTTGATGTTTGTGGCGACTCAGCAAACAATCGCCTTCAATAATGGTTTCCACACCCCACAGTTCAGCTTCGAACAGTACGGTAGAATTTATCCCGTGTACCTTTTTGGCACCTTTGATAAGCGACTTTGCACATGCATCAGACCAATAGCTGGTTGCGAGTGCAGAGCTATAGGTATTGTTGTCTCTTGGGTGTGCTTTAAACACAATGTTTTCAGAAGGGTAGAGGTTTTCGATGTAGTCGATAAAAGGCTGCATGCCGTTGGTGAAGCGAGAGTTTAACTGAATGTTGGAATCGTCCCCTAGTTGCAAAGGCACGAAAATATAGTCTTCATGTTCGCAATACGCTAGTACGCCGTCGAAGAACTCATGTTCTTTATTGGCCAGTAGCGCTGAGGCATTTTCGGGTAACCAGCGTAAATCATCAGTGGCAAGGCTGCATTCTACGTTGATACCTTGCTTATCAAAGTAAACGTGCTGTGTTTGTGGAAAGAACCCACACTCAACAAAACTATATGCAATTTGATGGTTATTGAGCCATGCCTTTAATTGGGTAAAGACGGGTAGTGTACCATTCCAGAGCAATACCCCTTGGCTGTTCTCAAAAAGTGATAGGGGTACCGCTTGTGCAGGATGGCGGTATATGAACGAGATGCCATGGGGCTTAAACCAAGACTCCACGGTCGATAACCAAATAGGCACTTGATCGACGGGGTTGATGGTATAAACAATCACATACAAGCCTGTGGGAGATGCTTGGTAAAACGGCGCGTTTTCATCACTTATAATGATGTTGTTGTTTTGCGGTGAGTGCACGCTTTGCTGCATAAACGTTTACGCCCTTTGTGGAAGTGTAATCAACGCTTGGTTTGTAGCGGCGTTGTTCAGTTCAAAGGTTTGATTGGGTTGAGCATACGCTATCTGCTGCTTGGCAAAATGTAAACCGTCCTCCGCTGTAGCGTAGTGATAGGCAACCAGACGATTGAGCACATTAGGCGCGTATTCTCTTCGTAGGTCGTCTAACCCAGTATGGCTTGGGTTTCCCTTTATCCCGCAATCATGAAAAATTATCTCGTTGTTATTTACATTATGATGAATAATTTCGGGGATGGGGCGAGTATCGCCTGAATAAAAGAAGTAACCGGGCATGTGTAATGAAAAGGCGCTGTTGGGTACGTGATGACGTACAGGGTGTACATAGAGTTTAGTGCCTTGATGAAAAAAACTATTGTGAACAGGCACTATGTTCAATACATCCCATACGTTCTCTCGCCCTTCGGCAATAAGAGTATTCCCCAATACGCTGACCAGAGTAGAAACCAATAAATGTGAAATATACACCACAGGCCGTTTATCAGAAAAACGAGCAAGAAAATACAGCTGCTCTAACCCGCCTATATGATCAAAGTGACAATGGGTAATAAATACCGCAGGAGGTAAAGAATTTGGATAGCGCAATTGAAACTTGTCTAAGGTATCAAAGCCGCAATCAACCAGAAGCCATGGTTTAGCGTCGGCTTCGATGATAATACTCGAATTGCCTAACGAGGTAGCACGGGCATTACCCACACCTAAAAAAGTCACACTGATATCCACTACACACCCCAATCCCTCACGCTTTGCTAACTATTACCTCAGCAGCGTGGCGTTTTGATGTATGGAGTGTGATGTTTTGGTTACTGTGGGCTTTGGTTAAGGTAGCCCAAGTTGCAATCTAGTCCTCGCACACTATTTTTGAATAATTTGTATTTTGGGACAGATTTTCACAAAATTTAGATATTTAAAGGTTCAAAAGTCATTAACCCATATGTAGCTTGGTAAATAGGGCTCAGACACTCAAATCAAAGTGTCGAAAGCCCTAAAAAGCTTTTGGTCAGTCTATGTAATGAAATCTGGTCAATATCAAATATTATTATTAACCAGATTGTTTGAGCCTTGGTTGTAAACAGAGTTACTTACAGTGTCTCCAATATTGTCCGAGACAATGTTTCTGTTTGAATTACCTTTAATCCAAATACCTGTATCTTGTCGGTAACAAAGATTACCTATTACACGCGAAAAAGACGAGCCATCCAGTACAATACCATTCTCGGATCCTGATAGCCCTTCGTTCATTATTTCGTTACCAATAATTGTGCAACGCTCCGCGTAAACATGAATTCCAACAAATCCGCTTGTAGAGGTAGCTGACTTGAAAATTAGATTATTATTTACTTGGGAGTGATTTGAACCATTAGTTTGGCTGTCGCCGAGAAGAATACCGCGTGAATGAGCGGCAATGTGATTGTTATCAATAGCTAGATAATTACCAGTGTTTTTTCTAGAAACTATACCATATCTCACGGGAACAAAATGGCAATAGGAAACAACTAGACCCTCACCTGCATTATTATTGTTACCTTCAAAAGCTATTCCATTCATACACCAATAGAAATAACAACCTATAACTTTGATATCTATCGTATTGTTACTGAGTCGAAGAGCATATTGCATGACATCAACATTACTGGTGTGCCCTTTAAAATAAACCCCTCGAAATTCACTCATAGACCCCTCTGATATGGAGGCAGCTATTTTCCAAGCCTCACGATCACTATAACCTCTAAATTGACAATTTATACAAGTTAACTGTTTACCCAATGCGGATGTTCTTTTGCCCTCATAATGAAGCCCGACTCTTGTTCCAGATTTTTTGTAAGAAGAGATAAGCCTTCGATAAAAACAGAGGGCTTGAGGTGAAATGTTGGCTCTGGAAACGCTGTATTATCAATCCTAATTCCGTCGCTATCGTTGAAAATTAGAATAGATAATTCGATACCATCACCTGTTATTGCTCCCTGAAAATTATTGAAAGAAAGCGTGCTATTAATAGTATATTTGCCCTGAGGAAAGTAGAGTGTTCCTCCACCACTACTCATCATTGTAGATATGGCATTCTTTATTGCTGTTGTATCATCACTACCATCTCCTCTCGCGCCGTAGTCTTTAACATTATATAGGTTGCTATTGACACCAACGCTTGCATTTGCTTCCTGTGGAGGTGCACTCAAAGCTCCCACGATAGCCCCTGCTCCGATTAGTTTTAGTGTGTTTCTTCTTGCATTTTTATCCATCGATGACTCCATGTCGTAATTGAAATTTAGAATGATATTTAGGGTTGATTTAAACTGCCATTAAGACAGTATAAACGCATCAATGATACATATTAAAATGCCTATTTAGCAAATTAAAATGGCTGTGTTTCTATTTTTTAAGAAAAAGTTTTAAAACTAAAAATAATGGAATTATTGGTGTCTATCATGTATCCCAGTATTTCTTTATAGCTTGCATTGAAATTTTTCTGAGCCTGATTTTTTATTTTGCACTGCCTCTGAATTCGGAAAATATCAAGGTTTTTGAGATTTAATTGAATATATGAATCGTAAAACAGCTACAAGTAATATTTTGTGCTCATTAATATAGTTGTCCGATTAGTATTTTAGAAAATGCGCGGCGAACACAGCGCGATACACAGTGATATTAGGGCGTGTCTGACAAACTAATTTGGGAGCGTCTGGCTTTGGGCATTGGGGTCATCTCAACAGAGGCTACTCACCTCAGTGTGAAGATTTCTAACCGCCAACGTAATTGTACTGGCGGTCAGTTAAGGCGGGTGTCCAACTAGATGTTTCCGACCAGCTAACTAGGTCATTACGACGCCGGATATATGTTATGAGGCCGTATTTCATTAGGCAGAATACTGTTTAGGGTAATAGACAATGAGTTAATTAAAACGCGTATCTAAAAATACGAAAAGCGGCTGAATACATTTGACTCAGCCGGAGTGACCATATAGAGCTTTTTAACTCAGAACTAGCGGCCTAGGACAACAAAGCTGCTTGATGCGGGCTTTATACTATCAACCAGAGTCTAAAGCTTAAAAACTGTTTCTTTGAATGAAGAATCAAAGTAGTAAAGTCCTTCTAGCTCACCGTAAATGTGAGGAATTTTGTCGTTATGATAACAGTCGAACTGCAAAGGAAATTTAATTTCTTTCTTGCTACACAAATCTATGGAACGATTGGAAGGTTTTGAAACGCCATACCAAAAACTTAATAATTCCCCTGATTCAAAAATGATATTAGGTTGCGAGTCACATATTTGACTCGTTGAGTTCAAATATGCCCAACCGATATAGCTTTTCTGCTCACGGTCCACAAACTGCGTTCTGACAATCAACTGAGAATTAAATAGTTCTTCGGACCAATTCATCACTGGTCTAACTAGTATTTCCCCATCAGTTTCCTCAGCATAATCTAACTCCATTATTGGATTTTCAGACAAAGCTGATAAGTCGAGATCTTTAAGTTTCATCATGTTATTTTATTAACCCTTCAACCGATCTATAAAGCTCAGGTTTCCCGAGGTCTTCATAGGCCCTTTGCAGACCTCCGCGAATTTGTTGTGGAGTATACGTCTGATTTCTAGGCAGGTACCTATTGATTACCTTGTGATAGGCATCAGGATTTAATGCTCCCGTATGCTTAAATTTTGGTATTAGTATCGCAGGATGATCTAACATTTGCTTCTGCGTATAACCAAGCTGCTTTCCTAAATACTGTGGCAATATATGATGAGCCTCAAACCCTTTTACCAAACCTGCAAGCTCTCTATAGGTGGGTGAGGTTACATTACTTCCGTGATGTCTCATAAGCGCAAGGCCTGCAACTGCGGCAGAAGTAGCCATATCTACGCTACCACCAAACATCGAAGCTCGTTCCATTGAGCTACTATTCATGCCTGCTATAAGCGCTTGATCCGTAAACGCTTCAAAGTCAGACATTGCTAAATTTAGGAGGTCCCCCGGAACATTTTCTCTTAGGTCTTTGGGGGAAACAACGGAGCCTTGCCCATCAAGAATTGACTGTTGAACATTTCTCCAGTTGACTCTATATCCTCCGTAATTGGTATAGCCGTCTTCATGAGTCACTTGGCTTTTACTAGGCTTCCCTACGTTAGCCGTACCATTTCCGTTACTCGAATCAAACGTGAAAGTACTAATTGTATTCCCTGCGCCATTCGAAACGGTGACCTTGTCTAGCTTGTATACTTCTCCACTGGTAGTTGTGCCGTATACATTGCCGTCATCCATTTTCTCAATTTTTGAGAATTTGGTGTTAGATAAATCTGCTTGCTGCGTATCCGTGGCGGTTTGGGGGATCTCAGTAGGAGTTTCGGCGGTGTATCCACTAGGATCAACCCCCGCCATCGGGTTATTCATAATATACGAATACGGGTTCATGCTCTGACTATTCGTAGGCGCTTGAATAACAGGGTCAACCGACATAAACCGACCAAGGTTATAGTCATACACCCGCCCGTTCATATGAATCAGTTTTTGTTCAACTAACTGCTCATGTCCCGTGTAGCCCCGGTTGAAATTGTCCCATGAAGCTAATGACGTGAGTAATCCGCCAGTACCCGCATCGATAGGTCTACCGAATATGCCATGAGCACGATGTCTAATAATACTCGGGTTAGTCTGGTCGCCTCGTAGAAGCGTGGTGGCGCTTCCCAGTCGGTCAACCAATGAATGTAAAACAGATGCAGGGTAATCTGGTGAGCCCGATACCGTGGTGTAAAGCGTGGTGTGATCACCCACATAAGTTTTATCAACAATGTGGTTGCCAGGCTGAATTTCACGCTCAAACCCTTTGCCTATGTAGTAGGTAGTGGTGGTTTGCCCGCTGGCCGTTTTGGTTTGTTTAAAGCGCATACCATCTTCGCCGTAGGCGAATGTAGCCGTAACGCTGTGTTTGACGATTTTGGTGGGTTTATTGTCAACGTTGTAGATAGCTTGCGTTAACCCATCACCTTTGGTCATGTTTCCGTTATTGTCGTACTCGAAGTATACAGTACCTCCACTTGCTCGGGTGATTCGTCTGACCGCATTAGGGCCAGCATTTCCACCACCCGATTTGGACGAGTTATAACCATAGAAGGTAGCATAGTCACTCTTGTTGGTTAGGTTCCCCACTGCATCATAATCGTAGTTGTAGTTACCCAGTACCGTTGAACCACGAGTGTATCTGGCCCCTTGAACACGCATTAAGTTGTCGTATACATATTGCTCTTCAAGACCAGTTTGTTCGTTACGTTGTTTAACCAAATTTCCCATTTGGTCGTAATCATAGGAGATGTGTTGATATTTAACCGTGCACGAAAAACTTGTGCCTGCGCAAATGCTTTCTACGGCACCACTGTCTTCTCGATAAAACGTTTGGTGAATATCTCCACCAATGATTTGTTGTTTGATATTACCGAAGGCGTCGAGTGAACTTATTTCTCTTAAGGTCTGTTCACCGCTGCTGGTTAATCTGTATTCCCTTTCAACAAAACCATAACGATTGTACTCATAGCCAATGACTTCACCGCTGGGGAATTCTTCACCTTTTAAGCTGCCTAGTGTGGCGTTGTAGGCATACTTTTGTACAAAATTGATGTTGTCGATGGTAGTTGTAATGTGGTCTACACGTAACTGTGCATCATAGTCATATGACTTAATTTGCCCAGTGCCAGAATTGGTCGAATCAAGAAGTCCGTATCCAGCAACATCATATGTCCACGAGCGGCCACTGACCGACTTAATTCGGCCTAGGTAATCATAAACAGGTACAGTTTGAACATTACGGGCATCGGTTTGTCGTTCTAACTCACCATACTGGTTATAAGTGAATGTCCATTGCCCCATATTGGGGTCATTGAAGCTGAGTTTTTCACCAATATCGTTGTATACAGCCGTTATGGTTTTGCCTTTGGCATCTTTGATGTAGTCAGGGTTGCCCGCTCCATCATAAGCAAAGTATGTTGAACCATTCTTCGCGTCTACCGTTTTTAACAATTGCCCCATTGAGTTGTATATACGAGACATGTTACCTACGGTAGCGGTTCTAGACCCTATGTTGCTAGCGGTAGAGCCTTGAGCCAATGACGTGCCATTAACGAGTATGTCTGTTTTAAGACCATCATAGGTATATGTAGACGTGTAACGCACAAAACCATCATCAACGTCTTTGTAGCTAGGGCGATTCCAAGCGTCATATTCACCGTAAGTTACCGATGTTCTTGTGCTGTAATCAGACGTTGGCGTCACTTGTTGATAAATATTGCCACGTTCGTCATAGATGGTTTGACTGGTCACCAGTGCTCCGCTAAAACCAGTACTTTGTGACTTCACTTCTCTGCCGAGCGAGTCTAGGTATGCAGTGACTATAGGGCTTCCGTCTTGCACGGTTTTAATTCGTGCAGCGTAACTACCTGATTGCCAAACTCGTTGTGTATATACTGGAGGAGCCAGTAGTACACCGTTTTTGGTTGTTGATGTACTTAAAACGTTACCTAAAAAGTCGGTATTCGTTGTGGTAGTAATTCCGTTGGCGTCTATTTGAATTTCGGGAATACCCGTTAAATCATTGTAGAAGTATGTGGTAGCGTCTACGTTTAGGCCCCACTGTCTATTGCTAACAGATTCTATAAAGTAACCGTCGCTTCTGTACGTATTGTGTAACCAGCGACTACCTTGAGTAACGCGTTCAGGAATACCATAACTATTGAAATACGAATATTTTGTTGATTGCTCAACGTTACCGCTACTATTTTTAATCCCGGTTTCCGTTACTGCAAAGTTGCTCGAATTGTACTTAGTATAGTGAGTTACCGTTTTGGTGCTTCTTGCGCCCGTGGGTAAACCAGAGAGGCTGTAAGTGGCTTGTTGTTTGACAGTTTTGTCGCTTAGCATGCTCACATAGCCACTGTTGTAGTATTCAAAGTCTGTTGTTACCGTTTTTGTGGTGTAGTCGTCCGTAGCGGTAACAACTACTTCTTCGGGCTGACAGAATGGGTAGCTTGCATCTGAAGGTAATCGCTTTTTAGTAGAAGTGGTAGTTCGTGACATTTCACTACCATCTTGTTGGTAACTAATTTGTGTACTTACTGGCGAATAGAAGCAGTAAGGCGTGCCACTGCTATACGTATGGTCATCTGAAGAGAGTGTGTTTGAAGTTTCAGATAGTAGGTAGCCGTGAGTAATGTCTTTGGTTTGTGTAGAAGCAACCATACCTGACCACGGGAATTCATAGTTGAAATTTATGGTTGTTTGAACGTCTAGGGTCGCATAAGCGCCTTTGGTTATAGCTTGTGATGTTGTGGTCACTATTTTTTCAAACCCTTGAAATCCGCGACCTGCTAAGTGGAATATTGGTGCACCATACTCATAAAATGTTGTGTTAAACGAACCTACGCCGTTGTCGGTACTATATTCATCTACCACACGCATAGTATTAGTAAAGCGCACATATGGGTGCCCTAAATCAAGCACAAAGCTATCATTTGCTACTGTGGCATCGGCGAGTTGAGCGTAGCTAATTTTAGCTTCTGTCCCCATGCCGGTAGATACTTCCGAAATAGCAAAGTTGTCAGTGCTATCTCTTTGTGAAATAACGTATCCACGAGGGTAGTTACCAAAAAACGGATTCCCATAGCGCCATCTTCTGTGAGTGGCGTCAGACTCAAATCCAATACCACTAACAAAATCATCTCGACCATCTCCATTAACATCAACTACGGACATGGTGGCCAGTGCACCCGTAATACCTGAACCTAATTCGTGTTGAACGAAAGATGTGCCATTTTCCTGTGTGATCCATACGTCCCATTCAAAAACGTCATAAATATGAAAACGAGGAAACTCTGCGCCATCAATAGCATCACAAGCTTGATTTGAATCTTGGTCCCAACATAAATATCGGTTAGCTGTTTTCTGCGTTGGTATCAGTAAATCTTGTCGCCCATCGCCATTAAAGTCGAATACTTTAATAAAGCTGGTATAAACCTGACCCTCAACTGCATTCTCATCAACAATACCCCCGTGGATACTGGATACATGTGCTAATTCTTGTTTACCAGTAGATACTGGAGACTCGAACTTTCCGTTGCCTTTATTTATGACTACTGAGTAAGTATATGTTGCGTCGAAGGAGTTTTTTAAATGCAGCGTTAGTATGTCTGGAAGGCCATCACCATTAAAATCAACCCAGCGACCGGGTTTATTGCGAAGCGCTTCATTGTAGTTAACGTTCAATGTGTGGTTTTTGTGAGTAAAGCTCACTCGACCAGTACTTCTGTTGTAGCTTGTCTGGTACCAATATGGTGCTTTACCAAAAGATGATGCCGCTAAATCAAGAAGACCATCACCGTTTACGTCAAGCGGTGTTAATGCCCAGCGAAGGTCCAATTGAAACTCACCCGCGTAGTTGAACCCTGTGCTATTGCCTTTATTTCTATAGGCCTTATAGGTAATTGTGCTGTCGTAGACATTTGCGGAAACTGCTTTTGTCGCTACTAGTAAGTCTTTCCAGCCGTCACCGTCAAAATCTAGAATGAAGTTGTTGCAGAATGGGGTGGTGCGAACATTCACATAGCTCAAACTACAGGCGGCACTGATATTGGTATTAACAGTTCCTTTGATAACACCTTTGTTCATCAGAGCAATTCTGATTTTACTGCTCGAATCTTTATAAATTAAATCACTGTTTCCATCACCATCATAGTCCATTACCCCTTGCACAGAGGTATATCTATAACCATCTGACTGCTGCGCAAATGGCGTATCTTCGTCACTATCACCATAATTGGTAGAAAAGCCCGGTAGGCTACTGTAATTTAGCGTTCCGCCAGATGAGAGGTAAATACGCTCAGCACCGTGTAAGTCCTGTACTCCGTCGTTATCAAAATCTCCCTCACGATAGACTGTCTGTCCAACATTGAATTGGTCGGTAACACTGGCCAGTGGGTGATTGCTGGTGGCTGAGTAATCATAATCCATTTCATACCAGTCAAAGTCCGTTGCAACACATTCGGTACTGCTAGAACCCTCACAGTATTTTAACTCTTCCAACAGTTTTACGTCATGGATGTCGTCATTGACCGCCGTTGTGTGACCTAGTCGCCAATTTGCCACGGTGACATTATTAATTTTGACGTCAATACGTTGAAGAAGTTTGTTTGAAGCAGACTTTCCGCCGTATGAATAACTATAAGATGTAGGAATACTGGTATATACAAAGGAAACAACACGGTTACCTCTCTGGCCGTTGAGCCCAGTGTAATAAATATTTTTAAGGTAACTGTTCCCAGTTGTTAATGTGTATTCATATTCTACCTGATTGCCGAATGTGTCCTCTAGAATATGCAACATCCAGCTTTCTGATACGCCGTGACCGCTGCGTTTTTTTCTAGAATTTGCATCTGAACCGTATTCGGCTGAATTGCCATTGGTGTAGTGAACAACAAAGGAGACACTGTCGGAGTTCAAGTGACCGCCAACTTGTTCAACCGTAAACGACGGATTTCGTTCTGTTTGATACTTTGTACCCGAATAACCATAGGTACCACTCGTTGCAAGCAAACGCTCGCCATTGATACATAACTTGTCGTATAGGTTGTATTGAACCGAGACTGCACTTGATTCTAGGTCATAGATATCTGCACAACGATGAATCGCGCCACTTCCTGCGAGACTCCACCCAAATCCAGCAACACCTGCACCATTCTGACTTGAGTAGTTAAGCGATACTGAAGGGCTCATTCCTTTTCGACCAGGCGGTAGTGTAATTGGTACTGAATATTTGAATGCTCCACCATCAACGCTACTCGTTGCTTGAATTTCTCCTACTAGGTCACTGTTAAGGTTTGCTCCATTGAGCGAGGTGACGACTTGATCAGGAATGCTGTCTATGCCTGCGCCAGTGTTTGAACTAGTAACTGAAGATGATGCAGTGTTACTGTACGCCCCCCAACCAGCACTATTTCTTGCGCGTACTCTGAACGTGTATGTACCGTTTGATGACGCGTTATAGGTGTAACTTCTTGACGAGCCGCTATACGCTGTAGAGTAAGAGCCGTTATCTTTTTTCACATCGAGTTGATATTGAGTAACTTGTGAACCCGAGCTTTGTGACCAGCTAACAGGTATGGACCAATCAGAAGAAGATGGTACTGATGGAGTACTCATTTTGGGCGGAACAGATACAGAATTGACAACGATGGAATAGGTATCCATTGAGACATTTCTGATAACTGGCTCGCCTCCTATCCACGATGTAGTTAAACCTCTTAGTTCATAGGTGTATGTTCCACTAGATAGCCCAGACAGAGTTTTAGTTCTAGCCGAGCCACTGTAAATAGTGGTAGTTGTGCCTGAAACTGTTTGGTACAGATAATACCCGCCAGCATCAGTTAACTCTGCATTCCAGCTGAGTGTGAAGTTACCAGTTGAGTTTGGTGAGGCAGGTAAATTTACAAAGTAGGCCGCTTGCGATGTTTGACTGAATAGGCAAATAATAGCTAGCAAAAATACGCGATACATCATACGTCACTCCATTGACAGTTCTTATTTTGGTCATTAAATTATAGAGCTGCTCCCTACAAGTCAACTATGTTTAAAGAAAAACAAGGAATGTTATCATGCACTTACGTCAACTTTTTGCTCCACTATTGGTTTGTTCAATCTCTGCTTCGCCTTTGTCAGTAACGGCTCAAGAGGATCCAGTCTATGAAGCTTTTGAGTCTTTTAAGTCGTGTATTAAAGTTATTCAAGAAAGTGGAGAGCAAGAAGTTACGTCATCAAATTATTCCGAGTTTTGTACAACGGAACTCGACAACCTTAAGAAAGTTTCGTCTGCAAGTTATCCTGCGATCCAAAATATTATCGTTCAGTGGCTTTCCCAGTAAAAAGTGTTTCTTAGCACTAGTTGTTTCTAATCACACACTCTAAACAAAAAAGCCTGATTGTTTTGACGTATTTCGTTACCCCAGTACGCTAGCTCACTGGTAGTGCATCTTGCTTGAAACTCTGGGCTTGAAGCATTAGAGCTAGCTAGTGAAACCAAAACGCCCTGTTCAACCGCGTTAGCGAACTGGGTCAATATGCACTCGTCGATGATTTCTAATGGGCCGTTGGCTCCTTTGAGTGCTCCCAAAGAGTACCCAGCAACGCGAGAGGCATCTGAAAGAGTCAAATCCACTATGGGTATGTGTTGGCTGTCAAAGCCAATAATATCAACGCTGTACGCGAAAAAGTCTTTTCTATCGCTTTGTCGTTCTGACTGGCCAAATGTGACAATAAAGAGCTTGTTTCTGTGGTGGCCCTCCGTCACGATAGTGCTGTTCAAACCGTTAAAGTCAATACTCCATTGGTGGCCAACTTTTGCAAAATTCAACTGGCTGTAATCGTCTATGTTTTCGAGCTTAGCACCAATTTCAATAGCCGCTCTGCTTTGAATAGTATCTAGAGTATTGGGATTAACTAGTGTGCTCAGTGCACTGCTTGATGGGCATTCAGTTGCTGGTTGAGACTCGCCGATAGCACTTACCTGCTGGAACTCATCTGATGCACTGTTAACAAGCGCATCAAAACGAGTAGAAGCGTTGGATATAGCTGCGTTCGCATCAACGATAAATTGCATGAGTGTTTTAAATGACGCTTCGCTTTCACGGGACAGTGGAACTCTTTTAACGTGAACTGCGTACGGGGGAGCACTGTCTCTAAACACCTCATATTTGTATGACTGCCCAGAATTAGCATCAACAAAGGTGACGGTCTTTTGGGGTGAGTAGCATTCAGTCTCACCATTGAGTGCTAGTGAACACGTTAAACGTGGAGCTAGGGACTTTGCATATGATATGGCAGCCTCTTCTGCGCTGCATTTTTCACATACTCTCGCCGTTTGTGATAAGGCGCCCGTACAAAACAAAAGCGACGTGAAAGCAATCGTCCTGATTATTTTACTATCCATGTAGTTTCCAAATGTGTTTTGTTGAAAAGACAATATTGAAAAGCAATTTTCCCTCTCTAATCGCCTACTCAAATTGCGTTGCTTTTACTCTATTAGAGAATAAAAGCTAGCAACTAGATGACGGTAGTAGAAGTTAAATTCCATACATATTTTGCTTCTGGCATGCACTTTACGTGGGATTGTCGGGTGTATGTCGTGGCGTTCTTGCTATTCAATGGCATAGTAGACAAACGCAGTAGTTGTTTAGTTGTCGCTAGGTTGGTAGATGGAATTAGATAAAGAAAAACTCGTTGTTTTACGGAAGGAACGAGGTTGGTCTCAGAGTAGGTTAGCCACGATATCTGGATTGAGTGAACGTACCATTCAGCGGATTGAAAAAGAGGAAGTTGTTCTTTGGAGTCTGCTTTGGCGCTGGCATCAGTGTTCGAATTGAGTCCCAAAGATTTAGAAATAAGCCAGCATGTTGCTAATAACGCTAGTCAGTCCGAATCAATAGCACCTAATTGGTCTGGTTTGTTGGGAATGTGTGTATTAGCGATATGCGCCTATTTAATCATTGACCTTACTGCGAAATACCCCAGTTGGGAGCGTATTTCAGCAGTCATGGTATTTGGGTTGCTTATGGTATTTTCACTTGTCTCATATGGGGCTAGAAATACATTGCTTTTTTCAAAGCGACCTACTGGATCCTAGTGCCGCCAGTCAATTTGTCTGCGCCAAACACTAAAATACGACAGTGTCAGTCACTACTCGAATACGCCTACATTATTGGTATCGCGAGTTCACTCGTATGTGGACTCACTATTGTGGTTCATTCAAATGTTCAAGCTGAGTACACGGTAAATTATGTAACCTATGCCATTAGGCCTCTCGTCTACGCCATTCTATTCGCTGAATTATGGTTGCGACCACTCAAGCACAGACTCGAATTTCTGCTTCAGGCGTCGCTTACCAATAAGGAGGAAAACTAAATGAGAATGTCCGCAATTTTGGTATTCACTTTTAGTGTCGTCGTGTTGTTTAGCAGTAGCGCCCTAGCAACGGATATCGGTCAGAGTTGGCATGGTGCTATTCGCCAAACTACAAAGGACTACGCAACGAAACAAGGATTTAATGGCTCTATTGCTGTAATGGTAAATCGCGGCCCTGTTGCAAATTTCAGTGGGGGGAGCACACAAGATAGTCAGCCAATTACGCCGACACACAGGTTCAGTAGTGGTTCGGTAGGTAAGGAGTTCACAACAGTTGCCATTTTGAAGTTGGTGGAGGAGCAAAAACTGTCTCTTGACGACAGTATTCTCAAATATCTCGATTGGCTCCCTCAATGGGCAGAGGACATAAATGTTGAGCATGTTCTCAACCATACGTCTGGACTACCAAAAATACGGTGGTACGAGAATATTCAAACTGAAGAAGTTATTGATCAAATGACTCAGATACCGGAATTAGCCTTTGCTCCTGGTAGTGGTTACCTGTACGGCAATATTAATGTTGTAGTAAGAGCACTTATCGTGGAGCGGGTTACCGGAAAAACATTTACCAAGTACCTCGAAGAAACATTTTTTAAGCCCTTGGGAATGACAAACACAGTTCAACTCACACAGGTCAACACAAGAGAGGGGATTGTATAAGGTGATTATCCCACAGCGATTAATGGCGTAACGCTATACACAACACCTCAAGATCTTTTGCGATGGGAAACGGCATTGTTGGATGGCACATTACTCAATGGAACTAGGTTAATTAAGTTGGTTAAACAGCATCCCTTATCGGGCAAGCAACACCATATGGAATATGACTTTGGACGATATACAGTGATTGCAGGTGCCGTAACTGCAATTCATCACGACGGCAGTAACCCTTCGCACCATGTTTTGAAGTACTCTGATATTGAGACCGGAATTAGCATGGTGCTTATGTCTAACGATGGTAACAAGCAAACCCTGTATTTGTTGAAAGATGCCATTTTAGACGTTATTCATACCTACGCTCACTAGTACATTCATGACTTTGAGAGTCTAAATAGCAATTATCTTCACATTTTATCTAAGGTTTAAACTTATAGTCGAAGTTAGAAAACACTTTGAGGATTTGCTTATGTAAATGATATGGTCAGATAAAACAAAGCAATACTTAAAGCTTCAAAAGGATATTGAGTTGAAAAAAATACTATCCCTTTGTTTTGTCGCAGCAACCCTTTTTGCATGCACGTCCAATGACAAAGCCAAGAAAGAAACTGACCTAGTTGAGCCAAGGTACAATACGTTTGTAAAAGAAAGCAGCGCGCGATTTATGACTACGCCAGATGAATTCGAAGACTATCTTTATTTGGCTGTTTCGAGCGAGAAATCTCAAGATGAAATCATAAAGGCGTTAAGGGATATTTCAAAAATCCCAGACTCTGAAATTACCTCCCTTATCGATTTTATACTTCAGAAATCGGAAATCGATGCATTGCCATATTCAGATGAAGAGGGTTGGCAACAACAAACTGACGCCTTACTCCAATCATCGCTTGATTTATTTTCCAATAGAAGCGCTTCGCAATATTTTACTAAGACTGTAATAGACACTTGGTTAGACACAGCGGGTTGTTTGGTTCCAGACCAGTTAGATAGATTGTCGAAAAGGGGTGACGGTTTTAGATTGATTATAGAAGACGGTGGCTTAAGTCGATGCCCGGAGGCTGTTTCTTGGATTTACACTAACTTTGATAATACTGCGGCTATCGATTTGTTCGTAATTAACGAAACTCAATTGGGCGACACTCATAAATTATTGCTTTCTAAGCGACTATTTGAAAGCGATTTAGTTACCACTGATGAGAATACACGACTTTATCTAACGGGCTTGTATCTAGATTCACTGTATAAACTTGGGTACGTGCCTGAGTATGAAAGCGTTCTTCAATCACTGCCTGACTCAATACGCAATAAGTTAATTAGGGGTGTGAAGTTTAATGAGGCGATTGAACTGAGTGGATATTCCTATCCACTTGATGGAGCATATTTTCATTTCTACTATGAAACTCTTGCCGAGTTTTTAACTAAAGGGAATAAAGACGGAGCAGAAGCATTCAAAAACTCGCACTTCGTTGAAAGCCTACATACGAGCGAATTACTCAATACACTGATAGAGAATTATTCGAGCAATGTGGATTTGTACGACTACTTCATAGGTTCTTCCACCTCCTCTTTTTACGATGAAAATGAAGGTGCATACTGGAAATTGAAGGGCGAAGCACCGGGTTTTCGAATGTTGGGAGCAAAAATAGCGATCGGCAATGGATACACTCACATTGGAAACAGCTTGGCTAATTCTATTAGCTTGAACTCCGCTGTGGCTGGTACTTATCAATCAGTGTGGAATGACGTATTGAGCGAGCATATGAGCTATGAAAATTACCGTGAATTTGTAACGAGACTAGATGATAAGCGAGAGGTTTGGTTAAGGCACACGAAAGAGTTAGTGGGCTTTGAAGAAGGGCAAAGTAATGATGCAAACCCAGTCAGCCTTTTTACGCACAATAGGAACGTATATTTTAAAGAGCATTTGATGTCTGCGGGTGACGATTCACCAAATACTCACCTGCAAAGCACGGCTAATCTATCGCTACCAATCCAAGATTGGTCTGCCGTAAGAGTTGACCAACAAGGTGAAGAAGCTTTTGTAATATATCAAAATCATGATGTTGATCCTGTTGGCGAAGTATCAGGTGGAGGGTATTGGCTTATTCACTCCACTGACAACGGCGTTTCGTGGAGTAACCCTCTCTATTTAGGTATTCAAGCCAATCAACCTTACGAAGTTGTTAGAGATTCCAAACTGAGTATGAAAGAGGGGGAATTTGTTCGCATTGAGGTCAAAAACGCTGCTATCGATCCTACCAGTATTTCGTTTCCGCCTGTTGGTTTGAGAATTAATACCGATGAGCGTTCTCTTTATCTGGAATACAAATTAAGTGACATATACAAAGATTCTGACAATGACGGCTTAACTGACATTTTAGAGGAAAAATTGGGGTTAAATGCGCTTGCTGAGGACACTGATGAAGACGGATTGATTGACAGCAAAGACCCTTTGCCCTTTGTCAAATATTCAGCAGAACCCAACGATTATTCATTTGTACTAGAAACCGTTCTTGACAATATTGTCGGATTTGAAGAACAGGCAATTATCGTAAATTCTCGTTCTGACCAAATGGTTCCCTTACCAGAAGACCGAGCTGAAATAGATAAAATGTACACTTTGTTTCTAATGGGTAACAGAAACAACTATACAAACCTTCAGTTACCGGTAAGAACCATCGTTCTCTCTTCCCAAGAAATTTCTAGAGTTCGCGATAAATGGGGAGTCTTTTACCCCATTAACATTGAGCTTTTTGTCAACAAAAGTTCGAACAAGGCTTATGTGAAGTGGTCTGCAGGTTGGGCTGGTGGGACAATAATTTTTGAGAAGTCTAACAACAGTTGGACAGTCATAGATGGATCCAATTGGATAACCTAACCGCTTTTTGAAATTTGAGTCTAGTTATTAAATACAAGTAATTTTTATGTGAATAAGTACTCTCAATTCACCTAAAGGCCATACGTGAACATCTCAAAAGAAGCAGTGTAACTCGCGAATTATTACCCAATTGTCAGGCAATTGATTTTATATTGGTAATAGTGTTATTGTTGATTGGTATGTCAAAAGTTGCAGGGGTTTTAACATTTTTACACCCCCTTATCTTTTTGGTTGACCACTACCACGTAATAAGAGTTGAATATGCTGAACAATAAACGTGTAAGACTTATCTTTTCTACTTTTGCTGTTGCGGGGTTAGTCACCGCTTGCGGCTCAACGCCCAATACTACCTCTACGAATCCAGTGCCAGCCGATAGATTCGACTTAAGCCATTGGAAAATTACCTTACCCATGGACGCTAACGGCGATGGAAAAATCGACGAAATAGATGTGCAAGAAATCCAAACCTATTCTCATCCTGATTATTTCTATCTGGACGACAATGGCGGTATGGTATTTACTGCGCCCAACAAAGCGATAACCACGTCGAACTCATCGAATACGCGTTCTGAATTACGTCAGCAATTACGCGGTGGTAACTTCAGAATTGGTACCAAGCACCCGAAAAATAACTTCGTACTGGCGGCTCACACAGCGTCGAGTATTTTCGGTTCAATTGGTGGCAAAATGGAAGCCAGCCTTAAGGTAGACCACGTAGCCGTTAGAGCGGGAAATCCAGATAAAAATCCTGCCTACTCCGTGGTTATCGGGCAAATCCACGCAGGAAAAGACACCACTCTACTCGGCAATACTCGCGACTTGTTTGGTTGGGGTAACGAGCCGATTAAAATCTATTATAAAAAATGGCCAGATCACGACACAGGATCAGTGTTTTGGACCTACGAGCGTAACTTAGCCAAAGATGACCCAAACCGCACAGATATTGCTTATCCAGTGTGGGGATATACGTGGGAAAACCCTGCAGACCCGGGGGCTAATGGCATCGAACTGGGCGAAGAGTTCAGCTATGTTATTAATGTGCATGAGAACATTATGCACCTTGAGTTTACTGCTGAAGGCAAAGAAACCGTTACCTATTCCATTGATCTGACAAATAACGTAGATGCATACGGTAATGTGGATCCTCTTGATAACAAGTTTGGCTACACACTTGACTGGCATTACTTTAAAGCCGGCGCTTACAACCAGTGCAGTACCAAAAATGCACCAGGAAGTTGGTACACAGCATGTCCAGGCATAGGTGATTGGGCGGTAGATAAAGCCAATGGCGATTATACCCAAGTGACCTTCTCTAATTTGGTGCTAAGTCCAAGCACGGCACCCTAAGACGTAAAAATGCGAGCTAACCAGAGGTTAAGTATGGCCTTTGGTTTACTCGTAGTTGCCTTTCAATGAATATAATTAAAGCGTTGTTTTATAGAGTTTTTATTTCGCTACGCAGTTGATTACCAGTAGTAAATATGAGTTTCTTCGAGCGTAAGTGTATTTATGGAGTATCTATATGTTGCGTTCGTTAAAATTTCAGATATACCTCTTAGTTTTTATCCCTCTCTGTATAGTTGCCTCTCTTGGATTTTATAATCAAATCAGTAGTTCAAATGCGATAAACGCGAGTATCAATGAGATCAGCCATGACACCATCATGAAGATCGAAAAAAAGCGTTTAGTGACCGTTCTTGAATCTGCTAGGGAAATGATAGACCCCTACATTAACATGCCCGGCTATGAAGGTTTTTATGAAGCAATGGAGCTTCTCAACAGGTATCAATTTGATAACGGTAATGGTTATATATTTACTCATAAAACCGATGGCGAGCGCATGCAGCATGGTGCTGGTGGTAAACCCGGCGAAAACGGCTGGAATGAGACAGATGTGAAAGGCAATTATGTGGTTCAAAATCTGATTAGAGCAGGTATGGACGGCACCGGTTTCAGCACTTATTACAAAAACAAGCCAGGACAAGCAGAACCCTCACCAAAATACGCTTATTCGATTTATATCCCAAAGTGGGATGTAGTTATTTGTACCGGGTTCTATATAGACAGTGTGGATGAACTAAAAGGTGAAATAAATAACGCTGTTAGTCACGAGATTTCAAGCTCACTGACAAGCTCTATTTCCCTGTTGGTGATAATTATTCTGTCGGTGTCTATTTTTATACTATTTGCTGTGACCCGAATGTATGAGCCATTGCGTAATTTGCGTCACTCAATGGAAGGACTGGCTGAGGGTGAAGGCGATCTCACTGCTACCATTCCCGCGAGTAAACTTGATGTGTTAGATAACATATCAAAAGCCGTGAATCGCTTTTTGAATACCATGGCAAACGACATCAATCATTTGAAAAATACGAGTGTCACGCTCAACCAAATAGCAGAAATTTCAACGGCACGACAGGTTGACCTAGAGCAGCGCAGTATGAGTCAGAAAGATGAAGCTACACAGGTGGCTACAGCGATTGAACAGATGGCTGCAACTTCTGCTGAGATTGCCCAGAATGCGAATCAAACACGCCAATCTGCTGATACTGTAAAAGAAGAGATGCACGATGTTTTGCACCATGTACAACTCTCCTGTGAGCAGTTAGATAACCTAGATGATGTGATGTCGAATGTCAGGGAATCTATCAGTGAATTGGGCGACAATGTTTCCTCTATTCATTCCGTACTAGGTGTGATTCAGGAGATTTCTGAACAAACTAATCTGTTGGCGCTAAATGCAGCCATTGAGGCTGCTCGGGCAGGTGAGCAGGGGCGCGGGTTTGCCGTAGTCGCTGACGAAGTCAGAACGCTAGCACAACGCAGTCAGTCGAGCACTATTGAGATAAAAGAGATTCTGAACAAACTGCAAGAGAGTTCAGAGAAAACCATGCTGGATATTGCGGATTCTGATAAGCAACACAAATTAGTTAATAGCGCCATGGATAATATTCGCAATATTGTCAAAAACAACGACCAATCAATTCAGCAGCTTTTACACATGAATATTCAGGTTGCTACAGCGGCCGACGAACAATCGAGTGTTGTTTCCACTATCGCGCAGCGCATTACCGAGATTGCTACCACCGCCGACGAAATAGGCGACAACTCCACTGAAGTGCGTTTAAAGCTAGAGAGTCTAGGTGAGCAGTCCGTAAATATAAGTGCAATAACCGCCAAATTCTCAGTGTAACTCTCCTTTGAAGAAGGGGTTAGCTGACTAACCCTCTCTTCAAGCCCGCCTTATAATTATCAAAACTTACAACTCTTAATATTGGCTAACCTTATTGTCTGTCAATACTTTGTATTGGTAATTAAAATTTAGTTAATTGGTCTGCATAAAGTTGATGATAATGATAATTAGTTTTACAATTCAACAACCTTTTGGTTAACCATTTTTGTGCTTAGCCCAACAGCAGCTCTCTAGGAAAGTTCAATATGAAAAAATCAAACTATGGTCAACCGTTTAAGTTAGCTTCAACTTCTGCATTGACCATGCTTTTAATGGGTGTAATTTCATGTGGCGGTGGAGGCTCATCCTCACCATCGTTACCCGACCCTGTGATACCAGTAACACCTGAACCAGATCCAGAACCGGAAGCCTGTACAAACACCACGTATCCATTTGTATCAGCGACGGACGACGGTAATCACGACACATCAATGGCACCTGGAAACGCTATTGATAGCGATACAACACCCGCATCTAGATGGTCTTCTGATGGAACAAGCCAAAGTCTTGAACTTGATTTAGGCGAGGAGCGCACGTTAGGCGCACTCACCATAAAATGGTATGACGGGGCGTCAAGAGTCGCTTCTTTCTATGTTGAAACCTCGCTAGACAATCAAACTTGGTCAAACGTGGGTGATAACTTGGAGTCTAGTGGTCGTCATAGCGGCTTTGAGTTAGTAAGCCTGCAAGAGTCTCAAGCGCGTTATGTCCGAATTGTAGGGTTAGGGAATAGCGAAAATACCAATAACGCTATTGTTGAGGTACAGGCACACAGCTGTGCGGACGCGACTGGCGAATTCGCTGATGTGTTCCCTAATGAATTGGGGATCGATTTGGCTGATTGGTACCTCAGTGTTCCTACCGACGAAGACAATAACGGTCGTTCAGATTCAATTTGGGAAAATGAATTGGCTGCGGGCTATACCAATTCTGAGTTTTTCTATGCTTCAGCTGACAATGGCATTGTAATGCGTTCGCCGAGTTATGGTTTTAAAACGTCGGAGAATACCAACTACGTGCGGGTTGAGCTTCGAGAAATGCTGCGTCGTGGAAATACTTCCATCCGAACCCAAGGGGTTAATGAGAACAATTGGGTATTCGGCAGTGCCTCAGCACAAGGTCAAGCGGATGCCGGTGGTGTAGACGGTGATCTGCATGTGACGTTGGCTGTGAACAATGTCACCACCACCGGAGAGAACTATCAGATTGGACGTTTGATTATTGGCCAGATACACGCCAATGATGATGAACCTATTCGCTTGTACTATCGCAAACTTCCTGGTAATTCACTAGGCTCCATCTATTTTGCCCATGAAAGTAGAGTTGAAGATTCAACGGGTGACAATATAGAAACTTATGTTGAAATGATTGGTTCAAGAAGTAGTAGTGCATCTAACCCGGCAGATGGTATCGCCTTAGATGAGAAATTTAGCTACCACATTAATGTGACCGTGAATTTACTTACGGTAACTATTTCTCGTGAAGGTAAAGAGGACGTGGTGGCGAACTATGATATGAGCGATAGCTTGTATGGTGAAGATGGGCAGTATATGTATTTCAAAGTAGGGGTATATCACCTTAACAATTCGAGTGATCCAGATGAGTTCGCGCAAGCGACCTTCTATGAAATTCGCAATAGCCATACAGGTTACAACGAAAGCGAATAGCACTATTCGACTATCTGAACGCATTAAATAAGCCCTAGATGAAAATCTGGGGCTTTTTTTGTTGGGCGTGTGAGTCAGTATCTTCTGACTTAACGTATTCTCTATAGGCGAGCCCCTTCTTACATCCTCACTGCAGTGGCTTTTACAGTACAACTCTTATTTGGACTCGAGTGAAAATAGTTAGTACAGCTATAAAGTCATAGCTAGATTGGTCTTTTAACATGCACATAAATTATGGAATGCGCTAGTTGAACGTTAAAGAGGATGGAGCAAAGTGAGGCGCAAGCTATTCAGCCTTAACGG
Source organism: Alteromonas sp. KUL49 (assembly GCF_006538345.1). Classification (GTDB taxonomy): domain Bacteria; phylum Pseudomonadota; class Gammaproteobacteria; order Enterobacterales; family Alteromonadaceae; genus Alteromonas. The sequence continues at coordinate 57,507 of NZ_BJKL01000006.1, read as the reverse complement.
ATAGTATCAGTTGCGTTAGATGCAATAAGTGATTAATCGCAAGTGAAAAAGGCCCCTCTTAAAAAGAGGGGCCTTTTGTTAGCAGAAGGCGGATACCCGCCTCATGTACTATCAGAGTATTGAGTTTACTCTTCTACGCCTACTACTGCTTCAGAGGTTGAAGAGTTGTAAGGTGATGCTGCATTGTCGGTATCTAGTGAGTCACCTTCAAGATACGCTTCAAAGTCATCCATAAATACCTGAGTAGAACCGTCGGTGTCTGAATAGATGGTAAAGTTATCCACCGATACAACACCTGTGTCAGGTCGTGTTCCGCTGTTATCACCGAAGCGGACTGACACGTGCGTTACACCGCCAAACGAGTTGTTGTCTGGCGTAAATCCGTCAGTCGTAAATCTTACACCATCAACTTCAACCGTAACTAGAGGATTAACTTCTAGGTTGCCCTCAGGGTATGCCCAGGTCACTACAACGTTCATGAACTGGTCGAGTACTACTGTAGCTGCAGACGTATCCAAATCGCTAGGGCTGCGAACACCGAAACTGTTGTCTCTGATTCGCAAGTCTAGGATTGCGCCATCGTTATTGGTGGCAGAGTTGAACAGTGTGATATACGCATCACCATCACCTAGGTCATCATCAAGACGCTTAATTGCTACTTCAAATCGACCTTGAGCTAACGGACCATCATCACCAAGTGCATATCTCAATTCACCAGTGTCTGAAGCGTCTGTATCACGGATTTCGGCAATTTTGTTACCCGGCGTACCAGGGCCACCGTCCTCGCCAATTGTCTCTACAATTGCTTCTGAAGTGCTTGAGTTGTATGGAGATGCCGCATTGTCAGTATCAAGTGAATCACCTTCAATGTACGACTCAAAATCATCTGAGAAGACTTCTGTTGAACCATCAGTATCTGAGTAAATCACAAGGTCATCAACAGTAAAAGTACCTGTATCTGGTCTAGTTCCGCTGTTGTCACCAAAACGGAATGAAACGTGAGTCACACCACCGAATGAATTGTTGTCAGGAGTAAATCCTTCGGCTGTAAATCTTACGCCATCAATCTCAACAGTAACTAGTGGATTAACTTCTAGGTTACCCTCTGGATATTCCCAAGTGATAGCTACATCCATGAACTCACCAAGAATCACTGTTGCCGCAGAGGTATCAACATCGCTTGGGCTACGTACGCCGAAACTGTTGTCTCTGATGCGAAGGTCTAGAATTGCACCGTCATTGTTGGTCGCCGAGTTGAACAAGGTAATATATGCATCGCCATCACCTAGATCGTCGTCTAGTCGCATGACTTTAGCTGAAACTTTACCCGCTGCTAGTGGACCATCATCACCCAGTGCGTAGCGTAATTCACCAGTGTCGCTGTCTAATGTATCTCTGATGACTGCAACCTTGTTAGCGCCACCTGTGTCACCGCCTACACCTGAAATTGTAATAACAACATCTGCGGTTGTACCGTCAACAGATGAGATAGTGATGGTGTCAGTTAAACGCTCGCCAGACACTAATGCTGCAATTTCAGGGTTAGCTGTATCTAGAGTATAAGTCCAAGCACCGTCTTCCATAATGGTGAACATACCGTAAGTGCTCACTGTAGAACCTGGAACGATGAATGCTTCGCCATCATCTGGGTCAAGAATGCTTACCATGCCAGTAGCTGGCTCTGTTGCGTCACTTGTAATTGCACCCGTAAGGTCAAAGAACACTGCTGGAGTTGGGTCTGCTTCACCGTCACCAATATCAAATACAACGACTTCAGAGTAAATCGCTAAGCCGTAAACACTGGTATCGCCATCAAGGGTTTCACCAATATCGTAACTTTCAAAATTGTCTTCAAATACTGCAACTGTGCCGTCGGTATCTGAATATACTGCGATGTTGTCGACATAGTATGAACCGAAAGGAATGGTTCTGTCGTTGTCACCAAATCTAAACTGAATAGTTTGTACACCATCTGCAAACCATTGGTCTAAATCAGTAAAGTCTGAGTCCACTACCGCAGCAGTTGAGAAAGAACCGCCACCGATAACTTCACCATCGATGCTTACCGTAAGTTGCTCTGCATCATCCATGTTCCACGTAATTTCTACGTCATAGAACTGCTCTTCTACAAATGGTGCTGTAACGATTGAACCTGGGTAGGCGTCGCTATCAGTGTTTCGAACAAAGAAGCGAGGCTCAATAGGAAGGCCTGCACTATCAGTTTGATTACCTTGGATTCGTAGGTCGATAAGAGATTCAGAAGAGCTACCAGAGCTACCATAAAGCGTGATGTAAGCGTCTTTAACGTTACCGTCACTGCCTAATGCTACGTCTTTAGAGAAGGAAGCTGTTAGCTTACCTTGACGAAGATTGTCTACACTGAATCTAATTTCACCCGTGTCGTTACCTGTATCTGAGATTTGCGCAACTTGCGTCAGTGCTGCAATGCGGATAGAAATCTCCGCTGTAGTACCATCTACAGATTCGATAGTTACGTTGTCGCGTACTGAGTTACCTACTTCAAGGTTTGCAACTGTCTCGTTAGCCACGTCAACAGTGTACGACCAATCACCACTCTCGGTGATGCTGAAAGTACCGAAATCAAGCGCTACATCGGTTTGTGCAACAATTGCGTCTTCTAAGAAGTTGGGGTCTGTTACCGTAACGCTTCCTGTAAGAGGATCTGTAGCTGTGTTTTGGATAGTGCCTTCCAGAGTTCCTTCGATAATTGCTGCTACTGGCGTGTTGTTGTAACCAATAGCGGCGCCAATGAGGTCAAGCAAAGATGAATCAACAAAGGCTGCCACTGCAGAGGTGGTCTGCAACGTCATTTGTGCTGACTCTAAAGCATCAAGGTTATCTTCTGAAAATGACCCATCCGCCAAATCGGTAGCAAGGTCAGCCATTAACGCTGCTATATCACTATCAGCATCGTTGGCATCTAGTGAAGATAATAGCGCTAGTACTGAGCCGTAAGTATCAGCATCTTCTGCATCATCACCACCCAATGCAGTCACGCCTACAGCAGTAGGAGTCACTTGGGTTGCATCAAAGCGAATACCAAAACGCAAGTGGTAGGCTGCCGCAACGTCAGAGAACGTATTTAGGTCTGAGCCTGCGCCTTGTACTGCAATTTCTGTTAGCGGAGACACAACATAGGTAGGTGCTGGGTTGTCAGCATCACCTTCAACAACAGCTAATACTGAACGTAACGTTGGAGCCGTAAGCGCGTTGCCGGTGGCTTCGTCGACATAAGTACCACCTGAGCAAGAAACTAAACCTGTACCTTCAAAATGAACATCAGTGAAGGTTACACTTCCTGTCGCATCAGAGGTTGCAGATGCTTGCGCAGGTGACACCGCTGCGCCGCTATCATCAACGGAATATATTTCACACGTAGCACCGCTGATTGGGCCTTTAACTACATTGGCCGTTACATTTAACGTTGGTAACACAACCGTAGTGGATGCGCCAAGACCTTCTGTAAACCCTGCTTCGTCAGTATAGTTAGCTGATACTGAGATAATCGAGCCTTCATCAGCTTCGGTGATGGTATACGTTGGACCAGTTACACCGGTAGACCAAGCGTATGTGAGGGTGTCAGCTACAATGCCATCAGCATCACTTGCCGTTGCTGTAAGTGTAACACCAGCAATAAATTCGCCTCCCGATATGGTGATGCTTCCTCGACTATTATTGTCTAGTTCAGCATCATCACTGCCCGAACAGCCGACTAAGGCGGTTGCAGCTATGACGGGTAAAAATAACTTTTTAACCATGCTTTCTACTCCTGAAAGTTCCAGTTCTCAAGTGTTGCACTGTCATAAAACGGCGGTGGTAAATACGCCAATTTCGCAAACTTGAGTGGTAACGCCAAAGTTGCGTATAGCGACTTCGTGCGTTACCAAAATGTTTAAATTCTTTGTTTTAGCTTTTGTTGAGTTTTGTGAACTCTTCGCTGTTGCTCATTAATATTTGAAGCTGATTCCGGCGAACAAACGAGGACCGTAGTCACTTACTTGGCCTGTGTTTCCTAATACATAGAAATCATCTGTACGAGGTTCACTAAACAAGTTAATTGCTTCCACTTTCACACGGATGTTTTTATTGATCTTGTATGAAGCACGAGCTTCCCAAACACCTACATCGTTAACAAAACGAAGTCTTGTTCCATTGCTCACGTATGGTTGGAAGTATTCGCTACGGTATTTGTAGATAAGCGCTGTGTCGAAATCACCCACTTGGTAATAAATCTGACCGCTGAACACGTGCTCAGAGAATCCAGGAACAGAGCCAGGAGGAATAATGCCTTGGGTAAGCTGCGTAGTAACGCCGTCTATATCAGTTTCGAAGGTATCTCCATAGTTACTGTCTTCGAACTCAAAGTCAGTATCTGCATAGTTATAGCCTAATTTAACACCAACACCGATGTCCCAACGGTATGCCACAGATACTTCGATACCTGTAAGGCTGCTCGAATCATCAGTGGTAACTGAATTGGTAATAGGAAGGGCTAGTTCTTCGCCATTTACCACAAAGGTTTCTAGCTCTGTTTGTTGCTGGAAGCCGCCATTAAACTGTTTATGATACAAACCGAAGGCAAAGATTGAGTCTTCATTGGGATACCACTCAAATGCAACATCGTAGTTCCACGACATGAGCGGTTGAAGATTCGGGTTACCAGAACCATTTACACCAACAAGCAAATCACTCACATTGGTTGGATCTGCGCCTATATCTTCGATGAAGTCACGGCTATAACCCATGTCAGATGGATCTGCGCGAGACATACCACGATAGATACCGGCTCTTAGTAAGATGTAATCATTGTAATCTACGACAAGGTTGAAACTAGGTAAAACTTCAGTGTAATCACCACCGCCAACTACGCGTTCAACAGTGTTAGGGTCTCTGACCAACTCAAGTACACCGTTTTCATCAGCAACAACTGAAATTGCTTGTCTAAAGCCAATAGAGGTCACTTCTGTATCAACTACACGTACACCAAAGTTACCGCGAATGAATTTGCCAAACATTTCAGTGTCGTAGTTTGCCATCAAGTAGGCTGCGGTTGTTTCCTCGGTAACGTCGATAGTTCCAGAGTTTTCATATTCAACTTCTGGGTAAGCGAAATCACCGCCTGCTGCCGCTGCCAATGCTTGAGAGAAACATACGTTGTCATAGGTGGCCCAAGAAGAGCCAGTACCGCTGCTAATTACGTTTCCTGCACTGTCAACATTGGTAATGATGTTGCCGTCAGACACTGTTGATAAAAAGTCTGATTCAGGGAAGTCAATTTGACATCCTTCAAGAACGTCGATAGCAGACGTTACAGCTTCGTCTAGGTTATAAGTAGTTCTTGAACCGTTACCGTTGGTACCGCCGAACTGAACATAGGAGAGTTCAGATTTTCTAACCCCGCCTTGAATACTGCTAAATGTTTCGCCACCCAACAGGTATTCAAAGTCTAGTCGTGCACCAATAACTTCGTTTTCACGTACGTTTTCGCGGTCAATACGAGTACGTAGACTATCGGTAAAGTTAGAGATATCCGTTACATCGAAATCAGAGACCGTTAGGTGTGGAATGTACTCTCCCATATCCCAAGAAAAGAACGGACGACCGCTGGTTCTGCCACGGTTTGTGATTTGCAGTTCTTCACGCTTGGTTTGTGAGTAGCTCACGTCAGCAGTAATTCTCAACTCATCAATAGGTGAGTACTCCACGTTTAAGCCATAGCCACGATAGTTCTCTTCACGTGAAAATTGCTCACCAGCAGATTCGAAGCGTTCTTCACCTTCCCAGTGAAGAATACCGCCAACAGAGTTAGTGATAAGGTTTTCCCCAGTGACCCCTGGAGTAACGCGCTTTTGTAAGAAGAGTAAATCGTGGCGAGCTTCTGACTGAATACGGTCAGAAATCTGAGCGTCAAAATTGATATCTAAGTTATCAGTAGGTTTGTATTGTAAACCAATGAATAGTGCATCACGCTCATCAGAAGTTTCATTCTGACGGAAGCTTCTGCTTGAGCCAGTCCAAGCGTAAGGTGTTCCAGCGTCTACCGCTTGCCCTGTAGCTGGGTCAATATCCGTTTGATAACCTTGGTTACCTGGATCTTCACAATCTCCCGCTGAATCTCGGAAGAAACCCGTGCTCGTGTTTGTAGGATCGTTCAAACAAGCCCACAATGAAGAACCAGTTGGGCTTGAACTACGATATTCTGCTTCTGGTTGACTAATGTCTTGACGTTGAATACCAACCGATAAACCTAGCTCTTGACCGCCTTCAAACTCAAATTGGTCAACATAACTGATGGTACCTCGATAACCAAGATCGCTTTGCAAAGAGTTATCAACATTAAACTCGTCTGGGTTAGCGTTTAGCTTCAACTCAGTTTGAAAGCGTTGTTTACCAAAATCTAGCGGCTTTAGCGTTTCTAGTGTAATAACACCTGCTACACCACCTTCAATCATGGAAGCATCTTGAGTTTTGTAAATACCTACTTTTTTCATTAACTCCGAAGGGAACTGAGAAAAGTTTACGGAGCGGTCACCACTACCATTGGTTGCTTCACGACCATTAATATGCGTAGCACTAAGGAATGGGCCTAAACCACGGATAGTGATTTCAGTAGCACCGCCATTTTCACGGTGTGATGATGCACCAGTAATGGATTCTAGAGCCTCACCAATAGATAGTGCAGGAAGGTCACCGATATCTTCAGAGGATAGGCCGTCTAGTACGGTAGTAGACTCGCGTTTGATAGATATTTGATCTTGAATGGTTCTACGAGTACCAACAACGTCAATAACCTCAACGTTGCTTTCTGCACTTGCTTCAGTGTCAGCTTCTTGTGCTGTCGCGGTAAATGCAATGGAGCTTGCTACCGAGGCAATCGCTGCTGCTTTTACCAATTTGGCTACTGGCGAAAGTCTGAAGAGTTCTTCCTGAGTGCTAAAATTCCTATGTTTCCCTGATATCACCGACATATCGAATTCTCCGTTGTTAATAATGCAGGCATGTAGTAGGTATGGCCTGTTATTTAATTGTTATTCAATTGTTGTCGCCAATATAAACAATCGCAACCAAATTAACAACCAATTATTCAACTTTATATTACCAATAATTTTTACCAATAAAGGGGGCTGTTAGGATGGATTTTATACAATATAGGAATTAATCGGCGATTTTGCGCTCAAAAGCTCATCGAACGACATGTGCAAGCAATATTGGTCATACAATTTGGCTCAGCTCGATGTGTATTGGTAGGAAGGATGAGAGTTATGCTTACTGCCTGCTATTTTCGTTACACGGCTGAGAGAATTTCGTTTGTCATATTTGTTAACATCATCAATGAGGTGTTTAATTTAGTTTTTTGTAACTATTAACTTTTTTGTTCTGCTTTTCTCATTTCTTCAGTAGTACACGCCACATTGATCAACGCTTCAACCAATGGCATCTATGCAAATCATGATATAGCTAGCGGTGAAGGCCTTTTCTATCGAGGTGATCACATATCTCACTTACCAGTGGTTCAAGCGTGTTCGGTGCGGGTCAGTTTAAAAGTGGCAATTCACGCCACTTTGAGTTTCCCTTTGCATCGAAATTTCAACTGCGCAGATAATACTTTATACTGGGCTGGAACCTCATCAGACTTATGGAATAATTGTGTTTACAGCTAACCTAGCGATGGAAAAAGCTTACCAATTCTCACGCTTTGACCTCTCCAATCCACTGTCGACGTGTTCTGCCCATCCCATCTTACTGGAAGATGAAAACTGGCTTACGTGTGAACACTATGTACAAGCAAAGTGTTTGCGAAGTGTATCGCAAGGAACGAAAGTGGCTTCGCTTCCTACAGGGGAAAAAGCTTATTCCTACGGCAAAGCTTGGTATCGCAGAAAAATAGAAGCGTACAATACTACTGCTCCAATACTCATGAAACGTGCCTTGTATATAAAGGTACAAATGTATGAAGAAGTAAAAGCCGCATTACTTGCCACTGAAGAAAGACTGATTATAGAAACCTCGCAGTACGATTATTTTTGGGGTATTGGACGAGACCAGCGAGGCCTCAATCATATTGGCAAAGCATGGATGGACATTCGTGAAAAGTTGCGTGAGGTCTAGTCACTCTGTAGTTAATAACTATTGGAATTGGTGTATACATTGAAAAACTGTTTTGGTCTTACCATAATTAACGGAGCTATAGTGTGTGTTACCAAAGATTTTCCGATAGAACTCTAGGGAGAGTTGTCGTTGTATTTTAGACCAACTGTTAACGTCTACCATTGGGCATGGAAGTGTGTGTTTCTATGTTTCATAGTGACGTGTGCCATACTCCCTCAAGCTCAAGCAAAGCAAGTGACCTTCGCTGTTGGGCACGATCACGACAAAATGCTGAGTGCAAATTACCCTATTTATCGAGCGAACTGGGAATTCATTAATGAGAGTCTCAATCGCTTAGGTTACAGTGTTTCTGTTACTACCGTACCTTGGGCTCGGGCTAAAAACTTGGTGCAATCCGGTATGGTGGATGGACTCTTCCTAGCGGCAAATCTTGAAGGAAGAGATCAGTGGGCTGTGTTTTCTGACGTACTGGGGTACGGTATTTTTGGAACGTTTTACAACACGGCGTCACCAGATGCTGATGGTATCATCGCGAGCATTCGCGTTGGAGAGCACGACACCTTGCTGGCTCATTACAAATCTATAGAAACACTAGAGGTCGCTACTGCCCAAGAAGGCATGAGATTGCTCCATCTTGGCAAAGTGGATCGCCTTATTATGTCTGAAAGTTATGGCCAGTATCTATTAGATACAGAACTCTCAGAGTACGATGAAACCATCGATTTTGATTTGAGTATCATCGAACGTCGCACAGTGCATATTGCGTTCGCTAAATATCACAAGCAAAGTCTTGAAGCACTCGATATAGTTAATCAAGCTATTGCCCTTGGTTTTGAAGAAGACCTTTACATACCTGCCATGAAAAGAAATGGCGTACCAGAGCGCATGTGGTTCAAGCCAGATCTCACCCCATAGTTGAGATTTTACTGCTAACTTTTAATATCAAAGCTTTCCTCGACACTTTCTTTTGTTACTAGCTTTATCGAAGCGATATGCCGTTGCTTCGCTATAGTGCTGAGCCCAAATCGAACGTTACTATTTTCATCAAGAGTATATGACCTGCAAGGGTAAATTTTCATGGGATTATTGATGAGTCGGTGTATCGCAATTTTAGTGTTCTTACCAAGTTTTTTTTGTTCGGCTAGTGTGATTAAAACAAGCGACTTATTAGTTGCCCCTGGGCAAGAAAACATTCTGCAAGCCAGCCTAGCACCACTATTTAACGTAATGGATTTCGGTGTGTTAGAACCGACATCTTCTCAGGTGAACTTGGCCCCAAGTTTTGTATTTCCTGGTGATGACACTGTATTCGGGTTTGCTACAACTTCTGTTTCGACAAGTGTTTCTGCCACTGACGGGGTAAACGCACAAGGCGAATCAATTCGTACCAGTCAGGAATTAAAGACTACGACTAATCGGGAGCTACTGAGCTTTTCCATTAGTGGTTTTACGGATTTGACTGGTTTTTCTGAAAATCGGATTAGCTTAGGTTCAAGCGCTCTATTTGTTGATTTCAGTAATATTTCGGTAACGTCAGTGTCAGAACTATTACTCTCGATTACATTCAGCGAAGACGAGTCAATAGAAGTAATAGGAGAGTCTATTGAGGTCATCGATCAGGCGTTGTTCGAACGGTCAGCAGTGAGTGTTGGTGCGCCCATTGCTATCAATGTATTGATGTTGATTGCTGTGCTAGCTGTTTCAATAAGGAAAAGACGGAATATATGAGGTGTATAACTGTATTTGGAAGTATCGGCCGATCCAATGGCCAATCGATGACTACTCACATTTGAGTTTACTTAGCATTTTCTCCAATCTTTGTGGTATGGCGTCGTCTATTGGAATAGTCATGATCAACTTAGTATTGGTATCACAATAGTCAATGATGCTCTCAATAAAGTCATTTAACTCGGTTAGAGTAGCTACGCCTACTTCTACAATAAATGTTGTGATACCGGTTACATTGTAGATTTTAATAACTTCATCCATGTCAATTAACTTAGCTTTTAACTTGCGCTCCATTGCTTTGTGAACTTCGCACTCTACAAGTGCTCTTATAGGTACACCGAGTTTCTCTAAGTTTATTATTGGCTTGTAGGCTGTAATTACACCCTGTTCTTCAAGCTTTCTAACCCGTTCTGCTACAGCAGGCGGAGATAAATGCACTTTTTTAGCGAGTTGAGAGAAAGGTATTCGCGCATTCTTAGACAACTCTCTGACAATTCTTATATTTACCTTATCCATAACTTGACCTTTTGGTTAACATCGGAGGCTAATATATACGACCTTATTATGACAGTTAAAATTTCAATAAATTTCATAGTTAGTCAAAATGAGTCTAAAAGGTGTGTTTTTAGCGCCATTTATTTACAAAGTATGGATATTTGACTGTTTTTCGATTTATTTAAAGGTCTATTAAGTCAAATTCAATCTTATGTAATTATACCTTTTGAGCTGCAGTGCTATGCTTGTTTTTTTGAGGCCTTGGTAGTGCGGTGTAACGATGTATATCGAGAGTAGATTAAGACATACGGTAAGAAAATTTGAGCTTGCAGATTATTCCTTCGGAGAATCGCAACTCGCCGAATTTCTACGAAGCTGTGCGAGTGAGATTTCAAACCTCCTAAACGGCAGTAATATCGCAATAATTCATGGAAATATTCATAAATTTAGATGTATGAGTTGTTTTCCGACTGGTCTTAAAGTGAGTGATGAGACCATTCGCACATGTATTACTTTTTTGGGTGTAACGGGAAGCGAGCATATTGCGTTTGATAAAGATGAAACTAAAGTGAGCTTTTTCGGTTTATCTGGTGATTACTACCTGTGTATCTTGACACCCAGCAAGAGATGGTCGCAGGCTGTTGCATCAAATATGTCCTCGCTGGCTCTTGAGTTGGCGATAATTATTGCGCGAAGACAGTCGCGAAATGGTGAATCCGCCATACCAAAGATACCCTGTGGTAACGATACCGTTAGTGAGTTTGAAGAGTTTATCGACATACTTTCACGTTCACTTATCAATAGTGAAGATAGCAGCTATTCTGCGTTAATATTCATCGATTTTGAACGCTACAGCGCCGCCAAACATGTTGTGCGATTTTCATTTAACGACGATGTAATCTCTAAAATCCAAGGACAAATAGACTTTAATGACGGTGGGAAGGTTTTTGTTGCGCGTGTTGAACACGATTTATTAGCAGTGCTTGTCAACGGAATATCACCATCAGAATCTGTTGCTTTCGAGCAAATAACTAAGCACTTGGAAATCTTTAGAAAAAGGCTCAAGGATCAAGTCAAAATCGGTGCTGAAAAATTCTTCCTTACGTTCAAATCTGGAGTTCGTTTGTTCAAGCCTATCGATTTTGGAGCGACTCCTCCACAAGACACAGTAAAAAATCTCTTGAAGCAAACTGAGTTCGCTATGGATTTAGTGAACAGAGATACGGGGAATCCTTATCTATTTTTCACCGATGAACTTCACACTCAGTACCAACGAAAAAACATCATTGAAAAAGAGCTAAAGGATGCAATGAACAATGAAGAGTTTAATGTGGTTTATCAGCCTATCTTTGACAGTCAAAAACGGATAATGGGAGCGGAGGCGTTACTCAGATGGAATAGTCAACGTCTCGGGCCTGTTTCTCCTGCAGAGTTTATCCCAATAGCGGAGCAATCAGGTGTCATTATAGAAATTGGCAGTTTTGTGGTGGAAAAAGTTTGCCAGGCACTCTCAACAACGTTTAAAACATTAGGTTTTATCAGCATTAATGTGAGCTGTATTCAGCTAAGAGATACCATGTACGCTGATAAGCTCAGTTACTTACTATCAAAGTATCCTAGTCCTAAAGGACGCCTCCGAATAGAAATCACTGAAAGTGTTGCAATGACAAACTTACAGCGCACCAAAATGTTGATAAATAACCTCACGCAAAAAGGCGTCTTATTTATGTTAGACGACTTTGGCACCGGGCATTCGTCACTTTCTTATCTTCATGAACTGCCATTACACACGGTAAAAGTAGACCGCTGCTTTATAGACGGCATTCACGCATCAAATAAGAAACAAGCTATCGTGTCTTCGGTGAATAGCCTTGCGAAAAGCCTAGGGTTGGAAGTTATTGTGGAAGGCGTTGAAGACCCCAAAGACTTCGAATACTTGAAAAACAAATCTACTTCAGCATTTCAGGGATACCTGCTGTCCAAGCCAATTTCAAAAGCTGAATTCGTGAGCCTACTGAAACCTTTGTCTGAAACTGTAGTTAGCTAATGTTAACGCGGTGCTGAGATGAGAGTACCTTCAACGTCGGAGCAGGTTTTTCAATTTTTCGCTGGTTAGTGGCTTAATGATTACGTCATTCATACCTGCTGCTAAGCAGCGCTTCTGATTTTCAATAGTATCATCAGACGTTACAGCATAGATTTTCACTTGGCTGTTGAGTTGTCGGATTTCTCGAGTGGCCTGTATTCCGTCCATTACAGGCATCTGGCAATCCATAAGTACTACATCGTAGCGTGATTTTCGAAAAAGGTTTACTGCATCGTATCCATTTTCAGCATGGTCCGAGCACAGTCCAAATTCACTGAGCAACATTTCAGTGATAATTCTATTCGTCAGTAAGTCATCGGCTAATAGTACCCTGAGTTCATCATGTGCCGATGTAGAGGGTTCTTTTTTGCCGTCGGGAAACACGTAAAAATCGAGTTCAAGCAGCTTTGAATGGCTATCTTTTTCGATGAGACTGGTAAGTACACGACCATTCATTTTACCGAGAGCGATTTCGGCATCAAGGAGTAGATTGCTTAATGACTTTTGATGGATAGTACTTGGCTTTCCGTTATCAATAGCTCTATTGGGGTGGGAGATAGATAAAAATAGCTGCAATCGACCGTTGGAGTAGTTCGTTTTTAAACCTATGTTCAATGTGCCAGAACAGCATATAGCAATGGCATATCCAAATAGTGATGAGAGAAGTTCACTAAATGCCCGTTGATTACCGAGAAGATCATAGTGGAGAGGGTCAACGTTAAGTTTGATTTTCAGGTTAGATTCATGGGAACGTTTTCGTAACTCATCAATAGCGTTTTGAAATGCCTCATCAAGAGAAAATATTTGTAGTGCGTCTCGACTCTTCGTCTCCTGAATACCCATCGAGCTTTGACTATTATCACTCGAGGTAGCATTCAATTTTGTTGTACCGTCGAGTGTAAGGATTTCATTTGCTGTGGCTAACAGTTGCGCAAGGAGGCTGTTCTTGAGGAGTACAGATTCATTGTTAACAAGCGATAACTCCCTGTTGTAGCTTACTAAAACAATTTGTGCGCCTTCGAAACTTTGAATATTTACATTAAAAGCTAAATAGTGAACGTAAGAAAGTGCAATATTAAGTTGCCCTGTGGCATAGGTTCCTTGAGTGCTCGGTGTAATCTTGCCGGATTTCAAAATCCCTTCAATCATTCGAGCGCCAACATTTTTGGGGAGTAGATTTTCACAAAGACTTTCTTCTCTAACGAACAGAAAAATTTCATCCGCATCGTAAAAAGACCTGAGTTCTCTCGCGGTAATCTCTACTACATTAGAGAACACGTAAGACGAAGGCCTAGAATCGGAACTACAAGCATCTAACAACATAAGCGTGAACCTCAAAAACACAGTGTTTTAGGACCGAGCGACTCCTTGGATGAGTAGATCCATTTGCTCACAAGTATTTGTTGAATCTTAGATTTATCTTTCGTGAATTTGAATTTACAAAGTATTGATTATTAATTGAATACCTTATTTTGAAAGGAATGTAGTGAGTCAAACAATGTCATGTAAAAAATGCTTTATTCAGGATCGATACTTCATATTTTTACTACTGTATTTATCAAAAATTCTAAGTGAAATAAGCTAACTGGATGGTAATTCCTATTATTTACTGTGTGTGCGATCGTGGAGACAACCTAAAATAACGTCAGTTTTTACTGAGGAGTCACTAATGAAAAATTACAGTTTTATTATTGCATGTTGGTTTGCTTTGACACTGCAACCTTTAGCAGCAAATACTGAGACGTTGTTTGCTACCAACGAAGAAACATTGAGCCAAATAAAACAAACAATCTATAACAATTACATCGGTGGTCAGATAATTGGCTCTGCTGAAATGATTCAACAAGCGTTTGATAAGAACGCTGTTATGTTGCGCCCTGTGAAGCAACCTATGGATGGAGCGCGACTTGAACGTTGGGACGACATGCACAGTTTGGCAGAAAGGTGGGCTGTTATACCTAATGATTCTTTGCTTATTGATGAAATTAAGTTGCTTGCGATTGATGTTATTGACCAGCGTTTGGCTACGGTACAATTGAAAGTCGAAGATAGGGTATACGAAGTACTCACTTTGGTGAAGATCGACCAAGACTGGAAAATAGCGTCGAAAGTTTACATCAATCAGTAGTCACTGTAGTTGATACACGCTTAGCTTAGGTGATTGTTAGGCTGCAAATAACTCGCACTTACGGATGATAGAAAACAATTGAAACATCTGGCGATTCTTTCGCTCGATACATAGCATTATCAGCGTGCTCAACAATTTTCCTTGGTTCTGTGCAGTGTTTGTCGAGCACTGCAATCCCTATACTGGCGTCCACTTTCACCTCAGTTAAACCCTCAGATGTATCTACAAAAATAGGCTGTCTTATGAGCATGAGTTTATGTTCAGCCGCTGCTAGCAGAGCTTCTTTGTCAGTCAATTTTGGTAGAATAATGGCAAATTCATCACCACCAACTCTGGCAATAGTATCCGTTGTTCTGCCGTATGAAATTAGCCGTTGACCTACCAGTTTTAACACTTGGTCGCCAACGCTGTGCCCGAAGGTGTCGTTGACGGGTTTGAATTTATCTAAGTCGATAAACATGACGGCAAAGCTATCTTGATATCTCTGCCAGGTATCGATTGCTACCTTAACGGAATCTTGAAAGGCTTTTTTATTGCTTAGTGAAGTTAACGGATCTTTCAAGCTTAATTGCTTGAGCTCTCGAACCATTTTGTAGCGCTCTACTGCATACTTAATCACTCGCCTCAATAAACTCCCTCGAAGCTCCGCTTTAGGTATGTAGTCTTGGGCACCTAATTGGATTGCCTTTTCGCCAAACTCTGATTCTTCCAGCCCGGTGAGAACTATAATGGGTATAGCGTAGTTCTTTTCTTGAATGACTGAGAGTGTTTGCATTCCGCGTGTATCAGATAAGCCTAAATCTAATAGGATGGCATCACACGACGTATTTGTAAGGGCTAGTGCTAATTCGTCTAGCGTATGGAAGTGCTTAACCTCAAATGTAAAGCAACTGTCTGGCGTTAGCAGCTTTTTGACGAGATAGGCATCGTCTGTGTCATCCTCGACTAAGTAAACAACGATATTTCTTTGTGTTTTTTCCATGTTTGCTAACTCACTGGGGACTGGTTGATGTTAAACCAGTAGTTGCGCAGGTTATCCACCAACGCGGCTAAGTGTTTATTGCTATCAGGTTTAGTTATATATGACTTTACTCCTAGCTCATAGCACTTATTGATATCATTCGGGTTGTCAGAAGTAGAGTAGGTGATCACAACCATGTTATTAATTCTACCAGATTCGTTTAGACGGCTAAGTACCTCAAGTCCACCCATTTTCGGCATGTTGAGATCAAGAAGTATGATTGAATTCTGACAAGATTCGGTTTCGACGTACGCGAGTAGCTCCTTCCCATCTTGTAATGGAACGACCTGTGGCTCGGGAACGAGCTTTTTGCACGCTTTGAGAAAGAAGTAGATGTCGTCTTTGTCATCATCAACGATCACTATTTTAGACATTTGAAAACCTTGGTAGTTTTAAGGTAAACACGGATCCCTCTCCCAACTTGCTTTCACACGAAACTGAACCTCCGTGAACCTTCATAATTTGCTTCACTATGGCTAAACCAATGCCACTGCCACTGTATTCATCCCTTCGATGCAGTCGCCTAAAAGGATCAAAAATGGTTTGAATATGCACCACCTCTATACCAATGCCATTATCTATTACTTCAATAATGTCGTGGATTTCGTTTGAACTTGTCGAGATAGTCACGAGCGGTTTTACAGTGTCAGGTACAAACTTTAGCGCATTTTGAACAAGGTTTTGAATGACCTGTTTGAACAGAGATTCGTCGAGATAGAAGCATTCAGTATTGATGTTTGTTTCAATGGTGGCTTGCTTTTCTTCGATTAATATAGATAAATCAGAGAGTGCTTGGTTTATTAGCGGCGTAATTTGGCAACTAACTACTTCCAACTCTCTCGTAGTAATTCTGGACAATGAGAGCAAATCCCTAATCATCATCCGCATGCGAGACGCCGCATCGTTTATCCTCGACAACTCATATTGCTCAGTTTCTGTTTCTAGCTTTCCATGTAGGCTGTCTAGTAGTGACTCAGAAAACGAATTGATTTTTCTGAGAGGCTCCTGCAAATCGTGGGATGCAATGAACGCAAAGCGTTCAAGATACTCATTTGATTCACTGAGTTGGGTTAGCAGATCATTTTTTTCTGAGACGTCGATAAACGTGCCCAGCATAAGTTGAGGTATTCCATTGGTGTCACGTTTCAAAATTGAATCATAGGAATAACACCACACCCAATGACCATTTTTATGCTTAATGCGGTATTCCAATGAGACTAAAGCGCCAGCTTGTGAGCTAATAACCTCGGAGATGTGTTCTAACACTTTGCCATGATCATCAGGATGGAATAACTGACTAAAGTCTTCGACCTGAGTAATATCGTCGAGTGTGTAGCCCAATATATCAGTATATCGTTCATTTATTTGGATATTAGTTTGTTTAGTCAGGTCATAGATATAGAGTCCACAAACCGAGTTGTTTAATATGCCTTCTAAAAATGTTTTCTGTTCGTCTAATGCATATTCGGCACTTTTTTGCTCAGTAATATCAATGGCAGAGCCGATAACATGGGTAACGTAGCGGTTTTCATCGAACACTGGATATAAGCTCGTTTGATACCACTGTGTGTTACCTACTTCGAATTGCTCAGTATATTGCAGCGTTTTTCCCGATCGTGCGCACGTGGCATAGTTTTCCCGTAATCGTTCAACCAGAAATGCTGGGAACAATGTATCTGAAAGCTCCGACAGTGTCTTATTGATAATCATGTCTTTAGATATATTTGGACCTGAGCGCTCCAATGCAGTGTCGTTGTACTCCACGAACTTGAATTCATTACCAGGCAAGCACTCGGTCGCCCATATTGCCTGATTGGCACCATCATAGATCGCTGCTAAGAAGTTTGCTTTTTGGCGTTCAGAGTCTTCGGTTTCTTTCTGATTCTGAATATACCTTAGTGAACCAGCCAGTATCTGCGGGCTGCCGTCGTTGCTGAAGGAACTATTCGCTCGGATTTGAAACCATCCGTACTCTCCATCGGTATTTAAGCCTAGATATTCGAAATTGAATTGTTCATGTGACGCGAAATGTGTGTTTAACGCACTCTTTAGTCTCTCGGTATGTTCAGGGTGAACATGCTTCATAAACAGTTCAAGACTTGGTGTTTCATGGGGTGATATGCCTGTGAGCGAGAACATTTGTTCTGACCAACTCCCAGTATTTGAGACCATATCGAACTCAAAAATACCATCTTGGGTAGCTTTAGTTGCTCTTTCCAGTTGAAGATGAGACTCCAAAAGCTCTTGCTTGATTTCGGCAACTTCTGACAGATTTTTTAGCGTAACGAGTAAAAACTCCGTGTCTGAGTAGTTTATGCGCGTTACGATTAATTCAACGGGAATAAGCTCTCTGTTGCTTGGTCTAATATCTCCTAAGAATGAAATGTCCTTTTCTTCATTTTGGAAAGTAACAAAGCGTTCAAAAATGGCCCCAAAATTATCGTCAATAGGGATAAAAATATCTTGAATAGAGGTATTTAACAGTTTCGTACGCTCGAGCAAAAACTCAGTCTCTGTGGACTTATTACTTAACTTGATAGTGCCAGATTGATCGAGTAGAAGAGCACTGATGGGAAGTGAATCAAGCATAATTCGAGCGAGTTTATGTGTTTCTAACTCGAATAAAAGCTTTTCATTTTGGTCTGATTGGTCGCTGAGTTTTCTAACAACCCCTTGAAACTGGGCGGCTGAGGGAATCGCTAATGCTTCTGGAAGTGCTCTAAAAATATAAATAGACGTCGCTACCGACACTATCGCCGTCATTGCCTTAGATACGCCATGTAGCCCATAAATTCCTTGCCAAATCGTCCAAATGCCGAGTAGGTGACTGAACCCGCAAAACACAATGAACAAAGAGAATAGAACAAACACACTATGGTCTTTAATATCTTCCCTACCTCTAACGAAGAGCATTATGCCCACTGGAATTGAAAAGTAAGCTAACGCTATGAGGATGTCAGAGATGACATGTGTATAGAGGATATGGGGTTGCCAAAGGTAACAATGCCCATGAGGCATATAGTCGCCTCTGAAAAAGCTTTCCAACATTAGTGATTCCCTCTACTTTGTCTTAGCTAACCATAGCACATTGACTACATATCGCTTTCGCTCCTATGGAATCTATTGATCCACAACTGCAACAGCTCAATAATAGGGATTAGTTTACACTTGAGATAGCAAGCGTTATGAAAAAGTATTTTGAAAATCTAGCTAGAGCCTTACTAGGGATGAAGTATGGTGAGCTGTCTGAGACTGAGCAACATGTCATCGAGAGTATTGCCAACAGCTCCCCTATTGCGACTAACGTGAATAAGTCATTTGATGAGCAGCTATCGTTCGGCGAAAGGTTAGCTGATAAGGTGGCGGAGTTTGGTGGCTCGTGGACCTTTATTCTCATCTTTGTGGGGCTAATGATTGGTTGGATGGGAGTCAATATATTTTTGTTAACTGGCCCAGATGCATTCGACCCATTTCCATTCATTTTACTGAATCTTATGCTTTCTACTCTGGCAGCATTACAAGCACCGATTATCATGATGTCTCAAAATAGACAGAGTGCAAAAGATCGCTTAGCCGCAGCGCAGAACTACGAAGTTAGCCTTAAAACTGATCTCGAGATCATGCGACTTCATCAAAAACTACAAGAGTTAACCGATAAACTTACTGAGCAAAAATAATGGAAATAATTAACAGCGATGTTTTTGTCGCGCTAAGCGACTGGTTTGTTGAATATGCATCGAGTGTATTTTGGTCGCTGGTAATACTCGGTTTATATCTAATTATAACGAAACTGGCGCTTCCCCTCGTCAATTCAAAAGTCGACAGTAGTAAGCTTAAGTCAGAGGCTTACAATACGGCACAGCACGCCATAAAGCTTATTGTAGGGCTGGTGGCATTGGCGATACTTTTGCTCATTTGGGGAATCAATTTCTCTGGGCTATTACTCGTTTCAACATCCCTCATTACGCTAACTGGGGTTGCGCTGTTTGCCTCTTGGTCTTTACTGAGCAACATCACAGCGTATTTTATTATTCTGTTTCATCAGTCTTTGCAGCGAGGTAACTTTATACGCATTATCGACGGTGACAACTACATTGAGGGATATGTTGCAGACGTGAGTCTTTTCAACACAAAACTCATCACAGAAGACCGAGAAATCGTGCTTTATCCAAACAATTTGGTGATGACACGCCCGAGCATTATTAATCCTCGTGTTAAATGGAAAACTGTTGGAAAGACCACTGGAAATGACGTCAACCTTCCAATGGACCCTTCATAGGTTAGTTTAGATGATACGACTAAAAGTAACTGATCGCTTTGTGGAGAGATACTTGTGGGTGTAGATGTATTACCTACCGTATTGTATTCCACAATGATGGGCGTTGTCGTTTCTGCAATCTTCAGCGCAACCACTCATGCTAAAAAGAAGCAAAACTATTTCCTAATTGGGCTATTGGGGTTATTGCTGGTTCACATACTTGGTGAGCTTTATATTTTCTCTGGTGTTTATCGGTATGCGCCTGGCATTGCAGGGTTTCAATTGCCCATTCGTATGTTGTTAGGGCCCGCGCTTTACTTTTATGCCCTTGAAGCAATGACGACAGGCAGCAATATATCTAAGAAGAGTTATGCACTCGCATTTTTCGGGCCTGTGCTTGTGATTATAGGGACGCTTCCATTTGTTTTGGGAATAAGCCCTGATGAAAAGCTTGCGCTTGCAAACCCTGCCACAAGAGATCCCGAGCTATGGAGAATCGCTAAGCTCACTTGTTTGTTTTCAGCGGTTACCTTTATTGTGTTTACCTTCGCCTATTTATTTGCGGCGCTAAAACTACATTCTCAACATCGTAATCAACTCATGGATAAGTATTCTGCGATAGAGCAGCGCGCTATGGAATGGCTGAGAGTAATGATGATTTTGTGGGGGTTGGTATGGGTAATGTATACGGCTAATTATGTTGCCACCTTCACGGGCATTAAATGGCTTTCTTTGGGTGTTGTATTACCTGTGTTGGAGCTATTGATCTTAGTCGCATTCACCAATTTGGCGCTAAAACAAGTTGTGCTCACCGATGCTGAGAAGGTCGACCCTACCGCTAAACCACAGCCGCGAGTGTCAGTGATATCGGTAGAAAAAATGGAAGAAATAGCGCATAAATTGAGAGCCTCGATGGAGGTTGACGAACTATTTAAAGACGAAGACTTATCACTTAATCGCTTGTCCATTGAAATATCAATCAGTGAAAACTACATTTCTGAAACTCTGTCTCAGTGTTTGCATACCAACTTTTTTCAGTTCGTAAACGGGTATCGTATTGATGAGGCAAAACAGCTGTTGTTGAATTCCGATATGTTGGTATCTAGCATCGCATATGAAGTTGGTTTTAAGTCAAAATCTACATTTAATTCTGCATTCAAAAAATTGGTAGGTTCTACCCCGACGGCCTTCAAAAACGCAAAATAGTCTAAATAACCACCAAAAAACCGAAAAATTAGACCTAATGGGCACATTCGGACGACGAATACATCTGCTTTTTCCAAAATATGGGCAAATTTCACTCTATTGGGAAACGTGTTTTGGAAACTCTGAGAGAAAATATTGCGTCGTCGAATTCACAGCAAACTGACAAAACCGGCCAGCGTTCAAATCCGTCGAGATTAGCTTTTGCAACGTTGTTTTTGAAGTATTCAGCCATGTTTTGGTTTATCGCTATCCTCGTTGGACAGTGGCTTTTCTTTTATTACATCATGGCGTTTTATGGGTATTCAGTCATTAGCGACAATATGCAAATCTGGAATAGATGGGAGCCAATGGGGAGTACGCCGTTTGAGGAAGGCGATACGTTAGGAAACTGGGCTTTTGCTGCTCACGCTGTTGGAGCTGGTATTGTTGCCTTTGGCGGTGCTCTTCAACTCATTCCAAAAGTGCGTACCCATGCTCCAAGATTTCATAGAATAAATGGGTATGTCTATCTGCTAACCGTACTGTGTTTGGCACTGTCCGGTTTCTATTTGTCTTGGGTTAGGGATAAGAGTCCAGATCTTTTGTCAGCTGTAGGTACAAGTATAAATGGGGTATGCATTCTCGTTTTCGCATATTTTACGGTGGTTACCGCGCGAGCTCGAAATATCAAAGACCATAGAAAGTGGGCTATCAGACTGTTTTTAGTGTCTAACGCTCAGTGGTTACTCAGAGTAGGTGTGTTCAGTTATCTGATTACCGGTACTGTTTTAGGTGCTTCGCCGTCATTTGGCGACCCTTTCTTTCCCATGTGGACGTTTGGATGTTTTGTCATTCCTTTGGCGACTGCTCAGTTATATTTCTATGCTTCCGAAAGAAGAAATATCGCACTTAAATACATCGCTGGCGGAACCTTGGTTACACTGACTGTATTGATGTGTATAGGTGTAGCGGGTTTAACACCTTTCCTCATGCAGCTTCTAGGTGATGAGCCGATTTCGTTTTAACGTTAGGTCTTATGGCCTCTAGTATTGAGAATGAAATTTGTATAGATGTCGCCTCAGAACGCAGAATCTTAGGCGACATTTTGGTGTGAAGGTTATATCTGAGAATGACGAATAGACGTCATTACATCATCTAAAGCATGACGAAGCGCCCAAGCTTTCTCTGTGGCAGAGTTTTCCGTAGTCATTTGAGACATGGCTTGTTGCAGTCTGTCTCGCTCGGGTTGCATTAATTGGGCAGAGCTCATAAGTGTTTGGGCAGTCATTGAGTAGATCTGTGCAGTGCCTTTGTGGTTACCGTGGTTGAACATAGGAACACCTTTATCTATAGCGGCCATAATCATACGTTCTGCATCTACGCGACTCATCTGTGCTGGAGGTAACATAACGCGGTCGATAACGTGCACAATACCGTTGCTTGCTGCAATATCGGTAGTGAGAATTGACGCCCCTTCAACAGAGAATCCTCCTTCGGTTTGCGTAAAGCTAATCGCTGGCCCAGCGAGCGTTTCCAAGCTTGCATTGTCACTTAACGCATCACTACCCACTTGCCCTGCAACTACGTGGAACGTCAAAATTCGCACGAGCTTATCGCGATTTTCTTCTTCTAATAGTGAGGCAATAGTACCTGCTGGTAAGGTGCTAAAGGCTTCATCTGTGGGCGCAAATACGGTCAAAGGGCCTTCGCCGCTAAGCGCATCAACCAGACCTGCGGCGGTAGCAGCCGCAAGCAAGGTTTCGAATTGGCCAGTACTGGCAGCAGTTTCAACAATATTGTCTTTCGTGTGACCGTGGTGTCCAGCCCAAACGGGCAGCGCCAACGCAATAACGACTAAGGTCAAAACAGAAAGCTTTTTGTAGTTCAACATAAGTAATCCTCTGGTAATTAAATAGTGAGCATCAACAACGGGAGATGCTAACTAGTTATTCGCAGCTGCGATTACGAAAGTTGCGCGATTAAGTATGTTTCATTTTTGTACTATTTATCTGTCTTTTACGTAGCGGTGCAAAATTTTAACTGGACCTATTAGCCCTGATGGTAAGAGTTGATCCTCTTTGCTCCAGTGCTTCCATGTGGCAAACGTACTGCGTTCACCCGGTTGGATAGGGGCGGGACCTTTTAACCACTCCGGAAACGCTGAAAGTTGAAAGCCTTGGTAGCCATTCTGTTTCCATTCCGCAGTATCTGGGTACTGACGTTCATCGCCAATCAAGCGATTAGGCCACAGGTTTGTTACTTCAATAGAGAGTCGATTCTTTCCTGGTTTGAGTTGGTGAGAGATATCAAAATGATAGGGGGCCCACATACGAAGCCCGAGATCCTGACCGTTTAAATAGACTCTGGCGAACTGGTGAGCTTCGCCTAAATCTAGTTGATACTCGATTGGCATTACCGCGGTATTTGAATCATCAAAGATAAATTCTGTCGTGTACTTTATTGTGCCTGAAAAGTAGCGAATGTTCTCTTGTGAATGTTGTGTCAGGTCTATCAAGGGATGCATTGTAATAGCTTGTGGCTTTTGTACCCCTTTTACAAAATCAACTCGCCACTGTGTTTCAAGGGTTTGCAATGGTTCAAAATCACCAGTGTTTAGCCATGTATCAGTAGTCGTTTGCTCAGGAAAAACCACGAAAAATGACTGGGCTTGATCAAATGTTAGCCTTATTTGTGTGCGTCCGTTCTCTTCTGTGTAGTTGGTGATTTTTGTTCTTGTGCCTGTTAGCGGATCCCATAATTCTGGTCGTTTTCCTGATACTCTAAAATCAAGGCTCGCAGTGGTTGATTGATGTTCCAAATTACTCACAAAGTAAAAATCGCCATCAGGCGCTTTTATATGACGCCACACCAGTCGGTTGTCGGTGTCTGAAACCACTAAGTCTGGGCCTAAGGATAGCTTTTCCAAGGCTTCTGGAAGTGTCTTAAATACCTGTCCTGCGTAGTTTCCGCCCCATATGTAGCCCGCCAGTTGTGATACTTCCGTGTCAGCTAATGAACCATTCGTTAAACTGGGCGAAAACTTCGGTGGAGATCCCACTAGAGTTGCGCCAGCGTCGAGCAAGTCGATGAGCTTTTTGAGGATCTCTGGTCGCATACTAACGTCACTTGCCAATGACAATATTCGATACTCTCTTCTGTTGTCGTAGCCAATTTTACCGTCAGTCTGCGCATTGAGTTTGTTCAGCAATCCGTGTGACGAAATGAATTCAAAATCATAACCAGCGGGTAGTGCTTCATATACAAAGTCACGGTCAAACTTTGTTGAAGCATCGTCACCTAGCAGGTGCAATACATCAAAAACTGGCTGACCGAAATCCATCATAGACTGAGTGCGTTGCAGATAGCGGTTCCATACATCAATCTCGTGCCACCAAGTTTGCGTTCGCTCAAAGTGCAAACCCCAGTACCCTAGGGTCATACCGGGTTTAAGGTCAACCCAAGGTTGGTGAGTGAATAAGTGATGTGTCACTAACGTCGCGCCTCCAGCAAAATCCGTATCTGCTTGCGACTTGAATGTAAGTGGGTGACTCAGCCATCGATTAGCTTGTGGTAAGGATGTAAACGATTCGGAGCGTACCGGCTTATTGTATATAGACCCAGCCGATGACGTCATTTTAGCGGTCAAATAGGCAAATTCCTGATTGGGGCGATTTTCCTCAGGAGACAATGAGCGAAACGCACTATTTGCATATAGGATATCTGCTTGTCCAAGTGCATGCAGATTATCAATGAAGGGTTTCATTGACTGAGTGCTGAAGTCTATTCCCAGTGAATTTGCATGCCGGCGCATCCCACCATAAAAGCGATTTACTATAAGGTCAGATATTGTTTTTCGCATGTCCCATAGAAACTTTTCACTGGTATCGGTACTACCTACTCCATACCCCAGTGTGGCCGGCAGAAACGGAATAGGAGAATAACCTCGCAATTGCTCAAAGTCTTCGTCAAAGCCCTGAGTCCAGTTTTGGCGACCCACCTCCCAACTATCAGCATGTGTAGAGACAAGGGCATTGGCATTATTATTTGAAGCAATAGAGAGCACCTTGGATAGATAGTTGTCAAAGTGAACTTTGAGCGCTCTTGAACTTAATTTGTCTACTTCTAAGCCCTCACCTCCTGGAGAACCAGGTCGATTTATCGCTTCAGTTGATGACATTCCAAAACGCACAACTGTCCAGTTGTCTGTGGGGGGAGACCAGTGCAAGGTACCATCTTGTGCAAGATACTCTGAAACATCGACAATGCTTTCTAGGGGAATGTGATCAGAGAGAGTATCTAACGACTGTTTGGGCGAATCACGCTCTGCGGCTTCCATAAAAAAGGGGAATATATGTGAGGCTTTCTGACACCAATCATCGAGGCGAGGCTTATTATCAAGATTGATCTCTCGCACCGACACTCGCACTTTAGGCATTGCGGTATACAGTAGTTTGTTGTCAGTGGGTTTAAATACAATTTTGACGTATTTAGCGGTTTCGCTGGGAAATTGAAAACAGCTGACATCATCGTATATTTGACCCCGCTTACTCATAGCGATTTGTCGATACGACTTCCCATCGTCCGACACCATCAGTGCGTTTTGTCCCATCATCCCATATACAGAAAACTTGATGAAGGCATTGCTAAAGGTATACGGCTCACTAAATGCTAGTTCAACATAGGTTTCACCAGAGCTCTCGTCTATGGTTGGCTCAACATAGGTATTCCAGTCTTGATCAATAACCGATAACGCCTCAGCTGACCGGTTACTTGTAGCCCCGGATATGTTGACGGTGTGGACTAGCGATGTGAAGGGCGTGTCTTGAAATGACTGCGGAGTGGGAAACGCCAATGTCGCAATATCTTCGTAGTAGCCCAGTGGAGCATGTGGAGGAGGGAATTCAACTGTTTCTTGAGCATCAGTGATAGCAACTTCATTCCACGATAACTCCTTCATTCCTAGTGCTGGTGTGATCCAAGGACCACCAGCGACGGACCAACCTTCACTATTATATAAATTTACCTTTAGATTGAGTCGTGTCGCTGTACTGAGTGTATGCTCCATCAATGCAAAATATTCGTCGGAACCGAAGACAACAGGACCTCGAGGAACAACGTCATGCTCATTGATATGCATTAACAAGACACCGCCTAAGCCAGCCTCTGCCATTGATGTTAAATCAGCGGTGATCCCTTCTTTGGTGATATTCCCGTTTATCCAGTACCAAAATACCCACGGTTTGTAATTGTCTTGTGGATTGTCAAACCTCTGTACCAAGGTATTAGCCGAAGAAGAACACGAGAGTGTGAAAAAAATAATTGCGAGTAAAGCGTTACGAAGCATGAGAGTCTCTGAAATTTATCATAGAACATATCTATTAACGCTAGATATTCTAGCCCTTGATAAGAAGAGACTCTCAATGTGGAAATTACTACCCCAGTGTATGGGTTTTGTTTTGGTGAAAAATAGTCAAACCACTCTAGGTTTAGCCCTTGGTAGCTACATATTTATCAACGGTTTCTGTTAACAGTTCAACAGTTTCACCATTCGTCCACTCAACGGTGATCTTGTCTATTTTTTCGCAAGTACCTAAGCCAAACAGTAAATCGTTGTTAAAAGCCACGGCATAAGCAGATGAAGTATCACCTACTCGGCGTTCCCATACGTTGCCACAAGCACTGACGGTAGCTTTAGCGCCTAGTTTTGTCGCAGTACCGCTGGGCGCATCATTTACAGTCACGCCAATAAAGTGGTTGGCGTTGCGACTGTCACTGTGATTTTCGAACAGACGCCATCGGCCGCGTTCGTTAGCGGTGACTATATCTAAGTCGCCATCTTTGTCGTAATCGATAACATCAACCCCTGAGCCGGTTGCTCCTAGGTCGGTTATCACAATACCGTGGTCGGCCATTTGTTTGAACACCTCTCCTTGGTGGTTCAAATATACTATTGGCTTGTGAATTTCTGCCATGTTGCCATAGGGCATATACAAGAGATCTTGCCAGCCGTCGTTGTTAAAGTCGGCGGCGACTACGCTGGTGGTGGGTGCTTCAAAATGAATACCCATAGTTTGAGTAACTTCAACGAAAGTGCCGTTTTGGTTTTCCAACAGCATTGCGGGTAATGGTTTAACGTAACTTGATGTTGGCGCGTCAATCACGTTGTTAATAACGCCTGCCGTTGCCGAGCGTGTTTGACTGCACAAGCGCCAAACCTTGTTCCAAACGTAACCTATGTAGAGTCCTGTGTTAACGCCTTCGGGTAAATCTTGAATTTTCTGGCCTTCAACACAAACGTCATCAGGAAAGCCCATAGCTTCTTGCTGGGTAAATTTGAGACTATTCTCACCGGATAAATCCCAGTCATGAGAAGTAATTGCGTTACGCCCTTTAATATCTATTTTTGTTTATCGGCGCCCACATAAATATCAAAATCAGGATAAGCCATTTGTAAATTCTCTAACGAGAAGTCGCCTTCAATGGTTAGCTCACCAACATCAAAGGGTTGAAAGCGCGCGAAAAACGCAAAGCGCTGGTGTTGTTCGTCGTAAAATCGCTGATGTTCAAACTGATGTTTAGCGCGACTGATGGCCAAATCAAGGTCACCGTCTCCGTCAAAGTCTATTGGCGCAACGGCGCTGACATGGTTTGTTTTTGCCAGTTCTCCCAGTACCTCTTGAGTGGCTTGGGTAAATTCGTAGCCTTCACCTGCTTTGGCAACGACCATAGCGCCACCACCAAAAATAAACACATCTTGGTCGCCATCGCCGTTGTAATCAATAATGGCCGACTTGTAGCTGAGGCGTTCCGAATGGGGGAGGTTGCCTAAAAAGGTAAAATCACCGCTTCCATCATTTGAGTAAAAATGATTGGCGCCGGTTTTAAATTGTGAGGGCATAGCAAAGCCCGTTAAAAACAAATCTAAGTCGCCATTTTGATTGGCATCGAAGGCTTTGATAGAGCGACCGCGCCCTTTTTCGAAATGACTTAATACTTCACCGGCATTAATGGTGCGGTCTGAAGACACTTCAAAGTGAATAGGTTTTCTAGGATTGCTGCCATTACCACCGCCTTGGGCAATGACGATTTCAACTAGACCGTTCCCATCAAAGTCGGCAATACCTGTACCGTGCATGTCACCATTGATAAGGGTTTGTGGATCGCTAAAGCGGCCACCTTCATTCCAATAAATATGCACTTGATGGGCATGTTCGGTGAGTATGAGATCTTGATGGCCATCACCGTCAAGGTCGCCCACCATGGCACCGTCCCACTTGCGTCGCGCACGCTCATCACTCGGCAATATGCCCGTCGTTTCGCTGAATAAGGTACGAGGTGTAGATGTTTCAACTTGTGGTGGTGCAGTTTGCGGTTGAGTACTTGTACAAGATAGTAGTCCAGCGATCACGACAAAGGCCGCTATGGTTACTAAACTTTTAGGCAATGTTGGGGTAGTGGTCATCACAGATCTCTTGTTTTTCTTCTAAGTAGGGTTACTTGTGCTCTGGAAGTATGTGCTGTGGTTTTTGCCAAACTCGAACATACTCAATTTCAAAGTCCACTACGCCGTCTTCTTTTTCACCCACAGGGCTATTCATTTCAAGATCTTCCAGACTATCGGGCACGCCATTCCACGGGAAAGTTTCTTGGTCGAGCCACAGGCTTATTGGGCGACTGGCAATCCAGCCATCGTAACCCGCAGGTACATCGCGGTTTTCAAGTGCCCATTGTCTTACATCATCTGGAGTTACCGTGGAGATAAGCTCACCGTCGACATAATACTTAAAGCCGTTTTCGTCCCACTCAAAACCGTAAATGTGGAATTCGTCTGCAACGTTAAAACCTAAGTCTTTGTGTTCGGTGTATACAGGTTTGCCTGCCTCTGGAAGACCGCGCTGCCAGTCTCGTAAAGACCACCACAACTCTCTGTCTAAATGGGCTTTACCTTCCATGCGGTGTGAGCCAAATTGTTCAAAAAAATCGAGTTCAATTTGGTCACCCATAGACCAAAACGCGCTAGTAACTTCTGCATCCGCGGCTTTGCTTTTTATCTCTATGTAGCCGTAGGTAAAGAACTTACGGGAGATAAAACACGCCGTGGTAATATTTTCATAGGGAAGTGCTTCACCAAAATGAGGCTTACGTACTTCCTCTTCAAAGGGAAAATCTGGCTCCCAGCGGGTTTCTAGAACCAGCTTTCCATCTTCTAAGCGATAGTTTCTGCCCGAAAACTGCGATGGTGCTCTGCCTTTCCATACCCATTTATTTGGTTTGTCCGGATGTTTGTATACCGGTTTGCCGTCTTCAAATTTTCCGACGATAAACCAGCGGTCCTCGTCAACCGTATCCCCTTCAAATTCGTCACTGACTACCGCGTTGTATATCCAGCCACCTTCGTTAGCTTGGTCGGTATGAGGTAAAACAGCAGGAATATTGGCAATTTCCCTTACTGGTTCCGATGCATTAGGCACTGGCTCTTGCGCACAGGAAAACATACATGCGCTAGTGCAAAGCAGTGTGAGAGCTCTAGCCATTGAGATTGGTCGAGCACTCGTGTTGGGTGCAGCGGTATGATACTTCGGGAAAATTGCCATTACAGTTGTCCATTGGTTATAGGTTCGTAATTGCATGTACTGGATGACGCCGATCACGTGTACACGCATGACATAACCTTGGACTCTAACATTAATGTGTTACTAATATAAAGATATGATGTTTAAAAATTGATAAATCTATCATCAAAACCCAATGATCTTTTATATAACCAATAAATTTGTGCGGGATCGGTTTCAATTTCTATTGCATGTGCTACTATTTGAACCATATTCGAATGATATTCGAATATGGTTCAAGTTTTTCAGGTAGCGTTGTCAAGCTTACGCTTACCTAAGTTATTGATAGTGGAGAAATAGCATGGCACCAGCACCAAAATTCAGCCCAGAAGAGCAACAAAAGCTCATACTTGAGGCTGCGGTTGATTGCATTACTGAAACCTCAGTCACTGATTTTGGTATGGCAAAAGTCGCCAAGTTGGCAGGACTATCAATGGGGTCAGTGTACAAATTTTTTCAGTGCAAAGAAGACATAGTACTGGCACTTGCTCATGAGTCGTTTATACAAAAGTCGGCGTTGTTCGAGACCGTGTTAAACATGCCATTTACTACGCCAGAAAAAATGATTGCTGTGAGCTTGCTCTCGCCCAAAGTACTTCAGCATTTTCCGTTTGATTATGAACTTGAATCTTATGCGACTAACGAGGCGGTGGTACGTCGTGCATCTGCACAGTGGAATAACCAAATCATAGAAGCGAGTAAACAGTGTCAAAACGCTTTTGTTACGGCACTTACAACAGGTATTGCTGCCGGTGAATTGAAAACGACAGAAGATACCTCAACCCTTGCCGAAGAACTCACCATTAGTGGTTGGGCAATGACGGTGGGTTACGAGCAAGTATTGCGCGTGCAACAGATGCCGCAAATCATTGATGGCACTGCCACACTACTTGATCCCCTGCGCTTAGACGACCCAATGATCCGCAGTATG
The DNA here is from genome assembly GCF_006538345.1 of Alteromonas sp. KUL49. GTDB lineage: Bacteria > Pseudomonadota > Gammaproteobacteria > Enterobacterales > Alteromonadaceae > Alteromonas. Next base: position 26,933 of record NZ_BJKL01000006.1, on the reverse strand, counting down.
GTTCGCCTTATTAATAGTTATCCGTGGGTCACACCACTTACCGATGCATCACTGCAACAAATTGATGCGCTACTTGTTAAACACAATCTTCGCTAATTAGGACGTAACACAATGCAAATTACACGTTGGCTAACGAGCCTTTTTATTATTACTGTGGTGATTGTTTCACTTGGATTCGTGAAGTTTAATCAAATTCAAGCGGCTGTCGCTTACGGTGAGTCATTTCCAGAACCGTCCGCCAGTGTTCAAAGTGAGTATGTTCAAACCATTGAACATGCCAAACGCACCAAGGTGGTAGGTGAATTAGTTGCCCCGCAAATGCTGACGCTGAGTACTGAATTTGCGGGCCCCATTACTTTTGTGGGTTTTCAGCCCGGCGACGTGGTTGAAAAAGGGCAACTCTTGTTGCGTCAAGACACACGTTTAGAACAAGCGAATTTAGATGCCGCCAATGCGCGATTGTCATTAGCCAAACTGAATCACAAACGTCTGTCTGCGCTGTTGCAGCAACAGCGCGCGAGTCAAAGTGAAGTGGATGCCGCTAAAGCAGATGTGGATATTGCCAAGGCAGAAGTAGACAACTTAGCGTCAGTCATTGACAAAATGAACGTTGTTGCACCGTTTAATGGTCGAGTTGGGTTAGAGCAATTCCAAGTTGGCCAAATGCTAGATGCGAACGCTCAAATCACTTCACTTATTGGTTTAGACAGTGTTATTTGGGTTGATTTTGCCATTCCACAAACCCTTGAACAACCTAACGTGGGCGATGAAGTGGTGATTGAAGCCATGCAAGCTGGCAGTACACCACTTACGGCTAGAATTATTGCTAAACAACCTATGCTAGACGCGGGCTCTCGCCAGCAAAGCTACCGTGCTCAACTCGACAACAGCGCAGGTTTATTGAGCCACAACCAAATGGTAAGCGTGTTTGTTTACTCAAAAGCTATTGAGCAAGTCGCTGTACCTACCAACGCCATCACTCGTAATCATTTCGGTTACTTTGTTTACAAGCTTCAAAAAGACGACAACGACAACTGGCGCGCAGCACCTCTACAAGTTACCGTTGGCGAGCGTGTTAACGATAAGCAAATCGTACTGTCAGGTCTAAACCCTGGTGAATATATTGCTACTGAGGGCGCGTTCAAACTGTATGAGAACATTTTGGTTTATCCGCAGGCGCCTGAATTGCAAGCCTCTGCTGAGGTAGGAGGCCAACGATGAGCGCGCATCATGAAGATAAACCTTCAGTGATGGATGTGTTTGTAACACGGCCAGTGCTCGCTATTGTACTGTCTGTGCTTATCATCCTTGCTGGATTAAATGCTGCTCGAACCATATCTGTGCAGCAGTATCCGAAAATCGAAAGTGCCTCACTGGTTATCAATACGGTTTACACGGGCGCGTCTGCTGATGTGGTAAAAGGCTATGTTACCGAACCTATTGAGCGTGTGACATCCACTGTACCCGGCGTTGACTATGTTGATTCAATTACTACCTCTGGATTGAGTAAAGTCACCGCGTGGTTAGAGCTTAATCACAGTACGACCGATGCACTAGCTGATCTTACGACCAAACTTAATCAAATTAAGTTTGAGTTGCCAACAGGGGCTGAAGACCCGTCTATTGAAATCATTCGTGCAGACAGCCCTTACGCAGTGTTTTACTTGGATGTGGAATCTGAAGGCTTACCACGCAGTGAAGTGAGCGACTACCTAACACGTAACGTTGTACCTGTGATCAGCGATATCAAAGGGGTACAAAGAGTCACGTTAGAAGGTGGGCGCAACCCAGCAATGCGTGTGTGGTTAGACCCAGACAAACTTGCGGTATACAACCTCAGTGCCACCGACGTATTCAGCGCATTGCAAGCAAACAATACCATTGCCACCTTGGGTTACAGCGAGAATGATCGCCAGCGAATCGATCTGATGGCAAACACCAGCCTTGCAACGATTGAAGATTTCCAGAACCTTATTATCGACGAGTCTAATGGTGCTCAGCTTCGTTTGGGTGCGGTAGCAGACATTACTATTGGTGAAGCCGAGGGTATGGTCACGGCAAGATTGGACGACCGCAATACTGTATTCCTCGCGGTATGGGCATTGCCGGGTGCGAATGAAATTGATATTGGTGATGCTCTTTACGTGAAGCTTGAGCAAATCAATGAAGTACTACCTGACGGTATGTTCATCCGCACAGGCTATGATGGCACCTTGTACATGCGTGATTCCATCAAAGAGATATTCTCTACCCTTATCGAAACGGTGCTTCTAGTAGGTATTGTTATTCTCGCCATGATGGGTAGCTTTAGAACGGCATTGGTACCGTTGGTGACTATTCCTATTTCAGTGTTAGGTGCTATTGCGGTGATCTCAATTATGGGCTTTTCACTGAACTTACTCACTATTCTGGCCATTGTACTGTCTGTGGGGTTAGTCGTAGACGACGCTATTGTTGTGGTAGAAAACGTGGCTCGTCACATGCGTGCCGGTAAACCAAGACTTCAAGCGGCGCTCATCAGCTCTCGTCAACTATTGGTACCTGTGATCGCCATGACACTGACGCTTGCGGCTGTGTATGCCCCCATTGGCTTTTTAACCGGATTAACAGGGTTCTTGTTCCGAGAGTTCGCCTTCACATTGGCTATTGCTGTACTCATTTCAGGTGTTGTTGCGGTAACTCTGTCGCCTATCATGAGCGCCTATGTTAGCCCTGAAGGGGGTAAAGAAGGCAAACTTACACGTATGGTGAATGGCTATTTTGATCGATTGCAGGCCGGTTACACCAAAGCGCTCGGTAAGCTGTTTAGCTGGCGCGCACAGGTGTTCTTTATTGCTTTTATGTTTTCAGTATTGAGTGCGCCGTTTTACATGCTGTCGCAACAAGAACTGGCACCTATTGAAGATCAAAGTGCTATTCAGGTCATTGTTGAAGCACCGCCAGAATCGTCTCAGGCTTATACAGCGTTGGCTATGAACGACACTGCCGCGGTAATGAATGCCACAGAGGGTGGTCAATTTACTTGGCAAATCGTTACTGCTGCTGCGGGTTTCGGTGGTGTTGAACTACTGCCGTATGAACAGCGCGAGCATTCAGTACATGAACTATTACCCGACCTTTATGGCCGACTAGGCAGTGTGACAGGGTTGACCTTGTTCCCCATTTTACCTGCGTCACTACCAACCGCTGGACAGTTCGACGTCGAAGTTGTACTTCGTGCCAACGACGACCCAGTCACCATGAAACAGTACGCTGATGAGATTATTCAGCAGGCGGTGGCTACGGGTAATTTCATGTTTGTGAATACCGACTTGAAAATCGATCTGCCACAGGCCGAGCTCAACATTAACAAAGATCTATTGGCAGACTTGGGGCTCAATTTGCAGTCGGTGAATGACCAGCTCAGCATTCTGATGTCGAATAACTTTGCTAACTACTTTAATAAAGACGGTAAGGCATATCGAGTAATCCCCATTGTTGGCGACGCGCAGCGTTACAACCCTGAAAACATTCTCGATATGAAGATACGTACCGATAGCGGAAGTCTGGTTCCTGTATCGGCGTTCGCTACCCTCGACAGTTACACTGGCCCTCGGGTATTGGGTTCATTTAATCAGCAAAGCTCTTTCAGAATATTGGGTGGTGTATTGCCTCATATTACTAAAGAGCAAGCTTTGTCGAGTATAGAAGCCATTGCTGCAGACGTTCTACCCGAACAGTACTCTATTGACTATGCTGGTGAGTCACGTCAGCTACGCAAAGAAGGTAACACCATGGTAGGTGTATTACTGGTGGCGATGATAGTGGTGTATTTCTTACTCACTATACAGTTCAACAGTTTCCGCGATCCGCTTGTTGTGTTGTTGGGCTGTGCGCCGTTGGCTTTGTCTGGTGCTTTGATGCTGCCGTTCTTGTCTCTGACTTCTATCAATATTTACAGCCAAATAGGCTTGATTACCTTGATAGGGCTTATCGCTAAAAACGGCATTCTTATTGTGGAATTTGCTAATCAGCTACAGCTAGAGGGTAAATCAAAGCTCGATGCAGTGAAAGGCGCAGCGGCAACTCGATTGCGCCCCATACTGATGACAACCGGTGCAACTGTGCTTGGGCATTTCCCGTTAGTACTCGTGACTGGCGCAGGTGCAGAGGCGCGAAACAGCATAGGTATTATATTGGTTGCAGGTATGTTGATTGGTACTTTCTTTACTTTGATTGTACTGCCCTTGCTATACCAAATTTTAGCGAAAGACCACAAAGGTGAGGCTGAGTTTGAGGAAACTTTGCAAGCGGCAACAGCAAGCTAATTTGTAACATTGTTTAAATCTCTTTGAATTCTTTATCTTATTTATAGAAAATGCCTGCCCCGACATGAGTTGGGGCAGGGACGATTCCTCGAGCAAAGGAATAGATGGATTCTGTAGCTGCGAATGGTTTTTCGACACAATAGCTCTTTACCACTACACAATTAGTGTTGCTTCAAGGCCTGAACGAAACCATCCCAATGAAGCGTCCCAATGACTATCTACTAATAAAAGGAATGACAATGTTTAAAAAAGCACTTCTAGCTGCGGCTATTCTTGGAACTTCACTATCAGCGTCTGCAAATTGGGAACTAGGCGTTGGTTTCGGCAATTTCTCAGACAGTGACGACGGCGTTGATTTAAGCCTAGGCGGTCTAATGGTTTCAGGTGGTTATCAGTTTGACCTAACTGAATCGGTATCTCTCACTCCTCAGCTTCGCTATGGTATTGGTCTTCAGGATGATGAAGTATCTGGAATAGATGTTGAACTAGATAACTTCTATGCATTGTCTGTAAAAGCGCAGACGATGTTAGGTGAGGGCGTATATGCATACTTGGTGCCTTCATATGGCAAAGTTGAACTTACTGGCAGTGCTGGGGGCTTTTCAATCTCAGCTGATTCTGACTGGGAGTTTGGCTATGGTGCTGGTCTAGGCTATATGGTTTCTGACACCGCTTGGTTGGAAGTTTCTTATGAGTCTTTCGATGGCACTGATTTACTAAGCTTTGGCGCGAAATTTACGTTCTAATATCGCAGATATCGGGGAAGTATTATCACCTTCCCCTCAAATTATCTTTGCCAAAACAGTGAATATTCCGGCTAATTAAGCTAGTCTCCACACTTTCACAACCCCTCCATTTTGGCATGAATAAATGATTCACAACGATGTACTGCGTCGCCTGCGTTACGCCCTGTCGATTAATGATACTGCTGCAATCAGTATCTTTAAGTTAGCAAACTACGATATGGAGTTTGGTTATCTTCACGCCATTATGAAAAAAGAAGACGAGGAAGGTTACCTGCCTTGCCGCGATAAACTCATTTCGCTTTTTCTCGATGGGTTGATCATTAAAAATCGCGGCGCGCGTGAAGGCGAAGCGCCAAAGATCCTTAAAGCTAAAGAGCGCTTGAGTAACAACGAAGTTATGCGAAAAATACGCATAGCAATGAGTTACAAAGATGACGACATGATTCATTTGTTGAAGCTTGCTGACTTTCGTATCAGTAAAAGTGAGTTTTCGGCATTCTTTCGCAAACCCGATCACAGAAACTATAAGCCAGCCGGTGATCAAGTGTTGCGTAACCTGCTTCAAGGTATGGTGAAAAAGTATCGCTCAGAAGGATCACAGAAAAGCGCGGAGCTAAAATCGACAGCGAAGCCTAAACCCAAAGCCAAGCAAAAACCAGCGTCTCAAAATAATGAACAAAAACCGAGTATTAAAGGCGATAACAAGTCAGTCTGGGGTAAGTTATCTTAGTTATCATCTGTATCAATTTATAAAGGAAAAATGGTATGAGTCGTCACTTTGAGAGAGCCGAGGGTTTGTGCGAACAACGAGACCCAGCCACTTTTGGTTATGTGTTTAATCAAACCATGTTGCGTGTTGCCGACCCTATCAGGTCACTCGATTTCTATACCCGTATTATGGGAATGACCTTGCTAAAGCGTTTGGACTTTGAAGCTATGAAGTTCAGTCTGTACTTTCTTACTACAGGTGATGATTTTTCAGATATTAGTAACGATGCACGTGAGCGCACAGCACAGACTTTTGGGCGACCTGCCATGTTAGAGCTGACCCACAACTGGGGAGATACCGCTGAAAACACCCAATATCACAACGGAAATAGCGAACCTCGAGGCTTTGGACACATCGGCTTTCACGTCCCTGATCTTGAAGCGGCCTGTGAACGGTTTGAAGCACTAGAAGTGACTTTTCAAAAACGACCTACTGATGGTTCTATGAAAGAAATCGCCTTTATTAAAGATCCCGATGGCTATTGGATAGAACTTTTTAATGCCAATAAATTAGGCGGCCTGTAAGTCTAGGTTTTGTTTGAGCGGCCAACGAGTTCGCAACACTTAAGGTATTGCCAATTGAATATTGTTTAGCTCTGACCATTGGCGTAAGTCTTCGAGTATTTTTAGTGCTGAGCGCCCAAAGTCGGTGAGTTCATACGTTACGGCAACTGGACGCTCGTTAATTACTTTTCGAATGACCATGCCCTCGTGTTCAAGTTCTTTTAGACGCTGGTCTACCATCTTTTTTGAAGCGCCGCCTAGCATTCTTGCTAGATCATTAAAACGCACGGGCTCATCTTTCAAATGGTAGATTATCGAGCCCTTCCATTTCCCGCCGATAAGTCGCATGCCTTTTTCGATTGCGCAGGGTTCTTTGCAGGCGTCATAAACTTTTTTCTTCCCATTAGTCTCTGTTTTTATACGACTTTTCATAATGGCCTTTCAATATTTAGTAGGTTACTAAAAGTATACTAATTGAATATGGTTCGTAGGTTACTAAAATATACCTAAGTTAATCAAACATTATCGATGTTTATTTAGGAGTGTGTAAATGAGTAAGGTACTTATTATTAATGGGCATCAGTACTACCCATTTTCTGAAGGAAAGTTAAACGCTTCGTTAGTGGAAAAAGCAGTTACTTTGCTACAAGCCAAAGGCCACGAGACAAGAGTGGTTGTGATGTCAGAGAGCATAGACGTAGAAGAACAGCTTGCGCATCACCAATGGGCTGACGTTGTGATTTTTCAGTCGCCTGTGAATTGGATGGGTGTCACCTGGTCATTCAAAAAATATATGGATGAGGTATACACCGCAGGCATGGGGGGAGCTTTGTGCAATGGTGATGGCAGAACCTCAGATTCACCAAAATTAAATTATGGTACTGGAGGTACGCTGAGCAATACCAAATACATGATGTCACTCACGTTTAATGCACCAAGTGAGTCGTTTGACAACAAAGACGAGTTTTTCGAGGGTAAATCAGTCGATGACTTGTTGTTTCCTATGCATATGAACTTCAAGTTTTTTGATATGAAACCATTGCCCACTTTTGCCTGTTTTGACGTAATGAAAAATGCAGATGTAGAAAATGATCTAAATCGATTTGAACGTCACATTAATACCTATTTTTAAGGAATCATTATGACTACCCATTACACCCAAAAGCTTCATGCTGGCGCTCCATTTCCGAAAACCGAAGCTACGCTTTTAAACGGTACTAAGGTTGACCTTACCGACACTATTGAAGGCTGTGACTGGAAAATGGTAGTGGTGTATCGCGGCCGACATTGCCCACTGTGCACAAAGTATCTCAATCAACTCGAAGGGTTTGTGAAACCTCTTAAAGACATTGGCGTAGACCTTATCGCAGTGTCTGGAGATAGCGACGCGCAACTTCAGCAACATCTTGAACAGTTAGAGGTTACCTTTCCTCTGGCTTATGGGTTAACCACAGAGCAAATGAAATCCTTAGGAGTATATATTTCAGACCCTCGTTCGCCCCAAGAAACTGACCACCCTTTTGCTGAGCCGGGCTTGTTTGTGGTAAATGCTGAAGGCAACATACAAGTAACTGATATCTCCAATAACCCCTTTGTTCGTCCAGAATTAGAAGCATTGGTGCGAGGTCTTGGGTGGATAAGAAACCCAGACAACAACTACCCCATACGCGGTATGCACGTCTAGTTACAAAGACATTCACTCTTCCTGCAGATGCACTATAAAAGTGCATCTGTTAGGGCTTTATTCTACAAAAGTATAATATTTCTTCGCTGATTTCTTGCCCAATTAGACTTTTGGATACTACGCTTCTTGTAAAAGTAGTCACAGAACATCCCGCCTGAATCTAAATACTCCAATGTTATTTAGTCATAATCATACTAACGAAATCAGGTTTGGTAGAGGTTTCAAGTGACATGGTTACAGCAATAAACAGCGTATACAGCAGGAGAATGACTTGTACTCTACACAAAGCACAGCTGCGCATGCCTTCATTCGTTCGATAGGCAGTTCTCTAATTACACCCAAGTCATGCTTCAGTTCATTGTTGACCAGCTTATGCAGTGCGAGCCCTCACAGCTCGTTCCAAGGAAATGCAAACCACAACCCAGTTTCTGCAAAGTAAATACAGGATGTTTTCGTCCGACGTCGAATGATGAGGAGAAGTAAAATATGAGCAAGCATATTTTGGTAGTAGATGATTCAGTGTCGATACGACAGATGGTCGAGATGACGCTAAAGGGCGCCAATTATAGTGTTACTACTGCGCAAGACGGCCAAGAGGCACTTGAAAAGTGTCAGGTACAAAGCTTTGATTTTGTGCTTACCGATCAAAACATGCCGAGGATGGACGGTATTACGTTAGTAAAGAGTTTACGGGGGCTCGCCAATTTTGCGCGAACACCTATCGTCATGCTCACCACTGAAGCCAGTGATGATATGAAATCCAAAGGCAAAGCAGCAGGTGCCACTGGATGGATGGTAAAACCTTTTGACCCCAATAAGTTGCTCGCTATAGCTAAGAAAGTCTTAGGCTAATTAACGCATAGGTAGCACGAGGGAAGCTAAATGACTATCGATATTGACCAGTTCCACGGCGTGTTCTTTGAAGAAAGTGAGGAGCATCTCGACGACATGGAGCAATTGCTCATGTCGTTTGATGTTGATGCACCTGATGCCGAGGACCTCAATAGCATATTCAGAGCTGCGCATTCTATTAAAGGCGGCAGTGGCATTTTTGGGTTTGATGAGTTAACTCGATTAACGCATGTCATGGAGAACTTACTCGATAAGGCCCGTAACCGAGAGCTCTCATTAACGATAGACAGTGTAAACCTGCTTTTAGAAAGTATTGATGTACTCAAAGAAACGCTTAGCGCCTATCGAGAAGGTTCACCAACACCAACCGTGACTATTGATCAGCGCATTAGCCAATTGGAAAACAGCATTGGCATTGCATTGACTGAGAGTAGTAGCAACGATAGCGAAGACGGCTTCGGCTTTTTTGACGACGAGCCAACCGTAGCGCCGGTTGTTGAGACAACCTCGTGTGATGATGATGGATTTGGCTTCTTTGATGATGAACCTGTATTGCAAAACACACAGGAAGAGACCGAGAGTAAAGCCCAACCATTATCATCTACCGCCCAAGAAGACATTGATGGCTTCGGCTTTTTTGAACCTTTGAATTTCAATGAGCCAGAATCTAAAGACAAAGAAGACAAGCCTGTAGCACCAAGTGCTAAAGATAGCCCGCAAGAATACCATAAAGCTGAAGCCCCAATCACGCCGTCTGTAACGACCCGTCCATTGCAGTCGAGAAAAGAACACCCTGCTAAGCCTAAGACTAAAGATGCGGTATCGATTCGCGTTGATACCACTAAGATCGACGCCATGGTGAATTTAGTCGGTGAGTTAGTCATCACTCAGTCGATGTTGTCTATGATAGGGCAAGAAGTAGAAGGCGCTATTGCTGAACGTTTGCAACTGGCCATAGATGAACTGCAACGCAATACCCGCGAAATTCAAGAATCGGTGATGTCTATGCGGATGCTACCGCTCACATCAACCTTTAATCGCTTTCCTCGTTTGGTGCGAGATCTCGCCGCCAAACTAGATAAAAAAGTAGACTTGGTCATCAACGGTGGTAGCACTGAAATTGATAAGAGTTTAATCGAAAAGATTGTCGATCCACTCACTCACTTGGTGAGGAACAGTATTGATCATGGCATAGAAATACCCGAACAGCGCATTGCCGCAGGTAAGCCAGAAACGGGCACTATTATTCTGAGTGCCGAGCAAAAAGGTGGCAATATCATCATAGGTATTATCGATGACGGCGCGGGCCTAAACCGAGAACGTATTCTCGCAAAAGCGCGCTCTAATGGCCTTGAAGTAGCCGACGATCTGCCAGATGAACAAGTATGGCAGCTGATTTTCCAAGCGGGGTTTTCTACTGCAGAAGCCGTTACCGACGTGTCTGGTCGAGGTGTAGGTATGGATGTCGTGCGTCGCAATATTGAAAGTATTGGCGGGCGCATCGAGATTGAATCCACAAAGGGTGAGGGATCTGGTTTCTTCATCCATTTACCACTCACACTGGCCATTGTGGACGGTATGTGTGTGTCTGTTGGCAATCAGATATTTGTGATTCCATTACTCAATATCATTGAATCTTTTCAACCCACTGCATCGCAAATCAAAACCTTGGGCAACGACAGCGTTTTGCATATTCGCGATCAATATTGGCCGCTGGTTCCCCTTTACGACTACATGGACGTGGAAAACGCACAGCGGTCTCCCACCGAAGGCATTGTAGTACTGCTTGAAAGCAGTAAAAAACGCTATGGCGTGTTGGTCGACGCTCTCGTTGGTCAGCAGCAAGTAGTGATCAAAAGCTTAGAGCAACATTACCGAAAAGTGGCGGGTATTGCTGGAGCAACCATTATGGGTGACGGCAAAGTGGCGCTGATTATCGACACAGATTCCATTGCTACCACTTACACGTCTCGTCAACTAGAGGAGTTACTGTCATGAGTGACGCCGTACTACAGCAAACCGTGATTGGCGGTGAAGAGAAAGAGTATCTGAGTTTTGTGTTAGGTGACGAGCACTATGCTTTGGACATCACCACGGTCAAAGAAATTCGCGGATACGAACAAGTTACGAAAATAGCCAACGCTCCCGCCTTTATCAAAGGGGTAATTAACCTACGTGGCGACATAGTTCCCATTGTGGACTTACGCATTAAATTCAATGTGGGAGAGGCAACGTACAACGAGTTTACCATTGTCATTATGCTCAATATTCAAGAACGCATTGTAGGCATAGTTGTCGATGGAGTGTCGGATGTTATTCGACTCGCAGATGAAACCATTTTAGCCCCGCCAGAATTTGGCGTGGCCTTTGACAGCCGCTATTTGCAGGGGTTGGCGGATGTTGAAGATACCATGGTAATTTTGGTGAATATTGAACGCCTAGTTACCAGTGAGGAATTGGGGTTGGTGGCACCAGAAACGGTGACCGAAGACGCGTAACAGACTATCGATCTCAATCAACTTAGAATATTTCGGCAAGAAGGCGTAACGTCATGGGTGTGTTTACTTTTTTAAATGGCGATGAATTAAAAGCTGCTCAGCAAGCGGCACAACTTAACTCATCAATACTGGATGTGAGCTCTTCACCACTATGCGTGATGAATACCATGGGCAACATTCTTTATGCTAATCCAGCATTTTCTAGCTTTATGTCTTTGTACAGCGACGACTTTGATGCAGTAGCCTCAGGTGCGACGTTGAAGGGCGTAAATATTGATAGTGTGTTGCGGGGTCGAAAGAGTGTGGCTCGCGAACTGGTTAATGTTATCAGCGCTCAAGAAATCACTGTGACACTTGCGGTAAATATATTCTCCCTAAAAATCACGCCCCTTCGCACGACTCAAGGTATGGAAGAGGGGACATTGGTGGTGGAGTGGGCAGAAGATGCGGAACTTCGCCGTCAAGAGGGTACCGTGAACGCCATTATGCGTAGTCAGGCGGTCATCTATTTCACTCCTGAAGGCACCATTAAATCGGCCAATGACAACTTTCTGAATGCAATGGGGTATTCAGATAAAGAAGTGGTTGGCAAACACCATCGCATGTTTGTTGATAAAGCCTATGCGGCAAGCGCCGAATACCAAGAATTCTGGCGTAAGCTGCAAGATGGTGAAGTGCACAGTGGAGAATTTTGTCGAGTTACCAAATCGGGGGAAGATATTTGGATCCAAGCCTCGTACAACCCTATTTTTGATCGGGATGGCAATATTACGTCTATCGTAAAATTTGCCACCGATATCACCGAACAAAAGCGCAAAACTACCGATTTTGAAGGGCAGATCAATGCTATTGGTAAGTCTCAGGCGGTCATTGAGTTTGATTTAAACGGCAATATTCTTACGGCTAACGATAACTTCTTAGGGGCTATGGGGTACCAACTCAGCGAAGTTCAAGGGCAGCACCACAGTATATTTGTAGAGCCCGACTATAAAGCCAGTAAGGAATACGCTGAGTTCTGGCAAGATTTAAAAGCGGGTAACTACAAGACCGGTGAATTTAAACGCCTCGCCCGCGGTGGAAAAGAGATTTGGATCCAAGCCTCTTACAATCCAATTTATGACGCCAAAGGCCACCCCTACAAAGTGGTTAAGTTTGCCACTGATATTACCGAACAGAAGAAGAAAAACGCGTATTTTGAAGGTCAATTAGACGCTATCAGTAAATCGCAAGCCGTGATTGAGTTTGATGTGAACGGCATTATTCAAACCGCCAACGACAACTTTCTCGGTGCCATGGGATATACCCTCGAAGAAGTGAAAGGCAAGCATCACAGTATTTTTGTTGAACCCGCCTATAAGAACTCCACTGAATACAGCATGTTTTGGGACCAACTCCGACAAGGGGTGTATTCCAGCGGCGAGTATAAACGTTTGGATAAACAGGGTAACGCGGTGTACATACAAGCCTCGTACAACCCAATTCTTGATGAAAACGGCGTGCCCTTCCGCGTAGTAAAATATGCCAGTGATGTCACGGGGCGTACGGTGGCTGTGGAATGTATCAAAAACATCATGACCACACTGGCAAGTGGCGACTTGACTGAAAACATTGAGCAAACCCTTGATGGCGATTTTAAAGTCTTGGGTGAGTCCATCAACTCATTCATTGATGAGTTACGAGATACCATCATAAAAATTCGTTCGGCCGTTGAGACCATCGATACAGGTTCTAATGAAATTGCTACGGGCAACGCGGACCTGTCTAGCCGTACCGAGCAGCAAGCGTCTAGTTTAGAAGAAACTGCCTCGGCAATGGAGCAACTCACGGGCACGGTTAAACTCAACGCTGAAAACGCAGACCAAGCGAAAAGCTTAGCTTCACAAGCGTCTGAAGTAGCTTCAGACGGCGGAAAAGTGATTGAAGAAGTTGTGCACACCATGGGCGAGATCAACGAGTCGGCACAGCGTATCTCTGACATTATTGGTGTAATAGATGGCATAGCCTTTCAAACAAACATACTCGCGTTAAACGCAGCGGTTGAAGCTGCCAGAGCAGGGGAACAAGGCAGAGGTTTTGCCGTAGTTGCTTCCGAGGTTCGTACACTTGCTCAGCGTTCTGCAGAGGCGGCAAAAGACATTAAAGCGTTGATTTCGACCTCAGTGGAGAAAATATCTAACGGTAACACCTTGGTGAATAAGTCGGGTGAAACCATGGCTGATATAGTGACAGCCATCACGCGCGTCAACGACATTATGTCGGAAATTGCTGCTGCCTCGGCTGAACAGTCAACGGGTATTCAAGAAGTAAACAACGCCGTTGTACAAATGGATGAAATGACTCAGCAAAATGCAGCGCTGGTGGAACAAGCCGCCGCTGCTGCAGACAGTATGCGTCAACAGTCTGGACAATTAGCTCAGCGCGTGTCTTTGTTCAATGTAGGAGCCACGGAATCCAACTTTAGCGCTGCGCCGATAACCGCCCCTGTCGCGATTAAAGCAGAAAGTGCTGGCGAGATTCTTAACGGACGACGACCCAAATCAGTTAAAGCATTAAGCCCTGCAGCCCCTGACGATGCTGAATGGGAGGCCTTTTAATTGACGCTAGCCAAGGTAACGCCAGTACAAGCATCAGCAACGGAATTTGCCTACAGTAAAAATGACTTTTCTCGTGTACAAGCGTTATTGTTTGCGAAAGCGGGTATACGATTAAACGAGTCTAAAGACGCTATGGTGTACAGCCGCTTGGTAAGGCGGCTACGCGCGCTAGGTATTGACTCCTTTGACAGCTATTTGTCGCTGGTTCAGACCTCCAAAGATGAAGAAGAGCAGTTCATTAATGCGTTAACCACTAACTTAACTGCATTTTTCAGAGAGGCTCATCACTTTTCCTTGTTAAAGGCGCATCTGCGGGCTTCGCCAAATGTGAGACGAATATGGTGTGCCGCGAGTAGTACGGGGGAAGAGCCCTACTCAATCGCTATGACAGTGGCCGCCGCTTATCGAAGTTTTGATACGCCCGTGTCTATTATTGCAACCGACATCGACAGTCACGTATTAGACACCGCAGACAAAGGTATTTATTCCATAGAGCGAGCAAAGCAGCTCCCTGCAGGGTACGCCAAACAGTTTTTGTTTCGCGGTAAGGGCAGCCATGCCGGAAAGGTGAAAGTGGTAGATGAAATTCGCCGTATGGTGACTTTCATGCCCCTTAACTTAACGGCCACGCATTGGCCATTACCTCAGTCTTTTGACGTGATTTTTTGTCGCAATGTGATGATTTACTTCGAGCCAAAAACACAACGAGAAATACTGGCAAAAATGGTCAATCGCCTCACTCCTAAAGGGCTCTATTTTGCGGGGCATTCAGAGAACTTTACTATGCATACCGACTTAGTCCGGTCGGTAGGAAACACAGTGTACATACCGGTAAAGTAAGGCAGTAATCCTAGTATGAGTCAGGATGAACAACCCATTACCTATTTCGACAAACGCTTACAACGAGAAGCGGTAAAGTTGTTACCCGGGCAATATGTGGCGACGAGTTCTAACAAGGTATTGGTAACTATTTTAGGATCGTGCGTTTCTGCATGTATTTACGACCCAGAGACTAATATCGGGGGCATGAATCATTTCATGTTACCAGACTTAAACCTCGCTAGTTCTCTGGATAATTGTTTGGCGTCTAAATACGGCGTTCACGCAATGAGTATGCTCATAGAACAACTTGTTAAATTAGGGGCAAATCGCGGTCGACTTGTTGCTAAAGCGTTTGGTGGAGGCAAGGTGTTACCCGGCTTTGTGCAGCAAGACATAGGTAAAATTAACGCAGAATTTGTAGTGGCCTACTTAAAGCAGGAAAGCATTCCTTTGATAAGTAGCGATTTAATGTCGAACTACGCCCGAAAAATCTACTTTTTCCCTGAAGAGGGCAATGTGTTTATGAAGCGAATTAAAGAGTTTAATAACGCAGGGCTTTACGAACGAGAGAGCACGCACAGAGTGTTGTTAGCGCAGCAAGCGAAGGCGGGTACCTTCACATTTACGGAGACTTTAGATGCCGATAAAAGTACTGGTCGTCGATGATTCTGCGCTCATTCGGCAATTGCTCGCCAGCATCATCGACCAAGCCGATGACATGCTGTTGGTTGGCGCCGCGCAAGACGCCTACGTTGCCAAAAAAATGGTACTGGAACACGAGCCCGATGTGATCACTCTCGATATTGAAATGCCAAAGGTAGACGGCTTACGCTTTTTAGAAGTGCTAATGAAAGCCAAGCCCACACCTGTAGTGATGATATCCACACTCACACAACAAGGTGCGCAGGCCACGCTTAGGGCGTTGGAATTAGGTGCGGTAGATTTTGTACCTAAGCCAAAGTTAGATATTGCCCAAGCTTTGGCGAATTACAGCCAGTTGATCATCGATAAAATACGCATAGCCGCGCAATGTAAACCGAGATACTCAACACCAAATACGTCACCCAGCGCAACAACACGCACATCAACATTTCACTATTCAGGTACCGAAAAACTTATCGGTATCGGCGCGTCTACTGGCGGAACAGAGGCCATCAAAGAAGTGTTACTTCAGTTCCCCAGTAACGCACCTGCAACGGTTATTACCCAGCATATGCCCTCGGGATTTACCGCCACCTATGCACAGAGGCTTCATAGCTTGTGTCAAATTCGGGTAACTGAAGCGGTACACAATGAGCGACTCTTACCTGGCTCTGCATACATTGCCCCTGGCGGAAAACACTTACGGGTAGTGCGAAGCGGAGCCGATTATATAGCGTCGTTGGGTGACGATGAGCGGGAGTCTGGGCATCGCCCGTCAGTCGACGTAATGTTTAAATCTCTCGCAGATTGTGCGGGTGACAACGCGGTAGGCGTTCTGCTCACAGGTATGGGTAAAGACGGAGCGGCAGGGTTACTGGCGATGAAGCAACAAGGCTGTGCTACCTTTTGTCAGGACGAGGCCAGTAGTGTGATTTTTGGTATGCCAAAGGTTGCCATAGATATGGGAGCGGCAACCGAAGTATGCAGTTTGCAAAAAATTCCGCAGCGCGTCATGAAAGTAATTGAAGCAATGGGAGCAGGTTCAAGGGTATAATCCTTGCGCAGTAATTTTCATACCCGTGTATTGGGCGATGCACTAAAGCAAGGCAACGGCTGTGCTAGATTTTGAATTACTGAGTAATCGGAGCCACAACATGAATCTACGTACCCTTGTAATTAGTACCGCCATTGCAGCGTCGGTCACAGTATTACCTACTACCAAAGCTCACGCTAGTGGGTTTGAGCCAACCAGTTCGAGCTGCTTGCTAGTAGGTAAAGAGCTCAAGCGAGTCAACGACGAGCTGCGCACCACCAAATCAGATATTCAAAAATCTTGGTTGAAGCGACACCTTTCAGCATTGCGTGATAAGCGTTCGAGCTGTACGTCAAAAGGCTTCAGGGTTTAACCCCCTTTAGCATTTGTCTTAGCAGGTTTACTCACGCCTGTTCGCCTGTTTCTGGTGAGTAAACCTCGTTTTCAACAGCGCTTAGTGAAGTGGGCTGTTGTCACCAAAAAATATCAAAAGTGCCACGCCAATAAGGGCGGTAACCGACCAATACAAGGTGGCCTTCGACGCCTTTTCTCCCAATATCCAAGCCACACCCAAACTCATCAATGCGCTTGTTGCAATAAGGGTTTGCACCACTGCAGCCTTTGCATTGGCAATAGCAAACATTTGTAAGTAAATCGCGGCGGTAGTACCTAGCAAGGTAGCAATAACAAACAATCGCCACGTTCGAACAGCGCTCGTTACTTTGGGTAACCATACGGTTTTAGATATAAGCATGAGCGGCACAACAAATACCATTCCACCCACTAAACGAAACAGTGCAGCACTGGCAGCATCGATATCTCCGCTGGCTAAAATATCACGACTCATTACCGCACCTACGGCCTGACAAATGGCCGCTCCCACCGCGTACAAATAGCCCGAGGTAGCAAATACATGGGTGGTATCCCGTTTTCGTGATTTAATCACCATGTCTATGGCAAGTAGCACGACCGCAATACCTATCCATTGTTGCCAAGTGAGCCATTCGCCAATAAACGCCATAGCAAACAGCGCCGTAAAAATAGGCGCGAGTGTTTCGGCTACCAATACGGTTTGGCTGTCGCCAATAGATTGCAGGGCTCTAAAAAACAGCGTATCGCCAATACCAATGCCAATAAAACCGCTCACCAACAACACACCCAACGCATAGTGAGAATGCAAGTTAGTAGGAATAATCAGTACAACCACCGACAAAATAACAATAGAAATAGCACCCTTCCAAAAGTTCATGGAAAGGGGTGAAAACGCGTTACCGGTTTGTTGATAAAGTCGTGCGGCAATTGCCCAACAAAGCGCCGTACCTAGCGCTGCAAATACACCCATTACTCCCGCCTACAAAGGTTATAAAATAATTAGCCAAATTTAATGGCGCGAACTATAGCAATTGTACGTATAAAGCCGCGACTATTCTGAATCTTTTGTAATAACAAAGCAGTAAAAAGGCAAACAACGCTATGAATTTAGACGGGATCAAAGGGGTTATTTTCGACTTAGACGGCACCCTAGTAGAATCGCAACTTAACTTTTCAGCCATACGAGAGCAAATTGGTTGCAGCAAAAGCGAAGACATTCTTGAGTTTGTAGACAAACTCCCCGATCACGAAAAAGCACACGCCAACGCCGTTATTTTACAGCACGAAATTGCCGACGCAGAAAACGCCAAATGGTTAGACATTGGCAAACAAATGGTACAACAAGCTCAAGCCAACAACCTACCCATGGCCATTGTTACCCGCAACTGCACTCAAGCCACCAACATTAAAATACACAATAACCAAATACCCATAGACTTGGTACTGACAAGAGAAGACGCCCCAGCTAAACCTGACCCCACAGCACTGCTGCAAATAGCAGAGCAATGGCAACTACAACCAGAAGAATGCTTATATGTGGGGGATTATATTTATGACCAACAAGCAGCTGTAAATGCGGGGATGCGGTGGTTGTTGGTTTGAGGATGAGAGAGTGTTATGTCGCCTCAAAAAAATATATTGTTAACCTTACCTATCGTTAAGTGAGAGAACATCTATCGATCAAGATTAAAACATCGAAAACTATTCCAACACTGGCAGCTACTGCTTAAAACTGCCCGAGTGTATTTGGCTAGACTAGAGTGTTTTTAATAGTCTAGCGTAGTCAGTTGAGTTAGTTGTTGGTTTGATAGGCCAGAAATCGGTGGTACTTTGGGGACTTTGTAATACGTATGAATAATATCCTCTTCTATTTGTTGATTGTATGATAAATGGCCTCCAGACACTTTTATTAGCTCGTTAATTGTCAGGGGCACAAGATTGCTTCGTGTATCACTCATTAGCTTATTCCTTTTTTGTATTGGTCGAGGTTACTAAAAACGGAATAGATTATTTGACACGGAGATTTTTTCTTCTTTAAGAATAAGGACAAAGGAATGTTCTCTGTGTTAATACGGTACTCGTGGCTCACTTTCGTAGCATGTGCGTCCCTTTTCATTGCTTCATTTTCAGCTAGTGCTCAACCTAATTATCCTTTCATTGATTCAATCGATGGAAAGCCTCTAGGTTACATTACATCTATCTTGGAGTCAGAGTCTGGAGTCTTCGTTGGCTCCGAGAATGGTTTATACAGAATTCAGGGAAACGAATATAAGTTTATCGATGGTTTTGAAAAGTATCTTGATGGTGGATTCGTCTCCTCTATAGGGCAATTGGATGACGACCACATTTTAGTTTCTGTTTTCGGCGGCGGGCTATATTCTGTAAATTTTAGGACTCATTCTATTCAACCATATGAAATTTTTGGAATTCCATCGAGCCAAGTTTGGAACATTGACGTATTTGGAAATCGTTTGGCAGTTTCGACCGTTAATAATGCTTATGTTCTAGACATACAGACTAAAGAGATAGTTCTAAATCTCAATCATATAGGGGTCGAACGCTACAGCGAGATTATCAGTGTTCAACTCTCAGACGGAATGTTTTGGCTTATTGATCGAGAAAAGGCTTTATTTTCCGTAGATCTGAGTACCAGCCACCTACAAAAATATGACCCTCGTGAAACTGGATTTCATTACACTGAAATTACCTCTTTTTTAGCCGAGGATGATACAGTTTTTATTGGCTCGGATTTGGGGTTAATAAAGTTTGATAGATTGAGTAAAGAATATTCGCTCTATTCAGACAGGCCTAAGGGATATGATGATAATGAGACTAAACAGTTCCCTGTTTACCATATTAGTAGAGGACCAGATGGTAAAATCTGGGTAGGTGCTGAGAAATTATACTGGCTAAATCAACAAACTGGAGAATTTGAGGTTCCTTGGTTTGTGAATCAAAGTTTGGTGCCAGATAATATTGAGATTGTTACTCAAATACTTTATTCCCCTACCGGGTACATTTTTCTAGTCGACACCCAAAGAGGGTTACTCCGCATTCCAAACTCTGCGAAAAGTACTGTAGTCTTGAACTCTGAGCGCGTTCCTTTCGCCGGGCATATAACTTCACGGATACAGTACAAATCAGGCTATTTGATTGCTTCTGAAGGAAAGGTTTTTAGGGCAAGTGAAAGTGGGGAAGTAATTGATGTCATCAATGTGGGAGAGCCAGATAGTTACCATCTAGTCCGAACAGAAAATAGATTTTATGCGGTAAAGGGTACTGGAGAATTTTTTGAATTGTATCCTGAGCGCTCTATTGCTTTACCCCTTAAGTCTGTTGACTTGAGCTATGGTGAAAATATTTCTGGAGTAATCACATTACAAAGTGGTGAGTTAGTAATCCGTCTAGAGAGTAGTCATCGAAGTGGGTTGTTTCTAGTCGTTGAAAATGCACTCAAAAAGCTTGTAGACGGAAGTATTGCAGCGTTTGCAGCTATAGAAAATGGTGTTGTTTTCACTAAACACAGCAATGGTGTATTCATATATTCTGACGGACAGATAAAAAAGCTTAGCAGCAATGTAGATTTTTCACTCTGTGAGCTGAATTCTGTACAACTTAGCTCAAACGGTGAGAGAATTTGGATTGGCACTTCTTCCGGAATATATGAATATTCCTATCTAAACTCCTCGTTAAAGCAGTTAAATAATACTCCTCCGGGAATCATTAACTCAATTGCAGAGGTCGATTCAGGCCTTTTTGCTACAACGAGTAAAGGTCTGTTTTTCTACGATTTAAAGAAACAATCATATCATCTCATAGATGAAACCTTTGGAGTGTCAGATAGGAGCTTTGAATTTAATTCTATATTGAAAAATGAGCATAATGTTCTTGTGCTTGGAGATAAACAAACCTACGTGTTAGACGTTAAGCATTTACTTAGCAATTTCTCTGCAGTCTATGAGCACCGAGTAAATATTTCTGCAATAAGATTCTTTGACAATGAATCTCGCCAATTTGAGACTTTAAATATTTTTGGAACGAATAAATCTACCACGACCATTGCTCGAGAGCACTCTTGGATAGAAATAAATGTAAACGTAAATAAGCCGATTTATTCAGATCTATTTAAGATTGAGTACAGGTTAATCAATTATTCCGATGAATGGGTATCTCAGAGCCATTCAATAAAGGACATTGAATTCCCATCCTTAGATGCTGGACGCTATAAACTAGAGATTAGAGTGAATGTTGACGGGATCAAGGAGAGCTTCGAAAGCTCAGCAATAGAGATATTAGTTCCCGCCCCATTTTACCTGAGTATATATGCTTATATGGTATATTTTCTTTTTTCCCTTTTTCTTATCTATAGCTTTTTTAGCGGTTACTTCTTAGTTTGTTTTAGAGCAATACTAAGTTTGAGAGTGAGAAACTCAAGGAATCTGAGCCTAATTCTAAAGAGAAAAAATGATTTAACTGCTGCTATTGCAAGACATAGCAAAGTAATCGAAGGTATTTCAGAGGAACTAAAAGAACGTTCATATGAGATGCAAGTTTTAAGTAAATCGATTCATGAAGGTTCCAGCGGTGAAACACCAAATTATGACAAGTTGAGCGAAAATTTTTCGAAGCTAATTGAGTTAGTTGAAATTGTGAGCTTTCTAGATATTGAGTCTGTAGAACGCAGTGCACCAACTAAAAAAGTAAATTTCAAACGAGACACGAAAATAGAATTGGAAAAACTATCTTCATTATCAAGTGAGTTTGGCTGTTTTTTACAATATCATATCAAAGGAGATGGATTTTTCTCTTTACCTTACGGGCTACTCGAAAGTTTACTGGAGTTGCCTTTTAAAGCACTCTACCAAATGTTTCCACATTCTGAATCAATAAAGATTGACGTGAGTGCTGAGCCGAGCAAACTGGGTTTTAAATTTGTACTAACACGTTCAGATTTATCACCAAAAGCTTCTAAGGGTAAAAAATATATAAAGTTTCTCGGTAGTGATGAGGAAGAGACGTTTGGATTAGGTGTTCTAAAAGCCCTAGTTTGCTCGCATTTTGGAGACTTTAACTTGAACATATCGACCGGAAAATTAACCATCAACTACAGTATCCCAGCACAGAACGATGGTGTTGAATTAATTGATTCAGAAAATTATTTCTCTGATTTTCAAGTGGAAGAGAAATCTACAAACAAAGAAGTTGTTTTGGTTGTCCAGCAAAGTCAGTTTATCCGCTCTCATCTTTTTGATTTACTTAACGACCCCTATCAGTGTTTGACGGCCAGAACCGGTAAAGAATGTATAGATATTATTGAATCGTATAAGCCGAGCATATTTATTTTGGACAATTATCTTCCAGATATGGATGGTATAACACTTGTAAGGAAAATTAGAGGAACAACCGGGCACGAGTATACTCCTACGATTTTAATATCAGGAAAAATAATGAAGATTGGATTCAAGAAGCTATTGACGTGGGAGTGACTACCATCCTAGAAAAACCAGTCTCTGACCAAATTCTAGTTTCTAGATTGAAACATTTGTTGGATGTAAATCATTACTCTAAGATGCTTGAGGCGGCTCGGTGTAATATGAATGCTAAAACTCCTGTAAAGAGCTACCTAAACATCCCCGACTTCAACAACGAAAAAGACCTGAATTTCTATCTGAAATTTATCGCAGTACTTGAAAAGAATTATAAAGATGAGACGTTTAATAGGGCACAAGCAGCTGACCAGATGTTAATCAGCGTTAGGCAGTTAAATCGCAGATTGTCAGATCTCTTTGAATATAACTTTACTGAGTTTCTATCTCGTTTTCGTATAGACAAAGCCGTTAAGGCTCTGGAAAAAGGTGGAGCTATTATGGACCTTAGCCTCGATGTGGGCTTTGGCACACCTACCTATTTTTCCACTACGTTCAAGCGTGTTACCGGCTTACCGCCCAAGAAGTTTCAAGAGGCGTTTTTTGGTAGCCAAAGCTCTCAGAAAAAAGCGTAAACATAAACTGCTTAATACTGTGGCTATCAGTTTGCATGTTATTTCATGCAAAAAACAAACGCCCTTTTGGAATCTATCGGTAAGCTTGTGGTATCCATGCGTGCTACCACCATGGATCAAACTGAACTTGGCCAACGCGTAGGTGTTGGGCGCAATACTATTTCGTCCATCGAGAATGGCAAACCGGTTAATGCTGAAACGATATTCAACGTACTAGAGCATTTTGGGGTTATCGACGATGTGCAATTAGTTATTGAGCAAAAGCTAGAAGAGCAGCAAAGCACGCTTTCTCGTAAATCGAGGAAGGAAGGCCTACTTCTAGATAATGATTTCTAAAACAAGTTTTGTTAGAAATAGTGAGGCTTTGACAACCGTGATTGAAAATCATATCCGCACAGATGGTGCAGGTGAGGACCAATTCGTCTGCACTAAATCCTAAATTCTCGATAAAGATATAAGCAATGTCTTCACTAGCTTTTCGTTCTACATTCTTATTATTATTGGCCTTAGTGCTTGCTGCTTGTGCCATATATCCATCATACCCGATTCCAGTAAAACCCTTCAGTCTCTTCGTTATGGAGAAAAATATATTTGGAACTTACACAAGCTATAGCCAGGCTTCTTCAGGAGATAGAGAGCTACAGGAACTTGATTTTGAGACTATCAAGCAATCAACAGTGGAACATTGTGAATATCATATTGGGAAAATTAAGATTCGTGTGTATTTAGAGAAGATTGGTGAGTGTATTGGTGTAGACGTTGATTCTGAAGTAAAGCCACTTGCAAACTTCAATCTGTTGTTGGAGTTTTACTATATCAATGATGATAACTTTTATCTCAGAAATGAAATTGAGCGTGAAAATATTGTTTATATAGCGAGTACAGAGCATTTTATAGGATATTCAAACAATGACATGCAACTCTATGCTCTGGATACAAGCCTACATGAGGCATTCCACTATCTTTATATGCGCTCCACTATTGGCAAAAAAATAACTTCGGATAGAGAAGAATTCCTCGCAAACATTTACGCCTATAGCTTACTCAAGACTATGTATGCTGATGATAGTATTTTAAAAAATTACTCATATTTAAACGCTGATTCCGCCAAAACTTTCCCAAAAGAAATAGCTACATCCTTCAGTTCCGAGTTAACTTTTCTCGAATATATTAGTAAAAATGATGACTATCAAAAAGTTTATGATGAAATATTGGGCCTTATCAATCGTTAGCCTTGTTTGTAGTCAAAGTACTTAAGCGTGTCTATTTCATTTTCCAATTTTATTCTGGGAAATCGTGTATAGATGATGAACTCTTCCCTAAGAACCCTCCCTCAACTTCTCCTCAATACTCGCTTGAGTATCTAAAAACGACGGATCTTCTGGTGCTAGTGCCAGTGCTTTTTTAATCGTGGCCGTGGCTTTTTCTAGCTCATTGGCTTGCAGTTGTGCCCACGCTAGGTTGTTGAGTAATACAGGGTCAGCGTTTACGAGTTGTGTCATCGATGGGCTTTCTAACAAGGCCGCGCTTAGCTCGGGTTTTACTAACAACACCCATTGTGAAATACGTAGTCGCACGTCGTTGGCGTAGGGGATGAACTCGATGGTGTTAGTCACTGCATCGGCAAATTGCTCTAGGTCGGGTTCGGCTTGGTTTTGTTCTAGCTCGAATAAGCGATCGAGTGTGATGAGGTTAGGGCGCAGATTTAAACTGCTAATAAGTGCATTTCGTGTTGGTTCCACTTCGTCGAGTTCGTAGTGGGCGCGGGCTAGCATGTTGTAATATTTGGGCGTATTCAGGTTTTCAGAAAGTAGAGCTTGTTTGGCCTCTTCCCACTTTTGCTGGGCTAGGTAAACGGTTGCCTGAAAATAGGCTTTGCCTTCAATGGCAATGTTGTTGGTATCGGCATAGTCGAGTAGCCCGACTACCGCGTTTATGTCGCCCATTTTTTCTGAGATTGATAATGCCAACATAAGGTCGGTGGGAGTAATGGCTTTTCCAGAGTCTACAAAAGCTTTGGTCAGTCGAGAGACTTCTTGTACTCGGCCAACATTTTGGTTGAGTAACAAGGCAGCGTTAAAGTGACCAGAGTGCCAGTTGGCTTCGCCAATAATATTGTAAAGATATTCCCCTAGCGTGTTGACCTCGTTTAGTCTGAGCAGGTGCCCCACGAATATGCGCTCAAACTCGTCGCCCATCAGGGTATTTAGGTGTTCAACTTGTTCGAGTGGCAAAGATCTGCGTCTTATGTGCGCTTCTAACCAGGCCACAATAACACTGGGAATAGAGATACTGCGCTCCATCAACATGGGCTCGGTTATGGCAATGACTTGCAACCACTTTTGCTCTTGTTGTGCTTGTTGAATGTCTTGCATTAACGAGGGAATATTATTGGGGTCTAATTGCTTTGCTTCATTTAGCAAGGCTTGCGAACCAGCGATATCGCCGTCGTTAATGGCAACAATGGCAGCGGTATTTAACCAATCTACGGTTCTTCCCTCTTCTTGCTCCCAGCTTACTAGCTCTTGTTTTACAGTGTCGATGTCGCCATTGGAAAGTGCCTCACCAATGCGTTCAAATCTAGACGACGTACCTTGTGCGCCAGCCACTTGGGCCAGTTCTGCGTTGTTGCTAGCATCTGCGCGTTGCAGGCGTTGCGAACTTATACGCGAACTCTCACTGAGTGCGAGTTCAATAGCACTGGCGCTGTCTAACGTACCATTGTTGCCTATGGTTTCAGTAATGTTGGTGACTATTACCATTAATGGGTGGTCTACAGGAAGTTCGTTCTTAATGCGGCCCAGGTAATTTGCACCTAATTCCATGTTACCCAACTGGCTATTCGACAAACCAGCAATAATCAAATTAAGTACGCTTTCTAGGCCCAAAGAAATAGACGTTTGGCTAGCGGCAGCAGCTTCTAACATGTCGCCTCGTTTAAAGGCGAGCACCCCTTGAAGTTGAAGTACCATGGGAGCTTTTTGAGTTTGGGTGAGGAGCGCGTTAGTTAGCGCCGTTGCTTGCTCATCATTACCTAAGGCCAACTCTACAGATGCCAGTACGAGTTTGGCGTGCAAGTCTTCAGGTCGTGCACTTGTATATTGTACTAAGTAGTCTTTGGCTTGAGCGTATTGTTTTGTATTTTGGTAATGGCGACCTAAAGCCATGGCCACGTATTGGTAGTCGTTAATACGCGTGGCAAGTTCGGTACTTTGGTTTTGCCATAACTCATCACTTAGTAGGCCAAAGGAAGACAATTGCCCTAAGTAAATTGCTTGAATGAGTGGGTGACATTCGTTACAGCGTACTCGTCGCAATTCAGATACAACGTCGAACAATGCACCGTTGTTGTCGGCCAACTTGTTAGCAATACGCAATACAAATGCTTCAGATAAAGTAAACGGGGCCTGCTCGTGCTCCAATAATAGTTGTAGTTCAGGATAGGCGTAAGACTCGATATACGACACGACTACTTTATACCAATCAAAACCGTCTTGATTAGCGGGCGAAGACACCTTATCGAGAATCCAATTATACTGGCTGGTAGATTGTGCGTAATGGCCTTGCGAGTAGTATGCGTTGGCTAGCAAAACTCTGGCTTGAATCACTGCCGCGGCGTTTTGATCGTCAACACCTTTTTGCAGTAAAGCCTTGGCGTTAACAATAGCTAACGCATTATCGCCATTCTCTATTTGGCGTTTGACTTGCTCAGGAGTGGCGTTGTTTTCACTTTGAGAACAGCCAACGAGGAACAGCAGGGCTACAGCAAACATCAACCACTTCATGGAACAATCTCTTGGTAAAAAAGTTCAAGGTATATCCAAATTCAGACATGCGCAACTTTACATTTATTACACAAACGTAAAGAAAACTGTCTGGTTTCTTTACACTTTCAAATATCCTGTGTCGCTTAATTGTCATATATGACTGTTTTTTCGTCAATATTTTGTCGCTGGTGCATTTATTGCTTTTTAACGTCGATTTAAAAAAGTAAAGACACCTTTCATCATTCGTGAGTAACGAAGAAGTCAGCTAAAACGGAGTTAGTGATGAATAAGACCACCCTATTACTCGCAGGGCTGTTTGCCTGCACAGCAAGTGCCGAACCTG
>NZ_BJKL01000005.1 GCF_006538345.1 Alteromonas sp. KUL49 | reverse complement strand
CTGCCTCTTTCGAAGCGGATGCGTATGTTACAGCGCATCATTTTTTTGTCAATCATTTTTGTTAATTTTTTTCAATCAAACTTAGTGGTGACAACCTCTTCAGCGCCGTTGTTATTGGCGTTCCCTGTTGAGGAGGCGCGCATTTTACGCAGTTCTTCCTCGGCGTCAACAGGCTTTTTTAAAAAATATAAAAAAAGCGACTCGTTCGGTCGCTTTTTATACATTAAGGTTAAAAACCAAGCAAAATTTAAGATTTTATCGATTGCTGGTGTACTAATGAACCTTCATTACTTGTCTGTTTCATTGGTTTTTGGTGTAGTTTTGAAGTCCGCATCTTCTTCGTGATCACCAACAACATCATGCAATCGTACTTTATCTACCATACGGAATGTATTTATTGGGCCTGCTAACGCATAAAGTACAAATACAATGAATAAGACCAGTGCAGGCTCAGTAGCAACTACAACAAACGCTAATAGCACAATTAATATACCTACAAAAGGAACCTTGCCTTGCCAATTAACTTCTTTAAAGGAGTTGTATTTAAAGTTACTCACCATCAATAGGCCAGAGATACCAGTGACCGAGGCAACAATAAGTCCGTAGTCTGTACCTACCACGTCGTACTCCACACCAACCCAAACAAGTCCCGATACCACGGCAGCGGCAGCAGGACTTGCTAGCCCTTGGAAGAATCGCTTATCCGCTATACCTACCTGGGTATTGAAACGCGCCAATCTGAGCGCTGCACCAGCAACATATACAAATGCAGCTAACCAACCGAGTTTACCTAATTCAGTAAGTCCCCAGTTATAAGCAACCAACGCTGGCGCCATTCCAAATGAGACCATATCAGCCATAGAGTCATATTCTGCGCCAAAATCACTCTGAGTATTTGTCATTCTGGCAACTCGTCCATCTAAACCATCAAAGATCATTGCCACAAATATAGCGACTGCAGCAGCCTCAAATCTACCATTCATCGAAGACACAACAGCGAAGAAGCCAGAGAAAAGGCCTGCAGTTGTCAGAAGATTAGGTAGTAGGTAAATACCCTTTCGCTTTTGTTCAGACATAAGTCCTCGTACTACTATTAACTTTTCATCAATTATTTCACAGTTCTACTTCGTGGGATACCCACAAAACACAACCACAATTTCAGGACCTTTGAACATTAGCAAAAGTTCACCCTACATAATTAGGTATGGATTCTTGTACTTAAAACTAAAGACCTTTCCCCTACACTGCATTCATCATGTTGAAACGGTGAGTTGTTGGTAAAACACCAAACAACTTTTAGGAGCAAATTTATAATGACTTGGTTGAAGGTTCGATTTACATCGCTATCCATAATGACTCTGTTTGTTATCGGATTAGCTGTAAGTAACGCTGTTGAGGCATCAAGCTATTATCGCAATCACTGTGGTGGTTCCAATAGTAGCGAGCAATCAGCCTTGTGTAATTCATCGCTCGGTGAATATACCTACGACCTTATTGATGATGGCGTTTCATATTCTACAAATGCCGCTCATTCGAGCATTTCAATTGACGGTGTGAATGTAGCTCTCAGTGCTTGGTCTGATACCGTTGGTACATACAATGACCACGTTGTGACTGAAGCTAGCCTAGTCCATATATCCAACAACTATGGCTATGGCATATATAACGCTGACCATGAGTATTATGGCAGCAACCCAGACCACGCCATTGATAATGTGAATACACTGAGCTACAACGTTTCACCTGACTTTGATTTCGTTCTGTTGTCTTTCAGCGAATCAGTCAAGCTAACTGGTGCAAGCTTTTCTTGGATTGGTAATTCCAATGACACGCAAGTATCTATTGCAGGTTTAGATGACATATCAACACTAACTTCTGGTGTGAACACTTGGTCTGATATTGTTCAGGACGCGCTGACTGCAGGATCTTATGATGTGACTGAGTGTGATTATGTTGATCACAGAGCAGACTTTACCGTGGCCTCTGCTTCTAAATACTGGTTATTAGGTGCCTATAATACTGTGTTCGGTGACATTGGCGGCAATATGTACAACGATGCATTTAAACTGACTGCATTGGGGTTTGACATTGACGGACAGCCGAACGAGCCACCAACAGATGTAAGTGAGCCAAAAACTTGGTCAACACTCGCTGCTTTTGGCCTATTTATCGCTTGGCGTCGTCGAGTTAATCGAAGCTAATTTCATACTCTTAATAAAAGCTGACTGACTGTCAGCTTTTTTTTCATATGATTTACACCTCTTAAAAAAATATGCGGTATATCAAAGATATAAATACAGGCATGACTTTTGCTTACCTAAGGGTGAAGTCATTACTGAGTAGTCTTGTATGCAACGCTTTTTTTCTGTTTTCTTAATTAGTTGTTTTTTCGCTAGCTCCGTTGCTGCTAGCACCACGGTAGACACGTCACTGGAAGAGCACGTTTACGATCTGTACGTGGGCGGAGGAAGCCATAGCAATATTAACTACACCACCAACGCTGCAAGCTCGTCGATTGTCATCGATGGTACAGAGGTTCGCGTTGGCGTTACTGCGTGGGCAGATACCGCTAATGTGAGTAACGATGGGATCAGTAATGACGACACAGAGGTGGTTCAATACAGCCAATTAAACGCCTATTCATACAATGGCGATTATGGTTATGGCCTTGTTAACAGTCACAGCAACGACAGTCATACTTTTGACAATTTTACCGGTGGTGACGACTTCGATATGGTTCTGTTTTCATTTAGCGAAGACGTAACTTTGACAGGCGCCTCTTTTACTTACCTCACAGGTTATGACACTGGGAAGCAAATTTCTGTTATTGGCCTTAATGATATTTCTCTATTCGAGAATCACGCGTCTAACGAATTTACATGGAGTGATGTAGCAAATTCTGCAGGAACGGTGTTGTCATCTGGTCACTTCAATATTTCGTCCACAATATACTCTGGTGGTAGTCACGGCAATTTCAGCTCAGACTTTTCTAATTTATCAGTAGCGAAGTACTGGTTGGTTGGTTCGTATAACACACACTTTGACGACAATAGTACTTCTCACCATGGGTCGGGTTTCAAACTAGCTAGCATTGATTTTACTGTTGATGACGCCCCAGATATTACTCAACCAGTACCTACCACGGGTAGCTTTTGGTTACTATGCTCTGCGATAGGCTTTGTAGCGCTAAAGCGCAGAAAGAACGCAAAACTGTTTAAATAAGTATAAAAAAACGTATCTTCTAGGCAGTTCAACTACTGCCTTTTGTATAAAAATTTCCAGGGATTTACGTTTTCATGCCGACTTTTGTCTTTCTGTGCAGATCCATTATCATCATGGCCACACTCGTGGCGTTTGCGCCACAGGTTAAGTCATCTACCTCTGAAGACTATGAAAAAGCGCTCAGATCATTTCAGTTTGAAAAGTATGACGAAGCGTATATACACCTCAAAAATAGCTTACAAAAGGACCCTCAAAACCTCGCGGCTAAGTTACTGATGGGGAGAATCCTCCTGATAAACGGCTACCTAAATGCAGCGGAAATGGAATTCGTAGAAGCCTACGAGATGGGGGCAGACGTAAACCTTATCGCCAGCCCTCTGGGTAACACTTGGCTTTTTTTGAATAAATACGAAGACGTGGTTCGTTTTGACGGCACGGAAGGTCTTACTGGTGAAAACGTTATTGACTGGTTGCAAATAAAAGCAACTGCCTGTATCCGACTAGATGATCTTGTTTGCGCCGAGAGTAGTTACGGCAAAATATTGGATGCGACATCAACGTTTATTCCTGCTATTCAAGGCATGGCTTCAATAGCTATTCAAAAAGGCATGCTGATGCGAGCCTCAACACTTATTGAGCAGGCAGAGTCTCTTGACCCCAACAACGCTATTACTTGGCGATTAAAGGGACAACTGGCCTATCAACAAGGCGACCACAACACCGCTACTGATTACCTTCAAAAAGCGCTGACGTTTAACCGAGACGATCCTATTGCGTTGCGTAATTTGGTGGACCTTTATCTTCAGGCGAACGACTACGACAGAGCAAAACTGTTTGTAGATGAAATTATTCAAGAAACGCCAAACGATCCTCTTGCCATCCTACTTAATAGTTGGCTGGAAAGCCGCGAGTCGAAAAGTGTGGTAGACAGCGAAAAGTTACAGCAGTTGAATGAATTCATGGCACAGCTTTCGCCTGAACTTATTTCTTCACAACCAATGCTGCTTTACATCAGTGGGTTGACTAACTTTTTCAATAACAACATGGAAAAGGCCGCAGTAGACTTCAATAGTTATCTGCAAAAAGAGCCTGAAGATATACAAGCGGTATTGATGTTATCTCAAGTTTATCTAGCAACTCAACAGTACAAGCAGGCGCTACTACTGCTTACCACACATGAGACTGAGCTTATTGAATCACCTGATTCTGCGTTAATTCTGGGCGATCTCTACATTAAGCAAAATAAAGCCTTCAAAGCAGAGCGCTTGATACAACGTCTAGAACTTCGCTATCCAGACAACAATAAAATTCAACTGTTCAAGATTAAGTTAATGGCAGCTCGCGGTCGTCGTGAGGACGCCGTTAAGATTCTTGAGGCGAACTTCGACCGATTTAAAGAAAACTCTACATTTCTTTTCACCTACTCACTGATGCATCTCCAAGGTGGTGAATTTGAACTAGCATTGAAAGGCGCAAATCTTCTTGCACAAATGTTTCCAGACGAGAGTGAAGTGTTCAACTTGCTTGCTGGTATCTACATAAGAAGCGGCGATCTGGAAACCGCAAAAATTCAGATTGATAAGGCACTATCTCTGAACCCTACCCTTTTCCCAGCAAAGTTTAATCTAGCAGCGATTCATAGCAGACAGGGAAATTTCGAAGCCTCAGAAGTGCTCATTGAAGAATTACTTGTACTCTCTCCTCAGCACACTGAATCGATGCTGTTGAGCGGCTATAACGCGGCAAATCAAGGTAGGCCAGGAGAAGCGAAAGAGATCTATCTGAGTATAATGGATTTCAACCCTAACCATGTTGGCACCCGAGAGCGCTTAGTCAATGTATTTCGTGGAGAAGGTGATTACGAGACTGCGTTGTACCATTTGGACAAGCTACTTAAAGATGACTTTGATAACCCAGATTACTTACTTGACAAGGCTGGTCTGCAGCTCGCCTTAAGGGACCCTAACAATGCAATTAAGACCTTAAATATCGTAGAGAACTTTATCAGTGATTCTCCACAACGTCTCATTAGGTTTAGCGAAATTGCATTAGCACTCGGCGAAGAGTCAAAGGCTTTACAAGCCATGGAAAACGCACAGACTCTAGCGCCAAACAACGCGATGATCGTGTTATCGAGAGCTCGGTTGTTATTGAGTTTAGGTCGAGTTGAAGCAGCGAGTGGTATTGTTAGCCCTCTCGCCCCATCACAACAGCGCAATCCCAACTATTGGCATACTCTAGGAACCATTTTTGCTGAAGAGGGCCGTGATGATGATGCAGTTGCGGCCTACAAGCAGGCACTTTCTCTAGACGTGTATTTTTCACAGCCAGTGATTTCACTCTATAATTACGCGCTTCGTGATCGCTATGTGGAGGAATTCATCACTACCTCTGAAGAGATAGTGAATAGCGCACCTGACAATCTTCTGGTGAAGAACCTGCTCGCGCAATATCTCTTTTTTATCCGAGATTATGAACAATCTAGAGCGCTCTACGAGTCTTTAATAGAGGAACCCAATCTACTCAATCCAGCGCAAGCGCATAACCGCCTTGCAATAATGGCTCTAGAAACAAGTATTAGCAAAGCATTAAGCCACATAGAGATTGCATACTCCCTTAACGCCAATGACGCAAAAATATTGGATACCTACGGCTGGATACAAGCGCTTCGAGGTAATTACGAACACAGTCTTGAATTACTACGCGAGGCATACGCTCGAGATGCTCAAAACCCAAATGTGAGATATCACTTGGGTTATACCCTAGCTAAACTCAACAGATTAGATGAAGCACGAGTTGAACTAGAGTACGCAGTAACAGTAGAACGTCCTTTCTATTTACGTCCCGATGCTCAAAAACTACTCGACGCGTTATAGCACTATAAAGCTTTAGTATATAATTTGGCTATTAAAGAGCGTCAGTATTCTTTACACTGAAAGGGAAAGCGTACTTAAAAATACCCTAAACACCTGTTTTAATTAAAAATATAAACAAAGGCATGATTTATGCACTTGTAATTTTGATTTTTTGTATTCTCGATTTGTTTTTAGGAAGGTTATGAGCTCAATGAAGCTTAGTGCTGTGTTTTCTCGAGTTGTGATGACGGTTGCATTTTCTCTGTGCGTTTTTGGCAACGCGTACGCTTCCGTTCAAGTACTCGACTTCACTACCGCTGCAAACGGTGATGTGATATCAAACGGTCAAATCATTGATGACGAGTACAGTGAGTGGGGCGTCACCGTATCTAGCTGTAGTTTGAACGGTTCACAAATGACTGAGGCCAACCATATCAACGGTAATTGCGTTGGTGGTACGGAGAATGTCAGCGTTGCATTCGATACTAGTTTGAGTGGTACCCTTGATCCTGATTTAGAGTTCGTTTTCGACAATGGGGTCTACCGCGCTAACGAAGGCTCTCAAGATATCTATGAACCTCTACAGATTGCTGGCGCTGGCGCTGGCCCTGGTAGCGTGCTGATTTTACATGAGCGTCCTTACGAATGTTCAAACGGCGTGTGTGCAAACCCAGATGATGAGGGTACTCGCCCTGCAGGCTTCTTCGCATTTGACTTTGCCGAACCCACCGCGATTGTTTCTCTCGACTTTTTCGATATTGAATACAACGAAGCAAATACTGCAACAAAAGTATCATCGCTCTACTTCCATCTCAGCGACGGTAGCATTGTTCAGAGTGACGTAGTCGACACTGGTGACGGTGGTTATGAGCGCGTTGAATACGCGAATATGTTCGATGTCGTTAAGCTAGTCGTTAACATGCCCGGGTCAGGTGCCATCAATAACCTTGTGTTTGGCCAGAATCCCACTGTAGTTACGCCTGTATCTGCACCAGCGGTGCTTGGGATGTTGATGTTATCTTTCTCATATTTGGCGAGAAGGTCACGCTATCGATTTTCGCGCAAGTAAATTCTGAGACTTATCACTTTTAAAGGGCGCCTAGCGCCCTTTATTTATTCCCCACAACTGCGTTATTCTTTTGTCTCTTCTCGTTAAATTTCTATCTACATGTTTGGTGCCATGCTCCGATTCTTTCTATTCGCTACTTTAATGCTCACTGTTTCACAGAGCGCAATTGCCGCCAATCACTATGAAATGGCGCTTGATGCATTTAACGAGGGCAAAGCTGATGTAGCTTACATTCATCTCAAAAATGCGTTAACAGATACCCCTGACCATCTTCCTTCAAAACTGTTGATGGGAAAAATTTTGCTTCAACAAGGATACGCTAGCTACGCAGCAGAAGAACTTGAAGAAGCCTTAGAGATGGGCGCGGATAAAAACTTGGTCATCATACCGTTAGTTAAGGCACTACTCATAACTCGCCACCCTAGTGCACTGCTTGATATCGATATATCAGGGTTGAGCAACAACGTTCTCTTTGACGTACTGTTACTACGCGCTGCCGTCTTCTTACAAGAGGGCATGAAGCAGGAGGCATTGAACAGTTACCAACGAGCATTAGCCCTCTACCCTAACGAACCTAGAATTCTCAATACTCTTGCACTCTTTTACCTCGGAGAGGATGAACTTCTAAAAGCAGAAGAGGCAATAATTAAGTCTGAAGATATCAATGGAGTGTCAGCAAAATCGCTCCATGTTCGCGGTCAAGTTTCTGAATACAAAGGTGACTTGGAAACGGCGTTGGCATTTTATGAACAGGCCAATGATATTGCCCAAGACGATCCAGTGCTGCAACGCGCAAAGGCAAACGTACTAATAAGACTGGGGCAAGATGAAGAAGCCATCGTTGTTCTAGAATCAATACTAGAGCAAACGCCTGACGATCCTTTCGCTAAACTAAGCTTAGGTCGCATTTCAGCCAAGGTAGGCAATGAGGAATCAGCGGAGCTCATCTTTGGTGAGTTGACCAGTGTGCTGTCTCAAATTCCTGATGACGCTAAAACATCAGACGCTACGCTGTTACTGATTGAAGGTCTTACCGCAATTTATCAAGATAACCACAAACAAGCCCAAATTAAGTTAGAACAGTTTCTCGCCAAACGCCCTGAAAACATCAATGCCATTGAGCTACTTGCTCGTAGTTATCTCATAACACAACTCCCTAGCAAAGCACTCAATCTGCTCGATAAGAAAGCGGCCACTATCGCTGAAAATCTGCCGCTGTCGTTGGTATTGTGTGACCTTTATTTACGCTCAAACAAGGTTCATCGATGTAACAACCTTCTTGATAGACTCACCAATATATATGGAAACAATGCTTCGATACAGACGATGGAAATTCAGGTTCTACTGAGGCGAGACCGGCCTGAAGAGGCTCTGACGCTTTATCAAAGTTACTTTGGTGAACGAAGTGATACCACACTGAGAAAACTGTATGCATTTATACATGCTCGCTTGGGTAGAAATGATGAGGCCCTCGCAATAATCGAACAAGCGATCCAAAATTCTCCTGAAGATGCAGGGCTTAAGTTAGAGCAAATCCAATACCTGATTCAAGCGAATAGACTCAACGATGCCGAATCTATTATTGATGTATTATCGTCACAATACCGCGACAGTAGCCAACTAAAACACAGCAGAGCAACGTTGGCGTTACGGAGAAATCAACCCGAAGTTGCCGTTACATTAATGCAAGACGTGGTTGAGACCAGTGACAATCCAGACTACTGGCTCACGTTAGGAGAGGCTCATTTTAGAGCTCAGAACTACCAACAAGCGATCGATATACTAGAAGACGTTAAGTTAGACCTAAAACGAAGTAGCAAACCTAGCGAACTATTAGTGGCGATTTATAATCGCTTAGGCGATTACGACAGCGCACTACTTGAACTTGATTCTCTCACCACACGCTTTTTTATTGTGCCAGACTACTTTATTGCGAAAGCCCAAATATATTTGGCACTGAACGACATTAGCAAAGCCCATGACACTTACAATGTGGTTTTCGGTATCTGGACTGAAAACCCTATTCAACTTGCCAAACTAGCAAGGTTACAGCGTAAGGCGGGAGATATTGACGGTGCAAGACTTTCCATAGAACGAGCCTTATCTCTAGACACTAATGCCACTGAAATACAGATGGAATACACCGAACAGCTTCTCGCTGAAGGAAAAGTTACAGAGGCACAAAACACGGTGTCACAATTACTGGCGCAAAATAACACAAACATCCAAGTTCTTATGCTTGCAGGTAACATTGCTGAAGCGAGAGAAAACTATGCAGAAGCAAGTCAGTTCTATGCCCAAACGCTTGCTAGTATGCCGCAAAACAAAATCGCTGCGATTAAACTTTACCAACTTGCTCAATTGGACTTAGATAACCAACGTTTCGAGCAAGCGCTATCTAACATCGTAGAGCGCTTCCCTAATGCTGCATTTCAACGGAACTTATTAGCTGACTATCATTTGTCTCATCAACGTTATGATTTGGCCGCTATTCATTACGAACAACTGATTGCCCTTGAAGGGTTCCCTAATCGCGACCAAGTACTCAACAACTACGCGATCATTCTCATTAGGCAAAACAAGCTAGTCAAAGCGACAACTATCGCTGATCAGGCTCTCAATCTAGCACCAAATAGTCCCTTAGTGCTTGATACACGCGCCTGGTTGTACACGCTAAATACTCAATATCAAGAAGCACTATTCTTATTGCGTAAAGCATATACCTTGGACTCAAACCAGCCAACGATCCTATATCATTTGGGGTATACCTTAGTAAAACTGGAGCGCTTTGATGAGGCCAAGGATATGCTAGAGTCTGCCATTGCTAGCGCCGAAGACTTTGATGAAAAAGCACTGGCCATTCAATTATTGAGTGAACTTTGACTTAAGTTTTTAAATTTGGTCTTAGCGAGGTTTTAATTATTGTCTACACAAGATAATATCCGCAGCCCAAATACATTGCGAAAATAGGCACATTACAATGAGCACAGACGCACTTAAACGCTTGAACAAATATATCAGTGATACTGGGCTTTGTTCACGACGCGAAGCCGACAAGCTTATTGAACAAAATCGTGTCACTATTAACGACAAACTTCCTGAACTAGGCACAAAAGTTGGGCCAGGAGATGTGGTAAAAGTAGATGGTAAAGCCGTAAGAGCGGTAGCAAAAGACAAAAGCGATCGCGTTTATATTGTCTACAACAAACCCATCGGAATTACTTGTACTACAGAGCGTCACGTGCGTGGCAACATTGTTGACGCCATCGGCCACAAGCAAAGGATCTTTCCTGTTGGCCGACTAGACAAACCGTCTGAAGGCCTCATTATTCTTACGAGTGACGGCGACATCGTGAATAAGATTTTGCGCGCCGAAAATGCTCACGACAAAGAATATGAAGTTACAGTAAATCAACCGATTAGCGAGAGGTTTCTCAAGAAAATGGCTGGAGGCGTACCTATTCTCGGTACGGTGACCAAACCATGCGTAGTTACACCATGCGGTAAGTTCAAATTCCGAATCATATTAACCCAGGGATTAAATCGTCAGATCCGTCGAATGTGTGAGTTTTTAGGTTACGAAGTTACCAAGCTCAAGCGAACAAGAATTATGCACTTGGAGCTCGATAACTTAAAACCAGGTAAATGGAGAAACCTAACCAGTAAAGAGTTAGATAGGCTCAACAATGCGGTTCGCCATTCCAGCAAAACCGCAAAGTAATGAGCCTATTATTGGATCGTGAACACATCGTCTTGAACATCAATGCGAATACTACCCGAATTCGATAGCTCTCCAGACAACAACTTTATCGCCAACAGGTTTTCTATCTCATTTTTTATAATACGTTTGAGCGGTCTTGCACCGTACACAGGGTCAAAGCCAGCATCAGCCAACTTATTCAACGCATCTCCAGATAGCAGTAACTTATAGCCTTTCTCTGCGAGTCGAGCACGCAGTGCTGCAAGTTGTATCTTAGCAATAGATTTAATCTGCTCTTTACCTAATGGGTGGAAAACTACGATGTCGTCAACTCGGTTGATGAACTCAGGTCTAAAATGCTGACCGACCACAGACATGACGTCCTGTTTCATCGATTCATACTCGGCTTCAGTATGTTTGTCTTGGATAATGTCAGACCCTAAGTTAGACGTCATAATGACCACGGTATTTTTGAAATCCACCGTACGCCCTTGTCCATCAGTCAAACGGCCATCATCCAGTACCTGTAAAAGCAGGTTGAATACATCTGGGTGGGCTTTCTCTACCTCATCTAGCAATATAACAGAGTAAGGCTTACGTCTAACGGCTTCAGTAAGATAGCCTCCCTCCTCGTAGCCAACATATCCCGGAGGAGCACCAACCAAACGGGCGACGGAATGCTTCTCCATAAATTCCGACATATCAATGCGAACCATGGCTTCTTCGGTATCGAACATAAAACCAGCTAGGGCTTTACACAGCTCTGTCTTACCTACACCTGTGGGGCCCAAGAATAGGAATGACCCAATGGGTTGTTCTGGATCTGCAAGGCCCGCTCGGGAACGTCGAATCGCATTAGACACCGCTTGCACGGCTTCCATTTGACCAACAACACGCTTGTGAAGCACTTCTTCCATACGAAGTAACTTGTCTTTCTCACCCTCAAGCATTTTTGCCACAGGGATACCGGTCCAGCGAGACAGCACGTCAGCAATCTCGGTATCAGTCACTTTATTTTTGATCAGCTTAGTTTCTCGAGCCTCACTTTCACTGACTCTTTCCAACCGTGACTCTAACTCAGGGATCCTACCGTACTGGAGTTCAGACATACGGTTTAGGTCAGATGCACGTCTAGCGATATCTAAATCTAACTTTGCCTGTTCTAACTGAGACTTAATGGTTTGCGTACCTTGCATTGCCTCTTTTTCTTCAAGCCACACCGACTCTAATTTATTGTACTTAGATTCGGCTTTCTCGCGCTCAAGCTCGATGGTTTCTAGCCGTTTGAGACTGACTTCATCGGTTTCTTTAGCGAGCGCCTGTTCCTCGAGCTTAAGCTGAATGATACGTCGTTCCAGTTTATCCATTTCTTCGGGTTTAGAATCAATTTGAAGACGAATACTCGATGCTGCTTCATCGATAAGATCAATTGCTTTATCAGGCAACTGTCTATCGCTGATATATCGGTGAGACAAACTGGCCGCAGCCACAATGGCCGGGTCAGTAATATCTACTGAATGATGAAGTTCGTAGCGCTCTTTCAGGCCACGAAGAATGGCAATAGTGTCTTCAACGGTAGGTTCATCAACCTGTACTTTTTGAAAGCGACGCTCAAGTGCAGCATCTTTCTCAATATATTGGCGATATTCATCAAGCGTTGTAGCGCCTACACAATGTAGCTCACCTCTGGCTAGTGCCGGCTTCAACATATTACCAGCATCCATCGCGCCCTCGCCCTTACCTGCACCAACCATAGTGTGAAGCTCGTCAATAAATAGAATCACACGACCTTCTTCTTTGGCCAGTTCATTCAGCACGGCTTTTAACCGCTCTTCAAACTCGCCTCGGTACTTAGCGCCAGCAACCAGTGCCCCCATATCTAGCGAAAGCACACGTTTATTTTTAACCCTTCCGGAACTTCACCATTAATAATTCGTTGCGCCAGTCCTTCGACAATGGCAGTTTTACCTACGCCAGGTTCACCAATGAGCACAGGGTTGTTTTTCGTTCTGCGCTGAAGCACTTGTACAGTACGGCGGATTTCGTCATCTCTGCCAATAACAGGATCAAGTCTTCCCTGTTCCGCTCGCTCGGTAAGGTCGGTGGTGTATTTTTCCAGCGCTTGTCGTACGTCTTCCGCATTTGGATCTGTGACATTTTGACCGCCACGCAGATTATCAATGGCTTTTTCCACACTGTCTTTATCAACATTGAGTTGATTTAAAATTGTTCCCAAGCGTCCTTTGTCTTGCAGTGCAGCGAGAACAAAGATCTCTGAGGTGATGTAGTCGTCTTTGCGCTGTTGTGCGATTTTATCGCACAGATTTAGCAGAATACCTGAGTCTTTACTCAGTTGAACGTCACCACCAATACCATCAACTCTTGGCAGCTGTTCAATAGCCTCAGCCAGAGCTGAACGCAGGGAGTTTACATTGATGTTAGCGTTGTTTAGGAGTGGACGTACTGAGCCACCCTGTTGATTCAGCATGGCTGACATCAGGTGAACAGGCTCTATAAATTGATGATCTCTGCCCAAAGCCAATGATTGTGCATCTGAGATGGCAAGTTGGAACTTACTGGTAAATCTGTCTAAACGCATAGAGACGCATCCTCAAGTAATTGCTTAACGCTATGCCCTAGTTATGGGATCAGAATTCACGCTATTCAAGTGCAAAAATGAGAAACAAAATCAGAAGATTGATTTAGCGCAATCCAATAACACTTACGATTCGACCTGTTGTACTTTGACCATTGTGGGTTGCACGTCGATGAGAATAAAAAGTATCTGCTTGACAGTAAGTGCATAATTTACTGTAGAATATACGGCCTACCCCAATTTGGGAGAGTTGATATTCAGCCACGGTGGGAAGATCCAACTGAAATTTATCTTGCCGCTTACCCGGTGATACCGCTTCAGGATATTCTTGAAAACGCTGCGCTAATTCTCGGTCAACCTCGTAGCAATCACCGCAAATACTCGGCCCAATCCAAGCCATTAGATGCTCAGGTTCACAATTGAAGCGTGCTACCGTCGCCGCTATGATCTCTTTGTACATTCCTTGCCAACCGGCGTGTACAGCAGCCACCTGCGTTCCTTCACTGTCACACAACAATATAGGAACACAGTCAGCTGTCATTACTGCACAGTGATAGGTGGAAGAGTCCGTTATTGCAGCGTCAGCCTTTGGAATATGTGCAAAATGCTCATTACTATTTAATGCAACCACATCATTACCATGTACTTGATTTAGCCACACGATTTTCTGTGCTTCAGGCAACATTGCCCGATTTACAGCAACATTCTTTTCATGATCGCCGACATGCCCACCAACATTCAGTCCCCGATAGACTCCCCCGCTCACACCACCAATTCGAGTGGTAGTGTAAGCGAAGATATTCTTTGGCGCTGACCAGTTGGGTGCGATTAACGTAGGTTGAGTGGTCATAGCTCGTCGATAGGAAAGGCTTTGGTGTCTTCTCTAAGTTCTGACAACAGATTTACCATATCTTCAGGCAATGGCGCTTTCCATGTCATCCACTCATCAGTTTCAGGGTGAAACAAAGATAACTGGGCTGCATGCAATGCCTGACGTTGGAACCCTCTCAACGTGTTGATAAAGCTTTCGGACGCGCCTTTTGGTAAGCGCGGTCGACCACCGTATACAGGGTCCCCTACGAGAGGGTGTTTGATGTAGGCCATGTGAACGCGAATTTGGTGTGTTCTGCCGGTTTCTAGCTTTAGTCTAACGTGAGTATGAGCGCGGAACTTCTCTTTTACACGGTAATGGGTCACCGCTGGCTTGCCAAACTCTCTTACCGCCATATGTGTTCGCTTAGTAGGATGGCGGCCAATAGCTGCATCGACAATCCCACCAGCCACCATAGTACCGATAGCTACCGCCTCGTATTCGCGACTCATAACACGGTGTTGGAGTTGATCGACTAAGTGGGTCTGAGCCTGTAGTGTTTTAGCAACCACCATTAGACCCGTTGTATCTTTGTCTAATCGATGAACGATACCTGCTCTCGGTACCTTGTCGATATCGGGTACATGATTCAACAAAGCGTTGAGAATGGTACCACTCGGATTTCCCGCCCCTGGATGTACAACAAGATCAGCAGGCTTATTAATGACGAGTATA
Organism: Alteromonas sp. KUL49; assembly: GCF_006538345.1. Lineage (GTDB taxonomy): Bacteria > Pseudomonadota > Gammaproteobacteria > Enterobacterales > Alteromonadaceae > Alteromonas. The sequence continues at coordinate 349,211 of NZ_BJKL01000005.1, read as the reverse complement.
TGTTCATCTTCGTAAACGATATCTAGGTCGATATCTTGTGCCTCACTGGTTACCTGAACATCCATTTCAGCAGTAACACAAATAACCTCTTCCATTTGTATTTTATGGCGAGGAACGGTTATAACGTCACCATTTAAGGTAACATTTCCTTCTTGAATCCAAATTTTTAGCTTAGATCGTGAAAATTCAGGGAACAAATCCGCTAAAACTTGATCTAAACGAAGTCCGAAATGCTCTGGGCCTGTCTCGGCCTCCAGATTTATCAAGTTGTCCGACAATGTCATAACACCAATAATTGCATGTAAAACCGCTATTATAACAAGCTTTCAGACAGGACACCGGATTGTTTACGAATTTGTATGGTTTTTGTTGTTGGGTGTGCGTTAGAATGAACAGATAACACAGCTTGCAACATGAAACGCATTGTTTAGCAGGAAAATAAAAACATTATGAAATCATTTCGCTTACTTGCCCCGGTAGTATTGGGTGCAGTGATCACCATGACTGGTTGTAGTTCTTCAGATGAAGAAGAGCAAATCATTGTTGCCAACATGGGCGCACAACAACTCTACGATAGTGCTAAACAAAGCATGGAGGTGGGAAACTTTAGTGCAGCAGCGCAAACGCTGAGCCAGTTAGACTCTCGCTTTCCTTTCGGTCCACTGTCTCATCAAGTACAACTGGACCTTATTTACAGTTATTACAAATCGGGTAAGCCGGAAGAAGCCATTGCCAACATAGATCGCTTCATCAGATTAAATCCAAATCACTCGGATGTTGACTATGCATATTACATGCGTGGCCTTACCAATATGGAATCTGACAGCAATTTGTTTCAAGAAATAATGCAAATTGATCGTTCCGATCGCGACCCGTCAAAATCTCGAGAAGCGTTTAATGATTTCAGACGCCTCATTCAGCAATACCCAGACAGTAAATACGCTGCCGATGCAAAAGCAAGAATGCTGCATATTAAAGATCGTTTAGCGCGTTACGAAATTGCCATCGCTCGTTATTACATGAAGCGAAGTGCTTATGTTGCCGCTGCGAACCGCGGACGTTATGTAATCGAACATTACCCAGACTCAACACAAGTTCAGTCTGCGCTGGAGATAATGGTATCTAGCTACGAGCAGTTGGGATTGACCGAACTTAGAGACAACGCTATGAAAACGCTTCGCATCAACTTTCCTGATAGCGAATTTATTGGTTAAGAAACCACACGCATAAAAAAACGCGCACAATGTGCGCTTTTTTTATATTCGTTTATCTATCGAAAAAATAAGTGGCTGAACGGATTAAGCAACCTAGCCAGTCCTGACGTAAAGTGCAAAGGCTCATCGACCATACTGAATACCAAGCATCCGTCATGCGAGACTGCCTCTGGTGTGTGAGTATGAGTGCTATCCATCAGGATAAAATCACCGGAATCGTATTGATTCAATCCATCACTAAACTCACCGTTAATCACCAAAGTATATTCAGTACCTCTGTGAGTGTGCTCTGGAACACTGCCACCGTGGCCCATAAAAATGAAATTGGCCACGCCTTGTGTACCCATATCTACAGGCGCTTGCCACAGTTTCCCGACCAAGCTAGACCAATTACCTGTTTTGTTTACATAGCGATGGAGTGTTCTCGGTAGCGGGAACTTTCTTCCATCGAGTTCGATATGATTGTTATCCTTCTTTTTAGCGATAGTAATCAGTTCGTCTGCACTTAATGAGGACGGGAGTTTAGTAATGTCAGCGAGCATAGACTGCATAGAATTCGGTAATTCATGAGACTCTTGACCTGATACCTCATCGAAAGACTCTTGAGCAAGTTCTTCGGTGATACTATCAACCATTTCCATACAACGGGGGCACATGTCACAATGTGCAGACACCATAATAGAAAGGGCTGGTGGTAAGTCACCAGTAACAAATGCCCTTAACTGCTCTAAAGTAGGGTGAAAATTAATCATTGTCGCTTAACATGCCTTTCAATCGCTGAAGCGCCAATCGAGTTCGTGATTTTACGGTACCTAGAGGTATACACAACTGATCTGCAACTTCTTGTTGAGACTTCCCATCTATATATATGGCTTCAACTACTGCTCGTTGTTTCTCTGGCAAAGCTTCGAACAAATGCCCGATTTGCTCTAAGGTAACTTGCTCGTCTAGAGAAACTTCGTTTTGGTCAGCAGTTTGCTCACACAACACCGGCCAAAGATCATCTGAACAGATGTCTTCCTTGCGGTTTTGAAGCTTTCGTAACATGTCGAATCGTATGTTACGCGCAATAGTAAATATCCACGTTGAAGGAGAGCCCTTCTCAGCGTTAAACAAATGCGCTTTTTGCCAAACATTCGACATAGTGTCTTGCACCAGCTCCATAGCTAATGCTTCGTTACCCATTTGCTTTAATGCATAGGAACGAAGTCTGGGCGCAAAATAGTTGAAAACACGAGCGAACGAAGATTTACAACGCTCTTCAGCTACTGCAAGTATGTAGTCTGACATTTCTGTAGCGCAGTCTTTTGGTTTGACTGGGCTGTTTCGTTGCTCCAAAGGAATTCCAACTAGCATAGTATTATCCGTGTTTTCTGCGTTGTTTCTTATATTACGCAAGAGCACAGACAAAGGATCGATTTAGACATTAACAATACATTACATATTTGTAATGTTAAAGAATTAGTCAAGAATGTTGGACCAAAGGTGTATTTGAATCTCTACAAAACGAGGGATGAGAGATAATTAAGAAGTTTGGTGCAATTTTTTTGCTCTAAAAAGTGCTGTTTTTGCATTGCATCTACCGGAAGCAACTCCAACCATCTGAGCAATACCCACATAGGTTTATCAAATTTTGGAGTTTCATATATCGCTGCGTAATCTTCGTAGTGTTCAAATACCTGACGGAGCTTGTCCACCATGGGAGCAATATCTTGTTTGGGTACTTCACACGCCCAATTGTCTAAAGGCGAACACAGACCAGTTCGTAGTTCATCACTCTCAGTTTCTATCTCGTTGATTTCAACGCAGTACAGTCCCTCAACAGTAATACCCAGCAAGCCGTCGTCTAAAACATCAAAATCCACTACCTTTGCGTAAGTACCAATGGAATGGATGTGCTGATTTTTTTCTTTGTCTCCCTGGCTATTGAGCATGCATACAACAAATCCTCTATCACTGGCGCACGCTTCCTTCACCATTCGGGTATACCTGGGCTCGAAAATACGAAGCGCCATTCTACCTTCTGGAAGCAGATGTGCTGTTAATGGGAATAATGGAAATCGCTGCATGTTCATAAAGTCTACCTGTTGTACACATTAGAATACGCCTGTTTTCTATTATTGGATCGAACTGTAAATAATTTAATAGTTCATGATCCTCATTCTTTTTATTGGTGTATGTTAGATAGGTAAGCGCCTAATATGAAAAGGTTATTTTATTAACAAGCGAGTATAATCGTGGACGCTATCCAAAATTTCAAAACACTCTACAGTGAACTGTGCGACATAACACCAGACGATCTACCCAAGGTATATTCTGACGATGTCACATTTATCGACCCAGTATGCTCCCATGAAGGCATAAAGGCGGTACAAAAATACTTTGATGGATTACTCACCAATGCGAGCTCCTGCAAGTTTGAAATTCATGAAGTCATAAATTGCAGTGACGCCTCCATCACGCACGTCGTAAACTGGACAATGCACCTAAAACTCAAGAAGTCATCAAAACTTATTTTGCTCAACGGTACGTCGCAACTCAAAGTTGCAGGCGACAAAATAAGCTACCACAAAGACTACTACGATCTTGGCGAGATGGTGTACGAACATATTCCGGTACTCGGCTTTATCGTCAAAAAAATTAAAGCGAAATTAGCCAAATGAAAACACTACTAGTTACTGGTGCTACGTCTGGCATTGGAAAAGCGCTGGCAATACATGCCGCGGCTGAAGGCTTTGACGTTATCGCCTGCGGAAGAAACCAAGTTGCTCTAGAAGAGCTCGCCTCTTATGAAGGTATTCGCACGCTACAGTTTGACGTCACCCAGTCTGCTTCGACGCAAGCAGCATTGAACAAAGTCAAAGCCGATGTGTTCGTACTCAACGCGGGAACCTGCGAATACGTGGATGTTGATAAATTTGAACCAGAAATGTTCCGCCGAGTTTTCGAACCTAACTTTTTTGGCGTTGTGAACTGTGTTGACGCAATTTTACCCAACTTAGTACGTGACAATAAGCTAGTAATTGTCGATAGTATGGCAAGGTTATTACCGTTTACTCGCGCTCAAGCTTACGGTGCTAGTAAAGCCGCGTTGTATTACTTTTCAAAAAGCTTGGAAGTTGACCTACACGACAAAGGAATCAAAGTGCAGACCGTTTCTCCAGGATTTGTTGAAACACCACTCACCGACAAGAATGACTTCGACATGCCAATGAAGATTTCTGTCGAGGAAGCTGCCAATACTATCCTAGCCAATATTCAAAAAGATAAGTCGACCGTATATTTCCCCCGCGTTTTCGGTTGGATTTTGCGCGTGATGAACCAATTCCCCGCAGGAATACAGAAGCGTCTGTCCCTGTTGATGAGAGAAACAGAGAAGGCATAATTCACTAATGACCCAACGTATTGCCATTGTTGGCACAGGAATTTCAGGTTTAACGAGCGCCTACCTGTTGAACAGAAAACACGACATTACTGTTTACGAGGCCAACGATTACATTGGTGGACACACTGCCACCAAAAAATTGATGATGACGGAGAATCTCACAATATCGATACAGGTTTTATTGTGTTCAATGACTGGACCTACCCCAACTTCATAAAATTGATGACTGAGTTAGGTGTGGATTATCAACCCACCGAAATGAGCTTCTCGGTGACCAGTAAGGCCGCAAACATTGAATACAATGGCAACTCACTCAATACACTCTTTGCACAGCGAAGAAATATTTTTCGTCCGAGGTTTTGGCGAATCATTTCAGACATACTCAAATTTAACAAGGCCTGCAAACAGTATGTTGCTGACGGTAGAGATACTGAAGGGCTTACCCTTCAGGACGTAATTACTGAACTCAATCTAAGCGAAGATTTTGCGCGCTATTACATTCTTCCCATGTGTGCTGCAATTTGGTCGTCCAGTTTAGAGCAAACTCGTCTGTTTCCATTGACGTTCTTCCTTCAGTTCTTCAACAACCACGGCCTGCTAAACATTAGCGATAGACCCCAGTGGTATACTATTAAAGGTGGGTCGTTCCAGTATATCCCACCACTAACTAGGTCATTTGAAGACAAAATCAAGTTATCGTGTGGTGTTGCCAAGGTGACCAAAGAAGGCGAACAGTGGTTGATAGAGGACGTACACGGCGGTCAATCAAGGTTCGACCACGTGGTATTTGCCTGTCATAGTGATCAGGCACTAGCTATGCTTGCCGAACCCAGTGACAAACATAAGCAAGTGCTGGGTGACATTCCGTATGCAGCCAATGATGTTGTCATGCACAAGGACAACAACCAACTACCCAAACGCAAACTCGCGTGGGCTAGCTGGAATTATCGTTTAAAAGACGATGCAACGGAAGAGAGTCGTCCTGCGTCCGTCACCTATAATATGAATATACTTCAACGCTTGGAGGCTAAAAATACCTACAGTGTGACGTTGAATAATACCGATGAAATTGAACCAGCCTCAATACTTCGTCAATATGAATATGCTCATCCGCAATACAGCGAAAAAATGGTACATGCACAACAGCGCAGAAAAGAGATCTGCGGCGTGGACAACCTCCATTTCTGTGGCGCATATTGGTACAACGGATTTCACGAAGATGGCGTAAAAAGTGCACTTGATGTGTGCGAGCGTTTTGGCGAAACACTCTAATGGAAAGCGCGCTATACAAAGGCCTTGTTTATCACGAGCGTTTTGCACCAACCAAGCATAAGTTTAGCTACGAGATACATTTGTTTTGGTTAAAACTGAATGAGGTTGAGGAGCTATCAACGTCGCTGAAGTGCTTCTCTTCCTCCGGTAGAGCCTGGTTTCGATTAAAACGTGCAGACTATTTAAGTGACTCAGACAAACCCTTAGAACAGGCTGTCATTGACAAAATGAGCGAGCTCAATGGTAAGCCGGTGTCAGGTGATGTTTTTATGCTAGGCCAATTAAGGGTTTGGGGCATTTATTTTAGCCCAGTTAATTTCTACTACTTGCGCCAAACCGATGGCAGCTTCAGTCACGTGCTTGCAGAAGTTAGTAATACGCCGTGGAATGAACGACATTATTACCTAGTAGACTTAGCGGTTCAAAGTGACACAGAAAAAGCGTTTCATGTATCGCCATTCAACCCCATCGACATGACCTATAAATGGCGTATTGCACAGCCGTCAGAACACTTGGCACTCGCTATGGATTGCTGTCGAGACGACAAAGAATTTACCGCTGGGCTAAATTTGCGAAGATATTCGCTATCAAATGAAAATCTTTCTCGGGCGATGCTTCGTATACCCAATATGACGATAAAAACAGTCGTGGGAATATATTGGCAAGCGCTCAAGCTATTCTTAAAGCGTACCCCACTATATACACATCCAGAAAAAAGTCAGGAACAATAAACAATGTCTAACGGCGAATCGGTACTTATTAACACCTCTGAGGTTTCATTTTTTGATAAAACCTGCCGAAGAATTTTTTTACGGTGTTTAGCATCTCTCCCATTAGGTAGTTTGAGCATATCAGAACAAGGGAGCCATGTAGCGACCTTCGGAGAGCAATCTTCAGACATTCACGCACACGTGAATATTCTTGATATGAAAGCTTACAAGCAATTGCTATTTGGCGGCAGCGTTGGCGCAGGCGAATCTTACATGGACGGTTTGTGGGAAAGCGATGATTTAACTCAGGTTATACGCGTGTTTGCTCGCAACTTACCTACGTTAGACGAGTGGGAAGGTAAGTTTAAATGGCTAACCCTTCCTCTGAACAAAATACAACATTTCGGTCGTCGCAATACTCAGTCGCAAGCAAAGAGAAATATCGAGGCGCATTACGACCTTGGGAATAAGCTTTATACCCAATTTCTTGACGGGACTATGATGTATTCGTCAGCGATATATCCAGACCCAAATGCCTCTTTATCTGAAGCTCAGCATCACAAGCTCCGCACTATCTGTGAAAAGCTGAAGTTATCACCTAAAGACCACTTACTTGAAATTGGCACTGGCTGGGGTGGTTTAGCGGTATTCGCAGCCAAGTATTACGGCTGTAAAGTCACCACTACAACGATTTCTGAAGAGCAGTACGCTTGGGCCGAGGATTGGATAAAACGAGAGAATCTCGAAAATAAGATTACTCTGTTGAAGAAAGACTACCGTCTACTTGAAGGTAAATATGACAAGTTAGTTTCGATTGAAATGATTGAAGCGGTAGGTAAACGCTTCTTGGGTAACTTTGTGACTAAGTGCTCATCATTACTCAAAGAAGACGGGGTCATGTTGCTACAATCTATTACGATTGACGACAGACGCTACGACAGCTACGCAAACAGCGTCGACTTTATACAAAAATATATTTTCCCCGGTGGATTCCTACCTTCTCAACATCAGTTGAACGCGCATTTGAAGCGCTACACCAACATGATGATTCGAGACCTTCATGATATTGGTTTAGATTATGCGAAAACATTGGATGATTGGTACATCGCCTTCAATGACGCAAAAGACAACCTATTAAAAGCGGGCTACGACGAACGCTTCATGCGTATGTGGAATTACTATCTAAAATATTGCGAAGGTGGCTTTTTAGAACGCACCATCAGCACAGTTCAGTTGGTGTTGACTAAACCTCACTATCGAGAAGAAATGGCGAGATAGCCAAACTTTTCTTACTTCTGAGGCATGGATGCTGGAGCAGAGCGCTCATAGATGAGTTTAGAGCGTGAAGGAGAATGTCTTACAGAGACTCTGATATGAGGTGTTGTGGGCATTTTACTTCCTTCTGAGGCATGGATGCCGAAGCAGAGCGCTCAGGGATGAGTTCACAGCGTGAAGGAAAATGCCCACAACACCTCATATAAAAACTCATTACTCTTCGTCGATGACCGAGATTGGATTGGACAACATGGGTTTGCCCTGATTGATATTAATCTCTACTCGGCGATTGCTTGCTCTATCTGCTGCAGACGTGGCATTTTCAACCACCGGATCAGTGTCTGCCCTGCCCACAACAGACATACGGCTTTCATCGAATCCTGGGGCTAAACGCATAGATTCAGCAACAGCAACCGCACGCTGGGCAGAAAGGTCCCAATTTGAACGGTAAAGTTCATTGGCTATGTGTTGACCATCACTATGGCCTGAAATTTCAATTTCACCGGGTACATCTGCCAACAATATACCTATCTCGCGGACTATGGGTTGGAACTGTGGCTGTAAAAACGCTGACCCCGCAGAGAAAGAACCATTTTCTCTAATCCGAATAGTAATTTGCTGACCGAGAGATTCGAGTTCTATCGACCCGTCTAAAATCTGTTTTTCTAATTGCTGAGCTATTTTCTTCATTAGCTCATTATCTTGAACTTGGTCTGAACTTTGGGATGACGAAGAAGACTGATCTGTTGCAGTTTGTTGAGACTGGCCACCTCGTTGCTCACCACGCTGTTTTTGGCGCCCACCCGCAGAGTCTTCATCACCCGCTTGAAACTCCAGCATTTGCTGGGTCATTTCTATGGTTTGCTGTTGAATGGTCTCGATTGGTGTGGGATCCGGACGGCCTGGCCTAAACTCCATAGCAATAACACTTGTACCTTTGGGAATGTCCTTCACTTCAATTTTGTTTTGGACACCAAAAGCAAATTTCATAGAGCCAGCTATTTGCTTGAACTTAAGTACATCCATTTCTGAGAATGCCAGTAGCAGTACAAAAAAGCACATTAACAATGACATTAAGTCAGCGAAGGTCCCCATCCATGCGGGGAGACCTTCGGGGGGGCATTTGGGACATTCTTCAGCCATTATTCGTCCTCGGCACCAGTGCCGCGCTTACTCTCGGCTAAGTAGTTTTTCAAAATTCCCTCGATAACACGGGGATTTTGGCCGTCGGCAATACCAACAATGCCGTCGAGTACTAAACTTTGATTCTGTTTTTCTTCTACCGCTCGGTTACCCAGCTTTACCGCAATAGGCAGACAAATAACGTTTGCCATGAACGCGCCATAAAGGGTTGTAAGGAGTGCTACCGCCATCGCAGGACCGATAGCCTTTGGGTCATCCATGTTTGACAGCATAGCAACCAGACCGATAAGCGTACCGATCATTCCCATAGCGGGGGCAACGTCACCCATCCCTTTAAATATAGTCGCTCCAAATTCGTGGCGCTCGGTGGTCATGGTAATATCTTTCGCTAGCGTTTCGCGAACCACTTCAATGTCATGGCCATCAACTAACATATCAACGCCTTTTTGCATAAAAGCATTATCGATTTCAGCTTCTTCGAGAGCAAGAAAACCACCTTTACGCGCTGCATCTGCCATTTCTACGATTTTCTCAATCAGATCTTCAGGTGTATCAATCTTGAACATGAAAGCCTTTCCGGCGATTTTACCGGCACCGAAAAACTGACCAAGTGTGTACTGAGAGAGAATAACGAATAGGGTTCCGCCGAATACGATTAAGATAGAGGGCACGTTGATGAACATGCTCATGCTGCCGCCCATAACCATGGCCATTACAACGAAGCCAATGGCGCCCAACATACCTATGACAGTTGCTAAATCCACTCAATCTTCCTCATTATTTCTGAAATTGTAAGCAAAAACGTTATGTTACTTACCTAGCCTAAAACTTCGATTACTTTATCACTATCGGCCAAGGTATTTATTTCTACACATAAATTATGGTCAATTTATCGTATGTTTTACAGAGATAATAGCGCTATACCCTGTATCAGGACAAACCATTTGACCCTGTTGCCCCCCTCAGTTAATGTGCGCGTAATTAATCGTTCACAAAAGACGAGGTTTATAGTGGCTGAAAATACATCGTCACCGTCCTTTGAAGAAACCCTAGCCGAGCTAGACGCTATCGTTAATGAAATGGAAGGTGGTGATCTTCCATTGCACAAAGCGCTAGAGAAGTTTGAACGCGGTGTTGCGTTGTCTCGTTTAGGTCAAAAAACACTCGAAGATGCTGAGCAAAAAGTCAAAATTCTGCTTGCGGACAAGAATGAACTTAGCGATTTTAACGATGGCGAATCAGCCTAAAGCACCGTTGATTTATTGAGAACTTCTATGAATTTTAGTGCTTTGCATGAGCAAATAAAAAAGCGCACCGATGAGGGTTTAGCAGCACAAGTCAGTGCGCTACCTGATGACGCCCCGCGATTGAAAGCGGCGATGAATCACGCGCTACTTGTTGGTGGCAAGCGTATGCGGCCCTTACTGTCTCAGCTTGTTGGAAATATGCTCGACGTACCTTCACAGGACCAACTCGCCATAAGTATGGCTATTGAGTGTATTCACGCTTACTCGCTGACCCATGACGATTTACCCGCTATGGATGATGATGAGTTACGCCGTGGCCACCCCACCTGCCACATTGCTTTTGATGAAGCGACCGCTATTCTCGCAGGCGACGCGCTACAAACGCTAGGTTTTAGTATTCTTGCAGACGCACCGTTGAGTGATTATGCCGATTCACAAAGAGGCCAATTATTATCTGTGCTTGCACGATGTGCTGGTTACCGAGGGATGTGTGGTGGTCAAGCGATTGATTTGGCCAGCACTGGCCAAGATATTTCACTCGAAACATTAAAAAAATTACACAACTTAAAAACCGGTGCCCTGCTTCGTGCCTGTGTTGAAATGATAATTGTCGCATCTCCAGAAATATCCGAGAACGCAGCAACAGATTTGCTGATCTTCGCTGATGAAATTGGTCTTGCATTTCAAGTACAAGACGACATTTTGGATATTGAAGGCAGTAGTGAACAACTGGGCAAACCCTCAGGTAGTGATATCGCTCTTGGGAAAAATACATTTCCAGCATTGCTAGGATTACAGGGAGCAAAGGAAGAACTGAACAAGTTGCATGACAATGCACTTCAAGCCTTAGCCCGTTTACCTTACAATACTGACACTTTAGTGTTGTTTAGCGACCTAATGGTAAAAAGAGACCACTAGCCAAGCTATCCATTTGATACACCCGCAGTACACCGCACTGGCACCGATTGCCCTGTAGGTTTGACATGCGCAGAACTTAGGTTGACCTAAAAAGATAACAAGTAATGAGTCTAGATCTTCAACATTACCCTACCCTTGCTTTGGCACAGGTACCGGAAAAACTTCGTCAGTTACCGCAAGAAAAATTGCGTGTACTCGCCGATGAGCTTCGTGAATACTTGTTAAACAGTGTGAGTCAAACCAGCGGTCATTTCGCTTCTGGATTGGGCACTGTAGAGCTCACTGTTGCGCTACATTATGTCTATAACACTCCCTTTGATCGGTTACTTTGGGATGTAGGCCACCAAGCTTACCCTCATAAAATACTCACCGAACGTGCTGAGCGTATGTCTACCATCCGTAAAAAAGATGGTCTTCATCCCTTCCCGTGGCCTCCTGAGAGCGAATTCGACACTTTCGCCGTGGGTCACTCATCTACGTCTATCAGTGCTGCATTGGGAATGGCAGTTGCCGCAGATAAAGAGAACCTCGGCCGTAAAGTGGTTGCCGTTATTGGCGACGGTGCTATGACAGCAGGTATGGCCTTTGAAGCCATGAACCATGCTGGAGATATCAAGAAAGACATGGTTGTCGTGCTCAATGACAATGAGATGTCTATTTCTGAAAACGTTGGCGCTCTAAATAGCCATTTGGCACGATTACTCACTGGTAATTTCTTTAACTCTATCCGCGACGGTAGTAAAAAACTACTGAGTAACGTACCGCCCATCAAAGAATTTGCCAGTCGCGCAGAGGAACATATCAAGGGTATGGTTGTTCCTGGGACTATTTTTGAAGAGCTGGGCTTTAATTACATAGGGCCAATCGATGGTCATGACGTGAACGGTGTGGTTGATACGTTGCGTAATATGCGTAACTTTGACGGCCCACAAATTCTTCATGTAGTCACTAAAAAAGGGAAAGGCTACGCCGTTGCAGAAGAAGATCCGATTAAGTTTCACGCCGTCCCTAAATTCAACCCTGCTGACAATGCACTTCCAGCCTCAAAGCCGTCTGCGCCAACCTATTCAGCAATATTTGGTCAATGGCTTTGTGATATGGCGCCGCAAGATCCCAAGTTAGTGGCTGTAACGCCAGCCATGCGTGAAGGCTCGGGAATGGTCGCTTTTTCACAGCAATTCCCCGATCAATATTTTGACGTAGCCATTGCTGAACAGCATGCAGTAACTTTTGCAGCAGGTCTTGCAAAGGAAGGAAATAATGCGGTCGTGGCGATTTATTCAACCTTTTTGCAGCGTGCTTACGACCAATTGATTCACGATGTGGCCTTGCAAGACTTGCCTATTTTGTTCGCAATAGATCGGGCCGGTGTTGTGGGTGCGGATGGCCCTACCCATCAAGGAGCGTTTGATATCGCTTACCTGCGCTGTATACCAAACATGATAGTGATGACGCCCTCAGACGAAAACGAATGCCGTCAGATGCTTTACACGGGCCATATTGCGGCAAAACCTGCTGCTGTTCGCTATCCTCGTGGCGCAGGTATGCATGTTGTCCCAGATTCTGAGATGACAGCCATTCCTTTAGGTCAATCAAGAACACTTAAAGAATCGACTGCGAAAAAAGTCGCCATTCTTAACTTCGGTACTTTACTTCCTTATGCTATTGAAGCTGCAGAAACTCTTGATGCTACCTTGATTGACATGCGCTTTGTTAAGCCGTTGGACAGCAACACCCTAGAGACTGTTGCTAAATCTCATGACCTATTAGTGACCCTTGAAGATGGTTGTATTATGGGCGGAGCTGGTAGTGCCGTTGCAGAACACTTACAACAGGCGAATATTCTAAAGCCCGTTAAAATGCTTGGATTACCAGACAGCTTTATATTACAAGGTACTCAGCAAGAAATGTATAAAGAGCATGGATTGGACACTGACGGCATTATCAAGGCTGTTACTCCTCACCTCTAATTTGCTCACCATCAGAAACAAGCGATGTCAATCTAGACTGGATAAACACCGAAAACAGTTTTGACATCGCTTAGCTAACGCGCCGCCACATCAGTTCAAAAAAGACCAAGCAAATTTCACTTGCGCACATCAATTACAAATGTAATATTTGACATTATAGATTACAACTGTAATTAGAATTTTATGGATATCACAAAAACTGAACTCCAAGTGCTACAAGTTATCTGGAAAAGTAAGGAGTGCTCTTCCAATCATATTGTTGAGACACTACAGAAATCCGGTGATTGGCACGAAAAAACTGTGAAAACCTTACTTGGTCGTCTGGTAAAAAAGGGGCCGTAGGATTTGTTAAGTCTGGTAGAAGTTATCAATACCATGCGCTAATTCCAGAAGGGGATTACCAGCAAAAGGAGAGTGACTCTTTTATTAAGCGGGTTTTCGGTGGAAGAATATCTCCCTTTGTAGCAGCCTTTGCCAAGCAAGATAAACTGTCTCAATCCGACATTGATGAGCTAAAAGCAATCATTAATCAGTGGGAGAGTGATCGTGATTAACTGGCTTATCGACCAATCAGTTTTGCTTTCACTTCTCATAGTATCGTTAATACTCTTTACCAGACTAAGTAACAAAGCACTAGGCGCGACAAACACCTATGCCTTTTGGTCTTTAATACCGCTATCATCGCTCATTGGTGGGATAGCTCATTTTGTCCAGCCCCAAGTTTCTGCAGATGTTTACGAAGTCATTCAAAAATTACCTCTTGTATCACTCCAAAACCAAACATCACCAGTTTATGACTACGCCAACATCCTTGTTTATGGGTGGCTAGTTGGTGTTTTTATGATTTCGTCAATACTTACCATCAACTACCGCCAGTTCATGAAAGGTATTGAAAAACTCGAGGGAAACACTCACAGAGGATACAAAAACGCCATCACGCATGAGGGGAAAACACCTTTCGTGATAGGTTTAATCTCGCCTATGCTTGTAGTACCCAAGCAATTCGAGAAGCTCTACTCACCCATTCAGCAACAACTACTTATTCGGCATGAGCAAATTCATATATTCCGCGGTGATTTGTGGTGGAATTTCACGGCCATTGTACTGTGTTCAGTGTTTTGGTTTAACCCCATCATGTGGATTGGATACCGTTATTTTCGACAACAACAAGAGATGGCATGTGACCAAAGCGTGTTGCATAACCACACTATGATGACGAGAAAGCAGTATGCCGATGCCATGATTACTGCTTCTGCATCCTGCAGGAGCAGTATATTTTCACCACTCCACTACAGTGAGGTAAACACAATGAAACAACGCATTCATGCGCTAAAGACGCACAGGAAAAATAAGCTATTCCCAGTCGCATTAATAATGATGCTTTCAACCACATCTCTTGCATTGGCACACACAGCCATTGCGGGTCAAAAAGTTGGATACACCCCTAGCATTATTGAACGTGTGGCACCTGTATATCCTACAGAAGCAGCGAAAAACAATTTAGAGGGCTATGTAACAGTGAGCTTTGATGTATCTGAGCAAGGGACAGTGAGCAACGTTCGCGTATTGGCATCTGAACCGGCAGATGTGTTTAACAGCAGTGCCATAGATGCAGTCAAACAGTGGCGCTATACACCTTCTGATCAGCCAATCTACGATGCACTGGTTCAACTCGACTATAAACTGAGTCCAGATTCAACAGTGGTGACTCCAGAGTATACCGGTACTGAAATCGTTTCTGTTGACAGTAAAAATAAAAAAGCGCTAAACGATGTTAGCGCTATAGGCGTTCGATAAAAAATTCCACCTTCCTATCCAACGCTTCCAATATAACAGAGATGGCTTCGGTCATCTCTTTTTATTTGACTACGCTAAGAACCATTGAGGAAAGTAATAGAGCACTATGTGGAGAACACCACACGCCATAAATCCTGCAATAATATCGTCGAGCATAATGCCCAATCCGCCATGCAGCTTTTTATCGATAGGCCCAATAGGCCAGGGTTTTAGAATATCGAACAAACGAAACAACGCAAAACCAAGGGCGAGTGTGGAGATATTAATCGGCACGAGTATAAACGTAATCAACATACCTGCGATCTCATCCCATACGATGCTTCCATGATCGTGTACTTGCATGTCGTTGGCCGTTTTATCACACAAGTAAACACCAAGAACACAAGCGAATACTGTTAGTGTAAGAAAGGCTATCAAAGGGATATCTGCCATCAACAATAGTAAAGGGATTGCCGCTAAAGATCCGAATGTACCTGGCATTTTAGGGGCTAAACCACTACCAAATCCCAATGCTAAAAAGTGGGTTGGGTTTGTTAGGCTAATTCGCTTTCTGATATCAGGATGCATCGAAACTATGCTCGTAGCCTGCCAATCCATCCTTAGAATATGGCTCATCGTTGCATCTGAGTACTAAGCTTCCCGATTGTCCATTCAATTGACCAATGCACGAAGCTCGAACATTTGTACTCGCTAAAGAGGTTTCCAGACTGCCACGTTGTTCTTCACTTACCGTAAAAATTAACTCATAGTCATCGCCAGCAGTAAGTGCATAGCGACGGGCTTGTTCAACTTCTACTGCACTGGTAAGTGCACGTGATAATGGAAGTTTATCCACGTGAACGGTTGCCCCACACCCTGACGCATCAAGAATATGCTGTAAGTCAGAGATGAGACCATCTGATACGTCGATGCAGGCCGTAGCTAAACGTCGCAGTGCGGTGCCAACAGCAACCCGCGGCGTGGGGAAATAATGGCGATTAATCAGAACGTCTCTCGCCTCCCCCTGTACGTTGAGCTTCTCTTGAAGAATATCTAATCCAGCGCCAGCATCACCAAGAGAACCTGTAACGTAAACAAAATCTCCTGGCTTAGCGCCATTCCTAGTGAGCTGAGACTCAGGAGGTATAAATCCCTGTGCCGTGATGGTGATGGCCATTGGCCCTTTCACCGTATCTCCACCGATGAGTTGAACTGAATAATATTGAGTCAGTTCGTACAGTCCACTTACAAAATCGTCTAGCCATTGGGTTTGTATATCAGGAAGAGACAACGATAAACTGATCCAAGCTGGCTCTGCACCCATTGCTGCAAGGTCGCTCAAGTTTACTGCTACGGTCTTGTGCGCCACTGATTTTGCAGGTGCGTCAGGAAGGAAGTGAACACCAGCAACTAAGGTATCGGTAGTAATCGCCAGTTGTTGATTTTCAGGCACGGTAGTGACAGCGCAATCGTCACCGATGCCAACTACTACGTCTTTGCGCTGATAGCCACTACCTTTAAAATAGTGGCCAATAAGGTCGAATTCTTTCACGTACTCATCAATCCGTTGGTGACTGTCCTTGAGGGTAATCGCTACCGCCTACTATGGCTCAGTCACGCTCGTCTTTACGTAGTGTGCGAACTGCTTTGTCCAACGCACCGTTAATGAATTTATGACTATCTTCGGCACCAAAAGACTTGGCGAGTTCAATAGCTTCATTAATGATAACGCGATAAGGCACGTCCATTCGCTCGGTAAGTTCCAGCGTTGCGATGCGCAAAATAGCCTTCTCGATGGCATCAAGCTCTTCTGGCAAGCGCCCAAGGTAAGGTTTAATTGTTGCGTCTAAATGACTTGCATTTTGAGCGACCCCTCTCAGCAGTAACTGAAAATAGGGCATATCAACTTTCTGCATGTCGTTGCTTGTCGCAAGCGCCAATTCAACTTGTGCAATATCATTTTGACTTAACTGCCAAGAATAAACCCCTTGAAGGGCAAGTTCACGAGCTTTGCGACGTGCTGAAACTTTCACTTAATAAGTACCTTAAAGCTTTTCTACGGCATCAATAACGTTAACCATTTCTAAAGCGCCTAGTGCAGCTTCCGCACCTTTATTGCCCGCTTTAGTTCCAGAACGCTCAATAGCCTGTTCGATAGAATCTGTTGTAATTACGCCAAATGACACTGGCACGCCGTACTCTAATGATACTTGCGCCAAGCCTTTGTTACATTCACCAGCAACAAAATCGAAGTGAGGCGTTCCACCGCGAATGACTGCGCCTAATGCAATGATAGCGTCGTACTGTTTTTTCTCTGCTAATTTTTTAGCTACAATCGGAAGTTCGTATGCGCCAGGTACGCGAACTAGGGTGATATCGTCATCGCTTACTTCACCGTGACGTTCCAATGTATCCAATGCACCTTCCAACAAGCTTTCAACCACAAAGCTGTTAAATCGAGCGACAACAACAGCGAATTTTTTACCTGTTGCTCTGATATTACCTTCAATTACCTGCATGGTTTCGTTCCTCGAGAAAAAACGGCGCGCAGTATATCACAACTACGCGCAAACAAAATCTATAGTTTTCACGCCTTGGATGAACTAATCGTGTACGTACTCTACAACTTCAAGCCCGTATCCAGAAAGCGCATGATACTTTATGGGTTTACTTAACAAGCGCATTTTATGAACGCCCATCGACGCTAAAATCTGGCTTCCTACCCCTACGGTGCGAGAAGAGCCCTGCCAATCGGCACCTGTTGGACGTTCACCACGGTCTTCAGCAGCAAATCGACGAACTTGTTCTTCGATTTGCTCGTCTTTACCGAGTAGGACTAATACCCCACCTTCATCAGCAATCTTTTGCATGCCTTGAGACAAAGTCACCGAGCGATGAATGCCTCGGGTAGACCCAAGTAAATCACTGAATGTGTTGTGTAAGTGAACCCTAACGAGGGTAGGTTCTTCGTCTGAGATCTCACCTTTCTTAAGTGCAAAGTGAAGCTGGTTATCAATACTGTCTTTAAACGTATGCAACTCGAACTCACCAAACTCAGTGGGTAACTTACACTGCGCGACTTTTTCAATAGTTGTCTCGTTCAGATTTCTATATTCGATAAGATCAGCAATGGTGCCGATTTTCATATCGTGCTTCTGGGCAAATTCCTCTAACTCTGGACGACGGGCCATCGTACCGTCTTCATTGAGAATTTCTACAATAACTGCCGCTGGCTCGCAATCCGCTAGACGTGCCAAATCCACGCCGGCTTCCGTATGACCAGCGCGGTTCAATACCCCACCCTCTTTAGCAATGAGTGGAAAGATATGACCCGGCTGAACAATATCTTTATAGGTCGCGTTTTTATCTACCGCAGCCAATATAGTCGTGGCCCGGTCGGCCGCTGAAATACCGGTTGTAACACCAGTTGCAGCTTCAATTGATACCGTAAAATTAGTAGAAAACTGCGCTTCGTTATTATGTACCATCAAGGGTAGGTTTAACCGTTCACAGCGCTCTCTCGTCATTGGTAAACACACGAGTCCGCGAGCGTGAGTCACCATGAAATTTATCGCTTCGGGCGTGACGTGCTCCGCCGCCATAATGAGATCACCCTCATTCTCGCGATCTTCATCGTCCATCAGGATGACCATTTTCCCCTGACGAATATCGTCGATAATTTCTTGTGAGGTGTTTAACGCCATAGTTTTACTTCTCGTAGGGTTATTTTTTAAGAAAGCCGTTCTCTGCTAAGAAGGCTAAATCAATATCTTTTTTTGTCGGTTCTGCTGCTTTATCGCCCAGCATTAAACGTTCTAAGTAACGCGCAATAACGTCAACTTCCAAGTTGACCTGGGTGCCTACTTTATAGGTACCAATAACCGTTTCTTTCAACGTGTGTGGAATAATCCACAACATAAACTCACTACCGTTGACTTCATTGACCGTCAAGCTAACACCGTCAACAGTTATACTGCCTTTGTGAGCAATGTACTTTGCTAACGATGTTGGTGCTTTTACCCAAATTTCAATGTAATCCGTGTGGTTTTTAATTTGGCTAACACTACCAACACCGTCCACATGACCAGAGACAATGTGTCCTCCCAAGCGATCTGAAGGACGCATTGCCTTTTCTAGGTTAACTTTAGAACCCGCTTTGTAATGAGCAAAACCTGTATATTTTATGGTCTCTTGCGATACATCGGCACAGTAATAATCATCACCCATCTCTGTTACCGTTAAGCACACGCCATTGGTGGCAATACTATCGCCCAATGCCACGTCTGACATATCGAGTGTAGGCGAAGAAACCGTTAAGCGAATGTCTTTTCCATTATTATCTAGTCGACTGATAGTCCCTAGTGCTTCAATAATTCCAGTAAACATAAGTGTTTTCCTCTACTGTGTTGTGCCAGTTTTAACACTGTAGGTTAGTTTTAGATCACTACCTATTTTGCTGTAGGCATCGAGTGAAAGATGAATAGCTTGTGATAACGACGTGAAATTTGGCAAATTAACCATACTCATCCCTTTGTCACCCAATATTACCGGCGCTTGATAGCAGACCAATTCGTCGACTTCTCCGGCTGAAAGCAACGCCCCCACCAATGCAGGGCCGGCTTCAACGAGTACTTCATTATATTGCATATCCCCCAATGCTTTTATCAATTCATTTAGATCAACATGGGAGCTCTCACTGGATACCCGAATTGTATTCTCACGTGCGGTGGTATTTATGGCGCTTTTAACCATTGCTACAAAGGTAGGGTAGCCATCATTAAACAAGGTAAAGTCATCGGGTAAGTTATTCGTGCCATTCACCACCACGCGTACAGGCTGCCGCAGGGCATCTAAAAGATAGTCAGAATCATCAAATTCAGAAGCTCTTACTAGTAAGCTTGGATTGTCCGCTTGAACCGTACCAGAACCCGTGAGTACAACGCAGCTTTGTGCGCGGTATTTTTGCACATCGCGTCTAGCTTCTGGGCCAGTTATCCATTGGCTGACCCCATTTTCAAGGGCAATTTTACCATCTAGGCTAATACCCAATTTAACTCGCACAAAGGGCTTTCCTGTCATCATCCGCTTGATGAATCCGGGGTTTAGCGACTTAGCCTCATCAGCCATAACGTCAGTTGTGACTTCAATGCCTGCTTCTTGCAAGATACGTATCCCCTTGCCACTCACTTGAGGGTTAGGGTCTGTCATACCAATGACCACTCTAGCGACCTTAGCTTCGATTAGGGCTAGCGCACATGGTGGAGTGCGACCAAAATGACTACAGGGCTCGAGGGTAACATAGGCAGTGGCGCCTTCCGCTTTCGCACCTGCTTGATTAAGTGCGTGGATTTCTGCATGGGGTGTACCCGCTTGAATATGAAACCCTTCGCCAATACATTGATTGTTATTGTCGACGATAACACAACCCACGCGTGGGTTTGGTGACGTGGTATAACGCCCTTTTCTGGCTAGCTGAACGGCTTTTGCCATCCAGTAATAATCTGTTTGATTTTGCAATGACACCACGCTGATCCTGTGGTTAGTCTCCCAGCTTGGCTATCTCTTCGCCAAACTCCTTGATATCCTCGAAAGACCGATAGACAGAGGCAAAGCGCACATAAGCCACTTTATCGAGCTCTTTTAAGGCGCTCATTATTAGGTTACCGAGCAATTCGCTTCCTACTTCTCGCTCACCGGTTGCGCGAAGTGTAGACTTCAACTGCAGAATACATTGTTCTATTTTTTCGGTACTGACGGGACGTTTTTCTAGGGCTCGTTGCAGACCAGCGCGTAGCTTATCTTCGTTGAACGGCTCTCTAGAACCGTCTCGCTTGATGACTCGCGGCATCACCAATTCAGCACTTTCAAATGTGGTAAAGCGTTCGTGACACACCATGCATTCACGACGACGCCTTACCTGATGCCCCTGGGAAACAAGACGCGAGTCTATGACTTTGGTTTCTTGTTCGCTACAAAAGGGGCAAAACATAATATTTCCTTAACTGGCGCTTCTCTGTAAAAAAGCGCCTTATCCTTGATCGTTACGGGTAAACAGGGAACTGTTCACAAAGAGCAACAACTTCTTGCTTCACGCGAGCAATAACTGATTCATCACCCATGTTATCAAGAATGTCGCAAATCCAAGTAGCCACTTGCCCTGCTTGCTCTTCTTTAAAGCCTCGACGGGTAATTGCTGGGCTACCAATGCGAAGACCACTAGTGACAAATGGTGAACGAGGGTCGTTTGGAACACTGTTTTTGTTCACAGTGATATTTGCACTGCCAAGTGCCGCATCTGCGTCTTTACCCGTGATATCCTTGTCGATAAGGTCTAACAAGAACAAGTGGTTTTCGGTGCCGTTAGACACAATGTTATAACCGCGTTCTTGCATTACAGCAACCATCGCTTTTGCGTTAGCAACAACTTGCTGTTGGTACGCTTTAAATTCTGGCTGTAGAGCCTCTTTGAACGCTACCGCTTTCGCTGCAATAACGTGGCAAAGTGGACCACCTTGCATACCTGGGAAAACCGCGCTGTTCAAGCGCTTATAAATAGTTTCATCACCACAGGCAGAAACAATCAAACCGCTACGAGGGCCGCCTAACGTTTTGTGCGTTGTAGTAGTTACTACGTGTGCGTGAGGCACTGGGTTTGGATAAACGCCAGCAGCAACAAGACCAGCAACGTGTGCCATATCAACCAGTAAGAAAGCACCAACGCTATCAGCAATCTCTCTAAAACGCTTCCAGTCAACAATACCAGAATACGCAGAGAATCCACCGATAATCATCTTAGGCTTGTGTTCGTTCGCCAACGCTTGTACCTGTTCGTAGTCGATTTCGCCAGTTTCTTGGTTAAGACCGTATTGAACAGCGTTGTAGGTTTTGCCTGAGAAGTTTACGTGTGAACCGTGAGTAAGGTGACCACCTTCTGATAGGCTCATACCTAAAACTGTATCACCAGCGTCTAGTAGCGCCATGAAAACCGCAGCATTAGCCTGAGAGCCTGCATGTGGTTGTACGTTCGCGTAATCTGCACCGAAAAGCTCTTTAGCGCGCTCAATTGCCAACTCTTCAACAACGTCTACGTGTTCACAACCACCGTAGTAACGCTTGCCTGGGTAACCTTCTGCGTATTTGTTAGTTAGTTGAGATCCCTGCGCTTCCATTACTCGTGGACTACAGTAGTTCTCAGAAGCAATAAGTTCGATATGTTGCTCTTGGCGAACAACTTCTTTTGCCATCGCATCGGCTAATTCTGGATCAAAATCAGCGATATTCATCTCGCGTGGTAACATGGAGGCTCCTTAACTGCGGTTAAAACTGAACTGGCTAGAAAGAACGCATATTCTAGTCATTTTCATGAGCTTGTATACCGCTTTATCACCAATTTAATCTAATTGATGTAGCAATGGGTTTACTGACCGTAAACTAAAGCTGGCTGAACAAAAACGTACCGTGAAGTTCAACGCTCTCTAACGGTTTTCGAGGCTCTTCACTCGCTTGTACAGATCGTCTATTTGACGCAAACGAACGGCATTTTTGCGCCATTCTCTGTTAGTCATCGCTGGCTGTCCTGAAGAGTATACGCCGGGTTCGACAATATCTTGAACCACCATGGTGTGGCCGGTGATTTGCACATTGTCGCAAATACTGATGTGACCATTAATGGCACATGTACCTGCAATTACAACGTGCTTTCCAATATGAGTACTCCCAGCAATACCTGTTGAACCGCAAATACAGCTGTGGTCACCAATGTGGATGTTGTGTGCAATTTGTACCTGATTGTCGATAATAACGTTCTTGCCGATAACAGTGTTTTCTAGCGCACCGCGATCAATAGACGTATTCGAACCGATTTGACTGTCATCACCGATCACTACTGAGCCGGTTTGTGGAATCGGTATCCACGTACCTTTGTCGTTAGCATAACCAAAACCATCTGAACCAATGGTAGTTTGACTATGAATAGTGACTCGTTTTCCAATGGTTACGTCGTGATAAACGGTAACGTTGGGGTGTATGACAGAACCTTCACCGATGCGTGTACCACGACGAATAACCGTGTTAGGCCCAATTTGGACGCGATCACCAATCACTACATTGTCTTCGATAATAACCTTGTGACCTATTGCCACGTCACTACCTATATTTGCAGAGCTTGCAACCACTGCTGAATCAGCTATCCCAGTTTGCGCTACCGCTGGCGTGGTGTCGAAAAGCTGCGCGATAAGCGCAAAGGCGACATGGGGATCGGAGACAATGAGTGCTGCACCTTGGACCAGGTCCACAAGTTTGCTGTTTACAATGACAGCACCCGCTTTTGTCGTCGATAACTGGCTCTTGTATTTCGCATTCGTCAAAAAGGATATTTGATGTGCTCCTGCACCAGAAAGGGTGGCTACAGAGGTAATCACGATATTACCGTCTCCCTTTACTTCGCCGCCTACGTGGTTGGCAAGCTCGGCCAAGCTGTATGCCCTTTTGCTCATACCAGTCATAAAAAACTCTACCTGTCGTGTGTTTCACTTTTGCCGTGAAGTTTACCTTAAATCTGTCGTTCTACCGACGATATATTTAAACAAAATACGTCAGTCGAACAAAAATAGAGCATCTATCATAGCAGATGGCGTTACACGCTGGCGCGAGCTATCCTCTTGAGAGTACAATATTCTTTTTTCTGGCAAGGACTACAAATGTCTCAATACGTTTACAGTATGCATCGCGTGGGCAAGATCGTTCCGCCGAATCGTCATATTTTGAAGAACATCTCGTTGAGTTTTTTCCCCGGCGCTAAAATTGGTGTTTTGGGCCTAAATGGTGCAGGTAAATCTACCCTTCTTAGAATCATGGCAGGTGTTGATACGGATATCGAGGGGGAGGCTCGTCCTCAACCTGGATTGAAGATAGGCTACCTTCCCCAAGAACCACAACTTGATGAAACAAAAGACGTGCGCGGAAATATCGAGCTAGCGGTTGCGGATGTAAAGCACGCACTGACTCGTCTTGACGAAGTATATGCCGAATATGCGGCGCCAGATGCAGATTTTGACGCGCTCGCCAAAGAGCAAGGCGAATTGGAAGCGATTATCCAATCGAAAGACGGGCATAACCTAGAAAATGCTCTTGAGCGCGCCGCCGATGCCCTGCGCCTTCCACCTTGGGACGCTGACGTGACCAAGCTGTCTGGTGGTGAGCGACGTCGCGTAGCATTGTGTCGCCTCCTACTAGAAAAGCCAGAAATGCTGTTATTGGACGAACCGACTAACCACTTAGATGCAGAATCTGTGGCTTGGTTAGAGCGCTTCTTACACGATTATGAAGGCACTGTTGTGGCGATTACCCACGATAGATACTTCCTTGATAACGTTGCTGGCTGGATATTAGAACTTGACCGTGGTGAAGGTATTCCATGGGAAGGCAACTATTCTTCGTGGCTTGAGCAAAAAGAGAAGCGACTTGAACAAGAAGAACGCATCGAGTCTGCTCGTCAAAAAAGCATCAAACAAGAGCTTGAATGGGTACGTTCAAATCCCAAAGGTCGACACGCCAAAAGTAAAGCACGTATGGCACGTTTTGAGGAGATGGCAACGGGCGATTATCAAAAACGCAACGAAACCAACGAACTATTCATTCCGCCAGGTGAACGTCTGGGCGATAAAGTCATTGAAGTGTCGAACCTTAAAAAGTCTTACGGTGAACGAGTATTGATTGATGACTTGTCATTCACGGTACCCAAGGGCGCTATCGTAGGTATCATCGGCCCTAACGGTGCAGGTAAATCAACACTATTCAGAATGCTTACTAATGCTGAAGACGCTGATTCGGGCACGGTAGACATTGGTGATACCGTACAAATCGCCAGCGTTGAACAGTTCCGTGATCACATGAACGAGAACAATACGGTGTGGAAAGAAGTGTCGGATGAATCTGACATTATTCGCATTGGCAATTTCGAAATTAACAGTCGTGCTTATTGCAGCCGATTCAATTTCAAGGGCACCGACCAACAAAAGTTCATCAAAGACCTATCAGGTGGTGAGCGCAACCGCGTGCATTTAGCCAAGCTATTAAAAGCGGGCGGTAACGTACTGCTACTCGATGAACCAACCAACGACCTCGATGTCGAAACCCTGCGAGCACTAGAAAACGCGCTTCTCGAGTTCCCTGGCTGCGCCATGGTTATTTCCCACGATAGATGGTTCTTAGACCGTGTGGCGACACACATTCTAGACTATCGAGACGAAGGAAAAATTAACTTCTTTGAAGGTAACTATTCTGACTACGAGACTTGGTTAAAAGCTGAATTCGGACAAGATATCGTTGAGCCGCACCGCTTGAAATACAAGCGTATGTCAAAATAACGCGCTAACTTTCTCATTGAGGCGGGTATCCTCATCCGCCTCTATTGCCAACACAGACAATCTGACTAATACTAGATGTAACTAAAATGTTACATGTAAAAGGTTTACGCTTAATGTCAGATAAACGCCAATTTCAGCGTATCTCATTGTCAGTTGTGGGCACACTAGCCCATCATGATGTAGAAATTCCTGTTAGTATCACAGATATATCATTACAGGGCGTTAGGCTCTCAGCCTGTGAAAATGATTTGGAAAAGCTGCCTTTTGATAGCCATGATCCCTATATCGCTCGGTTTCAAGTTAACGAAGACAGCCCGTCAATTTGCATGGAAATCGAACAACTCTACCGCCAAGATAACGATAGGTCTGACCGAGTAACCCTAGGATGTAAGGTTGCACAAATGGATGTTGCGAGTATTAGCGCCCTTCGACGATTGATTTTACTCAATGGGAAAAACGACGCTATAAACGACAGTGACCTCAACGCTTTAATAGATGCGGTTTACTCTAAGGCGTCTAGTGCGTCACTCAATTGAGACACGGGCACCACGGTCATGCCTTGAATCGGCTGCTTGGGCGCGTTAGCTTTAGGTACAATTGCCCGCTTGAACCCATGTTTAGCCGCTTCAATAATACGTTCGGTACCATTGGGGACAGGGCGAATTTCTCCCGCTAACCCAACTTCTCCAAACATAATAAGGTCTTTAGGTAACGGACGATTTCGAAAACTAGATACCATAGCGAGTAATAACGCCAAGTCAGCACCTGTTTCACTTACTTTCACCCCACCTACCACATTCACAAATACATCTTGGTCGTTCATTTGAACGTTGCCGTGCCTATGTAACACTGCCAGTAACATGGCAAGCCTATTTTGCTCAAGACCGACGGCGATACGACGAGGATTCGCCATTTGCGAATAATCTACTAGCGCTTGAATTTCAACAAGCAATGGACGGGTCCCCTCCCAAATTACCATCACACTTGAGCCTGGCGTTTCATTATCGCCCCGACTTAAAAATATAGCAGACGGGTTACTTACTTCTTTGAGCCCTTTTTCGGTCATGGCAAATACACCCAATTCATTCACCGCACCAAATCGGTTTTTTTGACTTCGAAGTGTGCGATAACGACTATCGCTCTCTCCCTCGAGCATCATAGAGCTATCAATGCAGTGTTCTAATACCTTTGGCCCAGCCAAGTTACCATCTTTAGTAACGTGTCCGACAATGAACATAGCAATGTGCTCTTGTTTGGCAAAACGAGTGAGGTACGCCGCACTTTCACGAACTTGAGATACACTGCCTGGTGCAGACTGAACCTCTGCAACATGCATCACCTGTATGGAGTCGATAACCATTATTTTGGGCTTTTGCGTAAGTGCCAGATTACAGATAGTTTCGACGTTGGTTTCTGCCAACATCATGAGCTTATCATCCGGTAAATTGAGACGCTTCGCGCGCATAGCCACTTGTTGTAGTGACTCCTCGCCCGTGACATAGAGAGTTGATGCTGACTTGGCAAGTTCACACATAACTTGAAGCAACAATGTGCTTTTGCCAGCTCCCGGTGAGCCACCGATAAGCATGGCAGCTCCCGGCACAATCCCGCCGCCGAGAACTCGGTCTAGCTCTTTAAATCCAGAGGAAAACCTTGGAAGCTCGTTTAAATCAATCGCATTTAAAGGCTCGATTTTGGCGTTAGTTTGACCTGCGTACCCTGAATGTCCTGTTTTAGCTACAGATTTAGCTGTTTGCACTACAAATTCGCTGATGGTATTCCAAGCTTTACATTCTGAGCATTGCCCTTGCCAACGCGGAAATTCTGCTCCGCAATCAGAGCACACATATGCAGTTTTTCGTTTTGCCATTATTTTTATGAAATTAGCTAAAAGTCGTAGTTTATCAGCTAATATTAGTAGTGTTGACCTTGTATCTAAGATTAGTTTTTTAATTAGCGTGCAGAGTACGCTGTGATTGTCTTTTTGCTGGGTAAAAGGTCAACAGTCAATGTTGTGAAACAGAAGCGCCGCGTACCTTCTCCCAATGTAGCATTGACACCACCATCGCTTAGGTGAAAAATACGTGCATAATTCATGGGTTTATCATCCATGCCGATAAGAGTTTATATGTTAACTACGCTGTTAGAAGTCGCAATTACATGAGCCAAGATTTACAGCAATACGCTGATATCATTGAACGGTTAAAACCGACGGTTAATACCCCAGATTTTAATAAAGTATTACTGCAAGTTGCCGGCGGTTTGCCAAAGGAAAAGCGCTTTCTGATTAAAATGGAAGTTAAGCGCTTGGCTAAGCCGTGCGTACGCTCTATTGATTTGCGTGGGCTAGTAGAGGGTGACTGTAAACTTTATGAGAGCGGTGGGATCAGCCACTACATGGATGATATAGCGGTTGAAACCTTTGAACAGCAAATGAAAATTTTTGGTGCGTATACTTTTGGTGTTTATGAGGCCGTTCAGAACACCGAAAACAACTTTCGCGTCATGCGCGATAAGGCCCTCGCAAGAGAGAAGTATGAAGAAGAGCATGCCGAAGAAATCAAAGCATCTCAAGTGTTAGAACAGTTCAAAGTTCCCATTGTTAACTTATTAGATTACCGAAGACGAAAAGCGGAGCGAATGAATTTTGCTGTCGCTGTTGAGCTGTTTAATGACAAAAACAAGTCCATGCGGGGACTCAGCGTCGATATTTCGATGGAAGGTCTTCAAGTAAAACTGTCCAAAGAATCGCCTTTCAACAATGGTGATATTCTCCATTGCTACTTTCGTGGTTTAGAAGAAGAATTTGCCATGGATAAAAGCAATGGTATTGCTTATCGCGTGGTAAAGATTACAGAAAAGAAAGATATTGTTTATCTTGCTTTAGAGCGAGCAGAAGAGTTTCCTAACCCTGCATTTGATAAGTTTTTAGAGAGCTTTATTCACGGTAACAAACGACGTTACAAAGTGAATATGACTAACACTATTGACGCCATTGTCAGTAAAATGTGCGAACAATTCTTCTCCCCGAGAAGCCCGACTTTACCTGTCTACATCGACGAAATCGACGGCCAGTTAATTCCCCGTTATGCGATGGTGAATGAAGTCAATCGCGAAACTATGAACTATTGGCAGGACGAGGAAGACGAATGTCGCTTGGGCTACTTACTCAATAGCAAAAGACTCACACAGTTATTGTCTAAGCCAGAGTCACGCCGCGAGACATTTTTGTTCAGCTTTACCCATTTTCAACAAGAGAGAGTCTATTTTTATTCAGCGTCGGTTGAAGACTTACAAAAGAAAGATGTTCTTAAACACATATTTCTTGGTTTTGGCTCTCGAAAGGCTAGCTGGCGCGCATACAAGTTAACCATTACTGATGCCAGTTCAGATCAAGCATACACGCCACTTTCGCTACCTGATTCAGCAGGCGAGAAAATAAAGCGGCAAAATAGTCCACCACCTGCGCGACTATTGGCGAAGCTTAAACATTTAAAGTATCTGGCCCATTTAACTGATGTTACTTCTATATTCGGTCAGCACACGTATAGCCAGATGCCATTTAGCAGAGACAAACTTTCGTACTTGCGAGTGTTTGGGCATCCTCGCAATCATCCGCCTCAAGAAATAAAGCAATTCAGATTTAAACATGAGGAACAACGCCTAGAATCGCGCTACCGACTTCGCTCAAAAATCGAACTTAAAGTCGCCGGAAACGATGCTGTGTTTCAGGGTATCAGCGAGGATATATCAGTGCATGGTCTAGGCTTGCGTGTCGAACTTGCTAAAGGGTTTGAAGGTGAGCTTAACGGACACGTAGAGATCGCGTTTCCGAAACTACAACAGATTACAAAGTCCTTCGACGTAATGCACATGCACTACACCGTCATCTATCACAACGTGGAAAAGAATATTCTCCACCTCAAAGCTGCTCAAGGAGATTTAGGGAAGAGTGCTAGACATTTCTTCGAAGAGTTGATCAAGAAAAACAAAATTCTTTAGAGGCGCAGCCCGAGGACGAAGAAATTCCGGGTATGGGACATGCCTTGCGTTGCATTAATGCTCGGAACGCCACCTCGCTATCTTTCCTCATGAGTAAGGAAGGTGTTCGCTATTCTCCTCAAGCCTGTATTACAGGCAAACAAGACCAACGAATTACTCGACTTGCCGAGCAAGATGTAGACGGTAGAAAAGTGAATCTAGAATTTATGTTCAGAGACAGAAAGCTCGACACGCCGTTTATGCAAAGTGGTCTTAAACAGATCAAAATTGAGAAAATGCCATTGAGACAAGAACTCTTTGTCTCATTCGATCCCAAGGTAAGAGATCCAAGACGTGCTATCTTACCTCGCTTTTCACACCGATTTGAAACTGATGAGCAACGCAAGCGATTTATAGATGAGGCAATCAATAGAGGCCAATTTGTTGCCATTCACGTCATGCTAGTTACCACAGGCAAACCGGATTTAGACATGATTCAAACCGAGTTTAACTACGTAAGCATGTACGCAATACATAAGGCAAAAGAGCTGGAAGAAAAATTGTGGAGTCTCGCAGCATGCTCTCACTTGATTGATGTAACCGATGAAGTGTTGCTACGTTACGGTTATGACAATGATGTAGTACTAGAAAACCACGATATTGACGCCAAAATAAAAGCGGTAAAATCCGGAATTCAAGCCTTGTTGCAGGCATAGAGAATAAAGAACAATGCAGTTCCCTTCTAAGCTAATGAGCTTATAGAGTTATCGAAATATCTGAGGGGAGGTAATGAACTTTTTACAGCCGTCTGAGGCATGGATGCCGAAGCCGAGCCCACACGGACGTGTTTACGGCGTGCAGTAAAAAGTTTGTTACCTCCCCTCCGCTAATTTTTTAATAATTACTTCATGAAATACAGCATGTTATGTAGTCCACCAAAACGTATGGCTACATCTGCTTTTTGATTGACGACGGGTTTACCATGGCAAGCCACACCTAGAGCTGCTTCTTCCATCATAACCAAATCGTTTGCACCATCACCTAAGGCGACAGTTTGAGTATTTGGAATACTCCACTGTTCGGAGAGTGCTCGAACTGTGTCTGCTTTTACTTGTGCATTAATAATGTCACCGATCACTTCGCCGGTTAACGTACCATCTTCCTCACCCAAGGTATTTGACACTGAAACATCTAGGCCTAGTCTATCTCTGAGGTAATCAGCAAAGTAGGTAAAACCCGCCAGATGCAATAGCCATTTTCCAACCATTTTGTGCCAAGGTTTGCGTAAGGTTTTTGCACGCCAGGCATGAGCGGGATGCCGTTTCTAATTTGAAGTAGTTTGTCTACGCTAACGCCCTTTAAGCATGCCACACGATGTATTAAGCTATCGTTAAACGCTATCTCGCCGCGCATGGCACGAGCAGTGACATTAGCAACCTCTTCACCTACACCAGCCAACTTGGCTATCTCGTCAATGCACTCTATTGAAATAAGGGTGCTATCCATATCCATAACCAGCAAACCGGGCTCGGATAGGCTTGGTTGGTCTATTTGAAGACCAACATTGATATGAAGTGAAAGTGCTACATCTTCCAGACGCAATGCCAACTCGTCGGGGGCTATAGTTACAGGGTCGCACTGAACCACGACCACACTATCTCCGAAACGTCCATCCAACGCGTGTAACCCTATTGAACGCACTGATACAATATCTTTCAGAGCGTTGAGCGCTAACTCAACACTGTGGAAAGTCATTGCTTGACCAACAAGGGTTAGAGTTGACAACCCCTCTTGATATTCAACTGGTGTTAGGGTGGTTTTTAAATAGGCAGCGCTGTGCTTGGCGCTTTCGGTGAGATCACTAAATAAAGAAGTAAGCATTAAGAAAAATCAAAGAGTTCGCATAAGCGTATGCTATCGAATGTCGAAGATAGATAAAATACGTACTTGGAAAATATCTAAAATTAACCTACTGTGAGGGCAAGAAAACTGCTATTTACCGACAACAGTGCATGCTATCAACTGAAAAAAACTCAAAACTCTCTGATGTATTTTGCAAACCCGCACTCGAGCTATACTGCTTTTAAGCGGATTGTACATATGCTTATGTTCAGTATTTGTATTGGTTTGATTATCACCTTGTTTCTTTTGTTTCATCATTATCAAGGGCAATGGCTAAGCGCACAAACATCACAGCCGGGTAAGGCACTAGCCAAACAGTATGCATCTCTCGTTGCCGTTCCTCTACAAAACAGTGACCAACAAACACTCGTTTCTATGGTGTCGACGTTCATCGACGACCCGTACGTTGAATCAGTAGATGTTTACAATGACAAAGGCGTACATTTAGCCCCCCTAGCCCAGCACGACAGTGTTATTACTTTACTTAAAGAAAATGAACTCGCCCCCACGATTTACTTAGAAAATGTAGCCTCTTCTGAAGGGGGCGTGGTGGGTTACTTGAGGGTGGTGCTAGATTCTGAAAAATTACTTGTTGAGCCCATGGCAATGCGTGCTCAACAAGAGCAGTTAGTCATAGTGCTAGCGCTGCTGTGTTTTATTCTTGGTGTTTACGCTACAAGAGTATTCTACAAAACAAGAACATTTCTTGTGGAACGAGATCAATCGTGAGGATGAAAAAGGGACTGATAGTTTTTTGTAGTAAGATTCACAACTTCTGAACTGTCTATTTCCAATAGGTTACTCAAACAACTCACCACTTCACCAAGATATGCAGGCTCGTTAACCATGCCTTGTCTACCACACATGGGCATATCTGGGGCATCAGTTTCTAACAACAAGCGATCAGAAAACTCAGGAAAAATAGCTTTCAACGTCTTACGTGTTTTACTTCCTCTGGGATAGGTTATCGTACCTCCCACGCCCAAATAGAAACCCCGTTCCAAATACTGCATGGCCACCTCAACACTACCTGAGAAAGCATGAATAACTCCGCCTCTTTTGAACTGATGTTGCTTTAATGCACCTAGCAACAAATGATGACTTTTTCTATGGTGCATTATCACGGGCAATTCAAACTGCTCCGACAAGGCTAGTTGAGAAGCGAAAGCTCTCTGCTGAGTATCTACAGGGCATTCGATAGCAGTGTCTAGCCCAATCTCCCCTATGGCAATGACGTGAGGACTTTTACTTAACGATGTATGTAGTTCACTGAGAGCGCGTTCTAAATCACATGTTTGCAGAAAATAAGGGTGAATACCTAAAGCAATATCTAGTGCTACCTCAGACGCATTTTGCTTTACCAGCGCTTGCTGACGGCACCACCCTTGTGGTGTCGTGCCCGGAATGAGGATGCGTTTAATGCCATTTTTACTCGCGCGATCCAAAACCGAATCTGCGCGAGTAAATAGTTTGGGAAGGTCGAGGTGGCAGTGGCTATCAATCACGTTTGACTGGCCTTTTTAGCACTTTAGGGCATCAATCTTTGTGTGGTCCATGAACCGTCGGTCTGTTTGTTGTATTCAAACCTGTCATGCAGTCTATCTTCTCCCCCTTGCCAAAATTCGATCTGGTGAGGGACAATTCGAAAGCCTCCCCAGAAATCTGGTACAGGTAAGTCTTTATTGGCGAACTTTTCTTTTAGCTGCGAAAACTGGGTCATAAGTAATTCGCGGCTGCTAATAGGCTTGCTTTGCTTTGAGACAAACGCCGCTAATTGGCTCTCTTTGGGGCGAGAGAAAAAGTAATTGGCATTTTCTTTTAGCGACAGCTTTTCAACCACGCCACAAACCCGAATTTGGCGCTCCATGAAAAACCACGGGAAATGACAAGATACTTTAGGATTGTTCGCCAATTCAGACGCCTTACGACTGCCTAAATTTGTAAAGAACACAAATCCTGCATCGGTAACATCTTTGAGTAGTACAATCCTTTGGGAAGGCTGACCATCATCAGACACGGTAGCGAGTGTCATGGCAGTGGGATCTGGAATTTTTGCGTCAATGGTGTCTTGCAACCATTGATTAAACAAGGTAATCGGATTAGGCGTTAATTCGCTCTCTGACAATGTCCCTTTTGAATACTGCCTACGCAGGTCACTTAACGCCATGGTTACCCCTTTTTACTAATTTCTGTCTTCACCGTAGCCTAGGGAACGAAGTGCTCGTTCATCATCAGCCCATCCCTGTTTGACTTTAACCCAAAGCTCTAGGAAAACTTTATTGTCGAACAGGTTTTCCATATCTATACGTGCTTGCTCGCCAATAGTTTTAAGATGTTTACCACCTTTTCCTATTACCATGCGTTTTTGAGTTTCTCGCTCTACGAGTATTAGCCCGTTGATACGATAAACACCGTTGTCTGCTAGTTTGAACTGTTCAATTTCAACCGTAGTAGAATAAGGAAGCTCATCCCCAGTGAAACGCATCAATTTTTCGCGAATGATCTCTGCCGCCATAAATCGACTGGAGCGATCAGTGATGTAGTCTTCGGGAAAGAAGAATTCGCTGGGCGGTAAACTGTCAGCGACTAATTGGCGAATATCATCCACCATTTTGCCCTGCTTCGCGCTAATAGGAATGATGTGCGCAAAGTTATGCTTCTCTGCGAGGCCCTGTAAATGCACCATAAAGGCTTCTTTGTCGTCAACTTTATCCATTTTATTGACGA
Organism: Alteromonas sp. KUL49; assembly: GCF_006538345.1. Classification (GTDB taxonomy): domain Bacteria; phylum Pseudomonadota; class Gammaproteobacteria; order Enterobacterales; family Alteromonadaceae; genus Alteromonas. The sequence goes on along the minus strand of NZ_BJKL01000005.1, from coordinate 315,324 downwards.
TGAGATAACAGGGTAAACCAGAATCTTTGACTTTCGACAACACTAAATCATCTTCAGGGTTCCAACGAGAACCCTCGACCACCATGAGCACTAAGCCGACCTCTGCGAGAGAACTTTGCGCAGCACGATTCATGTACCTGTTAATGGCGCGTTTCTCGTCATGATGGAGGCCTGGAGTATCCACGTAGATGGCTTGATAATCTCCTTCTGTATCGATACCCAATATACGGTGCCGAGTAGTTTGAGGCTTTCGGGACGTTATACTAACTTTTTGCCCAAGTAGTCTGTTCAATAGTGTTGATTTACCCACATTTGGCCGACCAACAATTGCCACTAAACCACAACGCGTTTCACCGCCATGCATGCCATTATTTGGCTGCGTCATCTAATTTCTCCAGAGTTAAGCGTGCGGCTTCCTGCTCAGCTTTTCTACGGCTGTTTCCAGTTGCAATGACTTCTCGAGATAGCTCGGTGATTTTGCAACTAACCGTAAAGGTTTGATCGTGATCTTTACCAGCAACACTGACTACAGTGTAGTCTGGCAATGGGCTTTTGCGAGATTGTAGGTATTCTTGCAGTCGGGTTTTACTGTCTTTGGGATGCGCATTGGGGTCAAGAGCGGCTATACGAGACTTCCACAACGTGAGGATGACTTTGCGCACTTCCTCGATACCCGAGTCTAGGTATATGGCGCCGAGTACTGCCTCTACAGCATCTGCCAGAATAGAGCTTCGGCGATGTCCACCGCTCTTAAGTTCACCAGGCCCTAATTTCAGCAACTCTCCCATGCTAGTCTCACGAGCGAGTTCTGCTAGGGTGTCTCCTTTAACTAACGTTGAGCGCATGCGTGTCAGTTTACCCTCGGGCACCAAAGGGAATTGGGCGTAAAGGGTGTCGGCAATGACCATCCCAAGGATGGCGTCACCCAAAAACTCTAGACGCTCATTGTGTTGCTTAGCTGCACTTCTATGTGTCAGCGCCTGTTCCAATAAAGTCTCGTTAGAGAAGGTATATCCAATGGCTTTATAAAGCCTACGATACTTATCAATACCCAGCATTAATGAATGCCACCCACTCGATCAAAGCGCACACCAGTGGGGATCCAAGTAGGTAAGAAGTCAGACTTTTTGCGCTCAAACTCAAAGGAAATCCAAATCGCCACCGCTTCACCCACTAGGTGTTCATCTGAAACAAAGCCCCAGAAGCGACTGTCTCGGCTGTTGTCTCGGTTATCACCAAGTACAAAATACTTACCTTCAGGTACTAGCCACTCATTCCTACGCGTCCCCGGTTGTGTATAGAAATGCGCAGGAGAAACTTCTCTTGATGGATGGCGAAGGATATCGTGCTCTCTGTCGCCCAGAGACTCGGTGTATCGCATCAGCTGAGACATCTCTTGAACGAACTCTCCACGAGATACAAATTCTAGTGGTACAGCCTCAAGTGGTGCACAAGAATCGGCAGCCCCCTCGCACTTGGGTTTGATAAACACTTGCTTATTGTCGTAAACCACAGTGTCTCCAGGAAGACCTACAACGCGCTTGATGTAGTCTACACGGGTATCTTCGGGATATTTAAATACGACAACATCTCCGCGCTCTGGTGCTCCAGTATCTAAAAACTTGTGACGAAATACCGGGTCTTTCACACCGTAAGCGTACTTTTCTACCAATATAAAGTCGCCTACCAATAGGGTTGGCATCATTGAGCCAGAAGGTATTTGGAACGGCTCATATAAAAAAGATCTCAATACCAGTACAAAAGCGATAATCGGGAAAATCTGTTGTGCTGTGTCTACGATGTATGGAAGTTGTGGATCCTCCCCATACTCAGCGCCCTCGGCATCCGCAGCCGCTTGCAATTGAGCCTTGCGCTTTGGAGCGAACACTAGACTGTCAACGAGCCATATCAATCCTGACGCTAGGGTTAGCGCTACGAGGATTAACGAAAAATAATTGGCCATTATTTACCTACCTTGAGCACCGCAAGGAACGCATCCTGCGGTAGCTCTACGTTGCCTACCTGCTTCATTCTTTTCTTCCCTTCTTTTTGCTTCTGCAACAGCTTTTTCTTACGACTTACGTCACCGCCATAACACTTGGCAATAACGTTTTTACGCATTTGTTTTACCGTACTTCTGGCAATCACGTGATTACCGATAGCGGCTTGAATCGCAATATCAAACATTTGACGAGGGATCAGCTCCCGAAGCTTCTCAACTAATTCACGACCGCGGCCTTGTGAGTTTTCTCGGTGCGTAATCACGGCAAGTGCGTCTACACGTTCGCCGTTAATTAAGATATCTACACGGACCATGTCTGAGGTTTGGAAGCGCTTGAAGTTATAGTCTAATGATGCAAATCCACGACTAGTTGATTTCAAACGGTCGAAGAAATCGAGAACAACCTCAGCCATTGGAAGTTCGTAGGTCACCGCGACTTGTTTACCGTGATACGCCATATTCGTTTGCGTCCCGCGCTTTTCAACACACAGCGTAATAACGTTGCCTAAGAACTCTTGCGGTACCAGAATATTCGCCTCTACGAGCGGCTCTCTGATTTCAGCAATATCATTAACTGGAGGCAACTTTGACGGGTTATCAACGGTGACTATTTCGCCTTTGGTGGTTTCTACTTCGTAAATTACCGTTGGCGCTGTGGTGATAAGCCCTAAGTCATATTCTCGCTCTAGACGCTCTTGAATAATTTCCATATGAAGCATTCCTAGGAAGCCAATACGGAATCCAAAACCAAGCGCCGCAGAGCTTTCTGGCTCATAGAAGAGCGATGCATCGTTAAGACTCAACTTGCCTAGTGCATCGCGAAAATCTTCATAATCGTCTGAGCTAATTGGGAAGATACCAGCGTACACCTGAGGTTTAACTTTCTTAAACCCGGGAAGCGCACCTTCTGCGGGGTCTTTCGCAAGGGTAATCGTGTCGCCCACTGGCGCACCTTGAATGTCTTTGATACCCGCGATAATGAAGCCTACTTCTCCAGCTTTTAATACGCCGGTGTCCAACGCTTTTGGGGTAAACACACCGATTTTGTCGACCTGATGGGTCTGACCATTCGACATAATCTGAATTTTGTCTTTCTTGGATAGTTCGCCTTCTACAATACGAACAAGTGACACTACGCCTTGATAGTTATCAAACCAAGAATCAATGATAAGCGCCTTAAGCGGTGCATCTCTATCACCTTCTGGCGGAGGAATATCATTAACGATAACTTCCAGCACATCCTCAATACCTACACCCGTTTTGGCGGAACAGCGGACGGCGTCAATAGCATCGATACCAACAATATCTTCAATTTCTTCTGCAACGCGCTCGGGCTCTGCCTGAGGCAAATCAATTTTGTTGAGTACGGGAACAACTTCCATATCCATTTCAATGGCGGTATAGCAGTTCGCAAGCGTCTGAGCTTCTACACCCTGCCCAGCGTCCACCACTAACAGCGCACCTTCACAAGCGGCAAGAGAACGAGAAACCTCATAGGTAAAGTCCACGTGCCCTGGAGTATCGATGAAGTTTAGCTGGTAAGTTTCACCGTCTTTGGCTTTATAGTTCAATGTTACACTTTGTGCTTTGATGGTAATACCACGCTCGCGCTCTAGATCCATTGAATCTAACACTTGCTCCGCCATTTCACGGTCAGAGAGTCCGCCGCAGTGTTGAATAAGTCTATCTGATAACGTGGACTTACCGTGGTCGATATGAGCGATGATACTGAAATTACGAATGTGCGATTGTTGCATAATGCTGGAGATTACCTGCAGAAAGTGTCATTAAACCAAATTCTCCGTCTCTCGATACGATGAATACACGGAGCGTGCGGATTTTACCCATTTATTTAATGAAAAGCGAATTAAACCCTAGACTAGCTTGCCAAGGGTTTCCATTGTTGTAACGCAGATACGTTACACTTTGAGTTTTGAGGGGATTATTACCGGTTGGAAGCGACCAGATTCAAGCCGCTTTAACCGAGAAGACACCCCAACATATGACAAGAAAGTAGCAAATACCGCTGGCGGAATAGACCAAAGTTCGTGAGTCAAGCCTACGGCATCAAAGAATACGCTGAACAGTCCAATACTCATCAAAAAAGTCACTAGAGGCACAACATAAAGCATCAGTGAAGCGCTAATGACCCCTGCTTCTGGTATCCCGATAGTCACCGACTGACCAACATTAACAGGCACGGGGGTTCGTAATGTTAGCAGTTGCTTTTTAGGGGCCAATGCCCTCGATATCGCACCAGTACCGCAATCAGACTGTGCTTGACAACTGTTGCAAGTAGACTTTATTGCTGCTTCAACGGTTACTTGGTCTCCTGACACTGCGACAACTACTGCGGTTTCTGTGATCATGGATTTACCGACGTAAGTGTTAGCGATGTTGCTATAGCATTCGCAGTTTGGAGTGGAACCTCACCGACTACGGTGACTTGTGCATTACCATCAGTCAGCGTTAGAAACGTATTGAGTTCGTGGCGAAGTGCTGCATCGCTGCCAACGGCTTCAGAAACGGGTTGTACGTATACAGATACATCAACCAACCCGTCACTAAACATTTTATATTCGACTACCTGGCCAGTTAATGCCAGACGTCTTATATCCCGGCGAACCTCTCTCATGCCTACTGGTAGGTACTCTACTTCCCAACCGTGTTCTCGCAGTGGCTGAGAAGCAATTTCCATAGGATGGGGCAATAATTCTTGATTTATACGAGAAAAGTATGGGTGAGGTACTTCGGCAATCACTAACGATGTTACCTGGATTTGCTGCAACAACGCACCTTGTAAATCCAACATGTTCAGTTTGAGCGGCATGCCGGACGCTTCATCAAGCCATAGTTGATAACTAAAGCGACTGTTGTCTCTGCTCACAATTCGAATTTGTTGTGCTGGCCGTCCAGCAACCCTTGCTCTGCCTACACTGACAAATTCATAACTTGGCTTCAGACGTTCAGGATAATACAGCAGTTCACTGGGTAGTGGGCCGTCAATAATATTCGAACGCAAACTATATGGCGTTACATCAGGTTCAAATACACTAACAATATCGTTAACTCTGATGTGTTCTTGACCTGGTCCATTTTGCAAATTCAACTGTTCCATGTGGGTGCCATCATCAAGAACAGCATGACGCCACAAATAAGGAACAGTCTCGTTTCCAGCTCGACTTTGCACTAGAGCGACTTGAAAATTACTGTTGGTGAGAACGTGGGTCATTCTCCTCAACCAATCCCAAGTGGTGAGTGGTTGTGGCACTGCTGCTGTTGTTGAGGGCTCAACTGGCTCTTCCGCACTCTCTTGTGCGTGAGAAAAATTGGGAATTGCTAGACACACCAGTATGGTTGAACATTTTAGCTGGTTCAAAAACACACGTACCAGCCGAGGTGGGGCTGGTACGTTAAAAGCACTAAATTTACTCATTAAATTCCGCTATTAATACATCGCCTATGGACGGTCGTCCTGTTCTTCTGCCTCATCAGCACTGTTGTTATCTTGCGCTTGCTGTAAACGAACCTGTTGTTCGTGGTCAGCAATTAGCGCATTGATTTTGCGATTTCTTTCCAACACTTCGCCCATATCATTACGAGGTACTTCACGCGTTTGCTCTAAGCTCACTGGCGAGAGACCACCTTGAATTGTGGGGGTTGGAGCCGTAGTGAAAGGCTCTGTTGGTGCCGGCTGGTTCATAAACTGAACGCCGAGAACCATTGCCAATGCCACTGAAGCTGCCACGGCAAATTGACCAGACTGTTTCGCAAATGGAACCACATTACTGAGTATCGGAATAGACTTCCAACGCGCTGTTTTAGGAGCAAGGATCGCTGGCTCACTTTCTAGCGCTGCTGCTACACTCGCTGTAATATCTAGCTGTGGAGCAACACTCGCTTCCTTACGCATTGCACTTCTTATTACATGGTAGCGCTGCCATTTAGCCTGCATTTCATCGTCGGTTTTTATTGCGTCGATGATCTCGTTGCCATCGATTTCACCGTCCATGAATGCAGACAATTTTTCTTGCTGTTGCGTCATTATGTTCACTTCCAGATCATTCTTGATCATTTACTACCCTATCACAGCTGTTAGTCAGCGTCATATTAAGAAAGTTCACTTTCTTTATTAATTTTCTAGTAATGGTTGAATTACTTTGTCTATCGCTTCACGTGCTCGGAATATTCGAGAACGTACAGTCCCTACTGGACAAGCCATAACGCTAGCAATTTCTTCGTAACTCAAACCCTCTATTTCTCTGAGGGTTATAGCCATACGAAGGTCTTCTGGTAACTTTTCGACGACTTTAAACAAGGTTTCTTGAATCTCGTCGGACAGTAAGCTTCTTTCAGGAGTAGATTGTTCACGTAGCGCATCACTTCCTTCGTAGTAATCTGCTTCGTCAGCGTCCACATCACTTGCTGGCGGCTTTCGACCTTGTGCTACTAAATAGTTCTTTGCACTGTTTACCGCAATTCGATAAAGCCAAGTGTAGAACGCACTGTCGCCGCGAAAGTTGGGTAACGCTCGATACGCTTTAATGAAAGCATCCTGCGTTACATCAGCCACATCCCCAGTGTTCCTCACGTATCTAGAAACCAAATGCATTACTTTGTGCTGGTAACGAGTTACCAGTAAGTTAAACGCATTTTTGTCACCTTTTTGCACTCTTTCGACCAACTGCTGGTCGGTAATCTGCTCGCTCATTCGAGCCATCACTCCTTACTTCATACCACTCAATAGCTCTAACAAGCTTTAAGTAGACGCATCACCCTGTCAAAAGTTCTAAAAAAAATTTTTTTAAAAAGCCTAACGAATCAACCAAGAATCGTTGTTTTTTAACCCCTATCCATTAGACTTGCCGAACCTAGCTTCTTCATATGCTTGTAAAATACATGAAATCAGTGTCCTCTTCATTAACTTCCAGTTCAAATGCCATAGAACATCGTTGCGACGTACTTATTATCGGTAGTGGCGCAGCTGGTTTAAGTCTTGCACTAAAGCTTGCAGACCATTGCCAAGTCATCGTTTTGAGTAAAAGCGATCGTAATGAGGGCTCTACTCGGTATGCACAAGGTGGTATTGCCGCAGTATTTGACGAGCAAGATTCGATAGAAGCGCACGTTAGAGATACATTGAAAGCTGGTGGTGATCTATGCGAGGAAAAAGCAGTGCGGTTTACCGCAGAAAAAGCCAAAGAAGCACTAAGCTGGCTAATTGAATACGGTGTCCCTTTTGACACTGAAACTACAGAATCAGGCGAAGAGCGGTTCCACCTTACCCGAGAGGGTGGCCACAGCCACAGACGTATACTCCATGCTGCGGATGCAACGGGTGAAGCACTTCAAATTACTCTGAATGATGCCGTTTCGGTGCATCCTAATATTCATATATTTGAACGCTACAATGCAATTGATCTGATTCCATCCAAAACACAAAAAGGGCACTGTACCGGTGCGTATGTATGGAACCGTCAACAAGAACACGTAGAAGTTATTCGTGCTCCATTTATTGCGCTGGCAACAGGCGGTGGTAGTAAAGTTTATCAATACACCTCTAATCCAGATGTGTCGAGCGGTGATGGTATTGCGATGGCTTGGCGCGCAGGATGCCGTGTTGCCAACATGGAGTTCAATCAGTTTCATCCGACCTGCCTATACCATCCACAAGCGAGAAACTTTTTAATTACCGAAGCGCTTCGAGGTGAAGGTGCTAACTTGTGTCACGCCGATGGTACACGGTTCATGAAAAAGTTTGATGAGCGCGGTGATTTAGCGCCCCGAGACGTTGTAGCCCGAGCCATTGACTACGAGATGAAACGGCTTGGTCAAGACTGTATGTACTTGGATATTAGTCATAAACCAGCAGACTTTATCGTTAAGCACTTCCCTAATATATACCGCAAGTGTCGCTCACTAGGTATCGACATTACCCGAGAGCCAATACCCGTGGTGCCTGCAGCGCATTACAGTTGTGGTGGAGTGATGACCGACTTTAATGCTAAAACCGACCTTGAAAATGTATATGCCATTGGCGAAGTCGCCTACACGGGCTTACACGGCGCGAATCGGATGGCATCAAACTCGCTGCTAGAGTGTATTGTATTTGCTCGCTCAGCCGCTGAGCACATTTTGCAACGACTCAATACGGTTACCTACGAAGAACCTATTCCACCTTGGGATGAAAGCCAAGTATCTGATTCTGACGAAGAAGTAATCATCCAACACAACTGGCATGAGCTTCGTTTATTTATGTGGGATTACGTAGGTATTGTTCGCACAGACAAGCGACTAGAGCGAGCTATGCGTCGTATCAAACTTCTTGAACAAGAAATCCACGAGTACTACGCCCACTTCAAAGTGAGTAACAACCTATTAGAACTGCGTAATTTGGTTACCGTGGCGGAACTAATTGTGCGTTGCGCCATGCAACGAAAAGAAAGCCGAGGGCTTCATTTTAATCTGGATCACCCCAACCAAATAGAGGACGCGAAACCTACTGTTCTCAAACCCAAAGGTTCCAAAAACGAATGCACCGTAGGCTCACTAACTACTTGAGCACGATGTAAAGCATTAGCTATCGACCACTTACTTCAAACAAAGCTTGGCAGAGAGATGGGTTTCTGTATGAGACGAGTCTGCAACGCTAATGTCGATAATATGGTCAGTCTTTGAGTGCTGGAGAACCTCTATACTGCTCGGTAAGGGAATAGGACGCTTGAAACTGCATTGAATTTCTGTAATTTCACCCGTTACCGCAGTAGCCGCAGAGGAGATACTTTGAGCGAGCGTCCACATACCATGAGCTATTGGTTGCTTAAAGCCAAAAAGCTTGGCAGTAGCACCGAATAAATGAATAGGATTATAGTCACCGGAAATCTTAGCGTAACTTCTTCCAATGTCGCCTGGTACAGACAAAGCAGTTAGCACGCTGGTAGGCGCAGTGGCTAGCGTTGGCTCGTTGTTCGCTGTCTTGGGTTTTGGCGAAACATGCACTGCTTTAACTTTCACAAGGTAACTACTTACCGCGTTATACACCATCATTCCGTTTTGAAGTGCATCGAGAGAGATATCAACCACCCACCCCTTGCTGTGCGGACTGACTTTTGTATATTTTACGCGACATTCAAAAGGGGCCGACATAGAGAGCGTGCCACATACGTTAACTTGATTTTCAACGTGGACTAGCCCCAATAAAGGAAATGGACTTTTTTTGTCGAGTAGACATTGCATCTGAAGCTCTAGTGACATCATTTGCAAATACAAAGGGTGCACATACATCGATGTTTGCCACCCCACCAGCTCACAAAATTTTTGATAGTGGGTTTGTGATAAATGTAGCGTCTCAGAATATATCCTCGCCGGTAAAACAGGCGGTTTAAATTGCATGAGCTGTCTTTTATCAACACGTTTAAACAGTGCTCGAGAATACTCACGAAACATGACTAGGTAGCTCCATTGTTAGTCTTACGTTGTGTAGCAAGCACAATTCGCGCAAGTCGACGATAATTTGCTTCACTGCACTCACTCTTCAATACCCATAAATCTCTATTTGACTGTCCATTTTCAGGTAACACTTTCACCTTCAAATACAGTCCCCAGTATGTCAGCTTGGAAGATGGTGACAATTCACCCTCGATTGGAGTACAGCTTCTTTGGTCGTTGTGATTTTCTGACTGACTCAGGGATATTCGTCCATTGTCCTGCAACAAGATGACAGTGTTTTGAATCATAGGTTGCAGACAACAGTGGCTGTATACAGCCAACGTCAGCATAAACAACACTACTAGGGTCAATGCTGGGTCAATCCATGTCCAAAACGTCCAAGGCATTGCCACAAAGGCAATCCAGGTATTAAGTACAGGTAACATAGGGGTCAAGCGTCTTAAAGATGCTTTACTTACGTCTATCCTATACTTTGACACGGTTCAAGATGCGACTGACCATATCGGCCAACTCAGGGTCATCACACTTTTGGTGCCCCATAAACCAGGCAAAAAGGTCTGGATCATCACAAGTTAGAAGTCGCTCAAAAATCTCTTGTTGTTCGAAGGTTAAACTATCAAACGCCGCCTCAACGAACGGGAGTAGCAAAACATCTAATTCCAACATTCCACGGCGGCACGCCCACTTCAATCTAGCCAATCGTTTCGGTTCAAACATACTTATCTTCATCAGATTACTTTCTCCTTATAATACCACGGGGCTAGTTATTCGATCACTGCCCTTTTGAGCGTTAGATGTGATAGTCCCCATTTTTTTACCGAATAGATGACAAAATTCGCTTTAACCCGTCCTTCCCCCTTGATAAACGAATGAATTCCCCTACTTTGTCATGTAGTCAATATATTTATTTTTAGAGTTAACAATGCAAAAGCTCAATCACCTAAGCGACTTACCTACCAGCTACGCCATATCACTTACAGAGCATTCAGTTATTACGCTAGTTGGAGAACAAGCGTCTCAGTATCTTCACAGTCAAGTCACCGTGAACATTGAGGCCCTGAGCGAAAATCAAGTGCGTTGGTCGGCCCATTGTGACAACAAAGGTAAAGCATGGTCGGTGTCGCAGATATGCCGATTTAATGACACGTTACTCATGTTAATCAATACGAGTGCTTGTAAAGCATCACTGACCGAACTTAAAAAATACGGCGTGTTTTCTAAGGTGGACATTACTGATAGCAGTACCAACTTCAAACAGTACTTTGTGAGTGCAGATATCGCAAAATTGCTGCTGTCTAATGAATTTGAAAGCTTGCCTCAAGAACCAATGCAAAGCGTGGTTGGTAGTAATGGATTGCTGTTTAAATCCGACATCAACGAAAATGGCTATTATGTTGTGTTAACCCAAGATGCAGGTATTAATTTTGAGGCGCAACTCAACGAGCAAGATATTCCCCAATTTGGGCCTGAAGTTTACGCTGCGATGTCAATAACTAGCGCTCGCGCCGATATAGAGGAAGTAAACGGCGCAGAGTTTGTCCCTCAAATGTTAAACGTACAAGCCATTAATGGTATCGACTTCGATAAAGGCTGTTACATGGGACAAGAGGTGGTGGCTCGAACACGATTCTTGGGTAAAAACAAACGCGCAGCATTTTCTTTCAAAGTTCCCCAATCGCTCTCAATAAACGTGGGAGACACTATCGAAAAACAACTCGGTGAAAACTGGCGCCGAGGTGGCACTGTGGTTAAAGTCGCGCGTTTAGGCGCTGAGACCCACTTTATGGCCGTATTGCCTAACGACACCACAACACAAGACAATTTCAGATTGCACGACACTAGCGACACAAGTTTTGGTGCACTTCCACTGCCCTATAGTATCGAGCAAGCTGCCAGTAATATTAAACGCAAGCGCTAAACCAAGTTGATCAAGTAAACCATTTAGATCAATAAACGTGTACAATTAACCTATACTAGAGCCACACGGCACAACCATCAGGAATAACTATGACTATAAAAGCCGACAGCGTCGTCACACTTCATTACACCGTTTCTACAGAAGACGGTACGACGCTAGACTCTTCGGTAGATAAAGCACCTTTGGTCGTTTTACTGGGTAATAACTTTCTCATTGAAGGGCTAGAAGACGCACTTGTTGGTAAAGCAAAGGGCGATGAATTTTCTGTCACTGCTCCGCCAGAGAAGGCTTATGGCGAGCGCATTGACACGCTAGTTCAACAAGTTCCTCGTTCAATGTTTGAAGGTATGGACGTTGAAGTAGGTATGTCGTTTAGAGCGACGACTGAAGAAGGCGAACAGTCAGTGATTATTATTGACGTTACCGACGAAGAAGTGGTAGTTGACGGAAACCATCCATTAGCCGGTATCCCATTAACCTTTGACGTTAACGTCATTGATGTTCGTGAGCCAACCATGGAAGAGCTTGAGAAAGGTCAGGCTATCACCGAAAAATCGTGCTGCGACGATGAAGGTTGCAGTAACAAAAAACACTAACAACAAAAAAGCCCGATAACCTCACTCAGTTATCGGGCTTTTCCTATATTCAGCACATTGGCACTAAATGGCTTCTTCGCCAGTCTCTCCTGTACGGATACGTAGCGCACTCTCTACCGAGTACACGAAAATCTTACCGTCACCAATTTTTCCTGTTTTCGCTGATGCCTCAATCGCTTCGATAGCTTTTTCAACGATATCGTCTGCTAGTACAAGTTCAAGCTTCATTTTCGGTAGAAAATCCACTTGGTATTCAGCACCGCGGTATAACTCAGTGTGGCCTTTTTGACGTCCAAAGCCTTTAACTTCGGTCACTGTCATACCTGTAATACCAGCCTCAGATAACGCCTCTCGAACATCGTCGAGTTTAAATGGTTTGATTATCGCTTCAATTTTTTTCATGTCGACTACTCATCATATACCGTAGGGATTGGAATGCGCTTGTGTTGCGTACGCTCGTAAATGTATAGCAATTTCTCTTCGACTTGAGCAGGCACATCACGACCTTCTAAAAAGTCATCGATTTGATCGTATGTCATACCTAACGCTTGCTCATCCGCTTTTTGTGGCGTTAAAGATTCTAAGTCTGCGGTGGGCGCTTTGGTAATAATAGTTTGAGGCGCACCCAAGTGCTCTGCAATTTGTCGAACCTGCCGCTTACTCAACCCAAACAGCGGTGCTAAATCACACGCGCCATCACCATATTTAGTATAGAAACCAGTGATATTTTCTGCAGAATGATCTGTGCCAAGAACCAAACCATCAACCATACCAGCAATTTCGTACTGAATGACCATACGAGTTCTTGCTTTCACATTACCCTTAACAAAGTCTCGCTTTGCTGCACTTTCAGGTAATAAACCTGCCGCACTGAGTGCGTCGCTGGTACTTTGATGAATAGCGTCTGCACCTGGTTGAACATTTACCGCGATAGACTGAGAAGGAGAGATAAACGCTACAGCTTGCTGCGCATCGTCTTCATCTGCTTGGGTTTGGTAAGGCAGTCGCACAGCAATGAACTGGTAAGACTCATGATTTTCTTGGTTTAACTCATCAACGGCTAGCTGAGCCAACTTACCTAAGGTACAAGAATCTATACCACCGCTGATTCCTAATACCAAAGCATTTAACCCTGAATGAAGGAGCTGTTTCTTAATGAAAGACACGCGACGAGTAACTTCATAGTTCACGTCGATCTCAGGCAGCACTCTCATCTCATCAATAACTGCTTGTTTTTGCATCATAATGTCCACGTAATTGTAAGGCGTCCTGATTATTGAGTTTACGACAAACAAAAAAGAATGTCAGTAGAAATAGCGCTTATGACGGCTTTTTTAGAAACCAAAGGCAAAGGAGCGCTGTAGAGCTTTGTATATTTCTTAATGCTAGGTTTTTACGTGCCATACCCAAAAATCGCTCAAGTAGTTTAGGCTATTAATGTGGGCACTGAAATACCGCAGCGTACCCGTTCATTTTTACAGTGTTAGATTAACCAATAGTTGAGCAACATCAAACCCATGTGCATCAAATGTAATTTCACGAATACACACCCAAAGCAACACGGCGCGACAGTGCTTGAGATGCTGGTATCTGTGACGATTATATCGATACTATTGTCGTTGGTAACGCCTACCACTCAGCACATACTAACCACTAATCGTATTGTGGCTGATATTAATAGTTTAAGCACCATCACCCAGCGAGGGCAGTTTTCAGCGGTGAACGAACAGATGACGGTAACCTTGTGTCCTACGCAGAATTACTCTACCTGCACGACATCTTGGTCAAATGCAAAGATGTTGTTTTCTGACGCCAATGAAAATGGACAAAGAGATTCTAATGAAGCCCTTATCGCTACTTCTGATCCACTAAACAGCAGCAATATTATTTCAGGTATATCCAGTCCCGTTATTTTTTCTGCTTCAGGAACTATTAATCAAAATACCATCATCGTAGTGTGCCCATCTGATAAAAACAGGTCATATGCCTCAGGGCTCATACTGTCATTTTTTGGTCGAATAGCCACTGCAATAGATAGCAATGGTGATGGATTCAAAGAAGATACGTCCGGCGAAGCACTGAGTTGTATCTAAATACAAGGGGAAACGCTACCAACACTGTGATGGGCCTCTATCGTGGGGAGTGACCCAAATCCGCTTGCATTCATGCCCAGGAGGTAAAAACACAAATTCACCCTGTATTGGTAGGTATGCTGTTCAGTCACTTGAATATGAATATCTGCAGCGTCGCTGCTGATAAAAGCGTTTCCATCATCATGGGAGTAGTGCCCATGATGCAAGTAATAACGTTGTTCTGACAACTGCAAACTCACGAGTGCTGCTTTAACTTCATAGAACAGCGTTTTTGTTGGTAGACATCATAGTATAACATCGATAGGCTGGCTAAAATCCCCCCCAATGTGCATGTCACCAGCAATTCAACTAAGCTAAAACCTTTGCTTTGCCCATATCTATTCTTTGAGAAATTCACCGCCATAGTACAGCTCCATTGTTAGCCCAAGCAATTTAATATGAGTTCAGACTATGTGGATTGAACAGTAAAGATAAGTGAACTAAGTATGGGGAATACGGGGAATGTTACACGACTCAATGGATACTCATTAATGGAGTGTTTGATCGCGACGTCGTTGGTGTTGATATCCTCGGCCCTTGCAGCTCCTTCGTTATCGAGCTGGTTTGAAAAGCAAGATCTCAAGAATGCTCTGATACATACTGCTCTTTTTATTAAACAGGCGAGAAATGAAGCGATAGCTCAAAGTATGAGTGTGAACATTGTAGTTGACCCCTCCCGTGAAGGGTGTATTGGAGCCACCTTGAACACCACGTGTGATTGCTTTGCTCCATCGTCCTGTGAAGTAAAATCTATACCTCGTTCTATCCAGTTTGAAAAATACAACACTTCGGTGCGCTTAAGCGTTCCGCAAAAGATTCATATGCAGTGGGATAAACTCCACGGATTCGTTGATGGGCCAGGATTTACTGTTGGACTGAATAATAATGAACATAGTGGAAAGGTGATTATCAGCACCTTGGGACGAGTTCGCTTTTGCAGTGAACAGGTGATGCTTGGCATCGCTCCATGCTAAGTATACCGAGAGGACTCTCATTGACAGAGAGCGTGATTGCACTGTTCATCGGTGTGAGTGTAGTAATTGCGAGTACCTCTGCTTCACTGCACCTGCATCACAAAATAACCACGCTAACGCACAGTATGCAAATACAAGAAGAGTGGCTGACTCTCACCCAATTTATCACCTCTCAACTTCAAAGGGCCGGGTATCGTGCAATGAATATCTCTGACGTAATTGCAGTTACTCACTCCCCTGCGCTACCGGTCGTCATATCCAAACATCCATTAAGTGCACAAAACTCATGTGTTCTGTTTTCTAATGATAAAGATCGCGATGGCCAATGGTCGACAAAGTCGCCGTCTGAACACTTGGGCTTCCGACTTTACAATCAAGCCCTTGAATACCGAGTTTCAAACAAGGCATGCCACGCAGCTGGTTGGTTTGATATGACAGATCCGAACACTACCTCGGTAAGTAAATTCGATATAAAAGTAGCACATCAAGAACGAGACTTTGTACTGCTGGGTATCACCTTGCACTTGAACCACAAAGACTGTGATGCCAAGGCACATCATCAGTTTTTTGTGAAGGT
Organism: Alteromonas sp. KUL49; assembly: GCF_006538345.1. Lineage (GTDB taxonomy): Bacteria > Pseudomonadota > Gammaproteobacteria > Enterobacterales > Alteromonadaceae > Alteromonas. The sequence continues at coordinate 299,676 of NZ_BJKL01000005.1, read as the reverse complement.
GCAACATGCTTGGTAAGCAAACTTTTGATCAGCCCTCTGTGGCCAAAGGCGCAGTTGCCACAACAACAGTATTACTACTCACCGCTCTGCTAACAGGTGCACTCATTTACGCCTTAACCACTATCACGTCGCTCACCTATCAAGTACATCATCACAGAAAGTACTTTGCTGCTATGAGTGAAATAGAATTCCAGATCAACAGGATTGCTGAACAATTAAGGCAAAACAGTCCAGAGGCACTTGAGTTGCCAACAACAACCATAGTGACCGAAACTCCGTTACTTGGTCGTAATGACGCACCATTGACCCACTTTACGATAGAGGTGGCGTCTCTCGAATTACCCCTGTCGGTGTCACAAGAATACCTGCGTTATCCAGCCCTGCTTTCACTGCCATCCGCCCACTCTACCAATTTATCTGATCAGTATTTGTCTTCTATGCTAAGCACCATGTTTAATAGAAAACTTGAGGACTTTTCGCCAAGTTACTTTCCGCAGGTAGTCATTTCCTCGCAGTGCGACTTAACGATAACAGAGGCCGTAATATGGCATCACGGTAACTGCGATGTAACCTTGAGTGGTGATATTGGAACTTTTAATGCCCCCTTATTGATTGTTATCGAGGGTGGCGATTTAAATATTGATGGCTTGGGGGTTCTGTGGGGTTTAATTCTACTACTCGACAGACGCGATTTACGCGAGCCAAGCGCAACATTTAGTCATGGAACAGCGCTTAGGGGCGCAGTGGTCAGTAACGTTAATTATCAGATAGCAGGACAAACAACCTTTAATCACAATGTGCTGAAGCAACTCCAACAGTCTTCTTATTTGGCTAAAATCATCCCCGTTCCCGGAAGTTGGCATGATGATATTCAATAAAAGAGGCGCTGCATTAGTTGATGTAATGGTCGCTAGTTCACTTTTTATTGCTTCGTTTCTTGGTGCAACAAAACTTTTCTATTCCACACTTCATGGGTGGCGAACCATGGACCACTTCGTAGTACTCACACTTCACGGGCAAAAAGTCGGAGCCACAGACTATGAAAGTCACACCGCTTCACTGAGCAGTATTGATTCAATAATAATATCTTCAACTAGTAAATCATCAGTAGAGAGTGCTAATACAGTGTACCTACAGCACGAAATCAATACCTCACCAATTAACGCTATGCTCAATATAGCGCCTATGACGACAAAAAGTTATTCATCACAAGCCTATGACGCATGCTGGGAAGATGTTGTGATGCTCTCGCCTTCAGAGGTGCAGAATGAGATTTCTACTACTTACTAACATACCCAGCAAAACTCTGCTGTATCTAAAACGCCATTATTGTTCTCGTCCCAGCCTTTTCGACCATCGCTAAAAAAATATAGTGCTCCATCGTCTGACTGCAATGAAGTGCTCACTGGCGTTGCTTTTATCTCAAACCCCGTGGCATCGGCAGACACAATAGTTAAATCATAACGCTTGTTTGCAACGTTTTCCGATGATGGTGAATAACTCGAAAATATGGACGGTGTACCTGTGTCTGCCCCGTTCTGTGCCGCTCCCTCGTAGCTGAATTCACCGGTGTAGTGACGCTCCATGGCAGCCGCTAGTGCGAGTAAATCTGCTTGTCCTCTACTGCGGTATCCGTCGGACAAAAAACCTTGGTAGGTGGGATAAGCGACACTAGTTACAATACCAATAATCACTACCACTATCATAAGTTCAATAAGTGAAAAACCACGTTGGAGGTGTATAAACTGCTTCATTGTGACGTTGCCCTTTCAGTTTCTGAAGTCCAGCTACCTCGCTGTACTCGTTCAAATTTACCGTATATGTTTTCTACTAAGCACGCGAAGGACGAAGTACAGGCCAACGCATTGCCGTCTTGATCAAATTTAGCCACAGCAGATGCACACTCGGTTCCCAAGCACACCACAGGATTTATCATTTCTTCTATCAGAATTTTGGTTTCTGGCGCTATACCGGTTTGCTTTAAGTCAGCCGCTCTATCCTGCTCATCGAGCACGCCATTGTTGTTTAGGTCGTCAACCGCATTTCCGTTAAACATGTTGACCAAGTAGGCTCTACTACTTCCTGTGGGCGGTGCACATGCACTTGTGCTGCTTACAGCAGGCACATAGGTAGTGAAGAACACCTTGTAATCGAGAATGAGTGGGGATGCCAACACCTTTTCGCCGCCGGTAGTTAAGCGAATAAACCAGCCTTGTTTGTTCGCGAATTCACTGGACGCTAAACCTTGTGCGGTACTATCTGTGCTAGTTAGCGCGTGATTTGTGGCATCATACAAACTGGTTGGCGTTATACTGGTTGGGTAGGTGTAGTAACCGTCGTTGTCGCGACGAAATACACCATCGTCTTTAATAAAGTAGAAAGCATCTTCAACGGTAACATCAAGAGGAGATGCCCTCCATCCACTACCAATCGCCACGCCGTAATAGAGCTCTTCTCCTAGGGCGACTTCGGTAACATCTGGTCCGTAGAAGAATCGACGGTTTTCGACAGCAGTCTCACCGCCAAAGTCTGCGAGTCGTTGCCCTTTGACAAAATTAGTCCCGGATTGACCATTGTATATGTCCATCCTGAAAACTTGTCCGCCCATATCCGCAGCGTACATATGGTCTGCGTATCCATCGTTATCTCGGTCTATCACCGAGATACGCCCCGGAATACTGTAGTTCATTTCACTGATGGTGAGGTCAGCGTTGGCATTACTCGCTTGCCAAATAAGATCCCCTGTATCTGCATCAAACATAAATACAGCGTTACCTACCGAATCTGGACTGCGAATAGCTTTATCATCTTGTGACTCGTCATAGCCACCACCAATAATCATCACATTTTTGTCTTGATTGCCGTAACGTACTTTGGTGATGGTGGGACGAGACCAGCTTTGTCCAAGTTTCTCAAGTCCCTCAGAGCCACCTTGAATTTGAAACACTAGACGAGGTGAGGTTTTATTGGTGACGTCAAAGACGAAGTAGTCTCGCCCGCCTCTCCTCATACCAAGGTAAAGGTAAGTATCAGAGCCAATGGTACGCAATACCATGTCGCCATCTAATCCGTAAATATGGTCGAAGGTAGATACATTCTCGTAGAAGTGCTGCAGATTAGGCAGTAGCGATTTGGGCATAATGGCAAAGTTTTCCTCACCCGAACTCGCATCAATGGAATGAAGCATGCCATGGTTTGTCGCAACAAATATCGCTGAATCCGTATTGCTATAATTTACGATAACGGGTTGAGAGTGGATAGGATCGCCCATTTGAAGACGTACATCTGATGTATCTCCGTCACCGTCGCTATCTCGCACATCGACACCTCTAGCCCATTTCAGCAACGTATTGCGCAGACTTTCCGGATCGTATTCTTCTTCTATGCCTAAATCCGCGCTGGTAATACTGTTATTGGATTCATGCAACGCATTCGACGATTGCACTATGTTGCCCTCACCGTCAAATACATAAAGGTTTCTTGAACTATTGAGTAAACTTGCGGCTCCACCTTCTCTCACATCATTTCCATCGGTGAGTACCGACCAAAAACTGTGTGAATTTTCGGAGAAGAATCCAGTAACACTGTCTACCGCATCTAAACCGTTTTTATCGAGTACGGTGTCGGCTCTCAGTTGATAACGTTTGAGGTTACCAGGCCAAATGGCGCCCTCAGCAGGTTTAAATAGAGCGAAGTAAAGCTCATCTCTGTGGGTCAATCGGTTAAGTTGGTTTACCGCCACCCCGGGAGAAACGAACGTAGCATTAATGTCTTTTACCGACCGTAAAATAGTATTAAACGCATCAAGCAGTTCAGTGCTGTTTTCGGCGCGATAGAAGCCACCGCCGCTTTGTATAGCAAGCTGATTAAGAAAATTGTTTGCTGTGTTGTTAGCAGCAAAGCCAATGGTGTGGGTAATGATTCTTCGGTCAATAACCGATGTATCTCTATCACTCACGTTCCTGACTAAGTCCAAACCACATTTTTCACCACCACTCCCCGTACAGCTCGTTCCTAGCAGGGTTTGAATTTCTCCCACGCTGTGGTTGTTGTTTGCCTCGCCATCGGACAATAGAACAATATGATTATTGGTTTGACACTGTAGGTCTGTGACCGGAGAGATATAGGTGGCACCACTCGGGATATACTCTCCCATACAATCACTGTCAGACAAGTCACTCTCAGAGCACCCTGAAGGCCTTACTGCATCAGCACCAATGTAACTGTTTCGATGACTCACTCGAGTGTTTCGTCGAACCGAAGAAGACACATAGCTATTACCTCGCGTAAGACCATAATCCACGTCTAGGCCACCGTAATAACTCACGGCTTCGTATAAGGTATCGACAATAGGCGTATAGCCACTGGCACTGAGTTCATCAACTTTACTAATCAGATGGTCTCTAACCGTTGAGGATGCGCCAGGGGTGGCATTACCGCGGTATTTGACGACTAAACGAGGTGCATAAGATGGACGGTCTCGCGCACTATAGGCCCCCCGATAACTCGTAAAGTCACTTAAAACAAAGCCAAGGGCATTGCCGGGCTGCCAACTTCCTCGACTGGTAATATGTGACACAATAGAAGAAACATCTGGAGATTGAATATCATTTCTTCGCCTAAAATTAGGCATTGTCCAAGTGACACCAGAGGTCTTTGGCGTGTCCCTCAAACGATAACGGCGAGATGATGAAAAGTCATCGACGTCATCTTCATCAATACCTCGAATCAACATGCTGGCATTACTATCTGAGTAGCTGTCGTAGGCGGTAAATTCTAGGTAGGCTTCGGTGATGGTTGCACCTTGAGGAATATTGACGTTTTCAAACCGAATACCAATGTAACTGTTGTAGTAAGAGTAAAACGTTAGCTCAGCCCCCGTACTGTCATACCCGCGTGTCGTCTCTTCAAGGTTGTCATCATTAGACGATATTTGATAGATGCCTTCACCAGCGACACAACCTGTAGCTGTGCTATCGTCATAAGTAAGTACTAACTGAGGAGAACTTCCCTGCCCTTGATCATACGAACGAGCTAGTCGACTGCTCGAAGGGTCAAGCCCTTCCCCCTCAATGAGTAGGGTTAGTGCGTCTCCACCACACCATCCCGACAAATCAACAACCTCTTGAACAACATCGGAAAAGTCAGGCGTTGTGGCAATATCATTAGATACGGGAAATTCATTGTCACTGTTCCATTCCAAATAGGCCGCCGTGGTAACACGATTCGAAAGATCGCTATTGTTTGACGAAAACTCTGCACTGTCTGCATTGGCCTCAGCGCGAATGGTAAGCTCTGCAGGAGATACGCTAAACTGTGCTGAGGTAAATCGCAGATATGCACTGGTAATGGTTGCGCCTTGGGGCACGTTGATGTCCTCAAATCTAAGCCCAGTAGTCACTGTACTTGTCCCAAGACTCAAAATAAGACTACTTGAACCAAGGTTAACACTACCATTTATCTCATAGGCATCATGAGCACTCTGATCTGTCGAATTCACCAATTCGGCGCTCAACACATCATCAACGCCACGAATAGGAAACAGTACGGGCCCACCATAATCAGAAAACCTCATTAACCCCGCATTAATGTTGGTAGACGATCCTAGCGCTGTTTTCAGGGCATTCTGCACTCTCAGCATTCTAGATTCACCAGTGCCATCGGTGTTTGTCATACTTCCTGAGGTATCCATAATGAACAACACGTTGGGGTTGTATGTTACCGCTGATGAAGAGGTGCCGAGATAAATATCTAAATCATCGCCCCATGCCGCAAAACCAATACAGAAAAACAGCGCCGAAAAACAACCTGTGCGAATAATATTAAACATGTGTCTACCTCACTGAGACGCCGGCGCGAAGACCGATGCTGCTAGGGTGTTTGCCACCACAGTATTTTTGCCATCAACATGTCCACAGCCGCGGATAATAAAAACATGGCATGTAATATTGCTGCCGCCAATGACATTGCTCGATCCTCGACACGCTTGTTCGGTGACAAACGCAGTTTTAGACCAACTCGTGGTGCGCGGACTGGACTGATAAACACCCACCGCAGTGTGCTGCTGTCCGGTAGTCAAACCATTCTCTGTCACTTGGCGATTCGTCCAACTTTCATTGTCATAGCAACTCAACGCATTATTGTCAGGGTCAAACACATTGCCTTGTCTCGCTTGAGAGAGGGGGTCGATAACGTCGTCATCAGAGAGGAGAATTTCATCTTCAGATTCGAAAAACACACCGGCAATGGCTGCCTCTGCCGCATCAAATGCCAGTCCCTGCTGCTGCATCGACACTGCCATTTTTGATTGAGAGAAACTGCTGGAAACCGCACCAACGCCTAAAATAGTAAGTGACAAGAGTACAAGTAATGCGAGTACCAACACTAAGCCTTGTTGTTTCATTGGGCGCTCCTCACAAAGTTCTTCATATTCCGCAAAGAGAGGGTTTTGGAAAATGCTTGATAATAATGGTCAGTCGAGAGTTCTAGGGCGCCTTCATTGAGCACAGAAATAATTGGAGAAGCGTCGAGCTGAACCTCGTTTTGATAGCTTTGAATCACAAAGCCCCAGCGTAAAGCTACGACCTGTTTGTTTTCAGCTCTCAACCCTTCAACCTGATCAGCGGTAACATACGAGACGGCTTGGCCTGAGGCGTTAGCTCCGTTGTCGCTTACGCCATATTGCATCTGAAATGAAATCAAGTTATCCAGTAGTGTAATGGTTACAGGTGTCACAGTTTGCTGTTTCAAGCCCCGTAAAACTCGACCGTCGTAGCCGGTACACATGAAGGTATCATTGGAGACAAAATAGTGATTTACCACGTGGAATTCACTGTTATACCCATGATTATTACCAGTGCAATCTTGGCGCGCGAGAAGATTGATCACCAGATTATCATTGCTACCGTTAGCCCCCTGACTACTACCGAGTTCATCATCTGACACATAGTCGCCAGGTATGACTATGGGTTTATTTTGTAGAAAAGCAGCCTCAGCAACTAGATCTACCGTTGCATCGATATCTGACACAATAAAATCATAACGACCAATTTCATTGAGCTCACTAGTGAGCCTATTAGAAAGAAACCTCCCAGCGCTTTGTACTTGTGCCACCGCTTCGTTGAGTTTGCTCGTGACACTGGCACTCACTAGCACTTGAATGACAGCACCAGAAATCACGAGTCCAAGCGCCAACGCGACCATTGTTTCTACTAGGGAAAATCCGCTTTGTCGCTTCATAATGTCACATCCTTGATAACACAGTTGTAGCTATCGCCGGAATTTGGATTACATCGAGCGTTTAAATTATAGGTATTGTTTCCACCAGAATTGACTGGCCAGCGCAATTGAATTGTGAGTCTAGAGCCAGCACTGCAGGTGTAAATATCCGTATTGTCGTTGTCCGTACAACTCAGCGACACTTGCGTTTGAGGATTAGTTTGAATAGCAGCACACGACACCGCCCAGCCATCATACTGAGCCATTTGTGCTTCATTGCACTCTCCCGACTCGCAATTTGGTACATTGGCTGGAGTGGCTTGGCAATAACACACCGAAGCTTTGGCCCCTGATGTACAACTCAGCCCGGCAAAGTTGTAATTTGACGATGAAAAGTATTGGTTGTTCACAACAACGCCATCACCAACCGTGGCTGGTCTTGCTGCAACTCTCAATCGTTCAACAATTTGAGAAGCCACAATATCGGCTTGCGTGCGGCTGATGGCATCCTTGTTAGCAAATGAGCCAGTGAATTGCAGAGCCGCCACACCTAACAAACCAACAGACAGAATAACCAAGGTAACCAGTACCTCAATTAAACCTACGCCGTATTGCAGGTGTTTTTGGTTGTTTTTAAAAGCTTGCCCACGCATAGAAAACCCACTTCGCTCACATACCTCGATTGATTAAGGCACTTTATTAGTCTAGAGCAAAAAAGTAGACCGCTGGGTATTACAAGAGATTAGTAGGTATGCAAAGGAATAGTTTGAGGGCGTTGCATTGGATAACAACGAAGGTAATAACGCCATAGCGTGCCTTATGCAAAGCACGCTATGTCTAAGGAATGACTAGCTAACTTGCTTAACTCTCAGCTCTTTTGGCACCGCGAATTCAACGTTTTCTTCACGACCAGAGCGCTCAGTAGCCTTTTCAGCTCCCCACTCCATAAGTCGATTCACAACACCTTGAACAAGTACTTCAGGCGCTGATGCACCTGCAGTAATGCCAATATGTTGTACGTTTTCAAGCCATTGCTTTTGAACACAATTGGCATCGGCAATAAGGTATGCGGTTGCGCCCACCTTCTCAGCTAGTTCGCGCAAGCGATTAGAGTTAGAACTGTTTTGTGCGCCAACCACAAGCAATACATCACAATCTTGTGCTAATTCACGTACTGAATCCTGACGGTTTTGCGTAGCATAGCAAATATCATCTTTACGAGGGCCCTGTATCTCAGGGAAGCGAGCGCGCAAGGCATCGATAACATCAGCAGTGTCATCCACAGAGAGAGTAGTCTGGCTACAATAGTAAAGGTTAGAGGGGTCTTTTACTTCAAGGGTAGCAACATCAGCCTCTGATTCTACGAGGTAAATACCACCGTCATCGTTACTGTATTGTCCCATGGTACCTTCCACCTCTGGGTGTCCAGCATGTCCAATCAAAATACATTCAGTACCCGTTTTGCTGGCACGAGTCACTTCCATATGTACTTTAGTGACAAGAGGACAAGTAGCGTCAAAAACTTTTAGTCCACGACGGGTTGCTTCCTTTCTTACTGCTTGAGATACACCGTGAGCTGAGAAAATAACAATATTATCATCGGGCACTTCGTGTAGTTCATCAACGAAAACAGCGCCGCGTTCCCTTAACCCCTCTACCACAAACTTGTTGTGTACCACTTCATGACGAACGTAAATAGGCGGTTGAAACATCTCCAGCGCACGTTCAACAATCGTGATTGCACGGTCAACACCGGCACAAAATCCTCTGGGGTTAGCAAGGTGTATTTGCATAACAGCTATCTACTCTACTGAAGGTTAGTGGGTTTAACGTCGATAATCTCAACATCGAAAATTACCGTTTGGCCAGCCAATGGGTGATTAAAATCTACAGTAACAGAATCACCAGCCACACTGCGAATGATACCTGGTATCTCTGAACCATCAGGCTGAGAGAATGCTAAAATCATTCCCTCTTCCACTTCCAAATCTGCGCCGAAGCGACTCTTTTCCATGTAGTGAATATTGTTGGGATTTGGCTCACCGAAGGCGTCGTTAGCCGATAACGTAAATGACTTTTTATCTCCAGCTTTAAGCCCCAACAAACAATCTTCAAAGTTGGCGGTAAGACTTCCGTCACCCATCACTAGTTTTGCGGGCTTGTTATTCACTCGTGTACTATCTGCGGCAGATCCATCTTCCAACTTTAAATCGAAGTGTAAGATCACTTCACTCGATGCATCAATTACCATTGAATCTGTCATTATCAATCTCGCTACTACTCGCTATGTTCTTCTGTTGCCGATTTTTTACTGGAATCACCATTGAGGAACATGTCTAAAATCAAAAGGGCTGCGCCAATAAAAATAGCGCTGTCAGCTATATTAAACGCTGGAAAATGCCAATTGTTCACATAGAAATCTAAAAAATCGATCACATAGCCATACACGAGGCGATCATATACATTGCCGAGTGCGCCTCCTAATATAAAGGCGAAGGCTATCGGCAACATTTTTTGCGACTTAGGCGACTGTTTTAGCCACCATAAAATGACCACACTCACCACAACGGCAATGCCGGTAAAAAACCAACGCTGCCACCCGCCGGCATCATTCAAGAAACTAAACGCTGCGCCATAGTTATGCACATGAGTAAAGTTAAAGAAAGGAAGAATTTGAATCGACTGAAACAAATTCATATTCTCAATAACTGTCTGTTTACTCCATTGGTCCAGCACAAAAGCTACGAGGCTTATCCACAGAAATCGAAGTCCAGTGTCGGTAAACAGTTTACGCATATTGACGGGTTTCCCCTTCGCCTTCTACGTTAGTCACACAGCGGCCACAAAGTTCTGGATGGTCAGAATTACTACCAACATCTTCTCTGTGGTGCCAACAGCGAACACACTTGTCGCCCGATGCCTTAGAAACGCTCAGCCACAAACCTTCAACGTCAGTTTCGCTCGCACTTTCAGGCGCAGCATCAGTCTTTTGCAAGTCAACGGCAGAAGTAATCAACACGAAACGAAGTTCGTCTTCCAGTTTAGCCAAGGTATTGAATAGGTCTTCTTTCGCGAACAAAGTAATTTTCGCTTCAAGTGAACCACCCAATTCGCCCTCTTTACGAGCCTGCTCCATCGCTTGGTTTGCAGCATCCTTAACGCTCAAAACAGTGTGCCAAAAGTCATCGTTAAAGCTTTCTGATTGTGTGAAGCTTTCAAGACCGTCGTACCATGCTTCGGTAAACACAAACTCGCTGCGTTCACCCGGTAACGCTTCCCAGATTTCCTGGGCAGTAAAGCTGGTGATAGGCGCCATCCAACGAACAAGGGCCTCAACAATATGATAAAGCGCAGTTTGGCAAGAGCGACGGGCAACACTGTCAGCTTTTGCGGTGTACTGTCTATCTTTAATAACATCCAGATAGAAAGCACCCAACTCAATTGAACAGAAGTGAGTCAGCTTTTGAGTAACAACCAGCAAATCGTATTTTTCATAAGCTTCTACAAGTTCGGACTGAAGCGCTTTAGCGCGAGATACAATCCAACGGTCAAGCGCAACCATTTCGCTTTCATCTAATGCGTCTTGCGGCTCAAAACCATTCAGATTAGCCAGTAAGAATCGTGCTGTATTACGCAATCGACGATATGAATCTGCTGCGCGTTTCAAAATTTCATCAGACACCGCAATTTCACCGCGGTAGTCAGTAGATGCTACCCATAAACGCAGAATGTCGGCACCTAGCTTGTTGGTCACCTCTTGCGGTGCAACCACATTACCCACCGACTTGGACATCTTTCTACCGTGCTGGTCAACAGTAAAGCCGTGTGTTAACACTTCTTTATATGGTGCATGGCCGTGCATAGCGGTTGAAGACATAAGAGAAGACATAAACCAACCGCGATGCTGGTCTGAACCTTCTAAATACAAATCAGCACTTGCTGGAATATCATCACGACGATCAACCACAAAGTAGTGGGTTACGCCAGAATCAAACCAAACGTCTAGCGTGTCTGTCACTTTGTCATAGTGTGCCGCTTCATCACCCAGCAACACACTGTCCTCGATATCCCACCATGCTTGAATACCTACTTTTTCAACTTCTAGAGCAACTTGCTCCATAAGCTCAGCAGACTTTGGATGAATCTCACCGGTGAGCTTATGTACGTATAGTGGAATAGGTACACCCCACGTACGTTGACGAGAGATACACCAATCAGGGCGCCCTTCAACCATTTTTTCAATGCGGTTCTGCCCCCAATCAGGGATCCATTTGGTTTGCTCAATTTGCTTTAATGACTCATCACGAAGGCCGTTTTTATCCATGCTGACAAACCACTGAGGAGTGGCGCGGAAGATGATCGGCGTTTTATGACGCCAGCAATGAGGATAGCTGTGTTCGTACTTTTCATTGAGTACAAGGTTACCGTGCTCTTTTACCGTGTCCACAATGGTGTCGTTGGCTTTAAATACAAATTGGCCTGCGAATAGCGGCGTATTTTCTAGATATACACCGTTATTGCCCACAGGGTTGTAGACTTCGATGTCGTACTCTTTACCTACATTAAAATCGTCAACACCATGAGCAGGTGCCGTATGTACACAACCAGTACCAGACTCAGTAGTAACGTGCTCGCCTAAGATGAGTGGCACTTGAAGGTCTAAAAACGGATGATTAACTTTTGTTAGCTCGAGAGATTTACCCACACACTCTGCGATCTCAGTGTATTCCTCAACGCCGTAACGAGACATACAACTCTCAAGTAAGTCTTTGGCAACAATCAACCATTCTGAACGTTCTGGTACGTCCACGATACTGTAAGTTAGTTCTGGGTGAAGACTAATTGCTCGGTTGGCCGGTAGGGTCCAAGGAGTAGTTGTCCAAATAACCACACCGGCCTTATTGGCTTCTAAATCTGTAGCTTCAACGCCGAACGCTTTTGCAATTGCTTCTAAATCTGCCACAGGAAACTTAACATCAATGGCAGGCGATACTTTGTCTTTGTATTCAACTTCAGCTTCAGCCAAGGCTGATCCACAGTCAGTACACCAGTGGACTGGTTTAAAGCCTTTCTCTAGGTGTCCAGAATCTACAATTTTGCCCAAGGCACGAATGATGTCTGCCTCAGATTGAAAATCCATGGTTTTGTAGGGGTTTTCCCAGTCACCGAATACGCCGATACGCTTGAAGTCAGCCATTTGGCCATCAACTTGCTTTTGGGCATAGTCGCGACATTTCTGGCGAAACTCAGCGGCGGTAACCTTTTTACCGGGCTTACCGACCTTCTTTTCCACCATCAATTCAATGGGAAGACCGTGACAATCCCAACCAGGAACGTATGGCGCATCGAAGTCTGATAGGGTTTTAGACTTTACTATAATGTCTTTAAGAATTTTATTTACGGCGTGACCAATGTGAATGTTTCCGTTGGCATACGGAGGGCCATCATGAAGAATAAAAGGCTTTTTACCTTTTTTCGCTTCACGAATTTTTGAATATACCTTTTTCTCCTGCCATGCCTTTAGCATTTGTGGCTCGCGTTTAGCGAGGTTACCGCGCATAGGAAACGCAGTTTCAGGAAGGTTCAGTGTGGCTTTGTAATCACTCATAAAATTGTATTATCCATTCACCTTGATTAATACCCAATGCGTGTTGCATTAATAAGGCATGTATTGGTCAAATCGTCGATATTGGGTGCAAACTCTATCATGTTGTTTATACAGTTACCTGTTAAAAACACGCTCTTGCTTGGTCTGCGTCCCGTTGAATTTGTATCTTTAGTGCCTCAAAAGAAGCAAATTTTTGCTCGTCGCGAATTTTCGCCACGGGCATCACTTTAATTGGCTTGCCGTACAGGTCGCTTTTCAAGTCGAAAATATGCACTTCTAACTGATTGCGAACACCGTTTAACGTGGGACGAGTACCGATATTCGCGACACCTTTATAAAAAGTACCATCGATGTCTACGCGAACTGCAAACACGCCATGTAGTGGCGCTCTGCAACGCTTAAGCATAACGTTGGCTGTGGGAAAACCTATGGTCCGCCCTTTTTTCTCTCCATGTACCACTCGCCCTTGAATGGCAAATGGCCGCCCGAGCATTTCTTCGGCTAACTTAAAGTCGCTGTCTTGCAATGCTTCACGCACCGCCGTTGAACTGATTCGATGCTCGTGCATACGAAAACTCTGAGTGCTTACCACCTCAAAGCCATACTGTTTGCCCGCCGCTTGAAGCATGGCAAAGTCGCCCGCGCGATTTTTTCCAAACCTAAAGTCATCGCCCACAACTAAAAATTTGACTCCGAGCTTTTGTACAAGCCAATGTTGAACAAACTCGTCTGCACTCTGAGAAGCAAAATCAGCATTGAAGCTTACCGCAAGTAAGCGATTAACACCCTGCTCTTTTAGTTGCTCGTATTTATCGCGAAGCGGGCTTAAACGCGCAGGTGCTTTAGTTGGCACAAAGAATTCTTCGGGCTGAGGCTCAAATACCATCACTGTGGCTGGCAACGAAAGCGCTGCGGCCTTATCGATTACATTCTTGAGAACGGCCTGATGTCCTTTGTGCACACCATCAAATTTACCAATAGTGAGCACACACCCATTATGCTGGGGTTTGACATTGTTTAGCCCACGGATAAATTCCACGAAATTAGACCGCCTGTAAGGTACACAAAAATTTAAAGCTCGCGATTATAAACGACACGCGTTGGAATACCAATATCAACACACGTTATTCCGCGCTACTTCGAAAATGTCTAGGGCGAGCGCCAAACAATGCCATGGTAAACACAAAAACACCGACCGCCATAACAATAGTGGTTGCCACTTGGGAAATTTGCTCGACTAAGGTGTAGTGGAAAAACTTATCACCAACATCAAAGTATACTATTACCGCTCCCATCGCTGTTGAAGCCATTAAAATACGCAGAATAAACAATAGTGACATTTTACTCAGTGCAAACACACCTTGCTTATGTAAAGCGAAATACAAAAGGCCTGCATTTAGTGTGGCAGACAAGCTCGTTGCGGTCGCTAAACCGATGTACCCAAAAGGAACCGCCAGCAACAAATTAAACACCATATTGGCGGCCATACACCATATTCCGAACTTGACAGGTGTTTTTGTATCTTGTCGTGAGTAAAAGCCTGGCGCTAACACCTTAACCAGCATAAAACTCAGCAATCCAAAAGCGTATGCGGTAAGTGAATACGACGCCATTACTGCGGTTTCTTGAGTGAATGCACCGCGCTGGAAAATGACAGTTAGAATAGGTTTTGCCATCAAACCTAGCCCCAACGCCGCAGGGATCCCAAGCAGGCATACCATACGAAATGCCCAATCAATGTTGGCCGAAAACGCCTTGGGGTTATTCGCCACATGGTTTCTAGAAAGGGTTGGTAGAATAACGGTTGCAATCGCGATACCAAACAACCCTAACGGAAATTCTAATAGGCGGTCAGAATAGTAAAGCCAGCTAATTGACCCGGTAACTAGAAAGCTCGCGATTAATGTGTCGAACAATAGATTAATTTGTCCCACCGACACACCAAATAATGCCGGTATCATCAAAGTCCGTACTTTAACCACATTAGGGTCATTCCAACCCCATTTGGGTTTAACGAGTAGACCAGCCCGATACAAAAAAGGGAGTTGGAAAATTAGCTGTACAAAACCGCCAATGAACACTCCCCACGCTAGGGCATAGGCAGGCTGCTCGAAGGTATCCGCCATCACAATGGCGCAAGAGATAATACAAACGTTGAGAAGCACAGGAGTGAATGCGGCAACCGCAAACTGATTGAGCGTGTTAAGTATGGCACCAGACAACCCAACCAATGAAATGAAAGCTAAGTAGGGAAAGGTTATCTTAAGCATGGTGGAAGCTAATAAGTATTTGTCGCCATCAGGGCTACCTTGTAGCCATTCGATAAACCAGCCAGCACCAAATAGTGCACTTAATACCGGAGAGGCGATAACACCAATGAATGAAGTTACAAACACGAGTGCGCCTAAAGTGCCCGAAATTTTGGCTATAAAGCTTTTAAGCTCTGTTTCATTCCCCTTCTGGTGAACCTCGGTAAGCACCGGGATAAATGCTTGAGCGAATGCTCCCTCAGCAAACAGACGTCTTAAAAAGTTGGGAATTTTATTAGCAAAGAAAAATACATCGGCAGCGGCACCATCGCCCATTAACCTTGCAACAACAACATCTCTCACCAAACCGAGAACGCGAGAAAGGAGTGTCATCACACTTACGATCATGCCTGATTTTATTAACTTCCGTGACACTCAAATATTCCTGAAAAACGTCTTAACACTTTATTTCTCTGCATGATATCTGATGGTCGGAATACTGGAAATGATAAATGCCAAATAAACGCAACTTATTCAGTTTATTTCATTGAAAAGAGCATGCACTTGCCTATATTCCTTGCTATAATCCCGCGCCAGTGTTGGGGCACAGCAAATTACACCTGTGACTGCTTATCATCATTCGCTTTTAGATAGTTAACGGTATTTGCGTTTAACGCATAAATCGTTTGACATTTGGACGCCAGATAGGCAAAATCCGCACCCTCTTTTTGACATGAATATATTTTGGGAGTTACACCTTGGCTAACATTAAGTCTGCTAAGAAACGTGCAATTCAAGCCGAAAAGCGTCGTCAGCATAACGCTAGCCGTCGCTCCATGACTCGTACAAGCATCAAAAAAGTTGTAGCAGCTATCGCTTCTGGCGACAAAGAAGGCGCGCAAGCAGCATTCGCAGCAGCTACTCCGATTCTTGACAGAATGGCAACCAAAGGTTTGATTCACAAGAACAAAGCTGCTCGCCACAAGAGCCGCCTAGCTGCTCAAATTAAAGCTCTTTAATTTGAATTGCAGTTAAAAAACGCGCCCAAGGGCGCTTTTTTTGTACCTGAAAATCACTGGTACTTTTCTTGTACTTCACGCTTAGCAACCCCATGTTCCTGTAAATCAATTCGCAGCTGTACTATGCTTTATCGCATACGAAAAGAAGTGCGAACGAATGTATAGCCGTAAATTTTTGATTAAACCACCGAGTAGTAGTTCAAATCAAATGAGCAGACTGTGTGCTTTTGGCCGTTTGCCAATATTCCTTGGGTTGGTTCTTTTAACGCAATTTGCGGCAGCTTCACAACGGTGTGAAGTACCAAAAGAGTCGGTCAATATTTTGATGTTTATGCCCGATGAGCGCAGAGGCAGCTTTTGGCTAGCGGCCAACCATTTTGCCAAAGCGGTTGCAAGTGACTTCGGAATTAGCTTGAGGGTGGTTGAAGTAGAAGAGCCTGAAAACAACCGAGTAGCCTTTGAAAGCTTGGTTAAGCGCGCACTTGGGAATACTTCTTACGAACAACCTGATTTCATTATTTCAATGCTGTACGGAGGCGGAGAACTTTCTCAACTCTCTCTGTTTAATCAACACAATATCCCCTTCATTACTATCAATAGCAGTTTAGATAAACGAACATTGCAATTGATGGAGCATCCGCGAGAGCAATTTGTGAACTGGATTGCGCATATGTCGCCCAATGAGAGATTAGCCGGAAAGCAGATAGTAGATGCGTTAACCGTAGATGCCAATTTCAAGCAATTGGCTATTATAGGCGGATATACTCACTCCAGCGTGAATAACCATCGTATAATGGGAGCCATAGAGCGAGCTCAACAAATTGGCTTATCGGTAGTACCGCCTGTGTATACAAACTGGACTAAGGCTGAGAGTATGAAAGCTGCCAATGCTTTGCTGCGAAGAGCACCCGATTTCGACTTGCTGTTAACCATAGGTCCCGATATAGCAGCTGGCTCAATTGAAGTTATGCAAAGCGCTGGGAAGAACGTCACCGTCGGAAGTTTCGATTGGGCTGCTAGTAATGTCAATTTAGTTGAACGAGGGTTGCTTGAAGCCAGTTTGGGCGGTCATTTTATGGAAGCTGGATGGGCAATGATTTTAGCCTATGATTATTTACACGGCCTAGACTTTATTGATGAAACCGGCCCCTTGATTGATACTGAATTGGGGCTTTTGAATGCACATAATGTTGCTAACATTTCCCCCCTAATTGCAGAACACAAATGGCAAAATATTGATTTTAAAGTCTATTCGAAATGTGTGAATTCGGTCTTAATTCATTATGATTTTTCACTGCTACAAGAGAACTGAATGAGTCAACGTATAATATGATGCGCCTATAATTATCCTGAGCTGTAACCAGCTACAAGTTTATCGTAGGAGTAAGTTTCCCCACTCCCACTACACCCATCAACTTATCGACGATCTAACTCATTCCTCTAAGCTGTCTGGCTGGTAGTATTCTCAAAATCCAATGAAGAACAACCCATGGATAAGAAGGGACATAGGCATTCGCTTTTTCTTTTTCAATCGCGTTGACTATGGCACGACAACCAACCTCGGTATCCACAATAAAGGGCACTTTTTCCACTTCTACATTAATCTCACTGCGTATAAACCCTGGGTGAATACAACTAACCTTTATAGGGGTATTCATAACGTCGATTCGAATACCTTCTGTCATTGACGTCAAACCGGCTTTAGTAGCAGCATATACGGTAAGCGCCCGTCGGAACCCTCGTACTGCACTGATAGATGATATAGTGACCAAGTGTCCTGAGTTTTGCGCTCTAAAAATCCCCATTGCAGCTTCACATTGGGCAAGCGCTGCCACAAAGTTTGTCTCAGCAGTTTGCTTGTTAGCAGCAAAATGCCCAGTACCAACTGACGCGCCTTTCCCCATACCCGCATTAACAATAACTCGATCTAAGCTACCCAGTTCATTTTTAAAGTAGTCAAAAACTTTGAAAACCTCATCGTGATCATTCACGTCTAGGCTATGAATACACACGTGAATCGATGGGTTTATCGCTAAAAGTTCCTCACGTAACGTCTCCAAGCGATCAATGCGTCTAGCACACAAGGCTAAGTTTCTTCCTTTCTTTGCGAACTGAATCGCCATTTCACGCCCCAAGCCTGAACTTGCGCCAGTAATAAGAATGTTCTTTCTTGCAACCATACTTTCTGCCTTTGTAGGAATATACTTTTTATAACGCTAAAACATATACATACAGTTTACATTAATGAAACATAAAAGCACCTTTGCAGTGTAAAGCCTCAGGAACTACTAATTCTGGAAAGAAAGCGCCATTGCATCGGTATTTTCAACAACTCTCTCGCCATTAAACACTTGATGCCCATTCACGAATGTTGAAAGTATCTTATGGTGAAAGGTAGTACCTTCAAATTCTATACACACAAAAAACGCCTCTACAAGAGGCGCTTTTTAAGCTGAAAAAAATAAATGAATAGATTATTGGACCGGTAATGTAAGGGTACCGACACCAGGCTCGCCATCTTTAGTTAGGTACTCATAAGTAAACGATATAGTGTTCACATCTGTAGCTGTATTGTCACCAATATATACCGACGTACTGAAAGGGTAGACTAGCTTGCCCGTCTCTAATACTGTACCGCGAATGTAGTTGATGTAGTACTC
Organism: Alteromonas sp. KUL49; assembly: GCF_006538345.1. Lineage (GTDB taxonomy): Bacteria > Pseudomonadota > Gammaproteobacteria > Enterobacterales > Alteromonadaceae > Alteromonas. The sequence continues at coordinate 280,922 of NZ_BJKL01000005.1, read as the reverse complement.
TCGGGAAATGTTTTCATTTAGAGCGGATTTCAATGCAATCCGCGATGATGTACGTACGTTTCCATCACTAACTACTTCAATCGTTCTAGAGAAGGTTCTTGTCGCGCCGTCTTCAAAATACTCAAACATTCGAATAGTTAAATATTCTAGAGATTCAATTGATGCTGGGAATATAAACAAAGCCGTATCATCCCGCTCAAATGCCGTATTTGGTTCTCCCGCAGTATTTTCGCTAACGATTATCCCACCGTTGGAGTAGAAGTTCTCATTATCGACAATCACATCATTAATATCAAAAACGACAGTTTCGTCTTCTGGGGTGGTAAAAGTAAGTTCGTCACTATTTAGGTCAACTTCAATACCATCTGACAGTGCTGAAACGCTACCTATTTCATAATTATATTGCGTATTTGCTAAGAGTTCTTCATCTGGTGAAACAGTGAACTTAATATCACCTAGCTCAGAAGTCACAGATACATCCACCGAAACTTCGACACGATCAATCTGAGTAGTTCCTGATGGGATAGCATCTGTGTTAGACGCATTACCGGGAGTTACCGTATAAGTGTTGTAAGTCAGCGCCACTTCCGCCTCGTCAAGCATTACAGGCTCCGAATAATAGACTTCATAACTGAAATCAGTCTTTAGAAAGTCAGTAACAAATTCAAGATCTGATGACGGTGGAACATCCCTTGCTTCCAGCACTATAGTGAATTCTTCAACATCTGGTAATTCAAAATATGAGTTAGAACTGAATCCCGACGCACTGACTTCTAAGCTTGTTTCACCAGTTCTACTATTCGTTCTTGAATATATTGATACGACTCCTGAAGAATACGTAACTTCATCTTGCACGAATGAGGCCATCTCAATTCTAATACCTCCATCAAATGGAACCACTAGGTTATGAGTACCATTTTCTGCATCGTATTCAAAATTAACTACCTCGTCACCGTCTTCAAAATTGAAGATTGCATCCTCTAATGGATCACCATTTCCGTCGAGTAATAATAAAGAAATAGATTTCTCAGGAAGTTCTGGTTCCTCTACTTCTGGGCGCTCTGACAGAACAAGTGTTGCATCTGCCTCTAATCTATTAGCGGAACGAATATGAAGAAGCGATCCGGATGTGTAGCTATAGAAACTGCTAGAATCGATTACCAAGTCTCCTATGCCATCGCTATCGAAATCAATGCTAGCGGTTAGTTCGACATTGAGGTGGCGAGGAAGTGTAATTTCATACATTCCAGTGTCATCGTTAAAGCTAGAGGTGTGAATATAATCATAGTATTCACTGATTGAGTAGCCAGAAAACGAAGAACCTGAAAACGACAAGCCTGAAATTGGCTCACCTGTCAGAGAGTCAGTTACACTAAATGCAATGTCAACTGGCTCTGAAACTTCTAACAAACCAATATCACGATATGCCGTTCCCTCTTCCAGCGACATAGTGCTCAAAAAGAATGCTCGGGTCATTAAGCTGTTATCGATAGAATAGACTTCAATGACCAAATCAGAACTTGGCGGAAGGGATTCAATTTCTAGCACACCATCGACAATTTCAACCTCGGCTAAAACATCATCGCCACGAAGTACTTTCGCCATTGCACTTGTCACAGGCATCTCGCTATTCGCATCAATGACCAGAGCTCTGACAGTAACACTTGCTTCTTGATTGTCGTTATCGATTTGCTCATTCAGCAAATCATTCTGTTGTTGAAGAAGCTCGTTCTGCGCTTGTAAGGCAGCTGCGACCTCTCTGTTAGAGTCGTCGTCAACCTCAATACAACCTGTGAGGGCAAACGAGATGGCGAGAGGTAGTACTGCGTACTTGTGGTTAAGTTTCATAACACTTCCTTAGTCAGTTACATACAAAAAACTAGTCAACAACAAGGAAGCAACACAATATTGAGGATAGGGAGTAGCGACTTTGATTCCCTGAAAGAAAATTGTGCATCCTTGCAATAAATCAGAATACACAAATATGTAGGTTTGTTCATTAATATTTCTTGAACAAATATGTCATACGAACGTCAAGGCTTCGTCACTCAACTGTCAATTTGCCAACTTATATTGGCGTTCCAAGGCAACGCTTTGGACACAGCTAATGAAAAAGACACACTATCGCACGCTATGGTTATCTGACATTCATCTTGGCAATAAAGATTGTAAAGCTGAATACCTTCTATCATTTCTCGAAAATGTAACAGTAGATACGCTTTACTTGGTTGGCGACATCGTTGATATGTGGCAAATGACCAAACAATTTCGTTGGCCTGAAACGCATAACAGAGTCATGCATAAAATCATGCAAATAAGTCAGAACGGTACCAAAGTTGTTTACCTACCGGGAAATCATGATGAGCCTTTGCAGTCGTATAGTGGCATGGCCTTTGGCGATGTTGATATTAAACGTGAGCTAATACACACCACCTTACAAGGTAAACGTTACTTGGTTCTTCACGGGGATCAATTTGACGGAGACGTTACATTGGGTAAGTTTGAAGCTTGGTTGGGCGACAAGGGCTACGACTTACTGTTATTTTTGAATCGCTGGTATAACCGTTTTCTTGCTTGGCGTAAAAAAGAGTACTGGTCACTCGCCGGCTACATAAAAAAACACATTAAAGGCGCAAACGACGCGATTGCTCGATACCGTATCGCCTGCTGCAAACGTGCGGCAGAAATGGAGTTAGACGGTGTGATCTGCGGCCATATTCACCATCCAGAAATGACCCTAGAAAACGGTATAGAGTATATTAACGATGGTGACTGGATGGAAAACTGCAGCGCTCTGGGTGAAGATGAACAGGGCAACCTTGCACTTATTCACTGGTTAGACATTTGCAATAATCACCAGAACGTCACTGTCATCCCCTCAACATCACCTACAACAAAAGCCGCTTAATAGATTAATTGCTGCGCTCGCTACGCGTGTAACGAGCGTGCAACAGATTTGTAAAAGAAGTGACATCAAAATAGGCCAATACCGTCACATTCACTTGCTATTATTCGCCAAAAACCGAGAGTCATTATGTTCACTGTTGATGAAGTACTACATAAACACTACCCACAGGTAGCGAATAATCCATGGCTTTTTAAGTCGTTATCCTTCGTTCTTCGCCACCTACTGCATGAACGTGAAATCACTGAGTTTGGCGAAACCTACCCCCACTACGAAGACATTGATTTTGTTGAGCAGGTTCTCGAATACTTTAACATCAGTTACTCAACCCGTGACGTAGAGAAAGAGCGCATTCCCACCGAAGGCCGCGTTGTTATCATTGCTAATCACCCTATTGGCTCTCTCGATGCATTAGCTCTCATTAAATTGGTAAGTGAAGTGAGACACGATCTAAAAGTCGTTGCCAACCAAATGTTGATGGCTATTGAGCCGCTACACGATATGCTGCTACCAGTGAATAACATGCAGGGCGGAACACCGAAACAACACTTGGCAGATATTCAATCTCATCTGACCAATGATGGTGCCATATTAATATTCCCCGCAGGTGAAGTGTCTAGATTAAGACCGCAGGGAGTGCGCGACACTCGCTGGCACTCAGGCTTTCTGCGCATTGCTCGCTTGGCGAAGGCGCCTATTTTACCGGTATATATTGACGCCAAAAACAGCCCTCTGTTTTACGGTGTATCAATGGTATATAAACCATTGGCTACAGCGCTATTGGTGAAAGAAATGTTCAAGCAGCGCAAAAAACACCTCCCTATGAGAATAGGTGAACTAATACCCCACGGGTCATACAACACGGCAGCTATATCACTTAAGGATCAGGTTAAACTGTTTAAACGCCACTTGTATCGCATAGGACACAACAAGAAAGGAATTTTTGAAACACAAGCAGCGATAGCTCCACCCGAAGACAAAAAAGAGCTATCACGGGCGATTAAACAATGCGAGCACCTAGGTCAGACATCTGATGGGAAGTCTATTTTCTTGTATCAGCACAGCGGTTGCTCGCCCATAATGCGAGAAATAGGTCGATTACGTGAAATCGCGTTTCGTGCAGTGGGAGAAGGTACAAATAAGCGCAGAGATATTGATCAGTATGACTCTCACTACTATCACCTTGTTTTATGGGACGACAGCGACTTAGAAATTGTTGGTGCGTATCGGTTTGGCGATGCACAAATATTGAGTGACAAAGCACATCCAACCGGCCTGTACTCAGCAACGCTATTTGATTACTCAGAGAACAACCAAACCATGTTCAACAGTGGTCTGGAACTAGGTAGAAGCTTTGTCCAGCCTCGCTATTGGGGCAAACGCAGCCTTGATTATTTGTGGTTTGGTATTGGGGCATTTTTGAATCGCTATCCAAAATATCAATTCTTGTTTGGGCCTGTATCACTCAGTAACGCTTACCCAGCACCGGCAAAAGACTTGATTGTACAGTTTTATTCCACGTACTTTCCCAAACAATTCGGTGAGGCAAAGTCAAAACGCCCCTACTCGGTCTCACAAGACGTATTACATACGTTTCAAGGTAGCGACTACAAAAAGGAATTTACTCTTTTAAAGCACCTACTCGCCAACATGGGGGTGAACGTTCCAACACTTTATAAGCAATACTCTGAAGTGTGTAAAAAAGGAGGCGTTGCGTTTCTTGATTTTAATGTCGATCCAGATTTTTGTGACTGTATCGACGGTCTGGTGGTGGTAGATTTGAATCTTCTTACAGACAAGAAGCGAAAGCGATATTTAGCTGAAACATCGCTAAAAGCAACAGCGTAGTCAATTACATTGAGTGATGAGTACAACCTCATCACTCTTCACCACGCTACTTTTTATTTCAAAAATAATCATACCACTATCTGGCTTCAGCTAGCCCAATCAAAATCTCTGTATAAATATCTTCTAGGGTAAGTAAGTCTGAGATGTGAATATGTTCATTAACTTGATGAATGGTCGTATTGGGCACACCAACTTCAACCACCTGAGTTGAATCGGAGGCATAAAATCGACCGTCTGATGTACCACCAGAGGTACTAATAACAGGATACCGCCCCGTAGTATTCACAATTGCAGATTCGACGAGTTGGATTAAACACAATGAGTTTTCAGCAGGTCGGCTTAGATACGATTCGCAAGGGCGGGACCAACTGAGCGTTACATCGGGTGATACCTTTCGGATTATTGTACTAAGCAGAGATATCAGCCCCGCTTGATCAAATTGCCATGAATACCGAACGTTAAACTCAATACGTGTTTGTCCTGGCACTAAATTATCGACAAACTTACCTGTATCAAGGTGTGTAATCTGTAGGCTAGTGCCGGGAAAGTCTACACTGCCCTGGTCCCATTGATAGTGAGTTAATGCGTTTATAATCTCGCTGGCAGTATGAATGGCGTTATTACACGTATGAGGATACGCAACATGCCCTTGTTTGCCTTTTACCAATATAGTTCCAGACAGTGACCCTCTGCGCCCTACTTTGATTGTGTCTCCGGTATGCGTTGAAGCCGTAGGCTCACCAACCAAACACATGGAAAGAGCAACCCCCAAACTATCTAAGTAAGACTTTATCCATTTTGACCCATACTCCGCTTCCCCCTCTTCATCACTAGTAATGAGCCACCAAAAGGTATAGCGTGAAGCGTCTAGTTCATTTATGGCTCTCTCGAATGCCGCTAGCATTGCAGCAAGTCCAGTTTTCATATCGGCGGCACCCCGACCATACAGCCTGTTATGACTCATCACTGGAGTAAAAGGATCCGAATGCCACTTCTCTATTGGACCAGGTGGTACCACATCGGTGTGACCAGAAAAAGCTACATGGGTATCACCTTCACCCCAATGTGCCACCAAGTTACTGACACCCTCAATATTATGAATTTTGCAGATGAATCCCATTTTTTCCAATCTGTATACCAAATAGGATTGACACCCCGCATCTGTGGGTGTGATTGAGGGACGTGCCATCAATACCTCTGAAAAATAGAGACTTTTAGCCTGAGGAATTTCCGTCTTTATCGAGCTTTTCATTCTAGTTCCAATGGAGTCAAAGCACTGTCATTACAACGATTGTTCATGACAGGGGCGTAACAGAATTACGACATAGAGATGACAGGTAAAACCCTATCGCGATTTTTCTCGTATGTTTGAAAGACGGAGACTGCTATATTGATATAGAGTTACGTTTTGTAATGGGTTTATGTAGAGGACGACACTTTGCTAAAAATTATCGTTTTAATTCCTGTGTTGCTATGTTTGTTGTGGTTCGCGTACTTAAAGGCAAACCAATATTCTCTAGCGCAAGGAAAACAGGGGTTTACGTATATTCTTGTATTATCTTCAGTTATCGCTCTCTTTTACAGTCTTATGCTTTTTTTAACACATTAGCGTTAAATTCGAACACAAAAAAAGCCCGCGCTAGGCGGGCTTTTTGTTAGCTCGTTTTTTTGCTTACAACGCAGTCAAGACTTTTACATCTGACTGAGCACGTAAAGCATCAATATACTGTTCGTAAACGCGCTGTCCTTGCAACTGTGACAATTGCAATGCGAGTGATACCTGTGTCGCCTCATCTATTTCAGCGGCCTCAGATACCGACGTCAACGCAACAAGCGCAACACCACCCGTTGAGGTACTTGTGACTTCGTAAGCTTTTTCACCTTCCAATGCAAGCGTAAAGAGTGTTTCTACGATACTGCGGTTAATTGTACTACCTGTTCGTCCGACGCCTTCTGCAACTTCCCATACTAGAGACTTTTCTTCAAGAAATGCATCTACACTCTCTCCCGCAACAAGCGCAGGGATTAAATCAGATACCCAGCTGCGAGCTAGTTCCTGTGACTTCTCAACAAGCAGAACTGCTGTTATTTCTTCGCTAACCTCATCCAAAGCTTTAGTACGCTGAGGTGTGTGTTCAACTACTCGGGCAACCAAAACGGTTTCGTCATCAAGCTCGATCAGGTCACTGTTAACACCTTCACTGACTAGCTCGCTAGAGAACGCCGCTTCCACTACCGCAGGGACATTAATCTCAAAGGGTACTGTTGTACGTGTGAACGACACAGTTTCGACAACAGGCAGCTCCACCGCATTTGCGACATCTTCAAGCGTATCAGGAACTTCAAACGCTAGCTCAGCCATAAGGGTTTGTTGAGCATAAAACTCTTCAAGAGCCGCGTCTCTCAAAAGTGTATCCGTGATTTCACGCTCAACATCGACGAACGGCGTTACGTCTTCCGGCTTGATCTCGGTCAGTTGAATAATGTGCAATCCGAAGTCAGTCTCAACGATATCTGTGTATTCACCTACGTTAGCAATACCAAAAGCGGCTTCTTCAAAGACTTCGTCTGTTTTTGTAATAAATGACAAATCACCGCCAGACTCGGCAGAAAACGTGTCATCTGAATCAGATTTTGCAACTTCAGCAAAATCTTCACCAGCATTAAGCTTGGCCAGAATACCTTCCGCACGCGCTCTAGCAGCGTCAGCGTCATCGCCCAGCTCAACAAGAATATGAGAAACACGTCTTTCTTCTTCTGTACTGTAGCTAGCAACATTGTTTTCGTAGTACGTCAGCGCGTCGCCATCTTCAACAACTGCACGACCAACAAGGTCATTCACTGACAACATAACGTAAGCAAGTTTGACTTCTTCTTCTGTATCAAAGGTCGCTATGTTTTCATCATAGTAAGCTGCGATTTCATCTTCGGTCACTTCAACATCACTATTAAACAAAGAGGCGTCGACTAAGAGGTACTTACCATCTCGTGTTTGCTGCTGTAGTGCATTAGCCAGTTCAGTTTCACTTGGCAAAGAGAATGAAGAACTATTCATTGCCGCTGCCAACTGATTTTGCGTCATCTGCGTACGAAGGTAATCTTTAAAATCAGTAACGGTGAAACCGTTTTGGCGTAATATTGCTTGGAAACGTTCGTTGTCAAACTGGCCCGCGTATTGAAATTCAGGCATTTCCAAAATAGTTTCGCGGATCTGATTCTCTGATACACGCAATCCCATTTCAATCGCTTGCTGCTGAATTAGCTTTTCAGCGATAAGACGATCTAAAACGTTTTTCTTGAAGTCACTGAGATATTGTTCGCTGCTGAATAGCTGGCCAACAGCTTGACCAAACTGTGCTTCCATTTGGGCACGTTGATTCTGATAAGCACGCTCTAGTTCTTGGGCACTAATCTCATCACCATTGACCGATGCAACTGCATTAGAACCTGACGACGTTAAGTAGCTCCCAACTCCAGCAAATACGAAACTCAGAACGATAAGCACAATGACTGCCATCGCCCATGGGCCTTGAGAACCTTCTCTGATTCTTTCTAACATGATTGATTTTCAACTCCGTTGCTTACTACAACTGCCCTACATTTTTATGCGTTTCATTCGAGTAATGAAGAACGCTGTTTAGTGGGCAAAAATAAGCGATGATTATAACGCAATAGCTTCGAATATAAACGTCTTTAACCCAAACTCATGAAGGTTTTTACCACCTATGCAATTGGCGTCAGCTACACCGCACGACAAGCTACAGGGAAACAAGAGTAGAGCAAAGTGGAGTAAATAAACGGGGTGTTATCGCAAAATAATCAGTACATATAAAAAAGGCGATGGAAATTCCATCGCCTTTTAAAAACTTATAAGATATTAGTTACAAGCGTCTTTCAGTGCTTTACCAGCTTTGAAAGAAGGAACTTTCGCTGCTGAAATCTGAATAGTCTCACCTGTTTGCGGGTTACGACCGCTGCGAGCAGAGCGCTCACGTACAGAGAAAGTACCAAAACCAACCAATGCTACTTGGTCGCCATCTTTAAGTGCTGAAGTCACTGCGTCAGTGAAAGAATCAAGAGCACGGCCTGCAGCCGCTTTAGAGATATCTGCACCTGCGGCGATTTGGTCGATAAGTTGAGACTTGTTCACAATAATGATCCCCTTCGATTGTTATTATACTGTTTTGTCCAATTAGTGTGGACTTTTATAGCAAGCTTGATGAGTAACATCAAGCGGTCTGTCACAATTAATTAACTTTTGTTGAATCGCTGCCATCCCTTTATTGACGAGGCTTCACGCGAATACTCAGCTAAGGTATCACAACTATTGCGACTTGAAAGCCCTAAATTGAAAAAAATTCGTGAAACTTTAACGAGGAGTACACTTTTTAATCAAAAGAGAGCTAAAATGCCCCTGAACGCCTTGTTTCACAAGGCATTCAGAGAATTTTGTCACGCAGATTGTACCGAAAAAGCACTGACTGGCTCTTGAAGTGCAATATCTAATACGTCATCAATCCACTTCACGGGGTGAATTGATAAGTCTTTTTTAACGTTATCAGGAATTTCCTCGAGATCTCTCTCATTGTCCTTTGGAATAACGACGGTTTTTATTCCGCCTCGGTGGGCTGCAAGTAACTTCTCTTTCAACCCGCCAATGGCAAGAACTTCACCTCTCAAGGTAATTTCTCCGGTCATCGCAACTTCACATTTAACAGGGTTCCCCGTTAACGATGACACCAATGCAGTACACATAGCAATACCAGCACTTGGACCGTCTTTTGGTGTAGCTCCCTCAGGAACATGCACATGAATATCGCGCTTTTCGTAAAAATCTTCGTTGATACGCAGCTTTTCAGCACGACTTCTCACTACGGTCATTGCGGCTTTAATTGACTCTTGCATTACGTCACCAAGTGAACCGGTAGAGGTCATTTTGCCTTTACCCGGTACCGAGGTAGTTTCAATAGTCAAAAGGTCACCACCTACTTGAGTCCAAGCTAAGCCGGTAACCTGACCAATCTGATTCTCTTTGTCGGCTTTGCCGTAGTCGAAACGTTGTACGCCCAAGTAATCTTTCAGATTGTCTTGATCAACGACTATCTTGTCTTTGCTCTTACTAAGTAAAACATCTTTCACTGCTTTACGGCATACTTTGGAAATTTCACGCTCTAGGCTACGAACCCCTGCCTCTCGCGTGTAATAACGAATCATACCAACGATAGCAGATTCAGTAATCTCAAGTTCCTTGGTCTTAAGGCCGTTGCGCTCCATTTGCTTACCGATAAGGTGACGGGTTGCGATATTTAGCTTCTCGTCTTCTGTGTAACCAGAGAGGCGTATAACTTCCATTCTGTCTAACAGTGGACCAGGAATATTCATGCTATTAGACGTTGCGACAAACATGACGTCTGACAAATCGTAATCAACTTCCAAATAATGGTCGCTGAAACTGCTATTTTGCTCTGGGTCAAGAACCTCCAGTAATGCAGAAGCCGGGTCACCACGCATATCCGACGACATTTTGTCAATTTCGTCGAGTTAAAAACAGTGGGTTTTTCACTTCCACTTTAGCCATTTTCTGAATTAACTTTCCAGGCAATGATCCGATATATGTTCTTCTGTGACCGCGAATTTCCGCCTCATCACGAACACCGCCCAATGCCATACGAACATATTTACGACCTGTTGCTTTTGCAATCGACTGGCCAAGTGACGTCTTACCCACACCAGGAGGGCCTACCAAACAAAGAATTGGCCCCTTAAGTTTCTTAACGCGCTGCTGTACTGCGAGATATTCAAGAATACGTTCTTTTACTTTTTCTAAGCCATAGTGGTCAGAGTCCAATACCTGCTCTGCACGAGAAAGGTCACGCTTAACCGGTGAACGCTTGTTCCAAGGTACGTTTGTTAACCATTCAATGTAACTGCGAAGCACTGTTGCCTCAGCAGACATAGGTGACATCATTTTCAGCTTTTGTAACTCAGATTTAGCTTTATCTTCAGCTTCAGAAGGCATCTTAGCATCAGCGATTTTTTTAGATAACGCTTCAAACTCGTCAGGGGCTTCATCCATTTCACCGAGTTCTTTTTGAATGGCTTTCATTTGCTCATTCAAATAATACTCTCGCTGACTTTTCTCCATTTGCTTCTTAACACGCGTGCGGATTTTCTTTTCCACTTGAAGCAAGTCTATCTCGCCTTCCATCAAAGCCATTAAGTACTCAAGGCGCTCATTAACACCTTTCATCTCGAGTACTTTCTGCTTTTCTACCAACTTAAGTGGCATGTGTGCAGCCATAGTATCGGCAAGTCGCGCCGCATCTTCGATGCCATTAAGTGACGTGAGTACCTCTGGGGGAATTTTTTTATTGAGTTTTACATAGCCCTCAAACTGAGACACTGCAGAGCGAATGAGTACTTCTTGCTCACTCTCAGCAATTGCCTCATCTTCAATACGGTTAACATTGGCGACAAAATGTGGCTCAGATTGGACGTAGCTCTCTACTTCACCACGCAAGCTTCCCTCAACCAGTACTTTAACTGTGCCGTCGGGTAGTTTAAGCAGCTGCAAAATAGTCGCGATAGTTCCCACACTATAAATGTCGTCAGACTCAGGTTCATCAACACTCGCGTCTTTTTGCGCTGCAAGGAATATTTGTTTGTCATTTTCCATCGCCGCTTCCAAACATTGGATCGACTTCTCACGCCCAACAAACAAGGGTATGACCATATGCGGGTAAACAACAACATCCCTCAACGCTAAAACGGGGATTTCAATACGATTTTCACGCTCAACTGTCATACGTGTTCTCTATAAGTTCCTATTGTGGGTTTATATGGGGATGCAAGGACAAAGTTCAAATAAAACTTATTAAACAATAATGAAATAAGCACAGATCGATTAAACAACTCAGACGTTAACTTGCACTGATTACAGACTAGAGGGAGTTATTCGGAAATACAACGAAAAAAGGCCCCTAAGGGCCTTTCTTGAACTAATTACTCAGACGCTGCTTTCTTTTCAGCGCTGTCGTAAATCAAAATGGGTTTAGATTCACCCTTGATAACAGTTTCATCGACAACCACCTTACTCACGTCTTCCATTGAAGGTAGTTCGTACATAGTGTCGAGTAACACTGCTTCAACAATAGAGCGTAACCCACGGGCCCCTGTTTTGCGCTGCATCGCCTTTTTTGCGATAGCGTGAAGCGCGTCATCACGGAACTCAAGTTCTACATCTTCCATTGAGAACAGAGCACCATATTGTTTGGTGATGGCGTTTTTAGGTTCTCTTAAGATTTGAATAAGCGCATCTTCGTTTAGCTCTTCCAGGCTAGTGACCACAGGTAGACGTCCGATGAACTCAGGAATAAGTCCATATTTGACTAAATCTTCCGGCTCGACCTGTTTGAACAGTTCGCTAATCGCTTTTGTGTTGTCTGAAGACTTCACGGTCGCACCAAAACCAATGCCTGTATCGGTATGCGCTCGTTGTTCAATCACTTTATCTAACCCGGCAAACGCGCCGCCGCAGATAAACAAAATTTTGGAGGTATCTACCTGTAAAAACTCTTGCTGAGGATGCTTTCGTCCGCCTTGAGGTGGAACGGAGGCTACCGTACCTTCAATCAGCTTGAGCAACGCTTGTTGTACACCCTCACCAGATACGTCTCTGGTGATAGACGGGTTATCTGACTTACGCGAAATTTTGTCAATCTCATCGATATAAACAATTCCGCGCTGTGCCTTCTCTACATCGTAGTCGCATTTTTGCAAAAGTTTTTGGATGATGTTCTCGACATCCTCACCAACATAACCAGCTTCGGTAAGTGTGGTGGCATCAGCCATAGTAAACGGCACGTCTAGCAGACGAGCTAAAGTCTCAGCCAGAAGAGTTTTACCACTACCAGTAGGACCAATCAGTAGAATATTACTTTTACCCAGTTCAACGCCATCGTGAACGTCACCGTTTCGCAAGCGCTTGTAGTGGTTGTAAACCGCCACAGACAATACTTTTTTAGCGTGCTCTTGCCCGATCACATAGTCATCGAGATGGGTATGGATTTCGCTAGGTTTAGGCAACGCGTCTTGCTTTTGCTTCGGCGCGATTTCCTTTATCTCTTCGCGAATAATATCGTTACATAACTCTACACACTCGTCACAAATAAACACCGACGGGCCTGCGATTAACTTTCTTACTTCGTGCTGGCTTTTGCCACAAAACGAGCAGTACAGCAGCTTATTATCACTGTCACCGCTTTGTTTATCACTCATACTTTTGCCTCTGCCATGCCCAAGTTGAAAACAAAAATGTGCTACGCACTGAACTCAGGCTTTCTATTACTATACTACTTACTTGTGGCTGCGTCAGATCGATTTGTTAACACTTGGTCAACAAGGCCATATTCTTTAGCTTCCATCGCGCTGAGGAAGTTATCGCGATCCGTATCGTGAGCTACTTTTTCGTAGTCCTGTCCAGTATGTTCCGCCATCAGGCGATTTAGCTTTTCTTTAATACTGAGAATTTCTTTCGCGTGAATTTCAAAATCAGACGCCTGACCTTGGAAACCGCCAAGAGGTTGGTGAATCATTACGCGCGAATTAGGTAAACAGTAACGCTTACCTTTGGTTCCACCTGAAAGAAGAAATGCACCCATACTGGCCGCTTGACCGATACAGACAGTGCTTACATCAGGTTTAATAAATTTCATAGTGTCGTAGATTGCCATACCCGCAGTCACCGACCCACCTGGTGAGTTGATGTAAAGAAAGATATCTTTCTCTGGATTCTCTGCCTCTAGGAATAACATCTGCGCGACAATGAGGTTTGCCATGTGATCTTCTACTTGTCCAACAAGAAAAATCACGTTTTCTTTAAGTAAACGAGAATAGATGTCAAAAGAACGTTCACCTTTGGCGGTTTGCTCAACAACCATAGGAACAAGTGCATTCATCGGGTCAAACGGAGTATTAGTCATAGCTACCTTGATAATCTAGCGTTAAAAACAAAAATGCTCGGAAGGCTCCGAGCATTTAAGCAGTTGCTGACAGGTTAAGTCAATCAGACGTTGAAAATTTACGCCTGTTTGTTCATTACCTCATCAAAAGCTTTAGTAACTTCGGTTACTTTAGCTTGCTCAAGAACCCACTCGATGGCTTGCTCTTCTAGAGCAACGTTTTGCATTTGCTGCATAAGCTCTTGGTTGTTGTTGTAGTATTCTACAACTTCACTTGGATCTTCATACGCTGAAGCAGCGGTTTCGATCATCTCAGTAACTTTTGCTTCGTCAGCTTTTAGCTCGTTAGTTTTGATAACTTCGCCTAGTAGCAAACCAATCGAAACACGACGTTTTGCGTTGTCAGTGAACAAATCAGCTGGAAGTTCTGGTAGGTTTTGACCACCGCCTTGCTGGCTGAAACGCTGCTTGGCTTGTTCGCGAAGCGCATTCACTTCTTGATCGATAAGCGCTTGAGGAATATCGATTTCATTCGCTTCAACAAGTTTAGCAATAACATCTTCTTTCACTTGTGACTTAAGCGTTTGGTCTAGCTCGCGCTGCATGTTCTTCTGAACTTCAGCTTTAAGTGCGTCAACACCACCTTCCTCTACACCGAACAGCTTAGCGAACTCTTCGTCTACTTTTGGAAGTGACTCGCCTTCAACCTTTTTCACAGTCGCTTGGAATACAGCGTCTTTACCTTTTAGGTTTTCTGCGTGGTAGTCTTCAGGGAAAGTTACTTCGATAGTGACTTCTTCACCGGCTTTCGCGCCAACTAGTGGCTTTTCGAAACCAGGAATCATACGGCCTTTACCAAGTTCTAGCGCGAAATCTTCCGCTTTGCCGCCTTCAAACTCTTCACCGTCTACTGTACCAACGAAGTCGATGATAACTTTGTCAGTTTTCTTAGCTTTACGCTTAACTTCTTTCCAAGTAGCGTGTTGCTTTTGTAGCGTTTCCATCATGTTGTCTAAGTCAGCGTCGCTGATTTCAACAACTGGCTTTTCGATTTCGATGTCTGCTACACCTTTAACTTCTACCTCTGGGTAGATTTCAAAAGAAGCAACAAATTCTAGGTCTTGACCGTCTTCGTCTTTGGTCAATTCAAACTTAGGCATGCCAGCAGGTTGAATTTTTTCTTGAATAACGGCTTGGTAGAAGTTCTGCTGCATAACATCGCCAGCTACTTCTTGACGAACAGCTCGACCAAAACGCTTCTTGATGACGCTTACTGGAACTTTGCCCGGACGGAAACCATTAATACGCTGAGTTTTTGCCAATTGCTGTAGGCGTGATTTAACTGCTGAATCAACAGTGTCAGCTGGTACTGTGATAGTAAGACGGCGTTCTAAACCCTGGGTCGTCTCGACTGAAACTTGCATTATGTTACCTCAACTCTACGCCTACTACGGCGTTTGTTTTTAGTCCCCTCTCCCGCTTTACCAACACTGGCGAATATCTTCGGGTTAGAGGTCGTTTTAGGCGCTTATACCAGCGCACTAGTTAAAAAAAGACGCGGTAGTATACAGCCGCTTTTTTATAGAGTCGAGAGGGAAACAGAAGTTTGTCGCGAACCACAGAGATTTAGTGGTAAAAAAGTAAAAATATGCTTAAAACGGGCAAAAAAATATGAATGGTCGGTGAGACAGGATTTGAACCTGCGACCCCTTGTACCCAAAACAAGTGCGCTACCAAGCTGCGCCACTCACCGACAGTGTGCTTAAAAAGCTAAGAGATAATGGTGCGGAAGGAGAGACTTGAACTCTCACGCCGTGAAGCACTGGAACCTAAATCCAGCGTGTCTACCAATTCCACCACTTCCGCAAAAAGTGGGGTGGACGATGGGACTTGAACCCACGACAACCGGAATCACAATCCGGGGCTCTACCAACTGAGCTACGCCCACCATAGAGGTGTTTGCTAAACTTAGTACATAGATTGTAAATGCACCAAGTTACTTAGATTTCGCACTATCCTAGTCAGGCATCCGCCTGACCCGCATGGCGCGTCCGGCAGGATTCGAACCTGCGACCCACGGCTTAGAAGGCCGTTGCTCTATCCAGCTGAGCTACGGACGCTTAACGAATCTTCGTTTAGCAAAGTGGTCGGTGAGACAGGATTTGAACCTGCGACCCCTTGTACCCAAAACAAGTGCGCTACCAAGCTGCGCCACTCACCGACAGTGTAACTACAAACTCAAGCTTATCTGCTTCAGCTCCGTTACGGGGTGCGAATATTACTGACTTGCCCTCACCTCGTCAAACACTTTTTTAAATAAAAAAATCAACCGCTCACAATACGCACAATGCGCTGCATTTTCAGGCCATTTGCGTACATATCCAACGGTAAAAAACAGACTTATTACTGTTTAAACCAGTAATAGTAGAATCGCCATGCTAAACGCTCGGTGTTCTTTTGAGAGTCTTTCTAATCAAAACTGACTTAACAACCACCCACTCAAGAAGTCATATCGCTAAATTGAGTGGTCAATATTAGCTATTTTGTGAAACAATATAGGGATAGTGTCCCCTTTTAAATAACTGAAACAGAATATGACTGCGCATTTAATTGATGGAAAACAAATTGCTAAACAGGTTCGAGCCCATGTTGCGACTTATGTAGAAGGCCTTAAAGCTTCAGGAAAGCGCCCCCCTGGTTTGGCTGTAGTGCTGGTGGGTAGTGATGCGGCTTCACAAGTTTATGTGTCAAACAAACGCAAAGCGTGTGAAGAGGTAGGGTTCGTATCCAAGTCTTACGACTTACCCGCTGATACGTCAGAAGAAGAGTTACTTGCACTCGTCGATGAATTAAATGAAAACAAGGAAATAGACGGCATTCTTGTTCAACTGCCGCTCCCAGCAGGATTAAACGCAGAAAAGGTGCTTGAGCGTATTCAACCCCACAAAGACGTTGACGGTTTCCACCCCTACAACATAGGAAGACTTGCTCAGCGTATTCCAGCACTCCGTCCATGTACGCCTAAAGGCATTATGACAATGATTGAAGCGACCAAACGTCCTATTAAAGGTTTGGATGCGGTTATTGTCGGGGCTTCAAATATCGTGGGTCGCCCAATGAGTTTAGAATTGTTGTTAGCAGGCTGCACTGTTACCACCTGCCACAAATTCACTCAAGACCTCAAGGCTCACGTTATGCGTGCAGACTTACTGGTTGTTGCGGTAGGTAAACCAAACTTTATTCCTGGAGACTGGATTAAACCTGGCGCTATCGTTATCGATGTGGGTATTAATCGAATTAACGATGGGTCATTGGTAGGCGATGTAGATTTCGATAACGCTAAAGAGCGTGCAGGTTGGATCACTCCAGTGCCAGGTGGTGTTGGACCAATGACAGTAGCAAGCCTCATTGAAAATACATTAGAAGCTTACGTAAAATATCATTCGTAACACTAATGAGCGACACACACTATTTACATGCCACTGAGCAATGGGTGGATGACGTTGTGATTCATCACAACTTCTGCCCGTTTGCGAAGTTCGTCCGCCACCCGAACAAAATAAAATACGTTGTTGAGACAGGTGACGCTGGCAACATTGTTAACGCGCTATACAACGAATGTAAACACCTCGATGAAACCCCAGAGGTCGCCACAACACTTGTGATAGTCGTTAGTGATGCAACACAAAGTTTCGATGATTATCTAGATGTACTTGCACTAGGTGAGCAACTGCTGGCCGATTGGGGATATAGTGGGACTTACCAGCTAGCGAGCTTTCACCCTGATTATGTATTTGCTGGCGAAGCCCCTGATTCTCCGTCTAACTACACCAATCGTTCACCCTATCCGCTTTTTCATTTGATTCGAGAGAGTGATATTGAAAAGTATATGAAGAACGAAGAGGATGCAGAAAAAATATATCAGCACAACATAGCACGCGCTGAATCGCTGGGGTGTCAGCACTTTGCTAATCAGCTGGAAAAGTTAAAGCAAAATTAGAGAAACCTAATTCAAAAAGTGGCCCGATAAACGGGCCATAAAAATAATGGGGTCCAGGGAAAATCAATACAGGTACCCGAAGCCAGTATTGAGCTCTTATAGATTAATTAGAGCCCCCGTAAGATAAGGCTCTAATATTAGATTAATATTACAAACGCTTATTTTTTCACATTTTATGTGTGCGATATAAAGGTGCTAGCAAACTATGTCAGCCAATCAGTTTTCAGTTTCCCCCATCGGACATATAAAAACCCCGTTCAAACAAAAATTTGCCATTCCCAGACAACCTAATCTCGCCAAAGCAAAAGGCACTATCTACCTACGAGAGGATTTAAACGACCCTGATATGTTTAAAGGTTTAGAGGGATTTACCCATCTTTGGCTCTTGTTCGTTTTTCACCAAACCAAAGACAAAGGTTGGAAGCCAGCTGTTAAGGCACCGCGCTTGGGCGGAAATCAAACAATGGGGGTGTTCGCTTCTCGCAGTACCCACAGGCCTAATGCCATTGGCATGTCGGTAGTTAAGAACCTCAGCTGGCAACAGGACGACAGCGGTTTGTTACTCAATGTTGAAGGCGTGGACCTCCTCGATGACACGCCCATTGTGGATATTAAACCTTACGTTCCCTACGCAGACAGAGTGGCAGACGCTGAGGATAATCTTGCAAGTTACGGCGCAATACCACAAAGAGAAGTGTTATTGGAATCTCACGTAAAAGAGTTACTCAATATAGCTCGGAAGAAACACCCAGATATAAAGCAGCTACTTATTGATGTGCTTGCTCAAGACCCGCGACCGGCCTATCGTCACAAGCATGAAAACGACGACAAAACCTATCGAGTTGCGCTTTACGATTATGATATCGGCTTTAAGGTTGAAAATGGGTCAATCAAAGTTATGGACTTTGGACCAGATAAACGGTCATCGGTATAGCACTCTTGCTCGCAGTTAATTAGAATACGCAAGTTTTATTAATATTCATTACAGGAAGAACGCTTCGAATGCGCACCAGTCAATATTTGCTTGCCACGCAAAAAGAAACGCCGGCCGATGCCGAAGTTATCAGCCACCAGTTAATGCTACGCGCTGGCATGATAAGAAAACTCGCATCAGGCCTATACACTTGGTTGCCTACCGGCCTAAGAGTGCTCAACAAAATCGCTGATATTGTGCGCGATGAAATGAACAAAGCAGGTGCCATTGAAGTGCTTATGCCCGTAGTTCAGCCGGCTGACCTTTGGGAAGAATCAGGTCGTTGGGATGAGTATGGTCCTGAGTTACTTCGCGTTAAAGACCGCCACCAGCGCGATTTTGTATTGGGCCCAACTCACGAAGAAGTGATCACAGCCCTTGTTCGTAATGATATTAGTAGTTACAAACAGTTGCCGTTAAATCTCTACCAAATTCAGACTAAATTCCGCGATGAGGTTCGCCCTCGTTTCGGAATTATGCGCGGCCGAGAATTTACCATGAAAGATGCATACAGCTTCCATATGGAACAAGAGTGCTTGGGTAAAACCTACGACGCTATGTATCAAGCTTACTGCAATATATTCAGCCGTATGGGTTTAGATTACCGCGCTGTTATTGCTGACTCTGGTTCAATTGGTGGCAGTGTATCGCACGAGTTCCATGTGTTAGCCGAGTCTGGTGAAGACGCGATTGCATTCTCAACGGAAAGCCAATACGCCGCCAATGTTGAAATGGCTGAAGCAGTTGCTGGTGAACAGCAAACACCTTCAGGTGCTGCAGTTGAAGAAATTGAAGCCAATGGCTTAACAGGCGACATCTCACTTTATGTAGTTAAAGGTGAAGCTGAAGATGGCGCAGAAAAGTGGGTGGTACTCGCACTCAAACAAGCGCATTCGCTTAACGACATCAAAGCTGAAAAACTTGATGGAGTTGCCTCTCCATTGGTAATCGCCAGCGAAGAAAAAGCAGCAAACCTGTTGGGTATAAACGCGTCAGTAGCGAATCCGCTCGATATCGCGCTACCGCTAGTAGTGGATAGCAGTGCAGCTGCACTTGCGGACTTTACGTGTGGTGCGGGTAAAGAAAACACCCTACTCAAGAATGCCAACTGGGCAGACGATATCACGACAGCCGATCTCAGAGACGTTGTTGCCGGTGATGCTTCTCCAGATGGACAAGGTTCACTTGAAATTAAGCGCGGCATCGAAGTGGGACATATTTTCCAACTTGGCGACAAATATTCCAAAGCAATGAACTGTGGTGTACTCAGTGAAACGGGAAAACATCAAACACTTACCATGGGCTGCTATGGTATTGGTGTATCGCGTATTGTTGCTGCCGCCATTGAACAGAACCACGACAAATATGGCATCATGTGGCCTGATCCAATTGCGCCTTTCAAGATTGCAGTCATTCCAATGAATATGCATAAATCCCATCGCATTAAAGAAGTAGCAGAGAAGCTTTACGACGACCTAAAAGCCGCTGGCGTAGATGTACTGTTTGACGACAGAAAAGAACGCCCTGGGGTTATGTTCAACGATATGGAATTGATCGGTGTACCTCATAGTATCGTTATTGGTGAGCGCAACCTCGACAATCAACAGATAGAATACAAAAACCGCCGCACTGGCGAAAAGCAACTCATCGATATTGCTGATGCTGCTAACTTCATAACGGCGTTGTAAAGCGAGCTTATGATGAAACTTACCTTCTATGGCGTAAGAGGTTCTATTCCCACACCGGGGAAAGACTTCATACGCTATGGAGGGAATACCGCATGCGCGCATTTGAGTTTGGCTGATGGTACGGACATTATCTTTGACGCTGGCACAGGTATTCGTTTATTGGGCCAAGAACTCATTAAAAAGGATACCCCGGTTTACATCCTATTGAGCCACAATCATTGGGACCATATTCAGGGATTTCCGTTCTTCGCACCCATTTATCAAGAAGGTCGCCCTATACTGATTTACCCAGGCCAAACAAACGCGCCTGAGTACGACCAAATACTCAAGCAAATGTCAGGTAGTGTCTTTCCTGTACCGGCCTCTGCGTTAACTTCGGACATTCAGCTCATTTCTCTCCCCCAGAGCCAAGAGAGTTTCACTATTAGTAGTGCGAAAGTTTGTCGAATTCCGATGAATCACCCTGGTAAAGGGAGCGCTTTTAGCGTTGAAGACGATGGCAAGAAAGTCGTTTATGTCACCGACAATGAACTCTATCCTCCTTACAAAAAAGAAACAGACTTTCTCACCTTTGTGGAATTTTGTAGAGACGCTGACTTATTGATACATGATGCACAATATATGCTTTCAGATATGCCAGCTAAATCCGGCTGGGGTCACTCGGTTGCGGAAGAAGCAGTAAAGCTGGCCATGGCGTGTAATGCGAAGCGACTGGCTTTGTATAGCCACGATCCAGAGCGAACCGATAATGATATCGACCATGTGGTCGCACATTGTAGAGAATACATTAAGCTCACACAGCTGCCAATTGATGTATTTGCTGCAAGTGAAGGACAAACCATCGCCTTGTAGCCAAGCTAATCGATGACACCAAATGCTCGATAGAGCTGCAAGTGGACGTTGACCAAAGCGTCGATGTCTCGTTGATAACCACCACCAATAACGCCTGCAACTGGTACATCAAGTGCTCGACAAAAATCGTAAACCATCTTATCCCTCTGATACACGCCTTCTGTAGATATACACAAATGCCCCAAATCGTCGTTTTCATGTATATCTACGCCAGCATCATAAATGATCGCATCGGGTTGAAATTGTCGCTCAGCTAATAACAAAGCCTGCTCTACCGTTTCAAGGTATTCGTCATCCCCGGTTCCCTTGGCTAATCCGATATCTAAATCGGAATGCTGCTTACGATGGGGAAAGTTTTTCTCACCGTGAATAGAAAGTGTGAAAATACTTTTGTCATCTTGCGCTAGTTTTGCGGTACCGTCGCCTTGGTGAACGTCTAAGTCGATAATAAGAACATTGTCGATATGCCCATACTTCTGCATCGTTTTTGCTGCTAAGAACAAGTCATTGAAAAGGCAGAAGCCAGAACCAAAATCTGCAAAAGCATGATGATAACCACCCGTTAAGTTAAGTGCCTGACCATGCTCTATCGCGAGTTCAGCGGTAAGAATAGTGCCAGCCACTGCGGTTAACGAGCGCTTAATCAGGTGTTCAGACCATGGAAAACCAATACGCCGCATGGCTTTGTCATCTAGCACGCCTGATACCAACGCATTAACGTAATTTGGTGCAAAGTAGTCAGTCAGAAATGCGCTTGAAACAGGGGATGGCGCACTAAAGCGATCACTAGTTATGCCCCTCGCGACCAGCGCATCGCGTATCCCTTGATATTTCTCTATGGGAAACCTGTGTCTTGGTGGAAGGGGTAGTTGACTATAAATGGGATGAAAAACTAACGGCGTCATCGCAACTC
This sequence comes from Alteromonas sp. KUL49, assembly GCF_006538345.1. GTDB lineage: Bacteria > Pseudomonadota > Gammaproteobacteria > Enterobacterales > Alteromonadaceae > Alteromonas. Next base: position 258,783 of record NZ_BJKL01000005.1, on the reverse strand, counting down.
TAATAAAAGCGCTAAAGCTTTAGATACGTGACGCCCATTATATCAGGTCATTACTGGGAATAACTAATCAACACTCAGACTTTTCACCACACGCTCTACATTCAATTCCATTTTACGCATAGACTGAGACATTGTGTCTCGCTGCGCTAGTTCGTGATAGCGCTCTGACGACGCAACAACATCACTGATAATACCCTCGACATTGTGGAGTACTGCTTCTTGTTCGTCAGCAGCCTCGTTGAGCACCACAACAACACTGGAGGTTTCTTGTATGTCAGTTACCACCCTATTTAGGGTGTCGAGGGCTGTTGCGGCCTCTTGCGCATTGGCATCCGAGAGTTTCTTGCCCTCAGTCATTGCGACTACTGCGCCGCGAGCTTCAGCCTCGAAGCTACTGAGAATGTCATTTATCTCACGTGTAGACTGTTGAGTTTTTGCCGCTAGCGCGCGAACTTCATCTGCTACCACAGCAAACCCTCTTCCATGCTCACCGGCTCGAGCTGCCTCAATGGCCGCATTTAACGCCAGTAAATTGGTTTGATCGGCTATTTCGTTGATGACGTTGACGACTTTCAAGATATTTGCACTACGACTTTGCAGGTCGGTAACAATTTTACTCGACTCCGTTACCGTTTTTGCTAATTGCTTAAACCCAGAATTAGCATGCTCAAATGTTGAATAGCAACTCGCTACATTTTGCTCTGAGTTGTTCGTAGCTACGGCAACTTGGTCGGTGATTGTCACTAGGCTTTGAACAATTTCTTTCAGTTTATCAGTACTTGAGTCTAATGCTCTTGAAGCATCTCTTTGCTCAACTGCACCACTCATGATTGAGTCGCCCACTTGTTTAAGTGCTGCGCTGGCGTGTGTCATTTCAGACTCAACATCGTGAAGCTCATCAACGGAGGCTTTCAATTTAGTCTGAAGAGCACGAGCCGAATCCGCTAGTATACCCAGCTCATGATTACTTGTATAAGTTAGCGAATAGTCATATCGGCTATTAGCCAATGCCGATATGGTTTTAGCAATTTGTTTAGTGGGTACAATGACTTGTAAACGCAGACGCCACACTACATAAGCCATTGCTACACAAGACAATACAATAGCGAGCGCAAGTATTATCCATAAGGTGCGTCGCGTATTGCGTTTTAGATCATCCACAGCCTGTGCCGATTGAGTCGCGATTTTCTGTGCTACGCTTTTGAGCAAGTTGCCTGGTTCTCTATCAATTCCCCTTACGTAGCTATCACCGACTTTAGGGTCAAATTCCGAAGCAATAAAGGCATCATAGCCTTCGCGGTATTTGTCAGCCATGAGCTTATGTGCTTGCTGAAACCGGCGAATATCAGCTTTTGCACTCTCATCAATACTGCTATTCGCTAACATACTGTTGAACTGTTGAGTGATCTCAGCTTCTCTATCTTTAAAGCGCTGCCAGTATTTATCCCTATCCTCTTGACCATGCCCCCTGAGTAAAACGTTCTTCCACTCTTGAACTTGAGTTTTAAAAGTGCCCAATACACTGTGAACATCTCGTTCGGCTTGGATAAGGGTAGTTTCAAGGGCTTCGAAGTGACTCAATAGTGCAAAAGACTTGTAAAGAGAGGCAGCAATCAGCAAAACTAGTATAAATAAGCTTGCCAAAACAGGCGTCATAACCAGCCTGCTAATAGATGAATAATTGAACAAAGCGTTATCCTTAAAAGCAAATGCACAATGTAAGGCGTGCATTAGATGATACTTTTGTGACAGTGATGTTACGCTTTAAGTATTAACTTGAATACGAATATATATTTATTCATACCTAATAAAATTTGCGAAAAAAAGGGCAGATGTTCTGCCCTTACTAAGTGATTTATCTTACGGTGAATTTTTGTTCAACTGCACTTGGTTCGTAAGACCAGCGATATTGAGCAGGTTGATAATTTTCTACCGTTTGCCATATTTCAGCCACCAAATCGGTATCCATATGCGCCAGTACTACATCTTCTCGCACGCCATCATCACCAATTGGCCCCCTAAAAAGACAAGACTGTCTATTAACTCTGTCATACTGAGGGTCGTAACTACAAACAGTCAAATACGATCCTTGTTCAACAGCTGGGTTAATGTCCAAACTTACAGTAACGTCTACCGACAAAGTAAATTCGTTGTCGATAATCAATGCCCCAGCGCCGTCTTCTGTTGGCTCGGGTTGATTATTCGCTGGCGGCGTTGTAGTAGTCGTTGTTGTCGTCGTAGTTGTTGGAGACGAACTCGCGGGTGACGACACTGACGAACTTCCCTCGCTTCCACCACCACCGCAGGCGGTTAGAAGCATTGCACCGAGAGTAACTAAAGTAAAATTAAGCTTATTCATGTCATGCTCCTATTGCTTTGGAATAACTTTGTTTGACGTTGGGTTAGTAAACCACGACCGATTATTCGCACCACTCGATTCAGCAAAATCGGCAAAATGATTGTATGCTTCGGTGATATCTACGGCCTCTCGTGGTGCTTGCCATATTTCACTGACTTGAATCGCAAAGGGTAAACCATTGTCAGTCATATAATATTCTGACTGCGCTGGTACACTTGCATCATCTGCGGTACCAAATGCATTCATATCAAACGCTTCTGTAGGAGCTTGGTGCTTCAAGTGAACCTCCCAACCACGCTCATTACTTGATGACACATGAGCTCCATGACCATAACCGTCAACAGCAAAGATAAACGGATCTAACACACCTTTGGGCGCTTCATCTTCATCAACCCCAGAAACCAATGGAACATATAAGCTGAAAGGAATGACATCTTTATTAAAGCAGCCGTTCTCAGTTCTGAAGAAGCGACACCCCTCCTCACGTGTAAATAATGCTCGAGTATCGGGAAGTACAGTGAGGATCGCCTCTTGTCTGCCAAGCTCCAGTGGTGACTCTCCTGTAAGGTCATTACCAATTCGATGGCTAATTAACGCCGTATTTATATTACTCGCAGCTATATCTTCTAGTCTCACGGCAAATCCGTTGTGATACTCTGCTCCTACAGCAGTTAAGTTGCCTTTCACCCAATATCGCATTACCTGACCTTCAAACTTGTCCTGACACGCGCGATATTGAACGACCACATCGTTAAAGTCATAATCACCTTTGCTTGGCCAGATATCCTCATAGGCGAGCGTGACAAAACCCGTGGCGCTTGGGTAGCAAACAGTGGTGTACATAGCATCGCCAATTGAGATTTCATAGTCTTCAACTTCACCGTTAATGTCACCACCTGTCGGAGCAAGTGACTCGCTGGTAGATATACGGAATCGGCTCCACGTAGTTCCTGGAGTTGCTCCTGCTTTCACGTTTAGCAGTAAGGTATTGTCACCCTCAGTCACGTATTTACCATCAAATACCTGCTCCGAATCTTCAAACTCACCATTTTGATTCCAATCGACCCAGCCATGTAGGTAACCATCTTGTGATGCAGTTACACTCATCAAACTTTGCAAATCAGCGTCTCTTGCGGTTTGAATGTTAGATAGGAAAGCCACACCATCATCACCGGTATCTTCTAGTCGTGCGGCGTATTCCGAGGTAACGGTAGGTCCAAGAAATAAATCTCCCATCTCGTGGCGCGCACCGTTTTCACTGAGTGACGAACCATACGACGCAGGTGCATCGCCAAAATCGATGTCGATAGAGTCGTCAATTATGGGGGCGGTGGCACAACGAGCACCGTCGTTGTTCCCAGAAAGAGGGCCAACCGCAAACAACTGAACAGCTTCGTCTATAGTCATGCTGTCAAGCGCATCCACTTTAATTCTGTAAATGTACCCGTCAGAATTGCGACTGATGTAAAGGTTACCTTCAACATCAAAATAGGCAGCGCCGAAGGTTCCGCTCACACCTAAATTGGCAAGTCGTGTAGAGGCGCCAGTGACTACGTCAATTTTGTGTAGATTACCGTTTGCTTCCACTGCGTAGGCTTCACCTGAATCTGGATGGAAAGCCATATCGTAAATATTAAGGTTAAGGGAACTACCATTAACCACACGAGACGCTTGCAAATAATCGCTGTCATTTTCATCAAGAGAGACGCGATACAACCCGTACGAGCTGCCTTTACGGTAGAAGTAATACGCATTTTCGGTTACCGCGGCATCTCCCACATAAAAAGAAGTATTGGGAAGACCTGTTACACCCATTGGTACTGCTTGGAAATCATCGCCGATGCGAACCAAGTCTTTTGCTTCATAACCGTAACCATAAAGATAGTTGTCGTGAACACTGAACCCAGTACCATTGATTTTTCCCGATGTGCCTAAATTGCTGCTTAATACCGCCGAACTACCTGAAACGATATTAACGCCATAGGCAATGGCCGTTGTGCCCTGAACAAGGAATGCTTTTGTTGGACATGTGCTAAAAGGCTCACTAGCATTGGCCGAAGCCGACCACATGCTCATGCAACCAAGTGAGACTGCTACTGCGAGTTTTTTCATACTTTTCTCCAGACTTAAAATTGGATTACGTACAGAAGACTCACAACACTAGTACCACTAGAGCCTGCTGCATTTTGTATACTTGCAATACAAGTTGCAGCTCGCGTTCCAGTGTGTACCGGAATTCGTAAAAGTTTTTAATTGTTTGTTTTTTAGGGAGGAAATTTAAAAGATGTTAGCTCTGTTGCTCTGCACTAACATCCCAAGCCGAATTTTTTTTAAAATGCGTTGCAAAAAGCAATTATAGCTAAGTAACAATATGCCCTTTGCAGTTCTGCTACAGGTAATATTTTTACCCAACATTAAAGTGCAAATTGAGGGAAGCATCGACATTCAAATAGGTTTTCGAAGTAACTTATAAAAACAACTCCTGATGATAGTCATGATTCACAAGGCTTTCCTCCACCTTGATATTGTGAACATGCGGACGGCAAGGTTGACATAATTTCACATCAATGTCGTTATACATCTTTTTATGCTCTTGCTCTCCCCATTTTTCCCAAAAATCTCCATCTACCCAACTACCTAGAGAAAAATTTGGATTTCCGCGATTCTCACAACACATATATACGTTCCCGTCAGAACAAAACACTGGCAACATAAATAACGCGTGACACTTCTTGTAATTACGACTTATTAATCGAGTCTTGTTAACTTTTGCTTTAACGCCAAATTTTAAAGACAAATCTTCAATAATTTTATAAGTCGACTCTGGAGGAATGAAAATGCCGTCCTTTAAAACTGCAATACGAAAATAGAGCATTCTTGCGCCAACAACTTTTCCGTACTCAAATGTCTTTGACAAAGATTCATAGGAAACGGTTTCTGGATGCAGTAAAACTTTAACATCAACACGATTGTTAATACTCGTAAGCCATCGTACGTTGTCCTTTACTTTATCGTACAGGCCTTTCGTTTTACTGCGACGGACACTTTCGTAAACATTTGGATCACCACTGTCAATATCAATGCCGACCCATGACAATTGTTTGATAGTCTCATCAGGGAGATTCGATAATCGATCTAAATAACTTCCATTTGTCACAATCGAAGTTAAAAACCCAGAATCAATCGCTTGCTCTACGACATACTCATATCCTTTGCGAACAGTGGGTTCACCTCCTCCAACAAAAGTTATAGTTTTAACACTACCATTTCCACTGGTGTAGCCCCACTTAACCAGTTGTTCGATAAGTTTGTGATAGTGATGAATTTTAGTTTGGTCAGGTGTTTTGGCTCTAAAATCTGCTGTATTGCAATAACTACAATCTTGATTGCAACTATTTGTTAAATCAATTTCAACAGACTGAGGAATTGTGGGTGACTTTCCTTTAATAGCAATGTTAAAAGCGGTTTCGGAATATACTGAGCTAGTCATTTTTATTTCCTTTGTTGACTAAGGTACTATTTAGCCATGATGCTAGTTGGTTCTCTCCCAAATCTATGAGGTCCAGTACTAATTTATGCTTCTCTGCTCTGGATAATTTACCTTCATGAATTTTGTTGAACTCACGCTGAATGAGCTTTACCTTTGAGAGATTTTTGTGCTCTAGGTGTTTTCCAGTTGCTCTGAATGCACGTAAATCTTGAACGAGGTCACTAAATCCTCCTTTATCCCGAATAAAGTGCTCTGCATGAACCATGTACAGAAAATCCTCGTCCTGCGTGATACTAGAACGAACCTCAAACTCTAAAGAGGGAAATCTGCTTATCAAATTTTCTAATAAATCGCACACCATTGTCTTGTTCATTTCAAGCTTTTCATTTGTAAACAACCATTTTCCCCGCTCCTTATACTCTTGAAAAGCAAAACAGATAACGACTGTGCACTTTCGCGCTCCGGTATATTTCCTAATCTCATCGCAATATGGAGTTGTTAGAAACCAATCATTATCAATAACGTCACCGGCTCTAATATGCATAACGATTTCATCACTGCTAGGAAGGACTATGTGATTTTTTCTTAAATATTCCCTACAAGCATTATCCATCTCCTCGATGTTTGGGTTTAAGTAATTCGTTACAGACTCCAGATATTTGCGTAAAATACTCCCTGAAAACTCTACATCATTTAAAACATGAAGAGCACTGTCACTGTAACGCCAACCGCGTACGTAAAAAACGTCCGCCAATCTGTAGTGAGGGTTAGACTCTAATACTTTTATTTTTGAAACTAATTCTTGCGCCCGGTGCAGCGAATCCATCTATCCTTTTACCTCACAGAGTTACAGTTCAGAAAAACCTTAAAATATAAAAAACTATGAAAAGGTTTTCTATATTTGTTTTAGACAATAACTCTCAGAGTGCAGTGATGCTAGTGTTTTAGGTTAAAAAAATCACTGGTACCTATCTGGCGTAAATAAATTTTATAGGCTTCATATTACAGAGGCATGGAATGTGGTAATGGGCTTGCAAAAGCTAAAATGCAGGGTGCTCTCTCGATGAGTCGAAAGAGCACTGTTACAGAGAAATTGATAAATACTTGAGTTTACTCCCACTCAATCGTCGCGGGAGGCTTTCCTGAAATATCGTAAACCACACGGGAAATACCATCGATTTCATTGATAATGCGGTTTGACACTTTACCCAGGAAATCATACGGCAGATGTGCCCAGTGAGCGGTCATGAAGTCAATAGTTTCTACTGCTCGCAATGATACAACCCAATCGTACTTACGTGCATCGCCCATAACGCCAACCGAGCGAACGGGTAAGAATACCGTAAATGCTTGACTCACTTTTTGATACAAATCGGCGTTGTAGAGCTCTTCAATAAAGATAGCATCTGCTCGGCGAAGCAGGTCGCAGTATTCTTTTTTGATTTCTCCAAGCACGCGCACGCCTAAACCCGGACCTGGGAATGGATGACGGTAAAGCATGTCATACGGCAAGCCAAGTTCTAGACCAATTTTACGCACTTCATCTTTAAACAATTCGCGAAGGGGCTCTACTAGACCTAGCTTCATGTCTTCTGGCAACCCCCCCACATTATGGTGTGATTTGATAACGTGTGCTTTACCCGTTGCAGAACCTGCTGACTCAATGACATCAGGATAAATGGTGCCTTGCGCCAACCATCTCGCATTTTGGCGTTTGCCGGCTTCTTCATCGAAAACGTGGACAAATTCGTTGCCGATAACTTTGCGCTTCGCTTCAGGATCTTCAACACCCTTCAGCTTTTCTAAGAAACGGTCTTCAGCGTCTACACGGATAATATTTAATCCAAAGTGATCACCGAACATTTCCATCACTTGGTCTGCTTCGTTTAAGCGTAATAGACCGTTGTCTACGAATACACAGGTAAGCTTGCTACCAATGGCGCGATGAAGCAGCATGGCGGTTACTGATGAATCAACACCACCTGACAAGCCTAAAATAACTTCGTCGTCGCCCACTTGCACTTTGATACGTTCAACGGCGTCTTCGATAATTGCGCCTGCAGTCCAACGCTTTTCACACTGACAAATATCAAGCACGAAATGGCTTAGCAAACGCATGCCTTGACGAGTATGCGTCACTTCAGGGTGGAATTGTACGCCAAAGAATTGCTTCTCTGCATTATACATAGCGGCATGGGGACATGACGGCGTTTGTGCTACTGTCTCGAAACCCGCTGGAATTTCAGAAACCTTGTCGCCATGGCTCATCCAAACATCTAATAGTGCATTGCCTTCGCTGTTTAATGAATCTTCAACTTTATCTAGCAGTGGACTCGGCTTGATAACTTCAACTTGTGCATAGCCAAATTCTCTCTCGTCAGAACCTTGCACTGCACCGCCCAACTGCGCTGCCATGGTTTGCATACCATAGCAAATGCCCATCACAGGAACACCGGCATCAAACACATACTGAGGTGCTCTTGGCGAACCTTCTTCAGTCACAGATTCTGGGCCACCAGACAGGATGATACCATTGGGATTAAATTCGCGAATTTGTGCTTCGCTGACGTCCCAAGCCCAAAGTTCACAATACACGCCGATTTCACGCACGCGACGTGCAATAAGCTGAGTGTATTGAGAGCCGAAATCCAAAATTAGGATGCGTTGATCATGGATATTAGTGGTCATGATTTTACCTGTGCAAAAAAAAACAAAGGCTGATTGGCTCATGCCAGCCAGCCCCACTGAAGCCTGGTTGAGGAATTACCCCATACGGTAGTTTGGTGCTTCCTTAGTAATGCTCACGTCGTGCACGTGAGATTCGCCCATACCGGCCGACGTTACACGCACAAATTTAGCGTCTGTACGAAGCGCTTCGATGGTAGGACAACCCGTTAAGCCCATCGCAGAACGCAACCCACCCATTTGCTGATGGATGATATTAGCGATTGGACCTTTATAGGCAACGCGACCTTCAATCCCTTCGGGTACTAGTTTTTCCGCGTTGTCAGATTTTTGGAAGTAGCGGTCAGATGAACCATGGCTTTGATTCATTGCGCCTAAAGAGCCCATTCCACGGTACGATTTGTAATAACGACCTTGATAAAGTTCTACTTCGCCCGGCGCCTCTTCGGTACCTGCAAGCATACTTCCAACCATCACACAGCTTGCGCCTGCAACAAGTGCTTTAGCAATGTCACCAGAGAAACGAATACCGCCATCAGCGATAACCGGAATGCCAGTACCTTCTAGTGCTTCAACCGCATCGGCTACCGCTGTAATTTGAGGTACACCACAGCCAGTAACAATACGCGTCGTACAAATTGAGCCCGGGCCAATACCTACTTTAACCGCATCTACGCCAGCCTCCGCCAATGCCTTAGCACCTGCGCCAGTGGCAACGTTACCGGCAATAATTTGAAGTTCAGGATAAGTTTCACGTACCGTTTTAACGCGGTCGATGACACCTTGAGAATGACCGTGAGAGGTATCGATAAGTAGCACATCAACACCCGCCTCAACAAGCAGCTCGATACGCTCATCAGTACCAGGGCCAACACCAACGGCAGCGCCTACACGCAAACGACCCAACGAGTCTTTACATGCATTTGGCTTGTTTTCCGCTTTTTTGAAGTCTTTAACAGTGATCAAGCCAGTAAGTTTGAATGCATCGTCTACCACAAGAATTTTTTCAATGCGGTGCTCATGCATCAAGTCTAGTACTTCGTCTGAGCTCGCACCTTCTTTGACTGTCACTAGCTTATCTTTCGGTGTCATGACATCAGTAATAGATGCTTCAAGGCGCTTTTCAAAACGAAGGTCTCGACCAGTAACGATACCGATAAGATTGTTGTCGTCGTCTGTGACTGGGAAACCTGAATAACCGAGTTTTTGCGAAAGTGCAGTCACTTCACCAATGGTTGCATCTTTCTTTACAGTAACGGGGTCTGAAACTACACCTGTCTCATATTTTTTAACTTCGCGAACATGCTTAGCTTGCATCTCTGGTTTCATATTTTTATGAATAAAACCAATACCGCCTTCCTGGGCTAATGCAATTGCTAAACGGGCTTCTGATACAGTGTCCATAGCAGCAGAAACCATAGGAATATTCAGCGTAACCCCGCGGGTCAGCTTAGTCTGCAAATTTGCAGTATGAGGAAGGACCGTAGAGTGGCCAGGAACGAGCAAAACATCGTCGAAAGTCAGGGCTTCTTGGATGATTCTAAGCATGCAACAACACCTATTCAGTTGAGGGTTAATTGCGGTGCGATTGTAGTGTGTTTTAGATTTCAGGTAAACTCTATTTGTACTAAACCTGACGATTTTTTTATATGTTTTCCTCTTCTGTATCTACATCACGCCAAATTTTAACCGTTACTAAGCTAAACCGGCTCGCTCGCACCGTTTTGGAAGGCGAAATTGGTTTAATTTGGCTATCTGCCGAAATCTCTAATTTTGTAAGGGCGGCATCAGGCCATTGGTATTTCACCCTAAAAGATCAAAAGGCGCAGGTGCGCGCAGCCATGTTTAAAAATGCTAACCGCAGTATTCGAGTCTTACCAAAAGAAGGAGACAAAGTTTTAGTTCGCGCTTCGGTAGGACTGTATGAAGCTAGGGGTGACTATCAGCTTGTGGTTGAGCACTTGGAATCAGACGGCGAAGGTGCGTTAAAGCAAGCGTATGAAGCACTCAAGGCTAAACTCAACGCACAAGGTCTTTTTGATACTTCTCGTAAACGCCCTATTCCTCAAGTCATTAACAAGGTTGGCGTTATTACATCATCCAGTGGTGCAGCACTGCATGACATACTCAGCGTGCTAAAGCGTCGCAGTCCGCAGATAGAGGTGATTGTCTACCCTTCGATGGTCCAAGGTGAGCAAGCGTCACAACAGTTACTCGATGCTTTGCGTACCGCACAGACGCGGAGTGAAGTAGACGTGCTTTTACTCACTAGAGGGGGAGGTTCGCTCGAAGACTTATGGTGTTTTAATGATGAAACACTCGCCCGAGCTATCGCCACTTGTGCACTACCAATTGTCAGTGCAGTAGGTCACGAAGTGGACTTTACCATTGCCGATTTCGTCGCGGACGTTCGTGCACCTACACCGTCAGCCGCAGCAGAACTCATTAGTCAAGACGTTGCACAGTTGTTTGAAAGTTTGGGTTTATATCAACGTCGCCTCAATCGCTCCATCGCATCGATTATCTCAACAAGCAAACACCAACACGAGCAATTGAAGCAGCGTATTACCGCCGTGCACCCTCAGTCAAAGATCCAAAGTCAACAACAGTCTCTCGACTATCGTTTCAGCCAATTGAGGCATCTAGCTATCCAACTGCTGTCTAAGAAGCAACGTAGCTTAACGATAAGGGAAGAAGCTTTGCGCAAGCAGTCTCCAGAGATCATGTTGAACAAAGCACAAAGCCAGATAAGTCGGAGCAACGATAAGTTAATCCAGTTGATGACTGCTTTGTTGGAACAACATAAAAGTACCCTTGCCTCTAACGCCGCACTGCTGAATAGTGTGAGTCCTCTATCAACACTAGCCCGTGGCTACAGTATTACTTTGCAAGAGGATTCAGCGGTAACTCAATTATCTGACGTTAAAAATGGGGATGTTATCCGAACAAGAGTGACGGATGGCGAAATAACCAGTAAAGTAATGGGCACTTCTGCTAAGTAGCAAGGTTGACCATTATTTCTTTTCTTCGCTTTTCAACGTTAACTTGTGCGTTGCTTGCTCTTGCGAGTAGCGTCTATGCGCAACAACTGGGCCTAGGGTTGTCTTTTTATTCAACCTACCCAAGCGAATCTCTATCTACACAATGCAATACTATTGATAGAACGTCCGAACTCACAACTCAGTGTGTGGAAGACGTAGTTTCTCCTGAGCATTATGTTCAGGCATTAGTAGACTTGAACACATTCACAACCATCGCTCCTTTTTCAGGCGGAAATGATTACGAATTATTGGTGGCCAACTTAAGCTATCAAGACGAAGACGCAAAACACTACAGTGAATTTACACTACAGTGGCGAGGAATAGAGATCGACTCTTTCACGGCAGTCAGCACAGTTGACTCTAGCCAAAAGGTCGCGGTTTCGGCAGTAGCGGAGTGGTTGACTCATGCATTATCAGCGTCAATCTTTTCTGCACCTCACTTGTACGGCTCCATTGGTGCGAGTGACTACATTAGCGCTCTCAAACTCCCTCAAACTATTCATCAATTTGAACGCGCTGGTACCCAACTATATCCCGACCCGTTTCAGGGTATTGTTACCCGTTATGTGCACAATGAGTTCGAAGATGCCATTGTTGATGTTTCTATATTCCCATTCATGGCGCAAACTCAACACCCATCAAACACGTTATTAATAGGTGAACTGGAAAACGATCACCAACTCGCTCAATCAGTGGCCGACCAACGGGATTTGCAACTTATTGCCCAAAATCCCATATCTCCATTTGCGGCGCATAATGGTAACAATGGATTCAAACTTCATTTAGTAGCAAATGGACTTGACGAAGAACCCGTGTTCGCAACAAGTTATGCGTTTTTTGCGAAAGACAAAGTAGTGAAGGTGTCTACGACATTTCCAGAAGGTTTGTCTGATGAATTTACCAATGTGCTTATTGCAAACATTGAAGTGCCAGACGAGTCGAAGTTGATGTCGGAAGTAAGGCTTCTATTGCTAGAAGCCGGTGAGCATCAATAGGAAAAGTATTACTTCTTCTTGTGGTAAGACATCATGCGTCTACGCTTGCGTTGTTGAGCCAGCGTTAGCTGGTTTTTCTTGCCTTCAAAGGGGTTACTTCCCTCTCTAAACTCTATTTTGATTGGCGTACCCATAACTTGAAGTGCCTTCCTAAAATAGTTCATCAGATATCGCTTATACGAATGAGGCAAGTCATCTACTTGGTTACCGTGTATTACGATAACTGGTGGATTGTATCCCCCAGCATGAGCATATTTCATCTTAACCCTACGACCACGCACTAACGGTGGCTGATGGTCATCCTGTGCCATCTCCATAATTTGTGTAAGAATAGACGTATTGATGCGTTTTGTTGCACTTGCATAGGCTTCTTGCACAGACTCAAACAAGTTACCCACGCCCGTACCGTGCAACGCAGAAATAAAGTGAAGACGAGCAAAGTCGATAAAACCTAAGCGACGATCGAGTTCGCGCTTAATATCTTCTTTAATATCCGTATCTAGTCCATCCCACTTATTTACCGCGATGACGAGTGACCGACCAGAATTTAAAATAAAGCCAAGAAGACTTAAATCCTGATCAGTGATTCCCTCGCGAGCATCTATAACAAGTAGAACGACGTTAGCTTCTTCTATCGCTTGAAGCGTCTTAACAATTGAGAATTTTTCTACCGCTTCGCTAATTTTTTTGCGTTTACGAACACCCGCAGTGTCAATAAGGATGTACTCACGTTCATCACGTTCCATAGGTATATAAACGCTATCTCGTGTGGTACCAGGCAAATCATAAACGACAACACGTTCTTCACCCAAAATACGATTAGTCAGTGTGGACTTACCTACGTTTGGTTTACCAACGATAGCAAGTTTGATTGGCAAGGCTTGAAGTCGCTCAAGTTGTGCTTCAGCATCTAGTTCTTCTTGTACCTCCTGCTCCACTACTCGCATCTCTGGAAATGCGTCCTCTAAAGGTGCAAGTGACTCTTGAAGCAGCTGACTTACACCGCGACCATGGGCTGCAGCAATTTGATGGATTTGACCTAAACCCAACGAGTAAAACTCAGCACTCTCACTGTCACCGTCTATACCATCGACTTTATTGGCAACTAAGTAAACATCTTTGTCTACTTTGCGTAGATGTTCAGCAATAGCTTGGTCCGCTGGTAATAATCCAGCTCTTGCGTCGACTAGAAACATAACAACATCAGCTTCTTCGATAGCAAGTAGAGACTGCTGCGCCATTTCCGCATCGATTCCCTCTTCGTCCCCGGTAATCCCTCCAGTATCTACAACGATAAACTGACGCTGTTCAAACTTGGCTTGGCCATACTTGCGGTCTCGGGTTAAACCGGGGTAATCGGCAACCAAAGCATCACGAGTATTCGTAAAGCGATTGAACAAAGTAGACTTTCCCACATTGGGGCGTCCGACAAGAGCAACTACGGGTAACATTTTCAGATCCTAAAGGTCACGAAAGCAAATAAACACAAACCGCAAGGAAGCAGAACTTTCTTGCGGTTTGAATGTAGCAGGCGATTATACCTGCTTAATATAATTTAGTCAGCTCAAAGGCGCGACTAAACTACGGTGTAGAAATTGACGCTATGACGCCATCGCGGGTAACGGCAATAATGTTACCGTTGACGCTGAGGGGAGCAACATAGACGGATTCATCTTCGTCGTCACCTCCAAGAGAAAGGCGGGACACAATTGCACCGTTTTCTTTGCTAATCCAATGCAAAAACCCCCAATTATCACCAACAACAATATTGTCACCGTCAGGCTCTGCTGCAGTTAATGAACGGCCTTTTAGACCATTTTGCGACCATAACTCGACGCCGTTTCTACGATCTAAAGCATAGACGTGAGAGTTGTTGTCCACCACATAAATTCGATTGCCTTCAACACTCAAGTTTCTATAGGCACCGTATTCACGTTTCCAAACTATTCGACCACTGCGAAGCTCTATTGCTGCTAACGTGCCATTGTACGCAACAGTGTAAATGGTGCCACCAAACAAAACAGGTGTAGTGTCTATGTCAACAATTCGCTCCAACTCTGTCGCACCAGACGGAGTAGCCACTTGGGTTTCCCACGCCAGTATCCCACTATCAATGATGTTTACTTGTAGCTTACCCGTAGGTGTTCCCAGCAAGGCGCCACCATTTGATGCTATCGGTGTAGAAATTCCTCGGAGTGTTAATGGAGGTGTATCACTTTCATGGCGCCATACTTGCTCACCTGATCTAGTATCAAATCCATAAAGCACACCAGCACCAGTGTTAACTACAAGAATACCTGAATCAGATGCTGGCGCAGCTAACACTTCGCCTGGTACATTCTTTTGCCATACCAGTTCGCCTGTAGCTTCATCTAGCGCAATGACTTCACCATTTTCGGTTCCGATGAAAACCATACGGTCAGACGCAGAAATACCACCGATTCTCGCACTAACACCACTTTCCCACAGCCGAGCGATACCACTCCACATGCCATCGTCGTTGAAAGTCGCGAAGTTTTTCTCCCAAATGACCTTACCAGTGTCTGGCTCTAGGGCCACTACAACACCATGTCTATCAGCAGCAAACAATTTGTTGTATGCGTAGACTGGGCGAAGTCGAGAATAATAACCGTCAACGCCTTTACCTAGGTCTCGGTCCCAGTTTATGTTCGGAGAAAACTCAGCATTTATTGGATCTAAGCGACGAATCTCTATTTCTTCATCATCGGAAAACCAATCAGTAACCGTAGAGCAACCAGATAAGGTAACTGACAAGGCCAGCGCTATCCCTATGGCGCGAGTAAAGCGGCCTTTTTGGCCTTGAGTATGGTGAAACAAATTACCTACCTCTATTTTATTAGCTTGCTTACTGACCTGCGGCTACCGCAAGGTTGTCTAGTTTCATTTGAAGCAAACGATTATTGGCATTGTTTTCAAGCGCACTTGCATATGCTAAACGCGCATCGTCAAACTTACTTTGACGCACGTATATGTCACCTTTGAGCTCTGACACTTCTGCATCAAATGAAGTATCTGCAATGGTGCTAAGCGTAGACAACGCATTTTCAAGCTGGTTCATTTCTATTTGCACACGGGCTAAACGCAACGACGCCACACCTTTAAGCGGTGCATTATCAGCGGTAGCAATAACGTTTTGTAATTGCACAGCAGCAGCCTCGAAATTGCTTTCATCGACAGCCTGTTTAGCAGCCAACAAGCCAGCAATAGTTGCGTAACCAGAATCAGTATTTTCAGCCACAAAGGTGTCCAGCGCAGCCAAAGTGCCGTCTTCACCAAACGATTCAACGACTTCTTGATAGCCCACGGATGCCGCTTCCTTAGCTTCATTTTGACTATCTGAATAGGCGCGCCATCCGTACAAACCACCTAAACCCAATAAAGCACCGACAATAATTGCGGTACCATGCTCTTTCCAAAAACGTTTAATCGCTTCTACTTGTTGTTCTTCTGTTGCGAATTGTTCCATGATGTCCTCGTAATATTATACGTTTAGCAAGTCAGCAACTGTCTCTGCAAGCGCATCGAAAGATACGGTAGACTGTTCCTGACCGTCACGTAATGGTTTGATGACCACTTCTCGTGACTGCATTTCTTGAGAGCCTAACAGCAAGGCAATACCAGCACCCGTCTTGTCAGCTCTTTTTAATTGTTTCTTCAAATTACCGCCACCACAGTGCATGAGTATGCGAGCGTTTGGCAGCAACTGACGCAATGATTCGCTTACTTCGACCGCATAAGCCTGAGTGTCGTCGCCTAAGGCAGTAACATAAATGTCTGCAAAGCTACTATCCACTGCATCTTCGTGCAAGGTGGTCAACAGTAGTACTAAGCGTTCCATTCCCATAGCAAAGCCCACTGCGGGAGTTGCTTTACCCCCCAGTTGCTCTACAAGACCGTCATAACGACCACCAGCACAAACAGTACCTTGTGCACCTAAGCTGTCCGTAACCCACTCAAATACGGTGCGATTGTAATAGTCTAAACCGCGAACCAGATTAGGGTTTACTTCAAACTCGATCCCTGCAGCTGACAACCGGCTACAAAGGGCATCAAAGTGCGCCTTTGATTCTTCATCAAGATGGTCGATTAACGCTGGCGCATCAACGATAGCCGCTTGCACTTGTGGGTTCTTGCTGTCCAATACGCGCAAAGGGTTAGATTCCAATCGACGAAGGCTATCTTCATCGAGTTGATCCGCTCTTGCTTTGAGATAGCTAACCAAGGTTTCACGGTAAGCCTGACGCGCTTCGTTAGAACCCAACGAGTTAATTTGCAGTTTAACGTGTTTCTCAATACCAAATAGCTTCCAAATACGAGCACTCAGAAGGATAACTTCTAAGTCAATATCTGGACCATCCAAACCGAATGTCTCCACGCCGAACTGATGAAACTGACGATAACGACCTTTTTGAGGACGTTCATGTCTAAACATTGGCCCCATGTACCAAAGACGCTGCTGTTGGTTGTATAAAAGACCGTGTTCATTACCTGCGCGAACACAGCTCGCCGTGCCTTCTGGACGTAGTGTTAAGCTGTCACCATTTCGGTCTTCGAAGGTATACATCTCTTTTTCGACGATATCGGTAACTTCACCAATAGAGCGCTTAAAAAGGTCTGTACTTTCAACAATCGGGGTACGAATCTCTTGATATCCATAACTCGCCACAACTTGACGAAGTACTGATTCTACTTGTTGCCATGTACCGGAAATCTCCGGCAGGCAATCATTCATGCCGCGAATTGCCTGAATAGTTTTAGCCACGTGAAATTCTCAAACTGCTATATAGTGAAAAGCCCCGCATTATAGGGGCTTTAGTGATAAACAACAATGCTCGCTTAAGCGTCTTTCAACGCTACGTCGATTTTATTCGCTGAATCCATACGTGCAGCCTTTGCACGTATTTTGGCTTCTAAGCGGTCAACAAGGTCATCATTCGCCAGGCGCTCTCTTTGCCTTTGACCATCCTCGTAAAAGCCACTCATATTGCGGGCACCAGTGAGGCCTAAATCAGAGACTTCTGCTTCTCCCGGCCCGTTCACAACACAGCCGATAATTGATACATCCATGGGCGTAAGAATGTCTTCTACTCGTTGCTCTAATGCATTCACCGTACCAATCACATCGAATTCTTGGCGTGAACAACTGGGACATGCGATGAAGTTAATCCCTCGTGACCGAATTCGCAGCGACTTGAGAATATCAAAGCCAACTTTGATTTCTTCAACTGGGTCAGCGGCCAAAGACACACGAAGTGTATCGCCTATCCCTTCAGAGAGTAACATGCCCAGACCAACTGCACTTTTCACAGCTCCAGCTCGTTGACCACCAGCTTCGGTGATCCCTAAATGCAGTGGCTGATCAATTTTATCCGCCAACAATCGATAGGCCCCGACTGCCAAAAATACATCAGAGGCTTTCACACTTACTTTGAATTGGTCGAAGTTTAGTTTGTCTAGAATGTCTACATGTCGCATTGCAGACTCTACTAGCGCTTCTGGAGTGGGTTCACCGTATTTCTCTTGTAAGTCTTTTTCTAAAGAGCCACCGTTTACGCCAATACGAATGGGAATATTTTTGCTTTTGCGCAGTCAACAACTGACCTAACTCGATCCATGTTACCTATGTTTCCGGGGTTGATGCGCAAACAATCCACACCATACTCGGCAACTTTTAACGCGATGCGATAATCAAAATGAATATCGGCTACCAGAGGCACAGAAACCTGCTGTTTAATTAACTTGAAAGCTTCGGCCGCTTCCATCGTTGGAACAGAAACACGAACAATTTCACCACCTACACCCACGATTCGATTGATTTGATCTACCGTGGCTTCAACATCTGTGGTTTGGGTGTTAGTCATAGACTGAACCGCGATGGGGGCGCCATCGCCAATAGGTACATTTCCTACATTAATACGCGTAGACTTTCTACGCTTAATAGGGCTTTCTGAAAACATTAATTTACCTGTCTAGGGAGCGTAAAGCGCGCTGTGCGACCATTGTTATAGCCCGACATATCAACAGCGTCGCCGTTTACCGTAATAGCTACATTATCCGGTGCACCAAGGGTAACTTCAACAGGTGGGACTCCTGCTATCGACATTACGCGACCAGATTGTTTTACACCGTAAGCGATATCTTCGCCAGTGGCGTCCTTAACGTTAACCCAGCAATCTTCACCAAAAGTGAACACCATCAGAATGGGCTCGGGTAAATCAGATTGTGAATCAGTAAGTTGTACTGCTTCTTCTGCCCCTTCAAGGAGGGGGTCAACAACGTCGCTAATATCTGCTGACGTTGGCTCGTTGATGTCAGGGGGCGTATCACTGTTAATTTGAGTAGTTAACTCAGGTTGTTCTATGCTTGCACCTTGCTCCACGTCAGCGTCTTGTGACGAAGACCCTGTCGGTACTGACTCTTCTGCGGGTGTCGGCTGAATCAATATTGGCGCGTCTGTTGAGGTCGCCTCCGCGGTGAACTCTTCGGTATCATTGGCTTGCTCAGTTGCTGGCTCGGCCACAGGAGTAGCTTCAACGTCTGACGCTGCGGGCGTGGCGTCATTGGGTTGCTGGTACCACCATACTACTACCCCTGCTATCAACAAGGCCAATATGCCGTAGGTCACCATCATCCACCGGTCATCGTGATTTTGTTTGGCAACTCTGCGCGAAAAGCTTTGTAACTTTGCCTCCGGCTCTTGAGCCTTGTGAATTTGCTCGAATGCACTAATAACAACGCTGGTATCAACGCCGAG
Source organism: Alteromonas sp. KUL49 (assembly GCF_006538345.1). Classification (GTDB taxonomy): domain Bacteria; phylum Pseudomonadota; class Gammaproteobacteria; order Enterobacterales; family Alteromonadaceae; genus Alteromonas. The sequence continues at coordinate 239,438 of NZ_BJKL01000005.1, read as the reverse complement.
CAGTCGAGAGTAATTTTTAACATAACCTTTTACGAACGTAATAGAGGAGGCGTTTTCTAGCTTATCCGACTCAATAGAATCAACTTGACTGACATTGAGAAACAACTTAGATGCAACTTGCTCCTTACTTAGCCCCTGCTTTTCGCGGGCGTCTTTGAGCATTTTCCCTGGGCTTGGTAGCTGAGACTCAACTGGCGATTCTTGCTTTTCTGTCGCTTGTTGTTCTGACACTGTCAAATTCCTATTACTGCTGGCGCTCAGGCGGGACTAACCAAAGCTTCATTCCAGCAACGATTGCGCTCGCATTATCTAACTGATTCCACGACTGTAACGTTGCTAGTTTAATATTATGCATAAGTGAAATACGATAAAGGTTTTCACCTGCTTTTACTATATGAAATTCATCACTTGATGAGGATAATGCACTGTTTTGACTCATAGAAACAGTAGGAGTTTCAGGTTGAGTATCACTTAACTGGTTATAGGTGCTAAGGTTGCTTTGGTAGCGCTCTGCAAAAGGGCTCTTTGGGTAGTCTCTGACGAGTGCTTCCCCGTATTCTTTTGCAGCTTCCCAATCACCCTGCCCTTTAGCGATATCAAAGCTCATCCACAAAATATCAGGGGACACTGGTGCTACGCGTCTGTATTTTGCAAGCATGGTCTCAGCTAGCGCCCATTGTTCCGTCAATATATAAAGTTCTGTAATCAAAAAGAGGGATTTTGCGCGTGTTGGCTGATGATTCAACGCATTGTTTAAATAACTAATAGCGTCTTCAATTTCGCCTTGGCCCTGTGCGCACAATCCAAGATTTTCATAGGTTTGCGCCGAATTCGCATACTGTCTTATGTTCACTGCACGTAAGAAATACGATTTTGCTTTTTCGTAATCTCCTACTTGGCACATGAACGCACCGTAACTGTTAGCGATGTCACCGTTATCGGGAGCGAGCTCTAAAGCTTTACTATAATAGCTATTCGCACGTTCTCGCTCACCAACTATCTGATAATAATAGGCTAACGCATAGTTTACGTCTGCAGAGTTAGGCGCATACTCATAGGCTTGGTCGAGATTCTTCTTTGCTTGTGTGTAATTACCATTTTTCAGATAAGTAAGACCGAGAGACACTCGAGTTTTAGCCGCTTGAGCTTCGTCAAAACTCCCGTTGTACCCCTGTGTATCTGTGTTGCTAGCACAACCCGCTAACGTTATAACGATGAATGCCACACACACTCTCAATCCATTTAGCATAATCTGCAACCTGATAATTAAATGATTATTGAGCCATTTTTACCGAAATTTCCTCGCCCTTCATCTGTTTTTTCAACATTCTTTTCGTTCTGTCAACCACGTCTCCGACCAATTGACCACATGCAGCATCGATATCATCACCACGGGTTTTACGCACAACCGTAGTAAACCCGTACTCCATAAGTACTTTAGAAAAACGATCGATACGAGAATTACTTGAACACGTGTATGGCGAACCTGGGTAAGGATTAAATGGAATTAAGTTAATTTTGCTCGGTGTGTCTTTGAGTACTTTGGCTAATTGATGCGCTTGCTCTGTACTGTCATTAATGTGAGAGAGCATGACATATTCTACAGTCACTCTGCCTTGGTTAGCGCGAGATTTTTCAAGATAGCGTCTCACTCCTGCGAGGAAAGTCTCGATATTGTATTTCTTATTGATAGGAACGATTTCGTTGCGCAGTTCGTCCGTAGGAGCATGCAACGATATTGCAAGGGCAACATCAATTTGGTCTCCCAACATATCTAATGCAGGGACAACACCCGACGTACTTAACGTTACACGACGTTTAGACAACCCAAAGCCAAAATCATCGAGCATGATGTCCATTGCAGGAACGACGTTTTTCAAATTCAACAGCGGCTCGCCCATTCCCATCATTACCACATTAGTAATAGGGCGCTTTGATGAGTCTTTAGACAATCCAAGGAAAGTAGCCACGCGCCATACCTGCCCGATAATTTCACTTACGCTCAAGTTACGGTTAAAACCTTGTTGCGCTGTAGAGCAGAACGTACATTCAAGGGCACAGCCTACTTGCGAAGATACACACAAGGTTGCGCGATCGGTTTCCGGGATCCACACCGACTCTACTTCTTGCCCACCTTCTAATGATAGGGCGAATTTGATGGTGCCATCACTGGCTTCTTGATAATAGGCAATTTCTGGGGCTTTGATTTCACAGTTTTCGATAAGCTTAGCGCGCAGATTCTTGTTCAGATTGCTCATCTGTTCAAAATCACTTTCGCCGTGCTGATAGATCCATTTCATTAACTGATCAGCACGAAACGGCTTCTCGCCCATTTCCTTAAAGAAATTGCGCAAGCCCTCGCGATTTAAATTTAACAAGTTTGTCTTTGCCATAAAGCTAACGACCCTATTACCAATCCAACGTGTCATTACACACTGGTAAAACTATTCTGGACAATGCTCAACATCCAACTCTGCCTGAGTGCAATTAATATGCTCGGATGTAGAAGCGGATAAACGACGGCAAATAAATCTTATGACACTGATTTACACAGACCGTTCAAAAATTGCGCGGATTTTAACACATTCCCCTACGTTGAAGAAACGTGTTGTAGCGCTGAATGTATGGGATTTAATACGACACATACAAAAAACGAGGCCGAAGCCTCGTTTTTAGCGATTCGGTCTCTAGCGATTAACGCGTACGAGGACAAATCTCTTCGTCAGAGAAGAAGTACGCGATTTCACGAGCCGCTGACTCAGGAGCGTCAGAACCGTGAACAGCATTTTCGTCGATAGACTCAGCGTAGTCAGAACGTAGTGTGCCCGCAGCAGCTTCTGCTGGGTTAGTCGCACCCATGATTTCACGGTTTTTAACTACAGCGTTCTCGCCTTCTAGTACCTGAACCATTACTGGGCCAGATGTCATGAAGTCTACCAATGCGCCAAAGAAAGGACGCTCTTTGTGTTCTGCGTAGAAACCTTCAGCTTGCTCTTTGCTCATGTGAAGCATTTTAGAAGCAACGATGCGAAGACCTGCACTTTCAAAACGGTTGTAAACAGCACCGATTACGTTTTTAGCAACCGCATCAGGCTTGATAATCGAAAACGTACGCTCAAGAGCCATAGTTTCTCTCCAATAAAAAGTCTTAGTAATTTTTGGCCGCGAATTATAGGCAATAATTCACGGGTTTGCTAGCGATGATTTCAATCATGCAAAGCGCACTACTACACGCGATAAATATTACAGTTTAATGACAGTGTTGATGTAATGGCAAAAATCACTATTCAAGGCTGAAATACACGAGGAGTGGATGTAGGACATATACCTTCCACAGCACGGATTCGGCAAGAGTGAATCTTTGAGTATTGAGGGTTGCTCCTCAAACCTTCCACCGCATGGATGCGGTGGCAGAGCGCACATGGAAGTGTTCACAGCGTGTTTGAGGAGCCACCCTCAATACACACCAACCGCATCAAGCGTGCTGGCGCGCAAGTTCTTGAATTTTGCCTACGATGGCGCGAAGGCCGTTGCCTCGTGTGGGTGTGATGTGATTTTCTAAGTCGAGCGTTTGAAAATAACCATCGATATCAAAGTCTAGAATAGCTTTTGGTGTTTTCTTATTAAAAGCAGCAAGCACAAGTGCCAACAGGCCTTGAACAATAACTGCGTCGCTATCAACATCAAAAGAAATGATGTTGTTGTCGTATGACTCAATGAGCCACACATTGCTCTGGCAACCTTTGACGATGCGGTCATCGGTACGCTGCGCTTCAGAAAGGCCAGGAATAGATTTACCGAGGTCAATGATATATTGATAGCGCTGTTCCCAGTCATCAAAGAAAGCTAGATCATCAATAATATCTTCAGTGCTTGGTAAATCCATGGGTTGTCCTATGTATTGCGGTGTTTTACACCTAAAAAATTGCTAGTGAGTTCTACTAGAAAAATAAGCCAGCTTCAAGCTGAGCTTCTTCACTCATCATTTCGCGAGACCAAGGCGGATCAAAGACAAGGTCGACCGTTACCTTTTCAACATTCGGGACCATCCCCAATCGGTATTCAACATCCCCCACGAGGACAGGTCCCATTCCGCAGCCTGGTGCTGTTAGCGTCATCTGTACCGTGACAATTTGAGTCTCTTGGTTAATATCAACCTTGTAGATAAGCCCCAATGATACCAAGTTGATCGGAATCTCAGGGTCAAATACGGTTTCTAACGCATCCCAAACTTGCTGTTCGCTAATTTGTCCGTCTTCTGGGCTGGGAAAATCCAACACCAATGACTTACGACCAATGGCATCAGCATCAGTACCGTCAATACGGTACATGTTACCTCGCCACGTAATGGTAAAATTACCCCCTAAGTCTTGGGTGATAGTGACAAATTCGCCTTCAGGGATAGTTGCAGGATTGCCTGCGGGAACGAGACGCGCGTTACATGCGCGCTCAGTTACGACCATTTTTTGCTTCATGCGTGTCTATTCGTTATCTCGTAAAAAGTTAGCCAACATTGAAGCTTTCGCCACAACCACATTCGTCAACAACGTTTGGGTTGTGATACTTAATCACACCATTAATGCCTTCTTTGACATAATCGATTTCAGTGTTTCGGATAATATCCGCTGCATCTGCCGCTACAGCCACGGATAAAGCATCAGAGACCGCAATGATCTCATCGCCCTCCTGCGCGCTATCAGCGAAATCAAGTACGTAAGCATAGCCAGTACAACCACTAACTTTGGTTGATAAACGGATAAGCTGCTCAGGCTTGTCTTTCAATTTGCTCTCGAAGTGCGCTATGGCGCTGTCGGTAAGCGAGATGAGCTGTGTATTTGGAACAAAGGTTTCTACACTCATGATGCCTCCTTATGCCAACATCATTTTTGCTTTTTTAAGGGCAGCAAATAAGCTGTCCACTTCTTCAAAGGTATTGTATATGGAAAACGACGCACGGGCAGTACCCGGGATCCCTAATCGCTTCATTAACGGTTGTGCGCAGCTATCTCCTGTACGAATAGCAACCCCTTGCTTATCGAGGATAAACCCTACATCAGCGGGATGAGCACCATCTAACAAAAAACTCAATACACCCACTTTATCAGGTGCCGTGCCGATAATAGTGAGTCCGTCAAAGGCATTCGCTTTTTCCGTAGCATAATCTAAAAGCGCTTTTTCATGAGCTTGCAGTGCTGGTATGTCTTGCGCCATAAACCATTCTACCGCTGCGCCCATACCAATAGCACCGGCAATATTCGGCGTACCGGCTTCAAGGCGATTAGGAAGCTGTCCCCAGGTTGCTTCTTGATAAGAAACATCCTTAATCATTTCTCCGCCTACTTGCCACACCGGCCATGTTTCAAGTACTGACTTTCGTCCCCACAGAGCTCCAATCCCGGTTGGCCCAAATAGCTTGTGACCTGAAAATACGTAAAAGTCACAACCAATGGCTTGAACGTCTACACCACCGTGGGCGATACCTTGCGCACCATCAACTAAAACCAAAGCGCCTACCGCTTTGGCTTTTTCAGTCAGAAGCTTAATGGGATTTACTGTACCTAAGGCGTTTGACACATGGGGAAATGCGACTAGCTTTGTGTTTGCACTGAGCGCTTTGTCGAAAGCGTCGATATCAAGTTCACCACTGTCGAATACAGGAACAATCTTAAGGGTAGCCCCAGCTTTAAGACAAGCTTGTTGCCAAGTTACTAAGTTAGCGTGGTGCTCAAGTTCAGTAGCAACCACTTCGTCACCCGGATTTAGCTGTTGTGCTAGTCCGTTTGCAACAATGTTTATAGACTCAGTGGTACCACTGGTCCATATCACTTCATCTTTGCTACTTGCGTTAATGAACTTGGTTACCGTGTCACGAGCATTCTCGTAGCGGCGAGTCGCTTCGTCGGAAAGATGGTGAGCACCTCTGTGCACGTTGGCATTAGTACCCGTGTAGAAATCCATCAAAGCGTCAATAACCGCCTGTGGTTTTTGCGTAGTTGCCGCATTATCTAAATATACCAATGGCTTATCACCAAGGGTTTTCGACAAAATCGGGAACTGGGCGCGAAGAGCCGCTACATCAAAACTCATTTCACCTCCATCTGACGGAAGCGCTCACTGAGCACAGGAAGCAACCACGTTTTAATGGCTTCGTTAGGTACGTCGTTGATCAGCTCCTGAATGAAACCAAAGTTCAGCATGACTAGTGCTTTACTGCGTGATACACCACGAGTGAGTAAGTAGTACAGCGCTTCTTCTTCGATCTCCGCTACCGTAGCACCGTGAGCACACTTAACATCATCAGCATAAATTTCTAATTCAGGCTTGGTGTTTATAACGCCACGACGTGAAAGCAATAAATTGCGGTTATTGAGCTCAGCCAGCGTTTTCTGTGCGTCACGATGAATATGTATACGGCCGTTAAATACAGCGCGAGCTTTATCACCAACAATACCACGCGCGTTTTCTTCAGTAGTACCGTTAGGCATGGCGTGTTCAATAGTTGAGTGCAAGTCGAACAACTCGCCTTCTGCCAACAGATAAATCGCATTCATTTTTGCATCGGCAAACTCACCAGCGTGATGAATATCAACATCTAATCGAGATAGTTCACTACCATAACCCACCACTGTGCTATTCAGCGTAGAGCGATTGTGCAGTTTAAAGTGGCTGCCACCCAACTGCTTGGCATTACCAGTCACCATAGCAAAACGATAGTGTTCTAAATGCGCATCATCAGCAATGTGGTATTCCGCAAAAGCAGTAGTTAGGCTATCCACACTACCCACACCCTGTTCAATAATTACCGCACTTGCGTTTGGTTGAACATTGACGAGTACGCGGGTGTGCGCGTCTACGTTTTGCGTAGCGATATTGATAATGCGAACCGGCTTTTCGACCTTTGTGTCGGTGCTAACATCGATATAGACACCTTGAGTCGAAAGTGCATCGTTAACTCGTCCGAACAAATGACGCACGGGTTTTACACTGCCGAACATACCAGTGATAGACGCTTGTGCCGCGGTATCAGAGGTACTTAACGAAGTAATTGTCATACCCTCAGGCACGTCAATAGTTGAAAGTTCTGTAGCGAGCACGCCATCGACAAACACTAAATCAATAGCATCTAAGTTGTCGATTGCAGGTATTTCGGCATTCGTTGCGGTAGTTGCCGCTACTGCTGCTCTCTTTTCAATAGGAGTAAGCGGTGTGAAGCGCCAGCTTTCGTTTCTGCGTGCCGGCCAACCTTCATTTTTTAAATCTGCGAGTGCAGCCTGACGAGCAGGCGCGAGGAAGTCGTTAACGTCCGATGCAGAGTCAATGACTTCATTTAGCCATTGGCTCATGCTTCTTCCCCTTCATATTCTTTGCCAAGAAATGCATAACCGTTCTTTTCAACTTCCAGTGCAAGTGAAGCGTCGCCACTTTTCACGATTTTACCGTCAGCAAGAATGTGAACAAAATCAGGTTTGATGTAATCAAGAAGACGCTGATAGTGAGTCACCACGATAAAGCTACGTTCGCTGCTACGCTGGCTGTTTACACCATCAGCAACCACTTGAAGTGCGTCTACGTCTAGGCCCGAGTCTGATTCGTCGAGAATACAAAGCTTTGGCTCTAGCAAAATCATTTGCATAATTTCGTTGCGCTTTTTCTCACCACCAGAAAAGCCTTCGTTAACACCGCGCTTTAGGAAATCTAGCGGCAACTGCACTTGCTTACATGCTGCTTTGGCCTTCTTTAGGAACTCAGCGGCAGTCAAAGGTTCTTCGCCACGCTCTTCGCGCATTGCGTTGACTGACTCTTTCATGAATTCCATGTTACTTACACCAGGGATTTCTACTGGGTATTGGAATGCTAAGAACAAACCTTCGCGAGCACGTTCTTCAACTTCTAAATCAAGCAGGTCTTTGCCATTAAGCGTAGCTTCGCCTTCGCTGACTTCGTAACCATCACGACCAGATAGCACGTAGCCTAAGGTACTTTTACCAGCACCGTTTGGCCCCATAATCGCGTGTACTTCTCCGGGTTTGATGTCTAGGTTCAGCCCTTTGATGATATTCTTTTCTTCTACACTGGCATGTAAATTCTTGATACTAAGCATTGATTACCCCACTGAACCTTCAAGACTAATTTCGAGCAGTTTGCCGGCTTCTACGGCAAATTCCATTGGTAGCTCTTTGAATACTTCTTTACAGAAACCGTTCACGATCATAGAGACCGACTTTTCTGTATCTAAACCCCGTTGCTGACACAAGAACAACTGTTCGTCGCTCACTTTTGATGTAGTGGCTTCGTGTTCAACAATGGCGGTTGGATTACGACTTTCAATGTACGGGAATGTGTGTGCACCGCACTTGTCGCCAATCAATAATGAATCACATTCGGTAAAGTTACGTGCGCCGTCTGCACGAGGTCCCATTTGAACCAAGCCGCGATAAGCGTTGTTACTTTTACCCGCAGATATACCTTTAGAGATGATGGTTGAGCGGGTATTTTTACCCACGTGGATCATCTTTGTGCCCGTGTCAGCTTGTTGCATTCCACGAGTTAGCGCCACTGAGTAGAACTCACCTACACTATTGTCGCCTTTCAATACGCAGCTTGGGTATTTCCAAGTTACTGCTGAACCTGTCTCGACTTGGGTCCATGAAATCTTCGCATTGGTATGACATACACCGCGCTTGGTCACAAAGTTGTAGATACCACCTTTGCCGTTTTCATCACCCGGATACCAGTTTTGTACCGTTGAATACTTGATAGTGGCATCGTCCATAGCAACGAGCTCAACCACCGCAGCGTGAAGTTGGTTCTCGTCGCGCTGTGGCGCGGTACAACCTTCAAGGTAACTCACATAACTGCCTTCATCGGCAACAATCAAAGTACGCTCAAACTGCCCTGTGTTCATTTCGTTAATACGGAAATAAGTCGAAAGCTCCATTGGGCAACGCGTACCTTTTGGAATGTAGACGAACGAACCATCGGTGAATACGGCACTGTTGAGCGCTGCAAAATAGTTGTCAGTGCGCGGAACCACAGAGCCAATGTATTTTTTAACTAAGTCAGGGAATCTTTTCAGTGCTTCAGAAATCGGGCAAAAGATAACCCCTGCTTCTTCAAGTTTTTCGCGGAAAGTCGTAACCACTGAAACTGAGTCAAATACGGCATCGACGGCAACGCCCGCTAGCATCTCCTGTTCGTGCAAAGGAATACCAAGTTTTTCATACGTACGCAGGAGTTCAGGATCAACTTCGTCAAGTGACTTTGGTTTGTCCTTCATACTCTTTGGCGCAGAATAATAAGAGATTGCTTGATAATCGATTTTGGGATAATCAACATGTGCCCAATCCGGCTCTTCCATTTCTAGCCACGAATGATAGGCCTTTAGACGCCATTCAAGCATCCACTCCGGTTCGTCCTTCATTGCAGAAATACGACGAATAACTGATTCGTCCAAGCCGTTTTCAAACGTTTCCGATTCGATTTCAGAATAGAAACCCGCGTCGTATTTTCGTTCTAGCGCCTGTTCGATCTGTTCACTCATGTTGTGATCTCACTATTTTGCCTGCCTACATTACACCCTACTAACTTTCGGTCTTGTTAGTGAAAAATACGCCAACAACGAGCTAATACGGTCGCTAGGCGAGGATGTAACCTCATTTTCGGGTGGCGTATTATATAATACCTGAGTAAATCACTCAAATATTGAACCACCCTATTAAATAATTTTTTAGCTTAACAACGCGCTAATCTAGATAACGCGATTACGCAGCCACACTCCGCAGCCCCGAAACGACGTCAACAACCTTGTTAACCACATACTTCACTTCGTCGAGTGTCGTATAGCGCCCTATGCTAAATCGAATCCCTGCATGGGCTAACGCATCTGAGCGACCTAGCGCTTTGAGTACGTATGAAGGCTCCAAGCTTGCTGATGTGCAGGCCGAGCCTGATGACACCGCAATGTCGTTTAATCCCATTAGCAAGCTCTCGCCGTCAACACCACCGAAGCTAACGTTGAGAATCCCCTCAATTCGTTGCTCTTCATGGCCATTCAAATAGATATCATCGAGCACTGATAAGCCCGACCACAGTGCAACTCTCAACGCCTTAATTCGGGAGACGTCTGATTGCATCACTTCGTTAGCTTTTGCCATGGCCTCACCTAGCCCAACAATTTGATGAGTTGGTAGTGTACCCGAACGCATACCTCTTTCATGCCCGCCGCCGTGAACCTGTGCTACTAGGTTAATCTTCGGTCTACGTCTGACATAAAGCGCACCAATACCCTTGGGACCATAAAACTTATGGGCTGACATAGAGAGCAGATCTACCGGCAGTTCCTGTGTATCAATGGGCAATTTGCCAGCACTTTGTGCAGCATCCACATGAAATAATACGTTCTTCGCCCGGCAAAGTTCGCCAATAGCGTTGATATCTTGCTTTACACCTGTCTCGTTATTGACATGCATCACAGAGACTAAAATGGTGTCATCGCAAATTGCTTGCTCTAAGCTGGCAAGATCTACAAGACCTGAACTATCTACAGATAAATAGGTAACTTTAGCGCCTTTTGAGGCGAGGTAAGCGCAGGTGTCTAGCGTTGCTTTGTGCTCTGTCACCACGGTAATTATGTGGCTACCTTTAGCCTTGTAACCTTCAAACACGCCCTTTAACGCAAGATTGATGGACTCGGTGGCGCCTGAGGTAAATACTATTTCTCTGGGGTCTGCGTTAATACCATCGGCCACTTGACTACGAGCGATATCAACGGCTTCCTCTGCCATCCAGCCAAAGCGAGAGCTGCGAGAAGCTGGATTACCAAAATTGCCGTCTAATGTAAGGCATTCGGCCATTTTTGTGGCTACTGATTCATCCACAGGTGTGCCCGCGGCGTAATCCAGAAAAATTGGAGTTTTAATCGACATGTGGAAGCTTACAATTGAACGCTAACTTTGATGTCGTCAACTGCGTGACGAAGTGAGACTAATTTATCTTGTCGACCCGCGACCTCTTTGACGTCATTCTTCGCCATCAGCTCACCCAGTGTGATTGATTCCAAGAATAAACTAATGCGGTCGCTTAGGTCTTGCCACAGGCTGTGCGTAAGGCATCTATCACCGCCTTGACAGTCCGCCTGCCCCTGGCATCTGGTTGCGTCTACGGTCTCATCAACCGCCTTAATGACTGCGCCAATCGATATTTCTGCAGCGTCTTTTCCCAATAGATAACCACCACCAGGTCCACGTACGCTATCTACCAATTGTTCTTTGCGTAACTTAGAAAACAACTGCTCTAGATACGATAGGGAAATCTCTTGTCTCTCGGAAATTTCAGCAAGTGGAACAGGACCACGAGCCGAGTGGAGTGCGACATCTAGCATTGCAGTGACGGCGTAGCGACCTTTTGAGGTGAGTTTCATATTTGTAACCACAGAGCAGCGAAAACTGGGGAAATTTTCACATACCTGACTAAATTGGTCAAGTAAAAGACCATATACTTTACTCAAGTATTATGAAACGTAGTATCTCCCGCTGATATTCGAAACCACGGCCCTCCTGACATTGATATTCATCAATACTGTACAATTATCACGCAATTAAAAATTGAATAGATGTTATTCAAAGGTTATCCTGTTCAAATAATAGACTAATTATGTAGCGACTAAATAAAACACATATGCTATGAGCGCTCTTCTCCACGTTACAATAAGCTCGGCGAGGCTTTATCTCATCGGAATTGGTATGTCCATTTTTTGTATGGCGCTCATTACCGGTGTTGCGTTATGGGGTAATCATTCTCAAGCTCAACTTGTGGAAAAGCTCTACAAACACCCCTTTACTGTTTCAAGTCATGTATTAGAAGCTCAGACTCATTTAGAGTCCATGCATAGGTTTATGCGTGAAGTTACGCTAGCCACTGACGATACAGCGTTAGGAGATGCTGCGGCTAAAGTCGGTCTGCACGAGCGCGCGGTTTTGCACCATCTCGAAATGGCAAAGTCTGAATTTTTAGGCGACAAGAAAGAATTCCAAGACCTCATTGATCGAATAGTCGCATGGCGAGATTTGTGGTCTGAAGTCGTAAGATTAACCCGAGAAGCTAAACGACAAGAGGCTTCAGAGTTGATACGCAACGAAGGTGAACAATACGATTTGCTTCTCAATAACCAAATGGAAGATTTAGTTTCATTTGCTCGTCTTAAAGCCGTTGAATTTCTCAATCAAAGCCGAAATCAAACATCACGATATCAAACACTACAGGCCACTATTCTGGCGGTTGTGCTATTAACAATTATTGTGGCTCTCACGTTCACCTACAAACTCATCCACCATTCAGAAAAGAACCTAAAGGAAAGTGAGTACAGGTATCGGTCCATTTATCAAAATGTACCTCTTTCCATTTGGGATGAGGATTACTCCGTCGTATTTTCGAAACTTCAACAATTAAGAGAAAATGGTATAAAAGACCTTCAGGCTTATTTTGACGACTATCCAGACGTTCCTCTGCAATTAGCCAACGAAGTTGTCATTAACAAGGTCAATGAAACTGCCCTCACTACTTTTGCCGCTAATTCAGAGGCGGAGTTAATTTCGTCAATTTCGAAAACCTTCGGTGACGGCGCGTTGGAAGTGTTTATAGATTCCATGAAGGCAATTTGGAACAACAAACCGCTATTTATCTCCAAAGCTAACTTTGTCGCACTGGATGGTCGAAAGATAAAAGGGCAAATTTCTATCCCACTACCGAGAACACTGGGAGAATCCTATTTTGTACCGGTAGTTATCGAGGATGTGACAAAGGTCGAAGCTTATGAAAATGAATTAAAACATTTGGCGCAATTTGACCCACTCACTCAATTACCTAACCGCGTGCTGTTTGCTGATCGATTGAGACAAGCCATCGCCATGGTTAACCGGTCAGGTTCTCCGCTAGCCCTGGCATATATAGACTTAGACGGATTTAAAGCGGTAAACGATACTTACGGACATAACGTTGGAGACGTTTTACTTCTATCAGTAGCAAATAGAATGAAAGCTACATTGCGAGAAGTAGATGCGGTAGCAAGAATAGGCGGTGATGAATTTGTCGCCATTATTAATGACATAAAATCCAAAGCGTCATTGGATATCATGCTCAGTCGTTTACTTCACGAAATTGCTAACCCTTTTGAGATTGGTGGAGTCAGTATTACCATATCAGTCAGTATTGGCGTCACTATGTACCGACAAAATGAACAAACTGATTGCGATCAGCTCGAACGCCAAGCAGACCAAGCAATGTACGAGGCAAAACTCGCAGGAAGAAACACCTACCGATTTTTCGATCCAAAACACGACAATATCATTTCACGGAAATTCAAGCTCATTTCCGAAGTAGAAATCGGATTGCAGCGAAACCAGTTCATGCTGTTTTTTCAGCCCAAGCTTCACTTAAAAACAGGCAAAATTGTTGGCGCAGAAGCATTGATACGCTGGCAACATCCCACCGATGGTTTACTGTCGCCGGGCTATTTTATACCTCAAATAGAAAACGACAGTATCAGTATAAAATTGGGGGAATGGGTTATCGAATCGGCATTACAACAACTGGAGTTATGGTGTGATGAGGGAGTGAGAATTCCGATCAGCGTGAACATAGGCGCACTTCAGCTCCAAGACAAACACTTTGTTCCTCGATTATCAGAGACTATTGCAAAGCACCCGACGGTACCTCCTGAACTGCTTGAGCTGGAGATTCTAGAGGCAAAATCTATTGCCAACTTTGAGCAAACCGCAGACACGGTTAAGCAGGGCCTTGCGTTAGGTATAACCTTCTCCTTGGATGATTTTGGGTCTGGCTATTCCTCACTGGTATATCTGAAAAAACCTCCCAGTGACTACATTGAAAATAGACCAAGAGTTTATACGAACCATTCTTACCAACAATGATGACGAGATGGTTTTAAAAGGCGTTTTGGGACTCGCAAAAAACTTCCAGAAAGGCACACTAGCAGAGGGTGTAGAAACACTTGAGCACGTCGAATTACTACTGAAGTTGGGCTGTGAATACGGGCAAGGCTACGCTATTTCAAAACCGTTAGAGAGCAAAGCATTTATGGAGTGGATGGCGAACTGGCAACCCTCGCCATCTTGGTATTTAGACAATTCACAAAAACACGTCAGTTAAATCGCAGGGTCAAAAGAATCGTGAGCTTCTTTGCGTTGCTGAGCAGGTGTTAACTCCAAGCCAGTATCGGCAAAATCCTCTACCGTTATGTTGTGCATATTGTCTGTGCAAACATCACCACCCAGTGATTTGATTACACGACACATCTCTTCTACTTTTGCATCCATTTGATGCATGTGTTCAAGCATTATTCCCATCGCGCTCGCGACCGGGTCAGGATTATCAGGTGCCACAGCATAGGCATCGAAGCCGTATTTTTGTGCAATTTTCTTATGGGTCGGGTCGGTATCATTTAACTGTTCTGTTTTTGTAATAATGATTCGACCAGGAATACCTACAGCGGTGGCACCCGCTGGAATATCTTTAACCACTACAGAATTTGACCCAACTTTGGCTCCCTCACCAATGGTAATAGGACCAAGCACTTTTGCGCCAGCGCCTACCACTGCACCTTTTTCTAACGTTGGATGACGCTTACCCGCTTTCCAGCTCGTTCCCCCTAATGTTACACCGTGATAAAGCGTAACATCATCACCGATTTCAGCGGTCTCACCAATAACCACGCCCATACCATGATCGATAAAAACACGATGACCGAGGGTCGCACCTGGATGGATCTCGATACCGGTAAGCCAGCGACTAAAAGTAGACAGTGTGCGGGCTAACCATTTCCAATTAGCATTCCACAGCCTGTGGCTAACGCGATGTAGCCACACCGCGTGCAAGCCTGGGTAGTTTGTTAACACTTCAAAAGTGTTACGCGCCGCAGGGTCACGGTGAAATACACCTTGGATATCGTCTTTTAATCGCGCCAGCACAGCCATTTTCGCCTAGTCTTCCTTGTCGGTTCTTACCGACTTATCAATTGACGACAAAATACCGCGCAAAAATATTTAACTCGCGTGATTCTGGGCGGGCACGGTTGAACAAGCGACGTAATTTAGTCATCACCATCCCAGGATGATTCTTCACTATAAAGTTTGTCTTTTGTAATGTAGATTCAAGATGATTATAGAAGCGTTCCAAATCGTCATTCAATGGGTACTCATTTTCCAGCTCTGGGTAGGCATCTTTACTCAAATATGCCATGCGAATTTCGTAACACAGCGTTTGCACAGCAGCAGCCAAGTTTAGGGAGCTGTACTCTGGATTCGCAGGAATGCACATATGAAAATGGCACTGCTGAAGTTCCTCGTTAGTCAGTCCGCTGTTCTCTCGTCCAAAGACTAGCGCAACTGGATACTTTTCAACTTCTTGAACTAACTTTTCACCGCACTCACGAGGCCCAAGCATTGGCCAGGAGTGAGTCCTAGACCGTGCCGATGTACCGACGACTAACCCGCAATCTGAAACCGCTTCTTCCAGCGTTTTTACTATTTTAGCGTTAGCAAGTACATCACCAGCGCCCGCAGCAAGTGCACTCGCTTGACCATCAGGCTCATGAACAGGATCAACTAAATATAAACTACTCAGCCCCATAGTCTTCATCGCACGAGCGGCAGAGCCTATGTTTCCAGTATGTGACGTGTTCACTAATATAATGCGGATATTTTCTAGCATGCGCTTACCCAATTGCTTCGGTACAACCTAAAATCAGGGCGCGAGTTTATCACAATAGCTGTCTAGATGGCTAATTCTGAGGTTCGAACATTTCTTGCACAATTACCCTCAGGTTTTCATTTGCATCCTTATAGACTTCTGTTAGAATCCGCGCCGTTTTTGAACTACCTCTGCACGGCTTGCGATTGAAGTGAGTTGAACTAGTATGTTGTCAGGGTAGATTCTTTGGTCTTTTACAATTGGTGGAATATCTATGCATCCTATGCTGAATATTGCTGTGCGTGCTGCGCGCGTGGCTGGAACAATTATTGTTCGTGGATTTGAAAAGCGCGATGATTTTAAGAAAGAATCTAAAGGCGCAAATGACTACGTTACGCAAATCGACAAAGAAGCCGAACAAGCTATTATTCATAAAATTCAGCAATCTTATCCAGACCATTGCTTTTTGGGCGAAGAGTCAGGCGAAACTGCAGGTAAAGATACCGATTTTCAGTGGATTATCGATCCGCTTGACGGAACCACCAATTTTGTAAAAGGCATTCCTCACTTTGCCGTCTCCATTGCACTGCTGCACAAAGGTAGATTAGACCAAGCTGTCGTTTTCGACCCCATCCGAGGTGAACTATTTACAGCGAGCCGTGGACAAGGTGCGCAGCTTAACGGCTACCGTATCAGAGCAACTAAGCCACGCGACCTGTCAGAAACCATTCTTGCAACCGCACTTCCTTTTAAGAACAAAGGTCAGTTTGGCGAGTATGCTCTTAGCCTAAACAAGATATTCCACGAGTGTGGTGACATTCGTCGCGGTGGTAGTGCAGCACTTGATCTTGCCTATGTTGCAGCAGGTCGTCACGATGGTTACTGGGAACGTGGTATCAAAGCATGGGATATCGCTGCTGGTGAACTACTTGTTCGTGAATCTGGTGGCCTAGTCACTGACTTTAAAGGCGGCAACGACCCCCTCTACAAAGGCGAAATTGTTGCAGGTAGCGTAAAAGTCATACAGGGACTAGTTAAGCACCTCAAGTAACAGACTTATTTCCACTGTATCGCAAAAGCGCTAACGAATTTATTCGATATACCGCCCCCTATGTGGGGGCGGGCTTCAACATCATGCTCGCTTGGGCTTGTCGGAATTAAATATCCCAAAGCACCACCTAACATAAGGCACATGTTTAGCTATTTGGTATGCCAATGAGCAACCAAGTAAGGTCAATGCCACTAAAAGTACAAACTCTACAACAATAGGCAACGCTAGCTGACTAAGCATATAAGCGAAAACAACGATAAGTGTTTGATGTATGATGTAATAACAGTAAATACCTTTATTAAGCTTTTGAATAAGCTCATTGGGTTGGTTCAAATACCGTTTTCCATATCCCAAGATGGCACCTAGCCAAGCCCAATGGTTAGCCACAACGATAATCCCAACAAATACTCGAAACGCGTAAGACTGCGTCATCCAGTCTCCCACTGGCCCTAAATAATCGTGCCTGTCCAATATAATCAATCCATAACAAAATATGGCCACACACAAATACCACTGGCGATATTGGGTCACTTTAGCCCAGAGATCACTACTAAGCATGATCACTGCTCCAACCAACATGACGACTCCGTATTTTGCATGGCTGTACCAATCATTAAGTAAATCGTGAGTGGTGGGAAATAGCTGCCTTAAATTCAACCAGACGACTAGCGTAATCACAATAACAGTGAGATTAAATAGCCAAAATTTACTCAACGCTGGAGGCATTGCATTTGCTGCTGTGTTGAGCAAAGGAAGCATCAATAAAAGAACAACGGAATACACTAATAGATAAGGTAAAAACCACAAGTGGTTCCACGTGAGTAATCCAATGACAGACTGCTTTTCTGCCAACCAATGACTATTCGGGTTAATGTAGTTGCGATAAAACTCGCCAAATGAAGCGTCAATAGTGCCGTTCGCAGTCCATTCGATATACACTTGGGGCGACACGATCACATACATACCAAAGACAAGAGGTAGAAACAGTCGAAAGACTCGACTTCCGATAAGACGGTATTGTGCGTTGAATACAGAGCCGTGTTTCAACATCTTGGTATAAGTCGCCACAAGAACCATAGATGAGATAAGAAACAACAATGACATTCGCCATTGATTGGACAAAATCATAATATCTTGAAGCCACGCAAACTGAGTGGGACTTTTAATATGCCACCCCCACTCCAACACGTAATACATGCCAATGTGGTAAAAAATGAGTACGCCAAACGCGATAACGCGCAGGGCATCTAGCGCGTAATATCTCGACCATTCCTGAGATTCATTTTTTTCTTGAGTCATCATTCCATCTCCTTAACAATGCTTGTTAGCATTAGGCGATAAGACAATGCATTTTTTTAGCTATCAGTGATGTAACTAGTCGAAAAAGGGGTATGCGGTGGGTGAAAGGGACGAGCGGTTTAGCCAATTAATCAGAGATTCAGAGCGCTATCATCGCTTTATTGTACTCGGCGTAGTCACGCTTTACTTATTCATCAATAATACGATTAATGCCGCGTCAACGTGGACAGAGCACTCCCGTCACTCAGACAATACCACCCAGCTTTGGGAACCCTACTTGTGGGAATATTCCAGTGCAGTAGGTACCTTAATTCTGATTTTCCCAGTGATATTTTTTGTCAAAAAGCTGAGTGGTACTGCGCCCAAAATTTGGCTTTTGGGACACTTTGTTATCGCAACCCTGTTTTCGCTTGCTCATGTGGGGATTATGGTGGCAATAAGAGAGGTTACCTATTTTGGGGTATCCCGAGACTATAATTTCGGGCCTATCATCAGCGAGCTGTTTTATGAATACAGAAAAGACGTATGGGGTTACGTTACGCTTATCTCACTTTACTATCTTTTATCTTTTGCCTACCGGAGACTCACGGGGGAGGCATCACCGGTAGTTTATGACCAAGTACCGAATGACCCAAACCAATCACCCACACTCCCCGAAAATCTACTGGTAAAAAAACTCAATCGGGAGTTTCTGGTAAAAATGAGCGATGTCCACTGGGTTGAATCGTCGGGAAATTATATCAACCTGCATACACAGAGTGCCGTATACCCGCTCCGCTATACTATGAAAGCATTTGAGTCTTCAGCGTCAGAGTACGGATTTGTGAGAGTTCACCGCTCTTATGCGGTAAAGAGCGGTGAAATAGACAACATTCAATACCAAGACAGCGGCGACGGTGAAGTTACGCTAAAAAGTGGCACTAGGTTAGCAGTGTCTCGCCGCTATAAAGAGCAGTTTAAAGCTAAACTATCCACGGTTGCCCAGTAACGTACCTTCATCCAATGACCACTCGCCTCTATTCAATGATGTGATACTTATGGGAACGAATACCTCAAGATCCGTTTAACCACTGAACCATATTGGGCAAGAAAACTTCCAGTATTGTAGTGTATACCGTGTTCTTTGAAGATCCGCTGCACATGTGGAGCGATTTCTCTGTACCTTCTGGCGGGCAAATCAGGAAACAAATGGTGTTCAATTTGATAGCTCAAATGCCCCGAAAGCACATGAAACCAATTGCGCCCCTTAATATTTGATGAGCCCAGTGCTTGACGATAATACCACTGGCCTCTGGATTCATTGATGCATTCTTCTTGGGTAAAAGTTTGTGCATCACCGGTAAAGTGGCCACAAAAGATAATCGTTGATGTCCACAAATTTCGAATCAAGTTAGCTAGAAGATTACCAACTAAGACCCACAAGAACATTGGGCCGGCGAGTAATGGAAATAGAACATAGTCTTTGAGTATCTGACGAGCACCTTTGCTAAAAAAACGCGTCTTTAACTCAGCGTGAGTCACTTGAGAGTTACGATTGTCCTTCTTTTTTCCGAAAAACACTCGTTCAGCGGCCAACTCATGATAGGCAATGCCCCATTGAAAAAGCACTGATAGAACGATATAGGTACCAAACTGCCATAGGTTCTTTACTCGCCATCCAAAATCCCGCGATAACCTCAGAAGGCCATAGCCATAATCTCGGTCTTTCCCAACAATGTTAGTGTAGGTGTGGTGCTCGTAATTGTGTACGCGGTTCCAACTTTTACCATCACATGCGATATCCCACTCGTATGAGCGCGAGTTAATAAATTTGTCATTCATCCAATCATATTGGCCGTGCATCACATTGTGACCGATTTCCATATTGTCGATTATCTTACCGAGTGCGAGAAACAACACCCCAACAGCCCACAATATTGGTGTAACGAAGCCAAGCAGTAATAGCACGCGCCCACCCCACTCAAACGCTCTTTGCATAACAATCACTTTACGGATGTACCGCGCATCTTCTTGGCCAATCTTGGCATTGACGTGTTCTCGCACACCATCCAGCTGCTCAGCAAGCTTGTCATAATCTACCTTTGATGGTGCCTTCATACTTCTAACTCCAAATCCGAGACGACTTGAGATACGCACAATTGAATAAGCTGTTGAGTATTTGACGACAAGTTGCCGCTGCGAATATCTCTTACCACGCCACTTTTCTTAACACACTGACATTGATGGCAGATCCCCATACCACACCCATAAGTCACTGACTCACCTTTTGCAGTCAACTGAGATAACAGCGTTTCTTGACTATTCAAAACAAACTGTTTGTTATTCCAGCTCACACTGTGGTTGGTACTTTCACCCTTGAACGATGCAGTTAACACAGAGAAGTGTTCGGCAGATATATGACGCTTGTGCTTTTGACACCATGCTTGAGCTTCGATATACATTGAAGATGGGCCACACACCATAACCACTTCTGCATCATGCTTACTGAGCTGTTCAGATAAATTTGTCTGTGGTCCACGGGTGACAATATCCACTGAAAAATTCGGCCGTTGCTGCATTAACGTGGCGAGTTGGTTGACTCCTAAGTGTTCACCCGATTTCGCGTAGTAAATCAGATGTACTTGTTGAGAAAAATCAGTATCGAGGATTGATAAAAAAGGGGTAATACCTGATCCACCAGCAACCATCACAATGGGCTTAGTTGTTTCGGGAAGCGTAAACTCTCCAAACGCCTGAGAAAGGTTGAGCCAGTCATCAGCCTTTAAATCACTTAGCAGCGGCGTAAAAGCGCCTTGTTCATACTGCTTAATGATAAGCGTAATAATGCCTTGCTTTTCCCATTGCTGAATGCCTGAGGCGATGGTGAACGTCCTACTCAATAAACGGCCATTATGCTCTATCGTCAGCACAACATGTTGCCCCGGTACAAACCCCTTCCATCGATTGTCAGGTTTGATGACCAGACGAATGACGCCAGGCAATATTGCGCTATTAGAAATCACTTTCCCCCGATGGAATCCATGACGCCAAGCGGTCGAAAAGACTTGAACCAACGGTTCCCAATACCCCTGCCAAGAAGCATGATGAAAGATCCGTTCAAAAAAATACGTAAAAACACTCTTCAAAATAGTCACCCAAAATTCAGCTTACAAATGTACGCCCAATCAGCGCACAAGTGTAAGCTGAAGTTTTTAAAATGCAAGAAAAACTATCTTAATGAAGGGAAAGCGTCGCTATTTTTATACTGGAACGCAAAACAAAAAAATTGAGAACAGTAGTCTTTGGTGGGAATTAAGTATTTATCAATCGCAATAAATTCGTTTTTTTAGATTAATAGCATCGATATTTGCAAATTTAAGTCTTGGGGATCGGACCTATTTCCTTATCCACACTTGATGAGGAAAAAAACATGATAAACACAATTGCAAAAATACTGCTTGGTACTGCGCTGCTAGTGAACGTAGCGTATTCATCTCCCGCGATTGGAGAAGAGCTTGATAATGGACTGAGTCAAGGCGTGGCCGTCGACCTTTTGATGGGTAGTGATGACATAGACGGCGTGAGGCTCGCTTACCGTCCCGTTAAACAACGGTGGTCAAATATTCCTTACTTTGACACCTTGGATGTATATTGGGAAATGAGTATTAATTTTTGGGAATACGGTTCTCAAAATAACCATGAGGTGAACTACGCGATAGCTCTTAGCCCGGTGTTTAGTAAAACATTTCACTACGTTAAAGGAATTTATCCTTTGAAATGGGAGTTTGGTATTGGAGTGTCGTTGCTTGAGGATACGCGATTCGCTGGCAAAGACGTAGGTTCACACTATCAATTTGAGGATCGCATTGGAGTCACTATGAGCTTTGGTAAAAACCAAGAGCAATCTGTATCGCTGCGCTACATGCACTACAGCAATGGTGGACTTAACTCGAAAAATCCTGGGCTGGATTTTTTAAACTTTGCTTACGCCTACAGCTTTTAGTGAATAGCCTCAATGGCAAACGTTTTAGCGGCAATAAAAAATCCCCGCAGACGACTCTGTGGGGATTCCATAATACAAGAGCACAGTTGGGTGCCCTTTCTACAGTGAAGACTAAGCCTATGGCATAGGGTCTAAGTCAGCACCTTCCTTTTCAACTTGTGGAGGCATTAAGTCTTCTTTGCTGATACCCAAGGCTAGTGCCACAGAGCTCGCAATATAAACAGAAGAGTAAGTACCTACTACCACACCAAATAGAAGAGCAGTAGCAAAACCGTGTATGAGTGCACCGCCCTTGAAGAACAAGGCAAGTAATACCAATACAGTAGTCAATGAAGTGATAATCGTACGGTTTAACGTTTGAGTCAGGGAGATATTAATAATCTCTACTGGTTCACCTTTACGGATTTTTCGGAAGTTCTCGCGAATACGGTCGGATACAACAATAGTATCATTCAATGAATAACCTATTACCGCAAGCACCGCCGCCAGTACGGTCAAATCAAATTCAATCTGAAGTACCGAAAACAACCCAAGGGTCAGAATAACATCGTGCGCTAAGGCAGCGACGGAGCCCAACGCAAAACGCCACTCAAAACGCATAGCCACGTAAACCAAGATACAGATAAGTGCCACTAGCATCGCCAAGCCACCTTGCTCTGTTAGCTCTTCACCTACATTTGGCCCTACAAACTCGATTCGGCGCATATCTACAGCAGTACCATCGGCTCGAAGAGCTTCAAGCACTTGCTCCCCAATGGTTGCGGCTTTAACACCGTCACGAGGCGCAATGCGAATGAGCACATCTTGACTACTGCCAAAGTTTTGTACGACGGCATCATCAAATTCTGCTGCATTCAACTGGGTACGAATGGCTTGGAGATTAGCGGCGTCTGCATAACCTACTTCGATCAGCGTTCCACCGGTGAAGTCTAGCCCCCAATTTAGGCTATTAACGCCTAATGAAACGAATGAACCTAAGATCAACACAGCCGAGAGCAACATCGCTGAAATGCGCAAACGCATAAAGTTGACGGTAGAGGATAATTTTAATAACTGCATAATAACGCTCCTAAATCGCCAACTTCTCTACACGTTTACCGCCCCACACTGCGTTAACAATAACACGCGTGACTAAAATCGCAGTAAACATGGAGGTTGCAATACCAATCATCAGGGTAATTGAGAAGCCTTTAATTGGCCCTGTACCCACAGCAAACAAAATAAGCCCTGCAATAAAGGTCGTAATGTTTGCATCTAGAATGGTTGAAAACGCACTGTCATAACCATGATGAATCGCCTGTTGTGGACTTCTTCCGTCTCTGAGCTCTTCTCGAATACGCTCATAAATGAGTACATTCGCATCAACAGCCATACCAACAGTCAATACAATACCGGCCATACCAGGTAGGGTGAGTGTTGCACCTGGGATCAAAGACATGATGCCAACAATCATCACCAAGTTAGTCACTAGAGCAATATTCGCTACAACGCCAAAGGCTTTGTAGTAGATAAGCATAAACACAAGCACAAGCCCTAAACCGTATGTAATAGCTTGCATGCCAAGTTCAATATTCTCTTGACCTAGACTTGGACCGACGGTGCGTTCTTCAACAATTTGAATGGGCGCAATAAGTGCACCTGCACGAAGAAGCAAAGCTAAGTCTCGAGCTTCTTTGGGCGAATCCAAACCTGTGATTTCAAAACGACTGCCCAATTGTGCTCGAATAGTTGCCACAGAGATGACTTGTTCGTATTTTTCGAAAATAAGTTTGCCTTCAGCATTTCGCTCTCCAGTAGACTTGTACTCAATGAACACTGTCGCCATAGGGTTGCCGATATTATCTCGCGTGGCACGAGACATTTTGTTGCCGCCCTCGGAATCAAGGCTGATGTTTACTTTTGGTAACCCATATTCGTCAACACCACTGTTAGCATCAATAATATGGCTTCCAGTAAGCATTACGCGCTTTTCGAGTAACTGAGGAACACCTTGTTGATCTTCAATAACTTGCGACCCAGGTGGTACGCGTCCATTCAATGCGTCTCGTACATCGTTACGCAAATCAAGCATACGAAACTCTAGTGTTGCTGTTGCATTCAAGATCTCTTTTGCTTGTGCAGTATCTTGAATACCAGGAAGTTGCACAACAATACGGTCAGCACCTTGCTTTTGCACCAGTGGTTCTGCGACCCCAAGCTGATTCACACGATTACGTATAATGGTAATGTTTTGATTCACCGCATTTGTGCGAATTTCTTGCAGTTTCGCTTCGGTAAATACAGCGCGTAACACTAGGTCATCTAAACGATTAAACGAAAGGTCACGGTTCTGATTACGCAAAAAGAATAGCGCTTTGTCTGCGGCCTCTTCGTCGCGGAATGTGAGCTCGACATAATTGTCTTTTTGGGTAACGCCGCGGTAACGAATACCCTCTTCGCGAAGTGCCGTTCTAAAACCGTTTTTTGCGTCTTCTAATGACTTGACCACCACTTCGCTCATGTCCACTTCCATCAAAAAGTGCACACCACCGCGCAAATCAAGGCCTAGCTTCATTGGCGTTCCGCCAAGCGCTTCTAACCACTCAGGTGTATCCGGCGCTAAGTTCATCGCAACGAAGTAATCTTCGCCGTACGCTTTTTCAAGCGTTTCTCGCGCAATGAGTTGAGTGTCAGAATCAGATACACGAACAAGAATTCGATCGTTTTCAAATTCGATGCGCTTAGGCGTAATATTATTTTGGGCTAGCGTTTGGCCAACTTGCTCGACCATAACATCAGTAATAACGGCGTCACGACCCGGAGAAATTTGAATAGCGTGATCTTCGCCATAAATATTGGGAAGTGCGTACAAGGCACAGCCGAACACGATAATAATCGCGCTAAGCACTTTCCAAATTGAGTTTTTATTTAACACAAGACATTCCTTTTACGCTCATGCAAGGCTGACTCACATGAGCGAAATCGTATTAGAGCGACTTCATTGTGCCCTTTGGTAGCACAGCAGTTACGGAAGACTTTTGAACAACAATGTTATTGCTGTCGTTAAGTGACACTTCGATAAAATCTTTTTCTTCACTTACCTTAGTAATGCGCCCTACGAGGCCACCTTGAGTAAGTACCTCATCGCCTTTACTCAATGACGATACAAGGTTTTTGTGCTCTTTAACGCGCTTTGCTTGCGGGCGATATAGCAAGAAGTAAAAAATCAAACCAAAAACAGCCAACATGATAAGCATTTCCATGCCACCACCTGATTGTGCTCCACCAGCTGATTGTGCGTAAGCGTTCGAGATAAATAAGCTCATAATATTTCCCAATAATTATCGTTGTTATAGTGCCGGTACAGGCAACCCTTTTTTAGCGTAAAAGTCTTCGACAAAAGCGTCTAGCTCATCAGCCGCTATTGCATCGCGCAAACCCTGCATCACTCGTTGGTAGTAACGAAGGTTGTGAATGGTGTTTAACCGCGCGCCAAGTATCTCATTACACTTGTCTAAATGATGTAAATAAGACCGAGAATAATTTTTACAAGTGTAACAGTCACAACTTTCGTCAAGGGGCGATGTGTCGTTGCGATGTTTAGCGTTGCGGATTTTTACCACACCTTCAGTGACAAACAGATGACCGTTGCGGGCATTACGGGTTGGCATAACACAGTCAAACATGTCTATACCGCGACGAACCGCCTCAACAATATCCTCTGGTTTACCAACACCCATCAAATAACGCGGCTTGTCTTCCGGAATTTTAGGAGCTGTGTGATTGATAATGCGGATCATGTCTTCTTTCGGCTCACCCACTGACAAGCCGCCAATGGCGTATCCGTCAAAGCCAATATCTTCGAGGCCTTCTAGAGAGATATCCCGCAAATCTTCGTACATACCACCTTGGATAATACCGAATAATGCTGATGGGTTATCTCCGTGAGCTTCTTTGCTGCGTTTAGCCCAACGAAGCGACATTTCCATGGAAAGGCGCGCTTCCTGTTCAGTGGCAGGATACGGCGTACATTCGTCAAAAATCATGACAATGTCAGAACCCAAATCACGTTGAACTTCCATCGACTTTTCAGGTGTGAGAAGAATCTTTTCACCATTAATTGGCGATCTGAACGTCACGCCTTTTTCAGAGATTTTACGCAGGTCACCCAAACTAAACACTTGGAATCCACCTGAATCGGTAAGAATTGGCTTATCCCAGTGCATAAAATCATGCAGGTCGCCGTGTTCCTTGATAATGCTAGTGCCAGGACGAAGCATTAAGTGAAAAGTATTTCCTAAACAAATATGCGCACCGCTATCGGCAAGCTCTTCGGGTGTCATCCCTTTGACGGTACCGTAAGTTCCAACAGGCATGAATGCAGGTGTTTCGACCACTCCTCGATCGAACACTAAACGGCCACGTCTGGCCTTTCCGTCGGTGTTTAACAACTCAAATTGCATGTAAAACGTTCCCAAATGTTGTGCGCTACGCGCAATGGGTAATATAAAAATTGGCGGCGATTATACCAGTTATCCTGCTGAGATCATGCTCAATTACAGGTTTTAGAACACGTAATAAGGGCATAAAATTTAGCCAATAAACATACTGTCGCCATAACTGAAAAATCTATATTCATTTTCAATGGCTTGCTGATAAGCATTCATGATGTTCTCTCTGCCGGCAAAAGCACTGATTAGCATCATCAAGGTAGATTCTGGCAAGTGAAAGTTAGTGAACATGGCATCTATCACTCTAAATTCAAACCCTGGGTAAATGAAGATGGAGGTATCATCCTGAAACGGTTGTAAATCGCCTTCCGGCGATACCGCTGCAGCGGACTCAAGGGAACGCACTGAGGTAGTACCTACAGCTATCACACGTTTACCTTGCGCCTTGGTTGCTTTTATTGCATCAACAACGTCTTGAGGTACTTCTGCATACTCCGCGTGCATTTTGTGCTCTTGAATGTTATCAACTCGCACCGGTTGAAAGGTTCCTGCCCCTACATGTAGGGTGACAAATGCGAGATTAACGCCTTTGTCTTTTAGCTTAGCCAGGATTTCATCGTCGAAATGCAATCCCGCGGTTGGTGCAGCAACGGCGCCGGGTTTGTCATTGTACACCGTTTGATAGCGCTCTTTGTCGGCGCTTTCATCGGGGCGGTCAATGTAAGGAGGTAAAGGCATATGACCATACTCTTCAAGTAATTGAAGAGTATGCTCTTGATGCTCAAACTTTAAAATAAACAAGGCATCATCACGGCCCGTCACCGTTACATTCACCTTTTCTTCAAGGATAAGTGAAGTCCCTGGCTTGGGAGCTTTACTCGCCCTTACATGGGCCAAAGCAGTGTGCTCATCAAGTAGACGCTCAATGAGTACTTCTACTTGCCCACCGGTTTCTTTTTTACCAAGCAAACGAGCAGGAATTACACGGGTATTGTTAAACACCAGTAAGTCCCCGGGGTTCACTAGATCTAACATATTTTTAAACATGCTGTGAGAAACATCGCCCGTTTCACGGTTTAGTTGAAGTAAACGGCTAGCTGAGCGATTTTCCGTTGGGTACTTGGCAATGAGATGCTCGGGTAAGTCAAACCCGTAATCTGACAATTTCATCATATCTAAAGTTTCTGTATGTACTTCTGGTTATACCTTGCGGTGCGTATTCTACTCGTTTATGCGATTGAGATCAGTCTGGATTTCATCAATTAAACCCACGCTAACGTCCCGCGCTTTAAGCACATATAAGATTTGTAGCAAGAGGTCTGCGCCCATGATGCCTTTGTTGACCTTATTCCTGAGATTATCAGCACTTTGTTCAACACCTATGTCGGCTAAGCGCTGGCTAAGTGTTTGATATTTTACGCCACGAATGGACATTTCCGATTTAACCAATCGTTGAACGGTGAGTCGCCATGTATTTTTAGAACTCAAAGAACACCCCATTTGTGAATTATAATTTACGTAAAAACATTTTTTTACACAAATAAAGAATATTTGTTATTGACGATTATGGCAGATTGAGTCTACACTGCAAGTCAAGATTAGTGGCGTGTCCCAAATTAGTGGTTTACAGTGGACATGACATTATCGCTTCAAAATCTAAAGGAGAGCATTATGCATTGGGATCTAGACAGCATCGAATCCCTGTTTAAAGACCACGATGACGTGGTTGTTACCCGTGAAGATAACTGCTTGTTAATTGCCAACCAGGACGGTATTGATGCTTGGCTAGCGATCAGTGGTGAACAAATCTTAGTGGAAAGCTTGTTGTTTTCGGCGACCGAAGTAAAAGACAAAGCAGCCCTTGATCACGAGATTCTTTCAACACATATGGTGTTTCCATTAACTACTGTGGGTATTACCCACGTAGGCGATAGCGAATACTACACCGCGTTTGGTGCCCTTAGCGCCCAATCAAAAGCAGAGAGTATTGTGATTGAAGTAGAAACCTTGTTCCAAAACGTAGCATCGTTCTTAGATGCTTACGAAACTCATCTTAAATCAGCTTGATTTCTTAGGAGAAGCGAATGTCAGTGTGGAAAAAGTTAGTAACAGCAGTAAAAGGTGGTGCTACAGAAGCAGCACAATCTGTAGTAGACAGCCAGGCTATCCGTATTCTTGAACAAGAAATTCGTGAAGCCAAAGAAGAATTACGTAAGTCAGATCATGCCCGTACGCAAATTCTGGCGAAGTGTAAATTATCTCAGCAAAAAGTAGACAGCTTTGACACTTCAATTGCAGAGTATGAAGCACATGCGCGTAAAGCTATCGACACCGATCGCCAGCTTGCTCTAGACTGCGCGCAGAAAGTGTCTGACCTTAAAGCAGAGCGCGAGACTGAACAGACTTATTTAGAGCAGTTCACGCAGTCAGAGAAGCAGCTTGCACAAAATATCCAGCAAGCTAAGGCAAACCTGCGTCGCCTTGAGCAACAGGTCGATATGGTTAAAGCCACAGAAAGTGTACAAAAAGCGCAAGTAGCTGTGTCTTCTCGTCATATGGGAGCCAACAGCAAAATGAAAACGGCAACTGAGTCATTGAGCCGAATTCAAGAAAAGCAGAAATTGCGTGGTGCCGAATTACAAGCTGCCGAAGAACTGGCTGGCGATAGCGAAGGTAGTGATCTTGAGAAGCGTCTCGCCGATGCAGGTATCAAAGGCGGTCAATCATCAGCAGATGATGAGTTGGCGCGAATCTTAGGAAAGTAATAACTTTAGCTTAAAATACGCGTTATCACCCCCGAGGGGAAGTAACAAACTTTTTACTGCACGCCGTGAATACATCCATGTAGGCTCGGCTTCGGCATCCATGCCTCAGACTGCTGTAAAAAGTTCATAACTTCCCCTCGTGCAAATCGAGAACTGCACATCTAACTGTATTGAGCCAAGACTCCAGTTTTATTTTGAAACAAAGAAATTTTCGCTGCGTTCAACAATTACTGATAAATTGTTAAAACATACAGAAGAAGGAACCCACTACCGTATGTTGCCTTGGCTTAAAATCCGAAAAGTAATGCTTCAATACTTTGCCAACTCCGGATGGCAGACTATCTTGGGCATAAGCGCGTTTTACGCCGTTTCCAGCTACATTGCTTTATCCCTTGCTGGAGAATCTGACCTTACCACGGGAGTTGACTTTTTCTACTGGCTTGCTGTCACCGCAAGTACCGTTGGCTATGGTGATATGTCTCCCGTTACCGACGGGGGTAAGCTGATTGTAGCGATTTATGTTATTCCCATGGGGTTGAGCATTTTTGCAATGATTTTAGGAAAGGCGGCAGCATGGGTATCAGGGCAATGGAGAAAAGGGTTACTAGGCATGAATAATCTTCACCTAAGCGATCACATTTTAGTCATCGGTTGGAATGAGCAGCGCACAATGCATTTGCTAGACTTACTCATCCGCGAACGCGATGCAACACAAGAAAAACCGCCGATTGCGCTTTGTGTAAAAGCAGATATTGAAAACCCGATGCCGGGTATCGTGGAATTTGTCAAAGTCGATTCGTTCAATAAAGATGCTGACATGAAACGGGCATGTGTGGAGACCGCAAGTACTATTCTCATCGACAACCCCCAAGATGATGTGACTATGACCACCGCCCTGTATTGTAATAAGCGTAACCCTAATGCTCATAAAGTGGCTTATTTCCAAGATGAAAGCTTAGTTTCATTACTACAAGAGCACTGCCCAAAAGTGGAATGTACACCAAGTGTAGCTGTTGAGATGTTGGCAAAGGCGGCGTTTGATCCAGGCTCCAGTGCGCTACATCACGACTTACTGAGTATTGATGAAGGCCAAGCCCAGTTTTCTGTCAAGATTCCAGGGAGTGATTACTCTTGTTCCATCGAACAGTTGTTTATGCGATTTAAAAAAGAATATGATGCTGTTGTGATTGGCTATGCTCCAGCGGGGAATGTAAAAGCAATGGTAGTCAATCCGAAACTTACCGATACGGTGAGTTCTGGAGATACGCTTTTCTATATTGCTCCAAACCGCGTTACTCATTTCGATTGGTCTACACTCACCACCAGTGGAGTATCCTAATATGTTTAGCAAACTCTTTGGTAAAAAAGACACCCCTAAAAAACCTAAAGCACCAGAGATCATGGGGTTATATCTCGGAGGTTCATTCGAGCTCGACGCCCTTAAAATGTCGCTTATTGAACCCAGCTTAACTATAGAAGGCGCAGCCCGTTCTCAGTTAATACAAGCGGTAGGTGAAGCCCCACTGGATACCGGCGGTACGCTCCTTCGTTATTACACTGATGACGAGGGTTTTCTGCAAGTCGTCACTGATGGCGGGCTTACAGAGAATCATATTACCGACGTAAAACTTTGGTATTTCTTCGATACTAAAACCATAGGTAGCGATGCACAGTGGAAAACTTGTTTAGACAAGATCATATCCCAACCTACCTATACCCTCGATGGCAACGAGTTTACCCGAGTATGGGAAGCGGTTGGCGAGCAGTCTCCTCCTGTTGCAGTAACAGAAACAACCTATGAAGAAGACGGCGATGTGAGTAAAACAGACCAATTCATGATGCTTTATGAGCGTCCTATCGACAATGGGCGCACTGAATCACTGCTTGTGATAGGCGAAGAAAAGCAAGTGGGCAACAATTTAGATCGCTGTTTAGTGCATGTCACCGGCTTTGACCTACAGCCTACTGACATCACAATTAACGGATAATTAAAGGAAATAACCATGGAAACTATTTTTGATTCACTCGCAGGCTTAGGCAGCTTTGCAATGTATTTCGGCTTGTCTATTGTCTTTCTTTTTGTATTTAAAGTGGTGTACTCCTTCGTCACCCCGCATGACGAATGGAAACTGGTAAAAGAGGAACAAAATACTGCAGCTGCCATTGGTTTCGGTGGAGCTATTATCGGATTCGCCATTGCACTGGGCAGTGCGGCGTCTAACTCAGTCGCCGTAGTCGACTTTGCTATTTGGAGTGTTGTTGCAATTATTGCGCAATCTATCGCATTCGCGCTTTTGCGTTTTACCTTCATGCCAAAAATCGCAGAGCGCATTAGCAACAATGAAGTATCAGCTGGCACTATGCTAGCGTGTATCTCTGTGGCAGTAGGTTTACTGAATGCCGCTTGCATGACCTACTAAGGAGGTACATATGGCTACGCAAAAACGCAGTAAGCATATTAATTTACGTCGAATGCGCAAAGCGTTCGCATTAAAACCTTTAGCTGTAGGTGTGGCTGGCGTAATGTTGTCTGCCTGTTCGGACGATAGGCAAGACGCTAGAATCTATACCTCGTTAGACGAATGTAAAATTGATAACCCTGACGCTATTGCTCAGTGTGATGCCGCTTATCAAACCGCTTTAGATGAGGCTGTACGCACTAGCCCACGATATAACTCTGAATACGATTGTGAACACGAATTTGGCGCCAACCAGTGCCAGTATGTGAACAATAATCAAGGTAGTTTCTTTATGCCGTTTATGGCCGGTTTTATGGTGAGTCAGCTACTTTCACCTAGCCGCTATTATTCACAGCCTTTGTACACGTCATACTCACCCTACTCTTCCTATCGCTCTCGATGGGTTACGGCGGATGGCTACGTATTTAATGGTGATATTCGAAAACGTAATTATCGCGTTCGCCCCGATGCATTTAAGCCAAAGCCAACAGTAACCAGAACCATGAGTCGAGGTGGCTTTGGCAGTAGCGTACGAGCGAAGTCGTCTTGGGGAAGCAGCAGTCGCTCTGGTAGCTGGGGTAGCTAAGCACTATGTTTAGGGTTCCGTCTAAACCTAGGCCAAGTTGGCAGATGCTGGCTGCTGAATACGGTTTTCATTTTCATACCATGTATGGAGAGCCTTATTGGGATGAGTCTGCTTACTATCAATTTTCACTAGCGCAGATTGAAAACCATATTGAAGACCCCACGGCTGAAATTCATCAGATGTGTCTCTCAATTGTTGACGAGGTTGTTAATAGCGAAAAGCTGATGAAGCGCTTCGCCATACCGCAAGCGCATTGGGACTTTGTGAGACAAAGCTGGTTAAACAAAGAGCCGAGCTTGTACTCTCGCTTGGACTTGGTGTACGACGGTGTCAACCCAGCGAAATTACTGGAAAATAATGCTGATACACCAACAAGCTTATACGAAAGTGGTTTTTGGCAATGGCTTTGGCTTGAGCACCAGGTTCAAGAAGGCCACATTGCAAGAAATGCTGACCAATTTAACAGCTTGCAAGAAAAGCTAGTGCATCGCCTTGGTGAAATCGCACAGTTTTACCAAGTTCACGAAATGCACTTCGCCTGTTGTAAAGACACGGAAGAAGACAGGGGTACCGTTCAATACCTTCAGGATTGTGCCTCAGAAGCAGGTATTGAAGACAAGTTTGTTTACGTAGAAGACATCGGCCTGTCTGAAAATGGGCTTTTTACCGATATGTCAAACAACCCACTCCTGAGTTGTTTTAAATTGTATCCGTGGGAGTTTATGCTCAGTGAATCCTACGGTGACCATTTGGAAACCGCTGATACTAATTGGATCGAGCCTCCATGGAAGGCAATACTATCCAACAAAGCGCTTCTCCCGTTGTTATGGCAAAGATTCCCCAATCATCCTAACCTTCTACCGTCCTATTTTAGTGACGGCGCTCACAAAGCAAGTAGTAACGAAAAATGGATCAAAAAGCCTCTGTTTTCCAGAGAAGGGGCGAATATTTCTTTACTCGATAACGGCGAAGAAAAAGTACTCAGTGAGGGGCCTTACGGGGAAGAAGGCTTTATTTTACAAGCTTACTCACCCCTTCCAGTATTTGACGGCAACCATACTTTGATTGGTAGCTGGTTGGTTGATGATATGCCTGCTGGGATATCAATTCGCGAAGATAAGTCCCCTATCACACAGGATTTATCACGTTATCTACCTCACATCATCTTGTAACCCTATGATAGGCTTCTCCTCTCAAATAAAGACGCTGTGCTTCATTGCTGCCCTGCTGATACTGATAGAACTAATTAATGTATTTACTGGGCGCCTTTTGAGCCAGTTTGGTGTAATACCTCGCCACCTGACGCACTTGCCGGGCATTTTTGCGGCGCCTTTCCTTCACGGAACCCCAGCACACTTAATGGCTAATCTCTTTCCGCTTTTACTGTTTATGTGGCTGAGTATGCAGTGGGGTAAAAGAACGTTTATTATCACCACTTTTGCGATCATTATACTGAGCGGTTTGGCTGTATGGCTATTTGCACGCGGTGCCATTCATATTGGAGCGAGTGGTTTAGTATACGGTTACTTCGGATTTTTAGTACTTGCTGGGTTTCGATCCAAGAAAATCAGGTACCTAGTGATATCTGTAATTGTCGCCATAGTATACGGTGGTATGCTTGTCGGTATATTGCCGCTATCACCCTATATATCTTTCGAATATCACCTTTTTGGATTTATCAGTGGTTTAGTCGCAGCTTGGTATTGGGCGAAATAACCTTTGCCGCTATACTTCCCCTCAAGAAATTGGATAAAACAACAACTATGACATCGACCCAATCTCAGCAAAACCAAGGCTTCTTTGGCAATCTCGTTTTCAATATCATTATTCCTGTACTTTTGATGAGCTATGCTAGCTCTGAAGACTATTTAGGTCCAGCATGGAGCATTGTTGCTGCACTGAGTTTTCCTCTTGGCTACGGTCTCTGGGATTTAAAACAGTCAGGTAAAGTAAATGGCTTTTCGGTGTTAGGGATTATTAGCGTACTGCTTACAGGTGGTATTAGCTTACTTAAACTGCCAGCGGAGTACATTGCGATCAAAGAAGCGGCAATACCAGCAATCATTGGAATCGCTGTATTGGTCACTCAGTTTACTGATCGCCCTTTAGTAAAAGCGCTAATTCTTAACGACCAAATGATCAATTGGCCAAAACTCAACGAGGCACTAGCAGCTCACAATGCTGAAATCCTATTTAAGAAAAAGGTTGCGGTGAGTTCCTACATAGTCGCTGGTTCTTTTTTCCTCTCATCCACCCTCAACTACATATTGGCAAAAGTGATACTTGTTAGTGAGCCAGGTACTACAGAATATACCGAAGAATTAGGACGTATGACTGCGCTAAGTTACCCAGTTATAGTTATTCCAAGTATGATTTTGCTGATTGGCGCTCTTTGGTACCTCTTCGTACAAATCAAACGATTAACTGGTCAAGACCTCGACCACTTTATCAATCAATAAAAGCTAGTCTGCTCATATAACCATAACGCCTCATAGTTTATAGTGCAGCGAACCGTCGTTATTCACCGATATCACGTTGCCAGCTTGATCGCGATTAAATACCATAAACTCGTCGGTCAACACTCCGTCTTCTAGTCGCTGAAATGTATCATTATCTACTTTTCTATAGTGATACATTGCATATTTAACGGAATCGACAGGCAGATATAACAAGACTAAATCACGCCCCCAACTTCCAACATAAACCTCACTGTTCCATGGATTTAAATCGTAGAACCCTTCGTACTCTTTGAAAAGTTGACCGTTTTCTTTGTCTACTTGTAGTTGAGCCGCCTTGGTTAAAATTTGCTTTAAGTCCTTAATGAAAGACGACGGCCTGACTCCATTCGCCGACATGACCACTGCATAGCCCTCTTTACCAGTCGTATTCATTTGCAAATATGAAGTGTATCCGGGACACATACCGCCATGCATGACCCAAACGTCACCAGACTCACTTGTTTGTACTTCGTACGCTAGGCCTCTATTAGTTGCTGCCTGAGTATGATAAGTTTCATACATCTGAAGAAGACTTTGCGGACTCATTAATTCTGTGTTCGATTGTTGTGCTAATCTAAATTGCCATGATATGAACTTTGCCATATCGCTTGCGTTGCTGGATATACCGAATGCAGATTGCATAGCTCGTGTTTTGTAGAAACTAGCTTTTGTCCTAAGGCCATTTCGATTGAGTGCCGTATACCCAACCGCATGATTTTTACCATAACTCGTTTCAGACATTTCTACGACGGAATCACTCATACGGAGGGGCATGAATATCTCTTGCTCAATAAATGCCGAATAACTATCTCCTGTAACAACTTCTATTATCTGCCCGAGCAGCGCGTAGCCAAGGTTACTATAACTCGAAGCTTTATCAGCTCTAGTCTCTCTTTTTTGATTACTGAGGCTCTCATAGAGCTCTTTTTTAGTGGGAAAATTATGGTTTGGTCCACTCCAATATAAGTGTGAAGTGTCTCTTGGTAGGCCAGACGTATGATTGAGTAAATGGACTACTTGTATATCGTTCAAATCGCTGCTTTCGCCTTCGCTATTTAGGACATTCAACGCTGGTAGGATATCCGCAACAGAATCGTTTAGATTCAATTTACCTTGTTCAGCTAACATCACTATTGCAGTTGCTGTGAAGACTTTTGTCACAGAGCAAATACTCGATATAGTACTACTAGTTGCATCTACAGCACCATTCAGCTCGACTTGGCCGTAACTACCACTGAAAAGCACATCTTGATCTTTTACATAGCTGATAGACAGATAAGGAATTTGTAAATAATCGAGCTGAGATTTGACCCACACGTTTATAAGTTTACTGGCATCGGCGTGCAATGGGTCGAATATACGCTCACTCGCTAAAGCGTGAAGAGGTAAGAATGCCAACGTAAAAATCGACGAGAAACATACTGCGTAACGCTTATAAGGAAATCTCATAACAAGCCTCTTGCACCACCATAGAAATAAAATGTACACGCAAAAGTTTATATATGGATCACAATAATCCTTTGTATCGAGCGTTGAAGCTTCAGAGAGGTGATAAAGGTGTACTCTAGAGGAAAGAGAACCACAAACAAAAAAGCCGCTAATCATAGCGGCTTTTTTACGCGGAGCGAATGCTAGATGCTTATGCCTCTATTCTTCGCTTTGTCCTTTATGTAAGGCTCCCATGCTGACGCATTACGACGTAAAGAGCGGTCTTTCTTAGCTTCCAATACATGATTGTAAGCTTGGCGGAAATTACCCGCATAGAAATTAGCTTCCATAAGCGTAAAGTGTACTTTCGCAGGGTTTTCAATACCGCGCTCAAGTGCGTTGTTAAGCGCTGTTATCGCACCACGGTAATCTTCAGCTACGAGCAGAAGTGTACCTTGTTTACGATAGTGTTCTGGATCAGAGCTTAACTGAGCTGCCTGAGCGTAAAGACTAGCCGCTTGCGTGAAGTTCTTCGCTTGGTGATGCGCGTTTGCAATAGTTGCTAACAAATCTGCATCCTTTTCAAACAACCCTTCTTTCAAGTGCTTTTCTAGTAGCTCAGCCGCCTTGTGAGGCATGCCGCTAGTTTGG
Organism: Alteromonas sp. KUL49; assembly: GCF_006538345.1. Lineage (GTDB taxonomy): Bacteria > Pseudomonadota > Gammaproteobacteria > Enterobacterales > Alteromonadaceae > Alteromonas. Next base: position 202,584 of record NZ_BJKL01000005.1, on the reverse strand, counting down.
TAAAGCTGTGCCAATGTCTTGATGTGGTTTTCTTTAGTGAGGAAACCTTGGCTGTAAGCAACTTCAAATGTTGAAAGCGCTTTGTCAAAGTCTTCTACCAAAAGATAGAACAAACCAAGCTGTGTCCACCAACGATCTTCACCTGGGAACATACGTACTAGTTCTTCAGCAACCGCAACGGTTTGCGGAAACATCTTACGTTCGTAGAACGAAGTAAGCTTTAGTACGTAAGGGTTTTTGTTTGGCTCTTCATACAATGCAATAGCTTTGTCAGCAGGCTCAATCATCATGTCTAGTTGCTTAGACTCATAATAAGCTTGCGTTAGACGCGTATAAACATCGGCGTCTTCTTTACACGTGAAGTCCATCCAGGCATTGTAATATTTGATAGCATCGTTGTACTTGGTTTCTTGCATACTCAAGTCGCCAAGTAGCTTAAGCGTTTGCGCGTGCTCCAAATCATTGAGTACCTTGGGTTCAACAGCATTGACCAAATAGCCAAGCGCTCTTGTACCTTGCCCCTCTTGAGACGCCATAAGGTTACCAATGAATCGGTCCACGTACGCTTTGTCAAACGCTTCTGACGCTTCAATATCGATAAGAATCGTCAGTGCTTCGTCCATTAAATCTTGGTTATAGGCTTCAAAGGCCTTCTGTACTTTCTTACCAACGCGTTCACCGACAAGTGTAGTTTTACCTTTTTCATAACCAGGACAAACTACCGGTGAATTTACTTGGGCTAGTACAGTTGGCGCGCTAAGCATTGCTCCCGCGCCAAAAACCAAAGCAGCAGCTGACATTTTGAATGTGCGTTTCATCATGATCATTGCTCCAATTTAAAGTCTAATTGAACGAACATGTTTTCTTGCTTAACAGCAACACCATCTACGATCTTAGGCTTGTATTTCCACTTACGTAATGCACGACGAGCTTCGCGGTCGAACAAGCGCTTTGGCTCAGCTTCAAGCACTTTGATATCTTCTACACCACCAATTTCATTGATAGTGAATGAAAGACGAACCCAACCTTCACGGCCATCGCGAGCAGCTTCTGGTGGATACTTAGGATCGATACGAACGATCGGTGTAGCATCACCATCACGTTGCATAGCACCCACACCACCAATGTTTACACCCACACCACCAGTATCAACCGCAGGGATATTCAGGCTAAAGCCATCTGTATCCGGTTCCGCAGCTTCAGGCTCTACAGGTTCCATTTTTGGAGGCTGTTGAGGCGGCGGCGGAGGCGGTGGTGGAACGCGCGTACGGGTCTGAGTTTCATCATCCGGCTCTTGCATTACAATATCGATTACTGGCGCAGGCGGTACTTCGTCAGCTGGACGAGAAGAGTTCTCGATCAACTTTGCCATAAGTACGAAAAGGGCAAACGCAACACCAGCACCTAGTAAAATAGATACAATTATACGTAACATCTTAACCCCTCGCCGCTACCGAAACTCGGTTAACGCCAGCGGCTTTAACCTGATCCATAATTTCAACTATCAAACCATGCTTAGCTTTTACGTCAGCTTGGATGATTACATAGTCAGTAGGCTGCTCGGTAAGCAGTCGCTCGATATTAGCTCTAACGCTGTCTGGAGATACTTCACGCTTGTCTAACCAAACATTACCATCTTCCGTAACGGCGATGAATATGTTGGCATTTTTGTGAAGTATCGCCTGGCTCGCGTCAGGCTTGTTAACTTCTATACCTGCTTCTTTTACGAAAACAGTAGTAACGATAAAGAAGATAAGCATGATAAACACGATATCCAACATGGGCGTCATGTCGATCTGTGCATCTTCTTCCTCGGTTCTGACTTTACGAGACATAATCTCTCTCTCTAATGATGTGGCAGGCTATCAACCAAGCCTTCCCTTGCCAGCTTCACCTTCGCTTCAAGACGAGAACTAATAAATAGCCCTGATAGCGCTGCAACCATCCCAGCCATTGTTGGGATTGTTGCCATAGAGATACCAGCTGCCATTAGACGGGCGTTACTGGTGCCCTGCGTTGCCATCGTCTCGAATACTGTAATCATACCAGTCACTGTTCCCAGTAGACCGATTAACGGACACATTGCAATAATGGTACGAATGATCAGCATTCTAGCGTTTAGGTCATCTGACGCCTGAGAAATCCACGCGTCACGGATTCTATGCGCATACCATGATGTGGTATCAGCTCGGTCATTCCAGTTTTGGATGATAGTTTTCTTCACCTTTGGGAAAACCGAGGTCAAATACCAATAACGCTCAATCATTAATACCCACATGAGAAAGAGCGCGGCAGCAACGAAGTAAAGTACGTCACCGCCGGTAGCGATAAAGTCCCTGACCGATTCAAATAATCCAATCAGGTACATCATATTACGCGTTCTCCGACTCAGAGTGAGCAGCAACGATACCCGCTGTTTGCTCGTCTAGAATGTGGATGATTGACTTGCTACGTGAAGCAACGATGCTGTGAGTAAGAATCAACGGTAGTGCCGCGATAATACCTTGAGCTGTTGTTACAAGAGCCATTGAGATACTTCCCGCCATCATACGTGGGTCACCAGTACCGAATAATGTGATGGTTTGGAACGTCTCGATCATACCAAGTACAGTACCAAGTAGACCTAGTAGCGGAGCAATTGCCGCAAAAATCTTGATTACGTTGATGCCGCTTTCAATCTTAGGAAGCTCGCGAAGAATTGCTTCGTCTAGCTTAAGTTCTAGATTTTCAGCGTCAGCACCTTTGTTCTCTTGGTAAACTTTAAGAATACGGCCAAGAGGATTGCTTTCAGATGGGTTAGCTACGTTCTTAAGCTGTGAACGCATTTTGCCACCAACTAGCGTAAGCGTAATCATCTTGTATAGACCGATAAGTAGACCAATACCAAGCATAAGCGTGATTGTGTAACCTACTGGACCACCTGCGTGATAACGCTCAGACATAGTCGCTTTTTGCTTAAGTAATCCAAGGATTGCACCTTGAGATGGGTCAGCATAGAAAGGAACTAGACCAGAAGTCGCGTCGATAAGCGCTTCAGCAGACGCTACAAAGTGACCGTCTGGTTGACGACCTAGCGGCTGAACAACTTTGTTTTCTGAATCATATGCAAGGTAGCCATCTTCACCGATAAGGTTAAATGTACCTACACGAACGATGCTTTGCGTAGCAGAACCACCATCAAGGTTGATAACCTCTGCATCAAAGCGAACCACTTCACCACCTTCAGTCATTTCTTTCTGAAGTGCAAACCAAAGATCTTCAAGTTCCGCGATGTTTGGAAGACCACGTGATTCTTCTGACATCTTAGCTAGGAACTCACCACGACCTGGGAATTGAGCACTAACAATTGACGTAGAGATACGACCATAAGCTTCTGAAGACGCTTGACGTACAACACCAAACATTTCACCAAGTGTACCAGTTGCCTGGTCAAGCTCAGCAGCTTTGTCGTTTAGTGTTACTTCGTTATCAGAGAACTGCTGTTGAAGGCGATCACCGCGATCTTGCTCTGCTTTAAGCTCAGCCTGTGCACGGCGAAGAAGCGCTTGCTTATCGGCACGTGCAGATTGGAATTCCGCTTCGCGCTGTTGATTGATACGCGCTTCAGAAACACGGTTCTGTTGAACCTGCTCTAATAGTTCTTGTAGGCTCTTTGCTTCCTGAGCCTGAGCTCCGGCGGCTACCACAGCTAATGAAGCAGCGGCTAAAAGAGATTTAATTACTGGTTTCATTAATAATTACTCCGCTGCACTGATAGGTAGTTTGATAATTTCTGCAGGAATAGTACCGTTAGCGATTTTCACTGCATCAACAACTGAAGACAAGTACTCATCTCCAAGTTTAACCCAAGAGCGCGCATCGTTATCCCACGCCCAAGCGTTTGCTTGGTCAAGAGATAGAGCGACAAGAGCAGTACGACCAAGGTTGAAGAAATCAACCGTTACTTCAGTACCAGCGTCATCAATAGTACCCTGATAAGAATTGATCTTAGTACCGTACTCTACTTCTACCAAGTACGCTTCGATAACTTGGCGGAACTGCTCTGAAACTGTTACGTCAGAGTTAGCCATAAGGTCACGTAGACGCTCTACGCGCTCTAGACGCTCTTCGAAGTGAATAGGACGATCTAGCTTGATGAATTGCTCTAAGCTATCGATCATACGGAACATAAGAGGAACGATACCTTGCTTAGTTTCTTCGATACTATCGATCTGACGCTGTAGAGAATCGATTCCGCGCTGTTGGTCTGCAACCAAGCTAGCAATGTAATCGTTATAGATCTTAAGGTTTTCAGTCTCGTCAACAGTCTGACGATATTCAACGAGTAATTCTTGAGACTGTTCGAATAGCGTGTTGATTTTTTCCTGAGATTTCGCTGCTGCCGCGTGGATCTTTGCTTCTTCTTGGTGAAGTGCTTCAAGCGTATCTGCAGAGACTGCACTACTTGTTAGCGCGAATGCACCCATAACAGTAGAAGCAATAAGAGTTCTCTTGCTCATTTTGGACATAGTTCCCAACCAAATTTCTTATTTGAATCCTCACCGAAAAGAATAATTATCGGGCAAGGGGCTTATAAAACTTTCACAATTTTGTTTAAGGAATGTAACAACGACTAGCAAAAGTCGTTACTACGAACGTAGTATAGTCACACGGATTAACCTTACTAGTCAAGTGACTGAACTCTAACCTACACTATGCGAGTAGCCCGTGTCTAATCCTTAATCAAGTTATGCTCATTTAACAACCAGCCGATGATAGTTAATTCGTAAAAACCACTATTACTCGGAATAACAGGTAATAATAATTTCACATATTAGACTTAAAAATCACGGTCACTTGTCGGGTGAATATGTCTATTGGTGAGCACTGGGTAGTAAATCAAATGCTACACTCAATCGACTGTCTTGGGATGTATAAGGCTCGGTTCCATGCCAGAAGAATGAAGGGAATAAAGCAAGTTTACCCGCTTCCGGTTTAACCCAATATTCTGCTTTAAGTGGTGTGTACAAACGTATTCCGGGCTCACCAAATTTTAACCACCCTTGTTTGTCCTCATCGCTCGAAACTACCTCTGGTACGGAAACATAGAAAGCACTGCTGTACCATCCTTTCGGATGTACATGAGACCTATGATAGCCCTGATTTTTTAACATGACAGACCAGCTTGCTGAAAAAATCGGGGTAGTGAGTCTTCTTGATAAGGTCGGATGAGTTTCATCTTTGGATAGCAATGAGAGTTCGCTTTCTACGGTACGAGATAACCTCTCGTTGAGTATCTTAAACGTATTGTCGTTGCGTAGTAGCAAGTTACCCGGTGTTTGCGTTCCTCCGCGTAATGACTGCTCAAGCGGATGTTTTTTCGCTTGGTGCAGTTTAGTTAGCTCTTCCTTCAGAGCATGTATATAAGTAACTAGAGGTTCTTCGCACTCTTTCGTAGATAACTCACTTGTTTTTACCAGCGTTTCATAATCACACAACCATTTGTATCGCTCATCCTGCTCCAAGCGCCATTGCACAGATTGCAATGCCCAGAAGAATTGTTGATCAGTTCTACTTGCCAACAACGACTTAATGTCTTTGCCACTTTGCGAAAGATCACCCAGCGCTAAACTCGCTAGAGCCCGACGTTCCAGCAGTGCTATTGCATCAGGTGTTTTAACCAACAAGTCCGATACAAGCTCAATACATCTCTCATCTTGCTGTTGTTCGTAAGCAAGGTTGGCTAAACGATTTTTAATCACATCTTGGTTGCCAAAACGCTTTTCTAGTTGGCTTAAGATTTCCTCAGCTCGTTCTAGTTCTTTGGCATTTATGCTCTTGTCCGCATAATCTAAACCAAGTTCTAGCGGCAACTTACTTAGTGACTTTTCATAATCACTTAAAAATGACGATTCACCATTCTCATATCTAATAGATGAAAGAACTCTGTAGAGAGCCCGATTATTAGGAAATTGTAAAATACCGGTTTCTAACGTCCTTATTGCTTGAGGCAACTGAGAAAGCTCAAAGTGAATTAATGCCAGCCTCTCTAAATCATCAGCCGTAGCCGTACTTTTATCACTCAGCAGTGTGTTATAACTTTGGATAGCTTTTGTACTATTGCCCGTTTGCTTATATGCCCAAGCAATTGCTCGTAATACCAATGAGTTTTTCGGATACCGTTCACGAAGCTCTGTGAGCAAGTGCAACTGTGTGTTCCATTCTGAGCGTTCACCTAAAAGCTGAGCTTTAAGTAATCCTAAAGACTCAGTGCATCCATACTCGTCAATACCCTTTGTCAAAAGCTGATCTAACTTTTCTAGATCTCGGAAATCTTGTCGCAGAAACATACGCGCATATCGATAACAAGCAGACGCACTCGGATAGAGCCTATATTCTCTTTCTAACCAAGATTGCGCTTCTGTTACCTTGTCCTGTTTTAGAAAGAGTTTACCTAAGCTCTCCATCAAGTCAGCTTGACCTGCGTTTAGTTCAAGTGAGCGCTTAAAATAGTTACAAGCGGCACTCAAATCATCAATACGCTCGTAAGCAACACCTATTGTTCGAAATAGTCGGAAGTCCTTCATTCCTGCTTTTTCTAGTGCAAGGAAGATTTTTAAGGCACCTGAATAGTTCCCTTGCTGCATGAGTTGCATAGCGCTATTGACATATTGTTGTACTGATGAATTCATAGTATTGCGAGTAGTAAAGTAGGTTTGAGTTTGAGGACAAAGGGATAAGTTAACATTAACCTCCTTTTGTACCCTCTATATTTACACCGAGAATCTCACCATTTTCAGTCACGAAGCTACTCTTGGCAGGAATCCCGCTTGCTTCCAGTAAATCGCATAAACTCGAGACTTCTTCGTCAGTTTTAGATGCTTGCAGGAGGTCATCTAAACGCTCAAATTGATTGTTCATCTCTGACTCGTACATACCAAACATCATTAACTTTTTGTCGTGGGTTAATGACGGATTGAGAATGGCACGTAAAAACGCTGGAAAGTTTGTTCCAACCAGTCCGTTTTTGTTAGATATGTTACTAAGCCGTTCGTTGAGAGTGGCCCGGACCCGTTCAGCTAATGCCGATTGTTTACCTTGAGTGTTGATAGCCTCTACGAGATCTTTAAGTAACCCTAAAAGCCCCTTATCACCTTTGACTAATTGAAGGGCTAAAAAAATATCTCTATTGGGTTTCACAATACTACTATTCGAATAATGGATAACAAAATTCACTCGCCCCTTGGGCTTGAGCACGCGAGCAATCTCAGGAATAGATTTATTGAAATTAGTGTATTCGATGCCGAATTGAGAAATAACTGCAGCGATGCTCGAATCTTCTAATGGTAGCGATTCAGCATTCGTTTTCTCTAAAAATTGAACATTGTTTTTATGCAACTCTGGACGGATATTGAGCGCAGCATAGTCGACGCCGATAAACTGGCAGGAGCTACCGGTTGCCCCATTTACCGCGATGTCTATCAGCGCACCATTGCCCGTACCAATATCGACAATAGTGTCTTTTTCATTTGAGTAGTCAGCAAAAAACTGTGTCCACGACGTCTCTATGACTCCTCGATAGTTATCATTTGCAGAATCACCAAATGAATTGAGGTGACCTTGCTTCCAGTAATTACTCCAAAAATCGCTCATTAAATATCTCTGTTAGTCTTAAAGCTCATAAGTCGATGACAGCAGCTACCAAATCAACATCTACATAGCGTATGCCTGAAAAACAAAAAAGGCCGATAAAATCGGCCTTTTGTCTTAAGACATTAGATGTCTAGCTATTAGAAGCTAACTTGATAGTTAACGCGGATATCACGACCGAAGTTGTTATATAGGTCTGCGTTATCCCAAGTGTTGCTTGAAGACAATACTGGATCTTCGTCAAGTAGGTTGTTTACAGTGAACGTAACGTTACCGTAGTCAGCCATATCGTAAGTATAAGTTACGTTGTGGATCAACCAGCTGTCTAACTTACCAGTTTGTACATAGTAACCAGTACCGTTAGCGTCTGTCTCGAACTCAGAAGTGCTATCTGTGTATGTAATGTTCCAAGATAGTGAGTGCTCTTCATAAGACCAAACAGCTGTTGCAACTGATTTGAAGTCTGGGCTACCAGACCAACCAGCAACGTCTTGTACTACACCACCAACTTCTGAATCGTATGAAAGTACGAAGCTGCTAACACTTTGGAAACGGAAATCACCGAAACCAGTCTCTAGGCTACCCGCGATAGTGAAGTCAATACCTTCAATTTCGAAACCAGCACCGTTGAAGTAAGACGTACCCGCTTCAACAAGTGTGCCTGAAGCTGAACGCTTCAAGTAGAAAACTTCGTCAGAAGTATCAGTATCAATAGACACTGCGCTGATTAGACCAGCTGCTTCGTCAGAAAGTAGGTTTTGAAGCGACTTAGCCTGGATTACGTTATCAATTGATAGTGAGAAGTAATCTAGCTTCAAGTTTAGGTTGTCGTTAACATCCCAAGCGATACCCAAGTTAGTGTAATCTGAAGTTTCAGCTTCAAGGTCTGGGTTAGCTGTGTAGTACGTGTCGTACTGACGAGATGTAGTCGCGCCGTTGTTGAAGTCGATTGCGCCTTCAGCAGAGAAAGTACGCGCAGCATTTAGAAGGTCAAGACCTGGAGCACGGAAAGACTCTGAGTATGAACCACGGATTACAACACCATCCATTACATCCCAACGTGCTGAGAATGCTGGAGAAAGCTTGCTACCGAAGTCAGAGTAATCATCGTAACGTGCTTTAACGTTAAGCTCTACGTCTTCAGTTACTGGAAGAGCAGATTCGAAGAATACCGCTAGAACATCACGCTCACCAGATGAAGAGTTACCTGCTGAACCACCGATACGACCTGCTTCAGACTGGCCATCATAGATGTCAGCATAAGTCTGTTCGAAGAATTCAACACCGAAGTAATGCGCTGCATAACCGCCAGAAAGTTCGAACATATCGAAGCCCATACCAGCGAAGTACTGGTGGAACTTAGAGCTAGACTCTTGCAGAGTTGTCGCTTTCATGTTCGCAATACCTTCCTCAGAACCTAGGTCGATACCGTTTGCTTCGTTATAAGCAAGACCTGAGTATGATAGGTAGTATTGACCAACTGACTTGTTATCAGCCATGTTGAAGTGGTAGTAAACTTCCCACTCTGCATCGTTCCAGTCCATGATACCACGAAGACCAGTGGTGTAATCTTGGTTGTAATCGTCTACGTTACCGTCACGAGTACCGATACCAACCCAACGGAACAAACCGTATGCACCGTCAACACCGTATGGGTTATGAGGGTTATCAGCAGCCATGTTAGTCCATGCAGCAGCAGGTGGAGCATAACGACCAAATGAAGAGTTCTGCGTTACCATTGCTTGACCAAACCATTCTACGTCTTCAGCAACTTCATAATCAGCGCTTACATATAGAGTGTTACGGTCGATAGACGCAGTATTATAAGATACGTTCGCGTAAGCAAACATACAGTATTCTGAACCTGGACCCCAGTCTTCGTTAGCGTCTACGCGGCGGAAAGTGTTTTCGCCGTATTCGCTGATCAAGTCATCACAAAGTAGTGAAGCTTGTGCAGTTGCAAAATCAGGAGAAAGAACAGTTGCACCGAAGTAAGACCAACCAACAGTATCAGCTGTGTATGCTTCGATATCGCCGTCGCCATCTAGGTCACCGATTTGCGCTTTAGTGTAGTCACGGTCTGCATCAGAGATACCTTCACGCTTCTGGTGATCGAATGCGAATGTGATGTTACCTTTGTCGTTAGATAGACCACCAACAACAGAGAATTCAGAAGAAGTAGTACCTTCGTCTTGTGTACGCTGACCAGCACCGATGTTGAAAGTCAGACCTTCGTAATCTTCACGCAATACGATGTTAACAACACCAGCCATTGCGTCTGAACCGTAGATAGAAGATGCACCTTCGGTCATGATGTCGATACGCTCAACAGCAGCCATTGGGATAGCATTAAGGTTAGCTGCAGCACCACCTAGCGTTGGTGAACCAGGGAAACGACGACCGTTTAGTAGAACTAACGTACGACGTGAACCTGCACCACGAAGGTTAATTGTTGCTTGAGACTGAGCAGAGCTACCAGAACGCTCAGAGAATGAACCGAAAGAGTTCAAAGAGCTTGAACGCAACGCATCAGCAACTGTGAAGTCACCTTCAAGTTTAATGTCTGCTGCTGTGATTGAAACAACCGGAGAAGCACCTTCAAGGTCAGTACGCTTGATGCGTGAACCAGTAACTTCGATTTTCTCCACTGCATCCATTTCTGCTTCTTGTGCGAATGCTGCGTTAGGAGCGATCATTGCTGCAGAGGCAGCACCGAACGCACAGGCCAGCTTAACTGACTTGGCCAGTTTAGAATTTGTAAACATGTATTGTCTCCCTGGACCACTAAATTTTTTAGTGTGTGTTTAAATCGCTTTTTAGCGACTTATATTATTAGTAAGGTCTAAGCCTCACGAAGATAATAAACACATCACGTCCGATGGGTCAACCGCGATCAGGCGAGGGACTTTCAAAAGTTCATTTTTTTTTCGAGTTTTTTTGAAAGCTGTAAATCTTAACTTACAGTTTACAGGAAGATCACAGAAATCAAGCAACACAGCTCAATTTATAGCCAATTAAATAGTTATATAGAACCGTTGAACTTTTGACTAAATAGACCATTAACCGCTTAAATACTTCAAAAGTAACAATGCCAACATATTGTGTAATATTTAAACAAACGCACAGCAGCTTAGCGTGCTGAAAAATACAAATTCTCTAGCACGCTAGACCTTGTTAGTCAGTTAAAGCTCACTACCGCTTACCTGCAAATGGAACCCAAGTAAGTTTTTCACCGAGACAGGTAATTGGGGCAAGCTGTCTTTAGGCAAAAGAAATGTCGCCATGTTAAAGAAGTCTAAAAATATTCTGTTGGAATCTGTCGTCTTCTTCAAATAATGATGCCCGGACGAACCACCTGTGCCTATCTTAGTTCCCAGCATACGTTGAACCATCATTGCATGTCGGTAACGCCAAATAGTGAGTTGTTCGTCGACCTCTGTGAGTGCAGTAATAAGCTGAAAGGGAAGGTTAAAAATAGGTTCTTCAGAATATTGTTTGATAAACAACGCTGAAAGCATAGCATCGTGGCTCAACCTAAACTTTCCTTCTTTTCTCAGCGATTCATACTTGTCATGAGAAAACAGCGCATCAAAGCTTTCCTTAGTACGTTCCAAATCAATGAGTTCTTGCTGTCTTTCCTTGTTGCTCAATGTTGTATTTGTCGAAATGGTCTCCTGGTCATCAGACAACATGCTCTCGGTCGCATTTTTGTAGTAATCCCAAAATGCGAAGCCGTCCATCTGTAACAGTGGCATTCGTGCTAACCAAGCATCGACTAAATCAAATAAACTAGGCTTCTCTTCTAACGCTTCAAGTAATTGACGGTCTTTTGCCGCTAATCGGTTGTAGAAACTCTGTTTATCAAAATCTATTCTGAATTCTCGTTTCAAACCGAGTGAAATTTCTAACCGTTTAAACTGAATACTTTGAAATCCAGACGCTGGCACCAAGTAGTCACGAAACGATAAAAACTGCTGAGGTGTCATAGTTTCCATGACGGCTATTTGGTCATTCATTAACTTCTGGATTTGAATGACTCGGTGGAGTCGATGAACCACTTGTGTAAGTTGCTGGTCTTTTACCGACGGTTGATTAAAGGTATCGATCACTGAATTCAATTCATGCAAGACCTGCTTAAACCAGAGCTCGTAAACTTGATGCACAATAATAAACAATGTTTCTTCATGCGCTTCGTCACCGTACTTAGCACTCTGCGGTTCTTGGGCACCAAGTAACTTGTCTAAATGCAAGTAGTCACCGTAGTAACATGGCTCGATATTTTTTTTCATTTTCTGTCGTTCTTGTTGTTTGTATCACTCTGAATTCTAACACTGGACACTCGACATCGACAAAATAACGGCTATACCTTTTATTAACATCAATTTGCACTGGCCACAGCGCTTCAACAGAAATATCCAATAGAAGGGAAACATTAATGAAGTTAGATGATGATATTCACAACTATTATGAGCATTTGGTTTTAGACCGGATTACCGAGCTAGGACTCGATAAATCTCATTCTGCTGACTACCTCGCTGATATCTGCTGCCTTACGCTGAATCAAGTACCACCGCGATACATACGCTACGAGGTTGATATGGCATTTTACTTACCACAGAGCGAACGCAATCAAATGGAAATGAACGTGGCTCATGCCGTTGAGAAGGCAATAAAGTTTTTAGATGAAACTAAGGATTCATCGGAAAAGCAAAGCGATGAGGAAGCTAAAGAATAAGTATTGTGGAGTTTGGGTGGCGAACTCCCAGCCACATCCCGGCACATGAGTCGTCTGCTGCGGCTGCTCCCTTCCGGGCCTGACCGGGTTCACAAAGTATCATTGCGGGAGGACCAAGAGTCCACCATTGAAATCGGGCGTTGGTGACGCGCCACCCTGAGCGCGCCGCGCATTATGACGATTTGACTGCTAAGTTTCAAGCCTTATTGGAAAATCGTTCTTCCGCCATGACATTTGCTACACGATTGGTGGCTTGTTTAGTCTGCGTAGAGCGCGTGTAGATGTCTTTTAGCGTGCTACCAATCTCTTCGATGTGTGCGCGCATTGCATCATTTGAACTCGTTTCCATGCGTTGGTGGAAAATGTCGATAACCCCACCGGCATTTATTACATAGTCTGGTGCGTACAAAATACCTCGTTCAAGCAATTTCTCGCCAATAGACTCTGTAGAGAGCTGGTTATTTGCCGCGCCAGCAATGACTTTTGCTTTAATCGCATCGATGGACTGCTCATTAACGGTGGCACCCAAAGCACAAGGCGCCAATACGTCCACATCTAGGCTCATTATTTCCTCAGGCGAGACCGCAGTAGCGCCAAGATTTGAAACGGCCTTGTCTACGCCTTCAGGAAAGATATCAGCAACAAATAACTCAGCACCTTCGCGATGTAGATGTTCAGCGAGACGATAACCAACATGTCCCATCCCTTGGATACCTACTCGAACGCCTTTGAGACTCTGATTTAATCCAAATTCAACAGATGATTTCAAACCAACAAACACACCATAGGCTGTTGACGGCGCGGGGTTTCCATCAGCTTGTTCACCAGCGTAATGGTACTTTGCGTGAATTCCCGCAATATAATCAGAGTGCTGTGACATGATTTTTAAATCGCTGACAGCAATACCAGAATCCTCTGCAGTGAAATATTTCCCGCCTAAAGACGCAACAAACTCGCCCATAGCAGACATCATTTCTGGTGTTTTTTGCGTTCTTGGATTCCCGATAATGACAGACTTACCACCGCCTAGCGCAAGATTTGCCATAGCGGCTTTGTAAGTCATTCCTTTTGAAAGACGAAGTACATCATTGAGTGCTTCATTGCTGTCGGCATAAGTCCACATTCGACAACCACCTAACGCAGGACCCAGGTTGGTGTTGTGTACGGCAATAATAGCTTGCAAACCTGCTTTATCATCGTTGTAGAAGGCTACGTGTTCATGACTATCAAATTCAGGATGTTGAAATACCGACATTGGACTCTTTCTTATAAAAAATTTTTCTCAAGTGTAGCGAATTTATGTGAGGACAAACCTTGCTAACTTAGTTGAACTGAAATGTATAGATGAAACTACACACTGCCTAAGATAAATCTTCTAGGATATCTATCCTATGATTTATTTTTATATATAATAAATATCATAAAGGTGTTGGAAATAAACTCATGAAATTAGACAAGTTCGATAGGGAAATACTTCGTGTTCTTCAACAAGATGCAACCGTCTCAATGGCGGATTTGAGTCAGCAGGTAGGGTTATCTCATACACCTTGCTGGCGAAGAGTAAAGCGCATGGAAGCCGACGGTATTATTCTCAGAAAAGTGACCTTGTTAGACAGTAAGAAACTCAATCTTGGGGTATCTGTTTTTATTTATGTCACTTTAAAGAATCACGATGGAGATTCACTCACTGATTTTGAAAATGCGGTACAAGGGATAGACGAGATTGTCGAGTGCCATACCACCAGTGGTGAAAAAGACTATTTGTTAAAAGTCGTGGTAGAGAGCATTGAAGAGTACGAGTACATTCTTAAAACCAAACTCACTCACCTCCCCCTGGTCGATCATTTGAGTTCAACATTCGCCTTAAAGCAAGTGAAAGACACTACTGAACTCCCTATAAAACGCCAATAGCATTAGCTATCGGCGTCAGGTTGATTATCTGGATGAGCCGCAATAAACGCTTCTAACTCGTTGCAGTTTTTTGCAATTTTACTAATGAGTGGATAGCGACTCATATCAACACCGAATCGCATTGCATTGTATACCTGTGGTATCAGGCACACATCCGCCAACGTCACATCAAAGTCAAAACAGTACTTTCCAGCTTGTGTTGCTAAGCGCTTTTCAATGCCATCAAACCCTTTTTGAATCCAATTAGCGGCCCATGCAAATGCTTCAGGCTGTGTGAGTTTGTAATTCTCTTTTAACGCATTTAGTACCCTGAGATTGCCTAGAGGCTGGATATCACAAGCAATATCCTGCGCTAGAGCTCTCACTCTCGCTCGCTCAGTGGCATGCGCAGGCAGTAGACGCCCCTTTCCGTCGAATCGTTCATCCAAGTATTCGATAATTGCCATGGATTGATTAAGAATAACATCCTCTTGATCATCAACAAACGTGGGCACTAGTCCATTAGGGTTGAGTTGCTTGTAAGCATCCTGATGCTGCTCTCCACCATTGTTTACCAAATGAACGGGTATGTATTCATAGGCCACGCCCTTTAAATTTAATGCAATACGCACTCGGTAAGACGCAGTGGAGCGCCAGTATCCATATAATTTTAGACTCATCATACGCTCCTTAGCCGTCGTGTTACGCTAGTGGTTTTACTTGTTGCTCGATAGCGCCAAAAATTGAATCACCCGAATTATCAAGCATCTCTATTTTGATCTTGTCACCAAACTGCATAAACGGTGTAGATGGTTTTCCGTCTCTGATAGTTTCGATCATTCGCACTTCAGCAATACACGAATAACCCACACCGCCCTCACCGATTGCCGAACCGTGTTCTGTACCCTGCTTATTTGATACAGTCCCTGAACCAATAATAGCACCTGCTCCGAGATTCCTACTCTTTGCTGCATGAGCGACGAGTTGACCGAAGTCGAAAGTCATATCTTCACCGGCTTCAGGTTTACCAAACAACTTACCATTGTAGGTTGAGCGCAGCGGCAGGTGTACCTTACTGCCCTGCCATGCATCACCCAGCTCATCAGGCGTTACAGCCACAGGTGAGAAGCTAGACGCGGGTTTTGATTGGAAAAATCCAAACCCTTTTGCCAGCTCACCTGGAATTAGTCCGCGCAGTGACACGTCATTGACTAACATGAGAAGCCGAATACTCTGAGCTCCCCGCTCAGCAGAACATCCCATTGGCACGTCATCGGTAACCACGGCAACTTCACCCTCAAAATCAATGCCCCATTCATCGCTGGGCAAAATCACATCGTCACGTGGGCCAATAAAATCGTCAGAGCCGCCTTGGTACATTAATGGATCTGTCCAAAAACTCTCTGGCATTTCGGCACCGCGAGCTTTCCTTACTAGCTCAACGTGATTCACATAAGCGCTTCCGTCTGCCCATTGATATGCGCGAGGTAACGGAGACTCACATCGGGTTTGGTCGAAATCAATAGAATCAATCTCATCGTTGTTCAACTGGCGATACCGCGCATCCAGCAAATTGACCAAGTTACTCCAATTATCCAGTGCATATTGCATGGTGGGAGCAATTCCTTCAGCGCTACAGGTTTTCGTAAGGTCACGTGACACGATCATAAGTTGACCGTCGCGAGAATCATTTTTATAGGTAGCTAATTTCATCGGGATTCCTGTAGCCAGCTTCTACGCCAATAACGGCGTACTGGACTCAATTAATAAATAACACTTACGTTATGCCATTGAATGCGTGAATTTGAGAAGTCGTGGAGGGAAGATTACAAGTGCGCCATGTAAGGGAGTCTATACACCGCGCACGTTAGGTTCGGTATTTACGCCTCGTATACTGGTACTTGAGGCGTTGTGTAAACAATTTTAAACATCACACATCGGTAAGGTTTAGAGCTTAACTGTCGCTTTGTTAATACCGTACTCTCTGAGCTTGTTAGCAATAGCAGTGTGACTTAGCCCGAGTTTTTTAGCCAATTGACGAGTACTCGGATAGTAAGGATAAAGTCGCTTCAGCATATTTTTCTCAAACTTTTTCACTTCTTCATCCAGCGTGCCTTCGAAATTCTCATCAATATAGGTCACGCTAGGCGCACAACTGGGAAGTTGTATGTCCTCTTTAGTGATTTCATGACCGTCTAATAACGATAAGGCCCTAAACAACGCATTTTGCAGTTGTCTGACATTTCCGGGCCATGGATATTGCTGCAAAAACTCAACACAAGACTTACTTAGCTTTGCCGGAATTCGCCCGAGCTTGGTGCTGTGTTGAAGAATAAAGGTTTCGGCTAGTGGGATAATATCTTGGCGGCGTTCTTTCAGCGACGGCATCACTAAACTTAAAACGTTCAGTCGGTAGTAGAGTTCTTTCCTGAAATGACCATCTTCTACCAACTGACCTAGGTCGCGACAAGTGGTACAGATGACTCGAACATCAACCTTAACGGGCTCATTATCACCCACACGTCTAAATTCGCCGTCTTCAAGTACGCGTAATAACTTTGCCTGAAGCTGTTGTGACATGTCTGCAATTTCGTCGAGCAGTAAGGTGCCCCCCTTTGCTTGCTCCAACAGTCCCACGCGAGAACTGGGTTGATTGAACGCTCCCTCGGCATATCCAAACAGCTCGGTTTCAGCAACACTATCTGGTAATGACGCACAATTGAGCGCCAAAAACGCTCCAGAGTTTCTGCGACTCGACTGGTGGCATGCTCTGGCAATCATTTCTTTGCCCGTACCCGTTTCACCAAAAATGAGAACAGGTGCATCCAAATCAGCAATACGTTTTGCTTCGCTAACCACCTTTTTCATACCACTTGAATGCACAGAAAACTGGTCAAAACTGTCTGTTGAATGTTGGTGGAAAGCACTAAATTGCTGCCCTAAACGCAACTCCGATTTCAAGATAATGACCGCACCAGCGATAATAGAACCGTTATCACCGTCCGGTACCATAACGGGTAACATATCTGCCACATAGTCTTGTTGTACAAACTTTACCTTGGCTGATTTTGGCAAGACTTCTTTCGCCTCTAGCCAGCGCAGGATGTTGACGCCTTTCACACACTCAGCAATATCATATCCAGAGATCTCACGTGGTGACATTTCTAAACCCGCAGTCACTGCATCGTTGCACAGTAATATTCGGCCTTTTGAATCTACTGAAAATACCGGATCAGGTAGGGTACGTAGAATGGCGAACAATTGGGTCTTTTCTCGTTCTCCTGGCATAAATGGCGTGGTTTTAACATCATCAATGCCATCTATTCGACGTATTTGGGGCATTAGATGCTGAAAATCTGAGAACTCAATATTAGGGAAGTTAAGAAAGATCTTTCCGGCTTCGTCGATTTCGATACCACGAAGATCAATCTCATGAGTGACTAGAATGTCTAGCACATCTTGCGTAATACCAAGGCGATCTTGACAACTAATTTCTAAGCGCATGTAGGGAAGCACACCTATTTGTAAACATTATTTTACGGATTATCCCATGTTTACAAATAGGTAACAACTGAATTTATGCAGACGGTCTTACTGTGTTGTATGAACTACACTGCCTGCTTTATTTTAGGTGGGAATAGCGGGTCAAAAAGACCCAATGATTTGGCCTCTTTAACCAAGGCCATAATGTCCATCTCTGCTAGTTCATACAGGTAATTAAACTCTGGCAGTATGTAGTAGAGCGGTTGCATGATATCAATTCGATACGGTGTTCTTAACGCATTTAAAGGCTCGAGTGGCTCGCGCTGCGCCTCTTTACTGTCTAGTGCGTACTTAGTCTCACCAGGAGACGACAAAATGCCACCACCGTAGATTTTGGTTTCTCCAGCAACTTTTACGAGTCCAAACTCAACAGTAAACCAATACAAGCGTGCCAAGTAAACGCGATCTTCAGGGCTAGCATTGAGGCCAAGCTTTCCGTAAACGTGGGTAAAATGCGCAAATGCTGGATTGGTGAGCAACGGGCAATGACCAAATACTTCATGAAAAATATCCGGCTCTTGTAAATAATCGAAGTCTTGTTGTCGACGAATAAAAGTAGCTACAGGAAACTCTTTGTTTGCCAAAAGCTGAAAGAACTCTCCAAAACTAATTAACGCGGGAACCTCGGCTGTTTTCCATCCTGTTTGCGCGAGCAACACCTTGTCGATATCTGGCAGTTGAGGCACTTTGTCTTTTGAAAGATCAAGAAGTGCGAGTCCGTCCATATACTCTTTACAAGCACGCGCTTCCACCAGAGGAAGCTGTCTTTCATAGAGTGCAGACCATATGGCGTTTTCTTCATTGGTCCAATGAATTACACCATTTTGGTCGGAAGATTTCGATTGATACTGAGACGACTTTGCCATCAACTTAAACCCAAAATATCGTGATTACTTTTTCAATAAAGCATACGGATATTAGGGAAAGGATGAAGGTTTGAATGCCATTGAGTCGTCATCGCTGGCGTAACAATAATTTTACAATACAATGTAAATCACTGTTATATATAAAAATACCGCAAACATCGTAATGATTGCGGTATGTTAGTATGGTCTAAATTTTGAGCGCTATAGTCGGCTAATTTCTCGGTTAAGTTGAAACTCTCTCGAAGTCACGTAAGTTTCCATTTTTCGCAAGCGACGCTCAGCGTTGTCAAATCGAGTGCGAATATCATGGAACGCTTGCTTCGGCGGTTCACCGGCTTGCCATACTTTCGTTTTCACTTCGACTTTCTGACTTGTGTTGCTTCCACCTTGAGATGGATTTCTCCAACCTTTACCCGCTTGGGATTGGAATGATGTAGTTTCCGAGACGACGCCGTCGCCAGACTTCTTATCCAAGATAAACCAAGCAGCGATGTAAGCAACAAAAACAAAAGGCCCAGCGAGTAAGAAAAATCCAGTAACGGTTAGAATTCTCACCAACCATGTTTCAATACCGAAGTATTGGGCGATTCCCGAACAAACACCTGCTATACGTGCGTTTTCTGGATCGCGGAACAGCTGTCTACCCTGATTCATGCGCGGTTCCTCCACTCAGGTGCCTCGCTGTCTAAAATAGCTTCAAGAGTTTGAATACGATCGCTCATCTTCTCAGCTTTTTCCGCTAGGACTTGCAGAGATGCTTGCTCTTCTTCACTCAACCCTTGATTGACTTGCTTCTTACTGCGGTAGTGAAGAATCAGCCATATGGGCGCCACAAAAATCATAAAAATAACCAGTGGCATTACTAAAAGTGCAATTACGCTTTCATCCATTTTGAAACCTCCTACAAACCTGGATTTAGCCTACGGAGCACCGTAGGCTCGCCAAAAATCTTATTTCTCTGAAGCTGAACTCTCAGACCCTTTTACCTTCGCTTTCAGCGCTTCAAGTTCTTCGTCAATCTTGTCGCCGGCTTCTAGCTCAGCAAACTCATCGTGAAGGGTTTTCTTACCCAAGTCATATGCTTCTACTTGTGATTCTAGATCGTCGATCTTACGCTCATATTGCTCAAAGCGCCCCATCGCGTTGTCTACTTTACTACTATCGAGAGTACGCTTCACTTCTAAACGAGAGCTCGCAGTTTTTTGGCGCATAATAATTGCTTTTTGACGACTCTTAGCATCTGCTAGCTTTTCTTGTAGCTGACCAATCTCGTCTTGCAACTTACCGATTTGCTCTTCAACAAGTGTTAGCTCGTTACTCAAAGCTTCTGCTGCCTCGGCAGCTTTTTTCTTTTCCTGAAGCGCAGCACGGGCCAAGTCTTCGCGGTCTTTACTGAGGGCTAATTCAGCCTTGGCTTGCCAGTCAGCAGCATCTGACTGATGTTTATTAATTTGACTAACAATATCCTTTTTGTTCGCTAGTGTCTTTGCTGAAGCAGAACGAACTTCTACCAACGTGTCTTCCATTTCTTGAATAATTAGTCGAACCATTTTTTCTGGATCTTCGGCTTTATCCAGCAACGCATTAATGTTTGAATTCACAATATCGGTGAAACGCGAGAAGATACCCATAATAATTACCTCTTACTCGAAAAAATCAGTTAATTGGTGATAATACTTGGTTTGAGTACATTCAATATGCTTGCCACTTTCACAAAACAACCTAACGCATTGAAAAGTATAACTTTTAACACGATTAAAATAATGCTCGAATCTCACTATTTTTTCATCTACACTATTAATTGGTCGAAATGACTAATAATTGAGGGATTTAATGAGTCGATATCGCCAACAAGACAATTTGTTGGGCCAAGCCAATAGTTTTCTTGAAGTTTTAGAGCAAATTTCACAAATAGCACCGTTGGATAAGCCCGTCCTTGTTATTGGTGAACGAGGAACAGGTAAAGAACTGATTGCCGCTCGTTTACACTACCTTTCTAAGCGATGGGATCAGAACTATGTCAAGCTCAATTGTGCAGCGCTCAATGAAAGCCTTTTAGAAAGTGAATTGTTCGGTTATGAGGCTGGCGCATTTACCGGAGCTTCAAAACGCCGAGAGGGTCGTTTTGAGATTGCGCACAACGGTACCCTTTTTCTCGACGAACTTGCCAATACATCTGGGTTAATACAAGAAAAGCTATTGCGCGTCGTAGAATATGGTGAATTTGAGCGTGTTGGTGGCAGTAAAACTGTAAAGACTGACGTACGTCTTGTTGCTGCCACTAACGAAGACCTTCCCTCATTGGCAGATCAAGGCGAATTTCGAGCAGACCTTCTTGACCGGCTCGCTTTCGACGTAATTACTATTCCTCCATTAAGAGAGCGACGTGAAGACATTATGATGCTGGCAGAAAACTTCGCTATCAACATGGCTCGCGAAATGGAAATGGAGCTATTTAGCGGTTTTACCGAGAAAGCAAAGCGGACCCTACTCGATTATGATTGGCCTGGTAACATACGAGAATTAAAAAACGTAGTAGAAAGAGCGGTTTACAGAACAAACAACCCGCATCTCCCTGTTCACGAAATAGTGCTCGACCCATTTGAATCGATTTACAGGCCTACAGGTCGAGTAAAAACCAAAGATAGAGTCGCTAGCGAGACTGCCGTGTCGGCTACCACTGCACCTGCGCCAGAACAAACATCATCTGACATTGCTGAAAAAGTAAGCGAACCACCAACAAGTGCTTTCGCGCAACCGACGATTGCTGAGTACCCCGTTAATCTAAAAGAACGATCACAGCAGTATGAAATAGACATGATCCGTCAGGCTCTCTCTGATAGCCAATTTAATCAAAAGAAAACTGCCGAAAAGCTCAGTTTAACGTATCATCAACTTCGCGGTTATTTGAAGAAATACAACCTACTGGACTCAGCACAAGACGAAGGAGAAATGTAATCCATGCGGGGGAAACTCTCAGCCATTTGCTTGGGTTTACTACTGATAAGCGGGTGTGGGCGCAATGTAGAGCATACTTTTTATACAAGTGGTGTGATCTATTGTTCTGAAAGTAATCCGATAACGTTCAACCCCCAACTAGATACTTCAACCACTACGGCCGATGCAACATCACACCAGATCTACGACAAGCTGCTAGTTTTCGACCCGGATACGGGACAAATTACACCAAGTTTAGCCAGTAGTTGGTTAATCTCGGAAGACGGATTGACCTACACGTTTCAATTGCGCAAGAACGTGAAGTTTCATACCACACCTTACTTCTCACCCAGCAGAAACTTCAATGCTGATGACGTAATATTCAGTATCAACCGCTGGCGACTGGCGAGCCACCCTTATCACGAGGTTTCTGGAGGTCAATACCCGTATTTTGACAGTATAGGACTTGCAGACAATATCGAAACGGTTGAGCGCATCAATGGCTATCGTATAGAAATCACCTTGAAACGCCGAGATAGCTCTTTTCTTGCCAACTTGGCAACGGATTTCTCTGTGATCCTATCAGCTGAGTACGGCGACAACTTGCTAGTGAAAGGTGTACCCCACCAGATAGATATTAAGCCCATTGGCACAGGTCCATATATCTTTCAGGACTATCGCAAAGACCGATTTATACGTTACGAGCGAAATGAAGAACATTGGAAACAGCTAAATTCTGCTCAAGCCCTAGTGTTCGATATTACGCCAAGAAGTTCTTTAAGACTTGCAAAGCTCATTACGCAAGAGTGCGATGCCACCGCTTTTCCAGCGCAAACCGAACTTGATGTAATTAGGACAAATGACGAACTGACATTAGCTGAGAAGCCCGGGCTAAATATTGGCTTTTGGGCCTTCAATACTGAAAAAGCACCATTTAACAACCCTGATGTTAGACGCGCATTAGCCGCGGCTATAGACAAGAACACTCTTCTTGAAGCCGTATATTTTGACAGTGCCACGCGGGCTAAGACACTTCTACCTACCGCCAGTTGGGCGTATCAGAATGATGCTGACGATACAGCGTACAACCCGGTACTCGCCCGTCGTTTATTGAGTGACGCAGGTGTTCCACCTGACTTCTCAATGACTATTTGGGCCATGCCAGTGAAGCGCGCTTATAATCCCAACGCC
This sequence comes from Alteromonas sp. KUL49, assembly GCF_006538345.1. Lineage (GTDB taxonomy): Bacteria > Pseudomonadota > Gammaproteobacteria > Enterobacterales > Alteromonadaceae > Alteromonas. Next base: position 179,793 of record NZ_BJKL01000005.1, on the reverse strand, counting down.
ACTAAAATGGCAGAGCTTATTCAGCGCTATTTACAAGATGTAGGAATCGATGCAGAAATCGTTACCTATGACTGGTTGACCTTTAGAAAGCGCCTTCAAGATGGTGAGCATGACTCGGTACTTATTGGCTGGTCTGCGGACAACGGAGATCCAGATAACTTTTATCGCCCATTGCTCAGTTGTGGTGCCATTCCTTCGGGTACCAATCGAGCCATGTGGTGCAACCAAGATTATGACCGATTGCTCGATGAAGCCATAGAGACCAATGATATAGACGAACGACGGGCAATCTATCAGCAAGTCAATCGATTGCTCTTTGAGCAACAACCTCTTGTACCTATTGCTCATGCATATCGTTATCAAGCTTATCGCAATGAACTCAATGGTATGTCAATAAACCCGTTTGGCGGAGTTAAATTTGGCGGGGTTAGCAAAACAGAATGATACAAGTCCTTCTTCGATATGTGGTGCTGTTCACTATTACTTTAGTAGTGCTGTGTGCTATGTCGTTTTCGCTGGCATACTTGTTTCCTGGGGATGTACTTGAAAACCTAACAGGCATATCACCACAAAACGAATTTCAACGGGCGGCTATTGCTCGACAACTCGGTTTAGAACAGAATTATTTTGTTCAGTTCTACTACTACTTAGAGAGACTCCTTGCGGGTGACTGGGGATATAGCTCAGCGTCTGGCTTACCGTTACTCGAAGAAGTGAGTGTGGCACTTCCTGCAACCATAGAGCTAAGCACCTATGCTATGTTTATGGCTATTGTCGTGGGGATACCTTTAGGTTACTACGCTGGCGTTAAATGTTACTCAACCACAGACTACACTCTCAATTCACTGAGTATCACTACCTATTCCTTCCCTGTGTTTTGGTTTGCTTTGGTACTCATACTCGTCTTCAGCCTTCAATTGGATGTGGCACCAATTTCGGGACGTTTGAGCCTGCTCTTCGACGTAGAGTCTGTGACTGGGTTCATCATGATAGATATTCTACTGGCGGACAATATCGACCACGGCTTAGCAATCAGGGATGCACTTTCACACTTATTTCTCCCCACGGTGGCGATAGGTGCGATAACCACAGCAGCCATGGTAAGGATAACGCGTCGTTCTGTAATAGATGTGATGCAAAGGCCCTACATAGCAGCGGCTCGCTCTAGAGGGCTATCAAGTTGGCAAATATTTTTTCGACATGTGATAAGAAATGCCCTGTTGCCTATTCTTCCGCTAATGGCTATTCAGATAACGACGCTCATCACAAATGCCATGATAGTAGAGACACTATTTTCGTGGCCAGGTATAGGAAACTGGTTGCTTCAAGCGATATACCAACAAGACTACCCTGCGCTTAGGGTGGGTATGTTGGCAGTTTCAGCGCTTGTCGTTACATTAACCATTATCGTAGATTTGTTTAACCGTCTAATCGACCCCAGCCGAGACAGGTTCGAACGTGGCACAATTTAGTTTATACGAAGAAGAGTTTCATCCCTCACCCTGGCAGCGAACTTGGGCGGCTTTTCGTTCCAGTCATATCGCCTTTATCGGACTGGTAATCCTGGCCTTTTTCGTAATGTTCTCGCTATTTGCCCCTCTCCTTGCCCCCTACAGTCCCCTTGAGCAAAACATTGATGGGCTGCTGATTGCCCCAAGTTGGCAGAGTAGTGGTTCTATTGTTCACTTGTTCGGTACAGATGCGTTGGGGAGAGATGTTTTTTCCAGAATCATTTACGGTTGTAGAATTACACTAGGTTCAGGACTTATCACTGTTGTGCTGGCGCTGTTTATTGGCGTAAGCATCGGTACTATTGCCGGTATGCTAAGTGGTGTTCGCTCAAGTATTGTGAATCACCTACTCGACGCATTGATGGCCATACCTACACTTCTTATTGCCATTATCATCGTAGCCATACTAGGAGCCGGTTTAGTCAATAGTATGTGGGCTATCACTCTAGCGCTTATTCCACAGTTTGTGCATCACACCCGTAGTTTTGTGCGAAACGAAATGAAAAAGCAGTACATATTGGCGTCTAGATTGGACGGTGCGAGTCCGTGGCAGATTTTCACTCACTCCATATTACCCAACATGTCTGAAATGCTTGTGGTACAAGGATCACTCGCGCTCTCTATTGCAGTTATAGATATCTCTGCTCTTGGCTTCCTCAACCTCGGCGCTCAGGCCCCGCTTCCGGAACTAGGCGCCATTTTGGCTGACGGGTTAGACGTCGCTTATATGGCACCATGGAACGTTGCTCTACCCGGCATCACTATATTTTTAATGGTGTTGAGCATTAACATTGTGGGCGATGGATTGCGCTCAGCACTAAGAAAACGGGTAACTCACTAACATGGCAATGCTAGACATAAAAAATCTCACGCTAGAGATTAGTGAAGGTGACACAACAATCAAGGCCCTTGATAAAGTGAGCCTAAGTGTTAATAGCGGAGAAATACGCGCACTGGTTGGAGAATCCGGGTCGGGAAAAAGCCTGATCGTTTCTGCTATTTGTGGCGCCTTACCAGCCAAATGGAAACTCACTGCAGACAGAATGAGCTGGAATGGTGAGAATCTACTTTCGATGTCAACGCAGCAACGTCGAGAAGTGATGCGGCGAGATATAGCCGTTGTCTTCCAGAATCCGCAAACAAGCTTAGATCCATCGGTCACACTCGGTGAACAGTTAGAGGAGAGTATTCCCGAAGAGTTTGTGAAAGGGCAATGGTTTTGGCAACGGGCGAAGCACAGAAAGAAAATTGCTATTAGCACTATGCACAAGGTAGGTATTAAGGATCACAACACTTACTTGAAGTCATATCCTCATCAAGTCCCTAGTGACATTGGCCAGAAGTTTATGATGGCTATCGCATTAGTTGCGCAGCCAAAGCTGTTAATTGCTGATGACCCTACACGTGGTATGGAACCTACAACCAAAACCCAGATTCTAAAGCTGCTGACTAGGCTAAACCAAACGCGTGCGTTAAGTGTGTTGTTTGTGAGTCACGATCTACTCGCAATTGCCAGTATGTCCCATACCATGACTGTTCTCTACGCAGGTCAAACGGTTGAATCTGGCAAAATGAAGCACATTAAAAAGCGGCCACTACATCCTTATACCAAGGCGCTGCTCGACAGTGCTCCAAGTTTCAGAAAAGACTTGCCGCCAAAATCATCCTTGCCAACACTGAAAGGCTCAATACCCACCTTGCAACATTTACCGATTGGCTGTCGATTGGGTCCTCGCTGCCCAAGAGCACAAAGAGAGTGCGTGGTTACTCCCTCTTCCAGGCGTATCCACGATCATATTTACAGCTGTCACTATCCGCTCCATAGAGAAGTCAAATGACCCATATTATGCAAGTCAAGGAGCTCACTTATTGCTCTGAAAACAATGGCAATGGCAAACGAGGCTTTTTCCGTCTTGGTCCAATCAACCTCAATGTGGACAAAGGAGAAACGATTGCAGTCATAGGTGAAAACCGCTCGGGTAAATCCCTACTCGCTAAACTACTTGTCGGCGCGATTCCAGCAGATGGTGGCGATATTGAGCTCAATGAACATAAATACGCCGCCAGATTCGCCAAGCGTAACGAGCAAAAGAAACGTACACGCGATATTAGAATGATTCTTCAGCACTCTAGTGACTCTATGAATCCTGCGATCCCAGTGGGCAAAATTCTCGACGAACCACTAAGACTCAATACTGACTTTACTAAAGAAGAAAGAAAGCGCTTTATCGAGGAAAGCCTACTCAAGGTTGGATTGCTACGAGAACATTACTATTTTTATCGTCATATGCTGTCAGACGGACAACAACAACGCGTAGCACTGGCAAGAGCCATCATGCTTGAACCTAAAGTGCTTGTTGCTGATGAGCCTTTTGCCGCACTAGACCCCTCTATTCGCTCTCAAACTGTAAACTTGATTTTGAAGTTACAAAAAGAGATGGGGATGGCATTTATTTTCATCAGTCATAATTTGGGTATTGTCAGACATATTGCCGACCGTATTATCGTCATGGAAAACGGGAATATTGTGGAAGAAGGGAAAACTGAAACCCTGTTTCGTTGGCCTCAACACCCCAGAACAAAAAAGTTGGTCATGGCTTACAGTGACTTGGTACCCAAGCAATCACTCAATGAGTAGCCTGGGGTACGCACTTCACTTTTTTCGGCAGAATAGCTTTAATGTTACAAGGGAACCCATTGTATTTTTTACGTCCGTCTAAGGCATAAATGCCCAAGCCGAGCCCCCATGGAGGGGTTCACGGCGTGAAGTAAAAAGTATAATGCGTTCCCAGAACCATAACTATCCCACCAACGCCAATAAGATCCCTGCAGCAACGGCAGAACCTAGAACACCAGCAACGTTGGGTCCCATTGCGTGCATTAACAAGAAGTTATGGGGGTTGGCTTCTAATCCCACTTTGTTAACTACGCGAGCCGCCATAGGAACGGCTGAGACACCAGCGGCACCAAGCAAGGGATTAATAGGCTCTTTGCTGAACTTACCCATTAATTTAGCCATGAGCACGCCCGCAGCAGTACCAATGCCAAATGCAACGGCTCCTAGTCCCAGTATGCCAAGGGTTTCAACGGTTAGAAACTTATCAGCGGATAACTTAGAACCTACCGCGAGCCCAAGGAATATAGTCACTGTATTTATCAGCTCATTTTGCGCAGTTTTGCTGAGTCTATCGACCACGCCGCACTCTTTCATCAAGTTACCAAAGCAGAACATCCCCACTAGCGGGGTTGCTGCAGGTAAGAAAAGAATAGTCATCAGTAGAACTGCGAGAGGGAACACAATTTTCTCACGCGAAGACACATGACGAAGTTGAGCCATCTCTATTTTGCGTTCTTCTGGCGACGTGAGCGCCTTCATAATGGGTGGCTGAATAATAGGTACCAATGCCATATAGGAATATGCTGCAACTGCAATCGCGCCCAATAACTCAGGTGCTAAGCGTGACGCTAGAAAAATAGCTGTTGGACCGTCTGCGCCTCCTATGATGGCGATAGCACTTGCATCTTTGAGCGTGAACTCAAAACCTGGCACCCAATTCAGAGCGATGGCACCAAACAGTGTCGCGAAAATACCAAACTGCGCTGCGGCACCGAGTAACAACATTCTAGGATTTGCTATTAATGCGCCAAAGTCAGTCATGGCGCCCACCCCCATAAAAATGAGCAACGGGAAAACGCCAGTGTCGATACCGATATGGTAAATGTAATACAACAATCCACCGGCTTCAGAAAAACCAGCCAACGGAATATTGGTAAGAAGTGCGCCAAAACCAATGGGAACTAGCAGTAAAGGCTCAAATTTTTTAACGATAGCGAGGTAAAGTAACACTAATCCCACCACCATCATGATCACTTGACCAGACTGAAAGTGTGGGAGCGATGTGCTATTCCACAATATTTCAAACTTTTCCATGTATTAGCCCAACCCGATTAACGGTTGACCCGTTGTTACCGCATCACCTTCTCCAACGAAGATATCAGAGACTGTTCCACTATGCGCAGATCGTATCTCAGTTTCCATCTTCATGGCCTCAAGGATCATCACCACATCGCCGTCTTGAACAACGTCACCAGAGCGAACAAGCACTTTAAATACATTACCGGCTAGTGGAGCATCAATTTGAGTATGAGACTGCGCTACTGTAGCTTGCGTGGCGGCTTGTGAGGCAGTTGGCGTTGCAACCGGTGTTACATTGGTCAGTGTACCAGAAGCAGCAACCTCAACGTGATAGAGCTTGCCATCAACGTTAACATCATAAGCACTAGGCGCACCTTGTGCAGGTGCAGGTGCAGTTGCTGCTGTTTTTTCAGGTTGAGAAGGTTCGTTTCCTGGAGCAGGCTCAAACGCCGATGCATCACCGCGATTTTCCAAAAACTTAAGACCTATTTGTGGAAATAAGGCATACGTTAACACGTCATCAATTTGTTGTTCGGCAAGACTAATGCCTTTGCTTTGCGCCAATTCACCAAGCTCTGCTTCGAGTTTCTCAAGCTCTGGATCTATCAAATCTGCAGGACGACAAGTAACCACTTCACCACCGTCGAGTACCCGTGCTTGAAGTGCTTCATTTACCGGTGCTGCTGTCGCGCCATATTCGCCTTTAAGCACGCCAGCAGTTTCTTTGGTAATGGTTTTATAACGTTCGCCCGTAAGCACATTCAATACTGACTGCGTACCAACGATCTGTGAAGTAGGAGTTACCAGAGGAATAAAGCCCAAGTCTTCTCTTACTTTGGGGATTTCTTTGAGTACCTCTTCAAATTTATCTTGTGCCCCCTGCTCTTTGAGTTGATTTTCCATATTAGTCAACATACCACCTGGTACTTGAGCAGTAAGAATTCGAGCATCTATGCCTTTAAGGCTACCTTCGAATTTGGCATATTTCGTGCGCACGTCCCTGAAATAAGACGCGATATCTTCTAGCCCATCAAGTGAGATCCCAGTATCCCGTTGGGTGCCCTCAACAATCGACACTAAGGTTTCTGTTGCAGAATGTCCGTAGGTCATGCTCATCGGTGAAATAGCGGTATCAAGGATATCAATGCCAGCATCTATTGCTTTCTGATAGGTTGCTGTACTTAGGCCTGTCGTAGCGTGGCATTGCATAGCAATAGGTACATCTACTGTCTCTTTCAATCCACTGATTAACGCTTCACATTCATAAGGCTTAAGTAGTCCAGCCATGTCTTTGACACAGATTGAATGTACTCCTAGGTCCTCTAGCTGTTTTGCCATATCTAGCCAAAGCGCCAAATTATGCACAGGGCTAACGGTATAGCTAATAGTACCTTGCGCATGCGCTCCACAATCCACAGTAGCTTTAATGGCAGTTTGTAAATTACGAATATCATTCATTGCGTCGAATATGCGGAATACATCAACACCATTTTCATGGGCACGTTCAACAAATTTCGTGACCACATCATCAGCATAATGACGGTAACCGAGTAAGTTCTGCCCACGTAACAACATTTGCTGTTTCGTTTTTGGCATCGCAGCCTTTAACAACCGAATTCTTTCCCAAGGATCTTCACCCAAATAACGAATACAAGCGTCAAAGGTTGCACCTCCCCAAGATTCAATTGACCAGAATCCTGCGTTGTCTAGCTTTTCAGCAATGGGCAACATATCTTCAATACGCATTCTTGTTGCTAATAGTGATTGGTGTGCGTCACGCAAGACCAGCTCTGTTAGGGCCAATGGCTTTGACATGGTAACTCCTGAATTAATTTCTAGTTATTCTTATTATTTTGGCGATGTGTGTGAATGGCTGCTGTTATCGCAGCGACAACTTTGTTATCCACGTTAGGCGAGGCAGATGCTCTAGGGGCCGGTATTGTGCTTTCGACTTCAGCACTGGGGAACGCATTACAGCAAATTGTGATTAAGCGAACGCCCACAATTAACAACCCCAGAAAAGTGAAAACAAACAGCATACCGATGAGCATGAGTGAGCCTGCCTCCATTAGCAGACTTGATACCGTTTGTGTATTCATGATTTTCTCTTGAAAAAAAAGTTAGGAATAAGTATCACGCTGGTTGTAAAAAAACAACAACTATAACCCACCAATGAATACAAACCCACTAAAGTAGTATAAAAAATTACTATTCATGCAGTTTTGAGTAATTTATTACATAAATTTTCAAACTAACGTTTGAATTTTTAGCAACCTAGAGTGTCTCTAAAGTCAGTATCCAATTGTTTAGCAAAATCTTTAGCATTCATTGCTACCAACTCTAACTGAAGCTGCAAATCATCCTCAGGAATATAACTTGGTACGGCTACCGGTTTTCCAGCGCCATCAGTTGCCATAAAGGTAATAAAACAGCGATTTGTTACCTTCATTTCATTGGTGGTAGGAGAACAAGACTGCACAACCACATATATGTGCATACTCGACGTTCCCGTGTGTACTAGCTGCGCCTGTAAATTAACAATCTGTCCAACTTTTATCGGCTTAATGAATCGAATAGCGTTGGCTGAAACAGTGACACAATACTTTCCCGACCATTGAGCAGCGCAAGCATATGCTGCTTGGTCGATCCACTTCATTACCATTCCTCCGTGAACGTTTCCTCCGAAGTTAACGTCTGTTGGTTCAGCTAAAAACTGGAAAGTTATTGAAGACTTCATGGGCAGCGCTCTACCAATAGAAACTTATTAAAAGAATAGTTCAATTTGGTGAAAACGACGCGGAACCGTAATTTAGGCTAATAGAAGTTAGTCACTATCGATGCTGGCGCTCGCGTGCTTTCTCTTCTAACTGCCTTAAAGAGGGGACTCTATGACTGTCAAAAACGCGCTCTCTACATTCCTTATACGCTCTCTCTGACTTGTTCCAACATTCAGCTGGCTGAGCTGTATTCTCAGATAAGCAGGCTGAAAGCAAGGCTACAGCAATTTTGTTGCATCTTTCCAACTCGTTTACAGTGACTGACGCAAAACTATATTGATTGAGCAAAAAACAAAGCGCTATGGAGCGAATCATAAATCTATTCAAGGTTATTACTCTGTTCATGACAGTGAATGGCTGAAATATGCAGAGAGATCGCATACTCACGAGTAAACAGTATATGAGAATGTATGAGCAAATTGCAGGCATAAAAAAACCCACCGATAAGGTGGGTTTTCTTGTATGGCGCGTGTGGAAGGATTCGAACCTCCGACCGCCTGGTTCGTAGCCAGGTACTCTATCCAGCTGAGCTACACACGCAAATCCTTTTTTAACTCTAACTTTTTACCGCTAGAAACGGTGACGCATTAAATCGAATGGCGCGTGTGGAAGGATTCGAACCTCCGACCGCCTGGTTCGTAGCCAGGTACTCTATCCAGCTGAGCTACACACGCGCAAAACTTTTGTTGACCGCCACTATCAACGAATAAATGGCGGAGAGGGAGGGATTCGAACCCTCGATACGCGTATATGCGTATGGTTCCTTAGCAGGGAACTGGTTTCAGCCACTCACCCACCTCTCCGTAAGTGCGCTGCATTTTACGGATTCATCGGAAGGTGTCAAACCTTTTTTTATATAAAAATGAACGCCCGCTGCCATTTTGAACAAATCGTATAAAAAAAACCATTTTTCGATTATTTAATCAGCAGAAAACCGACTTTATTAAGCATAGACGCTAGTAAGAATTTTCGAAACTTCTGACAGTTAGCTTCGAAAACATCTATAGAAAAATAAAAATTTGAGGATAATAGGGGTGAAAAAGTGATAGAAACAAAAAAGGCCAGCTTTCGCTGACCTTTGTTTTAGGATTATCCGTTATCCGATGCGCTTGGCTGGCCACCTTTCTCAGCTTGAATACGCATATAAATCTCTTCTCGGTGTACAGACACCTCTTTTGGTGCATTAACACCAATGCGAACTTGATTTCCCTTAACGCCTAATACAGTCACGGTAACATCGTCACCTACCATTAGCGTTTCACCTACACGACGAGTCAAAATAAGCATTCTATTGCTCCTGTTCCTTAAAACTGAACATATCCCTACTTCTTAGCCAACCTACCGGCACGACCCGGCAGTGGCATCAGCGATTCCTTGTTTTTGTGTCACTTCCAAAAACTCACTGAAAGATTCAGGTTGTATTATAGCCTATCTTGTAACCATGCGTTAACAGAATCTAAAGCATTAGAAAGATTCTCTGGATTATCACCACCAGCTTGTGCCATATCAGGTCGACCACCACCTTTACCGCCTACCTGTGCTGCCACAAAATTCACTAACTCACCTGCTTTGACTTTGCCAGTGAGCTGTTTAGTTACACCTGCTATCAAGTTAACCTTCGCCTCGTTGGCCACACCTAGTATTACGATCCCTTCGCCAATTCGGTTCTTAATGTCATCCATCATGCCGCGAAGCGACTTAGCTTCGACACCTTCCAATTTGGCAACAAGTACTTTCGTACCATTTATATCGACCGCATTACTAAGCATATCAGCCCCTTGCTGACTCGCCAGTTTTTGTTTCGCCGTATTGAGTGCTTTTTCTAGTTCTTTAGTTTGAGATTGCAGCGCAGTGACTCGTTCAACTAAATTTTGTGTGTCGGTTTTCAATAAACCAGAAAGCGAGCTGAGTGCTGCTTGTTGTGCTTGCACAACATCTAGTGCGCCAACACCAGATACCGCCTCAATACGACGCACACCTGATGCAATACCTGCCTCACTGGTGATTTTAAACAAACCAATGTCACCAGTACGCTTGACGTGGGTTCCGCCACAAAGTTCCACTGAGAATGGGCCCATGGTAACCACACGTACTTTCTCATCATACTTTTCACCGAACAATGCCATAGCACCTGATGCTTTCGCTTCATCTAAGTCCATCAACTCGGTTTCCAAGGAATGATTAGCGCGAATCTCTTCATTCACTCTGCGCTCTATTTCACTGAGCTGCTCAGCAGTCACCGCTTCAAAATGGGAGAAGTCAAAACGTAAGCGTTGGGCATCTACCAAAGATCCTTTCTGAGTCACATGCTCACCCAAAATTTCACGAAGTGCGGCATGTAACAGGTGAGTCGCGCTATGGTTTTTCTTTATTGCTTCACGATTGTTGGTATCAATTGCTGCTGTAGCCGTATCGCCTTTATTTACTACACCTTTGGCAACGCCGCGGTGCGCAAAAGCGTTACCCATTTTTTGAGTGTCAGTCACAACAAACTCACCATTGGCTACGCGCAGGATACCTTTGTCGCCAACCTGACCACCACTTTCTGCATAGAAAGGCGTTTGATTCAAAACAATAACACCTTCCTGACCATCATTTAGCGTGTCGGCAAAAGCATTGTCAGCGATTAGCTCAACAACGGTAGCCTCACCTTCAACTTCCGTGTAACCCGTAAAGTCAGTCTCCTGCTCTACATTGAGAATTTCATTGTAATCTGTTCCAAACTGGCTCGCTTGCTGTGCACGTGCGCGCTGCGCTTGCATGGCAGCTTCGAAACCTTCTTCATCGATTTTAAGTTCGTGCTCTCTGGCAACGTCGTTAGTAAGATCTGTTGGGAAACCATAGGTATCGTACAACTTAAACACAACGTCACCCGGAATGGTGTCACCTTCAAGGCCAGACAGGGTGTCATTTAGCATTGCCATACCACGGGCTAGCGTTTTGCTAAATTGCTCTTCTTCTACCTTCAATACTTTCTCAACCACAGGAAGTTGGTCTTTTAACTCTGGGTAAGCATCGCCCATTTCATTAGCTAACGCTTTTACCAGTTTATAGAAAAAGACATCATTTGCGCCCAGCTTATTACCATGACGTACTGCACGGCGAATGATTCGGCGTAATACATAACCTCGCCCTTCATTTGACGGCATGACGCCGTCGCAAATCAGAAAGCTACACGAGCGAATATGATCGGCAATCACTCGTAAAGACTTATTGTTTAAGTCTTGAGTACCTACTACCTCTGCAGCGGCTTTGATGAGGTTCTGGAAAACATCGATTTCGTAGTTGCTATGCACGTTCTGCAGAATCGCAGCAATACGCTCTAGTCCCATTCCCGTATCAATAGATGGTTTAGGGAGCGGCTCCATAGTACCGTCGGCTTGGCGGTTGAACTGCATGAATACCAAGTTCCAAATTTCGATGAAGCGATCACCGTCTTCTTCGGGTGATCCAGGAGGACCTCCCCAAATGTGTTCGCCGTGGTCGTAGAAAATTTCTGAGCACGGACCACAAGGCCCAGTATCGCCCATTGACCAGAAGTTATCCGAAGTACTGATTCGAATAATTTTTTCTTCCGGAAGCCCCATATGGTCCTTCCAAATGCCAAACGCTTCATCGTCTTCTGAGTAAACAGTAACCAGTAGCTTCTCTTCTGGAAGGTTTATTTCCTTCGTCAGGAAATTCCAAGCGAATTCAATGGCTTCTTTTTTGAAATAGTCGCCGAAACTGAAATTACCCAGCATCTCGAAAAACGTATGGTGACGAGCGGTATAACCAACATTCTCTAAATCGTTGTGCTTACCACCTGCACGCACACAACGTTGTGAGGAGACAGCACGGGTATAACTGCGTTTTTCCGTGCCTAGAAAGGTGTCCTTAAACTGGTTCATACCAGCATTGGTGAAAAGAAGTGTAGGATCATCCGCTGGCACAAGAGATGAACTTGCCACGGCTTGGTGACCGTGACGTTTAAAATATTCGATAAATGCTTGGCGCAAGTCAGCAGTAGATAATGTCATTGAAAACCTAACTTCCTAAAAATTCATGAACTACTGGTATAAAGAACAACTTTAGACCAGTCACAATAAAGTGTTTAAGGTGCACGCACATCGCGCACGCACCTGTGATTGTGCGCAACTTTACCACGGAACCCATATTTTTGTTAAGTGTATAGAAAGTGACTATTTGACGTTACTGATAATATTCTGTTTATGCTTCTAAAAAGCCTCAAAATACCCCATTGCTATTGCGAATTGCTCCACCTGTGAGTAACGAATATATTCGCATGGGAAAACTCAGCGCTTGCACCGCATCCCAATGTTCAACCAATTTCCCGTCTTCAACTTTCCACGTATCAACAATATTAAATCCCTGTTTATCATTGCCCCTGTGTTTGACTTTCATCGTGGCATGGGAATGTAACGTCACATAATCACCGTCAACATAAACATGTTTCACGTCATAGCTGAATTCTGGAAATTTTTTGGTGAGTCCCTCAAGCGCACCTACCACACCGGTAATTCCATCTTTCATCGAACGATTGTGTTGTTTGTAAGGCTGATCTCCAAACGTATTCAATACTCGTTCATAGTCGTGGTCATTCATCGAGGCTTGCACAAACTCCACCACCATCTTGGCGTTTTCTGTTTGTCCTAATGTCCAGTGTGCTTTTTTTAAATGTTCAAAACTAATATGTGGCGAAAGCATAACTATTCTCCGATTCTTTCCATTAAATTCACTTGCAAAACGCAAGTTAAAATAATTGATTGCAAAACGCAAGTGATTTAAATTGGAAAAATGAAGTTTCAAACGAGAAATTTAATGACTAGACGATCTGACTGCCCTATTTCGAATGTACTCGATTTTGTGGGTGACAAATGGAGCTTGCTAATACTTAGAGATATGCTGTTTTTCAATAAATGTTCTTTTTCAGAGCTGCAAGCTTCTGACGAAAAAATGGCAACAAATATTTTATCAAGCCGCTTGTTACAAATGGAAAAAGACGGGCTGATTAGTAAACGAATAGATCCAAAGGACAAAAGAAGAAAATTTACCGGCTAGCGCAGCCAGGTAAAGATATGCTGCCTATAATACTTGAGATGATGATTTGGAGTGATAAGTATGATCCCAATACCAACGCTCCCAAAGATTTTATGGACAAGATAAAAACTAATAAGCAAGAAGTTATCGAATCAATTCTAGCTAGCGTATGTTGAGCTAGTTAACTAACAAGGAAATCTTATGCTATTTGTGACCAATCGAGTGCCGCAAGAGGGATACAGGTCATCGATCGGAAGGAGAGTTTCATTTGACCTTCAGAATACCACCCCTTCGAAACATCTGTTTTTCTGCCGGCGCACTGGCGAAGGCATTTATCACGAGGAAGGTAGCCAAGCCTTTTTCTCAGAGCTGAAAAATCTTAACGATGAGAAAACTCAGGTATTGCTCTATATTCATGGCTTCAACAATACGGATGAAGCGCAGGTCTTTCCCAATGCCATGGCACTAGAATCTCAGATAAATGAGCACGCAGGCGATGCACTCGTGAAAGTAGTACCTGTAATATGGCCGTGTGATGATGATTCCCCGCTCGCATTCGCTGATGACTATTGGGACGACCAAAGAGCAGCTGACGAAAGTGGACGCTTATTTTATCGCTTGTTCGGTAAGTTTGAAGCATGGCAAAAATCCTTAGTGCAGCAAGGAGAGGCCTGTCACCGAAGAATAAATGTTTTAGCGCACTCCATGGGAGCAAGAGTGTTAGTGAATACCTTACACGAGTGGGCGAAGGCTCACGGTAGCGTGCCACAGCTTTTTCGAAACGCATTTCTTGTTGCACCAGACATAGAGAACGAGGCATTAGAAAAAGGCGAAAAAGGCCAACATGTTGTTGATTCAGCCCGGAATGTGGTTGTTTACTATGCCAATGACGATTTAGCTATGCCTGCGAGTAAAGCCGCCAATTTAAAAAACAAGACCTTATCTAGAAGGCTGGGCATGACCGGGCCTGAAAAATTGGAGAAACTTCCTGATAAGGTTTACCAAGTAGACTGTGACAACTTTAACAACACCGTTGACTGGCCCAAAGGTCACACCTATTTTTTACATAAAAATGGTAAAAAAAGCCCTGTTATTGGCCATTTGGCGGACGCGATTAAAACGGCAAGAGTATCCCCACCACAGCGCAAACATGAACTGCCATATCCTTGAGCGTATTAGTTGAATTGGGGAGTCTCACTCCCCTGTGACTGCATATCCAATCTGATCGCTAGAAAAACCGCGATAAAGTAAAAACTGCTTTTGTTTTAGCAATTTCTTGTAATCGTGCTCTTTTTCTTCGCCAAATTTCTTTTGTTTCACTTGAAGTGCCAACTCAAACCAATCCACATCAATATCTGCCATAGCACGCTCTATGTAGATTTCATCAACGCCTTTTTGCAGTAGGTCGGCACGCACTTTCTGAGGGCCACTTCCCTTCGATGCAAGCGCCCGAGATCTACTCTCCGCGAACCTGTAATCACTCTGGATATCAGCAGCTTTAAATTCTTCCAATATTGGGTAAAAAGCCTCGCTTTCGATTCCTTTTTGCGACAACTTTTGTACTATTTCGTTGAAACTGTGCTCTCGTCGCGCGAGCATGCGAGTAATCGTTTCGGTGATGATTTTTCTGTCGAACTCTGACATTTTCTTAAGATACAGCTTGTTAACATTATCAATCGCTAGGTTATACTGCACAGTGTAACGTTATCGCTCCTCGAGAAAAAGAACAGAAAAGGACAGCCAGAGCATACTCATGCCCAACACGCACCGGTTTATCTCCTCGATCAAAGAAATCTGTAAAGAGACTTGGATAGCGCTTTCTGAAAATTCGGGCCCGTTTCTAAAATACGAGTTCCTCGTTGCCTTAGAGGAGAGTGGCTGTGTTACCAGTCAGTCAGGTTGGCAACCTCACCATCTCGTTATTGAAAACGAGGCAGGAATCATTGCCGCAGTACCAGGCTATATAAAGAGCCATAGCTATGGTGAATATGTATTCGACCACAGTTGGGCTAATGCTTATCATCAGCACGGACTTGATTACTATCCTAAATGGGTAGCGGCAGTACCTTTTACCCCAGTAACAGGTCCAAGATTACTAACGCAAAGCAACATATCCTCAGTACTCGTCGACGAAATAGTGCGAGCCACTCAAACACTCAAGGAGAGGGTATCTTCTTATCATTGGCTTTTTACAGACCAGTCTAGTGCTTCTGAGTTCAGGATGTCGGGGCAGTATTTAACGCGATTTGGCGTTCAGTTTCAGTGGCACAACTATGGTTATGATAATTTTGAAGATTTTCTTGCGGGCATGACGTCTCGCAAACGAAAAGACATACGAAAATCTCGAAAACAACTGGCTGACGCAGGCATTAATATTGTTCAAAAAAAGGGAAATGAAATTTCTGCTGGCGACATAGCCCACTTTTTACTGTGTTATCAACAGACTTACCTAAAACGAAGTGGGCACGAAGGTTACTTGAACGAAGACTTTTTCCAACGCATTCACCTTACAATGAAAGAAAACTTATTGCTGGTAATTGCGTATCAAGATGAGGCGCCCATCGCCAGTGCGTTGTTCTTTTATGACGCCACAGGATTGTATGGGCGTTACTGGGGCGCACTGAAAGAAGTGAACGGGTTACATTTTGCGTGTTGCTACTTCGAGGGAATAGACTTTGCCATTCGACATCAGCTTCCGCTGTTTAACCCGGGAACGCAAGGCGAACATAAGATATTGAGAGGATTCGAACCAATATTCTGCTACTCACTTCACAAACTTAACGAACCCGCATTTCACGATGCAGTGGCGCGTTTTTTGACGCAGGAGCAGGAGCATATTGTTTCGTATTTTAACCAAGCGAAAGAAGTTTTACCTTTTAATTCTGATTTTGCACCTAAACTGAAAACGACAAGTACGTCTGAGCCGTTCTCAGACACTAATAATCACAACGAGAAAAACCTATGAAACATTCCTTACTTGCTGCTTGTATTGCAGCGTCTCTTGGCTTGGCTGGCTGTAGCAAACCTACAGAAACACAACAAGTATCAGAAGAGTCGGTACAACAAACGGTTGCCAGTGCAGAGCTTGGTAGCTTTGGTGTTGAGCTTTCAGCCAGAAATGAATCCGTAAAGCCTGGAGATGACTTCTTCATGTATGCCAGCGGAACCTGGTACGACAATTATGAACTACCTGCAGACAAAACGCGTTACGGTGCATTTAACGCCCTAGCAGATAGAAGTGAAGAGCAAGTAAAAAGTATCATTGATGGCTTGTTGGAAAAAACAGATCTTACTCCTGAAGAGCAACTCGTACACGACTTTTATGTGTCATTCATGGATATAGAGAGCATCAACGAGAAAGGTATTACTCCGCTTAATGATGTGCTAAGCAGCATCAGAGTCATAGACTCAACAGATGCACTAACGAAAGTGTTCGGTAACGGTTGGCTTACTGGTGTAAGTACGCCTATCGGCGGTGGTATGTGGTACAACCGATTAGATCCTAACGAATACCAGTTAAGCATTGGTGTAGGCGGCTTAGGTTTACCAGACCGTGACTATTACCTTAGTGAAGATGAGCGTTTCGTTAACATTCGAGAAGCATACACTGCTCACATTGCTCAAATGCTTGAACTAGCAGGTGAGACTAACGCATCTGAAAAAGCTGCGGGTATTGTTGCGCTAGAAACACAAATCGCTGAAATTCAATGGCCTCGTGAAAAGCGCCGTAATCGCGACCTTACACTTAACCAAATCGAACGTAGTAAGTTGAACGACGACTACCCTGGCTTCAACTGGGATTTATTTTTCGAACAAACTGGCTACACAATTCCTGCGTTAAATGTAACACAACCAGAGCCCGTTAAAGCTGTTATCGAAATCATCAATGACACTGACTTAGCGGTATGGCGTGATTACCTTACCTACCATGCAATTAGTAACAATGCAGGTCTGCTTTCGGACGAAATCTACCTAGCTAACTTTGATTTTTATGGCAAAACTTTGAGCGGTCAACAAGAACCTCGCCCTCGTTGGAAACGTGCGGTTAGTCAAATGTCAGGCACCGAGTCTCTTGGGTTTGCTATTGGTAAGATTTACGTGACTGAGTTCTTCCCCGAAAGCTCAAAAACCCAAATGGCTGAGTTGGTTGAAAACCTTCGCACTGCACTAGGGCAACGCATTGATGGCCTAGATTGGATGGGTGAAGAGACCAAAGTGAATGCTCGTGCGAAACTTGCGGCGTTCAACCCCAAAATTGGCTATCCAGATGAGTGGCAGTCTTTTGATGGTTTAGCAATTAGCAGTACCGACTTACTAGGCAACGTACACAATCTTCGCAACTTCTTCCAGGCGCAGAGTGTTGAGCGTGAATTGAAGCCAACGGATCGCCAACGTTGGGGAATGACTCCACAACGTGTAAACGCGTATTACAACTCTTCATTCAACGAAATCGTATTCCCAGCGGCGATTCTGCAACCGCCATTCTTCGATCCTAACGCCGACCCTGCGGTAAACTATGGTGCCATTGGCGCGGTGATCGGCCATGAAATGGGACACGGATTTGACGACCAAGGTTCTAAATCAGACGCTAATGGTATTCAGCAAAACTGGTGGACAGATGAAGACCGAGCGGCATTTGAAGCTAAAGCCGATTCGCTAGCAGCACAATACAGTGCTTACGAGCCGATTGAAGGTAACTTTGTAAACGGCCGCAATAGCTTGGGTGAGAACATCGGTGATGTGGGTGGATTGGCAATGGCTTACCATGCTTACAAACTTAGTTTGAATGGTAAAGAAGCTCCGGTGATTGACGGTGTAACCGGCGATCAGCGTTTCTTCTTAGCATGGGCACAAGTGTGGAGAGAAAAGCGCACGGAGCAAAGCATGCTTAATCAGCTTCGCGGCGGAACTCACGCTCCGGGCAGATACCGTGCGCTTGCACCGCGTAATCACGATGCGTGGTATGAGGCCTTTAATGTTCAACCAGGCGATGCACTTTACTTAGCACCGGAAGAGCGCGTTAGAATTTGGTAATCGTCTGACTTACCAGTGAATATTAAAAAGCCGGGCCCCTGCCCGGCTTTTTTTAATTATCTGATGTTAAATCAAATACCTTTATGTATTCCGATTGTTCAAAGTTGCGATCAAATTCAAAGGCACTCGTTTGAGCAAGGCGTTGTTTAATTACGCCTTGCTCTTCCATTATCTTCAACCCAAACTCTATTCGCTTCGCCAAGGCTTCATTATGCCGCCCAACTAAAAAAATATACAGGTGCGTGATAACGGAGCATTACGTTATCGACCATGTGTAATTCTCCATACCGACCATTGAACTTTTGGTAGTCATAAAGAATCTCGTTAATACCTCGAGGAAAATAATCACACCGTCCCCGTTCTAGCATATGAAATAAAGATTCAAAATGTTCAGCTCGATACAAAGCATAACCATTAGATTCGAGAATATCGGAGTCGGGCCAGTTATCTCCCTGGCAGCCAACCATCAGCTTTAGCTCTTCTTCTGTGACGTCCTCAAATGCCTCTGCATTAGACTTTTTTACCAAGAGTTGACGTTTACCAAGCAGACCATCCAACAACGGAACCTTTATGGGTATGTAAGCAACTTCGCGCTCAGGTGATGTCATACTGTAGGTGACATCTAACTCGCCTGGCACATTGAGTAACCGGAAGGTTCGATTTTGGCCATGTTCAAAATTAACGTTTTCTAAAACAACAGGGCCCATTGCTTCGTCAGAATAAGACAAGGCCTCTTCTAGGAGAGAGTGAAAGTAATAGACCATGTCAACTTGGTCATCATTACCCTTGATTACCTTTATCCGCTTAACCGAGCTCTCGTTACTAGCATTTGCAGGTACTAGTAATACAGCAACAAGAACAACAACCGGAAAAAGTATTTTTAGCATGATAACTGGCTTACCAACAGCGCTTACAATTTTAATGTTCTGACAATAGGCCGATAGTTACCAGCCAGTCAAGCGATGAGAATAGTACCAACAGCCAAGTTTGGCAACCTGGCTAACTATCTATGCGAAATAATTAATGTAAGCTATCACTCAGTAAAACGTCCACATGATGCAATACCCTAGCACATGCCTCGTTAAAGTCTTTGCTTTCACCACGGCAAAGTGCGCAGCGCAACCAATAACCATCAATCATAGCAGCGGTCGATGACGCAGCTAACCTTGCTTTATCTTTTGGCAGCAATTGGCGAAAACTGTAAGCTAAGTTGCTTTCTAATCGTTTGTGATTAACTCGTTGCAAACGATATAACCCATCGCTATGCAATGACATCGCCCAAAAGTTTAGCCAGGTGTTGGTGGCTGAATCCGCTCTTTGCACCGTTGAAAAATTATTATTAACAATGAAACGAATACGTTCTTTGTGGCAAGGGAAAGCATCCTTGATTTTAAGCGCATCGAGTAAGTAGCGCATGGTTGCTTCGATCAAGCCCTGTTTGTCACCAAAGTAGTGACTAATAATCCCTGAAGATAATCCTGCTTGCCTACTTATTAGACTAATTGTAGTGCCGTGAAGTCCAACTTTCGCAATCACGTCTAGTGTTGCTTCAATGAGTTGTTTCTTTCTTACTGGCTCCATCCCCACCTTGGGCATTTAAAAACTCCACCTATCAAGGTCGCAACAGGCAATCACCTGTTGCGACTATCAGTTGTTTAGAACGTCAAACGAGCATTTACTGCAACTGCTCGTGGAGCGCCGATCCAAAACGCATCTGGTGCAATGGTCGATGCATAGTCTTCATCAAACAAGTTGTTCACGGTTAAACGTACTTCCAAAGACTCAATGCCTTGGCCGATGTTGTCAATAAAACCACCCACATAAAAACTCGCTCACGAGGTAGTCTTCAACTTCCGATGCATTATAAATATCCAGATATCGGCTATCAACGTACTTAGTAGATAAGCCTGCAAAGTAGTTGTCTTTGCTCCAATCCAAACTGATAACACCCATAGTATCTGGCGTGCCTATCACCGTATTACCTTTAACTGCCACTAAAGACGACTCTGGATTAGTATCGTCAGCAATTGCCGCTAGTGCACTCTCTAGAGAAGCATACTGAGTACCTGTTCCACCAATAGTCTCAACGTATTCAGATGAGCTGAAGGTAAGTGAAGTAAACACGCTTAAGTTATCGGTAAGTGTAATATCTGCCGAAATTTCAACACCTGAAGATTCGATTCCACCCACGTTACGATAACCACCAGCAGCAGCCTCTAAGAAATCGATACCGCTTGAAGTCTCATTACTGGTAAATTGAATTCGATCGTTAAATTCAATAGTGTAATAGGTCAAGCTCGCGTTAAAGCCTGGTGATGAGTAACGCAAACCAAGATCGATGTTTTCTGCAGTTTCCGGCTCAATAAAACGAAGGTCGGCGTCATCGCGCTCAAGCTGAGCATCTTTAATTGCCGCAAAGTTTTCACCGTAACCCGCAAATACTTCAAGCCCATCTACAAACAATGGGGCAACCACACCAGCAGACAGTAGAACATCTGAATCAGAGTTTACGTTTAAATCGTTGTCAGCGTCGAAGTTATCGTCTTTGGCGATGTCTACGTTGAACTGTTTAGCGCCAAGGCGAACTCGTGCAACACCCAAATCAAGTTCATCTTCAACATAGTACATGAGTGTATCTACAGGGAATGTTCTGTCATACTGAACCCAGTAAGGCGTGTTGTTAAATGCAAAACCGATTTTCGAATCTGTGATTTTATGCCAATCACGTGATTCATCACGAGTATAGTCTTCCCACCACAAGCCAAATCTCAACGTGTTATCGTAGTCACCAATTTTGGTGTACCAAATGGCATCAGCATTAAAACCTATACGGCTTTTTTCATAATGAGTGTGACGATATGAACCCACTGGGATAGCGCCTTGTTCGTGACATGCTGGATCGTACTGGGCACCTGCACCACCATAAGGGAAGGTAATCGAGCTTTGGCAACCGTCGATAGGTGAAAGGGCTTGGCCATCGGCATTAACAAAATAAAGTTGACCTAACGCTGAACCACCAAATACTGTGTTTCCGTTAACAAGTTCAGAGTGACCTACATTATCACCGTCAGCTTTAACATCAACGAGGTATGGAGGAACCCAATCTCCTCGACCTTCGTTATTGTGATAGTAAACGTTGGTAGAAACATCAACGTCACCAACGGAAAAATCCGCTTGTAGATAAGCAAAAAGGTTTTCGCGAAGCGTAGACCAACCGCGGCGATACGCTTGATCTTGATAAGGTACGCCAGTCCATTCACTGGTCAGCTGGTCCCAATCAGGGTTTTGTTCATACTGCGCTAGGCCATAGATACGTTGATAGTTATCTTCATGGGTATCGTCATAAGAAACATACCCTGTAAAATCAATATTACTTAGCGTAGAAATAAATTTCAGAGCCACATGATCACGCGTATTTTCAGCAGACTGATCGATAAAATCTGTACTCTCTTGGCTCGACATACTCACCCATGCGTACGTATCTTTAAAAATCTCACCTGTTTCGTAACGTACATAATATTTTGAAGCGTCAAACTCACCAGCGGTAAAGCTAGTAACAAGCTTTTGCTCCATACCTGGATTAAGCGTGGTGAAGTTAATGGTTCCACCGAGGGCCTCATGGCTTCGTGAAGCAATATCTGCTGTACCTTGCGACACTTCAACCCCCTGCATGTTTTCAGTATCAATGTAGCGGTTTGCCTTGGCACCACCGCCATAGTTTGAGTTACCGTTGGCGATGCCATCAACAGTCATACCGATTTGCTGTTCGTTCAGGTTTACCTGAAAGCCGCGAATAACAATCGACGTTGACCAATCATCAGCGCCAAAAGTGTCGCCTTCATTAATTAAAACGCCCGGAAGGTTATCGACAACAGCCAATACGCTGCTCAAATTAGCTTGTTGCTTTTGCATTTCGTCTGAAGACGCATTGTTCGCATAGGAAACACTGCGCCCAACAACAGTAATCTCCTCAATCTCTTCTGCACTAGGTGCCGTTTGAGAAGGTTCTTGAGCATAGGTTGGTGATGCGAGTGCAGCAAGTACACTCAATGAGAGTAAATTATAACGTGTGGTGTTTTTCATTGGATTTCCCAGAATGTAGTTATTTATCTGGGATGCATAGTAAAAATGGTTTGTGGCAATTAGATTAAACTTAATTGAACGTTCAATTAAAAATAAATTACACTTTATATCAGCGGGTTATAGACTCTAATCTATATCCTTGAATTTTTACTCTGCAATAAAAAAGCCTGCATAGTGCAGGCTTTTTATACAAATTAGTTTAGACCGCTAAGGCTACGATTGTGTGACGGCTTCAAAACTACCGCTAGCGGACTTTTTTTCGAGTTTACTCACGTGGTTTTGCGCATAAATCAGTGCATCATGTAGGTTTCCGATATTCGGAATACCTGGGTGATGGGCGTTAATACCTTCGAGTACTTTGTTAACTTCATCGTTTGCACCACAAATCACCAATTGTCTACCTGCGGCAATCGCATCTGATGCTACTGTTTCGACAGCCATAGCCGCTGACACGTCCATTACCGGAACACGACTAAAATCTAAGATCATGACCTTTGAACCGGGCTTCACTTTCTCGCGAACGTGATGACCCACGTCAGCAGCAGCACCGAAGCTCAATGGACCACCAAAACTAAAGATAGATACGCTACCACGCAAAGATTCAAGGAGCGCGTTCTCTTTAGGGTCATTAAGTGTATCAGGAATCTTCTTCAACTCTTCTAGCTGAATAGTCGCAATCTGCTTCACATAGGCAAGCGCAGCGAATACAACGCCGACACCAACCGCAGTGATTAGGTCAACGAATACAGTTAAAAGCAGTACAGTAAGCATGAGTAGTAGGTCCCAACGAGGGCCTTTGTGCGCACGCTTGATGTAGCTCCAATCAATAATATCCAAACCGACCTTAACCAAAATACCAGCCAACACTGCATGTGGAATTTGCGCCGCAAGCGGGCTTAGACCAAGCACAATGGCTAATAGTACCAAGGCGTGGACCATACCTGAGATTCTGTCTTTACCACCGCTGCGAATATTAACTACGGTACGCATGGTTGCACCTGCACCAGCAATACCACCGATGAAACCAGCCACTGTGTTACCAATGCCCTGTCCGATGAGCTCTTTGTTGCTGTCGTGACGGCTACGGGTCATGTTGTCAGCCACCAATGAGGTAAGAAGGCTATCGATAGCACCCAATACGGCTAGGATGAATGCAGCTTCAAGCACTAGGAGTAAAGTACTGGTTTCAAACACAGGTAGATGCAATGAAGGCAAACCGCTTGGGATATCACCCAAAATAGGCACTGGTAAAAAGAGACTCACTAACGTGCCAATGATAAGTGCAGCTAGTGCACCAGGTACGTATTTTCCTAATGCCGGTGGCCATTTAAGCGCAACGATGAGTGTTCCCACACCTAGTAACAAGGTTGAGAAATTGATGTCAGCGAGCGCAGTAGGCAGGTAGCTAAGTGCGCCGAGTGTGCCTCCAGGTGGTTCGTGGCCAAGTAGCCTCCCCAGCTGAAGTATAATGATAATTGCACCAATCCCTGTCATAAAACCGGAAATTACAGGATACGGAACGAGACGAATGTACTGACCTACGCCCAGTACACCAAATACAATTTGAAACACACCAGCCAAAATAACTGCAGTGAAGATTAAGCTAGCGTCACCAGACAATGTTGCAAACAAACCCGCCAAAACAACGACCATAGGACCCGTTGGACCAGAGATTTGAGCTGGCGTACCACCAAACAATGCAGCAAAGAAACCCACGGCAATCGCACCGTATAGTCCCGCCATTGGACCTAGGCCAGAGGCCACGCCCAGTGCCAGCGCCAGTGGCAATGCAACAATACCTGCGGTTAAACCACCGGTAATATCACCACGTAAATTGGAAAAATTTAGTTTTATCATGAAAGTTGCCTTTCTTTTATTCTTGGTAAAGATGCTGGTGTGCACCCTACGAATGTCCGCAGTAACGCTTATGCGCTACCAGCGATGCTGATTACATCGAAGTGACAGGTGACTCATACACTGAGCGATGTATGGAGATGACAGGTATTACTCGCTTTGCAACACTCCAAAAACGCCAGGTATTTTGTCCTTGTTTTCTACGATGAAAAAAAGTTAATACGTGAGTGTCGCTTGATAGTTTAATAGTTTAATATACCATCTCGTGATAGCAATTAACTATTACGTGTGGCGGAGTATAATAGCGAAAAAGGTGAATATCCATGCAATTGAACGGCAAATTTCCATCTCTCAACCAGATTAGATATTTTGTTGCCGTTGCTAAGTCACTAAGCTTTCGCCAAGCGGCAACCTCCCTCGGAATTAGCCAACCCACACTGACCAGTCAAATTAATGCGTTAGAGTCAAATTTGGGGCTCACACTCTTTGAGCGTTCTCGAAGTGGTACGTTGCTATCACCTCAGGGTAAAGCGCTCCTGGAAACCGCTGAAGATGTCATTCAAGCCGGCGTAAAATTTGGTGAGGTTGCAACCAACCTCTCAGAGGGCGAAGTGATCACATACCGGTTGGGTGTTCCTCCCACCCTTGGACCATATCTACTTCCACACGTGCTTCCCCCATTACATGAAGTTCAACCGGGGCTGCGATTTTACGTTCGAGAGGCTGCACCTCTTCAGTTGCAGCACGGTTTATTGCACGGTGAGTACGACCTCATACTTTCTCCACTAGGTGGAGAGCACGCCCAACTGATCACGCACCCATTGTTTAAAGAACCACTGAAATTTGTCGTTCCCTCCGATCACAAGCTCGCGGGTAAAAAACTACGTTGCACCTGAAGAGCTTGCACATGAAAAAGTGCTAACGTTAGAAGACAAACATCACTTTCATCGCCAAGTCCAAGAAATATGTAACAAGCTAGGCGCTGACTTACAAAGAGATTACGAGGGTACAAGCCTTGATACGCTTCGCCAAATGGTGGTCATGGGCATGGGCGTGGCTTTTTTACCCGGTTTATATATTCATTCTGAATTGCATCGCCCAGAAGAGCTTCATGTGAGCGAAATTGAAAACATGCCTATTGTTCGCCAACACGGTCTTTCGTGGCGTAACACTGCGCCAGGCAGAAGCAGTTTCAGGGAGCTTGCAGAAACTATGCGCGAGATTATAGACAATCGGCTCTCAAGTGCAGTGGATGCCTCTCGATAAGACGCATCCACTCCTTCGGTATCAAGCACTTATATTCAAAAGAAAGGTGTAAACCTTAGCGATATCGACAATGGCGTTAACGAAAAAAGCGCGAGTAATCGCGCTTTATGTTTATGTTTTTAATACAAATTAGTCTGACAGATTCGGGCCAAGCCACCTCTCTGCTTCCTCTAATGTCCACCCTTTGCGTTGCGCATAACTCTCAACTTGGTCAGATTGTATTTTGGCAACGGCAAAATAACGAGATTGTGGATGAGAGAAATACCAACCAGAAACCGACGCACCCGGCCACATAGCATAGCTCTCTGTTAACTTCATGCCTGTATGCGCTTCAGCGTCAAGTAAGTCCCAAATAAGCTGTTTCTCTGTGTGCTCTGGGCAAGCAGCATAACCAGGTGCTGGGCGAATACCTTGATACTTCTCTCGGATCAGGTCATCATTTGAAAAAGCTTCATTTTGGGCATAACCCCAGTGAATTTTTCTTACCTGCTCGTGAAGGTACTCAGCAAATGCTTCTGCTAATCTGTCAGCTACGGCCTTCACCATAATGCCATTATAGTCGTCACCCGCATTGGTAAAGCTGTCTGCTAAGTCATCTTCACCAATACCACCAGTCACCGCAAAAGCGCCAACATAATCACTGATACCAGAAGATTTCTCTGCCACGAAATCAGCCAAACAATAGTTTGCAAACCCTTGTTTTAAGGTTTGTTGACGTAAGTGATGAGCAATACCTACTACTTTTTCTCGTGCTTCGGACTCATATATTTCAAGGTCATCATCAACGCGGTTAGCCGGAAACAAACCAAACACACCTTTTGCTTGGAGTGACGCGTCTTCAATCACTTTATCAAGCATAGCATTCGCGTCTTCAAATAAGCTCTGTGCTTGTTCACCGACCACTTCATCGTTAAGGATCCTTGGATACTTACCCGCCAAAGACCACGTAAGGAAGAATGGCGTCCAGTCAATATAATCACGCAATACTGACAAAGGCACACTTACCGCTTGCACACCGAGTGTATTTGGGACAGTTGGTAATGTTGAGAAATCAGGTTTGAAACTATTTGCACGCGCTTCTTCAAGTGTTATCGGTTTTGAGCGAGGCTTTTTACGTGCGTGTTGTTCACGAACCTTATCGTACTCGGCCGATAGTTCTTTGGCGTATACATCACGAGAGGCTTTGTTCAACAATCGTTGGCATACGCCCACAGCCCGACTCGCATTCGGCACATATACCACAGGGGCATGATAGTTTTGTTCAATCTTTACTGCGGTGTGTGCTTTCGAAGTTGTTGCTCCACCAATGAGCAAGGGCAGGTCAAACCCTTGACGTTCCATCTCTTTGGCAACGTGAACCATTTCGTCCAATGAGGGCGTGATAAGACCAGACAAACCAATCATATCGACATTCTCGTCTTTAGCCACTTGCAAAATAGTGGCAGCAGGAACCATAACGCCCAAATCGATAACTTCAAAGTTATTACATTGAAGCACCACACCCACAATATTTTTGCCGATATCGTGCACATCGCCCTTTACAGTGGCGAGTAATATTTTTCCATTACTTTTGGTATCACCAGACTTTTCAGCTTCGATAAAAGGCTGCAAGTGAGCTACCGCTTTTTTCATTACGCGAGCAGATTTTACCACCTGAGGCAGAAACATTTTTCCTTCACCGAAAAGGTCACCTACCACGTTCATACCATCCATCAATGGACCTTCAATAACGTGGAGCGGTTTTTCCGCTTGAAGTCTTGCTTCTTCGGTATCTTCAACGATGTAGTCAGTAATACCTTTTACTAAGCCATGCTCAAGACGCTTATTGACCGGTTGCTCACGCCAACTAAGATCTTCTTTTGCCGCGGCTTTACCACCACCTTGGTAGTTAGGCGCAATCTCCAATAGGTTTTCAGTCGCGTCGGAATGACGGTTAAGAATAACGTCTTCTACGGCGTCTCTGAGCTCCTTAGGAATTTCATCATAAACTTCTAACTGACCCGCATTGACAATGGCCATGTCCATGCCAGCGCGAATAGCATGAAACAAGAACACCGAGTGCATGGCTTCACGCACTGGATTGTTCCCTCGGAACGAGAAAGAGATGTTAGACAAACCACCGGAGATATGTGAATACGGGCAAGTTTTGCGAATTTCTCGCGTTGCCTCGATAAAATCTACTGCGTAGTTGTCATGCTCTTCGATACCTGTGGCCACAGCGAAGATGTTGGGGTCAAAAATGATGTCTTCTGGTGGAAAACCTACTTCTTCAGTAAGCAGCTTATAGCTGCGCTGACAGATTTCAACTTTACGGGCTTGAGTGTCAGCTTGACCTGTTTCATCAAAAGCCATTACAACAGTAGCGGCGCCAAAGCGCTTAATCAGCCGTGCTTGATTAAGGAAAATCTCCTTGCCTTCTTTTAAGCTAATGGAGTTAACAATAGCCTTACCTTGCACGCATTTAAGGCCCGCCTCAATAACCTCCCATTTCGATGAATCGATCATAATGGGGACGCGGCTAATGTCAGGCTCTGACGCAATCAGATTCAAAAAGGTGATCATCGCCTGCTTAGAATCAAGCATGGCCTCGTCCATGTTGATGTCGATGATCTGGGCACCGTTCTCAACTTGCTGGCGAGCCACGTCGAGTGCCGTTTCGTAATCACCCTCTAGAATCAATCGCTTGAAGCGTGCTGACCCCGTGACGTTTGTACGTTCGCCAATATTGATAAAATTAGAAAATTCAGCGCTCACGTTAACTCCTAGTGTACGAACGGCTCAAGACCAGATAGACGCATCTTCGGTTCAAACGAAGGCACTTTACGTGGGGCAATACTGGCAACGGCATTTGATATATCTCGAATATGGTCTGGAGTACTTCCACAACACCCACCTACGATGTTTACCAAGCCCGATTCTGCCCATTCTTTAATGTGTGCAGCCATTTCAGGACCCTCAAGATCGTATTCTCCAAACTCGTTAGGTAACCCGGCATTGGGGTGTGCCGATACCAGACATTCACTAACGACTGACACTTCTTCAACATATTGACGCAGTAAATCAGGACCCAACGCGCAGTTTAAGCCAAAAGAAAATGGCGCCACATGTCGCATAGAGTAGTAGAAAGCTTCTGACGTTTGCCCAGACAGGGTACGTCCAGACGCATCAGTAATTGTGCCCGACACCATTACGGGTAACTTAAAGCCCAACTTTTCAAATACAAGGTCAACGGCATAAGCAGCCGCCTTGGCATTGAGAGTATCGAATATGGTCTCGAGCATAATGAGGTCAGCACCACCTTCGATAAGTGCTTCTGTCGATTCTGCATAAGCCTCTACGAGTTCATCAAAAGTCACATTTCGCTTGCCCGGATCATTTACATCAGGAGAAATAGATGCTGTGCGGTTTGTTGGCCCTAACACACCGGCTACAAACCTCGGTTTGTCTGGTGTTTTTGCAGTAAATTCGTCCGCTGCTTGTCTGGCAAGTTTGGCCGCCGCTAAATTGATGTCACGGGACTGAGCTTCCATATCATAGTCAGCCATGGCGATGGTAGTCGCATTAAAGGTATTGGTCTCTAAAATATCAGCGCCAGCTTCCAGGTACCCACAATGGATATCATAAATAATCTTCGGCTGGGTAATCGCTAGCAAGTCATTATTGCCTTTGAGGTCACAGTGCCACTCGGCAAACGCTTCGCCGCGATAATCAGACTCTTCAAGTTTGTACTGCTGGATCATGGTACCCATAGCGCCATCGAGCACCAAAATACGTGCTTTTGCTGCCGCTGTTAATTTATCAAGGGTATGGTTTACTGAGAGTTTCGTCACTTGCTACCTCTTCAACGCCGGGCTACCAGCTAATTGATTTAAATCGTAAGGTGTTGTCTGGTACACGTAATAATTGAGCCAATTGGTAAAAAACAGGCTGCCATGCGAGCGCCATCGTACCATGGGAGGAAGCGATGGATCATTACATGGAAAATAGTTAACCGGCACGTCTGGCGTTTGGCCTGCCGCAATATCGCGACTAAATTCATCTTTAAGCGTGTCAGGGTCATACTCAGGGTGCCCAGTGACAAACACCATACGTTTATCTTCCGACGCCACAATATACGCACCTACCTCTTTTGACGCGGCAATTACATTTAGCCCTTCTACACCATCATAGATTGCTTCGTCTATGTGACCATATCTAGAATGCGGTGCCCAGAACACAGGATCAAAGCCCCGCATCAATTCGTTTCTTGGCGCTTTCACCGAGTGTTCGTAAACTCCAGAAAATTTGGTCTCTCTGAGTTGCCTCGTCACACCATAAAAGTGGTACATCGCGGCATGAGCACCCCAACACAGATACAAGGTCGACTGTACGTGTCGCTTTGCCCATTCCATGATGGTGGTCATGGTATCCCAATATTTCACATCTTCGTATTGGAGCATCGCTAGCGGAGCCCCAGTAACAATGAGGCCATCATATCGCTTCTGTGCAATATCAGAGAACGAGTGATAAAAAGCGTCCATGTGCGACTGAGGGGTATTTTTGGGAGCTTGATTGTCAATACGAATCAAATCAACGTTTATCTGAAGCGGCGTATTAGAAAGCAAACGCAACAACTGAATTTCCGTTTCTATTTTATTAGGCATGAGATTGAGAATACCGACCTCTAACGGACGAATATCTTGATTCGCCGCACGGTCACTATCCATTGTAAAAATGTTTTCTCCCAGTAACACATCCTGGGCAGGAAGTTGTTCAGGAATTCGGATAGGCATTACTCGCTCCAATAAACAGAAAGACTATGCCCCTATTTTGGCTATTCGCGAGAATATGTCAACATCTTTACGTCTAGACGTCTAAACATCTTTTAATCTGATTTTTGATGTACCATCATTAGCATCTCAGCTTCGGCTTGAGGGATATCACAAGCCTCCATCACTTCTGACAAGGTAGCGCCTTGTTTTACTAATTCAGCGGCTCTTTGATAGGGTCTCACAGAAGGGTCTTGTAGCTTGAGCTCTCGTACTTGGCTCTCTAGCGATTCCAGCTCGGACTGTAATGTCTGTAGGTGACGAGTGACAACCAGACTTCGAGCCTGCGATTCAGCCTGCTGATGACCAAAATCAGTCACTTTTGCCACTGTTGCAGAGGTATGTTCGGCAGATGCAGTGACGAGGTCAGCTACTTGCTGGTTGAGCAGCTTAACTTGGTTAGACAATTTCAATACCCATAATCCCATCGCTGTAATAAGTACAACGGGGACAAGTACTGATACCCAAGGCAGAAGTAACTCAATATCCATATATAACTACTTTTTTGTTGAGTAGATTCGAAAAGCAACACATTTGGGTAAGCATCTATGATGCTTACCCAACAAGTAATAACTAGATGTTGCTTAGTTCATCCCACTCTTCATCACTGAGTAGTTTATTGAGATCAACCAATATAAGTAGCTCACCATCACGATTGCTAACACCTTGGATGAACTTAGCGCTTTCTTCAGTACCAACATTTGGCGCACTGTCAATTTCAGAAGAGCGTAAGTAAACCACTTCAGCAACGCTGTCGACTAAAATGCCTACAACCTGCTCGTCAGACTCGATAATAACAATACGAGTGTTGTCAGTGATTTCCGTAGGAGGAAGACCAAAGCGAGCGCGAGTGTCTATTACAGTAACCACGTTTCCACGCAGATTAATGATACCCAAGACGTATTCCGGCGCACCGGGCACTGGAGCAATTTCAGTGTAGCGCAGGACTTCCTGCACTTGCATCACGTTGATACCGTAAGTTTCCTCACCTAAGCGGTAAGTTACCCACTGGAGTACTTCATCATTGTTGTCGCTAGCGTTGCTATTTGTTCTTTCGTCGCTCATAAAACTGGCTCCCAATACTATGGCGTCTGGTCATTACTGCCTAAACCTTTGTTAAGCATAGATATTAATTCATTAACGTCAATTAACGCACACATTTTTTCTTTTACCATCCCGGCTAACCAAGGACGCTTACCTGAAGACTCTCGCCATTTAACGTCATCTTTAGTTAAATTCACGGTATTTACCAGCTTTTCGCTAGCTAATCCCCAAAAACTATCACCTAACATTATAAGATATCGGTAGTTTAACGATTCTGCGAGATTTTCATCATATTTTTCTGGCATTACCCAACATGCCGTATCAACAACATTTAGTTTAGCCTCTCTGTGGAGCATTACACCCATAAACCAGGGTGGTTTTCCAAATAAAGGCCCAACTTTGTCAATTTGGTGGATCCCTCCCAAGGTAGTGAGGGGAACCGCTAGTGTCAACCCAGCTACCTCAAAGAATAGCGCTTGAAATTCAAACTCTAAGCTGTCTTGCAATGCTGTATGCGTCGGCGGTGGCGGAGTTGTGATTTCTTCTTCCACAACCTCATCGGGTGTAACTTCCGTATCGCTGACTTTCGTACTTTCGTTTTTCGGCAGCGCTGGCTCTTCAACTTTTGTGCTCTCTGGAGCAACGGTTAAAGTATCAAGATTTACTTGCCGTTTGACAGGAGGAGCATCAGCAAGCGCTGTTGGTACTGTTGGTATACTTTTCTGTTTTGGTGCTGTCGCAAGGACTGACGGCTTTGATTCCGGTGTTTTTGGCTCTGAAAGTACAGGTTTAGACGAAACCGCCTTAGGTGAAAAACCTTCGGGTACCGGTGAAGCCATTGCTTCCTTTGCAATCTGATTTGCAGCTTGTTCTAACAACCTCGCCGTACGTGCAGAAGGATCGTCAACCTCCGCAACGGCCTGAGGTTTTGGTTTAACCTCGGCTTTTACTTCATCAGGATCGGTAAGCAGGCTATCTAAATAAGCCTCAACCACATCCTCACGAGCAAAGGGCGCCTGTTTATTCATTACTTCTCTAGCTCCTGAAGTAACTTGGCGTAGGCGGTAACACCACGGGTTCTTGGATACGCCGCTGAGATGGGTAACTGCACCTGACTGGCATCCCTAAAATGAGTATCAACAGGAATAACACCGTGCCACACTCGGTCACCGTAATCTGACATTAATCGCTTACGAGACTCCAAGGCCGCATTTGTGCGCTTATCAAACATGGTAGGAATGATCACGGTATCGAACGCTTTCTTCAATGAACGTCCCATGATTTCCATCGTTCTTATCATTCTGTCCAAGCCCTTTAACGCCAGATATTCAGTTTGAGTGGGTACAATAACTTTATTACATGCAGCCAATGCGTTGACCATTAGCACACCAAGTACCGGTGGGCAGTCAATAATCACTACATCAAACTCTCGTTCTACTTTGGCCAGCGCTTTTTTTAATACTAATCCCATACCTTGCTCGCTTCCCATCGTGCGGTCGAGGGTTGCTAACGCCATTGTCGCGGGAAGTACGTATAGATTATCTAGCTTTGTGGGGCACAGACAATCCATCACTGTATCGGCAGACATTTCTGATGAATGAACAAAAATATCGTATACGGAGTGACTCAAAGCTTCTGCATCGATACCAAAATAATAACTCAACGAGGCATGAGGATCAGTATCAACCATGAGTACTCGCTTGCCTCGCTGTGCAAGCAAGCCGCCCAAACTTACGGTCGTTGTAGTTTTACCTACACCGCCTTTTTGGTTTGCTACTGTCCAGACTTTCATTGACGTCTCTCGTTCTTTTACGTTATTCGCTGACTAAAGGTAAATCACATTTCAGCAAGTATAGAGCTGCTAATCTCGTCCAATGAAATACTGCGCGTAGATATATTTGCCGAAGCCACGGCCTGTGGCATACCGTAAACCACACAGGATGCCTGATCCTGTGCCCAAATTGTAGCTCCCAAGCCTTTGAGCACCCGGCATCCCTCTCTACCGTCAGCGCCCATACCCGTCAAGATAATCCCCAGTACATCCCCACCAAACGCTTTTGCGAGGGTTCCAAAGGTTAAATCAACACTAGGTTTATAGTTGATTTTGTCAGATGGACTGGTCTCTAGAATCTTGATCCGCTTTTGTGACCCAGACGACTCTACTAACATTTGTTTTCCGCCTGGCGCCAAATAGGCGCATCCTGCCTTGAGCACATCCCCCTGCTCAGCTTCTTTAACGGATATTTGACAGTTATTGTCGAGTCGTTGAGCAAAGGCATGAGTAAATGTACCTGGCATATGCTGTACTAGAATAATGGGGTACGGAAAACTCGATGGCAACGCCATCAATACTTTTTGCAGTGCGACTGGCCCGCCCGTAGAGGCCCCAATGGCTAAACACTTATAATGCTTATTACTTGAACCCACTGACGGTCGTACTGGCTGGCTCGGCGCAACCCTTGTATTTCGAACTGGAGTAGGCGAAGAACTTATTGGCTGAGAGAGTTCACTGGGTGAGAGCCTTTTAGCAGTTGATAGTGACGGTCTAGGCGCCACCCTGCGCATTGAAATACCACGACGGGCAATCAATCTCACTTTTGTGCAAAGAAGCCTCGCCGCATCTTTGCGGTTCTCCGCAATATCTTCAAACTTTTTCGGTAGAAAATCTAGGGCACCCGCCTCTAGCGCATCCAACGTAGCTTGTGCGCCATGGTGTGTCAGCGAAGAGAACATTACCACGGGAAGTGGTGATTGCTTCATGATCTCACGGACCGCAGAAATACCATCCATAATAGGCATTTCCACGTCCATTGTTACTACATCAGGTCTCAACGACGCTATTTTTTCAATAGCGTCTCGCCCATTTCTAGCTTCACCAACAACTTCAAGTTCTCTATCTTCGTTGATTATTTCCGTAACTCTACGACGATAGAATGTTGAATCGTCCACGACCAGGACTTTATAGACCATGGATGTAATGTTCCTTTATTAATTCATCACTTACTTAAGTGACTTTCGCGCATACCTTTTCAGTAAACTTGGAATATCGAGAATAAGTGCAATGCCACCATCAGAAGTAATTGTTGCTCCCGCCATACCAGGCGTGCCCTGTAGCAACGCATCAAGCGGCTTAATAACGACTTCTTCTTGGCCAATAAGTGCATCTACTACAAAACCAACTTGTTGCGTTCCAATCTGGACAACGACCACATGGCCCTTCTCTTTATCAATATTTTTCTCGCCGCGAATTAACCACTCTCCCAAGAAGAATAATGGGATAGCTTTTTGACGAACGATCATTGTCAGCTGACCATCAACTGTGTTGGTCTTCTTGATATCCATATTGATGATTTCATTAACCGCGCCAAGGGGTAACGCAAAGGTCTGCTTACCAACAACAATCATTAGCGTCGGTAAGATGGCCAGTGTGAGTGGGACCTTGATGTCTAATCGAGTACCTTTACCCAATTTAGAATCGATACTTACAGAACCGTTGAGCTGATTGATCTTAGTTTTTACAACGTCCATTCCCACACCACGACCAGAGATATCACTAATCTCAGTTTTGGTAGAGAAGCCCGGTGCAAAGATCAAGTTAAATGCTTCGACATCTGACATTCTAGCTGCTGCATCTGCATCTAAAACACCACGACTAATGGCTATATCTTTTAGTTTTTCTGGGTCCATCCCTTTACCATCATCTTCGATGGTAAGTAGGATGTGGTCCCCTTCCTGCGAGGCTGAAAGTTTAACCGTACCCATACGCGGCTTACCCGCTGCGGCTCGGTCATCTGGCATTTCAACACCGTGGTCCACTGAATTTCGAACTAAGTGAACTAACGGATCTGCCAATGCTTCAACAAGGTTTTTATCTAGATCCGTCTCTTCCCCTTCAAGCTCAAGGGTAATTTCTTTCTTCAGACTTCTAGCAAGATCTCGAACAACCCGAGGAAAACGACCGAACACTTTTTTGATCGGTTGCATACGGGTTTTCATTACCGCACCTTGCAAGTCACCGGTAACCACGTCTAGGTTAGCAATGGCTTTGGACATACTCTCGTCATTGCTGTTAATACCAAGGCTCAACAAGCGGTTTCTCACCAATACCAACTCACCCACCATATTCATGATTTGATCGAGACGTTTGGTATCTACACGAACCGTGGTTTCCGCTTGAGGAGCAGCAGGCGCCGGCTTTTTATCGTCTTTCTTGGCTGCAGGAGACTCTTTTTTGGCCGGTACTGCAGGTTTTTTCGCTGCAGGAGCTGCCGGTTTAGCGGGTGCTGACTGAGCTTGTTTAGCTTTGTTCACAGCAGCCGTTGCTTCTTTGTCAACGCTAACTTCTTTAGCTTGCGTTGGCGTTTGAATTTCAGCAGCCTTAGAAGGTCCTTGCCCAGAACCATGCAATTGGTCTAGCAGAGCTTCGAACTCGTCGTCAGTGATTTCGTCATCGTTGCCTGCGGCTGGCGCAGGCGCTGGTGCTGGCGTTTGTGCAGGCGTGTCTTCGCCTTCACCGAACTTACCTTTACCATGAAGATCGTCCAACAATGCTTCAAATTCTTCATCAGTAATGTCATCTGAACCAGAGTCTGCTGGTGAGGCTGGTGCTGGTGCAGCCGCTGGCGCAGACGCGCCAGGCGCTCCCGAGCCGTGAAGTTCGTCAAGCAGTGCTTCGAACTCATCTTCGGTAATTTCGTCAATACCGCCGTTCTCTTGCGCGGCTTCTGGTTCCTCGAGCGAAAACTCTTCATCTGCAGGTGTTTCTTCCACCGGAGCTTCTACTGCAGCAGGTGCGGATTCCGCATCACCGAAAATATTTTCACCAGGAGTTTCTGGATGGCTAAGCTTGTGTAGAATGTCAACGAGGTTGGCATCTGCAGGTTCTAATGGCTCTCTAGCTTTGACATTTTCAAACATTTCAACAACTACATCAGTAGCCTGCAAAATGGTGTCCATTAGCTCAGGTGTTAGTGTCCTTTGCCCGTTGCGCATAACGTCAAAAACGTTTTCTGCACCGTGACAAATTTCAACTAATTCCGTAAGAGATAGAAAACCCGCTCCACCTTTTACCGTGTGGTATCCACGGAAGATAGCATTAAGTAAATCTGCATCTTCAGGGTTATTTTCCAGATCAACGAGTTGTTCTTGTAATTGCTCTAGAATCTCCCCCGCTTCAACTAGGAAATCCTGTAATATATCCTCGTCAACATCAAAAGACATGCGCCTGCTCCCCTAAAAACCTAAGCTGGACAAAAGGTCGTCAACATCGTCTTGACCCGATACAACATCATCGCGATTCTCAGCGTCGATAATGGGGCCTTCCGCTTCTACTGCACTAACCGATTTGTTATCGACAGATTTTGCCGCGGGTTTAGTTTGTCCCATTAACTCCTGCTCTCCAAATACGGTGAGCATGTTAACAAGACTGTCTTCGACTTCTTTGACCAAGTCGATAACTTTGCGTATCACCTGACCTGTTAAATCTTGATAGCCCTGGGCCATAAGAACTTCAGTGAGCAAAGACGTTAACTTAGACGACTGTTCAACACCATCTTCGAGAAGCTTGTCCAAGTCTTGGCACAGGGCCTTAAATTCGCCGAGCTCTAATTGCCTAGTCATCAACTTTTTCCACTCAGGCATAATTTTATCAATGCTTGAATTCAAGTTTTCAGATATCGGCATGCTTGCTTCTACAGCGTCCATCGTAGTGTTCGCTGCTTTCTCAGTTTCCTCGATTACATACATCAATCGAGACTGAGCATCAGGAATATCGTCGTTTGCTAAATTTACGATACGTTCATCTAGCTGAAAATTGTTCAGTGCGTCATGCAACTGACGAGTCAACTTACCGACTTCGGCGAATAACTCGACAGATTCTTTCATTGACGCCGCTTCAAGAATAGCGTTCGCAGAAGCGTTATCACCCGCTTCCATGTACGCGACTAATTGCTTAGCCTCTTCAAGCGAAATCGGGACATTCACATTTGTTGACATCCAGTAAACCTCTTATTTCTAGGGAGCGCCTGGATCAACCTAAACGTTCAAAGATCTTATCTAGTTTTTCTTTAAGCGTAGCTGCCGTGAATGGTTTAACAACATATCCGTTAACACCAGCTTGCGCCGCTGCTACGATTTGTTCTTTCTTAGCTTCTGCCGTAACCATTAGTACAGGAAGGTGTTTGAGTTTGTCATCTGCACGAATGTGACGAAGCAAATCTATACCTTGCATACCCGGCATGTTCCAGTCGGTTACAACAAAATCAAAGTCGCCTTGTTGTAGCATAGGTAGCGCGGTATTGCCGTCATCCGCTTCCTGGATATTGGCGAAACCCAAATCTTTGAGCAGGTTTTTGATGATACGTCTCATGGTAGAAAAATCATCAACCACAAGAATTTTCATGCTTTTATCCAAAATAGCCTCCAGTGAGGGTTAATCGTTCTAAGTTTCTATTCGTCTTCATCAGTCTGCCAAGACTTCATTCGTGATTTGAGTTTTAGCATGGCCTGACTGTGAATTTGGCTGACTCTAGACTCACTTACATCAAGTACTTCACCTATTTCACGTAGGTTCAGTTCTTCATCATAGTATAAAGACAGCACAATCGCTTCCCGCTCGGGTAACGTAGTAATAGCATGGGCTAACGCTTTTTGAAACGCGCCCTGCATCAAATCTTCTAATGGTGCATCGCTGCCGCGATTTTTTTCGGTGGAAATTACGTCTTCCGATACACCTAAATCTTCGATTCCTACCAGCTTTCCAGCATTTACTTCATTAAGCATCTGGTGGTATTCGGGCAAGCTAACGTTGAGTTTTGCCGCAATGTCGGCGTCTCTGGCATCGCCCCCGGTTTCGCTCTCGACGAGAGATATAGCCTCGGTGATTGCTCTACCATTTTTGTGTACTGACCGTGGCGTCCAATCACCTTTTCGAATTTCATCAAGCATCGCACCACGAATACGGATACCTGCGAAGGTTTCAAAGCTCGCGCCTTTGGAACCGTCAAAGTTTCTCGCAGCTTCTAGCAGTCCAATCATGCCTGATTGAATTAAATCATCAACGATAACACTCGCTGGAAGCCTAGCCATTAAGTGATGAGCAATGCGCTTCACCAGCGGAGCATGACGCTCTACTAGCTGTGCTTTATCAGTTTGTTGTTGATAAGCGGCTGCCTTGCTATTCAACGTTAATTTCCTACTGCTTTTTCAGACACAAGTTGTTCTAAGAAAAATTCCAAATGCCCCCCAGGTTGTGCTGGGATTGGCCAAGTGAGTGCATTATTTGCCAGTTGCGATATCGCCAATGCTGCTGGGGAACCAGGAAATGCATCAACAATTGCAGTTTGCTTGCGTACTGCTCTGCGAATGTTTTCATCGAAAGGAATCGTTGCAACAAGTTCCAAGGCCACGTCGAGAAATCTACCAGTAACTTTAGACAACTTATTGAATAATTCCTGTCCTTCCCGCACATCACGCACCATATTTGCGACTACTTTGAACCTAAACACGCCGTGCTCTCGATTCAGTAGTTTAATTAATGCATAAGCATCGGTGAGTGATGTTGGTTCATCACACACAACAACCATGATGTCTTGAGACGCTCTTGAAAAACTCAAGACCATATCAGAGATACCTGCTGCGGTATCGACAATTAATACGTCAATTTCTGAACGGAGCTCGCTAAACGCCCGAATCAGACCGGCATGCTCAGTAGGCGTGAGTTCCGCCATGGATTGCGTACCTGAGGTTGCAGGCGCAATTTTGATACCGTGAGGACCAGTGACAAGAATTTCGTCCAGTGTACATTCACCAGACAATACGTGAGAAAGATTACGCTCGACTCTGAGCCCTAACATAACATCTACGTTAGCTAGCCCTAAGTCTGCGTCTAATACCATTACGCGTTTACCACGTTTTGCCATAGCAATGGCCGTGTTTAACGTAATGTTGGTTTTACCTACGCCACCCTTTCCTCCGGTGACGGCGATAACTTTGATTAACCGTGATTGCTTCATTTTTCGTAAGCTACTCGCTTGGTCGTCAATCATACTGCTCGTGCTGAATTTACCACATCATTACTACTAGTATGATTCAATCCATACTTTTTATAAAGCTTTGCTGCAGCAGATACTATAGATTTTGCTTCAGCTACCTTAATGTCCTCTGGAACTTTTTGTCCATCAGTCACATAACTTACAGGCAACTGATAAGTCACTGCGGCGCTAATGATCTCTCCTAGAGAGTAGCATTCATCTAGCTTTGTAAAAATACAGCCATCTAAATTAATCTCTTCATAAGCGGCAATAATTCGCTCTAAAGTCGCATATTGCGTGTTCGCTTGTGCCACAAGATATTTTTTCACAGGCTGCATTTGGCCATTATCAAACTGCTTGATTTGTTTAATTAATCGGCTATCTCGCTGACTAAAACCTGCAGTATCTATTAATATTAGACGCTTATGTCTGAGCTGGAACAATAAATCTGCTAATTCCTCACTACTTTGCGCTTTTCTCACAGTACAACCAATAATTTTTCCGTAGGTCGCTAGCTGTTCAAAGGCAGCAATTCTGTAGGTATCTATAGTGATCATTGCCACCGACTCAGCACCGTACTTTTGAGCATATCTTGCTGCAAGTTTAGCAACGGTCGTGGTTTTTCCAGTTCCCGTCGGTCCAACTAATGCAACAGCCCCTTTTTGCGTAAGTATATCGTTACCCGTGACATTAATGCGATTAGCCAATAGGTTTAGAAGATAAATCCATGCTTCGCGCTCATTATAGTGTGAAGGCGTATAATTAATAAGCTGAGAGGCGAGGCTTTCTGAGAGCCCCATGGCGACCAATCGCTTGGTCAAAAAGTGATGTACAGGCTTTTTACGACGTTGTTTTGCTTCCATCAAGTCGGCTACTTGATGCTGCAACACGCTTCTTAATGACGCCAGTTCTTCTTTGATATTTGTCAATTCGTCACTGGAGGTAGTTTCGGTGCTAGCCATACCTGATGCCTGATGCTGATGTTGCACAGCAGAAACAGGTTCATGTTGCTGACTTGATTCTTCGATGAACGCATCAGAAAAATCGAGATGTTGTGCAATGTCATTGGCATGTTGAACGTTTTTGTTTTTTACCGCCGCATTCGGTTCTTGTCGATTTTGCTCTCCGTGCTGTTTTTCAAGCAGGGCTTTTAAACTGTCGGGTCCATCATCACCTATGATTTCGCTTAGTGACGGAACTGCAGGGTCTTTCTTCGCAGCGGCAGGTTTCTTCACCGAAAGCTTTGCTTCAGGCTCTTTGTCGTAGGCGGCAACTAGTTCGATACCGTCGGCAACTTTGCGATTAGACATAATAACTGCATCACTGCCTAATTCAGCTTTAACCTGACTTAGTGCTTCACGCATGTCTTTACCGAAGAATCGTCTGATTTTCATAGTAACCCCTTAGGTAGCTTCAGTGTCAGTTTATTGACCCACTGAGCTTACAATCTTTATCTGTTTGTCATCTGGCACTTCTTGATAAGACAAGACATGCAATCCAGCGACAGAATATTTCAAGAAGCGTGATAGCACAGGCCTTAACATACCTGAGGTCAGCAATACTGCCGGCTCACCTTCGAGCTCTTGCTGTTGACTTGCTTGCTGCAATGATTGCTGAAGCTTGTCTGCTAAACCAGGTTCAATACCCGCGCCGTCTTCTCCACCTGCTTGGAGTGACTGGTGCAACATCTGTTCCAACTCTGGTGCCAAGGTTATGACAGGGATCTCTTTTGCACCGACGGTTATTTCTTGAACAATCAGGCGTTTAAGCGCTATACGAACAGCAGATACTAGAACATCAGGGTCTTGAGAACGGGGGCCGTATTCACTTAGCGTCTGTACAATCGTACGCATGTCTCTTATTGGCACCCCTTCAAATAGGAGGGTTTGTAATACTTTTACCACTGTGCTCAGTTGAAGTATGTCTGGTACCAAGCCTTCAACCAACTTGGGGTTGTGTTTAGCCAACATATCAAGAAGCTGCTGAGTTTCTTCATGACCTAGTAGTTGATAGGCATTGTTGGTGAGTAATTGACTCAGATGGGTAGCAACAACTGTTGCGGCGTCTACTACAGTATACCCAAGAGTTTGGGCGTGCTCGCGCTTGGCGGGTTTGATCCAAATAGCATCTAAACCAAACGCTGGATCTTTAGTTGCTCGCCCTTCTAGCTTACCGAATACCTGACCGGGGTTGATTGCCAATTCTTCATCATGGCTGATTTGTGCATCGCCAATATTGACGCCCAACATGGCTATTGTGTAGGTATTAGGTTCTAAATCTAAATTGTCGCGAATGTGCACCGGCGGAATAAGAAATCCAAGTTCTTGAGACAGTTTTTTACGTACGCCTTTTATGCGAGTAAGAAGTTCACCGCCTTGGGATTTATCCACCAGTGGGATAAGACGGTAACCCACTTCAAGACCGATGGTATCAACTTGCTGAACGTCGTCCCAACCAAGCTCTTTAGCCTCGGGTGGTGTAGTTTCTTGCGCTTCAACATTGGCGGGAACAGGTGGTTGCTGTGCCAGCTTCTTCGCTTTGTAATCTTGCCAGTAGGCATATCCAGCAATAAGCGCTGAAAATCCTAAGAACGCAATGTGAGGCATTCCGGGAATGATACCCATAACAAACAACACACCAGCAGCAATATATAAAGCCTGACTGTTACCTAGTTGTGTTTGAATTTCTTTACCCATTTCTTGGGTTTCGTTTTCACGGGTAACAATAATCGCCGTTGCCACAGACAGTAGTAGTGATGGAATTTGAGCCACCAAGCCATCACCAATCGTAAGAATGGTATAAACCTCTATCGCATTACCAAAGGTTAAACCATGTTGAATCATACCGATGAACAAGCCACCGACAATGTTGATTAACATGATGAACAAGCCTGCTACGGCATCGCCTTTAACAAATTTTGACGCACCATCCATTGAGCCATAAAAGTCAGCTTCTGCAGTGATTTCTTCCCTGCGCTTACGAGCTTCATCTTGGTCTATATACCCTGCATTCAAGTCAGCATCTATTGCCATCTGCTTACCTGGCATAGCATCCAACGTAAAGCGAGCGCTCACTTCAGAAATTCTTCCAGCACCTGCGGTAACTACTTTAAAGTTAATGATGAGCAAGATAGCGAACACAACTACACCCACCGCGTAGTTGCCGCCGATAACCACTTCACCGAAGGCTTCAATGACTTTACCTGCGGCGTCACCACCCTCATGGCCATAAAGTAAAACTACACGAGTGGATGCTACATTTAGCGCGAGTCGTAAAACCGTCGCAATCAATAGAACGAGTGGGAAAATACCAAAGTCTACGGGTTTCTGAGTAAAAACGGCGACCAAGATAATGACCAGAGACAAAGCAATATTGAAACTAAACAGCACGTCTAGTAAGAACGGAGGCATGGGTAGGATGACCATACCCATAATAGCTAAAAGAACAACGGGAGCACCCAATCCGTTAGTAAATTGCTGTATTTGATTCTTATCGAAGCGTTGAAAATAACCGGCTAACTGCATCGTAAGTGTGTCTCTCTATCGAAAAATTGACGCTTTTAAAGCGCTGCTATCGATATGTATCAACTAGCGTGCCAGCTTTGTTTTGACGCTGGCTCAAGTCACCTCTGTTTATGGCTTATCGACGAAGTTCTTCTGGTATGGGAAGGTTGCGCTCTAGCGGCTTGGGTCGCTTACCCTTACCAGCGCGGTAGGCTTTCAACTGATAAACGTGAGCCAATACCTGTGCTACTGCCATAAATAGGCCATTTGGCACTTCGTCATCAACTTCAGTTGAGTAGTAAATCGCACGGGCCAGCATGGGGGATGGTATGAGTGGAACATCATTCGCCGTCGCAATTTTTCGAATATGCATAGCAAGTTCATCGGTTCCTTTCGCCACAACGACAGGTGCTCTGTTACCACTGTCTTCATATTTTATGGCAACGGAGTAATGCGTAGGGTTGGTTACAACAACATCAGCTTTGGGTACTTCTTGCATCATACGTTTAGCGGCGGCTTGATATTGAAGTTTACGGATACGACCTTTTACCATAGGGTCGCCTTCGGCATTCTTGCGTTCGTCTTTGACCTCTTGTTTGGTCATTTTCATTTCTTTGTTGTGTTTGTATATCTGATACGGGATATCGATAATGGTGATTGGGATCATTCCGCATACAAGCAACAAAAACGCCCATTCAATCATGTCAAAGGCATGAAAAAGGTTACGAGGGTAAAGCTCTAGATCTAAGTGAAGGGCCTCGTCTTTGAAGTAAAGTAAAGCGATGACTCCCATACCAGCAATGACGAAAAACTTTGCTATGGACTTAATCAACTCCACCAAACCGTTAATGCCAAAAATCCGTTTCATCCCACTGAGGGGGTTCATTTTACTCCCTTTGGGCTTGACCGATTCCCAAGTAAAATTATAACCACCGATGGCAATAGACCCGTAAATGCCCGCAATCATAGTCACGAGCATAAAAGCGACGACGGGGCCACTCATTGCACTAATTGCCTCTCCCCAAGCTGCAAACATATGTGTTATGTCATAAGTTTCATCACGGGACAGAATAAACATTCGCTGTGTTACTCTATAAACGGACTCAGCAATCCAGCCCCCCATCATTAAAAACATTATTGCGCTGGCAATCAGAACAAGAGCAGTCGACAGTTCACGGGATCGCGCTATCTGCCCTTTTTTTCGGGCATCCTCAATCTTTTTCCCCGTGGGTTCTTCCGTTTTTTCGTGGGTATCTTCTGCCATCTTTCTACTCGCTGATCGTGACGTTAGTCATTGCGCTAAGGCGTAGGACAAATTCGAAGTAATTCGCACATAAATTGCTCGGCACGTGTCCATTGAGACTCGTAGTGCGCAATAAAGTTGTCTAGGGTGATCCAAATAATAAGAAGCCCCATAACCTGCGCAATAGAAAAGCCGATACTGAAAATATTTAGCTGAGGTGACGCTTTTGTCATTACACCAAACGCAAGATTCACAATCAGTAGTGAAACAATTGGCGCAAGCGAGAGCGTAACCGCAGAAACAAACATCCAACCCGCCCAATGAGCGATTGATTTGAATTGCTCCCCTGTCCACCAAGCTTCAGCAATAGGGAATGCCTCGAAACTCATCACAATCATTTGAA
Organism: Alteromonas sp. KUL49; assembly: GCF_006538345.1. GTDB lineage: Bacteria > Pseudomonadota > Gammaproteobacteria > Enterobacterales > Alteromonadaceae > Alteromonas. The sequence goes on along the minus strand of NZ_BJKL01000005.1, from coordinate 135,281 downwards.
TCATTGACAGGTGGCCGTCAAACGCCCAAAACAACAATGTAGCGAGTATAAGATAAAACTGCCCCACGGCTGGCACGTTAATCCCATTCACCGGATCAACAATCGACGCAAACCCCAAACCAGTTTGCATTGCAATAACTTGCCCTGCTAACACAAAGGTGTTCAGTACCATCATGGAAATAAACCCAATCCCTACACCAATCACAATCTGCTGAATAACAATGACAAAGGTACCCACATCGACAAGACTATTAACGGGTACTGGAGGCACTAGAGGAATGATAACGAGTGTCAACATGACTGCCAGCAGACTACGAATAGGCGTGGGAATGGAGCGGGCACTCAACCCAATCATAGCTGCAAATAACCCACTGATGCGCATGAAAGGCAGCATCATGTCAGCTAAAAATTGATTGATGACAGCGAGTTCGAAAACCATTTATCCAACAACTTGCGGAATCAAGTCGACCATGTTGAAAGTAAAATCCATAATCTTTTGTACTAGCCAGTTCCCGCCCCAACTCAAGGCTAACAAGGTCACGATAAGACGAGGAAGAAAACTCATAGTTTGTTCGTTAATAGAAGTGGCAGCCTGAAACACAGCCACTACTAGCCCCACTATTAAGCTAGGGACGATCACGGCAGAAACTAAGATGATGACCATAAACATGGCTTCTCTAAGAATCTCGACAAAAACTTCTGGTGACATAGTTGCCTCCTACACACCCATTCCAAAACTCGTAGCGAGTGTGCCAAAAATTAAGTTCCAACCATCGACTAGAACGAAAAGCATCAGTTTAAAAGGTAGCGAGACGATCATTGGGGAAAGCATCATCATACCCATTGCCATCAGAATAGACGCTACGACTAAATCAATGATCAGAAACGGAATAAATAACATAAAGCCTATCTGGAAAGCGGTTTTTAATTCACTGGTGACAAAAGCCGGTATCAAAATAGTCAGTGGCACTTCATTGGTGTCTTGATACTTGCCCTCATCACCTGCGATACGCACAAAAGTTTCGAGATCTTTAACTCGGGTTTGTGAGAGCATAAAGGCTCGCATAGGCCCTTTGGCTTGCTCTACCGCTTCCAAACTAGTCATTTCCTCAGCAAGGTAAGGTTGCAAAGCTCGCTGATTTACTTCTTCGAAAACTGGCGCCATGATAAACATCGACAAAAATAAACTAACACCAATAAGAATTTGGTTTGACGGCGACTGTTGAAGACCGATGGCCTGACGCAAAATAGACAACACAACAATAATGCGGGTAAAAGAGGTCATCATCATGATAAACGCAGGTATCAAACTCAGTGCTGTCATAATAAACAGCGCTTGTAGCGTCATTGAATACTCTTGCCCACCACTGGGGTTAGTGGTTACCGTTACCGCAGAAATACCTTGCTGTGCACTAGCCACATCTGCAAACAAAAGAGTGATGAATATCACAAGGCCTTTTGACAAGAGCTTAGTCATGATCTGGTCCTTTTTTAATGGCAGGATTGAGCTTGCCAGCCATTGCAGCAGCTAACTTGTTCTTGAACTGGGCAGCACTGGGGGTTTCACCCACAGGCGCGGTAGAAAGATTATTCTCAAGTTTACTGAGGTGGGAGATGTTATTGCCGGTCACGCCAATCAGGTGTTGTTCTTCACCAACTTGAATAACCATAACTTTTTCTTTGGTTCCCGCCATCATGCTAGCCACTACCTGAAGATGGCCATTACTACCACCAGTGACATTAAATCGACGCATTACATAAGCCAGCGCGAAAATAATTCCGACAACGAGTAACAAAGAAAGAAAAATTGACACTACCGACATTGGATTAGTGATCGATTGTGTACTTTGTGCGTTTGCGATTGGAGAGATGAAAAGGGGCAGCAGAGCGCAACCCCTTAATAGATAAGGCAATTTATCTGAGTTTTTTGATTCTTTCGATTTGACTAATAACATCCGTTAACCGAATTCCGAACTTGTCGTTGACCACTACTACTTCTCCATGAGCAATCAACGTGCCATTTACAAGTACATCAAGTGGTTCACCGGCAACTCGGTCTAATTCAACAACGGAACCCTGGTTCAATTGCAGCAAGTTACGAATGCTTATTTGGCTACGGCCAACTTCCATCGAAATCGTCACTGGAATATCCAATATGGTATCCAGCTTCTTCTTTTCTTCCTGGGTTATGGGAGCGTCATCTGACAGCTCTTCTAAAGGCGCAACCTGAACGTCTTCACCGCCCGCCTCGTCCTCAGCTTCAGATTCTGCCTGCTCCGCCATTGCGGCAGCCCAATCGTCCATACCGTCTTCTTCGCTCATGGGCAACTCCTCTTACAAATCTTCTTCAAGTATTTGTAGCTCGGCATCGTTATCTATGATGCGTCCGCCACGGGTTAATAGCTGCAATTCTGATTTCACTGACGTAGGTCGAGAGATCTTCTCTACAATTTGCAGCGCTAAATTATCTCTTGAACGGCCTAGCTTAGCGCGGAAGGTCGGCAGTTCTTCAATTAACACGGTGATTGTTTCTGGCATTTCTACCGGAATAATGTCCCCTGCATTAAATTCCATCACGTCTTTAAGTGGCACATCAACATCGAGCATATGGGTGGTCAATGCCACTTTAACGTCCATAATTTCATCGCGAAGCGCCTTACTCCAACGTAAATCTGTATCTTCTTTGTCGCTCTGTACACCAGCATCGAGTAGTTCGCGTATGGGCTCCAACATGGAGTATGGTAGAGATACGTGGAAGTCACCACCACCACCATCCAATTCAATATGAAACGAACTTATAACCACTACTTCAGTCGGGCTTACAATATTCGCCATGGCAGGGTTTACTTCTGAGTCAAGATACTCAAAAGATACATCCATCACTGGCGCCCATGCTTCTTTGTAATCTTCAAAGATTATTTTAAGCAGCATTTGAATAATACGACGCTCTGTTGGCGTAAATTCCCTACCTTCAATTTTGGCGTGGTAACGACCGTCCCCACCAAAAAAGTTATCTACGAGAATAAAGACTAATCGCGCTTCCATGGTAATTAGGCCTGTCCCTTTTAGTGGTCTGAAACGCACCATGTTCAGACTCGTCGGGACAAAAAGCGTATGTATGTACTCACCGAACTTGATCATCTGAATGCCGTTAATCGACACCTCTGCAGAGCGGCGCATCATGTTGAACAAGCTAACACGCATATGTCGTGCAAAACGTTCGTTCACGATCTCAAGTGTAGGCATACGCCCACGAACAATTCGGTCCTGAGAAGAGAAATCGTACTCTAGTGCCGAAGCGTCAACTTCGTCACTACTTACGTCTTCTTCTTCTACATCGTCTACCCCGTGTAAGAGGGCATCGATTTCGTCTTGAGATAATAAATCGCTCACAACATCTACCTGTTATTGCATAACGAAGCCGGTGAACAACACTCGCTCAACCACTTCACTGCCTACGATATCTTGTAAAACACGTTGTACTTCTGACACAGATTGCTCTCGTAGCTCAATTTTTCCAGCTTCGGTCACTAAGTCATCTGCGTTCGCGGTACTAAACACCTGTAACAGCGTTCCCTCAATGAGTGGGATATGTGTTTTCGCTAACTCTTCGTTATCGGAACCACGCACTAAAAGCTGTACTTTAATTTGTACTAGGCGATCTCTGCCCGACCCAGGAACATTGAACACAAAAGGTCTAGGCATAGCCACATAGAGGGCCGTTCCAACATCAGCGTTCGCAGCTGGCGCTTCAGCGGCAGCAGCTTCTTCCGTTTGTTCTAACTGCTCGGCCGCAGGCTCATCACCGCCTGCAAACAAGAAGAAGTACGCAGCGGCACCGCCTACAATCACCACCACAGCAATTATGATGATCAGCATCATATTGCCTTTCTTACCACCTTCTTCTATCTGTAATTCTTCTTCAGCCATGTCTAATCCATGCGTTCACTGTATTGGCTTGTATTATCGGTTAACGGCACTAAATGGCAATGCCATGAGGCCTAAAATTTACGATGACCGATACTATCTGTTTACAAAGCCATCAACATTAAGCATAAAAATCGATTCCGCCTTCTGTATTTAAATTAATCGATTGCTCGATAACTCGCGTGTCTTCGTCTTGCTCAATGTCACCATTACCTGTTGAGCCACCAGCGAATTGTTGCCCTTCATCACCATTTGATTGAGACCGAGAGTCTTGTTGTACGGTAGACTCACCCAGAGAAATCCCCTGCTCTTGCAACATTTCTCTTAATTTAGGCATAGTGTCAGCTAGGGCATCTTTAGCGTGCTGAGACTGAACAACAAAGTTTACGGTAGCCGCCTCTCCAGATACATTAACTCTTACCTGCATGCTTCCCAATTCAGGTGGATCTAAGCGAATCTCAGCCATGGCATTTCTGGCATTCACCATCCAACGTATTTTTTCGCTGAGTTGGGTTTGACCTTCTGGTTTGAGTACATTGACGGGTTTATCCATTCCATCAAATTGTTGTTGTGCCCGCGATGATTCAGAACGCACTTGGTTGTTTTCCGAAATTAAGGACTCCGCTTGAGACATGCCATGTTGCGCAGTCTGATACGCCGCAGATTGGCTTTGATTCACCAACTGCATAAAGGCGCCCACTTGTGTATCTAGCTGTGCTAACACTGATTGGGTTGTGGATGGGGGCATATTGGCCTCACTCATCGCGTCGGCAATCATGCTACTCACATCAATCCCCGGCTCTCGACCTTGCGCTACCTGTTGCTGAAATTCATTCAGCGCATTTACTACGTTGGCCTTTACGGCTTGTTGCTGCTGAGCGTTAGCATTTGGCATTAATGCAACAATTCGGTCGGCAAATGCTGTCGTTGCTTTTTGTGCAGTTTCAGGGGACATATCAGCAAGTACTGAAAACATATCCTCGGCTGTATTTAACAAGGTTGATTCAGTCGCTCCATTTCCATTTTCTACAATCGAGACTGAAGGAGTACTTGGTTGTGCGACGGCCGCCTCTTTACTGGTATTCGCTTGAGTCGTTTTTAATGTATCTTGAATGAGGCCAAGCAACATGGACTCTTCGCTAGTTAGTGACGATTCAAGGGCCGCCAACTCTTCAGATGATATCGAATCCGAAGCGCCACTTATGACATCATTGATTTTAGTTTCTAAAGAGCTGAGTAGCTCAATAGTGTTTACGCCAGAGGACTCTGGCATTTTTGCTTCATTGAGGCCTTCTTGCTTAACCGCTTGTACAAGTTCGAGCAATGATTGAGGGTTTTCACTCACTTCAAGGGCAACTTGATCTTCTGATATCTCTGTTGAAGCCTTACCAAGGTCGCTGCTGATTTCATTTTCGGCGCTCAGTAAAGCACTCTCGGCAGACTCTGGCGTTACAGAAAACGCATGTTCTGGAGGTGCTATTGGCTGAATCGTCATTCGCTCGGGCAAAGGTTTGCCGTCAACGGGTAATAGCTCTTCAGCTGGGTTAGTGTCTACTGGCGATGCGATGATAGTTTTTTCCGCAGCAGGGTCGCTTACCAGTTCTGCCCCCAATGCTAATTCCAGTGCTTGATTGCTCTCTTCAACGGCATCACTCAATTGCTCAGGAATGATGGGTAAGATGCTCTGCGGTTCCTCAGGCATTTTACCCACAGTCACATTCGTAGCCTTGTCATTGTCTTTGTGACTGACCAGTGCCGTAAGGTTGTCATCTAGCTGCATAACAGACTCAACCAAAGACACTATCGCACTACTGCCGTCTTCCTCACTCACTACAGGTGTTTGCTGCGTAATCACACCGTCATCAGTAAGCGGCGCAGGCTCTATTGGTTGGATTGAATACTCGGGTGGCAGCTCTATTCTGCCGTCACGTGGTGGTTTTGGCTCATTGCTCTCTTTTGCAACGCCTTGGGTAACACTCCCGCTTTCAGCGATTACATCGTCATTGTCGTCTCTGGCTAAATCAGGGCTCGCCACGATATCAGCTTCATCACCAGCTGTTGGGGCTGGCTCATTCTCACTATTGCCGTCACTGGTGTATTTTGGGGCCGGATTTACAGCCAACTGTTTAGAGTTTTTAGGCTCTGCATTTGCTGACGGCGCATTTTCATCAGCTTTTGGGGCTGAAGTTTGCACACTTGTGTCTTCAGACACCTGTGCGTATATTGCTTTGAAATCACCCGCCGGCTCAGATTGCCCACCAGGTAATGGTTGGTGTTGCTGCCCGTTTTCAATAGTTTGCGTAAATGAGCCCGAAGCAGCATCGGCTACTGATATAGGTAGTGCGGCAATGTCAGTATTCTTGGCGGCAAGTTGTTGCATAATTCTAGGTATCCTGCGTCTTATACTGTTACTCTGCCCCTCCTCAATCGAGGTATCCCTAGAAGATTAACTTGCTAAAAATCAGGCAATTAGCAGTTTTATTAAGATATTCTTCTGAGTAGCTTATTACACAATAACAGTATCAATACGTGTATTTCAGTAGGACAAATGCAAAGGGTGTTCCAACACGGGTTAGTTAAACAAACCTTTTTGTGCACGGAAGAATTTTTGGGTGGCAAACTCATCAAACAGCGCCTGCTCTTGCTTATTTGCTTTTAGTTGCGCTGCTTGGGCTATCTTGTCGAGCAACATTTCAACCGCTTTTACGCGTTGTTGTTGCTTTAACCACAATGACTTTCGTTGGTCGGCGGCCAGCTTTGCTTGGGCTATAGCATTCATTTGCTGCTCGCAGGCTTTGTCGAGTTTTCCTACAAAGGAAAGGTGTTGCTGATAGTGAGACGCTTTAACGCCCTCTTTGCCTGATTGACTAATACCCCGCAAGTAATCAACACGGTATTGCTCTAGACTCTGTAGTTTTTGCCGTTGCTGGTTAACGTGCTGCTGTGCTTGCTGAAAGACCAACAACATGTTTTGTTCTTTTTCTTTCTCAAAGTCGAGCAAACGAGTAAGTTGTTGCGTCATTATCCGTTACCCAATCCTTTAGCGAGAGCTGCCATACCCTCAAGAGATTCATCGTAAGGAATAACCTGTTTCATACCCTGCTGTAAAAGCGCATTGATGGCTGGCTCGGCCCTAATGGCTAAATCAATGCGAGGGTCGGAACCTTTGGCATATGCACCAATAGAAATGAGATCTTGGTTCTGTTTGTACTGGGAATATACTTGGCGAATTCGACGGGCGCTATTCATATGCTCATCGCTGACAACCATTGGCATTACGCGGCTTATAGATGCTTCGATATCAATGGCTGGGTAGTGACCGCTGTCAGCCAGTGCCCTCGATAATACCACGTGTCCATCTAAAATTGCTCGAGCCGCATCAGCAATGGGATCTTGTAAGTCATCACCTTCAGTGAGCACGGTGTAAAACGCTGTGATAGAACCTTGCTTATCACTGCCGTTGCCCGCTCGTTCAACAAGTGCAGGTAATCGGGCAAACACTGAAGGCGGATAGCCTTTGGTTGCCGGCGGCTCGCCGACGGCAAGGGCTATTTCACGCTGTGCCATGGCATAACGTGTTAACGAATCAATGAGCAAGAGTACATTCATACCTTGATCGCGAAAATACTCGGCTATAGTCACGGCCGTTTCGCAGCCTTTTAGTCGCATAAGCGGCGACGTGTCTGCTGGCGCAGCTACAACCACAGCGCGTTTGCGTTCCTCTTCCGTGAGAATATCATGAATAAATTCTTTAACTTCTCGACCCCGTTCACCCACCAGCCCCACAACAACCACATCAGCTTGTGCGCCTCGAGTCATCATTCCAAGCAGAACACTTTTACCCACACCACTACCAGCGAATAGCCCCATACGTTGGCCAACGCCCACGGTATTGAGTGCATTGATGGCTCGTACGCCTACATCCATAGGTTGAGATATTTGTCGACGAGCCAGGGGGTTAATTGGAGGACGAGAAGTCGGCACACGGGCGTCGGTTGCAATCTCGCCCAAGCCATCGAGGGGTTGGCCATTGCCATCGACCACTCGACCCAGCAACCCCATACCCACAGATAGTCCGCTGTGCCGGTTTAATGGCACCACTCGACTTCCAGGCACTATGCCACGCACTGCCTCGGTGGGCATAAGGTAAGTAATATCACCGCCAAAACCGACCACTTCGGCTTCGATTTCACCTTCAATGGTTTGCACAACACACTGACTTCCCACAGGCAATTGACAACCAATAGCTTCAAGCGTTAAGCCAATACCCCTCACGAGTTTGCCCGCGGCCACAATCGGGCCCGCCGTTACTTGATCCGGTAAACTAGCAAGATGATCATGCCAAGGGCTAGTCATCCGCTAGCCCTTGGTTTAATAAGAATCGGTCGATAACGTCTTTTGTTCGACGTTCAATGGACACATCCACCGCATTTTGGTCGGTAGTAATATCGCAACCTCCTCGCGCCATTGATGGTGCGTCCACCAGTTGCCACTGTTTTTCTTTCAATGTGGCTTCGCCAAAGTGTTCAGTGACAAGCGCAACATCGTCGGGATTCATATGAATTTGATACTGAGCTTGGTTGATTGGGAGTGCTTTTAGCCCTTCAGACAGCGCTTGATAAATTACTTGTTCGTTAGTGGCGACTTCAGTGCGAATAACACCTCGGGCCAAACTCACCGCAAGTTTTACTAACTGATCTTGAGTAACGCTGTTTGCTTGAGACAGGGGCTGATGTAGCTTTTCTGCGAGCTGCTGCCACAAGGTGGCTTGTGCGTCTACTAACGCTTTGCCTTCATCCAATCCTTGTTGCAAGCCTTCGGTATGGCCCTGCTCTCGGCCTTCGGCCAAGCCAATCTCAATACCCTCAGCTTTACCTTCTTCCAACCCCTGTTGTTTACCCTCAGCATAACCTTCATCTCTAGCAGCCTGGCGGATAGCTTCGATTTCTTCAGCCGTGGGAGGAAGTATTTCTATTTCTTCTTCTGGTGGTTCGTATTTCCACTCAGAGCGCATTTTAAACGCATTGGTTTTGCCATCATCGACAGATAGCTTGGGATCTTCCACCATTGGAATGTCCCATGACTCAGCATCTTGTAGCTCTTGGTCGTTAAACCCTGAATTTGAAGACATAATGGCTACCTCAACTCAGCCTATACCTATGAGCGATCTAGAGGAATTCCTCTCCACCGCCACCACCAAGCATGATTTCACCAGAGTCTGACAAGCGACGTGCCACAGACAGGATTTCTTTCTGTGCGGTCTCCACCTCAGAAATACGCACTGGTCCCAAGGCTTCAAGGTCGTCATTGAGCATTTCAGCCGCACGTTTAGACATGTTCTTCATGATCTTATTCTTCAGTTCTTCATCTGCACCCTTAATGGATTTGAGTAATGCATCTTGCTGAACTTCACGAAGAATCGCTTGAATACCCTTGTCATCTACATCTACAAGGTTATCGAAAACAAACATCAAGTCTTGGATTTGCTGACTCATTTCTTCGTCTTGCTCACGGATAGCATCCATCAACTGACCTTCGATAGCGGTATCGAGGTAGTTCATGATATCTGCGGCAGACTTCAAGCCGCCCATCTTGGCTGCTTGTGTACCGGCTTGACCCGCGAACTGTTTCTCCATGATTTCGTTCAATTCTTGCAGTGCTGCTGGCTGAACTTCTTCAAGGTTAGCGATACGCATCAATAGGTCTAAGCGCACTTTCTCTGGGAACTGTGCCAAAATCTCGGCGCTTTGTTCAGGCTCGAGATATGACATAACAATAGTTTGGATCTGCGGGTGCTCGTTGCGAATAATACTGGCCACTTGCTTAGAATCCATCCACTTCAGTGAATCAAGGCCCTTAGCCCCACTGCCCATCAGGATTTGGTCGATCAAGTTAGCCGCTTTGTCTTCACCCAACGCAGCAGTTAGCGCACGTTTCACAAAGTCTTGGCTCTGGAAGCCAATGGTACTGTAGTTCTGGATCTCTTCGATGAAGTGTTTGTGTACAGCGGTAATTTTCGACTGTGTCATATCATCGACTTTTGCCATCTCAGAACCCAGCTTTTGCACTTGCTTGGGCTCTAAGTGTTTCAAGATTTGTGCGGCGTCTTCTTCCGACAAACTCAATAGCAAGATAGCGGCTTTTTCTACCCCTTCTAACTTACTGACGTCATAGGAGGATTCTTCAACTGTAGCTAGTTCTTCGGCCATGGGCTTATCTCACTTACTCGTCTTGCATCAACCAGCCCTTAACAACTTGGGCGGATAGTTCAGGCTCATTAGCCACCAATGCACGAACGGCTTTCAATACATCTTCATCTTTGTGGAGGTCTGGTAACATCAGTGAACCATCAGCGGCAAAGCCAACCTGACCTTCATCAAACTCTTGCGACAGCATACTAATAGTTTCGTCACCCAAATCCAAACCTTCATCAGCATCAAAGTCTTCAGCTTCCTTAGTATCGTCTGGATTAATCAAGCGACGTAGCATTGGTCTGATAACAAAGATAATCAGAACAATAATAACCAACGCGCCCATCACAAGTTTAAGTATAGGTAAGAAGGTAGGGTTCTCCCAAATAGGAACCTCTTCTGCAAGGCCAGAGTCCATGCGTGTAAAGGGTACACTGACGACTTCTAAAGAATCACCCCGGGTTACGTCAAAACCAATACCGCCCTGCAATAAGCGCCGGATGTTGAGTAACGCTTCCATACTGCGAGGCTCGGCTGATGTAGTACCGTCTTCACCGGTAACCTGCATGTAGTCCACCGCAACTGAAACGCTTAGACGACGAATAACACCCGTTTGCTTAACGCTGTGGCTAATAGTGGTATCTAATTCGTAGTTTCTGGTTTCTTCTTTTGAAGAGCGACCTGGCATAGCCTGCTGATTACCATTAATCGCGTTTTCAGGAATATTTGATTCAAGAGGAGGTTGATTACTGAGTGCACCTGGAATACCCGTATTTCCCCCTCCAACACTGTTTTCTTCCATGATCATTTCGCTTCTTACGGCGGGTAGATCAGGATTATAGCTGCGCTGTGTTTGCTCTAGCGAGCTGAAATCCATCGCAACGTCTGCTTGCGCAGTGTAGTTGCCAATACCTAACACAGGGATCAGGATGGCATCTATCTTTTCCATATACTCTTGTTCGCGTTGGCGCTCAATTTCGTACTCTTTTCGCGCTCTAGAACTCATTGAGTCTTGAGAACCAGAGTTTAGCAGTCGGCCGTTACTGTCGGTAACAGTTACCTTTGAAGGCTCCATGCCTTGCACTGCCGACGCTACGATATCGACAACAGCGTCAACTTCTTCACTAGAAATAACAGAACCACGTTTAGCGGTAAGAACAACAGTGGCAGACGCTTTACGCTCTCGACGAGCAAAAACGTTTTCTTTAGGCATCGCTAATAATACACGGGCTTTTTGGATACTAGAGATATCTTCGATAGTGGCAGCTATTTGTTGTTCGCGGGCATGCTTTAGTCGTTCCATTTCAACACGCTGACTTACCCCAAACCCCATATCGGTCATGATAATATCAGTGCCGGCTTCACTGGCTTGCGTTAACCCCTGACGAGTCATCCCTAAGCGAATGCTTTGAAATTCATCAGCGCGAACGTATACCGTGTTGCCTTCAAGCCGATATTCAATCAGATTAGCGTCCAAGTAATCTAGCGTTTCGATGAGTTCTTGCGTTTCCATCTTTGCTAGCGGACGGTAGTCTGGCTCTTGTGCCCAAATTAAAATAAATACGGCGATGGCCACACAGATGACAAGCACAACAACTAATGCCATTTGACGCATCATATCAGCGCTGCCAATGGCATCCATAAATCCAGATTTGTTTTCGGTTTCTAAGCCCGCCATACCGCCAGAGTCGGCTACGGTAAGATCGGTTCCAGTTGCATCAGCCATAATTCACTTCACCTACACTGGCATGTTCATAATTTGCTTGTATGCTTCAAGCACTTTGTTTCGCACTTGTAATGTTGCTTCAAATGCAATGCCAGATTTTTCTTTCGCCACCATCACGTCGGCCAAACTTAGCGACTTGTCACCCATTTCAAATCGTTGTTGCTGAGAGCGAGATTCAAGCTGAAGGCTATTTACCCCATCAACAGCATTCTTCAACATGGTTGAAAACTCGCTGGCAGAAGTATTCACTTCAGAAAGTTGTTGAGGTTCCATGGGTTGCAGGCGAGTTTGCCCAATCATGCTTTGCATTTCTTGGTACAGACTATCGGCTTTAACGTCCATAATATCTCCTGCGAATCGCTTTGTGTGTGCCGGATAATTGGCTTTGTGTCATCTTTGGGTATGAGTAAAGCAAACAGTGAGCCAATTATGAAAAGCTATAAAATTCAATAGATTGAGGGTTGTGAGACAAAAAAATGACGGGTAATCGCTGCTAGGGTAGAGCTAGCAAATTAATAACACACTATGAACTAATACAGCGGTCGCACTCGACCGCTGGAAATCTCACACACTTAATCGTTGATTTTTAGCGTGAGGCCTTTTGCCTGACCTTCGATATCACAACCACTCAAGTAGACCCATATTTTCTTGTCCGCAATCATTGCTGTAGCGGCCAAAGAAGCTATTTGAGGAAAAGCAGCATGGCTACATGAAAAGTTAATAGTTGTCTGATCTGAACAAGAGTCCGGGTTATCGTGGGGAGAATACAATTTAATTTCAAGGCCTCTGTCACCTGAGCATTCTCGTTGGTGTATTTCCTTAATCTCGACACTTCCACTCCAACCTCCGCCATAACATGAGATTGACGACAATATTGACAGTAAAAATACGGCTGTTTTTTTCACAGTTATTCCTTAAATTCGTATGACAATAAAAGAGCGACGCCAATAATAGAATCGTATCCTATTTTTACAACGTTGCAGGTAGTTGAAGTTAGCTTAAACATTTTTTGATAGTGTTGATACGTTACGCATAAATCCTTCCACAATTTACTAGAGATCTTGGTTTGCGCTGACCAAGTTACAGAGACAATTGTCTTAATGATAACTTTTTAAGTATATAGTGCAGTCAGTTCGGACCGCCACAGTAATTGTAATGACGGTCAGTTGAGGTCGGTATACAGTTAATTTAGTTGGCGCTATAGACAAATTAAGCTGGCTAATGACTGATTCGAATATGCGTAGCTTTGTTCCAATTATTCCAGAGACATTCAGGTGTATCTGTATTGTGCACAAACCCTACCTTTTTCCCTGACATGAAGGCCGCAAGAGCAATAGATAACATGTCATCTGCATCGGGATCATCCGCTGGCCACCAGAAATGACCTGAAGTTGAGCAGGTAGAAGCAGGTATATTGGTTTTAACTAGATGAAAACCATTGTGTGAAAAAACTTGAAGGACTTCACCGTCTGTGGACGTCCAGCCCGCAAACAACTGTGATGAAAACAACAACATCATTGTTCCTGAAACAATCTTTAAACTACGCATTCAATACTCCTTATTTATCGTAGATAGTCATTACTATAGCTTTCCGCAAAAGAAGCATAACCAGTTGAAAAAATTGATAAAGCCTGCAACCGCGCGGTAATTTAAGTAATTGCCTTAACCTAGCCCAATTTAAAAAGGATGTCCATGTAACTCCTCTCAATTCTTCTAAAAATTATTGTGTTTATTTAACCGTTCTTATAAAAGATATATATTGCGCTGAAAAAAAACTTAGTGCAATGTACTGCTCTAATCACTTGTATAGAAAGGAATCTACTATGGGCAGCTTGCTTAAAGTTTGTTTACTAACTGCGATACTTGCGTCTAACGTCGCGTTCGCAGAAAACGTATGGCATACATCAACACTTGCGAAGGTTTATCCTTTTGGCGATGGTCGACTAGTCATTACATTCAATAAAGATTCTGAGAGTTGTTTAAGTACAGCAACACCTCAAAAATACCACTACGCAAAAGTTGGGGAAAATGGTGTAACGCAAGAGGGATTAGATATGATGCTAGCAACTGCACTGGCGGCAGGAATGAGCGGTAAGTCTGTGAGTATTAATTTCGACAACTCCACTGAGAAGTGTTATATAAACCGTCTTCAGATTAAGTTTTAATGTGCCTGTAGTTTATCCACACGGCAAACATATATTTTCAAGTTGCATAATAGTGTTTGTAAATTTGATGACGGTTAAATAAAGGCTCAGCATTTAATTGAGCGACTTTTTTGCAGTTGCTCTGCTTCTAATTCGGTATATTTCTTTATTTCGACAATATCTTTCTAGATATTCAAGCTTTCCCGCAGCGTTTGAAAAACAAGCTTCAAATTTGGTAGTTAGTTCTTTCCAATGCTCAGCGCTTATTCCCAAGCGAGTCAAAATAGGCGACTGGGTATCGTCTACTGAACCTCGTTTATCATCGCGTATTTGTCTACTTGTTGTGTCCACCAAAGTTATGTAATCAATCAATGAGTACGGTATACCTTTTGGCATGTTGTTTCTGGGATTTCCTACAAAGGGCAACAAGTATTTTGGCTGTACTTTTCGCTTTGCTGCATTAATTCGGTATTGAATACTGGTATGGTTTGACGCTTCTGGTGTCTTTGCCATGTTGGCTCGAACAGGGTTCAAATCAACATAAGCCATACATGCCAGCAGTGCTGCTTCATCCAATAGTGCTTGCGATTTAAATCGACCTTCCCAAAACCGACCCGTGCACTTGTCTTCCTTATTCGCCTGCCTCGCAATGTATTCATTCAAACAACGCATAAACCAACTGATATCACTCAAGCGTTTTCGCCATACTTCCACCGTTGCATAAACAGTTAAAAGCTGTGCTTCTCTCATAGCACTTCGTTTTTCGTCTACCAAGTAATCTCGCGTTAACAAAGTCCCATTGAATACTTTGTGCCAACGGGAAATTACCTCTTCGGTAGACATTGCCTTTGCTTTTTCTGAATCAACATGCAGAACAATGTGGGTATGATTACTCATTACTGCATAAGCGCATACATCAATACAAAATACTTGGCTTAGGTAGTGAATTCTGTCTTCTACCCACTGGCGACGATGTTCATAACTTTTATTGGTAAATCGATCTTCACCACACAAAAATGCACGACGCACACAGCGCGATACACAGTGATAATAAGGCGTATCTGACAAACTGATTTGACTGCTTCTGGCTTTGGGCATTGTGGTCACGCCTGAAAGAGTAATGACCACTAGTGTCGAGAATTTTGACCGCCAATGTAATTGTACTGACGGTCAGTTGAGGTGGGTGTCCATGTTTTCACTCCCTAAACTTCCCATGTTATTCCATTGTGACAGTGATTACTCTGGGTCTGCCATTTTCACATTGACTATCACTTACATACAATCGAACCGAAGCTTTTGAGAAATAACTGGCAAGCAAGGTGCTATATATCCTTTCTTGTACTTCTGGTGCTAAAGATGTCGCTATCATATAGCTATCAGCGTTAGAGCAATTACCCGGATTGTAATATGTATCCCTTGCAACTATTCTAATTGTCGAATCATTGTAAGTATTTGACCAAAGCCTGTAGTTAGAAATTGTAACCCATCCATTTTGACCATCATGTGACCAAGCGATAGAGCTTAACAAGCAGAAAATTAAACATATTCCCTTTCTATACATCCATTTACCAACCTTCAAAGTATTATTAACTGTGTGTGTATCTCAATATTCATTGAACTTCTGCTATATTCTCTTCAGTAGTGCTTTTGCATGCTACTCTTTCCAAGTAAATCCATCAACCCACTAATTTAATTAAAGATTTAAATTGGATGTCTAATTAGCCTGATACAAAATACTTGCCTTAGGTAGTGAATTCTGTCTTCTACCCACTGGCGACGATGTTCATAACTTTTATTGGTAAATCGATCTTCACCACACAAAAATGCACGACGCACACAGCGCGATACACAGTTATAATAAGGCGTATCTGACAAACTGATTTGACTGCTTCTGGCTTTGGGCATTGTGGTCATGCCTGAAAGAGTAATGACCACTAGTGTCGAGAATTTTGACCGCCAATGTAATTGTACTGACGGTCAGTTAAGGTGGGTGTCCATGTTAACTTCCTTTAACTGACTATCGTCATTGAAGCATATATTGTTTTCGCTTACGATTTCCAACGGTACTGTGATTCCATACACTCCGTCTCTGTTTTTGATTAATTTCCCACTAACTTCCACCTTCTTTTTTAAGCAAGGCAGCAAAAACATATCGATATCAGTCCTCACGTACATTACTAGCAATGACTTAGATACTACAAATCCCTTCATATCAGCTTCAGTCTGATACAGTCGCAAAGACGGTACCATCGACAATACACCTTCAACTCTAACCAATTTCCCGTCCAGTTCTGACGTATTCTCAGTTAACGATCTAACATCGAGAGGATAGTCTAATACTTCAGTCTCAGAGCAAGAGCTTAATAAAAGAAGTGTCGCAAGAAAAACAAGTAAATTATTCACACTCAATTGCCCTCGGGCGCATAAGAACACTCATAGCCTGCAGTGCGCCCCCGACCAAATACGACTACGCTAGCAGAATTCCGATTAGCCATCTTTTGATAATAAGAACTATCGGTCAGTTAAGGTGGGTGTCTACCTAGTTCTATTAGTTGCTTAAATGTAACCAACTAACTATCTAAATCTAAGCAAGCTAAAACTCTCTTAACGTTAATAACATACCAGAAAGACGACAACGCTAGACATATCAAAATAAGTAACGATTCATTAAAAATAGCTGCTGTGATGCCAGCAATTAAACTCAAGCTAAAGCATATGATTGTGTTGTTTCGAATATCAACTACCCTGATACAGATTTTCGCTATATCTGTATCTATCAATAAAAACGAAAATAATGTGAGTACTATTAAAAAATATCGCCACTATTTATTACATAAGGCAATGCTCCAAATGTAAATACTACTGCTGCGAAAAAACCCACAGCTCTGCCGTCTGAAACATTCTTTAAATTTTGGTCATTCATTACTAATACTAGCTTGCGTTAAGTACGGTTAACGTTCTATCGGTTATTATTATGACTGTCCACTTAACTAACTGATGTCCAATTAACCTTCCTGACTAGGTCGGATATATTGCATATCTTTTTACTACCTGCTTCAGTACAAAAGTTTTATTCACAGTCCCAAAGCCAAGATCATAGACTATCGTTAGTGACAACGCTTCTCCAGAATCTACAACCAACTTCAGAGTATCACTATCCGCCTCAAAAAGTTTAAATCCGTTGTCAAATCTGAATAGCGTATATTCGCTCAGATAATTATCCAAATGTAACTGCTGAAAATAACTCCCACTTATACTCCAGTCCCCTCCCTTTAGGACTGCACTCTCGATCTGAATATGCTTTTCAGCTTTTTTAGAATACAAACTAAGCCAAAAAATATAGCTTGTGTGTGAATTTTTCTTTATGTCAACTACGAATAAAATGTCGTTATCCCTAAAGTCATCAAACACAAAAGATTCGATATCACGGTTATTGTAAAACTCAGCGGATTGTTCATGTTCATAATTTACTCGACGTTCCGTCTCACAACCAGAGATTCCTAAAACAATTACTACAAAACAAACATAAACGGATCTTAACTTTCTAATTGCGCACACTAATGTTTCCTTCTCACATTGCTACCAATCAAGTTCGGAACAACGTCTACAGCAATGTGGCCAATCCCTTTTGCTGCATAAACATACCAACCTAAAAAGTCCAACATATGAGGCTTGGTCGCTGGATTAATATTGTTGTAAGTTCCCATGTACCTCGGGTCATTCATAATTGAGTTTAGGTGGGTGTCCATATAACTCCCTGGTCTCAAATTATGATGGGTGTCCGGTTAGTTAAAGGTGGGTGTCCATGTAACTCTTCCAATCCCGCCGGAGCGGGTTTGGTTTCAAATTACGATGGGTGTCCACGAAACTCAATCTCAGTCCTCGGAATCATTAACTCCCACTTAACTCACTAACCTACTCAATAGATTAAGGTGGATGTCCAATTAGTTCCGGAGCGCGTTTGGTTTCAAATTACGGTGGATGTCCAGTTAGTTCGGTAACTTATTTTCGGAATAAGCAAACTTGCAACAGAGTTACTGTGGATGTCTTAGTAATTTCCTAGCATTTTGGTAGCAGTGAAAATTTCGAGTTAAGAATCGCATATTCGCTATCTCCATTCATATATTCTACTTTAAACCCAACCCCACCGATTTTGAACATATAATCAAGGCTGTCATTTAACTCATAAAACTTCTCTAATCCTTTGTATGACCAGTGTTTTTTTCAAAAGGTTTTATAAAAAACTCTTTAGGTTCGATATCCACTGAACTCCTAAAATCACCTACTAGCAGTACCCCTGAAGCTTTACCTTCGTTCACAATATAGTCAGTCAACCTCTTAGCATCGTAGATTGAAAATATATCGGGGTATAGATAGCGATCATTTATCTGATGGTTTGCTAAAATTTTAAGCTCATAAGGAGTATTATTCGTCAAAACTAGAACGATATCGACAGTTTCCGAGTTACACTTTGCATGGACAAAAGTATCTAAAACACTTGACAACTCATTAGATGAAGAAAAATTGCTCCAAACAATCACCAATAAAAAGACTGAGATTCTCATCAAAACTGTCCCGTTACAGCATACTGAAACGCATATGCGTTGTTCTGCAAAGATATATGTAGGTCATTCCTCCGACCATAATTAGTGTACAATGCATTAGTCGATAGTTCTCTAATGTCACTAATAGACTGTTTAGTTCCCTTGGGATGAACCATACCTACACTGTGTCCGATCTCATGAATCGTAGTACCAACTCTTGAATAACCAATTCGGCCAAAGTTTAAACCAACTTTAGCCTCATTAGCAATGAACACCCCATTAGCCCCAGTAATATTAACAAGCAAATGGGTGTTTTCCATATAAAAGTCTATTGAGTCCATAGCTGCGGTAGCCCTATCTATTAAGAACTCCCTTGTTTCAGAAAACTGAATATCGCTAGTAAAACCATAATGCCGTCTTATTTCATCATAATTACCAGACTGAGTTGATAAATCTTCTCTAAATTGAGCAATCATTTCCTTCCCTTCTTGTAACAAAGATGTGAATTCGTCTAGTTGTCTTGCTGTTAATTGCACATCTTCAGTGCTACTTCTACGCTCATCATATTGGACTCTTGTTTCACTACCCCAATACTGCGCCATTACAGAACTAAATGCCCAAGTCTGCGCACCATGTGCAAATTTGCCTCCAGTCAATTTTGAAACAGTACCTCCAATAATCGCCGATATCGCGACATTCAAATACGCGTTTCCGGTTTTAATTTTTCCACCAACTAAATTGCCAATACCCGCACTCCAGAATCCATGACCAAAGTTGCCGCCCGTAGCCTTTGATGCTAACCCTCCGACTAAAGCCGCCTGGAAGAACCCTCCTCCTCCGGCTCCAGCAGTTATTCCAGAAACAACTGCGGCTTTGAGACTCCCCGTTACAGCATAACTACTTAGTGCGGCGTAAAGCGCACAACCAGGAAGCCCTGTTGAGCAAGCTGCAAACTGTAATACAGCATTCAAAATTGGAATTCTAGCGACTGCTTGAAGTATGGACTTGATACCACTCCACAACTTCTTAAAGAAAAACCACTAGGATCGGTATAACTCATCGGATTATTCAACACATAACTATAACGATTATAGTTTTGTGAATTCTTAGGCGCTTGAATATGTGGATCAGCCTGAAGGAATCGGCCAAGGGTTGGATCGTAGATCCTACCGTTCATATGAATAATACCCAACTCATTGAGCATCTTATGACCAGTATATCCGTAACTATCACCAGGTGAGGTATACGCCAAAAGACTATAGGTATCGTTGAATACCGTTTGTTTACCCCAAGGGTCATACATGAAATGTTGCTGAACTTTACCAGCGCTGTTGGTAATAGATACCGTAGAGCCAAGATGGTCTTTATGGGTATACAGGGTTTCGTTATCGTTATTGCTACGGTCAGTAACTATGATCCCACCAACTGTGTACTTATGCTCTGTAACACCAGAAGGAAGTGACGCTCGCTCGTACGTACCACCAATAAAGAGTTTATCGGTAATACCATCACTGGTGACTAAGGTTTGGCGATAGAGTTGACGCGCTGTACCGTACTTGAAGTTTACGGTTGTACTGCCCTTTTTAATTTGCGTAGGTAAATCGAAACTAGAATATGTAAACGTTCTAGAGCCGTCACTTTCAACGTTACCACGATTATCGTAAGAGAAACTGTAAGACAAGCCATTTCCACTCACACTTTTAAGTTCATTGGCTACATTATTGTCGTAAGTGTAATTAAGCCCATTGTTGGTTTCGATATTGCCCAATCTGTCGTATGTATAACTCTCTTGTATGTTTGAGCCGCCGATATTATGAGTTCTGCCATCCAAGCGATTCATATCGTCGTAAGTGAACGTTTCTAATGAGTTTTGAGCACTGCTAGTAGCACTGTAAGTATTGCTGCGCGTATTTATATTACCATTAGTGTAATAGGTATAATTCTGGCTTCTTACTACATTACTGGAACCATCAGAAACACCAATGAACTTTAACCAGCCAGTATTATCATAGAAATCTTTTACTTGAGTAACGCCATTGCCATAAGACACACTCGTGACTTGACCACGGGCATTAATGCTATCGACGTGCTGATACACCTTTCCTTCGTCGCGATGCCCAGAGGTAGCGTTAACTACTGAATCTGGGAACCCGAGTGACGTGTAGGTATTTTTAACGGTGAATCCATTTGCTGGGTAAGTGGTAAAGCGCAAGCGATTAAATTCATCGTAGCTGAATCGAGATTCGAACACTTCGCCGTCTGCTATGTAGGTTTGTGACTCTACTTTACCAAAGCTTGTAAACGTATAACTTTCTGAATAGTTTGGTGTTCCTGAAGCACTCGACTTACCTTCGTAAAGAGCTACCGCGGTAAGCTTTCCGTCGGCATATGCTTGGCTGTCGTTATACGTCCACAGCGTAAAGCCGTCATCATCCTTTCTAGTTAGTTTTCGGCCCGCATTATCATAGGTAAAGGTTGTAGTTTGACCACTGCTGTTGGTTTGCGATACCAGCTCACCAAAGTCGTTGTAGTCGTAAGTCCAAATACCTTTGTTTTCATCGTCAGTTTTTACTTTTCTGCCGTATTTATCAAAGGTATTTACTACTTGAGTATGTGAATAACTTGACGAATCTTCATAAACATTAGCCTTCCATAGATTCAGACCAACCGTATATTGATAGTCTAGTCTTGCCAGTGTTACTGTATTTTTACGGTCGAGAATTCGATACGGCTTACCCGTCCAATTGATGTACTCCACCAAACCCACACCATCTTGGTCGTGTTTATCAATACCCTGATGATTAGTGCTTTGCCAGTAGTTGTAGTTAGTGAAGCTTCCATTGGGATTGGTCTGTTTCTGAACTCGCCCCATTCGGTCGTATGTCATCGATGTATAATACGTTGAATAGGTATCACTATTTGCTTCACTGCTGACATTGATGGGCTCGTAAGAGAACTTGACCCGTCCGTTGCTATCATACGTTTTTAGCGTGACCGTCCAATTTCCCGAGTGATTTTGTACACGAGTCGAAACTTCGCGCCCCCAAGCATCAAACAATACTTGTTTTTCAGGGGCCCCGGAAGACACTTCAATGGTGCGATAATACGCATTGCTATTTGGGCAAGATACAGAGCTACAATAACTGTGGTACGTATACGTTTCTAGTGTTGGATCGTCTTCATCAGCGCCGGTCACTGTTTGACGTGTTTTGGTACCAAATTTATCAAAATACACATGGGTGGTAATTCCATTTGAATCTGTTGATGATATCTCGCGGACTCGGCCGGCATCTGAACCGTTCATACCGATAGTTATGGATGTCGCTGTATGCCCAAGTGCATTGGTTGTAGACTCAACATATCGACCTCTCGAATCTTCAAAAGAAGAAAATTGAGTTCTAGTCTGAGAGACAGAGTTATTTGCATCAACATGGCCAACTACCTGAACTGACTCTTTGTTGCCAAATTTATCATAACCATAAGTTGTAGTGAGTAATCCATCATTTGACGTTTTTAGCAGTAGGTCGTTGTAATACGTGAATGTACTAGTTAGCGAGGTCTGCGCTGGCTCATAGCTGTTATAACGGTAGTCCTTTACCACAGTTGTTTTCATCAAGCGGCCGAGTCTTTTATAACGGACGGAATTACCATACTCACTGGTTGCTTCAGTATATGAAAATTGCGTATCGGGATTTGACGCATGCTGCATCTCAATCCGCGAGTAGGTTTGGTTGCCATACGTGTCGTATTCAAATTCAGACACAACTCGTCCATACCTCAACGTAGACGTAACACTGTCATTGATGGAATATGATTCTTCGATAGAGCTCTCTATGTAGGGGAAGAACCCTTTGTCAACCGTGGTTAAATTGGCCAGCGTATTCTCAGAATAACTGATTAAATTACCGCCTTCGCCAATAGACTGTATGGTTTCTAACGGCATACCAATAAATGGGAATTCTTGGGAGTAACGCGTTTCGGTGGTTATACAATCATCGGGATATGTTGTAACGCCGGGTTCTGACGTACCGTTCAGGATGATTTGGACTTGAGTCACACAAGATTGCATATCAAGGCTTCTAACCACCTCGAACCCAAGCATACCTCGACCTTTTTTGTTGAGTAGCAATCCGCCGTACTGGTAGCGAACAGTATTGGTATTATTGACACTGCCTGTAGTGCTGGGAGAGGTATCAGATGTGGCTTCACTTACAACGAAATATGCGCTTTTAGGTGAAAACAAATCTGGAATCTCATCGCCGTTCTCGTCATAGCGAAAGCTGGAGTCTTGCTGTGTATAGGTAAATGTGTTGGTAATGTTGGTGTAGTTGACACGGGTTTCTAAACCAAAACCATTAGTGATTTTGCTGATAACATCTTCCGCATCATTAACAATGCCGCCACCAGCGAAGAGACGCCAATTACTGTGATACTCTAGATAGTCGAGCTTCCCGTCACCATTAACGTCGGCAAAACGGCGATGCTTCTCTCGATTAAAGCTATAACTTCCGCGCTGTTGAAATATAAGCTCGGACGCATTATCCACAAAGCCAAGGGAAAAGTAGCTCAGCCAAGCCGAGCCGTTACTATTTGGAATAAGTAGGTCGGTTCGCCCATCACTATTTACATCAAGGAATACGGCGTAGTCTTCATCGTAATCGCCTACACTTAGGTTAGCTACGCCTCCACTGTTAGTTAAGCGCTCAACCATTTTCACAGCCATCAGCTGCGTACCATCTGATAAACGGTAAGCCCAGCCGTTATTAGTAGGATAGATAATATCGCTTAACCCATCGCCATTTAGGTCAACAATCTTCAAATCAAAGGTGTAGGTCACTCCACCGGGGCCTGTTGAGCTGAGAGTTTTAAGTGTTTGAAGCTCCGTTAAGCTGTCTTCTCCAGTAGAGACATATAGTTTCCAAAAGTGGGTCTCACCTTCAACCCACTCTCCGAGAATATCTCGTTCACACTCGATTCGCCCTGAGACATGAATTCTTACTCCTCTGTACAAGCAATGTGAATTATTCTCGATAATTTTGAAGATTAAATCAGATCGACCATCACCATTAACGTCAAATGAAGCGGCATTCTTGAGATTTGCAGTGGAGCGGAACAGTCGCCCTATACCAAGGTCAGGAACTAGGCCGGAAGCGGACGATAACGATGAATCTTGTGAAATATCGGCTATTACTTTACTTGCGTTAAAAGAGCCGTCGCCATTGTTTCGGAAGTATTTGAGATCTCCACCCTCAACTATGACAAGGTCAACAAGAGCATCACCGTCTACGTCGAGTAATTGTGTTTTACCCTCTAGCCCAGTTGCTTTAATTCCGGTATCGATAGTCTTTATTGTTTTTGGAAAGTCGTAACACTCACCGCGACTAACACAGTTTCGAACTGTGACTTGGCGCTCGAACCCATAACTCAAAATATGCCAATTACTCGACGTATTCTGAGCCACAAGAAGGTCTTGTACACCATCACCGTTGTAATCGAATACAAGTGAATATTCGGCATTATCAGTATGCCCCGATCCTAATGTAGTCGCACTTCCGCTGAAATTTGGCCCAAGTTTGACCTTCCAAGCACTGTTCTCTGTATATATTGCATCAGCAAATCCGTCACCATTGATGTCGAATATTTGAGACGTACCTGGGTCATTGTGGCTACCAAGACTATTAAACGATGTTCTAAAAGGCTTAAATGGATCGGTATTAACTACCTCGTAATCTATTTCATCACCATCTTCATCTTCATATGAAAGCGTTGTAGAACTTGAGGTTACCGGCGCACGTTTGTCCCAATGGAATGTAAGCGGTCGTAGACAATCGTTGCTTTCATTGTCTTCAACACACTCGGTTATAGTTTCTAGATAGTTGCGTTCTTCATGAAAATTGGACTCAAAATATCCCAATGTGTATTTACGGTGCTGTTCTCCGTCAATACTAACCGTAATGTTTTTCAGTAGTTTAGTTGCTTGCCACGGGTAACCGGCTGTCCAACCACTACGCGGCTTTTTATTTTGTGCGTAATCAAAACGAATACTAGCGTATGGAGATAGTACGGGTGATACCGCAGTGTTTCCAGTATAGACAATTTCAGATAGGTTATGCTCTCCATGCGGTTCATTATTATTGTAACGATACAGTATGTAGTTGTCTCTGATGTCTCTAACAGCCTTTAACGCCCAGAACTTTGCTATGTTAGAGTCTTCGGTAGTCTCATGAAATGCATCCTCGCCTGTATCGTCACTGCCATTCACCTTAAAGGAATACTTGAGTAACTTTTCCGAAATCGCTTTATCGTTAGAATCTGTTTCTCGATTAGTTTTCCCGTAATAGTGAATCTCACCTGCCTTATTCTCAACGGTAAAGCCAACTAAGTGGCCCCCTACGTAATTTGGTCGTACATACAACTGCGAGTCGACTTCAGTATGATAAACCGCTGAAGTGCTCCAGTATTGAGCGTCAGTTTTTTCTTCATAGATCTCACCTGTTGCGCTCGGCGTTTGTAGAGTTGCTCTTCCATTTAGAATAAGGCGTTGGCCGTCTAAACAAAGTCTATCGCTGTTGGTATAGTTAACACCGCTAATTTTGCCATCGTGAATAAAGGTTTTTGGGCATCGAGCAATAGAAGAACTTGCAGCTAATGACCAACCATGACCAACAAGGCCACTTCCGCCCTGACTGCTATACTGTAGACTTACCTCTGGCTGAACACCTGCAGTACCAGCGGGGATACTGATTGGTACAGAATAAGTGGCGGCACCAGACTCAGACACCCTAAATTGCCCGCCAGTAGCTCCAACAAATTCCCGAGTGCTATCAGAAACTGTCGGGGTACGTGTACCAGATCGGTCTAGCACTTCAATGTTTGATGTATAAGTTTGATCTGAGCAAGCGAGTTCTCCGCTCTGAAAACCTGAAACATCACAACCGCTACCAGTCATACAAGCTGAGACTTGATACCTGTAAGTGCCTGATGAAACGTCTGAAATTAGGATTTGATTGTCATTTGATGAAACGAGATCCGCTGTTTGGCACGCCCAACCACTGAAGCTACCTGTATCCTCATTATAAGCGCGGTAATAGTAAGCCTGATTTGAGGTAGTGTCGCCCACGCTAATCGAAACCGTTGAACCGGTGGAGTATGGGCTTGACGTTAAATCGTTGATATCGGGAAGAGGAACAAAGATAGTCAGGTCGCCGTTGCCTACCGGAACCCATGTTGATGCCATGGAGAGCGAACTGCACAGCATAGTTGCCACTAAAACAGACTTAAATACGGACGTCATTTGATTCCCTTCTAACTATTTTCTAATTCTTACAGCAATTTTTTCAAACAAGAGGTCTTGTTGATAACCCCTTCGATGTGTCGACGTATTAATCAAACTAAAATGCACTAAAAACGTTACGAATTGACATCGACTTTTAGGACAAACGTCAAAACTAACTTATTAATTAACAGATTTGATTATCATTCTTTTACATATCCCCAGTCCCAAGATTCCATCACAGAATACACTGAGCAAGTGCCCGTTCCAGCGACCCACATTTTTTTCTTCGATGTATAAGCTGTCAATGCAGTACTTAAAATAGCTTTACCACCGTCTGTTTTAGTATCGAAAGCAAGCATGTTTTTGTAAAAATCAATTGTGCACGAGGGTAAGCCAGTGGAGGATGCGGTTAAACTTTTATCGAACTCAACATAACCAATGCCACTCGCATCAACACGAACCGACTTAACCAAATACATATTCGCAATTCCAACTGAGCAGCACTCAAACGCCATCAAAAACGTAAAAAGTGTCAATACAAATTTCATAATTCTCATACGATATTAGTCCTTAATACTTCCCCAAGAGTAACTCTCGATTGTGCCGTATACAGAGCATGTGTTGGTACCTGACGCCCAAATACGTTTTTTAGTTGACAGTGCAGCTAACGCGATGCTCAATATGGCCTTGCCTCCATCAGTATTCGCATCAAAAGCGAGCTTATTTCTTTGCGTTGAGCCACAAGACGGGAGCCCCGTAGAGCTTGCATTTAACGTACTTGAAAATTGAATCCATCCTTTTCCTGATTGGTCTGCTCGAACAGCCGTAACGTAGTAACTGTTTGCAATTCCTGAGGAATAAGCATTAACACTAACAAACAAAGCCAAAACCACTAGCATGCGTTTAATCACAACAGATTTCCTTACTCGCTAAAGATCAAAATTCAAAGTAACAATTGGGACGGTCGAAAATCAATGCAGACTAAACGAGTTAATTGATATCAACTAACCGCTAGTCACTGCGGAAAAATTTTATAGCAAGCGGATGAGAATAAGGGAAAAATTCGAATTGAAAAGTTCCTTTTCTCTACTACCACACAACCAGTCCTAAGTTGAGGAAATCTAAGTTAAATTAGGGTCTGATGTTAGTCAAGTTAAAGTTATAGTTCCCCTCGAATGACTCGGATTATAAAGTACCTGCCTGATTAATTTGATGATAAAACAACATTTAGAGCTCTAGGTCGTCCACTCACACGCCTCTCATCTAGCAGTCAAAACTGTCCCTTCCGTCAGTATTTAGCGCTCTATGTGCTTGATAAACTTTCACTGACTTCAAAAGTCACCAACCAAACAATAGAAGGATTTAAATATGTTAGTGGAACTATCAAACGAGGATGCTTCACAAGTATCTGGAGGTTATTGGGCACACGTAGCTATCGCAATTGCTGTGGCTGACGCGGCCTATGATTTCTATCAAGGTTATTCAGACCACAGACGATAAGGAGACAGTGATGAAAACAACACTTTCAACGGAAGAAATTAACCAAGTATCAGGCGCAGGTTTATTTTATGACTTAGGCGCTTTCTTTGCCCAAGTGGGTAACGCAAGTGATTCAATTTACAACCAGTATGGCAATACTAATCGCAACGATCACTGGTAATGGGCATCTAGCCTTGAGACTGTAAAGCACAAAAAAGGAGTCAACATGCTTACTAAACACTCACCAATCGCTCTTAATCTTGCTGCTGGCATTTTTATTTGCAGAGCGCTCTACTCTCTTGTAACCCAAGCAGAAACGAGCGTTTACTTGGGAGAGCTTCAGGTTGGGTTGCTATTTTGCTTGTTGGCTCTTTGTACCAAGATTTATAACAAAACTTAATTCGCGGTGGATAATGGCTACGTGGACTATTTTAAGATTAAGTTATTTTTCTTCAAATAAGCCGTGTTTTTCTAGCGCATTGTTAATCGCCTCTTCTACATCTTGGGCGATGGTTTGGTGTCGTTTGTGAATAAATGGAAACATGTCTAATGTTTCAACATTAGACACCCTAGCTAGGGTATTTCCTACCGATTTAGCATTATATTGATACACAAATAAGTCACCCGATATCATGGCGTCCACTTTTTCGTTGAGTACCAATTGTAAAGCGTCGTCTTTAGACCAGGTGGTAACGATATTAGTGAGTGCATACTTCTTTACGTAGTACTCGCTCGCGAGCGATCCGCGTTGATAAGTAACACTGTAGTTGTTTTTCTGAGCACTGATATCACTGAAGCTCTGCTCGTTCTTGTCTAGCACCCACAATGCAATCTGAGACGAAAGCAGAGGTGTTGGTATTTGGATTAAATCGGTGGCGATAGGCATATCTTTGAACATTGCAATTTTGCCGCAAAGCCCATCAACAGTTCCTTTATCAGCCTCTTGCATTGCTCTGGCAAGGCCCAAGGGAACCATCTCAAACTCCATTCCCAACTCGGCAAATGCCGTACCGTAGATTTTCTGAAAATAATTTTGCATATTTTCAGGTAGCTCGGCACAAGCAAACACAATTTTTGTAGAATTAGAGTCGGCATTCACCGAAGAAATACTGGCAAACAAAAAAATGAGGCTC
This sequence comes from Alteromonas sp. KUL49, assembly GCF_006538345.1. Classification (GTDB taxonomy): domain Bacteria; phylum Pseudomonadota; class Gammaproteobacteria; order Enterobacterales; family Alteromonadaceae; genus Alteromonas. The sequence goes on along the minus strand of NZ_BJKL01000005.1, from coordinate 106,861 downwards.
GCTAAGTAAGTTGCAAAACTCCGCGGAAAGGCTGGGTATCCAAACATCAAACGACAACAAAAAAACACGTAGTGTTTAAGGTTAGGACTATTCGTATATCAATGCAATTTATACTTCAGGCCGTTTCCCTTGGGATTTTACGTTTCGCCACACGGAAACGCTTTAAAGATTAAAATCACAGAAAAAATCACCACACACTTGGTATACATGCTTGTAATTGCTACCAAGTGCGGTGATGTAAAGACTACAGAGGAAAGTGTTTTAGCGTTGCGCAACTAGGCTGGTACCTCGATGCCATCTTCTCTCATCCTTGCGAGCTTGTATCGTAACGTACGAGGGCTTATACCCAGTTTTTCAGCAACATCTTTGCGTTTACCATTGCAGAGTGTAAGTGTATCTAGAATGATTTGGTGTTCCTGATAACGAAGCTCTGAACCCAAGCGACTTGTCTCTTCAGGTTCCGGCATAACCTCAACTTCAGGCTGAGTATCCATAGCCATATCTATCATCAAATCACCGGCATCAATTTCTCCGTTTTCACACAGAATAAGTGCTCGCTGAATGACGTTTTCGAGTTCGCGTACGTTGCCCGGCCAAGTATATTGAGCCAGCTTGCTCCTGGCTGCGGCACTCAAACGCACATTACCTAGCCCTTGGTTTTGTGTATGACGCTGAATGAGGTGTTCTGCCAGTGGCACAATATCACCCGGACGTTGCGCCAGCGGTCGCCATGTAAGTGGGAATACGTTCAAACGATAGTATAAGTCTTCTCTGAACTCACCAGCATCCACCGCTTTGCGAAGATCTCGGTTGCTTGTGGCAATAACACGAACATTAAGTTTAATGTTTTTACGCCCACCTAATCGCTCTACTTCTCGCTCCTGCAATACTCGCAGCAGCTTTGCTTGTAAGGCTAAATCCATTTCTGTGATTTCATCGAGCAACAAGGTACCGTTTTGCGCCTGCTCAAACTTACCCGGACATGCTTGGATAGCGCCTGTAAATGCGCCCTTTTCGTAGCCAAAGAGTGTGGCTTCAAGCATATTCTCTGGAATTGCTGCACAGTTAATGGCGACAAACGGGGCTTCGTTTCTCGCCGATTGATCGTGAATATAGCGAGAAAGTACTTCTTTCCCCGAACCACTTGGTCCTAAAATCATTACGGTAGCTTCTGACTTTGCCACTTTTCTCGATAGCGTGAGCAATTGCAAACTAGTAGGGTCCGCCACGATTGGCGTTCTCGATTCTACCTGTTGAGCAGGTGCATACCGACCTACTAGGTTCAACAATACCTCTGGCGAAAATGGCTTAGACAAATAGTCTGTCGCACCGTCACGCATCGCTTTTACCGCGTCATCAATGGTGGCATAGGCTGTCATTAGCAACACCGGCATATTGGGGTATTTAGCCTTAATGTTTTTAAGCAGTGTGAGGCCGCTCATTTCACCCATTTGGATATCGCTCACCACAAGATCTATCTTGCGCGCTGCCAAAATCATCAGTGCTGACTCAGCACTGTCGGCGTCGACGACGTTGTAGTCACCTAGCAGTAGCGTATCGTAGAGTGCTTCACGTAAGCCTGCGTCATCTTCAACAATTAGAATGGTAGTTTTTGACATTAGGGCGTCCTCTTTAATCAGGCTACGTTCTTCGAAAGAACGGTATTATCTAGGTTAGTTTGCGGTGAGCATGGTAACGCCACCGTAAAACACGCACCTCGTTCTTTCATATTGGTCACAGTAAGATTGCCATGGTGTGCTTTGACCACAGATTTAACCACGGCCAGTCCTAACCCCGTACCGTGAGTTTTAGTGGTAAAAAACGGTTCAAAAATCTTGGCTTTGATTTGCTCAGGCACACCTTGACCACCATCAATGACAGATATTGCTAGCCCTTGATGGGCAACAGTCGCGCGCACGGTAACGTCATAGCCCTTAGGAGTGACCTGACTCGCATTGTGAATAAGATTTAGTAATGCACCTTGTAACGCTGTTAGGTTTCCAGTAAAGCAAACATCACTCTCAAACCCCTCAAAACAAAGCGGTTGAGCTTGCTGACTTGTCATGCTGAGCGCACTTGGTTCGATGGCGTCTTTAAGCTGCTCAAGACTGATATTGGTAACGACTTGATCTTCACCAGACTTGGCAAACAACAACATGTCATTCACCTGACTCTCAAGTTCCTTCAAGCGATCTGTCAGTTTGTTAGCAAACTGTTCGCCCGCTTCTTGAGGTAAGTTTTTACGAGTTAGGTTTGCGGCATATAGCATTGCCGCAGATAATGGTGTACGGATTTGATGCGCCAACGATGCAACCATTTTGCCCAACGAGGACAAACGCTGCATATGGCTTACACGAGCCTGCAACTGACGAGTCTCAGTAAGGTCAGTAATAACGATTAGTTGGCCAGGTTCACCTTCAAGTGGAGTAATCGAGAGCTTTACTCTGCGCCCATCAACCAAAGAAACTTCGTGACCATCGTCGGCACGAGGCTTAAAAGAGCGAGCAATAATGGCGCGCCATACTTCTTCTTCCAGTGGCTCGCCCAATAAAGCTTTGGCTTGATCATTGGCCTGTTTAACTACGCCTTTGCCATCAATAACGATAACACCTGCGGGCATTACCTTAAGTAGATGGGCCATACGACTTGCTTGTTGACGAAGAGAAACGAGTTCTGCGGTACCGGTCTTATCATCGTCATCAGTGTTAACCGCAGGTGAACGTTGCGAGTTCAGTGGAACACTTGTATCAGACGTAAGAGTGTGAGTATCAAATACAGACCAAGATGAATCTGTTGGTTCGTAGTGACCGCTATCGTATGCCATGGCATCCTCGTCAAATGTTAGACGTTTTATTACCTATGACATGTACTAGCAGGAGGTGTGCCAAATATTTAAGTCAATTAATTCAAAATGTTATGATTATTTTTCAACAAAAAAAGACGTCAAAGTCCTGACGTCTACGCTTCTTCAACCCGTTGGATATCATACTTACGCATTTTTTCGACCAAGGTCGTTCTACGCATGCCGAGTTTGTCAGCGGCTCTTGCTACCACCCAATCTTGATGCTCTAGCGCCTGCTTAATCAAATTAATCTCAAGCTCGGACAAGTATTCTTTTAGGTTAACACCTTCTTCAGGAAGCTCAGAGCTCACTACCATTGAAGATTCTGCATCTAGCGCAGAGTCGTCAACGTCTTCGGCGTTCTGTTCTTTTGCTGCGGCTTCTGCAAACAACGCATTAAAGGCGTCGCGCTCAAGCAGCTCTTCAGGGTAGTCAGGCTCGTAGGCTTGTATTTCGCCGTATTGGTATTTTTCAGGAAGGTCGGTAACGTCTACGATTTGACCCGGGAACAAAATAGTTAATCGTTCAACAAGATTAGAAAGCTCACGCACATTACCCGCCCATTGATGTTCCATCAACGACGCAATGGCTCTCTCGGTAAAATGAACCCCGTCAACCCCGTCGCCTTGAATTCGACTATTGAGTTCTTGCAGCAATAGCGGGATATCGTCTTTGCGTTGACGCAATGCTGGGCTGTCGATTGGGAACACGTTTAAGCGGTAGTAAAGATCCTCTCGAAACTTATCCTCTTTGATCATCGTTTCTAAGTTTCTGTGAGTCGCTGCGATTATACGCACATTGCACTTGAGGGGTTTATTCCCTCCTACTCGCTCATAGGTCTTTTCTTGCAATACGCGAAGCAACTTCACTTGCATCTGCAATGGCATATCGCCAATTTCGTCGAGGAATAAGGTACCGCCTTCGGCTAATTCGAAACGACCTTTACGGGCACTGATGGCCCCAGTAAATGCGCCTTTTTCATGACCAAACAACTCACTTTCTAGAAGCTCACCGGGAATAGCACCACAGTTCACTGGAATAAATGGGCCATCTTTGCGCTCAGACAAGAAATGGACATTACGTGCAACCACTTCTTTACCTGTGCCTGATTCACCAAGGATCAACACCGTAGCATCGGTTGGGGCAACTTGCTCAACAAGCCTACGTACAATTTGGATTTGTTCGCTTTTACCAACCAAACTGCGGAATAAACGGGTTTTAGCGCCACCGCCGCGAGGAACATTAGGTTTTCTTCGAGAATACTCCTGACAACGATGAATTGCTTGAGTGAGTACAGGATAGGTTAGCGGTAGTGTGGCAACACTCACTAAATTACAGTCGGGTAAACTTTCACCGTCAGTAGGTTGAATAGCCACAAAAGGGATATGAGGAAAAGTCGCTAAAAGCTTTTTCACTTTAGCGGGCTTCACAAAATCAATTAACACAGCGTCAGCACTTTTGTCTTTTAAGTAAGCCTCACACTCTGAAACACTTCGTGCTTCGCAAGACTCGCCCAAGAAAGTGACGACAGTTTGTAAGCTGTGAATTAAGTCCTGGTTATCACTAACCAGTAAAATATCCTTCATCAAATCCCCAAAACGCTTTGTTATTATTTACAGTTTAGCGCATCTGCAAATTGTAACTGTAAAAGATCACAGCGCAACCTGTGATTGAGGAAATATGGAAATAAAACGCCAATATTGGTCTTTAGTACAATGAGTTTTGTAGATTCGTAGCGAACAAAAGTCGTACGCTTGCTCGCTACGAATGCGATTAGCTCAGCAATGCCAACACCTGACCTTGTTGCTGGTTTGCTTGGGCCTGAACCGATAGAGAAGCCTGCCCTAATACGTCATTTGAGGCTTGCTCAGATGCAGCTTGCGCGTAATCTAAGTCTTGAATTCTGCTACGTGCTGCCGACGCACTTACGTCTGCTTGCGTCAAATTGCGCGCAGTGCTCTCTAACCCGTTTTGAATCGCTCCCAAATCACCTCTGGCGCCACCAATAGTCTCAATGGCTGCATCTGTAGCGTCCAATGCGTCGTTTACGCTTGTACCTGAAGTAAGGTCAATAGATAAAACGTCAGACAACTGTGAAGCAATATCAAGCGTTTCGATATCTCTTGTATCTCCTGCACCCGAGCCTACTTGAAAGCTGAGTGAGCCGTCTTCTGACAACAATGGCTTTCCACCAAAGTTAGTCTGTTCGATGGTCTGAGTGATGTTGTCTTGTAATTGGGTAATTTCAGATTGAATAGCCTGTTTATCGCTATCGCTAAGGATGCCGCTGCCGGCTTGAATAGTCAGCTCTCGTATGCGGTTAACATCTTCGTTAATGCCACCCAACCCGCCTTCAGCCACCTGTGCTAGCGAGATACCATCGTACACGTTGTTAACGGCTTGACGATTACCTTCAATCTCTGAGGTTAGCCTGTCGATGATCTGTTGCGCAGCGGCGCCGTCTGCGGCACTGTTGATTTGCTTTCCAGAAGCTAGCTTCTCAGATAGCTTTTCCTGTCGCTGTTGGATTTGCTCAATCAGCGAAAGCGAATTGTCTGCATTAAAGTTAATCATTAAACCTCTCCTCTACCTTAAAGAATAATAGCAGACAAATGCTCACAAAGTAAGCAACTCGATATTTTTTCCGTATACAAAATCATACGCAAGTATTAGTATCCAATATCGCGCTATACAAGCCTTTGCGGCTTATTAAAGGACCATGCAATTTGGTCGATAAAAAGAATATAAACAGCGGAAGTATCGGTAACAATGAAACTCAAAGCAGCCGTATTGAAACAATGTGGTCAGCCACTGGACATCGTAGAAAATATTGAAGTACCAGTGTTAAGGCCAGGTCAAGTTCTCGTCAAAATTCATTACGCCGGAATTTGTCATAGTCAGCTAATGGAAATGTCGGGCGGGCGAGGCGAAGACCGCTATCTCCCCCATATGCTCGGACATGAAGCTACGGCAACGGTTGTTGAAGTGGGCCGCGACGTCACCACTGTTGCTCCAGATGATACCGTGGTGTTGAGTTGGATTAAAGGTACTGGTATCGAAGCCGGAGGTAGTGTTTATGAGTCGCCGATGGGTTCGATCAATGCCGGCGCGGTTACCACGTACAGTGATTATGCCGTAGTGTCAGAGAATCGTTGTTATATACTTCCCAAAGGTATTGGCTTAAGAGAGGGAGTATTATTCGGCTGTGCTATGCCCACTGGTATGGGTATGGTTCAGAATCAACTCTCTGTTTTGCCGCAACATTCTATCGGTATTCTCGGTCTTGGTGGTATCGGAATGTCGGCACTCATGGCCGCAGTTGAATGTGGAGCAAATACAGTAGTTGCCATAGACACAAACGAGGACAAACTTACACTCGCGAAAACTATTGGTGCTCATGTTTGTATCAATCCGCAAAAAGTTTCTCTTCTCGATGCCGTAAACGAAATCACCGATGGTCGCTTGCTTGATTTTTGTATTGAAGCTGCCGGTAGCTGTCGCACCATCGAATCAGCGTTTTCCATTGTTAATCGCAATACGGGTAAGTGTGTTTTCGCCTCTCATCCCAAACACGGTGATAAGATTCAGCTTGATCCTTTTGAACTCATTTGTGGCAAAACTATTCAAGGCTCTTGGGGCGGTGGTGCAGATCCACAACAGCTTCTTCAACACGCCTCATGCTGCAGCAGTTCGTCATTACCGCTACACTCTTTATTATCAGACGATTACAACTTGAATAATATAAATCAAGCGGCTGAGGATTTGCGCCAACAAAAAGTCGTTCGAGCGATCATTAAAATATCAGAAAAGGTGTAATGGCATGAGTACTAAGGACCAGCAAATTCAGCAACTCATTGATGCTCGCAACAGCGGAAAATCAATATGCTTTGTTTCTGGGAACTTTAATATTATTCACCCTGGGCATTTGCGCTTTTTGCTATTCGCGTCGGAACAAGCCGATATATTAGTCGTTGGTTTGTACGACCGGAAAGATTCATTGCATGCTTTTTTTGACAATGAAGAGCGAGTAATGGCCCTGCAAGCGTTGTCTTGCGTTGATGATGTGATTGTCGTTAATGGCGATAGGCTGAAGGTTATAGAAAAAATTCAACCCGATGTGGTTGTAAAAGGGAAAGAATTTGCTTCGGCACAAAATCCTGAGACGCCGATTGTTGAGACCTATGGCGGTCGTCTGATTTTTAGCTCTGGCGACAAATTATTATCTAGCCGTGAGCTACTGTTGCAACAAATTAACGAAGATTCTCGTTTGTCGAGACTGCTTCAAGGCTATCACGAGCGTTACAACATTAGCCGACCTACGCTTGAGCAGCATTTAGATAAGTTTAGCGCTCTTAATATTGCGGTTATCGGCGATATTATTGTTGATGAATATCAAGAGTGTATGGCGATTGGTATGTCGCAGGAAGATCCGACTATTGCTGTCAGTCCACTCGAGTCTTTTAGCTATTTAGGGGGCGCAGGCATTGTTGCAGGGCACGGTGCCAGACTCGGCGCCAACGTGACCTTCTTCAGTGTGTGTGGTGAAGACAAACACGCCGCTTTCGCGAAGAACAAACTTGAAGAGTACGGAATTGACGCTGTTGTCAAAGAAGATACCTCTCGCCCTACCACGCACAAATTGCGGTATCGAGCCAAAGACAAAACTCTGTTGCGCGTTAATGAATACCGTCGTCACGACATTGATTCACCGCTCATAAATTCGTTTGTTAACGATTTTGAGCAACGTGCGTCTTCCTTCGACCTTGTACTATTTGCCGATTTTAACTATGGCCTATTGTGTCCTGAACTGGTGACGCGAATCAGCCATATTTGTCACGCACAAGACATTCCTATTGCGGCCGACAGTCAAACGTCTTCTCAGATGGGTGACCTTGGAAAATTCAAAGGGTTAATGTTGACAGCCCCTACAGAACTAGAAGCTCGGCAAACCATACAAGATGAGAGCAGTGGCTTAATTGAAGTCTCGAAGAGCTTATCTGAAACATTGGACGCGAAAAATGTATTGGTAACGTTGGGCGGAGAGGGTGTACTCATACGCCATCTTAATCCACAAACCAATGTTCTTGATACAGATAACCTACCAGCCTTTGCCGATTCAGCTATTGATACCGCAGGTGCGGGTGACGCTATGTTTGTTACCACTGCGCTCATGCTCGCAAGTGGCGCAAATATTTGGCAGGCGGCATTTGTGGGAAGTATCAGCTCGTCAATTCAGGTGAGCGTGCGTGGAAATGTGCCCATTTCTAAAAGTGCAATAAACAAGAAGCTTAGTGAGCTATTAAATTGAAAGTAGTGTTATTGGCTGCGGGGTTTGGTACTCGATTGAAACCGCTCACCGACAATACGCCAAAGTGTTTGGTACCTATTAACGGTCGCCCGCTATTAGATTACTGGCTAGATATGCTTAGTACTAGCCCTCACGTATCTGAGATATTTATCAACACACACTACTTATCTGAGCAGGTGGAAAAGCACCTCAATGACCATTGGGCACACTTGTCCAATCTCACTGTGTGGTATGAAGAAATACTGTTAGGCACTGGGGGAACCATACGAGCACACATTCCCGAACTGGCAGATGACGATGTAATGGTTATACACGCCGACAATCTCTCGTCATTCGATCTAAAAAACTTTATTGAACATCACAATAATCGACCTACGCATTGTGAAATGAGTATGATGCTTTTCCGCACTGATACACCGTCTTCTTGCGGGATTGTCGAACTAGAAAACAATACAGTGACAGCGATGCATGAGAAGGTAGTCAATCCGCCCGGAAATCTTGCCAATGGCGCTGTGTATATCTTTTCACCAAAAGTAATAGACTGGCTTTCTACTACAGCGTTTTGTGATATCAGCAACGATGTCATTCCAATGCTTCTTGGAAAGATCACGGCATGGACAAACACCAGATATCATAGGGATATTGGTACGCCTGAAAGTTACACACAGGCACAAATAGACTTCAAAGCGCTGGCATAACGCACTAGCTATCAAACCCAAAGTGCGTTACACCACTCACCGCTATTGAATCTCTATCGGAATGAGGTCATGTCGTAGTTTAGGTTTTCGTAACTCGCGATAGTGTTAAACTTTTTATCGAAGTGCTCTAGAATGTACTCGAACATAAAACGGCGAGGCTCATCCCAAAAATCATTGTAAATGTCGCTTAAGCTTTTGGGCACAACCACATGGTGACTATTTATTTTTCCGAACTCAAAAACATTACTTAAATAGGCGTCGGTAACGTCTAGCGTCGGGCACAAGTAACTCACAAAGCGTTTAAACTCAGTGGGTTCCGTTGTTAGAGACTCATAAAAGAACAATTTTTCTTTGTCTAAAGTAAGTAGATCAATCTCGTACTTGAATACGCGATAGCAAACTACGGCAAACTCAACTTGTCCGTGAGAAAAGCACGTTCCATATTTGTCTAAAAATGCATTAAAGAAGTCAGGAATTTCCTTCAAAAGTAAGTTCAGGTTTCCACGATAACGTTCATACTTAGGTGGAGCGTTATTGCGAGTTTTTGATTCTGACTGCGAATTTATTCTAAACACTGGGTGTCTAAGCAGACCTGCGAATTGCCCTCCCTTGGATTCAATAGGCTGCTGCATTTCGGTCCCATGCCAAGGAGTAATGTGAATGGTTCCCACATAGTTACCAGATTCAGCGACCTTAGTTGCTAGCGATGTTGCAAGTGCTTCCTCGCTTTCTAATGTGCTTTTGTCCTCAGTTTCTTCATTTGCATGCCAAGCTGTGATGCTCTCATTTAAGTTGAGCACACGAGATACCCATTTCGTTGCACTTGAGCCAGATGAGGCAATCATAAAACAGTTTGGAGTCATTCTACTCTTCCTTTACGTTGGTAACGCTTTAATGTCGGCTGAAACCGTGAAGACTTTAGCATGGGATACTTCGTGAAGTTCGTAATACTGACGATGTCCCGTCCCGCCGAAAGTTCTAACGTGTTATTATTACTTAAGTTATCTTAACCTTTTCCGATAACAAACTTGTACCCTAAATTTAAGTTCTGCGGAACCTGTAATTAGTGTCATACGTCAGCAGAGATGTTCACGCTAGTTGCCTCAACGAGTACTAATTTGACTATGAATATACTTGGATTACACAGTGGTGTTACGGCGAATCAACACGACCCAGCGGCCGCTCTTATTATCGACGGCACCATCGTTGGCGTGTATGAAGAAGAGCGCTTTTGTCGTGTTAAATCTCCTAGGGGAACGCTTCCAATCCGAAGCACTTCAAACCTGTTGAAAGACAACAACCTCACGATGCAAGATATCGATCTTGTTGTTCACTCTGGTGTGACTTTTGGCGACTTATTACCTCGTTTAGAGCGATTTTTACGTCACTATTTTGGACACGTACCAAAAATCGAAATGGTGAATCACCAAACTGCCCATCTTGCTTCTGCTTACTACTGTTCCGGTTACGATGAAGCTATGTGTATTTCGTGGGATGGATACGGAGATGGTTTAAGTAATCAATTTGGCGTTGGTAAAGCGGGTAAGCTCAACATTTTGGATTCGTATCCAGCCGACCAATCTATCGGTCAATTCTATACCAGTATTACTTCATTCCTCGGTTTTAAACCCGACGAAGACGAATACAAAGTCATGGGTTTGGCTAGTTTTGGAACGCCGGAGTACGATTTGTCGTCGTTAGCACGGCCAAGCGACAACGGCTACATAGTTAACAGAGAAATATTCGAAGCTTCTCCTAAAATCATGTGTAGCTTTGAACCCGCTTATAACCATGTTCACACACAGCTTTTAGGCGAGCATAGAACAATTGTCGAGCCTATTACGCAGCGTCATATGAATATTGCGGCATCGGCGCAGAAAGCACTGGAAGACTGTTTAGTCTCTCTGGTGACAAAGCTTCACAAAGACACCGGTCTAAGAAAGCTCTGTATTGCTGGCGGAGTTGCTCTTAATTGCTCAGCTAACAAAGTCATCTATGAGTTGCCCTTTATTGACGAACTGTTTGTACAGCCAGCCTCAAGCGACCGTGGGCTAGCGCTTGGTTGCGCCATTCTTGGTGCAGTTGAAGAGGGCTATACCGACTTTACCCTTGAGCATGCATACTATGGCCCGAGTTACTCGAATGACGAGTTAGAAAAAAGCCTGCAATTAGTGGGTATCCCTTACACTGAAGTAGCGTACCCCACCGAAGAAGCCGCAAAGCGACTTGCACAGGGTCAAATTTTAGGTTGGATGCAGGGTAGATCAGAATTTGGTCCAAGAGCGCTGGGACATCGTTCAATTCTTGCCGATCCGTCTTCACCTACCATGAAAGACAAAATCAATGCGCGAATTAAGTTTAGAGAGGAATTTCGTCCTTTTGCTCCCGCAGTAATGGCTGAAGAAGCAAAAAACCTTTTTGAAATGAACCAACTATCCCCCTTTATGACAATTACGTTTAACGTAAAAGAAGAGTGGCAAAAGAAGATACCTGCTGTTAATCACGTCAACAACACAGCTCGAGTGCAAACAGTAGCGAAAATGGACAACTCGAACTTCCATCAGCTCATTAGTGACTTCAACAATATTACGGGTGTTCCTACGGTATTAAATACCAGTTACAACGTAATGGGGCAACCCATTGTAGAGACAGCGAAAGATGCTTTGACCACGTTTGCTTCCAGTGGAATGGATGCAACATTCATTGGTCCGTTTTTAGTTAACAAAGACAAGCTGTAATGCCGCAGTGCTTTATTATTGCTTCTCTTGGCCGATGCGGTTCAACGTTTTTGAGCCGCTCGCTAAATCAATACCATAATGTCTTTTGCGATCATGAATTAGTTGTTCGTGAACCAGAGTACGTTCGAGAAGGTCATATCAACTTGACCATAAACGACAGTAACTTTTCGTTTCGCAACACTATTCAAAGGCTTGCTGGATCGTCTTCTATATGCGGTAGCAAGTTATCCATCCCCCATTATCAATGGGATGATACTGACTTGCTCTCAAAGCTTGTCGAAAAAGTCAGTAATGAAAAAATCGCGGTAGTTCATTTGTCTCGATGCTTTTTAGAACACTTTGTATCGAGAAAGATCGTTGAAGCCAGCGGCGTGTGGCATGTTTACGAAAACGATGACTCACCGGACAAACTCAAACGTTCGCTAGCGCCAAAGTCACTGCGAATCTCGGTGCAAGAAGCCAATCAGTTTTGCCAGAGTGCGTTGAGAGCCGAAACAGAGCTCGCTAAACTTACAACGTTGACTGACTATAGGTTCTTCGACTACTCAATGTTAACGGCTAAGAGCGATGAGATTCGTGCATTTTTAAATATTGATGGTTCCGTAGTCACGGGTGAAAGTAGTCAGTTGCAGCTTCCAACTAAGTCAATTGGAACACCTCATCGCAATCTCATTGCAAACCTAAGTGAAGTATCATCACTTTTTGCCGATTGGAACCACCAAAGAGAAACCCTGCTGTATGAACAACTTTAGTCATCCAGACCACAAAGTCGCCGTAATAGGTACAGGAGGTAGTGCAAAAGCACTGCTAGAACACGAAGAAATAAACGGTGAGATAACTTATTTCTCCTCAATGGATTCCGGTTCATTTAACGGACGTCCTATTCATGCACTTTCGTCAATGCTCACCCGTAATTTCGACGCTTATATCGTTGCGATTTACGACTATTCTGAGTTGTTAGAAGTGCTTGAAAAATTGCCACAAAATAGACTCTATTGGTTCGACAACACACAGAAAAAACTGGTAAAAATCGGCGACCTTTACAATGATAAAAATCAATTATCGATTAAAGAAAGTCAAATACTGACAGTAATTTACGACTTCCGTGTAACGCCTCCAACTTATGACTTTCTGAATTTTATGGTTCACGCCAAGTTAACAGCAAATAAGTTAGGGCTAACCACGATAAAGGTCATTTTTTGCCCGGGGGACAAAGCGGGTTTTCGCGAAGATATTTCATTTTTTTCTATTGATGAAATGAACTTTAGATTTAATAACCTATTGCTGCCCTTAATTTCTCTCGTTGATAAGCACGCGAACTTTTCAGTTTGCCGAACAAGAGAGGAAGCTAGGCTACTCTACCGACAAGCATCTCACCGGTTTCCGTTGGAACACAATTTCTTGCGACCTAAAGCTGTTCACTTTTTTGACGAACTACTTCGTTTTCATACCAGCGGCACATCAATAGCAATACTAGAATCCTCGGCTTTTTATCAAGAAAAAGTGAAGTCGTGGGCTAGCGCTAGAAAAATTACGCTAGATAAAACGGTTGTGGTCACACTAAGAGAATGTGATGCTCATCACGAACGAAACAGTCACTTACCCACGTGGAAGTCAGTATGCATGGAGCTAATATCCAAGGGAATGAACGTGGTGGTCATTAGAGATACAGAAAAAGCTTTGTTGCCGCTGAATTGGGATGGTGTATACGAGTGCTCAGAGGCTGCATTATCGGTACATATGCGCTTTGCACTTTACGAGCTATGTCACATAAACCTAATGACGAGTAACGGCGCCCAAGCACTTGTGTCTCTGTCGCCCCGCTGCAAATATATTCTGTTTGGTATGTTAAATCCCAGTTGCACGTCTAACACCGTCAGTCACCTCACAAGAATCGGTATTGTTCCTGGAAGTGACCAGCGAATAAGTGCCCGAGAAGGTCAGTATCTGGATTGGAACGCCATTACAACCGAGAGTGTGATGGCCGCCATGAATCGATTTTTTAACGTGTAGTTACTAACCGTGCTTTGGTTAACGCGCTTTTAGCGCATATCTCTCTGCACGTAACAAAGAAACGACAATAGATTCCAAATCCTCGTCGGTGTATTTCTCGTGAAATAGAATATTGATACTTCTTTGCCTGTGTCGAGTAGCATTTGGGGTGGAAGACTGACATCCCGCCTGCTCTTTAAACCAATCCCACTCGCTAACTACATAACGATAATCTGGATTTATCGAGGTTTGCTCGCCATGCAAAGCATGCTTTAGACGCTCAACCTGATGGTCACTTAGGTTGTCACTGAGTTTCACGTTGTGGAAAAAATATGATGACACCGATTGCTCAATCGGCAATACCGGAACGAAGGTTTCTGAGTTAGCTAGCAAGGTGTTGATATAGTCCACCTGCCTTTGACGAGTTTCGATAACACTTGGCAAGGTATTGAGTGACTGTAAACCCAGTGCACAAGAAATTTCGTTGGCGTTGTAATTGAGCCCAGGACCAAGGAAGCTACCAGGGTCGCGTTGATTGAATCCTTCATTTCCGAAGGGTTTTCTGCGATCAGCGAGACCTCTTACAACCCAATAGTCACTTTCATCCTGACAAAGCACCACTCCTCCCGTACTACCCGTCGTATGGTTCTTGGTAAACATGGTAGAGAACACTGCAAACTCGCCGAAGCTTCCCACCATCTTACCACTGATAGAACCGCCATGAATTTGCGAGCAATCTTCTATAAGCCTTATTTGATGCTTACTGAGTATTTTACAGATAGCCGGCATATCGAGTGCCAATCCACCAACGTGGGTGAGCACTGCTGCTTGAATATCTTGCCCATGCTCATCAATAGCCTGATTGATAGTCTCTGCGTCTAGGTTAAAGCTTCCTGATGCAGAATCACATATAACTGGGGTAAGTCCAGCGAGCATAACTGCTGACACAGACCCTGGGTCAGTCACAGGTGACACAAGAACCTTTGCTCCCGGAGCTAAATTTAGCGCTTGAACTGCAAGGTATACAGCAACAGATCCAGAGTTTACGGCATCGGCATATCCTCCCCCGTAAAAATCGGCAAAAGCTTTACAGTACTCGTCTTCAAAATGTGCTTGATAAGGAACGTCTTGTTGTTGTTGCCAATAAAACTCAAACACTTTTTCGACCTGAGCTAGTGCTTCCTTACCCATTACGTCACGACAGGGGAAAGGTGAATGCCGGACGGGGCTTCCTCCCACTACCACTGGTTTAGAAATTAATACCTCAAGACTCGCCTTGTCAAAATACTGCATTTAAAAAGGTCCTTTAAACCATGCTCCAGGAATATCATGATGTTGCGATGTTTGAAAATCTTCATCTATTTCAACACGTACACCCAAGGCATTCGCCACATTGCTTACAATGTTCTTTGCATTTTGGTAATACGACTGCGTCAAAAAGTAACTGGTTGGTTCTGGGTAATTAGGCAGCGCTAAGCGCATCGGTGGTAATTTAAGAGAAGAAAAACAGTGCTCCGTAACGCTACTAGACAACTCGGCAGCGACAGAAAAGTGCTTATGAGCACTGTCACATATGATCGCGCGCCCTGTTTTATTGACCGACTGATAAATACTCGTCCAATTATCAGGATCCAGATGAACAGTCTCTAAAACGTCTACATGAATTCCTTTCGTTGCCAAATAGTCCGCTGCTACCAGTGACTCAACTAACATGTAGCTATTGGCGATAATCGTACAACTATCTCCTTGGCGATGCACACGAACAGGTTCTGGAGCACTGTCTATCGCCACCACTTGCTCGGGTTTACACGTTTGTTCATGAAGCCACCGGTGCTCAATAAACAGCACTGGGTTGTCATCCATTATTGCATCGTACAACTGACTGGCAACAGCGTCTGTTGTACTTGGAACAACAACTTTCAATCCTGGAACATGAGCAAACCAAGATTGCAAATTCTGTGCGTGGGTCGGCCCTTGCCCCCAACCTCGACCAACAATGACTCTTACTGTTAACGGTACTTTCATTTCACCGTTGAACATGTAATGCCACTTAGCGGCGTTATTCACCAATTGATCCATTGCCAGTAGAAAAAAGTCCATGCGTTGATGACTCATCAATACGCGACTACCCGACAACGCCGCACCAATACCGATACCAGTCATGGCGTTTTCCGCTGTTGGCATATCGAAGACGCGATCTGAGCCAAATTGCTCTGCTAGTCCAGACGTTGTGCCAAATATTCCTTTGGGGTCATCGATGCCTAAACCAAAACTAAGCATGGCGTCGTCTTGTTTCATAGCTTCGTGCTGAGCAAAATTAATTTGTTCTTTAAACGTAGTGAAATCAGGCATAAAGATAATCCCCATTGTTGACTTCACTGGGCTCAGGAGCACTTTCGGCAAAGTCAAAGGCCTGTTTAACTTCTGAATCGATTTCAGTAGTCATAGCCCTAAGCAGTGATTCAGAAACACCATTGGCCAATAACTTATTGTATGCCCGATCTAAGGGGTCATTAGAAATCCAATGTGCTACTTCTTCAGACGGTCGATAGCCCAAATCGTCGTCAAAATTCGGGCCACAATGTTCTCTGTGTCGATAAGTGTGGCATTCTATCAACGCAGGCCCCTTGCCAGAGCGAACGCCCTCTAAAAGGCTTTGTGTCGCATCTACTACTTGCTCTACGTCGTTGCCATCAACTTCTACTGCATTCAATCCAATCGAGTTTGCAAGTGTTACGATTGAACGTGAATCCGGTTGACGCACCGACAACGGACTGTATACGGAGTAACGATTGTTTTCACACACAAACAACACTGGCAGCTTACGCAGTGCAGCAAAGTTTGCCGACTCATAAAAAGCGCCTTCTTCGGTCGCACCTTCGCCGAAGTACGTCACCGAGATTTCGTCGAGCTTTTGCACTTGTTGATGAAGACCATTGCCCACAGCTAACGGAATACTGTTACCAACAATTGCCGTACTGGCGACAAACCCCACACTTAAGTCACTTAAGTGCATTGAACCACCACGCCCGCCAGTGCACCCCGTTGCTTTACCATAGAGTTCACTAATCAAGGCGTCCAATGAGCCACCTTTCGCCAAATAGTGAGCGTGTGCTCTGTGAGAACTGTATGCTTTGTCAGCATTTTTCAAGCATGCAGATACACCTACAGCCACTGCTTCTTGGCCTATCGACAAATGAGTTGGGCAGCGCATTTTCTGTTCGCTATATCGCGCTGCAATTGCTTCTTCGATACGCCTGATTCGCAAAATTCTGCGATAATGCTCTAGTAATTCACTCATGGAATAAACCAATAATAATCGCCGGTGTAACCTACTTCTTTAAAAAATGCTTTCCATTCATCAACGTGCATAATGGTTTTCGCCGTGAGGTTCCACTCATACATACGAGCTTCCTCTTCTTCATTGCGATAAGCATCAACGGTGATAAACGCATTTTTACGAGAAACGCGAGTAATTTCCTGAAGCGCTTGACCGCATTGGTCTCGCTCCAAGTTATGTATAGTGTTTACGCTCATGACCAAGTCAAAGCTATTATCTTCAAAAGGTAACTCGCTGGCACACCCGACTTGCATTAGCTCTGCCACTTCTGGTTTGGCGTTGGCTATTGCGTACTCAGAAATATCAATGCCCTTACATGCAATTCCCGGAATGACTTGTTGTAAGTCATATAAAAAGAAACCTTTTGCACAACCCACATCGAGTACGTTGCTATTGGCCGATAACCCGTATTGTGCTTTTAAATCTGGTACCACAGGTTGCCAAAACCGCGCGTTGTAATTGAAGCCGCCGTATCCATACTGGCGTTCGCCATCGAAAAATTGTTCTCCAAACTGACGCGCAATAGCACGCACTTCCGGCGTTTTTTCTTCACTGCGCGCCTGAGTGTTACGCTTCGTTTTTGGGTAACTACGCAGTAGATCTATTTCCATCGTACAAGTACATCCTATTCTTTATGCTGGTATGTCAGCGCCTGACTCTTTAAAACATCAAAATTGTTTTTCACCCACTCAAGGGTTTGCTCAAGTCCAGCCTCTAAACTAATTTTGTCTTGCCAACCTAATTGAGTTCTCAGTTTGGTCGCATCTAGAAGGTAAGCAGAATCTTTACCCGGTCTGTCGTCTGTAATTTCACATACTTCATGCACGTCAACTTGCATGAAATCACAAATCATCTCCACTAGCGCTCTAATCGTCACCGTTCGCACTGTAGAGATATGGTAGCTCTCACCAAGAGTACCCTTTTCGCTTATTAGCTGTGTGGCGGTAGATACGTCATCTATATGAATGAAAGAACGCTCAGAATGTCCACCACCGTGCAGGGGCAGTTTTTGATTGAGTAAAATACTCATCATTGTTTTGGGAATAATCCGGTACAGCTGCTGACCTGGTCCGTACACATTGGCGGCTCTCGTCGACACCACTGGAAACTGATGAACATCAAAAAATGTTTGTAAGCTCATATCTGCCGCCGCTCTCGACACGGCATATGGTGTACTCGGTTGGTAATGATCGTGTTCAGCGACACTGCCTGACATAGAACCGTAGACTTCTGGCGTCGAAATATGTACGTATTTATCAAGATAGTCTTTATGTCGCAAACAATTATGAAGCTTTACCGTAGATACAGCATTGGTCATAAACCAATGTTCAGGCCAATCCCAAGACTGTCCAACCATGCTCTG
Source organism: Alteromonas sp. KUL49 (assembly GCF_006538345.1). Taxonomy (GTDB): domain Bacteria; phylum Pseudomonadota; class Gammaproteobacteria; order Enterobacterales; family Alteromonadaceae; genus Alteromonas. The sequence goes on along the minus strand of NZ_BJKL01000005.1, from coordinate 88,580 downwards.
TGCGGCAAAGTTAACAACGGTGGGCACTTTATGCTTGTCTAACAGCGCTTCTATTGCCAAGAGGTCTTTATTCAAGTCCAATTGGTGAAATTCGAGTGTGTTTTGCTGTCCCCATTTGTAAGGAAGTAACGCGTCAACAGGCTCGGGAGAACGACTAATAGCGATAACGCGCTTTTCTTGCGCGAGTAGGTGCTTGACATAACTTGCACCAGAAAAAGAATTACTGCCAATGACGGCTATTGTCTCGCTCATTGTGCCAGCTCTCCACATAAATATTGCATCAACATATGTCCCACGATTAACTGAAGATCTTCAGCGACTTGCATATCATTTACATCGTTGTGAATAGCATAATCAGCCAAGCTTAGCGCCTTCCCGCCAGAGAATCCGAGTATGGCAAAGCTCTGCATTTCTAGACGTTTTGCCTCGGTAAGCGCGTTCACTATGTTTGGGGAGTTGCCACTTCCTGACAGCACTATCAATACATCGTCCTTGACCGCTTTTACAGTCAGTTGGTGGGCGAAAATATTGTCATATCCAATATCGTTGCCTAAGCAAGTAATGACTGCCGAATTCGCGGGTAATGCTTCAACATTTAACGCTTTAGAACCATCAGGGCAAATTCCGTACAGAAAGTCGTTGGCTAGGTGAATTGCGTTACCCGCGCTTCCGCCATTGCCACAAATGAACACCTTTCGCCCCTCTCGAGCACAACTTAATAGCGTACTCGCCAGCGTCTCAATGACCGCACTATCGAGTAATTCAATTTGCTCGATAATGCGCTGCTGATAACGTTGAATAAGGGATTTCATTAAAGTACTTCCTGCTGCATCCACTTGAGGTTGTACCAACGATCCTCGTTTTTAAGTTCTCCGCGCTTGAACGCCTGTGTAATTTCGTCGATGGCGTGCTGCACGGTTTTCTTTGGTTTGAAGCCAGTGGCGAGCAACTTATCAGAGTTAATTCGATATGAGCGGGGGTTCATTTGAAGGCGTGACAATAATTTCTGTATCGATCCCTTTGCCAATTTGTTCTGCAATATCAAGAATGGTGATATTTTCGAACCCAGCGTTATACACGCCTGTGTTCTGAGGGTTATCCAATAAAAATAGATACAAGTCGGTAATATCATCGATGTGGATGTTAGGTCGTGCTTGTTTTCCGCCAAATACAGTGATGACGCCGTTCAATAGCGCCTGCATTGTTAGCATGTTTACTGCTACGTCCAAGCGCATACGCGGAGACAATCCGCAGACCGTAGCTGGACGAACAATTTGCACTGTCATTCTATCTGAGTAGCTCAACAACACGCGCTCTGACACCATTTTCGTCTTGTTGTATTCAGAAATTGGTTCCAAGCTCAGATCTTCGGTAACCTCATCTTCGTCTTTTACCCCATATACGCTACCTGATGACGCATATATGAAGTGCTTAATCCCCTCTCTGGCAGCGCGGTCTGCAAGCTGCATAGTGGCTAGCGCACTCACCTCCCAGGTCAGTTTTGGATCTAAATCGCCACACGGGTCGTTTGCAACCGATGCCAAGTGAATAATGGCATCGATTCCTTGAAGATTAATCGACGCTGTATCTCTAACATCATGTTGAATAACATTTAAGTTATCGTGGTCTGGCAAAAAATTACCAAACCATTGGATATCTAATGCATCAACTTCATGACCTTGTTGCAACAATTTAGGGATTAACACCGAGCCCTTGTAACCACATGCACCGGTAACCAAAATCTTCATAATCAATACTCTTTTAATAAATCTCGTGTTCTACAACGGCATAAGCCTGAAATGCACTTATGCCATGTAAACACATTGAATTCCTTGACTCTCTAACGGCTCTGCTAAGTTTTTAGAAGACCCGACAGAGGTTAAAATCACAGTGTCTTTTGGGAGAAGATTCGCCAATTCGGGAGAAAAAACAGGAATATTATCAATACTCTGTCCTAATCGCGCTTGCGAATCGATAAATCCAGCAACGTCAATCCCCTTGCTTGATAGCGCTTTGTGCAACTGCAATGCAACAACACCCGTGCCCCAAATAAATATTCTGTCATAGTTGGCCAACTGAGCTAACTTAGTCACCAACTTGTTAATATATGATTGTGCAACAAGCTGCATATCGGCCTGAAATGTCAAATCACTAGACTTTCTGTACTTCTCGACAAGATTAAACAAGCCAAATCGCTTGTTCTGCTCCCACTGACTGCATTGTCGCAGTATTTCACCAACATCTAATGCTCTCTCTAATGCGATCTCGAATTTATTCAGCAATGCGCCAGCGTCATACAACTCAGCCATTTCGCTCCATAGGAAATCAGCGATGAGATCTTGTTGAGCGTCAATACTGTGCTTAAACACTTCAGTTGCCGCAAATATTTGTGCTTTGCCTGCTGCCAGATGTTGTGAAGCTTCTGTGCTCTGATCATTCAACAACGCTATTTTGGCAAGAAAATAATGGGACTCGATAGCCTTAATATTCAACACCGAACAAAAAGCAGAGCAGTCCGCTCTTGTCACTAACAAGAAATACCGACTCGCCTCAGCAAACTCTCCGTTTTCTAGGTATTTACATGCCGCTAAGAAAGCCAATGAAACATACCAGCGCAACGTAAAGGGTGCCATGAGATCGGTTGATAACACTACCTCTAGCCCATCACTGGCTTGTTTCAGCCAGTTTCGTTGCAACGCTGTATTATCTTTTGGTAAGCCATACCCCATTAATGTCAGCAGCATAAGCGTATCAGAAGAGCCAGTCTGAAGCAGTTTTGAAACATACTTCAGCCGTACGTCACTGTCTTGAATACGCTGACCAACTTGCACGACTTGTCTGTGTAACCACGGATTGGCATAGCCCGAGGCAAAATCAACAAATTGCGGCAACTCTCCCTGAGCATACTGAGGATTCTGATAAGGAAATTTTTGCTGTTCAGCCCAAAGCGGATGGGTAAGATCTGGAGTAGCAACCACTACAAGCCATTCGGTTTCAGTTTCTGGAGCTTCAATTGCAGATTTTTCAAAGCGTCTAGGTGATTGGGGTAGTTTGAAACCACCTGGTGCAGTTTGATGATACCTTGCTTCAATGAGAAAGCCGTATTGCTCAAACAAGTTCTTAAACTTGTGCCAGTCGAACTCATGAAAATGATATGGGTTTGGGTCTTTACCGGTCTCATCTACCCACATGTAGGGAACACTTGCTATCACTCTGCCATCAGGCTTTAAGCAACGCAAACATAGCTTGAAAAATGAATGATAGTCTTTCACGTGCTCGATGGTTTCGAACGAGGTAATTAGGTCAAAGGCTTCGAAGTTAGTATCGGCATACTCATCAATATCTAAGGTCTGATAATTCAGTTTATCGTGGCCATACACTTGATTAGCGTAGCCTACACTGTTCACGCAAATGTCTACGCCCGTTACGTGACTTACACTATCATTCAGTGACATCAAGTAACTGCCGTAACCTAGTCCGCAAGCGCAGTCTAGCAGGTTGTCACCAGGGCGTATAAATGACTGTGCAAACGCATAGCGATATACATGTCCATCCGAGCGACTAGAGAACTCTCGTAACATATCCATGTGCAGATCACGCTCGTCCAGCAGGTTGGCCAACGTACACAACGAATGACCAGTTTGCTTTATACGTCGAAAAGTTGTTGTGGTAAAACGTCGATTATCAGTAAGAGGGGCATAATCCCTTTTTAGCCATTCTCGGACATCTAGGTGAAAATCCGCATGGTAAAAAGTATTTTCGATGTCTTTCTGAGTATTCGTTTCTTGCGCTGTTTGTACCACAGTAACATAGCACTCTTTGGTATCATCTAAGTGACTTAGAACATGGTTGATTACCACACTGGTCTCGTCAGTCGTGCACACAAAATGACGTGCCATTTGATTCGATTCTGGGTCGTCGACTATGAGCTTACTCACCGGAAGGGTGTGCCCGAGCCCATCAAGACTTTGTTGAGATAAAACGGAAAAATATTGCGTATTACTATACGGTGTCACGGGTAAACCTTGTTGAGTATGTGTGTTCATATTATTGGTATCACTCCGTATAGATTACTGACATTCACTACAAACTAAGTATTTCAATCGGCTTTTGAGATGTAACTGACGACTGTTCATAGATATTGCGCGCTATTTCATCTTTGAAAGCGAACGAAGAGATAAGTATCTTTTTGCACCCACCCGCCAGTGCAGATTTCAGCGATTGAACCTTGAACCCTGCAACGTCATATTCACCAGAGATCTCTGCTTTTCGATCAATCACTTGCTCTATATTCAAATTGTATTTTTTCACATAGGGTAATAATTTTTCAAAAAACAGTCCCGCGCCATAGACAGAAAAGGTTTCCCAATTCTGCTCTAGTACGCGCTCCACTAAATTGAGTACGTCGCCGTCGGTATCCATTGACAGCAAACCGTACTGCCTACTTAAAAACTTCTCATCAGTTAGGGCTATTGCCGCCTGAGGCCAGTGAATTTTACCTACTTTAACTTTAGGGTACTGGCAAAACTCCTGATAAAAGCCCTCGAGCGGCCATTCGACGATTTCACGAACTTGGGAGTCAGTGATTATTGGATACATATCGTTTGAGCCGAAGTTATCTTGATGCTGAATAGCAGTAAACAGCTCAGCTTCTACCCGTGTAGGCAACTGCAAATAGCGATACAACACTGGCAACACATTGTCTACTTCGATAGTCGGCAATTGGTACTGATGGTAAACATCGAAGAAGTGCTTTAAGCCTGCGAAGAAGTCATTAACATATTGGCTGTTTTCAGGTAAACCCTCAGCTTGTTCTGGGGAAGCGAGTTCGTCACTACCATATCCGATAACTGTACCGCAGTCTCCGACCAAGAAGGGCTCAATGCACTCTGGAGAGCGAGATAAAAGTTGGCGTATATTTCGGGTATCTGATTGCACGTTTATGAAGCTGCTATAACAAGATTTGCTCGAATAGCGATAAATACGCTCTGACGAGTAGAACAGCAAATTAGCACGGCTCTGCATGCCCATTATTGCTTCTATATGATGTGGAATGGTGCCGCCATTTCCCAAGTCCAACACCACAGAATCACTCAATGATGTTTTGATATTTGCGTTGTAGTAGGTAGTGAAACGAGAGCGCTGAGCAGCGATATAAGCGCTTAACTGTGCTTTTTTACCACGTGCGTTTTCGGTCAATAACTTAAGTAAGTTCTCACCTTGCTCAAATAATCCATCGGTGTCTCTGATAGCCACAGCAGCATACCGAGTGAGAATATCATCCTCATCGAGATGAAAATCTCTGTAGAAATCTTGAACAGAGTAACCTCTGCGCTGAACAAGCACATAGATGAGATCCTCAAACCAATGAGTCTCACTAGTGTCGATTGCTGGCCAAAATGTGGACTTACGTGATGCATAAAGCTTTTTAACGTTTAGTCCAGAAATACCTCGCTGAGTCAGACGCCATTCAATAATGGGGGCAAAGACCTCAGCTTCACGCATGAGGCATAGTATTGATTGACTCTGAGTGGCGAGTGCTTTGTCAATTGCCCAATCAGCGAAAGACAACAGTATCGGCCCCCATACGAAACTACCAACATCAAACGCAGCAGAGCGGTTTTGATGATAATGAGACGCTGATATGAGTCGCGCAGCATTGAAGTTTTGCTGAACAGAGAACAATGAACTTTCATGTCGAAGAATTTCAGATTCATTCAGCACCCCTCTAAGAAGTGCCGCATGAATCCCGGCTTTCTTGGCCATTTCACCATCGGAAACTGGGTTGTCGCCAATGTGTAACCACCCCGACGGGTCTAGCTTTTCAGATTGCCTTACATGCTCGAAAAGCTGACCGGATGCTTTGTTGCAGCCGTGTTCCGATGACACATACAACGGCAACGTAACAAGGTGACTACAGCTACTGAAAAATGTACGTCGAATTTGCTCAGCGCTCAGATACATGTCGGATATAAACAGAACGTTTGTACCATTACTGACCAGCGCATTCAGTAGGTCTAGTATGTCCTGATTAATAAAGCTTAACGCAGATTCCGTTGCTAATTCAGCTGTTAATAATCGTTGTTGAGTAGCTTGAGGGAATGGCAATGCTGAGATAATTTCTTCGAGAGTCACCTCTCCACTGGGAGCGTCGCGCTTAACACTTTGTTCAGTGCTTTCTCTCAATTCTTTATATTCAAATGCACTTAATGGAAGGGTATTTTCGTCCTCAATATTTTGGTAGGCGGCGACAAACACATCTGTAGGTTTACCGACAACACGGTGAACAATGGTATCGAAGATATCAAAAGAAACCGTCGTTATTCCGTCTTTCTGAACCTGTGCTAACACAGATGAAGTAAAGGGCGTCAAACCAAAATCCCCCGCTCTGACAACATTTTGTGCAACAGTGACTTAGCATAGGTTTGGTCTTTTGCGCTCAATGGAACACGCACCTGATCACTTTTCAGTACGCACACTTGATTAAATAAACGGTCCATCCAAAGCAAGTCTCCGTCGCGAATAAAACCAAAATTCGCCGGGCTATTGCCTTTCAACGTGGCAGAGTGTGCAAAATAAGCGAAGTCTCTATCATCATTGCCCAGCGTGTTACCCAACAAAGATGGGGCATAGTCGATACCGAGTAAGTCAAAAAAAGTGGGAAATAAATCAAAATGACAAGAATGCTCGATGGAGCGCGATGATAAACTCGGATGACTCAGCATAAACGGTACACTAATCTGAGGCAAAATGACTGAGTTGCTGTGAAAGCTGTACCCGAACTCTCCAAAGGACTCACCGTGGTCGCCGGTAAACACCACAATCGTATTGGATAGGTCTACTTTTTTGCTGAGCTTATTGAGAAACTCATCTAAGATAAAATCGACCTCTTCCACAGCGTTGAGATATTTGGCTTTATCTCCCCCACTATGTCGATTGAAGCGCTCTGTATCCACAACCTCGTAAGGCATATGAGTCTGGTCATTTATCACGTGTAGAAAGAATGGGTTTTCACCCACCTGCTCTGCGATATCGTCCACCATATTCCAAAGCCGATAATCAGCTTTTAGTCCATTGGCAGGAATATCTTTACTTCCCCAAACACGGTCAAAGCCGATACGTTGCAACAAACGTTGATAGTCATAAAGCCCTGTATCAGCACTGTCTAAAAATAGGGTTTGGTAGCCATTAGCCTTGAGATGTTTGATGTACCTTGGGTCTTTCCCTGGAAACAAGGAATCTGTTTTGTTGTATGGGTTATTCGAGTAATACCCGGTGTACATCTGATTAGTAGACACTGTGGTATTAGGGCAGAGGCTATAGTGATTTTGTGATATCCAACTATGCTGGTGAAACCTTTCGGCGAGGCGTGAAATTGCCCCTTTTTCAGTGTAAGGATTGATGTAGCAACCCAAGGATTCCATAGTTACTAGGATTATGTTGGCATTTTTGCACGCCCCGTAGTACTGACTCGTGCTGCCTTTAGATACTTCAGGGGTAACATGTGCCTTGTGTTCATCCCTGGGCGAAAACGACGAAGATGCCTTGAATGAGTCATCCACCATTATGTTGCCCAGTAACGTCGGAGACGTCATAAATGGATGTTGTGAAACAAATAACTTTCTCAGTACGGCAAGCAAAACGATAGTGCCTACCAAAACAACATAAGCCACAGCAAAAGCACTATTCAACACTGATGGCAATGACACAGGTAACGTTGCTAAATACGCCCCAACAGCACTCAGCACAAGAATTGGTAGAGTTCCTACTGATAGATGTAAACGACACAGCCCAGCTACACACAAACACAAAGCTAGAATGTGAACAATATATTCTCCCGCACCAAACAACACCACGTATAAGGAGACCAACCAAACCACAGGGATAGACAACGCTAGAGGAAAACGGTGAAAGAGCGACAATAGATGAGGCATACCTTTGGCCAAACCTTTACTGCCAGTGAAGAACCAGGATATTGTCTGCCGATTTATTTCAATACGATACTGCACGAATAGGATAGCATCCGCCCACACCAGTAAACCATAGAGCCCTAGAACCGCAAAAGTGAAGACTGACAAAGCTACTGTATTGACGACAGATGTGATGCACACAACTGCCGCGGGAATAAGTAAAAGTAGGAGGTCATCTAGATTGAGTGCTTTCGATAGCGCGCCACGCTGGCTCCTCACCGACTTAATGCAGTGCACCGTTCCAATACTGATAACCAGCGTTATAAAAGCATTAGTAAGGTAATACAACATCTTCCTCAATCTAGGTTTATATGGCGCGTTAGGAGGGTAAATAAACGATAACCATCCCATTCAGGTGTAAAAGACAACGCTTTGCCAAGAGATACACACCTATCAACACCCTGTATCGACGGCTCAGCCAGTAACTTTAATAGCTGATCTTTTGCCACACCCCAGTAGGTCAGCGTTTGTACAGAATCAGGCAGTTGAGAGCGTAGCGCTTCCACTGAATTTATCTTTACCGCGTAAAACAGTCCATCACCGCTATGCTGCGCCATGGCTTCCGCGCTCACCGAAGGCATCGATAAAACACACACTCTTTCGTTAATGAGGGAACGCCCTGCTATACCCTGCATTTGAAGCAACTGAGCAACCACTAAATGTTCGTTACATCGAGATTGTCCCGTTTTTCTCTGCTCGGAAGAATCACTTTTTTGTGCGATAGCATTCAGGCGTTGAGAAAACGCTAACAAACTGGTTTCGCTTCCCATCCAGTAGATAACGCGAGGCGATGAACACGCCAATTGATTGTGGGCTTTTGTATCATGCCAAAGAAGCTGGGCTGTTTTATCTAGTAACGCAGGTTCATTATCGTCAACGTCAATGATTGTTGCGGAATAACGATCGGCAAAACTTATGTCTCGACATCTTGGCTTTGTGCTGAATTCTCGGATAGCGCGAACACTTTCATCGCCTCCCCACAACATACGAGCATCGGCGAATAGAGCCAAGTCTTTGTTTAGTGAAGATTGCTTATCAAATTGAATGAACATATTACGCTGAGCAATAGCGCTAAATTCGGCTTGCTTAAACAAGGATGTTAGGACTTCAAGCAATAGCGATTTAGCCTGACTGTCTGCGCTACCCAATCGAACAATATTGTTGTTTCCAACGAGTAATGAGCACACCCAACTGTACATGAACATACTATCTACGTTATTGGGTGTGTAGTGCACCACGCAGCCCACAGGCTTAATGATGGCGCCTTCAGACTCTTTGGCCAACATATCTAGCCAAATGCGAACTTGAGAATCACGAAGCCAAAACCCTAACGCAATAATCTCTGGAAACGGCTTGAATTCGGGTGAACGTAAAAGCTTTTCAGATAGCTTTTTAAGAAAACCCAATACTTCAGAAGAACCCACTGTAAGTGGAGATAGCTCTGCTAGTTCGCTGAAGGTCGACGATGCAGAAAGTTGAAATTGTACTGGAGATTGTTGACTCACAAATACTCCTTAACTTGCAGCAGCTGCAGTATCACTACAGCCACGAAGTTCAACCTTAGGTAAACGACTTTCCACGGTGAAGTACTTACCTTTTCTGCCACACTGGCAATCATCTACACCGTGCAGTGTTCCTAAGTCTTCAGTGAGAATACTGAAACCTGGATAGGAATAAGGTAGCGCTGACAATACTTGGATGAGTCCCGTTTGTCCGACATTTAACTCACTAAAATCATAACAGTCTCTAAAGACTACGTCGGCGGTAGAAGGGGCGTGGAGAAAACCGTGTTCACATTCCATGAAGACAGTACCCACCTGCTCTGCCATACCATAAAAATTCGTGACTTTTGGAATACCAGTGAGGTTTAACACCCCTGCTTTAAAGGTATGATTATCGACGCTTTGAGATTGAAGTTTTTTCCAACCGCCACTGTGGAAAAGATGAGCATTGGGAAGTCTCACAGTGCGATTGGCACTTTTAATCGCCGCGATAAAATAATGCCAAACCATAAAGGTAAAACCAAACACTAGGACGTTATCGTTTTCATACTTGCGACAAAAAGCCTCTACTGCTTCCCAATCAACCGTCATATCATTGTTAAGTGCATAGGTGTGATCACGTCCAAACATGGCTAAACCTTGAATACCAGCAAATCTCGCATTGACCCTTGAGCCAGATTGGTGGTTGCCCGGGCTGTCAATGATCAGCATAGGAAGACGCTGTTTTCCCAAAAACTGCTGTAGTATTCTGACCAACACTTTTGATTGCCAGCGGCTGGTAATAGCATCTAAGAAAATTTTGGCAGGTACTTGCCCGGAGGTGCCCGATGACGTCAGGCACTTGAGAACCTTGCTTTCAGGAACGCTTTTCAACGCTAACAACTTAAAAAGTCTAACGGCGACAAATGGTATGTCAGATAATTGAATATTGTCAGTCTTCCACGTGGATGCTAGACGTTGATAAGACTCACAGTTTTCGACGTGATGCTGATGCAGTGTCGCTAATACCTCGACTAATAGGCGCTCTTTTTCCACTTGAGAGACATCGTAGACCGGCACTTCAAATAGGCTTTCAAGCTTGGTTAGATAATTATCTTCAATGGTCATAGGTATATCAGTTTCAACAGAGTCATCATCTTGCACTATTTCTTCAATCCACTGAAATGTTCTGACAGTTGCTTAAACTTACTGAACTCACTCTTTGTAATTGTATCGGCCAATAAGTGTTCCGCCATTAGCTGCTCTTGAATCCAGTCGCCGCGATTACCGAGTTTATCTACAAGAACTGGGTTATAAGTATCTCTTGGAATTGCCAAATATCCGGGGAAAGATATGAATCTGTCCCATTTAGGTAGTCTATCAACCAATTGCTGTAGCCAAACGAGTGCGTGTTCTCGTTCTCCAGCAACAAAGTTAAACTTGGGGATGAACCAAACAGCGTTATCCATTAGCAAATAACACTTCTTAACTAAAACCTCGTACATATTTCGGTTGAGAACCGGTAGACAACCATTCAGTATTTCCTTCTCGTCTTTATCAAAGTCTGGCAACGGGATAGTCATACTGTAGGACAGTCCATCACAAGACTCTGGTGACCAGTTTAAATCATCACTGATCAGCGCCCAAACCCCTCTTATGTCCTCCAGTGGTATGCTAATTTCATCAAACACCTCGACGTTGTCACTGAAAACCAATATTTCATTGGTGTGTAGAACCGAAATCTCCTCCATGGAAACTTCTCGCCAATGTCTAAAAATAAAAGCAAATGTCTCGCTCAGACCTGAGTAGTTTCTTATCAATGTCACAACAGGGAATACGGCTAAACTTCGCAAATATTCACGTTCTCTGAGACCTCCAAAAGAGGACGTCATGTCGAAACTGTGAAAGTCAGCACATATTTTAGTGGCAAATTGCTCGAATCTACGAAGTAAAATACTCAGTGCTTTCTGACGAATGTCTTCACTAGAATCTGAGGCGACCACTTTGACTAAAAAGGCATTAGCAAAGTTTATTGACCCATAGAGATAGTAAAACAAAAGTGACTTTTTATTAGCGTATGACTCAAAGATAGAACGTTTTAATGACTCAATTAGCCACATGATATCGTTGTTGCCATCGAGAACAGAGTTTATCTTCTCAGATATTGATGCGAGCTCTTGCTCGATTTCAGCTTGTTGATAGCGCTCACTGAAGTGATGTTTATATTCAGGCTTATCAATCGCAACAAATGCTTTTGACTTAATTGCGTCAACTGCACTTTTTTGCATGTCTGGCGATGACAGCACCAGTACATTGTCTATTGCTAGTGGCTGGCTACCTGCTATTCTGGCGCCATCACTCGTGTTGTAACAGTCACCACTATAGGTGCGTAGTAAATCTTCAATGAATATTCTAGATACTTTAAATTCATGCTTTGTACTGACTGTTTTACGAAAGTTGCCCTGAACCACTAATCCTGTGTTGTTCTTTTCAGCGTAGTCATATAACGGTTTACCATTTTCATCGTAATAACCAGATTGCTTTGAATGATGGTGCTTTGTATCAACAAACCCCAGATCTACGCCAAACAGGTATATTTGATTGAAATCGAGGGTGGTAAAGAGGTTCAACGTAAAATTACACACCGTAGGGAAAGCAAACTTCAACTCTGCATATTTATCGCGTTCTAATGCTTGTAAGTTAGATTCTGTTGAAGACTCCCCATACTTAAAGCACACCATCACATCGCGGTACAGTTCACAGGTGTCAGGATGGATACCGTTGCACGCAATCAGCGTAATCTTCTTCAAGTAGTCTAAGTCGCCCAAACGAACTGCCCAATCAAAAGTTGAGCGGTTCTGTTCAATTTCTGCATGGAAATCAGGCACTATATTGTGCCGATGCAACACTTGCAGAGCGGTGCCACAACTGACAAGAATGACTTCATCCCTATTTTCTTTGATAGTGTCTATGGAATAGTCCAATGATGGGCCATTACCAACAATAAATACTGGGCATTCTTTATTGTCGTAAGACAGTTGTTTAGAAGGCTCATTGACCAAATGCGGATATTTTCTGTCAATCCCTTCTAGGGTGTGATTAATTCCGTAATAGGCATGGTCAAAATACTCACCCATAGAGATAACCACTTGGAGTTGCTCTCTTAGCTGGGCAACAGCAAAGCTTAGCTCAGCATTATAGTAAGCCTGATAGAAATAGGTATGGGCAAGATTATACGGGCCTATGGAGTAAAACTGACTAAGTAGATCGTGAAACAGGTTAGCGCCGTCGTCTCCAATGTTAATGTATATTCGGTATCCCTGTTCGTCGAAGCGTTTTAGTATTTTTGCCCAATCAACAGCAAACAAAGAAGCATAGAAAAAGTCTCTATTTGGTTCGCATAGAAAAAGCATCTCCACATCGTGATTTTCTAACAATGCCTCTAATTGGTACCCTGAGCCCAACCCAAACATGATCATTGACTTAATTGTTTGCGGAAGTGCCCCTTGGCTTTCACTGATGCTTTCGAGTAACTTTTCGCTCTCCATAACAAATTTATAGTGAAGATAATGGCGTAACTTAGTGCCATTGTATCCTAGTACTAACCCATCCCGATTAGGGTGAGATGCGTAGGCCTCGTACGCTATCTGTGAATCTTGTTTTGCAGAATCGCCATACCATGTATTCAAACTGTGCTTATTGAGCAGATTTATCTCGTCTGATGCAGTTCTGACTGAGAGCCAAGTGGAAGGCGAGTAGTCACTAAATTCCTTATAAATTTCTGGAAAATAATACTTAAAAGCCGCCAAGTTACTCTCGAATCTTTGGTCGCTGTGGTCGACAAGTGCCGCTTCGCTTAGATCTACTGAGGGGAGCCACAAGGGCTCGTAGTTTCCGCGCTCATAGCGCGTTGTTATATCCAGCCCGGTTGCAACTATGTTAGACCACGACTTAGTTCTTAAGGTGTAGTCGATAGCATTGAAAACAGGACTGTTGTAGTGTTTGAAAACAAAAAATCTGTCGAACGAGATTTGCTCTCTTAGTTCATTAATGTTGCTAACTAAATCTCTACCGTCTTTGCCAAGCTGGAAAAAAAGTGCTGTGCCTTTTTTTTGTGCTAAATCCAACACATGACGCCAACTCACAATCATATTTGAACAAGAGAAAAACTGAATGTCAGGCTCGTAAATAACCATATTTTTCATGGTTCTAGACTCTAGCAAATAGCGAATGTGTTCACCCAAACCAATGCCTAGGACGACCAATGTATCGACAACATCTGGTAACGGAGAAGATGCTAAATAGTTCTGGTATCCGTCAGTTTGAGGACCCGACGCTGGACTTAATGGGGTTGAGGAGCTGTCATTATCTTCCATGAATACCACTGAACTGTGTTGGAGATAATGGTCAACTTGTTGACGTATTTCTTGTTTTGGATGAAAGCCATAAAACACACGCCCCAACCCAAAATCAACAATATTCGCTTCACCATGCTGGTTACAAATGATTGAGACATTTTGATTAACCGCTGATTTAACGTACTTTTCTAGACTGGGAATTTTGCTTTTGAATGCCCTGAGGTTTTCATTAAAGGTAGTTTGTAAATCAGCAGCCAACGCCTTTTCAAGTTCGGCTTGGTGTTCTTCATCACTGTCTATATGTAGCTTTATATTTTTTAGCATAGTGCGAACTTACATCATTAGGGTACTGCCTGAGCAGCTAATCTTTGTGTTAACGCTTTGCTTACTCGTCGCGTTCCATTAAACCAATGAGGAACGAATAATCTATTTTACCGTTTTCAAGCAGTTTCCACTGCTCCAGTTCTACGACTTTTCTATGACGTTTAGCAATAATTTGATGACTCTCAAGCGCTTGATGCAACTTTGATACCATAGAACTTAGCACACAAATAACCAATAGGTCGTCTGTACCGACACAGTGAGCTTCAATTCCCATTTTCTCAAAAACGGTTTCAATAGCATCGAGATTCATTCGCTCACCTGCTATTTTTATGAACCGCTTTTGCCTGCCAACAATTTTATAATCACCGTCCCTGTCTCGTCTCGCTAGGTCTCCAGTGTTCAACCATGATTGCTTAATGAATGATGAAAGGTCATCTTGCGTACTTACATAACCCAACATAACATTGCCGCCTTTGTAACACAGCTCCCCCTCGACAGCAGTGCTACTCAGTTCGCCCTGAGCAGTTTTAAGGGCAAACTCTCCTCCGGGTATGGCTTTGCCAATAGTGTCTGGCTTATTGAGAAGCGTGTTTTGCTTAGTATAAGCCATTCTCGCTGTAGCTTCTGTCTGACCATACATCACAAAAAATGACTTATCGTTTTCTTCGGCGTACCTTGCAAATTGAGTAACGAGTTCATCGCGAAGTCTGCCACCTGCTTGGGTAAAGTAACGCAATTCCGGTAGAGCCATACGAGTGAATCTTAGTCGATTCAAGATCTCGTAAAAAGACGGCACTCCCGATAATGAGTGTATTGGGGTTTCTTTAACCTTTGACCAAAACTGTCTTTCAACCGCACCATATTGTGTGAAACAAATGGTAGCGCCTACTTTGAGGTGGGTATGGAGTACAGATAATCCATACGAATAGCTCAAAGGTAAGGTCAGCAAGGTATTGTCTGTAGGTATTATTGGCAAGTAAGCCAATATTGAGTTGCAGTTCGACAATAGGTTGTCTTGTGACAAGGCCACACACTTACCGGCACCTGTACTTCCCGATGTAGACAATAACACAGACACCTGGCAGTCGAGCAAAACAGGCATTTGATGAAGCACTTCCAGCGCACCCTGCTCTGCAATGGCATTGGGTTTGAGCTTAGTGACATAGGTTTGGAGTATTTCATCACTGCAATCTGGATGGAGCAACAAGACCACACCATCAAGCGACAACAATGTGAGGTAATCGACAACACTGTCTATCGTATTGTGCATTTTTACGATAACGAGCGGACGAGAGCCACTAAGAGTATCAACAAGTGCACTACGCCATGACTTGGCCTGAGCATGCACACGTGAATTTAAGTCAACATATGAGACTGCCTGAGTATCATCTTGCAGTGCTATTGCTGAACTATTGAGATGAGCCTTAACAAAAGGAATATCCAAGGCACTCGTCATGGCTGGAACAAGCCATCCACGGGTAATACATGCCCTGTCGTATAATTAGAAGCGTCGTCTAATAAAAACACGATGGCCTGAGCAACTAATTCTGCTGAACCTGCTTTTTTTAACGCTATACGTGAAAATATTCTCTCACGCTGAGCATCGTCATAATGGGCCGTGAGCTCTGTTTCAATAAACCCTGGTGCAACTGCGTTGACTCGAATACCTATAGGTGCGAGTTCTTTTGCCAATGATTTTGTCGCGCCTGTTAGCGCAGCCTTGCTCGCTGCATAGGCACTCAACCCAGCATTACCTTGCTCTCCTATCTGAGATACCACATTGACGATGGCGCCGTGTCGACTGCGCGCCATAAGGCGACTTGCCAGTTGCATATGTTGATATGCAGAGAGAAAGTTCACATTAAGCTGATGTTTGAGTAAGTCCATGTTACTCGCAAGCAGCGGAGCTTCTTTCATTTCCCCAGCATTGTTGACCAAGCCCACCAGCATTCCCACATTAGGTTCAAGCTGTTGTTTTTGAATGGAACGAAACGCTTCTTTAACTGACTTTTCGTCAGTGACATCATACTGGAGGGGAATAACATGACCAGAAGTACTCTCGACCAGAGCCTCTAAAGCAGCTTTACTTCTGCCCGCAGCAAACACAGTGGTACCACGCTTGCTGAGAAGTTCAACAATTGCACGCCCAATGCCGCCTGTGGCACCTGTCACCAGCACAGACCCATCACGTAAAGACAGCTGTTCAGAAGGTGACGTCATATTTTCCCAGTATAGATTTTGCCTTCGCTACTGAACTCATATCAATAATATCGTCCGTATCGAGCATTACGTCAAAAACCGTTTCCAACTCTGAAATCAGTACCATATGCGCAGTTGAATCCCACTCCTTAATGGTATTGTATTCCAGCGTATCTTGAACCAAGTCTTGGGCTATACCCAATGCATCACTAAACGCTTGTACTAACTTTTCTTGATTGCTCACGTTTGCCCTCAATCTTTATTTAGCGAGACAAAAACCGCTTTATCATTGTGGTATCTGCTCGATAACTTTCTCTGTCGACCATCAAGGTCACCATGTCTTTTCGGTCTACTTCTCGATAGCCTAGCTTTTTATTGTAATTCATCGCAGCAATATTATCTTGCTTAACTTCTGCTCGTAACGCGTTGATTTTAAGATAGTCAAAACAATAATCATAGAGTGCCAATGTTGGTGCAAAAGCAATGATATTTCCCTGATACTTAGGTTCTCCAATATACAGACCAGGTGCCAGTTCCTCGGCTTCGCTAACAGGCGTGTTATCTGAGGTTCGAATATTGGTAGCGCCTATGGGGGTGTCTTTGTAGTAAACCACCCAATGTTGTTGAGAGCTATCGGTTTTTAACTTAGTAAACCAAGCCCCTTGCTGTGCCTCATTGATTAGCTGAGTATTAACCATCTGCTGACGCACAAAATCACTGTTTCGCCATGTCCTGAGCAAGTCTAAGTGATGCTCTTGAACTGGAACGAGTACTATCTGATAACCACTTACTTCAATACCGCCGGGAGTTGAATTAACGCTAATCACGAATCACCTCGGCAATGACCTGCAAAATCCTAGTAGCACCCAGCGCGTCATAACGCCCTTCTGCATTCTGTTGCATTCGAGCAAGTTTTTCTTCATCTGTGCATAGGTTGGCAATGCGAGCAGCTATTACTTCAGCGCCAAGCGATTTGTCGACCACGTCGCACCAGCCCTCATTCACAGCAAGAAGTGAAGCGGCTTTTTGATTATCGGCAACGGTAACGAGTATGGAAGGTGTTTGACACACTCCTAATTCAAATTGACTCCCCCCAGCAGCACTTACCGCTAGCTTTGCACTACTCCACACCTGCGCCATATCTTGACAATTGTGAATATGCTGCACAGGGTAATTCAACGTTCTGCAAAGTGAACTCACTTGCTCATGATAAGGATTTGCCGTACCGGTGATAACACGAACTGGGGTATCAAAACCCAAAGTATCTAGACACTTGAGCAAAGGAATAGTCAGCTGGGCGGGATCACTACCACCAAAGCAAATCACTAGGCCATGACGTGCATAAACAGGCCGTGGACTTAACGACAAAAAGTCTCGCCGAAGCAGCCTGTATTCTCCCCCCACACATAAATGTGCAGTTGGTGATTTATCATGATACGAGTCATGTGTCGCTGCAGGGTTTACAACAATATCTGCGAGATTCACGAAGCGTTTGTCACCGTCGTCCATAGCAACGATACAGCTGACTAAAGGTTTAGCTTGCTCAACTAGATCAAAGGGAAGGGAATATCCATCAACAACCAGAACGGCAGTACCAAGTCGCGACAACAGTGTCGTCAGCGCCGGCTCTATGTTGGCGCGAATTTCAGCGTTACTCTTCCCCTCGCAATATTCAACAATGGGAAAATCCCAATCAAATTGCGCTTTGGCGATATCGGCCCCTTCTCCCGTCACTAAAAAATGACTATCCACTCCCTGATCACGGGCTGCTTGTGCTAGCGCCATACACCTGAACAAATGACCAACACCTGCTTCAGCACCAGCCTCACACATAAAAACAAACGCCGTCACAGAGCAACGTGCTCCCATGAAAGTGCGGTGCCTTTGGGTAAATCCTGCGTTGCTGTTTTACCGACAACTTCTTTCCAGTGCTTGGGCGGTAGTCCAAATGCCGGCCTTACAATTCGCATATTCTCAGAGTTGAGTAAATCGCCTTTTTTTACGTCTTTGCTAATGTAGATAGAACGACGGTATTGCTTCGACGCAAGTTCTGCACTGGAGCCTCCATACTGTACTCTTCCTATCGCTTTCCACGCGCGCTCAGTTTCAACAACTAACACCTTTAGTTCTTCAGGTTCTAGTGAAAACGCAGCATCTACTCCACCATCATGTCGATTGAGAACGAAGTGTTTTTCTATAACACTAGCTCCGAGCACAACAGACGCAACGGCAGCACCTATACCGCCGGTATGGTCGCTCAAGCCAACTTGACAGCAGAAAGCCTCCCTCATGTTAGGAATAGTAATCAGGTTGGTATTGCTGGGATCAGCGGGATACGTACTGGTACATTTGAGCAATATAATGTCGTCACAACCGTGTTCTTTAGCACACGTTACCGCTTCTTCGATTTCGGCTAAGCTTGCCATACCGGTCGACATAATAAGAGGTTTTCCTTTACTTGCTGCATGAGCAATCAAGGGCAAATCAGTCAATTCAAACGATGCAATCTTAAAACAAGGAACGTGCAAGCTATCTAGAAAGTCCACAGCGTCACAATCAAAGGGAGAACTAAACGCCAACATTCCCAAATCATTCGCGCGTTTGAAGAGTGTCTCATGCCACTCGTAAGGAGTAGCCGCTTTTTGATACAGGGTATGTAGTTTTTCTCCGGCCCATAAGCTGTCTTTTTCACCGATAACAAAATCGTCAGAATCAACATCAAGGGTCATTGAATCAGCGGTATACGTTTGCAACTTAATCGCATGAGCACCGGCTCTTGCCGCTTCATCCACCATTTGTTCTGCTAGTGCGAGGTCTTGGCCGTGATTACCGCTGAGTTCAGCGATAATAAAAGGGGGTTCATCAGGACCAATGAGTCTATCGCCAATGCGTACATCGTGCTTCATTTAGCCTTCTCCAACAATTCACAAATGTCATTTACTAAGACGTTTGCATCAACTTTCTCATTCAGTGTAGTAGCAAAATCTGGCATGGTTAGGCGAGGATCAAATTGGCCACTAATCAACAGTGTAGGTGTATTCGTCGCAACGGCGTACCACTGAAAGGCAGACGCTGTTGTCACAAGTAACTCTGCATTTCCTATAATAGATAACGATCTTTCAATAGGGTCACTGTCGCCTAACAACTCATATTCAATATGGTTTTCGTCGAGCAATGACAAAAGGCTTGGAGCATCTATGATACTGCGTGCTTCATGCCCAAGATAAATGGCGAGGTATGGCTTCTTATCGGCTTTTTCTTTGTAAGGAAGAGACATATCCATGGTGATATCCGAATACCCGCAGCAACGCGCTAAGTAATATTCGCAATACCCTCGATCTGGAAGATTGTCCGACTCCCACCAACGACTATACCACTGGGAAAAACCGAACCAGGTACTATTGATATACATTTCAGGGTTTGTCACAAGCTCGGGTGATAGCGTTTCTTGCTGTATTCCGCCAATCAACTCATCAAAAGAAAATGAGATCAGATTGCCTTCGACTGCCTCACCCGCGTCTTTTAAAAAAACGCGCCAAAAAGCATGGCATAAATGCCGTATCTAAATTTACGATGCGACTAAACCCTTGGCCTATTATCTTTTCAGCCAGCCCTAAGAACGTTTCAATAGCATTGATAATATTCTCTGGCCATTCGTCTTGGGGAAGTGTTATTAGGCTCACACTCGGCTCGGCTATAGTAAAAAAGCCTGCGCAATCGCCGTAAGTCAAAACGCTAATATCAGCGTTTGGAAACTTTGTTTTGAAGTAACGAACGGCGGGAAGTCCCACTGATAGCACATCACCAGCTTCCGCCATTCTAATGAGTAAAATTTTATCAGTCATATTATTCTGACATTTTGTAAGCGCGATACATTAGTTCCGCTCGCTTCCAGTCTTCTTGGGTATCAATATCTTGCACTAGGTATCTTGGCAAAATTACGGGAATACTATGAGTTGCAAAGGTTGCTTTACTCTCTAGCCATGCTGCTTTTGTACCCCAATAGAACTGACCAGCATCGTGATAATATTCTTCCAAATCTTGTGAGCGCTTACCTATTTGATCAGGATGCACGGGAGTAACGCCACCTTCCGACAAACGGATGGAGCGCTGAACAGGGAAAGGAAAACTCGTCACAGAAAAAGCAAAGTATTTTGAATCGTCTGCTGAAAGACGATTTATGCCTTCTTTTAATCTCTCAGAAGAAATAAAGGGTGCAGTGGCATAAATACAACAAACGTAATCCACAGAGCATTCCGCTTGCTCATACTGCTGAATTGCATGTTTAACCACTGGAAACGTACCTATGTGGTCATTGGCAAGCTCATCGTCTCGGCGAACTATATAGGTCGCGCCACTCGCTATTGATACATTGGCAATATCATCGGAATCGGTAGTCACTATGATTTCATCGAAAAGCTGGCTTTCTCGCGCAGCTTCTATTGAATACGCAATCAGTGGCTTACCAACAAACTCTCGAATATTCTTACCAACAATGCGTTTACTACCACCACGAGCGGGAATAACGGCAATATTCACTTAAGTACCTCATGCAAAATATCGATAACACTATTTTGCATATCGGCGGTAAGCTCAGAATATAAAGGCAGGGTTAAAGTATTGTTGTAGTAACGTTCGCAATTAGGATAGTCATCTGCAGAATAACCAAGATTCTTATAGTAAACGTGATGATAAATAGGAATGTAGTGAACATTGACGCCAACGCCACGATCCCGCAACTCATCAAACACTTTTTTTCTGTCGTGCATTGTTAACTCAATAGTGTACAAATGCCACGCACTGTTTGCATCACGTTCAGGTAACTCTATTGGCAACGAGGCCAGTGCTTGATGGTAGACTTCTGCTTTCGCTCGACGTGCAGCAATAAAACTGTCTAGACGCTTAATTTGACTGTTGCCAAGTGCCGCATGTAAGTCGCTCAACCGGTAGTTAAAACCAAGAGACTGCTGGGAATAAAACCAGGCATTACCTTGCTCTTGTTCGGAGAAATCTTTACTGTTTTTTGTAATACCATGGCTAGCATGCAGTCGAACGTTATTTGCTAAAGACTCGTTGTTAGTTAGTACGGCCCCACCCTCAGCGGTAGTCATAGACTTCACAGGATGAAAACTCATTACAGCCATGTCTGAGAACTTACACGCACCTATAGGATGACCGCTTTTGTCTTTGCCTCCAAGACCATGCGCTGCATCTTCGATTATAATAATACCGTAACACGACGTTAATCGGTGAATCGCTTCCATATCGCAGCTACTCCCTGCGAAATGAACAACGACGATAGCTTTCGGTAATGTGCCATTCGCGTTCGCAGACACCAACTTTTCGGCAAGTAGTGCAACACTCATATTCCTGGTGCGAGGGTCTATATCAACAAAGTCTACATCTGCCCCACAATATAATGCGCAATTGGCAGAAGCAGCGAAAGAATTTGGCGAGGTCCAAACCCTATCCCCTTTCCCTATACCCGCTGCAATACAGGCCAAATGCAGTGCAGAGGTTCCACTGTTTACAGCAACAGCATAACGAGCCCCCGTATAATCACATAAATTCTTTTCAAACAGCGGTACTTGTTGCCCCTGAGTAAGAAATGCATTTTCTAACACATCGACAACGGCGTTAATGTCGCCTGCGTCAATGGAATGACTGCCATATGGGATCATGACGTCGCCTTATCTAGCACTCTTAATTCTTCAATCGTTAAAAACTGCGGATTGGTCCCCGAGTGATACTCAAACTTATCAGCGACCGGTGTTCCGACTTCACCTGCTCTGTTCTGCGTATAATCGAGGTCTTTGTCAAAGAATGTAATTGCGGGAACAATTACGTAATGGTCTTCAAATTCCAGCGTATGATGTGCCATTTCTTCAGGAACCATGACTTCGTGAAGCTTTTCACCGGGACGAATTCCAATCTCGTCGTATTCTCTGCTCCCACTCATCGCCTCTACGAGGTCGGTGATTCGTATTGATGGGATCTTGGGCACGAAGATTTCACCACCTTGCATGCGTGAGAAGTTTTTAACCACAAATTGAACGCCCTCGTCCAACGTGATCCAGAATCTCGTCATCTCAGGATGCGTCACCGGTAGACGAGTTTTCCCCTCATTGAGTAACTGACGGTAGAAAGGAACGACTGAGCCTCTAGAGCCAACTACATTGCCGTAGCGAACCACTGAAAAACGCGGGCCAGTTGCACCGGATATATTGTTAGCTGCAACAAAGAGCTTATCAGAAGCTAACTTGGTCGCACCATAGAGATTCACTGGATTAGCGGCCTTGTCAGTAGACAAAGCGATGACACGAGAAACGTTATTGGTTATCGCCGCATCAATAACGTTTTGAGCGCCATTAATATTCGTTTTTATGCACTCGTTAGGATTGTATTCAGCTGCAGGAACTTGTTTAAGCGCGGCAGCATGTACAACGTAATCAACGTCTTTCATCGCTATTTTCAGGCGCTCGTTGTCTCGAACGTCGCCAATGAAGTAACGCATACAAGGTTCAGAAAAACGCTGCTGCATCTCAAACTGCTTGAGTTCATCTCTGGAGTAAATAATGATTTTTTTAGGCGAGTATGTGGCTAATAAATAGCTAACGAATTGTTTTCCGAAACTTCCTGTTCCACCGGTAATGAATATAGATTTGTTATTAAAGTCCATCATGATGAAACTCTTTTTAATTTGAAATTATTAGTCATCAGTCCTCACGCTTCCAAAGAACTTCCGAAGTCTTTTTATTTGTATTTCTTTATCGCCACTTGACTGCGAACAAACTGAGTTACATCATTTTTTGCCGATGCTAGCCAACCTTCTGCCTGCTTCGTCAAATTGTCATTAACTTTTATTTCGCTACTGGCAAATGCTCTTAGAGCATCTTCATCAAGTGCATCCATGTGTGCTTTTATAACTTCATCTCGCTCTTGAAGTAAAGCATTTAGCGCAGGGACATCGATATCGGGTGGTGATTGCAAGAGCTCGACAATTCTCTGATTGATCTTGCCGAGCACTTTGGGAGTGTATGGATGATTTAGTTCGTCTAGATTCACACAGCCTGCCGTTTTTGACGTTGCGCCTCATACGCTTCTTGCTTGGCAGCTTCGGGAATCTGTACCCAGCCGTCTCTTATAGGCGTGAGCAAGCTCGTTACTTCGTCAAGCAAGGCAATATCGTTGTTAACGTGCGCATCATTTAATCTCTCAATCATATAATCGTATAGGGAAAACAGGTTTTCTGCCACTTCGCCACCGACTTCTAGATCAAGAGTATCTCTCAAATGCATAATAATTGCGTTAACTTTAGAGATATACTCTGCTTTCGCTACAAATTCCTTACGTTCCATCGCTCCTTTTGCGTATGCAATACGATCCAGGGCCCCCTGTAATAGCATCAATGTCAATCTGTGGGGATCCGCATTCGCAACGTCCTGCTTTATACTTCCTTTACGATACGCATTAATACCTTTAAGTGCCATAACAACTCCAAAACTCTCTTTAAACGCCTAAGGCTGCAATAAGTGCGGAACCTGTTTGATTCAACCGTGCAACCGTTAAATCTAATCCTAAATATCTATCTCTTAAAATGTCTTCGTAATTCAACATCCGAAGCTCA
The DNA here is from genome assembly GCF_006538345.1 of Alteromonas sp. KUL49. Lineage (GTDB taxonomy): Bacteria > Pseudomonadota > Gammaproteobacteria > Enterobacterales > Alteromonadaceae > Alteromonas. The sequence continues at coordinate 64,621 of NZ_BJKL01000005.1, read as the reverse complement.
AGTGTTTCTCGCTCATCAAGCAAACTGTCACGCTCTTCCTTGGCCGCATTTTCTCGTAAACTAATCAATCCGCTATAGTTAGTGTATTGATCTGCAAAATCATAAAGCTTAGTAGCGATACCATCGTCTTCGTCTGTAAACAAAGTCGCAATATCATCAAAGTAATCCTCTATAGCATCGTCGAGACGCTCTTCACCCGAGCCTAAACCAAAATCAGTCGTTCCTATTTCGAGTTTGCCGTCATCGGTAAACTCAACACCAACCTGGAATAAACTACCGAGTTGAGAGTTGTTAACATTGTCACTAATTATCGAAGCGAGCCCGCTCTGAATTCCTCTGAGCAATGAATCACCGGCCAGCGCACCATCATCCTCTAATTCGGACTGACCGTAACGAGTCAATGTGTCAATCTCACTAATGAGGCTGTTGTAATTGTCGATGAAGTCTGTGATTTTGTTTTTTAAACCATCTCTGTCGTATCCAATTTCAAGCGTAGTAGCTTGAAAATCACCGTTGGCATCTAGTGAAGAAACTTCTTGAACTTCAAACGACACATTTTGAATCGTATTTTCGAATTCATTACTCTCACTTTCTACTTGGATACCATCAATATACGCTACTGCGTTTGACGCAGAAGTAATGTTCCCTGCACTTATATTTGCTGTACCACCCGTCGTAGATACTCGGTCTAACTCCGCAGCACCAGTGTCGTTGGTAATTACCAAGTCATTACCGGTTCCGGTAGAGTCAGAAGTAAATACAAGTTTTGGACCAGAACTTGTGCCAGTATCGATGATATTCGCTTGAACACCGAAATTATCGTCAGAGTTGTTGATGGCTTCTCGGAGTTGGGTCAATGTCATTCCCGTGGAAACACTGATAGTAAAACTTTCACTACCACCAACATCAAAGGTAAGAGAGCCCGTTCCCGAAGTGAGCACGGAATCTGAAGAAGACGTAAATGCACCATCGTCGGTAACAATACGGCTGCCGGTGGCGAGTTGTTCTACGACAATCTCGTAACTACCACGAAGCGCTGAGTTGGAGGCTTCAGCAGTTAACGTATCTTCGTCTTCAGAAGGTGTACTAATAATGGGTTCGCGTCCGTTGATATCAGCATCACTGCGGAGTTCATCAACGGAGTCTTTGAAGTCAGATAATTTGGATTTAATTTGGCCAAGCCCAGAAATCTCAGCTTCATTCTGCTCTTCTTTGGCAGTAAGCGCTTCTTCTTTGGGACGTCTTTCAGCCTCTAGTAATTGACTGACTAGGTCATCTAGCGCTAAACCAGACCCCACTCCCAGCGATTGAATAGACATGAGCTACCTCGACCTCATTAAACCTCGTTGTTGATAAAAACTCCCACACTGCTACCTACATCCTGTTGGAGCTCTTGAATACGTTCGGCAAGTTTTAGCACTTCTTCGGAAGGAATTTGCCGTATTACGTCACCAGATTCAGAGTCTTTTACCGTTACTACTGATTTGCTCGTTTCCTCGTCAACACTGAATGTTAAATTACGGTTCTGTGTTTGAAGAAACGATTCAACTTCACGAACCGCTTCGTTTAGCGACTCGCTCTCAACCTCTCGTATAGATATATCGGCACTATTTGTAGAAGCTTGAGTAGTATTGTTGCTAGTTTGCTGTGTACTCTGTTGAAAGTCGACAGAGTTTCGCCCCGGCTGTTGATCCGATAAATTTTGCTGCTCTTCTGGTGCTGTTTCTACAACTGCATTCTGGCGCGGTTGTGCTGGAGCATTGGCGGCGTCCTTCGCTACGACGTCAGATGCAAAGTTTTGGCCAAACTGATTTGATACAATTTCCATGAAATCCACCCTCCCATTGAAACGACAAAACGGGCCCTTGCCTACGCAAGCACCCGTAACATCTCAACCATGGTAAGTTGAAGTATAGCTTAACCTAGCAATGAAAGCGCTGTTTGCGGGCGCTGATTTGCCTGACTAAGAACCGAAACAGATGCCTGCTGAACAATCTGATTACGCGTTAAATCTGCGGTTTCAGAAGCAAAATCAGTATCACGAATACGAGATCTTGCGCCTGATAAGTTCTCACTAATACTACTTAAGTTTCTGATAGTAGATTGAAAGCGATTCTGCAAAGCACCAAGGTCTGCACGCACAGCTCCGATGCCAGAAATTGCAGCGTCAATGTCTGTAAGAAGCGCGGAAGCACCATCAGCAGTATCAACACCGTTACTCGTGATACCTAAGCCAGTCGAACTGAAGCCGCTGATAGAGCCTAAGCTCGTCGAAGACAGGTTGACAGAAATGGTTTGACCACCGTTAGCACCAACCAGAAACTTAGCCGAAAAGTTTCCGTCAAGTAAGTTAACACTACCAAACTGGGTGTCAGTAGCAATACGAGAAATTTCTGTTCTCAGTGCAGAAACTTCTTTTTGAAGCGCGTTGCGGTCCGCGCTGCTGTTGATACCGTTTTGAGATTGAACGGCCAGCTGGCGGATACGCTGAAGTGCAGTCGTTGTCTCAGCCAACGCTCCCTCAGCGGTTTGAGTTAGTGAAATCGCATCATTAGCGTTACGAACGGCTTGGTTCAACCCTTGAACCTGAGACGTTAAACGGTCAGATATCTGCAGGCCAGCTGCATCGTCTGCTGCACTATTGATACGAAAACCTGAAGACAATCTTTCAAATGACGTACTCAATTTATCACTTACGTCAAAAAGCTGTCGTTGTGCGTTCAATGAAGACACATTGGTATTTACGTACAAAGTCATTGTATTACCTCCTAGGGATCAGATGACACATGTGCTATCATCAAACCCATCCAGTTCAAATTAGCGCGGGTCACTACTCCCTGCTAATCCCCTCTCATTTAGTAAATTAAATTACCCCTCAACAATAGGTATCGGCCATCCCTTGAGGTTCTTTAGTTTTTTTCGATTTTTTTTTAAAAAACATCACAATCAAAACTCAAGTCACTGTTTTAATTGAATAAAATAATTATATTTTTTTGAGAAAATTTACAAAAAAGTAGATTTATTGGCACTAATCACAACTTGATGACTAGACAATTGAACAAAAGTGCGTTCATAATTTCGACACTGGTGCAACGAGAACGCTAGGGTGTGGAGAACTTCTGATAAGCGGGATACTTGATTTATGTTCCAGCGTCATCTAAATACATGAATTGAGTAACTCATCATATTGGCACAGAACATGCTTTACTAGTTTTGTCAGCGTTGCTCACTGAACGACGCAAGTTGGAAGAGTGTCTCGGAAAGAAAAAAGGCCGAGACATGAATCTCGGCCAATTTGCTCGTGTGTTAGGAGATTGAGCAAATCTGTTTAAGTCGACTGGCGGGCACTATAGTGGAATTAACTGGCCTCTCAACCAAAACTTCTACATTCTCGGTCCTGTTAGTCGACGTCTCTTGGTAAGGCGGCCTTTTGGCCGCCTTATTCATTAGGATGGCCTCTCAACTCCTTCCTAAAACGCCTTTTAAAAATTACCCAAGTAGTGACAATGCAGCTTGTGGACGCTGGTTTGCCTGAGACAAGATAGTTGTGCTCGCCTGCTGTAGAATCTGGTTACGGGTAAGTTCTGCCGTTTCAGTGGCAAAGTCGGTGTCTTTAATACGCGATCTTGCCGCAGCAACGTTCTCAGAGATGTTACTTAAGTTTCTGATAGTAGACTGGAAACGGTTTTGTAACGCACCAAGGTCTGCTCGAAGACCACCAATTGCCGATACCGCTAAGTCAATCGCCGCTAACATGCTTGAAGCGTTTGATTCTGACAAAACATCTTCGCCTGAAATTCCCAACCCAGTTGCGCTGAAACCGTTGATTCCAGCACGAGTAAGTGCGGCAGTAGATAGATTTACAGAAATCGTTTGCCCCGCGTTTGCACCCACTAAGAATTTCGCTGAAAACTCACCAGAAAGTACGTTTACACCAGCAAATTGGGTTGTTGTAGCAATACGTGAAATTTCTGTTTTAAGCGCAGACACTTCTTTTTGAAGCGCAGTGCGGTCAGACGACGTATTAATACCGTTTTGAGACTGAATCGCCAACGTTCTGATACGTTGCAGTGCCGTAGTTGTTTCTTGCATTGCACCTTCAGCTGTTTGCGCCAAAGAAATACCATCATTTGCGTTTCGAACAGCTTGGTTTAAGCCTTGAACCTGTGACGTCATTCTGTCGGTAATCTGTAGGCCGGCAGCATCATCAGCAGCACTATTAATTCTGAAGCCTGATGACAAACGCTCAAACGCTGTGTTCAAGTTGCCATTCGTTGTGAATAACTGACGTTGTGCATTCAACGATGATACGTTGGTGTTTACAAATAAACTCATGGATCTCTCCTAACAGTGTTTTATTGCGCTATTGCTTTTATTATTTGCGCATCAAGTAAATTATTGGCACTTATCGTGCTTAGTTAAGATGCCAGTGGTAATTTACTGGCGCTTTTCGGTCACTCCGAAAAGCTTTGCTACATTGAGTTAGCTTTATGCTTTCTCATTGCTGACCGGTGGGTTTGTTGTTCCAGAACCTCAAACCTCTCACTACCTCCTGGCTTCAATCTCGCCGGTTAGCAGCTTCCTTTCAGCGGGTAGCCATTCATCTCTAAACTTATTTCTTTATCGGCTTTAAATCATTTTACTTAACTAATTTATTAAAAATAATTTTTCTAATGTTAAAGCACTGAAATCAAATAACTTTAGAAGCATAAGAAAGTAAACTAACAACAACACATCTCGCATATAAAACGCAGTTAAAGCTTATTTTCTTACTTAAGTGGAAGGATTAACAACATTCCCCCCTTTAAACTAGTTATCGTTCAAAACAGGGAATTACTTTAGGAAAATTTGAAAAAATTGTGATTTAATTTGGGCAATAAAAAAGGCCGACATTATGTCGACCTTTATTCATTCTGATTACAGAACGATTGCTACAAGTACCTAAAGGATCACTACCTCCTGGCCCCTGTTTTTTTCACTAGGTTTAACCTAATAACTGCAATGCAGCCTGAGGACGCTGGTTAGCCTGTGACAAAACAGTAGTACTCGCCTGCTGTAGAATCTGATTACGTGTCAGCTCTGCAGTTTCAGTAGCAAAGTCAGTGTCTTTGATACGTGAACGAGCAGCAGAAACGTTTTCAGAAATATTGCTTAGGTTACGAATCGTAGATTGGAAACGATTTTGAAGCGCACCTAAATCAGCACGAAGACCACCGATAGCAGAAATGGCAGTATCTACATCTGCAAGCATGGCTGAAGCGTTTGACGCAGTCAAAACATCGCTGTCAGTAACACCCAAACCAGTTGCACTAAATCCATCAACGCCCGCTCTGGTTAATGCCTGACTCGATAAGTTAACTGAAATGGTTTGCCCTGAGTTAGCACCAACGAGGAATTTTGCCGAAAACTCTCCAGAAAGTATGCCAACACCAGCGAACTGTGTAGTTGTTGCAATACGTGAGATTTCTGTTCTTAGTGCTGAAACTTCTTTTTGAAGCGCAGTACGGTCAGCAGAAGTGTTGATTCCGTTTTGTGACTGGATTGCTAAAGTACGGATACGTTGCAAAGCAGTAGTTGTTTCTTGCAAAGCTCCTTCCGCAGTTTGCGATAGTGAGATCGCATCATTAGCGTTACGAACAGCTTGGTTAAGACCTTGGACTTGAGAAGTCATACGGTCGGTGATTTGAAGACCGGCAGCATCATCAGCAGCGCTGTTGATACGAAAACCCGACGACAAACGTTCGAATGATGTGCTCAATGAATTGCTAACATCAAATAACTGACGTTGTGCATTCAATGAAGACACATTGGTGTTAACGTACATAGACATAAAGTCTCTCCTACACTCCCAGTCAAAAAAAGACTGGCTGCCGGTATTCCGGCAATTACTATAATGGTAGTCATCAACACCTGAGGGGTAATTGATGAACTGGCTCTCTCGTAATCTGTATCGACACAATCAAGAGGCTCTTTAGTAAAAAATCCAAAAATTGCCGTAGTGTGGAAAAATCTTGCCCCTATAATGAGACATTAATTGACGTATTTTCGGTGCTGTAGTGGATAACATTCTCGATATCAAACAGGTAAAAAAGATCTCTTCGTCGGCCAAGCATTGCGCCTTTACCGATCTGATTAATAACCCTTTTTCTATGAGTTCATTACAATTCCTGTGTTGTTACCGAGAGGCTGAAGATCACGTGAGTATGGACGGTGTAATTCGCATTCAAAAATTAACTCAGAGTCTGTCAGTCATTGGGAACATTACTTTAAAAATGACAAACACTGATCTCAGAGATCCAAAATTTGTTTTCAATGGGGAACGGCTAATCGTCACCGCTTACGCAAAAAGCAAATTTACGGATAAACCCGGGCTTAACATTCGCATGGTGTCTTTCTATTCAGATAATGGCGATGATTGGAATGAGCCGGTCGTTTTTTCTCAGAGTGACTATTGGATTTGGAGGAGTACTTGGCATAAGAACACTGCCTACGGCTTCGGTTACAAACGTGCAGATGAACAACTCAATATCTATCGCGGTGATCCCACATCCAAAATGACATTGCTTGCGGCTGAAGTGCTCTCGCTCGATAAACACGAAGCAGGTTACCCGAACGAAAGTCATATACTGTTCGACAGTACTGATAATGCCAACGCTATCGTCCGCCGAGATGCTGACTCATATTCCGCAAAACTGGGCTTTTCAAAACCACCGTATACCGACTGGCACTGGAAAGATTTAGGAATTTATATCGGCGGCCCAGCAATGACTGTGCTAGCGGCAAATTTTTTCTTAGTTGCGGGAAGGGATTGGGATGAAAAAGACGACGACAAGCTCACAACGAAAATCTGGTTACTCGATACCAAGGTTCCCAGTCTTACCGAAATGCTGACATTACCTAGTGCAGGAGACAATAGTTACCCTGGACTATGTGTAGTAAAAGATACGGCTTATTTGTCTTATTATTCCAGTCACGAAGATGACCAAACGTCTGTGTATTGTGCAGAAATTTGCGGTTTGGATGCGCTGTTAGATGTAATTGAACAAACTTAAATTAGCCACTTGAGGAAAAGATGCCAATGCTGCGTTGAGCGCAGTTTCTTGACGAGCAAATTCAGTAGACGCTTCAGCATAATCCACATCTTCAATTGAAGAACGGGCTGCTTTTGCTGAAATTTCTAAATCCAAATTACTTTCATACAATGACTCGGCAACATTCAAGCGGCCACCAATCGACGCACGTTCAATGGAGATTTTTTCTAGGCCATTATCAATGTTAACGAGAGCATCAGCGATTGATTCTTGAAGTTGACTACCTTCAACCGTGCTGTCCATCAAAATATTAGTCATTTCATCAAGCGCTTGCGCAATACTTTTCTTTTCAGGCGCGTCTAGAGAGAAGTCAATGGTGTCACCTACGGCTGCATCAGCGGTAAAGGATAGCCCCTTAACCACAAAGGGCTCGCCCGATGTGAAGTTTACCGTATCGACAACCGTACCTGTTCCCGTGTTTCTCAGCTCAGCTTGGCCAGTGGCGAGTATGGTAATTTGATAGTCATTGTTGGCGGCGGTACTAGAGTCATAATTTCTATCGAAGAAGGTATCATGTGTGCCTTGCTCTTTGATAATTGCAGACTCTAAATTCGTTACTGTATTTGCTGTTACAGTGAAATCATAACGTGCTAAAACGTTCTCAAAAACCTCTTGGCCACTGGTTGTCGATTGGATACTCGCACTGTTCGAGAGTTTCATAAAATTGTTACCACCATCACCCGCAAACTCAACGGTGTTTCCGGTGGCAGAGGGATTGTAGGTAAACGCTTGATTGCCCGATTGAAACCCAGCGTAAATATAGTGTCCGTCTGCGTCTTGCGAGTTCATTAAGTCGAACACTTCTTGTCGAATTTGTTCGAGCTCTGAGCCAATAGATGCCCTATCGGTGTCGGTGAGAATACCTGAGCCAGACTGAACTATTAGTGTTCTAGCACGATTAACCGAGTTGGTTATATTGGTTAGTACCGCTTCTTGTTGCTCCAAAGCATTCGTAAACAAATCAATATTGCGCTGATACTGGTCGAGTGAATCCAACTCTTCGGCAATACGAAGCACTTTTGCAGCACCAACTGGGTCATCAGAGGGACTATTGATACGTTTACCAGTAGCCAACTGTTGCTGCGTACTAACCAACCCCGTTTGATTATCCATAATCGAACGAATATTCTGGTCATAAATTTGATTAGTAGATATGCGCATTTTTTACTACCTCGCAGCCTGCAAGATGGTGCTAAACAATTCTTGTGCTGTGCTCAAGATCCTCGCCGCTGCAGCATACGACTGTTGGTACTTGATCAGGTTAGATGCCTCTTCATCCAAGCTTACACCAGAAACTGATTCAAACCAGTTTTCGGATTGTGCTTGCATGGCCTCTGCAGCTTGCAAAGACACATTGGCCGTAGCTGCATCTTCACCGATTCGCCCTACAAGTGATGCATAAGCATCATGAAAACTGCGTTGCTCGTTGGTAGATTCACTACTTAACTGTACGAGTTTTTCGCCTTGTAATGAAGCCAACGACAATGCATTTGTGTTGTCGTTAAACCCGTCAGTATTGTAACTCAGCGTAAAGGTATCTCCCGCGGCGGGGACACCTTCCAAGCTAACATCATAACCGGGATAATCATCCAGAGATGAGAATGCCGTAGGCCATGCAGGCCCAGTACCATTCGCTTCGGCTTGAGCTAGCAGATTATTCAAATCGGTTACACCACTCACCGTGGTAATAACGTTTGCTGGACTTTCTCCATCCAGTACTTCGAAACTCGTCTCTGAGGTAAAAACAATTTGCGCAGGCGCTCCAAAAGAAGTACTCGGAGAGCCAGCTAGGTCGTGAATACCACCAGCGCCGTCAAAGGCAGACTGGTCATTACCTGTTCCCACTTCCGTGTTAGTGATGGACACACCAATGACTTGAGCTCCACCTAAGTTATTGATGTCCGCATCGACCCGTATGGGCGCAGCAAAAGCAAGATCTTCTGCTCTTTTGGTGGCAAAATCTATTTCAGTGGCAGCATTTTTAGTGGGTTGAAGCAAGAAACTATCGCCAATGCTGTAGCCACTTCCCGTCGTAAATTCTATTTCGATACCACCAGCAATCTCGTTGTATCCCGTGGTTATCGCAACATTCGAGAACACCAAATCATTACCACTACCATCAGTTTGCGGTGTACCGTCACTATTGAGTAAGGTCACTTCCACTTCAGTAGGCACACCCGCTGCAACATTAGTCACTTCAATGCGATAATCTGCATCGGTAAGTTCGCTTCCTTTGCCTTCTGTGACTTGGGCAAATATTTCTTGAGTGCCTGGTGTCCCCTCATAATTTAGCCCCTGAAACACTGGCATGGTGAATACGTCATTGCCAAGCTGGCCATCTAGGTCCATACCAAGGTTATTTTGGGCATTAAGTGCATCAGCGAAAGCTAGAGAAAGCTGACCAACGTCCCGCATAGCAGGTCCTAGTACGTCATCTCTATATCTAAACAAACCACCCAAACTTCCACCCAATTCAGATTCGAACACGTTTATTGATGTGTCGTTTTTTGTGTCGGAACCAAAATCCGTAGACAAGCTAAGTTGCTTGAACGTTAAATCAGCGTCACTGGTCACATCAAATAGGTTAAACGTACCATTCTCAAGAACCAGAGAGTCGCCAGAAGTAAGGTTTATCATCACAGCACCGTTTTGCTGAGTACTCTCTCTCACTTCAATTGACATAATGGCCGCAAGCTCGTTGATAGCTTGGTCACGCTCATTGAGAAGCGCCGTTGGCTGCTCACTCGTATTGTTACCATTGGCGACAATAATATTTTTGTTCAATACCCCGATGCTCTGAATCAAGCTGTTAGCGCGATTCACTTCTGACATTATCTCGTCGTTGAGCTCGTCTTCTCTCTGTGCCATAAAGTCGGTGAGTACACCCATGCGCTTGTAAAGAGACTCCGCACTACCCAACACTTGTTCACGGGAAGCTAAATTTGTGGGGTCGTCAGAGGCAGTTTGTAGAGCACTGAAAAAGCCACTCAACCCCGCCGATAACGAATTAGATTCATTCGCAAGCATATCGTCAAGCAGAGAGGTTTTCGTTGAAAATGCCTCCAATTCACCCACTTGCGTGATATCACGACGTAGCTGATTTTGAGCGAACGTATTCACGATTCGCTCGGTACTACCGACTTCAACACCAAAAACGTGGCTATTTTCTAACTCGGTACGCTCTCGGGTATAACCTTGCGTATTGACGTTAGCAATGTTGTTACTGGTCGTTTGTAATAGCTTGCTGCTGGCAGTAACACCACTGTTGGCAAGCGTAAATAAATCTACTGAACTCATAAAATTACCCTTCTACTCATGGCATTCTCGCGCCGAGGCGGTCACTGCTGTAAACGCTCATGATTTTCTTAGCGTAATTTGGATCCGTAGCGTACCCCGCATCTTGAAGAGCTTGTGTGTACTGCTTTGCGTCACCAGCATTGTCGACTGCTTGAGCGTATCGAGGCTGCGAAGTAATAAAGTTCGCGTAGTCACGCATTGCGCTTTCAATAGAGTCGTACTGCCTGAAAGCGGCTTTTTGCTGTTGCGGTATTTGGTCGACAAATTCGAGCGTACTTACCGTCACTTGCTCACCTTGCCACCCGTTGTTGGCTTTAATACCAAACAAATTGTGACTACTGTTGCCTTGAGTATTGTGAATAACGTATTTACCCCAACCTGTCTCAACGGCCGCTTGTGCAATCATCGCTTTCGGGTCTAGTCCAAAGTCTTGCGCTACCTTCTCTGCAATGGGTCGCAAGGTATCAATGAAGTCTTCGGGAGAGCTGAACATAGCGGTTTTAGTTGCATTGCTCACACCCATACTGTTTGAGCTTATCGCGCTTTCCGACAGCTCTCTGGTGGCAGCTCTTCGCATAGCGTTAAGAGAGGCAAAGTCACCATCACTACGGATAGTGCTTGCAGGTCGATAACTATCGTCTTGCTGACCCAACTGCTTAACAATGAGGTCGGCAAGGCCCATACCGCCACCTGAAGACAAATCGTTCGCAAGCTGTTGGTCGTGCATATCACGGTAGAACTTCACTTGCTGTGAATTAAATGGGCTATTCTCGTCAGCCAAAGCATCTTGTGCTTTTCTCATTGATTTGAGCATCATCTGAACAAAAATAGCTTCGAACTGCTGTGCCGCCTCTTTCAATACCCCTTCATCACCAGAAGCAATAGCTTCACGCATGGTGTTGATACTGCCCAAGTCATGGACATTACGCGCCATTTCTAACTGATTTTGAGTATTTAACGCATCCATTAGATGATCACCAATTCGCCACGCAACGCACCTGCTTGGCGAAGCGCTTCGAGTATCGCCATCAAGTCGCCCGGTGCAGCTCCTACTTCGTTTACTGCTCGAACTAATTGGTCGAGTGTCACACCCGGCTCAAACTTGAACATGCGGCTGTCGCTCAAATCAATATCAACAATAGACTGTGTAGTAACGACCGTATCGCCATCACCAAAGGTATTGGGTTGTGACACTTGTTGGTTTTCAGCGATAGTAACGGTCAACCCACCATGAGTAATCGCGGCTGGAAGTAGTCGTACGTCTTGTCCGATAACGATGGTGCCTGTGCGACTGTTTATGACAACACGAGCAGGAGCGTCCGCAGGCGTGAATTCAAAGTTTTCGAGTGTTGCTAGAAAACCTACACGCTGACCGACGTCTCGTGGTGCTGAAACACGCACTGACGCAGCATCGATAGGCGTTGCAATGCTATAACCACTCTCGGGTTGCGCTCCAAACCTTTCATTAATGGTATCCGCCAATCGCTTTGCCGTAGAAAAATCTGGATAGTGAAGGTTGAGTGTCAGTGTATCGCCATTGGCAAAACCACTGCGAACTTCTTGTTCTACCATAGCGCCATTAGGAATGCGGCCTACCGTGGGTGTATTCACTACAATTCGCGAACCATCGCCGCCTTGGGCACCAAAACCGCTTACCACCAAACTCCCTTGAGCTACTGCATATATTTTGCCGTCCACGCCACGAAGGAAAGTTTGTAATAAAGTACCACCTTGCAAACTGCTAGCCTCGCCAACAGAAGACACGGTGACGTCAATGGTTTGACCGGGTTTTGAAAATGCAGGTAAGTCTGCATGAACGGCTACCGCTGCAACGTTCTTAATTTTTGGCTTTGTGTTTGCGTCTAAGCTGATGCCAAAGTTACTCAGCATGGTTCTAAAGCTCTGTTCTGTGAACGGGCTTTGCTCTCCAGTTCCAGGCAAGCCTACAACCAGCCCGTAACCGACCAACTGGTTGCTTCGTATACCTTGAATACTGGCGACATCTTTAATTCTCTGAGCGTAAGCTTGACCCGCTATCAACGTCAATATGAGTATTTTGAATATGATGAAACTGCGCATATTAACCTCTCGTGCTAATTAAAGCGGGAACCACGAAGACGCGAAGAACTTAGATAACCAGCCTTTTTCCTGTGCTCTTGCAAAGCTACCGGTACCGCTATATTGAATGCGAGCGTTGGCAACTTTTGTCGAAACTATTTCGTTGATAGGGCTTACGTCAGCAGGTCGTATAATGCCCGTTAGACGTATGTATTCATCACCGTGGTTGAGGGTGATCCATTTCTCACCGCGAATGACGAGGTTATCGTTGGGTAGCACCTCAACAACGGTCACAGAAATACTACCCGTTAGGCTATTACTCTGATTAGCGGCCGCATCACCGGCAAACTCGTTATCAGTGGCAACACCAAGTTGAATGGAATCACCACCAACGGAAGCATTTAATCCACCTAAACCAGTGATGGGATTAATGTTTACCGTGGAGTCTCTTGACGTAGTAGAGCCTGCCGCTTTTATTGCATTGGTATTTTCACTCAAGGTGACTGATATGATATCGCCTACTCTGCGTGCTGTGACGTCTGCGTATAAGCTGTTCGCTCGTTGCTGGCTGAACAGTGAGCCATCTTCAACAATTTGCTCTCTAGGGTACTCTGGGATTACGGGAGCAAACATGGGGTCATCGGCACGAACGGGTGTTTGCATGGTACTGCCACACCCACTCAGTATGATAAAAATTGCCAACAAGGAGAGAATACGCATAACACTACCCATCACTAAAGTTGCTGAATTACCTGACCAAGCATCTGGTCAACAGATGAGATAACTTTCGAGTTCATCTCATACAAGCGCTGACTTTCAATCAGATTTACCAATTCTTCGGTAACGTTCACATTGGATGTTTCAAGGGTACCTTGTGAAATAGTGCCTAGTCCTTGAAGCCCTGGAATACCTTGAATAGGCGCTCCGCTCACGGCCGTTTCCACAAATAGGTTTTGTCCAATGGGTTGCAACCCTGTTGGGTTGATAAAGTCAGAGATATTCATTTGCCCGAGCACCTGAGGATCTGCTTGACCTCGCACCGTTGCACTCACTTCTCCGTCTTGAGAAATCGTTATCTGCTGTGCATCTTCAGGAATGGCAATCGCTGGCTGTAACAAGAAGCCAGCGCCAGGGGTGACTATTTGCCCCTGGTCATTGAGGGTAAACTGACCGTTTCTGGTGTACGCAATAGAACCGTCAGGCTGAAGGATTTCAAAGTATCCGCGGCCTTGAATAGACATATCCAACGAATTGTCAGTGGTCAAAAGGTTACCTTGTGTATGCGCCTTTTGGGTGGCAACCACTTTTGAACCCGCACCTAGCATCAGACCTGAAGGTAACTCAGTATCAGCAGAAGACCGGCCACCGGGTTGATTGATATTTTGGTACAGCAAATCTTCAAATATGGCGCGGTCCTTCTTGAAGCCAACGGTAGATGCGTTGGCCAAGTTGTTTGATACCACAGAAACATCAGTTTGTGCGGCATCAAGACCAGTTTTACTAATCCATAACGCAGGATGCATATCAACCTCCTAGCATTGCTCAATGATGCAATGCCAATACTCATTTCATTAAATAATTCGAAGCAACATGTTGCCGCGTGTATCAAGCTCTTGTGCTTGCTTCATCATTTTGACTTGAAGCTCATAATTTCGCTGTAAACTGATCATGCTTACCATTTCATCGATAGCATTCACGTTAGAGCCTTCAAGCATGCCCGACATAATGTTTACGTTCTCACTCTCGAGGGCAATCGAGCCGTCTTTCATACGAAAGAGACCGTCTTCGCCACGCTCCATGTCGCGATAATTAGGGCTAACCAGCTTTAATCGACCGATATCTTCGATGACAGTTTCTGGGGCACCTAGTTGACGCATTGACAACGAGCCATCAATGCCAATATCGAGGTTATCAAGTGGAACTGGTAAAAAGATTGGACCGTTTTCACCCAGTACTACGCGGCCATGAACATCTGTCAAAATACCGTCATCGCCCAGTTGAAAATTACCGTTTCTCGAATAGGCCTCTTGTCCAAACTGATCTTGAACCGCAAACCAACCGTCGCCTTGAATAGCAACATCTAGTTCTCGCCCGGTTTGAATCATTGGACCAGATTCATAATTATTTGACGGGCTTTCTGTCATTGCGAACACGCGAGTCGGCAAACCTTCGCCGTAGGCCGGCATTGACCTTGCCTGTTCGAGTTGTGCGCGGAAACCCGTGGTCTGTGAGTTAGCCAGATTATTAGCTCTGACCGACGTACCCAAGAGGTTCTGTGAGGCACCACTGGCTGCGATATAGAGGAGTTTGTCCATGACTAACTTTTGACTCTTATTTAAACGTATCTCTACGATTGCAAGCCAAATGCCAACATGCTGTTTCGGGGGTGATAGGGAGGAAAATAAAAAAGGCCGCTGAAATAGCGGCCACTGTGTCAGTTTAAATACTATCGGATATTCAGTATTGTCTGATTCAACTGGTTATTAACTTCTAGTGCTCGCGAGTTAGCCTGGAAGTTTCTCTGAGCGATAATCATGTCGATAAGCTCAGTGGTAAGATTAACGTTGGCCTGCTCAAGTGCAGACGAATTAATTTCACCAAAGGTACCTGTAGTTGCCTCTCCAGCCAGTGCTTCACCAGAAAGAATACTCTCTTTCCACTGGGTACTGCTTTGCTGAGTAAGGCCTTGCTCATTGGAGAAACGTACGAGTGCTACACGAACAATTGGCTCAGAAGTACCGTTAGAGAAAGTCGCACGTACCAAACCATCAGGACTGATCTCAATACCTGTTAATCTACCCACTGGTAAACCGTTTTGCTCAAGTGAAGTCACTTCAAATGCTGATGCAAACTGTGTTGGCTCGGTGGTGGTTGCGCTTGCTGGATCAAGGTTAAAATCAATAGCAATTTGCTGGGTTGCATCTGAACCATTAGCAAGAATACCTGCGCCTAATGCTTCAGTGGTAATCTTAAAGTCTGATGTAGTAACACCATCCGGTGCTTGCATCGCTGAGAAATCACCACCTTGAGTAAAGATAAGTTTAGCTGCGGTAACACCATTACCGGTGGCTGTACCGAGCGCATTGGTCGCCGTTGCCGGGTCAGAGTCCGTACCGTCTGAGTTAACCATATCTACTAATTGGTCATCAACTGCTGTGGCCACATACCATTCATTAGTTGCTGCATTGTCCTTAACGAAGTAATAGGTCATCACATGACTGTCGCCCAATGAATCATAGACGGTTACAGACGTAGATGCATTGTAAGAAGACGGATCCTCTGGATCGAACTGTGTGGGATCTAATGCGCTATCTCCTGCTGGTAAGTTCATACGAATATCAACTTCAGAGGTTTGAGTAGGAGAGCCTGAAGAATCAGGAATGCGCACAGGTTCAGTGGTACTCAGTGCAACTGATGAGCTTGTGCCATCCGAGTTCACTGGAAAGCCCAGTAGGTTGTCACCACTGCTGTTTACCACAAAATTGTCATTGTCTAGCTTAAACTGACCGGCACGAGTAAACGAGAAATCGCTAGAGGCAATATCTGGTACTGTGGCGAAAAAACCGGTCCCAGTTACCGCTAGGTCAAGCGCATTGTTAGTAAACTGCAAACTACCTTGGGAAAACTGCTGTGCGACTTCTTGTGTAAGCACACCATCACCGACTTTGGTTTTACCACCAGCCAGTAGTGAGGCGGCAAAAACGTCGCCAAATTCTGCACGAGACTCTTTAAAGCCTACGGTGTTTACGTTAGCAATGTTATTCGCGGTGACATCCAAATCTTTTTGAGAAGCCGCGACACCACTTAAAGCAATATTAAAAGACATATTCTCTTCTCCTACTAGCTACCGATTTGAATGACGTCGTCTAAACTGATACTCACGTCACCATCCAAATTCAAAATAATACTTTGACCACTTCCGGCCAAACTCACACTGTCAACATGACGATTTACCGCGGTGGCCAGTTGCACACCTTCACCATTGGCATCGCCATTCGCTTTAATTACATAGTCACCTGGGGGCATATTGTTGCCTTGAGCATCTTTACCATCCCAGCTGAACTCGATATTTCCTGCAGCTTGTGTACCTGCATCAATAGTTTTAATCACTTCACCAAACTGATTTTCTATAGTGATTGTCATGTTCTGAATAGTTTGGTCGTTAACCACCACACCAGACAGGCCATCTCCCTCGTTAGCCATATGGCCCACGTTGCCTTGCACTAGGACATCTTGACCTATCAAACTTGACGCTTGAAGTGCTTGATTCGAGGTCATGGATGCTGCGAAGTCATTAAAGCTCTCGTTGAGCTGAGTAATACCATCGGCCATAGTAAACGACGTCATCTGAGCTACCATTTGGTCGTTATCTACAGGCTTCGTTGGATCTTGGTTAGCCAACTGCTCGGTCAACATGGCGAAGAAATCCTCTTGCGATAGCGTCTGTTCTGTTCCATCTGCAACCGGTACGGTTTCTTCTTGCCAATACAAATCCGTATTTAGACCTGTGTTGTTAATAGTGTTCACGATAAATTCCTTCCTTCAACCAGGTGGCAACTTATTGCCCTTGTCCGAGCTGTAGCACACGACGGAATATTCTTTTAGTTGTGTCAGCGACTTGGACATTGGTCTCGTAGGCTTTGGACGCCGACATCATGTTTGCCATCTCTTCTACAACATTAACATTGGGTTTGTAGATATAACCGTTCTCGTCGGCTAATGGATTGTGAGGAGCGTACTCTACTTGCAACGGGGCATCACTTTCGACAATCCCTTTAACTTGGACACCTGCTCCCATTGACTGACCGTCGATAGCGCGTTGAAGCTCAGTAGCAAACACAGGTTGGCGGGCGCGATATGTCTCGTTGTAACTACTGCCAACAGTATTAGCATTTGCGATATTACTGGCGGTAGTATTCAGTCGTACGCTCTCTGCCTTCATTCCAGTGCTGGAAATTTCCATCACGTTAAATAGACTCATGATCACTGCCCTCCGTTACTACTTAGGGCCTTTTTCATCCCTTTAATTTTACTATTCAAAAATTCGACACTGGCCTGATACCTTAACCCGTTGTCAAGAAAACGGTTTCTTTCGGCTTGAACTTCTACAGTGTTACCATCGCCAGTATCTGGTTGCTCAGGAATGCGATATTGCATATCGAAACTAGAGGCTGACCTAGGTCCACCTGTCATATGACTTTCGTGTGTTCTTACTAAGTTACTATTGCCGCCTGAAGGACTTTTTTGGTCTTTCAACGCGCGGTTCATAGCGCTATTAAAATCAATATCCTGCGCTTTGTAGCCTGGCGTATTAGCATTGGCTAAATTCCCTGCAATTACTTCCATACGATCTGTCCGTAAGGACACCGCGGTATGGTGAAATCCAACAAGTCTGTCGAGGTTTATTGCCATCATACTTTCCTAAAACAGCGGCAGAATTGGTCGATAAACGTCATTCTAGCCTGAGTATGAAAAGTATTAGCAAGTGTGATGCCAACATCTTGGAAAGTGCTATTTGTGGAACGGGGGGCTATGCAAAGTAACCCCAGAAATGAAAATTAATTATTAATTTCAGAAACTTACTCTTTTGGTAGTAAAGACCAGGATGGCACTTAACCATAGAGTAATAGGATGCTGATGTACTGATAGACTCAGACGCGCCAAGGAATAACACCCCCTCCGGTTGGAGTAATCCGGCAATTTGTTGCAGTATTTTTTGTTTCACTTCCGGTGAAAAGTAAATCAGCACGTTCCGGCAAAAAACAATGTCAAAACGGCCAAGTGTTGCATAGCTACCTAACAAATTTAGACTTTTAAAAGTTACCATTCGACGAACCTCTGGCGATATTTGCATACGACCGTTGTCTACTGGCTTGAAGAACTGTTGACGGCGTTGCGGAGACAATCCTCGAGCAAGGGACAATTCGTCGTAGATACCCTCTTGACATTTGGAGAGCATTTCTGAAGATAGATCCGTCGCCATAATCTCAACACCTTGCCGCAAACTTCCAGGCTTTTGTCTTTGGTATTCCAAAATAGACATGGCAATGGAGTATGGTTCCTGTCCAGAGGAACAAGCGGCACTCCATATGCGGATCTTCTGACGCTTATCCGCTAGCTTAGGTAAGAGATCATTGATGAGGAGTGTAAACGGGTAATTATCTCTGAACCACAAAGTTTCGTTTGTAGTCATCGCATCGATAACATCTTGCAGTAAATTCCGATTGCCACCTCGTACAACTGTGTTAATTAGTGTATCGATACTGTCGTAATTATATTGATACAACAGAGAAGCCAAACGACTGCGAACCAAATACTGTTTGTTATCGCCAAGTACAATACCGCATTGTCGCTCTAAGAAATCTCTGAAACGTATATAGCTATCAGGTGAAACGTCTCGATTACTCAATCCCTGCGTGCTCCGTTACTCGCATTCAGTCATAAACCACTTTTGGACAGCAGTCGCTAGCTCGTCCGGATGGAACTTAGCAATAAAATCATCAGCACCCACTTTTTGCACCATGGCCTGATTAAATACGCCGGATAGGGATGTGTGCAGAACAACATGCAATTTACTTAAATTGGGCGTATTCTTTATCTCTGCTGTCAGTGTGTAGCCATCCATTTCTGGCATTTCGATATCAGACACTAATACCCCCACCCGTTCAGTGACATCGCCATATTCTTCGGCGATCTCTTTAAGCCTGTTCAACGCCTCAAGACCATTTTTGGCCAATTCCATCTCAATTCCGAGCGCAGTTAGGGCCTTTTTCACCTGATTTCGCGCAACAGAAGAATCATCTGCTATGAAGATAATCTTGTCTTCTCTGCCTGTGGTAGCAAGATTCTGTTGGACTTCTTCGCTTACATCCGTGCTCAGAGGGGATATTTCGTTGAGTATCTTCTCAACATCTAGAATTTCAATGAGCTCGTTTTCTACTTCTGTTACCGCCGTGAGGTAACTCGCTCTTCCCGTGCCCTGAGGCGGGGGCATGATTGAGTCCCAGTTGGTATTGATAATACGCTCTACCGCACCAACGAGAAATCCCTGAACTGAACGGTTGTATTCCGCAATAACAATGAACGCGGTCGAGAGATCTTCGATACGCTTACCACCGGTGGCCATACTCAGGTCGATTACCGAAATGGTTTGACCACGAATATGCGCGACACCGCGAACAAGAGAATTCAATTTAGGCATAGATGTCAACGGCGGGCATTGTAGAACCTCGCGGACTTTAAACACGTTAATGCCAAAACGCTGTCGGCCATTAAGCCTGAAAAGTAGTAACTCAAGCCGGTTTTGTCCGACCAACTGTGTTCGTTGGTCTACCGAATCCATAATACCCGACATATATCACCTCTTGTTAATACTGGGCATGATCATTGCCTTACCTAGAGAGCATAGACAATATCACTAAAATTATGCACGTCAAACGACAGAAAAATGACGCATACATAAAACAACAAACGTCGAATGAGTAATATTCATGCCATCAGTGACGATTTCCACTGTAAGCATAGTCAATATATAACTAACTGAAAACGAAAAGTGAAAATGAAAAATCAGATTTTACACAAGGTTATTCTGCAAAAGTATATTTTTAAAATAGCTTTAGTGCTGTCACTTGCAATCAGTTGGTCAAATTACGCCCATGCTACCAAGCATCAAGAGATCCAAAACGGTGTTGAAGCCTTTTTGTTGAATTTACTCGACACTGATGAAGGTGATACTAACACCAACGTGAAAATTGTTACTATAGACAATAGGATAAACATTCCTGAGTGTGCCTCTGGATTTCAATATCACATTTCTGACGAAGCACTACAGCAATCCTACATGACAGTTCGCGTTAGTTGTGGAAACAACGACTGGTACTTGTTCACAAGCGCACAAGTGACACGTACCAAAAGTATTGTAGTTACCTCTGGAGCGATAAGTCCTGGCACAGTGCTCACTGCAGACAATCTCACCTTTGCCGATGTGGATGTTCGCCGTTTACGTCACACAGCCTTCACGAGTATTGATACATTGATTGGTGCCCGAATGAAACGCAGAACTGCGGGTGGTCAAGCCATTCAATCAAACATGTTGTGTTTCGTATGCAAGGGCGACAGAATAACTATCAGTGCTAAACTATCGGGTATGGCGGTAAAAACGTCGGGTATAGCCCAGCAAGACGGGGTTATTGGCGACAATATCAAAGTTGTAAATACCAGCAGTCAAAAGGCAATTATTGCAGAAGTCGCCAGTTCGCAAGAAGTCGTGATACACTTGTAAGATAGGTGGGCAAAAATTACCGCATTTACGCTCAAAAAGATTAAAGAATCGCCGTACTTTGCCGATACAATTAGTGAGGTAAAAAGGTAGTGGAGAAATCCTATGGCAATTAACAATATAAACAATGGGTTACCCAAAGCGCCCATTGATAATGGTAAGGTTGCGCAACAAAATCAAGCGCAACAAACGCAGCAGCAAGCCGCGAATCAAGCGTCGGCTCAAACTGCTCCGCGTCAAGATTCCGTGTCGTTAACGCAATCTGCACAGCAATTGAATCAAGTACAGAAAAAAGGTTCAGAGGCGCCGGTTAACCAAGAAAAAGTGGACCGTTTGAAAAAAGCAATTCAGAGCGGCGAATATCGCGTCAACCCTGAAGTGCTTGCAAATAAGATAGCTAAGCTAGAATCGCAAATATTTGGTCAGAAGTAACAAGGCTGCATACGTAAAGCAATGAGCATTAATGAACTCGCTTCTCAAATAGCAAGACAAGTCGAACAGCTGACGTTGTTGGGCGAGCTGTTGGAAAAAGAGTTACACCTCATTAGTACTCGTGATGCCGAATCGCTTATCAGCCTACTTGAAGAAAAGGCAGCGCTGCTAGAAGCTATCCAACAATTGGATAGTCAGGTTGAGCATAGCTACACCAAAGCCAACGACCACACAAAGCAGAGTCCCGAAATCGAAGCACTACTCGCCGATGCCAAAGCACAGCTTGAAAATTGCAAGTACCGTACTGATGTTAACGAGAAAGCCGTAGAACAAGGCCAACTCCGCCTCACACACCTTAGAAACCTGATGTTAGAGGTTCGCGCTAAAGAGTCGCTTACCTACGATAAAAAAGGTAAGCCTAAAGGTGGTACCTTAGGCTCGGGCATCAGCGCCTAGCCCTCTATCCGTTGAAGTTGTCGCCAACGATCGTTCTCGACCACACCTCACAGTCTGAAAACCCAATAATTGACTTTTAATAGTACTGAATATTCTTGATACGTTGTGGCTTTGCTGTAGACAAATAGATGTTGTACACCTGCTCCATATCAAGCTCTAATTCAGTAGCGTAAGTGTCCTCACCGACGGGATAGCTCTTGACTACACGGGCACCTCTGATCACTCCGTCTACTGAAGCCTTAAGTGCTTCGTTTTGCATAACGAGATTTGAAACTGATTGCGCTCCTTCTATGCGTTGACCGTACACCTGCTCAGCGAGCTCGCGGTATGCATCAAGCTTAGACGCTTTCATGGCCATCAACATTTTCTGTGTATCGGTGTCACCATATTGTGTTGTAACGGGAGCGTACCCTACTGCAGTGAGTACGGGATAGGTTTCGGGCTCAACAGTTTCCCATTCCACATGCTTGTCGACCAACATGCTACAACCAGACAACATTACCAAAGATAAAAGAACAAAGATGCTGCCGCTCTTTATCCACATTTTTATAAAGCTCTGCATAACTGACCACTCTTCATCGTCTGGACAAACATTTTCTCAACAACACAGCAAAGAGCGTGCCCAGTTAGCCAAAGCTATACCGTTTAAGGTTGGCATCTATCTTGATACGACAATGATAAAGCATCACTGAGTAAGTAGGTTTACTTGTTAGTGATACGTAAGCGCTTTAATAGTGGTTGAGAACCGATTTGC
The DNA here is from genome assembly GCF_006538345.1 of Alteromonas sp. KUL49. GTDB lineage: Bacteria > Pseudomonadota > Gammaproteobacteria > Enterobacterales > Alteromonadaceae > Alteromonas. Next base: position 42,255 of record NZ_BJKL01000005.1, on the reverse strand, counting down.
CTGAAACTCTGCGAGCAAGCGGAGTTAGTGACAACGAGCATTAAACGATGAGTGTAAAAAAATTTTTTAACCCGACGACACTGTTGCCATTTATTTGCCTCTTGCTGTTTATCCAGGGGCAAAGCCATGCCGCTTGGTACGAAGCTACTGGACAAGCCTTGATTCATGAAGGCGACAAGGGAGCAGCGAAACAGCGCGCCACTGAGGAAGCGTTAAAACAAGCACTCATGTTTGCAGGCGCGTCAATCAACAGCGTACAACAGATGACAAATGGATTACTCAATAATGATCAAATAACCGTACGCAGTTCTGGTGACGTCGACAGTGTAGAACTTATCAGTGAGGTCTGGCATAGCGACTACGTCACTGTGCGACTCCGTGCCGACATATTCCCGCAAACTAATCAATGTGAAACGTCGCCCTATACCAAAACCCTTTCTACAGCTTACTTTTCAAATAACCAAGCTGGCCACTTAACTGACGGTGGGCTTAGTGAGTTTCCCAAAGCATTAACACATAAACTTGAATACCAATTTGCCCAACATTCAGACAGCCTAAATCTCAACTACATAGCCCCTTACTCAGCACAGTGGCGCGCATCGCAGGTAGAGAGTGATGTTCTTGCCTTGTCTAAAATGTCCAATACGCAATTTGTTATCGTGGGAGAAATACAAGATTTGAGTGTGGCTCGAGATGCTCCGAGAACGTTAACGTTTTGGAGAGGAGAACGAGCAACCCGATACTTGCGCTTCAATATGCGAGTGTTTGACGGGATAAACGGAGGACTCGTTTTCGATAAGCACTATCAAACCAAAGCACCTTGGAACTTTGATAGATTTACACATATAGACAGCCACTCTATGCGGTTTTGGGAGTCACCTTTTGGCGAGTCCGTATCCGCTACATTACGCAATGCGATTGATGATATAGACGAAGCATTGTCTTGCCTCCCACAAACAAGCAGAGTTATTCAACGGTCTAGCGACAGCCTCTCAATTGCTTTGGGACGGGACCAAGGTGTCATGCCAGGAGATAGATTTTTTGCGTATCAGATAAGAGAAGTTTCTGACAACTATCAATCTGAGCACATTCAATACACACTGCATCCTGGAGAGTTCAAAGTCACTCAAGCATACGCGAACAATGCTACCTTGATGCCAGTAGACGATACGATACTCGCCAACATTCAAGTCAGTGATTTTGTGGTCAAACGATAGCATTAAGATAACAATACTCCGCGATGAAACGCAGAGTATAACTATGAAAAACAGTAAGTTTCCGCTAAACTCTTGGGTCGCATTAGGGTTGAAGCAATAGCTTTTTCCGCAGTCTCGATAGCTCAGCTGGATAGAGCATCCCCCTCCTAAGGGGAAGGTCGTAGGTTCGAATCCTACTCGGGACGCCATTTGCTTTGTGCTTAGCTATTTTATTGTTCATGTTCTTAGCCCTAATCTTTTCTTTCTTCGCCACGTAAGAAGTAGTTAGATTAAAGAGGGAGATAACCATGAATGTACCCTTTGATGATGATGCCCAATCCTTCTTGGACGCAATGCAAGATGTAAAACCCATTGCAAAAACGGACAAAGCCCAATTACATGACCCTAATAGCTCTCTCGAGGAGAAAAAAAACGCGCGCCGCGCTGAAATTGGCCGAGCAAGAGAAAATTAAAAATCCCCTCAGTATGGAGGGAGTTAAGCCGGTACCAATTCAAGACTTCATTGAATTTCAGCAGCCCGGTATTCAAGATGGAGTTTTCAAGAAACTGAGACTGGGTAAATATCCATTAGAATTTACCTTAAATCTGAAAGGAAAAACCATAGCTGAAAGCAGAGAGGCAGTTTACAACACGCTTCTACAGTGTCACGAAAAAGGTATTAGGGCGTTAATTATTCAACATGGAACCGGAGAGAAATCAAAGCCTTTTCCGGGCGCAAAGCGCAGCTATGTCAACCTTTGGCTAAGAGAGATGAGCATGGTGATTGCATTTCATACTGCACAACCTATGCACGGAGGCTTTGGTGCTACCTATGTACTTCTCAAAAAACACCCACAGCAGAAGCTGATCAATCGAGAAAAGAACAGAAAGCGATAAAACAGGGGAGTGTTGCTCTCCCCCCTAACACTATTCATAATCAGAAGCATAAGTATCTTCATATGAATGTGAATAGAACTCAAAGAGGTTGCCAAATGGGTCCTCTAAATACACCATTTGGGCTTGTCTAAGCTCATCTTCTGGATGGTAACGCATGATGTCCATTCTGACTTTTCCGCCATAAGCTTCGACTCTCTTAATAGCGGTGTCGAATTGCTCTTTAGGCAACTGCAGACAGAAGTGGAATATACCAAGGCGAGAGAAATCAACCTTGTGGCGTTCCTCTCGGTCGACCATTTCAAACAACTCCACACCGATCCCATCTGTCGTCACGAGATGTGCGATATTAAAACCTTTAAAACCTTCACCAAACACGGCAATACACATGCGACCAATAGCAGATTCTCGCTCTTCGATGACTTTAGTGTTGTTCATTACGACTCTGAGGCCGAGAGCCTGAGTATAAAACTCAACGGCTCTATCCATATCACCGACCATAATACCTACGTGATTCATCTTCATTAGATAACCCTTATTTGATGTGTTTCATAAAATCAGTGATGAAAGTATAGATGAGCATTATCATTAATTTAAATTATCAAATATAATCAAAACAATAATATTTTTTTATCCAAAATCATCATGCTAAATCCACTATGGTTAAAAACTTTTATTGTTCTTGTTGATACGGGGCACTTTACGAAAACGGCTGAAAAACTCTACATGACTCAACCTGGTGTAAGTCAGCACATCAATAAGCTTGAAGGAGTTTGCGGACACTCACTAATAAAGCGAAACAAGAAATCATTCACGGTTACCGAACAAGGCAAATTGGTTTATAACTACACAAAAGCACTGTTTAAGAGTGAAAGTCGCTTGATTGAGCAACTGAATTTTGACGACCCATATACAGGGGAATGTTCATTGGCATGTTCTGGATCAGTAGCATTATTACTTTACCCGAGACTCTTAACGCTTCAAAAGCAACACCCCAATCTTCACATCAACATAAAAGCCGCACCTAATCACCAAATCATACGAGACATTAAAAATGAAGTGATTGATCAAGGGATCGTGACAGATGTCCCTAACGAAATATTTTTTGATTTTAAAAAGATCGGACAAGAAGAACTCTGTTTAGTTGTGCCAAGCACAACAGTCCCTCGATCAAACTTGACTGACTTACTCACAGACACAGGGATAATTTCTCATCCAGATGCTGAACACTATTTATCTTTGTATTTTAAGCAATCTGACAACCAAAACCTAAAGCGACTCGATATTGATAGTGTCCCAGTCGTAGGGTCAATAAATCAAATTAGCCAAATATTAGAGCCGGTCGCTCAAGGTATAGGATTTACCGTGTTACCGAGGAGCACCATTGACAACTTTCACAGTCCAGGACTTTTGAATGTAATCCCATCCCGACAGCCCGTGGTTGAAAATCTGTACTTGGTTAGCAAGAAAAATAGAGACTTACCCGCGCGTTATGAGGCACTTACTGCAATCATAATGAACGCTTGGATTTAATTTAATGATGGTGATGAGAGTGTTACCTAAGTAAAGAGCAGTGAACACGCGTACACTGCTCTTTTTAATTTCACTACTTAGATATACAACTGCGGCAAATTACTACAATGATTGCGCAATATGAACTGATGGCAATTCGGTCGATTTTGCTGAGGTACTAAATACTGCTGTGATAAACATCAACACGACCGCGACAGCTACGCCTGTCAAGCCAAACCCCTTTGAGGAACGATTCATCTTTCGTCTCTTATTATCAAATCCGACAATTTGTTTTATTTGTTTGTCGGTACACCCAATTACCTAACTCCTGTTACCGAGTTGCATTCCTTGCAATTGCTAAGATAGATCAGTGACATATCGATGACAAGTGTTCTTGTACATTTTTTTGACACTAAGCCAATCTATTGACACATTAATCGATAAAAAAGGCTTTTACAGCGCGCTATAAAAGCCTTCAATCTTTTTATGTGACCTTTAAAAAGTTCAGCAAAATCAATGCCGAAAATAACTAAAATGATTATTTTCGGCAACTCGACATGATTTAGCCGACAAATTTGCGCGCGTTGCGGAAAATTCGCGTCCACGCACCATCTTCTTGCCACTCGTCTGGGTACCAAGAGTTTGCCACGGCTCTGAACACACGCTCTGGGTGAGGCATCATAATAGTACAGCGACCATCCTCTGATGTAAGGCCTGTGATACCTTGTGGTGAACCATTCGGGTTTGCCGGATAGCGCATCGTAGGTTGACCGTAGTTATCTACATAGCGCAGTGCAACTTGAGAAGACACTGCATCAATGGCTCCAGCATTAGTGAACTCTGCACGCCCTTCGCCATGAGAAACAGCAATAGGCATACGCGAACCCGCCATACCTTGAAGTAGTACTGACCTTGACTCCATGACTTCGACCATCGCCACACGCGCTTCAAATCGAGCTGATTGGTTTGTTACGAAATGAGGCCAGTGGTCAGTGCCCGGAATTAACGCTTTTAAGTTGGATAGCATCTGACAACCATTACACACGCCAAGGCTAAAGGTAGATTCACGAGCAAAGAACGCGCTGAATTGATCACGCGCTAGTGGATTAAACAAGATAGACTTAGCCCATCCCTCACCTGCACCAAGCACGTCACCGTATGAGAATCCGCCGCAGGCAGCTAAACCGGTGAAGTCGTCGAGTGATACTACACCGCTTAATACATCACTCATGTGAACGTCAATGGCATTGAAGCCAGCGCGAGTAAATGCCGCCGCCATCTCAAGGTGCGAGTTTACACCTTGCTCTCTAAGAATGGCGACTTTCGGCTGAACACCCTTAGCTATAAAGGGCGCAGCAATATCTTCATTAATATCGTAAGTGAGTGAAGCGTGTAGACCAGGGTCGGCAACATCTTGCTTTGCTTCGTGCTCCTGGTCGGCACATTGAGGGTTGTCACGTAGCGCCTGCATCTTATGAGTAGTCTCTGCCCACACGGTGCGAAGCTCTACACGACTTGCGCGGTATATGCTTTCACCACCTAGGCTGATTTCCAACGTATCATCCGCATTAGTCGTACCCACGTCGAAGCAGTAGTCACCAAGACCGGCCTCGGCGAAGATTGCGCTTACTGCATCGACATCGGTATCTTTTACCTGAATTACGCCACCCAATTCTTCGTTGAACAATAGGCTAATAGCGTCACCACTTAATGCATCAAGTGAAAGGCTAACACCAGTTTTACCCGCAAATGCCATTTCTGCTACTGTGGTAAACAAGCCACCATCAGAGCGGTCGTGATAAGCAACAACCAGCTGTTTTTCAACAAGTTGTTGCATGGCGTTGAAGAAACCTTTCAAGCGTTCACTCGACACTACATCAGCACACGCATCACCGAGTTGCTCGTAAACTTGCGCCAAGCAGCTTGCGCCAAGGCGGTTATTCCCTTCACCCAAATCAATTAATAGTAGACGTGTGTCGCCTTTATCAGTACGCAGTTGCGGCGTTACCGTTTTACGAATATCGCGTACGGCACCAAAGGCAGAGATAACCAAAGATAGTGGTGAGGTTACCGACTTATCTTCACCGTTCTCTTGCCATGCCGTTTTCATCGACATTGAGTCTTTACCTACAGGAATGGTCAATCCAAGCTCTGGGCACAACTCTTCACCAACGGCTTTAACCGCTTCGTAAAGGCCAGCATCTTCACCTGGGTGGCCCGCAGCCGACATCCAGTTAGCAGACAATTTAATGCGCTTAAGGTCGCCAATATTTGCAGCGGCAATGTTAGTTAAGGCTTCACCCACGGCTAAACGAGCAGACGCACCATGTGAGAGTAAAGCCACTGGTGTACGCTCACCCATCGCCATCGCTTCACCGTGATAGGTATCGAACGCACTTGCAGTTACTGCAACATCGGCAACAGGTACCTGCCAAGGACCAACCATTTGGTCACGACTTACCAAACCGGTAACCGAGCGATCGCCGATAGTGATAAGGAAGGTTTTCTCTGCCACTGTCGGTAAACGCAAAATACGTTTTACCGCATCAGCAATGTCAATAGTCGAAGTATCAAAGGCTTGAGTTTCAACCTTGGTTGAAGTTACGTCTCTGTGCATTTTAGGCGGTTTGCCTAGCAGCACATCAAGCGGCATATCAATCGGCTGATTATCAAATTGGCTATCGTTCAGCGTCAGGTGTTGCTCTTCTGTCGCTTCACCTACCACTGCGAATGGTGCGCGTTCACGACGACAAATAGCTTCAAATACCGGAAGATTGTCTTCTGATACTGAAAGTACGTAACGTTCTTGAGATTCGTTACACCATAACTCCAGTGGCGTCATGCCAGCTTCGTCAGACAACACGTCACGCAGTTCAAACTTACCGCCACGCTCTCCGTCATTAACCAGCTCAGGCAGTGCATTTGATAAACCACCCGCACCTACGTCGTGAATAAACTGAATAGGGTTGTTGTCGCCTAGTTGCCAACACGCATCGATAACTTCCTGACAGCGGCGCTCCATTTCTGGGTTGTCGCGCTGCACTGACGCAAAGTCTAAATCTTCATTTGATTGACCAGACGCCATAGATGATGCAGCACCACCACCTAAGCCAATGTTCATTGCTGGACCACCAAGCACAATAAGCTTGGCGCCTACTGTGATTTCACCTTTTTCAATATGGTCACGACGAATGTTACCCAAACCACCGGCAAGCATAATTGGCTTGTGATATCCACGAACCTCAACGCCATTGAAGCTATTAACTTCTTGTTCGTAGGTACGGAAATAACCCAATAGATTTGGACGACCGAATTCATTGTTGAAGGCAGCGCCACCCAATGGGCCATCAATCATGATATCTAATGCACTGACAATTCGCTCTGGCTTACCATAGGCTTTTTCCCAAGGTTGCTCTGCACCAGGGATACGAAGGTTTGATACAGAGAATCCAACCAAACCTGCTTTTGGCTTAGAGCCTCGGCCTGTTGCACCTTCATCACGAATTTCACCACCCGAGCCAGTCGCTGCACCAGGAAACGGTGAAATAGCCGTGGGGTGGTTATGGGTTTCGACCTTCATCAGAATATCGATATTTTCTTGATGATACTCGTAGGCGTGAGTTTGCGGATTTGGGAAGAAACGCCCCGCATCCCAACCTTCCATAACTGCCGCATTGTCTTTGTATGCAGAGAATACGTGGTCTGGCATTGTCTCGAAGGTATTTTTTATCATCTTGAACAAAGACTTTTCTTGGTCTTGTCCATCAATGGTCCAGCTGGCGTTAAAGATCTTGTGGCGACAGTGTTCTGAGTTTGCCTGCGCAAACATGTAGAGTTCTACATCAGTTGGATTTCGCTGTAGGCGGGTAAAGCTATCAAATAAGTAATCCACCTCGTCGTCAGCTAACGCTAGCCCTAACGAAATATTTGCATCAACTAACGCTTGTTTGCCATCTTTTAGCACGTCAACCGTGCTAAACGTGCTTGCGGTTGATTGTGCAAACAGTACTGTCGCATCGTTTAAATCGGTAAAAACAAACTCAGTCATTCTGTCGTGAAGTAAAGCCGCTACTTTCTTGTAGTCTTCACTAGACAGTGGTTGTGCGGTCTCTACATAGTATGCACATCCCCTTTCGATACGCTGGATGGTGTCTAAGCCACAGTTAAGCGCAATATCCGTTGCCTTTGAAGACCAAGGAGATAGAGTACCTGGACGAGGGGTTACAAAAAATAAGGTACCTTGAGGGCTCTGATTTTTCGCTGATGGCCCGTAGGTTAAAAGCTTGTTTAGGGTGTCTTTTTGCTCTGCAGTTAAATCACCCGTAGAATCTACAAGATGAATAAACTCGCTGTAAAGTGCTTTAACTTCAATGCCGGATTGACCCAGCTTTGCAATCAGTTTAGTTTGGTTAAACTCGGATAGTGCGGGAGCGCCTCGAAGGACCAACATATAGCTTTACCTGGTTTGTTTGGAAACAACGTTCACCAATGGACTCGTTGCCTCTTGAATTGATGAGTATTTCGGCGCGGATTATAGAGGAATTCTGGCGAGTTGATAAGCAACAAGCTTCCTTATGTTGCAGGTTTTTTTATAGGGATATGTGAATTAACAATGACAAGAACATTACTATGCAGCTAAATAATTACAAAAAACGAATAAAAGCATTCGTCATAATCGTTTTTTGCTTTGTTGCAACCAGCTGTGGCCTCCCCCCTGTATCCAATGCTTTAGCAAAACTGCTTGAACGAGAAACTATAAAAGTCGGTACACTGTACGGTGCAGCAACATATTATAATGGCACAAATGGCCCGCAAGGTTTTGAGTACGAGCTCCTTGCCGGTTTTGCTGACTATCTTGGTGTAACATTAGATTTATATCCATTTTACAGCTACGACGCTATGCTAGACCAACTAGAAAAGGGTCATTTAGATATTGTTGCCACGGGAGATGCTGTAACACCGTCGTTGCAAAACCGATTTAATTACGGGCCCGCCTATCAAACCGTGTCACAACAATTAGTGTTTCAAGCTGGCTCGCCCCGCCCCAGAGATACATCGTTAATTAAGCAACCTGTTTATGCCGTAAAAGGGAGCAGTCAAGATCACTTACTTAACACGATAAGTAACCTCTCAGGTGACTATATCATCTCTACAGACGACTCAGATTCAGAGGAACTTTTGGCTCAAGTGGCTGCGGGTGAAATACTTTACACCTTGGCCGACAGTAATCGTCTGGCACTTCAGCGTAGACGCTACCCTAACCTTGCCGTAGGTTTTACGTTAGAAGAAAAAATGCCTATTGCATGGGCGCTACCTCCGCACCAAGACGGCTCGGTGAGATCTGCGTTGGTTGAGTATTTCGGCACTGTGCATCAATCGGGTTGGTTTACCGTATTAGAAGATAAATACTTTGGTCATGTACGCCAGTTCGATTACGTCGACACGCGTGCTTTTATCGCATCAACCAACGACGACTTACCCAGGTTCAAATCTCTGTTTCAACAGTATGCTGGTGATATTGATTGGCGTTTACTGGCAGCAATGAGTTACCAAGAAAGCCACTGGGATCCAGAAGCCATCTCTAAGACTGGGGTAAAAGGGCTAATGATGCTTACACTAGACACGGCAAATGACTGGAACGTATCTATGCGAACCGACCCTGAACAAAGTATTCGTGGAGGCTCCGCTTACTTTGCAAGTCTAGTGAGACGAATTCCAGCTCGAATCACTAACCCAGATAGAACGTGGATGGCGATGGCTGCGTACAACATAGGAATGGGACATTTAGAGGACGCGAGAATATTAACCCAACGTCAAGGCGGTAACCCCGACCTTTGGGTTGAAGTGAAACAAAGGCTTCCCCAGTTAGAGCAAAAGAAATACTACCGCACTACGCGCTATGGGTATGCAAGAGGAAACGAGGCGTTAAAGTATGTTGAGAACATTCGACGCTACTACGACACCCTACTTTGGCTAGATGCCCAAGGACAAATATAACTTCTTGCTCTTGAAATTTGTCATTTGGATGTCATGTTACCTGAGTAAAGTGAAATGGAGTGATACAAACACGCCTGTGAGTCGTTCTACACAGACGCATATACTTTCACGTATTGAGGTGTGTTTATGAAGAGAAACAAACTAATGAAAAAAGGTGTCAAACTGAAAAATAATAACCGTCGTAGACTCATGTTAAAGCGAGTACATCAAAAGGTGCTTCAGCGCCGTAAATTATATGTCACGAGCGATATGTTCACTCAGTTGGTTCGCCCCCCTGAAGAGACTCGCGCCTAGCTTTTTTCGCCGCTTTAATTTCCTTTCGGCGGCGGCGAAAAAAGGCTGATAACTTCTCTCCGCATTCTACAGCAAGTATTCCTGAGGTAATCTCCACATTGTGATTGAGGTGTTCGTGCTGAAGTAGATTCATCACCGAACCCGCAGCACCGGTTTTTTCGTCCCACGCACCAAACACAACTCTTTTGATTCTGCCGTGAACTATCGCACCAGCACACATGGGGCAAGGTTCAAGGGTGACATACAAAGTCGCGTCAATGGCGCGATAATTCTCGATCGTTTTAGTAGCCGCTCTCAATGCCGCCATTTCTGCGTGGGCAGAGGGATCATGGTCAGTAATAGGTGTATTCCATCCCTCTCCTATCACCTTTCCATCGGAGACGATGACAGCGCCTACAGGTACCTCCCCCATAGCCTCAGCTTTATCGGCCAGCGTTAACGCATACCTAATCCAATATTCGTCATCTTTTAGATGACTAAATTCTTCACTCATTAGTCAAAATCACTATTTGCAGTGGTCAATATTATTATCATGCTACAAATAATCTTTGCCACAAAATATAAGTAATTGATTATTAATAACTTTCTCAAATTGGCAACATGTTTGCAATTGTTAAACAAAACAAACCTTGTTACTGATAATATGAAGTCTTTCGCTCAAAACGCGTTATGATGTATTGATAAAGTAACCTAGTCTACTAAAAAGGAAGACTCTATGGATATTACAGCGATTGCTATTGTTGGGATTATTGCCTGGACTATTGTGTCTATTACGGGTGCCACTAAAGACAAACGGGCGGCCAAAAAGAACAGCTATCAGAGCGACGAGCTTACCAAAGAAGTCGCTGCGCTCAAAGAGCGAGTATCCGTACTGGAAAAAATCGTTACCGATGAAAAGTACGACCTAAAAAAGCAGTTTGAAGCGCTCGAAAAAGATCGCGTAGCGTAAAAGGTGATAGTGAGGGAAGTTAACTTCCCTCCAAAAGCTTACGTTCTGCCCGCTCCACTCGTCTCGGTTTACCGGCGATAACGAGTACATCGTTAGGCAGTAACAACTCCTCTTTGTCGGGCTCAGATATTTCTTTACCGTTACGTCGTAATCCTTTTACTGACACTCTCATTCGCTGAAAATCTATTTCCCCCAAACGTTTTTGAATACAATCAGCACGTTCAGAGAGCACTACCGCGTGTATAAACTCTAACTTGTCCTCAGTACCATAGGTAATTTCGGTAGTTTCTCCGGGGTAAAATCCGTGGAGATGATCATATCGTCCTTTCCTCTCTGCTCGCACGCGCTTAAGGATCCTCGACATAGGAACACCCGCATAATGAAGCACCTGGGAAATAAGCATCAAGCTCCCTTCCTGCAGTTCAGGGACAACCTGATTGGCACCTGCACTGTACAAACTTTCTAACTGATAATCCCGCTTTGTGCGCACCATTACATCGATGTCGGATGATATTTGATGAGAGGAACTGATCACTTGCTTGGCTTTTTCTGGCTCATCAAACGTCACAAGGACCAAGTTAGCTTGCGACGCATGTGCATTGTTTAAAATATCTTTTTGGCTAGCATCACCAAATAATACGGGCTCCCCAGCATTACGACTTTCTTGCACACGCACAGGGTCCATATCAATAGCGATAAAGGGAATACCCTCCATTTTTAGCAACCGAGCAACAGATTGCCCCACTCGTCCAAAGCCACAAATGACCACATGTTTACTAAACTCACCTGCCGATAACGAATAACCTTCGTCTTCAGTGTATGGCTTATTAACGATTCGTTTAGCAATTCCCAAACTGTTATCCATCAACCATGGGGTTAATGCCATGCTGATTATCCCCATACTTACAATAAGCGAGGACTGAGTCGTAGTAAGCACTTGATGTTGTGTGGCGAGAGCTGCAATAACAAAGCTAAACTCACCCACCTGACAGAGTTTAATACCCGCAGACCACGCATCGACAGGATCGGTTTTCACCGCACTGGCCGCTATACGTACCAACACCACTTTGACAATGATGAGTGCGATGACGCCAACAATAATTTCAGCGAGATGCTCTACCAACACAAACAAGTCGAGTTGCATACCCACAGTAATGAAAAATAGCCCCATGAGAATGTCACGGAAGGGCCGGATATCAGCTTCTAGTTGATATTTATATTGGCTTTCTCCAAGCATCATGCCCGCAAGAAAAGCCCCAAGCGCCATGGACAAACCAAAGTAGTATGTTAATCCACCAGCCAATAGGGCAATGAGAATTGTGGTGAGTACAAATAATTCATCTGTCCTAGTCTTAGCAACTTCTCGGAATACCCAAGGAAGTAACCACTTTCCCACAGAGAGTAGAAACGCGATGACTACAACACCTTTTAACAGTGCGATACCCAAAGCGACAGAAATACTCACGTCGCCATTTCCTGAGAGTAAAGGAATAGCAATCAGAAAAGGGACTACAGCAAGGTCTTGAAACAACAACACACTGATAGAAAGTTGCGTGCGACGATTATTCAAGATCCCCATCTCTGCCGCCTGCTTAATAACAATGGCAGTAGAACTTAACGCTAATGCCCCCCCGATAATGATGGCGGTGGAAAACGGAATACCAAAAACGTAGGGGATGATGGTGAAAAACGCAGTGGTTAAAAGCATTTGTCCAAACCCCACACCAAACACCATGGAGCGCATAGCGATAAGCTTGGGCAGTGAAAACTCGAGGCCGAGGGAAAACAGCAGAAAAACAATGCCTACTTCTGCTAACAAATGCATATCCTCGGGATGAGCAAAGATACTTAGAATTTGCGGTCCTACAAGAATGCCGGAAAACAAATAGGCCAATATTGGCGGTAGGTGCATGCGCTTGAACACCGCTACACAAAATACGGCGACAACCATCAGAAGAATAATATTTAGAAAACCACTATCTAACACCCACTACTCCTAAACAACGCCATTGCGATAGAAAAACCTAGCTTTTCCCAGAGGTTATCACTAAACCTCACCATATATTTAGAGTTTGGCACCACCTTTGCAAATATCCACATAACGACGCAAAAACGGCAAATTTTGCCTGTTTATTGATTAAAAGCGTCAACGCTTTGGCATTTTAAAAGCGAGAGCAAGTTAACGCGTTTTTTAAGGGGTATGTCCGTGGACTTTTCAACTACTATCTACGATAGCACAGAAGATAACAACTATTATCCGTCAACAAAGGCTGCGCCTACCCTGTCAGCCAATGCGTTTAATAACTTCGTTTTGGAACTGCTATCGACAATCGAGCTTGAAACGCTTGGCGCGGTCTACCACAAACAACTTGCCAATTTTTTGCCACTAGAAGGCTTAAGTTTGACTGATTTGGACTCTAGGTGGGTCTATGGTCGAGCTTCCAACCCTCGCCAGCCAATTACATTGCACGTATCTTATAATTCACTCCAAGGCACTGAACGCAGTAACGTGTACTACTACTTCACTCGACCTTTGACCATTGATCAGCGTCAGATTTTAGACCAATGCCACGGCATTTTTGCTCGGCAAGTGGCGCATGCATTGGAGTTAATGCGCATGCGTCAAATGGCGACCAAGGATGTGTTAACCGGGCTAGGTAATAGGTCGGGCTATGATCAAGCTGTTGATCGCGTCATTAGCCAATCATCTCGTAGTCATAAACCGTTTGCTTTGCTGATGATTGATTTAGACAACTTTAAATCAGTGAATGATACCCATGGACATAGAGAGGGCGACAAAGTTCTGGTTACCGTTGCATCTCTATTATCTCAATCCCTTCGCAACGGTGATGAAGCCTTCCGATTTGGCGGTGACGAATTTTGTTGCATCTTAGATTGTAGTCAGCAACAGCAGTTAGCGAGCGCTGCGGCTCGCATACAAAAGAAAATAAATAGTTCTAAATATCTGACAAAACTCAATGTGTCATGCAGTATTGGTGGCGCTATTTCGAGAGACAATGACGACGCTCATACTATTTTCGACAGAGCCGACACTGCATTGTATAAGGTCAAAGAGTCCGGCAAAAACAGCTATCGCGCCGCATAGAAGTGTTTTGGGAGGGGCAAACTATTGCCCCTTTTCATGCGGTTGCGCCTCGACAAGCAACTCAATCCCCTCAGGACAATCAGAAAACATAATCGGTTTGTTGTCCACTAGGGTGCCAATTGCCTGTTCCCCACAATAGAACACAGGTGTGGTACGTCTTAACCACACGGGTACCTTCCACGCCTTAAACCATCGATTGATTGGTTTACTCACTGACGCATTCATCGGTTTCACAACCAAACCATGGACATTGGTTACAAGTTTAAAATCTTCACTGAGCGAAGTCGTTTTAATTACGACAGACAGGTTGAACCATGCGAGATGCTCAGGTTTATTCGGAGAAATAGACAGCTTCTCTGGCGCTTTGAGACTATCTTTTACCACCCAATAAAGATCGCCATCATGTCGACGAATACTCCCCCATGTAAAATCGATATGAGGTGTGGCGTCGTCACGTAGCACTAAAAATCCCATTATCTCTTCGAGTTGCTTTGAAGACGGAGGTTGCTGTTTATGTACCTCAAACCACACACGAATGACTTCCGCTTGCCACGCCGAAGAATAAGCGCGTAAGGCCTCGCCACTCAGCACGTAGTTGCCGTTACTCACATGAGCTAACTTGTTCAAGGCCTCTTCAACAATGAGTGTATTTTGCTGTGCGCACAAAGCAGCGCTGCGTCCTACAGTTTTGGACAATTGAGGCCAGCGTTGAGTCAGTAGCGGCAGTATGCGATTTCGAAGAAAGTTTCTATCGAAGTCATCATTCTGGTTAGATTCATCCTCTACCCAAAATAGTTTGGCATAACGAGCACCTTCGAGAATATCCGCCTTGGCAATATTGAGCATTGGACGAAGAGTAAAAACACCTTCTTTACATTGTAATGGCGCCATACTGGATAGACCTTTGGGGCCAGCGCCTCTTTTGAGCTGTAGCAAAAAAGTTTCGAGTTGGTCTTCGCCATGCTGTCCGAGTACAAGCACACCGTGGTTCGCTTTACAGTACGTAAGTAAGGCTTTGTAACGGGCATCTCTCGCTTCACTTTCTAAGCTTTTGCGGTTACCCGTATCGACAGTGACAGGAATAGCGGTAAACAAAATACCATACTGCCGGCATACTCGTTCACAATGGGCTTGCCATTCATCGGCATTGCTACTCAAGCCGTGATTTACATACACAGCATGAATTTCTATATCGTTATTTGAAGGAATTTTTTGATAACGACAGAGCGCATCAAGTAGGACGGAAGAGTCAACCCCTCCACTGTAACCCACTACAAGGGTACGCGGAGTAGTTGACGGCAAATCGGTAAGTACGTTATCAATCGCTTGGTGAATTGATGCAAAAGTCTCGTGCACTTACCGACATTACCTATTTTTCGTGATCAATTGACTAACAGTAACCAAACGACATCAAACGTTGATAGCGCTCTTCCATTAACGTGGATGTGTCTAAAGACTTTAATTGGCTTAGCTGCTGTTTAATAGTCGCCTTCAAATTAGCTGCCATACCATCGTGGTCGCGATGTGCCCCACCCAGTGGCTCGTCAACAATGCTGTTAATAAGACCTAGCTCTTTAATTTGAGGAGCACTTACGCCCATAGCCTCAGCGGCAAGTGGCGCTTTTTCAGCACTCTTCCATAAGATAGATGCACAGCCCTCTGGAGAAATTACCGAGTAAGTAGAGAATTGAAGCATATTAACCCTATCACCGACACCGATAGCGAGCGCACCGCCCGAACCACCTTCACCAATAACGGTACAGATAATTGGTACGTTAAGCTCAGCCATTTCGAACAGGTTTTTCGCAATTGCTTCACTTTGTCCACGCTCTTCAGCACCTACACCTGGGTATGCTCCTGGTGTATCAATGAAGGTAATGATTGGCAATTTAAAGCGCTCAGCCATTTTCATCAAACGCAGGGCTTTTCGGTAACCTTCTGGCTTAGGCATGCCAAAGTTACGCTTAATTTTTTCGTTAGTATCTCGGCCTTTTTGATGACCTATAACCATCACAGGTTGATCATCCAACATGGCCGGGCCACCCACAATAGCTTTGTCATCAGCAAACGCGCGATCACCTGCCAATTCATCAAACTCAGAGAATATCCGTGGGATGTAATCTAGCGTATATGGGCGCATTGGGTGGCGAGCAAGTTGAGAAATCTGCCACGCTCCCAAATCGGAGAATATTTTCTTGGTTAATTCACCGCTCTTGCCGCGAAGCTTGCTGATTTCTTCTTCAATACTAACATCAAACTCACCGCCTTGATTGACCAATCGCAACTCTTCTATTTTTGCTTCTAGTTCGGCGATGGGTTGTTCAAAGTCCAAAAACTGTATGCTCATTCTTTGTCCTATTCGTACTGCGCATGTCAATCCAAATCTGCGTTGCTCAATCTATCGAACTTGGCCGATTAATGATAGAGGATCGACACTGCTTTTTCTCCCAAGCACTGCTTGAGATCGTGTAATAACTGGTCTTCTGGCGTTACGTACCATTGCGCACCACATGCGAGGGTAACTTCTACATCTGGATGGGTTACTCCAATTTGTACGGGACACGTACCATCGTTGAAATTACCGAGTATCGACTGAAGTTGATTTATTTTTGCTGGAACTAACCTTTGGGTATCAACTTGAAGTGCTAAAGCTCGTGCATTTTTTTCACGGGCTTGAACAATATCCATAACATCTCGGGCGGTGATTGTATTGCCCCCAGAGAAATCATCAAAGCTGACCTGTCCTTTTATGAGCAAGATTCGGTCAGATTCTAAAATACTTTCGAATTGTTCGTACATATCAGGGAAAAAGCGCACATCCATTCGGGCACTTTTGTCGTCTAATGTGACAATTGCCCAACGTCTGCCCTTTTTGTTGGTCATTACTCGCACCCCAAGTACTAAACCAACCGCACTCGCCATGGCGTCTTTGCCTGTTGGCTTAAGGTCGACTAATCGTCCGTCGGTATAGTGAGTAATTTCCTTCGCATATTGATTGATAGGGTGGCCCGTTAAATAGAGGCCCAATGTATCTTTTTCGCCCTCTAACCATACTTTCTCTGGCCATTCAGGCACATCGGCAAACGCTTGCTCAACATCCTCAGGCTCGGTAGTTAGCAAGCCAAACATATCCGACTGCCCGAACGATTCAGCTTTAGCGTGTTGGTCAGCCGCAGCAATTGCCTCTGGCAAAGTAGCCATAAGTGCAGCTCTGTGAGGACCAAGATTATCCATGGCACCTGCTAGCACTAACTTTTCCAACACTCGTTTGTTCACCCGCTTAATATCGACTTTAGCGCAAAAATCGAAGAGGTCAGAGAATGTGCCTTGGTTTTCCCGCGCCTCAATAATAGCGTCGATAGGGCCTTCACCTACACCTTTAATCGCGCCGATACCGTACACAATGCGACCTTTGTCATCTACAGTGAATTTGTACTTACCTGCGTTTAAGTCAGGCGGAAGTATTTCTAATCCCATGCGTTCACATTCGTCGACCAAGGTAACAATTTTATCGGTATTGTCCATATCGGCAGACATTACTGCGGCCATAAACTCCGCAGGGTAATGCACCTTTAACCACAAAGTTTGATACGAAACGAGAGCGTAAGCGGCTGAGTGTGACTTGTTAAAACCATAACCTGCGAATTTTTCCACAAGGTCGAAGATTTTCATTGCTAGCTCAGGGTCGATGTTGTTTGACTTGGAACCCTCTTCAAACGTACCCCGTTGCTTTGCCATTTCCTCGGGCTTCTTCTTACCCATAGCACGGCGAAGCAAATCTGCGCCACCAAGAGAGTAACCCGCCATTTCTTGGGCTATCTGCATTACCTGCTCTTGGTAAAGAATAATGCCATAGGTAGGTTCAAGAATTTCTTTCAGACATTCGTGCTGATATTCGGCATCAGGATAAGAAATTTCTTCTCGACCATGCTTACGGTCGATAAAGTTTTCTACCATGCCCGACTGCAAAGGGCCGGGTCTAAATAGGGCCACCAATGCGATAATATCTTCAAAACAGTCCGGTTGAAGGCGTTTAATCAGGTCCTTCATACCGCGAGATTCCAACTGGAATACTGCAGTTGTCTCTGAATTTTGAAGAATACGGAAGCTCTTTTTGTCTTCCAAAGGAATGGCACTGATATCGATATCAATACCCTTACCTTCCTTAATCATATCAATCGCCCACTGAATAATAGTGAGCGTTCGCAAACCTAGAAAGTCAAATTTAACAAGCCCTGCCGTTTCAACGTCATTCTTATCAAACTGTGTAACTGGGTTCTTACCCTCGTCGTCACAGTACAACGGCGAGAAGTCGGTAATGGTTGTAGGTGCAATAACAACACCACCGGCATGCTTGCCGGCATTTCGCGTAACACCTTCGAGAATACGCGCCATATCGATAAGGTCTTTCACTTCCTCATCTTGGTCATAAACTTCGGGTAAGCGAGGCTCTTCTTTAAAAGCCTTATCGAGGGTCATTCCCGGATCAGGAGGAATGAGCTTTGAAATACGGTCAACAAAACCATACGGATGACCCAGTACGCGCCCAACATCACGAATAACCGCTTTTGCTGCCATGGTACCGAAGGTAATGATTTGAGAGACCGCTTGTCGTCCGTACAACTCGGCAACGTGATCGATAACTTCGTCTCGTCTGTCCATGCAAAAGTCGACGTCAAAATCGGGCATGGAAACACGTTCTGGGTTCAAGAACCTTTCGAAAAGCAGATCAAATTCAAGCGGGTCTAAGTCAGTAATTTTTAGCGCATAGGCCACTAAGGAACCTGCACCTGAACCACGCCCAGGGCCAACAGGTATGCCGTTGTCTTTACTCCACTGGATAAATTCCATAACGATCAGGAAGTAGCCGGGGAACCCCATTTGGTTAATAACTTCTAACTCAATACGGAGTCTGTCATCGTACTCTGGCCTTTTTTCAGCCCGCACATTTTCGTCGGGAAAAAGGAACTCTAACCGCTCTTCCAGCCCCTCTTCAGAGACTTTCACTAAGAAGTCTTCAGTGGTCATTCCGCCGGTAGGAAACTGAGGAAGAAAATATTCACCTAGCCGCACGGTGACATTACAGCGTTTGGCAATTTCTACCGTATTTTCAATCGCCTCTGGTATGTCGCTGAATAATTCAATCATTTCATCAGCAGTACGCAAATACTGCTGATCACTGTAACGTTTTGGACGACGAGAATCTTCAAGCGTGTAACCATCGTGGATACAAACACGAATTTCGTGGGCATCAAATCCTGCTTGATCAATAAAACACACTTCGTTAGTGGCAACGACGGGTAGACCCACTTCATCAGCCAGGGCTACAGCGCGATGCAAATAGTCCTCTTCGCCGGCCCGTCCTGTTCGAATTAACTCTAAATAGAAACGGTCTGGAAAGTGGGTGGTATAAAACGCCAGAGCTTCATCTCGTAGCTTTACATTGTTCTTGGCCAGCGCAACACCGATATCACCGTGTTGAGCGCCTGAGAGAACAATAATTCCCTCCGAGTGCTCTGCTAACCAAGCTTGGTCGATAACGGCCTTATACGCCAAGCTACCACGCAAATACGCTTTTGAGATGAGAACGGTAATATTGTTATAACCCTCATTGTTCATCGCCAAAAGGGTTAATCGAAAAGGCTCGTCACCAAAATGTTCGTTGGTTACCCAAAAATCGGTGCCTATAATAGGTTTAACACCCAAGCTATGCGCTTGAGAGTAAAACTTAACCAACCCACACATATTCATTTGGTCGGTAATAGCCACAGCGGGCATGTTGTACTCTGCGACCTTTCCAAGAATCGGCTTAACTTTGTTAAGCCCATCCATCATGGAAAAATCACTGTGTACTCGAAGGTGAATAAAGGGCGAAGACATGTAAAAAATTACTCTAAAAGAAGCGTCTTGACGGGTTTAAAGCTCTTACGATAACAGTTAAGCACGCCATGTGCAGCAAGTGCTTCAAAATGGGCTTTCGTTGGATACCCTTTGTGCTTTGCAAATCCATATTCAGGATGCAGTGCATCAAGCTCAATCATATCCTGATCTCGAGCTACCTTAGCAATAATTGATGCCGCTGAAATCTCCTCGAATAAACTATCACCTTTGACTACTGCCTCTGCGGCATAGTGCCATTGGGGAATTCTGTTACCGTCAACGCGCACCCAATGGGGTTGAATATGAAGCCCCTCAACCGCGCGCTTCATTGCAAGCATAGTGGCGTGAAGTATGTTAAGTGAATCGATTTCTTCTGGTGTAGCTCTGGCTATATGCCAACTCAGTGCGTTTTCTTTTATTTGCTCTGCTAAGGCATTACGCTTTTTTTCGCTAAGCTTTTTGGAATCGGCTAAACCTTCAATGGGTTTATTCGGATCCAATATAACTGCAGCAGTAACAACGTCACCGACAAGTGGACCGCGTCCGACTTCGTCGACTCCGGCAATGAGTTTATCCATTGAGTATTTCCAGTACTGCACGTGCTGAGCTTTTATCAGCATCGCATTTGAGGGTGTGATGAAGCTCTGTGAATCTATTGATCAGTGTAGAGTTGTCTGTATTAAACAGAGTGAGGATGTGGTCACACAGCGTAATAGGATTCACATCGTCTTGCAGCAACTCAGGAACCAAAGCTTCATTTGCTAAAATATTTGGTAGTGCAAAATAGTCAGGTTTGTATAAACGCTGCATTATTTTGTGAGTCAGTGCTGACAGTTTGTAGGCGACAACCATAGGCCGTTTACACAACATTGCTTCTAACGTCGCGGTGCCTGACGCCAATAAAATCGCATCTGACGCAATCATGGCATGCCTGGCTTCAACATCGACAATGTGCACATTGAGCCGAGCTGCATTTTCACCAGCAAGAGACAAAGACTCTTTGATCTGGTCGTGCCTCGCTGCATTAGCTGCGGGGATTACAAAATGAATGTTGGGTCGCTCTTTTGCTACCCTTATCATAGTGTCGATAAATATTGGCATTAATGCTGCCACTTCACCTCTACGAGAGCCAGGAAGCACAGCCAAAACATCTTCATTATTGGGTAATGCTAAAAGCGTCCTCGCTTGATACTTGTCGGGGTCTAGAGGGATTGCGTCTGCCATAGTATGCCCAACAAACGTGTATGGCATATTATATTTTGCGTATACTTGCGCTTCGAAAGGAAACAGCCCCAAGACATGGTGCGCTGCCCTGGCAATCTTGTGAATTCTTCCCTCTCTCCATGCCCAAACCGTGGGACTGACATAATGGACAGTTTTCACACCTCGTTTTTTGAGCTCAGTTTCAATACGCAAATTAAAGTCTGGGGCATCTACACCAACAAAAATATCTGGACGATGTTGCTCAAAATGAGACAACAAGCCTTTTTTGACTTTGAGTATTGATGGAAGACTCGACAGAACCTCGACGAGTCCCATCACAGAAAGAGTTTCCATATCGAAAAGACTGTGAAAACCCTCTGCCCGCATATGTTTTCCGCCAATACCCTCAAAAATTGCGTCAGGGTGTATTCGCTTGAGCTCTCTAAGCATACCTGCTGCGAGCACGTCACCAGATGGCTCACCAGCAACTATTGCAATGCGCAAAGGCTTAGACATATTAGCGGATGATGCCTCTAGTGGCGTTGCTTAGAAAATCTCGCATCATAGCTACGCTACCTTCTTCAGATGCAGGCACCTCAAGACTATCGATAGCTTGAGCTACGGTGTTGCCCTCTCTGTAAATGGTTTTATAGGCGCGCTTGATTGCCAGTATCGAGGACTTTTCGAATCCACGCCTGCGTAGACCTTCAGCATTAATGCCCTGAGGAATGTGTTTGTGACCACTCACCATGACAAATGGCGGTACATCTCGCAAAATAATAGCGCCACCACCGATAAAGGCGTGAGCGCCAATCTTACAAAATTGATGTATAGCTACCGCACCACCTACGATAGCAAAATCGTCAACGTGCACGTGACCTGCGACAGCGACATTGTTCGCCAAAATACAGTCGTTACCGATGATACAATCGTGAGCGACATGAGCATTCACCATAAGCAGGTTTCTAGACCCTATGATAGTGATGCTGTTATCTTGAATAGTGCCACGGTGCACAGTAACACCTTCTCGAAACTCGTTGTCGTCGCCGATAACGAGCTCGGTAGGCTCACCGTCATACTTCTTATCCTGACAGTCTTCTCCAATCGAAGTGAACTGAAAGAACGTATTGTTTTTACCTATGCGGGTTGGACCTCGCACGACAACGTGTGACTTCAACACACATCCGTCACCTATGGTGACATTATCGTCTACTACACAAAAAGGCCCAATTGTTACATCGCTACCTATAGTAGCGCTGTCAGAAATTACCGCTGTTGGATGGATCACGTTATGCTATCTCTCTCATTGCACACATAAAATCGGCGCTACATACTTCGGCTCCATCCACTAATGCAGTACCTTTGAACTTCCAAATCCCTCTTTTCTCTTTAACCAATTGCACGTCAAATACCAACTGATCGCCAGGTACCACTGGGCGTTTGAAACGCGCACTATCAATACCTGCATACAAGTATAACTTATCTGACTTGCCCATGGTTTTAAAACCTAGCACGCCAGCAACTTGTGCCATCGCTTCTAGAATTAGTACGCCAGGGAAAATTGGCTGCTCTGGAAAATGCCCAGTAAAACACGGCTCATTTATCGTAATATTTTTATACGCTTTGATAGACTCACCTAAAACATATTCAGTGACCCTATCGACTAATAAAAATGGATAACGATGGGGAAGCAAATCCATTATTTCTTTTATTTCGATGGTATTAAGTGCGTTGGACAAAAACTCTCTCCTTTATTTCAAGCATGACCTAACCACTAACACGTTGGGCAGGGCTGCCATTAATCTATAAAACGGCGGCAACCTTACGCTGTTAAGCGTAAAAAACAAATCAGACCAACACCTCTCGGAGTTGGTCTGATAATGGTTGAGCACTAAACGTACTCAAACACAGAGACTTAGTTAGTTTTGCTAACTTGCTCTAATACTGCTTCTGAGAGGTCGAACTCTTCTTTTGCAAACGCTACTGCGCCAGCATTAAGCACTAAATCCACGTCTTGTGTAGAAGCAACAGTGTCGATAGCCATACGAATAAGGCCCAAAAGCTTGTTGCGTTCTTCACCTTCACGACGTTGAATTTCTTGTTGAAGTGGCCCTGCTTTTTGCTCAAGTGCAGTACGAACCTCAATGATTTTCTGCTCAATCTCAGACTTTTCTTCTGCGCTCATTGTCGCAGCATCACGCTGAAGGCGCTCAGCATAGAACTGACCATCACGCTGTAGTTGTTGAAGTTCTTCAATTCTGTCTTTGAATTCGTTTTGAATAGTATTCTGAATCTCAGCTACCTGAGGCATAGATTGAAAAATACCTTGAACATCAACCACTGCAATTTTTTGCTCAGCCATCGCAGACGTACTAAGAAGTGCAGTACTAAGTACCGCGCCTGCAATCGCATTTTTAACCAACTGTTTCAAAAGGAACTCCTTTTTTATCTCTTTTTTATATGGGTTTAGTTCTTAACCCAACATCATTATTAGAAAGTTTGCCCGATATTGAAGGTGAAGAATCTTGCATCGTCACCGTCACGCTCTTGAATGGCCTTAGAGAAACTAAACACCATTGGGCCCATAGGTGAAATCCATTGTACCGAGATACCAGCAGAACTACGATACAGGCTCCAGTCAGAATAGTCCAACAGCTCGCCGTATTGGGTGTTCGGTTGTTCGAAACTACGGTACTTGTCATAATCAAATTCCGTATCCCAAACATTACCAACATCAAGGAAAATACTCGTTCTTACCGAGTTATCCATATCTTCTTCCACAAAGGGGGTAGGTACGATTAATTCAACGCCACCAAGCGCCATCGCATTACCACCCAAACTACGGCGAGATAGAGATATTAAATCGTCAGCAGGATCATTCGGGTAAACTTGGCCATCAGGACCGGTAATTGAACCGCTCGATTGACGAATAATACCACGTGGACCAACGGTATTGTTCTCAAAGCCGCGTAGTGAATCAGCACCACCAGCGGTGAAGTTCTCGGTAAACGGCATAATTTGCTCGTTTCCATTAATATCGCCATAACCGTTACCATATCCAAGGCGAACTCGTGCAAGCACAGACCAACGTTGGTTGCGGCTTAACGGATAGTACCACTTACCATCGAATATAGTTTTGAAGAAGTTCACGTCAGAATTAGGCGTTGTGACGCTAAACGACGCTCTTTGCGACGAACCCGCTGTTGGGAATAAACCGCGATTTAGCGTACTTCTACTCCAACTCACACTGGCCTGAAACGACTGATATTTAACAGCAGCATCTGGATCGTCACCATCAAGGAACTGGTCATAAAACTGTTCAGTCTGCTCATAATAACCGCGATTGAAAAGCTCTACGTTAGAATAAGTAAGGCCAAAGTTAATGCGGTTAAACTCGTTAATTGGATAACCAATGTTCGCCCCAACAGACCATTGCTTCGAGTTATATTGGATAACATTAAAGTCAGAACCATCGAACTCACTATAACCAATACTTCCACCGAGGCTAATCCCATCTATGGTAAAGAATGGGTCGTTGTAAGTGATTTGTGCAGAACGCTGATATGAGACGGTGCTTAGGTTTAAACCAACTCGTTTACCCGTTCCCAAGAAGTTATCTTGCTGAATACCCGCTTGAAGACTTAGCTTGGTTCTGTCACCGTAACCAATACCGGCGTTAAACGAGCCTGCTGGTTGCTCCTTAACGTTGAAAACAACATCCACTTGGTCTTCTTGGCCTGGAATTCGAATAGTTTCGAATTCAACTTCTTCCATGTAGGTGAGTCGAGACAACTGATTTTTAGAAGACTCAAGCAGGTTGTTTGACAACCAAGCACCTTCCATCTGACTCACGTTGTGGCGAAGTACTTCATCGGCGGTGATCACATTACCATTGAATTGAATGCGACGAGCGTAAATACGCTTACCTGGGTCCACCGACAAGGTCAATTTAACCGTTTTGTCCTCATCATTAATCTCGGGAACCGTGGTTACCGTGGGATAGGCGAAACCAAATCTACCCAGGTATTTACTAATAAACTCTTCTGTGTAAGTTACTTCAGCCTGATTGTATAACTCGCCAGGAGTGAGTGGTAAAACGCGTTCAATGTAATCTTCATGGCCCAATACATCACCAACGAGTTCTACTTCTGAAATCGTATATTGCTCACCTTCAGTGACGTTTAGCGCAATGTAGATGCCTGATTTTTCAGGTGTCATGGACACTTGCGTCGAATCAACGTTAAAGCGCAGATAACCACGATCTAAATAGTGGTTACGCAGGGTTTCCATATCACCTTGCAACGTCTGTTGTTGATATCGCGTTTCAGAGAGGAAATCCCACCACGGCTTATCATATTGAAGCTCAAAACTTTCCATCAATACAGCATCAGAGAAAATCTCATTACCAACAATATTGATCTGTTGAATTTCGGCGGCATCACCCTCTTCAAACAGCAGTTTGAGGTCTACGCGGTTTCTTGGAAGCGGCGTTATGATAGCTGTAACATCAGCATTGTATTTACCAATGCTATAGAAAAAGTCTTTAAGGCCATTTTCAATCGATGTTAGAACGGTTTTATCGAGGGGCTCACCGACTCGTATACCATTGCCGTCTAAGCTTTCCTGCAATTGCTCATCTTTGATGTCGTCGTTGCCATCGAAAATGATGTTACTGATTGTCGGGCGTTCTGAAACGCGCACAAC
The DNA here is from genome assembly GCF_006538345.1 of Alteromonas sp. KUL49. Taxonomy (GTDB): domain Bacteria; phylum Pseudomonadota; class Gammaproteobacteria; order Enterobacterales; family Alteromonadaceae; genus Alteromonas. The sequence continues at coordinate 16,520 of NZ_BJKL01000005.1, read as the reverse complement.
TAACGTGTTGCCGTCACGCAAAATTTCAACATTCTCGAAGTGAGTTGATGAGTAAAGTGAACGGATCAACTGAGTAACTCTGAACGAATTCAGATTGTCGCCCACCTGGACGGGGAGATAAGTCAACGCCGCACCGAGTGCAACTCGTTGTAACCCTTCGACTCGAATGTCTTCGACTACAAATTCTTGGTTTGAGTCTGCAGCATTGGCTAAGCTAGCACTGGTAGCAATTGCACCGGCTGCTACTAACTGTTTAAACTTCATGTATATATTTGTTCCTGGCCGCGTTCTTTCTTCGCTATTTTATTATCTTCCCGACATCTATCAGGTGATACGAGCAATGTCATTTACAATGGCGATGCTCATTATCGTGAACAATAACATGCCACCGATCCTGTACCCCCACTCCTGAACCTCATCGGGTACAGGTTTACCTCGTATCCATTCAATGGCGTAAAACAGTAAATGCCCGCCATCTAACATTGGTAAGGGAAGCAAATTTATTATGCCTAAATTAACGCTTATCAAAGCAAGAAAACTTAGAAAATACGCAAGTCCGAAGCCGGCACTTACACCCGCTCCTTGCGCAATTGAGATAGGTCCGCTCAGATTTTTAACCGATACATCACCGGTCAATAATTTCCCTATCATTTCAACACTCAGCGTTATTAAACGCCATGTTTTGTCAAAAGCTCTTACAACAGACTCTACTATGCCATATTGATGGGTAAACACATACCCTTTTGGCCAAGGTTCGAACACTGGACTAACGCCCAAATATCCTCGCTGACCTTCTGGCGTATCTTGTTTTGCTACCGTTGGGTTAACAGTGATTAGCTGTCCATCCCGTTCGATACCCAAAGACAAAATGGCTCCCGGGCTATCGACAATTTTATCAACCAAAAACTGCCAATTGCTCACTTGTTCTCCGTTAATAGATACAAGTACGTCACCGGTCTTAATCCCTGCTCGTTCTGCAGCACTGTCATCACCTACAAAACCTACCTCTAGTGTAGGTGCGGGTCTAAACGGTGTAATACCCAAGCTGCTTAAAGGAGACTCTTTATCTGGGTCAAAGTTCCAACCGGTCAATGTAAATGTTAATTCTTTTTGTACTTTATCTTTGTTTACTAGTGTAACCAGAGCTGCCTCTTTACCTATATGCGACACGAGCTCCATATTAACAGCCTCCCAATCAGGAGTACTGCGCTCACCCACAGCAATGATCTCGTCACCTTTGGTTACACCAGCTAACTCAGCAATACTGTTTGGCTCAATGGTATTAACCACAGGCTTCACGGTTTGCAATCCAACTAGATACATTATCCACAATGCGAAAAAAGCGAATATGAAATTGACCCCAGGGCCGGCGGCAATAATAGCCATTCGCTGAAGCACAGTTTTGTTGTTGAACGCCTTGTGCGCCATATGCTCTGGTACATCATCCACTCGTCCATCGAGCATGCGAACGTAGCCACCTAGAGGTATCGCAGCAATAACATACTCGGTACCGGAGGTACTTTTACGTCGCCACAATGGTTTACCAAAACCAATGGAAAAGCGCTCAACATGAACACCGCAACGGCGAGCCACGTAAAAATGTCCCCATTCATGGACCGCGACTAAAATCCCTAACGCAACAATAAACGCACCAGCGCTCCACAAAAAACCTAACACGCTGACAATCCTCTAATTACTTGCATCGCCATATCTCTAGCACTGCTATCTTGCTCAAGAATTTGTTGGAGCGATGAAACTGTTATTGGTTCCATTTTATCGAGAGTTTCTGCGTTCACCCGTGCTATGTCTGTAAACCGGATTTTCTTGGCTAAAAACGCCGCTACTGCTACCTCATTGGCTGCATTTAGACGTGTTGTTGCCGCTTGTCCATCGATACATGCATCAATGGCGAGTTTTAAATTTGGATAACGCTCGAAGCACGGAGAGGTAAAACTAAAATCTCCAATCGTATTAAAATCTACAGGCGCTACACCCGAGTCGATTCTATGCGGATAAGCCAAGCCATAAGCGATGGGAGTGCGCATGTCAGGGTTACCCATTTGAGAAATGATTGAACCATCGACATATTGGACCATAGAGTGAATTACGCTTTGGGGGTGAATAACCACCTCAATGTCACTAGCTTTGGTTCCGAACAACCAACATGCTTCAATAAACTCGAGACCTTTGTTCATCATCGTCGCAGAATCGACGGTAATTTTCTGTCCCATGGACCAATTAGGATGGGTACAGGCTTGCTCCACGGTTATCTCATTGAATGTAGACAAGCTACGGTCTCTAAACGGACCTCCTGAGCCTGTAAGTAAAATCTTTGAAATACCTGAATGGGCTAAATTGCCATATTGAAAATCATCGGGTAAACATTGGAAAATTGCATTGTGTTCACTGTCAATGGGTAGGATAGACGCCCCACTTTGATTGGCTGCATCGATCAGCAACGCTCCAGACATGACTAGTGCTTCTTTGTTAGCAAGAAGGACTCGCTTGCCCGCCTTTACTGCCGCCAGTGTTGGCAGTAATCCAGCTGCACCCACTATTGCTGCCATAACAGTATCAACTTCAGGCGCTGAAGATACTTCTTCTAGCGCATCGCCGCCACACAAAATCTGCGCATTAACACCGTGTTGTTTTGCTAATGATACTGCCTCTTCATAACGGCTATCATCCGCAAGCACAATGTAACGTGGTGAACAAGCAGCAGCTTGTTCGATGAGCCGCTCTACTTGACTATTGCCAGTAATAGCGAATACGCGAAACAAATCAGGATGGCGAGCGATAACATCAAGGGTACTACACCCAATAGAGCCTGTAGCCCCAAGCACAGTAACGGTTTGCATTAAGCCATCCACATCACATAACTAAAGGCGAACACAGGAAACGCAGCCGTTAAACTGTCAATACGGTCTAACACACCACCATGACCGGGTAAAATGCGTCCACTGTCTTTAATTCCTGCAGTTCGCTTGAACATACTCTCATTCAAGTCACCTAAGGCTGACACCGCGACAGTGACACCACCAATAACTAAATGTAGCCAGATTCGAGAAGGCTCCACCTGATAATGCAACGCGGCAAATGCGATGATTGCTGAAGAGGCAGCGACCCCGCCTAAAAGACCTTCCAAGGTTTTCCCCGGAGAAACATTGGGGCGTAACTTGTGACGACCAAACTTTACGCCTACGAAGAACGCACCAATATCAGCGGCCCACACAATGCCTAGCACGTAAAAGATCAACGAAGCGCCGTAGTACTCATCCACGTCATACAAACTTGTTCTTAGCGCAACGACTGCTATCCAAGTGGGAATGAGAGTGACTACGCCAAAAGACAAGCGAATAGCACGGTTTTCTCGCCACACTTTGGAGTACTTGGGATAAGCAATAATCATGAACAATGAAACTACCCACCACACCACGGCGATACTAAGGATAGATTTGTACAGGGAGTTTAACTGTCCTTGATGCCAAATTGATTCACTACCAACTTGCACTGACAACACGATACACACCAAAAATGCGGCTATCATAAAGGCCACTTTTTGTGGACGCTGGGTGAAACCAGACATGTTGGCCCATTCATAAGCGCCTATGCCTACAACACCGGCAATAGCAATTTCAAACCAAAATACAGGTAAGAAGAGAATGGCAAAAAGTGCCAAAGGGGCGAGAATTAATGCAGTTATTATTCTTTGTTTTAGCATAATTGGCTCTTTGCTCCTGTTGTCAGGTCAAGCCTGGTGCTGCTACACATAACTAAGTATTAGGCGTCAGCACTTGTTCACCTGTTAGCCCAAATCGGCGTTGGCGAACATTGAAATCATCTACAGCCAACTGAAAAACATCTTCATTAAAATCAGGCCATAGTACATCGGTAAAATACAATTCAGCGTAAGCACACTGCCACAGTAAGAAATTACTGATACGGTGCTCACCGCCAGTGCGAATTAACAAATCGAGTTCTGGCAACTCCGCTGTAGACACATAATTGTTGAATGTATCTTCAGTGACGCTTTCAGCATCCAGCTTCCCGTTTTGAACGTCATTCGCAATTTGTTTAGTGGCGTTAACAATGTCCCAACGGCCACCGTAGTTTGCCGCAATATTTAACACTAAGTCGTGATTGTCAGCGGTCAGGGTCTCAGCTTTGTGGATCTTCTCAACAAGCTTGTCATCGAAGGCGCTAACGTCGCCGATGACTTTCAAACGTACACCATTTTTATTCAAGCGTTTGACTTCGTTGTTCAATACAAAGTTAAACAACTCCATCAACACACTGACTTCTTCTTCAGGGCGCTTCCAGTTTTCACTAGAAAAGGCAAAAAGCGTAAGAGATTTAATTCCCGTCTTGCGCGCGAACCTCACCACAGCTTTGACTGAGTCAACGCCAGCTTTGTGCCCAAATGTACGAATTTTCCCTTTCTTTTGCGCCCAACGACCATTGCCATCCATAATAATGGCAACATGCTGAGGCCCTACATTAGATACAGGGCTTTCAGTCATTTGTTCCGGTTGTTTTGTGACGCGAGACCGCTTCCCAATCATAATACTGCTTACACTTCCATCAGTTCTTTTTCTTTGTCAGCAAGCATACCATCTACTTGCTTGATGAACTCGTTTGTTAACGACTGAATATTTTCTTCAGTAGCACGACTTTCATCTTCGCTGATTTCTTTTTCTTTCAGGAGCTCTTTTACATCGCTGTTTGCATCGCGACGAATGTTACGAATAGCTACACGGCCACCCTCAGCTTCGTTGCGAACAACGCGGATCAAATCTTTACGACGCTCTTCTGTTAACGGTGGTAACGGAATGCGTATAGAACCACCGGCGCTCATAGGGTTAAGGCCGAGATCTGACTGCATTATCGCTTTTTCAACCGCTTGGATAGCACTCTTATCAAACACTGTCAGTGCCAACGTACGACTGTCTTCAGCAACTACGTTAGCGACTTGTTTAAGTGGTGTATCTACGCCGTAATAAGGCACCATAATACCGTCGAGAAGGCTGGGGTGAGCACGGCCGGTGCGAATTTTACTTAGCTGGCTTTTAAGTGCACTGATGCTTTTTTCCATACGCTCGCGCGCATCTAATTCAATTTCATCAATCACAATGTGTTTCCTATTGTCTTAACTAATTTTTTCAACATGATCGATAAGTGTGCCCTCTGGCTCACCCATGACTACGCGCTTTAAACAACCAGGCTTGTTCATGTTGAACACGCGGATTGGCAGACTGTGGTCACGAGCCAGCGTAAACGCTGACAAATCCATCACTTTTAATTCTTTTTCGAGGACTTCTTGATATGAAAGTTGGCTGTACAGTGTTGCTTCAGGATTTTTAGCTGGGTCATCACTGAATACACCATCTACTTTTGTACCTTTTAATACCGCATCCGCTTCAATCTCTATACCGCGCAGACACGCTGCTGAATCCGTTGTAAAGAAGGGATTACCGGTACCGGCTGAGAAGATGACCACACGACCAGACTTAAGCAAACTGATCGCCTCTGCCCAATTGTAGTTGTCACATACACCGTTTAATGGAAAAGCAGACATCAAACGTGCGTTAACAAAAGCTCTGTGCAGCGCATCACGCATCGCTAGGCCGTTCATCACAGTGGCAAGCATACCCATATGGTCACCTACAACACGGTTCATACCAGCTTTTGCTAACCCTTCACCGCGAAAAAGGTTACCACCGCCGATAACTAAACCGACTTGAACACCTAACTCAACAAGTTCTTTGATTTCTTGCGCCATACGATCTAGTACTTTTGGATCGATACCAAAGCCTTCTTCACCCATGAGGGCTTCACCACTAAGCTTTAAGAGAATGCGACGATATGCTGATTTTGGTGTGATACTCATTTTTGCTTTTTCCTCGTAAACGCGTTTGTCCTATATATTCTATTTTCTTCCATAACGGTAAATCACCAAGAAAACATAGGACAATTCACTTACTATCAATAAGTTAGTAGATTTAGCAACCTACCATTGTCTCAGTGCCTAACTCAAACTGTTCAATAGATGAGCAAACACATAAAAAAGCACCTCCGAAGAGGTGCCCGTAGTGTATCTGACTATCGCAGATTGCAAAAGCTTAACGCAGAATTATTTCTTCGCTGCTTCCATCTGTGCAGCAACTTCAGCTGCAAAGTCTTCAGATTTTTTCTCGATACCTTCACCAACTTCGAAACGAACGAAGTTGATAACGTCTGCACCGTTGTTCTTAAGAAGGTCACCAACGCTAACTGAAGGGTCTTTAACGAAAGGCTGACCTGTAAGGCTAACTTCGCCAGTGAACTTCTTCATACGACCAGCAACCATTTTTTCTGCAATTTCAGCAGGCTTGCCAGATTGTACAGCGATTTCGATTTGGATTTCTTTCTCTTTCTCAACAACTTCAGCCGGAACGTTTTCAGGCTTAACGAATTGAGGGCTAGCCGCAGCAACGTGCATAGCAACATCTTTAGCTAGGTCAGCTTCACCACCAGTTAGGATAGAGATAACACCGATACGACCACCGTGCACGTATGCACCTAGGTTGTCACCTTCAACGTTAATTACACGACGAGGAGAGATGTTTTCACCAATCTTAGCAACAAGTGCGTCACGAACTTCACTTACCGTTGAACCGTCAAGTTCTGCAGCATTGAGCGCGTCCATGTCGTTGATGTTGTTTGCAGCAGCAAGCTCTAAAAGCTTGTTACCGAAAGCTAGGAAACCTTCGTCACGAGCAACGAAGTCTGTCTCACAGTTAAGCTCAAGCATAGTTGCGCGGCCGTCAGATACCTTAGTTAAGATAACACCTTCAGCGGCGATACGACCGGCTTTCTTAGCCGCTTTTGCTTGACCAGATTTACGCATGTTTTCAATGGCTAGCTCAATGTCGCCATCCGTTTCAACAAGGGCCTTTTTACAGTCCAGCATGCCTGCGCCAGTACGTTCGCGCAGTTCTTTAACAAGTGCTGCAGTCACTGCCATTTTTCAATTCCTCAGCATTTAATTTAAATTCAGTAGGTAAAAGGGGCGATGTCGCCCCTCTCAATACATAGTGTATTGTAGCACTGCCATGTGATTACTCTATGACAGTGCAGTACAGTGCATTACTCAGCCGCTTCTACGAAGTCGTCTTGTTCTGCTTGTACTTCAAGGTTGCTTTCGCGGCCTTGAGTGATTGCATCAGCTGCAGCATTTAGATACAACTGGATCGCACGGATCGCATCGTCGTTACCAGGAATGATGTAATCAACACCGTCTGGGTTAGAGTTTGTATCTACAACACCAATTACAGGGATGCCAAGGTTACGTGCTTCAGTAACAGCAATGTGCTCGTGGTCAGCATCGATAACAAAGATAGCGTCTGGAAGGCCACCCATGTCTTTGATACCACCAAGGCTGCTTTCAAGCTTGTCCATTTCACGCTGAAGCATTAGCGCTTCTTTTTTGGTTAGCTTTTCGAAAGTACCGTCTTGGCTTTGCTGCTCAAGGTCTTTAAGACGCTTGATTGATTGACGAACTGTTTTCCAGTTAGTCAACATACCACCCAACCAACGCTTGTTTACGTAGAATTGGTCACACTTAAGTGCCGCTTCTTTCACTGCTTCGCCAGCTGCACGCTTTGTGCCTACGAAAAGTACTTTGCCTTTCTTAGAAGCTACGCCAGATAAGTAGTTAAGCGCACCATTAAACAATGGAACAGTTTTTTCCAAGTTAATGATATGAACTTTGTTGCGAGCGCCAAAGATGTAAGGTTTCATCTTTGGGTTCCAGTAACGAGTTTGGTGACCGAAATGCACACCGGCTTTCAGCATGTCACGCATTGAAACATTTGCCATTTTAATTTCCTCTTGGGGTTAGGCCTCCATATACCCCTAGTATCGATCCAGCCTTGGCCGAACACCCCGATACGCGGTCATGGTATATGTGTGTTTTAAATAAAATTAATGTACTTAAAATCCGCTATCACTATCGACAACAGATTTCAGCGCGCGCTTTATACCATAAGGAATCCAGATACACAAGAAATACCCAAATTAGGAACTAACTTTTAATCACTTTTGGGCGCTAGGCAGTCTGATTTAACGTAGGCTGCATCGCGTTTAACTATACACAAATGCGACTAAGCGCTACCATATAAAGCAATTAGTCCAACATTGAACGTAATTTTGTTGGGTGATTCGTAGATTGATTTAACTTGAGAGACCCTGTGGCAGCAATAATTAAAACTCCAGAAGAAATTGAAAAAATGCGCGTAGCCGGGAAATTGGCTGCTGAAGTACTAACAATGATCACGCCTCACGTGAAAAAAGGTGTAACCACAGACGAACTAAATACGATTTGTCACGATTACATTGTGAACGTACAGAAAGCAACGCCTGCTCCACTTAATTATGGCCATCCGCCTTTTCCAAAGTCTATCTGTACGTCAGTAAATCACTGTATTTGTCACGGTATCCCGTCTGATAAGAAACTAAAAGACGGTGACATCATCAATATAGACGTCACTGTCATCAAAGATGGCTATCACGGTGATACATCCAAAATGCTTGTGGTAGGTAAACCAAGCATTTTGGCTGAGCGACTCATCCGTATTACGCAAGAGTGTTTATACAAAGCAATCAAACAAGTTAAACCAGGTATGCGCTTGGGTGACATCGGCCACATTTGCCAGACGCATGCTGAAGCACACAACTACTCTGTAGTGAGGGAATATTGCGGCCACGGTATAGGCGCAAGTTTTCATGAAGAGCCGCAAATCGTTCACTACGGTCGCCCTGGAACAGGAGAGACTTTAGAACCAGGCATGTGTTTCACCATAGAGCCTATGGTAAATGCCGGAAAGCGCTACTCAAAAGTATTACCAGACCAATGGACGGTAGTCACAAAAGATAGAAGCTTGAGTGCGCAATGGGAGCACACTCTACTGGTTACTGAAACTGGCGTAGAAGTCCTCACACTGAGAGAAGAAGAAGACCTTCCTAGAGTGATTTCTCACAGCTAACCCGAATATACGCCGTCGTCACTCTTGACTTCGGCGTGTCATTGCTGCAATTAAATATAACTTTTTCTTATATTTATTCACATATTCCCGTCGTTTTCCGCACAATTATGCGCTGATCCTATTATTGATTCGTGGTATCTTTCGTCCCGGTTAAATAGATGTAATAGTAAGAAGGTCGATTTGGCACTCCCATCACTTATAGAACGTGTAGAAAACATTGTTTCTGTGCAAGACTTACCTGCAATCAAACAATGTATTACCGACAGCTACGAATGGCTAACGTCAGCTTTTGCTGACACGCCGGTGAATCAACTGGTCACCGGTCGTGCACAATTCGTAGACGCCCTTCTCTGTCATCTATGGCGCTTGTACGGCTTAGACCAAGTAAACGATTTGTCCTTGTGCGCCGTTGGCGGTTACGGTCGCGGTCATTTACAACCCCATTCTGATATCGATCTCCTGATTGTCAGTAAGCGCAGTTTAAAACCTGACGTTCAAGAAAAAATCAGCCAATTCATCACGCTTTTATGGGACATCAAATTAGATGTTGGCCAGTCTGTCAGGACCATCAAAGAAACCGTTAAGCAAGCAAAAGGCGATATTACCATTGCAACCAATCTCGTTGAGAGTCGCCTGTTGTGTGGCAGCGAGACTGTTTTCAGTGATCTATGGGACAGTGTCAATAGCAAGAGTGCATGGTCAAGCAAAGCATTCTTCAGTGCTAAGTATGAAGAACAGAAAAATCGCCATTTAAAGTTTAATGGCACAGCCTACAACCTAGAGCCAAATATTAAAGAGAATCCTGGCTGCCTTCGAGATATTCAGTCAATTGGTTGGGTTGCAAAAAAGCATTTTAAAGAATACGACGGCTGGAACTTAGTCGGCCACGGTTACTTCACTGAAGAAGAACACAGCGAACTTATCGCCTGCCGTATGCATTTGTGGCGCATGCGGGCCGCTCTGCATTTAACTTCTGGTCGCAGCGAAAACCGCTTGCTATTTGATTATCAACCTGAAGTCGCTAAGCTGATGGGTTACGGAGAAGAAGGCAAGCGTTCTGTAGAGAAAATGATGCGTGACTTTTTCCGCGTAGTTGGTCAAGTTAACGAACTCAATCAAATGCTTCTGCAACGTTTCAAGCACGACATGCTCAACCTCAGTGTGCCTCGAGCAAAGGTAATAGACGCAGATTACGAATTGCAAGACACGCTAATCTCTCCGCGAAGAGAAGATGTTTTTAACACGCCTGAGTCTGTACTGGATTTCCTTCATGTAATAGCGACAACGCCCGAAGTGAAGGGACTAACTACAGACTGTATTCGACAACTTCGAAACGCTCGAAGACGTTACAAAGGTGAGTATTTTGTAGAGCGCCCAGAGTGTCGCGAAAAAATAATGCGGTTATTCCGTCAACCCAAGTTTTTCGACTTTGCTTGGGATGTGATGTATCAGTACCGTATTCTCAGCGCTTATCTACCAGAGTGGGACGCAATTGTCGGGTTGATGCAATTTGACTTATTCCATGCTTACACTGTGGATGAGCACACCCACCGTCTGGTGAAACATGTAAACCATTATTTTAGTGATGACAATGTTGAGTTTCCACGCTGCGGCAGAATTTGTAAGAATTTAGATAAACCTGAAATCATCTACATCGCCGCTATATTTCATGATATTGCAAAAGGTCGAAATGGCGATCATTCCACTCTTGGAGCAGTCGATGTTGCGGCGTTTTGCGAACGCCATAGCGTAGCAAAAGACGACGCGGCTATGATCAGCTGGCTGGTTGAAAATCACTTATTGATGTCGGTGGTTGCACAGCGTCGTGACATTTACGACCCTGAAGTTATCAGTGAATTTGCGAGTGCGGTGAAAAGTCACAATCATCTAAATTTGTTGTACACGCTAACACTGGCTGACATTCGTGCAACCAATGATAACTTATGGAACGATTGGAAAGCTTCTCTGCTTCGCGAACTTTACTTAATGACACAAAAAGCACTAGATAATGGATTACAGTGCAGAGCAACGATAAAAGAACGCTCAGATGATCACAAAGCCCAAGCGTTACAAATGTTGCTCGAAAGAAAGCTCAATGCCGTTGCCGTGGAAACGCTATGGGCGCGTCTAGATGATGATTACTTCGTTCGATTTAAACCTAATCAAATCGCTTGGCATACCGAAGAAATTATCAATGCACAGGCAGATTGGCTGACAGATGAAACCGATGCTCTCTTAGTCAAAGCGAATGATGAGCTCGCAAAAGGTGGTACAGAAATACTGTTATACGGCAAAGATAGGCCCGCGCTGTTCGCCCAAGTTGCATCTGTATTAGATAGCCGCAATTGCTCTATTCACGATGCGAGTATTACTGTTACTCGCGATGGTTACGTATTTGACAGCCTGCTTATTTTGGAACAGGATGGCAACCGCTTAGCATCTGAGTCTCGTCAAAAATCGTTAGAAAAAGCGATTATCACTCAGGTAGAGAAGCCGGGTAGGAAACACGAAAATAAACGCAAACTTTCTCGGCAAATGCGACAACTTGATGTGCCCATCAAGATCCGCTTTTTCACGTTAGGTGATGACGCTACTTTGGTGGAACTTGAAGCTCTGGATGCGCCAGGGATACTCGCCAAAATAGGTCACGCTTTTGTCGATGAGCACGTCACCTTGAAACTGGCGAAAATCTCCACTATTGGTGAGCGTGCTGAGGACATTTTCATAGTAAGTAACGACGAAGGTCATGCACTTACTCAAGAGCAACAAGTCGCTCTTAAAAAACGTATTTTACTTAAACTCGATCAACTTGAAGATATCACAATACCATGAATGAATTGAAAGCCATTATTGAAGAAGCCTTTGAAAATCGTGACCAGATCAGTCCTGATGCGGCGCCTCAGGAAGTTAAGCAAGCAGTGGCAGATGCCATTGCTATGCTGAATCGCGGCGAAGCGCGTGTGGCAGAAAAAATTGCTGGTGAATGGGTTGTTCACCAGTGGTTGAAAAAAGCGGTGTTACTTTTTTCCGTTTACACAATAACGAAGTTATCGATGGCGCTGAGAGCCGCTTTTACGATAAGGTTCCACTAAAATATACCGACTACACTGCAGAGCAATTCGCGGCTGACGGCGTTCGCATTGTTCCACCTGCGGCAGTAAGAACCGGAACCTTTGTTGGTAAAAACGCTGTGGTAATGCCATCTTACGTAAACATTGGTGCGTTCGTTGACGAGGGTACTATGGTAGACACGTGGGCGACGGTTGGCTCATGTGCTCAAATCGGTAAAAACGTTCACCTTTCAGGTGGTGTTGGCATTGGCGGCGTTCTTGAGCCATTGCAAGCAAACCCAACTATTATTGAAGATAACTGCTTTATCGGTGCGCGCTCAGAAATCGTAGAGGGTGTTATTGTTGAAGAGGGCTCAGTAATTTCAATGGGTGTTTATATCGGTCAAAGCACACGCATTTACGACCGTGAAACAGGTGAAGTTCACTACGGACGTGTACCTGCGGGCTCTGTTGTAGTGTCAGGTAACCTACCAAGTAAAGACGGTAAATACAGCCTATACGCAGCTATTATTGTGAAAAAGGTAGACGCAAAAACTCGTGCTAAAGTAGGCATTAATGCACTACTTCGAGGCGCAGAGTAATTAGCCTTGGTAGCCGCGCACTCCTGTGCGGCTACCACTTTATTGATGTTAGGTTAACCAACGAGCTTGTCGCTAATACCACCCACCCACTCAACTACATCTTTTTCTGGCTCAAGGGTCTCAATAGCATCAACTTCTAGCATGTCAGCCACTGGATTACCCTGAAGCTCTGATAATAGCGCGTGAAACTGTTTGCCAGCTCCGCAAAAACTTTCACCGTAACTACTATCACCCAGTGCCGCTACTGCGAAAGGCTTTCCTTCGAGCGAAGGGGCATCATCTTTTAAGTCAGAAAAGACAAACTCTAAGTTAGGTGGAATATCACCTTGCCCAGTGGTAGAGGTAATGACCAAGATTGCATCGGCACCGGTGAAATCATCTACCGACGGATCACTTTCCAACTCTACATCAACGCCTTTACTTGCTAAATGTTCTTCGACTTGTTCAGCTACGTGTTGTGCATTACCGTAAACTGTTCCCGCAATAATTTTCAATGTCGCCATTGCTATACCTCTAATATATGTTCTGTATTCTTTATTTTTCGTAGCTGCCTATTGAGAGGCAGTTACATCAAAATCGTTCAACGCTGACAATAGCCTTTGCATCTCTGCATGGAAAGGCGCGCTAATTTCAACCCAGTTGTTGGATACTGGGTGTAGAAATCCCATCTTGGTACAAGTTAAGGCCAAATTGGTGAAACCAAAGTGCTCTCGCAAAAATTTATTCTGTTTACCATCTCCGTGAGTGGTATCCCCCAAGATCGGGTGACGAAGATGAACCATGTGCCTACGCAACTGGTGTTTACGCCCCGTCGATGGGTTTAGTTTAACGAGAGAATATCGCGCTGACTGATATTTACCCACAGGTACGGGGATTTCGAAACGCTTCATCACCGAATACATAGTGGTGGCGGGCTGAGGCGGCTGCTGTGGACGTTTGTGTTTGTCCGCTATTTTGTCGTATCGATATTTAAGTGCATAGTCAACAATACCAGTCCCGTGAACAAAACCTCGAACGAGTGCGTGATATTCTTTTACCACGGCTTTTTCCATCATCTGCTTACCCAGTTCAGCGGCCAACGCGCCACTCGTGCTGAAAAGCAATACGCCCGAGGTAGGCCTATCAAGTCTGTGAGCAGGAAATACGTGTTGCCCAATCTGATCTCTTAAGGTTTGGACAGCAAATTGTGTTTCATGCTTATCTATGGGGCTTCGATGAACTAATAATCCAGGAGGTTTGTTTACTGCAACTATAAATTCGTCTTGATAAAGAATATCTAACACCGCGGTTCCTAATTACTACCCAAAGAGAGAGTGTCCATCGCTTCTATGCCTTTTTCACATCATACGGACAGTCTGGTAAATAAACGTCTAACGCGGGTGTAATCGCCATCGCAGGGATATCCTTGTCTTGTTCAATAAGCTCCAACAACTTTGGACAAAATACAAAAGCGAGCCATTCGTTAAATTGAAGTCGATCCACAGAGAACGGTACTGTACTCGCTAATTCATAAGGTGTGGGCTCTCTAGAGGGCCATAAGTCGTTCGCTTTCAAAGCTTCAGTAAGAGCGAATAATGACTCCGTCATACGCTTTGCACCAACATTTTTGCTCATTATTCTATCTTCTACCCTTGAAATTTCGGATGGGGATTATACATGAGAGCGTGGTAAACTTGGGCGTTTTTTGTCAATGGGAAACTCAACTATGCAAAACCAGAGCATTAACTCTGTCAGTGAATTTCTGCTACACGCAGGCACAGAGTACTGTGTCTTTGATATGGGCCGCGGCTTATCAAAGGTTGATACTCAAACGTTTCTAGACATTGAAAATGGTTTGGTGTGTGCCCCCTACCCTCGTCAAAAGCACGCATGGTTTGGCATTGTTTTTTGGAATAAAAATGCGTCGGAAAACCACTATATCTGGTTTCTGAAATTTCCTGTAGACGAACAGGGCTTGGTGATGAGTGCGGCACGAAATCACTTTTTGCAGATAATTGTAGACGCCCTCGGACAAAGTATTTCAGAAGACACCGAGAAGGCACAACAGTTACCCGACAACCCTTATTCCTTTGTGCCAACTCAATCTCAAATGGCACAATTCAACGGGTTTGTAAAAAAGGAGTTTAATGTTGAGCCGCCCTCTTCATCGTCGCAACATGTCATGGCTTACATAGATGCCCCCCAAGTAGCAGATTGGAGAGGTCTTTCAATTCAGGCGGTTGCAGATGTATCTGTTTGTCTAGACGATACAAATACGGCACAGCGAGTAGCAAAGAACTTTTCATTGTATGCGCCTGAATTCAAAAACACCCTCATGCGGGCAAGCGAGAGTCTTCCGAAACAAGACGTTATCATTACTGCTTTTATCGATGCGCTAGCGATCAGTGGCGATTTTTGTATAGAGGCACTTGCGGGACTTGGCACATCAAGTGCCTCAGAATTGATTCAAACCTCGTTGGTTGAACTACTCAACTCTGAGCACGCTATTCGCGTGGACGTTTTAAGTGTTATTGCGGCTCGCCATTTCAATCAGTTCAATGACGCAATATTACTACTTTTCTTTGAAGCTGCGGCCGAGGCTGATGAACATCATGGACACAAAGGCGAATTGTTCATTGGCCTTTTTTCTGATCTTGTTCAGGTCCCATCACTTCGAGATAGCGTACTGGCAATGCTTAGAACACCAGAACGCAGTGATACTTTGGCAAAAGCCATTGGCCATTTATTTTCAAACACCAGAGGTGCCTAGTGAATCTATTTGATCTCTGCGTATTACTCGTCATTAGCTTCGTTGCATTTCAATTTTGGCGGATACGCAGTATCTCTGAGATGACCAAACGCTATTTGGCCACTTACTGTGACCAACAGCACTTACAGTTAATCAGCGTAGCTCGGAAAAAAAGCACACTCAGTTTTGGTTCAGGCAAGATGGATTGGAGAAGTACATACTACTTCGAGTTTTCGAGCAATGGCGAGGATGCTTATACTGGCGAGGTAGAACTTATTGGTAACAAAATCATTCGAACCGAATTACCTGCATACAAAATTTCGTAGTGAAACATTAGTAAGCGTGAAATAAAAAAAGGGTGGCTTACAAGCCACCCTTTTTCCAAAATTTTGAGCTTCCTTCTCTGCGTTCCATTGCAACTAAAATCTTCCCGATTAAAATCCGTATACGCCCCTTTCCTTCTTTTCTCACATCATCCTGTGTGAGCCACTTATCCTTAAGTAGGTCCCTTTCCTTTTATCCTTTCATAACCACACATCCTCCGTGCGGCATTCCTCTTCCTGAGGTTGTCCTTGACTAAACTCCGTCAGTACTCCCTTTTCCTTTATTCCATATGTAACTGCTAATCCTTAAACAGTCTTCCCGTCCTTAGGGTGTCCAGCCGAGCGCGCTCGGTATCGTCCATAAATCCTTTGTACAGGGCATCATGCCACAGTCTTCCATACCTAGATGTTTGTGCTCCTTGCACTATCTTGCCACCTTGCAAGATAATCTTAGTATCCTTACACTACATCCATGTGACACACTTCCATTTGTTTGTGCATCTTGCACATTCCTCATGTCCAAACTCCTGTTTGGAAAGCTCATCCTGAGTTGTCCAGTTCATCCTTCGTGTCGTCCTGACTCGTCGTGTATTCCCTGTGACTGGATTTATAATATCGCGCCCAATAATCGACGCTACTAGGAATTCAAAGTTTTTTATTTCAAATTTGTTACGACTTTCGTCTAAAACAAAAAACCTTAAAAATCAATAACTTTATACTTTAGTATAAAAAAATCATGCAGAAAAAAGCGCGATATCGTACTTTTTGTAAGAAATATCGTACAAGTATGATGG